>NZ_OZ000530.1:7500-3445000 GCF_945994535.1 Shinella sp. WSC3-e
TATTGTCCGGCGCCAGCTCCTGCGCGAGCGCCACGGTATAGGCGATGACCGCGCCCTTGGCGGCGGCGTAGCCCGTCATGCCGGGTGCGCCGCGAAGGCCCGCCAGCGAGGAGGTGGTGATGATGCTGCCGCCGCCGGCCTTGCGGATGACGGGGGCGGCATATTTCGTCGCGAGGAACGTGCCGCGGGCATTGACGTCGAACACCGCGTCCCAGTCGGCGGTGGAGAACTGCTCGGCATGGCCGAGCCTCTGCAGCCCGGCGAAGAAGACGAGCGTATCGATCCCGTCCATCCGGCTTTCCGCCGCCGCGACGGCATCGCGCACGCTCGCCTCCTCGCGGACGTCGCAGGCGATGGCCGAGGCGTGACGGCCCGTTTTCGCGAGGCTTGCGACCGTTTCCTCGGCCGCCGGCAGGTTAATGTCGGCGATGACGATGTCGGCGCCGTTGTCGGCGAACTGGATGGCCGCGGCTCTGCCGATGCCGGTGGCGGCGCCGATCATCAAGGCTTTCTTGCCCGCAAGTCTCATGTCTCTTCTCCTCTGGTCAGGTCGTTTATGCGGTTTGCGATTGGCAGGCCTGCGCAAGCGCGACCCAATAGTGCGCGCCGAGCGGCAGGATCTCGTCGTTGAAGTCGAAGTCCGGGCTGTGCAGCGCCGTCGGGCGGCCGTTGCCGATCCAGGCATAGGCGCCCTTGCGCGCGGCGAGCATGAAGGCGAAGTCTTCCGAGGCCATGCTCGGCGGAAACTGCGTGACCGGCGCCCCGCCGGCGGGCGAGAGTTCCGCGGCGCGCAGCATGATGCCGGCGGCGTCGGCATCATTCGTCGTCACGGGGTATTGCGACTTGAGGTTGAGGGCGATCTCCACGGCATGGGTCCGGGCGACGCCCTCGACGATCTCGTGCATCCGGCGGTGCGCCGTCCGGGCGACGCCGGGATCGAAGTAGCGCAGGGTTCCGCGCAGCGCGACGCTGTCGGGCAGCGCGTTCAGGGAATGACCGCCATGGATCTGGGTGATCGAGAGCACGAGCTGCTGGTGCGGATCGATGGCGCGGCTGACGATGGCCTGCAGCGCCTGCGTCAGCGCGCCCGCTGCCACGATCGTATCAGTGCCGAGATGCGGCAGGGCCGCATGCACGCCGTCGCCGCTGACCGTGATCGTGAAGAGGTCCATGGCGGCCATCATCGGCCCCGGCTGCACCGCGATCCTGCCCGTTTCGAGGGAGGGCCAGTTGTGCAGGCCGAAGACGAGGTCGCATTGCGCATGGTCGAAAAGCCCGTCCTCGACCATGACCCTGCCGCCGCCGGCCGCCTCCTCGGCCGGCTGGAAGATGAAATGCAGCGTGCCCGCTAGATCCTCCTGCCGGGAGAGATAGTCGGCCGCGGCGAGCAGCATGGCCATATGCCCGTCGTGCCCGCAGGCATGGGTGGCACCGGGGCGGGCGGAGCGGTAGGGCAGGGACGATTGCTCGTTCAGCGGCAGGGCGTCCATGTCCGCGCGAAAGCCGATGCTCGGTCCCGCCCTCTTTCCCCGCAGGCTCGCCACCAGACCGGTTCCGGCAAGGCCCTGCCTGACCGGCAGGCCCATCTCGTCGAGACGGGCCGCCAGGAAGGCCGCCGTCTCGCGCTCCTCGAAGGCGGTTTCGGGGTTGCGGTGGAGGTGGTGCCGCCAGACGCAGTGGGCGGCCGCGCGCTCGCCGAAGAACGCTGACGCCCGTTCGAGGAAGAATGTCATAGGCTGTCCATTCGTTTCAGGTCTGACCCGTTGTGCGCTTTCAACGCGATCGAGGGGGCCGGCAGCCGGTCGAGGCCGAGATGGCACGCGGCCGCGCTTCCGCCCGCCCGGGGTGACAGCGGCGGCTCGACGTTTCGACAGGTCTCGATGACGAAGGGGCAGCGGCTGCGGAAGGAGCAGCCTTCGGGAATGTGGATCGGGTCCGGCGGCTCGCCTTCGAGCAGGTAGTCCTTCGGCAGGAAGGGCTTTTCCTCCACCGTGCTCACCGAACTCAGAAGCGTGCGCGTGTAGGGATGGGCGGGCTCGCCGAAGATCGTCTCGTTGTCGCCGATCTCGACGATCTTGCCGAGATACATCACCGCGATGCGGGCGCAGGCCCGCCGCACCATGGCAAGGTCGTGCGAGATGTAGAGATAGGTGATGCCATGCTTGCGCTGGAGGCTGTCGAAGAGGTCGAGAAGCCTGGCCTGCTCGATCTGGTCGAGCGCGGACAGCGTCTCGTCGAGGATCAGCACACTCGGTTCGAGAACCATCGCCCGGGCGATGTTGACGCGCTGCCGCTGGCCCGCGCTGAGGCCGACGGGCAGGGCGTCGTAGAGATCGGGCGACAGGCCGACGTCCTGCATCACGCCGCAGACCCGTTCCCGCAGTCCGCGTCCCGAGGCCAGCCGGTGGATGCGCAGGGGCTCGGCGATTGTCGCACCGATCGAAACATGCGACGGGATGGACGTGTAGGGATCCTGCAGAAGGAGCTGGAACCGCCGCCGCATCGAAAGCAGGGCCGCGCCGCGCAGGGTGGCGACGTCGACGCCGTTCACCTCGATCGCGCCATGATCCGGCGGTTCCAGCGAAGAGAGCAGGCGCGACAGGGTGGATTTTCCGCAGCCGGATTCGCCGATGAGCCCGAGGCTTTCGCCGCGCCGGACTTCGAAGGAGACGCCCCGCACCGCCTGTACCCGGTTCTTGCGGAACAGCGACGTGCGATCCTTCACCGCATAGGTCTTGGCGACATCGCGCACGCTGAGGACGACGGGTTCGGCATTGGCCTCGGGTATGCTGCCGACGCCGTGCCAGAGGCGGGGGACCTTGGCGAGGAGATCCTTCGTATAGGGGTGAACCGGGTTCCTCTGGATCCTGCCGGTATCCTGCGCCTCCACGATGCTCCCCTTGTCGAGGACAACGACCTCGTCGGCGATGTCGACGATGGTGCCGAAGGAGGAGGAGACGAAGACGATGGAGGTGCCGAAATCCCGTTGCAGGTCGCGCAGCAGCCGCAGGATCTGCGCGGCAACGGTCACGTCCAGCGGCTGGGTGATGTTGTCGGCGACCAGCAGCTTCGGGTTGGAGATCAGCGCATCGACGATCATCGCCCGCTGCATCATGCCGCCGGAGAATTGGAAGGGATATTCGTCGAAGCGCGAGCGGGCGGAGGGGATGCGCACGGCATCGAGCAGGTCGACGACGCGCTTCCTTGTCTCCTGGCGGGGAAGGCCCGGCTCGATGGTCCGCAGCTTCTCCTCGATCTGGTGGCCCACCGGCACCGTCGGGTCGAGCGCCGTCGTCGGATTGGCGCCGATATAGGCGATCTCGCGGCCGCGCAGGCGCGCCATGTCCGTCTCCGGCAGGGCGAGAAGGTCGCGGTCCCGATAGATCACCCTGCCGGCGGTGATCACAAGCGGCGGGCGCACCCAGTTCACCAGGGCGCGCGACAGAAGCGTCTTGCCCGCGCCGCTTTCGCCGATGATGCCGAGGACGGATTTCGGCTTCACCGCGAAGGTGACGTTCGAGATGAGGGGGCGTGCAGCACCGGCCGAACCGAAGCGGATGCTGAGGTTTTCGACGTTCAGGAGAGGTTCCGCCGCCATCATGCCGCTCCCTGCAGGACGAGGTTCCGGCTTCTTTCCAGAACGCCGCCCATGAGGTTGAGGCTGCCCAGCGAAAGCGCGAGCAGGCAGCCGGGGACGATGGTGATCCACCAGGCATTCAGGAGATATTGCGTGCCGCCCGAGATGATCGTGCCGAAGGTCGGCGTCGGCGGCTGGATGCCGATGCCGATGAAGCCGAAGATTGCCTCGAAGATCATCATGCGCGCCACGTCGAGGACCGCGACGAAGGCGATGGGCGGCAGGATGGACGGCGCGATATGGCGGACCATGATGCGAAGGTCCGACGCACCGATGATGCGCGCGGCGCGCACATATTCCTTCTGCCGCTCGGCGAGCGTCACGCTGCGCGCGACGCGGGCGTAGATCGGCCAGCCGGAGAGCACGAGCACCGCGACGATGGTGAACGGGTTCGGCCGCGACATGCCGAGAATGGTGATGGCGAGGATGATGACCGGAATGGACATCTGGATATCGGTGATGCGCATCAGGACGACATCCGTCCAGCCGCCGCGATAGCCGGAGAAGATGCCGATGGCGCAGCCGAGCACGAACATCAGCATGACGCTGACGATGCCGATCAGGAAGGCGTTGCGCAGGCCGACCAGCGAGCGCAGCAGGAGGTCGCGGCCGAGCTGGTCGGTACCGAGGAAATAGGGGAGCCTGCCGCCCTCCATGAAGACGGGGGGCAGGAACTTGTCGGCGACGGAGATCTTCGTGGCGGAGGCGTCGATGACGAAGGGCCCGAGCAGCGTCAGCAGGCAGAGCGCAAGGAAGAGCAGGCTCGCCACCTTCATTTCGGAGGAGCGCCAGGCAAGGCGCAGGATGCGGGCATTGACGCTCTGGCCCCGGGCCGGGGCGGAGGACTGCGGGATGGAGGACAGGATGGTCATGATACCCCTCAGAACTCCAGGCGCCGGTCGATCGTCGTCGAGGCGAAGTCGACGGCGATGTTGATTAAGACGAGCACGGTGCTGGCGAAGATCGCGACGGTCTGGATCACGGGGAAGTCGCGCTGGAAGACCGCGTTGATGGTCAGGAGCCCGATGCCGGGGAAGCTGAAGATATATTCGACGACGAAGAGCCCGCCGAGCAGCATACCGATCATCTGCGCGCCGAAGCTGTTGAGCAGCGGCACGGCCGCGTTGCGCAGCACATGGCGGAACAGCATGATCCGCGCGCTGAGGCCGCGCACCTGGCCGATCTCGTAGAACGGGTCCTGCACATTGGTCGCGACCGCCACAGAGATCGAGCGGATCATCACCGGCGCGAGTTCCACCGCGACGACGATCGCCGGGATGATGACATAGCCGATATGCTGGTAGCCGATGGCGGGCAGCCAGCCGGTGCGCGCCGAAAGCAGGTAGATCAGCACGATGCCGACCCAGACATTGGGCAGCGAGACGAAGAAGGAGGAGAGGTAGAGGGCGACCTTCTGGGGCCAGCCGCTGTTCCTTACTCCGGCCAGTATGCCGAGCGGTATCGAGACCAGACAGGCGAGCAGGAAGCCGCAGGCGGCGAGCAGCAGCGTATAGGGCAGGGCCTTGGCGATCAGCTCGATGACGGCGGCGCGCTCGACGGGCGGCGCGCCGGCAGCGTCCTGGGAGCCGCCCGTTGTGCCGCCCTGCTTGCCGCGGATGAAGGAATTGCCGAAGTCGCCCCTGGCGATATCGCCGAGATAGCGCAGGAACTGCACCGGAATGGGATCGCGCAGCCCGAGGCGCTCGGCCGTTTCCTCCATGGCGCTCGGCGTCGCCATCGGCCCGAGGATGATGCGGATCGGATCGCCCGGCGCGATGCGCAGCAGCGTGAAAATGACGAAGGCGACGGCCAGGACGATGAGAACACCCTGACTGATGCGCCGCAAGAAGAATTCCAGGGCAAAAGCCATCTTTGGTCATCCGGCGATACGGGAACGGGAGCGGGCGATGCGGTGCCGGCGCATCGCCCGCAGGCGGCCTAGGACAGTGTCGCCTTCGACAGATCGATCGGCCCGTTCGGATAGAACGTGACGCCGTCGAGCCTGGCGCTCATCGCGCGCAGGAAGACCGAGGAGAAGAGCGAGATGCTCGGCGCCTTCCCGGCGATGAGCGGAAGGGTCTCTTCCTGCAATATCTTCAGGCGTTCCTCCGTGGAGGTGGCGCCGCGTTCCTTGTCGAGGGATGCGTCGATCTGCGGGTCGCTGACACCGTTGATGAGCGCGAACTGGGAATGGTAGTTCGGCCGCAGCACGAGGTCCGGTTCGGGCGAGCCGGTGATCCAGCCGACATCGATGATATGACCGGGGCCCTGGCCGTCGGCGCGGCGATAGAGCTGTTCCTCCCAGGCGGCCGGCTCAAGGGTGGTGAGCTTCACCGGGAAACCCTGTTCCTGCAGCATGGCGGTGATGAGCTCGCCATATTCGCGGGTCTTCGGATAGAAGCCGACCGAGGTGATGTACTCGATTTCCGGCAGGCCCTCACCGTTCGGGAAACCGGCCTCGGCGAGAAGCGCCTGCGTCTTTTCCGGATCGTATTCCGGATAGCCCTTCACGTCGGTGAAGCCGAACTTCACCGGCGAGATGTGGCAGTTCGATGCCTGTCCGGCCTCCCCGACCACGGCAAGGACCTGGGAACGGTCGATGGCATGGCAGACCGCCAGCCGGATGCGCGGATCGTCGAAGGGCGGCTTGTTGCAGCGGAAGTGGAGATATTTGTTCTCGCTGGAAAGCGAGCGGTCCGTCTTCAGGCTCGCCTCCTTCTGGAGGGAGAGATACTGCTCCGGCTCCAGGCGCTCGGTCAGGTGATACTGACCATTGAGGAGGCCGAGCACGCGGGTGTTGGCGTCGGGCACATAGGCCCAGACGATCTCCTCGATGGTGGGTTTGCCCTCATGGAAATCGTCGAAGGCGGCGAACTTGATCTGGTCGCCGACGGTCTCGACATATTTGAACGGGCCTGTTCCGTTCGGCCTTTGCTTGAGCGTATCGGGATTGGCGACGTCGGCGGCCGACAGGATCGGCAGGAAGCTCGAAACGTACCAGAAATTCAGCGCCGGATAGCCGTATTGCCTGGTGTTCAGCCGCACCGTGTGGTCGTCGATCACTTCGACGTCCACGCGCCCCGGATACCAGGCCGAGGCCGGACGGTCGGGGTTGGAGGCATATTCGTAGGTCGCCTTGACGTCCGCCGCGGTGAAGGGCTTGCCGTCATGGAAGGTGACGCCCTGGCGCAGCTTGTATTCCAGCGTGTGCTCGTCGATGACGGACCATTCGGTCGCAAGGTCCGGCAGGATCTCGCCTGGATTGGCCTCGCTCATCGGGCATTTGGTCAGGTGTCCGAAGAGGAAGCCCTCGGCGGTGATCTGCGGGGCGACCGTGTGCGAGGTCGGGTCCCAGCTGCTGGTCACGGTGCCTGCCGCCGCGAAGATGAGCGGGCCGGATGCGGCCGCGGCCCGGCTGGCAAGGCTCGGTAGCGAAAGCGCGGCGACGCCGAGGGCGGTCGCCTTCATGAATTCACGTCGGTTGATCGTCACGGTTCAGGTTCCCTCTGGTTGGCGAAAAGGCACGCAGAGAGGCGCCGGCTCTCGGCCGGAAAATGTCGATGAAAAATGCTGCCCCTCCAGGAAGGCGGATTTCTCTGGATCCGCTTGCTTCCATGCGTTTTGTAAACTTAAACGCAACTATATTCAAGTGACTTGAATGTGAAGGTGGTGTAATTTCCTTCCGCGCCTCTCGCTTGAGGAGCTTGGTCGGCAAATCCGCTGAGACGGGCACGCCCTCGATTTCCAGTGGTTTGCGGCGTGTTGCGTCGAAAAGGCAGGCGATATGGCGGCGGCACAAAAGCGCGAAGAACCGCATGTTGACATTCCGCATTTCTCGATCTTATCGTAACGGGACGTCAATCCGTTGACGGGCGGCAAGGTTGCCGCCGGACTTCTGAGCGCAATGTCGCCTCCTGTGCCTCGCATCGTTCCGAGGCTGGGAGGTTTTTTGTTTTCTGGCGGGAGAACGAAAACAGGCGCATCCTGGGAAACGCGGACGGACGGCACTTCGGCAAGCTGAAGCCATGGGGCGACAAGACCTCACGGCGATGGCCGATCAAGAAAAGGGGATCAAATACAGGGATGAACCGAGACAATGGGAGCTCTCAATCGAAACCAGCGAACGTCCGCGCCATGGCGTGTCGGGGTCCTGTTCTCGAAGACCGGATTCATGTCGGTCATCGAGGAAACCCAGCTGCGCGGCACGCTGATCGCCATCGATGAAATCAACGACCGGGGCGGCGTCAACGGGCGCCCGATCGAGCCGATCGTCTATGATCCGGGCTCGGAGATCCGGTCCTACGGGCAGTATGCCAAGCGCCTGATGGTCGAGGATGGTGTCAGCACGATCTTCGGCTGCTACACCTCGGCGAGCCGCAAGGCGGTCCTGCCGGTCGTCGAGCGGCTGGATGGCCTTCTGTGGTATCCGACGCTCTACGAGGGGTTCGAGTTCTCGCCGAACGTCATCTATACGGGCGCGACACCGAACCAGAATTCCGTGCAGCTGTGCAAGGCGCTGATGAGCCAGTTCGGCAACCGGTTCTTCTTCGTCGGGTCGGACTATGTCTATCCGCGCGAATCCAACCGCGTGATGCGGGAGTTGGTGCGCAACAATGGCGGAACGGTCGTGGGGGAGCGGTATCTTCGCCTGGAGGCCGACCGCAGCGAATTCGTGCCGCTGGTGCGCGAGATCAAGCAGGCGCAGCCGGACGTCATCTTTTCGACGGTCGTGGGCGAATCCACCACCTTCCTCTATCAGGCCTATCACGATCTCGGCCTCAATCCGAAGACCGTGCCGATCGCCAGCCTCACCACGACCGAGGCGGAGATCCGGGCGATGGGCTACGATGTCGGGGAGGGGCATTATACGGCCGCATCCTACTTCCAGGGCATCGAGACGGCGCGCAACAGCAGTTTCGTCAGCCACTACCAGAAGCGCTACGGCGACGACGAGCCGACCAATATGTGCCTCGAAGCCTCGTATTTTCAGGTGAATCTCTTCGCCCGCACGCTGGAGGAGACCAATTCCCTCGACACCAGGCAGCTGCGCACCTTCGTCATGGGCGCGGAATTCGAGGCGCCGCAGGGAAGCGTGTCGATCAATCCCGTCTGGGGCCATGCGGATGTGTGGACGCGCATCGGCCGGGCGAACCGGCAGGGCCAGTTCGACATCGTCTTCCAGTCACAGGCCAGCGTGAAGGCCGATCCCTATCTCATCGGCTACGGCCGTTGCCTGGAGAATTGCTGAATGCAGCGAACAGAAACGCGCCGTCCCGCGCGGGAGGAGAAGATGCCGGACATGTCGAGGGCGGACTACGGGCACGATCGCTGGATCGGTACGCAACGGCCGGAAAGCCGCGCCAGCGCGGAGGAGCGCCCGCGGCAGGCGGGCCTGCCGGCCGAATTCACCGTCGCCGTCATCGTCGAGCGTGACGACAACGGCGAGTTCCTGATCCGGGAATTGCAGCGGCAGCGCGTCGCCGTGCGGCACATCTGGCCGAAGCCGGCGCAGATTCCCCTGCAATACGACGCGATCTTCTGCCTGCTGTCGGACGATCTTCCCCAGCGCATACCCTGGGTGCCGGGGGAGCCTTCCTCTGCGCTCATCCTGGTGGATGACGGCAAGGCGCCCCTCAATTTGAAGCTCGTCCACAACTGCGCGGCGCATGGCATGCTGCATTATCCGGCAACCGCCCGGATGATCCAGTCGGTGCTGATGATGGCCCGCGAGCATTTCCAATATGAGCGGCGCCTTCGCGGGCGGATCGACAAGCTCGACGAGAACCTGCGCACCATGCGCCTCGTCGAGCGGGCGAAGGCGCTGCTCATCCGCTTGAAAAACCTGAGCGAAGAGGAGGCCTACAACTTCCTGCGCAAGCAGGCGATGGAGAAGCGCGTGACCATCGGCGCCGTCGCTGCGGCGGTGATTGACTCGCACGAACTTCTCAGTTAGCGTTTTGGAATTGTCCGCGGCAAAGACGCTGCGCACATAAAGGGTGACGAAACCCCGCGGGTCCGCAAAGAGCGGAACGTGGGGTTTTTTGTTTTTCTGAATGGCCTGATGCAGGCCCGGTGAAGCAACGCTGGTGGCGTTGCATCCGGACCCGCCGACAGCCCGAGCACATTCCCCGCGGCGAGGACGCCGCAAACAAATCCAGAGGCGAAGAGGCCCCGAAACGATCTGCCGGACCGGCGGAGCGCTTCGGGGCCTTTGTTTTTTGATGGAGACAGAGGGTGAACAAGAACAGGCGTGAATTTCTGAAAGTTGGGGCCGCAGCAGGCGCGGTGTCGCTGGTCGGCTTTCCCCATATCTGGTCGAAGAATTCCTCGCTGGCCTTCGCACAGGACGGCGAGATCAAGGTGGGCGTGCTCTTCTCGCTGACCGGCACGACGGCGATCATCGAGGAGTCGCTGAACAAGGCGACGCTGATGGCGATCGAGGAGATCAACACCAATGGCGGCATCAACGGCCTGAAGATCACACCGGTCGTGGAGGACCCCGCATCGGACCCGGCGACCTTCGCCGAAAAGGCCCGCAAGCTGGTGCTCTCCGACCGCTGTGTTTCCGTCTTCGGCTCCTACACCTCGGCGAGCCGCAAGGCGGTGCTGCCGGTCTTCGAGAAGCAGGAGAACCTCTTCTGGTATCCGACGCTCTACGAGGGCCGCGAGTGCTCCAAGAACGTCATCTATACCGGCGCCGTGCCGAACCAGCAGCAGGACGATTTCATCCCCTGGCTCGTCGAGAAGTTCGGCAAGCGCTGGTACCTGATCGGCTCGAACTACATCTATCCGAAGGAAGAGAACAACTACTGCAAGAAGCTGCTCGAAGGGCTCGGCGCGGAAGTGATCGCCGAGGAATACGTGCCGCTCGGCCATTCGGAATTCTCCTCCGTCATCAACAAGTTCCGCTCGGAAAAGCCCAACGTCATCTTCTCGACGGTGGTCGGCGATTCCGTCGTGGCGCTGCACCGGCAGTATCGTGCGGCCGGCCTCGACCCGGCGACCATGCCGATGGCGAGCCTCACCACCTCGGAGAACGAGGTCGCGGCCATGGGCGGTGACGCCGCCGCCGGCCACTTCACCTCCGCACCCTATTTCATGGTCTTCGATTCCCCGGAGAACCAGCGTTTCGTCGAGGCCTATCGCTCGCGCTGGGGTGGCGACAAGGTCACGCATTTCGTGTCGGAATCCGCCTATTTCCAGATCCACCTCTTCAAGCAGGCGGTCGCCAAGCTCGCCGCGAGCGACATCGGCCCGCTCGCCATCCGCGAGGCGGTGAAGGGCGAGGAATACAAGGCGCCGCAGGGGCTCGTGAAGGTGGAGCCGGAGAACCTGCATTGCTGGCTGCGCCCGAAGATCGGGCAATGCAAGGCGGACGGGCAGTTCGAGATCCTGACGCAGTCCGCCGACTGGCTGGAGCCCAATCCCTACAGTGCCTATCCCAACCAGAAGTGCACCGCCGAAGGCCTCAAGGAGGTCTGATCCCCCAAGCAGCCGGCGGCCGTCTGTCGGTCGGCCGCCGGCCCAACCTGCGGAGAAGGTGCATATGGACTTCGTCGTTTCGCAAATCCTGACAGGCCTCAGCCTGTCGTCGATCCTGCTTCTCGTGGCCCTCGGGCTTGCGATCATCTATGGCGTGACCGGCGTCATCAACCTTGCCCACGGCGAGTTCGTGATGCTCGGCGCCTATTGCGCCTGGCTGCTGCAGAGCCAGCTCGGCTGGAGCCTGCTGGCGAGCCTTGCCGTGATCTTCCTCCTGATCGCCGCGCTCGGCTGGCTGATCGAGGTCGCCGTCATCCGCCATCTCTACGACCGGCCGCTGGACACGATCCTTGCCACCTGGGGCCTTGGCGTGATGACCCAGCAGATCGTCCGCCTGACGGCCGGCGGCGAGCTGCGCTACGTCCAGATGCCGCCGTCGCTGTCCGGCAGCGTCGATATCCTCGGTGCGACCGACTCGGCCTACCGGCTCTTCGTGCTCGCCGTGGCGCTCGGCCTCTTCCTCGCGACCTGGTGCATCTACCGCTACACGTCCTTCGGCCTGAAGCTTCGGGCGATCACCCAGAACCGCGCCATCGCTTCGAGCTTCGGCATCAATTCCGCCAGAGCCTACCGGCTGACCTTTGCCTACGGGGCCGGCATTGCGGGGCTCGCCGGCGCGCTGATCTCGCCCTTGAAGAGCGTCTCACCCGAGATGGGCACGACCTATGTCGTCGATGCCTTCATGGTTGTCGTGCTCGGTGGCGTGCAGAGCCTTGTCGGTACGCTCGTGAGCTCCGCCGTGCTCGGCGAAACCTCCGGGCTCCTTGCCTATTACAGCAACGACACGATCGCCAAGGCGCTCGTCCTCGTCGCCATCGTCATCATCATCCGGTTCCGGCCGCAGGGCTTGTTCGCCCCGCGTGTGCGCGCCTGACCGCCCGCGTCAACGAGAGGTTCCGTCCTTGTCTGGAAAAGTCTCCCGCCAAATCCTCCTCTACGGCGTCGTCTGTCTGGCGATCCTCATCGTGCCCGTGCTGGTCGACGACGCCTTCCTGCTGAACAAATATGCCCGCTACCTGATCTTCGGCATGCTGGCGATCGCGCTCAGCCTGTCCTGGGGCTATGCCGGCATCCTCAATCTCGGCCAGGCGACGACCTTCGGCCTCGGCTCCTACTGCATGGCCATGTTCCTGAAGCTGAAGACGGTGCCGATCCACACCGGCAGCGACGGTCTTCCCGACTTCATGGTCTGGAACAATGTGACGGAACTGCCGTGGATATGGGTGCCGTTCCATTCCATGCCCTTCGCGCTTCTCGCCGGCATCCTCGTCCCGGCACTGTTCGCCGCGCTGCTCGGCTGGTTCATGTTCGGCGGGCGCATCGCCGGGGTCTATGCGGCGATCATCACGCTTGCCGCCATGGTGGTGGTCAACCTCATCATCATCGACCAGCAGAGCTACACCGGCGGCTTCAACGGCATCACCGATCTCGCGCGGTTCGAGATTTTCGGCCTGACCTTCGACGTCTACTCAGCCTCGACCTACTATCTCGTCGCGATCTGCCTCACGGTCACGCTGTTCCTCGCGCTCGCCGTTTCGCGCAGCAAGACCGGCCTCATCCTGCAGGCGGTGCGCGACCAGGAGGAGCGGGTGCGCTTCTTCGGTTATGACGTGGCGCTCTACAAGACCTTCGTCTTCGCGCTTTCGGCCGCCATCGCCGGCCTTGCGGGCATGCTCTACACGATCATCATGGAATTCGCCTCGCCGACCTTCCTCGGCGTGCCGCTCAGCCTTTCCATCGTGATCTGGGTCGCCGTCGGCGGCCGGCAGAGCCTTCTCGGCGCCATGCTGGGCGCGGTGCTCGTCACCGGCGTGCAGGGCGCACTGTCGGAAACCGAAGCCTTCCTCGAAACCTGGACCCTCGTCATGGGCGGCCTCTTCGTCCTCATCGTGCTGTTCATGCCGAAGGGGCTGGCGGGCGTCTTCGAAGCCCTCGTGCGTCGCTTCCCTAAGGCGGCGCGCAAGGGCGGCGCCCGCCATGCCACCGAGCAAACCTCCAAATCCCAACCCCATCTCGGAGGTGCGCTATGACGCCCGCACGCGAACAGCTCCTTGCGCTCAAACAGGTGACCGTGGCCTTTTCCGGTTTCATCGCTGTCGACCGGCTCGACTTCGAGGTGGCGTCGGGCGAGCTGCGCTGCCTGATCGGCCCGAACGGTGCCGGCAAATCGACGACGCTCGACCTGATCTGCGGCAAGTCCCGCATCACATCCGGGGAAATCGCCTTCCGCGGCGCTCCGATCCACGTTCTCAAGGAATTCCGGATCGCACGCACCGGCATCGGCCGCAAGTTCCAGGTGCCGAGCGTCTTCCGCGAGCTGACCGTCCGGGAAAACCTGGAGATCGGTTGCTCGCGCGATCCGGGCGTCTGGCGCAACCTGTTCCGGTTCTCCGGCGGGGTGGATACCGAGCGGCTGGAACGCCTCGCCGTCCTCGTCGGGCTGGAGGATCATCTCGAAACCCAGGCAGCGCAGCTTTCGCACGGCCAGACGCAATGGCTGGAGATCGCCCTCATCCTCGCCCAGGATCCGGCGCTCATCCTGATGGACGAGCCGACGGCCGGCATGACGGCGCACGAGACCAACATGACCGCCGAGCTCTTCAACCGGCTGCGCGGCAAGCACACGCTCGTCGTCGTCGAGCATGACATGGGCTTCGTGCGCGACATCGCCGAGACGATCTCGGTCATGCATCAGGGCAAGCTGCTGGCGCAGGGCACCGCCGACGAGGTTTCGCAGGATGCGAAGGTCCGCGAGGCCTATCTCGGCTCGGGAGGCATCGGCCATGCTTGAGCTTTCCGATGTCGACGGCTTCTACGGCCGCAGCCGAGCCCTCCAGTCCGTCTCGCTCTCGGTGCGGGAGGGGGAATTCCTGACGGTGCTCGGGCGCAACGGCGTCGGCAAGACGACGCTGCTGCGCACCATCCTCGGCCTCATGTCACGCTGCGCCGGCTCGATCCGGCTCGACGGGGCGGAGATCAACCAGCTCCCCACGCACGTGAGGGCACGTGCCGGGCTCGGCTACGTGCCGCAGGGGCGGGGCATCCTGCCGAGCTTCACCGTGCGCGAGAACCTTCTCATCGGCACCTTCGCGGCGGAGAAGCCGGCGCGCACGATCCCCGACCACATCTTCGACCTCTTCCCGATCCTCAAGGAATTCCTCGGCCGGCGCAGCGGCAACCTCTCCGGCGGCCAGCAGCAGCAGCTCGCCATCGCGCGGGCGCTCCTGTCGGAACCGAAGATCCTGCTCCTCGACGAGCCGACGGAGGGCATCCAGCCCAACATCGTCGAGCAGATCGAGGACGTGCTGATCGACCTCAACCGCAAGCACGGCCTCGCCGTGATCCTCGTCGAACAGAACATCAAATTCGCGCGGCGGGCCTCGCACCGCTTCGCGATCCTCAATCGCGGGAGCGTGGCCGTGTCCGACGACATCGGCGCGCTCAGCGATGAGCTCATCCAGAGCCACCTCGTCGTCTAAGGAGACTTGAAATGTACCATGGTGACATCAGCAGCAGCAAAGATACCGTCGGCGTTGCTGTCGTGAACTACAAGATGCCGCGGCTGCACACCAAGGCCGAAGTGCTGGAGAACGCCCGCAAGATCGCCGCGATGGTGGAGGGCATGAAGATCGGCCTGCCGGGCATGGATCTGGTCGTCTTCCCGGAATATTCGACCCACGGGATCATGTATGATTCCAGGGAGATGTACGAAACCGCCTCGCAGATACCGGGCGAGGAGACGGCGATCTTCGCCGAGGCTTGCCGCAAGGCCAATGTCTGGGGCGTCTTCTCGCTGACCGGCGAGCGCCACGAGGAGCACCCGAACAAGGCGCCCTACAACACGCTCATCCTCATGAACAACAAGGGCGAGATCGTCCAGAAATACCGCAAGATCATGCCTTGGGTGCCGATCGAGGGCTGGTATCCCGGCGACTGCACCTATGTCTCCGAGGGGCCGAAGGGCCTGAAGATCAGCCTCATCATCTGCGACGACGGCAACTATCCGGAAATCTGGCGCGACTGCGCCATGCGGGGCGCCGAGCTCATCATCCGCTGCCAGGGCTACATGTATCCGGCCAAGGAGCAGCAGGTGCAGATCTCCAAGTCGATGGCCTGGGCGAACAATGTCTATGTCGCGGTCGCCAATGCCGCCGGCTTCGACGGCGTCTATTCCTATTTCGGCCATTCCGCCATTATCGGCTTCGACGGGCGCACGCTCGGCGAATGCGGCACGGAGGAGAACGGCATCCAGTATGCCCAGCTCTCCGTCTCGGCCATCCGCGATGCCCGCCGCAACGGCCAGTCGCAGAACCACCTCTTCAAGCTCCTGCACCGCGGCTACACCGGCACGATCAATTCCGGCGACGGCGACCGCGGCGTCGCGGCCTGCCCTTACAACTTCTACGCCAGGTGGGTGAACGACCCGGACGGGACGCGCGAGATGGTCGAGGCCATGACCCGCGGCACGGTCGGCACGGACGAATGCCCGATAGACGGCATCCCGCACGCGGCCGCCCATCGCTGATGCCAACCGGGCCATCCGGTCCTGGGAACCGGATGGCCTTCCTCAACAGAAAGACATGAGGGGAACGAACATGTCTACACACTCCAAAGGGCCTGGCGATCCGTCGCCGCTCGATGCCGACCATGTGCTCGGCGAGGAATACGAACATGCGCCGGTGCCGCTTTCGGCCCGGCATAGCCTGTTTTCCATGGTGACGGTCTGGGCCGGCTTCCCGGCGATCATCACCGGTTCCATGACCGGCTCGATCCTCGTGCTGGGCATGGGCTTTTCCCGCGCACTCGCGGCGATGGTCATCGGCAACCTGATCATGTTCGCCTATGTCGGCGCGCTCGGGCTTTCGGCGACGCGGAGCGGCCGGAATTTCGCGCTGATCGCGTCGGAAGTCTTCGGCACGAAGGGATATGCGCTCGCCTCGGGCCTGCTCTCGACGCTGCTGCTCGGCTGGTTTGCGGTGCAGACGGGCATTACCGGCGCGCTCATCGCCAGCACCTACGAGATGAACTATGTCGCTATGACCATCGTGGCAGGCCTGCTCTACATCGCCATCACCTTCATCGGCGTGCGCGGCCTGCACCTGATCGGCCTCGTCTCGGTGCCGCTGTTCTTCGTGCTCGGCCTGTTCGTGGTGTTGCATTCGGCTTCGACCACCACCTTCGACGCGATCTGGAGCTATGCCGGCAACAACGGTGTCGCCACCATGTCGATGGGCGTCGGGCTGACGGTGGTCATCGCCCTCTTCATCGATGCCGGTACGGTCACCGCCGACTTCAACCGCTGGGCCCGGACCGGCAGCCATTCCCTCATCGCGACCTTCTCGGCCTTTCCGGTCTCCAACCTCGTCGCCATGCTGGTCGGTGGCATCCTGACGGCGGCCCTTGCCGTGCCGGATGCCAACCCGTTCGGGGCGGACAACATGTTCGGCTACATGAACACGCTGCAGATCGGCTGGCTGAGCGCGCTCGCCTTCCTGTTCCTCTACATCAACCTCGGCTCGGTCTGCTCGCATTGCCTCTACAATGCGGCGACGGGCTGGTCGCGCATCCTCGGCTCGAAGATGCGGCTGCTCGCCGTCGTGCTCGGCATCCTCGGCATCGTCATCGCCGCGGGCAATGTCTGGGCTTTCTTCATCCAGTGGCTGTCGCTGCTCGGCATCGTGGTCCCGCCCATCGGCATGATCCTGCTCGTCGAGGCCTACATCTTCAAAAGCGGCGGCGGGGCGGAGAAGGAATGGCGCTCGACGCCCTTCATCTCCTGGGCGATCGGCGCGGCGGTCGGCTTCATCGTCGAGTTCTATGCGCCGCAGCTTTCCACCGCGATCAGCGCGGGCATCGTCGCCGGCATCGCCCATTTCGCGCTCTCCTCGCTGAAGGATCGGCGGTCCGCGGTGGATGCATCCGTCTGAACACGGCGGCGCGCCTCGGCGCGCGCCGAACGCGCATTTTCAATGAAGGAAAACAGACATGACGCTCGATTACGAGATCTTCGAACTCGGCGATTTCGCCCTGCAGAACGGCGCGATCCTGCGCGAGGCCAAACTCGCCTACAAGACCTTCGGCACCCTCAATGCCGCGAAGGATAACGCCATCCTCTATCCGACCTGGTATTCCGGCCAGCACTACGACAACGAATGGCTGGTCGGCCCGGGCATGGCGCTCGATCCCGGCAGGTATTTCATCATCATCCCCAACATGTTCGGCAACGGCCTCTCCTCCTCGCCGAGCAACACGCCGGAGCCCTACAACGCCGCCCGCTTCCCGAAGGTGACGGCCTATGACAATGTCCGCGCCCAGCACCGGCTGGTGACGGAGCATCTGGGGATTTCGCATCTGCGCCTGGTGACGGGCTGGTCCATGGGCGGGCTCCAGACCTTCCATTGGGGCGCGATGTACCCCGGCATGATGGACCTGCTCGCGCCCTTCTGCGGTTCGGCGAAATGCTCGCGCCACAACTTCGTCTTCCTCGAAGGCGTCAAGGCGGCCCTGACGGCGGACGGGTCCTTCCAGGACGGCTGGTACAAGGAGAAGCCGCACAAGGGCCTGCGCGCCGCCGCCCGCGTCTATGCCGGCTGGGGCTTTTCGCAATCCTTCTACCGCGAGGAGCTCGACCTGAAGGCGCTGGGCTACGCCTCGCTGGAGGACTTTCTCGTCTCCTTCTGGGAGGGCTTCTTCCTGCCGAAGGATCCGAACAACCTGCTTGCCATGCTCTGGACCTGGCAGAACGGCGACATCTCTGCAAACGAACTCTACAACGGTGACTACAAGGCCGCGCTCAACGCCATCAAGGCGAAGGCCTATGTCATGCCCGGCAGAACCGACCTCTACTTCCCGCCGGAGGACAGCGAGAACGAGGTTGCGAACATGCCGAATGCGACCTACGTGCCGATCCCCTCGATCTGGGGGCACTTTGCCGGCGGGCCGGGCACCAACCCCGTCGACGTCAAGTTCCTGGACGACAAACTGAAGGAGCTGCTGGCGTCCTGAAATCCCCCGCGCCGCGATGGCCGGGAGCATCGCGGCGCCAACTCCATGAGGTCTATCGTGACGAACCTGGATGCCTATCGCATTTCCAGCGAACCTTTCTATCGGCCGGTCGAAAGCGAGATCGCGCTGTTTACGGCCGCGCACAAGAGCCGCATGCCCGTCATGCTGAAGGGGCCGACCGGCTGCGGCAAGACGCGCTTCGTCGAGCACATGGCCTGGCGGCTGGGCAAGCCGCTGATCACCGTCTCCTGCCATGAGGACATGACCGCCTCCGACCTCGTCGGCCGCTACCTGCTCGATACGGACGGCACGGTCTGGCACGACGGACCGCTGACCCTTGCCGTGCGCGAGGGGGCCATCTGCTATCTCGACGAGATCGTCGAGGCGCGTCAGGACACGACCGTCGTCATCCATTCCCTGACCGACGACCGGCGTATCCTGCCGCTCGAGAAGAAGAACGAGGTGGTGCGGGCGCATCCGGATTTCCAGGTCGTCATTTCCTACAATCCCGGTTACCAGAGCGTGCTCAAGGACCTGAAGGAATCGACCAAGCAGCGCTTCGGCGCCATTGCCTTCGGCTATCCGTCGCCGGATATCGAGGCGGAGATCGTCGCCCGGGAGGCGGGCATCGAGCGGCGCACGGCGGAGACCCTGGTGCGCATCGCCGAGCGGTCGCGCAACCTCAAGGGGCAGGGCCTCGAAGAGGGAGCCTCCACGCGCATGCTCATCAATGCCGGGCTGCTCGTTGCCGCCGGCATTGCCATCGAGGCGGCCTGCCAGGTGGCGATGGTCGTGCCGATCACCGATGACCCTGATCTGCGCGATGCGCTTTCCGGCGCCATCGCCGCCTGCCTTTGAACGTTTCATGCAGGAGGCGGCAACCATGAATGCGCCCGATGGATTTCCGCCCGAATGGCGGGAGCGCTGGCATGTCGCGCATGGCCGCATCGACCGGGCCGGTTACGGCGACCTCGTCGCCGATGCCTATCGCCGCGCCGGCCCCGCCGTGGCCGCGCTTGCCGGCCCGGCTTTTGCCGTTCGCCTCGCCTCGGCGGTATCGCAGGTCGCGATCCGCTCGGGCCGGCTGGCCGCAAGCCGCGTGCCGCAGGCGGCGCTTGTCGCATCGCGCCATTTCGATGAGGCGGCGATGAACGCCTGGGCGGCGGCGATTGAGGATGTCGCACGCCGGGCGCCGGAGGCCGCGCTTCCCCTTCTGGAAAACACCGGCCGGCTCCTTGAGGCATTGGATGCGCCGGATTTCGTCGCCTTCGTGCGCATGGGCCTGCATATCGGCGCCAAGGACGTGGCGCGCCGGCGCGCTTTCTTCGCATTGGAAAGCGGCGAGGCGATCCGCCTGGTCGAGGGGCGCGGGGCGGGAGGCGGCCTTGCCGAATGGCGCCATGGCCTCGGCCTTTACCTCAAGGCTCTCTGGGGCATGGCGCCGCCGATTGCCGAAGCGCCGCCGGATGCGCCGGAACAGATGCGGCGCAGGCCCGGTTTCGGTGGTGGCGGCGTGCGCCTGCCGGCCGCCTTCGCCGGCTTCGAGGATGGCGAGGCGAAGCTGCTCTACCGTGCCGCCGTCGCGCATATCGGCGCGCATCATCGCTTCACGCGGGCAAAATTTCCCGCCGCCGGGCTGAAGCCGCTGCAGATTGCCCTCGTTTCCCTCATCGAGGACGCGCGTGTCGAAAGGCTCGCCGCCCGGACGATGCCCGGCCTTGCCACCCTCTGGCGACGCTTCCATGTCGCCCGGCCGGAAGGCCCGCCCATCGCGATCGCCCTGATGGCGCGGCTTGCGCGGGCGCTGGCGGATCCGGACTATGCCGATCCGCATGGCTGGGTGGAGAAGGGGCGGACACTCTTCGCCGAGGCCGTCCGCGAAAATATCGGCGACCAGCAGCTCAGCCGGCGCATCGGCGGGCTGCTCGGCAACGATATCGGCCAGATGCGCCTGCAGTTCGACGCCAGGACCTATGTGGTTCAGCCGGCCTATCGCGACGACAATATCGGCATCTGGGATTTCGGCCCGGACGACAGCCAGGCGCCGGTCGAGATCGAGGCCATGCTCGAAGGCGCGCGGATCGAGCAGCAGGCCGGCGACGATGGCCGCCGCGAGGAGGGCGAGGATGGCGAGACCGCGGCCGGGCGGCTGGCCGAGGCGCAGGACGAGGATGGCCTGCTCGTTGCCCGCTACCCGGAATACGACCATGTCACCGGCCGCTACCGGCCGGAATGGTGCCGGGTGCGCGAAATGCCGGGCCAGATCGGTCCGCCCCGTGTCGCATCGGCCTTGAGCGAGGCGCGGTCCGACCTCGTCGACCGGCTTTCGACGCTCATCAGGGCCTCGCGGATCAGCCGCCAGCAGCGGGTCCGCGGCCAGACCGAAGGGGAGTTCCTCGACATGGACGCGAGCATCGCCGCCATGATCGCGCGGCGGGCGGGCGAGGTGCCGGATACGCGGGTCTACGGCCGCTACGAGCGGCGTTCGCGCGACATGTCGGTGCTCGTGCTGATCGATTCATCTCGCTCCACGACGGAGAGGGTGCGCGGTTCGCAAGGCTCCGTGCTGGAGATGGAGCGGTTGTCGACGGCGCTGCTCGCCCGCGCGATGGCGGATGTCGGCGATCCCTTCGCCATCGCCGCCTTCTGCTCCAATGGGCGGGAGGACGTGCGCTACATGCGCATCAAGGATTTCGGCCGGCCCTTCGACCGCTTCGCCATCGCCCGCCTCGCAGGGCTCACGGGCGACTATTCGACCCGGCTCGGCGCGGTTATCCGCCACGCCGGCAGCGATCTTCGCCGGCAGCGCAGCTACCGCAGGCTGCTCCTCATCGTCACGGACGGCGAACCCTCCGACATCGATGTCGACGACCGGCGCTATCTGGTGGAGGATGCCCGCATGGCGGTGCACGAACTCGGCCGCGAGGGGATAGACACCTTCTGCGTGGCGCTGGATTCGGACGCGGATTCCTATCCGCAGCGCATTTTCGGGCCGCGCGGCGCGATATGCATCGATTCGATCGACCGGCTCGACACGCTGCTGCCCGCGCTCTACCTGAGGCTGCGGGCCTAGAGCATTTCCAGCCGAAGCGAAGCCGCTTCGGCGTTGGATAATGCGGAAATGCTTTAGCGGGCCGGCCGGCAGGGTGTTTCCGGCGGTCCGAAAGTTCGGCGGGAAAGAGCCGTGATTGGCGCCGGGTCCTTGAGGAGTATGCCTGTCGCTCGAAATTCGGATCGTTGCGGCCAACGATCCGACGCGATGCGGCCGGCCGTCGCTTGCATGCCTTGTCGACGGATCTTGCGACTTGGCCTTTTTACTTTCCGCCGCATGCGATAGCTGTGTTGCATGCTGCTTTCGATCGAGGACCTGCGGAAATCCTATTTAGGCCCGGAAGGCCCGGTGCCCGTGCTGCGCGGCGTGACCCTCTCGCTCCAGGCGGGCGAGACGCTAGCGCTGACCGGCGAATCCGGTTCGGGCAAGAGCACGCTGTTGCACCTCGTGGCGGGACTGGACGCCGCAGACGGCGGGCGCGTTCTGCTCGACGGGCAGGAGGTCACGAGGCTCGACGACAGCGGGCGCGCGCGACTGAGGCGAAGCGTGGTGGGCATCGTCTTCCAGCAGTTCAACCTCATCCCCTCTCTGGACGTCGCCGCCAACATCGCCTTCCAGGCGCGCCTGAACGACACGCCGGAACCGCGGGCGCTTTCCCGGCTGGCCGACGCGCTGGGCCTGGAGCCGCACCTGCGGAAATATCCGGAGCAACTGTCCGGCGGCCAGCAGCAGCGCGTGGCGATCGCCCGGGCGCTCGCGGCGCGGCCGAAGCTGATCCTGGCGGACGAACCGACCGGCAACCTCGACGAGGCGACCGCGGACGAGGTGATGGAGCAGTTCCTCATGCTCGTGGCGGAAACCGGCGCTGCGCTCCTGATGGTCACGCACTCCCCGCGCCTTGCCGCGCGGCTCGGACGGCAGGCGCATCTCAGCCAGGGCCGCCTCCTGTGACCGGCGCGATCCTTTCGGCACTGGCGTCGCACTGGCGACGCAACCGGCTCCAGTTGATGACGCTGGTGCTCGGCCTCGCGCTGGCGACGGCGCTGTGGTCGGGGGTGCAGGCGATCAACGCCGAGGCGCGCGCGAGCTATGACGCAGCCGCCGCGACGCTGGCCGAAGGCCGGTTCGACCAGCTCCTGCCGCCCGAGGGGGATGCCATGCCGCAGGCGCTTTTCGTCGCGCTGCGCCGCGCCGGCTGGCTGGTCAGCCCGGTGGTGGAGGGCAGGTTGCGCGTGGGCGGGACGGCCGTGCGGCTGGTCGGCGTCGATCCGCTGACCGCGCCGCCGGGTTCGGCGGCGCGCGCGGCACTGGCGCGCGCCGACCTCGACCGTCTCGTGCGCGCCGACACGCTGGTCGCCGGGCCGCAGACGGCCGCGCTCCTTGCGGCGAACCTGTCCAACCCGGTCCTGGTCGATCAGGCGGTCGCACCGGGCACCGTGCTTGCCGACATCGGCGTTGCCCAGAAGCTGCTCGGCCGCGCGGGGCGCATCAGCCGCCTCATCGTCCTGCCGGACCAGCCGCTGCGGCAACGGCCGCTGGCCGAGATCGCGCCGGACCTGCTGCTCCAGCGCGCCGACGGTGCGACCGATGTCGGCCGGCTCACCGACAGCTTCCACCTCAATCTCACGGCCTTCGGCTTGCTCAGCTTCGCGGTCGGCATCTTCATCGTCCACGGGGCGATCGGCCTCGCATTCGAGCAGCGGCGCGGCATGGTTCGCACCCTGCGCGCGCTCGGCGTGCCGCTGCGCCGCCTGATCGTCCTGATGGTGCTGGAGCTTGTGGTGCTGGCGACGATTGCCGGCGCGCTCGGCATCGTGCTCGGCTATCTCATCGCGGCGCTCCTGCTGCCGGACGTTGCCGCCACGATACGGGGCCTTTACAGCGCCGACGTCGCCGGCACGCTGCAGATCCGTCCGGCATGGTGGCTTTCGGGAATGGCCATGGCGCTCGGCGGCGCCTTGCTCGCCTCGGCGAGCGCGTTGTGGCGGCTGGCGCGGATGCCGGTCCTGGCGGGTGCCGGCGGACGCGCCTGGGCGCTGGCCTCGGGGCGGACGCGCAAGCTGCAGGCCGCGGCGGCAGCCCTGCTGCTCGCGGTGGCAGGCGTTCTGGCCGTCACCGGGACTGGGCTCGCCGCCGGCTTCGCGCTGCTCGCCTGCCTGATGCTCGGCGCGGCCCTTGCGCTGGCGCCGTGCCTGGGGGCGATCCTGCGCCTTGGCGAAGCACGGGCAGCCCGCGCCATGGCGCAATGGTTCTGGGCGGACACCCGCCAGCAACTGCCCGGCCTCGGGCTTGCGCTGATGGCGCTGCTGCTCGCCATGGCCGCGAATATCGGCGTTTCAACCATGGTCTCGAGCTTTCGCCTGACCTTCGTCGGCTTCCTCGACCAGCGCCTGTCCGCCGAGCTCTACGTCGATGCGGAGGCTGTGGCGGACCGGGCAGGCCTGGAGCGTTTCCTGGAGGCGCGCTCCGACGCGGTGTTGCCGATCATGTCGGTCGATGCGACGCTCGCCGGGTTGCGGGCGGAGATCTTCGGCGCGCGCATCGGCTACACCTATCGTGAGAACTGGCGCTTCCTTGACGCCGTCCCGGCCGTCTGGGACGAGGTCGAAGCGGGCAGGGCCGTCATCATCAACGAGCAGCTTGCCCGCCGCGCCGGACTGAGCGTGGGCGATGCGCTCGCGCTTGGCCCCGGACTGTCGATGCCGGTCGCGGGCGTCGTAGGCGACTATGGAAACCCGATCGGCCAGGCCATCGTCGGCGAGGCGCTGTTCCGCCAGGCCTTCCCCGGCGTCGTGCCGCGGCGCTACGGCGTGCGCACCGACGACCCGCAGGGCCTGCGCCAGGCGCTCGTGGAGGCGTTCGACTTTCCCCCGGCGCGCATCGTCGACCAGGCGGCGCTCAAGGCGTTCTCGCTGTCGGTCTTCGAGCGCACCTTCTCGGTGACCGGGGCGCTGAACGTGCTGACGCTGGCGGTTGCGGCGTTCGCGATCCTGATGAGCCTGCTCACGCTGGCGGCGATGCGGCTGCCGCAGATGGCGCCCGTCTGGGCGATGGGAACGACCCAGCGCCGTCTCGCCGGCATGGAGATCCTGCGCACGGTGCTGCTCGCCGCGCTCACCGCGGTGCTGGCCTTGCCGCTGGGCCTGGTGCTCGCCTGGGTGCTGCTCGCCATCGTCAATGTCGAGGCGTTCGGCTGGCGCCTGCCGATGTACCTGTTTCCAGCCGAATACACCCGCCTGATGCTCTTCGCGCTCGGCGCCGCGCTTTCCGCCGCGCTCTGGCCGGCCTGGCGGCTGGCGCGCATGGAGCCTGCCGCGCTGCTGAGGATCTTCGCCAATGAACGTTAGGGCCCTGCTCTTTCTGCTGCTGGGTGTCGGCAACGCCTTCGCCCAGGGTTTTGCCGGGCTCGGCACCGACGCCGAGGGCTTCGCCGTGCCGGAGCGGGGCAGGCAGCTCGCGTTCCCGCAGGATCACGGAGCCCATCCGGACTACCGGATCGAGTGGTGGTACGTCACCGCGAACCTCACCGGGCCGGACGGTGCGGACTACGGCCTGCAATGGACGCTTTTCCGCTCGGCGCTCGCGCCGGGCGAGGGCGCGGCATGGGAGAGCCCGCAGGTGTGGTTCGGCCATGCCGCCGTCACCAGCGCCGCCGTGCACCGCGCCACGGAGCGTTTCGCGCGCGGCGGCACAGGCCAGGCGGGCGTGACGGCCGAGCCCTTCGCGGCCTGGATCGACGACTGGCAGATGGCGGGCGACAGCCTGGACCGCCTGCGGCTCACGGCGACGGGCAAGGATTTCGCCTACGATGTCGCCATGCGTGCGGAAGGCCCGATCGTGCTGCACGGCGAGCAGGGCTATTCGGTGAAATCGGCGAAAGGGCAGGCGAGCCACTACTATTCCCAGCCCTTCTTTGCTGTGGAGGGAACGATCACCCTGCCGGAAGGCGAAATCCCGGTGCGCGGCACGGCGTGGCTCGATCGCGAATGGTCGTCGCAGCCGCTGGCGGAGGAACAGTCCGGCTGGGACTGGTTCTCGCTCTCCTTCGACGCAGGCGAGAAGCTGATGGGTTTCCGCCTGCGCGATGCCGCTGGCGGCGACTTCACCTCCGCCACGTGGATCGCGGCGGACGGTACGGCGACGCCCTATGGCGACGGCAGGCTCGTCGCGACCCCGGTGGAGACGAGCCGGGTGAAGGGGCAAGACATCCCGACGCGCTGGCGGCTCACCCTGCCCGACCGTCGGCTCGACGTCACTGTCGGCGCGCTCAACACGCAGGCCTGGATGGATCTCGGCATTTCCTACTGGGAAGGTCCCGTGCGCGTGGCCGGCAGCCATCCCGGCAAGGGCTATCTGGAGATGACGGGTTATGGGCAGCGATAAGCATGACCCACGGCCGGCCTCGGTTGCCGCGCGGTGGCGATCCCCGGCCCGTTCCAATATCCGGCGCGTTGGTGGGAAAGATGGATGAATGGTGGCGAGCAGAAGCGGTTGCAAGGTTGCCTTGAGGCCGGCTCCTGCCAAATTCACCGAATCGCGGCTCGCGTCGCGACCCGAAAGGGCTGAGATTTGGTGGGAAGCGGGCAGGCGGCTTTCGCAAGCGACGTACTAAAAGCGGGCTTTTAACTGACCATCGCCATGTTCCTCTCCGAACCATTCGAGGCAGATAAAGTACAACGGCGGCCTTTAAGGCTGTGAACGGACGTTCAGAAGCTGCCTGATTTTAATGCCCATGTCGCTCGAATATTCAGCGATAAATGCCCCTGCGCACGACTTTTCATCCACATATAGGGCGCCGGGCGGATGTGGTAGATTCTTGGCGTATTCCACACGGTCGTTCATTGCGACAAGGCCGAGGATGTATCGACCGGGTGGCACGCTCTTGGCCGGTCCCCTTGTCGCCGGCGCCCAATATATGTCGGGCCTTGCCGCTACCGTTCCCTTGAGAACCTGCTCTACGTCGATGTTGAACCTGCCATAGAGTATCGACACATGATCCTTGGTACGCGCCTTCATCTTGGGGATCTTCTCCAGAATTTGCCGTACCCTGGCCGTGGCTGCGATATCGATGATTGCCTCATATCTCTGGACCTGACCGACGATGATGATGTCCGCCGTGATGAACTCTGAAGGAAAGAGCCTGATCGGTTCCGGGCAGGCAAGCGCCGACACATTCGCAACGAGCAAGGCTATTTTGACCAGAGCGATCATCTGTATGTGTTTCATCATCACTGCGTCCTGACCTTCTACGCCATCGCGAGCCTGACGGTAGGTACTTATCGCTTCTGGCGCGACGCAACCATCGCCAATCCTGATTCTAACGTCCGTTTTGAGAAGCGCCAGCGTGGTCCTTCCGACTGAAATGCGGCCGGCGTGGACCTATGCGCGTTGCCTGAGGCTGTCGGGTGGGCACACGGGTAGAGGGCTCCGGCCGGATCAGCATGGAACCGCGTCCGTCAGGCGTCTTCGGGCACTTTTGCCGGACGGGTGGTGCGGTAGATCTCCTCGAGGCTCATCATGTTCGAGAGATCGACGCTCATGGTGGCGGCATGGCCGAAGGCGCCGCGTATCAGGCAGGTCCGGGCCGCCGCTTCTGCCGCATCCTTCAGGATCGTTTCGGGATCCCGCTTGCCGAGCAGGCCGACGAGGACGTTGGCGATATAGGTGTCGCCGGCGCCGAGCGTGTCGATGGCGTCGACCGGTTGGGCCGGCGCCTCGAACACACCGGCTTCGCCGGCAAGGACGGCTCCGTCGATACCCCTGGTGACGAGGCTCCAGCGCGCACCGGCCGCTCGCGCGGCCTGCGCCAGCGCAAGGGCCTCCTCATGGCGCGTGCCTCCCGCGGAAAAGGCGAGGAGGAAGCAATGGGGCGCGACCTGGGCGATGCGCTCGGGATCGTGGACGGTTGCAAGATCGTAGGAAACCTTCGTCGCCGCCGCAAAGCGCGGCAGCCAGGCATCGACATGGCTCGACCGGCCGGTATGGACGGCATCGAAATCCGAAAGCCGCGCGAGGTCCGCCCGTAAAGGCGCGATGATCGACACGCCGAGATTGGCGCCGATGAACACCCGCTCGCCCTCCTGCGTCTCGATCACGCAATAGGCCGTCTGTCCCGGTTCCATCCGCAGCGAGGAAACGTCGACGCCTTCCTCGATCAGCGCCTGGCGGATCAGCTGCCCGGCGTCGTCGTCGCAGACTGCGCCCGCATAAGCCGTCTCGGCGCCGGCGCGGTGCGCGAAGACTGCATGGTTGACGCAGTTCCCGCCGGGGAACATCAGGTTCTGGTCGCGGTAGCAATCGACCACATTGTCACCAAAGGCGAGGATTCTGGTGCGGCGCGACATCGGGCAGGCATCTCCTGATAAGGAACTGAGAACGTTCTCATTTATAGGACCGCCCCCGGAATGGCAAATGGTTTCCTCCGGCCGGTGCGGCTGAAACGGCGCCCCGGACCGTTTTGCGAGGGGATCAGAGCCGGGCGACGGAACCGCGCTCGACCAGTTCGGCGGGCATCAGCACCGTGCGCGGCGGAAAGGCTTCGCCGCGAATGCGCTCCAGCAGCATTCGCGCGGCGGCCTCGCCCATGGCAAGGCGCGGCTGCGCCACGGTCGTGATGCCGGGGCGGTGGAAGCTCATCCAGTCGAGATCGTCGAAGCAGATGAGCGAGAGATCCTGCGGGATCGAGAGCTTCAACTCGGTGAGAGCCCGCATGGCGCCTTCGGACATGGTGCCGTCCGTGGTGAACAGCGCCGTCGGCCGGTCGGGTGCCGTCATCAGGCGGGACACGACCGCCTGCGCGGCAAGGGCGGAATAGCTTCCCGCCCGAAGGGTCAGGCGCGGATCCACGGGCAGGCCCTCGATCCGATGCGCCCGGATATAGCCGAGAAGGCGCTGCCAGCTCGGATAGAGCGTTTCGCTCTCGATCGGATCGCCCGCCACGGCGCGCGCCAGGAATGCATCCAGCTTGCCGCTCTCCTCGTCGACGAGCTCCGCCACGATGCCGATCCGGCGGTGTCCGGCCGCGATAAGATGGCGGACGGCCTGTTCGGCGGCGGCGATGTTGTCGGTCGCCACCCGGTCGACCATCAGGCCGGCGACGGCGCGGTCGATCAGCACCAAGGGCATGCCCATGGCCTTGAGATTGTGCAGGTGCCGCGCCTTGCGCGTGTCGCTGGGGGTAACGATCAGGCCGTCCACCTGCTTCTGGGCGAGAAGCTCGACGGAGTGGACCTCCTTCGCCCGGGCCTCGTCGCTATTGGTGATCAAAAGGCCGAATCCGTTGGCCTCGGCGACGTTGGAAATGCCGCGCAGGACAGAAGCATAGAATGGATTCTGGATATCGCCGGCCACCACGCCGAGCGTGCGGGTCTTGCCTGTGATGAGGCTGCGGGCGAGCGCGTTGGGCCGGTAGCCGAGGTCCTGGGCGGCTTTGAGAACGTGCTCCTTCTTCTCCTCGCTGGTATAGCCATAGCCGCCGAGCACGCGCCCCGCCGTTGCCGTGGAAACGCCTGCTGCGCGCGCTACATCCGCGATGGTTGCCTTGCTTTTCGGGGTCACGTGGCACTTCCCTCTCACATTTCGGGCCTGCCGACTGAGAATCCGATCATGCGTATTCCGGTAGAAGACGACAGGCTTTTTCAGGTGTTACCAGATCGATGGCCGTTTTCAACGTCTTTACGCCCTCGATCGGTGCGGGAGGCGCTTGACGGATGGGCCATCTCCGTGTCTCATATGTGAGAACGTTCTCGCCATTATCTGCAAGGGGAACCAGAGAACGCAATCGCGGACCCGCCGGTTCGCCACGACAAGGAGGTTGTCATGTTCAAATCCATTCTCGCCGGGTGTGCCCTGAGCGCGGCACTGGCAATGCCGGCGCTTGCCGATGTCATTCCCGCCCTGCACGATGCCCTGCCGCAGGAATACAAGGACAACGGCATCAAGGCCGCGGTCTTCAACGACTGGGCGCCCGACGAATTTCTCGATTCCGATGGTCAGCTCAAGGGCTGGAGCGTCGATATCGCCAAGGAGATGGAAGATCGCCTCGGCGTGACCTTCACCTTCGAGGGCACCAGCTTCGACGCCATCATTCCGGGCCTCCAGTCGAAGCGTTTCGACGCGGGCTTCTCGTCCTTCGGCACCACCGCGGAACGCCTGAAAACGCTGGATTTCGTCTCCCAGCGCAAGATCGGCACCTCGTTCGCCTATCCGGCGGACAGCAAGCTCGACATCAAGACGGCCTCCGACGCCTGCGGCCTGACGGTCGCCGTGCTGAACGGCTCCTGGGACCTCGGCCTCTTGGAGAAGCTGAACGCCAACGAATGCAAGGACAAACCGGTGATCATGCAGACGCACGGCACGCAGGCCCAGGCGGAACTGGCCGTGCGCTCGCAGCGCGCCGAGGCGACCGTGGCCGGCTCCGTCAAGCTTGCCTACATGGCCAAGCAGACCGGCGACCTGAAGGTGTCGGAACTGGTTCTGTCGCCCGTCAACAGCTGCATCGGCGTGCGCAAGGGCGATCCGCTCGGCCAGGTCATGACGGATGCGATCCAGTCGATGATTGACGACGGTACCTATGAGAAGATCATGGCCAAGTGGGGCCTGAACGATTCCGGCATGCTGAGCAAGGCGCTTCTGATCACGGAAGAAAATCCGGCGGACCTCTAGGCGTTTGCGCTTTTCTTCGAAACGCCAAAACTGCGCACGCTTGCTGGATTGCTCCAGCGCCGCTTTCCCGGCCCGGGGCTTGCCTCGGGCCGGGGTCCGCGACCGGCACAAGGAACGACGATGTCTGAAAAACCGCCACACCGCCCCTCGATCCACGATCTCAAGCCCATCGCGGTGCCGAAGATAGGCCACTGGATCGGCGGCGTGGTTCTTGCCGTCCTTGCGGTCGTCTTCCTGCAGGTGCTTGTCACCAACAAGAACATGCAGTGGGCCGTCGTTGCCGAATACATGTTCAACCGGGCCATCCTGTCGGGTCTCGGCATGACGCTGCTGCTCACATTCCTCGCCATGGTGCTCGGCCTTGCAATCGGTGTCGTGCTGGCCATCATGCGCCTGTCGGCCAGCCGCGTCTTCCAGTCCGTCAGCTGGGGCTGGATCTGGTTCTTCCGCGGCGTGCCGCCGCTGGTGCAGATGATCTTCTGGTACAATCTGGCGCTTCTCCTGCCAGAAATATCGATCGGCATCCCGTTCGGCGGGCCGAAGCTCCTCTCCTGGAATACCAATCAGCTCATCACCCCCTTCAGCGCGGCCATCATGGGCCTTGCCTTCACCGAAAGCGCCTATGCCGCCGAAATGATCCGCGCCGGCATCCAGGCCGTGAATGTCGGCCAGACGGAAGCAGCCGCCACGCTCGGCATGACGCGCGCCCAGATGCTTCGTCGCATCGTCTTGCCGCAGGCACTGCGCATCGTCATTCCGCCCATCGGCAATGACACGATCTCGATGCTGAAATTCACCTCGCTCGTCTCCGTGCTGGCATTGCCCGATCTGCTCTATTCCGCGCAGATGGTCTATGCGCGCACTTACCAGACGGTGCCGCTGCTGCTCGTCGCGACCATCTGGTATCTTGTGCTCACCACGATTCTGACGGTCGTCGAACATGCCGTCGAGCACCGATTGAAATCCGAGCACCGGGCCGGCGCGACGAAAGCGGGCGGGATCTTCCCCTTCCGCCTGTTCGCGCGCCAGCAGGAGGCCGTGTGATGAGCCAGACGAACGGCGAGCCGCTGCTGAAGGTCGAGCGCCTGCGCAAGAGCTTTGGCGCGCACGAGGTGCTGCGCGGCATCGATGTCGCGGTGATGCGCGGCGACGTGACCTGCATCGTCGGCCCCTCGGGCTCTGGCAAGAGCACGTTCCTGCGCTGCCTCAACTATCTCGAAAAGCCCACCGGCGGCGCGATCTTCCTGCATGGCGAACCCGTCGGCGTGCGCTGGAAGGGCGACAAGCTCTACGAGATGAGCTTCAACGAGCTCTCCCGCCAGCGCCAGCGCATGGGCATGGTGTTCCAGGGTTTCCATCTCTTCCCGCACAAGACCGCGCTTGAAAATGTCATCGAGGCGCCGATCCTCGTCAAGCGCGTGCCGCGCGCCACGGCGGTCGAGGAGGCGATGGTGCTTCTGGAGCGCGTCGGCATGAAGGAGCGGGCGCACTATTATCCGGCGCAGCTTTCCGGCGGCCAGCAGCAGCGTGCGGCCATCGCCCGCTCGCTGGCGATGAAGCCCGACGTCATGCTGTTCGACGAGCCGACCTCGGCCCTCGACCCGGAACTCGTCGGCGAGGTCCTCGCCGTGATGCGCAAGCTTGCCGACGATGGCATGACCATGGTCGTCGTCACGCACGAAATGGGCTTTGCGCGCGATGTCGCCGACCACCTGATCTTCATGGATGGCGGGGTGATCGTGGAGCAGGGGCGGCCGGTCGACGTGCTGACGCGCCCGCAACATGATCGTACGCGGGCCTTCCTGGCGCGTGTTCTGGCCGACGCGTGATGCGTCAGGGCATTTCCGGACGCAAAACCGCTTCGCCCTTTTGCTGGTATTGCTTTAGCCGAGCGTCTGCGACAGTGCGGCGGCGGTGAAGAGGTCGAGATGCGCGCCGCCGTTGTTCTTGAACACGGTGATCTGATCGGCGCCGGTGCGGCCTTCCCTTTTGCCCTGGACGAGCTCGAAGAGGTCGGCCTTCACGGCATCCCAGGTGATCGCGCCGGATGCGACAGCCTGCGAGAGATCTCCGCCGCCCGCCATGTTGTTGCGGCTGTCGACGAAGATCGTGCCGCGGGTGAGCGCCGCGTCGTCGGCTTCGCGAAGGGTGGGCAGATAGGCGCCGACGAGATCGAGATGGGCGCCCGGCCGCAGGCGCGCGCCCTTGACCAGCGCCCTGTCCGACATGGTGACGCAGGACACCACGTCGGCGCGGGCGACCGAGCCGTCGAGGTCTTCGCTGACCGTGGCGTCGATGCCCTTTTCGCGAAGGTGCGCGGCCACCGCCGCGGCCCGGGGCGCAGTGCGGTTCCAGATCGTGACCCGGCGCAGCGAGGGCCGCGCCGCCAGATGCGCCTCGGCGAAATGCGGGGCGAGCGCGCCGGCCCCGACGATCAGCAGGTCCTCCACGTCTTCCCGCGCGAGGATGGCCGCGCCGAGGGCGGAATCGGCGGCGGTCTTGCGCGCCGTCATCGCCGCGCCGTCCGCCGCAAGGAGCGGCCCGCCGGTCGTGCCGTCGAACAGCGCCACCAGCCCCTGGACGGCGGGTTGCGGCGGCTGGAGGGCCGCGTTCTGCGGAAAGACGCCGACCATCTTCACGACGATCGGGCCGCCGGGCGCCCAGCCGGGCAGGGTGACGAACTGCGCTTCGCCGCCCATGGGATCGGACTGCACCACGACGTCGGAGGCGGGCATCGGCCCGAGATGCGCCTTGCGCAAGGCCTCGATCAGAAAAGTCCACGGGAGCGCCGCGTGAACGGCGGGCGCATCGAAAACGTGCATGGCGAACCTTTCAGGTCTTGATCGTGTAGGTGACCAGATGGCTTGGGGTGACGAGCTGCGACAGGGCGAGCGGGCGCCCTTCGGCGTCGGTGACGATCTTCTCGATCCGGTAGACCGGCTGGGCGGCGGTCACGGCCAGGATGGTGCGCTCGGCGGCCGAGGCGAGGCCGACATCGATCTGCCGCTCCGCATGGGCCGGCACGATGCCCGCCCTGTCGCGCAGCGCGGCGAAGAAGGAGCCGCCAGCGGCGACCGGCGCGATCACCTCGGGAAAACGTGAGCCGTCGAACCAGAGCGTTTCGAGCGTCATCGGCCGGCCGTCGTCCTCCAGCAGCCGGTCGAAGCGGATCAGCGCCCCGGCCTTGAGGCGCTCGCGGATGGCCGGCGCGTCGGGATTGTCGTCGCGGGCGAGGATGCGATGGCCGGCCTTTCTGCCGAGACCATCCATGGTTTCGGAGAAGCCCGACAGCGAGACGAGCGTCTGGCGCACCTTGCCCGGCATGATCACGGTGCCGCGCCCCTGTTGCCTTTGCAGGCGGCCATCGGCGCAAAGCTCGCCGATCGCGCGCCGCAGCGTGATCCGGCTGACACCGTAGAGTGCCATCAGCTCCGGTTCGGCGGGCAGGAAGCTGCCTTCGGCGAACTGGCCGGACTCGATGCCGGCCAGGATCGAGCGCCGGACCTGTTCATAGAGCGGCAAGAGATTTGCTTGGTCGTCCATCCGCCCTTCCAGGCCCGGTCAGTAGGCGATCTTCTTCATGTAGCGCCGTGCCTCGAGCATCTCGTGCTTGCGCAGGTCGGCGATCTTATAGGCGAAACGCCAGAGCGTGTCGAAGAAGATCAGCGGCACGACATTGCCGCGGAACTGGGGGGCGATGCCGGAGAGGTCGAGCTTTTCGGCATCGAGAACGAGGATGTTCTCCGCCGCGCCGAACCGGTGCAGGAATGCGTCGGCGCGCTCCTCCAGCGGCCGCGTGCTGTCGAGGCCCTTCATGAGGATGAAGGCGCGGTCCTTGTCGAGCACCTCGAAGGGGCCGTGGAAGAACTCGTTGGCATGGATCGCCTGGCTGTTGATCCACTGCATCTCCATGAGCACGCAGATGGCGAAGGAATAGGCCGCGCCGTAGCTCGCGCCGCTCGCGACCGTATAGACCACATCTTCCTTGGCGAAGCGCGGCGCATAGTCCTCGAACATCGGCGCGAAGGCGGCCTGCGCGCGGTCGATGGCCGGCTGGAGGGCGAAAAGGCTTTCGATCAGCGCCTCGGTCAGGTTCTCGCCGCCGGTGAGGGCAACGAGACCCATGACGATCTGGTAGATCCGCGAATAGTTGCTGTTCTTCGCATCGATCGGCACGCCGGTCGTATAGGGCGCCTCGAAGCCGACGACATGGTCGACCGCCTTGCCGAGCGGGGAGGCGGGCTCGACCGTCAGGCCGATGGTCGTCGCGCCCCTGGAGCGGGCGAATTCGGCCGCGGCAGTGGTTTCCTTCGTGGTGCCCGTCATCGAGCAAAGGACGACCAGCGATTTATCGTCCAGCGACCGCGGCGCGCGGGCGACGAACTCGGCGGCGTTGTAGACATCCGACGGCAGCGGCGAGTGCTGGTCGAGGAGGAACTTGGCCGGATGCATGATCGACAGCGAGCCGCCGCAGGCGATGAAGAATACATGCTTCACCGATTTCGCATCGAGGGCGGAGAGCGCGGCGACGACGCCGGCGTCGAAGGCGGAGGGGAAGGGCATGAATGGACCTTTCTGATATGACGTTATAATACGTATTATAATCTTTCCGCTCGCGTCAAGCGGACTTGACACCGTCGCCAGAATTTTGCGAACGTTCTCACATCAAACGTTGAGCGCATCGCCTCATGGGCGGCAGGGCGGGGATGGACCGTGACCCAGACTTACGACACCGTGGTTGTCGGCGGCGGCATCATCGCCGCGGCGGCAGGGCAGCATCTGGCGGCGGCGGGCTATGGCACGCTGCTCGTCGAGCGTGACGATTATGGATCCGGCACCTCCAGCAGGACCTCGCGCCTTCAGCATTGCGGGCTCGGTTATCTGTCCGCTGCCAGCGGATCGATCGCGTCTTTTCTCGCCCGCCCGCGCAGCGCAATCGAATGTTTCAGCCTCATGCGCCGGGCGATGCGGGGGCGGGCGGAATTCGTGCGGACCGCGCCCGAGCGGGTGAAACCCGTCACCTTCGTCGTTCCGCTGACGCGGGAAAACGCCATTCCCCGCTGGAAGGCGCGGCTCGCCTTCCGCCTGATGGCGACGAGCGACGGCGGTCGTGTCCCGCTGGACCTGCAGATCTTTTCCGCCGGGGAGGCGCGGGCGCATCCGGCGCTGCAAGGTATGGCGGGGCTCGACGGCATTCACGGCGCGATGACCTTCACGGAATATCAGTATTGCTGGCCGGAGCGCATCGTGGTCGACACGGTCATGAAGGCGCGGGCGATCGGCATGGAGGCGCTGAACCACACCGCGGTGACGGCGCTTGCGCGTGATGGCGACCTGTGGCGGGTCACGCTGACAGCGGCGGGGGTATCGCGCGATGTGCTGGCGCGTGCGGTGGTCAACTGCGCGGGCGTCTGGGTGGACGAGATCACCGCGCTTGCCGGCGCGCCGCATATCCGCAGGAACAGCGGCGAGAAGGGTACGAACATCGTCGTGCGCCTGCCGGAAAGTCTTCGTGGCATCGGCTTCGAGACCGTCACCGCGGCGGGCGCGCCCTTCTACCTGATCCCGTGGGGCGCCCTTCACTATGCCGGCCCGTGGGATTCCGCCTCGGACGGCCGGCCCGAAGGCTTCCGGGCGAGCGAGGCGGAGATCGCCGCCATCCTCGACCAGCTGGGGCGATTGTTTCCCGGTTTCGGGCTGCGGCGCGAGGACGTGCTCTATTCCTGGGCGGGCGTGCGCCCGCGCAGCCTCGCCCGGGACGGCAAGGGGCCTGCGCCCGCCGTCCGCGAGCACGACCTGACCGATGAGGGCCTGCCGAACCTTTTCACCTTCACCGGCGGGCTGCTGATGACCCATCGCGACGCGGGGCGGCGGCTGAGGCGTGCGGTCGCCCGCCGGCTGAAGCCGTCCGGCCCGCCGCGGCCGCTCGACACGGCCTCGCCGCCCGTCGAGGACATGGACCGCGTCACGCAAGCCTCCGTCGCCCATGCGGTGCTGAACGAGCAGGCCCGCACGCTGTCGGATATCCTGCGCCGCCGTCTTTCCGTCGGGTGGGAGCCGGATCTCGGCCTGCGCCATGCGGAGGCCGCCGCAAGGTTCGCCGCCCCGCATCTCGGCTGGACGCCGGAGGAGACGGCGGCCCAGATCGCCTGCTTCATCGACGAAACCGTCACCGAATTCGGCCTTCGTTGGCCATCTCACGATTTGGCACGCTGAAATGAGAACGTTCTCATAAAATAAATGAAATCGTCGCTTCGGCGACCACCGGCGGAGGACATGCGATGGCACTCGACGAACGCAATATCAGCGTAATGAACTTCCACTATGTGCGGCATACGCTGGACCGGTTTCTGGCCGATGTGCGCGAGGCCGGGGTCTCGCGCATCGAGCTGTGGGCGGCCGCTCCGCATTTCTATATCGGTGACAAGACGCTGGCCGATGCACGGGCGCTGGGGCGGACCGTGCGGGGAATGGGCCTCGACATCGTCGCGTTCACGCCGGAACAGTGCATCTATCCCATCAACATCTCGGCGAGGGAGCCGGAGCTGCGCGACCGTTCGGTGCGCTATTTCCTGGAATCGATGGAATTCGCCGTCGAATGCGGCGCGCCCGCCCTGCTGGTGACGGCCGGCGGCGGCTATCGCGACGAACCGGCCGCAGAAGCGCTGGAGCGCTGCGTCGATTCCATGGGCATCCTGTGCGATCGTGCGCAGAAACTCGGCCTTGACCTCTGGATGGAGGCGCTGCCGGATTCCTTCGCCAACATCGTTCGCTCGGCAAAGGAGATCCGCGCACTGATGGACATGCTCGCAAGTCCCGTGCTCCATGCGGTCTACGATGTCGCGGGCGCCGTGATGACGCACGAGAGGCCCGAGGACTATTTCACCCACCTTGCAGGCCGCGTCGCGCATGTGCATTTCACCGACGCGGATGCCGGCGGCAGCCATCTGGCGTGGGGCGAGGGCATCGTCGATCTCGACACGCTTGTCGCCTATCTCCGCAGCCAGAATTACGAAGGCTCGCTGACGGTCGAGCTGACCAACTGGAAATACAATGTCGATCCCACCCCGCCGCTAAGGCAATGCGTCGAGGCCATGCGCAAGGCCCTTGGTCCGGCTTGAGAAGCGAAGGGGAGGAACGGAAGCCCGCCGCCACGGCGCCGAAGAGACAGGAATCCGCTGCTGCGGCCATTGCCCAGGCCGCCGTGCTGCGTGTCCTGTGGCTTGGCGGGCGTTCTTGGCCCGCGCGGAATGCCTGGAGCATTTCCGGCCGAAGCGAAGTCGCTTCGGCGTCGGATAATGCGGTACCGGAAATGCTTGTCTTATGACTTTCGCTGCCGAATGGGCGAAGAAGGGTCCGCTGTGAGAGGGTAGCCGCCCTCCCTCAGCGGCGAGGGTCGGATCGTTGAAATGCAGACCGTTTGACGGGTCGAGCTAGAGTTTGATCGCCCTCGTCTTTCTCTTGAGGCCTGAACGGATACCCGCAGCTCGGCTGCGGACGACAAGCACAGGACAAGCGAAAGATGACAAAGGATACCATCGGGGTCGACATCTCGAAAGACCATCTCGACGCCTACAGGACGAGCGACGGCAAAAGCCGGCGTTTTGCCAACGACACCGCCGGCCATCGGGCCTTCCTGGACTGGCTGAGCCAGCCCGACGCGCACATCGTCTACGAGCCGACCGGTCCCTATCACCGGGCCTTCGAGAGAAGGCTGGCGGATGTGGGCTGTGCGCTGGTCAAGGTCAACCCACGCCAGGCAAGGCGGTTCGCCGAAGCCACGGGAAAGCTCGCCAAGACCGACCGGCTCGACGCTGCCATGCTGGCGCGCATGGGTGCTGTACTCGACCTCGACGCGCGGCCGGTGCGTCGTCCGGTCCTCAACGATCTCAAGGACCTGCACATGGCCCGCGAGGCGCTGGTGAAGAACCGCACGGCCGCCAGGAACAGGGCCAAGACGCTGACCCTTGCCATCCTCAAGCGTCACAACGCGGAGCAGCTCAGGCAGATCGGACGCCAGATCGCCGCCATCGAGAGCGAGATCATGGCGATCGTCAAGGCCGATCCGGACCTCGCCGGCCGCTTCGACATCCTCGTCTCGATCCCGGGCGTCTCGACCATAACCGCCTTCGCCCTGATCATCGACATGCCCGAGCTCGGAATGCTCGAAAACGGCGCGGCCGCCTCTCTCGCCGGCCTCGCCCCCGTCGCACGCCAGTCCGGCAACCGGGCCGCACGCGCCTTCATCCGCGGCGGCCGCGCCAACGTCCGCCAGGCGCTCTACATGCCGGCCCTCGTCGCCATGCGCTTCAATCCGGAACTCAGGGCAAAGTACCACCAGCTCAAAGCGGGCGGCAAAGCCTCGAAGCTCGCAATAACAGCCATCATGCGAAAGCTCATCGTGCTGGCAAACGCCCTGCTCAAGGACCGTCGGAAATGGACAAAATCATTTCCTTGACCAAAACGGATACTCTAGACGGGCGCTTCGGCAACGGAGGCGCGCTCGATGACTTCCGTCTGCAGGACGACGCGGCTCGCCTCCGCGTGGTTGCCGTTCAGGCGCTCGACCAGCAGCTTCGCCGCCGTCTCGCCGAGGCGGTAGACGGGCTGGCGTACCACCGTGACGGGCGGCGTCGTGACGGACGTCCAGTCCGCATCGTGGAACGACACCAGCGACAGGTCGTCCGGTATGCTGAGGCCGAGCGCGCGGCACACCTTGAACACTTCGAGCCCGATCACGCTGTCCGACGCGATGATCGCCGTCGGGCGCTGAGAGGACTGGAGCATCCCCGTGACGATGCGATGCGTATGCTCCGGCGTGACGGCGCCCACATGCACCCGGTCTTCCATTCCTTCAAGGCCCGCCTCACGACAGACGCCGAGAAAGCCCTCGATGCGCCGCCGCACCGAGCCGGTATTGATGTCGGACGGCGTGCGGAAGCGGTGGTCCGGCGTGTCGCAGGCTGTCAGGTAGGCGATGCGGCGGTGGCCGAGCGCGATGAGCCGGCGCGTGATGCCCTCGGCGGCATGCCGGTCGTCGGCGATCACCATGTCGACGTCGAGCATTTCGCTGCCACGGTCAAGCAGGACGAGCGGCCGGCCGGCGCGGGCGGCTTCCCTGAGATGGCCGACATCGCTCTCCTTGGCCGGCGAGACGATCAGGCCGTCCACCCGCTTGGCAAGCAGGGTGCGGATCGCGGCCTTCTCCGCCTCGGCGTCCTCGCCGGAATTGATGAGGACGACGGTGAAGCCGGCCTGCCGGGCGATATCGGTGATCCCCCGCATGGCGAGGCTGAAGAACGGGTTCTCGATATCGCCCACCACGACGCCGATCGTGCCGGAGCGGCCCGTCGTCATGCTGCGGGCAAGTTCGTTCGGCTGGTAGTCAAGGGCGCGCGCGGCGGCGGTCACGGCATCGCGTACCCGGTCGCTCACGGTGCCGTAGCCACCCAGAACGCGCGCGGCGGTGGCCTTCGAGACGCCCGCCTTGCGCGCGACGTCGGCAACCGTGACGGAGGGGGAACGGGGCGGGCTCTGGTCCATGGGCGCTAGCCTTACAAGAGATATTGACGACTGGCAAATGCGAAGATAACAATTGCGAAACGTCAAAGAGACCGGTCTCTTTTATTATGAGACCGGTCTCAAAATGAGAAGAGCAGAATCCCGGCATGCAGATGGCATGGGCCGGACAGCGGGTCGCCGCTGCCCGGTGGGACCCGTGCGCCTTGAAGTCATTGCAGACACCACCACCAGAGGAGACGAGACCAATGCGACTTTCCAAAGCCATCACTTCCCCCCTTTCCCGAATGCGCGCCGCCGCTGTCGCGCTCGCCCTCGGCGTCCTGGCAGGCGCCGCGACGCCGGCCGCCGCCGACGACAATCCGCTTGGCCTGATCGACCCTGCCGTCATCAGCGTCGGCACGATGGGCGATGCCAAGCCCTATGCCTTCACCACCTCCGACGGCAACTTCACCGGCTTCGACATAGAGCTCTTCCTCAACGTCGCCGAGCGTATCGGCTTCAAGAAGGAACAGGTGATCTTCACCGGCCAGGAATTCGCCGCGCTGATGCCGTCGGTCGCCAACAGCCGCTTCGACGTCGCGGCGGCCGCGATCGGCACGACGGACAAGCGCAAGGAGACGGTCGATTTCACCGACGGATATCTCGCAGGCTATCTATCGATCCTGACGCCGGACGCCGCGATCAAGGACGCCGCCAGCCTGCAGGGCAAGCGTCTCGGCGTCGTGCAGGGCACGCTGCAGGAGATCTACGCCGAGAAGAATTTCGCGGGCGCCGATCTCGTCAAGTTCCCCGACAACAACTCGGCCGTCGCCGCGCTCAACAACGGCACCGTGGACGCGCATTTCCTCGATTACGAGGCGGCGAAGGACTATTCGGGCCGCTATCCCGAGCTGACGATCGCGGTCAACATCCCGAGCTTCGACGCACCGGCCGGCTTCGTCGTGCGCAAGGGCAACGACAAGCTGCGCGAGGCGCTGAACAAGGCGCTGCATGACGCCATGCAGGACGGCACCTGGAAGAAGATCCACGAGAAGTGGTTCCCCGGCACGCCGATGCCGGCCGAATACCTCCCCAAGACCTGACGCCGGCTGCCGCCCCGGCTGCGCCGGGGTGGCCTTTCCCTGAAGGGCCTTGTTGATGAACTGGCTTGAAAACCTGCGCCGCAGCTTCCTCGACTGGAACGCGATGGCCGAAGTGCTGCCGACCATGATCACGGTCGGTCTCAAGAATACGCTGATCCTTGCTGCGGCCTCGACGGTGCTCGGCATCATCATCGGCATGGTGCTCGCCATCATGGGCATTTCCCGCTCGCCGTGGCTGCGCATCCCCGCCCGAATCTACACGGATGTCTTTCGCGGCCTGCCGGCTATCGTCACCATCCTGTTGATCGGGCAGGGTTTTGCGCGCATCGGCCGCGAGCTGTTCGGCCCGTCGCCCTATCCGCTTGGCATCCTGGCGCTCAGCCTGATCGCCGGCGCCTATATCGGCGAGATCTTTCGCTCGGGGATCCAGAGCGTCGACCGGGGCCAGATGGAGGCCTGCCGGGCGCTGTCGATGAGCTACGGGCAAGGCATGCGGCTCATCGTCGTGCCGCAGGGCGTGCGGCGCGTGCTGCCGGCCCTTGTCAACCAGTTCATCGGCAACGTGAAGGATTCGAGTCTCGTCTATTTCCTCGGCTTGCTCGCTTCCGAGCGCGAGATCTTTCGCGTCGGCCAGGACCAGGCGGTGGTGACCGGCAATCTTTCGCCGCTCCTTCTTGCCGGCGTCTTCTATCTCGTCGTGACCGTGCCGCTTACCCACGTCGTCAACGCGATCGACAACCGCCTGCGGCTCGGCAAGCAGCGCCCGGCAGCCGTCACCAGCGGGCTTGAGGAGGTCAGCGAACTCGATGGCGCCGGCCGCGCTTCCGAAGCGTCTTTCAAGGGCGGCAGTCTCGACGTGCGCAACCTCGGCATGGCCTATGGCGAGCTCGACGTGCTGAAGGGCGTGGACCTTTCGGTCAAGCCGGGCAGCGTCACCTGCGTTATCGGCCCGTCCGGCTCCGGCAAGTCCACCCTGCTGCGCTGCCTGAACCGGCTGGTCGAGCCGAAGAGCGGCGATGTCCTTCTCGACGGCGACAGCATCCTCGCCATGAAGCCAGAGCGGCTCCGCCGGCGTGTCGGCATGGTCTTCCAGCACTTCAACCTCTTCCCGGATCACACGGCGCTGGAAAACGTCATGCTGTCGCTGACGAAGATCAAGGGTCTGCCGAAGGCGGAGGCGGAGCGGATCGCCAAGGCGCGGCTTGCCGATGTCGGCCTTGCGGGCCGCCAGCATCATCGCCCCGGCGGGCTTTCCGGCGGCCAGCAGCAGCGCGTCGCCATCGCCCGCGCGCTCGCCATGGAGCCGGAGGTCATACTCTTCGACGAGGTGACGAGCGCACTCGATCCGGAACTGGTCAAGGGCGTGCTCAACCTGATGGCCGACCTCGGCAAGCGCGGCATGACCATGGTCGTCGTCACGCACGAGATGGGCTTTGCCCGCCGCGTTGCCGACCAGGTCGTCTTCATGGATGAGGGGCGCGTGGTGGAGGCAGGCACGCCCGAGGCGATCTTCGACAACCCTGAGAGCCCACGCCTGCGGCGCTTCCTCGCGGAAGTCCTTTGAACGAGGAGACACGATGACACGAACGATACGATGGGGCATCCTCGGCTGCGCGGGCATTGCCGCCAAGGCGGTCATTCCCGCCATTCAGTCGAGCCGCCTGGGGCGGGTCGAGGCGATCGCCTCGCGCGATCCGGACAGGGCGAAGGCGATGGCGGCGCGCTTCGGCATCGCCAAGGCCTACGGCGACTATGAGGCCATGCTGGCCGATCCGGACATCGACGCGATCTACAATCCGCTGCCCAATCACCTGCATGTGCCCATGACGATCAGGGCGCTGGAGCAGGGCAAGCCGGTGCTGTGCGAAAAGCCCATAGCGCTCGATGCTGCGCAGGCAATGAAGCTCGCGGCCGTGCAGGAAGCCGTCGGCCTGCCCGTCGCCGAGGCATTCATGGTGCGCCATCACCCGCAATGGAAAAAGGCGCGCGCGCTGATCGCCGAGGGGCGACTCGGCGAGGTCAGAGCCATTCAGACGATCTTCTCCTACTATCTCGACGACCCGCAGAATGTGCGCAACCAGGCGGATATCGGCGGGGGCGGCCTGTTCGATGTCGGATGCTACGCCATCAACACGGCCCGTTTCCTGTTCGATGCCGAACCGTTGCGGGCGATCGCACTCATGGAGCGCGATCCGGTCTTCGGCACGGACCGGCTGACGAGCGGGCTGCTGGCGTTTCCCGGGGGGAGGCAGCTCGCCTTCACCTGCTCCACGCAGCTTGCCCTCACGCAGAAGGTGACGGTGCTCGGAACGCGCGGACGCCTGGACATCCCCGTCCCCTTTAATGCACCAGCCGACGAGCCGACTGTGCTCGTCCTCGACGATGGGCGCGACCTTGCCGGCGGCGGGCGCGAGGAGATCGCCATCGGGCCGGTCGACCAGTACCGCGAGCAGGCCGACGCTTTCGCCGAAGCCGTTCTCTCCGGCAAGCCGCTCGAAACGGGGCTGGACGATGCGATCGCCAACATGAGGGCCATCGACGCACTGTTCCGCTCCGCCGCCCACGGCCGCTGGGAAGCGCCCTGAACCGCTCCCTCCATCTGCATGACCAACCGATTGAAAGACACCTCCATGACAGACAACACCATCTCCTCGGCAGTCATCATCGGCGCCGGCATCTTCGGCGTTTCCACCGGCGTCCAGCTCGCCCGCCGCGGCATCCGCGTGACGATCCTCAACGATGGTCCGCCGGCCAATGGCGCCTCCGGCCGCTCGCTCTCCTGGCTGAACTCGGCGCGCATGCGCTCGGAGCCCTATCACCGCCTGCGCATGGCTGGCATCGACCGCTACCGCACCCTTTTCGCGCAGCGCCCCGATACGGACTGGCTTCGTTTCGACGGTGGCCTGACCTGGGATGCCGACGACGAGCGCAACGAGATCGACGCGGCCTATCGCCACGAAGTATCGCTGGCCTATGACGCGCAGCGGCTTGCCGCCGGCGAGGTCGCCCGCGTCGCACCGGGCGTTGATGCGCGCGCGATCACGCCCCAGGGTGCGATCTTCAATCCCGGCGAAGGCTGGGTCGATCTGCCGGCGCTGATCGGCGTGCTTCTCGAGGAGTTTTCGATGCTTGGCGGCATGCTGGTGACGGATCAGGGGGCTGCGCGGGTGACGGTCGAAGGCGGCCGCGCCGTCGGGGCGGAGACGGCGACAGGCGGTCGCTTCAAGGCCGATGCCGTCGTGCTCGCAACAGGGCCCGCCGTGCCGCGAATGGCGGCGGAAAGTGGCCAGCTGATTGGCGACGATACCCCGACCGCTCTCCTCGTGCAGACGAAGCCGCTCGCCCATCCGCTGCGCGCCGTCCTCAACACGCCACGCGTCGCCGTGCGCCCGGCGCCGGGCGGCACTTTCTCGCTGGATGCCGACTGGGCGGCGGACGAAGGCCTCAGGCTGCGTCCTGACGGCGGGTATGACATTGACGAAGCCGTGGTGGACGCCCTGCTTGCCGAGGCCGCGAAGGTGATGGACGGCAACCCAAAGCTCGAAGTCGCCTCCATCGGCGTTGGCGGCAAGCCGATCCCCGGCGATGGCGAGCCGGTGATCGGCGCGCTCAAGGCCATTCCCGGCTATTATGTTGCCTTCAGCCATAGCGGCGCAACGCTCGGCCTCATCGTCGGTGAACTGCTCGCCTGCGAGGTTGCGACGGGTGCCGAGCATCCGATGCTCGCGACTTTCAGGCCGGAGCGTTTTTCATAGCTGCGGTTACCATTCTTCGGAAACCGGTATTCCGGACGTCGTGATCCTCGAATGGCCGTTGGAAATCGCGGCAAGTTCCGCCTCGACCGTTTTCACGAGGGCAGTTACCATCGGAGGGAAGGCGCGCCCGAGCCGGCTGACAATATAAACGCTGCGCCACGCGACCGGATCGGTGAGCCCGAGGAAGGCGATGCGGTTGTCTGGAAGGAACTCCGCCGCCAGCGCCGGCGCGGTGGTGATGCCGAGGCCGTTTTCGATGAGTGCCCAGAGCGTCGGATAGGTCGACACCTCGTATTTCGGCACGCGGATGGATTCGGGAAGGTGCTCCATCTGCGAGAGGATCGGGCCGGTCGCCGTGTCCAGCGTCAGGCCGACGAAATTGTGGTTGGCAAGGTCGGCCCAGCGCAGCACGCCATCCTTCGCGGCCGCGTGCAGGGGATGCGTGTGGCGAAGGAAAAGGCCGAGCTGGTCCCTGAACAGCGGCTTGAACACGAGCTCGGCATCGGGACCGTCCATGCTGGCAAAGCCGATGTCCACCTCGTTGCGCCGCACGAGCCGGCGCACGTCGTTCGAGTTTCCCTCGCGCAGCTGGACGCGTAGGCCCGGCCGGGAGGCGAGGAAGCCTTCCAGGATGCGGGGCATGATCTTGGTCGCGATCGAGCTGACGACGCCGACGCGGATGCAGCTGTTGCGGCTCGAGGCCGTCAGCCGGATGTTGCGGATCGCCAGGTCGAAATCGTCAACGACGCGTTCGGCGACCGGGAAGAGATCCGTTCCCTCCTGCGTCAGGATCACGTTGCGCGTCGTCCGGTCGAACAGCGTTCCCCCGACGATGTCCTCCAGCTGCTGGATCGTCATGGTCAGCGAAGGCTGCGACAGATGCAGCTCCGTGGCCGCGCGCGTGAAACTACGATGTTTCGCGACGCTGAGGAACGCCCGCAGGTGGCGGATGGTCGCGGTGTAGGACGGGGAGGGCAGAGCCTGTGGTTGTGGGCCGGCCATCGAGTATCTCCAGACGTTTATTTATAGATCATTGTGATCAATCCGGAAAGTTTTTCAATTTGATTTATTGAACCCTGGCACCTTTAATGATGGCCACGGGTCGCAGCCACTCATCCTCGGCGCGGAAGAAACCCAACCAACAAGGGGAACAGGATGTTGAATATGTTGACGAAACGCCGCCTGGCGACGGCCCTCGCTTGCCTTGTCGCCAGTTCCGCCCTCGTGGCGCCGGTTTCCGCGCTGGCGCAGACTGTCGTCATCGGTTCGGAAGGCGCCATACCGCCGCTGGATCCGCACCGCATGACCGGCACGCCGGGTCTTCGGGTGATCGACGCGATCTACGATCCGCTCGTCCGCGAGGATCTTTCGGTCGTGACCGACACGGCGCCGGCGCTGAAGGGCGGCCTCGCCGAAAGCTGGACGGTGAGCGATGACGGCCTCGTCTACCGCTTCACGCTGCGCTCCGGCGTCAAGTTCCATGACGACACGGATTTCAACGCGAAAGCCGTTCAGGCGAATTTCGCCAGGATCATGGACAAGGCCTCGCCGCTCTATGACGAGCGCGCCGCCGGCAACATGACCTTCCTGACCCGCTGGATCGCCGGTACGGCGGCGATCGATGCGCAGACCTTCGAGATCAAGGTGAAGGAGCCGTTTTCGGGTCTGCTGCGCCTTCTCAGCGACCGGCGCTCCGGCATCATCAGCCCGACGGCGATGGCCGCCCACAAGGGGGATGCGATGGGGTTGAACCCCGTCGGAACCGGCCCCTTCCGGCTGGAGGTCTTTCAGCAGGGGCAGCAACTCGACCTGAAGCGGAACGACGCCTATTGGGGCGGCGCGGCCGCCGTCGATACCCTCATCTTCCGGCCCGTGACCGACCCGACCGCCATGGCGATCGCCATGCAGACCGGCCAGGTCGACATCATCCCGAGCGCAAGCTCGCAGCAGATCGCCCAGCTGTCCGTCGATCCCAGCCTGCAGGTCCAGTATCCCGAGCCGGCGAACCAGTATTTCGTGCGGTTCAACACCAAGGCGCAGTACACGGAGAACAAGCTGTTTCGCCAGGCGCTGAACTACGCCGTCAACCGCGACAATCTGGCGGCCCTGCTCAACGGGCAGGTCACGCCGCTCGGCGGCCCGGTGCCCTCGGGCAACGAGCTGCCGGGCACGACCGGATCGACCTATGCCTACGATCCGGCGAAGGCGAAGGCGCTGCTGGCCGAGGCCGGTTTCTCGACCGGCGTCACCATCAAGCTGATGGCGCCGAACAGCGGCCCCGGTTTCGGCCAGGCCTCCGAAGTCATCGCTCTCCTGCAGCAGGATCTCGGCGAGGTCGGCATCACGCTGGAGCCGCAGTTCCTGGAATTCGCGACGCTCGTCTCGACCGAGGGTCCCGGTTACAAGGATGACGTCCAGGGCTCGTTCAACGGCTGGACGACCGGTGCCGACAGCGCCTACTGGCTGGAGCGCATGTTCGCCGGCGACCAGCAGCCGCCACGCGGCGTCAATCGCGGCTGGTTCACCAATGCCGAGGCCGACCGGCTCTTCACCGAGGCGCGCGGCGAAAGCGACGAGGCCAGGCGCTTCGACCTCTATCGGCAGGCGGCCGAACGCATCGCCGACGATAGCCCGTGGATCTTCCTCTACCAGGATCGCCTGCCGCGCGTGCTGAGCGCCCGTGTCGGCGGCGTCCTGCCGGCAAGGTCCGTCTTCATCGACTACCCCCGCATCCAGGTAAAGTAACCTGCTGTTTTAATTAGGATTTGAAAGAGGAGAATACACAGATGATGTTAGGTTGGCGCGCGCGTATCGGGCAGATGAGGCCGGCGACGGCGATCGAGGGAGCCGAGGAATGGCGGTCGGTGGCGCCCGTCGGCGTCGCCTTCGCCGATGCCCGGACCATCGTGCCGCGGGTCGACGAGGACGGCCTCAAGGTGATGATGTCGCAGGTGCTGGAGGCCTCGCGCCAGCTGGCAACCGCCAAGGTGGATCTCATCGTCCAGTGCGGCGCGCCGGGCACGTTCCTGCGCGGCGTCGGCCACGACGAGGAGGTCTGCGCCCAGATCGAGGCCGAGACCGGCATTCCGGCCATCACGATGATGGCGGCACAGATGGATGCGCTGAAGGCGCTGGGTGCGACCTCGATCGCCGTCGCGACGATCTATTCCGACGAGGTCAACGAGAAGATGGGCGCCTTCATGGAGGCCAAGGGCTTCAAGATCGCCTCCATGCTGGGCCTCCAGATCACCGATCCCTTCGATGCCAGCGTGCATGACGCCGACAGCGCCTACAAGCTGGGCAAAGAGGCTTTCAAGGCCGCCGGCACGTGCGACGCGATCCTGATTTCCTGCGGCACCTACCGCACCTTCCCGATCCTCCCCTATCTCGAAATGGATACGGGTGCGGCCGTCGTGTCGAGCAACCAGGCGACGCTCTGGCGGGCGCTGCGCGCCGTCGGCCTGAAGGACCAGATCCCGAACCTCGGCAAGCTCTGGTACGCCGCCTGATCGCAGAACCGCGACGGAAGAGAACGATGACGACCGTGATCGAACAGACAGTCAGGCCCGCACGCAGATGGCGAAGAGCCCTTGGCGGCATCCTGGACAATCCCGCGCTGGCCATTGGACTTGGCATCCTGGCCGTCATCGTCTTCGCCGCCGTCTTTGCCGACTGGATATCGCCGTTCGACCCGTTGAGAGCCAATCCGCTCGCCCGCTACAAGGGTGTGTTCTCCGGATGGAACCTCCTCGGCACGGACGAACTCGGGCGCGATATCCTGAGCCGCCTCATCCACGGCACGCGCTATGCGCTGCTGGTGGCGATCGTCCCGACGGTCATTGCACTCGGCATCGGCGGCCTGCTCGGGATGATTGCCGGTTACATCGGCGGGTTCGTCGATACCGTGATCATGCGGTTCTTCGACATCATGTTCGCCTTTCCGGGCATCCTGCTGGCGCTCGGCATCAGCGCGGCGCTCGGGCCGGGCCTGTCGTCGATGATCATCGCGATGGTCGTCGTCACCGTGCCCGCCTTCGGCCGCATCGTTCGCGGCGCGGTGCTGCAGGTCAAGGAAGAGGTGTTCATCGAGGCGTCCCATGCCCTCGGCTTCCGTGCCCGGCGCATCGCGCTCCGGCACATCCTGCCGAACATCCTCGGGCCGGCCATCGTCTACGGCACGCTGCAGACCGGGCGGAACGTCATCCTGTCGTCGAGCCTCAGCTTTCTCGGCCTCGGCCCGCAGCCGCCCGCTCCCGAATGGGGCCAGATGCTGTCGAGCGGCCGCACCGCGCTGGCGACCGCCGCCCATGTCGCGACCATTCCGGGTCTTGCCATCGTCGTCCTCGCCGTCGCCTTCAACCTGATTGGTGATGGTGCCCGCGACTATCTCGATCCACGTTTCAACAAGCAGCGGGACTGAAACGATGCTCGTGTTCGCCCTCAGACGCGCGTTCCAGATCGTTCCCGTGATCATCGGGGTCACGATCGCGACCTTCCTGCTCGCCAAGATCATTCCCGGCGATCCGGCCGACATGCTGCTCGGCGCCACGGCCTCCGAAGAGGCAAAGGAAGCTCTGCGGCTCAGCATGGGGCTGCATGAACCGGCCTATGTCCAGTATCTGATCTATGTCGGCAACCTGCTGCAGGGCGATCTCGGGCAGTCCTTCACCTTCGCGCAGCCTGTCGCGACCGTCATCCTCGATCGCCTCGGCAACACGGCTCTTCTCGCCGTCGCCGCCATCATCCTCGCCGCCATCGTCGGCGTTGCGGCGGGCACCTGGGCTGCGCTGAAACCGGGTTCGCTGCGCGACCAGTCGCTTTCGGTCGTCGTCCTGTTCTTCAATTCCATGCCGTCGTTCTGGCTCGGTCTCGTGCTCATCATGATCTTCGGCCTCCATCTGCGCCTCCTGCCGGTCGCCGGCATGCAGAGCGTCGGCGGCGGCGATGGCATGCTCAGCCTCATAGCCCACATGATCCTGCCGTCGATCACCCTTGCCGCCTGGTCGCTGGCCACGATCGCCCGCATGACCCGCTCCTCGCTGCTGGAGGTCATCAACAGCGATTATGTCCGCACGGCGAGGGCGAAGGGCATGCGGGAGTCCCGCGTGGTGCTGCGCCATGCGCTGCCGAACGCCATGCCGCAGATCATCACGGTGATCGGCATGCAGATGGGCTTCCTGCTCAGCGGCGCCGTGCTGACCGAGACGATCTTCTCCTGGCCCGGCATCGGCCTTGCCATGTACCAGGCGATTTCGACCCGCGACATTCCGCTGATCCAGGGCGGCATCCTGATCCTCGCTCTGGCCTTCGTGCTGATCAACTTCGCCGTCGATGTCCTCTACTCGTACTTCAACCCGAAAATCAAACTGTGAAGGAGCCGGCCATGTCTCTCCTCGCGCTGCAAACGGACCCGACCCCGACAATGCCCACATCCGCCCAACAGGACGTTTTCACCTCCTATGTCAGCGGCGCCGCGATCGCGCCGGCCGGCCGGAAGATCCCGCTTCATGACCCCTCGACCGGTGCGGTCTGGGCAAGTGCCTTCGTTTCCGACGAAGCCGTGGAACTCGCCGTCGCCAGCGCCGCCAAAGCCTTCGCCTCGGCGCCCTGGGCGTCGATGACGGGATATGAGCGCGCATCGCTCCTGCGCCGGCTGGGCGCCCTGATCGCCGCCAATGCCGATCGCCTCGGCGCGCTGGAAAGCCTCGCCAACGGCAAGAGCCATGCCGCCACCGCCGCGGAAATGAAGGCGACCGCCGCCTGGTACGACTATTATGCGAGCGCCCTCGACACCCATGACGATGTCTTCCGCACCGTTTCGCGCACCGCGGATGCCCGCATCGTTCGCGAGCCGCTCGGTGTCGTCGTCGCCATCACGCCGTTCAACGGCGCGCTCTCGCTCGGCTCCTGGAAGTTGGCGCCGGCGCTCGCCATGGGCAACGCGGTCATCCTGAAGCCGCCGGCAGAAGCGCCGGGCTCCAGCATCGCGCTTGCGGAACTGGCGATGGAAGCGGGCTTTCCGGCCGGCATCGTCAATGTGGTGATCGGCGATGCGGTGGCCAGCGAGGCGCTCGCGACCCATCCCGGCGTGCAGATGGTGAGTTTCACCGGCAGCACGGCAACGGCCAAGGTCCTGGGCGCGAAGGTCGCCGCCGGCATGAAGCGTTTCGTCTGCGAGGCGGGCGGCAAGTCGGCCCATATCGTCTTTGCCGATGGCGATGTCGACAGCGCCGTGATTGCCGCGACGCAAGGGGCCTTTTCCGGCAGCGGCCAGACCTGCGTCGCCGGTTCGCGCATCCTCGTGCAGGCCGAAATCTACGACAGCTTCGTCGAACGCTACATCGCCTCCGTGAGCCGCATTCGCCTTGGCCATCCCGCCTCGCCGAAGGCACATATCGGCCCGGTCGCGAACAGGCGGCAATACGAGCGCATCAACGGCTTCGTGAACGAGGCGGTGGCGGCGGGTGCGCGCCTTGCCTCCGGTGGCCCAAAGCCCGATCTCGGACCGGAATTCATCGATGGCTACTGGATTGCGCCGACGATCGTTCTCGATGTTTCGAGCGACATGCGGATCTGCCGTGAGGAGATCTTCGGGCCCGTCGTCACCGTGCAGCGCTTCGAGACGGAAGAGGAGGCGATTTCCATGGCGAACGGCGTGGAATACGGCCTTGCCGCTGGTTTCTGGACCCGCGACGTCGGCCGCGTGCGCCGCGTCTCGCGGCAATTGCAGGCCGGGACCGTCTGGGTGAATACCTATCGGGCGATCAACCTGCGTGTCCCCTTCGGCGGCTACAAGCAATCCGGCATCGGCCGCGAGAACGGCGTCGAGGCCATGGACGAGTTCTCTCAGGTCAAGGCGATCGTCGTCGAATACGGCCCGGCGGCCGACCCCTTCGCAAACTGACATTCGAACGGAAAGGAAATCCGATGACACTATCGGCAAGAAAGCCCCTGTTGATCGACGCCCTGCAATACAACAAGCCGGAGCGCGCCCGCTTCGAGGAGTGGAAGCGCGGCGGCGTCGGCTGCGTGCATGTCACGCTGTCGATCTGGGAGAATGCGCGCGAAACGCTGACCGTGATCGGCGAATGGAACCGCCTTCTCGAGCAGAACGCCGACCTGATCGCGCTTGCGACGACGGGTGAGGACATCGAGCGCATCGCCGCCTCCGGGCGCACCGCCGTTGTCTACGGTTTCCAGGATACCTCGCCCTTCGAAGACGACATCGAGCTGATCGAAATCTTCTACCAGCTCGGCGTGCGCATCGCGCAGCTCACCTACAACGTCCAGAACCGCGTCGCCTCGGGATGCTGGGAGCCCGACGAGGCCGGCGTTTCGAAATTCTTCGGCCGCAACGTCATCGCGGAGATGAACCGCGTCGGCATGGTGGTGGACGTCTCGCATTGCACGGAGCGCACCTGCTTCGACGCGATCGAATATTCTTCACGCCCGATTGCCGTCACCCACGCCAATCCGCAGGAATTCGTCGGCACGGACATCGAACTGAACCGGCGCAACAAGTCGACGGCGCTGATCAAGCGTCTCGCCGAAACCGGCGGCGTGATCGGCCTCAGCAACTATCCGAAGATCATGAAGAACGGGTCGGACTGCACGCTCGACACCTTCCTCGACATGGTCTCCTGGACGGTCGATCTCGTCGGTACCGATCATGTCGGCCTCGGCACGGACTTCTATGACGGCTGGCCGGAAAGCCAGATCAAGTGGTGGCGCGCCGGCCGCTGGGCGCGCGAGAGCGCCATCCCGATCAAGGGCTTTTCCAAGTGGCCGTCCTGGTTCCAGTCCCCCGTCGATTTCCCGAACATCCTGGAAGGTCTCGAAAAGCGCGGCTTTTCCGGCGAGGAGATCGCCAGGATCGCCGGCGGAAACTGGCTGAAGCTCTTCCGCGAAGGCTTCGTTCCAGCCGCCTCGGCCAGAACGGCAAACGCCGCTTGAAAAGGCGGTGATGGCGGGAGGCACCTGTCCTCCCGCCATCACCCATCAGGATCGACCCGGAGAGCACGATGAGCCAGACGGATATGACAATGCAGGCGAGCGGAGGCACGGGGTTTCCCATGAAGATATCCCGCGTGGTCTACCCGCTCCTGTCGCTGATCGTGATCATCGTGCTGTGGCAGGTCGTCGTTTCGGTCGCAAAGCCGGCGCCCTATCTCCTGCCGTCGCCCGGTTCCGTGGCCTCCACGCTGATCTCGCAGTTCCCCGTGCTGATCTATCATTCGGGCATCACAGCGTTCGAGACTCTGATCGCCTTCCTGCTCAGCATCGTCATCGCGCTGCCGCTGGCGGTGTTGATCGCGCGGTTCCGCTGGTTCGAGGATGCGGTCTATCCGCTGCTCGTCACCAGCCAGGCCGTGCCGAAGGTCGCGCTGGCGCCCCTCATCCTCGTCTGGCTCGGCTTCGGCCTGCACACCAACATCGTCGTCGGCGTGCTGATGGCCTTCTTCCCGGTCGTCATCAGCGGCGTGGTGGGGCTGAAGAGCGTGCCGCAGGACATGATCTTCCTCGGCAGGACGATGGGGCTTTCGCAGGCGCAGATGTTCCGCAAGATCTATCTGCCCCATGCGCTGCCGAGCCTCTTCGGCGGCCTGAAGGTCTGCGTGACGCTTGCCGTGGTCGGGGCCGTGGTCGGCGAGTTCGTCGGCTCGGATCGCGGCCTCGGCTATCTGATCCTGCTCTCCAGCGGACAGTTGCAGACGGCGCTGATGTTCGCCGCCCTCATCCTTCTGGTCCTGATCGGGGTCGTCAGCTTCGCCATCGTGCAATTCGTCGAGGCGCGCGTGATGCCGTGGCATCGCTCGCAGCGCAGCGACGGACATTGAGGAGCGCGCCATGGGCAAATCCATCACCATCGACAAGGTCTCGCGGTCCTACGCCGGTCTGGAGGCGCTGGTGCCGACCTCCATCGATATCCAGCCGGGCGAGTTTCTCTCCATCGTCGGGCCGAGCGGATGCGGCAAGAGCACGCTGCTGCGCATCATCGCCGGTCTCGATTTCCCGACTTCGGGCACGCTTCGCATCGGCGGCCGGCCGGTCAGCAAGGCGGAAACGGACCTCGGTTTCGTCTTCCAGTCGCCGGTCCTCCTGGAATGGCGCAGCGTCATCGACAACATCCTCCTGCAGGCGGAAGCGCGCGGGCTGCCGGATGCCGAATACCGCGCGAAGGCGAAGGACCTCCTGGCCGCAGCCGGTCTGGCCGGCTTCGAGAACGCCTATCCGCACCAGCTTTCGGGCGGCATGAGCCAGCGCGTCAGCGTCTGCCGCGCCCTCGTGCACGATCCGTCGCTGCTGCTGATGGACGAGCCGTTCGGCGCACTGGATGCGCTCACCCGCGACCAGATGATGGTCGACCTCCAGTCGCTCTGGCTGCGCTCGCGGCCGACCGTCGTCTTCGTCACGCACTCCATCCAGGAGGCCGTGTTCCTGTCCGACCGCATCGTGGTGATGGCGCCGCGTCCCGGCCGCGTCGAAGCAGTGCTCGACGTAGCCTTGCCGCGCCGTCGCCGGCTCTCCGTGCGCGGCACGCCGGAATTCAACGCGATCGTCGACCAGATCCTCATTCATTTCGAACGCATGGGCGTCATCCGTGACGACGCCGAAGACGCAGCCTGACATCCTTGGAAAGGAACCGGACATGAGACATTTCAAGCAGACGGGCGGCACGCTCCTCGCCCTTGCCCTGATGAGCACGACGGCCCTTGCTGCCGACAGCATCCGCCTGCGCCTCGACTGGAGCTGGTGGGCCGGACAGACGCCGATGATCCTCGCCAAGGAGAAGGGTTTTTACGACGAGGTCGATCTCGACGTGGAGATCGCACAGGGGCAGGGGTCGAAGACCACGACCATGGTGGTCGGGGAAAATGCCGATCCGATCGGCCATGCCAACCTTTCCACCGTCGCCCAGTCGGTCTCCGCGGGCGTGCCGATCACCGCCGTCGCCGGCTGGTGGCAGCAGGGCCCGATCTCGCTGATCTGCACCGACCCGTCCATCAAGACGCCGGCCGATGTCAAGGGCAAGCGCATCGGCTCCACGCCGACCGGTTCCGACGGCCAGATCCTGCCCGCCTTCCTCAAGGCCAACGGCCTCGAACTGACCGACATCTCGCTCGTCAACATGCCCGGCGACGCGAAGTTCGCCGGCATTGCCTCCGGCCAGCTCGATTGCATCAGCGGCGACGATTATTTCTACGCCCCGCAGCTCAAGGCGCAGGGCAAGGAGGTCTCGGTCCTGAAATATGCCGATTGGGGCGTAACCAATCTCGGCTTCGGCATCGTCGTCAACAACGATTACCTGGCGCAGAATCCCGACATCGTGAAGCGCTTCCTCGCCGCGACGCGGAAGGGCATGGAGTACACGTTCGCCCACAAGGACGAAGCCGTCGGGATCTTCCTCAAGGTCTCCGGCAACACCCAGCCGGCCGAGTTCCACCGTAGCGTGCTCGAGGCCTACGAGGCCTCGCTCCACACCAGGCACAGCGAGGGCAAGCCGCTCGGCTGGATGGCCGAGGCGGACTGGGAGGCGATGAACGAGACGCTCGCCGAATTCGGCTCGATGCTCGGCAAGAAGGAGGCGACCGCCTACTTCTCCAACGACCAGCTGCCGCAGTAGCCCCGCCATGAACGCGGGCGGTTCGGCCGCCCCCACTTTCGCAAGCAAAATGGAAATCGCATGTCGAACATTGCCGATATATCGACTGGCACATACGACGCCATCGTCGTGGGGGGAGGGCACAACGGTCTCGTTGCGACCGCCTATCTCGCCAAGGCCGGGCTGCGGCCGCTGCTGATCGAGGCGCGGCCGACGCTCGGAGGCCCCTGCGGAACCTTCGAGTTCCTGCCGGGCTACCGCTGCGCCTTCACCAATTCGCCCGGCAGTTTCGAGCCGCGCTTCATCGCCGAGCTGCAGCTGGAGCATTTCGGCCTGAAGTTCATTCGCACCGACCCGACCGTCGTCCACCCGTTTCCGCGCGGCGCCTTCATCGGCTGGCGCGACAGGGGCCGGCTGGCGGCGCAGTTCGACGCCTATGCGCCGGGCGAGGCGGAGCGCTATTTCGGCCTCCTGTCAGATCTGGAGGAACTCGGACGGCATCTGGGTGCGTCGATGTTCGCGCCCTCTCCCGATCTGGTCCATGCCGCCCGCGACGTGCCAGGCCATCTCGCCGGCCTTTTCGACCGCGTGATGTGCGGCAGCCTGCGCCAGCTGCTCGACGAGCGGCTGAAATCGGAGGAAACCAAGGCGTTGCTCGGCATGCTGGCGCTCAACGCGACGCTGACCCCGCCGTCTGCGCCCGGCTCGGCCGTGGGCCTGATGATGCGGCCGATCTCGCTCGCCTCCTATGCGGCGCTGGACGACGACGATCCACGGCGTGCAGCGCTTCGCGGCTCCACCGGCCTTCCGGTCGGCGGCATGGGCGCCATCATCGACGCGCTCGAAGCCTGTTGCCTTGCGCATGGCGCGACCATCCTCAAGGATGCACCGATCGAGCGGATCCTGCATGCCGCGGGTAGGGCCCGGGGTGTCGTCACTGTCAAGGGCGATGAATTCCTGGCACCGGTCGTGCTGTCGGCGATCAACCCCAGGCCCCTCTTCGGCAAGATGCTCGACGACGAGGCCGTGGGCGCCGACGTCAGGCGCGAGATCGCCGCCGTGCCGATGCGGGGCTCCGCTTTCAAGCTGGTGCTGGCGCTCGACGGGGTGCCCCGCTATGCCGGCCTGCCGGCGGATGTCGACCCGGCGCAGGCGGCGCAGGTGCAGTTCCGCATCGCGCCCTCGCTCGACTATATCGAGCGGGCGATTGCGGACGGATTGGCCGGCAGGCTGGCGGAGCGTCCGATCATGTGGGGCCTCATTCCATCGGTGACCTCGCCGGACATGGCGCCGGCGGGCTGCCATCTCCTCAGCGTCAACGCCTGGCATGCACCCTATGCGCTTGCGGAAGGCAGCTGGCCGGAGGCGGGCGAGCGTTTCGCCGACATCTGCATAGACGCGCTTGCCAACTACATGCCGGACCTGCGCCGGCGCCTCATCGGGCTTCGCTACTTCAATCCCGTCGAAATCGAGGACGAGCTGGGTCTCGTCCAGTCGAACATCACGCATGGCGACATGCTGCCGAATGCACTTTTCGGTGCGCGCCCGCACCGCAAGGCGCACGATTATCGCACGCCGCTTTCCGGGCTTTACCTCTCGGGCGGCGGCACCTGGCCGGGTGGCTATGTCACCGGCATCCCCGGCTACAACGCCGCAAACACCATCATCAAGGATCTGGACGTCACATCATGAGGGAACATGCAATGGAATTTCTGGTCAACATCAAGCTGCGCTGGTCTGACGACATGGATCCGGAATTGAAGGCGAAGGTGATCCGCGACGAGCGCGCCCACGCCGCCGAGCTGATCAAGGAGGGGCACCTGGTGCGCATGTGGCGTGTGCCCTGCCGCTTCGAGAACTGGGGTCTGTGGCGCGCAGCGGATGCAACGCAGCTGCACGAGATCATTACCAGCCTGCCGGCCAACCCCTGGATGTACGATATCGACGTGCTTCCGCTGGCCAAGCATCCGGTCGATCCGATCCATACCGCCGCCTAGCGCAGTTCGGTTTGCCGCATTGTCCGACCGCCGAAGCGATTTGGCTTCGGCCGCTCCAGAAGGGAAAACAGGATGGACATACCTTCCGCCCAGCCGCCGGTTCTGTCCGTCAGCGATCTCACGACTGCGTTCCGGTCGGGCGACCAGTGGAAGCCCGTCGTCCGCAACCTCTCCTTCTCGATTGCCCCGCGTGAGACAGTGGCGATCGTCGGCGAGTCCGGATCCGGCAAGAGCGTGACGTCCCTGTCGATCATGCGGCTGCTTCCGAAACATTCGAGCCGGATCGAAGGCAAGGTTTCGCTCGGCGGGCGCGACCTGCTGACGCTCGGCGAGGAGGAGATGCGCAAGGTCCGCGGCAACGACATCTCGATGATCTTCCAGGAGCCGATGACCTCGCTCAACCCGATCTTCCCGATCGGCAAGCAGATCGCTGAAGCGATCACCTGCCATCGCGCCCTCTCCCGGGGCGAGGCGCGGGCAGAGGTGACGCGGCTTCTGGAAAAGGTGCGCATTCCGAACGCCAAGGGCCGGTTCGACGACTATCCGCACCAGTTCTCCGGCGGCATGCGCCAGCGCGTGATGATCGCCATGGCGCTCGCCTCGAAACCAAAGCTCCTGATTGCGGACGAGCCGACGACGGCACTTGACGTGACGATCCAGGGCCAAATCCTCGACCTCATCAAGACGCTGCAGGAAGAGGAGGGCATGGCGGTGCTCTTCATCACACATGACATGGGCGTGGTGGCCGAAGTCGCCGACCGGACGATCGTGATGTTCCGCGGCGATGCGGTGGAAACGGGCGCGACCGGGGATATCTTCAGCCGCGGAAGGCATCCCTATACGCGGGCGCTGCTCTCGGCGGTTCCGCGTCTCGGCTCGATGGCGGGACGGCCCCGGCCCATGCGCTTCCCGGTGATCGACATCGTGACCGGCGAAACGCGCCAGGCGGAAAGCGAGGGGCCTGTGCCCGTTGCCGGTGAGCGACCCGTTCTGGAGGTGAAGAACCTGACGACGCGCTTCGACATCCGCTCGGGCCTCTTCGGTCGCAAGAGCGGTGCGGTGCATGCGGTCGAGAACGTGTCCTTCGACCTGAAAGCCGGTGAGACGCTGTCGCTTGTCGGTGAATCCGGCTGCGGCAAGTCGACGACGGGGCGCTCGATCATACGGCTGGTCGAGCCGACGGGCGGGGCGGTCTCGCTCAGCGGGCATGATGTGATGGGCCTCGACGGCCGGTCGCTGCACAAGATGCGGCGCAATATCCAGATGGTGTTCCAAGATCCGTTCGCCAGCCTTGATCCACGCATGACGGTGGGGGCGGCGGTGATGGAACCGTTCATCGAGCATGGCCTCGGCACCAAGCAGCAGGCGCGGGACAAGGCGGCCGACCTCCTGCGGCGGGTCGGGCTCGGCCCGGAGATGATGCGGCGCTTCCCGCACGAATTCTCCGGCGGCCAGCGGCAGCGCATCGCGATCGCGCGGTCGCTGATACTCGATCCGAAGGTGATCATCGCCGACGAGGCGGTCTCGGCGCTCGACGTGTCGGTCAAGGCGCAGGTGTGCAACCTCCTCCTCGACCTCCAGCAGAGCTTCAACCTCGCCTATCTGTTCATCAGCCATGACATGGCCGTCGTGGAGCGGGTCAGCCACCGGGTGGCGGTGATGTATCTCGGCGAGATCGTCGAGATCGGCCCGCGACGGGAGGTGTTCGAAAACCCGCAGCATCCCTATACGAAGAAGCTGATGGCTGCCGTCCCGATACCCGACCCCGCCCGGCGCACCCTCCGGCGATGCCTTTCCGGCGACGAGACGAGAAGCCCTGTCCGCCCCCTTGGCTATAACCCGCCCAGGCGCAGCTACCATGAGGTCTCGGAGCGGCATTTCGTTCAGGTTTAGTCTGGGTGCGGGAATGCACGTAACCGCGATCTCAAGTTGCTGATGGATGCTGCTGGATGAACCGGGGCGGCAGACAATATATCGCGCCGGCCGACCATCGGCCTCATGGAGCTGGCCATGGAAGCCGCCTTGCCCGGGCGGGGTCTGAGGGAACGCAGCCAGGCGAATGCCCACTTTGCTGGCGGCCGCCGCATCCAAGCTGTGCTTTGCAACTTGTGCATCGATGCCGGCCGCGAGGCCAGCCATTGCGGGGGTTGCCGTCAGGCGCAGGTATCGCCTGGCAGGAACTCGACGTTCAGCACTTTGCCGCCTGGGAAACTTCCCTTGGTAATCCGCTTCAACAGCGCCGCCGCCGCCGCCTCGCCGATTTCATAGGCAGGCGAGCGCATGGAGGTCAGGAGCGGCATCGAATATTCGCGGAAGGCGAATCCGTTGAAGCCGGTGATCATCAGATCCTTCTTGATGGAGAAGCCGAGCTGAAGCGCCGCCTGCGTGGCGGCAATGCCGAACAGGTCGTTGCCGCCCATGACGAAATCCGGCGGGTTGGCCGACAGCCGCGTCTTCACCTGGCTCACGACGGCCTGGAAGTTGATTTCCGTGCAGATCATGGTTTCGACATCGGCGCGTCCGGCCGCTGCCTTGCGGGCCCCGAGCTCGCGTTGCGCCATGGCCGGCCAGAAATGGTCCGGGCGCATGAACAGGATCTTGCGGGCGCCATTCGAAAGCCCAAGCTCGGCCAGCTGAAATGCGCCTTCCTCGTTCGTCTGGCGTACGAAACTGGCATCCGCCAGGCTGTCGTTCGCCTCGTCGCCGATGAGGAGCATGGGCAGGCCGAGCGCGGCGAGCTTGGTATAGACAGCGTCGCGCTGAGCGGTGTCGCCGAAGATGTAGACGGCAAGGGCATCCAGCTGCGAAATGCGCGGCAGCTTGTTTTCGAGATCCTTCGAATTCTGCGCCCCGAAGATCAGCAGGCCGTAACCGTTCTGCGCGAGCTTGTTGCTCATGCCGGCCGCGACCTCGGTGTTGAAGGGGTCGTTGAGGAAGCGCCGCTCCGGATGCAGCATGACCAGGCCGATCGCAAAGTCTTTCGCCAGCCGCAGGCCGCGGCCGCGCAGATGCGGCACATATTTCAGGTCTTTGATCTTTTCCTTGACGAGAAGCCGGATTTCATCGCTGACGCGGGCGGTCTTTCCGTTCACGACGTTGGACACGGTCATGATGGAAACGCCGGCGGCGTCGGCGACGTCCCGAAGGGTTGCGCGTCCCTGACCCTGTTGATTTTTCTTCATGATCATCGCCTGCACATATTCGGTCCGATCGCTGGCGGCAACAATACAACTCAACTCGATGTTTACAATCTCGCCCGCCGGAACGAGAACAATCTGGCCTGTTGACAGGAAATAGGTTTAACGTTAAATCTAAATCCAACAGAGGCGTGGAGGCGCATGTCGTGGAGCGCAAGCAGAGACTGAGAAGCCAGGATTGGTTCGGCAGCGGCGGGAAGGATGGTTTCATCCATCGCAGCTCGATGAAGATGCAGGGACTGCCCGATCATGTCTTCGATGGCCGGCCGGTCATCGGCATCTGCAACACCTGGTCGGAGTTCAATCCGTGCAATGCGGGCCTGAAGGGCCTCGCTGAGGCCGTCAAGCGCGGCATCTGGGAGGCGGGTGGCCTGCCGCTGGAGTTTCCGGTCGGCTCGCTCGGGGAGGACCAGATGCGCCCGACCGCCATGCTGTTTCGCAACCTGCTCGCCATGCAGGTGGAGGAGTCGATCCGCGCCCATGGAATGGACGGTGTCGTTCTGCTCGCCGGCTGCGACAAGACCACGCCGGCCCAGTTGATGGGGGCTGCCAGCGTCGATCTGCCGACCATCATGATCTCGGCCGGACCGGCACTCAGCGGCAATTTCCGGGGCAGGACGATCGCCTCGGGCACGGATGTCTGGAAGTTCTCCGAAGAGGTGCGGGCTGGCACGATGTCCATGAAGGACTTCGTTGCGGCTGAAAGCGGAATGAGCCGCTCCGTCGGCGTCTGCAACACTATGGGCACGGCATCGACAATGGCCTCGCTGGTCGAGGTTATGGGCGTGGCACTGCCGATGAATTCGGCCTATCCCGCGGTCGATGCGCGCCGCTTCGCGCTCGCGCACCTCACCGGCAACCGCATCGTTGCGATGGTGCGCGAGGATCTCCGGCTCTCGAAGATCCTGACAAGGGCGAGTTTCGAGAATGCGATCCTTGCGAATGCGGCGCTGGGTGGTTCGACCAACGCGATCGTCCATCTGCTTGCAATTGCTGGAAGAATTGGCGCCGACCTGAAGTTGGACGATTTCAACCTCGGCTCCGAGGTGCCGCTGCTCGTCAACTGCCTTCCGTCGGGCAAGCACTTGATGGAAGAGTTCTGCAATGCCGGTGGCGTGCCGGCGGTTCTCGCGCAGATCAAGGGCATGCTGCGCGATGCGCTGACGGTGGAGGGGCGCTCGGTCGTCGAGGTCGCCGCCGAGGGCGAGTGCTTCAATGACGACGTGATCCGCGCGCTGGACAATCCGGTTCGGCCAAAAGCCGGCATCCGCGTGCTGCGGGGAAACATCGCGCCCGATGGCGCGGTCATCAAGCCTTCGGCGGCGACGGAATCTCTTCTCGTGCACGAGGGGGAGGCCTATGTGTTTTCCTCCGTCGAGGAGATGAAGACGAAGATCGACGATCCCGACCTGCCGGTCACGGCCGATACGGTGCTGGTGCTCCAGGGCTGCGGGCCGAGGGGATATCCCGGCATGGCTGAGGTCGGGAACATGCCGATCCCGGCGCGACTGGTGCGCGAAGGCGTGCGCGACATGCTGAGAATTTCCGACGCGCGCATGTCGGGCACCGCCTTCGGCGCCGTCGTCCTGCATGTCTCGCCGGAAACCTCGGTGGGCGGACCGCTCGCTCTGGTGAAGACCGGCGACCGCATCCGGATGAATGCCTATGAAGGAACGCTGGAGCTTCTGGTCTCCCGAGACGAGCTTGAGAAACGCGCGGAGGCATGGGTGCAGCCTCGAACGGTCACCCCGCGCGGCTTTGTGAAACTCTACCAGGATCATGTGATGCAGGCCCATACGGGTGCCGACCTGGATTTTCTCGTCGGCGCCAGCGGCGACGCTGTCGTCAGGGAGGCGCATTAGCCGGACGTCCCTTTTGGCACTATTTCCGGCTTCAAGGTTTATCGTTAAAGTAAGGAACAAGCGATGCAGTTCGAAACTTACGCAAAGCAGCTCTACACCGGCGTGCTGTCCGACGTGATGGACAGTCTCGGCCGGACCAGCCAGGCGATGCGGCCATTCATCCGCCCCGTCGACGATGCATCGGTCCTGATGGGCCGTGCGCGGACCGGCCTTTACGCGACCGTCTACGGCAGGCGCGACAACGACAACCCCTACGAACTCGAAATGGAGCTTGTGGACAGCCTGACGAAGGACGATGTCGCCGTGCTCGCCTGCAATGGCCCGACCGAGCGCATCGCTCCCTGGGGGGAGCTTCTGTCGACAGCGGCCAAGATGCGGGGCGCCAACGGGTGCGTGACGGATGGTCTCGTGCGCGACACCAAGCACATCAAGCACCTCGGATTTCCGGTGTTCCACGGCGGCATCGGCCCGCTCGACAGCATCGGCCGCGCAAAGATGATTGAGCATGACACGGAAATCATCTGCGCGGGTGTGACCGTCCGCTCCGGCGACATCGTGTTCGCCGACATCGATGGTGTCGTTGTCATTCCGCAGGAGATCGAGCAGCAGGTGCTCGATCTCGCCATGACCAAGGCCACGAGCGAGAACAATTCCAGGAACGAACTCCTGGAGGGCAGGCTGTTGCGCGAAGTCTACGAAAAATACGGCGTTTTGTAAGTCATCGAAAGGGAGCGGCCGATAAGAGCCGAAGGCGAAGCCGTCGCCGGAAATTGCTCCCCCGCTAACCGACCAGAGAGGATTAAAAGCATGGGCAACTACCAATTTGACCGCCGAACCTTCCTGAAGAGCGCCGCGGGTCTCGGCGCTCTGGTGACACTGCCGGGCCTTGCGAAGCGGGCTTTCGCCGACCAGGGTGAGATCACCCTTCTGACGTGGGAAACCTATCAGGACGACCCGTGGATTGCCGAGTACACGGAAAAAACCGGCGTGAAAATCAAGGCCGTCCGCTCCGGATCGATCGACGAGATGTTCGCGACCGTCCAATCGGGCGCCATTTCGCCCGATGTCATCTATTTCGACACGGGCACGGCCAATCGCTTCAAGAACTCGGGCCTGATCGCGCCCTTCGACGCCTCCCAGGTCCCCAACAGGTCGAACATCGCCTCGTCGATGGACTGGGAGGCGAAGGCCACGATCGACGGCACCCTCTACGCCCTGCCCTACAACTGGGGCAACCAGCCGCTGATGTACAACGCCGATGCCACCGGCGGCGAGCCGCAGAGCTGGGACGCGCTCTGGGATCCGAAATACGCCGGCAAGGTCAACCTGTTCGACGACGGCTACGTCGTCATGCAGATGATCGCGCTCAAGATCAAGGCGGCCGATCCGTTCAACCTGACGGACGAGGAGTTCGAGGCGTGCGCGGATGCGCTGCGCACCCTGCGGCCCCAGGTCAACACCATCGCCCGCGGCTTCGACGATGCCCTGACGATCTATGCGGCGGGCGACGCGGTGATCGGCTACTGCCAGAACATCTCGATCGTCAACAAGCTGAAGTCGCTCGGCAAGAACTTCGCCTATACCTTCCCGCAGGAAGGCACGCCCACCTGGCTCGACTGCGCCGTCCTGACCGAGCGGGGCCGCAGGAAGGAGGTGTACGATTTCATCAACGAGACGCTGACGCCGGCCTGGCAGGCACGCTTCATCAGCACCAACAGCAACAACGGCGTTCTCAGCCCCGAGGCGGCCGCAAAGGCCGGCGTCTCGCCGGAGGCCCTGGCGAATACGAACATTCTTGACCAGACGGAGGACGGCTTCTGGAGCAAGATGGTCATATCGAAGCTGCCGGAGGACATCGACCGCCGCGTGGCGATGTGGAACGACTTCAAAGCCGGCACCCTGTGAGGACACGTTCGATGAGCCCAGTCAACGCTTCCGGGCCGTTCCTGCGGCTTTCAGGCCTGTCATTGTCGTTCGGTGCGTACAAGGCGCTGCACGACTTGTCCCTGGACATCGGGGAGGGGGAGTTCTTCTCCCTCCTCGGCCCCTCCGGCTGCGGCAAGACGACGACGCTACGGCTGATCGCGGGCTTCGAGGCGCCGGATCGGGGCAACATATGGCTGGCAGGCGACGACATCACGACGTTGCCGCCAAACCTGCGGGATACCAACACGGTCTTCCAGTCATACGCCCTCTTCCCGCACATGACCGTGCGGGAGAACGTTGCCTATCCGCTCCGCATGAAGGGCGTTGCGAAGGCGGAGATCGCAACGCGCGTCGATGATGCGATCGCCAAGGTCAATCTCGGCGCCTTTGCCGAGCGCCTGCCGCATGAGATGTCCGGTGGCCAGCGGCAGCGCGCCGCGCTCGCCCGGGCCATCGTCGGCCGCCCGAAGATCCTGCTGCTGGATGAGCCGCTGGGTGCGCTCGATCTCAAGCTGCGCGAGCAGATGCAGCACGTCCTCGTCGACCTGCAGAAGTCGCTCGGCATCACCTTCATCTACGTCACCCACGACCAGGGCGAGGCCCTGTCCATGTCCGACCGCATCGCCGTGATGAGCGGCGGGCTGATCCAGCAGATCGGCACGCCGGAGGAGATCTACTACAGGCCGGCCAACGCCTTCGTTGCCGACTTCATCGGAAAGTCGAACAGGATTTCCGCTTCGCCGAATCCGGGGGATGCTGCATCCTTGCGGTTCGGGCCGGTCGACATTCCCCGCAGCCGCGTGGCGGGCAGGGCGCAGCCGAGCGCCGTCGCCCTGCGCTTCGAAGCGCTCGACGTGCAGCCGGAAGGCCGTTGCGACGTGACCTTCGACGCAAGGATCGCTCGGGTCATGTTCCTCGGCAGCGTCATCGAGGTCGTCATGGAAAGCGGCGGCCAGATGCTGACGAGCCATGTTCCCTCCCGCAAGGGGCTCGCTCTCAAGGTCGGTGACACCGTGCCGGTGGGCCTGCTCTTCGACGACGTGGTGTATCTCGATGACTAGGTCCCCCGAAAAACTCGCCAAGCTGGTCTCCTCCGCCTCGCCGGGGCTGATCTACCTCTGGCTGCTGGCGCTCGTCGTCGCCCCCAACCTCGTCCTCTTCGGAACCAGCTTCTTCAAGGCGTCGGCGGGTCTGGTGACGGACGAGGTGACGCTGAGGAACTATGCGGCCGTGTTCCAGTCGAGGACCGTGCTCGTCCTCGTGATGCGGACGCTGGTCACCGCCTTCGTCGCCGCCGCGCTCGCCTCGCTCGTCGCCTATCCGCTGGCATTCTACGTCAGCCGCTACATGCGCGGGATGAAGCAGGTCGCCGTCATGCTGGTTGTCATCCCGCTCTGGATCTCGCTGCTGATGCGCGTGTTCGCCTGGCGCGTCATCCTTGGCGAAAACGGCGCGATCAACTCGCTGCTCGTCACGCTCGGCATCCTGTCCGAGCCGTCCGACGCGTTCCTCTATACGCGGTTTGCCGTCGTCCTCACGCTTGCATACATGGCCATTCCCTATGTGTTCGTCTCCTCCTTCACGGCCCTGGAGCGTGTTCCGGAAAGCCTGCTGGAAGCAAGCCGGGATGCGGGCGCGAACCGGTTCCAGACGTTCAGGAACGTCGTCTGGCCGCTCTCCAGGCAGGGGCTTGCGATCGGCTTTTCCCTCGCCTTCCTGCTGGCCGTCGGGGATTATGTCAGTCCGTCCATGGTCGGCGGCCTCAACGGCACGATGCTCGGCATGGTCATCGCATCGCAGTTCGGCATGGCCGGGAACTGGCCGCTGGGCGCCGCGCAGGCTGTCATCCTCATGCTCGCGGTCGCCCTCATCCTCGCCGTCATCGGCTATCTCGGCCGCTCGAAGGGGATCATCCAGGCCGTGGATTCGGGCACGGGTGCGACGCTGAAGCGCGCGGCCACGCTGCGGGGGCGTATCGGCCAGATCCTGCTGAAGCTGGCCGTCACGCTGCCCTATCTGTTCCTCTATGCGCCCCTGGTGGTCACGCTCGTCTTCTCCTTCAACGACAGCCGTGTCCAGACATTCCCGCTGACGGGTTTCACGCTCCAGTGGTATCGGGAACTGTGGACGAACACCGCCCTCATCGAGGCGTTCCAGCGCACGCTTTTCGTAGCCGTCCTGTCGACGGCGGCCGGCACGGTCATCGGCGTCGCTTTCGCTCTCATCCTCGCCTATCGTGTCCGGGCCTTCGGCAACGTGCTGCAGCTTGCCCTGGCGGTCCCCGTCGCGATACCCGGCATCGTGCTCGGGATCTCGCTGGCCATCGTGGCGCAGTTCTCGGGCCTGCCGCAGGGGCTGCCGCGGGTGATCGTCGGGCATCTGAGCTTCGTCATGCCGGTCATCATGCTGATCGTGCTGACGCGCCTGAGGGCGCTCGACCCGAGCTTCGTCGAGGCATCGCTCGATCTCGGCGCCACGCGGATGAAAACGTTGCTGCATGTCCTGCTGCCGATGATCCGCTCGGCCATCATCGGCGGCGCCATGCTCGGCTTCACGCTTTCCGTCGACGAGGTCATCGTGACGCTGTTCCTGACGGGCACCGAGCCGACGCTTCCGGTCTATGTCTGGAACCAGATGCGGTTCGGCTTCACGCCCTCCATCAACGCCATTTTCACCCTGATCGGATTGATCTCGGTCGCCTTCGTTCTCTGCGGGCTCTGGGTCATCAATCGCACCAATGCAAGGACACTGCGAGCATGAACACCACCGCCAGGAAACAAGAAGCCGATGCCGCCGAAGTGTTCGGCATCTACGAAGGGCAGGAAATCCTCGCCGTCACCATCGCCAACGGCAACGGCCTCAGGGCGAAGCTGATCACCTTCGGCGCCCGGCTGACGGAGCTATACGTTCCCGATCGTAACGGCGATCTCGCCGACGTGGTCCTCGGCTTCGACACGATCGACGAATACGCGGCGACGGACACCTATTTCGGCGCGACTTGCGGCCGGTACGGCAACCGTATCGAGGGCGGCCGGTTCGTGCTTGACGGCGTCGAGCACCACCTCAACGTCAACGAGGGCGCCAATCACCTGCATGGCGGCGTCCAGGGCTTCGATCGCAAGGTCTGGGACATCGAGACAGTCACGGCGGACAGCGTCGTCTTCAGGACGACATCCGAGGACGGCGAAATGGGCTTTCCCGGCAAGTCGAACCTGCGGGCGACCTATACACTCACAGCGGACAACACGCTGCGCATCGTCATGGAGGCCGACACGACCAAGGCGACGCTGATGAACATGGTGCACCATTCCTATTTCAACCTCGCCGGCCAGGGCTCCGGCGACGTGCTGCGCCACGACGTCAGGATATCGAGCCGCTTCTATACGCCGGTCGACGACGAGCTTCTCGCGACAGGGGAGATCCTGCGCGTCAGGGGCACGCCGTTCGATTTCACCGAATTCAAGGCCATCGGCGCCGATATAGACAGGCTGCCCTCCGTCGGTGCGACGATTTTCGAAGCTGGCGGCGGATATGACCACAACTGGTGCCTCGACGGTGGCCCGGGTCTGCGCAGGTGCATCGACGTGCACGAGCCTGTCTCCGGCCGGCGGATGACCATGCATACGACGGAGCCGGGCGTGCAGTTCTACACCGCCGGCTACCTGTCGGACAAGGTGATGGGCAAGAAGGGCAAGCGCCTGTGCAAGTATGGCGGCTTTACCCTCGAGACCCAGAAATATCCGGGCTCGCCGAACTTCTCCCACTTCCCGTCCTGCCGTCTCGATCCCGGCGAAACGTACCGGCATGAAATGGTCTTCTCCTTTGGAACGGATGCTGCGTCATGACCACGAGATATGATGTCGTCATTGTTGGCGGAGGCCATAACGGCCTCGTTGCGGCCAACTATCTCGCGCGGGCCGGAAAATCCGTTTGCGTGCTGGAGGCACGCCATGTGGTCGGAGGTGCCTGCGTCTCCGAGGAACTGGTGCCGGGCGCGACATGGTCGTCCTGCTCGTTCATCCAGGGCATGCTGCGGCAGGAGGTCATCGACGATCTCGAACTGGCAAGGTTCGGCTTGCGATCGCTCTCACCGGAAGTCCAGGGCGTCGCGCTCTGGGAAGACGGCGACCACTTCATGCTCCACCATGATGTAGACGAGACATTGAAGTCGATCGGCCGGCACTCGCCGGATGACGCGCGTCGGTTCTTCGAGTTCGGCTCGAGGCTGAAGCGGTTTGCCGATATCTCACGCGACTGGCTGCTGTCTGATCCGCCGACCCGCTCGGAAGTGTTCGGGCGCTTCGAACGTCTGGGCGAGACTGAGCTTCTCAACGAGTTCATGGTCGTGTCGGCCCAGGATCTGCTCGACCGGTATTTCGTCTCGCCCCGGCTCAAGGCCTACATGACCTTCCTTGCCATGGTCTCGACCTGGGGCGGGCCGCAGACGCCGACGACGGCGCATGTCTACGGATACCATGCCTTCGGACAGTTCGAGAACGTATTCGGGCGGTGGGGCATTCCGGTCGGCGGCATGGGCTCGATCACCGCCGCGCTCCGCAAGGGTGCGGAAGCGTTCGGGGCCGTGGTGCGCACCTCCGCGCCCGTCGCGGAAATCCTCGTGCGTGGCGGCCGGGCGGCGGGCGTTCGCCTTGTCGGCGGCGACGTTGTCAACGCCGATATCGTCATGTCGAACGCCGCACCGACGGTCGCCCTCGGCAGGCTGGTCCCGGCCGGGGCGATGAAGGAGGAATGGCGCAGGGAAGCGCTCCGCACCGACGTGCGGGGCTCCATGGCCCGCATCCACGTGCTGCTCGATACGCTGCCGCACTATAATGGCTTCGAGCCCGGCCTCGGGCCGCAGCATCTCGGCCACACGATCCTCAACGCATCAGCCGAGAACTACGAAGCTGCGGCGGAAGCCCAGCGGCGCGGGCGGTTTCCTGATGATTTCGTCATCGAAGGCCTCATCCATTCCGCGACCGATCCCAGCGTCTGCAAGCCGGGGCAGCACACGCTGCTGCTCGGTGTCCAGCAATTGCCGTTCCATCTGGAGAAGGGCGACTGGGACGACCACAAGGAAGCCTGGACCGACCGCGTCATGGAGACCCTCTACCGGTTTGCGCCGAACCTTCGCGGTCATGTCATCGGCCGAAATACGGTGTCGCCTCTCGATCTCGAGCGTACCTACGGCCTGCCCGGCGGCAACATCTTCCAGCGTTCCATCGTGGGCCTCGAAAACCTGTTCTCGGAGCGCAAGGCGCCGGGCGGGGACGGATACCGCACGGCGGTGGAAGGCCTCTATCTCTGCGGTTCCGGCGCGCATCCAGGTGGTGGCGTGACGGGGGCTCCCGGCCACAATGCGGCCAGGCGGGTGCTCGCCGACATGTCCGGCGATCTTGCCCCGGTGCGGCGCCATACGGAGCTCAGCAAGAGCCTGATGGATCGTGTCCTGGAAACGGGCGTCGGCAAGGATCTCGGTTACCAGGTCGCCCAAAGCAAGCTTCTGCGCGGCGTCACGCGCCTCTTCGCCAAATCGAAATGACAACAGGGGCGCCAAGGCGCCATCGTACCGATCAGTCAAAGGACACAAGATGAACTACGATCTCATGGAAGGGCGCGCAAGCTACCCTAGTCTCAAGGACAAGCATGTCTTCATCACCGGCGGTGCATCGGGCATCGGCAGGTCGCTTGTGGAGCATTTCGTCGATCAGGGGTCTGTCGTCACCTTCGTCGATTTGAACGACGATGCAGCGGCGGACGTGATCAAGGGCTGCGTCGCCCGCGGTGGCCGTCCGCCGGTCTACCAGTATCTCAACCTGCGCAATGTCGAGGCCCTCGAGGCCTTCATCACGAAGAGCGGCGTCGAGCGCGGGCCGATCAGCGTTCTTGTCAACAATGCGGGCAATGACGACCGTCACCAGCTTTCCGAGGTAACGTCGGAATATTTCGACGATCGCATAGCGGTGAACCTGCGGCACCAGGTGTTCGCGGCCAAGGCCGTCGTTTCGCAGATGAAAGGGCTGGGTGGCGGCTCGATCATCAATCTCTCCTCCATAACCTGGATGGAGGCGGATGGCGACGGCGTGTGCTACGTCACGGCAAAGGCCGCGGTGCACGGAATGACGCGTGCACTGGCGCGCGAGCTCGGCCCGGACAATATCCGCGTCAACTCCATCGCTCCGGGCTGGATCATGACCGAACGGCAGGTGGACCTGTGGCTCACGCCCGAGGGCGAAAAGCAGATCGATGCGCGGCAGGTTCTTCCCGGCCGGATCTATCCGCCGGAAATCGCACGCATGGCCCTGTTCCTGGCCTCCGACGACAGCCGGATGATCTCGAAGCAGTCCTTCATCGTCGATGCGGGCTGGATCTGATCCGCAGGCGCCTTGGCGGCGGCTGGCCAGGAGATGTTTGGCGTGAAGACAAGATACCGATCGATCATCTACGATTTCGATGGCGTCATCCTTGATACGGTGACCGCCAAGGTCGATGCGTTCGCACATGTCTACCGCGACGAGGATCCTGCGAAGATCGCCGCCATCAGGGCCTATGCCGAAGCCAATGGCGGCATGTCACGCTACGAGAAGTTCCGATACTTCGAGGGGACCGTCTTCCACCGGCCGCTCTCGGAGGCCCGGCTCGGCGAGCTCTGCGCGCAATATCGCGCGGCCGTGGAGGCTGCCGTCGCATCGGCGCGCTTTATCGATGGCGCGCTGGAAGGAATAACGCGCCTTCACGGCATCGCGGCCCAGCATGTCGTTTCCGCCGCCCCCGAAGACGAGCTTCGGAGCGCTTTGGCCGAGCGCGGGATTTGCAACCGGTTCAAGTCGATCGGTGGTGCGCCGAAATCCAAGCTCTCCGAATTTCGCCGGATACTCGGCGAGGATGCCGTCGAGGCGGAGGAGGTTCTCGCCATCGGCGATTCCCTCATGGAATATCACGCCGCAGTGGACCTCGGCATTCCATTCCTGGCGATCGTCGCCCCCGGCGTGCCGGACAGGTTCCCGGACGGCGTTCAAAGGGAAGGCAACCTCTTGAACCTCGTCACGCTCATCAACGGACAGGGATAACCGCATTGTCCGGCATGATGAAGGGGACGAGGACGAAATCATCGAGATCGGGACCGTCGCTTTCAGCGTCTACGGGGGTGGAATCGCCCGGGTCGCTGCTGTCCACCTTTGCTCACGTAGTCAAAATTTCGGCATCTGAGGCGTGGGCAGGCCGGGCTGCATGGGGCGCTTTGCATTCGTGTTCCTCGGCGCCGTCGCCGGGCTGTGGGAGAGCTGTTGACAGCGTGAAACGGAACATATAGTGAACATTTATGAAGAAATCGCTACAGGATCGTTTGGCCATCCTGGCGGATGCCGCCAAATACGACGCGTCATGCGCCTCCAGCGGGACAGAGAAACGGGATTCGCTCAGGTCCAACGGCCTTGGCTCCACGGAAGGCGCGGGGATCTGCCATGCATATGCGCCCGATGGGCGGTGTATTTCACTTCTGAAGATCCTGCTCACCAATTTCTGCATCTTCGACTGCGCCTATTGCATCAACCGGTCCTCAAGCAATGTGGAGCGTGCGCGTTTCACGCCGGACGAGGTGGTCTGGCTGACGCTGGAATTCTATCGGCGCAATTATATCGAAGGGCTTTTCCTGTCGTCCGGGATCATCCGCTCGTCGGATCATACGATGGGCGAGATGGTCCGCGTGGCGCGGGACCTGCGCACGGTGCACGGCTTCCGTGGTTATATTCACCTCAAGTCGATCCCCGATGCCGCTCCGGAGCTGATCGAGGAGGCGGGACTCTATGCGGACCGCCTGTCGCTCAACATCGAACTGCCGACGGACGCGGGCATCGGGCGTCTTGCGCCCGAGAAGCGGCCGGACGGCATTCGTCGTGCGATGGGCGATTTGCGCCGCAAGATCGAGGCGGCGGACGAGCCGACCTTGCAGACCAGGCGCCGCAAGCGTTTCGTGCCGGGCGGGCAGAGCACACAGATGATCGTTGGCGCCGATGGAGCCGACGATGCGACGATCCTGAGGACCAGCGCCCGGCTCTACGGCAGCTACGGCCTGAAACGTGTCTATTATTCCGCCTTCAGCCCTATTCCCGATGCCTCCCGCGCGCTGCCGCTCATCAAGCCGCCGCTGGTGCGCGAACATCGGCTCTATCAGGCTGACTGGCTTTATCGCTTCTACGGTTTCGGCGTGGACGAGATCACGGCATCGACAGGCGGCATGCTCGATCTGGACATGGACCCCAAGCTTGCCTGGGCGCTAACCCACCGCCAGACCTTTCCTGTGAACGTCAACCGTGCGGAGCGCGAAACCCTGTTGCGGGTACCGGGGTTCGGCCTGAAGACGGTGGATGCGATCCTGTCCAGCCGCCGCTTTCGCCGCCTGCGGTTGGAGGATCTGGCACGGCTCGGCGTTTCCCTGCGCAAGGTGCGCGCCTTCATCGAGGCGGAGGGATGGACACCCCGGCGTCTTGCCGACCGTGCAGACCTCAAGACGCTCTTTGCCCCGAAACCGGAACAGCTTTCGCTGCTCTGATGCACACGATCCCCCTGCTCGGCCGCGGTGATTTTTCCGAATGGCGGGATGCGGCGCGGGCGCTGGCGGCTGCCGGTATTTCGCCGCGCGACGTGGACTGGCGCATCCAGGGCGATATAGGCCTCTTCGAGGCGAGCGCCCCACCCGGCCTGCCGGCGCCCGATGCCGCCGCGCCGGCGGTCATCGTGCCGCCGGCCTTCCTGCCGCTCGCCGAAGCCGTCGCGTGCCACACCGAGCCGGGGCGCTTTCATCTGCTTTATCGGCTGCTCTGGCGGCTGCAATCTGACCGTCGCCTGCTGGAGCTGACGTCGGACAAGGATGTCGCCTGGGCGCGGCTTCTGGCCAGGAACGTCGCGCGCGACAGCCACAAGATGACGGCCTTCGTCCGCTTCAAGGAGATCGCAGGGGAGGCCGGAGGCCGCCGGCGGTTCTTCGCCTGGTTCGAGCCGACGCATTTCGTCGTCGCCCGAACCGCGCCGTTCTTCCGCCGCCGCTTTGCCGATATGGACTGGATCATCGCCACGCCGAAGGGCACGGCGAGCTGGGACGGCGAAACCCTGATCGCCGACACGCGGCCGGGCGATGATCCCGGGCACGGCGACCCGACGGACGAGCTCTGGCGCACCTATTATGCCAGCATCTTCAATCCCGCGCGGCTCAAGATCAGGGCCATGCAGGCGGAGATGCCGAAGAAATACTGGCGCAACCTGCCGGAAGCCGCGCTGATCCCCGAACTGATCGCCAATGCGGAGGCCAATGTGCGCGCGATGGCCGAACGCGCCGCCAGCGATCCGCCGGCCTTTCACTATCGGCTGAAGGAAGCCGCGCAGGCCATCGCCGAACCGGGATTGGCGGAAGCCGGCACGCTGGAGGCATTGCGCGCGGAGGCCCGCCATTGCACGCGCTGCCCGTTGCATTGCAGCGCCACGCAGACCGTCTTCGGAGAAGGGCCGCAGGATGCGCGCCTCATGATGGTCGGCGAGCAGCCGGGTGATCAGGAAGACCTGAGCGGCCGCCCGTTCGTCGGCCCGGCGGGAAGGGTGTTCGACGCGGCGCTGAAGGAAGCCGGCATTGCCCGCGATACGCTCTATCTGACCAATGCGGTCAAACACTTCAAATATGAGCCGCGTGGCAAGCGCCGCATTCACCAGAAGCCAAACCAGGGTGAGATCCAACATTGCCGCTGGTGGCTGACCAGAGAGGTGGAACTCGTGAAGCCGAAGCTGATCGTGGCGCTCGGTGCGACCGCGATCTATGCGCTGAGCGGCGAGCGCACGCCGCTGAGCCAGCTTCGCAGCAGGCCGATCGCCATGCAGGGCAATGTCGTCCTGTACCCGACCATCCATCCGTCCTTCCTGCTGCGCCTGCCGGACAAGGCGGAGCGCCGACGCCAGCATGCCCTCTTTGTTGAGGACTTGCGGTCGGTTCGAGCGCTTGCGTCCAGTGCAGGATGACGGGTTTTCCGCCAATCGATGTGGTTGCTTGTGCCTGACAGGCCTCCGTGGTCTCAGGCCTCAGCAACCGGATGGGGACCCCCCGCGGCACACGCCGCATCCCTCAAGAGCGGCCTTTCCGCACGAGCCCTCTTGCCGAAAGCCGCGTGGGCGCGGCAAATGCGCGCCGGTCGGCGAAAAATCGCATTGAACGTGGTAGAAGCGGCGCCGTCGATCGTCTTATCTCATGAACACAATGCCAATACCGAAAGCGCGCCTGCCGATGTCTGCCCTTCTGAAGCGTTTTGCGTCCTACTATCGCCCGCACCGCGGCCTGTTCGCGCTGGACTTCTCCTCGGCGGTCGTCGCCGGCCTCCTGGAGCTCGCCTTTCCCGTCGCCGTGACGCTGTTCATCGACCGCCTGCTGCCGACCGGCCGCCTCGACCTCGTCGCGCTCGCCGCCCTCGGCCTCTTCCTCATCTACCTCGTCAATGCCGGCCTGCAGGTCATCGTCACCTACTGGGGCCACATGCTCGGGGTGCGCATCGAGGCGGAGATGCGCCGCAAGGCCTTCGACCACCTGCAGAAGCTCTCCTTCGGCTTCTTCGACAACCAGAAGACCGGCCATCTCGTGGCCCGGCTGACCAAGGATCTCGAGGAGATCGGCGAGGTCGCCCATCACGGGCCGGAAGACCTCTTCATCGCCGTCATGACGCTGATCGGCGCCTTCGCCCTGATGCTGTGGGTGCATGTGCCGCTTGCGCTCATCACCGCCGTCATCGTGCCGCTGACGGGCTTCGTCACCACCCATTACGGCGCGCGCATGACCACGACCTGGCATGCGCTCTACGGCCGCGTCGCCGATTTCAACGCCCGCATCGAGGAGAATGTCGGCGGCATCCGCGTCGTGCAGGCCTTCGCCAACGAGGACCACGAGCGCCAGCTGTTTGCCGAGAGCAACCGGAACTACCTCGTCACCAAGCTCCAGGCTTACAAGGTGATGGCGGCCTCCATGTCGCTCTCCTACCTTTCCATGCGCTTCGTGCAGGTGGTGGTGATGCTGGCCGGCGCCTGGTTCGTGACGCGCGGCGAGCTTTCGGCCGGCGGCTTCGTCGGCTTCCTGCTCCTGGTCGGCGTGTTCTTCCGGCCGATCGACAAGATCAACGCGATCATCGAGACCTATCCCAAGGGCATCGCCGGCTTCACGCGCTACACACAGTTCCTCGACACGGAGCCGGACATCCGGGACCGCGAGGATGCCAGGGATGTCGGACGCCTTGCCGGCGATATCGAATATCGCGCCGTCAGCTTCGGCTATGGTGCCGACCGGCCGGTCTTCGGCGGGCTGAACGTCTCGATCGGGGCGGGCGAGACGATCGCCTTCGTCGGCCCGTCCGGCGCCGGCAAGACGACGATCTGCTCGCTGCTGCCGCGCTTCTACGAGGTCGCATCGGGCGCGATCACCATAGACGGCATCGACATCCGCGACATGACGCTGCGGTCGCTGCGCTCGAACATCGGCATCGTGCAGCAGGACGTGTTCCTGTTCGCCGGCACGATCCGCGAGAACATCGCCTATGGAAGGCTGGAGGCCAGCGAGGCGGAGATTCTCGATGCGGCGCGCCGGGCGCGCCTCGACGACGTGATCGCCAACCTCGCCGACGGTCTCGACACGGTCGTCGGCGAGCGCGGCGTCAAGCTCTCGGGCGGGCAGAAGCAGCGCCTCGCCATCGCCCGCATCTTCCTGAAGAACCCGCCGATCCTCATCCTCGACGAGGCGACCTCGGCGCTCGACATGCAGACGGAGCGGGCGATCCAGCAGTCGCTCGCCGAGCTCTCGGCCGGCCGTACCACGCTGGTCATCGCCCATCGCCTGGCCACCATCGCCAATGCCGACCGCATCCTCGTCGTCGACGACGGCCGCATCGTCGAGCAGGGAAGCCACAGCGACCTCATCGAGCGACGCGACGGACGATACCGCAACCTCCACGCCGCGCAGACGCAGACCGAGGGCTCCTCCCTCCATTTCATGAAAGGCAAACGGTAGGGCGGCGCCCCGGTTCCGCCCGGCTTGATGCTCGAAGCCGGCCTCCGATGCCTGGGCTGTGGGGGTCGAACCCGCATTGTCCAGCGCAGCGTGGTCGATGGCCGAATGTCCCGTTTTCTTCTGCTCTCATCGCAAGTCCATGGGTGAACGCCCGGGACAAGGTCGGGATTCAGCCCTTTTCCAAACTTATGTAAAATAACATACATAAGTTGATTGACTTATGGATACTGGTGTTGAATTTATTCACCAAGGGAGAAGGGCGCGACGCGTAGGCGACGGCGCTTGGAAGAGACGGGTGGATGAAAATGCCTGAGACAAGCACGCCGGTTCAGCCGGAAGACGGCGCAAACGCGATTCAGGCGCTTTCGATGGATGCCGTCGAGCCCGCCGTGGCCGCAACGGTGCGCAGTCTCCCCGCTGGCGTCGGCAGGAAAAGGTTGACGGTATGAGCCGCAGCTATGTGATCGGGCTGGACTATGGTTCGGAATCCGCGCGCGGGGTCATCCTCGATGCAGTGACCGGCGAGCAGATCGACAGCCATGTCCACGCCTATCGTCACGGCATCCTGACCGGCGCGCTTCCCGGCGGAGTGGTGCTGCCGCGGGGATGGGCCTTGCAGAATGCCGCGGACTATGTCGAGGCGGCAGAGGAGATCCTCGGCCGTCTCGGGCGGAACCGGAGGGTGCTGTCGATCGGCGTCGGCTTCACGGCGAGTTCGCCGATGCCGGCGACGGGCGAGGGTGCCGCGCTATCGGATATCCACCCGAACGATCCGCATGCCTATGTCAAATTGTGGAAACACGGCGCCGCGCAACCCTATGCCGACGCGATCAACCGGAAGGGGGGCGGCTTCCTCGACAATTTCGGCGGCAAGCTGTCCGGGGAATGGCTGCTTCCCAAGGCCGCGCAGATCGCGCAGGAAGCCCCCCACATCTGGGAGGCGGCGGCCCGCTTCATGGAAGGCGGGGATTGGCTGGTCTGGCAGCTCTGCGGAACGGAGGCGCGCAGCCTCGGCCTTGCGGCCTACAAGGCGCAGTATTCGCGCGTCTCCGGCTATCCGAAAGGCATCGTGCCGGGGCTTGAGGGCAAGCTGTCGCAACCGCTTCCCGTTGGGTCGGCGGCCGGCAGCCTCTTGCCCGCCTGGCATGCGCGTACGGGCATCGAGGGGCCTACGACCATCGCGGTCGCGGTCATCGACTCGCATGTCGTTCTGCCGGCCATCGGCGCCGTTTCGTCCGGATGCTTCGTCGGCGCGCTCGGCACGTCGGCGGCCTATCTCTATCTCGGCGCGGACTATCGCCCCCTGCCTGCGGGCATCGAAGGCGTGGCTATCGACGGCGCCGTGCGGGATCTCTGGTGCTACGAGGCCGGGCAGGCCAGCTTCGGCGACATGCTCGCCTGGTTCGTCAAGGCCTTCCCGCGGGGCGGCAGCGTGGAGGAGAGTTTCGCGCTCTACAACGCGGCTGCGTCGAGGTTGCCGGCCGGGAGCAACCATCTGATCGCGCTCGACTGGTGGAACGGAAACCGTGTGCCGCTTGCCGATTCCATGCTGAGCGGCCTGTTGCTCGGCCTGACGGTTCATTCGACCGCCGACGGCATCTACCGCGCGCTGCTCGAAGCGCTCTGCTTCGGCGCGCGAACCGTTCTGGATCTCTATCGGGCGGCGGAATTCACGGTCGATCGTGTCCTGATGACCAGCGGCCTGGCGAAGAAGAACCCCCTTCTGGTGCAGATCATGGCCGACGTCATGGAGTGCGCGATCGAGGTTCCGCAGATCGCCAACGCGACGGCCGTCGGCGCGGCCATCCACGGCGCGGTCGCGGCCGGGCTCGTCGGCACCTATCGCGACGGCGCTACGCGCTTCGGCGCCCGGGAGTTCCAGACCTACCGTCCCCGACCGGAGACCGCGGAGCCCTACCGCGCGCTTTATGCCCAGTACCGGACGCTCTGCGCGAATGCGTCGCTGCGGCGCGTGATGAGGGATCTTGGCGAGCTGGCCGCGGCGCCCGGCGAGGTCAGCCTGCCCCCGCAGCCGCGTGACGGCGGGTCTGTAGCCTGACCGACGTATGTCGACGGCGAATGGGCATCCGTCTTGTCGGAGAGGAATGACCGTGAAGGCGGTGAGTGCGCTGTCCGCTTTTTATGGCAGCGTCCGGCTAGATCGAAGTCGCCTTCAGGCCCGAAGTGACCTGCGGCGCATGGGACGGCCGCACGCGGGGCGCGGCCGTCCTTTCAAGGTTTAGAAGCTGACGGCGCGGTCGCCGTCCTCGTCCTGGATGCGGGTCGGCAGGCCGATCCGGTTCAGCAGGCTGATGAAGGGCTTCGGCGGCAGTTCTTCCACGTTGGCCATCTTCTTCACGTCCCATTCGCCGGTGGCCACGAGCATCGCGGCGGCGACCGGCGGCACGCCGGCGGTATACGAGATGCCCTGCGAGCCGACTTCCTCATAGGCTTCCTTGTGGTCGGCCACGTTGTAGATGAAGACGGTCTTCTCCTTGCTGTCCTTCAGGCCCTTCACATAGTCGCCGATGCAGGTCTTGCCTTCATAGCCGGGGGCGAGCGACGCCGGATCCGGCAGCACGGCCTTGACGACCTTGAGCGGCACGACTTCGAGGCCCTCGGCGGTCTTGACCGGCTGCTCGGAGAGAAGGCCGAGGTTCTTCAGCACGGTGAAGACATTGATGTAGTGGTCGCCAAAGCCCATCCAGAAGCGCACATTGGCGCCGTCCATGTTCTTGGCCAGCGAATGCACCTCGTCATGGCCGCAGAGATAGGCGCGGCGCGTGCCGACGACCGGCAGGTCGTAATCCTTGCCGATCTCGAACATCTTGTTGGTCTGCCACGCGCCGTTCTGCCAGGAGTAGACGACGCCGGTGAATTCGCGGAAGTTGATTTCCGGGTCGAAGTTCGTGGCGAAGTACTTGCCGTGGCTGCCGGCATTGATGTCGACGATGTCGACGTCCGTCACCTTGTCGAGATATTCGTCCTTGGCGAGCTTGGCATAGGCGTTGACGACGCCCGGATCGAAGCCGGCGCCGAGGATGGCGGTGATGCCCTTCTCCTCGCATTCGGCCGCGCGCTTCCACTCGTAGTTGCCATACCACGGTGGGGTCTCGCAGATCTTGCCCGGCTCCTCGTGGATCGCGGTGTCGATATAGGCGACGCCCGTATCCATGCAGGCGCGCAGCACCGACATGTTAAGGAAGGCGGTGCCGACATTGATGACGATCTCGGACCTGGTGGAAGTGATCAGCGCCTTGGTCGCTTCGATATCGAGGGCGTCGAGCGCATGGCCTTCGAGCACGCCGGCCTGTTTCATCGCCTTCTTCTCATGGACCGACGCGATGATCTTGTCGCACTTCGCCTTGGTGCGCGACGCGATATGGATGTCGCCGAGCACGTCGTTGTTCTGGGCGCATTTGTGCGCCACGACCTGTGCGACGCCGCCGGCGCCGATGATGAGCACGTTCTTCTTCATTTCGGGGGTTATCTCCTTCTACCCGTTCAGGACGCCTCAGGAGAGGCTTTCTTCATAGTCCGCGTAGGTGAATTCGCGGACGGTCTTGATCTCGCCATCGAGTTCGCGGATGGCGATCGCCGGCATTTTCACGCCATTGAACCAGTTCTTCTTGACCATCGTGTAGCCGGCGGCATCCTGGATGGAGATGCGGTCGCCGACCTTCAGTTCGTTCTCGAAATCGAACTCGCCGAAGATGTCGCCGGCCAGGCATGACTTGCCGCAGATCATGTAGCGGTGCGGCCCGGTGTTCGGGGAAAGCTTGGCCTTCTCCCGGTAGATCAGCAGGTCCAGCATGTGGGCCTCGATGGAACTATCGACGATGGCGAGGTCCTTGCCGTTGTTCAGAAGGTCGAGCACCGTCGTTTCGAGCGTGGTCGACCTGGTGATCGAGGCTTCGCCCGGCTCCAGATAGACCTCGACGCCGTATTCGCCGGCAAAGCGCTTCAGCCGCTCGGCGAACCTTTCCAGCGGATAGTTTTCACCGGTAAAGTGGATGCCGCCGCCAAGGCTCACCCATTCGGCCTTCTTCAGGAGCGGCGCGAACTTCTCCTCGATTACGCCGAGCATGCGGTCGAACAGGTCGAAATCGCCGTTCTCGCAATTGTTGTGGATCATGAAGCCGGAAATGCGGTCCATGACCGGCTCGACCCTGTTCACATCCCATTCGCCGAGGCGCGAGAAGGGGCGGGCTGGGTCGGCGAGATCGAAGCTGGAGGAGGAGATGCCGGGATTGAGGCGCAGGCCCCGGACGATGCCGGCGGCCTTGTCGGCAAAGCGGTCGAGCTGGGCGATCGAATTGAAGATGATCTTGTCGGCGTGGCTGACGACCTCGTCGATCTCGTAGTCCGCATAGGCGACGGAATAGGCATGGGTCTCCTTGCCGAAGCGCTCGTGGCCGAGGCGCACCTCGTTGAGCGAGGAGGAGGTCGTGCCGTCCATGTAGTCGCGCATGAAATCGAAGACCGACCAGGTGGCGAAGCATTTCAGCGCCAGCAGCGCCTTGGCGCCGGAGCGTTCGCGAAGAAGCGCGATCTTTTCCATGTTGGCGAGCAGCTTCGACTTGTCGATCAGATAGTAGGGTGTCGTCAGGGACATGCTGGACCTGTCTTCTTGGGGTGTGCCGGCCGCCGGCAAAAAACCGGCACCGCGATAGAAACGCGAGGCGAGGGAGGCGCAGACCTCCCGCTCTCGCGTGGATTTCGGAAAGGAAAGCCGGAAGTTACGGTATCGTCGTCCGGACACGGCGATATGACAGCGCTTTCGCGCTGTTGCCCCGCTCGCGGTGTCTCGTCGGGAAAAGAGCAGGCAGGCGCGGCGTCTTGGCCGGCCGCACGGGGCGGGTCGGCGCAACGGCGTCAAAGCCAGAGCGTGCCGCCGGGGCACACGTCGAAAAGCGTTCTTCCGTTCGGGGGGCGTCGACCGAGCCCATCCCCGATTGGAAGAGGGCGTCGCAAGACATGGCGTCCTCCCCAACCAGCAGATGAAACCTGCAATAAGTGGGGGCTCTGTAGCACAGCGCGGCCATGGATTTCAATGCACCTCTTTTTGCGCGATTTTGCGTTTTTCGCTCTTGCACCTCTAGTCGCTAGAGGTCGTAGAACCTCTTCACGAGACGAAAGAGGAATCTACGATGTCCGATGTGAAAGAGACCCGGTTCCGGGTGGGCGGCATGGATTGCGCCTCCTGCGCCAGCAAGATCGACACGGCGGTGCGCCGCATGCCGGGGGTTGGGGAGGTTTCCGTTTCCGTTACCGCCGGCACCATGCGCGTGCAGCACGATGCGACCAGCGACCTGGAGGCGATCCGCCGCAAGGTTTCCGGGCTCGGCTATTCGGTGACGCCGGCTGCGGGGGGCGCGGAAAAGCCCGCGGAAAAACATGTGCACGGCCCCGGCTGCAACCACGACCATGGGCACGAGCATGACCACGGACACGGCCACAAGCACGATCATGGCCATGCGCATGATCACGATCACGACCATGATCATGCCGGTCACGACCACACGCCGAAGGCGGCGGCCGTCGAGGGGCTGCATGGCCACGACCATGGCCCCTCCGAAGGGCCTTGGTGGAAGGGCAGGAAGGGGCGGCTGACCATCCTTGCCGGCGCGGCGCTGGTCCTCGCCTACGGCATCGGCCATCTCTTCCCGGCCATCGAGACCTATGCCTTCGTCATCGCCATGTTCGTCGGCCTCGTACCGATCGCCCGGCGCGCCATCATGGCCGCGCTGGCCGGCACGCCGTTTTCCATCGAGATGCTGATGACCATCGCCGCTGTCGGTGCGGTGATCATCAACGCGACCGAGGAGGCCGCCGCCGTGGTCTTCCTCTTCCTCGTCGGCGAACTGCTGGAGGGCGTCGCCGCCGGTAAGGCGCGCGACAGCATCCGCTCGCTCTCCGCCCTCGTGCCGAAGACCGCGATTCTGGAAGAAGGCGGCCGGACGACGGAGGTGCCGGCCGAGGGGCTGGCCGTCGGCGCGGTCATTCTCGTGCGCCCCGGCGACCGCATTTCCGCCGACGGCACGATCATCGACGGCGAGAGCGCCATCGACGAGGCGCCCGTGACCGGGGAAAGCACGCCGGTGCGCAAGGAGGTCGGCGACACCGTCTTCGCCGGCACGGTGAACGGCGAAGCGGCCCTGCGGGTGCGCGTCACCGCGGCGGCGGCGGACAACACCATCGCCCGCGTCGTCAAGCTGGTCGAGGAGGCCCAGGAATCCAAGGCCCCGACCGAGCGCTTCATCGACCGCTTCTCCAGATATTACACGCCCGGCGTCGTGGTGGTCGCCGCGCTCGTCGCGATCATCCCGCCGCTCTTCTTCGGCGGCGTGTGGAGCGAGTGGGTCTACAAGGGCCTTGCCGTGCTGCTGATCGGCTGCCCCTGCGCGCTGGTCATCTCGACGCCGGCGGCGATCGCCGCCGCGCTCTCCGCCGGCGCCCGCCGCGGCCTCCTGATGAAGGGCGGCGCGGTGCTGGAAGGCCTCGGCAAGCTCACCGCCATCGCCTTCGATAAGACCGGCACGCTGACCGAGGGCAAGCCGAAGGTCACCGACATCGTCGCCTTCTCGGCTTCGTCCGGCGAGGTGCTGCGTCTTGCCGCCGCGCTGGAGGCCGGCTCCAGCCATCCGCTGGCGCTCGCCATTCTCGGCAAGGCGGCGGAAGAGGGCATCGTGCCGCCGGTCGCAGGCGGCGCGCGGGCGCTCGGCGGCAAGGGTGTTGCCGCCACCGTCGAGGGCAGGGAGGTCTTCCTCGGCTCGCCCAGGGCCGTCGCCGAGACGGTGACGCTTTCCGACGAGGTGAAGGCCGCCACCGCCGCGCTCAACGACGACGGCAAGACCGTCTCCATGCTGGTGGTCGACGGCGTGCTCGCCGGCGCCGTCGCCATGCGCGACGAGCCGCGCCCCGATGCGGCCGCCGGCCTCAAGGCACTGAAGGACGCCGGTATCCGGACGGTCATGCTGACCGGCGACAATGCCCGCACGGCAAAGGCCGTCGGCGCGGAACTCGGCATCGAGGTGCGCGCCGAGCTGATGCCCGAGGACAAGCAGCGCATCGTCGGCGAGTTGCAGCGCGAAGGCTATGTCGTCGGCAAGATCGGCGACGGCATCAACGATGCCCCGGCGCTCGCCGCCGCCAATGTCGGCATCGCCATGGGCGGGGGCACCGACGTGGCGCTGGAGACGGCCGATGCCGCCATCCTGCACGGCCGCGTCGGCGACGTCGCGCTGATGACGGACCTGTCGCAGCGCGCCATGCGCAACATCGTCCAGAACATCGTCATCTCGCTCGGCCTCAAGGGCGTGTTCCTGGTGACGACCGTGGTCGGCATCACCGGCCTCTGGCCGGCGATCCTCGCCGATACCGGCGCCACCGTGCTCGTCACGCTGAATGCGCTCCGTCTTTTGAGGCCGATCAGGGGATGAGGCGCCGGGCGCTCCTTGCCCTTGCCGCAGGTCTTGCCGCGATCGTCGCCGTGACGGTCGCGGCAAGGGCGCCGTCCGGCGAGGCGGCAAAACGGCGTGTCTTCGAACTTGAGACCGTCGACGGCAAGCCCTTCCGCTCCGCCGATCTGGCCGGAAAGCCCTATCTGGCCTTCTTCGGCTTCACCCATTGCCCGGATGTCTGCCCGACCGCGCTCTTCGAACTGTCGGGTCTCTTGCAGGATATCGGCCCGGCGGCGGATCGCATCACGCCGCTCTTCATCTCCATCGATCCCGAGCGCGACACGGCGGATCTCCTGAAGCTCTACATGACGTCCTTCGATCCGCGCATCATCGCGCTTCGCGGCGACGCGGCCCAGACGAAGACGGCGGCGGATGCCTTTTCGGCCTTCTACAGGAAGGTGCCGACCGCCTCGGACAGCTACACGATGGAGCACACCGCCGGCCTCTTCCTCATCCGCGCGGACGGCCGGCTGCAGGGCATGCTGGACATGCACGAGCCGCGCGAGACCCAGCTTCGGAAGCTGCGGCTGCTTGCGGGCGCCTGAACGCGCTCAGTCGTGATCGTCGTGGCAGAGGTCATGGTTGGCGAGCGCCCGGATGACATAGCAGTCGCTGATCTGGTCGGAATGGCAATGGCTGGTGATGCGCTCCAGCTCGGCCTCCAGCTTGCGCAGCCGGGCGATCTTGCGCCGCACGGTGGCGAGCTGTTCGGCGGCGATGCGGTCGGCATCGCGGCAGGGGCGTTCGGGGTGCTGGCTGAGGTCGATCAGCTCGCGGATGGCGTCGATGGTGAGGCCGAGATCGCGCGCGTGGCGGATGAAGGCAAGGCGCTCGCGCTCCTCGCTGGAATAGCGTCGCTGGTTGCCTTCCGATCGTTCGGCATGGGAGAGCAGGCCCATCTGCTCGTAGTAGCGGATGGTCGGAACCTTGACGCCCGTGGCCTTGGAAAGATCGCCGATCGTCAGCATCGCCTCTGCCTCATCGAATGTGCCCGTCGAATGTGTCTTCGCCACAGATGTGCCGGGATTGTGGGCAAATCAAGTCTTCTTTGCCGCCTGCCCGCCCCGCGCCGGAAAGGGACTGCTGACGATTTGTTGTTCGCCGCGTGATCGCCATGCGAGGGAAATCGCCGGACGGGGCCTTGATGCGCAGGCGGCTTGAGGTTTTATGCTCGCCCGCAGCGGCGGGTGCCTTGGATTCGGCGCTTGCCGGGGCATGATGCCGCGCTGGAGCCGGTCGAGGCCACAAGATTAACGAAGTTCTAAGCAATCGCTTGGAATCTGTACCCCGAGATGCGCCGCCCTCGAACCGGCGCGCCCGGACCTCCAACAACCGAAAACGACCCATGTTTGCGCTTCGCCATCGTCTTTCCCGAGAAACCGCCCGCCTGCGTCTGCCGCTTCTTGCGCGGCTTGCCGCCGCCGCCGTCGCCGGCGGCCTGCTTGCCGGCTGCATGGCCATGGATGTCGCCTCGCTGGCCGAGGCGCCGCAGCTCTCCAACAAGGTGAAGGCGGAGATGGCGAAGAAGAAGATGCGGCCGGAAAGCCCCGTGCTGGTGCGCATCTTCAAGCAGGAAAGCGAGCTGGAGGTCTGGAAGGTCGATGCGAGCGGCCAGTATGCGCTGTTCAAGACCTATCCGATGTGCCGCTGGTCCGGCAAGCTCGGCCCGAAGAAGAAGAGCGGCGACCGCCAGGCGCCGGAAGGCTTCTACCATGTCTCGGCCGGCATGCTGAACCCGAACTCGCAATATTACGTCTCCTTCAACCTTGGTTATCCGAACAGGCTGGAATCGGCGCTCGGCTATACCGGCGAGGCGCTGATGGTGCATGGCGCCTGCTCCTCCTCCGGCTGCTACGCGATGACCGACCAGGGCGTCGGCGAGATCTACGCCATCGTGCAGCGGGCGCTGGAGGGCGGGCAGCAGCGCTTCCAGGTGCAGGCCTATCCCTTCCGCATGACGACGCAGAACATGGCCAAGCACCGCGGCGATCCGAACATGCCGTTCTGGCGCACGCTGAAGGAGGGCTACGATGCCTTCGCCTTCACGCGCAAACAGCCGAAGGTCTCCGTCTGCGGCGGCCGCTACGTCTTCAACAAGGAATTCGATGGCGGAGAGCCGAGCGATCCGCTGGCGCAATGCCCGGCGGCGGTGAGCGAGCCGGCGACCGATCTCGTCGCCAAGCTCGGCGCGGAACAGAAGAAGCTGGAGGCAGCGCTCGCCACCACCACGACGGTGTCGAGCTTTGCCTATATGGACGGCGGCATGCATCCGAGCTTCCGCACACTCCTGAAGCAGCAGGGTGCGAAGGGCCTGGCGGCCCGCATCTCGCGCACGAAATATCCGGTCAGCCGGCCCGACGCCGCGCTGGCCGATCCCTATGACGATTGACGCGAGGACATGCATTGACTGGTGAAAGCGTAAGCCGCCGATCCTTCCTGCTTGGCGGGGCAGGATTGGCAACCACCGTTCTGGCCGGCTGCACGACGCCGGTGCGCGAGCGGGTCGCCGTCGAGCCCGAACCGGTCGATACCAGCATCTACGCCGCCATGTACGGGCCGAAGCCGGACGAGCAGTTCCCGCTGCCGGCCATTCCCTACCAGAAGATCGACCGGCGCTTCTATCGCCAGATGGTGCCGAACCCGACCGGCGAGCGCCCCGGTGTGATCGTCGTCGATACGGCGAACCACTTCCTCTACCTCACCTACGAGGACGGTCAGGCCATGCGCTATGGCGTCGGCCTCGGCCGCGCCGGCTTCGAATGGGCCGGCCGCGGCGTCATCCAGTACAAGCGGCAATGGCCGCGCTGGACCCCGCCGGACGAGATGGTCGCCCGCCAGCCGGAGCTGGAGCCCTACAGCATCGCGAACGGCGGCATGGAGCCGGGCCTGAAGAATCCGCTCGGTGCCCGCGCGCTCTACATCTTCCAGAACAACGAAGACACGCTCTACCGCATCCACGGGTCTCCGGAATGGTGGACGATCGGCAAGTCCGTCTCCTCCGGCTGTGTGCGCATGCTGAACCAGGACGTCATCGATCTCTACGACCGCGTGCAGAACGGCACGCCCATTCTGGTGCTGGGTGCTGCCGCCGTTGCCGCGGCCTATTGACTGCATACGATTTTCGCGCCTTATTGCGTACAATATTTGACCTGCCTGCAACCGGGCGGGTCAGGTCGTATGCAGATGGAGACGCGATGCCATGGCCGAGATCGAGACTCTTTTCACCCGTGCGACGCTGTCGGACGGTTCGCTGAACGATATCGGCGTTGCCGGCGGCCGCATCGTCGCCATCCAGCCGGCGGGCACGCTTGCGGCCGCGGCCCGGCAGGTGGACATTGCCGGCGCATTGCTGGTGCCGGCCTTCGTCGAGGGGCATATCCACCTTGATACCAGCTTCTACGGCGACAAATGGATCCCGCACAAACCCTGCACCAACGGCTTTGACGTCCACGAGCGCGTCACCTTCCAGGCTCAGAACATGGCAGAGGCCGCGCCGATGGACGAGCGCGCCCGCAAGCAGCTGGAACTCTGCGTCTCGCACGGCTCCCTCCAGATGCGCAGCCACGTCATGGTGGATGGCTCGGTCGGGCTGAAGTCGCTGGAGACGATCCTCGGCATCCGCGAGGAATACCGCGATGTCATCGACATCCAGCTCGTCGCCTTCCCGCAGAGCGGCATCCTGAAAAGCCCCGGCACGCCGGACCTGCTGGACGAGGCGATCGCGCTTGGCGCCGATCTCGTCGGCGGCCTCGATCCGGCGAGCTTCGACCGCGATCTCAAGGGCCATCTCGACGTCGTCTTCGGTGTCGCTGAAAAGCGTGGCGTCGGGGTCGATATCCACCTGCACGATTTCGGTTCGCTGGGCGCCTTCACGGTGGAGGAAATCTGCGCGCGCACCGTGGCGCTCGGCTTGCAGGGCAAGGTGGCGATCAGCCATGCCTATGGCCTCGGCGATCTCGATGCCGACGCCGCCCGCCGCATCGGCGCGAAAATCGCCGCCGCGGGCGTCTCGATCATGACCAATGCCCCGGGCGACCACGTCTTCCCGCCGGTTGCGCTGCTGCGCGCGGAAGGCGTCAACATCTTCGCCGGCAACGATAATATCCGCGATTCCTGGTGGCCCTACGGGGACGGCGACATGCTCGCCCGCGCCATGATGATCGGCTACCGCTCCGGCTTCTACACGGACGATGATCTCGCGGCCGCCTTCGACGTGGTGACCGCCGCGGGCGCGAGGGCCCTCGGCCTCGAAGGCTACGGCATCGCCCTCGGCGCCAGGGCCGATTTCGTGACGCTCGCCGCCGAGCATGTGCCGGAGGCCGTCGTGGCGGTGCCCAAGGGACGGCGGGTGTTCAAGGCAGGGCGGCTGGTGGCGGAGAACGGGGCGCTGGTACGGTAAGCAGGTTTTCGTGCGGGCAGGGGCGTGGAAGGTGGCCGACCGTTGCCCCGTCTCCTCCGTTCTCCATGTTCGTGTCTGCCGCTGCACACCCCGCTATCCTGTCTCCCAAAATCCGACCGCTCTTCCTAACCCGTCTGCCTTCTGCCGCCCAAATTCCATTGGTTCGCCCACCTCTCCTCGTCATCCTCGGGCTTGACCCGAGGATCCACGCGCCAAACTCAAGGCGCGCCGTGTGGCTTGGCAACTGTGTTCAAGCGAAGTTGGTTTTGTCGCGCTGCATTGCATTGAGGATCGTGATGAGCTTTCTTGCGACGGCGATGATGCCGGCCTTTGCGGAGTCTGTTCTGGCTGAGACGGCCTGATGGAAGGCGCGCAGGCGCGCTGAGGCCTTGATCGCGCCGAGGGCCGCCATGTAGAGGGCCTTTCGCACGCGTGGCCTGCCGCCCTTGATGCGGCGGCGGCCGTTTCTCCTGCCGGAATCGTCATTGAAGGGAGCAAGGCCGGCAAGGCTTGCGGCTGTTTTGGGCGAAAGGCTGCCGAGTTCGGGCATATGGGCCAGCAGGGTCAAGGCTGTCACCTTGCCCATGCCGGGCGCGGAGGTAAGGCGATGGGCGTGTTCGGTGAGGGCCTGGCTCTTCATGTGGTGGTCGATCGCAGCCTGGATCGAGGCGATCCTCTCGCCGAGGATGGCGATCATGGCCTCGATGTCGGCGCGGATGGCGGGATCGAAGGCATCGCAAAGATGCCGGCGCTCGGTTGCACGGGCATCGACGAGCTGATCCCGGCGGCGGGCAAGGGCCGCCAGCCGCTCGCGGACCGGGCAAGGCGGCGCCTCGGCCGTCAGGCCGAACATGGTTCCCATCTCGCAAAGCGAGCGGGCATCGATACGGTCGGTCTTGGCCATCCGTCCCCGCGCTTCGGCAAAGCGCCGGGCCGTCTTCGGGTTGACGCGGGCAAAGGCGATGCCGGCCTGTGAAAGACACAGGCGCAGCAGCCGGTCGCAATGACCTGTCGCCTCGAAGACGACCAGGTCGGTGGCCGGGTCGAGGCCACGGGCAAAAGCGGACAGCGCGGTCTGCTCGTTGGGGATGCGGCAGAACCTGGCCGTTTTCGGATCGAAGATGTCGATCATGTCCTTGCCGATGTCGCAGCCGATGAAGGTATGGTGTATCGTCATGGCGCCTGCTCCTGTGTGCGGGGTCTGTGGCGACAGCCCCGTGCAACTGTTCAGGTTGATGGGCGAAGCGGGAAGGGACCAAGCCATGCCGCGGCCTGCCGTCAAAAACGGCGGCCTGGATCCTCTCGGCCTCCTTCCCGCAACCATCTTACATCAGACCAAACACACAGGATCCTCGGGTCAAGCCCGAGGATGACGAGGAGAGGGCGGCGGGTGAAGATGGGAGCAGAGGCAGGGGGCGGCGATGGAATGCGAAGAGACAAGAAGAGCCTCGCGTAGACCGACCAAGCAAAAGGGCGTGCCCGCTTTCGCCGGCACGCCCTTTCCTTTTTGACGTCCCCGAACCCGCTTACGTGCGCGGCTTCAGGTTCTCGGGATCATAGAGCGGCTTGTAGCCGATGCCGACTACCTCGACCGGGTAGGTCTCGGCGAAATACTCGATCTCGAGTTTGCGGCCTTCCTGGCAATAGGCGTGCGGCAGGTAGGCCAGCGCGATGTTCTTGCCGATCGTCGGACCGAAGGCGATGGAGGTCGTGTAGGAACGGCGGCCGAGCTCGTCGATCAGCACCTCGCCGGTTTCCGGGTCGATGACGGGCAGGTTGCCGAGCGGATAGCGCTTGACGCCGTTCCTGTCGGTATTGTCCGTCATGACGAGCGTGCAGAGCATGGCGGGCTGATGGTCGCGTGCCTTGTATTCCAGGTGCTTCGCCTTGCCGCGGAAATCCGCTTCCTTGACCTTCGGGCGGGCAAGGTCGGCCTCGATGAGGTTGTACTGGGTGAGAAGGTCGGCGTTCTGGAGACGCAGGCTCTTTTCCATGCGGCGCGAATTGGCATAGGTCTCGACGCCGAAGGCCATGACGCCCGTTTCGCGCAGCGCATCCCAGACGGCAAGGCCGTCCTCGTATTTCATGTGCAGCTCCCAGCCCTGCTCGCCGACATAGGAGATGCGGAAGGCGGTGACCGGCTTGCCGGAGATCTCGATCTGCTTGATGGCGGCGAAGGCGAAGTTCTCCAGGTCGAGCCCGGCCGGGTCCGCCACCACCTTCTTCAGCGTCTCGCGGGCGTTCGGGCCCCAGATGCCGATGGTGATGAACTTCTCCGAGACGTCGGTGATGGCGACGTCGAGCCCGCGGTCTTCAGCGACGCGCTTCATGTAATGGAAGTCGCGCGGGCCGGCATCGGCGCCGTTGACGAGGCGGCAGCGGTCAGCCATGCGGAAGACGGTGAAGTCGGCGCGCACCATGCCCTCGTCGTCGAGGAAGTGGGTGTAGATGCCCTTGCCGATATTCGCGTCGCCGCCGATCTTGGCCGCGCAGAGCCATTCCAGCAGTTCGACATGGTCGGGACCTTCGATGTCGACCATGTGGAAATGCGAGAGGTTGACGATGCCGCAATCCTCGCTCATCGCCAGGTGCTCGGCATTCGACACGCGCCAGAAATGGCGGCTGTCCCATTCGTTCTCGCGCACCGGCACCCGGTCGCCGTATTTTTCCAGCAGGTGCTCGTTGGCCTTGTAGCCATGCGCACGCTCCCAGCCGCCGAGCTCCATGAAGTAGCCGCCGAGCTCCACTTCGCGCTCATAGAAGGGCGAGCGCTTGACGTTGCGGCCCGTGGCATAGGGCTCGCGGGTGTGCACGGCCGGGAAGTAAATCTTCTGGGCAGCCTCGTAGGTACGGCCCTCGATGAACTTTTCCTCCAGCTGGTGCGGGTAGAAGCGGGCATAGTCGATCGAGTTGTGGTCGATCTCGGTGCGACCGTCCGTCATCCAGTCCGCGATCAGCTTGCCGTAGCCGGGGCCGTCCTTCACCCAGATGGCGACGCAGTACCAGAGGCCGCGCACCTTCTGGCTCTCGCCGCAGGAGGGGCCGCCGGCGGCGGAAACCTGCAGGAGGCCGTTGAACGAGTGGCCTTCGTTATAGCCGAGCTCGCCGAGGATCGGCGTCAGTTCCATGGCCTTTTCGAGCGGCTCGAGAATCTGCTCCATGTCGAGGTCGCGCTGCGAGGGGGAGAGGCGTGCCTCGTGCTTTTCGAGAATGTCGCGCGGATGGCACAGGCGCGGATTGGTGGTCTCGTAATAGCCCCACTCGATCTGGCCGCCCTCGGTGGTCTTCGGATCGCCCGTATCGCGCATATAGGCGGAGTTGCCCTGGTCGCGCAGCAGCGGAAAGCCGATCTCCTTGCCGGTGCCTTCGAACTCGTTATAGGGGCCGAAGAAGGTGAGTGGGTGGTCGACCGGCATGACGGGAAGATCCTCGCCGACCATTTCGGCGATCAGGCGGCCCCAGATGCCGGCGCAGACGATGACATGGTCGGCCATGATCGTGCCGCGATGGGTGACGACGCCCTTGATGCGTCCGCCCTCGACGATCAGCGACTGGGCCGGCGTGTTGCCGTAGACCTGCAGCTTGCCGGATTTTTCGGCGGCGTCGACCAGCTTGCCGGCAACCGTCTGCGAGCGCGGGATGACGAGGCCGGCGTCCGGGTCGAACAGGCCGCCCATCACCTGGTCTTCCTCGATCAGCGGGAACTTCTCCTTGATCTCGGCCGGCGAGACATAGTGCGCGCGCGTGCCGAAAGCCCGGGCGGAGGAGAGCTTGCGCTTGATCTCCTCCATCCAGGCATCGTCGCCGGTGCGCGCGACCTCCAGGCCGCCGATGCGGGCGTAGTGGCCCATCTTCTCGTAGAAATCGATCGAATACTGGGTGGTCCAGACCGAAAGATAGTCGTGGCTCGTCGTGTAGCAGAAGTCCGAGGCATGCGCCGTCGAACCGATATCGGTGGGAACGCCCGACTTGTCGATGCCCACGATGTCGTCCCATCCCCGCTCGATGAGATGATGGGCGATCGATGCGCCCACGATGCCACCCAAACCGATGATGACGACCTTCGCCTGTTGCGGAAACTCTGCCATGTGCTGGACCCCGATGAAATGTTGCTGCCGATTTTAGGGCCTGCTTTCCCGCCAGTGCAGCCTGTCTGCGACTCGCCAGCGACCAGTTCCGACAGTCGCCGGAACCGGACCCGTCGCAAGGCCCTCGTGCCGGCGGCAAGACCCTAGCGGATCGTCGGGCGGGCGCAACGCTTTTCCTCAAGGCTCAGGCGGCTCCGCCCAGTGGTGCGACACCCTCCTTCGCCAGCGCTGTCCTCACCGCCGGCCGCGCCTCTATCCGGCCCGCCAGCGCCTGCAGCGTCTCCGGCGGGGTGATGGCGCACATCGCGGCCCAGCGCGCCATCACGTAGAAGAAGGCGTCCGCGGCCGAAAAGCGCGCGCCGAAGAGATAGTCGCCCTCGATGCGCGTGGCGATCCAGCCGAAGCGGCGGGTGAGCGTTTCGGTCAGCCAGGCCTTCTCCTCTTCGTTCTCGGTGAAGAACAGCCGCACGAAGGGTTTTTGCAGCTCCGTCGAGAGGAAGGCGAGCATCTGCAGGTGGCGTGTACGGCCGAGCGGCCCGTCCGGCACGAGGCCTTCGCCGGCAAGGGCGATCCAGTCGAGCAGCGCGACGTTTTCCGTCAGGAGGAGGCCGTTATCGAGGCGAAGAGCGGGCACGTAGCCGTTCGGATTGACCGCCTCATAGCTGCTGCCGTCCTCCAGCGTGTGCTGGAAGATGTCGACCTTGTGCGGCTGGAAGGAAAGGCCGGCTTCGTGCAGCAGGATATGGGCGGCCTGGCTGCAGGAGGTGGGGGCGTAATAGAAGTCCATGTCGCGTCTCCTCGTGTTCCGATGAGGCGAGTGTGCCGGCGACGGGGCTTGAAGGTCAGAGGCAAACGGGCTGGTTTCGGGGCAAACCGGCCACCGTCAGCCGAGGGTGCGAAGGCGGTTGCGCTGGCGGTACTGCGCCGGCGTGACGCCGACGCGGCGGCGGAAGAGCTTTCGGAAAAAGGTCGGATCGCCGTAGCCGACCGCGACGGCGATGTCCTCGATGGCGTCCGGCCCGGTCTCCAGCATCTGCTTGGCCTCCTCGATGCGCATGGCCTGCACATAGTCCACCGGCGCATAGCCGGTGGCGGCCTTGAACTGGCGCTTGAAGGTGCGCTCCGCCATGCCGGAGCGCGCCACCATGGCGGCCACCGGATTGGGGGCGGCATAGTTGTCGGCAAGCCAGGTCTGCACGTCGGCGATTGCGGCATTGCCGTGCTGGCGCGGCCGGGCCATGGAGGCGAAGGGGAGTTGCCCGTGGCCCCGGTCGCCGATCAGGAAGAGCCGGGCGACGCGCGTCGCTTCCTCGGCTCCGCAGAAACGGCCGATGAGGTAGAGCGCGAGATCCTGCCATGAGGTGGCGCCGCCGGTGGTGATCAGCCGCCCGGCGCGGCCGCTGTCGCAGAGAATGCGCTCCGGCCGGAAGGTGACCTTCGGATAGTGGTCGCGGAAAAGATCCGCCATGATCCAGTGCGAGGCGGCCTCCGTGCCGTCGAGCAGCCCGGCTTCGGCCAGCAGCACCGCGCCGCTGCAGGCCGAGCAGACCAGCGCCTCCGCCTCGATATGCCGCCGTACCCAGGCGATCTCCCGCCGCCAGCGGCCGGACGGCGACAGGCCCGGTTCGAGATGGATGTCGCAGACGACGACGATATCGGCAAGGCCGCCGGCAAGCCCCTGCTGCGGGGTCACGCTGAGGCCGCTGCCCGTCGCGTGGGTGCGGGTCTCCGCGGCGACGAGCACCGGATTGAGGGGACGCAGCGCCTTCGGGCCGCGGCCGGCCTCGCCGAGGATCTCGTGCAGGCCATAGGGTGCCATGGTGCCGCTTTCCGGCAAGGCGAGGATGGCGACGGTGAGGGGGCTGGTCGGCTTCGGACGTGTCGGCATGGCGCAAGATTGGCACATCCGCCCCGAAAGTGTCGAGAACGTCTCTACCGGCCGGGCCAGGAGCCGGCCATGCTCTTCCCCGTTCCACCAACAGGAAGGAGAAGACCATGTCCATCGAACACGGCACCGTCGATATCACCAGAACCTTCGCCGCGCCGGCCGCGGCGGTCTTTGCGGCCTGGTCGCAGCAGGCTGCGCAGGAGGCCTGGGGCGATCCCGGCCCGGACTGGCAGATGCGCTTCGAGCGCTTCGGCTTTGCAGTCGGCGAAAGCGATCTCTGCCGCTTCGGCCCCAAGGGCGGGCCCGTCTATCTCAACGAGAACCGCTATCTGCAGATCCGGCCGCAAGAGCGCATCGCCTATGCCAGCCTGCTCCGGGAGGACGGCACGCTCACCTTCGCCGGCACGGTCGTCGTGGCCCTCGAGGCGGTCCCGGACGGCACGCGCATGCGGCTTGTCGAGCAAGGCACCTATTTCGACGGCCGCGACAAGGCTGAAGACCATCAGGCCGGCTGGCAGGCCATGCTGGAGGCGATGGACCGCTACCTCCGGCGGCAGGCCCGCGCGGCGTGAGGTCAAAGATGGGCGTGGTGCGGCGGCGGGTTCTCGTAGTCGTCCACCATGCCGTTCTCGTAGATGACGGGCGCGGCGCTGAGATCCTCTTCGGACACGTCGTCCAGCGTGCCGGCATTGATGCAGTAGAAATGCCCCATGAAGGTTTCATGGTAGCCGCGCGAGAAGGAGCGGACGCCGCAGTTCCCGCAGAAATAATGGTCGACATCGCCGTCCGGCCAGCTCGAACCGGCGGCGCGGTAGGTGAGGAGCTGGCCCTCGCCGGAAAGCAGCTTGAAATCCTCGCGCTTCGTGAAGGTCTTCAGCATGCGCGTGCGCCGGCAGAAGGAGCAGTTGCAGCGCCTCAGGCCCTCGTCGAGGTCGAGCAGGCATTCGTAGCGGACGGCGCCGCAATGACAGCTGCCGTGATAGGTCCTTCTCATCGCTCTTCTCCTCCGCTGCGTTCTTGCAGGATGCAGGCGACCAGCCGGTCGAGGCATTCGCCCCAGCCCTCGGCGTGGCTGTCGCGGGACTGGATGGTGTCGAACGGCGTCTGGGCGAAGGTCAGCCGGGTCTTGCCGGCAAGGTTCTTGAAGGTCACGGTCACCAGCGTGTCCGGCCCGTCCTCCGCCGTCCAGCCGAAGGTGAAGACGAGGCGGCGGTTTTCCGTAATCTCCCGGTAGACGCCGCCCATCGGATAGTCGTCGCCGTCCGGCGAGCGGATCACCGCCGACCACGCGCCGCCCGGGCGAAAGTCCATGCGCACAGCATGGGCCGTGAAATCCTTCGGCCCCAGCCAGCGGGCAAGGTGCTCCGGCGCGGTCCACAGCTTGAAGACGAGGGCGACGGGCGCCTCGATCAGGCGCTCGATGGCAAGGCCGATGGGCTCTGCGGTTCCGGCTGTGTGTTGCATGGTGGTCGTCCTCCTCAGCTCTTCTTGTCCGGCTCGCCGGCCTGCAATTGCCTGACGTAATCGTCGAGCCGGTCGAAACTCTGGTCCCAGAAGCGCCGGTAATGGGCGATCCAGCCATTGGCCTCCTTCAGCGGCCCCGTCTCCAGATGGCAGGGGCGCCACTGGGCGGTGCGGCTGCGGGTGATGAGGCCTGCCGTCTCCAGCACCTTCAAATGCTTCGAAACGGCGGGCAGGCTCATCGCGAAAGGGGCGGCGATCTCGTTCACTGTCGCATCCCCTTCGGAAAGCCGTGCCAGGATCGCCCGGCGAGTCGGGTCCGCAAGGGCGGCGAACGTCATGCTCAGCGGATCGCTCACGTCATTTATCCATAAGGTTAATTAACTAATGAGTTTAATAATGCCGACGCCCTCATCCGTCAAGCCCTCCCGCGCCTTGACAGGGCAGGGGACGGCTGCGATCGATCGCGACGGCAAGGGGGAAGGACATCCGATGAACGATCATGCGGCACCGCCGCCCCATTCGCCCGGCACCGAAGGGCACGGCGTCCCCCTCGGCGAGGCGCTCCGCGTCTGGGCGCGCGTGGCCGCGCTCAGCTTCGGCGGCCCCGCCGGGCAGATCGCCGTGATGCACCGCATCGTCGTCGACGAGAAACGCTGGATCGGCGAGAAGCGCTTCCTCCACGCGCTGAACTACTGCATGCTCCTGCCGGGACCGGAGGCCCAGCAGCTCGCCGTCTATATCGGCTGGCTGATGCACCGCACGGCGGGCGGCCTTCTCGCGGGCCTGCTCTTCATCCTGCCCGGCTTCCTGTCGATCCTCGCACTCAGCTATGTCTACGTCCTCTTCGGCGATGCCGGCGTGGTCGAGGGCCTGTTCTTCGGCCTCAAGGCGGCGGTGCTCGCCGTCGTCGTGCAGGCGGTGTTCCGCATCGGCCGCCGCGCGCTCGTCAATCCGGCGATGATCCTTCTGGCCGCCGGCGCCTTCGTCGCCATCTTCGCCTTCAAGGTGCCGTTTCCGCTCATCGTTCTTGTCGCCGCCATTGTCGGCTATCTCGGTTCGCGATCCGGCTCCCGCCTCTTCCGCACGGCAGGCGGCCATGCGGCGTCGGGTGCGCAGGTTTTGCGGGACGAGGATTCGCTGCTCGGCGAGGCGACGCCCGCCCATGCGCGGCCCCATCCCGGCTGGTCGCTGAAGATCTCGGCGGCGCTGCTCTGTCTCTGGCTCGGCCCCGTTGCGGCGATCTGGTTCTTCGCCGGCGGCAACGATGTCTTCGCGCAGGTCGGCATCTTCTTCAGCAAGATGGCGGTCGCCACCTTCGGCGGCGCCTATGCGGCGCTTGCCTATGTCGCGCAGGAGGCCGTTCAGCACTATGGCTGGCTGCGGCCCGGCGAAATGCTCGACGGCCTCGGCATGGCCGAGACGACGCCGGGGCCGCTCATCATGGTGCTGCAATTCGTCGGCTTCCTCGCCGCCTATCGCGATCCCGGCAGCCTCAATCCCCTGGTGGCGGCGACGCTCGCAGCGACCCTCACCACCTGGGTCACCTTCGTGCCCTGCTTCCTCTGGATCTTCCTCGGCGCGCCCTTCATCGAAAAACTGCGCGGCAATGCGGCGCTGTCCGGCGCCCTGTCGGCGATCACCGCCGCCGTGGTCGGCGTCATCCTCAACCTGGCGGTCTGGTTCGCCTTGCACACGCTGTTCGGGGAGGTCAGGGTTCTCGCCGCAGGCCCGCTGCGCCTCGAACTGCCCGATCCGTCGACGCTCATCCTGCCGTCGGCCCTGCTCGCCGCAGCCGCGGCCTACGCCCTGTTCCGTCTCGGGGCCTCGGTGCTGCTGACGCTCGCGCTTTCGGCGCTCGCCGGCATGGCCTGGATGCTGGCGGCGGGCTGAGGGTCAGGAGATCACGTTGCGCACGAAGCGCACGGGCACGGTGCCGGGATTGGCATAGGCATAGGCCTGGTCGGTCGCATAGATGGTGAAGCTGCCCGCGGCGAAATCCCTGGCGACGCCCGAAAGCTCGAGCCGCAGCGTGCCCTCGGTCACGAACAGCATTTCGTGCCAGCCGGTCGGGTCGGGTTCGGCCGCATAGCGCTCGCCGGGGCCGAGCGACCAGAGCCACATCTGCGCCTCCGCCGTCGCCGGCGTCGTGCCGAGCAGCACGGCGGTGCTTTGCGCATCGCTTCCCCGCCAGGTCACCTCGTTGATCTCCGCCGAGGGTGCGCGGGCCGGATCGCGCACGAGATCGACGAAGCGCACGCCCATGGCGGCGGCCAGCTTGTCGAGGCTCGACAGGCTGATATTGGCGTCGCCCCCCTCGACCGCCACGATCATGCGCCGGCTGATGCCGGAGGCCTGCGCCAGCGCCGCCTGGCTGAGCCCGGCCGCCTGGCGAAGGCGGCGCAGGTTGCCGGAGACATGGGCGAGCACGTCGCCCCGTTCTTGACCCTGCAGATTGTCGCTCATGTCGTTCCGTCATCGAAAGGGCGGCGCTGCCGCGGGACGCCTTCTTAGAGCAAGTCCGGCAAAAGTGCGAAGCGCTTTTGCTGTGGAGATTTGCAAAGGACCGGGAATGGCAAGGATAGGCATTTTCGACGCCCCGGACAGCGAAATGGGCCTCTTTCGGCCGGTTTTGCCGTGGCTCACGCCAAAAAATCGTATTTTTTGCAGAAAACAGCCTCGCATTCGCCCTCTGAGCCGCATGCAACCTTAACAGAAGATGACCAGACCCATGCGCCGTTTGCATGGGTGATGTGCCAGCTTAGCGCTGTTCCGCATTGCAACATAAGCCTATAAGACGGTCATCGAAAGACGCGGCGCCACGGACCGGTGCCGAACAGAGAGCCTCCGGAAAGGGGATCATCATGAACATGGCACGTTCCTTCAGCAATTGGCGCAAGTACCGTCAGACCGTCAACGAACTCGACCGCATGACCGCCCGCGAACTGCGCGATCTCGGCATCGAGCGTTCGGAGATCAAGGCCGTCGCGCGCGCGGCCGTCGGCTTCTGAGCGACACGCCGCCAACCGGCAGAATTCGAAGACACCCGCCTCCGGCGGGTGTTTTTGCATGTGCGAAGAGAATCCGGCGCGAGCCGGCGGCCTGGCGATATTGAGACATACGCTACGCGCATAACGCATAGCTGCCTTGCAAAACGATGCCTATCAAATAATCAAGAATCAGCTATAGTCATACTTATCGAAGCAACGTACCTCCTCCCACGAAGCTTCGATAATTGCAGAAGGCCCACTCCTCCTCCCAGGGCCGACTGCGGGAATGGCGGCACTCCTCCTCCCAGTCGCCATTCGGTTCTATCGGAAAGCCTGCCGCACCTCCTCCCGCGGCAGGTTTTTCCATTTCTGGACCCCTGTTTTCTTCCTTATGAAAAAGGCCGCGCGATCCGCGGCCCCTGCAAGAAAGAGCAAAGCCTCAGGCGACGTTGCTCAGCCTCTCCGCCCCGGTCGGGCGCAGGGCTGCTGGGATCTGCTGGAGCACTTCCAGCGCAAGCGCCCTCGCATTCTCCTGCGCCTTGTCCAGATTGCTGACGCGCCGGCCGTCCATCGTATAGAGCGTGCCGCCGCAGCCGAAGATATCGCGGAACGCCGAGCGTTCGATGATCGGCGTCTGCAGGAGGTGCACGCGGCGGGCGGCGAGCAGGTCCTTGACCGCATGCATGGCGCGCGTCGTCACCATGGAGTTGACGCGGGTGAGCACGACGGAATGGCGGATGCGGATATCGGCCTTGTCTTCCAGATATTGCAGGAGTTCGATGACATTCGCGCCGCCCTGTGCGTCCATGGCGGAACCCTGCACGGGGATGAGCACGTAGTCGGAGTGGCCGATGGCCTTGGCGAGCAGCGAACTGCGCGAACCCGGCAGGTCGATCAGCACGAAATCGGCGCGCGCCTTTTCGTCGGCCAGCTGCCGGTCGATCGTGCCCATGGTGACATAGGGCACCACGCAAAGGCGGTTGCCGAGCACGCCCTCGGAATTCTCGTGCCAGCGGGTGATCCAGTGCTGCGGGTCGGCGTCGAGCACCGAGACGCGGAAGCCGAGGCGGGCAAGCTCGGTCGCAAGCAGCAAGACGGCGGTGGTCTTGCCGGCGCCGCCCTTGGTGTTGGCGAAGGTGATGACGGGCATGGGGCTCCCCGGAGCGGTTCTTGAGCCGGTCATCGCTCGCAAAGCACCCTCGCATGGTGCTGCGTCATCCTCGCCGATCATGGTTAATGGCCGGTGAAAACACGCGAAAACCGTGGCGTTTTCATCTCCGCCGGTCGGCGGCGAGGATCTCGCGGGCGATCTGGTCGAGCGGCAGGATCCTGTCGACGCCGCCATGGGCGATCGCCTCCTTCGGCATGCCGAAGACGACGGAGCTCGCCTCGTCCTGCGCCACCGTATGGGCGCCGGCCTGGTGCATCTCGTTCATGCCGCGCGCGCCGTCGTCGCCCATGCCCGTCAGGATGACGCCCATGGCATTCGCCCCGGCCGAACGGGCGGCGGAGCGGAAGAGCACGTCGACGGACGGCCGGTGGCGCGAGACGAGGGGGCCTTCGCGCACGGCGACATGGTAGCGCGCACCCTGCCGCTCCAGCATCATGTGGCGGTCGCCGGGCGCGATCAGCACATGGCCGCGCAGGACGGGATCGCCATGCACGGCTTCCTTCACCGCCACCTCGCACAGGCTGTCGAGGCGCCTGGCGAAGGCCGCGGTGAACTTTTCCGGCATGTGCTGCACGATGACGATGCCGGGCGAATTGGCCGGCAGCTGTTCCAGCAGCACGCGCAGCGCCTCCGTGCCGCCGGTCGAGGCGCCGATGCAGGCGACCATCTCGGTCGTCTTGGCCATGGCGCGACCGGAGGGCGGGGGCAACACGGCATCGGCGGTGAGCTTTGCGGTCGGCCCGCTTGCCGCCGCCGTGCGCCGGTTCTGGCCGAGGCGGGCGACCGCGGCGCCCTTGACGGCCTCGCGGATGCGGGTGCCGGATTCGGCGAGATGGTCGGCCGCGCCGATCTTCGGCTTCAGGATGATGTCGACGGCGCCGGCTTCCAGCGCCTGCATCAGCGTCTCCGAGCCCTCCTCGGTCAGCGAGGAGCACATGACGACGGGGATGGGCTTCTGCGCCATGATCTTGCGCAGGAAGGTGATGCCGTCCATGCGCGGCATCTCCACGTCGAGCGTGATGACGTCGGGGATTTCCTCCTGGATCTTCCTGGCCGCCATGAAGGGGTCGGAGGCCGCGCCCATCACCTCGATTTCCGGGTCCTGCTCCAGGACATGGGTCAGCGCCTGGCGCACGCTCGCCGAGTCGTCGATGATGAGTACGCGGATCTTCTTGCCGGGAGGGACCATCAGATCTTCTTGAAAACCGTGTTGGCGACCTGGCGCACCGGCAGCGAAATGCCGGTCACCGTTTCGGAATGGCCCACATAGAGGAAGCCGCCGGGCACGAGGCAGTCGCAGAGCCGTGACAGCACCTTGGCCTGCGTCGGCTTGTCGAAATAGATCAGCACGTTGCGGCAGAAGATCATGTGCATCGGCTCGCCCACCCTGTAGGCGCTGTCCATGAGGTTCATGCGGGCAAAGCCGATCGTCGAGCGCAGGCGCGGATGGATGCGCACCTCGCCGCGCCCGGCATCGCGCGAGACCATGACGTAGCGGCGCTGCATCTCCGCCGGCACGGGCTGGATCATGTCGCGCGGATAGACGCCGCGCCGGGCGGCGGCAAGCACATCGGTCGAAAGGTCGGTGGCGAGGATGCGGTAGTCGAGGCCGGAATTCGCATCGACGAAATCCTGCATCACCATCGCCATCGTATAGGGCTCGGCGCCGATGGAGCAGGCGGCGCTCCACAGCCGCAGCCGCTTGTGGCCGGCCGCCACCATTTCCGGCAGGCCGGTCGCGGCCATGTGGTCGAAATGCTTCGGCTCGCGGAAGAAGTCGGTCTTGTTCGTCGTCACGGCGTCGATGAGGAAGATCGCCTCCTTCTCGATGCCGCCATGCTTGAAGAGATAGTCGCAATAGTCGTTGAAGCTGGTAATACCGGTCGCCCGCAGGCGACGGCGCAGCCGGCCCTCCAGCATCGTCAGCTTCGTGATCGGCATCTTGATGCCGCTATAGTCGTAGATGTAGCGCGACAGGGCCTCGAAGTTCCGGCTGCTCAGCCCGTCTTCCGCCCCTTGTATCCGCAATGCAGCTCCCACGCCGGTCCTCCCGAAACTATGCCGTCGCGGCAAGGCGACCCGCCGAGCCCATCATCGCCACCTCGGCGCCGGAGAACAGGCGCGCGAGGTCGACGATGACGACGAAGCCGCCGTTGCGGCGCACGACGCCGGCAATGTAGTCGGACGGCCAGCGCACGCCGATATCGGGCGCGCCCTCGATTTCGTCGTCGCGGAAGGGGATAACCTCGAAGACCCGGTCGGCGACGAGGCCGAGGGTGAGGGTCTTCTCGCCGATCGGCACGTCGAGCACCAGGGCGCGCGTGTGCGGCGTCTTCTCGGTCCTCGTCATGCCGAGGCGAAGACGCAGGTCGATGACCGGCACACCCTGGCCGCGCACGTCCCTGAGACCGAGCAGGTATTCCGGCCCGTGCGGGATCTTGAAGGCATCCTCGTGGTCGAGGATTTCCCGGACGACCGAGACGGGCACCGCAAAGACCTCGTTGTCGAGGCTGAAGGTGACGAACTGGGATTCGGAGGACGGACCGGCCATGATCAAGCGCTTTCCCTGAAATCGGCGTCGTCCGCATCCGGGCCGCCCATCGACATGTCGAGGGCAAAGCCGCGGGCGCGGGCCTGCTGGCCGTTGACGCTGTTGTCGGACTTGCGAAGCGGCGCGGCGGCCGCCTTGACGACCGGGCGCGAGACCGGTGCCGGGCGGCGCTGCTGGACGACCGGGGCACTCGACGCACGATCGACGCGGAAGAAGGCGATCGAGGTCTGCAATTCCTCGGCCTGGGCGGCAAGCTCTTCCGAGGTGCCGGACATTTCCTCCGAGGCGCCGGCATTCTGCTGGGTCACCTTGTCGAGCTGCTGGATCGCCTCGTTGATCTGCGCGGCGCCGATATCCTGCTCGCGGCAGGCGGCGGAAATCTCCGAGACCAGTTCCGCGGTCTTGCGGATATCGGGCACCAGCCGGTTCAGCATCTCGCCGGCTTCCGTCGCGACGGAGACGGTCTGGCCGGACAGCGTGCTGATCTCGGCGGCGGCCGCCTGGCTGCGCTCGGCGAGCTTGCGCACTTCCGAGGCGACGACGGCAAAGCCCTTGCCATGCTCGCCGGCACGGGCCGCTTCGACGGCGGCGTTGAGGGCGAGAAGGTCGGTCTGGCGGGCGATTTCCTGTACGATGGAGATTTTCTCCGCGATGGTGCGCATGGCGCCGACCGCGCGGCCGACGGCCTCGCCCGACGACTCGGCATCCTTGGCGGACTGGCGGGCGATCTTTTCCGTCTGGGCGGCGTTGTCGGCGTTCTGCTTGATGTTGGAGGCCATCTCCTCCATCGAGGCGGAGGCCTCTTCGGCGGAGGAGGCCTGTTCCGTCGCGCCCTGCGACAGCTGTTCCGAGCTTGCCGACAGTTCCTGGCTGCCGGAGGAGACATTGTCGGCGGCCGAAAGCGCATCGGCGACGACGCCGCGCAGGCGCTCCACCATGCTTTCCAGCGACAGGCCGAGCGTGTCCTTGCCGGAGAGCGGTTTTGGCGTCACGGTCAGGTCGCCATTGGCGATCTGGTCGGCGATGGCGGCCGTTTTGCGCAGGTTGCCCGTCATCACGTTGATCGTGTCGACCAGGTCCTTGATCTCGTCGTTCGTCTTGATCTCGACCGTCTGGTCGAGATCGCCAACCGCGACGGCCTCCGCGACAGTCTTGATCTTCTTCAGGCCGCTGTTGATGCCGAGCGCGAGCCAGACGGCGGCGCCGATGGCGAGCAGCAGCGCGGCGCCGGCGATCGTCACGATCAGGTTGCGCGTATGGGCATATTGCGCGTCGGCGTCCTCTTCCGCCGTCACCAGCAGCGCCTTGTTGTTTTCGATGCGGGCGTCGATCGTCTCTTCGATCGCGTCCATCAGGCGGCGGCTCTCGGTCGTCGCAAGGCGGATCGCCTCGGCCGAATTGCCGGCGCCGGCGAGCGCGCGGACCTGGTCGTCGATGCGGATGAGCTGCTTTTCCCTGTCGCCGATGGCCTGCCATTGCTGGAGGGCGGCCGGATCGGTCGACAGCCCGACCAGCGTGTCGAGGGTTTCCTCGAAGCCCTTGCGATAGCGGTCGCCGGCCTCGACAGCGGCGGCGATGTCGCGGGGATTGGTGGCGGTCGCGAGGTTCATCTGCGCCCGCGCCAGGCGGAGCTGGTAACTGGCGAGGTTCTGTGCGGCCTCGAGGCGTGCGGCGGGACCGGCGATCAGGTCTGAGATCGCCTGGTTCAGCGAGGACAGGCTCAGAATGGCGTAAACGGACGTGCCGGCCATCATCAGGATGATGACACCGAAGGCGGCCGCCAGCTTCAGTTTGATGGTTGCGCGCATCTTGGGGCTCCTTTGGTAGCAGATGCCGTTTGGGCGGGGCGCCGGAAGCCGGGGCCCGTCATGCGAGAAGACCGATACACTCACCCTTTCGCGGGCCGCAGGCGACCCTTTCGCCGGCGCCTACACGCGCCGGGCCGATTGGGCGGCGCATCCGTTGCCGGATGCACCGCGATCCTTCGTTCAGGCGCTTTCGCGGAAGTCCGCGTCGTCGGCATCCGGACCGCCCATCGACATGTCGAGGGCAAAGCCGTTACCGTTGCGAGTCGCCTTGGTTGCCGTCGGGGCCGGGCGGTAGGCCGGGGAAGCGGCCGGACGCTTGGCGGTGACGGGAGCGGCCATCTTCGCCGCGGTCGCGCGCAGCTTCTCGGCATGGTTCGGTTCCTTGCGGGCCGAATTCTCGACGCGGAAGAAGGCGATGGAAGCCTGGAGCTCTTCCGCCTGGGCGGCCAGCTCTTCCGAGGTCGCCGACATTTCCTCCGAGGCGCCGGCATTCTGCTGGGTCACCTTGTCGAGCTGCTGGATCGCCTCGTTGATCTGCGAGGCGCCGATGTCCTGCTCGCGGCAGGCGGCGGAGATCTCCGAGACCAGTTCGGCGGTCTTGCGGATATCGGGCACCAGCCGATTCAGCATCTCGCCGGCTTCCGTGGCGACGGAGACCGTTTCGCCCGAGAGCGCGCTGATTTCGGCCGCGGCCGCCTGGCTGCGCTCGGCGAGCTTGCGCACTTCCGAGGCGACGACGGCAAAGCCCTTGCCGTGCTCGCCGGCACGCGCAGCCTCGACGGCGGCGTTGAGGGCGAGAAGGTCGGTCTGGCGGGCGATTTCCTGCACGATGGAGATCTTCTCCGCAATGGTGCGCATCGCGGTGACGGCGCGGCCGACGGCCTGGCCGGAGGCTTCCGCATCCTTGGAAGACTGGCGGGCGATCTTTTCCGTCTGGGCGGCGTTGTCGGCGTTCTGCTTGATGTTGGAGGCCATCTCCTCCATCGAGGCGGAGGCCTCTTCGGCGGAAGACGCCTGTTCCGTCGCGCCCTGCGAGAGGGTTTCGGAGCTGGCAGACAGTTCCTGGCTGCCGGAGGAGACGTTGTCGGAGGCCGAAAGGGCGTCCGCGACGACGCCGCGCAGGCGCTCGATCATCGTGTTGACGTGGCCGAGCAGGTCGCCGATCTCGTCCCTGGTGGTGATGTCGGCAAAGCGGGTGAGGTCGCCGTCGGCAACATTCTGCACCACGCCGACGGCGCGGGAAATGCCGCGGTTGATCGACAGCACGATCCAGACGGCGGCGAGGCCGGCGATCAGGAAGGCAATGGAGGCGGCGGCGATCATGATCGTGCGCGTGTCGGCATATTGCGCTTCGGCATTGTCGTCCGCTTCCTGAAGGCGGGTCTGTTCGAGCGTGACCACCTCATCGAGCAGGGCGTCGATCTCGTTCGTCACCGTGCGGGCATCCGCCGTGGAAACGCGCAGTGCCCCGGCGCTGTCGCCGGCGAGCATCAGGCTGCGGACCCGGTCGTCCTCGCGGCGGAATTCGGTGGAGAGGCCCTGGAGCTTGGACCAGAGGACCTTGCCCTGTTCCGTTGCTTTCGCCAGCACCTGCTCGAAGGCCGCGTCGAAATCCGCGCGGGCCTTGTCGCTCAGCGCGATATATTTGTTGGTCTCGGCATTGCTGGTCGCCGAGAGCATGTTTTTCTGTTGGCGGATCTGCTGGAGCTGCAGGACGTTCAGTTCCTGGGCAAGGCGCAGCCGCGTGGCCGGCCCGGTGAGCACGTCGCCGAGCGTCGCATTGAGGCCGCCCAGGCTCACGATGCCATAGCCAGCGGTGCCCGCCAGCATGGCCATGATGAAGCCGAAGGCCAAGAACAGTTTCAGTTTGATGGTAAAGCGCATGGGTCTCTCCAGATGGCCTAATTCGGCGCTTGCGCCGCGCGCTCTTTCCGGGAGGAAAAGATCGCGGTGAGGTTCGGGACGATGATGAACTCGCCGCCCCGCTTGACGAGGCAGCTGATATAGTCGGCGCGCCAGCGCATGCCGACGCTGGGCGGCGGTTCGCTGGCGACCTTGGGAAGCGTGGTGACTTCGTTGACCTTGTCGGTGCGGATGCCGATCAGGGTCGGCTCGTCGCCGAGGTCGAGCTCGATGACGACGATGCGGCTGTCGATGGTGGTTTCCGTCGCGTCCATGCCGAAGGCGAGGCGGATATCGGCGAGCGGGATCACCTTGCCGCGGAAGTTGATGACGCTGGAAACGAAGGGCTTGCTGCCGGGCACACGGGTCTCCGGCAGAAGGTCGAGGATTTCCTGCACGACGATCGCCTCTATCGCGAAGGTCTCGCCGTTGAGGTTGAAGGTGAGAACGGAGAGGTCCTCCTCCGCGCCCCAGATCGCGTCGTAGTCGCGTTTTCGTGCCGCTTCGCTCATCCTGCCGCCCGCAATTGCGCCTCCTGCTGCTGTCCGGCCGCGACCAGATGGGTGACGTCGAGGATCAGCGCGACGCTGCCATCGCCGAGGATGGTCGCGCCGGAGAACGTATCGACGTCATGGTGCAGCTTGGACATGGATTTGATGACCGTCTGGTGGTCGCCGATGATCTGGTCGACGACGAGGCCGACGCGTTCCGATCCCGTCGAGATGACGACGACCTTCTGGTACGGGTCGGGCGGCGTGCCGGTGCGGAACAGTTCGCGCAGGCGCAGGAACGGCACCAGGCTGTCGCGCAGCGAGATGAAGCTGCGCCCCCGCGAGCGCAGGTCGTCTTCGAGCGAGAGTTCCAGGCACTCTTCCACCGCCGAGAGCGGGATGACGTAGCAGCCCTGGCCGACGCGTACGAGCAGGCCCTCGATGATGGCGAGGGTCAGCGGGATGCGCAGCGCCACGACCGAGCCTTCGCCCGGCTTGCTGGCAATGTCGATCGTGCCGCGCAGCGCCTCCACCGTCTTCTTGACCACGTCCATGCCGACGCCGCGGCCGGACAGGTTCGTCACCGCCTGGGCGGTCGAGAAACCCGGCTGGAAGATCAGCTGGAGCAGGTCCTGGTCGGAGAGCGTCGCGCCCGGCTGGATGATGCCCGACGCTTCCGCCTTGGCGCGCACCCGCTCGCGGTTGATGCCGCGCCCGTCGTCCTTGATGGTGATGATCACCTCGCCGCCCGTCTGATGCGCCGAGAGGATGACCCGGCCCTTCGCATCCTTGCCGGCGGCGATGCGCTCTTCCGGCTTTTCGAGGCCATGATCGATGGAATTGCGCACGAGATGCACGAGCGGATCGGCGAGCCGGTCGATGACCGTCTTGTCGACCTCCGTGCTCTCGCCCTCGGTGATGAGCTCGATCTCCTTGCCGGTCTCGCGCGATAGATCGTGCACGAGGCGGCGGAAACGGCTGAAGAGGCTCGCGACCGGCATCATGCGCAGCACCATCATCGTGTCGCGCAGCTCGCCCGAGAGACGTTCGATTTCTTCGGAGACCGAGCGCAGGCCGAGATCGGCCGCCGTGCCGGCGAGTTGGGTGAGGCGCGACTGGGCGATGACGAGCTCGCCGACGCGGTCCATCATCTCGTCGAGCCGTTCGGCCGGCACGCGCACGTTCTCCGCGGATTTCGCCTGTTTGGAATCATTGGCCGCCTGCGCCGCCGGGGCGTCCCGCTCGGCAACGACCACGGCCCTGGCGATCGGTGTCTCGGCGGGCTTCGCTTCGGCGGCGGGTCGTTCGACGGCGACCTCGGTGATTTCGAGCTCCATGTCGTCCATGACGAAGATGAAGACGTCCTCGATATCGGCGCGCGGCCGCTCGGTCTTCAGCGTCACGTCCCAGCTGATATGGATGTCGCGCGGCTCCAGCGCGGAAAGCTCCGGCACCTTCGCCGTATCGGCGACGATCCGGCATTCGCCGAGGTCGCGCATCTCGTCGAGCAGGCCGAGCGGATTGGTGCCGTTCGCCATGGCATTCACCGGCAGGCTGAAGCGGATGCGCCATTCGCTGAGGCCGCCGGCCGCCTCGGCAACCGGCGCAGCCGCAACGGCGGCCGGGACAGGAGAGCCCGCGCCGTTGACCGCCCGGTGCAGGCCGTCGAGCAGCGCGGCGCTCATCGCGTCATGGTCGCCGTTCGGCGTTTCGAGCAGCGCACGCATGTGGTCCTGCGCGGAAAGAACCGCCGAGACCAGTTCGTGCGTGGCGGGCACGTCGCCCTTGCGCACCCGGTCGAAGGCGGTCTCGCAATGGTGGGTGAAGGCGGCGAGCGCGTCGAAGCCGAACATCGCGCCCGACCCCTTCAATGTGTGCAGGCCCCGGAAGACCGCATCGATCCGGTCGCGGTCGTCGAGGCTGCGGGTGAGGTCGAGGAGGCCGGACTCGATCTGCTCCAGCAGTTCGGCCGCTTCTGTCCGGAAGACGGAGATCGGGTCCGGGTTCGTCATTTTCCGAGGACCTTCCTGGCGATCTTGACGAGGCTTTCCGGATCGAACGGCTTTGTCAGCCAGCCGGTGGCGCCGGCGGCTTTCGCCTGCGCCTTCAGTTCGCCGTCGGATTCGGTGGTGAGGAAGATGACCGGAACGCCGGTATGGGCGGGCAGCTTGCGCAGCTCGCGGATCATCGTCAGGCCGTCCATGTTCGGCATGTTGAGGTCGGTGACGACGAGGTCGTATTCGCCGCCCTTCAGCTTGTTGAGGCCGTCGAGGCCGTCGACCGCCTCGGTCACGCTGTAGCCGGCATTGCTGAGGGTGACGCGCGTCGTCAGCCGGATGCTGGCGGAATCGTCGACGGTCAAGATCTTCGCGGTCATCAATTCTTCTCCTGGTGCAGCCAGAAATGCGCGGCGTCGGGTGTCATCCCGTCGAGAAAGCCGCCGCGTTCCAGCACGTCGTAAAGGTCGCCGGAGGCGGGCCGGGCAAGTAGAACGCGCCCGGCCCTGGCCTCGGCCTGTTTGCGGGCTGCCGTGACAAGCTGGACAAAGCTGAGGTCGACCTGCGCCGCCTCGTCGATATCCAGTACAATGGCAGGATTCTTGTTCAGAAAATCCAAGATCAACTCTTGAACGGACAATATAGTCTTGATGGTGAGCGTCGCAGGTAAGGTTAACGACGCGTCACCGGACAGGGTCGACGACATGGAGGCCTCGATAATCGTTTCGAGAGAGAGTATTTCCCGCGCCAGAATCGCCAGTCACGCTTAATGAAGAGTAAAGCGCGGTTGCTAATTTCATCCACCGGTAGTTCGGCCACCGTCGATACACTGCCTCACCCTGCGACAGGGAATAGGACTAAGCGATTGTATGCAAACATTAATTTATATAATTAGATATAAGTGATATTATTTATAAATCCCTAATTCTAGGGATGTCTGCAGCCACGGGTGGTGGCGCCGGAATCGCCCTGGTTTTGCGGAATTTCATTACATGAGGAAGAGCGAATTTACTGCGCGTTACATTGTTGGCCCTAGGGTTGGGTTACGGGTTCTTGCAGATGGGGTATGGCGTGTCAGGAATAGCGGGCGCAGTGCGCGTGGAGCGGCAGACGGCGGAGGTGGAGCTTGTCTCCCGCCTCGAAGGGGCCCGTTCCCGCATCGAGCAGCGGTTCCTCGATGGCGGCGTCGTACTGCTTTCGGTGCTGGACGTGCTCAACCGGCTGGTCGCCTCGCTGGAGAACCTTTCCGGCTCGCTCGGCGACGAGGTGGCGGAGGCGACGATCGGCCGGCTCGTCGCCACCGTCGATCAGCTGACCGCGCTGCCCGGCATCGAGGAGCAGCGCCAGCAGCGTCTTGCCCATGTCGCCGTCACGGAAAAAACGCTCGGCGCCCATATCGCCGACATGCAGGAGACGCTGCGCTACCTGCGCACCTTCGCCACGACCGCCAAGATCACCGGCGCCGCCATTCCCGATTTCGCCGGCTTTGCGGAAGAAATCCTCGAGCGCATCCAGTTCGGCACCGGCGAGGTCAATGCGCTCGGCGCGAAGATCGGCACGCTCGGTGCCGTCATCGGCACCGCCTCGGCCGGGGGCGGGGAGGCGCTGGAGCGCTTCCGCCGTTCCGTGCCCGACATTGCGGGCAATCTCTCGCGCAATGCCGCGGACCTGACGGCGCAGCGCCGCCACCTCTCGCAGCTTGCCGCCAAGGTGGGTGCGGCGGCGCGCGGCGTGCAGGGCAAGGTCGCCACGACGCTGTCGGCCATGCAGATCGGCGACATCACCCGCCAGCGCATCGAGCATTGCCAGTCCGCCTTCACCTTCCTCAACGAGTATCTTGCGGCCGGAACGCTCGACGTGGAGGCCGCCGGCCGCCTGACGGCGCTGGTCCGTCATCTCGTGCACGGCCAGCTCGTCGAGACCACCCGCGATTTCGCACGTGAATGCAGGACGGTGGTCGGCACGATCCGCAGCTTCGGGGCCGATATCGATGGCCTGATGGCGCTCTACGGTGACATGGACGCCGCCGACGGCCGCTCCGCCGACCGCGCCATGCGAACCCTGGAGGCCGACATCGCCGCCGCCCGTGCCGTCGTCTGCGATATCGAGCAGGCGGCCGACAAGGCCAACGTCCTGGGTGCAAGCACCGTCGAGACCGTGCAGGGTCTCCTGAAGGGCGTGAAGACGATCCAGCTCGTGCGCACCGACATCCATTACATGGCGCTCAACACCAACCTGCGCTGCAGCAAGCTCGGCGAAGAGGGGCGGGCGATCAATGTGGTGACGGCGGAACTGCGCCTGTTCTCCAGCCAGCTCGACGAGACGGCGGAGCGTATCCTTATCGCCCTGCAGTCGCTCGAAGAGGATGCCGGCAAGCTGCGCGAGGCGGGCACCGCCGCCGGCGGTTCGCTCGATGCGCATCTTGCCGAGGCGCTGGAGCATATCCGCCGGGCGGGCGACCGCATGGAGGAGGACATGGCGGCCCTACGCGCCTGCGGCACGGATGTCTCCGCCAAGGCGGGCCGGACGGTCGCCGACCTCGATTTCAACGCCGAGCTCGGCGACGTGCTGGCCGATTGCTCCGCCAGCGCGGGCGAACTCGTCGGCCGCGACCTGCCGGATATGTCGGGCCTTGAGGAGGCGATGGCCGACGTCGGCAGCCGGATCGCGCGTACCTATACGATGGTCTCCGAGCGCGAGGTGCATGCCCGCGTCTTCGGCACAGTCCTGGAGGCGCCTCCGACAGCTGTGGCTGCGCAAAGCGACGAGGACCTCTTCGACGACGCGCTGTTCTAGGATCATCGATACCCCGCTCTGCCGGTCTGCAAGCGCCTTTTGGGGCGCCGCCGTTTTCCCCAGGATCTGTGTGGGTACCGGTCGTTTCAGGGCCGCGTTCGGCCCGGCGTCACCGCCCCGCTCATTCCACGCGAATGGCCATCGTCTGTTTCCCTGTATTTTTGAAAATATAGCGCTGGCAAAGCCGCAAGTGCCGATATATTCAAGAGGATATCACGCTGCCTTCAGGCAGGAAAAGGGAGAACAGGAATGAACCGTCGTCTGCTTCTGAAACTCGTCGTCGCCGCCTTCGCGTCGCTGCCGCTCGCCCTGCCGGCGGTGGCCGCCGAGAAGGTCACCGTCTTTGCCGCCGCAAGCCTGAAGAACGCGCTCGATGCGGCGAATGCCGCCTGGTCGAAGGAAACCGGCAACGAGACGACGGTCTCCTATGCCGCAAGCTCGGCGCTCGCCAAGCAGATCGAGGCGGCCGCTCCCGCCGATCTCTTCATCTCGGCCGACCTTGCCTGGATGGACTATGTCGCCGAGAAGAAGCTGATCAAGGACGACACCCGCTCCAACCTTCTCGGCAACCGCATCGTGCTGGTCGCGCCGAAGGACAAGGCCTCCACCGTCGAGATCAAGGACGGTTTCGACCTCGCCGGCCTTGTCGGTGACGGCAAGCTCGCCATGGGCGCGGTCGACAGCGTGCCGGCCGGCAAGTACGGCAAGGCGGCGCTCGAAAAGCTCGGCGTCTGGTCCTCGGTCGAAGGCAAGGTCGCCGGTGCCGAGAGCGTGCGCGCCGCGCTCGCCCTCGTCTCGCGCGGCGAGGCGCCCTACGGCATCGTCTACCAGACGGATGCCGCGGCCGATCCGGGCGTCGCCGTCGTCGGCACCTTCCCGGAAGACAGCCATCCGCCGATCATCTACCCGGCCGCCATCCTCACGGAATCTGAGAGCGCCGCGTCTGCCGCCTATCTCGACTTCCTGAAATCCGACAAGGCCGCGCCCTTCTTCACCGAGCAGGGCTTCACCATCCTGAAGTAAGGTAAGCCTCTCCCACCCGCGCCGTCATCCTCAGGCTTGACCCGAGGATGACGGTGGCGCATGTGGCGTGGATGGTCGGGTCAAGCCCGACCATGACGAAAGAGAGGTCATCGGGCTTGTCAGCCCCGGTCTCGATGCCCCGGGGTTTTCGCCTTTCAAAGGAACACGCGTGGACTGGCTTGCCTTGAGCAACGAGGAATGGACGGCGATCCGGCTCAGCCTTCGGGTCTCGGCGGTCGCGGTCCTCGTCAGCCTGCCGCTCGGCATCCTCGCCGCACTGGCGCTGGCGCGGGGCCGCTTCTGGGGCAAGTCGCTGCTGAACGGCCTCGTGCACCTGCCGCTGATCCTGCCGCCCGTCGTCACCGGCTTCCTGCTGCTCATCCTGTTCGGCCGGCGCGGCCCCATCGGTTCGGTGCTGGATGAATGGTTCGGCATCGTGCTCTCCTTCCGCTGGACCGGCGCGGCGCTCGCCTGCGGCGTCATGGGCTTTCCGCTGATGGTGCGCTCGATCCGCCTCTCCATCGAGGCCGTCGACCGCAAGCTGGAGGAGGCGGCCGGTACGCTTGGCGCAAGCCCCGTCTGGGTCTTCCTCACCGTCACCCTGCCGCTCATCATGCCCGGCGTGCTCGCCGGCATGATCCTCGCCTTCGCCAAGGCGATGGGCGAGTTCGGCGCCACCATCACCTTCGTCTCCAACATTCCCGGCGAGACGCAGACGCTGTCGGCCGCCATCTACACCTTCACCCAGGTGCCGGGCGGCGATGCCGGTGCGATGCGCCTCACCCTCGTCGCCATCGCCATCTCCATGGTCGCGCTCATCGCCTCCGAGGTGCTCGCCCAGCGCCTCGGCCGCAAGGTGCATCTCGAATGAGCCTTGTCGTCGAAGCCCGCCACCGGCTCGGCGATTTTTCGCTGGAGGCCGCCTTCACCTCGGATAGGGGGGTCACCGCCCTGTTCGGCCGGTCCGGCTCGGGAAAGACCTCGCTGGTCCGCATCATCGCCGGCCTGACGCGCCCGGCGGAAGGCCGCGTCCTGCTCGGCGACGAGGTGCTGGTCGATACCGCCCGCCGCGTCTTCGTGCCGGCCCACCGGCGGCGCTTCGGCTATGTCTTCCAGGAAGCCCGCCTCTTCCCGCACCTCACCGTGCGGCAGAACCTCAACTACGGCCGCTGGTTCTCGCCGAAGGGCGCGCGCACGGAAAATCCGGACCGCGTGGTCGACCTGCTCGGCATTGCCGGCCTGCTCGATCGCCAGCCGGCCAACCTTTCCGGCGGCGAGAAGCAGCGTGTCGCCATCGGCCGCGCGCTGCTCGCCTCGCCGCGCCTGCTGCTGATGGACGAGCCGCTCGCCGCGCTCGACGAGGAGCGCAAGGCGGAGATCCTGCCCTATCTGGAGCGCCTGCGCGACGAGGTCGGCATTCCCATCGTCTATGTCAGCCATTCGGTGGCCGAGGTCGCGCGCCTTGCCGACCGGGTCGTGCTGATGGCGGACGGGCGCATCGAGGCGATCGGCGCGGCATCGGACGTGCTGGGTGGCCCGCGCCTCTCCTCCGCCGCCGAACGCCGCGAGGCCGGCAGCGTCCTTGCCGGCCGCGTCGAGGCGCGCGATGCCGCGCACGGCCTCGCCAACATCCGCCTTGTGGGCGGCGCGACGATCCTCGTGCCGGATGCGGCCGTCTCGCCGGGCGAAACGGTGCGGCTGCGCATCCCCGCCCGCGACGTCATGATCGCGACGGTGCGCCCGGAAGGCCTCAGCGCGCTCAACATCCTGGAAGGCGCCGTCGAGGCGATCGAGCCCGACGGCGAGGGCATGGCGAGCCTGCGCATCGCCTGCGGCGGCGATGTCGTGCGCGCCCGCATCACCGCGCTTTCCGTCGAGCGCCTCGGCCTTGCACCGGGCCTGCCGGTGCATGCCGTCATCAAGACGGTGGCGCTGGAATAGGTCTCAATCGGCAAGGTTTTCGACGATCCAGCCGATATCCTCGGCCAGCGCCGCGCGCGCCTTTCCTTCCATGGCATGGTAGTGGGCGATCAGCGCCTCGCCGAAGGGCGTCACGACGGCGCCGCCGCCCTGTTTGCCGCCGCGCTGCGATTCCACTACCGGCGTGCGGAACAGCCGGTTCATCTCGTCGACCAGCAGCCAGGCCCGGCGATAGGACATGTCCATCGCCCGCCCGCCGGCCGAGATCGAGCCGGTCTCCCGGATATACGCGAGAAGCTGGATCTTGCCGCGCCCGATCCTGCCCTCCGGCTCGAACTGGAGACGGAAGATGAGTTTCGGTTCGGTCTTGGCGGATGCTGACATGAAACTGGGCCCGTATGGATACGGGCCCAGATATAACAGCGTTTTCCGCGATGTGCAGTGCCAAGCCGCTTCCGGCAAGGCCCGAATTCAGGCGGCGCGCTTCAGCGCGTCGCCGAGGATCGAGACGATATCCTCGAAATGCTTCTTCTCGGCGATCAGCGGCGGCGAGAAGGCGATGATGTCGCCGGTGACGCGGATCAGGAGGCCCTTCTCGAAGCAATCGACGAAGACGTCATAGGCCCGCGCGCCCGGTGCGCCGTCGCGCGGGGCAAGCTCGATGCCGGCGATGAGGCCGATCGTGCGGATGTCGATGATGTGCGGCAGGCCCTTCAGCGAATGCATCGCGGCATGCCAGTCGTCCTGCAGCGCCGCGCCGCGGGTGAAGAGGCCTTCGTCGCGGTAGATGTCGAGCGTCGCGATGCCGGCGGCGCAGGCCACCGGATGGCCGGAATAGGTGTAGCCGTGGAAGAGCTCGATGGCGTTTTCCGGCCCGTGCATCAGTGCGTCGTGCACCTTGCGGCTGGCGAAGACCGCGCCCATCGGGATGGCGCCGTTGGTGAGGCCCTTGGCGGTGGTCACGATGTCGGGCGTCACGCCGAAATAGTCGGTGGCGAAGGCCGCGCCGAGGCGCCCGAAGCCGGTGATGACCTCGTCGAAGATCAGCAGGATGCCGTGCCTGTCGCAGGTCGCGCGCAGCTTTTCGAGATAGCCCTTCGGCGGGATCAGCACGCCGGTGGAGCCGGCGACCGGCTCGACGATGCAGGCGGCGATGGTTTCCGCGCCGTGCAGCGCCACCAGCCGCTCCAGGTCGTCGGCAAGCTCGGCGCCGTGCTCCGGCTGGCCCTTCACATAGGCGTTCTTCGCAAGGTCATGGGTGTGGCGCAGGTGGTCGGAGCCGGGAAGCTGCGGGAAGACGCGGCGGTTGTTGAGAATGCCGCCGACCGAAATGCCGCCGAAGCCGACGCCGTGATAGCCGCGCTCGCGGCCGATAAGGCGCGTGCGCGTGCCCTGGCCGATGGCGCGCTGGTAGGCAATGGCGATCTTCAGCGCGGTATCGACCGATTCCGAGCCGGAGCCGGTGTAGAAGACGCGGTCGAGCTTGGCGCCGTCGGGGCCGGGGGCGATCTCGGCCAGCCGCTCGGCGAAATCGAAGGCGACCGCATGGCCCATCTGGAAGGAGGGCGCGAAATCCATCTCGGTGAGCTGGCGCTCGACCGCCGCGGCGATCTGCCGGCGGCCGTGGCCGGCATTGACGCACCACAGGCCCGCGGTGCCGTCGAGCACCTGGCGGCCGTCCGCGCTGGTGTAATACATGCCTTCGGCGGCGGCGAGCAGGCGCGGCGCGGCCTTGAACTGGCGGTTGGCGGTAAAGGGCATCCAGTAGCTGTCGAGCACCGGTGCATTGGGCTTGTTGTGAGCGTTCATGGCAGATCTCCTCTGGCTGGCGGGATTGACGCCATGATTTGCGATGCCGAACAAGTCCTTTTCTTCTTGACGTCAACTGATTGAAAATAAAGGATACGGAGAAGCCGGTTTTCGATATTTCGAACATCTAGAACAGGAAATGGCCATGTCGGTCGATATCGGGGGCAGGCTGCGCCATCTGCGCATGGCCCATAATCTCTCCCAGCGGGAACTTGCCAAGCGCGCCGGCGTCACCAATTCGACGATCTCGCTGATCGAATCGAACGCCTCCAACCCGTCGGTCGGCGCGCTGAAGCGCATCCTCGACGGCATCCCGATCGGTCTTGCGGAATTCTTCGCCTTCGAGCCGGAGCGCCCGAAAAAGGCCTTCTACCGGGCGGACGAGCTTGTGGAGATCGGCAAGGGTCCGATCTCGTTCCGCCAGATCGGCGAGAACACCTTCGGCCGCAGCCTGCAAATCCTCAAGGAGTGCTACCAGCCGGGTGCCGACACGGGCAAGGTGCTGCTGGTGCACGATGGCGAGGAGGGCGGCATCGTGCTCTCCGGCCGGCTGGAGGTGACGGTGGACGACGAGCGGCGCATCCTCGGCCCGGGGGACGCCTATTATTTCGAAAGCCGCCGCCCGCACCGCTTCCGCTGCGTCGGCCCGGTGCCCTGCGAGGTCATCAGCGCCTGCACCCCGCCGACCTTCTGACATGCGGAAGGCCCGCCGGCGGAACCGGCGGGCCTTCGCAAGGAATGGGACCGGTCAGGCCTGCGCGGTCGTGTTGTCCTCGACGGGCGCGCCGGGGCCGTTCTTCTTGATCGAATCGATGGCGTTCTGCGCGCTGGCCTTGCTGGAATAGCCTTCCGTGGAGAACATCACTTCGCTGTTGTACTTGAAGCGGACGCGAAACTCGCCGGCCTTGTCCTTGTAGATCTCGAACTTGTGCGCCATGGGCTTTCCTCCACGCAGATGGGAATCAGACAAAAGCAACGTGCCAGCCGGAAAAACCGCTGGCAAGAGGCGCCCGGCCTCCATCCGCTACAAAGCGACGCCGGCCGTGCCGGTTGTAGCCGAGTTCGTTGACGAGCGTCGCGCGCAGGTCCCGCCGTAAATCTATCGCCAGGATGGCGGCAAGGCCTGCTCCGCCACTGGTGGGATCGCAGCAGGCTGCCGTTCGGCGGTGCGCAGACGGCGCGATCACGAGAAAGCCCGGAATGACGATGTGCACGATCCCGGCACTAAACATCTGCCGGATGTCTTCCAGGCAGCCGATTTTACTGAGAAAGGGAGAATTGGCTGGGGAACCTGGATTCGAACCAAGATTAACGGAGTCAGAGTCCGTCGTTCTACCGTTGAACTATTCCCCAGCAGGGGCGATACCGGCTTGGCCGGCGCCTGTGAGGCGGGCTTATAAACAAAAGGCGGCGAGATGCAAATGGTTTTTTTGGGAAAAATGCAGGCGCTGTGTGCATGGCCGGGTTTGCGGCGAGGTGTCGTCGGATCGTCATAAAAAGAATTTGGCGAACGGGCCGGGCGCTGGTAATGTCGCGGCAACGAAGATCGAGAGAGCGCCTGCTTGCAGCTTTGAAGCTTTGCGCGGCGCCATAGGCAGTAACGTGAACGACCCCGACAGCGGCGTGAAGCCGCCCGTTTCCGGGGCGCGAGATGCGGGCGATGCGGGGCGGCCGAAGCGGTCGCGCCGCCGCAAGGGCAAGCAGAAGGGCGCGACAAGTCCCTCTGCCGTCTCCCTGTCCGCAGGCCAGGCGGCCGGTTCGTCCGGATCGGCTGAGCGCCCCAAGGCCATCGACGGTGGCGATACCGCGCGCAGGAACAAGCGTCGCCGGCGTGGCAAGGGTGCCGGCGGCGAGAACGTGCGCCCGCTTGCGCCCGTCGGCCAGCGGGAAGCCCCCGGCGAGGACCAGCGCCAGGCGGAAGGCCGCAGGAACCGCCGCAAGCACCGGGGCCGCAAGACCGGCGCGCGCGCCGTGCCGGCGTCTGCCGAGGCTATCGTCACGCATCCCGCGGCCGAACAGGCCGTCGAGGCACGACCCGTTGCCCACGCCCCGGAGCCGCGCCGCGAGATGCAGGCCCCCGTCCGTCCGGCCGAGCGCGAGGGATACGACGTGCCGCTCTATGCCGCGCTCGACCTCGGCACCAACAATTGCCGCCTCCTCATCGCCCAGCCGACCCGGCCCGGCCAATTCCGCGTCGTCGACGCCTTTTCGCGCATCGTGCGCCTCGGCGAGGGGCTTGCGGCGAGCGGCCGGCTTTCCGACGAGGCGATGGACCGCTCCGTCGAGGCCCTGAGGATCTGCGCGGCCAAGCTGAAGAACCGCAACATCCGCCGCGCCCGGCTGATCGCCACCGAGGCCTGCCGCGCGGCGGCCAATGGCGAGGCGTTCCTGGAGCGGGTGCGGCAGGAGACGGGGCTCGACCTCGAGATCATCAACCGCGAGACCGAGGCGCGGCTTGCCGTGTCCGGCTGCTCCTCGCTGGTCGGGCGCGAGGCGAAATCGGTCGTGCTCTTCGATATCGGTGGCGGCTCCTCGGAAATCGCGGTCATCCGCATCGGCGAGAACCGCTCCAGCCGGCTTGCCAACCACATCACGCACTGGACCTCGCTGCCGGTCGGCGTCGTCACGCTGTCCGAACGCCATGGCGGGCGGGACGTGACGCCCGAGAGCTTTGCGGGCATGGTGTCGGAGGTCGAGGCCATGCTGGCGGATTTCGATTGCCCGGGCGATGTGGTGCGCGTGGCGCCGGAGGATTTCCATCTCATCGGCACGTCGGGCACGGTGACGACGCTTGCCGGCGTGCATCTCGACCTGCCGCGTTATGACCGGCGCCGGGTGGATGGCGTCTGGCTCTCGGACGACGAGGTGACGGCCATGCAGGCGCGGCTCCTCTCCTGGGATTTTTCCGCCCGCGCGGCCAATCCCTGCATCGGGCCCGACAGGGCGGACCTCGTGCTCGCCGGCTGCGCCATCCTGGAGGCGATCCGCAAGCGCTGGCCCTCGCGCCGCATGCGCGTCGCCGACCGGGGCCTGCGCGAAGGCCTGCTCACCGACATGATGGCCGACGACGGCGTCTGGCGCCGCGGCCGCCACCGTCGCAACCACCGCGGCGGTCCCCGCAACCCGGCGAAGCCCGAAGGACAGGCGTCATGACCAAGCCCCCCGTCGGCGGCAACCGCACCGGCCGCAAGCTCGGCCAGAAGGTCAAGAAGGGCAAGCTGAAGGCCTCCTCGCGCCGCTGGCTCGAACGCCACATCAACGATCCCTATGTGCAGCGCGCCAGGCTGGAGGGCTATCGCGCCCGCGCGGCCTTCAAGCTCCTGGAGATCGACGAGAAGCACAACATCCTCGCCGGCGCGAAGCGCATCATCGATCTTGGCGCGGCGCCCGGCAGCTGGTCGCAGATCGCCGCCAAGGTGACCGGCTCGAGCGATGCCGATCCGCGCGTCGCGGCGATCGATTTCCTGGAAATGGACCCGCTGCCGGGCGTCACCATCCTCCAGATGGACTTTCTCGAGCCAGACGCGCCGGAGAAGCTGATCGCGGCGGTCGGCGGCACGCCGAACCTCGTCATCTCCGACATGGCCGCCCCGACGACCGGCCACCGCCAGACGGATCACCTGCGCACCATGCATCTGTGCGAGGTCGCCGCGCATTTCGCCGTCGAGGTGCTGGCGGAAGGCGGCCATTTCCTCGCCAAGACCTTCCAGGGCGGCACGGAGCGCGAGCTGCTGAACATGCTCAAGCAGAATTTCAAGCAGGTCATCCATGTGAAGCCCGGCGCCTCGCGCGCCGAATCGGTGGAGATGTTCCTGCTCGCCAAGGGGTTCAAGGGCCGCACGGCCAGGGACGGGACGGCCGGGGCGGAAGAGGAGGCCTGATGCTGCTCTACACCACCGTCGGCACGAACGATCTGGAACGCGCCGGCCGCTTCTATGACGCGGTGCTGCCGCCGCTCGGCTATCGCCGGCAGAAGCAGGCGCCGGGCGAGATCGGCTATGCGGCGGACGAGGATGTACGCTGCCGCTTCTGGGTCGTGGAGCCATTCAATCGGGAGCCCGCCACCTTCGGCAACGGCGTGACCATCGCGCTTGTCGCCCCGACGCGTGCCGCCGTCGATGCCTTCCACGCCACGGCCCTTGCCGCCGGCGGCACCGACGAAGGCGCCCCCGGCCTGCGCCCGTTCCACGCCAGCTTCTACGCCGCCTTCATCCGCGACCATGACGGCAACAAGCTCGCCGCAGTGTGCGAAAGGCCGGAATAGGCCGCGCCGGGCCGAAGCGCACCGCCTCGGCAAAGATCCAGCCCATACCGGCGCCGGCCTTTTCCTCCCCGTTTCTGTGGGGAAGCGACGCGCGAACCCGTCGCCCCGCCCATGCGGCAGCGGGTTTCAACCCACGCCTCCGCGAGGAGGCGACTTCAATGAATATGCCATAAAGCGCGATATGTACATGTTTCAATCCATGCCTCCGTGAGGAGGCGACTCGGCTCGGGGATCGAGCCGGACACCCGGGTGCCGTTTCAATCCACGCCTCCGCGAGGAGGCGACGGGGAAGCTGAAACGGTCAATCGGCTGGACCTGGGGTTTCAATCCACGCCTCCGCGAGGAGGCGACTGGGGTAGGTGTAATGCATTGTTCGCGCGGGCAAAAGGTGGGAGCCGGTGCGGGTCGGCGGGTAGGGTGCGCGCCTGGGAGGGCGTCGTGGTTTCCCGGAAAGGGGAGGTGAGGGATTTCAAGGGGATGCGGTGGGTGCGAACCGGCCGGGGATTTGCGGCGCGCTTGGGTTCGCGCCGATTCGCGGGATGGGGCGGGGTTATTTTACCGCCGCCGTTTCTTCCTCCCGCGCCGGCAGGCGGTGGCCGGAGACGGTGGCGCCGGCGTTCCTCGCCATGGTGATGAACGGCAGGACGGCGGCGAGCGTCAGGGCGGAAATGATCATGAAGGCGATCTGGAAATCCCCGAGCTCGAGCGGCGAGCCGGTGAGCAGGGTTTCGATCTCCAGGATGGAGCCGGCGACGGCGACGCCCAAGGCCAGGCTGATCTGCTGAAGCACGGCGCTCATCGCGGTCGCCTTGCTGGCGTCGGCGTCGGGGATATCGGCAAAGGAGAGCGCATTGACGCTGGTGAAGAAGAAGGAACGGGCGAAACCCGCGATCAAGAGCACGCCGGCCATGAACCAGAAGGGCGTCGCGGGCGTGAAGAGGCCGTTCACGAAGGTCAGGATCGCCCCGCAGATGCTGGCGACGATCAGTGTGGTGCGGAAGCCGGCGAAGGTCAGCACGCGCTTGGCGAGGAATTTCGTGGTGATGGCGCCGATGGCGCCCGTGAAGGTGACGAGGCCGGACTGGAAGGGCGAGAGACCGAAGCCGACCTGCAGCATCAGCGGCATCAGGAAGGGCACCGCGCCGACCGAGATGCGGAACAGCGTGCCGCCGATGGCCGCGGCGCGGAAGGCATTGTCGCGGAAGAGGGCGAGGTCGAGCAGGGGCGTCGGATGGCGGCGGGCATGGCGCACATAGAGCACGCCGCAAAGCAGGCCGATGGCGGTGGCGACGACGCCGATGACCGGCGGCAGGGCGGGCAGGCTGACGACCGAGAGGCCGAACATCGTGCCGGAGGCGGCGACGGCGCTCAGGAAGAAGCCGAGCCAGTCGAGCGGCGGCGGGGCGGCGGCGCGGATGTCCGGCAGGTAGACGCCGGACAGGATGTAGCCGGCGATGCCGACCGGCACGTTGATCAGGAAGATCCAGTGCCAGGAGAAGTAGGTGGTGATGAAGCCGCCGAGCGGCGGACCCGCGAGCGGGCCGACGAGCGCGGGGATCGTCAGCAGCGCCATGGCCGAGACGAGCTCGGAGCGCGAGGTGCTGCGCACCAGGACGAGGCGCGCGACGGGCGTCATCATCGCCCCGCCCATGCCCTGCAGGAAGCGGGAGACGACGAAGGCGACGAGGCTGTCGGCGATCGCGCAGAGGATGGAGCCGGCGACGAAGACGAGGATGGCGAGGCGGAAGACGCGTTTTGCGCCGAACCGGTCGGCCATCCAGCCGCTGAGCGGAATGAAGGTCGCGAGCGACACCATGTAGGAGGTGAGCGCCAGCTTGAGCGTGATCGGTCCCACGCCGAGATCGGCCGCGATGGCCGGCAGCGAGGTGGAGATGACGGTGGAATCCATCTGCTCCATGAAGAGCGCGACGGCAAGGATGAGCGGGACGATACGGTTCATCGGCAAATCGGGGTACGAGGCCCTTGCGCAGGCCCGCCCGTCTTCTGCGCTCCTTGCTGCGATCTGTCAAATCGCGAGGAAATCGCCTGCGACGCACGGGGCGTAAAAGTGTGCCGCGGCCGGCGTGCAGAAAGCGCGGGACCGGAGCGCGGGGCATGCCGAAGGTCGGCCGGCGCTTCGGCATCACAAGCCCGTGATGGCATGTGCCCGGATTGTGACAGCGCCCTAGATGGACGCGTGTCATCTTCATGCGGGCGCCGGCCGTCGTGCCGGCGCGGCAGCTTTTCACCAGAGAGGATAGAGCCATGGGCGACCCTTCGACAATCTCGCGCAGATCCCTGTTTCTCGCCGCCGGCATCGGCACGCTGGCCGCGCCCCTGGTGCTGAACCGCGCCGCCGCTCTTGCCCAGTCCGCAAGCGATGCCACCGATATGCGCGTGAGCCCGCTGGAGGCCCGCAGCTTCAAGCTCGGCAGCTTCCGCGTGCTGACGGTGCGCGACGGCATGCGCCCCTCCGGCGCGCCGAACGAGACCTTCGGCACCGACCAGTCTGCCGAGGCGGTCGGCGCGCTGCTGACGGAAAATTTCCTTCCGGCCGACAGCTTCGTCAACAGCTTCACGCCGACGCTCGTCGATACCGGCGCGGAGGTCGTGCTCTTCGATACCGGCATGGGGGAGGGTGGCCGCGAGGCGGGCATGGGGCGCCTTCTCGAAGGGCTGGACTACGCCGGCTACACGCCGGATCAGGTCTCCGTCGTCGTCATCACCCATATGCACGGCGATCATATCGGCGGTTTGATGGAGGGCGGCAAGCCGGCCTTCCCCAATGCGCGCTACGTCACCGGCCGCACGGAATATGATTTCTGGGTCAATCCCGAGCGCATGGGCACGCCCGCCGAACAGGGCCACCAGGGCGTGCTCGCCAAGGTGCAGCCGCTCGCCGAAAAGCTCACCTTCATCGAGGACGAGGGCGAGGTCGTGCCCGGCATCCGCGGGCTCAACGCCTTCGGCCATTCGCCGGGGCACATGATCTTCCGTGTCGAATCGGAGGGCAAGGCGCTGCTGCTGACGGCCGATACCGCGAACCACTACGTGCTCTCGCTGCAGCGGCCCGACTGGGAGGTGCGCTTCGACATGGACAAGGCGGCGGCCGCCGCGACGCGCAAGAAGGTCTTCGACATGATCGCCACCGACAGGCTCGCCTTCATCGGCTACCACATGCCGTTCCCGGCGGCGGGCTTCGTTGAAAAGGCCGGCGAGGGCTATCGGTTCGTGCCGATGAGCTATCAGTTCGATCTTTGAGGCCGGCGTTTCGACGACGGTCCCTCAAGCCCTTGACGTGACCTCCTGCCGCCTGCCGGAAGAAAGCGCCGGCAGGGGCGGGTCGCGACGGCCTGCCGGCAAGCCGGCTGCCGACGCGATTGCGGGCTTTTTGCTATTCCCAATCCGTCATGAACGTGTTACCAGCCCTCGCCAACTTCCAAGAATTTCTTGCAAGCGACCGAGGCGGACAACTCCCAATGTTCCCCTTGGTGCGCAAGCTTTACCCTCAAAGGAACTTGGCCCATGGCGCGCATCATTGAAACGGCAACCGGTCTCGAAGCCCTGACCTTCGACGACGTTCTCCTGCAACCCGGCCACTCCGAGGTCATGCCGGGCCAGACGAACATCGCCACCCGCATCGCGCACGATTTCGACCTCAACCTGCCGATCCTCTCCTCCGCCATGGACACGGTGACGGAAAGCCGCCTTGCCATCGCCATGGCCCAGGCCGGCGGCCTCGGCGTCATCCACCGCAACCTGACGCCCGCCGAACAGGCCGAGGAAGTCCGCCAGGTGAAGAAGTTCGAGAGCGGCATGGTCGTCAACCCGGTGACGATCGGCCCGGATGCGACGCTCGCCGAGGCGCTCTCGCTGATGAAGGCGCACGGCATTTCCGGCATCCCGGTCGTCGAGAACGGCGGCAGCGGCAAGGCCGGCCGCCTCGTCGGCATCCTGACGAACCGCGACGTGCGCTTCGCCTCCGACCCGACCCAGAAGATCTACGAGCTGATGACCCGTGAGAACCTCATCACGGTGAAGGAAACCGTCGACCAGCAGGAAGCCAAGCGCCTCCTGCATCGCCACCGCATCGAGAAGCTGCTGGTGGTCGACGGCGACGGCCGCTGCGTCGGCCTCATCACGGTAAAGGATATCGAGAAGTCGCAGCTCAATCCGAATGCCTCGAAGGATGCGCAGGGCCGGCTCCGCGCCGCCGCCGCCATCTCCGTCGGCGATGACGGCTTCGAGCGCGCCGAACGCCTCATCGAGGCCGGCGTCGACCTCATCATCGTCGACACGGCGCACGGCCATTCGCAGCGCGTCCTCGACGCCGTCGCGCGCGTGAAGAAACTGTCGAACTCCGTGCGCATCATGGCCGGCAATGTCGCAACGTCGGACGGCACCAAGGCGCTGATCGACGCCGGCGCGGACGCCGTCAAGGTCGGCATCGGCCCGGGCTCGATCTGCACCACGCGCATCGTCGCCGGCGTCGGCGTGCCGCAGCTTGCAGCGATCATGGCCTCGGTCGAGGCGGCGCAGGCTGCCGACATCCCGGTCATCGCCGATGGCGGCATCAAGTTCTCCGGCGACCTTGCCAAGGCGATCGCCGCCGGCGCCTCGGCCGTCATGGTCGGCTCGCTGCTCGCCGGCACGGATGAAAGCCCGGGCGAGGTCTTCCTCTACCAGGGCCGCTCCTTCAAGGCCTATCGCGGCATGGGCTCCGTCGGTGCCATGGCGCGCGGCTCGGCCGACCGCTACTTCCAGGCGGAAGTGCGCGACACGCTGAAGCTGGTGCCGGAAGGCATTGAGGGCCAGGTGCCCTACAAGGGCCCGGTCTCGGGCGTGCTGCACCAACTCGCCGGTGGCCTCAAGGCCTCCATGGGCTATGTCGGCGGCAAGGACCTCAAGGACTACCAGGAGAAGGCGACCTTCGTGCGCATCTCCGGCGCGGGCCTGCGCGAAAGCCATGCCCATGACGTGACGATCACCCGCGAAAGCCCGAACTATCCGGGCGCCGTCTGATTGTTCGCCGATTGCTGATATGCCTTTGAATGCCCAGCTTTGCCGGGCATTCCCGTCTTCCGGACCCGCGCGAATCCTGTTTTGTTTTTCCACGTATGCGCTAGGATTGGCGACCGGCAATCTCGCCGGTTTTCGCTGGGGGACAACATGAAGACGATACTGGCTGGCGCCCTTCTGGGCCTGGGGCTGGTCGTGCCTGCGCATGCGCAGACGGTCAATGCCGGCACCTACACTGTCGAAGGCACGAACCTCGACGGTTCGCCCTACAATGGCACCGCGACGATCGCGCTGACGAGCGAGACGACCTGCTCGATCGAATGGAACACCGGCGGGACCACCTCGAACGGCATCTGCATGCTCTATGACAACGCCTTTGCCGCCGGCTACGTGCTGGGCGATGCGGTCGGCCTCATCGTCTACCAGGTGAAGGACGACGGTTCGCTGGAAGGCGCCTGGACGATCAGCGGCAAGGACGGTTCGGGCACCGAAACCCTGACGCCGCAATAACACGCATCCTCCTTCGGCTTGTCGTGGTGTCCCTTTGTGGTTGAGGCTTCCGCCGGAAACCCCTAAACCGGTTCGAAACGACAAGTCGAAGGACGATCATGTCTCCCACGGAAGCCACGCTCTGGCCGATGATCGCGCATGTCGCGCTCGTCTTCTGCCTCTACCTGCTGCTCTCCACGCGCCGCATGCGCGCGGTCAAGGAGGGCAGGGCACGCCCGGAACAATTCCGCGAGAACCGCGAGGAGCCGGCCGAAAGCCTCCTCGTCAGGAACGCCATCGCCAACCAGTTCGAGCTGCCGGTGCTGTTCTATGCGGTGAGCATCCTTCTCTACCTCGTCGATGCCGACAATCCCGTGACCGTCGCCGGCGGCTGGCTGTTCGTGGCGCTGCGTTATGTCCATGCCTACGTGCATGTCACCAGCAACCGCCTGCGGTATCGCCGGCCGCTCTTCATTGCGGGGCTGGCGGTGCTCGGCCTTCTGTGGATATGGCTGGGCGTCTGGCTCGCGCTCACCTGACGGGCCGGTAACGCAGTTGTGTTCGGCAGGTTTCGGTGCGGGGCCTATCTTATCCGGCGGAGAACACAGCCGGAGGATCCGCCATGGACAAGCCGCAGATCACGCAGGCGATGATCAACGCCTATGACGAATACACCCACCTGACGCTCGACCGCCGCCGCTTCATGGAGCGCCTGACCGCGCTTGCCGGCTCCGGTGCGGCCGCCGCCGCCATCGTTCCGCTGCTCGCAGCCAATTCGGCGAGCGCCGAGATCATCGCCTCGGACGACGAGCGCCTGGCCGCCAAGGATGTCGTCTATGGCGGCAGCTCCGGCGAGATGAAGGGTTATCTGGTGCGCCCGAAGGAGGCGACGGCTCCGCTCGGCAGCGTCATCGTCATCCACGAGAACCGCGGCCTCAATCCGCACACCCGTGACGTCGCCCGCCGCATGGCGCTCGAAGGCTTCATCGCGCTCGCCCCCGATTTCCTCTCGCCCGCGGGCGGCACGCCGGACAACGAGGACCAGGCGCGCGAGATGATCGGCAAGCTCGATCCGGCGCAGACGGTGGCCAATGCCGAGGCAAGCCTGCAGTTCCTCGCAAAGCTCGACGGGGCGAACGGCAAGGTCGGGGCCGTCGGCTTCTGCTGGGGCGGCGGCCTCGTCAACCGCTTCGCCGCCAGGTCGCCGGAGCTGAAGGCGGGCGTCGCCTATTACGGCGCGCAGGCCGCCGCAGAGGACGTGCCCGGCATCAAGGCGGCGCTGATGCTGCATTATGCCGGCCTCGACGAGCGCATCAATGCCGGCATCGAGGCCTATCGCAAGGCGCTGGAGGAGAACGGCAAGACCTTCGAGATCCACATGTACGACGGCGTCAACCACGCCTTCAACAACGACACCTCCGCCGCGCGCTACGACAAGGCCGCGGCCGATCTCGCCTGGCAGCGCACGGTGGATTTCCTGAAGGCGAACCTCGCCTGAGCGTCCGAGGGCCTGCCGGGTTCATGCCTTCGGCAGGTCGAGACGCATGGCGCAACGCGTGTCGCGCTGGAGCCCGTGTTCGGCCTCCAGGTCAAGCACGTCCCTGAGGCGCGGCGAAAGCGCGGCCTCGTCCAGCGTGCTGAAGCCGAGCCGCTCATAATAAGGGCAGTTCCAGGGAATGGTGCGGAAGGTCGTCAGCGTCACCGCGGCAAGGCCGCGCGCCGCTGCCGCGTCGATCGCGTGCCGGATCAGCTTGCGGCCGATGCCGAAGCCCTGGTGCAGGTGATCGACCGAGATCTCCCAGATATGCAGGTCCTGCCCGGCGATCTCCGCGCTGAGGAAGCCGACCGGACGGTCGTCTCCGGCCGCCGCCACCCAGTTGGTCCCCGCCCCGATGAGCTCGCGGTGCCGCTCGGCGCTCTGCACATCGCCGACGGCGAGCCACGAGAAGGCCTCGATCAGGCGGAAGGCCTGCGCGGCCGAGCGCTCGATCTGGCACAGCATCTCGACTTCATCCTCGCGGGCAGGCCGGATCGTCACCGTCGACGGCCCGGCCTTGCCAGCGGGAATGCCGTCGAGGGGAAGCTGCGTCACCATCCGGGCAGGATATTGCCGGGCCGGAGCCGCGACAGGCGCGGGAAGACCTTGACCTCGGCTTCCGGCAGGTCGTCGACGGCCGTCAGCGGCGTGATGTTGTCGAGGCAGGCGCTGATATGGCTGGTGATGGCGTTGGAGAGCGAGGGCGAAAGGCCCGGGCGCCGCATGATGCCGATCTGCACCGGGGCGAGCGGCGGAAAACCGTCCGCCTGCGTCAGCACCTTCATGCCGGGACGCAGCGCCGATTCCGGCAGCACCGAAACTGCCATGCCCGCCATGACGGCCGCGGCGACGACGGTGGATGACCAGCTGGTGAACAGCACCTGGTAGTCCCGCCCGACGGAATCGAGCGCCGCGCAGGCGATCTGCCGCCACTGACAGTCGCGCCGGCCGACGGCGAGCGGCACCGGTGCGTTTTCCGGCAGCGGATGGTTGGCCGACATGACCCAGCAGAGCGGCTCTGTCCGCACGACGTCGGACTGGCGCTGGCGTGGATTGTGGGTGACGAGCGCGATGTCGAGCTCGCCCTTGGCCATCTTCTCCGCAAGGTCCACCGAGGGCTCGCAGACGATGAAAAGCTCGACATTCGGGTGGGTCTTGGCGAACCGCATGATGATTTCGGGCATGTAGCGGTCGGCGTAGTCGTCCGGCGTGCCGATGCGCAGCAGGCCCTCGAGGCGGTTGTCGTCGAAGGCGGCGATGGCCTCGTTGTTGAGGCGCAGCATCCGGCGGGCATAGTTGAGCAGGCGTTCGCCCTCGGCGGTCAGCCGGTTGCCCCGGCCGTCCTTCATGAAGAGCTGCTTGCCGATGCGCTCCTCGAGGCGCCGCATCTGCATGGAAACGGCCGACTGGGTCTTGAAGACCCGCTCTGCGGCGCGGGTGAAGCTGCCCGTATCGGCGATGGCGACGAAGGTCTGGAGCTGGTCTATGTCTAGCGGAGCGGACATAACGATATCCATAAGATTGTTTGATTGATACTATTAGAAACATTCGTTGGACTGATCAATGGCTTTCTGCGAAAAAGCAAGTGTCGAACGATTGCCCCTGCCGGCAGTCATCGTTCGGCGGGATCCGTTGCCTTCCCTCGACCTCCCGGCGATGGCTCTGCCTGAAACACGACCTTCGAACCGCCGCCCTGTCCCTGGGCGGCGAACGATCACGGGTGCCGTGCGAAACCCCATCGAATGACGATGGATCGCCGGGCCGGAAAGGAGAAATGCCATGCGCATGATCGACCGCAGACTGGAAATCGACAGCCTCGCAACGCGCCGTCCGGCTCCGAGCCTCTTCGCCCGCGTCCGCAACGCCGCCTACAGGTTCGTCCGCGCCTGGCAGAATCGCCGTGTGGTCAACCGGCTGAACGAGCTCGACGATCATCAGCTTCTCGACATGGGGCTGTGCCGGAGCGACGTGCAGGATGTCCGGACCGCGTCCTTCTTCGCCGATGCGGGCCTGCATCTGACGATCGCGGCGCGTGAACGCGCCCGCCGTCACCTGCGCAGCGGCCGTCTGGATTGATTTCTCACGGTGCCGACCTATCTCCCGGGTCGGCACCTGACTTCCCCGCAGGGTGAGAGCCAATAGCCCTGCTGCTTGCCCGGCGTGCGACTCCCAAGGTCCGCGCCGGGCTTTTTCGTGTGTCGATGGATGCGGCCGCGCTACGCCCCGTTGTCAGGCCTTCTTGCCGCCATCCGGCTCCATGCCGCTGCGGATGGTCTCGAAGATCGATTCCACGTTGCGCTGGTAATCCTTCTGCATTTCCAGCCCGGTATCGAACATCGTGTTGACGAAGGTCTTGAGCGAATCAGCCGGGGAATCGGCCTGTTCGGCGGTCTTGCCGCTGCCCGCGGGCTGGCCGGCCATGCCCGCCATCATGTCCTGGAAGGCCTTGGCGAAGGGGTTGTCGGTGAACGGATTGGCCGGCGCCTCCTTCTTCGTACCGAAGAACTCCTGGGCGGCCTGCATGAAGGGGTTGTCGGTGAAGGGGTTTGCCGGCTCCCGTTTCCTGGCCATGCCCGTCGCTTCGGCCCATTGCTGCATCATGTCGGCAAAGGGGTTGGCGGGTGTCTTTCCGGCTTCCGCGCCGGGGAAGAAGGGAGCGAAGGATTGCTTGAAGAGGCCGCCCATCAGCGTGCTCGCCATGACGGGCAGCATCTGCTTGTAGATGTCCTGGCCGATGCCGGTCATCTGCGCCGCCTGTGCGGCGATGGCGCGGGAAACGTCCTTGTTGCCGAAGAGGTGGCCGAGAATGCCGTTGCCCTCGGCAAGGCCCTGCGGCGTGAAGGCCTTGCTGATGTCCTCGAAATACTTGACGTGGTCGCCGGATGTCAGCGCGGTCATGAAGGCGGCAAGATCATAGGGATTGGCGGCGTTGCGCTTGAAGCCCTCGGAAAAGGCCGGCATCAGCGCGGCGATGGCCTTGGCCGCCTGTTCCTGCGCCAGCCCGAATTGCCGCGCCATGGTCTCGACGGCATTGCCGTTCTGCGCCTGCATCATCATGTCGTAGAGCGAAAGCATAACGGACCCTTTCCCGTTGGCAGGCATGTGCCTGCACTATAACGGGAATCTTGGCCGCGCAAACCGCTTTTTGGTGCCGTGCCTCAGTACTGGTAGTCGGTGAAGACCGGCTCGACGGAGCCGTTCCAGCGGCCGTTGTAGAGCGCCAGCATGTCTTCGGCGAGCGTCGCCTTCTTCGCCAGGACCTCGTCGAGCGGGGCAAGGAAGATTGTCTCGTCGACGCCCTCGCCATTGATCCTGGCGCGGGCGGCAAGGCCCTGGCGGGAGATCGAGACCACTTCGCGGGCGATGTCGAGCAGCGGCTTGCCGCGGAAATCGGCCTTGAGGCCTTCCGCGGGCACGGCGTTGCGCAGCGCCGTCACCTCCTCGACCGTCCAGTCGCGCACAAGCCGCTCGGCGGCATCCAGCGCGCCGTCGTCATAGAGCAGGCCCACCCAGAAGGCGGGCAACGCACAGATGCGTCGCCACGGGCCGCCATCGGCACCGCGCATTTCGAGGAAGCGCTTCAGCCGCACGTCGGGAAACAGCGTGGAAAGGTGGTTCGTCCAGTCGCCGAGGTTCGGCTCCCAGTCGGCGAGCTCGCCCTTCAGCGCGCCGGCCATGAACTGGCGGAAGGTGATGTGCGTGCAGTCGTGGTACTTGCCGTCGCGCACGACGAAATACATCGGCACGTCGAGCGCCCATTCGACATAGTCGACGAAGCCGAAATCCGGCTTGAAGGCGAAGGGGATGAGCCCGGAGCGGTTGTTGTCCGTGTCGCGCCAGATGTCGCCGCGCCAGGAGAGCAGGCCGTTCGGCTTGCCCTCGGTGAAGGGCGAGGAGGCGAAGAGGGCGGTCGCCATGGATTGCAGCTTCAGCGAGACCTGCATCTTGCGGCGCATGTCGGTTTCGGAGGAGAAGTCGAGGTTCACCTGGATCGTGCAGGTGCGGTACATCATGTCGAGACCCTTCGTGCCGACCTTCGGCATGTAGCGGGTCATGATCTCGTAGCGGCTTTTCGGCATGCGCGGCGTTTCGGCAAAGGTCCATTTCGGGCTGCCGCCCATGCCGAGGAAGCGGATGCCGAGCGGCTCGGCGATCTCGCGCAGCGTGGCGAGGTGCTGGTTGGATTCCTTGCAGGTCTGGTGCAGGTTTTCCAGCGGCGCGCCGGAAAGCTCGAACTGGCCGCCGGGCTCCAGCGAGATGGCGCCCATGCCGGAGGGTTCGGCAAGGCCGATGATGTTGCCGGCATCCATGATCGGGTCCCAGCCGGTCTTGGCCTGCATGCCGTTCAGCAGCGCCGAGATGCTCGCCTCGCCGAAATAGGGCACGGGGCTGTTGTCGGCCGTAAAGAAGACGAATTTCTCGTGCTCGGTGCCGATGCGGAACTTCTCCTTCGGCTTGTTGCCGGCGGCGAGGTAATCCGCCATGTCCGCGACGGTGCGGATCGGCGTCTGGTCGGTGGTGTCACGGGCCATGGGCGTCTTCTTCTGAACGGATGGCGCCCTGCGGAACGCCGGGCCTTGGGAGGGTGCTTGGACCGGAATTAGATGCGGTGCAAGCAAATTCCTTTCAAGGCAGATTCAAAAAAACCCATTCGACTTTTTTGTTGAAGCGCTTTCTTGCTTTCGCGCAAATCTGCGAGGGGGGCGCTCAGCGCCAGTCGCCGATCGCCGCCTGGATGACGGCCATCGCCGCCACCGCCGCCGTGTCCGCGCGCAGGATGCGCGGGCCGAGCGGGATCGGCGTCACGAAGGCGAGATTGCGCAGCAGCGTGCGTTCCTCGTCGGAAAAGCCGCCCTCCGGGCCGACGAGCAGGGCGAGCTTGCGCTCCTCGATCGCCTTGAGCGCCGGCAGCGGGTTCTGGCTGCCATGGCCTTCGTCGCAGAAGATGATACGCCGCTCGCGTGGCCACTCGGCCAGCAGGTCCTCAAGTTTCCTCGGTGCCGTGACCTGCGGGATCGCCAGGATGCCGCACTGCTCCGCCGCCTCCACGGCGTTCGCCTGCAGCCGCTCGAGGCTGGTGATCTTGCCCTGCATATGCTGGGTGAGGACCGGCTGCAGCACGCCGGCGCCCATTTCCACGGCCTTCTGAACGATATAGTCGAGCCGGCCGACCTTGAGCGGTGCGAAGAGGTAGTGCAGGTCGGACGGCGCCGGCTGCGGCCGGGTCTGCTCGATGGGGGTCAGGACGAGGCGCTTGCGGGTCGGGAAGGAAAGGGTCGCATGCCACTCGCCGTCGCGGCCGTTGAAGAGCAGCACGGCATCGCTCTCCGCCATGCGCAGCACGTTGGCGAGGTAGTGGAAGTGGTCCTTCGACGCCTCGAAGGCCACGCCCGCGGCAAGGGCATCGCCGACGAAGAGGCGCTGCATCCGGTAATTGGCACGCATGGTCGGTCTCTCAGGTGAAAAGCGCGTTGAGGGCGAGGAAGACGATGGCCGAGAGGACCGCCGAGATGGGCAGCGTCACGATCCAGGCCGAAACGATCGTCATGAAGTGGGAGCGCCGCACGAGGTAGCGACGGCGCGTCTCGTCGAGGTTTACGGGCTCTTCCTCCGGGGCGATGCGGCTGCCGCGGCTGCGGATATAGTCGATGCGGCGCCGGGAGTTGCGCGTATACCATTCGCGGAACAGGCCGACGCCGAAGACCGCGCCGACGGCGATATGGGTCGAGGAGACGGGAATGGCGAAGGCCGAGGCCGTCAGCACGGCGACGGCGGAGGACAGCGCCACGCAGAAGGCGCGCATCGGGTTGAGCTTGGTGATCTCGCTGCCGACGATGCGGATGAGGCGCGGGCCGAACAGCAGGAGGCCGAGCGAGATGCCGAAGGCGCCGATGACCATGACCCAGAGCGGAATTGCCGCCCCGCTTCCCGCGTCGGCATGCAGGGCCGAGACCACGCCGTAGAGCGGGCCGACGGCGTTCGACACGTCATTGGCGCCGTGGGCGAAGGACAGCAGCGCCGCCGAACAGATCAGCGGGATGCGGAACAGCGTGCGCAGCGACTGGTTGCGGTTGTCGAGCCCTTCCGCATGGCGGCGGACGATCGGCCGGGTGGCGACATAGGTGGCGAGGCCGACGCCAAGGCCGATGAGGAGCGCCGCGCGGAGGGAGAGATCGAAGGCGCCGTTGGTGCCGCCATTGGCGATGAAGGCCGCGAAGGCGCCGGCCATGACCGCGACCAGCACCGGCACCCAGGTCTTCGCCGCGCCGATCTTGTCCTCGCGGTAGATGATGAATTCCTTGATGAAGAAGAGGAACCCTGCGGCGATCACGCCGCCGAGGATCGGCGAGACGGTCCAGCTCACGACGATGACGGCGATCGCGTCCCATTGCACGCTGTGGAAGCCGCTCGCCGCCGCGCCCGCGCCGATCACCCCGCCGACGATGGCGTGGGTGGTGGAGATCGGCGCATTGGCGAGCGTGGCGATGTTGATCCAGAGCGCGGCGGAGACGAGGGCCGCCATCATCGCCCAGGCATAGGTCTCGGGGCTCGGGAAGATCGACCGGTCGACGATGCCCGAGGCGACCGTCGCCGCCACGCCCTGGCCGGCCAGCAGCGCCCCGGCGATCTCGAAGACCGCGGCGATGACGAGGGCGACGCCAAGGCTCATGGCGCGCGCGCCGACGGCCGCGCCGACATTGTTGGTCACGTCGTTGGCGCCGATGTTCATGGCCATGTAGGCGGCGAGCGCCGCGGTGATGGCGACCAGCACGCCCGGCGCGCCGGTGGCGAAGCTGTTGGCGACGGCCATGGCAATCAGGAGGAAGACGAGGGCGATGCCGACGCCCGTCCACGAGCGCAGCACGAAATGCGTCGCCTGTTCGGTGAAGGTGAGTTTTTCCAGGTCCTTGTCCAGCGTCGGCTTGCGTAGCTGAACCTGTGAATTGGCCATTCCTGCTGCTCCGTTTTGGAGCCCCTGGCACGACCGCCGGGGTCTGTCTGCCGGTGCTTTCCGCCGTCCCTTCGTCACCGGACATCGCCGATGCCTGGGCATCGGCCGGGGCCGGTTTCTCGCGAGCGGACGAAATTCCCGCGGCAGCCTTCCGTCCGGAGGTCGCATCAGGGGCTCTCAGCCGACAGGCACTATCGTCTCAGGGCACCGGCGGCAATATGACAAGGGCCGATCGGGGGCGTTATCAGGCGTCGGGGGTGCCGTTCGGGCCGATTTCGGCGAGCATCGTGCGCTCGAAGGCGAGGATGAGGTCCTTGAGGCCGGGCTCCTGCACGCGGCGGGCGGCCTCCTGGCAGGTCACCCATTCGGCGCGCCGCTCGTCCTTCTCCGGAAAATTCTCGCTGAGGTCGTCGACGGAGAGCGGGAAGACGCGCACCCGGCAATCGACCTTCAGCCCGTGCGGCAGGCCCTTCAGGTAGTTGTAGCTGCCGATCGGCGCCTCGCGGACGCTTCCCCTGACGCCGGCCTCTTCCCAGGCCTCGCGCGCGGCCGCGGCTGCGGCGCTCTTGCCGTCCATCGGCCAGCCCTTGGGAATGACCCAGCGGCCGGTGTCGCGGCTGGTGATGAGGAGGATTTCGATCGCCGGCTTTTTCTTCCTCACCCGGTAGCACAGCGCGCCGTATTGTTCGCGCGCGGGCCGGCGGAACATGAGATGGACGTCGCTGACGATGCGGTTGAGAATGTTCAAGGTCTTGTTCGTTCCTCTTGTCGGACGGGACGGTTGAGTCTGTATAGCCCATCTTGCTTGCGCGAGATTTGCGGCGCAAGTCAGGCTTGCGGGGGAAGCCCGCGCTTTTGCATGCGCAATTGCGAAATCCGCTGCCATTCGCCGCTGCGCTCGGCCTCGCGGATGGCGGTGGCGATGTAATCCATATGCGCCTGGGCGGCCTTTCGCGCCGCAAGCCCGTCGCCGGCCATGATCGCCGCATAGATCGCCTCGTGCTGGGCGAGCAGGTGGCCGCGCGCGTCCTCGGAGGAGAAAACGAGGTGGCGGTGGAAAAAGATCCCTTGGGCCAGCAGCCGGTAACAGGCGCGCAGCGTGTGCAGCAGCACGATGTTGTGCGCTGCCTCGCCGATCGCGTTGTGCAGCTCCACGTCGGCCTCCAGCTCCGCATCGAAGGAGCCGCCCGCATGGGCCTCCCGCATCGCCTCCATGATGCGGGTCAGCATCTGCCGGTCGTATTCGGTGGCGCGGCGGGCGGCGAGATCGGCGGTGATGCCCTCCAACTCGCGGCGGTACTCGACATAGTCCTCCGTCGCGCGCTGGTGGCGGGCGATGAGGTCGACGACGGGGCGGGAGAACACCTGGCCGATGATGTCGGCGACATAGGTGCCGCCGCCGTGCTGGCTGATCAGCAGGCCGCGGGTCTCCAGCTCCTTCAGCGCCTCGCGCAGGATGGGGCGGGAGACGTCGAGCCGCCTGGAAAGCTCGCGTTCGCCCGGCAGCCGGTCGCCGTCGCGCAGCACCCCTTCGAGCAGCAGCAGTTCGATCTGCCGCACGACCTCGTCGGCAGTGCGGCTGTGGCTGATGCGGGCGAAAAGGTCGAAGGCGGTGTCGGTCACCGGTGAACACTAGCAATGTGGGTCGAAACTGGTCAACAATCTTGTCCAGTGGGGAGGAGCGGGCCTGCGTCAATGCGCCCTATCTCCAGGGGCCTGACATTTGTTAAGACTATGCTGTTGCACATGAGGGGACAGTGCAGACATGGCAAAAGGCAGCTTCGCCTTTCCGCAGGCGACCGCGCGTGCGCAGGCGCTGGGGGAAATTCACGCAAGACCATACGCGCTGGTGCCGTCGCCGCGCGTCATCTTCCAGCTCGCCTTCCTGACCGAAGGCGGCTCGGCGGTCGATCACGCCGTGATGGGGGAACTGTCGCGCTCGCGCGGCATCTCCCCGCCGGGGCGCGATTCCAGCCACCACGCGCTCAGCTGGGGGCAGGGCACGTTGCGCTGGGAGCGGCATACCGAGTTCTCCACCTATTTCTGGGACGCGCCGGCGCCGGAAAAGTTCGGTGGCGAGGTTCCGGTCCATCCGTTCGGCGACAGTTTTTCGCCGCCCGGCACGCTGATCTCGGGCGTGCGGCTGGAAATCCGGCCGGATACGCCGGAAACCCGCGCGGCGATCTCCACCTTCGACCCGACGAGCCTCTGTTACAGCGAGATCAAGAACGGCCAGGGCGCGATCCTCACCGACTTCCGCCAGAACGGCGACGGGCTGACGCAGATCCTCGTCATCGACCGCGGCATGACCGAGGCCGGGCGCGGCGCGCTCGTCCAGCGCCTTCTGGACATCGAGACCTACCGCACACTCGCCATGATGGGCCTGCCGCTCGCCCAGTCGCTCTCGCCGGACATCCGCCGCATCGAGGACGGGTTGACCGGCATCACCAATGCCATGAAGCAGCATGCCCGCGAGAAGGCCGATACGCTGCTGACGGAGATCACCCGGCTCGCCGCCGAGCTGGAGGCCAATGCGGCGCTCAGCCTCTATCGCTTCGGCGCCAGCCGCGCCTATTATGGCATCGTGCAGGAGCGCATCCGCACGCTCGCCGAGACGGCGGTGTCCGGCTACGAGACCCTCGGCTTCTTCCTGGAACGGCGCCTGGCGCCCGCCATGCGCACCTGTCAGTCGGTGGAGGAGCGGCAGGCGAACCTGTCGCGAAAGCTTGCCCGCGCCACGGCGCTTTTGAGAAGCTGGATCGACGTGGAGCTGGAGCAGCTCAACACGAGCCTGCTCAACTCCATGGACCGCCGCGCGAAGCTGCAGCTGCGCCTGCAGCAGACCGTCGAAGGCCTGTCTGTCGCCGCGATCTCCTATTACGTGGTCGGTCTCTTCGGCTATGTCGCCAAGGCGGCGCACGGGCTCGGCCTGCCGGTCAAGCCGGAAACCCTGACCGGCATCGCCGTGCCCTTCGTCATCGCCGGCATGTGGCTGCTCGTGCGCGCCATCCGCCAGCGCCATGCGGAAGAGGACAAGCATTAGAGCAATGCCAGCAAAAGTGTGCAGCGGCCTGCCGCCGCTCAGGTCGACAGGTCGCACTGGTAGCGCGGCACGCCGTCGGTGACGGCAAAGCCGGTGTCCCAGCCGAAGCCGGTCTCGTCCTGTTTCGCGAGCTTTTCCTGTGCGGCAAGACCCCGCTCCTTGAACGCGGCCTCGGCGGCCTCCAGCGCGTCGGGCGGAAAGATGATCGCCTGGTAGCTGAAGCCGCTGGCAAGCGCCGTGATGTAGACCTCGATCTCCTTGACCGGCACGCCGCGCCAGATGCCGCCCGTCACGGGCAGGACGATGTGCAGGTACTCGTCCTGCGGCCGGACGGAGGGCGGACCGAAGACGGCCTCGTAGCCGGCCGGAATGGCGATCGCGCCTTCCTTGCGGGCGAAAGCGTAGCTCGATTGCAGGAGGCCCGCCAGCGCGTCGCTGTAGTCGCAGGCATCGTCGAAACCCTGGAGCAGGTCGTCGAGCGGCCTTGCGCCGGCCGCTGCCGGAAGCGCCAGCGCGACCAGCGCCGCCATCATTGTCATCCTGCCGATCATCGCCGTCCTCTCCGCCATGGGCCTGCAGCTTAGAGCATTTCCAGCCGAAGCGAAGTCGCTTCGGCGTTGGATAATGCGGTAAAAGCAAGAAGCCAGTGCAAGGGTCCGCCCGCGCCAATCGGCGCATGTGCGGCCGACGGTGCTCAGCGCTCCCAATAGGGCAGGGGGCCGTAGAGGTCGGCGAGATAGTCGATGAACAGCCGCACCTTGACGGGCAGGAACTGCCGGCTCGGATAGACCGCCGAGAGCACCACGTTGCGCGAGCCCTCGTATTGCGGCAGCACCTGCACGAGCGCGCCGCTCTTCAGCGCCGGCCCGACATCCCAGGTCGAGCGCAGCGCGATGCCCATGCCGGAGAACACCGCCTCCCGCACCACTTCGCTGGAATTGGTGTAGAGCTGCCCCTGCGGGCGATAGGTGACATTGCCCTCCGGCCCTTCCAGCCGCCAGACGTCCTGGGTGTGCGGCGGCAGGCAGACATGGGCGGGCAGCGCGTCGAGCGAGGCCGGCATGCCGTGGCGGGCGATATAGTCCGGCGAGGCGCACAGCACGCGCCGCACCGAGGCGAGCCTTCGGGCGACCAGCGAGGAATCGGAAAGTTCGCCGATGCGGATCGCAAGGTCGAACCCACCGCCGACGATGTCGGAGAAGTCGTCGGTCAGCATCAGGTTGACGACGAGCTCGGGATAGGTGTCCATGAAGCCCTTGAGATTGGGGGCGATATGCATGCGGCCGAAGGAGGTGGGCGCGGAGATCCGCAGCGTGCCGCGCACGGCGCCGGAACGTCCCGAGACGAAGGCTTCCGCCTCCTCGATGCCGGAAAGGATGCCGACGATGCGGTCATAGAAGCCCTGGCCGGCCTCGGTCAGCGAGATCTGCCGCGTCGTGCGCTGGAAGAGGCGGGTGCCGAGGCGTTCCTCCAGCCGCTTCACCCGCTTGGAGACGACCGCGGGCGACAGGCCGAGCGCCCGGCCGGCCGCCGACATGCTGCCCATGGCGATGACGCGGGAAAAGATTTCGAGGTCGCCGAGATTTGTCATTCCATCGCGTCCATTCTTGCCGAAACGGACAAAATGCTTAGCATTTGCACCCTGCAATAGGAAGTGGTAAAGAAAACAGACCACTTGAGGCGGGAGGCCAAGACATGGATCAGATCGGGTTCCTGGAGCCGCGGCCGGCGGTGCTTGCCCGCCGCCGGGAAATCGTCGCCGACCTCCTCGATCTGCTGCCGGAGGGCTGTCTGGTGCACGAGCCGCGCGAGCTCGTGCCCTTCGAGACGGATGCCTTCGTGTCCTATCGCCGCCTGCCGCTCGCCGTCGCCCTGCCGGAGACGACGCGCGAGGTCGCCGCCGTCTTGAAATACTGCCATCGCTATGGCGTGCCCGTCGTGCCGCGCGGCGCCGGCACCTCGCTTTCGGGCGGGGCGATCCCGCAGGAGGATGCCGTCGTCGTCGGCCTCTCCAAGATGGCGCGCATCCTGGAGGTGGATTTCGCCAACCGCACCGCGACGGTGCAGGCCGGCGTCACCAACCTTGCCATTTCCGATGCCGTCACGGCCGACGGCTATTTCTACGCGCCCGATCCGAGCTCCCAGCTCGCCTGCACGATCGGCGGCAATATCGGCATGAATTCCGGCGGCGCGCATTGCCTGAAATACGGCGTGACCACGAACAACCTGCTCGGCGTCAAGCTCGTGCTCATCGACGGCACGATCGTCGAGCTCGGCGGCAAGGCGCTCGATGCCGGCGGGCTCGATCTCCTCGGCGTCGTCTGCGGCGGCGAGGGCCAGCTCGGCATCGTCACCGAGGCGACGGTGCGGCTCATCGCCAGGCCCGAGGGCGCGCGCCCGGTGCTCTTCGGCTTCGACAGCTCGGAGGAAGCGGGCGCCTGCGTCGCCGACGTCATCGGCTCGGGCATCATCCCCGTCGCCATCGAGTTCATGGACAAGCCGGCGATCGAGATCTGCGAGGCCTTTGCCGGCGCCGGCTATCCGATGGATGTCGAGGCGCTGCTGATCGTCGAGGTCGAGGGTTCCGAGGCCGAGATGGACGCGATGCTCGCCAGCATCATCGAGATCGCCCGGCGCCACGGCGTCAAGGTCGTCAAGGAAAGCCAGTCGGCGACGGAGGCGGCGCTGATCTGGAAGGGCCGCAAGTCCGCCTTCGGCGCCACCGGCCGCATCGCCGACTATATCTGCATGGACGGCACGGTGCCGCTCGGCCAGTTGCCGCATGTGCTGCGCGGCACGGCGGAGATCGTCGAGAAATACGGCCTGCGCGTCGCCAACGTCTTCCATGCCGGCGACGGCAACATGCATCCGCTGATCCTCTTCAACGCCAACGACCCGGAGGATGCCGCGCGTGCGGAAGCGGCGGGAAACGACATCCTGAAGCTCTGCGTCGATGCCGGCGGGTGCCTCACCGGCGAGCACGGCGTCGGCATCGAGAAGCGCGACCTGATGCGCCACCAATATGCCGATGTCGACCTTGCCCAGCAGATGGCCGTGCGCGCGGCGTTCGATCCGCAATGGCTGCTCAACCCGTCCAAGGTCTTCCCGCTCGAAGGGCGACCCGCCGCATGACCCCCATCCACGAACCGCTTTCCGAAGAGGCCGCCGCGCGCCTCGTCCAGGTCGCCGCGCTGTCGCGCACGCCGCTTGCCATCCGCGGCGGCGGCACGCGCAGCCTTGCCGCTGCGCCGGACGGGGCCGAAACGCTCTCGACGCGCGGCCTTGCCGGCATCGTCGCCTATAACCCGGCCGAGATGACCATGACCGCCCGCGCCGGCACGCCGCTGGAGGTCGTGGAGGCGGCGCTTGCCGAAAAGCGCCAGATGCTCGCCTTCGAGCCCTGCGACCTGCGCGGCGCGCTCGGCTCCTCCGGCATTCCCACCATCGGCGGCGTCTTCGCCACCAACGCGTCCGGTCCACGCCGCTTCGTCGCCGGCGCCGCGCGCGACAGCCTGCTCGGCGTGCGCTTCGTCAACGGCAGGGGCGAGGTGGTGAAGGCCGGCGGCCGGGTGATGAAGAATGTCACCGGCCTTGACCTCGCCAAGCTGCTCGCCGGCTCGCACGGTGCGCTGGCGCTCATGACGGAGGTCACCTTCCGCCTGCTGCCGGTGCCGGAAACGGCGACCACCATCGTCGTCTCCGGTCTCAACGACGCGGAGGCTGCCGCCGCCATGGCGACGGCGATGGCGATGTCCGTCGAGGTCTCCGGTGCCGCCCACCTGCCGGAAAGCGTGCGCGGGCGGTTCGCCGGCGGCGCGCTGCCGGACGGAGCGGCCACCGTGCTGCGCCTCGAGGGCCTCGCCGCCTCCGTCGCCGTGCGCAGCGAGAAGCTCGCCGCCAGCATGGCCCGCTTCGGCGCCGTGGCGCATCTCGATGCGGAGACGACGGCGCGCCTCTGGCGCGAGATCCGCGACGTCGCGCCCTATGCCGACGGCACGCCGCGTCCGCTCTGGCGCGTCTCCGTCGCGCCCACCGCCGGCCACCAGCTCGTCGCAGCGCTCCGCCTCGAAGCCGGCGTCGATGCCTTCTACGACTGGCAGGGCGGCCTCGTCTGGCTGCGCATGGAGGCCGATCCCGAGGCCGCCCTCTTGCGCCGCTACGTCAAGGCCGTCGGCGGCGGGCATGCGACGCTGCTGCGGGCGCGGCCGGAGGTGCTGGCGGCAACCGCCGTCTTCGAGCCGCAGGCCGAGGCGGTGGCGGCGCTTTCCGCAAGGGTGAAGGCGAGTTTCGATCCGGCGGGGTTGTTCGTGTCGCGAATGGTGGGGTGAGGATGATCGTTATGATGGAATCTGTCGCTTACCCCCCTCTGCCCTGTCGGGCATCTCCCCCTCAAGGGGGGAGATTGGATGGGGCGGCGTTTCGCCCCACTTTGACGTTGCATTTGAAACGATGGCCTTGCCTCTTGCCGATCTCCCCCCTTGAGGGGGAGATGCCCGGCAGGGCAGAGGGGGGTGCCGAACCCGCCCGCGCCAACGAAGAAGGCGCCCGCTGATGCAGACCAACTTCACTCCCGAGCAGCTTGCCGATCCGCATGTCGCGACATCGGAGAAGATTTTGCGCAAATGCGTGCATTGCGGCTTCTGCACCGCCACCTGTCCCACCTATGTGACGCTGGGCAACGAGCTCGACAGCCCGCGCGGCCGCATCTACCTCATCAAGGACATGCTGGAGAACGGCCGGCCGGCGGATGTGGAGGTGGTGACCCATATCGACCGCTGCCTCTCCTGCCTCTCCTGCACGACGACCTGTCCCTCCGGCGTCGACTACATGCATCTCGTCGACCATGCCCGCATGCATATCGAGGCGACCTACAGGCGCCCGTTCTGGAACCGGCTGACGCGGGGCGTCCTCGCCGCCGTGCTGCCCTATCCAGGCCGCTTCCGCCTGGCGCTGAAGGCGGCCGCGCTCGGCCGGCCCTTTGCCGGCCTGCTCAAGCGCTTCAAGCCGCTTGAACCCTTCGGCGCCATGCTGGACCTTGCGCCCCGCTCCCTGCCGAAGGCCGCGGGCAAGGCGGGGCCGGGCACGCATCCGGCCGCCGGTCCGCGCCGCGGGCGGGTCGCGATCCTCTCCGGCTGCGCCCAGCCGGTGCTGAAGCCGGAGATCAACGCAGCGACGATCCGCCTCCTCACCCGCCTCGGCGTCGAGGTCGTGGCGCCGGCGGGCGAAGTCTGCTGCGGCTCGCTCGTCCACCATATGGGCCGCGAGGCGCAGGCGCTGGAGGCGGCGCGGCGCAATGTCGACGTCTGGCTCGGCGAGATCGAGAAGGACGGGCTCGACGCGATCATCATCACCGCCTCGGGCTGCGGCACGACGATCAAGGACTATGGCTTCATGCTGCGCCTCGACCCGGCCTATGCGGACAAGGCCGCGCGGGTCTCGGCGCTTGCGAAGGACATCACGGAATATCTTGCGACCCTCGACCTGCCGCAGCAGGAGACGAAGGGGCTGACGGTCGCCTATCACTCCGCCTGTTCCATGCAGCACGGCCAGAAGATCACCATGGCGCCGAAGGTGCTGCTGAAGAAGGCGGGCTTTGCGGTGCGCGATCCGGCGGAAGGGCACCTGTGCTGCGGTTCGGCCGGCACCTACAACATCCTCCAGCCGGAGATTTCAGGCAAGCTGAAGGCGCGCAAGGTCAGGAACATCGAGGCGACCAAGCCGGACATCATCGCCACCGGCAATATCGGCTGCATCACCCAGATCGCGACGGGCACGACGATCCCGATCCTGCACACGGTGGAGCTCATCGACTGGGCCTATGGCGGAACCAAGCCGGCCGTGCTTTCCTGAACCTGTCACGCGCGGAACAGCCGCTTCGCCCCCGGATTTCCAGACCATTTCCAACCGAAGCGACTTCGTTTCGGTGTCGGATAATGCGGAAAAAACAAGAATCTGGAGCATTTCCGGTTTGCCGGAAATGCTCTAGACAGGCGGCATTCCAGCCCATCGGAGATGTCCATGCGCCGCCTCATGCTTCCGCTCGTCGCCCTTGCCGCCCTCTCGACGCCGGCCTTCGCCACTGGCGGGTTCAGTTGCGCGGTGAAGGACAGGAATGTCGCTTTCGAAGGGGAGGCAGGCTTCAGCTACAGCCTCGGCGGCATCCTGAATTTCCGCGGATCGATCGAGCTGCCGAAGGACCTCGCCCGGAAGGGGCTCGATGGAAAGATAGCGCTCGATCCGTCCTTCCTCACGCACCATTGGCTGCATGAAGGCGAACTGCGCCTGTTCGTCCATGTCGAATCCGGCGACAACCAGCCCTTTGCGGCGCTCGATTTCGTCATGATGACGAAGGCCGGCGCGGACGGCATCGGTTACGAGGGCACCTATACGCTGAAGATCGAAGGCGCCGACCTTGCCGAGCCGATCCGGCGCGAGGGAAAGATCGGCTGCTCCGTCGGCTGAACGGAAGACGCCGGCGCAAGGCCGGCGCCGAAATCACGCAACAAGTCAGCCTTAGAGCGCCAGAGGATAAGGCCACCCGACCTCTCCACCGTCATCCTCGGGCTCGACCCGAGGATCCACGCGCCACGGCGTGGCTTTGCTTTGTGGCGTGGGTCCTCGGGTCGAGCCCGAGGATGACGGAAGGGAGGTCGGAGCAAGGTCTCCAGCCAAATGACGCCGGCGCAAGGCCGGCGTCCGGGCGATCTGCGGCGGGCGGTTGATCAGCCGCCGAAGCCGAAGAGGTTGCCGAAGAAATCGACGCCCTTGTCGTTGTAGCTCACGCTGCCCTGGCGGTTGCCGGGGCCGACGACGATGACCTTGGTGCCGATGTCGGCGCGGGCATAGAGATGCTCCACGTCCTTGTTCATCATGCGGATGCAGCCCGACGACATGTTCTGGCCGATCGTCCAGGGCTGGTTCGTGCCGTGGATGCGGAAGATCGTGTCGCGGCCGCCCTTGAAGAGGTAGAGCGCGCGCGCGCCGAGCGGGTTGTCCTCGCCGCCGGCCTGGGTGACGGGCAGGATGCGGCCCTTCTTGGCCTCGCGGCGGCGCATCTCGGCCGGCGGCGTCCAGCTCGGCCATTCGGCCTTGCGGCCGACCTTCACCACGCCCGACCAGCCGAAGCCGTCGCGACCGACGCCGATGCCGTAGCGCGTCGCCTTGTTGTTGCCCTCGACATAGTAGAGATACTTGTTGTTCGTATCGACGATGACGGTGCCCGGCGCCTGGTCGGTGACGAAGCGCACCTTGGTGCGCTTGTACTTCGCCGCGACCTGCTTCTTGCTCGGCTGGGCGACGAGCGTCACGTCGGAGGCCGTCTCGACCCGGTCGCCCGTGCGGGCCGCGGGGAAGGCATTCGCCGACGAGACCGGCATGATCGCCGTGGCCGCGACGGTCGCGGCCAGCAAGATCGATGCGTATTTCCGCATGGTATAGTCCCTCTCAATCCTCAATTCTGCGAGGCTAGCCGACTCTCGACCGATTTCAAGCCGGCTTGCGGACAGTAAGACGATTGTGAAGGCGGATTTCTTCGGGGCCTTGTGGCGCCAAGACCACAAAATCAGATCACGATGACCTTCGTGCCCACCTTCACGCGCTCGTAGAGGTCGACGACATCTTCGTTGCGCATGCGGATGCAGCCGGAGGAAACCGCATAGCCGATCGTCCAGGGCGCGTTGGTGCCGTGGATGCGGTAGAGCGTCGAGCCGAGATACATGGCGCGCGAGCCGAGCGGGTTTTCCGGCCCGCCTTCCATGAAGGCCGGCAGGTAATGGCCCTTGGCGGCCTCGCGGGCGATCATCTCCTTCGGCGGCGTCCAGCTCGGCCATTCGGCCTTGCGGGTGATCGTGTGGGCACCCGCCCATTCGAAGCCCGGCTTGCCGACGCCGACGCCGTAGCGCCGCGCCTTGCCGTCCTTCAGGACGAGGTAGAGGAAGCGGTTGTTGGTATCGATGACGATGGTGCCGGGCTTGTGCCCGCTTTCATAGTCGACGAGCTGCGGCAGATACATCGGGTCGAACTTCGACTTGACCGGATTGCGCGCCGTGCCGGTCGCCGAGACCTGCTGTACGCGGGCCGCGCCCTCGCGGCGCAGGACACGGCGCTGCTGCACCTTCTGGCGCTGGATGATGCGGCGGGTGTTGACGGCAGGCTGCACGCCCTCGCCGGTAAGCTGCATCAGCCAGGGCGCGGTAAGGTCGGGGCTGACGATGACCGGCGGGCGGCTCATGTAGCGCTCGCTCGCATGTGCCGCGGTGGTCGTGCACAGAAGGGTCGTTGCCAGGAGAACTCGTATCAACATCGGACGTACTCGCTACTGATCGTCACCGGGATGCGCCGCGAAACTCTGGAAATTCGGCGCGGGTTCGGCGGGAATGCTTGCACCCTGCGATGAAGCGAATGGTAAACGGACGTTCATTCGATATCGACGATGCCGATAAAGCTTTGAGTAGGGTTATTGCCGGCTTTCCAAATGTGGTTGATGAGTGGTAAAGCGGAACAAAAAGGAAACGGAGGGCGCGGTCATGGCAAAGGGACTTCTGGAAGGCGACGACGGACGGGTGCGGTGCGCCTGGCACGGCAATCTCGACGACTACCGCCGCTACCATGATGCGGAATGGGGCCATCCCGTCGTCAGCGACCACCGCCTCTTCGAGAAGATCTGCCTCGAAGGCTTCCAGTCGGGCCTTTCCTGGCTCATCATCCTGCGCAAGCGAGAGGGCTTCCGCGCCGCCTTCGCCGGCTTCGATTTCGACAAGGTCGCCGGCTTCGGCGACGACGACATCGCCCGCTGCCTTGCCGATCCCGGCATCGTGCGCCATCGCGGCAAGATCGTCTCGACGATCAACAATGCCCGCCGGGCGCAGGCGCTGCGCGACGAGTTCGGCACGCTCGCCCGCTACTTCTGGAGCTTCGAGCCGGGCCCGGACGAGCGGCCGGCGCGGGTCGACTGGGAGACGATCGTCGCCAACCCGACGACGCCCACCTCCGTCCGGCTTTCCAAGGACCTGAAGAAGCGCGGCTGGACCTTCGTCGGCCCCACCACCGTCTATGCCTTCATGCAGGCCATGGGCCTCGTCAACGACCATGTGGAAGGATGCTTTTGCCGCGCCGAAGTCGAAGAGAAGAGAAATCGGCTCGAACGGCCATAATTCGCGTCTTGCCGCCACAAATACAGCTTTGATTCTACAACGAATCATGTAGCTTAAGGTTGAGCGGCAAAATCATACATCGCAAGTTCTGGGGTCGGCGTACGCGTGCGTGGTCGTGAAGCGCCGCTTTGTGCTGAATGATTTGGCATGGGGGACAAATGGCGGCGAGCACACCTGCAATGGACGATTCTCGACTTGAAGGCTGGGCCTGTGACAAGGCGCAGGAGATCATGCTCCGGGAGGGCTTTCGCCTGATCCGGTCGGCAAGAAGCGGCAGCAACACCGAAATTCGCGAAACGACGCTGCTGATGGCCCGCGCCATCGCGGCCTCGCTGGTCGAGGCGTCGGCGGTCCACCGCAATCCGGCGGCCGAATAAGCGCAGATGAATGGGGATGTGCAGAGGCCCGCCGGCGTTCCGGCGGGCCTCTGCTGTTCTGCCGGCCGGTCTACTTGGCGTTCTTCGCCAGCCAGTCTTCCATCATCCGGATCTCGCCCTCCTGGGCGGTGATGATGTCCTCGGCGAGCTTGCGAAGGCTTTCGTCCTTGCCGTATTGCAGCTCGATCTTCGCCATGTCGATAGCCCCTTGGTGATGGGCGATCATGCCGCGCACGAAGTCTTCGTCGGCATTGCCGGTGAAGTCGATGGCCATGCCTTCATGCATTTTCGTGTTGGCAGCGATGAAGGCCTCGGTGGAGGGGCTTTGTCCGGCCGGTGTCTCCATCGCCATGCCCTGATGGGCGGAATGGTTGGCCTCCTGGGCTGTTGCCGGCAGGGTGACGGCAAGCGCGAGGGCTGCGCCGAGAAACAGGGTCTTTGCGTTCATTGTCTTTTCCAGTTCTGAAGGGTGTCGATAGCCGGGCGCGGGGCGTCCGGCGGGGCGGGCGTCAGGACCGGGGAGGGGGATCGAGCGGCCGGTGGGCGAGGCCGGCAAGCTGCGGCACGACGGCGGACAACCGGCCGGAAACACCGACCGAGCGCGCCGCCGGCTCGATGCGCACGGCCTCTATGGCGAAGCAGGCGGAACAGGCAAGCGGATGGGCGGCGCGCTTCGACGTGTCGTGGTCGCCGCCGGCCTCGTCGCTGCCCGACGTGTGCATGGCATGCAGGCCGGGAGGCTGCGCGCCATGCAGCGCCGCCGCGGCCACCGGCACCCAGCCGGAAAGCGCGGCGCCCAGAATGGCGAAGACGAAGAGGATCTGCCTCATGCGCCAACAGATAGGCGGCCCGCGAGCAAAAGGAAAGGGCGGGTCGGGAACGTCCGGCCCTTCCGCGTCCATTTGCTTGGCCGGCGCGCCACCGCGGGCGTGCCCCGGATCGGACCGCCGGCCGTCTTTGGCTGGCCGGGCGGCGATCCTGGCGAAGCGGAAGGTCGCGTTGCCGCCGCGCCTCTCCCAGCGCCTGCGCCGCCGCGGCATCCATGGCTTGCGCCGTCGTCATGCACGGTTGGGCCATGCTGTCGCCCCGGCCGGGATGCCGGGGCGCTTCCGCCCTTGCCGCTGCCCGTCCAATCCGCTAGGGAAACCGCAACGGAAATACAGGAATTTCGGGTATCCCGATGAGCGAAAAGCAGAAAAAACCGCAGAAGCTGAAGGCCCGCCTGCCGCGCGGCTTCGTCGACCGTGACGCCGCGGACATCCGCGCCCTCACCGAAATGACCGCGAAGATCCGCGCGGTCTACGAGCACTATGGCTTCGACCCGGTCGAAACCCCGCTTTTCGAATATACCGATGCGCTCGGCAAGTTCCTGCCGGACAGCGACCGCCCGAACGAGGGCGTCTTCTCGCTGCAGGACGACGACGATCAGTGGATGAGCCTGCGCTACGACCTGACGGCGCCGCTTGCCCGCCATGTCGCGGAGAATTTCAACGAGATCCAACTGCCCTACCGCACCTACCGCGCCGGCTACGTCTTCCGCAACGAGAAGCCGGGCCCGGGCCGCTTCCGCCAGTTCATGCAGTTCGATGCCGATACGGTGGGCGCAGCCGGCGTTCAGGCGGACGCCGAAATGTGCATGATGTTCGCCGATACGATGGAAGCCCTCGGCATCGCCCGCGGCGACTACGTCATCCGCGTCAACAACCGCAAGGTTCTGGACGGCATGCTGGAGGTCGTCGGCCTTGGCGGCGAGGAGAATGCGGCGCGCCGGCTGAATGCCCTGCGCGCGCTCGACAAGTTCGACAAGTTCGGCATTCCCGGCGTCCGCGAGCTTCTCGGCGGGGGGCGCAAAGACGAAAGCGGCGATTTCACCAAGGGCGTCGGCCTCGATCCCGCCGGCATCGAGCTGCTGGTCGGCGTGCTCGACACCTCGTCCTTCGGCGACAACCTGGAGACCGTCGCTTCGCTCGACCGTCGCTTCGGGCAGAACGAGCGTGCCCGCGAGGGCGTGCAGGAGCTCGAGCAGATCGCGAAACTCGTCGCCAGCGCGGGCTATGATGCCGGCCGCATCAAGGTCGATCCCTCCTGCGTGCGCGGTCTCGAATATTACACCGGCCCGGTCTTCGAGGCCGAGCTGCAGTTCGCCGTCACCAACGAGAAGGGCGAGAAGGTGGTCTTCGGCTCCGTCGGCGGCGGCGGCCGTTATGACGGCCTCGTTTCCCGCTTCATGGGCCAGCCGGTGCCGGCCACCGGCTTTTCCATCGGCGTCTCGCGCCTGATGACGGCGCTGAAGAACCTCGGCAAGCTCGGCCAGGACGAGGTCGTCGCCCCCGTGCTCGTCACGGTCATGGACGGCGACATCGAGAGCATGGGCCGCTACCAGCGTTTCACGCAAGAGCTGCGCGCCGCCGGCATCCGCGCCGAAATGTACCAGGGCAACTGGAAGAAGTTCGGCAATCAGCTCAAATATGCCGACCGCCGCGGCGCCCCCGTCGCGATCATCCAGGGCGGCGACGAGCGCGCCGAAGGCCTCGTGCAGATCAAGGACCTGATCGAGGGCAAGCGCCTTTCCGGCGAGATCGAGGACAACATCGCCTGGCGCGAGGCCCGCGTGGCGCAGGTCTCCGTGCCGGAGGCCGAGCTCGTCGCCAGGGTTCGCGAAATCCTCGACGCCCAGGCCGAAGACCGGGCGCGGGCCGGCTGACGGCGATGAGCGCGCGGTTCCACCCCCCTCTGGCCTGCCGGCCATCTCCCCCACAGGGGGGGAGATCGGCTGGCCATATCGGCATTGCCCAAAGTGAAGCGTTGGCGATGGGCGAGACGGTGCAACAATTCGATCTCCCCCCTTGTGGGGGAGATGGCCGGCAGGCCAGAGGGGGGTGTGCCTCCCCACGACCGGAGGTGTTGCCATGCCTCTAGTCAATCTCCCCGCTTTCGCGCCCGATCTCATCGCCGATCTCGAACGTCTCGGTACGGAGCGTGTCGACACGCCGGTCATCCAGCCGGCCGAACCCTTCCTCGACATGGCGGGCGAGGACCTGCGCCGGCGCATCTTCCTGACGGAGAGCGAGACCGGCAAGAGCCTGTGCCTCCGGCCCGAATTTACCATTCCCGTCTGCCTGCGCCATATCGAGACGGCGACGGGCACGCCCAAGCGCTACGCCTATCTCGGCGAGGTGTTCCGCCAGCGCCGCGAGGGCTCGAACGAGTTCTACCAGGCCGGCATCGAGGATCTCGGCGAGCCGGACGTCGCAAGGGCCGATGCGCGCGCCGTGCGTGACGCGCTGACCGTCCTCACCAACCGCCTGCCGGGCGTGGCCTTTTCCGTGGTGCTCGGCGACCAGTCGGTCTTCGAAGCCGTGGTGGCGGCTTGCGGCCTGCCGGCCGGCTGGCAGAAGCGGCTCGTCCATGCCTTCGGCAACCAGGCGCAGCTGCAGCGGCTGATGGACGACCTCTCCAATCCCGCGCGCGACGGCGTCTTCGGCCCGGAGGTCGATCGCCTCGCCATCCTCGGCAAGCTCGACGACGAGGCGACGCTGATCGCCCATATCGACGCGACGATGGAGGCGACCGGCTATTCCACCAATGCCAGCCGGAGCCCGGCCGATATCGCCCGGCGCCTGCGCGAGAAGATGGAACTGGCCAACACGCGGCTCGATGCCCGCACGCTGGCGCTCCTCAGGGAGTTCCTGGCGCTGGAGCTGAGCCTTGCCGAGGCGCCCGGGGCGCTCGCCGCCTTCGCGGAAAAGGCCGGCCTCTCGCTCGGCGCGGCGCTCGCGCGGTTCGAAAGCCGCGTCGCGGCGCTCAGCGCCACCGGCGTCGATCCGGCGACGATCACCTATCGCGCCGCCTTCGGCCGCCCGCTCGATTATTATACCGGCCTCGTCTTCGAGATCGCGCCGGCCGGGGAGAGCCTGGTGCTTGCCGGCGGCGGCCGCTTCGACCGGCTCTTGACCCTGCTCGGCGCGAAGGAGCGCATTCCGGCCGTCGGCTTCTCGCTCTGGCTCGACCGTATCGCGGGCGTGAAGGGAGCTGCCGCATGACCATCACCATCGGCCTTCCTTCCAAGGGGCGCATGAAGGAGGACAGCTCCGCCGTGCTCGCCCGCGCCGGTTTCTCCGTCGTCGCCGTCGGCAACGACCGCTCCTATCGTGGCCGCGTCGAGGGGCGCGACGACATCGAGATCGCCTTCCTCTCGGCCTCCGAGATCTCCCGCGAGATCGCCAACGGCACCGTCGATTTCGGCGTGACCGGCGAGGACCTGGTGCGCGAGGGACTGGCGGAGGCGGATGCCCGCGTCGAATTCTGCGCCCGCCTCGGCTTCGGCCATGCGGATGTCGTCGTTGCCGTGCCGGAAATCTGGCTGGATGTCGACACGATGGCCGATCTCGGCGACGTCGCCCAGGATTTCCGCGCCCGCCACGGCCGGCGCCTCACCATCGCCACGAAATACTGGCGCCTCACGCAGCAGTTCTTCTCCGGCAACCACGGCATCCAGCTCTACCGCATCGTCGAGAGCCTCGGGGCGACCGAGGGTGCGCCGGCCTCGGGCTCGGCCGACATCATCGTCGACATCACCTCGACCGGCTCGACGCTGACGGCGAACCACCTGAAGATCCTCTCCGACGGCGTGATCCTCAAGTCCGAGGCCTGCCTCGTGCGCGCCCGCAAGGAAGAACATGAGGGCGATCCCGTCGTCGCAGAGATCGTCCAGGCGGTGCGCAAGGCGCTCTGAGATGGACGAGGCGGACCGCATTGCCGGCCTTTACGAGCGCCATGCGGACGCCTTTGACCGTATCCGCGGCCGCGATCTCTCCGAGAAGCCATGGCTCGACCGCTTCACCGCGCCGCTGGCCGCTGGAGCCGCTATCCTTGACCTTGGCTGCGGCTCGGGCGAGCCGCTGGCCGCGAGCCTCATCGCCTGCGGCTTTGCCGTCACGGGCGTCGATGCATCGCAAACGCTGGTCGGCCTCTGCCGAGCGCGCCATCCCGCCCATGACTGGTACGTCGCCGACATGCGCGGCTTTTCCCCTGGCAAGACCTTCGCCGGCATTCTGGCCTGGCACAGCTTCTTCCACCTGACGCCGCAGGACCAGCGGGCGATGTTTCCCCGTTTTGCTGCCATGGCCGCGCCGGGCGCGATGCTGATGTTCACGTCGGGCCCATCGCAGGGTGTCGTCGTCGGCACCTTCCAGGGCGAGCCGCTCTACCATGCCAGCCTCGAGGGTGCGGAGTATCGGGAGCTTCTGGCGGCAAACGGCTTTGCCGTCGTGGAGCACCGGCGGGAGGATCCGGATTGTGGCGGCGCGACGGTCTGGCTGGCGCGGAAATCCGGATGATCCACCATCAGGCTCCTGCTTGCGGGCAGGCGATACGGCTCCTATATCCTTGATCTAACTCAGAAGGAGCCCGCCTTGTCCGACCTTTCCGCCTTCCCCGTCACCAAGAAGTGGCCCGCCAGGAACCCCGATATCATCCAGCTCTATTCGCTGCCGACGCCGAACGGCGTGAAAGTGTCGATCGCGCTGGAGGAGCTCGGCCTGCCCTATGAGGCGCACCGGATCGAGTTCGGGCCCGAGGGCGTCAAGTCGCCGGACTTCATCTCGCTGAACCCGAACGGCCGCATTCCCGCGATCATCGATCCGGACGGCCCGGACGGCAAGCCGATCGGCCTCTTCGAATCGGGCGCGATCCTCGTCTATCTCGCCGAAAAGACCGGCAAGCTGATCCCGGCCGATGCCGCCGGGCGCTACGAGACGCTCGCCTGGGTCATGTTCCAGATGAGCGGCGTCGGGCCGATGTTCGGCCAGTTCGGCCATTTCTACAAGTTCGCCGCCGACAAGGTGGCCAACAATTCCTATCCTGCCGAGCGTTACCGCGACGAAGCCAAGCGCCTGCTCTCGATCCTCGAAGACCGCCTGAAGGACCGCCGGTGGATCATGGGCGACGAATACACCATTGCGGACATCACGACCTTCCCGTGGATCCGCGGCGCGGATGTCTTCTATGGCGGTCGCGAGGCGCTGGACTATGCAGGCTTCCCGGCCGTGATGGCCTGGCTGGAGCGCTGCCTTGCGCGCCCGGCGGCGCTAAAGGGCCTCGAAATCCCCGCCAAGCCCTGACGCAAACGAAAAATCCGGCGGCGCGGCGATGAGTTGACGCCGCCGGTTCCGGCGCGCTACCTCTCGGAAAACAAGGACGGGACGGAAGACATCGTGACGGGAAGACTGGTTGTTGCGGGCGGCGGTCAGGCCGCCTTTGCCCTGGTTGCCAAATTGCGCGCGCTGAAGGACGAGCGGCCGATCACCATCGTCGCCGCCGAGGCGAGCCATCCCTACCAGCGTCCGCCGCTCTCCAAGAAATACCTGCTCGGCGAGGCCGATCTCGGCCGGCTGATGTTCCGCCCGGAAAGCTGGTATGCGGATAACAATGTCGAGATCCGCCTCTCGACCGAAGTCACCGCCATCGACCGCGCCGCAAGAACGGTGACGCTCAGCGACGGCTCGACGCTGCACTACGGCGTTCTGGCGCTCGCCACCGGCGCGACGCCGCGCCGCCTGCCGGCCGAGATCGGCGGCGACCTCGACGGCGTCTTCACCGTGCGCGACTACCGCGATGCCGATCGCCTCGGCCTCGAAATGCAGGAGGGCCGCCGGGCGCTCGTCGTCGGCGGCGGCTATATCGGGCTCGAGGCGGCGGCGGTCGCGCGGGGCAGGGGGCTGCATGTCACGGTCATCGAGATGGCCGGCCGCATCCTCGCCCGCGTCGCCTCGCCGGCGACCGCCACGATCCTCAAGGCGATCCACACGGCGCGCGGCGTCGATGTGCGGGAAAAGACCGGCCTCGTCCGGCTCCTCGGCGAAAACGGCCGCGTCACCGGGGCGGAACTTTCCGACGGCTTCGTGCTGCCCGTCGACGTGGTGATCGCCGGCATCGGCGTTGCGGCGAACGACAGGCTTGCGCGCGATGCCGGGCTGGAGGTCGCAAACGGCATCGTCGTCGATGCCCATGCCCGCACCTCCGACCCGGCGATCTTCGCCATGGGCGACTGCGCGGTGCTGCCTTTCGAAGGCAACCGCGTGCGGCTCGAATCCGTGCAGAATGCCGTCGACCAGGCGGAGGCCGCCGCCGCGGTCATCGCCGGCGGCGATCTGCCCTACGAGCCGAAACCCTGGTTCTGGTCCGACCAGTATGACGTCAAGCTGCAGATCGCCGGCTTCTGCATGGGGTTCGACGATACCTTCGTACGCTCCGGCGCGCGCGAGGGCAGCGTCTCCGTCTGGTACTTCCGCGCGGGCAGGCTGATCGCCGTCGACGCGGTCAACGATGCCAAGGCCTATGTGGTCGGCAAGAAGCTGATCGAGATGGGCCGCACGCCCGAGCGCGCCGCCCTGGAGGACCCCGCGACGGACCTCAAGGCCCTGACGCTCTGAGCGTGGTGATGCGCACAAGTTGAGCGGAATTTTTGTTACGGATTGGAACAGTTGTACTGTTTTGACTTTTGTTAAGTATGAACCGATGTAGGGCCTGGCGGCCCGGTATCGCCATATCTGAATTCACTCATTTTTTAGGGTTGTCCGGCTGAGTGGGGCCATCTCATTCCCACCGGTGACCTTTCATGCTCCGCATTCTGACCTGCCTGACCGTCGAGCACGACCTCCGTCTCGTCCTGCTCGCAGCCCTTATCTGCTTCCTGTCCTGCTATGTTGCGGTGACGCTGACGCAAAGGGCGCAGGCTGCCAAGGGCATGGCGCGCAATCTCTGGCTCGGGGCGGCCGGCACGTCGAGCGGCTTCGGCATCTGGGCGACGCATTTCATCGCCATGCTGGCCTACGACCCCGGCGTCGTCATGGGCTTCGGCATGGAGCTGACGCTGGTCTCGCTCGGTGTCGCGATCGTCGTGACGACGATCGGCCTTGCCGTCGCCACCTATGTTCCCGGCAGGAGCGCGGCCGTCGCCGGCGGCCTGCTGCTCGGTGCCGGCGTCACCTCCATGCACTATATCGGCATGGCGGCGCTGGAAGTGCCGGGCACCCTCCATTGGGACCTCGCCTATGTGACGGCTTCGGTCGTTTGCGCCGGGCTCTTCGGGGCGCTTGCGCTGGTCTTCTGCATGCGCCCGCAGGCGCGGCTTCGCGACCGGGCGCTCGCCACCGTGCTGATGGCGCTCGGCGTCGTGTCGCTGCATTTCACCGCCATGGCGGCGGTGACGCTCACGCCCGGCCTGGTGCCGGTAAGCGACGACACGATCTTGTCCGTGGGCCTGATGGCGCCGCTGATCGCCGTCGTCGCCTTCTCGCTGCTCTTCACGGGCCTGACGGCGGCCGTCTTCGCGCGGCAGGCCGAGCTTGCGGCAAACGAGAGCATGCGCCAGTTCGCCATGCTGGTGCAGGGCGTCAAGGACTATGCCATCTACATGCTCGATCCGGACGGCCGCGTGGCCAACTGGAACGGCGGCGCCGAGCGCAACAAGGGCTACAAGGCGCACGAGATCGTCGGCCAGCATTTCTCGCGTTTCTACAGCGAGGAGGACCGCGCCGCCGGCGTGCCGGAGCAGGCGCTGGCGATCGCGCGGGAGGAAGGCAAATACGAGAACGAGGGCTGGCGCTATCGCAAGGACGGTTCGCGCTTCTGGGCGAACGTGGTGATGGACGCCATCTACGACACGGGCGGCACGCTTGTCGGCTATGCCAAGATCACCAAGGACGTGACGAAGGAAAAGGCCGATGCCGACCGTCTCGCCGAGGTGACGAAGAACCTCGACCTGGCGCTGGAAAACATGTCGCAGGGCCTCTGCCTGTTCGACAAGGACGAGCGCCTGCTGCTCGCCAACAAGCGCTACAGCGAGATCTTCGGCTTCCCGGAAGGCCGTATCCGCCCCGGCATGACGCTGCGCGAGATCGTCGACCAGGGCGTCGCCGACGTCTTCGTCGATCCCGAGGTCTGGCAGCCGCGGGCGCGCGACATGTATGCGCGCCGCCGCGCCGCCATCCAGGCCAATGACGGCGGCGTGATCGTCGAGAAGCTGGCAAGCGGCATTTCCGTGCAGCTGCGCTATCGCACGCTGCCGGACGGCGCGTGGGTCGCCACCTATGAGGACGTGTCCGAGCGCCTGCGCTCGGAGGAGCAGATCTCCTTCCTCGCCCGCCATGACAGCCTGACGGGCCTGCCGAACCGCGCAAGCTTCAACAACCGCCTCGAAGCCGATCTCGATTCGGCGAAGCGCTTCGGCGGCAAGGTCGCGGCGATCGGCATCGACCTCGACAAGTTCAAGGAAATCAACGACACGCGCGGCCATGCCGCGGGCGACGAGGTGCTGATGACGCTTTCGAAGCGCATGCAGGCCTGCCTTGAGGCCGATGAGACGGTCGCCCGCTTCGGCGGCGACGAGTTCGCCGCGGCAAAGCGCTTTGAGGATGTGTCCGACCTCCACGATTTCATCCAGCGGCTGGAAGCCTGCCTCCACGAGGAAATCCGCATCGACGGCTACGATATCAAGCCGGGTGCCAGCCTCGGCGTGGCGATCTATCCGCAGGATGCCGACAATCTCGAGGCCCTGCTCAACAATGCCGACCTTGCCATGTATCGCGCCAAGGAAGCACTGACCGAGCGGGTCTGCTTCTACGAGGTCTCGATGGACGAGGCCGCCCGCAGCCGCCGCCTCATCGCAAACGATCTGTGGCAGGCGGTGGAGCGCAACGAGCTCCAGCTCCACTACCAGGTGCAGAAGGCGGTCACCACCGGGGATACGATCGGTTACGAGGTGCTGCTGCGCTGGCACCATCCGATGCGCGGCACGATCCCGCCGGGCGAGTTCATCCCGATCGCGGAAGAGTGCGGCGCCATCCTGCCGATCGGCGAATGGGTGCTGCGCGAGGCCTGCCGCGAGGCCGCGACCTGGGACAACGACCACAAGATCGCCGTCAACCTGTCGCCGGTGCAGCTCGGCAATGCCGATGTCGCCGACCTCGTGCACCGCGTGCTGCTGGATACGGGCCTCAGCCCGCACCGGCTGGAGTTGGAAATCACCGAATCGACCATCATCGGCGACAAGGAGCGGGCCCTCCAGACGCTCCGCCGCATCAAGGCCTTCGGCGTCACCATCGCCATCGACGATTTCGGCACGGGCTATTCCTCGCTGGAAACCCTGCGCGCCTTCCCCTTCGACAAGATCAAGCTCGATCGCAGCTTCATGAGCGAGGTGGAGGCGAGCCCCGAGGCGAAGGCCATCATCCGCGCCATCCTGGCGCTCGGCCAGACGCTGCGCGTGCCGGTCCTGGCGGAAGGCGTGGAGACGCGCAGCCAGCTCGACATCCTGCTCGACGAGGGGTGCGACGAGGCCCAGGGCTACTTCCTCGGCCGTCCGGTGCCGGTGGAGCGCATCCGCACGGGGCCGGAGGCGAGCGAGGCGGCGTGAGGCTTGGCAGCACCCCTACTGCCGCTTGAAGCGGCGGCCGGCGAGGTCGATCTGGAAACGGGGGAAGATGAAGACGCCGATGATGGAGCCGGCATACTTCTCCTCCAGGCCCGTCGATTCCCCGACGCAGAACACCGGCTGGCGCGGTGCGCCGTCGAGATGGATGGTCGTCGAGAAGCAGAAGGATGACGAGGACGCGGCCGCCTGCTCGAAGAGTTCCAGCACGCGCGTGCGGTCGAGTGGCTCGTAGCAGCGGATGAGGTTCAGGAGGCCGCAGGTGCGCTGCGGCAGGCCATGCGCCAGCGCCGCCTTGTCGCCCAGCATGAAGAGTCCGTTGGAAAGATCGCCGGTCCAGCGCTCCGTCACGCAATATTGCGTGAGCAGTTCGTTGTCTGTTTCGTCGAACCCCATCGAGCCCGGCAGAAAGGGCGACGAGAGATCAGTCTTGATTATCTTGAACACCTACGACCTCAGGCAGTTGCTCGAATTTAGCCGACATGTCCCGCCCTTGACGGCGCAAGACATGCTAAAAAGCAGTCCCGGCTGACAACCATCGAAGCCCGCCGAACCACTTTCTTATGTACTGAACTGCATCCGGCTCCGTCTGTGCTATCGGATCGGACGTACGCGCGAAGACCGCCGCTGACCTTCATGCAGGTCTTCCGGCGGTTTCTTTCCAGTGCTTGGGGACATCCGGCTGCACGACAAATCGACTGTAGTCCCGTCGAGTTTCAGCGGCTGAATCCCCCGTGAATCTTTAAAGTTCACTTGGAGCGTCTTTATAGTTGGTTTTTTGATGCCATCAACGGCTTTTTGATAATTATTGTACAATTGGAAAAATTCTTTTCACGGCAACGATACAGATGCCGCCCGTCGTTCAAATGCAAAAGGGGCGGCCCGAAGACCGCCCCTTCCGAACTGAACCGGTTGGCTCAGATGTGCAGGCTTTCGCCTGTCACATCATGTCCATGCCGCCAGTTCAGCGCGCTTGACGCGCTGAACCAACTTTAGTGCATGGGCGAAGCTTGATGGTCATGCTGCGATAGGCTTGCGCCTATCACATCATGTCCATGCCGCCCATGCCGCCCATGCCGCCCGGCATACCGGCCGGAGCGTCCTTCTTCGGAAGCTCGGCGATCATGGCTTCCGTCGTGATCAGCAGCGAAGCGACCGAAGCGGCGTTCTGGAGCGCCGTGCGGACAACCTTGACCGGGTCGACGATGCCGAGCGAGATCAGGTCGCCGTATTCGCCGGTCTGGGCGTTGTAGCCGTAGTTGTCTTCGTTCTTGTCGAGGATCTTGCCGACGACGATGGAGGCTTCGTCACCAGCGTTTTCCGCGATCTGGCGAACCAGCGACTGGAGAGCCTTGCGCACGATGTTGATGCCGGCTTCCTGGTCGTCGTTCTCGCCCTTGGCGGCGATCTTCGTGGAAGAACGGAGCAGGGCCACGCCGCCGCCCGGTACGATGCCTTCCTGAACGGCAGCGCGCGTCGCGTTGAGCGCGTCGTCGATGCGGTCCTTCTTTTCCTTCACTTCGACTTCCGTCGAGCCGCCGACGCGGATGACGGCAACGCCGCCGGCGAGCTTGGCAAGGCGTTCCTGCAGCTTCTCGCGGTCGTAGTCGGAGGTGGTTTCCTCGATCTGGGCCTTGATCTGCGCGACGCGGCCTTCGATTTCCGCCTTCTGGCCGGCACCGTCGACGATCGTCGTGTTTTCCTTGGAGATCGAAACCTTCTTGGCACGGCCGAGCATGTCGAGCGTGACGTTTTCGAGCTTGATGCCGAGGTCTTCGGAGATGACCGTGCCGCCCGTCAGGATGGCGATGTCTTCGAGCATGGCCTTGCGGCGGTCGCCGAAGCCCGGAGCCTTGACGGCAGCGATCTTGAGGCCGCCGCGCAGCTTGTTGACGACGAGCGTCGCGAGGGCTTCGCCTTCGACGTCTTCAGCGACGATGACCAGCGGCTTGCCGGTCTGGACGACGGCTTCGAGGACCGGGAGCATCGCCTGGAGGTTCGAGAGCTTCTTCTCGTGCAGGAGAATGTAGGCGTCTTCGAGGTCGGCGACCATCTTTTCCGGGTTGGTCACGAAGTAGGGCGACAGGTAGCCGCGGTCGAACTGCATGCCTTCGACGACTTCGAGTTCGGTCTCGGCGGTCTTGGCCTCTTCAACCGTGATGACGCCTTCGTTGCCGACCTTCTGCATGGCTTCGGCAATGTCGAGACCGACCTGCTTGTCGCCGTTCGCGGAGATCGTGCCGACCTGGGCGACTTCTTCCGAAGTGTTGATCTTCTTGGCCTTGGCCTGGAGATCCTTGACGACTTCGGCGACGGCGAGATCGATGCCGCGCTTCAGGTCCATCGGGTTCATGCCGGCGGCAACGGCCTTGTGGCCTTCGCGAACGATCGCCTGGGCGAGAACGGTCGCGGTCGTCGTGCCGTCGCCGGCGATGTCGTTGGTCTTGGAAGCGACTTCACGGACGAGCTGGGCGCCCATGTTCTCGAACTTGTCGTCCAGTTCGATTTCCTTGGCGACGGAAACGCCGTCCTTGGTGATGCGCGGAGCGCCGAAGGACTTGTCGATGACGACGTTGCGGCCCTTCGGGCCGAGCGTTACCTTCACTGCGTCTGCGAGGACGTCGACGCCACGCAGCATCTTTTCGCGCGCGGTGCGGCCGAATTTGACTTCTTTGGCTGCCATTGTGAGAACTCCTGAAGAGGTGTCAGCTGAATTGGGAAGGGATTACCGGCGGATCAGCCGATGATGCCCATGATGTCGGCTTCCTTCATGATCAGAAGGTCTTCGCCGTCGAGCTTGACTTCGGTGCCCGACCACTTGCCGAACAGGACGCGGTCGCCGGCCTTGACGTCGAGCGCGACGACCTTGCCGCTTTCATCGCGGGCGCCGGAGCCGACGGCGACGACTTCGCCTTCCTGCGGCTTTTCCTTGGCGGTGTCCGGAATGATGATGCCGCCCTTGGTCTTGGCTTCGGATTCGACGCGACGAACGACGACGCGATCGTGAAGCGGGCGGAAGGTGGTGCTTGCCATTGTCTTATCCCTCGATCAAATGACATTGCGGATCGCGAGATGGATCCGGTGGATTGATGTTAGCACTCGCCTTTCGTGAGTGCTAGCGATGCCGAGATAGGCGGCTGGGCGTTTGGAGTCAAGAACGGCGCCTGCAAAATTTTTCGCCCGGTATGGTTACCGCAGCCGCCAGATGGGAGCGTCATCGCACGCCATCAAGACGGCGCGGTGAATTTTCATCCGTTTGCCCGCCGATGGGGCAAAAATGTGCGGAGAGGCTTGTTTTCTTGCCGTCGCTTTGCAATGTCAGCCGGGCTCGATCTCGACACGGGAATCCCTTATGGCTCACCGCATCCAATCCTTCCGCGACATCACGCAGCATTATGACGTGGTCCTTTGCGACGTCTGGGGCGTCCTGCACAATGGCGTCGAAGCCTTCTCCCATGCTTCCGAAGCGCTCGCCGCCGCGCGCGCGGCCGGGCTGACGGTCGTGCTGATCACCAATTCCCCGCGCCCGCATCCGGGTGTGAAAGTGCAGATCCGCGGCCTTGGCGTGACGGATGACGCCTACGACCGGATCGTCACGTCCGGCGACGTCACCCGCGCGCTGATCGCCGGGGGGCCGAAGAACATCTACTTCATCGGCGCCGAAAAGGACCTGCCGCTGCTCGACGGCCTCGGCGTCGAGCCGGTCGGGCTGGAGGAGGCCGGCATCGTCGTCTGCGCGGGCCTGCGCAGCGACGAGACGGAAACCGTCGAGGATTATCGCGCCGAGCTGACGGCGCTCGCGGCGCGGGAACTGCCCTTCATCTGCGCCAATCCCGACCTCGTCGTCGAGCGCGGCCACAAGCTCATTCCCTGTGCCGGCGCGATCGCCAAGCTCTATGAGGAGCTGGGCAGCGCCACCCGGATCGCCGGCAAGCCGCACCGCCCGATCTACGAGAAATCGATCGCCGAGGCGCGCGAGGTGCGCGGTGATTTCGACCTCTCGCGGGTGATCGCCATCGGCGACGGCATGCCGACGGACGTGCGCGGCGCGGAGGCCTTCGGGCTCGACGTGCTGTATATTTCGGGTGGCATCCACGCGCAGGACTATGTCGAGGGCGGTCGCACGGACGAGGCGAAGCTGGAGGCCTTCCTGAAACGCGAGGGCGCCCACCCGAAATGGTGGATGCCCCGGTTGCAGTGACGGAGACGGTCGTCATGACGGTGTTTCACAGGAACGAGACGAGGGAGCCGCTGCCGGAGCACCTGCGCGGCGGCGTCGTCGCCATCGGCAACTTCGACGGCGTGCATCGCGGCCACCAGGCCGTTCTGCAGCGGGCGCTCGATATCGCCGCCGAGCGCGGCATTCCCGCCCTGGTGCTGACCTTCGAGCCGCATCCGCGCACGGTCTTCCGGCCCGAGCGCCCGGTCTTCCGCCTGACGCCGGCGCCGCTGAAGGCCCGCATTCTCGAAGGCATGGGTTTTTCCGCCGTCATCGAATACCCGTTCGACCGCAGCTTCTCCGAAATCTCCGCGCACGATTTCATCCGCACCGTCCTGATGGACTGGTTGCACGCGTCCGAGGTCGTCACCGGCTTCGATTTCCACTTCGGCAAGGGCAGGGAAGGCGGGCCGGCCTTCCTGATGGCCGCCGGCCAGGAAAACGGTTTCGGCGTCACGCTGGTCGATGCCTTCCGCGACGAGAACGCCTCCGTCATCTCCTCCAGCTTCATCCGTGCCCTGCTCGGCGAAGGCGCGGTTGCGGAAGCCGCCGGCCAGCTCGGCTACCGCTACACGGTGGAGGCCGAGGTCATCGACGGCAAGAAGCTCGGCCGCACGCTCGGCTATCCGACCGCCAACATGCAGCTTCCGCCGGAAGTGGAACTGCGCAGCGGCATCTACGCCGTGCGCTTCCGCCGGCCCGACGGAAGCCTCCACGACGGCGTCGCCAGCTACGGCCGCCGCCCGACGGTCGATGCGAACGGCGCGCCGCTGCTCGAAACCTTCCTCTTCGATTTCTCCGGCGACCTCTACGGCGAGGTCTGCGCCGTCTCCTTCTTCGGCCACTTGCGCGACGAACTGAAGTTCGACGGCCTCGATGCGCTCGTCGTGCAGATGAAGCGCGACGAGGAGGAGGCACGGGCGCTGCTCTCCGGTGTTTCGCCGCTGGGACCGATCGACCGGCGGCTCTGTTTCTGATCGCAAGCGACGGCCTTACCGTCGGCAATTTGTTGACGAATCTTGCCCCATTCTCCTTCGTCATCCTCGGGCTTGACCCGAGGATCCATTTTTTTCAACGGCTTATGGATCCTCGGGTCAAGCCCGAGGATGACGAAGGAGAGGTCTGGCAGTCTTTGTCAGCGTCCCGCCGCGGCTTTGCCGCTCGTCATGTCTTTTCAAACCGCCCAAAACGCCGTAAGACCGCGCGCATGATGCTCGACCGGCTGACCATCGATCTGCGAATTAGTGGCCCGGCCTTCCGCGCGCTCTGAGCGAGGCCGGAAGGTCCGGGATTTCGGGCGTTTCGAAAGCGCCCCCGCCGTCAGTGCCCATTGCATGACCTGACACCTTCCCCGCATGCGCGAAAGATGCGCGCGACGAGACGATAGCCATACCCATGACCGATACGCCCGAAAAAGTCGACTATTCCTCCACCCTCTACCTGCCGCAGACGGATTTCCCGATGCGCGCCGGCCTGCCGCAGAAGGAGCCGGAAACGGTGGCCCGCTGGCAGAAGATGGGTCTCTACAAGAAGCTGCGCGCCTCCGCCGCCGGCCGCGAAAAATTCGTGCTGCACGACGGCCCGCCCTATGCCAACGGCAACATCCATATCGGCCACGCGCTGAACAAGATCCTCAAGGACGTCATCAACCGCTCGTTCCAGATGCGCGGCTATGACGCCAACTACGTGCCCGGCTGGGACTGCCACGGCCTTCCGATCGAATGGAAGATCGAGGAGAAGTACCGCGAGAAGGGCAAGAACAAGGACGAGGTGCCGGTCAACGAATTCCGCAGGGAATGCCGCGACTTCGCCACCGGTTGGATCAAGATCCAGTCGGACGAGTTCAAGCGCCTCGGCATCGAGGGCGACTTCGACAATCCCTACACGACGATGAATTTCCACGCCGAGGCCCGCATCGCCGGCGAACTGCTGAAGATCGCGAAATCCGGTCAACTCTACCGCGGCTCCAAGCCCGTCATGTGGTCGGTCGTCGAGCGCACGGCGCTGGCGGAAGCCGAAGTGGAATATGCCGACGTCGAGAGCGACATGATCTGGGTTAAGTTCCCGATCGTGGACGGTGCCGCCGACCTTCAGGGCAATTATGTCGTCATCTGGACGACCACGCCCTGGACGATCCCCGGCAACCGCGCCATCGCCTTCTCCTCGCGCTATCCCTACGGCCTGTTCGAAGTCGAAAGCGCGCAGAACGATTTCGGCCCGCAGCCCGGCGAGAAGCTGATCTTCGCGACGCGTCTTGCCGATGAGGCAGCCGCGAAGGCGAAGCTCACCTTCAGGTTCGTGCGCGATATCGAGCCGGCCGAACTCGCCGCGCTCACCTGCGCCCATCCGCTGAAGGACCTCGGCTACACGTTCCCGGTCCCGCTGCTCGACGGCGACCATGTCACCGACGACGCCGGCACCGGCTTCGTGCATACGGCACCCAGCCACGGCCGCGAGGACTTCGATGCCTGGACGGCCAAGGCCCGCGAACTGGAAGCGCGCGGCATCTCCTCGAAAATCCCGTTCCCGGTCGACGACGCCGGCTTCTACACGGCAGACGCCCCCGGCTTCGAAGGCGCGCGCGTCATGGACGACAACGGCAAGAAGGGCGATGCCAACGAGCGCGTCATCAAGGCATTGATCGCCTCCGACACGCTGTTCGCCCGCGGGCGGCTGAAGCATTCCTACCCGCATTCCTGGCGCTCCAAGAAACCGGTGATCTTCCGCAACACGCCGCAATGGTTCGTCTACATGGACAAGGAACTCGGCGACGGCACGACGCTGCGCTCGCGTTCGCTCGCGGCGATCGACGACACCCGCTTCGTGCCCGCCACCGGCCAGAACCGCCTGCGCGCCATGATCGAGAGCCGCCCGGACTGGGTGCTGTCGCGCCAGCGCGCCTGGGGCGTGCCGATCGCCGTCTTCGCCGACGAGAACGGCGAGGTCCTGGTCGACGATGCCGTCAATGCCCGCATCATCGAGGCCTTCGAGAAGGAGGGCGCCGACGCCTGGTTCGCCGAGGGCGCCAAGGAGCGCTTCCTCGGCAATGACCATGATCCGGCCAGGTGGACGCAGGTCATGGACATCCTCGACGTCTGGTTCGATTCGGGCTCGACGCACACTTTCACGCTCGAGGACCGCCCGGACCTGAAATGGCCGGCCGACGTCTATCTCGAAGGCTCCGACCAGCACCGCGGCTGGTTCCACTCCTCGCTGCTCGAAAGCTGCGCGACGCGCGGCCGCGCGCCCTATAACGCCGTCATCACCCATGGCTTCACCATGGACGAGAAGGGCGAGAAGATGTCGAAGTCCAAGGGCAACGTCGTCTCGCCGCAGGACGTGATGAAGGAATCGGGCGCCGACATCCTGCGCCTCTGGGTGATGACGACGGACTACTGGGAAGACCAGCGCCTCGGCAAGACGATCATCCAGACCAACATCGACGCCTACCGCAAGCTGCGCAACACGGTGCGCTGGATGCTGGGAACGCTGGCGCACGACACGGGCGAGGAGATCGCCCATGCCGACATGCCGGAGCTGGAAAGGCTGATGCTGCATAGGCTGTCGGAACTCGACGCGCTCGTGCGCGAGGGCTATGACGCGTTCGATTTCAAGAAGATCGCCCGCGCGCTGATCGACTTCTCCAATGTCGAGCTCTCGGCCTTCTACTTCGACGTTCGCAAGGATGCGCTCTACTGCGATGCCCCGTCCTCGCTGAAGCGTCGCGCGGCGCTCTGCGTCATCCGCAAGCTGTTCGAATGCCTCGTCACCTGGCTCGCCCCCATGCTGCCCTTCACGATGGAAGAGGCCTGGCTGTCGCTGAGGCCCGATGCCGTCTCGGTGCACCTTGAGCAGTTCCCGGCGGTTCCGGCCGAATGGCGCGACGATGCGCTCGAAGCCAAGTGGGAGAAGATCCGCGCCGTGCGCTCGGTCGTCACCGGCGCGCTGGAGATCGAGCGCCGCGAGAAGCGCATCGGTGCTTCGCTGGAGGCCGCCCCGGTCGTCTCGATCGCCGATCCGGAGCTGCTTGCCGCCCTCGAAGGCCAGGATTTCGCGGAGATCTGCATCACCTCGGCCATCAGCGTGGTTGCCGGCGAAGGCCCGGCCGAGGCCTTCCGCCTGGCGGACGTCGCCAAGGTCGCCGTCGAGCCGAAGCTGGCGGAAGGCCGCAAATGCGCCCGGTCCTGGCGCATCACGACGGATGTCGGCAGCGATCCGGACTACCCGGACGTCTCGGCCCGCGATGCGGCTGCGTTGCGCGAGATCGGCTTCCGCCGCGCGGCATAAACGCCTCGGCTCTGTTGACGGCCGGCGCTTTCCGGCCGTCAATCTTCCCGGGTGAATTGCGCTTGCCGCCGTCATCCGGTAATGCTGCCTGAAAATGGTCGGATTTTTCCGCCATGGGACGGCGGCCGTGCCTGGGCCTTGGGCCGCCGGCCTTGCTGGAAGGGTATTCATGGGAATGACGCGAAATATTCGGGTGCGCACCGGCCTGGTCGGTCTCTTGGGCGCAAGCTTCGTTCTGACCGGCTGCATGGGGCCGACCTACGGCACGGGCAAGAGCACCGGCGAGCAGCTGGTGGAGGACCTCGGCAACGCCGCCATGTTCCGCCGCAGCAACGAAGAGGCGAAGAATATCCGTTACCAGCCCCGCGGCGGCCTAGTCGTGCCGAAGGACGCGGGCGCGCTCAGCGAGCCGCAGCAGTCCGTCGCCAACAAGGACAATCCGGCGTGGGTCGAGAGCCCGGAGGACATGCGCGAGCGCCTGCGCGCCGAGGCGGATGAAAACAGCTCGAACATCAACTACCGCTCGCCGCTCGCCTCGCAGGGCACGACGACCCGCAAGCTGTCCGCTTCCGAGCAGACGGCCGCCTACCGTGAGGCACGCCGCCTGCAGATGGGGGCCTATGCCGACAAGCGCCGCTACCTGAGCGATCCGCCGCTGGATTACCGCCGCCTTCCCGAGGAGGCCCAGGCCGATCTCGGCGAGCCGGAGCGTGTCAAGGAGCGCCGCCGCAAGAAGGAAGCCAAGGCGGCCAAGCAGAGCGGTTCCTCCTGGTGGCCGTTCTAAGTCCGTGACGGACTATCGCATTCGGGCGGCATCGGCGGGCGATGCCGCGACCATCCTGCGTTTCATCCGCGAACTTGCCGACTACGAAAACGCCCTCGACGAGGTCGTCGCGACGGAAGAGACCGTCGCCGCCTCGCTGTTCGGCGAGGGGTCCGTCACCCGTGCGGTGATCTGCGAGACGGAGGAGGGCGAGCCGGCCGGTTCCGCCGTCTTCTTCAAGACCTATTCGACCTGGCAGGCGAAGAACGGGCTCTACCTCGAGGACCTTTACGTGACGCCCGCCCATCGCGGCGCCGGCGTCGGCAGGATGCTGCTGCGCCATCTCGCTCGCATCGCGGTGGAGGAGGGCTGCGGGCGTTTCGAATGGAGCGTACTCGACTGGAACGCGCCGGCCATCGGCGTCTACGAGGCACTCGGCGCAGAACCGCAGTCGGAATGGATCCGCTATCGCCTCGACGGCGACAAGCTGGAGAAGTTCGCGACCGGATGAAATATGGAGCGTTTTCGCAATTCTCAGGAAAAGCGGAAATGCTCCAAAAGCCCGGTCAGCGCCGCTCGGCAAAAAAATCCTTCAGGATCGCCGCCGCTTCCAGGCCGCCGATGCCGGAATAGACGTCCGGCGCGTGATGGCAGGTCGGCTGGGCGAAGAAGCGCACGCCATTGTCCACCGCGCCGCCCTTCGGGTCTTCCGCGCCGTAGTAGAGCCGGCGGATACGGGCGAAGGAAATGGCGGCGGCGCAGAGCGTGCACGGCTCCAGCGTCACGTAGAGGTCGGCGCCGGCGAGGCGTTCCTGCCCGAGCTTGCCGGCGGCCGCGCGGATGACGGCGACCTCGGCATGGGCGGTCACGTCGTTCTCCGCCCGCGTGCGGTTGCCGGCGCGCGCGATGACCGCGCCGTCCATCACCAGCACCGCCCCGACCGGCACCTCGCCCCGGGCGCCGGCGGCGCGGGCTTCCTCAAGCGCGATCTCCATGAAGCGATTTGTCATGAGCGGCACGAATTCCTCTTAACCCCGGACGCCTGACCTGATAGGACACGGCAAAACGCAGGCAACACAAATGACATCCAAAGACAAGCCAAAACGGCCGGGCGCCAAGCCCGCGGGCCGTGATCACAAGCCGCGCGGCGCATCGGCCGCAGCGGGCAAGAAGCCCTTTTCCGCCGGCAAGCCGTCGGACGCCAAGAAGCCGTTCGCGGGCAAGTCCGCCCCGCGCGACGGCAAGCCCGCCCGTGCCACCAAGCCGGCGCCCGCCGCACCCGCCAGCGCCGAGCTGGCGCCGGAGCGCATCTCCAAGCTCTTGGCGCGCGCCGGCGTCGCCTCGCGCCGCGATGTCGAGCGCATGATCATGGAGGGCCGGGTCAGCGTGAACGGCACGGTGCTGGACACGCCCGTGCTCAACGCCACGCTTGCCGATCATATCGAAGTGGACGGCGTGCCGATCCGCGGCATCGAGCGCACGCGCCTCTGGCTCTACCACAAGCCGGCCGGCCTGGTGACGACCAATGCCGACCCCGAGGGCCGCCCGACCGTTTTCGAGAACCTGCCCGAGGACCTGCCGCGCGTCATGTCCGTCGGCCGCCTCGACATCAACACCGAAGGCCTCCTGCTCTTGACCAATGACGGCGGCCTCGCGCGCATGCTGGAGCTGCCGACCACCGGCTGGCTGCGGCGCTACCGCGTGCGCGCCCACGGCAAGATCGAGCAGGCCGATCTCGACAAGCTGAAGGAGGGCATCGCCGTCGACGGCGTGCTCTACGGCGCGATCGATGCGACGCTCGACAAGACGCAGGGCACCAATGTCTGGCTGACGCTGGGGCTTCGCGAAGGCAAGAACCGCGAGGTCAAGAACGTGCTCGGCGCGCTCGGCCTCGACGTGAACCGCCTGATCCGCATCTCCTACGGCCCGTTCCAGCTCGGCGAACTGCCGGAAGGCCATGCCCAGGAGATCCGCGGCCGCACGCTGCGCGACCAGCTCGGCCCGCGCCTCATCGAGGAATCCAAGGCGAATTTCGACGCGCCGCTGTTCGACCATGCATCGGTCGACGCGGACGAGAAGCCGGCGCCGAAGAGCCGTAGCGAGGCTCCGGCCTGGGGCGAAAAGCCGGCCGGCCGGCGCGAGAAGCCGGAGGACCGCCGCGAGAAGGCGCGCGCCCGCCTCGACACCCGGCGCGACGACCGCTTTGCCGACAAGCCGCAGGGCGGCGGCCGTGGCCGCGACGAGGACCGTTTCGACAGCAAGCCGAAGCGCGAACCGGCCGTGCGCGCCCGCAAGTCGAATGTCTGGATGGCGCCCGGCGCCCGTCCCGTTGCCGAGAAGAAGGCGGAAGCCGCCGAGGGCGTGAAGCGCGAGCCGCGCGAGCGCCCCGAAGGCGCGCCGAAGACCAAGCGCTACGGCCGCACCGCCGATGGCGCGCTGACGCGTTCGGCGAAGAAGTTCGACCCGGACCGCAAGGGCCCGGCCCGCGGCCGTCCCGGCGACGACCGGGCGGAAAAGCCGCGCATCCTGAAGACGCGTGACGAGGATGGCGAGTGGATCCGCGCCAGCGCGCCTGAAACCGGCGATCGTGGTGATGAGGGCCGCGGCGGTTTCGGCCGCAAGCGCTCCGGCGCCGGCGACGACCGCTCTTCCCGTGATTTCGGTGACCGCCCGCCGCGCGGCGATCGCCGGCCGCGCGCAGAGGGCGAGCGCTCCTTCGGTGACCGCCCGGCCCGTGGCGACCGCAAGCCGCGCGCGGAAGGGGAGCGTTCCTTCGGGGATCGCAAACCCCGCGCAGAGGGCGAACGGTCCTTCGGGGACCGCCCGCCGCGCCGCGATGGCGGCAAGCCGTTCGGCGGAAAACCCGGCGGCAAATCCTTCGGCGGCAAGCCGGGCGGGCGGCCTTCGGGCGGCAAGCCCGGTGGTGGCCGTCCGGCAGGCGGCAGCCGCCCGCGCGGCAAGGGGAAGTAAGCGGCCGTGCGCATCGTCGGCGGTGAATTCCGCGGCCGGTCGCTGACGACGCCGAAGTCGGACGACATCCGCCCGACGACCGACCGCACGCGCGAAAGCCTGTTCAACATCCTCTCGCACGCCTATCCCGAAGCGCTCGACGGCACGCGCGTGCTCGATCTCTTCGCCGGCACCGGCGCCGTCGGCCTGGAGGCGCTGTCGCGCGGCGCGCGCGCGGTGCTCTTCGTCGAACAGGGCGTCGAGGGCAGGGGGCTCCTGCATTCCAACATCGAGGCGCTCGGCGTGATCGGCCGCGCGAAGATCTTCCGGCGCGATGCGACGGCGCTCGGCGGCGTCGGCACGATGGAGCCGTTCCACCTGCTCTTCGCCGATCCGCCCTATGCCAAGGGCCTCGGCGAGCGGGCGCTCGACGCGGCAGCCCGCGGCGGCTGGCTCGTCGGCGGCGCCCTTGCGATCCTCGAGGAGCGTGCCGATATTCAGCCTGCCGTCATCGATGGCTACGAATTGCTGGAGGTCCGCACCTTCGGCGACACGCGCATGCATTTCTACCGCTATCGCCCCGGCTGATCCTTTCGCCGGCGCTGCCGAAACGAACCGGAGACCTGAGCCATGACCGACGCCCTCGTTTCCGCAAACCAGCCGCAAGCCGACGGCCCGACCGTCGCCATCGCGCTTGGCGGCGGCGGCGCGCGCGGGCTTGCCCATATCCATGTCATCGAGGTGCTGGACGAACTCGGCATCCGCCCGGTGCTGATCTCCGGCGCGTCGATCGGCGCCGTCATGGGCGCGGCAAGGGCGGCCGGCATGACGGGCCGGGAGATCCGCGAGCACACGCTGGCCGCCATCGGCCATCCGGGCCGCATCATGAACCGCCTCTGGAGCCTCCGGCCCACCCGCTTTTCCGAGGTCGTCGCCCGCGGCTTCCGCGTCGGCCAGTTCGACCTGGAGCGCATCCTCAAGGCCTTCCTGCCGGAAAGGCTGCCGGAGACCTTCGAGGGGCTTTCCATTCCCCTGAAGATCGTCACCGCGGATTATTACGCGCAGTGCGAATGCGTCTGCGACAGCGGCCCGCTCTTGCCGGCGATCGCCGCCTCCGCCGCGCTGCCCGCCGTCTTCCGCCCGGTGGTGATAGACGGCCGGGTGATGATCGACGGCGGCCTGTGGAACCCGGTGCCCTTCGATCATCTCCTCGGCAAGGCGGACATCACCATCGGCGTCGACGTCATCGGCCACCCGCCCGCCGGCACGGCCGGCATGCCCAACAGCATCGACAGCCTCTACGGCGCCACCCAGCTCACCATGCGCTCCATCGTCACGCTGAAGCTGGAAAAGGGCGCGCCGGACATTTTCCTCCGCCCCGATGTCGGCCGCTTCCGCGTGCTCGATTTCGTCAGGGCCGAAGAGGTGCTGGCCGCCTCCGCGGGCATCCGCGACGAGTTGAAACGGGCGCTCGACGAGAAGCTGTCGGCGGTTTGAGGCGACGGTCATAGTCCGCAGCCGGGATACCCCCCTCTGCCCTGCCGGGCATCTCCCCCTCAAGGGGGGAGATTGGATGGGGCGGTGTCTCGCCCATCTCCAGCATTGCTGATCGAGCAGGTCTTTTGCGTCTTGCCGATCTCTCCCCTCAAAGGGGGAGATGCCCGGCAGGGCAGAGGGGGGCTTTCCGGGTGACGGCCCGCCCTCAGGCACTCTCCTCCTCGTCCAGCGCCAGCTTCCTCGGCTTGACCAGCGGCTCCGGCTTCACCGGCTTGCTGTGCAGCATGTGCCGGCCGGCGGCAAGGCCCTCGACGGCCTGCAGCTCCAGCCGGTCGAGGTCGCGGCGGCGGATGTCGTCGCCGATCGCCTGGGCGTCGTCCGGCTCCACGCCGAGCTCCTCCAGCGTTTCCCGGCCGAAGACGAGGGCGGATTCGAAGGTCTCGCGCACGTCGTGCTGCACGCCCCGCCCGCGCAGCGACAGCGTGTGCACCCGGTCGTAGGAGCGCACGAAGAGCGTGGCATTGGGATATTCCGACTGCACGAGGTCGACGATGCGATCCGTCGTCGCCTTGCCCTGGGTGCAGATGGCGACGACCTTGGCCCGTTCGATGCCGGCGGCGCGCAGCACGTCCTTGCGCGTGCCGTCGCCGAAATAGATGCGAAAACCGAAACTCGCCGCCTGGCGCACGCGGTCGGTCGAATGGTCGATGACGGTGACCTCGCGCCCGCCGGCAAGAAGGATCTGCGCGGCGATCTGGCCGAAGCGGGAAAAGCCGATCATCAGCACGTCCGCGCCCGCGCCCTCGAAATCCTCCTCCATCTCCTCCTCGATGTCCGCGACGATGAGGAAGCGCGAGAGCGCCGCGGCGATCGGCGTCAGCGCCATGGAGATGGTGACGATGGCGATGAGCAGCGAGGCGAGGCCGCCGGAAAAGATGCCGGCGGCCGCGGCCGCGGTGAACAGCACGAAGCCGAACTCGCCGCCCTGCGGCAGCACGAGCGCGATGCGCACCGCGTCATTGTGCGGGGAGCCGGTGAGGCGGCAGAGGCCGTAGATGACGAGGCTCTTCACCAGCATCACGGCGGGCGTGGCGATGAGGATCGTCAGCCAGCTGGAGAAGACGACGTCGAGATGCAGCGACAGGCCGACGGCCATGAAGAACAGGCCGAGCAGGATGCCGCGGAACGGCTCGACATCCGCCTGCAGTTCATGGCGATAGGAAGAATCGGCGAGCAGCACGCCGGCGAGGAACGCGCCCATGGCCATGGAGAGCCCGGCCATCTGAAGGAGCATGGCCGCGGCCAGCACGACGAAGAGCGCGGCGGCGATCATCGCCTCGCGCGCGCCGGTACGGGCGATCACCTGGAACAGCGGGTTGAGAAGGTAGCGGCCGGCGGCAAACAGCGCCGCGATGGCGCCGATGGCGATAAGGAAGTCCTCGAAGGCTGTCGTCGTGTCCTGCGGCGCCTGCTCGGCGAGCAGCGGGATCAGCGCCAGCAGGGGCACGATGGCGAGGTCCTGCAGGAGCAGCATGGAAAAGGCTCGCTGGCCGTAGCGCGTGTTGGTGTCGCCCCGTTCGTCGAGAATCTGCATGGCGAAGGCGGTGGAGGAGAGCGCAAGGCCGAAGCCGATGATCAGCGCCCCGTCCCACCGTTCGAGGCCGAAGGCGAGCGTCAGGCCGGCCAGCGCAAGGCCGGTCACGACGACCTGTGCCATGCCGAGCCCGAAGATGTCGCGCCGCATCGCCCACAGACGCGAGGGCTTCAGCTCCAGCCCGATCAGGAAGAGCAGGAAGACGACGCCGAGTTCGGCGACGCCCAGCAGTTCCTCGCCGTCGCGGATCTGGTGCAGGATCGGGCCGATCACCACGCCGGCGGCGAGATAGCCCAGAATGGTGCCGAGACCCAGCCGCTTGAAGATCGGCGCGGCCAGCAGCGCCCCGCCGAGCATCATGAGGACCTCGTTATACGGGCTGTGGGTATAGGCCATGCGGAGGGCTTTCTTCTGAAGGGACGCCGGCAACGCGGCAAAAAAGGAGCGGCCTCCCTTGATGCCCGTGCGACTGCACAATAAATGGGGCAGCAAAGAAAGGCCAAGTCATGTCAGAGACGATCGATTCCGCAAGCCTTCTCGCGCGTGCCGGTGAACTCATCGACCGCGCCGTTCAAGCAGGGGCGGATGCGGCCGATGCCGTCGTCGTCCGGGGCCGCTCCTCCTCCGTCAGCGTGCGGCTCGGCAAGGTCGAGGGCACCGAAGCCTCCGAGAGCGACGACTTCTCGCTGCGCGTCTTCGTCGGCAGGCGCGTCGCCAGCGTCTCGGCCAATCCGGGCTTCGACCTGAAGGTGCTCGCCGAGCGCGCCGTCGCCATGGCCAAGGCATCGCCGGAAGACCCCTATGCCACGCTCGCCGACAAGGCCGATCTCGCCAGGGACTGGCCGGACCTCGAGCTCTTCGACCCGACCGAGGTCTCGGCCGAGCAACTGGCCGAGGCGGCGCTTGCCGCGGAGGCCGCCGCGCTTGCCGTCCTCGGCATCACCAATTCCGGCGGCAGCGGGGCCTCGGCCGGCATGGGCGGCCTGGTGCTCGCCACCTCGCACGGCTTTTCCGGCGCCTATAGCGCCAGCCGCTTCGGCCGCTCCGTCAGCGTCATCGCGGGCGAGGGCACGAAGATGGAGCGCGACTACGACTTCGATTCGTGCCTCTATTTCGCCGATCTGCGCGATGCCGGGGACATCGGCCGCGAGGCGGCCGCCCGCGCCGTGCGCCGGCTCAACCCGCGCCAGGTGCCAACGGCGAAGAACGTCACCGTCGTCTACGATCCGCGCGTTGCGCGCGGCATCGCCGGCCATATCGCGGGCGCGATCAACGGCGCCGCCGTCGCCCGCAAGACGAGCTTCCTGCGCGACCGCATGGGCCAGCAGGTGCTGAAGGCGGGCCTGTCCGTCACCGACGATCCGCTGATCGTGCGCGGTTCGTCCTCGCGCCCTTTCGACGGCGAGGGTGTGCGCGGCCAGCGCCTCACGATGATCGAGGATGGCGTGCTCAAGCACTGGTTCCTCTCCACCTCGACAGCCAACGAGCTCGGCCTGAAAACCAACGGGCGTGGCGTGCGCGGCGGCACGGCGGTCAACCCGGCCTCGACGAACCTTGCGCTCGAGCCAGGCGACATTTCGCCGGAGGACCTGATCCGCTCCGTCGGCACCGGCTTCTATGTCACCGAGCTGATCGGCCAGGGCGTCAACATGGTGACGGGCGAATATTCCCGCGGCGCCTCCGGTTACTGGATCGAGAACGGCGAGCTGACCTTCCCCGTCTCGGAGGTGACGATCGCCTCCAACCTCGTCGACATGTTCCTGCGCATCACGCCGGCAAGCGATATCGACCGCTCGTTCGGCGTCGCCGCGCCGACGCTCGCCATCGAAGGCTTGACGCTTGCCGGGACGTGAGACCATGCCGAGCCCCGCCACCGCCTGGACCGCCGACCTCGATCTTCTCACCGGCGCCGCGCGGCTTGCGGGGGCCCGGGCGCTCGACTTCTTTCGCAAGGGACCGGAGGTCTGGTGGAAGAACGGCGGCCGTTCGCCGGTGAGCGCGGCCGATTTCGCGGCCAACGACATCCTCAAGAAGGAGCTGCTCTCCGCCCGGCCTAACTACGGCTGGCTCTCGGAGGAGACCGACGACGATGCCGGCCGGCTCGACTGCGAGACGGTCTTCGTCATCGACCCGATCGACGGCACGCGCGCCTTCATCGCCGGCAAGGACGTCTGGTGCGTCAGCGCCGCCGTCGTGCACAGGGGCCGCCCGGTCGCCGGCGTCCTCTTCGCGCCCGCGCTCGACGAGCTCTTCACCGCGGCGGCGGGCGGCGCGGCGCTGAAGAACGGCCAGCCCATCCGTGCGACCGATCCGGACGCCGCCCGCCCGACGCGCATCGCCGCGCCGGAGGACATGGCGCACGGCATCGACCGCTACATGATCGGCGGCGTCCAGCGCATCTCCCATGTGCCCTCGCTCGCCTATCGCCTGGCCATGGTGGCGGACGGGCGCATCGACGCGACATTGGTGAAACGCAATTCGCACGACTGGGACCTGGCGGCCGCCGATCTCATCCTCGCGCAGGCCGGCGGGGCGCTTGTCATGCTCGACGGCGAGGCGCTGTCCTACAACCGGCCGACCGTCAGCCACGAGACGCTGGCCGCGGCCGGATTTTCCCGGCTTTCCGGGCTTGTCGAGGCCTCCCGGCACCTTGCCGGCCATTGACCTTTGGTGCGGAATACCGCAAACCCATTGCCGAAATCGGCATCATAAAAAGAGAGAAGACATGACCGAAAGCAAAGAACCGAAACAGCTCCTGCATCTGGTCTTCGGCGGCGAACTGACGACGCTGACGGACATGCAGTTCCGCGATCTCAACGATCTCGATATCGTCGGAATCTTCCCCGACTATGCCTCCGCGCTCGTCGCCTGGAAGTCGAAGGCACAGCAGACCGTGGACAATGCGCACATGCGCTATTTCATCGTGCACATGCACCGGCTTCTGGATCCGCAGCAGAACTGAGGCGCGTTTCCCGACACCGTTCCGCGCGGCTTGAGGCCGCGCCGAACCAGAGACCGGACCTTCCATGATCCCGAACAAGACGAAAGCCGCAACCAAGGGCACCTGCGCATGAGCCGGCGCCTCGCCCGTTTCGCGCTTTCGCTTTACCGCTGGGGCGGCGTCGCGCTCTATCCGATCGTCAGCCCCTATCTCACGTTCCGGGCCGCCAAGGGCAAGGAAGACCGCTCCCGCCGCCGCGAGCGCTACGGCTATGCCAGCGTCGTGCGCCCGCCGGGGCCACTGGTCTGGTTCCATGCGGCCAGCGTCGGCGAGACCAATGCGGTAATCCCGCTCATCAAGGAAGTGCGCCGCCGCGGCATCGCCGTGCTCTTGACGACGGGCACGATCACCTCCGCCAAGGTCGTGCGCGGCCGCCTGGGCACGGATGTCATCCACCAGTATGTGCCGCTCGACCTGAAGCCGGCGATCAGCCGGTTCCTGGAATACTGGCATCCGGACCTTGCCATCATGGCGGAGTCGGAGATCTGGCCGATGACCATCCTCGAGCTCGGCAAGCGCCACATCCCGCAGGTCCTGGTCAACGGGCGCATCTCGGATCGCTCCTTCCCGCGCTGGAAGCGGCGCCATGCCATCGCCGACGCCATCTTCGAGAATTTCGCCCTCGTCATCGCCCAGTCGGAGCTCGATGCCGACCGGTTCCGCACGCTCGGCGCCCTGCCGGTGCTGGTCTCCGGCAACCTCAAGGTCGACACGGACGCACCGCCGGCCGATTCCGCCGTGCTGCGCAGCTATCTCGACCAGATCCAGGGCCGGCGCACCTGGGCGGCGATCTCCACCTTCGAGGGCGAGGAGGCGGCCGCCGGCGATGTGCACCGGGTGCTGAAGGAGCGCACGGGCCTGCTCACCATCATCGTGCCGCGCCATCCCGAGCGCAGCGACGCCATTGCCGACATGCTGGAGGCACGGGGCCTGAAGGTCGCCCGCCGCACGCGCGGCGACGCCCTGACGCCGCAGACCGACATCTTCCTCGGCGATACGATCGGCGAGATGGGCCTCTACCTCCGCATGACGGAGATCGCCTTCGTCGGCCGCTCGCTGTTCGCCGAAGGCGGGCAGAACCCGCTGGAACCGGCCATGCTCGGCTGCGCGATCCTGTCCGGCGGCAATGTGCAGAATTTCCGCGAGGCCTACCAGCAGCTCGCCCGCAACGGCAGCGCCAAGATGGTGCGCGACACGGAGATGCTGGCCAAGGGCGTGCACTACCTCCTGATGAACGACGAGATGCGCAAGCAAATGATCGAGGCCGGGCAGGAGACCGTGCAGGAGATGCGCGGGGCGCTGCGCGCCACCATCAAGGGGCTGGAGCCCTACATCAACCCGCTCACCGTGAAGGCGCGCCTGCATCCGCGCCAGACGTCCTGACGAAAGGCGTGTCATGTCCAAGGCTGAGACCATTTCCGGCATCCTCTTCGACAAGGACGGGACCCTGCTCGACTATGCCAAGAGCTGGGTGCCGGTGAACTACGAGCTCGCGCGCATCGCCGCCGCCGGCGACGAGGCGCTGGCCCGCACGCTGCTTCTGGCCGGCGGCATGGACCCCGACACCGGCTATGTCACGCCCGACAGCCTGCTTGCCGCCGGCAACACGGTGGAGATCGCCGCGGGCATGGTCGCGGCCGGCGCGCCCTTCACGGTGGAGGCGTTGGCAACCCATTTCGACAGCCTCTTCGCCAATTCGGCCCAGCTCGCCGTCGCCGTCACGGACCTTGCGCAGTTCTTCGCCACCATGCATGCCCGCGGCTACTGGCTCGGCGTCGCCTCCAGCGACAACGAGGCCTCGATCCGCGCGACGGCGAAGCGCTTCGGTTTCGAGGGTTACCTGCACTATGTCGCCGGTTACGACAGCGGCTTCGGCACCAAGCCGCAGCCGGGCATGGTGCTCGGCTTCTGCGCCGCGACGGGCCTTGCGCCGCACCAGGTCGCCGTCGTCGGCGACAACAACCACGACATGCATATGGGCCGCAATGCCGGCGCGGGCCTCAACGTCGCGGTGCTGACGGGCACCGGCTCGCGGGAATCGCTGTCGGACGCCTCCGATTATTGCCTTGCCGATATCACCGAGCTCGTCCCGCTCCTGCCCGAGGCGGCCATCGCGCGTCCGGTGGCGTGAGCGGGTTGGGCTACCCCCCTCTGGCCTGCCGGCCATCTCCCCCTCAAGGGGGGAGATTGGATGTAGCAGCGCTCTGCGCGTCTTTAACGTCGCGAATTGAGCGAGGTTCACGCCGCTTGTCGATCTCCCCCCTTGAGGGGGAGATGCCCGGCAGGGCAGAGGGGGGTATGCGCCCATGTGATGACCTCTCGATCATTCACAGGCGATCGCTCTCCTTTTGCGGCGATAGGCTGCTACTGCGAACCGCACGCTCACAATCCCCCCGGTTGATTTTCCGCAACTTCTCGCGTTTGCTGCGACGAACCGGGTCGGCACGCGCGCGGGGGATGGAATGGTAAGTGAAGCGCCGCCTTTCTGGTGGACGAAGCCTGACTGGCGGGCCTATGTGCTCTGGCCGGTCTCGCGCCTTTACGGCCTGATCGCCGGCCGGCGCATGCGCAAGGGCCGCCGTGCCGAGGTGGCCGTGCCCGTCATCTGTGTCGGCAACTTCACCGTCGGCGGGGCCGGCAAGACGCCGACGGCGATCGCGCTCGCCCGCGCCGCCAAGGCGCGGGGGCTGAAGCCCGGTTTCCTGTCGCGCGGCTATGGCGGCTCGCTCGACGTGACCACCGTCGTCGATCCGCACCACCACCGCGCCCGCGCCGTCGGCGACGAACCGCTGCTGCTCGCCCGCGAGGCGCTGACCGTGATTTCGCGCCGGCGCGTCAAGGGCGCCCGCAGGCTGGTGGAGGAGGGCGCCGACCTCATCATCATGGATGACGGCTTCCAGAGCGCGCAGCTCACCTTCGACTATGCGCTGCTGGTCATCGACAGCCGCCGCGGCATCGGCAACGGCCATCTCGTGCCGGGCGGGCCGGTGCGCGCGCCGCTTGCCGAGCAGATGCGCCAGGCGAACGCGCTTCTGGCGATCGGCAACGGCAATGCCGCCGATGCGCTGATCCGCCAGGCGGCGCGCGCCGGCAAGGCGATCCACTCCGCCACGCTCGTCACCGTCGGCGCGGAAGACCTCGCCGACAAGGTCGTCATGGCCTGGTCGGGCATTGCCGACAACGAGAAGTTCTTCCGCACCGTCACCGAGACGGGCGCGCATCTCTATGTGACGCGCGGCTTCCCCGACCACCATCACCTCTCCGAGGACGAGGTCGCGGAGATCCTCGACCATGCCGAAGGGCTGAACTACCAGCTCGTCACCACGGCAAAGGACAGCGCTCGCCTTGCCGGTGAGCATGGCCGCGCGGAGGAGCTGAAGGAGAAGAGCCGGGTGATCGAGGTGGAAATCCGCTTCGACGACCCGAGAGGCCCGGATGCGATCATCGATGCGGCGATTGCCAGCGCAAGACGGCGCAAGCTGCAGCGGCCGGCCGGGAAATAGGGGGTAGGCAATAGGCAGTAGCCAATAGGAATTGACGCTGCCGCACTCTCGGGCAGTCTCTACTGCCTACTGCCTACTGCCTACTGCCTACTGCCTACTGCCTCTTCTGCACCGGCAGCGCCCCGGCGCGCTTTTCGGCCTCGAGCGAGGCTTCGGCGCTGGCATAGGGCTCCTGCCGGGCGACGCTCCAGTAGCGCAGCTCGTCGACGGGCACCGTCTCGCCGGTCATCGCGCAGATGACGTGCGAGCCGGGCATCAGGATCTGGAAATCGCCGTCGAGATAGCGGATCTTCGCTTCGCGGCTGCCGCGTCCTTCAAAACGGTTCATCATCGATCTCAATATCCGTCTCATCCAGGGTCACGCGCCGGCTGCGCGGTCGATACCGTGCCATATCCCGGCAAGGCCGAAATTTCCAGCCTTTTCGCTGTCGCACCGGCCAAGGGGGCTCGCTTTGAAAGAATGGTTCACGCTCTGGATTCTTGTTTTCCCGCATTGTCCGACGCCGAAACGACGTCGCTTCGGCTGGAAATGCTCTAGCTCCGGCCGAACAGCCGCTCGATGTCGGAAAGCTTGAGCTCGATATAGGTCGGCCGGCCGTGGTTGCACTGGCCGGAACCGGGTGTCGCCTCCATCTGGCGCAGGAGCGCGTTCATCTCCTCCGGCCGCATGCGCCGGCCCGAGCGAACCGAGCCATGGCAGGCCATGGTCGCGGCGAGGTATTCCAGCTTGTTCTTCAGGCCGCTCGCCGTGTCCCATTCGGCCAGTTCGTCGGCAAGCTGGCGCACGAGCCCGGCCGCGTCCATCTCGCCGAGCATGGCCGGGGTCTCGCGGACGGCGACGGCGCCCGGCCCGAAGCGCTCGATGCCGAGGCCGAGGCGGGCGAATTCCTCCGCATGGGAGACCAGCCGGTCGCAATCGTCCTCGGGAAGGTCGACGATCTCGGGGATGAGCAGGGCCTGCGCCGGCACCGGCCGGGCATGGAGGGCGTTGCGCATCGCCTCGAAGACCAGCCGCTCATGCGCCGCATGCTGGTCGACGATGACGAGCCCGTCCTCGGTCTGCGCGACGATGTAGTTCTCGTGCAGCTGCGCGCGCGCCGCGCCGAGTGGGTGGCGCTGCGGCGGTTCCTCGTCCCGCGGCGCGGTGGAAGGAGGGGCGAAGGCCGGCTCGCCGCGCGCCGAGGGCGCGGCGAAATCGGCAAAGCCGGTCTGTCTTTCGCTGAAATGCGGCGCCGCGGCGCCGGCCGTCTGGAAGGGGCGGTAGGGCGAGGCGGCCGGGCTCCAGGGCGTCTGCGGGCGATGCGTCTCCGGCCGGAAGGCGCGCATCAGGCCGGCCGCACCGGTGGTTGCCGCCCGGTCGCCCTCGCGGGCGAGCGCCTCGCGGATCGCGCCGATGATGAGGCCGCGCACCAGGCCCGGATCGCGGAAGCGCACGTCGGATTTCGCCGGGTGCACGTTGACGTCGACGAGCGCCGGATCGATCTCGATCGCCAGCACCGCCACGGGATAACGCCCGTGCGGGATCGTCTCGGCATAGGCCGCGCGCAGCGCCGACCAGATCAGCTTGTCCTGCACCGGCCGGCCGTTGACGAAGGCGAACTGGTTGAGGCTGTTGCCGCGGTTGAAGGTCGGCACGCCGGCAAAGCCGGTGAGCCGGACGCCCTCGCGCGCCGCATCGATCTCGATGGCATTGTCGCGAAAATCGCGGCCGAGCACCTGGGCGATGCGGGCGAGCCTGTCGCTGCCCGTCGCGGGAAATTCCAGCGTCGTGCGGTCGGAGCCCGACAGCACGAAGCGCACATGCGGGAAGGCGATCGCCATGCGCCGCACCACGTCGGCAATGGCCGAGGCCTCCGCCTTCTCGCTCTTCAGGAACTTGAGGCGGGCGGGCGTGGCGAAGAACAGGTCGCGCACCTCGACCACCGTGCCGCGATTGGCCGCGGCGGGCCGCACCGGCTCCACCCTGCCGCCGGTCACGCTGATCTCCGCGCCCTCGCCGGCCTCCGCCGTGCGGCTGAGCAGCGAGAGCTTCGCCACCGAGCCGATGGAGGGCAGCGCCTCGCCGCGGAAGCCGAGCGTGCGGATGTCGAGCAGGTCCTTGTCGAGTTTCGAGGTGCAGTGGCGGCGGATCGCCAGTTCCAGGTCGGCGGGCGCCATGCCGCTGCCGTTGTCGGTGACGCGCAGCAAGGTCTTGCCGCCGCCGGCCGTCGCGATCTCGATGCGCGTCGCGCCCGCGTCCAGCGCGTTCTCGATCAGCTCCTTGGCGGCGCTTGCCGGTCGTTCGATCACCTCGCCTGCGGCAATCTGGTTGATGAGGGTTTCGGAAAGCTGCCTGATCGTCATGCCGCCATTTTCGCGGATTCGGCGGGGGCTTGGAAGGGGCAAGTTGGCTTATCCCGCCTTGCGGCGCCCGGCGGCCGCAAATCGTTTAATCAGGCTTTAATAAAATGCTGCCAACGTGCGCGGACGCTTGTATGAACACAAGCCGGCCGGTTCTCCGGTGGACGATTTCAGCGTCGCTGGCCGCTGTCATTCCCGTATGTCCCAAGGTGCAAGACGCGCCGATCAGCATGTGTTCGGGAATGCCAGACAGGCGAGGTCTGCCACTATGAATGATGTAGCGTCGTCAGACGCGAACATCCGGCTGGGAATGTTTGAGGCCGCGTGCGATATCCTCGCCGCCGCCGTGATCGTCTACGACAAGAACGACTGCCTCGTCTTCGCCAGCCGCCAGGTCCTGCGCTACTTTCCCATTCCCGCCGATACGCTGAATCCCGGCACGCGGCTGCGCGACGTGCTCGGCGCCATCTTCGACAGCGGCGTGCGCTACGGCATTCCGCCCGAGCAGCGCCACAAGGCGGTCAACCGCGAGGAGTGGATTTCCACCCGCATCTCGGCCCATTGGCGCGAGCAGTACGATGCCGTCGAGCGGCTCGGCCGCGACCGCTGGATCCATTTCCGCAAGCGCCGCCTGCCGAGCGGCTACAATGTCACCACCCTGGTCGACGTTTCCGAGCAGAAGAAGCAGGAAGAGCAGTGGCGCTCGGACCTCGAGCGCATCGCGCTGACCGAGGAGATCCTCGAGACCCTGCCGTCCCCGGTCGTCATCAAGGACCGCAACCTCACCTATATCGCGGCCAACAGCGCCTTCTGCGCGATCTACAATGCCAATCCCGACGGCATTCTCGGCCGCTCGGTCTGGGACCTTGCCGATGCGGAGAATGCCGAGCGCATCGAGCGCTCCGACCGTGCGGTGCTGGAGACGGGCGAACCCTACAGCATGCCGGAGCACGTCATCCGTGCGGATGGGGCCGATCTCTACGTCATCACCCGGAAATACCGCATCGGCGCGCCCGGCCACCATGCCATCGTCACGGTGATGGAGGACGTGACCGCGCTCGTCGCCGGCAACAGGGCGGTTTCGGACGGCCGCGACGTGCTGCTCAGCGTGCCGGGCGGTTTCGTCGAGGGGCAGAACTGCTTCGATCCGGTGCGCGACGCCGAACGCCGGCTGCTGCTGGGCCAGCTGAACGGCGAGGAGCTGCGGGCGCTTTCCGGCAAGCGCGCCCTGGTCGCCACGCCCAATCCGCGCATCGAGGAGATCCTGGTCGGCGAGTTCCGGGCGCGCGGGGCGGATTGCTGCGCGGTGCGCAGCGTCTGCGAGCACGATGCCTTCCTCGCGCTTGCCGCCCGCGAAGGGCTCTCGATCGACCTCGTGGTGATCGACGACAACCTGCCGGAGCACGAGGGCATCCTTTCCAATGCGCACGGCATCGCCACGCGGGTGATCGCGCCCGACGGCATCGGCCCGGATTTCATGCGCGTGCTCGTCGAGGAGCACGAGCTGCTCTCGCAGAACGACTCGCCGCTCGGCGACATCATCACGCCGGTGTCGCTGTCGGACGACTGGTACATCGCGACGGACATTTCCGCCATGCTGCCGGGCGCCGTCGGCGATATCGAGGTGCTCGTGGCCGAGGACAACCGGATCAACCAGTTCGTCTTCTCGCAGATCCTCGAGGGCATGGGCATCTCGCACCGCATCGCCGAGAACGGCGAGGAGGCGGTGATGCTCTGGCGCAAGCACCAGCCGCGCCTCGTGCTGATGGACATTTCCATGCCCGTGATGAACGGCATCGATGCGGCGATGGAGATCCGCGAGGCCGAGGAGCTGACGGGCACCCACACACCCATCGTCGCCGTCACCGCCCAGGCGCTCAATGTCGACATGCAGAACTGCATGGACGCCGGCATGGACGACTACATCACCAAGCCGGTCAGCCCGGACATGATCGAGGCGATCTACCGGCGCTATGCCGGCCGTCAGCCGGAGAAATCTGTCGCATAGGTTGAATGGGGCCGGTCAACTCCCCAGATTTGGGGAGGCAGGTGGGCAGGAGTGACGATCGTTTGCTATGTTTTTGTTAACGATCATGCCTCATCGTGGAACCATCCTCGGAGGTCGCGTGCAAGTACGGGAAATCATTGATGAAGTCTGCTGATCCTGCAGCGCTGGATGTTTCCCAGACCGACCTCCATGCGATGGCCTATACGGACCCGCTGACGGGGCTCGGCAACCTCTACCGATTGCGCGACAAGGTGCGCCAGATCGCCAAGGAGCGCGAGGAGGACCCCGCGCCGTTTGCCATCGGCATCGCCAATCTCGACGGCTTCAAACCGATCAACGACCTTTTCGGCCCGCGCGCGGGCGATGAGATCCTCTGCCAGGTGGCCCATCGCCTGAAGGCCTGCATTCCCGACGGCGCCACCGTCACCCGCCACGGCGGTGACGAGTTCGCCTTCGTGCTGCCGCTCGTCTTCGAGCGCAAGGGCGCGGAGAAGATCGGCCAGATGCTGCGCGAGGTGCTGTCGGCCCCCTTCGATCTCGGCGACCGCAATGTGCGCCTTTCGGCCTCGTTCGGCTTTGCCATCTTCCCCTTCGCCGGCGCGGATTTCACCGAGCTCCTGAAGAGCGCGGATACGGCCCTCTACCGCTCCAAGCGCCGCGGCCGCGGCCAGATCACCGTCTATTCCCAGGAGATCGCCCAGGAGATGAAGCGCGCCACGCAGCTCGAGCAGGCGCTGCGCAATGCCATCATCGCCAATGAGGTGGACGTGCATTTCCAGCCGATCGTCAGCCTGCGCGACGACACGGTCGTCGGCTTCGAGGCCCTGGCGCGCTGGTGCGATGCCGATCTCGGCTATGTCTCGCCCGCCACCTTCGTGCCGCTTGCCGAGGAGCGCGGCTTCATCGATGCGCTGTCCGATACGCTGCTACGCAAGGCGGCCGAGACGGCGCTGTCCTGGCCGAAGGAGCTCTTCCTCTCCTTCAACCTCTCCTCCGCCCAGCTGATGGACCCGAAGACGGCCTTCAACACGCTGGCGATCCTCAACCGCGCCGGGCTCGATCCGCGCCGGCTGGAGCTGGAGATCACCGAGACCGCCGTGATGACGGATGCCGACACGGCGCAGAAGATCGTCGGGGAGCTGCGCGCGGCGGGCGTGCGCATCTCGCTCGACGATTTCGGCACCGGCCAGTCGAGCCTCGGGCGCCTGCGCGACTTCACCTTCGACAAGGTGAAGATCGACCGCGCCTTCGTCTCGCGCATTTCCAACGACAAGGCCTCCGAACACATCATCAAGGCGATCGTCGCCATGTGCGAGGGCCTCGATCTTGCCGTCGTCGCCGAAGGCATCGAGGATTTCTCCGAGGCGCTGAAGCTGAAGGCGCTCGGCTGCGGCATGGGGCAGGGCTATTTCTACGGCAAGCCGCAGGATGCCGTCGCCACCATGCGCTTCCTCTCCGATCGTTATGTCAGCGTCGAGGGCCGGGCCGTCTGCTGAGGCGCCGTCCCCGAATGGACCACTTCCGTAAAATTGCAGGCATTTGTTTAGCCGGGCGGCAAGCAGCCTCTATTATGGTGGCTCCACTGTGAATGTTCGTGAGGGGAGCCACGGATGACGACCATCAAGGATATGCCCGTCAGGGCGAGCGACCGTTCCAAGGTGCGTATTTTCGCGACGGTGCGGGTGATGCATCAAACGACGCGGGCGCGCGTCATCGACCTCTCTCCGACGGGCATGGCCTTCGACGTGGAGAAGCCCATCCAGGCCATGGCCGGCCAGCTGGTGACGGTCGAGAGCGAGGAACTGGGCCGCCTCAGCGGCACGGTGTGCTGGTATTCCAACGGCCGCCTCGGCATCCAGTACAAGCTGTCGACCAACGCGCTCGCGCAGATCACCTCCTATTTCCGCTTCTTCCACGAAGAGGTGCGGCCGGTGCTGCGCCGCTGACGCTCAGGCCTCGCCGCTCCGGGCCAGCCGGCCTTCCTCCAGCAGCCAGTCCCGCACCCGCCGGGCCGGGCCGTTGAGTTCGTGCGAGCGCGGCCAGACGACGTGGAAGGCGTCGTCCGTCCTCAGCACATGGCCGCCGACGGTGACGAGCGCGCCCGAGCGCACCTGCCCGTCGATCAGGTGCCGCCAGCCGAGCGCGACGCCTTCCCCCGCCAGCACGGCCTGGATCACCAGCACATAATCGTTGATGGCGAGCCGGCGGGCCTGCGCCGGGTAGCGCACGCCCGCGCTTGCGAACCATTCCGGCCAGTCGCAGGCCGCCCGCACCGGCTCCTCCAGGTGGATGAGGGGCAGTTTCAGCAGTTCTTCCGGCGTCGTCGGGTGCCCGCGGCTTTCCACGAAGGCCGGGCTGGCGACGGCCGCGATCACTTCCGGCGCCAGCAGCGCCGCATGATAGCGCGGCCATTTCGCCGGGTCGCCGCCGCGAATGCCGAGCGGGATCGGCTCCTCGTCGAGGTCGAGGTCGCGCACGCTGGTCTGGATGCGCAGGTCGATATCGGGAAGGTCGGCGCGCAGCTTGGCCAGCCGCGGCAGCATCCACATCGAGGCGAAGGCGGTGGAGGCGGCAAGCGTCACATTCGCCTCGCGCCCCTTGGCGCGGATATCCTCCGCCGATTTCTGGATGCGCGACAGGCCGAGCGTCACGTCCGCATGGAAGCGCTCGCCGGCATCGGTCAGCTCCACGGCGCGGTGGATGCGGTGGAAGAGCGCCACGCCCAGCTGCTCCTCGAGATTGCGCACCGCATAGGAGACGGCCGCCTGCGTCATGCCGAGCTCGGCGGCGGCGCGGGTGAAGTTCTGGTGCCGCCCGGCGGCCTCGAAGATGATGAGGCTGGAGGCGGAGGGGAGCAGACGGCGCAGGGTTTCCATAAATACAGCTTATAGTCTTCGTAAGTTTTTTCCAGCGTCACAAGGCACTCAATCACGCCTAGCCTCGTTCTGGATTATGGAGGCGACAATGGCAGACGCAGCGACGATCGAAGCACCGGCACGCAGAGTGAGGGGACGTCCGGCCCGGCGGGAGGGTGGCGCCAAGGCGCTCGGCGTGCCCTATATCGTGCGGGGCATCCCGACCTACGACGTGCTGTCGGAAGAGAACCTGCAGAAGATCGAGCGGGCGGCGGACCGCATCCTGGCCGAGGTCGGCATCGAGTTCCGCGACGATCCCGCCGCCATCGACCATTGGAAGTGCGCCGGTGCGAAGGTGGAGGGTCTGCTCGTGCGCTTCGAGCCCGGCATGCTGCGCGAGATCGTCTCCTCCGCGCCCGCCGAGTTCACCCAGCACGCCCGCAACCCCGCCAACAATGTCGAGATCGGCGGCAACAAGGTGGTCTTCTCGCCGGCCTATGGCTCGCCCTTCGTCATGGACCTCGACAAGGGCCGGCGCTACGGCACGCTGGAGGACTTCCGCAACTTCATCAAGCTCGCCCAGTCGAGCCCCTGGCTGCACCATTCCGGCGGCACGATCTGCGAGCCGGTCGACATTCCCGTCAACAAGCGCCATCTCGACATGGTCTATAGCCACATCAAATATTCCGACCGTGCCTTCATGGGCTCGATCACCGCGGAGGAGCGCGCGGAGGATTCCATCGACATGGCGCGCATCCTGTTCGGCGCCGATTTCGTCGACAAGAACTGCGTCATCCTCGGCAATGTCAACGTCAATTCGCCGCTCGTCTGGGACGGCACGATGACGAAATCCCTGCGCGCCTATGCCCGCGCCAACCAGGCCGCCGTCATCGTGCCCTTCATTCTCGGCGGCGCCATGGGACCGGTGACGAATGCCGGCGCCATCGCCCAGTCCTTCGCCGAAACGCTGGCCGGCTGCGCGCTGACCCAGCTTGAAAGGAAGGGCGCGCCGGTCATCTTCGGCAATTTCCTCTCCTCCATGTCGCTGCGCTCCGGCTCGCCCACCTTCGGCACGCCGGAGCCGGCCATCGGCTCCATGGTCGTCGGCCAGCTCGCCCGGCGCCTGAAGCTGCCGCTGCGCTGCGCCGGCAATTTCTCGAACTCCAAGCTGCCGGACGGCCAGGCCATGCAGGAAGGCCTGATGTCCATGCTGTCGGCGGTGCATTGCGGCGCCAACTTCATCCTGCATTCCGCCGGCTTCCTCGACGGCCTGCTCTCCATGTCCTACGAGAAGTTCGTGATGGATGCCGACCTCTGCGGCGCGCTGCATTCCTATCTCGCCGGCGTCACGGTCGACGACAACACGCTGGCCATGGACGCCTTCCTCCAGGTCGGCCCCGGCAGCCATTTCCTCGGCTGCGACCACACGATGCGCAACTACCAGACCGCCTTCTGGGATTCGGCCCTGTCCGACAACGAGCCCTTCGAGAAATGGAGCGAGGAGGGCGGCTCGACGGACATGGCGACCCGCGCCAACCGCCAGTGGAAGAAGACGCTCGCCGAATACCAGGCGCCCCCGCTCGATGCCGCCATCGACGAGGCGCTTTGCGACTACATGGACCGCAAGAAGGTCGCCGTGGCCGACGCCTGGTATTGAAGGAGTTTCAAGCGCGCATTTGCGGCTGCTCCCCCTCTGCCCTGCCGGGCATCTCCCCCTCAAGGGGGGGGAGATCGGCAAGGAGCAGGAACCCTGCTCGAATCGCAACGCTGGAGATGGGCGAAATGGTCCTCCATCCAATCTCCCCCCTTGAGGGGGAGATGCCCGGCAGGGCAGAGGGGGGAAACGCGCACGTCAAAAAAGCATAGTGCAAAAGAAAAACCCGGTGGCGCAGGGATGGCCACCGGGCTGGAGATCAGAATGAACCTGCCGGATTATTCGACCGGCTGGGTGGCCGGAGCCGTGCCCGTGTCGGTCGTCGACGAGGTCGTCGAGGTATCGACCGGGGTCGTGGCCTGGCGTTCGGCAACCTGCTGCGCCGTGGTCTTGAATTCCGGCGCGGCCTGCAGGCTCTCGGCGGTTTCGGTCGTCGTCAGCTTGACATCGTCCGAATCCGGGATCTGCGTGATCGAGATCTTCTCGAACGGAACGGCGACCCACTTTTCGCCGATGCCCAGGAAGCCGCCGACACCGACAACGGCTGCGGTGATGCCGCCGTCCTTCTCCATGATCAGATCGGAGATCTTGCCGATGCTTTCATCGGCGCTGTTGTAGACGGCCTGGCCGAGATAGGTGTTGGCGCTGATCTGTTCCGGCGACTGGGCCGTCAGATAGTCACCGCCGGCAGCCGGCGCCTGTGCCGTGTCCTCGGTCGGGGTCGTTGCCGGGGTCTGAGCCGTGTCTTCGGTGGCCGTGCCGGTTTCCGGCGTCTGGGCCGTATCCTCGGTCGTCGGCGTGGTCGGGGTTGCTGCGGTGTCGCCGGGCGTGGTGCCCGTGGCGTCGTCACCGGTCATACCCGGCTGCTGCTCCAGGGTCTGGGTTTCGCCGGCGGCCGGCTGGTTGGTATCCTGCGCAAAGGCTGCCGGGGCCAGGGCCGCGCCGAGGAAGAGTGCACCAGCGGCAACGGAAGTGAGAAGTTTATTGGTCATCTTGAACCTGCCTTTCGTCTCGTTGGCATCAAGGCGCGGCGGTCTTTAGAGGGGCCGTCCGCACCGGCTGATGGACAAGGAACGGCGACATCCGTTTTTGGTTCCGATGAAAATTGCCTTCTTTTTGATTGCCGCCATGCATTTTTGACGCGGGAAGCGGGCGCAGGGCCGCGGCCCGCTCCAGCCGTATGTATCTTCAGAGCGCGAATGCCGGCTCGAAACGCCCCTTCACGGAGAGGCCGAGTTCGAAAGTCTGGCCGGCATGCGGATCGGCAAGGCGTGCGGCCGCGTCCATGCCCTGCCAGGCGGATGTCACCAGCAGCCGGTCGGCCTTGTCGCCGATGAAGGCCGGGCAGCTCGCCTGCGCGGCCGGCACCAGATGGCGGGCGATCTTCGTGCCGTCGGGCTTGTAGACATCGACCGCATTTGCGCCCCAGCGTGCGTTCCAGATCAGCCCGTCCGCATCGCAGACCGAGCCATCGATGCCGCCCGGCGTGCCGGTCTCGTCGCCGAGGACCTCGGGCGCGCCGGCGGGCAGGCCGGTCTTCGGGTCGAGCGCGACGCGCATCAGATGGTTGACGTCCGTATCTGTGAAATAGCCGATGCGGCCATCCGGCGAGAAGCAGATGCCGTTCGGGATGGTGATGTCGGAAAAGAGCTTCGTCACCGTTCCGCCGGCAATGTGATAGATCGCGCCGGCATGCTTTTCCGCCTTGCGGCCCATCGTGCTCGCCCAGAGCGCCCCGGACGGATGCACGCGCCCATCATTGGAGCGGTTCTGCGCCTTGTCCTCCAGCGTGACGAAGGGACTGAGCGCTCCATCGGCGACCCTGCGCAGGAAAAGCCCCTGGTCGGAGACGATGAGCTGGCGCTCCGGATCGACGACGGCGAGCACGCTGCCGAGGAAGGGCAGGGCATGCGTCGCCTTGGTCATCGTCGCAAGGTGCAGTTCATGCAGCGTGCGGCCCATGATGTCGAACCAGTAGGCCGTGCCCGTCGCCGGATCGTAGGTCGGGCCTTCGCCGAGCTCGCAGGCCGTCTCGCACAGGATGCGGCCGGTGAAGGAATGGGTCTCGCTCATTTTCCGCCTCCATACACCGCATCATAGGCCTCGACCGTCGCGCGGGCGCGGGCGCGCACCTCGTCGGCGCCCATGCCCGCCTTGTAGAGGCTGGAGCCGAGGCCGAAGCTGCGGATGCCGATCGCGGCGTAGTCGGCGAAGTTCTTTTCCGAGACGCCGCCGACGGCCGCGATCTCCAGGTCGGCCGGCAGCACGGCGCGGATCGCCTGGATGCCGGCAGGGCCGAGCACGCTGGCGGGAAAGAACTTGAGCCCCGTCGCCCCGGCGCGCGCGGCGGCGAGCGCTTCGGTCGGCGTGAAGACGCCCGGCATCGTCACCATGCCCTTGGCGGCGGCGGCGGCGATGACGTCGGGCTCGACATTCGGGCTCACCATCAGCCGCCCGCCGACATCGGCGAGCCGGTCGACATCCGCGACGGTCAGCACCGTGCCGGCACCGATCAGGCAGCCCTCGGGCGCCATCTTCGCGGCGGTCTCGATCGAGGCGAAGGGATCGGGCGAGTTCAGCGGGATCTCGATCGCGGTGAAACCCGTCTCGATCAGGGCGCCGACGACAGCCTGGGTCTCGCCCGGCTTCAGGCCGCGCAGGATGGCGATCAGCGGGTATTTCATCGGGGGGAAGGGGATGCGGTTCATCGGTTCAGCTTTCTCGGGAGCAGGTCCGGGGTGAGCGGAATGGGTTGCAGTTCATGTTCAAAGGGACCAGAGGGCCTTCGCGCCCGCGGCAAGGCCGTCGCGCACGGCGGTATCGGCGTCGATGACGGTGGGGGCGATGCCGGCGGCGGCAAGGGCGTCCTTGTAGAGTGCGCCGAGCCCGCCGGACACGACGAGCGTGACGGGCGTGCCCTCGGCGACGAGGGAGAGGGCTCCGGCGATCTCCAGCCCGATCAGCGTGCCGGAAAGGCGTGCCTTGGCATCCACCGGCGAAAGCCCCGCGATCAGCGAGCCGGCGCGCACGGAGAAGATCTGGCTCGTTGCAAGCGCCGGATTGGCCACCATGCGCACGACTGCGGCGCGGAAGGCGGCGTTGTCGCCGGCAATCGCCCCGGCCTCGGCGATGGCGTGGCTGAGGATCGTGTTCCTGGCGATCGCCTCGAACAGCTCACCGGTCATGAAGGTGGAGAACCCCGCGACCTTTCCGCCGGAAAGGCGCACCCACTTGCTGTGCGTGCCGGGCATGCAGACGAGGTGGTCGCCTTCGCCGAGCGCGGCGGCGGCGCCGAGAAGCTGGGTCTCCTCGCCGCGCATGACATCGGGCGCGGCCGCGTCGCGCTGGGCAAGGCCGGGCAGGATGCGGATGTCAGCGGAAGCGCCGGGAATGCGCACGGCGGCGGCGGGAATGTCGGCAAGCGCGGCGGGCGTATCGAGATAGCCGGCCTCGACCCAGCCCTGTTTGGCCCCGGCCATGCCGCAGATCAGCACCGGCAGGCCGGCGGGTGCCGAGACGGCGGCAAGGTGGCTTTGCAGCACCTCGGCAAAGCCGGTGCGGGCGGCGGTCGTCATGCCTTCGCCGCTGCGGCGCTCGGCGAGCACGTCGCCGTCCTTGCCGATGAGCCAGAGGCGGAAGCTGGAGGTCCCCCAGTCGACCGCGACATAAGCGGGTTCGGGTGTGGTCATCAGAGCATGCCTCCGTCGACGATGAGCGTTTGTGCGGTTATGGCGCCGGAGGCCTCCGACGCCAGGAAAAGGCAGGGGCCGACCATGTCGTCGGCGATGAGCGAGCGTTTCAGGCACTGGCGGGCGATGCCGCCGGCCACCGCCGCCTCGTCGATCCACAGGCGCTTCTGCCGCTCGGTCAGCACCATGCCGGGCAGGATGGCGTTGACGCGGATATTGTCCGGCCCGAGCCGACCGGCGAGCGACTTGGTAAGGCCGACAATGCCGGCCTTGGCGGTGGAATAGCCGGGAAACTCGCCCATGTTGAGCAGGAAGGCGATGGAGGAGAAATTGACGATCGCCCCGCCGCCGGCTGCCCGCATATGCGGTGCGGCGGCCTGGGCGGCGAAGAAGTGGTGGCGCAGGTTCACCGCCTGGTTCTCGTCCCAATAGTCGGGCTCCACGGTCTCCAGATCGTGCCGGTCGTCGCGCGCCGCATTGTTGACGAGCACGCTGAGGCCACCGAGCACAGCGGCCGCTTCATCGACCGCCCGGCGCAGCGCATCGATGTCACGCAGGTCCGTCCGTATATAATGGGGCAGGTGCCCGACCGCGCCTTCGAGTTCCGAGACCAGGTTGCGGCTCTCCACCTCGGCAATGTCGAGAAAGGCGACGCGGGCGCCGGCAGCGGCAAACCCCCTGACCAGCGCCGCGCCGATGCCCGAGCCGCCGCCGGTGACGAGCACGCCCTGTCCTGCAAGGTCCGGATAACGCCCTGTCATCGATGGTCTCCAGAAAATTCCATTATTTGGAACTGAGTTTGATTATTCGGAATTATTTCGTTACCATGGCAGCCTGTCAAGGGACGAGCGGGGATGTGGCAATGGCGAACGAGCGGGACGAGGAGGGGGGCACCGGCACGCTCGGCAAGGCGATGGCCGTCCTGGAGACCGTGGCGCTCGCCGAGCGCCCGATGCGTTTCACCGACGTGCTCGCCGTCAGCGGGCAGCCGCGCGGCACGCTGCACCGGCAGCTCTCCCATCTGGTGCAGGAGGGGTTGCTGGAGCTGCGTCCCGACCATGCCTATGTGCCGGGCCTGCGCCTCTTGAAGCTCGCTTCCGCCAGCTGGGCGCGCAACGAGTTCCGCGCCGTCGCCGCGCCCTTCCTCGAGGCGCTGCACCGGCAGACCGGCGAGACCGTGCATCTCGGCGTCCTGCGCGGGCGGGAGATCATCTATCTCGACAAGGTGGAGAGCCGGCAGGCCGTGCGCATGAACTCGCAGATCGGCAATGCCTCGCCGGCCTATTGCACCGGCGTCGGCAAGGCGGCGCTCGCCGCGCTGGATGCCGAGGCGCTCGACGCCCTCCTGTCCGGCCTGGAGTTCCGCCGGTTCACGCCGCAGACGATCACCAGCCGGGCGGCGCTGCTCGACGAGCTGGCGCAGATCCGTTTGAGCGGCATCGCCTTCGACCGGGAGGAGCACGAACCGGGCATCCGCTGCGTCGCCGCCCCGGTCTTCGACGCCGGCCGCGCGCTCGTCGCCGGCGTTTCCGTGACGGGGCCGGCCTATCGCGTCGGTGAGGCGCAGCTCGACGACTGGGCGCCGCGCGTGCGGCATGCGGCCGGCGCCATCATGGCGGAATTGTCGGCCCGCCTCGGTCCGCAACGGTAAGTCGAGAGGCAAGGTCCGTAAATGATGGCATGGTTGTCTTATGGCGCCATTTTACGGTAAATTAGAAAATCGCGCTGGACGTGGAGTTGGGGCATCATTAGCTTCCCTCACGACCAGCTCACGAGTTGCGTCGCTCGCCGCGGACTTGAGGCGCGGTTCATCGAACATACTTGCATTGGGATACGGGGGTTCCTGGAGCAAGCAGTGCATTGTGACGGCATTTTTGCCGCACGGGCGCGTGCGTGCTGAAGGAAGATGGATATGGCGGATCGATTTCATACGGCGTCTGCGCGGTTCCGGCATCGGCGGGACCCGGATCCGGCGACGCTGGGCTCGCAGGAGGACGTCGCCGAGACGCTGGACAGCCTGACCAAGCACTACGGCCTTCGCGGCTACCTCCTGATCAACGTCCCGTCGGAAACCTCGACCGACTTCTCCTCCAACGTGCTGCTGACGTCCTGGCCGGACGAGATGCTCAAGACATACGACCATGCCGGCCTGATCTTCGGCAGCCCCGTCATCGAGCGCCTGCGCCAGAGCACCAACCCCTTCACCTATGATGCGGACCGCACGAACCGGCGCAGGGCCGATGGCAAGGCGGCGATCGCGGCGAGCCTCTTCGAACGGCACGGCCTGTCGCGCGGGGCCTATTTCCCGGCCCACAATTCGGTGGGCCTGCGCGGCGCGCTGGCCTTCGGCGGCACGCGCGACGTGCTCAATCCGCGTGAGATGGCCGAACTCAACGCGGTCGCGAACCTCATCTTCACCGAAGTCGTCGAGCTGCGCGCCGGCCGCCGGCAGAACGTTTCGCTCTCGCGCCGCGAGATCGAGTGCCTGTCCTGGGCCTCGGCCGGCAAGACGAGCGTGGAAATGTCTGAAATCCTCGGCCTTTCGGAATATACGGTCAATCATTATCTCAACCGGGCGACGCGCAAGCTCGATGCCGTCAACCGGGTCCAGGCGGTCGCCAAGGCGATTCGCGCTGGGCTTTTGAACTGATGCATAAAAAAACCTTGCGACTTTCTGGAATGCGTGCGGTTCCGCTCCAAATGCCCAAGGCTAAGAACAAAATTGCGGGGGACCATGACGGCTGACGAAACGAGCAGCACCGACAACCAGCTACGGGACGAAGGCAGCGAGATCGCCGCTCTCGAAACGCAGTTCGACATCGTGCGCTATATGCGGCGCAAGTGCGAGGAATACGGGCTCAAATTTTTCATCGTCTTCAACCTGCCGGGCTTCGAGGCGGAGAAGCTGTCGGCCTATTCCATCGTCAGCAACTGGCCGCAGGAAATCCTCGGAAAATACGATGCGCTACGCATGGTTCGCCACAGCGCCGGCATCCGTAAGCTGCGGCTTACCACCGTGCCGTTCTCCTATGACATGCGGGAATGGATCGGCGAATCCTCCGAGCAGCTGGATTTCACCGAGCTGGTGGGCGCGATGACCAGCCACGGCATGCTGGCCGGCCACTTTTTCCCCGTGCACGATGCGCTCGGCAACCGCGGCGCCGTCGTCTGGGGCGGCGAGAGCCCGACGCTCGGCCGCGACGAGCGGCTGATGCTGCAGATGATCTCCGTCCACCTCTTCAACCGGCTCGCGGAGATCGGCGCGGCCTGGAAATCCGGCCAGGTCGTGCTCACCGAGCGCGAGATCCAGTGCCTCAGCTGGACCGCGGCGGGCAAGACCAGCCTGGAGATCGCCGAAATCCTCGGCCTGTCCGAGCATACGGTGAACCACTACCTCAACCAGGTCACGCGCAAGCTGGAGGCGGTCAACCGCACCCAGGCCGTGGTCAAGGCCATCCGCCGCGGGCTGATCGCCTGAGCGGGAGCCGGGGCTTTCGGTCGCGGGCGAAAACGTTTGGCGAGCGCCTTTCCGTGCACTATCTACGGAAAAAAGGGCCGCGGCCTGATGCCGCGACGGGTCGATCGAGGGTTTCATGACGGATGTAAGCAAGGAACAGGTGCTGGAACGGCTGCGCACGGTGCGCGGCCCGGACATGGATGGCAACATCGTCGACCTCGGCCTCGTCTCGGATGTCTTCATCTCCGACGGCAAAGCCTATTTCTCGATCACCGTGCCGGCCGAGCGCGCCCGCGAGCTCGACCCGATGCGCGCCGCCGCCGAGCGCGTCGTCAAGGAAATCCCCGGCATCAAGGCCGCCATGGTGGCGCTGACGGCGGACAAGCGCGCCGCTTCCGGCCCGGCCGCCGCCCGCGCGCCGACCCCGCCGCCCCCCGGCCGCGGCGATGCGCACGGCCATGCCGGCCATGCCCATGCCGCGCCCGGCCAGCCGCCGCAGCGCGCGAAGTCCGGCATTCCCGGCGTCGGCGCCATCATCGCCGTTGCGTCGGGCAAGGGGGGCGTCGGAAAATCCACCACCTCCGTCAACCTCGCCCTGGCGCTGAAGGCGAACGGCCTTCGCGTCGGCATCCTCGACGCCGATATCTACGGCCCGTCCATGCCGCGGCTCCTGAAGATCTCCGGCCGGCCGCAGCAGCTCGAAGGCCGCACGATCAAGCCGATGGAGAACTACGGCATCAAGGTCATGTCCATGGGCTTCCTCGTCGACGAGGAGGTGGCGATGATCTGGCGCGGGCCGATGATCCAGTCGGCGCTGATGCAGATGCTGCGCGAGGTCGCCTGGGGCGAGCTCGACGTGCTCGTCGTCGACATGCCGCCGGGCACGGGCGATGCGCAGCTCACCATGGCCCAGCAGGTGCCGCTCGCCGGCGCCGTCATCGTCTCCACCCCGCAGGACCTTGCCCTCATCGATGCGCGCAAGGGCCTCAACATGTTCTCGAAGGTCGAGGTGCCGGTGCTCGGCATCGTCGAGAACATGAGCTATTTCATCGCGCCCGACACCGGCAACCGCTATGACATCTTCGGCCATGGCGGCGCGCGCAAGGAGGCCGAGCGCATCGGCGTGCCGTTCCTCGGCGAGGTGCCGCTGACCATGGATATCCGCGAGACCTCCGATGCCGGCACGCCCGTCGTCGTTTCCAATCCGGATGGCGCGGCGGCGAAGACCTATCGCGCGATCGCCACGCGCGTCTGGCAGGAACTCCAGGCGATCGAGGGCAAGGGCGCGCGCGGCGCGCCGGCGATCGTCTTCGAATAGCCGAACCTTTCGCGCCCCGGCGCGTTGCCCGCCATGGCCTTGCTTTTTATGTTGCGCCGCGCAATATGCGCGGCCGACCGCTGAAGCGTGGCGTCCAGTCAGGAGTGTGAGCGATGGTCCTTCCCGGAGCCATTCGCCGGTGATCACGGTTTTCCGCCCCAACGGCGAGGCGCGCGCCCTGCCGGCAGAAACCGATTCTGCGGCCGCCGAGGCCCTTGCCGGCGCCGTCTGGGTCGATCTGCTCGAACCCACCCGCAACGACGAGGCCGTGATCGAGCGGGTCCTGTCGATCGACGTGCCGACGCGCGACGAACTGAAGGACATCGAGCCGTCGAGCCGGCTCTATACGGACGGCAACGCGGCCTACATGACGGCTTCGCTGATGGTGAAGGCGGAAAGCGACCTGCCGCACCTGACCGACGTCGCCTTCATCCTCACGCCGGACCGGCTGCTGACGGTGCGCTATGCCGAGCCGCGCTCCTTCTCCCTGTTCAAGAGCGCGATGCACCGCATTCCGGGCGGCTGCGGCACGCCCATCGTGATGATCACGCGGCTTCTGGAAACCATCGCCGACCGCACCGCCGAAATCCTCGAGATCGCGGTTTCACGCGCCGACAAGCTCTCGCTCGAAGTGTTCGGCGACAAGCGGCATCTGAGCCGCCGCCCGCCGCGCTATCTGGAAGACCGCGTCGTGCAGGTCTCCGCGCTCCACCGCCTTGTCGCCAAGACGCGTGACAGCCTGATGTCGCTCTCGCGTGTCCTGACCTTCCTGCATGGCCTGCCGGCGCTGCAGTCCGATCGCGAGAGCCTGGAGCTCTGCCGCACGGTGACGCGGGACGTGCAGTCGCTCTCCGAGCACGCCAATTTCGTCGCCGGTAACATCACCTTCCTGCTCGATGCCTCGCTCGGCCTCATCAACCTCGAGCAGAACGCCATCATCAAGATCTTCTCGATCGCCTCCGTCGTGCTGCTGCCGCCGACGCTGATCGCATCGACCTACGGCATGAACTTCGAGTTCATGCCGGAACTGCACATCCCCGCGGCTTATCCGCTGACGCTGGCCGCCATGGTGCTGTCGGCGATCCTCCCCTTTTTCTTCTTCCGCTGGAAAGGCTGGCTCTAGGCCTGATCGTCCCATGCAAGCACATGCCGCCGGCGCTCCGCATTCCCGCAGCAGGGCGCGCACGCTGTTCCTTCTCGCGCTCGGCTCCGTCGGCGTCGTCTATGGCGACATCGGCACGAGCCCGCTCTATGCCCTGCGCGAGGCGCTGCGCCCGGTCGCCGGCGACGGTCTCGTGCGCGAGGAGGTCGTCGGCCTCATCTCGCTGATGATCTGGACGCTGACGGTCATCGTCACGCTGAAATACGTGCTCTTCCTGCTGCGCGCCGACAACCACGGCGAGGGCGGCACGCTCTCCCTGCTGGCGCTTCTCACGAAGACCGCGGGCCGGCATGCCACCGTGCTCTTCTTCATGGGGGCGGCCGGCGCGGCGCTCTTCATCGGCGATGCGATGATCACGCCGGCGCTGTCCGTCCTTTCCGCCGTCGAGGGCCTGAAGCTCGTGACGCCGACGCTCGACGACTATATCGTGCCGATCTCCGTCGTCATCCTCGTCATGCTGTTTGCCGTGCAGTCCTGGGGCACGGCCGCCGTGTCGAAGTTCTTCGGCCCGATCACCGCCCTCTGGTTCATCGTCATGGGCCTCGGCGGCATCAGCCATATCAGCGACGACCTCGGCATCCTGGCCGCCTTCAACCCGTATTATGCCGTGCTGTTCATGTATAACGAAGGCTATGTCGGCCTCGTCGTGCTGGGGGCGGTCTTCCTGACGGTGACGGGGGCGGAGGCGCTCTATGCGGACCTCGGCCATTTCGGCCGGCGGCCGATCCAGTGGGCCTGGTTCTGCCTGGTCTTCCCGGCGTTGACGCTGAACTATCTCGGCCAGGGCGCGCTGGTGCTTTCCCATCCCGAGACGATCGCCAATCCGTTCTTCCTGATGTTCCCGAAATGGGCGCTGCTGCCGGTCGTCATCCTTGCGACCTTCGCAACGATCATCGCCAGCCAGGCGGTCATCACCGGCGCCTTCTCGCTGACGCGCCAGGCGATCCATCTCGGTTTCCTGCCGCGCATGGAGATCTTCCACACGTCCGAGACCCAGACCGGCCAGATCTATCTGCCGGGCGTCAACACGGTGCTGCTCTTCGGCGTCATGCTGCTCGTCTTCATTTTCGGTTCCTCGGAAGCGCTGGCGACCGCCTACGGCATTTCCGTCACCGGGGCGATGGTGGTGACGACCGTGCTTGCCTTCGAGTTCCTGCGCAGGCGCTGGCGCTGGACGCCGCTTGCCGCCGCCGCGGCGCTGCTGCCGCTCTTCCTGCTCGAGCTCACCTTCCTCGGCGCGAACCTGCTCAAGGTGGTCGACGGCGGTTATGTGCCGGTCATGATCGCCGGCGCCGTCGTCGTCCTGATGTGGACCTGGACCCGCGGCACGAGGATCCTGCGCGAAAAGACCCGGCGCATCGAGGTGCCGCTGCCCGCCTTCGTCAAGTCCGTGGAAAGGCCCGGCGCGCATGCCCCGGTGCAGGTCACCGGCACGGCGATCTTCCTCACCAGCGATCCGGACTTCGCCCCCGCCGCGCTGCTGCACAACATCAAGCACAACCACGTCCTGCACGAGCGCAACTTCATCCTGACGATCAAGACCGCCAACACGCCGCGCGTCGCTCCGGCCCAGCGGTTCTCGGTCGAGAAGATCTCGGAGCGGTTCTCGCGCATCGAGATGCATTTCGGCTTCATGGAGACGCAGAACGTTTCCCAGGCGCTCGGCCTGATGCGCAAGGCGGGGCACAGGTTCGACATCATGTCGACCTCGTTCTATCTCGGCCGCCGCAAGCTGGTGCCCGACGCCGAATCGGGCATGCCCATGTGGCAGGACCGGCTTTTCATCGCGCTCGCTAACATCGCCACCGACCCGTCCGACTATTTCCGCCTGCCGACCAACCGCGTAGTCGAGCTCGGCTCGCATGTCGTGATCTGACGAAAACGTGAAGGGGAGGTGAACGCCTCCCCGAAAGCCGTTTATCAGCATTAACCAACCATCAAGGTTAATGCTTCATTTTACCCTGACAACGAGCCGCTTCGGGCCCGTGCTTCGGCGCGGAAGGGCTCCCATACAGTCAGTTTCGGGCAGGAGGACACGCCATCGACAATGGCGGCGCGCCTGCGCATGCGTGCGGAGTAAGAAGTTGCGTAAGCGTAGCATTCGTCATGCGGCGGCCGGCCGCTTCCTCGCCTATCTGAAGCGGGAGTGGAAAATCCCCCTGGCCGCCGGCCTCGGCCTCGTCGCCACCTTTCCGACGCCGGCCGCCCATACGGACCTTGCCACCTATCTCGCCGGCCTCAACCGCAAGGGCGGCAACCAGACCATGGTGCTGACCCGCTCGCCCGCCGGCTCGATCCACGAGGTCGAGATCGCCTTCGCCGACGCCATGACGACCGGAGGCATCGAAAGCGGCGCGGGCGTGGAGCTGCCGGGCGGCGTCACGGCGGCGCTGCGCAGCGAGCACAAGGGCAAGGGCGGCATTCCCGACGAGGACCGCGTCAACCGCCGCGACAAGAAGGGCCGCATCGTCGCCGTCCTGCCGGTGACGCCGCCGAAGGGCTTTGCCGCCGGCTCGATTCTCGATCGCACCAGCTTCCTGCTCTCGCCCGCCTTCGACACCGGCCAGCGCATGGCCTTCGCCAAGCCGCAGATCAAGGGCAAGGAAATCGAGATCGCCACCGCCTTCTACAAGAAGGAGCCGGTGCGCAGGAATCCCGGCGTCTCGCCCGTCATCGCAAGCCTCGTCACCAATGACAATGCCGACGTGCTGGCGACCGCCTATGCCCGCGTCGAGCCGGATTACGCCCGGGAATCGCCCTTCGATTCGATCCTCAAGCCGAAGACGGAACTCGGCCGCTTCGTGCCCGATATCTCGCCGGACGATCACGCCTGGGCGGCCACGCCGCTGCCGGCGGAGGTCTTCACCGCCAAGGAGCAGAAGTGCCTTGCCGAAGGCATCTATTTCGAGGCGCGCGGCGAGGAGCTGAAGGGCCAGGCCGCCGTCGCGCAGGTCATTCTCAACCGCGTGCGCAACCCCGCCTATCCGAAGACCATCTGCGGCGTCGTCTACCAGAACGAAAACTGGCGCAACCGCTGCCAGTTCTCCTTCGCCTGCGACCGCATTCCCGACCTGATCCTCTCGCCCTGGCACTGGAAGACCGCCAAGGAGATCGCCATGGCGGTCACCGCCGGAAAGATCTGGTTCGACGACGTCGGCTCGTCCACCCACTACCACGCGACCTATGTGAACCCGCCCTGGGGCCGTACGATGAAGCGGGTGGCCAAGATCGGCAAGCACATCTTCTACCGCACCTATGGCGGCGGCTGGAGCTGAGGAGCGCTGAGGGGCGGGGCGGGGTGAGTCCGCGCCACAGCCTTCGCGATTCCCGGGACGATCGGTCGCGCCTGATGCGTGATTCCGGCTAATCTATTGATTTATTTCATAATATTTGCTGCTGCGCAAAGCTTCGCCATGCCTTGACTATGCCGGCACCTAAAACTATGTTGCGCCCGACTTCGAAAGGGGTCGGATATGGCTTGAATCCTAGCCTTCAATATGTCCGCAATGGGGCGAAAGCGCCGCGGAACGAAACGGGAGAACGCCATGGCCGACGAACAGAAGAAAAGTCTGGAAGACCGGCTGAAGCGCCTGGATGCGGAACTCGCGGAACGGCGCAAGGACGACGGGGCGGATAGAGCCGCCGAGGCACGGGCATCGGAGAGCCGCAAGGGCTACGCGGTGGCCATGAAGCTCTCGAGCGAGTTCGTCGCTGCTGTCATCGTCGGGGCGCTTCTGGGCTATCTTTTGGACCATTTTGCAGGTACAGGGCCGTGGGGGATGATCGTTCTTCTGCTCCTCGGCTTCGGTGCCGGCGTTCTGAACGTCATGCGCGCGGCTGGCATGGTGGCATCGCCCCATCCGGTCGACAGGCTGGCGGGGCGAGAGCCCGGCAAGGCCGGCAGCGGGCGGGACGAGACCAAACCGAAGGACGGCGCCTGACGGCGCGGTCCCATTCATGGGTGACTTCCGCCGCAAGGCGGGCAAGCGAGAGAGATAGACGGTGGCAAACGATCCGACCCATCAGTTCCTGGTCAACAAGATTGTTCCGATCGAAATCGGCGGCATCGATTTCTCGTTCACCAACGCCTCGCTCTTCATGGTCGCCACCGTCGCGGCCGCCGCAGGCTTCCTCTACTTCACGACCGGCCAGCGCGGCCTCGTTCCGAGCCGCATGCAGTCGGTCTCGGAAATGTCCTACGAGTTCATCGCCTCGATGCTCCGGGAAGGGGCGGGCAGCCACGGGATGAAGTTCTTCCCGCTGGTCTTCTCGCTCTTCATGTTCGTGCTGACGGCGAACCTGCTCGGCATGGTGCCCTATTTCTTCACGGTCACCAGCCAGATCATCGTCACCTTCGCCCTGGCCATCCTCGTCATCGGCACGGTGGTCGTCTACGGTTTCTACAAGCACGGCTTCGGCTTCCTGAAGCTCTTCGTGCCATCCGGCGTTCCCGGCGCGCTGCTGCCGCTGGTCGTCTCGATCGAGGTCATCTCGTTCCTCTCGCGTCCGATCAGCCTGTCGATCCGTCTCTTCGCCAACATGCTGGCGGGTCACATCACGCTGAAGGTCTTCGCCGGCTTCGTCACCTCGCTCGGCGCGCTCGGCGCCGTCGGTGTCGCCGGTGCGATCCTGCCCCTTCTCATGACCGTCGCCCTGACCGGTCTCGAATTCCTCGTGTCGTTCCTGCAGGCCTACGTCTTCGCAGTTCTGACATGCATGTACCTCAACGATGCCGTGCATCCGGGTGGTCACTAAGGAAACAGTCGTCGGCGCCCTCGGGCGTCGCTCATAAGCCGCAACAACCCATTCAAGGAGTTCAACATGGAAGCGGAAGCAGCAAAGTTCATCGGCGCAGGTCTTGCCACGTTCGGTCTCGCCGGCACGGCTCTCGGCCTCGGCAACATCTTCGGCAACTACCTGGCCGGCGCTCTGCGCAACCCGTCTGCTGCTGACAGCCAGTTCGGCCGTCTCGTATTCGGCTTCGCCGTTACGGAAGCTCTGGGCATCTTCTCGCTGCTCATCGCTCTCCTCCTCCTCTTCGCCGTCTGATATCGGCCGAGGACTGGACCATGGCCTCCGGGCCGTGGTCCATCGTACGTTCCGTACAAGATCTGAGAGTGCCCCCTGGAGGTGAGCATGTCCGTGACCCCGGCATCGGCCGAGTCCACCCCTTTCGAAATCGCCCAGGCGGAAACCCCTGCGACGTCGCATGAGACGGATACGCATGCGGCCCAGCCGGCAGGCGAAGTGCACACCGAAACGGGTGTGGCCCATGGCGACGAGCACGCCACCGGCGTTTTCCCGCCCTTCGACCAGACCACGTTCGCATCGCAGCTCCTGTGGCTGGCGATCACCTTCGGTCTGTTCTACCTTCTCATGTCGAAGGTCGTCATTCCGCGCATCGGCGGCATCCTCGAGACGCGCCATGACCGTATCGCGCAGGACCTCGACGAAGCCTCCCGCCTGAAGGCGGAAGCCGACGCCGCGATTGCGTCCTACGAGCAGGACCTTGCCAGCGCCCGCGCCAAGGGCAATGCGATCGCCTCGACCGCCCGCGACGAAGCCAAGGCCAAGGCCGACGCCGAGCGCGCCAAGATCGAAGCCTCGCTGCAGGACAAGATCGCCGGTGCCGAGACCCGCATCGCCGAGATCAAGGCCAAGGCCCTTGCCGATGTCGGCTCGATCGCCGAGGAAACCACGGCAGCCCTCGTCGAGCAGCTCATCGGCGCCAAGGCCACCAAGGCCGAGATCGCTTCCGCCGTGAAGACGGCCGCAGGCGAATAAGGAGGACACCATGGCATTCGACGCAACATTCTATGCCTTTGTCGGCCTTCTCCTGTTCCTCGCCCTCATCGCCTACCTCAAGGTTCCGGGCATGATGGCAAAGGGTCTCGACGCCCGCGCGGAGAAGATCCAGAACGAGCTGGCGGAAGCCAAGCGTCTTCGCGAGGAGGCCCAGCACCTGCTCGCCGAATACCAGCGCAAGCGCAAGGATGCCGAGGCGGAAGCCGCCAGCATCGTCGCCGCCGCTGAACGCGAGGCCAGCGCCCTGACGGCCGAGGCCAAGCAGAAGACCGAGGAATACGTCACCCGCCGCACGGCGCTCTCCGAGCAGAAGATCCGTCAGGCCGAGGCCGACGCGATCAACGCCGTGCGCGCCGCCGCCGTCGACCTCGCCGTCGCCGCCGCCGAGAAGGTCATCGCCACCAAGGCCGATGCCGCCACCGGCAAGGCGCTGTTCGACAACGCCATCGGCGAAGTGAAGGCCCGCCTCAACTGAGGCCGCCCGCACGATCGATCTGAAAAAGGCCGGAGCGATCCGGCCTTTTTCGTTGTGCCTATGCCATGACAAGGCGTGTCATGTGCTGGTCCGATACGCCTCGCCGATCTCGCGCTCGGTGAGAATGCGGTCGATCAGGCCCCATTCCAGCGCTTCCTCGGCCGTCATGAAGCGGTCGCGGTCCATGGCCTGTTCGAACTCCTCGTAGCTGCGCCCGCAATGGCGGGCATAGAGCCGCGTCATGCGCTGCTTGGTCTTCAGGATCTCCTCGGCGTGGATGAGCATGTCCGATGCCTGGCCCTGGAAGCCGCCGGAGGGCTGGTGGACGAGGATGCTGGCATTGGGCAGGGCGGCCCGCATGCCGGGCGCGCCGGCCATCAGCAGGAACGAGCCCATCGAGCGGGCCGTGCCCATGCAGAGCGTGTGAACGGGCGCGCGGATGTAGCGCATCGTGTCGTACATGGCAAAGCCGCTGGTGACCATGCCGCCGGGGGAGTTGATGTAGAGCTGGATCGGCTTCTGCGGGCTCTCGGCCTCCAGGAACAGTAGCTGTGCGCAGACGAGCGCGGAGACGGTGTCGTTCACCTCGCCGTTGAGGAAGATGATCCTCTCGCGCAGCAGGCGGGAATAGATGTCGAAGGAGCGTTCGCCCCGGCTGGATTGCTCGACGACCATAGGGACGAGTTGCATCGTTTCGCGCATGGGCGAACTCCTGTCTTCCGGATTGTTTCGGGGAGGGGTGGGTTAGGTCAGGCGGCGCGCATCAGCGTGCGCCCGTTGCCATTGTCGTTGATGGGCCGCGGCACGACGCGCGCATCCGCAAGGCCATGGACGATCCGGAGCGTGGTGCCGCCCTGCCCGTTGGGACGGAGCTGGAACGCCACGAGGCTTTCGAGATGGGGCGGCTCATCGTCCCGCAGCCTGTAGCGGATTTCCTTGCCGGGCGCGGTCAGGACCGGCTCGGCGTCGGCGAGCGCGCCGCCCGGCAGCCATCTTTCGCGAAAGGCGGGAATGCTGATCGCCCGCCAGACCTTTTCGGTCGGTGCGTCGAGCTCATATTCGAGCACGAGATCCGTCGCCTGCTCGGCCTGCCTGTCGCTCATTGGTCCATGTCCTTCAGCAAATCCTTCAGGGCGTCGATCCGCGCCGGCCAGTAGGCCCGATATTTCGCGAGCCATCCGGCAATGCGCGCCAGCCCGTCCGGGTCGACCTTGTAATTGATGAACCGTCCCTGCCGCTCCTCGCGCACCAGCCGCGCCTGGCGCAGCACCGCCAGATGCTGGGACATGGCGGGCTGGCTGATCTCCATGCCCTCGCGCAGCGCGCTGGCATTCATCGCGCCGTCCGCCAGCTTCTCGAAGATCGCGCGGCGCGTGGGATCGGCAAGCGCCTTGAATATCTCGTTCTCGATCATGGGAATGAGATAAGCATACACTTATCTGATTTGCAAGGACCCGGTCGTGCAGGCAGGCGGGAGCCGTCCCCCCGGGCTCAGTCCTGCCGGAGCGGGCGGAAGCTCATGCGGTGCAGCCGGCAGGGGCCGATATCCGTGATGGCCCTGCGGTGCACTTCGGTGGCGTAGCCGGCATGGATGGCGAATCCGTAGCCGGGATAGGTGTCCTCGGCGCGGGCCATCATGCGGTCGCGCATCACCTTGGCGACGATGGAGGCGGCGGCGATGGAGAGCGAGCGGGCATCGCCCTTGACGACGGCGCGGCCCTCGCAGGCAAGGCCGGGCGGCACGTCGCGGCCATCGGCCAGCACGAGTTTCGGTGCGATCTCCAGGCCCGCGACGGCGCGGCGCATGGCATCGAGGCTCGCCTTGCGGATGTCGATGGCATCGATGCGGCGCGACGAGCTGGAGGCGACGGAGACGAAGGCCGACTGCAGGATCAGGGTGAACAGCGCCTCGCGCCTGGCGGCATTGAGCTGCTTGGAATCGTTGAGGCCGCCGGGGATGTTGTCCGGGTCGAGCACCACGGCGGCGGCGACGACCGGACCTGCCAGGGGGCCGCGCCCGGCCTCGTCCGTGCCGGCCACCGGCCAGATGCCACGCTTCAGGGCCGCGGCTTCCATCTGGAAATCCGGCCCCTCGGGCAGGTCGAAAAGAAGGCGGGAATCGGAGGATGCGGTACGGGACATGCGGCGAACCTCGCACATCCATCCGATTCCCTGCAAGCCCTCCGGCAGGAGGCGGACGCCGGAGGAGCGCCGGTATGCCCCGGGGAAAGGCAGACCGGAAGAAGAGGCCGGGCGCGGGCGCCCGGCGGGGTTTCGTTTTCGCAGCTCTCCGGTTCGGACCGAACAGGATGCGCTGGATTTCCCGGTGCCGTCAGTCCTTTCGGGAAAGCCGGATCCGCTTTCCCCTGACAAATCGGCCGGGCGAGGCGCGAGGCCCCTCCCGCCTTACAGCAGCGAAAGTTGCACGCCGCTGCCCGAGGGCGGCACGAATTGGTCGCAGGCAAGGCTGCGGCGGGTGCGGGTCAGCTCCAGCCGCTTGGCCGCCATCTCGAAGCGGCGGGCGATCTGCCAGGCATAGGGACCTGCGCCCTTCATGCGCTTGCCGAATTCGGCGTCGTAATCCTTGCCGCCGCGCATGGAGCGCACCAGCGACATGACATGGCGGTAGCGGTCCGGGTAGTGGCGCAGCAGCCAGTCGCGGAAGAGGGGGCTCACCTCCAGCGGCAGGCGGAGCAGCACATAGCTCGCCTCCAGCGCGCCGGCGGCCTTGCCCGAATCGAGCACGCGCTCGATCTCGTGGTCGTTGAGGCCGGGAATGATCGGCGCCATCATGATGGCGACGGGAATGCCGGCCTGCGAGAGCGTGCGGATGGCCTCCAGCCGGCGCGGCGGGGTCGCGGCGCGCGGCTCCATGGTGCGGGCGAGCTTGCGGTCGAGCGTGGTGACGGAAAGCCCGACCCAGGCGAGGCCCCGCGCCGCCATGCGCGCAAGGATGTCGATGTCGCGCAGCACGAGCGCCGACTTGGTGACGATCGAGACCGGATGGTTTGCCGCGTCCAGCACCTCGAGGATCTGCCGCATGATGCGCCATTCCTTCTCGATCGGCTGGTACGGATCGGTATTGGTGCCGATCGCGATGACGCGCGGCTTGTAGCCGGGCTTGGAGAGCTCGCGTTCCAGCAGCTTCGGCGCGTCCGGCTTGGCAAACAGCCGTGCCTCGAAATCGAGGCCGGCGGACAGGCCCATGAAGGCATGGGTCGGCCGGGCGAAGCAGTAGATGCAGCCGTGCTCGCAGCCGCGATAGGGATTGATCGAGCGGTCGAAGGGAATGTCGGGCGATTCGTTGCGCGTGATGATGGTGCGCGGCTTTTCCACCTGCACCTCGGTTCTGAAGGGCGGCAGTTCCTCCAGCGTCTGCCAGCCGTCATCGACCGTCTCGCGCGTCACCGGCTCGAAGCGGCCGGTGAAGTTGAGGCCCGCGCCCCGGCCGCGCCGGCGCTCGCTGTCGACGCGCATGCCCGTCTCGGCCATCAGCGCTTCGGCAATGTCTTTCGCGTGGCCGGGCGCAAGCGCGCCCTGCCTCAGGCTGGCCAGATCGTTCATGAGTGTCTCCGCCGGGGGCAGGCCCCGATTCAATGATTATATTCCTATCGCGCAAATGAGAACAATGCAAGAACAAATTTCGGGGCGCCGCTAACCATGCCGCCTAACCATGCGGGAAACTTCGCGGGTTCCCGCGGTGGAAATCGATGCTGCAATGCGGTATGGGAGGACATGCTGACCATCATCATGGAATGCCGGGACAATGAGGCCGAGCTTGCGCAGACATTGTCGGCGCTGGTTTCCGGCGCCGTCGAGGGCATCGTGCGCGACGTGATCGTGCTCGACCACGGCTCGCGCGACGGTTCCTCCAAGGTGGCGGACGCCGCCGGTTGCCGCTTCCTGACGAGCTGGGACATGAAGGACGTGGTGCGTTCGGCCCGCGGCGACTGGCTGCTGCTGCTGGAGCCGGGCGCCCGGCCGCTGTCGGGCTGGGTGGATGCCGTCGTCGACCATGTGTCGGTCAACCGCAACCCCGCACGGTTCCTCGGCTCGCGCAGCCATCGCCGGCCGTTCTTCCAGCGCCTTGCGCGCCGTCGCGTGCCGCTGGAGCAGGGCTACCTCGTCAGCAAGCGCCAGGCCTCGGCCGCGGTGCGCACCGGCATGACGCTCGCCGACATCGCGACGGGCGCCGGCGTGCGCCGGCTGGCCGTGGAGCTGGTGCCCGCCTGGGCCGTGAAGGCCATGCGGGCGGGGATCGATTGAGCCAGGACGGGACATCGTTGCGGAACACGCCGTCGGTGACGGATAGCTCGATTGCGAAATCGGCGTCGGCATCGATGTCGCGCCACTCCCCCGGAAGGGAGCGGGTCAGCCGGCGGTGCGCTTCAGGTGCTCGTCGAGCCGCGGCATGATTTCCACGAAGTTGCAGGGCATGTGGCGATAGTCGAGCTGCGCCTTCAGGATGCCGTCCCAGGCGTCCTTGCAGGCGCCGGGCGAACCCGGCAGCGCGAAGATGAAGGTGGCGTTGAGGACGCCGCCGGTCGCGCGCGACTGGATCGTCGAGGTGCCGATCTTGTCGTAGGAGATGCGATGGAAGACCTCGGAAAAGCCGTCCATGCGCTTTTCGAACAGCGGCTCCAGCGCCTCCGGCGTCACGTCGCGGCCGGTAAATCCCGTGCCGCCCGTGGTGATGACCACGTCCACCGCGTCGTCGCGCGTCCAGGTTTCCACCCTGGCGCGGATCGCGGCCACGTCGTCCGTCACGATGGCGCGGTCGGCAAGGCGGTGCCCGGCCTCCCTGATGCGCGCGACCAGCGTATCGCCGGACCGGTCGGTGTCGAGGGTGCGCGTGTCGGAGACGGTGAGCACGGCGATGCCGACCGGGATGAAGGGCCTCGTCTCGTCAATATGCGCCATCGTCGGCTCCTTTGCCTTGCGCTTCCAGCGTGCGCGTGGCGGTGAAAAACCAGTGCGGATGCCGGCGGGAGAGCGCCGCCGCCGCGGTCTCGGCAGCCGCGTCCGTATCGTATAGCGCAAAGCAGGTCGCGCCGGAACCGGACATGCGCACGAGGCCGGCGCCGGTGGCCGCAAGGCTTTCGGAGATCGCGGCGATCTCGGGGCAGAGCCGGCGGGCAGGGGGCTCCAGGTCGTTGCGCAGGCGCGCAAGCGCTTCCGCCCAGCCGGCGGCGCCCGCAAGGGCGAGCGGCGGGTTGTGCCGGGAGGCAAGCGCCTGGAAGACGGCCGGCGTCGAAACGCCGACGAGCGGATTGGCCAGCACGATGGGAAGGGCCGGCAGGGCGACGGGGGTGATCGCCTCGCCGACGCCGCGCGCGCGCAGCGGGCGGCTGGCAAGGCACATCGGCACGTCGGCGCCGAGGCCGAGGGCAAGCGCATCCAGCCCGTCGGCGGGCAGCTCCGCGCGCCACAGCGAGATGAGGCCGCGCAGCGTCGCGGCGGCATCCGCCGAGCCGCCGCCGATGCCGGAGGCGACGGGCAGGTTCTTTTCGAGATGGATGTGCACGGGCGGGGCCGCCTGCCCGGTCGGGGCGAGCGCCGCGCGCAGCCGGTCGCGCGCGCGGGTGACGAGGTTGTCGGCCTCGGCCGAAAGCGCTCCGCAGAAGCGGCCGGTGAGGGTGAAGCGGTCCTCGGCCGCCGGCGCAAGGCCGATGCGGTCGCCGAAGGCGGTGAAGGTCACGAGGCTGTCGAGGAGGTGGTAACCATCCTCGCGCCGGCCGGTGACGGCGAGCGCGAGGTTGATCTTGGCCGGGGCCGGCTCGACGACCGCGAACCCCGACAGGGCGTCGGCGTCAGCCATGCGGCGTCAGGACTTGCGGTCGGCCGCCGTGCCCTCGGGCGAGGGGTTCTGCACCGGCTTTTCGTCCTTGGCTTCCGCGGAGGCCGGCTCGGTCTTCTCCAGTTCCGGCAGGCCGTTTTCGATCTTCAGCTTGATCTTCGGGATTTCCGCCTCTTCCGGCTTCAGGCCGAGCGCGCGGTTCCACTGGAAGGTGGCTTCCAGCTTGCGGCCGACGCGCCAGTAGGCATCCCCGAGATGGTCGTTGATCGTCGGGTCGCCCGCCTTCAGCTCCGCCGCCCGCTCCAGTTCCGCCACGGCGTCGGAGAAGCGGTTGAGGCGATAGTAGGCCCAGCCGAGCGAATCGACGATATAGCCATCGTCCGGCTTGATGCTGACGGCCCGGCGGATCATGTCCAGGCCCTCGTCGAGGTTCATGTTCATGTCCACCCAGGAATAGCCGAGGTAGTTCAGCACCTGCGGCTGTTCCGGGTTCAGCTCCAGCGCCTTGCGGAAGTTCGGTTCGGCCTTCTCCCATTCCTTCAGCCGCTCATAGGCGATGGCGCGCTGGAAGAAGATGCTCCAGTGGTTGCGTGTCGGGACCGGGCCGATGGCGGCGACCGCGCGGTCGTAGAGACTGGCCATCTCCTTGTAGTCCTTGGCGTCCGACAGCACGCTGCCGAGCGCAAGATAGGAGCGCAGGTCCGCCGGATCGGCCTCGATCAGTTCCTGCAGGTGCTTCTTCGCCTCGGGAACCTTGCCCGTATCGGCAAGGTTGAGACCGAGCTGCAGCTCGGAAATGCGCCGCATCGGCGACTTTTCCGGCACGGCGCGGTAATATTCGATCGCCCGCTCCGGCTTCTTCTGGTTCTCCGCCAGCCCGCCGAGCAGCACCAGCATGTCGTCGCTGTCCGGGTCGAGCGCGCGGGCGGCCTGCAGGTAGAGCGAGACGATGTCCTCCGCGCCGTCGCGGTTGAGCGCGCCGCCGATCGAGAAGAGCACGGCGGCGGCGCCCTGCGCGGCGTTGCGCACCTGCTGCTCCTGCTTCTCTCCGGCCTCGATGCTCTGGCGCAGCGCTTTGAGCGGCGCATAGCTGGTGATGAAGTTGTCGCCGACCGAGATGGCGTCGAGCGCCTTCTGCTTGTTGCCCTCATGGGCCTCGAGGCGGGCAAGCGCCATCACGGCGCGGATGAAGGTGTCGGGCGCGGCGCTCGCGCCGTTGCGGTCGAGGATGGCGTCGTTGAGGCGCGCGCGCGCCGTTGCCTTGTCGCCGGCCGCCGCGGCCAGCGCCCCGGCATGGTAGTTCTTGAAGATGGCGAGCCAGTCCGGCCCCTCCATGCCGCCGATCAGCTTCAGCGCTTCCTTCGACTTGCCGTCGCCGAACTTGGCCCAGGCGAGCAGGAGGTCGTTCATCATGCGGTCGAGATCGTTCGGCCCCCTGTAGACGAGGATCTTCTCGGCGCTCTTGTATTCGCGCTTGCGGATCGCCTCCATGCCGCGCACCACGGCGGTGATGCGCTCGACGGCGGGATCGTTGCGCAGCGCATCGGCAAGCTTCACGCCCTCCTCGAAATCGCCGTTCATCAGCTGCGTCACCATCAGGCGCTGCTTGACGTCCTTGTTGGTGGGGTCGAACTGCAGGGCGATCTTGTAGAGCGCGACGGCGGTCTCGTATTCCTTGTCGAAATCGGCCGTGCGGGCGGCGAGGAAGGCGCCGGAGAAGGTGTTGACGCTCAACGGATCGAACGGCCTTTCCTCTGCGGCCGCGGCTGCCGGCTTTTCCTCCGCATATGCCGCCAGAGGGCCGGCCAGGGTACCGGCAAGCGCGATGCTGGCCGCGATCGCCACGCCGGAGAGAAGCCGAAGGAGAAGGGAATGCCGCATCAAAATGCCTTTCGCCAGAAGCTGTGCCGTAGCCCTATGGGGATTGCCGTGACAAATTCAGCCACGATCGTGCCCAAATCAATCACGGACTCATGACGGCAGAGAATGGCTTTTTTGGCGCGGTGCGGCAAGAAAATCCTGCCGGACCGCGTATTCGCCGATCAGCTGACGCGGGCGATGGAGAAGTCGATGACTTCGAGCAGCGCGTTCTTCCAGGGCGAGGCCGGCAGGGGCGCGAGCGCGTCGCGGGCGATCATGCCGTAGTGCTGGGCGCGGGCGATCGTGTCCGTCAGCCCGCCATAGCGGGTGATGAGGCCGAAGGCGCGTTCGAGGTTCGCGTCGTCGCTTTTTCCCCCCTCGATCGCCTCGCGCCAGAAGGCGCGGTCTTCCGCCGTGCCGCGGCGCCAGGCGAGGATGACGGGCAGGGTGATCTTGCCCTCGCGGAAATCGTCGCCGGTGTTCTTGCCGAGATCGGCCGCCTTGCCGCCATAATCGAGCGCGTCGTCGACGAGCTGGAAGGCAAGGCCGAGATTCATGCCGTAGGATTTCAGCGCGTTGCGCTCGGCCCGGCCGGTATTGGCGATGATCGGCCCCACTTCCGAGGCGGCGGCGAAGAGCGCCGCCGTCTTGGCGCGGATGACCTGGAGATAGTCGTCCTCGGTCGTCTCCATGTTCTTGGCGACGGAGAGCTGCAGCACCTCGCCTTCGGCGATCACGGTGGCGGAGGTGGAGAGCACGTCGAGGGCCTCCAGCGAGCCGACCTCGACCATCATCTTGAAGGCTTGGCCGAGCAGGAAGTCGCCGACGAGCACGCTCGCCTGGTTGCCCCAGATCATGCGGGCGGTGGATTTGCCGCGGCGCATGTCGCTCTCGTCGACCACGTCGTCATGCAGGAGCGTCGCCGTGTGCATGAACTCGACGCTGGTGGCGAGCTTGATGTGCTGGTCGCCGTCATAGCCGAACATCGCGGCGGAGGCGAGCGTCAGCATGGGGCGCAGGCGCTTGCCGCCGGAGGAGATCAGGTGGTTGGCGACCTCCGGGATCATCGCGACGTCGGAGCCGGCTTTCGACAGGATGAGCTGGTTCACCCGCTCCATGTCGGCCTTCGTGAGATCGACGAGCGGCTTCACAGACGCCTGTTTGTTTTTGCCTTCTTCAAGCGGTATCACGACGCCCAAATGCCCGGACTCCTGTTCATTTTTGTTGAAAGACAATAGAAAGCGGGGCTTCCTGCGGCAAGAGGCGAATTGTCCCGCCTCGGGAATTATGGCTGGAAAACGACCGGAATGATCGAATTGATCCGCACCAACGACGCCGTCCTGCTCTCCTTCGCGGAAAGCCTGATGAAGGAGGCGGGAATCCATTGCCTGATCGCCGATCAGGCGATGAGCATCCTCGAAGGCTCGCTCGGCATGCTGCCCCGCCGCTTCCTGGTGGAGAGCGACCGGGCGGACGAGGCCCGGCGGATCCTCAAGGATGCGGGGCTCGAAGCGGAGCTGCGGGCGTGAGGGTCGTAGTTTTCACGGTGAAGGCTGCATTCGGAGCACCCCCCTCTGCCCTGCCGGGCATCTCCCCCACAAGGGGAGAGATCGACTTGGGGCAAAGCAGTGCCACGATCCAATCTTCCCCCTTGTGGGGGACATGCCCGGCAGGGCAGAGGGGGGATGGCCAAGGCCGCCCCCGCGCGCGGGGGACGACCTGCCCATGACCGTCACCGAAACCGTCGACGCCTTCCACTACGGCCGCTTCCACGTCGTCCAGCCGAAGGGCATCGGCCATCGTTCGGGCATGGACGCCATGCTGCTCGCCGCGCTGGTGACGGGGAAGGGGCCGATGCGCGTCGCCGATCTCGGCGCCGGGGCGGGCGCTGCCGGCCTTGCTGTCGCCGCATGCAACGAAAGGGCCGAGGTGCTGCTCGTCGAGCGCTCGCCGCTGATGGCGGGTTTTGCCCGCAAGTCGGTGGCGCTTCCGGAAAACGCCGCCTTTTCGGCCCGCGTCGGCGTGCTGGAGGCCGATGTCGGGCTCATGGGCACGGCCCGCGTCGCGGCGGGCCTCGCCGACGAGGTCTTCGACCATGTCATCATGAACCCGCCTTTCAACGACCGTATCGGCAGCCGCACGCCGGACGCGCTGAAGGCCGAGGCCCATGCCATGGAGCATGACCTCTTCGAACGCTGGATCCGGACGGCGGGCGCGATCCTGAAGCCGGGCGGCCAGCTCTCCCTCATCGCCCGGCCGGAATCGATCGCCGAGATCGTCGCCGCCTGCGGCCGCCGTTTCGGCGGCATCGAGATCACCGCCCTCCATCCCCGCCCCGGCGAACCGGCCCTGCGCATCCTCGTCACCGCCATCAAGGGCTCGCGCGCCAGGCTGGCGCTTCGCATGCCGCTCGTCATGCACGAACCCGGCCGGCACGCCTTCACCCCCTTCGTCGACGACCTCAACAACGGCCGGGCAAGCTATCCGCGCCTGTCGAAGACCTGAATATTCCGTGATTGTCTTGCGTTTTCGCCCGTCGTGCATACATCAGCCGGGCAAACGAACAGGAGGCAGGATCGCGCGATGGCCGGATTTTTGAAGACGCTGGTGCCGAAGAGGTTCCGCAAGGAAGGGGTCGCGATCCCGGTCGTCCGGCTGCACGGGGCGATCATGGCCTCCGGCAGCCAGTTCCGGCCGCCGCTCAATCTGGCCACCGCCGCGCCCGCGCTCGAAAAGGCCTTCGGCTACAAACAGGCGCCGGCCGTGGCGATCTCCATCAATTCGCCCGGCGGCTCGCCGGTCCAGTCGCGGCTGATCTTCCAGCGCATCCGCGCGCTCGCGGCAGAAAAGAACAAGCGCGTGCTCGTCTTCGTCGAGGACGTGGCGGCCTCCGGCGGCTACATGATCGCGCTTGCCGGCGATGAGATCTTTGCCGACCCGACCTCGATCGTCGGCTCGATCGGCGTCGTCTCGGGCGGCTTCGGCTTTCCGGAAATGCTGAAGAAGATCGGCGTCGAGCGGCGCGTCTACACGGCCGGCAGCAACAAGGCGATCCTCGATCCGTTCCAGCCAGAGCGCGAAAACGAGATCGAATATCTCAAATCCCTGCAGCTCGAGATCCACCAGGTCTTCATCGACATGGTGAAGGAACGCCGCGGCGCTAAGCTCACGGACGATCCTGACCTCTTTTCCGGCCTGTTCTGGACCGGCGGCCGGGGCCTGGCGCTCGGCCTCGTCGATGGCCTTGCCGACATGCGCTCGGAGCTGAAGAAGCGCTATGGCGAGAAGACGCGGCTGGAGCTGGTCTCGGCGCCCAAGGGGCTGTTCGGCCGCAAGGCGCCGGGCGTCGGGGGGCCTTCCGGCGACATGGCGGAGCGTATAGGCTCTGCAGGCGTGGCCGCCGTGGCGGGCCTTGCGGAAGAAAAGGCGCTGTGGGGCCGTTTCGGCCTTTCCGGATAAGGCGCGCGTGAAACAAGGGGAGGGGCGATGGCCCAGATCATCTTTCTGCTGCTGGTCGTCGGCCTTGCCTGGTTCGGCTATCGCAAGTTCGTGGCCGACGCCGAACGCCTGAGTAAGCTGCGCAAGCGGTCCGAGGAGGAACGCCGCACCGGTGCCACCGGCACGCTCGTCAAGGATCCGGAAACCGGCGAATACCGCCTGCGCCGCGACGACGAGTAGAGGGGCCTGGCAAGCGCGGGATGCGGTTCGGCGCCCGGCGTGAAAACAGCGAGATGGATCCTTTTCGCGATTTGGGAACACGATGGAAGGATCTGTCGCCGCGGCACGGCTGTGTGCCGGCGCGGGACTGGAAACGAGGCCCTGTCGTGCGGTCCCGGGACATTAACCACGCTCCGTAAGGTTAACGCGGGATTTAAGCTTTTGCAGCCGCATGCCGGCGTTGCCCCCGCGCGTAAGAAGGCCGATCTAGCGGTCAGGGCTGCCATGAGGGCGTCCCGGCAGTGAACGGAGAAGATCCATGGCCTCGCTTGACCTCGACTGGATTCGCACCATCGTCGTGACGGGCGGCGCCGGATTCATCGGCTCGCATATCGTCGACGACCTCCTCGCCCATTGCCCGAAGGCGCGCATCCGCGTGCTCGACGCCTTCACCTATGCTGCCGACATGTCCTATCTCGATGCCGCCTTCCGCACCGGCCGCGTGACGCTGCAGGAAGGCGATGTCGGCAATCTCGACCTCGTCACCGAAATGCTGAAGGATGCGGACCTCGTCGTGCATGCGGCGGGCGAAAGCCATGTCGAACGCGCCTTCTCGGTGCCGGAGCGCTTCACGCTCGCCAATGCGCTCGGCACGCAGGTGCTGGTCGAGGCGATGGGCCGCCGCCGCGTGCCGCTGATGATCCATGTCAGCTCCGCCGAGGTCTACGGCGCCGGCAACGGCCAGCCGGTCGGCGAGCTCGCGCCGCTGCTGCCCGACAATCCGCTCGGTGCCTCCAAGGCTGCCGCCGAAATGCTGATCGCCGGCCTGCGCCGCTCCTTCGACCTCGATATCCGCGTGCTGCGCCCCGTCAACATCGTCGGCACGCGCCAGAACACCGAAAAGCTCCTGCCGCGCTTCCTCGAGCTTGCCGCCGTCGGCCGGCCCCTGCCGGTGCATGGCGACGGCCGGCAGACGCGCGGCTTCGTCACCATGGCGGATTTCTGCTCGGCGCTGCGCGCGGTGGTGGCGCGCGGGGCGGAGAACGCCACCTACAACGTGGCCGGCGACGATTTTCTCGACATCCTCTCCGTCGCGCGCCTGGTGCTGGAGACTGTGCAGGAGCCCGTTTCCGGCGTCAGCTTTGCCGCCGGCCGGCCGGGCAATGCCAGCCGCCCGCCGCTCGACATGCGGGCCTTGAAGGCGCTCGGTTGGCAGGCGAAGGGCACGCTGCGCCGCGAGCTTCCGATGCTGGCCGCCTGGTACGGCGCGCGCATGCCGGCGGGCCTGCGCCGCCAGGTGCGGCAGGTGCCGGATCTCGCCCCGCAGCGCGTGCAGGCCGTCACCCAGGCCGCCGGCTCCGGGCTCTTCCGCTCGCTCGAACGGCACTGACCCGTTTCGGGCGCCGGCCCGAAACCCTTGACCCTTCCGGCGCATCGTGGCACCAGTCCGGCACCTTTCCAAGAATGCTCGGACGAAACCGATGACCTCTGCCGCCCTGCCTGACCACATGAACCCGACGCGCTCTTTCCAGGGGCTGATCCTGACGTTGCACAATTACTGGGCGGACAAGGGCTGCGCGGTGCTGCAGCCCTACGACATGGAAGTGGGCGCCGGCACCTTCCACCCGGCCACGACGCTGCGCGCGCTCGGCCCCCGCCCGTGGCGTGCCGCCTATGTGCAGCCCTCGCGCCGGCCGTCCGACGGTCGCTACGGCGAGAACCCGAACCGGCTGCAGCACTATTACCAGTACCAGGTCATCCTGAAGCCGAACCCGTCGAACCTGCAGGAACTCTATCTCGGCTCGCTCGCCGCCATCGGCCTCGATCCGCTGCTGCATGACGTGCGCTTCGTCGAGGACGACTGGGAAAGCCCGACGCTCGGCGCCTGGGGTCTCGGCTGGGAATGCTGGTGCGACGGCATGGAGGTCTCGCAGTTCACCTATTTCCAGCAGGTCTGCGGCATCGAATGCGCGCCCGTCGCCGGCGAATTGACCTACGGCCTCGAACGCCTCGCCATGTATGTGCAGGGCGTCGACAATGTCTACGACCTCAATTTCAACGGCCGCGAGGGCGACGAGAAGATCACCTACGGCGACGTCTTCCTGCAGGCCGAGCAGGAATATTCCCGCCACAACTTCGAATTCGCCGACACCGCCATGCTGCACCGCCACTTCATCGATGCGGAGAAGGAGTGCCAGGCGCTGCTTGCCGCCGGTGCGCCGGGCGATGCGGAAAACCAGCGCCTGCACAAGTGCGTGCTGCCGGCCTACGACCAGTGCATCAAGGCCTCGCACGTCTTCAACCTGCTCGATGCACGCGGCGTGATCTCCGTCACCGAGCGTCAGAGCTACATCCTGCGCGTGCGCACGCTGGCGAAAGCCTGCGGCGAGGCCTTCCTCCTGACGGATGCCGGCGGCGTGAACTGGACGAAGGACGCGGCCTGAGCCGCAACCGTTTCCAAGGGAGAGGAACATGGCGACAGAAAAAGTGGCGATCATCACGGCCGGCGGCAGCGGCATGGGCGCGGCGGCGGCAAGACGGCTGGCGGCGGACGGCTTCAGGATCGCCGTGCTCTCCTCCTCCGGCAAGGGCGAGGCGCTGGCGGCCGAAAGCGGCGGTTTCGGCGTCACCGGCTCGAACCAGTCGAACGACGACCTGAAGCGCCTCGTCGATGGCGCGCTGGAGCGCTGGGGCCGCGTGGACGTCCTCGTCAACAGCGCCGGCCATGGCCCCCGCAAGCCGATCCTCGACCTGACGGACGAGGACTGGCACGCGGGCATCGACGTCTATTTCCTCAATGCCGTGCGCCCTACGCGCCTCGTCACCCCGGTCATGCAGAAGCAGAAGTCCGGCGTGATCATCAACATCTCGACCGCCTGGGCCTTCGAGCCGAGCTCCATGTTCCCGACCTCGGCCGTCGCCCGCGCGGGCCTCGCCTCGTTCACGAAGATCTTCGCGGACACCTATGCGGCCGACAACATCCGCATGAACAACGTGCTGCCCGGCTGGATCGACAGCCTGCCGGCGACCGAGGAGCGGCGCGACGGCGTGCCGATGAAGCGCTACGGCACGAGCGAGGAGATCGCCGCGACGGTGGCCTTCCTCGCTTCCGACGGCGCCGCCTACATCACCGGCCAGAACATCCGCGTCGACGGCGGCATCACGCGCTCGATCTGAGACGGGTCAGCCGCATATGGCGTTTGCCCCTCATCCTAACCCTCTCCCCGCAGGCGGGGAGAGGGGACTTGCCCCACAAAGCGGTAATGATCGGGGAAGCCGGTATGGCATCTCCCCTTCGCCCCGCTTGCGGGGAGAAGGGGGCCGGCAGGCCGGATGAGGGGCCGACGTCCCGAAGAGCCTTTTTCGTTCAGGCGAGGGTCGCAACCTTCACGCCGAGTTCCCAGACGGGCTTCAGCGTCGGCATCGCGCCGGTGGGAAGCTGGCCGGCATAGGTCTGGAGCGCCCGGCGCACACCCTTCGGACGGTCGACCGCGGCGCCCATCGTGTAGGCGAGGAAGAGGGCGGTGAAACCGAGAACGTTGATGGTGAGGACGAGGGCTTTCATGACGGTTGCTTCAAGGTTCGTGTTGTTGGTGAAGCGACTATCGGCCAAGGCACGCCGCCGCGCGGTTCCCGGGGTGACAGGACTGGCGGGCGATCGTTCTCTTTGATGAAAAGCGGGCGGCCTCGGAGCCCGCGGGGGCTTTCCTGCGGCGATGCGAATGCTAAGGTCAGGCCCGGGACAAAGAAGGAGCGGAGACTTTCATGATCGGTCTGGCAATCGCGGCGGTGGTCGTCCTCTACGCCATCATTCTCTACAACGGCCTCGTCAAAGCCCGTCAGATGAAGGAGGAGGCCTGGTCCGGCATCGACGTGCAGCTGAAGCGCCGTGCCGACCTCATCCCCAACCTCATCGAGACCGTGAAAGGCTACGCCGCGCACGAGAAGGACACGCTGGAAAAGGTGGTGGAGCTGCGCAACCGGGCGCAGGCCGTGCCGGCGGGTGACGTCGCGGGCAGGGCGCAGGCCGAAGGCCTGCTCAGCCAGGCGCTCGGCCGCATCTTCGCGCTCGCCGAGGCCTATCCCGACCTCAAGGCCAACCAGAACTTCGCCGAGCTGCAGGAAACGCTGGAAACGCTGGAAAGCGAGATCCAGATGTCGCGCCGCTACTACAACGGCGCCGCCCGCGATCTCAACGTCAAGGTCGAGAGTTTCCCCTCGAACCTCGTCGCCGGCCTCTTCAAATTCCTCAAAGCGCCCTATTTCGAGATCGAGAACCCGGCCGACCGGGCCGTGCCGACCGTAAAGTTCTAGAGCATTTTTGTTTTGTCGCATTTCCGAACGGAAAACCGGTATCCACTTTATCCTGGAAATGCCCTAATCCCGGAGTCCTTCATGATGCGGATTGCCGCTCTCCTGGCGCTGTGGCTCTGCCTTCTGGTCGGGGGCACGGTCCGGGCGGAGGAGTATTTCGACCGCTACCATTCCGACATCGCCATTTCGAAGAACGGCACCCTGACGGTGACGGAGACGATCCGCGTCCATGCCGAGGGCAACCGGATCCGCCGCGGCATCTATCGCGATTTCCCGCTCACCTTCCTCGATGCCGGCGGACGGGAGCGCGAGGTGGGCTTCAAGATCCTTCGCGTCGAGCGCGACGGGCGGCCGGAGCCCTACCGCACGGAAACCATCCGCCGCGGCATCCGCATCTATTTCGGCTCGGCCGACGTGCTCATCGATCCGGGCTTCCACGAATATCGCCTGACCTACGAGACGACGCGGCAGATCCGCTTCTTCGACACGCATGACGAACTCTTCTGGAACGTCACCGGCACCGAATGGGCCTTCCCGATCGAGAGGGCGACGGCGACGGTGACGCTGCCGCAGGGCGTGCGGGCGGAGGAGCTGACCGTCTTCACCGGTCCGCTCGGCGCCACGGGCAAGGATGCGCGCGGCGAAAACCAGGGCAACCGGGCGACCTTCGAGACGACGCGCGCGCTCGGGCCGAACGAGGGCCTGACGATCGGCGTGAAGATGCCGGCCGGCAGCATCGACCGGCCGACGGCGGCGGAAGAGCGCGCGCTGTTCCTCAAGGACAACCGCAACCTCTTCCTCGCCTTCGGCGGCCTGGTGCTGGTCGTCGGCTATTATCTCTGGGCCTGGCTCTCCGTCGGCCGCGACCCGCCGCGCGGCGTCATCGTGCCGCGCTGGGATGCGCCGGAGGGCATATCGCCGGCGCTCGTCAACTATATCGACGAGAAGGGGTTCGGCGGGCGGGGCTGGACGGCAATCTCCGCCGCCTTCCTCAACCTTGCGGTCAAGGGCCTTGTCGAGCTGAAGGACCTGAAGACCTCCATCACCGTCACCCGGACGGAAAAGCCGGTCGAGGGAACCCTGCCGACCGGCGAGGCGACCCTCCTGAAGACCATGGGGTCGGGAGGAAGCACCTTCGTCATCGACAAGTCGAACGGCAAGCGCGTGCAGACGCTGGGCCATGATTTCAGCCAGGCGATGGAGAAGGAGCACCGCTACAAGTATTACCTGGCCAACTGGCCGCAGGTGATCTGCGGCATCCTCCTGTCGCTCGCCTGCCTTGCGGCCCTGCTGATCTTCGGCACGCTGCCGGAGGAGGGCATCGTGCTCGTCATCCTGCCCGTCTTCGCCTCGGTCTTCGTGTCGATCTTCGCGCTGGCGCTCGGGCAGAACTTCCGGCGGGCGAAAACGCTCGGCGCGCGCATCCTCGCCGTCGTGATGATCGCCTTCGTAGGCTTCGTTCTCCTGACGGTCTTCGGCGGCGTCCTCGTCACGCTGTTCGTCACCAGCGCGGCCGCCGGCCAGATGCCGCTCTTTGCCGCCGTCGGCGGCATCGTCGTCACCAATCTCGTCTTCTTCTTCCTGATGGGCGCGCCGACGCCGCTCGGCCGCAGGATGATGGACGGCATCGAGGGCTTGCGCCAATACCTGACGCTCGCCGAGAAGGATCGCATGAACATGGCCGGCGCGCCGGAAATGTCGCCGCGCCACTACGAGACCCTCTTGCCCTATGCCGTGGCGCTCGGCGTCGAAAAACCCTGGTCGGAAACCTTCGACCGCTGGCTCGCCGCCGCCGCGGCGGCCGGTGCTGCCGCTGCCGCCTACCAGCCCGCCTGGTATCACGGCGACGGCTTTTCCTCCGGCCGCTTCTCCGACCGCATGGGCGGCTTTGCCGGCTCCATGGCGAGCACCATGACCGCCTCCCTGCCGGACCCGCCGAAAAGCTCATCCTCCGGTTTCTCCTCGGGCGGCGGTGGCGGCTCCTCGGGGGGCGGGGGTGGTGGCGGCGGGGGTGGCGGCTGGTAGACGATCAGCGCGTCAGCCCGACTTTTCGGGTTTGGACGGATGACATTTGGCTTGAGGCTTGCTAAGTCCCCGCCAGTCGAAAAATCCATCAGTCAGTGACCCCCATGCCCGATCTTCTGCTTGAACTCCGCTCCGAGGAAATCCCCGCCCGCATGCAGCGGAAGGCCGCGGGCGACCTGAAGAAGCTCGTCACGGACGCGCTGGTGGATGCGGGCCTGACCTATGAGGGCGCGCGCGAATACTGGACGCCGCGCCGCCTGACGCTCGACATCCGCGGCCTCAACGCCCGCTCGAGCGACGTGCGCGAGGATATCAAGGGCCCGACGACCTCGGCGCCCGAACAGGCGATCCAGGGCTTCCTGCGCAAGGCGGGCCTTGCCTCTGTTTCCGAAGCCCATGTCCATTCGGACCCGAAGAAGGGCGATTTCTACGTCGCCCACATCGTCAAGCCGGGCCGCCCGGCCGACGAGATCATCGCCGAGGTGATGCCCGGCATCATCCGCAACTTCCCCTGGCCGAAGTCGATGCGTTCCGGTGCCGCCTCCGCCAGGCCCGGCGCGCTGCGCTGGGTGCGCCCGCTGCAGTCGATCGTCTGCACCTTCGGCTCGGAGACCGAGGAGACCCGCGTCGTGCCCTTCGAGGTCGACGGGCTCGTCGCCGGCAATGTCACCTATGGCCACCGCTTCCATGCGCCCGAGGCGATCACCGTGCGCCGTTTCGAGGACTATGTCGCCAATCTGGAGAAGGCCAGGGTCGTGCTCGACGCCGAGCGCCGCAAGCAGATCATCGCGACGGACGCGAACAACATCGCCTTTGCGAACGGCCTGGAGCTGGTCGAGGACGAGGGCCTGCTGGAGGAGGTCTCAGGCCTCGTCGAATGGCCGCAGGTGCTGATGGGCACCTTCGAGGAAGAGTTCCTGGCGATTCCCTCGGAAATCATCCGCCTCACCATCAAGACGAACCAGAAATGCTTCGTCACCCGCAAGCCGGGCGCCGAAACGCTCTCCAACCACTTCGTCCTCGTCTCGAACATCGAGGCGAAGGACGGCGGCAAGGAGATCGTGCATGGCAACGGCAAGGTCGTGCGTGCCCGCCTTTCGGATGCCAAGCACTTCTGGCTGCGCGACCAGGGTGATCTGCCGGATCTCGACATGCTGAAAGCGTCGGCCGAAAAGTTCGGTCTCGACCTCAAGAAGCCGCTCGACCAGCGCATGGCCAAGCTCGACGCGCTGAACGTCACGTTCCACGCCAAGCTCGGCACCCAGGGCGCCCGCGTCGAGCGCATCCGCAAGCTGGCCGCTGAACTCGCCTCCGTCATCGGCGCAGATGCCGCGCTCGTTGATCGGGCCGTGGTGCTCGCCAAGGCGGACCTGCGCACCGAGGCCGTCGGAGAATTCCCGGAACTGCAGGGCATCATGGGCCGCAAATACGCCGCGCTGCAGGGCGAGGACGCTGCCGTGGCCGAGGCGATCGAAGATCACTACAAGCCGCAGGGGCCTTCCGACCGCGTGCCTGCGGGCAAGGTGGGCCTCACCGTCGCGCTCGCCGACAAGCTGGACACGCTGATCGGCTTCTGGGCGATCGACGAGAAGCCGACCGGCTCGAAGGACCCCTATGCGCTGCGCCGTGCCGCCCTCGGCGTCATCCGCATGCTGCTCGAAAAGAACATCCGCCTGCCGCTCGCCTCGGTCGCGAAGGATCCGGACCTCGTCGCCTTCTTCCACGATCGCCTGAAGGTCTATCTGCGCGACATGGGCGCGCGTCATGACCTGATCGACGCCGTGCTGACGCCCGAGGCCGACGATCTCCTGATGGTCGCCCGCCGCGTCGAGGCGCTGACGGCCTTCATCACCTCGGAGGAGGGCGAGAACCTGCTCGCCGGCACCAAGCGCGCCACGCAGCTTCTCGCCGCCGAGGAGAAGAAGGGCACCGTCGTCGATGGCGCCGTCTCGGCCGATCTTCTCCTGCTCGACGCCGAAAAGGCCCTCCATGCCGCCGTCGAGATCGCGACGAAGGATGCTGCGGCTGCCGTTGCCAAGGAAGACTTCCGCTCCGCCATGGAAGCCCTCTCGGCGCTGCGCGCCCCGGTCGACCAGTTCTTCAACGACGTGCTGGTCAACGACGAGGACCCCGCCATCCGCGCCAACCGCCTCGCCCTGCTCTCCGCCATCCGCGCCGCCACCGGCACGGTCGCGGATTTCTCCAAGATCGCGGGATAGGCCGCCTCTTGAGAATGGTGGCGTATATGTTACCATCCTCACATGAAGGTCGTCGAATATCTCGATCCGGCGGGACGCAGCCCTTTTGCAGCCTGGTTCCGGCGGATCGAGGCGCGCGCCGCGGCCAAGGTGACGGTTGCGCTCGCGCGGCTGGAGGGCGGCAATCTTTCCAACACGAAAACCGTCGGTAGCGGCGTACTGGAATATCGCATCGACTATGGCCCGGGTTATCGTGTCTATTTCGGGCGCGATGGAGAGACTCTGGTCATACTGCTTGCCGGCGGCACGAAGCAGCGCCAGCAGCGGGATATTGCCGACGCCCAGGCTCGCTGGCTCGACTACAAACGTAGAAAGCGTGGAGACTGACATGGCCCTGACACGCGATTTCAAGCAAAGCATCAAGGCGCGTGTCGCCGCTGATCCGGCCTATGGTACGCTGTTGCTCGCCGAGGCCGTCGAGCTTCTGCTCGCAGGCGACATGGAGACGGGTAAGAGCGTGATGCGCGATTACATCAATGCAACGGTGGGCTTCGAGGCACTGGCGCTGGCGACCGGAACCCCGGCGAAAAGCCTCATGCGCATGTTCGGGCCGAAGGGAAATCCCCGCGCCGACAATCTCTTCGCCGTGATCGGCGCCTTGCAAAAGGCCAATGGTGTCAACCTTGCCGTCGGCGTGGCGGCGTGAGGCATGGCCGCAAGGATCCTCATCAGCGCCTGTCTTGCCGGCCTGCCGGTGCGCTATAACGGTTCGGCCAAGCCGCTTGTCCATGGTGCGGTCGAGCGGTGGCGGGCGGAGGGGCGGCTGGTGACGCTCTGTCCGGAGCTTTCCGGCGGCTTCCAGGTGCCGCGGCCGCCGGCGGAGATCGAGAACGGGCTTGACGGCGAGGACGTGCTCGACGGGCGGGCGCGGGTGCTGGAAGTGTCCGGCGGGGATGTTTCGGCGGCCTATATAGCGGGCGCGCGCATCGCGCTCGACGTGGCGCGGGAAAACGGCTGCCGGCATGCGCTGCTCATCGACGGCAGCCCGTCCTGCGGCTCCGGCTTCGTCTATGACGGCACGTTTTCAGGTGTCCGGCATGCGGGGCAGGGGGTGACGGCGGCGCTCTTGCGGCGCGGCGGCATCGCGGTCTATTCCGACAGGGAGGTCGATCGGCTGGTCGGCGATCTCGGGGAGAGCGGCTGATACGCTTGCGCCCCCGCTTGAGGTCAGGGGCGCAAAACGTCCGCTTTCGCGGATTCCTGTCAGCCTGGAGGGACTGAGAGGCAGGGCTCGTTCAATATGGGGTCAGTTGACCCGAAGTTCAAACCCTGCCGGATCAAACTCCCGTGAAGGGACCATGCCGGCCGTTGCCGTCCTGCTGGCCGCGGTCTCGTCGAGGGCGCCGGTGCGGGCGCCCGCATCGACGGTTTCCACGGCGGTGGCATCCGCGTCCGCCGGCTTTTCGGCCTCGGCGGCCTGCTGGACCTCCACGGGCGCCTTGCTGACGAAGAGCACCGGCGAGCCGCCCATCCAGGCTTCCGTGCGGAAGATCTTGCGCTCGCCGTTTTCCTCGCGGATCTCCACCTTCTGCGTGCCGGGCTCGATGGCGTCGACATGGTAGGCGGCGGATTTCGACTTCGGCTTCAGCGCCGGGCAGTCGTCGCAACGGATCGCCGAAATGCTCGAGCCCTCGGATGAGGCACTGGCAACGGGCTCGATCGAACCGGCAAGGGCGGGGGCGGCAAGAAGCAGGAAGGCAAAGGTCGGCAGCAGGGTACGCATCAACGGTTCTCCCTTATGGTTGTAGGGAGAATAGCGCCCGCCGGTTACGGTCCCGTCAGGGGAATTGGTAAAATTTGAGCGATCCGGCGTTTTTCGCGCCGGGCCTCACGCCTTTTCGCGGGCGACGGCGCGCCAGCCGATGTCGCGGCGGCAGAAGCCGTTGTCCCATTCGACCCGGTCGAGCGCCTGGTAGGCCGCCTTTTGCGCTTCCGCGACGGTCGGGGCGACGGCCGTGACGTTGAGCACGCGTCCGCCGGTCGCCACCAGCTGGCCGTCCTTCAGGGCTGTGCCGGCATGAAACACCTTGCTGACCGCATCGTCGGCCGGCAGCGCGCGGATCGGCGTGTTCTTCTCGTAGGCGCCGGGATAGCCCTTCGAGGCCATGACGACGGTGAGTGCCGCGGCGTCGCGCCAACTGGCGGAAACCGTGTCGAGCCTGCCGGTCGCGGCCGCATGCAGGATCGGCAGCAGGTCGCTTTCGAGCCGCATCATCAGCACCTGGCATTCCGGGTCGCCGAACCGCACATTGTATTCGATGAGCTCGGGGCCTTTGGCGGTGATCATCAGCCCGGCGAAGAGCACGCCCTGGAAGGCGTGGCCGTCGGCCGCCATGCCGCGGATCGTCGGCTCGATGATCTCCTTCATGGTGCGCGCGACCATGTCGGGCGTCATGACGGGGGCGGGCGAATAGGCGCCCATGCCGCCGGTATTGGGGCCGGTATCGCCGTCGCCGACGCGCTTGTGGTCCTGGGCGGAGGCGAGCGGCAAGGCGTTCGCGCCGTCGCACAGGCAGAAGAAGCTCGCCTCCTCGCCGTCGAGGAAGGCCTCCACCACGACTTCCGCTCCCGCCGCGCCGAAGGCGCCGTCGAAGCAGTCGTCCACCGCGGCCAGTGCCTCGCCGAGCGTCATGGCCACCGTCACGCCCTTGCCGGCGGCAAGTCCGTCCGCCTTGATGACGATCGGCGCGCCCTCGCGCTCGACATAGGCCTTCGCGGCGGCGGCATCGGTGAAGCGCTGGTAGGCGCCGGTGGGGATGTCGTATTTCGCGCAGAGGTCCTTGGTGAAGCCCTTGGAGCCCTCGAGCTGCGCGGCGGCGGCCGAGGGGCCGAAGACGTCGATGTCGGCAGCGCGCAGCTCATCGGCCATGCCCGCGACCAAGGGGGCTTCCGGCCCGACCACCACGAAGGTGACGCCGTTCGCCTTGCAGAAGGCGGCGACGGCCGCATGGTCGTCGATATCGAGAGAGATCAGCGTCGCGCATTCGGCGATGCCCGGATTGCCTGGGGCGGCATAGAGCGTTTCGAGGAGAGGGGACTGTGCCAGCTTCCAGGCAAGGGCGTGCTCGCGTCCGCCCGATCCGATCAACAGAACCTTCATGCCCATACCCTCGATCCGTCCTTCGTTGCTGGCGGGTTAAGGGGACGGGGCTGAAAGGTCAAGGGCTGCGGGTCGCGGGAGCGCGCAAGGACAGCATAATGCCGGACTGGCGGGCTGCACCCCTGCCGCGACGGTCTTCCCGCAAGCGGAGGGAAGGCAAGTGAGGAGAAGGAAGAGGAGGCCCGTATTCCCCGATCCCTGCGGTTCGATGGGGCGGGAAACCGGTTCCATCCTCCCCTTCGCCCCGCTTGCGGGGAGAAGGTCGCGGCAGCGGTATGAGGGGCAGGCCCGCGAATGGGTAGGGCACGGCCCCTACAGCGTCGCCGCGCCCTTTTCCTCGACGGTACGGCCGAGGGTTTCCAGCTCCGTATCGATCAGGTGCACGTCCTCGTACCAGCCGTCATCCTCCACCATGGCGCTCTCGGTGGCCGCGCGCTGGAGGGCGCGGGCTTCGGTGCGCAGCTTTTCCAGCTTGGCGATCTTCTCCTTGCGGGAAAGGCCGGTGTCGTTGCGGATTGCCTGCAGCTTCAATTCCATCGTGCTGACGGTCATCGGGAAACTCCTTGTTCGTTCCCCGAAGAACGCCCGCCCGGCCGATTCGTTCCGCGTGCCGTCCTACCGGATGGTTAGCAAAGCGGTAATGAAACGCGGCTAATGTTCACGCAATCAAAGGTTTCGGCAGCCCGTGGCGGGCCTGCCGGTGAAGCGAGGATTGTGTTTTGCGTATCCGTGTCTCGACCGCAATGACTGCGGCCGCCCTCATTCTTGCGCCCGTTTCCGCCCGTGCCGGCGAGGGCGGCTATTTCTGGTCCGGCGACTGGTATCTGAAGGTCGGCGCCGCCGGCTTCGCCGCGCCGCGCTACGAGGGGGCGAAAAAGTACCTGCTGCAGGTCACGCCGATGATCTCGCTCGGCAAGGCGGGCAGCACCGTCCGCTTCTCCTCGCGCAACGACAACCCGTCCTTCGCGCTGATCGACAATGGCGGCTTTCGAGCCGGCGCGACGGGAAAACTCGTCATGCCGCGCGACAAGGACGATTCGAAGGACCTGCGCGGCCTGACGCCCGTGAAGTTCGGCGGCGAGCTCGGCGCCTTCGCCGAAGCCTATCCGACGGAATGGCTGCGCGTGCGCGGCGAGGTGCGCCACGGCATCCGCAGCCATGACGGCATCGTCGCCGATATCGCGGCGGATGCCTTCGTCGACGTGCGCCCGGACGTGCGCGTGTCGGCCGGCCCGCGCGTGACGCTCGCCTCGAACGACTACATGGACACCTATTACGGCGTGAAGCCGAACCAGGTCGCCAAGTCCGGCCTCTCCGCCTACGATCCCGATGGCGGCATCCACTCGGTGGGCGCGGGCGCGGCCATCACCTGGCAGGTCAACGAGAAGATCGAGACGAGCGCCTTTGCCGAATACAAGCGCCTCGTCGGCGATGCCGCCAAGTCCAGCCTCGTCAAGGAGCGGGGCAGCCGCGACCAGGTGCTGATCGGCCTTTCCGCCACCTACAGGTTCGATTTCACGCTGCCGTAAATCCTTTCGGCCGCGCGGGCGCTCCTGCGGCGCGGTGCCGGCTTGACCGGCGCCGGGCGGCTTGCGATCTAGGGGCATGATCAGCTCTCCCTCCGATTCCGGCCGCGTCGCTGATGCGCCGTCGCGAAACTGGGTCTACCGCGTGCTGCCGCGCGCGGCCTGGCCCTATGCGCAGCTCGCCCGCTGGGACCGGCCGATCGGCTGGCAGCTGCTCCTCCTGCCCTGCCTCTGGTCGGCGGCGCTAGCGGCCAATGTCTCGGCGGCGATCGGCACCTTCGATCTTGCGCGCTTCGCCACGCAGCTCTTCCTCTTCTTCGTCGGGGCCGTCGCGATGCGCGGCGCCGGCTGCACCTATAACGATCTCGTCGATCACGAGATCGACCAGGCGGTCGCCCGCACCCGCTCGCGCCCGCTGCCGTCGGGCCGCGTCACGCGCCGGCAGGCGAAGGTCTTCATGGCGCTGCAGGCGCTCGTCGGCCTCGTCGTGCTGTTGCAGTTCAATCTCTTCACCATCGTGCTCGGCATCGCCTCGCTGGCGATCGTCGCGATCTATCCCTTCGCGAAGCGCTTCACCGACTGGCCGCAATTCTTCCTCGGCATGGCCTTCTCCTGGGGCGCGCTGATGGGCTGGGCGGCGGAATTTTCCGAGGTGTCGGCCGCCTCGCTGGCGCTCTACATCGCCGCCATCGCCTGGACCATCGGTTATGACACGATCTACGCCCATCAGGACAAGGAGGACGATGCGCTGATCGGCGTGCGCTCCACCGCGCGCCTCTTCGGCGAGAAGACCGCCGGGTGGCTCATCGGCCTCTACAGCCTGACGGTCGTGCTGATCGCGCTCTCCTTCTGGCTCGCCGGCATCGGCATCGTCGCCTGGCTCGGCCTCGGCGTGGCGGCCGCCATGCTCGCCTGGCAGATCGCCACGCTCGACATCGACGACCCGGAGCAGTGCCTGGCGCTCTTCAAGTTCAACGGCATCGTCGGCCTCTGCCTCTTCCTCGCGCTCACCATCGCCATCCCGTTCGCCTGATCAGCGGTGCCGCGGCCCGCGCGAGCCGGTCTGCGGGCGGTCCTGGCTGCGCCGGAGCGTCGTCGGGTGAAGGGCGATCTCGAAGCCGCGGCGCGGCGGGCGGGCACGCTCGACGATCGCGCTGTCGACGGTGCGGATGCGGCCGAGGAGGGTGGTGAAGAACTTTGCCATTGTGATCTGTCCCTTGCTTCGCGTTCCCAGGTAACGAACCCGGTGTGTTGAACGCTGTTTCCCATGCCGGGCGCGGGAAAAGTGTTCCCGGGGGAACAAGCGGGGGGACATGGAAAAGCCGGCCGCAGGAAACGGCCGGCTTTGCGCAGGTCATGGTGTCAAGGCTCAGCGCCGGGCGATGATCTCCCGGCCGTCGATCTTCATCTGCACGCCGAGCTTGCCCGTGGTGCGGCGCACCAGGAAGCGCGGGCGGCGGTCGGCGAAATAGGAGTGGCGGCGGCGGGGCTTGGCGGGGCGGCTGCCGACCGCCAGGTTGTCGTCGAGCGGCCGGGCGACGCCGTCGGCCTCGACCATCAGCATGGGGATGCGGTAGGCCTCGGCCCAGCTGCGCCAGTCGGCGGCGATGTCGCACAGGTCGTGCGCCACGAGCAGCGGGATGCACAGGCCCGGATCGTCATGGTGCAATTCGAGGGTGACGGTCACGTCGCCGTTGCCATGGTCGATGGCGCGGGCCGCGACGCCCTTGAAGGCGCGGGCCGGCAGGGCGATCGAGAGCGGCAGGCCGCTTGCGGGCAGGACCTTGCGCAGCACGGCGCCGCGTTCGTCGAGCGTGATGGTGGCGTCGGTTCCCTCGGTGCGCAGCTCGAATGTCACCTGCTGCGGAAAGCACTTGGGATCCAGCCGGAGCGTGGTGCCGGCCCAGGCCGGCTTGGAAACGGTATTCAGCATGTCTTTCGCCCTTGTTTTCCTTGAGAGCCGGTGCCCGGTCTTCTCATCGGGACTTTTCGTCCTCTGAGGGCGAGAATAGGCGCGCCCCCTTCCGAGCCGCTTAAAAATCGCGGTTAAGAAAACTTTGCAGCTCCTGATGGTTAGCAAAACCGCACGGGCTAGGGTTTAGGAGAGGTGAACGCCGGCGACAGGCCGGGACAAGCCTCGCGCGCGAGAGTGGCCTCCGATAAGCCTGCCCGCTTTGTCGAAAGAGACCCCTCCGATGCTGTCCACCTATACGAGCTACAACCTCATCGCGCGCGACATGCTGATGTCGCTGGACCGCACGGCGAGCGAGACGGTCACGGCCCGCGAAGCTGCGTACTACAAGGAAAACATCGGCAAGGTGAGCACCGTCGACGAGTTCCTCGCCGACTACCGGCTCTACTCCTATGCCATGAAGGCCTACGGCCTTGAGGACATGACCTATGCCACGGCCTTCATGCGCAAGGTGCTGGAGAGCGATCCGTCGGATACGGGCAGCTTCGTCAACCTCCTGACGGATTCGCGCTACCGCGAGTTCGCCACCGCCTTCAGCTTCGAGGCGTCCACCGCCACCGCACAGACCGAGGCGCAGCTCGACGCGGTCATCGGCCTCTATTCGGCGACCGCCGCCAATGCCGGTGCGGCGATCAAGGAGGAGACGCGGTACTACAATGCCGTCATCGACACGGTGACGAGCGTCGACCAGCTTCTGAACAACGACCGGCTGCGCAGCTACGTCTTCACGGCCTTCGGCATCGATCCGTCGACCTGGTCGCGCCAGACGATCCGCGGCGTGCTGGCGAGCGACCTCGACGACCCGGACAGCTATTTCAACACGCAGTTCGGCGCCAGGGCCGCGGCCGCCCAGACCGCCATCCAGGCCGCCAATGCCGAGCTGGCGACGCTTGAATCCAACGCGGCCAACGCGGCCCGCATCGCCGAGCTCAAGGCCGTGATCGTTCGCCAGAACGCCACCATCGCCAGCGCCGAGAAATACGCCACGCTCGCCAGCGCCTTCAATTTCGCCGCCGATGGTACGGCGGTGGCCGGCACGGTGCAGAATGCCGGCCAGAAGACCAGTACGACCGAGCTCTACACGCTCTCCAATCCGCGCACGACGTCGGCCGCCGCGCTGATCCACAGGGACTATTACGAAAGCCGGATCGCCAGCATCACGACGGCGAGCGAGCTGGCCGCCGATCCGCGCCTCGTCAGCTATATCAAGGTGGCCTTCGGCCTCGACAAGCTGTCGATCGTCAGCTCCACCATCGCCAATATCGTGACCAGCGATCCCGACCCGGACAACGCCGACAGCTACATCAACAAGTTCGGCGGGGCGGACAAGGAGGCCTATTTCGCCCTGCGCGCCGCGTTCAACTTCCAGGAGGACGGCACGTTGGCGCCCGGCGATGCGCCGCAGACCGCCGCCCAGACCGCGGCGGTCACCAGGGACTACATGAACCGCTACAACGACAAGGACGACGAGGCGGACGAACTGGCCATCAAGCGCTTCAAGAGCCAGATCGCCGCGGTGCAGACCGTGAGCGACTTCGTCGGCGAGGCGAGCGTCTACGACTTCGCGTTGAAGGCCTACGGCCTCGATCCGGCCAAGGTTTCGGCGCTGACGATCAAGAACGTGCTGAAGAGCGACCTCAACGACCCGAAGAGCTATGTGTACCGGCTGAAGGACGAACGCTTCGTGGAGTTCGCCAAGGCGTTCAATTTCGGGGCGGACGGCAACATCACCGCGCCGAAGCTGGTACAGTCGGAATCCGAGATCCTCGTCATGTCGCGCGCCTATGTGACCGCGAAATCCCGTTTCGGAACGGAAGATGACAAGACCTTGGCGGAGGAGGAGGCGAAATATTACTCCGCCCAGATGCAGAAGATCGACAGCGTCGAGGAATTCCTCTCCGACGCGCGCCTCGTCGCCTTCGTGCTGGTGGCGAACGGCATCGACACGGAAAGCGTCGACGCCGAATTCATGGCGAAGATCTTCACCTCCGATCTCGACGACCCCGACAGCTTCGCCAACCAGCAGCCCGACCGCGCCTTCCGCAGGATCGTCGCCTCGTTCAACTTCAATGCCGAGGGCCTGGTCATGCGGCCGGACGATGCGGAGATCCAGTCGCGCCGCGGCATCTACCAGACGGTCGACAGCTATGTGCGCCAGAAGCTGGAGGAGGATGCCGGCAACGACAATGCCGGCGTGCGCCTGGCGCTTTATTTCGAACGCAAGGCGGAAACGGTTTCGAGCCCCTACGACCTTCTGGCCGACGACGCGCTCTTCGAGGTCTTCAAGGTGCTCTACCAGCTGCCGGACGAGATCGCCAGCGCGGACGTCGATGCCCAGGCCGACATGATCGAGCGCTATCTCGAACTGAAGGACCTGCAGGATCCGGAGAAGGTCTCCAAGATGATCGTGAAGTTCTCCGTACTCTACGACCTTGAAAACCAGAGCACGACGGACCCGGCGCTGTCGGTGCTCACCAATTCTGGCTCGGCCGGCATCAGCGCCGATCTCATGATGTCGCTGGCGCAGCTGCGTACCGGCGGCTGACCGCTTGGAGCAATTCCAGCAAAAGCGCGGCGCGGTCTTGCGTCCGGAACTGCGTTAAACAAACAGACAGAGCGTTTTGCGATTCGAAGAAAGCGGAAATACTCTAGTTCCTGACGACCTTGCCGGGATTCATGATGCCGGCGGGGTCGAAGGCCCGCTTGACCCTTGCCATCAGGTCCATCTCGATCGGCGCGCGTATCGCCGCGAGCTCGTCGCGCTTCAACTGGCCGATGCCGTGCTCGGCGGAGATCGAACCGCCATGTTTCAGCACGATGCCGTGCACGAGGTCGTTGATCTCGCGCCAGCGGCCGAGGAAGGCCGCCGTGTCGGCGCCGACGGGCTGGGAGATGTTGTAGTGGATGTTGCCGTCGCCCATATGGCCGAAGGAGCAGATGCGCGCGCCGTCGATGGCCGCCATGACCGCCGCATCCGCCTCCGCCATGAAGGCCGGGACGGCCGAGACCGGCACGGAGACGTCGTGCTTGATCGAGCCGCCCTCCGGCTTCTGCGCCGGCGACATGCTCTCGCGCATGTGCCAGAGCGCCCGGCGCTGCTCTTCGCTCGCGGCGATCACCGCATCCTCGACCAGCCCCGCCTCGATGCCTTCGGCCAGCAGTGCCTCCATCATGCGCGCCGCCGTCTCCGGCGCGTCCGACGTCGAGATATCGACCAGCACGTACCAGTCGTGCCGGCTGGCGAGCGGGTCGCGCACGCCCGGAATGTGCCGCGTGGTGAAGTCGACGCCGAGCCGCGGCATCAGCTCGAAGCCGGTCAGCGCGGTGCCGCAGCGGCTGGAGGCGCGCTCGAAGAGGGTGAGCGCGTCCGCGACGGATTTCAGCCCGGCGAAGGCCACCTCGTGGCCGAGCGGCCGCGGGAAGAGTTTCAGCACCGCGCCGGTGATGACGCCGAGCGTGCCTTCCGCGCCGATGAAGAGGTCGCGCAGGTCGTAGCCCGTATTGTCCTTCTTCAGCCGGCGCAGGCCGTTCCAGACCTCGCCGGTCGGCAGCACGACTTCGAGGCCGAGGCAGAGCTGGCGCATGTTGCCATAGGCGAGCACAGCCGTGCCGCCGGCATTGGTGGAAAGGTTGCCGCCGATCTGGCAGGAGCCTTCCGAGCCGAGCGACAGCGGGAACAGCCGGTCCACCGCCTCCGCCGCCTCCTGGATCGTCGCAAGCACGCAGCCGCCGTCGGCGACGACGACATTGCCGACCGGATCGACATCGCGGATGCGGTTGAGCCGGGTGAGCGACAGCACGACATCCATCGCCCCCTCGCGGGGCGCCGCGCCCCCAACATGGCCCGTATTGCCGCCCTGCGGCACGATGGCCGTGCGTGTTTCGGTGGCGAGCGCCAGGATCTTCGAGACTTCTTCCACCGAGCCTGGCCGCAGTACGAGCGGTGAGGTGCCGTGATAGAGCCCCCGGCTTTCGACGAGGTAGGGGGCGATGTCGCGGTCCGCCGTCAGCGCATGGGCCGGGCCGGTGATGGCGGCGAAGCGATCGATGAGGTCGGGGGAAAGCGTCGCCTGGATCATGGCTCTGTCCTCGTTGGCGCCGTGCCGCAAGGGGCGGAACGGCCTGCATCGGAAACGGTGTGGAAACGCCTGAAGCATGGCGCGCAAGGTATGCAACGGTTTTGCGCCAACGGCATGCCGGAAATCAAGAGGGAAGGGTGCGCATCGAGCGGTCGCGATGCTGCCCCGGCGTTGTCCGGAACGGGAGAACGCACTTCGTTTCGGGGCGCCTAGCCGCGCGGGGCGGCGGCGCGCTGCAGGCGGTCGTTGATCGCCTCGCCGAGGCCGCGGGAGGGGATCGGTGCGAAGGCGATGGAGCGCGCGCCCGTTGCATCCGCCTGCTTCATGTAGCCGAAGAGGTTGGCGGCCGCCTCCGCGAGGTCGCCGGCGGGGCTGAGGTCCAGCACCAGCGCCGCATCGGCCTCGCCGGGCAGCGCCGTGCCGCCGAAGCGGATCAGCACCTCGCCGGGCGCCACGTCGCGCGCATCGAGCCGCACCGGCGCATCGGGCGCATAATGCGAGGCGAGCATGCCCGGCGCCTCGATCGCGGCGCCTGCCTTTTCGTTGCGCAGGACCGGCCGGCCGGTGACGCGCTCGACCTCGGCGGCATCCAGCCCGCCGGGTCTGAGCAGCCGGATCGTCTCGCCCTCGACCTTGAGGATGGTGGATTCCAGCCCCACGACCGCCGGTCCCGCATCCAGCACCAGCTCCAGCTTCGCGCCGAAATCCTCGGCGACGTGCCGGGCGGTGGTCGGGCTGATGCGGCCGGACGTGTTGGCGCTGGGGGCGGCGAGCGGCCGGCCGAAGGCCGAGAGCAGCCGGCTGGCGAAACCCTTGGGCACGCGGATGCCGATCGTGTCGAGCCCGGCGCGGGCAAGCGGATGGATGGCGCTTTCCGGCCGGATCGGCAGCACGAGCGTCAGCGGCCCCGGCCAGAAGGCCTCGGCGATCGCGCGCGACAGCGGATCGAAGACCGCATGCGCCTCGGCCATAGCAAGATCGGCCATGTGGCAGATCAGCGGATTGAAGCGCGGCCGGCCCTTCATCTCGTAGATGCGGGTGATGGCCAGCGGGTTGGTGGCGTCGGCGGCAAGGCCGTAGACCGTCTCGGTGGGAATGGCGACCGGCACGCCCCGGCCGAGCGCCTCGCAGGCCCGTGCCAGCGCCGCCTCCGCATCCGTCCGCGTATCCACGATGTCCGCCATGTCGCCCTTCCTTGTCCGGGCTTCCTTTACAGGGCTTTTCCGGCAAAAGCCAAGGGGCGCTGTCGCAAGGCCATCCTCGCCCCAACCCTTCCCGGCCGGCAAGGAATGGATGATCTGTCGGCCGTCCGGAAGGACCTGACGCGGCGGGGAAGGGGCTACAGCGCGCGGATGATCTTGCGCAGCGCCTCGTTGTGCGCGCCGAGCATCAGCACGTTCTTCATGGCGAGCTTGGGATCGTCGGTGCGGAAGAGCACGCCGTTGCCGCGCACCTTGCGGTCGATCTGCAGGCGGCCTTCCTCTTCGGCCGGCGTGATGGCGACGGCGAAGTACATGCGCTTCGCGGTCTTCGAGATATCGGCGAAGAACTGCTCCTCCTCGCCGATCTCGGCGAAGAAATTGGCCATGTAGAAGGCCCATTGCACGTTCTCGAATTCCGCGAAGCGGGAATTGGCGACGGTGATGTGGCAATAGCCGAGATGCGGCGTCTGGGCGAGCGTGCGGTGGAAGATCAGCTTGGGAAAGCGGATCGACTGGTGGAAGCCGTTGATGCGGTCATGCGTCACGTTGCCGGCATTTTCCAGCTTGCGGCCGGTGCGCTCGGCCACTTCCTGATAGGTGAGGTAACGCTTCTCGCTCGGGCTCCAGGGGAGGTTCCGGTCGATGCGGCCGGTGCGCAGGAATTCGGTATGCACCGCCGGCTTCGGCTGGTTCGCACGCTTGTAGGCGACCGCGTCGTAATAACGGAACTTGGTTTGCTGCACGCGCCGGTACTCCATCCTCGCGCTTCCCTGCGGGCAAGTTTATGGAAACCGCGTTAAGCATTCCTTGCCGGGGCGCTCCCGTTTCCTTTGGCGCGTCGGGTCGCAATATGGCAAATGTGGCAGCCCGGCGACCGGCCTGCCTCCAATGCGGTCAGCGTGCCCGTTTATTTTGCATAATCGATTGAAATATATGCAATATTGTGAAGGAAAACTCGGGCTCCCGCTGTTTTCCTCCTGTCGTCAAATCGGAATGGCATGTCGCTTTCTGGCATGTCATTCGCCGATTCTTGCGCTTAGATAAGGACACTCGAGGTGCCGCCCGAAAAGGCGGAGAATTGGGAAGCCGGTTGAAATCCGGCGCTGCCCCCGCAACGGTGTTGGAGAAAACGCGGCAGGACGCCACTGGACAAGATGTCCGGGAAGGCGCCGCGATGGTTCGCAAGGACGCTCCTCAGCCCGGAAACCAGCCTTGGGCAACGATCGTGACTGGCTGCGGCGGGCGGCCGGGAAGCGTGCAGTCCGTGCGCCTTGCGCCCGGACGCCGTCTCCTTCCGTGCGCCGTATCCCCAATTTGCAATCCGAGGATCCGGCATGGACATTCGCAGCGACGTGCTCCGCAAGCTCAAGAACCGGCGCGAGGGCCATAGCCTCGAGCAGGCCTTCTACATCGACCCCGACCATTACAAGCTGGACCTGGAGACGATCTGGTACCGCGACTGGCTGTTCGTCGGCCATGACTGCGAGATCCCGAAGGCCGGCAACTATTTTACCGTGCAGATCGGCGATTATCCCGTGGTCATCACCCGCGACCGCACGGGCACCGTGCGCGCCCTGCACAATTCCTGCCGCCACCGCGGCTCGCGCGTTTGCACGCAGCACAGGGGCTCCTCGGCCAAGCTCGTCTGTCCCTACCACCAGTGGACCTACGAGCTGGACGGTTCGCTGCTCTTCGCCCGCCACATGGCGGAGGATTTCGACAAGAGCCAGCATGGCCTGAAACGGGTGCACTGCGAGACCGTCGGCGGCTACATCTTCCTCTGCCTGGCCGACGAGGCCCCCGATTTCGCGCCGTTCCGCGCAGCGGTCGAGCCCTATCTCGGCCGCCATCGCCTCGGCGAGACGAAGGTCGCCTTCGAAAGCACGATCGTCGAGAAGGGCAACTGGAAGCTCGTCTGGGAGAACAACCGCGAGTGCTACCATTGCGCCGCCAACCATCCCGAACTCTGCCGCACCTACCCCGAGGCGCCGACCGCGACGGGCGTACAGGGCGCCAAGGACGATCCGGTCATCGCCGCGCACTGGGAAAAGTGCGAGGCGGCGGGCCTGCCGAGCGAATTCAGGATGTCGCCGACCGGCCAGTTCCGTGCCGCGCGCATGCCGCTCATCCAGGATGCCGAGAGCTACACCATGTCCGGGGCCAGGGCCGTCCAGCGCCCCCTATCCAATGAGGTGCTGGAAAGCCACATCGGCACGCTGCTGCTCTTCCACTATCCGACGACATGGAACCATGTGCTCGCCGATCACGCCATCACCTTCCGCGTCCTGCCGCTCGGTCCCGAACTGACGCAGGTCACGACGAAATGGCTCGTCAGCAAGGACGCCGTCGAGGGGGTCGACTATCGTCTGGACGAGCTCACCCATGTCTGGACCGAGACGAACGATCAGGACCGGCGGATCGTCGAGGAAAACGCCTTCGGCATCCGCTCGCCGGCCTACCAGCCCGGCCCCTATTCGCCGGAGGACGAGGGCGGCGTCATGCAGTTCGTCGAATGGTATACGAATTTCATGATCGACCGGCTCGACGGCGGCAGGAAGCCGCTCTCGCGGGTGGCCTGACATGACGATCGCCAGCCATTTCCGCCACTTCGACGAGCTTCATCCGTGGAACGATCGCCAGCACATGCTGGAATGCATCGCCGCCACGGTGGAGACATCGGACGTGATGACCTTCACCTTCCGCTCCGATCGCGACAACTGGTTCCGCTACCTGCCGGGCCAGTTCGTCACGCTGGAACTGCCGGTGTCGGAAGACGAGCCCGTGATGCGGACCTACACGCTCTCCTCGACGCCCTCGCGCCCCTTCTCCGTTTCCGTGACGGTGAAGGCGCAGAAGAACTCGATCGGCACGCGCTGGATGTTCGACACCCTGCGCCCCGGCATGCGGCTGAAGGCCTTCGGCCCGCTCGGCGACTTTTCCTTCGTGCGCTATCCCGCCGAAAAATACCTCTTCATCTCGGCCGGCTCCGGCGTCACGCCGATGATGTCGATGACGCGCTGGATGTCGGATTGCGCCCCGCAGTCCGATGTCGCCTTCGTCACCTGTGCCCGCAAGCCCGAAGACCTCCTGTTCAAGGCGGAGCTGGAATGCCTCGCCGCGCAGATGCCGAAGCTGGCGCTCGGCTTCGTCGTGGAAGGGCACAATCCGCGCGACGGCTGGCACGGCCTGCGCGGCCGCATCGACGCCGCCCGTCTCTCGCTTCTGGCGCCCGACTTCCGCGAGCGCACCGTCTTCTGCTGCGGCCCGGAGCCCTTCATGCGCGGCGTGCGCGATATGCTGAAGGTCTGCGGCTTCAACATGGAGCGTTACCACGAGGAGAGCTTCCAGCCGGCCGCCGCCCCCGCGCCCGAGGAGATCGCCATCCGCGCCGGTGCCGGCGAGCAGGAGGTGGATGCCAACGCCGTTGTGACCGTCACCTTCACCATGGCTGGCAAGGACGCCAAATGTCCGCCGGGCCAGACGATCCTGCAGACGGCCCGCGCTGCCGGCGTGCGCATCGGCGCAGCCTGCGAGGGTGGCCTGTGCGGCACCTGCCGGGTCATGAAGGTCTCGGGCGAGGTCGACATGCGCCACAATGGCGGCATCCTCGACGACGAGATCGAGGAGGGCTACATCCTCGCCTGCTGCTCGCGGCCCATCGGCGACGTGCAGATCGAGGCGTAGGAGCGGAGCCTCAGAAATCCTGGTAGTTCAGCGGCGTGACCTCCACCAGGCGGCGGCCGAGCGTTGTGGTCGCGGTGCCTTTCGCCATGATGCCGGCGCGCACCTCGGCCGTCACGGCGACGGGGAAAGACGCCGTCGCGCCCGAGGCGAGCGTGACGGCGCCGGCCGTCTGCGCGGCGGTGCCGGCCTCGGCTTCGGCCGTCACCGTGGCCTTGAAGGCGCCGCCTGCCGGGATGGAGGCGGTGAGCATCCCGTCGAGGGGCTCGAAGGGCTTTTCCGGCAGCAGCCCGCCGAAGGCCCAGGCCTTGCCGAGCGCCGCCTTGGTCATCGGCGCCACGTTGACGTCGATATCCGTCAGCGCGCCCTTTACCCGGTAGGGGCAGCGCCGCTTCGAGCAGTTGACGCCGGCGGAGAACTGCCAGAGCGCGTAGCTGTCCCAGTTGCCCATCGGGAAGGCGTCCTCGATGCCGGGCTTGTAGCGGGCGTACCAGAGCGGCAGGCGCGAGAGGATGCGGTATGTGTCGCGGTTGAGCGCGATGTGCCGGGCGGTCGAATGGTTGGTGTAAAGCACCGGATAGCGGCCCGTGCGCGTCTTGATATGGCCGGCGAAGACCTGCGCATCCGCAAGCGACATGTAGTTGTCCGGATCGATGCCCTCGATGTCCAGCACCATCATCTCGTCGTCCTGCGGATTGGCGTAGTTGAGGAAATGATTGGCCTGGTCGACAGGATTGCCCGGCCGGGCGAGGTGATAGGCGCCCCAGAGCAGCCCTTTCGACCGGGCGAGCAGCCGGCGCGTCTGGTAGAGTTCGCGGCTCACCGCGTATTTGCGCCACATGGTCTTGCAATGCGCCACCGTGTCGCCGCCATGCTCGCCCTTGCAGCTGAAACTCTCGGGCAGGCCGTCGGAAGCCTTGGAGATGAAGCCGGCGATGCGGCTGTCGGAGAGCATTTCCGACCAGTCGATCTCGTTCAGCTCATAGGCGTCGATGACGATGGCGTTCTCGGGTTTCTTCCATGGTTCCACATAGGCCGCGCTGGCGGAGAAGGGCAGGCCCGCCAGAAGGAGAAGGGCGGCCAGGCCGGAACGATGCTTCGGGTTCATGGACGCTCCTGTTCGATTCCTGTGCCTCCGCAAGCGGCCATGGTGGACGAAGCATGGTTAACGGACGGCTAACGCGCGCAAGGCTGCGCGAAGGCGCTTCGGCAGCCATTGAATCAGGAGTGGGGAGACCGCATATGGAACGAAAGGGACTTTTGTGCGTTTCGCGTTCAAATTGCCGTTCGAGCAACAGTCGAAAGGCACTGTTAGGGAGAAGTGTCATGAGGTTTCTCAACAAATGCCTGGCCGTGGCCATGTCGGCGCTCTTCGCCGCGACACCGGTCGTGCCGGCAGGCGCCATGCCGCTTGCCGTTCCGAAGGCCCAGCCGGTCACCACGACCGGCGGCGGCGACGTGCAGCTTGTGCGCGATGGCGAGCGTCCGTTCTGGCTGAAGCGCAACTTCCGCTTCGACGGGAATTCGCGCGACGTCCGGCGCAACTACAACCGCCTGGGAACGCGCGAGCGCAACCGCCGGATCGAGCGTGCCTGGAACGGCGACAGCGGCTGGCGTGACAATCGCCGCTACCGCTATCGCGACCGGGATGTCGGCTGGCGTGACCGGGGCGACCGCTACGGCTGGTATCGCGGCCATCGCGGTTACCGCTACCAGCGCCCGGGCTATCGCTACCATGACGGTTTCTGGTTCCCGCTCGCCGCTTTCGGCGTCGGCACCATCATCGGCGGTGCGATCGCCAACGACCGGACCTATGTCGGCGGCGGCAGCGCGCATGTGAACTGGTGCGCCAACCGCTACCGTTCCTACAGGGCCTACGACAACACGTTCCAGCCCTATAACGGGCCGCGTCGCCAGTGCATCTCGCCCTATAGCTGATGGGTGATCCCCTGCGTGCCGGATGGTCCCCCCGGCACCTGGAACGGGCTGACCGGTCATCGACCGGCCGGCCCGTTTCCGTTTGCGCCGGTCTGATTGCCGGTCTAATCACATTGACGTTTACGTAAAAATCAATAATCTGCCGACAACACGTCGCTCCGCCAGCCGGGCAGGGCGGCCGGGAGGAGGATAGAGATGTACAAGGCGCCGGTCGAGGAGATTGCATTCACGCTGAAGCATGTGGCGGGGCTTGCGCCCGCGCTGGAAGGCGGCCACCTCGGCGAGCTGACGGACGACCTCGTCGATGCCATCCTCTCCGAAGCCGGGCGGTTCGCCACCGAGGAGGTGGCCCCGCTCGCCGAGATCGGCGACAGGCAGGGTGCCCGCCTTGTCGATGGCGCGGTGAAGATGCCCGACGGCTGGCCGGCGCTCTACAAGGCCTGGGCGGAGGGCGGCTGGAACTCGCTGACGGCCTCGCCCGAATTCGGCGGGCAGGGCCTGCCGCATATGCTGCATGTCGCCGCGCTCGAAATGTGGAACAGCGGCTCCATGGCGTTTGCGATCGGCCCGACGCTGACGATCGGCGCTATCGAGGCGCTGGCGGCGCATGGCTCGGACCACCTGAAGTCCACCTATCTGCCGAAGATGGTGTCGGGCGAATGGATGGGCTCGATGAACCTCACCGAGCCCCATGCCGGCTCGGACCTCGGCGTGATGAAGACCCGCGCCGAGCGCCGCGGCGACGGCACCTATCGCCTCTTCGGCCAGAAGATCTTCATTACCTATGGCGAGCACGATTTCACCGACAACATCGTGCATCTGGTGCTCGCCCGCCTGCCGGATGCGCCCGCCGGCACGCGCGGCATCTCGCTCTTCCTCGTGCCGAAGTTCCTCGTCAATGACGATGGTTCGCTTGGGTCTCGCAACGACGCCCATTGCCATTCCATCGAGCACAAGCTCGGCATCCACGGCTCGCCCACCTGCACGATGATCTACGGCGACGGCCGCTTCGGCGACGAGCCGGGCGCCATCGGCTGGCTGGTCGGCGAGGAGAACCGGGGGCTTGCCTGCATGTTCACCATGATGAACAACGCCCGCCTTGCCGTCGGCATGCAGGGCGTGGCGATCGCGGAAGCGGCGACGCAGAAGGCGATCGCCTATGCAAAGGAGCGCACGCAGGGCAAGGCGCCCGGCTGGCAGGGATCGGGACAAGGTTCGGGCCAAGGTTCAGGCCAAGGTTCGGGCATGAGCCCGATCATCGAGCATCCCGACGTCGCCCGCATGCTTCTGACCATGAAGGCGCTGACCCAGGGCGCCCGCGCCATCACCTATGCCTGCGCCCACGCCGTCGACATGAGCCACGGCGCGGAGGCGAAGCACTGGGCCGAGCGCGCGAGCCTGCTCACCCCCATCGCCAAGAGCTTCGCCACCGATGCCGGCGTCGACGTCGCCTCGCTCGGCGTGCAGGTGCATGGCGGCATGGGCTTCATCGAGGAGACGGGCGCGGCCCGCCTCTATCGCGACGCCCGCATCGCGCCGATCTACGAGGGCACCAACGGCATCCAGGCCATCGACCTCGTCACGCGCAAGCTGCCGCTTTCGGACGGCGACCATCTGCGCGGCTTCATCGCCGAACTGCGGGAGATCGCGGCAAGGGCCGGGCAGGCGAATGCGCCGGCCCTCGGCGAGACCGCATCCCGCCTTAAGGCCGCCATCGCAGACCTTGAGGCGGCGAGCGAATGGCTGCTCGCCGCGCTGGCGGAAGGCCGGCAGGCCGAGGCGCTCGCCGGCGCCACGCCTTACCAGCGCCTCTTCGGCCTGGTCCTGACCGGCGCCTATCTCGCCAAGGGCGCGCTCGCTGACGGCGGCGACGGCCGCAACGGCGAACGCGCCGCGCTATGCCGCTTCGCCGCGGAGAATATCATCGGCGAGACGACGGCGCTGCGGGACCGGGTGGTCTCCGGTGCCGGGAGCCTGGAAGCCGCGCGCGTGGTTCTGGGATAGGAACGCTTGGGCTGCCAACGAAGTGAGAGACTGTAGCTGCCGGCCCCCCCCTCTGCCCTGCCGGGCATCTCCCCCTCAAGGAGGGAGATTGGTTGGGGCCGCCGTTTCGCCCATCTTCGGCGTTGCCGGTTGAGCGAGGTTCTCGCGTCCTGCTGATCTCCCCCCCCTTGAGGGGGAGATGCCCGGCAGGGCAGAGGGGGGATCCGGCACCCGAGTGACAGCCATTCGATGAAGGAAACCGATACCCATGACCGACCATATCCTGATCGAGCGCCCCGAAGCGGCCCCGGGCGTCCAGGTGATCCGCCTCAACCGCGCCGACAAGAAAAACGCCATCACCCGCGCCATGTACCAGGCGATGACCGGGGCGCTGGCGGCGGGTGATGCGGACGAGACGGTGCGCGCCACCGTCTTCCTCGGCAGCGAGGGCTGCTTTTCCGCCGGCAACGACCTCAACGATTTCCTCGCCTTCGCCATGGGCGGCACGATGGGCCGCGAGGTGATCGACTTCCTCCATGCGCTTGCCGCCCATGGCAAGCCGCTCGTTTCCGGCGTTGACGGCCTGGCGATCGGCATCGGCACGACGATCCATCTGCACTGCGACCTCACCTATGCCTCGATCCGCACCGAGTTCCGCACGCCCTTCGTCGATCTGGCGCTGGTGCCCGAGGCGGCCTCCAGCCTTCTCGCCCCGCGCCTGATGGGCCACCAGCGCGCCTTCGCGCTGCTCGCCGCCGGCGAGGGCTTTTCCGCCACCGCCGCGCGGGATGCGGGCCTCGTCTACGCCGTCGTCGAACCCGCCGCGGTGGAGCGCGAGACGCTCGCCGCCGCCGCGCGCCTCGCCGCCAAGCCGCCGAAGGCGCTCGCCATCGCCCGCACCCTCATCCGCGGCGCGCGCGCCGACGTGGCGGCACGCATCGACGAGGAGGCGGGGCATTTCGCGGCGCAACTGAAAAGCCCGGAAGCACGCGCCGCCTTCGAGGCCTTCATGGCCCGCCGCTGAGGCGCGCGGCGCCGCCGTGGCGGCTCGTAATTTGTGATATGTTCATTTTAACAGCGCCTTAAACACGTTTTCCTATGGTGCGGCATTCTCCGGCGCCTAGGCCGGCGGCCGCATGATGCGCCCGATTTCCGCCCACCGGCATGTCGTTCAGCATCGCGCCCGCCGGTTTTGGCAGAGGCGCCCGAAGGAACACCCTTTTCATGGCCAAGCGCTCCAATCTGATGACGCGCATCCTCGTCGTCGCGTCCCTCGTCGTCGTCGCCGCCTTCACCGGCTTCTCCCTCTATATCGACAGCCTGCAGCGCAGCGTCTTGACGAACTCTGTCGAGGAAAGCATCGACAGTTCCGGCAAGCAGGCCGCCCAGAGCATCGCCAACTGGCTGAATGCCCGCGTCTCGCTGACCGAAATGGCCGGCAACGCCGCCGGCAAGGCCGTCGAGGCGTCTGGCATCGAGGCCGTTCTGCAGAACGACGTGCTCGTCAGCCAGTTCATGACCACCTATGTCGGCGACGAGACGGGCCTCTTCACCATGTGGCCGAAATCGGAGATGCCCGAGGGCTACGATCCGCGCCAGCGCCCGTGGTATCAGGATGCCGTCAAGGCCAACGGCAGCGTCCTGACCGAGCCCTATATCGACGCCGCCACCAACGACCTGATCATCAGCGCCGCGACGCCCGTCAAGCATGACGGCAAGCTGCTCGGCGTCGCCGGCAGCGATTTTTCGCTGAAGTCGCTCGTCGACATGGTCAATTCGGTCGATCTCGGCGGCACGGGCTTCGCCTTCCTCGTCAGCAAGAACGGCCAGATCCTCGTGCACCAGGACAAGGCGCTCGTCACCAAGACACTCGCCGATGCCTTCCCGAAGGCGACGCCGGCCATCGGCGGCGGCATCGCCCACACGACCTATGCCGGCAAGCCGGTGCTGGTCTCCTTCGTGCCGGTCACCGGCCTGCCGTCGGTCGAATGGTATCTCGGCTTCACCATCGACAGCGGCATGGCCTATGCGGCGATCGGCCAGTTCCGCATCGCCGCGACGATCGCCACCATCCTCGCCGTCGTCGTCATGATGGGCTTCCTCGCCACCGTGCTCTCCCGCCTCGTCGTGCGCCCGGTCAAGGACATGACCGCCGCCATGGACAAGCTCGCCTCTGGCGATGTCACCGCCGTCATTCCCGGCGAGGACCGTACCGACGAGATCGGTCGCATGGCCGCCGCCGTCGCCGTCTTCCGCGACAATGCCATCGAGCGCACCCGCCTCGAAAACGCCGCGGAGGAAGGCCGCGTGCTCTCCGAAAGCGAGCGCCGCGAGCGCGAGGCCGTCAAGGCGCGCGAAGCCGGCGAGATCCAGCACGCCGTCGAGGCGCTGGCGGACGGCCTCGGCCGCCTTGCTGACGGCGATCTCGCCCACCGCATCGAGGAACCCTTCGCCGGCCATCTCGACCGCTTGCGCACCGACTTCAACCACTCGCTCACCAGGCTGCACACGGCGATGACGACGGTCGGCCAGAACGCCCGCGCCATCGATGCCGGCGCCACCGAGATCCGCTCGGCCGCCGACGATCTCGCCCGCCGTACGGAGCAGCAGGCGGCTTCCGTGGAAGAAACCGCCGCCGCGCTGGAGGAGATCACCACGACCGTGAAGGACTCCACCCGCCGCGCCGAGGAGGTCGGTTCGCTCGTCTCGCGCACCCGCCAGGGTGCGGAGAAGTCCGGCGAGGTGGTGCGCCGCGCCGTCTCGGCCATGCAGGGCATCGAGAAGTCCTCGCACGAGATCTCCAACATCATCGGCGTCATCGACGACATCGCCTTCCAGACCAACCTCCTCGCGCTCAATGCCGGCGTGGAAGCGGCCCGCGCGGGCGAGGCCGGCAAGGGCTTTGCCGTCGTGGCGCAGGAAGTGCGCGAGCTTGCCCAGCGCTCGGCCAATGCCGCCAAGGAGATCAAGGCGTTGATCACCGCGTCGGGCGAGCAGGTCCGCTCCGGCGTCTCGCTCGTCGACGAGACGGGCGCCGCGCTGGAGGCCATCGTGCGCGAGGTGCAGGAGATCAACGGCCATGTGAACGCCATCGTCACGGCCGCCCGCGAGCAGTCGACGGGCCTGCAGGAGATCAACACCGCCGTCAACACGATGGACCAGGGCACGCAGCAGAACGCCGCCATGGTGGAGGAACAGACGGCGGCCAGCCATGGCCTCGCCGCCGAGGCGGGCGCCCTCAACGCCCTGCTCGCCCAGTTCAAGCTCGGCGCGGGCGGCGCTGGTTACGCCGCGACGGCGGCACGTCGCGCGGCATAAGACCTCCAGGCGGCATGATCCAGCGCCGGTCTCCCTCGGAGGCCGGCGTTGTCATGAGCGGAGTATTGTTCTAATGTGTCAACAAATATCCGTTGACGAGGTGCCGCCATGACGATCACCACCCTATCGAGCCGCGAATTCCAGCAGAATGCCAACAAGGCGCAGAAGGCTGCGAAAGACGGCCCCGTCTTCATCACCAACCGGGGGCGGACGGCCCATGTCCTTCTCAGCTATGAAGAATACCGCCAGCTTACCGGCGGCCGTCGAAGCCTTGTCGAGGCGCTTTCCATGCCCGGTCTTGGCGAGACGGAGCTGGACATTCCCCGCACCGGGGCACTGCCGCGTCCGGCCGACTTTTCCTGATGTTCCTGCTCGACACGAATGTCCTTTCCGAATCGCGCAAGATGGGTGCCGGAAAAGCGGACGAGAATGTCGTCGCCTGGCTCGCGGCCCGTGACGCGGCGACCTGCTTTGTCTCAGCCGTCACGCTGATGGAGCTGGATCTCGGAATCCTGCTGATGGAGCGGCGTGATCCGGTGCAGGGCGCACGCCTGCGCATCTGGATGGAGAAATATGTGCTCCCGGAGTTCTCCGATCGCATCGTGCCCGTCGACAGGAGCGTCGCGCTTGCCTGCGCGCGCCTGCATGTGCCCGACCCACGACCGGAGCGGGATGCCTTCATTGCGGCGAGCGCGCTCGTCCATGGCATGGCGCTCGTCACCCGCAATGTTCAGGATTTTGCACCCATGGGTGTCGCGCTGATAAATCCCTGGGAGCCTATCTGAACGCCTACTTCTCCAGCACCGCCACCGCTTCCACATGCGCCGACCACAGGAACTGGTCGATCGGCGTCACGAGGCGGATGCGGTAGCCGGCGGCGGTGAGGATGGCGAGGTCGCGGGCAAGGCTCACGGGATTGCACGAGACGGCGACGATGGTCTTGACGCCGGAGCGGGCGAGTTCCCGGCACTGGTCCTCCGCGCCGGCGCGCGGCGGATCGAAGACCACGGCGTCGAACACCTTCAGCTCGGAAGCCATCAACGGGCGGCGGAAGAGGTCGCGCCGCTCCACCGTCACCGGCTTCAGGCCTTGCGTGTTGCGCGCCGCCTGGTCGAGCGCCTTCAGCGCCTTCTCCTCGCCCTCCACCGCATGCACCTTGGCCTGCCGCGCGATGCGCAGCGCGAACGTGCCGGAGCCGGCGAAGAGGTCGGCGACGCGCCTGGCCTTGCCGAGCGCCGCCAGCACCAGGTCCGCCATGGCGTCCTCGGCCGGCTTCGTCGCCTGGGTGAAACCGCCGGCGGGCGGGAAGACGCGCACGCCGGAAAAATCGATCACCGGCTTCTGCGGCTCGATGAGGACCTCTCCGTCGCTCGAAACGCGGGCGATGCCGCGCAGCGACAGGATGCATTCGGTGACGGCGCGCCGCTCCTTGTCGCCCACCTTTTTCACGCCCTCGAAGGCGAGGTCGAGGCCGGAGAGCGTTTCGAGCACGGTGACGCGGAAGGGCTCGGCCGAGGTGGCGATGGCGGCGGCCACCCGGCGGATCGCCGCCAGCATGGAGACGATGCCGTCGCTCGAGATCGGACAGTGGTCGATGGAGACGATGTGGTGGCTGCCGGCCTGGTTGAAGCCGAGCAGCATCTCCTTTTCCGTCCGGCGGACGGTGAAGACGACGCGGCGGCGTTCGCCCGGCCGGGCGACGACGAGCGGGGCGACCTCGGGCACGAGGCCCTTGGCCTTTAGCGCGTTGACGACGAGGCTGCGCTTGAAGTCGTGGTAGAGCGCATCGGAAGCGTGCTGCAGCGTGCAGCCGCCGCAGGTGCCGTTCCTGCCGTCCGGGCCGAAATGCACGCAGGGCGGCTCCACCCGTTCCGGCGAGACCACCGACATGGACATCACCGTGCCGTGGTTCTTCACCCGCGCGACGGCGGCCGTTTCGCCGGGCAGGGTGAAGGGCACGTAGACCGGGCCGCCGGCCGCCTCCGCGATGCCGTCGCCGCCGCTGCCGAGCCGCGCGATGGTGAGCGTTTCCGTCGTCATGGCTTTCGGCCTCCCAGAAGAAATTCGTGATTGCCGTCGCCGCCGGTGATCGGCGAGGGGATGAGGCCGAGGCTCTGCCAGCCCATGTCCTCGACGAGCCAGCGTTCCAGTTCCGCCGCCACCGCCGGCGCGCTCTCCGGGTCCTTCAGCAGCCCCGCCTTGCTGATCGCCTCGCGCCCCGCCTCGAATTGCGGCTTGACGAGCAGGGCGCAGAAGGCGCCGGGCCGTGCCAGCGCCAGGGCCGGGGACACGGCCAGCTTCAGCGAGATGAAGGAGACGTCGGAGACGACGGCGCCGATGGCGCGGCCGTCGAGATGGTCCGCGTCGAGCACGCGGGCGTTGAGGCCCTCGTGGCTGGTGACGCGGGTGTCCGCCGCCAGCCGTGGGTGAAGCTGGCCGTGCCCTACATCGACCGCGACGACATGGCTGGCGCCGTGCTCCAGCAGGATCTCCGTGAAGCCGCCGGTGGAGGCGCCGATGTCGAGACAGTCGAGGCCCGCGGGATCGAGCCCGAAGGCGTCGAGCGCGGCCTTCAGCTTCAGCGCCGCGCGCGAGACATAGGCCTGCGCAGGATCGTCGATCTCGATGGTGGCAGAGGCGGGAAAGGCCGAGCTCGGCTTTGTGACGACGCGGCCGTCGACGCGGACGGTGCCGCGCGAGATGGCATCACGCGCCCGCGAGCGGCTGGCGACGAGACCGGCGTTCAATAGAAGCTGGTCGAGGCGGATGGTTTCTGTGGGTTGGGACATTGCCTCTCATGACGCCTCGCAGGCCAAGAGGCAAGTCCCGCCTCACAGCCAGATGATGCGGCCGGGGAAATATCGGTGCGATTCAAGGTCGACAAGCGCGGCAATGCCGCGTGGCGCCTGCACCGGCCGCGCCGCACGCACGAAGATGGGCGCGCTGTGGATCCCGTGGGCCGGGCGGATATCCGGCAGCCGCTTCTGCAGCATCGCGATGGCGGCGGCCTCGATGGCCGGGTCGTGCGACGGCCGTTCCCCGGCCGCCGCGATGGAGGCATGGCAAAGCGTGGCGGCAAGGGCCGCAAGCAGCGCGTGACGCATGGTGAAAATCCCTGTCCGGTTCTTCTCTTTGGCGTGAAACCTAGCAGCCGGAGGTTTCAGAACGGCCAAGGGATGTGGTTACAGGGTTGCAAATCCGGATGGTTGAGAAACCGTGACGGAACATGCCTGCCTGCCGGAAGGCAATGCCCGGCAGGCAAGGAAGGACGGATGTTCAGGTCACCCGGCCACGCCGACGCCAACGGCCTTCTGGCCGAGCGCCTGGAACACGGTGGAGACGATGCCGGCGCGGTCGAGGCCGGCCTTGGCATACATCGCCTCGGGCTTGGCCTGTTCCATCCAGATGTCCGGCAGCACCATCGGGCGCACCTTCAGGCCGTGGTCGAGCAGGCCTTCCAGCGCCAGGAACTGCAGCACATGGCTGCCGAAACCGCCGATGGCGCCTTCCTCGATGGTGATCAGCACCTCGTGGTGGCGGGCGAGCTGGCGGATGAGGTTGTGGTCGAGCGGCTTGGCGAAGCGCGCATCGGCAACGGTCGTCGAAAGGCCGGCGGCATCGAGGTCTTCTGCGGCCAGCAGACAGTCGGCGAGCCGCGTGCCGAAGGAGAGGAGGGCCACCTTGGAGCCCTGCTTGACGACGCGGCCCTTGCCGATCTCGAGGATCTCCCCGCGTGCCGGCATGTCGACGCCGACGCCTTCGCCGCGCGGATAGCGGAAGGAGATCGGACCGTCGTCATAGGCGCTGGCGGTGCGCACCATGTGCTTCAGCTCCGCCTCGTCGGCGGCGGCCATCACCACGAAGCCGGGCAGGGTGGCGAGGTAGGTCGTGTCGAACGAGCCGGCGTGGGTCGGCCCGTCGGCGCCGACGAAGCCGGCGCGGTCGATCGGGAAACGCACCGGCAGGCCCTGGATGGCGACGTCGTGCACGACCTGGTCATAGCCGCGCTGCAGGAAGGTGGAATAGAGCGCGCAGAACGGCTTGTAGCCTTCGGAGGCAAGGCCGGCGGCGAAGGTCACGGCATGCTGCTCGGCGATGCCGACATCGAAGGTGCGGGCCGGGTAGGCCTTGGCGAACTTGTCGAGCCCGGTGCCGGAGGGCATGGCGGCGGTGATGGCGAGGATCTTCTCGTCGAAGCCCGCCTCCTGCACCAGCGCCTCGGCGAAGACGGAGGTATAGGCGGGCGCGTTCGGCTTGGCCTTCGCCTGCGCGCCGGTGATGACGTCGAAGGTGTTGACGCCGTGATACTTGTCGGCGGCGGCTTCCGCCGGCGGATAGCCCTTGCCCTTCTGGGTGACGACGTGGATGAGCACCGGCCCCCTGGAATTGTCGCGCACATTGCGCAGCACGGGCAGGAGGTGTTCGAAGGAATGGCCGTCGATCGGGCCGATATGGTAGAAACCCAGTTCCTCGAACAGCGTGCCGCCGGTGACGTAGCCGCGCGCATGCTCGACGGCGCGGGTGATCGCCCGGTCGACCGTCTTGCCGAGATAGGCCGTCAGTTTCTTGCCGAGTTCGCGAAAGCCCATATAGGTGCGGCCGGAGGCGAGGCGCGCGAGATAGGCGCTCATCGCGCCCGTCGGCGGGGCGATCGACATGTCGTTGTCGTTGAGGATGACGATAAGGCGCGCATCGAGCGCGCCGGCATTGTTCAGCGCCTCATAGGCCATGCCGGCCGACATCGCGCCGTCACCGATGACGGCGATGACGTTGCGGTGCTCGCCGGAAAGATCGGCCGCCACCGCCATGCCGAGGCCGGCGGAGATCGAGGTCGAGGAATGGGCGGCGCCGAAGGGATCGTATTCGCTTTCCGCCCGGCGGGTGAAGCCGGACAGGCCGTCCTCCTGGCGCAGCGTGCGGATGCGCTCGCGCCGGCCGGTCAGGATTTTGTGCGGATAGCACTGGTGGCCGACGTCGAAGATCAGCCGGTCCTTGGGCGTGTCGAAGACCTTGTGGATGGCGATGGTCAGTTCCACCACGCCGAGGCCCGCGCCCAGATGCCCGCCGGTGCGCGAGACGGCATCGACCATCTCGGCGCGCAGTTCGCTGGCCAGCTGCGGCAGGTCGCGATCGTCCACGGCCTTCAGGTCCGCGGGAATGTGGACCTTGTCGAGCAGGGGGGTGGCGGGTGCTTGTGTCACTCTCATGCCTCGTGTTCTCGCCCGCGTGCCCTGGCTCCGTTGGGGAACCCGGCCCGGACATGCGGTCTCATGCCGCGCTCACCTGTCACATGCAGAATGCGGCGCGCGATTTCAACCGTTTCAGCAAGTCTAGAGCGTATTTCGCCGGATTGATACCGCGCAATCCGACGCATTCCCGCGTTCTCCCGGGCAATTGGGGCATTTTGCGGACATAAGGCCCCTGCACTCACGTTGTCGTGATTTCCGGACGCGGAGTCCCTATGCCTTCTTCGAACGCGACTTGGCGCGCGCGGCTCCATTCAGCGCCACCGCGGCGCGGATCAGCGCCTTGAAGGCGGCCTCGTGGATGACGTCGCCCTCGCGGAAATCGATGGCACGGCGGGTGTTGCCGTCCAGGCTGGAATTGAAGAGGCCCGCCGGATCCTCCAGGGAAGCGCCCCTGGCGAAGGTCAGCTTCACGACGGCCTTGTAGGTCTCCCCGGTGCAGACGATGCCGTCATGCTCCCAGACCGGCACGCCGCGCCACTTCCATGCCTCGACGATATCGGGGTCGGCCGCCTTCACGAGCGCGCGCAGCCGGGCGAGCGTCTCGCCCCGCCAGTCTGCAAGCTCGGCAATGCGCGCGTCGATCAACGCGGAAGGGGTGGCCGTTTCGCTTTCCATCTTGTCCATCGTCCTCGTGTCCTTCGTCACATGCGCTCGCCGGGAAGCCGGCTCGCCTGCCGGATCCAGTCGGCAAGCGGTGTCTTGTCGAGGTCTTCGCCCTCATGGATGTGGAAATAGCGCGTCTCGGGGGTTTTCGAGGCGACCGGCGGGACGGGATCGAGCGAGGTGCCGCGGAAGAAGGTCAGCTTGATGTATTTCGCAAAGCAGTGGTAGCTGAGAAACCAGCCGTCGCCCTCGATGCCGTAGAACGGCGAGTTCCACTTCACCGCCTTGTGGACGCCCGGCACCGTCTTGACGATCAGCGCGTCGAGCTCGCGGCCGATATCGCTCTTCCAGCCCGGCATGGCCGCGATATAGGCCTGGATCGGGCCGTCGCCATAACCCTTGGCGATCTGCGGATTGCCGCCCGAAAGGAGCTTCGGTTCGTCCGGTGCCTTGGTCATCGCAGGCCCTCCGGGCTGCGCCGCCGCGCCAGATAGGGCAGGGCGAAGAGATAGAGCCCGCTTGCCAGCAGCAGGATGAGCGGGAAGAGCGCAAGAAGGCCGATCCACAGGGCCGGGTTCTCCTGCGTCATGGCCGCGATGTTGATCAGCACCGCGACGGTGAAGACGATCGAGAGCCAGCGGTGTATCTGCCGGATCCGCATGTTCCAGTTCATTGTTGCCTCCTCAAGCGACAAGAGAGCCCGGCGATTCAGTCGAGATTGTCCAGAACGCGGTCGAGATTGTCGAAGAACCGCGGCCAGCCGGCCTGCGCGCCCTGGAAATAGCGCGGCTGGTCCGGCTTGAAGCCGGTCTGTTCCATGCGCAGCGTCGTCCCCGCGCCGACGGGCGTCAGCGTCCAGGTGACGATGCTCTTCAGGCGCGAATCGCCCCATGTATAGGAAAGGCTGCGGTGCGGCTCGACCTCCAGCACCTCGCAGTTCACCGAACCCCACTCCGCCCGGAAATCGAAGCGATGGCCGACACTGGCCGCAAAATCGGTCTCCATCAGCCATTCGGCGATGAGATGGGGTTGGGTCAAAGCGCGCCAGATCTTTTCCGGCGGATGGGGGATGTGCCGTTCCATGACGACGGAAAGGGTTTCTGTCATTGATCCATTCTCTTCAGGAGGTCTTCCAGGCGATCGAACCGGCTCTGCCAGAAGCCGGCCATCTGGCTCGTCCAGTCGACGAGCGGGGCGAGGGCATCGAGTTGCGCGCTGTAATGCGTCTGCCGGCCCTCGTGCCGGTCGCGCACCAGGCCCGCCTGCTTGAGCAGGGCGAGATGCCTGGAGACGACCGGCTGGGAGACGCCGGCCTGCGCCGTCAGCGCCCCCACCGTCTTCTCCCCCTCGCGGCACAGCCGCTCGAAAAGCGCCCGGCGGGTGGGGTCCGCAAGCGTGCGGAAGAGCGCATCATGTGCTTCGGCCACGTTGATCCATACCTTGATAGCTATGTATTTCCTATAGCCGGTTGACTATGAATAAGTCAAGTCAGGCGAAGCGGGCCAAAAAAGACTGACTCCGCTTGCCTGCAATATATGCTTAACCGTCTATACATCAGCTGGCCGGCAGCGGTACGAATTCCTCTTCGTCGCCGGGCACGATGTCGAAGCGGCCGCTGCGCCATTCTTCCTTGGCCTGTTCGATGCGTTCCTTCGAGGAGGAGACGAAGTTCCACCAGATATGGCGCCTGGAGCCGAGCGGCGCGCCGCCGAAGAGCATGATATGACAGCCCTCCGGCCCGGCCTTCAGCGTGATCGCATCGCCGGGGCGGAAGACGAGCAGCTGGTCGGGCGCAAAGACGTCGCCGGCGACGTCGAGCGTGCCCGACAGCACGTAGACCGCCCGTTCCTCCCAGTCCGCCGCAAGCGGCGCGGAAGCGCCGGGCGCCAGTGTCAGGTCGGCGTAGAGCGTCTGCGTCGGCACGCCGACCGGCGAGGTATAGCCCTCGTAGGAGCCGATGATCGTGCGCCCGGTGATGCCGCCCGCCGAGAAGGCCGGAAGCTCCGCCTTGGTCGTGTGGGCGAAGACGGGTGCCATCTCCTCGTGGCTGTCGGGCAGCGCCAGCCAGGTCTGCAGGCCGGAGATCGACTGCGGCCGGCCGCGCAGGTTCTCCGGCGAGCGTTCCGAATGCACGATGCCGCGCCCCGCCGTCATCAGGTTCACGTCGCCGGGTTCGATGACCATCTCGGTGCCGAGGCTGTCGCGGTGCTTGATCTCACCGTCGAAGAGATAGGTGACGGTGGACAGCCCGATATGCGGATGCGGCTTGACGTCGATGGCCTCGCCGGCGCGCAGCAGCGCCGGCCCCATGCGGTCGAAGAAGATGAAGGGCCCGACGAGCCGGCGCTTGGCCGTCGGCAGCGCCCGCCGCACCTCCAGCCCGCCGATATCGCTCGTGCGCGGAATGATTAGATGCTCCAGCGCATCGCACGCCGCCGCATCGCCGGCCTCCGGGTCCTTTCCGGGAAAGAAGCTCATTGCGCCCTCCTGTCGTTGCTTCGTTCGCGGATGCTAGCGGGCGGGCAGGGGCATGGATAGGGCAGCGGGCGTTGACGGTGTGTCGCCGGGTTCGGCCACTGCCTCTCAGGTGTCGTCGGGGAGCTGCGCAGCAGCACGCTCGGCGTCGATGATCAATGTGGGCAGGCGTTCGGTCACGATCGACCAGACGATTTCCTCATCGACATTGTCATAGGCGTGGCGAAGGATATTGCCGAGATCGCGGATTTGCCGCCATGGATGGTTTGGAAGCAGCGTTTCGGCAGTTCCCCCGAGCTTGCTGGCCGCCTCGGATATCCGCTCCAGGCACCGTTCCACCGCATCGCGGACCAGATTGTTGCGTGCGAAAGCCTCTCGGTCCATGCCGGTGGTATAGGTGAGGATACTCGCCGCATTCTCGACGATGTCCCGCAGACGGGTCTTCGGCCGCTCAGTAGGCAACGACGCGCTCCCGCTCGACATTCTGCCGGAGTCTTTCTCTCTGGATCGGTTCTGGAAGCACGTCCACCGGCCGACCGGTGAGATTTTCGATCATCTCCTTGAGATCGACAAGGGCGCCAAAGTAGCCGAAGCCGGACTGCCGGACCGGCTCCGAAAGCTTGACCAGAACGTCGATGTCGGAGCTGGCGGTGGCGGTTCCGCGCGCCACTGAGCCAAACAGCGAGATATGCTCCGCCCCCGCCGCCTCAAGTTCGGCGCGGTGTTCAAGAAGCTTCGCAATGATCTCGTCCCTGGTCATGGGAAGAATTCTACCACGACGCGAGAAGGGCGTCGAGTTGGGGCTTATGCCCCGTCGAGCGGCTCCGTGCCCTGCGGCTTGCCGGCGCGGTCGAGGCGGATCTTCTCGATGCGGTTCTCGGCGGCCGAGAGCAGCGTCTCGCAATGCTTCTTCAGCGCCTCGCCGCGCTCGTAGATCTCGATGGAGCGGTCGAGCGGCACGTCGCCGCGCTCGAGGGCGGCGACGATCTTCTCCAGCTCCTCCACGGCCTGTTCGAAGGAGAGGGCGGAGACGTCAGGGGCGGCGGCGTTTGTCATGGTCAGCCTCTCATCAGGCGAAGGATATGGGTGGCGGCGGATTCGGCGAGGCCGGTGAGGTCGTAGCCGCCTTCCAGCAGGCTGACCACCCGGTTGTTCGCCGATTTTTCGGAAAGCTCCATCAGCTTGGCGGTCGCCCAGTCGAAGTCGTCGGCGACGAGGTTGATCTGCGCCAGCGGATCGCGGTGATGGGCGTCGAAGCCGGCGGATATGATGATCACGTCCGGCCGGAAATCGGCGACGCGCGGCAGGACGCGCGAGCGGAAGGCGTCGCGGAAATGGTCGCTGCCGTCGTTCATCGAGAGTGGCGCGTTGACGATGTTGCCGGCGCCCGTCTCGTCCTTCGCACCGCTGCCGGGATAGAGCGGCATCTGGTGCGTCGAGCAGAACAGCACCGACGGGTCGTCGTAGAAGATGTCCTGCGTGCCGTTGCCGTGGTGCACGTCCCAGTCGACGATGGCGACGCGCTCGGCGCCGTGCGCTTTCTGGGCATGGCGGGCGGCGATGGCGGCATTGTTGAAGAAGCAGAAGCCCATCGCCCTGTCGCGCTCGGCATGGTGGCCGGGCGGGCGGGCGGCGACGAAGGCATTGTCGGCCTTGCCGGTGAAGACGGCGTCGATCGCGGCGATGGCGCCGCCGATGCCGGTCAGCGCCGCCTGCAGCGTCGCGGGGCTCGCATAGGTGTCGGCCTCGACCTGGTTGATGTCCTCCTCCGGCATGGCGGACATGACGGCGGTGAGGTGGCGCTCGGGATGGGCAAGCAGCACGACGTCCTCGTTCGCCTGCGGCGCCTTCTCGCGAACGAGCGGCGAAAAGCGCTCGTGCTCCAGCGCGAGGTTGATCGCCCGGATGCGGTCCGACCGCTCCGGGTGGCCCTCCGGCGTATGGTGCTCGAGGAAGATCGGGTTCTCGAAGAGACACGTCGTCATGGCCGGAAGCTACCCATTGCGGTTCACGAGGTCCACGGGAAATGGGCCGTGTCCACGGCTTTTCAACCGTCAGGGAGCGAGAAGCAGCTTTCCGGTGCGCGCGGGATCGTCCTGCCGGGCGAGCGCGGCGGGAAGGTCGGAAAGGGGAAAGACGCCGTCGACGGCCGAGCCGAGGACACCGGCGCGAATGCCCGCAAAGCTGCGCGCGAAGGCTGCCTCGATCGCCGCGCGCGGCGCCGAATGCACCCAGTTGCGCAGCCAGAGGAAGGAGAAGGCCACCGTCTCGCGCCGGCTCGCCACCAGCGCGGCATCGAGCTGCGCCCCGCTCAGCGCGCCGTACTGGATGAAGGCGCCGCCGTCGCGGACCTGCCGGAACAGCGCATTGCCGGGTTCCCCGCCGACCGCGTCGAGCACCGCGTCGAGCGGCGGGGCGGCATGGGGAACGATCTCGCCGGCAAATGTCTCCGCCAGCCGCGCCGCGCTCGCCGCGCTGCGCACGAGGGCGACGGGCCGGAAGCCGGCCTCGGCCAGCAGCACCAGCAGCATGCCCCCGATGGCGGAGGCCGCGGCCGTGACGCCGACGCGCTGGCCCCCTGCCGCGCCGAAATGCGTCCTGGCGGCCTCGACCAGCCGGAAGGCGGTCAGCGGGTTCACATAGGCCATGGCGGCGGCCTCGTCGGAAAGGTCGTCCGGCACGGCGAAGCACCAGTCGGCCGGGCGGAGAAGAAAGGACTGCCACAGTCCGCTCGCGCCGATCGGCAGCACGCGCTGGCCGGGGGAAAGCCCGCTGACGCCCTCGCCGAGCGCGGCGATCTCCCCGACGCCCTCGAAGCCGGGCACGAAGGGCAGCACCGTGCGGCTGCGATAGGCACCGGTGACGGGGATGAGGTCGGAGGGGTTGATCGCCGCGCGGCGGATGCGGATTTGCACCTCGCCGGGGCCGGGCGCGGTGCGCTCGGCTTCCTCGAGGCGGATCACTTGCCGGGGATCGCCGAACGCTCTAACAACGGCACGGAACATGGCTTTACCCCGGGGCAGGACGTGGAACAGGCGGCAGACATCACGCTCAGCGAGGTCCGGATACCCTTCCGCGATATAGACATGCACGGCCACATGCACAATGCCGCCTATTATGCCCATGCCGAGGCGGCCGTCGCCGGGCTCTGGCGGCACCGGCCGCACGGCGCGGCCGATCCGGTCTATTTCGTGCGCAAGTCCGGCTGCGCCTTCCATCGCGGCCTGAAGCTCGATGACCTTGCCCGCCTGAAGGTGTCCGTCACGCGCATCGGCGCGACCTCGCTGAGCTTCGCGGTCGCGATTTCCGCAGAAGGCGCGCCGGTCGCCGACCTGGAGATCGTCTGGGTCGCCGTCGATCCGGCAAGCCGTCAGCCCGTCAACGTGCCGCAGCCGGTGCGCGACTGGCTGAAGTCATTCCTCGCCTGACGCCGTCCCGACCCGCAGCCAGCCCGGCCGGCAATCCTCGAAGGAATGATATTGCGGCGCCAGCGCCGGATCGGCCGGATCGTCGAAGCCGCCGATCAGCAGCGCCACGACCGGTTCGTCGTCGATCGCACCGATGGAGCTGCCGCAGGCCGGGCAGAAGGCACGGCTGGAATAATCGGAGGAGCGCCAGGTGGCGGGCCTGCCGCCGCTGCCGGTCCAGGCGAGGCGCTCGGCGGGAAACTCCACCCAGGCGGCGGTCGGCGCGCCCGTATGCCGCTGGCAGAAGCGGCAGGAGCAGGTATGCGGCTTTTCCGCCACGCCCCGCGCCTCGAAACGGATGGCGCCGCACAGGCAGCCGCCGGCATGGATCTTCTCGCCCATGGTTCCTCCTCACAGTTTCCGGAAAAGCGTCACGATCCCCATGCCGCCGCCGACACCCATCATGGCAAGCGCCTCGGCGCCCGCTTCCGCCGCCCGCATCTGCGCGAACAGCCGCGTGACGAGGATGGCGCCGGAGGCCCCATAGGGATGGCCGAGCGCCAGCGCACCGCCCTCGCGGTTGACGGCGGCGGGATCGATGCCGAGCGCATCGAGGCTGGCGAGCACCTGGGACGCGAAGGCCTCGTTGAATTCGATGAAGGGAACGCGCGCGGCGTCAAGGCCGGGATGGCGCGCGGCGAGCTTCCGCATGGCCGGCACGGGGCCGAGGCCGAGCAGGTTCGGATCGACGCCGGCGACCGCGCTGTCGACGATTTCCAGCAGCACCGTCAGGCCCAGCCTCTGCGCCTCGGCGAGCGACGTGACGAGCACGACGGCGGCGCCGTCGTTGACCGGGCAGGCATTGCCCGCCGTCACCGTGCCGCCGGGGCGGAAGACGGGCTTCAGCGCGGCGAGTTTCTCCAGTGCGGTGTTTTCGCGCGGGCATTCGTCGCGGGAGACGGGGCCGGCGGGCGTATCGACCGGCACGATCTCGCCGGCAAAGCGCCCGGCCTTCTGCGCCGCCACGGCGCGGCGGTGGCTTTCGAGCGCGAAAAGGTCCTGCCGCTCCCGGCTGATGCCGGCATGGGCGGCGACGTTTTCGGCGGCGATGCCCATGTCCGGATCGCCCACCGTATCCGGTGCCATGCGGGCGCGGCGGAGCGGCTCGGGCGTGCCGCCCGCCGTCGACGGCGGGCGGAAGCGCAGATGGGCGCGGCTGGTGCTCTCGGTGCCGCCGGCAAGGTAGAAGCGCCCAGCGCCCGCCTGCACCAGCCGCGCCGCCAGCGCGATCGCCTCCAGCCCGGAGCCGCATTGCCGGTCGATAGTCATGCCGGGCACGCAAACCGGAAGGCCCGCCTCCAGCGCGGCAAGGCGCGCCAGATTGCCGGCGCTGTTGGCGGCATTGCCGAGGATCACGTCGTCGACTGCATCGGGCGGCAGCCCCGTCTCGGCAAGGATTTTCCGGATGAGCGGCACGGCGAGGCTGGCCGGCTCGATGGCCGAAAGCGTGCCGCCGATGCGGCCGACCGGCGTGCGGAAGGCCGCGCCGACGACGGGGATGCGGTCAGAGGAAACGGTCGAGCGCATCGCTTTCCTCCGCCACCCATTGCCGCACGGTCTTCGCCGCCACCTTGCCGGAGGATGTCATCGGCATGGCGCGGCACAGCCAGATGCGGCGCGGTTGCTTGTAGCGCGGCAGGACTTCCGAGAGCGCCGCCGTCAGCGCCCGGGGCGTCAGGTCCGGCTGTTCCGGCTCGATCACCGCGACGAGCTCGCTGCCGAGATCGGCATGGTCGATGCCGAAGACATGGGCGGCGCGCACGAGGCCGGTGTCGCGCAACGCCGTCTCCACCTCCGAAGGATAGATGTTGTTGCCGCCGGACAGCACCATGCCGCCGGAGCGGCCGAGCAGGTGCAGCATGCCGTCCGCCTCCATGAAACCGACGTCGCCGACGGTCGCGAGCCTGCCGGAACGGACAAGCCCAGCCCCGTCGCCCTGTCCGAGATAGCCGGTCGCGACCAGCGGGCTTTCGACGAAGACCGTGCCCGTCTCGCCCGCCGGCAGCGGCCTGCCGGCATCGTCGAGCACGGCGATCCTGACGCCCGGAAAGGCCCTGCCGACCGCCGTGGAGGAGGCGGCCTCGCCCGGCGCGGTGACGGTGACGAAGCCGAGTTCGGAGGCGCCGTAATATTCGCGCAGCGCCGCCTCGGGGAAGTGCGCCGCGCAGAGCGCATGGTCCGCCGCCGTCAGTTTCGCACCGGCAATGGTGATGGCCGTGACGCCGGTCACCGGGGGCTCCGCGGCGAGCCGGCGCAGCATGGTCGGCACCAGGACGAGGCGGCGGATCGTGTTCGCCCGGATCGTCGCCAGCGCCGCATCCGGATCGAAATGCGCGGCGGAATGAAAGGCACCGCCGGCAAGCAGCGTCTCGGTCATCGCATAGAGCGCAAGGCCATGGGCGAGCGGGCCGGGGGCATAGGTTCTCACCGTCCGGTCGATGCCGAAGAAGGGCGCGCCCATGGCAAGGCTGGTCCGCCAGGAGCGCCGGTCGCGGATGATCGGCTTCGGATCGGCCGTCGTGCCCGAGGTGAAGACGATGAGGAACGGAGCGTCGGCCGCCCCTTCCGGCAGGGGCTGCGTGTCCAGTGCGGCGCTTTCGGCGATCACGTCCCGCGCATCGCCGTGCCGGCTCTCGACGACGAGGTCCGCTCCATGGGCCGTGACAAGAAGGTCGGGGTCGATTTTCCCGATCAGGCGCTGGCGCTGCGCCTCCGGCAGGTGCGGGTCGATCAGCGCGGCGCAATGGGTGCCGGCCGTCGCGGCCGCGAAGGCGGCGGGAAAGAGTGCGTGGTTGCCGGTCATGATCGCGACCAGCCGGTCTTTCGGCCCGATGGCGCTGCGCCCCTGCGGGGCGAGATCGGCGAAGGCGGCGTGAAGCCGCCGGGCGGTCGCCGTGAGCGTGCCATAGGAAAGAACCCGGTCCTCCAGGTGGAAGGTCGGGTTCGCGGGGCTTTCGGCGGCGTGCCGTTCGAGGGCGCCGGAAAGCGGCATCGGCTCAGGCGCGCTGCGGCAGCAGCGGATAGCCGGCGAGCACGGCGCGGCCGGCCAGCATGGCGACGAAGGCCTTGATGAGATCGCCGGGCACGAAGACCATCGAGGCGAGGGCCGTCTCGAAGAAGGCCTTGCCGCTCATATAGGCGAGCCACGGAATGCCGAAGAGGTAGACGACCGCGATGCCGCCGGCGACCGAGGCGGCGAGGAAGGCGAGGAACTGCGCCAGCTCCGGCTGGTCTTCCCGCACGAAGCGCTCGGCGATCAGGCCGCAGACATAGGCGCCGAAGAACCAGCCGACGAGATAGCCGGCCGTCGGCCCGGCAAAGACGGCAAGGCCGCCGCGCCCGCCAGACAGGACCGGCAGGCCGATCGCCACGAGCAGCAGCACGAGCAGCACGGCCGCCGCGCCGCGCCTGGCGCCGAGAATGCAGCCGGCGAGCATGACGCCGAGCGTCTGCGCGGTGATCGGCACCGGAATGAAGCCGAGCGTGAGCGGCGGCAGCAGGCCCAGCACCACGATGATCGCGGCGAAGAGGGCGACGAGGACGATGTCTCTGGTGGTCATGTCGGGTTCCCCGGTGGACAAAATAGGGTCGAATGGTTAGTGCCGCCGAAAGCCGCGCGCGTCAATCGCCATGGCGATCGTATCGGCGTCCTTCAGCGTCAGGATGATGAGCGGCACGAGGGTGGTCAATGGCCGGACCGGCAGGCCGCGCGCCCGGTGCGCGTCCGCGATCTCGCCATAGCGCGCGAAGATCTCCGGCACGAAGCGGATGACGAGGCCGACCGCCAGACTCACATCGGCCGCGCGCACGAAGCCGAAGCGCTCGAGCGGCGTCAGGAGCCGGGTGATCTCGTCCATGAAGGCGGAGATGGAGGTCGTGGCGGTGACGGCGGCGGCGAGCAGGACCAGCGCGCTCAGCCGGCAGAGGACGACCAGCGCCTCCTGCAGCGAATGGAACGCATAGTTCGCGGCCGCGACGAGGAGCACCGTGAAGAGCACGAAGCGCACGCGCCGCAGGGCCTCGCGAAAGCCGATGCCGGTCGAAAGGTAGAGGAAGGCGGAAAGCCCGAGCGCCGGCACGAGGATGCGCAGGTCCGAAACGAGGAAGAGCCCGATCGCGGCGGCGAAGAGCAGGGCCAGCTTGCCGCGCACGGGCATGCGGTGCAGCGGCGAATTCCCCTCGATGTCGAGCCCGTTCAGCATGCCGCGATCTCCCGGTAGGCGCGGATCGCCTCCGCCGGCCGGTCGTCGGCCGCAAGCCGGCCCTCGTGGAAGACCAGCACCCGGTCGAAACCGTCGAGCAACGCGAGGTCGTGCGTGATGACGAGCACCTGTTCCGGCAGGCCCGCCACCGTGCGCTCGATGAGCGCGCGGTTCTTCAGGTCGAGCTGGTTGGTCGGCTCGTCGAGGATCAGGAGGTCCGGGCCGGTGACGAGCACGCTGGCGATCGCGCCGAGCTGCGTCTCGCCGCCGGAAAGCTCGTGCACGCGCCGCCGCGCCAGGTGGGTTATGCCGAAGCGGGCAAGCACCGCCTCCGTCCGCTCGGCGATCTCCGCCTTGCCGAGGCCGCGGTTCTTGAGGCCGAAGGCGATGTCCTCGGCAAGGATCGGCAGGATCATCTGGTGCTGCGGGTTCTGGAAGATGAACCCGGTTTTTCCGCGCGCGGCGCTCTCGTCCTTCACGGTGTCCAGCCCGTCGACCGTCACCGTGCCGCCCGTCGGCTTGACGAGGCCGTTGATCAGCCGCGCCATGGTGGTCTTGCCCGAACCGTTGAGCCCGACGACGCCGATGCGCGGTTCGCTCAGCGCAAGCGTCAGCGGATGTAGCGCGGCGCGCCCGGCATAGGTCACCGTTGCGGCGGAGAAGACGATATCCAAGAGCGGGGTCCCGTTTCGCGGATGCTAGGGGAGCTATAGGCAATTCTACCGCATGTGCGAAGAGGTTTTCCGCGCCGGCCTGTGCGATAAGCGACAATCGGGCGAAAGGCAAAACGGCCGATCCCCGCATTCCTGTCGGAATCGGGTGGAACAAACCAAGAATATGTGCCTATCATCCACCATGACGATTCTCCTCTCCAACGCCGAGGCCCGGCGTATCTTTCTCGCCCGGCAGGGCCTAAGCGCGCCGCCCGGCCGCGTTCTCGGCAAGGCCGGCCTGCTGAACCTCATCCACGACATCGGCTTCGTGCAGGTGGACAGCATCGCCACCGTGGAGCGGGCGCATCACCAGATCCTGTTCTCGCGCAACCAGACCTACCGGCGCGAGCACCTGACGGCGCTGCTGGAGAAGGACGGCGAGCTCTTCGAGAACTGGACGCACGACGCCTCGGTCATCCCGAGCGCCTTCTTCCGCTACTGGAAGCATCGCTTCCGCCGCGAGGACGCCGCCATCATCGAGCGCTGGCGCAAATGGCGCGGCGAGGGGTTCGAGGCGGCCTTCGACGAGACCTATGCGCGCATCGCTTCCGGCGGCGCCGTGCTGTCGCGTGATCTCAAGGCGGACGATCACAAGTCCGGCGGCTGGTGGAACTGGCATCCGAACAAGACGGCGCTGGAATATCTCTGGCGCACCGGCAAGGTGGCGATCGCCCGGCGCGAGAACTTCCAGAAGGTCTACGACCTCGTCGAGCGCGTGCTGCCGGCCCGTCATCATGCGCCGGATGTCGAGCACGACGCCTTCGTCGACTGGGCCTGCCGCAGCGCGCTGGAGCGGCTGGGTTTTGCCACCCATGGCGAGATCGCCGCCTTCTGGGACCTCGTCTCGCCGGACGAGGCCAGGGCCTGGGTGGAGGCGCATCGCGAGGAGCTGCGCCCCGTCGCCATCGCGCCGGCGGATGGCGGCAAGCCGCGCGCCTCCCATGCCTTCGCCGATTTCCCGGCCTGCCTCGGCGACGTTCCCGATCCGCCCGCCCGCCTGCGCGTGCTCTCGCCCTTCGATCCGCTGATCCGCGACCGCAACCGCACCGAAAGGCTGTTCGGCTATTTCTACCGCATCGAGATCTTCGTGCCGGAGCCGAAGCGGCAATACGGCTACTACGTCTTCCCGCTGCTCGAAGGCGACCGCCTCGTCGGCCGTATCGACATGAAGGCCGACCGCAAGGGCGGCACGCTCGACGTCAAGCGGCTGTGGTGGGAACCGAAGGTGCGCGCCTCGGCCGGCCGGATGGAGAGGCTGGAGGCGGAACTGGCGCGCGTGGCGAAATTCGCGGGCGTCGAGGACGTCCGGTGGCTGGACGGGGCGAGGGCGGACGCGTGATGGCGGGCGGTCAGCCCGCCTTCCGGTAGCGGCGGGCGACATAGGCCACCTGCCCGGTGGCGAGGCCCTTGTAGAGGATCGAGCCCCTGGAGCCGGAAAATTCGGACATGAAGCGTCGCATCAGGCGCAGCCGGCCGATACGCTCCCGCTTGCGCGCCTCGGCCGCATCGAGAGCCGCCACGACGCCCGCGGAAAGATCGCGTTCGCCCACCTTCTCCAGCCCCGGGGCGCCCAGCTGGTCGTCGAGTTCCGCAAGGCTGGCCCTGGCGCGCATGTCGGCGAAGGTGAACCAGCCGCCCGGCGCCAGCACGCGGGCCACTTCGCGGGCGAAGGCGGGCACGTCGGCGTAGCAATGGGACGATTCGATGTTCACGACGACATCGAAGGCGCCATCGGGAAAGGGCATGCGCTCGGCATCTCCCACCTCGAACGAAAGCGACGGCGTGCCGGCATTCAGGCTTTTCGCCCGGGCCACGGTCGCCTGGGAATAATCAAGGCCCACCACCGATGCCGGCGCGTGGTAGCGGGCGATATAGCGTGATCCGCCGCCGCGGCCCGAGCCCACTTCGAGGACGCGCAGGCCGGCGACGGGCAGGTTTTCGACGGCCTGCTGGTAAAGCCCGATGAAGACCCTTTCGGGTTCGTCCTCGGGCTTCAGGGGAAACGGAACGCCCTCCGGCACGAAGCCGTAGTTCATGAAGCGCCAGTCCTCGTCGCGCCAGAAGCGGGAGAGCAGGTTGTAGAGGCGCCGCCAGACCCATTTCTGCGCCCGCGGAAACCGGCCTTGCTCAATCGACTTGAGAAGATTGGAAAAGAGACTGCTGCCCATTTCCGGTCCGTCAGGCCGTGGCGCCGGCGGCGGGCATTTCCCGCGCGATCCACTCACGGCCCTTCATCACCAGCGCGGCATCGTCGCTGTTGCGCGGATCGAAGCCCGGCAGATAGTAGCGCAGGAGCAGCGGGATGCAGCGGCGCCAGAAGCCGGGAGAGACGAACACGACCCACAGGAAGCGCATCCAGAAGCGGAAGCCGGGCTTCACGCCGTCCGTCTTGGCATAGAGATGCGTGTTGCGCAGGAAGATCAGGAGGAACGGGACGATGGTGGCGTTCATGGCGATGACGCGCAGCAGGTAGCGCTGCCAGCCGGACATGTTCGCTGTTGCCTTCTTCAGCACGTCGAGCGCGACGGCCTTGTGCTCGATTTCCTCCAGCGCATGCCACATCCAGAGCCGGCGATAGTGCGGTTCCGCGCCGTCGAACATCTCCGGGTGCCGCAGCGTGACGGTGGACAGCGTCGCCGTCAGATGCTCGATGGCGCAGGTCACCGCCAGCCTCTGCAAGGGTTTCTTCGTCAGGCCGAGAGCCGAGGCGACCGGCCCTTCCATCGCCTTCACCTCATAGCCGAGGGCGGCCATGGCGCGGTTGTAGTCCTCGTGCTCGCGGGTATGGTAGGCCTCCTGCACGGCATAGCCGTTGATTTCCTCCGCAAGCTCGCGGTCGTCCAGTTGCGCGGCATAGTGCTTGAGCGAGCGGATGAAGAAGCGTTCGCCTTCCGGCAGGAAGATGGACAGGCCATCGACCAGCGCCGTCTTGACGATGTCACCGGCGAACCAGTGCCGCGTCGGCTTGTCGACGATCCCGAAGCGAATGTCGCGCGGGATGATGTCGTCCGCGCCATGGTGATCGGCGGTCGCGCCTTCCTTGCCTTTCCAGCCGTAGCCAGCTCCGTCTGTCACGATCGTCACCATGCTGTTCGTCGCTTGCCGAGCGGCAGGACCTCGATAATGCCACAAGCCGGCGGACGCGCGCAACAGGGCAGGGCCGTGCCCGTTGGCGCGGCGCGCGCCTATTCCTAAAGGACGTCCGTCCCGGTGATTGCGATGCCGAACCCTTCCAGGCCGACATAATGGCGCTCGCGCGAGGCCATGAGACGGATCGAGCTGATGCCGAGATCCTTCAGGATCTGCGCGCCGAGGCCGATTTCCAGCCATTCGCTCTCGCGCGCCTGCGCCTCGTCGTGGCCCTCGCGGTCGTGTTTGCCCTTTCGGGCGGTGGAGGACTGCCCGACGCCGACGGAGCCCTCGCGCAGGTAGACGATCACGCCGCGGCCCTGCTCCGCGATCCGCTTCATGATGCCGTCGATCTGGCGGTTCGCGCCGAAAACGTCGCCGCCGACATTTTCGAGATGCAGGCGCACCGGGATGTCCACGCCGTCGCGGATGTCGCCGAAGACGACGGCGAGGTGCTGCATCGGATCCCAGGGCAGGGTGTAGGTCAGGGCCTTCGCCTTGCCGTAGGGCGTGTCGATGTCGAAGCTGTCGACCTGCTCGATCAGCGTCTCCTTGCGCTGGCGGTAGGCGATGAGATCGGCGACGGAGACCTGCTTGAGGCCATGCTGCTCGGCAAAGCTCGCGACCTGCGGCCCGCGCATGACGGTGCCGTCGTCGTTGACGAGTTCGCTGATCACGCCGATCGGCGGCAGGCTTGCGAGCCTGCAGAGGTCGACGGCGGCTTCCGTATGGCCGGAGCGCATCAAGACGCCGCCCTCGCGCGCGACGAGCGGGAAGATGTGGCCGGGGCGCACGAAATCCGTCGGGCCGACATTCGGGTTGGCGAGGTTGCGCACGGTCAGCGTGCGGTCGTCGGCAGAAATGCCGGTCGTCGTGCCGTGCTTGAAGTCGACGGAGACGGTGAAGGCGGTGGTGTGGGCCGAATCGTTCTCCGCCACCATGGCGTTGAGGTTGAGGCGCTTGGCCTCCTCGCGCGGCATGGGCGTGCAGACGATGCCGGAGGTGTGGCGCACGATGAAGGCCATCTTCTCCGGCGTGCAGTGCACGGCGGCGACGATGAGGTCGCCCTCGTTCTCGCGGCCGTCGTCATCCATGACGACGACGATCTCGCCGGCCTCGAAGGCACGGATGGCATCGACGACGCGCTTCTGGTCGTAGCTCATGGTGGTTTCCTATTTCAGGCGGCCGGTCTGGCCGCGGTCGCGGAGATAGTGGTCGGCAATGGCGCAGGTAACCATCGCCTCGCCGATCGGCACGGCGCGGATGCCGACGCAGGGATCGTGCCGGCCCTTGGTGCGCACGTCGACATTGTTGCCGTCGGCGTCGATCGAGCGGCGCTCGGTGAGGATGGAGGACGTGGGCTTGATGGCGAAGCGCGCGATCACCGGCTGGCCGGTGGAAATGCCGCCGAGGATGCCGCCGGCATGGTTGCTGAGGAAGATCGGGTTGCCGTCATTGCCCATGCGCATCTCGTCGGCGTTCGCCTCGCCGGTCAGTTCCGCGCTCGCAAAACCCTCGCCGATCTCCACGCCCTTGACGGCGTTGATCGACATCAGCAGCGAGGCGATGTCCTGGTCGAGCTTGCCGTAGATCGGCGCGCCGAGGCCGGCGGGCACACCCTCGGCGACCACTTCGACGACCGCGCCGATGGACGAGCCCGCCTTGCGGATGCCGTCCAGGTATTCTTCCCAGACCGGAACGATGGCGGGGTCCGGCGCGAAGAACGGGTTGTCGTTCACCGCGTTCCAGTCCCAGTTGTCGCGGTTGATCCTGTGCTTGCCGATCTGCACCAGCGCGGCGCGCACGGTAAGGCCCGGCACGACCTTGCGGGCAAGCCCGCCGGCGGCGACGCGCGCCGCCGTCTCGCGGGCGGAGGAGCGGCCGCCGCCGCGATAGTCGCGGATGCCGTACTTGACGTCATAGGTATAGTCGGCATGGCCGGGGCGGTAGCGCCGGGCGATCTCGCCATAGTCCTTGGAGCGCTGGTCGGTGTTCTCGATCAGCATGGAGACGGGCGTGCCGGTGGTGATCATCGTCTCGCCGTCGTCGTCCATCATCACGCCGGAAAGCACCTTGACGAGGTCGTCCTCGCGGCGCTGCGTCACGAAGCGCGACTGGCCGGGCTTGCGCTTGTCGAGCCAGGCCTGGAGTTCGGCGAGCGTGAAGCGGATGCCGGGCGGGCAGCCGTCCACCACGCAGCCGAGCGCCGGCCCATGGCTTTCGCCCCAGGTGGTGACGCGGAAGAGATGACCGAAGGTATTGTGCGACATGAGCGGAACCGGACCCCACAAGAAAGTGCGCCCTCTCTTAGGGGAAAAGGTGGGGTCGGGACAAGGGTTTCGCGTGGGTGAGGCGGTTTTGGCGCTATCCCAAAAGCTCTAGGACGCCAGTTTCCACCGCATCTCGCTGCCGAAGGCGAGGAAGGCGTCGCGGGAGAGCGGCTTGGCGAAGGCATAGCCCTGCAGCAGGTCGCAGCCGAGCAGGCCGAGCATTTCGGCATGGGCCATCGTCTCCACGCCTTCCGCCACGATCTCGATGCCGAGCGAGCGGCCGATCTCGATGATCGAGCGAACCAGCGCCTGCTCGTTGCGCGAGGTGAGGATGGGGGCGACGAGCTGGCGGTCGATCTTCAGCCGTTTCGGCTTCAGCTTGAGCAGGCTGACGATGGAGGTGTGGCCGGTGCCGAAATCGTCGATCTCGATGTCGATGCCGAGCGCCTTGATGCGTTCGAGATTGGCGAGCACCACGTCGTCGCTCTCGTCGAGGAAGATCGATTCGACCAGCTCGAAGGCGATCTGGCCGGGCTGGATGGACAGGCCCGTCAGGCTGTCGATCAGGCTCTCGTCCCTGAGGCGCCGCGCCGAGACATTGACCGAGATCTTCGGCATGATGAGGCCCTGGGCGGCCCAGCGGGCGCAGTCCAGCAGCGCCTTTTCCAGGACGATGCGGTCGAGCGTCGCCATGACGTTGAGGTCCTCGGCGATCTTCAGGAACCGGTCGGGCGTGAGCAGCCCGTCGCGCGGGTGGTTCCAGCGGATGAGCGCCTCGGCGCCGGCGAGCTTCAGCGTGCCCGCGTCGATCTGCGGCTGGTAGTAGGGCACGAACTCGTTGTTCTCGATGCCGGCCAGGATGTCGTCGGCGATGCGCTTGTTCGAGATGATCTCGGCCTGCAGCGCCTCGGTGAAGAATTCGTGCCGGTTCCGCCCGAGCGCCTTGGCGCGGTAGAGCGCGATATCGGCGTTGACGAGCAGCTTGGCGGTGTCGATCGACCGGCCCTCGGTCAGCGCGATGCCGATGCTGACGCCGAAGCGGCAGAGATGACCCTCATATTCGACAGGCTGCTGCATCAGGCTGATGATGCGGCGCGACAGCGCACTGAGATAGGTCTGGTCCGTCGTGTTCGTCACCACGACGACAAATTCGTCGCCGCCGATACGCGCCACGAGGTCGCCGGCATGCACGCAGGCCCGCAGCACCTGCGAGGCGTGCACGAGCAGCGCATCTCCGGCGGCGTGGCCGAGCGTGTCGTTGATCTGCTTGAAGCGGTCGAGGTCGATATGCAGGATGCCGACGCGGGCGTCCTGCGTCTCGCTGCGGGCGGCGATATCCGTCAGCTCGTCGTCGAGCTTGCGGCGGTTGCCGAGGCCGGTCAGCGGGTCGTGCAGCGCATTGTGCTCGATGCGGACCTTCGCCTGTTCCAGCTCGATGTTCTTGGCGTCCGCCTGTTCCTTGGCCGCCTTCAGGTTCTCCTTCAGGATCACGTCTTCGGTGACGTCGAAGGCAAGGCCGATGAGCTTGCGGCTGCCGTCCTGGCCGAGATGGACCTTGCCGACGGAGCGGACGTGGCGGACCTCGCCGCCCGGCAGCACGACGCGGGCCTCATGCACGTAGGGCAGGTGATGCTCGATGCAGTGGTTGACGGTCTCGACCGTCGCGGCGCGGTCGTCCGGATGCATCGCCTCGAGCCAGGCCTCGTGCGTCACGATGCCGTCGGTGAAGGCGAGGCCGTAGAGTTGGTGCATGCGCTCGTCCCAGTAGGTCCGGCCGAGGTCGAGGTCGGCCTCCCACAGGCCGCACTGGTAGGAATCGAGCGCAAGATCGAGACGGCGGCTGGTCCGTTCGAGCTCGGCATTCTGCCGGTCGGACTGTTCCTTGGCCTCGCGCAGGCGGGCGGTCATCTGCATGTCGTTGGTGACGTCGAAGGCGAGGCCGACGAGCTTGCGCCGGCCGTCCTGCCCGACATGCAGCTTGCCCACCGACTGGACATGGCGCACGGAGCCGTCGGGATGCACGACGCGCGAGGTGCGCAGATAGGGCACGTTCTCCTCGATGGTCTGCGTGGCCTTGCTCTCGGCCTCCGCACGGTCCTCGGGATGGATGGCGTTGATCCAGGTCTCGTGCGTGATGCGCTCGCCGGTGTTCGTGACGCCGTAGAGCTGGTGCATGCGGTCGTCCCACAGCGTCAGGCCGTCCTCCAGGTCGGCTTCCCACAGGCCGCATTCGTAGGAATCGAGCGCGAGGTCGAGGCGCTGCGTCAGCTTGGCAAGCTCGGCGTTCTGCACCTCGGCATGGTCCTTGGCGCTCTTCAGCGCCTGGTTGAGCAGCACGTCCTCGGTGACGTCCCAGCTGATGCCGGTCAGTTTCTCCTCGCCGTTCGGGCCGACGAGGCGCGAGCCGACATTGCGGATGTAGTGCCAGCTGCCGTCCGGCATGAGGATGCGGTACTGCGACTTGTAGTCGTTGCCGCCGGCACGGATCATGTCCATCTCGGCCCTGGTGGTGGCGACGTCCTCGGGGTGCAGGACGGAGCGCCATGCGTGGTCGTTCGGCGTCTCGTTCTCCGGAAAGCCGTGCAGGCGATGCATCTGCGCGTCCCAGTTGCGCGCGCCGGTGGAGAGCTCGATTTCCCAGATGCCGATCTTGGAGGCGTCGAGCGCGATGTCGAGGCGCTGGGAGAGCGATTGCACCTGGCGTTCGCGCGCCCGCAGGCGGGCGATGTTGCGCTGGCGCTCGCTGACGAGGCCGCCGGTCAGGAAGATCGGCACGATGATGACGAGGGCGGCGGCGACGATGATCAGCCGGACCTGCGTGAGGTTTTCCGGCGGATGGTGCCAGCCCTTGGCCGGAATGGCCGCCAGTTCCCAGCGGCCGCCCGGAAAGTCGAGGGCCTGCACGACGGGATCCTTCTCGAAGATCTCCGCATCGCCGAAGAACGGATCGACGATATTGTCCGGCACGCTGACATCGCGGATGGCGAGCTGGATGTCGGTCTCATGCCGTTGCGCGCCGTGCAGGGCGGCCTGGTCGGGATCGAACAGGCCGGCATCGCTGAAGAGCTTGCGCTCGTCGATCAGGCCGTCGATGTAGCCCCAGAAATAGTGCCGCGCGCCCGCATTGGTGAAGACCGGGATGAAGAGGTTGAAGCCGCGGCCGCCCTTGGCGAACTGCACCGGCCCGAACATCAGCGGTCGCCCGCGCGAGCGGTCCGCCTGGGCGGCCTGGCGGAAGGAGGGGAAGCGGTTGAAGTCGGTGCCGAGATAGTGCTGGTTGCCGTCGAGCGGGAAGGCCTGCCGGACGATGCCGTCCGGCGCGACGCCGACGCGCCGGAAATGGGCGTTCTGCAGCATCAGCTTGCGGGCGAAGACATTGAACTGCAGCGTCGCCTGCTCGGGAGCCACGGCGAACATGTTGGCGACGCTGCGTAGCGCCGCCACGTTGCTGCTCACCTGGCTCTGCAGCCGGGCGCCGACCAGCGCGAGATCGCCGGCGACATGGTTCTGCAGCTCGTTGTGATAGATGCGCTCGTTCTGCCGCTCGTAGATGACGCCCGCCGTCAGGATGACGCAGCCGGCGATGGCCGCCGGAACGAGCGATGGCTTCGCCCATTCTGCTATGGACGCCAGAGCGTGGCGAAGGGCGGCTGGAAGGTGCAAGACGGCGGTCCCCGATGATCGCAAAACGGTAAGTGAGGCATTGTTAAAATTGCATTTATAAGCAGCTGAAATACTTGCACTTCCCATCCGATACGGCGGCTCCGTCCACCGGAGCGTTGCCGACTTGTCCGACAATTCGGGGGACGAGCCGGCGGTGCGCCTTGATTCGCCTGACCTTTCCGGCCATCCATTTCGTGACGCGCGCGGGGGCGGGCGAATTTCGCCATATTTGGGGGGCATCTGACATGGCCAGCAAAAAGACTGATTCATTCCCTGAGGTTCGCAAGATGCGCTTTCTGATCGCCGCGCTGATGGCCACGGCCGTTTTTCTCTCGCCGCTCGCCGCTTCGGCCGAAAGCGCCGACGTGGAGGCCGTGATCACGAATGTCGACACGACGAATCTCAGCCTCTCGCTGGACGACGGGAAGAAGTACCAGGCGCCGGAGGAGTTCAACTTCGAAGGCCTGGAGCCGGGCGTGAAGGTGCTGGTCTTCTACACCGAAGTCGACGGCAAGCGCGTCATCAACGATCTGGAGATCATCCAGTAGAGGGCCACCCCTTATCCCCTGCCGGGACCTTCTCCCCGCGGGCGGGGAGAAGCGGAATGCCGTGCCGTTCCTTCCTCCGGAAATGGGCTGAATGCAGGAAGACGGCGAGCCCATCGCTCCTCGCCCCGCTTGCGGGGAGAGGATGCCGGCAGGCAGGTTAGGAGCCTTCGCTCCTCAGAGCCAGTGCATTCCCGTCGCGTCGATGCGCAGCACGCGGTCCTGGTGGATCGGCGTGTTGGCCGCCTCCTCCTCGTCCATGCCGTTGAGGCGGAAGGCCGCGCGGAAAACGCCGCCATGGCTGACGCAGACGGTCGGCTCGCGCACGTCGGCAAGCCATGAAGCGACGCGCCAGGAGAGGATCTCGTAGCTTTCCGCCGCTTCGCCCGGCGGAATGAAGTTCCATTTCGCGCGGCTGCGCTCCTCGACCCGCCCCGGTGTTTCGGCCATCAGTTCGGGCAGCGTATGGCCCTCCCAGTCGCCGAAGGAGACTTCGACGAGGCGGGCATCGGTGCGGTAGGCCAGCGGATCGAGCCCCATGGCGCGGCGCAGGATTTCCATGGTCTCGCGTGTGCGCCCGAGCGGGCTTGCGACGAAATCGAAATCGCCGGCCTTCTTGCCGAGAATGCCCTTGAGGGCGGCGCCGTTGCCGGCCGCCTGGCGGCGGCCGGTCTCGTTCAGCGGGATGTCCTTCTGGCCCTGCAGCCTGCCCTCCGCATTCCACGCGGTCTGGCCGTGGCGGATCATGTAGATGAGCAAGGCGGGAAACCTCGGGAGAAAGGCCTGTATCAGTCCTTGACGACGGAGATGTCCGGCGCATCGACGGCCTTCATGCCGACGACATGATAGCCGCTGTCCGCATGATGGGTCTCGCCGGTCACCGAGCGCGAAAGATCGGAGAGCATGTAGAGGCCGACATCGCCCACCTCCTCGATGGTGACGGTCCGGCGCAGCGGCGCGTTGTACTCGTTCCATTTGAGGATGTAGCGGAAGTCGCCGATGCCGGAGGCCGCGAGCGTCTTGATCGGGCCGGCCGAAATGGCGTTGACGCGGATGTTCTTCGGGCCGAGGTCGACGGCGAGATACTTCACGCTCGCCTCCAGCGCGGCCTTGGCGACGCCCATGACATTGTAGTTCGGCATGACCTTTTCCGCGCCGTAATAGGTCAGCGTCAGCATCGAGCCGCCGTCGGTCATCAGCTTCTCGGCGCGGCGGGCGACGGAGGTGAAGGAATAGACCGAGATCTGCATGGTCTTGGCGAAGTTCGCCGGCGTCGTGTCGACGTAGCGGCCGGTCAGTTCGTCCTTGTCGGAAAAGCCGATGGCGTGCACGAGGAAGTCGATCTTGCCCCAGGTCTTCTCGATGTTCGCGAAGACGGCGTCGATCGACGCCTCGTCGGAGACGTCGCAATCGCCGGCCAGCACCGCGCCGATTTCGGCGGCCAGCGGCTCGACGCGCTTCTTCAGCGCATCGCCCTGGTAGGTGAGGGCGATCTCGCCACCCTGTGCGTGGATAGCCTTGGCGATGCCCCAGGCGATGGAACGGTTGTTGGCGACGCCCATGATGACGCCGCGCTTGCCCTTCATCAGACCAGATGCCTGAACCATGGTTTGCCCCCTGATACGTAAGTCAGGTTTGCCTATGGCATAGGCGGCAATGGCGTTCAAGCGCGCGGGGGTTCAGGAACTGTTAGCACACGTAACAATGGGTGCATGTTTTACGAAAGCGTCACGAAGCGCTTAAAGATAGAGCCCTTCGCGCAGGCTGCGCATCAGGTCGATCATCTTGTCGTCCGGCTTTTCCCACAGGAGGAGGCGGATTTCGGCGACGAGTTCGCCCCGCTCGCCGTTCTCCATGACGAGGCCCTCGCCGGGAATGCGGATCTGCTGGTCGGAGCCCGACCAGGCCGGAACCGTCACGGGGAGGGGGCCGAGCGGGCCCTCGACGGTCGTCTCGCAGCCGAGCACGGCATTCTCGATCGTCACCGGCAGGTCGACCTTGAGGTCGAAACCGTCGACCCGGAAGCGGCCGGGAATAACGCGCAGGGTAAGGACGGCATCGCCGCGCCTCATGCCCTCGATACGGTGTCCGGCCTCCTTGAGGCGGATCACCTGGCCGTCGGTCGACCCGGCGCCGACCGGCACGCGCAGCGTCTGGCCGTCCGGCGTCTCGACGGTCGGGCGCACCTTGTTGAGGATGTCCTCGACGCTGACGGCGACGTCTGCGACGAAGTCGGGCGCCGTTTCCACCTTGGCGCGGCTGCCGCGGATGCGGCGGATGATGGCGGAGATGAGGTTGGACGCCGGGGCGACGCCGCGGCCTGGTGCCGCCTTCTCCGCGTCCGGCTCGTCGGTCGCCTTGCGGGCGTCCTGGGCGGGGGCGGCGGTCGCCTGTGCCTGCGCCTGTGCCTGTGGGCGAGGCTGCGCCTGGGATTGGGCCTGTGCCTTGGCCTCCGCCGGCTGGCCGCGCGAATCGACGCCGAAGATGCGGGCGATCATGTCCTCGGCATCCTCGTTCGACATGCGCGGCGGCGCCTCGCTCTTCGCCTTGCGCTCGGCCTGCTGGCGGCGCATCTGCTCCATGCGGCGCAGTTCGGCCTCGCGCTGCTGGCGGTCATAGCGGCTGCGCTTGTCGGGATCGCGCAGGATGTCGTAGGCCCGGCCGGCCTCGGTGAAGCGCACGGTGGCGTTGGGATCGTCGTGATTCTGGTCGGGATGCACGGCCTTCGCCAGCGAGCGCCAGGCAGCCTTGATTTCCTCCTGCCCGGCGTTCCGCTTCACACCGAGCACCGAATAGGGGTCACGCATAACTTCCACCCGTTGCCGTTTTGCCCGCCATGATAGCGATGAACGTCCTAATCACTCGTTACGGGTCAGAGTTGAGAAATCGCAAAGATCGCGCGCCCTCAACCCTGCAGGTCGAAGGCGAGCAGCAGCCATTCGCCGGAACTGGCAAGGCAGGTCCGGCCGGAATAGTTGGCGATGCCCTGGTAGGAATGGCGCGTCGTCACGAAATCGCGGCAGGGCCGCCCGGCATTGTCGCGGTTTTCCGCAATGCTGCTGATGACGCCGGCGCTGCCCGAGGCGGAGTTCGCCCAGGGAACGGGGCTGCCGCCGATGCGCGCAAGATCGGCGGAGGAGACGGCATTGCGCACGGTGATCTCGTCGGTCAGCCGCTCCGTGCCGGCGGGCACGGAACTGGTGCGCATGGCATCCACCTTGCCGCCGTCGAAGAGGTCGAGACCGCCCATGCAGCCCGAGAGAGAGGCGCCGCACAGGGTCACGACAACAACCGCAAGGCAATGTGCCCCGTATGGCTTTGTCTGCGCTCGCGACTTTGCTATGACGTCCACTCCAACCTGCCTCATGCAGCCAATAGATCGGCATTGAATCGAATATGAGCGAAAATGCGTTAACAAGCGGTGACTTCACCGAGGAAAACGAACCCTATTCCCTCTTCGGCGCATGGCTGGAGGAGGCGGGGAAGACCGAGCCGAACGACCCGAACGCGGTGGCGCTCGCCACCGTCGACGAGGCGGGCCTGCCGAATGTGCGCATGGTGCTGCTCAAGGGGTTCGATGCGCGGGGCTTCGTCTTCTACACGAATTTCGAGAGCCGGAAGGGCGTGGAGATCCTTGGCGCGCGCAAGGCCGCCATGTGCTTCCACTGGAAGTCCCTGCGCCGTCAGGTGCGCATCCGCGGCGAGGTGGAGATCGTCACCGATGCCGAGGCCGACGAATATTATGCCTCGCGCCCGCGCGGCAGCCGCATCGGCGCCTGGGCGTCGAAGCAGTCGCGCCCGCTGGAAGGCCGCTTTGCGCTGGAAAAGGCCGTCGCCGAATACACGGCCCGCTACGCCATCGGCGAGATCCCCCGCCCGCCGCACTGGTCCGGCTTCCGCATCAGGCCCGTCTCGATCGAATTCTGGCACGACCGCCCCTTCCGCCTGCACGACCGTGTGGAATTCCGCCGCACCGAGGACGGCGCCGGCTGGACGAAGGTCAGGATGTATCCTTGAGAATTCGGGACCGTCGTGTTCTATGGCGGCATACCCCCCTCTGGCCTGCCGGCCATCTCCCCCTCAAGGGGGGAGATTGGATGGAGAACCGTCTCGCCCATCACAAACGCTGCGGAAAAGGCAATGCCCCGCGTCTTGCTGATCTCCCCCCTTGAGGGGGGATGGCCGGCAGGCCAGAGGGGGCGCAGCATGGAGCGGTTTCCCGAACGTGCGACGGACAACACGTCGCCGCCTGAGGCCATAGCTCAGCGTCGCATCAGCCGAAAGGGAATGCCCGAGGCCAGCGCGCCGACATATTTCGGCTTCTGGTAGTGCCCGTTCAGCGAGATGCGGGGCAGGGTCGTCGGCGCGTCGAAGGAGCGGGCGGAAAGCGTGCCCGGATCCGTGGTGACGGCGACGTGGAAGCCGAGGTCCCTTGCAAGCTTGTGCTCGCGCGGCGAGACGGCGGCGCGGTCACCATAGGGGTAGGCGAGCGTGTCCGGCCGGTGGCCGACGATGGCGGCGATGCGCGCGGCCGACTGGTCCATCTCGTGGCGCGCCTCCTCGTCGCCGAGTCGCGCGAGGGCGCGGTGGCTCACCGTATGGGCGCCGATCGAGGCAAGGGGGTTGACGACGAGGCTCTTCAGCTCCGGCTCGCGCATGACGAGCCGTTCGGTGATCATCAGCGGATCGATGCCATGGGCCCTTGCCGCCGCATCGAGGCGCTCGATCGCTGCCGCCTCCTCCATCTCTGCCTGGATGAAGCGGGCGAGCCGGGCATAGGCGGCCTGTTTCTGGAAGGGCGTGGCAAGCGGCATGGCGATCGCGCCGGAGCCGAAATCGAATTCCAGATGGGGCGCGGTGCGCAGAAGTTCCGTCAGCGTCTCCCACCAGATGCCGTGGGTCTTGCAGGTGAAGCCCGGCGAGACGAAGACGGTGAACGGCACCTTGTGCCGCGTGAAGACCGGCTGGGCATGGACCGCATTGTTGCGGTAGCCGTCATCCAGCGTGAAGGCGGCGAAGCGCTCGCCAGCCCGCGCGATGGCGAGCCGCGCCGGCATGTCGGCCAGCGCCACGAACTGGTAGCCTTCTTCCATGAGGTATTCGATCGCCGCATCGAGAAATTCCGGCGTGACCTCCAGATGCGCATTCGGATCGAAGGCCTGCGGCGTCTTCGGCCGCACATGGTGCAGCGTGAAGATCGCGCCCATGCCGCGGGCGGACGCCATCAGCCCGACGCGTTCGGCCAGGTGCGCGAACTCCAGCCCGCCGGTGATTACGGCGCGCCTCAGTCCCTGTCGCATGACACTGCGGATCGGCATGTCGTCTTCGTTGTCCCTTCGTCTCTCGCGGCCGTTATCGCACCCGGTCGGTATCCGAGTGGTTAACAACGGCTTTCCTGTGGCGCGGCGGCGCCGGCCGCCCGGTCTGGAAGGTGAGGATGCGGATGACATCCATGAAGATGCGGGTGATGGGGTCGAACATCGTCGTTCTCCGTGCTTTCGGTCTGCACGGAGTGTCCGCCCGCTTGCCCCTTCGGCTCAAACGAGTTTATCGTCGATTTCGGATGACTTGAGGTTATGCGATGAAACGCGGACGGCTGCCGCTGACGGCGCTCAGGAGTTTCGAGGCGGCGGGCCGGCTCGGCAGCTTCACGCTGGCGGCCGAGGAACTGCTCGTCTCGCAGGCCGCGGTGAGCCGGCAGGTCAAGGAGCTGGAGGCCGAGCTCGGCAAGCCGCTCTTCGAGCGCCGCCATCGCAGCGTGCGCCTCACCTCCGCCGGCGAGGCGCTGCTCGACGTCCTGTCGCGCGCCTTCGACGCAATGGATGCGAGCCTGTCGGAGATCCGCGGCCGGCGCGGCGGCGGGCTGCTGGAGATCAGCTCCGAGCCTTCCTTCGCGGCAAGCTGGCTCGTGCCGCATCTCGACGATTTCCATGCGGACCACCCCGAGATCGACGTCGTGGTCGAATCGGACATGCGGCTCATCGAGTTCCGCACGCACGAGGCGGAAATCGCCATCCGGCACGGCATGGATGCCAGGGCCTGGCCGCGCGTTGCGGCCGAGCATCTGGCGGACGTGGAGCTGGTGCCCGTGATCATGCCCTGCCTGATGGCGGAGGGCGCGCCGCTGCGCGTCCCGGCCGATATCCTCGCCTATACGCTGCTGCACGAGGAGAACCGCAGCGCCTGGCAGCGCTGGTTCGCCGCCGCCGGCCTGCCGGATGTGCCGCCCGGGCGGGCGCAGATCTTCACCGAAGGCAATCTCGTGCTGCAGGCGGCGCTGCGCGGCCACGGCATCGCGCTGGTCGACCGCGCCTTCGCGGCCGAGGACATCGCCGAAGGGCGTCTCGTGCAGCTCTTCGACATCTCGATCCGCTACGGCGCCTACTGGCTCGTCGCCCGCGATTTCAAGCGCCTCTCCCCGGAGGCCCGCGCCTTTCGGCAATGGCTGTTGCAGCGCTTTGCCGTCTCTGGCGGTTCTTGAGGCCGAGGTCCGGCTGCCCCTCATCCCGCTGCCGCGACCTTCTTTCCGTCTGTGGGAAGGCAATCGCATCAAGCAGGGCGGCATGTTGCGTCCCCCCTCTGGCCTGCCGGCCAGAGGGGGGACGCCTCGTCAGATATGATTGCCCTCCCGCTTGCGGGGAGAAGCTGCCGGCAGGCGGATGAGGGGCTGCGGAGCGCCAGGGAGCTTGCGGGATCAGGCCTTGGTGCCGCCGACCGTCACTTGGTCCATGCGCAGATGCGGCTGGCCGACGCCGACCGGGACCCACTGGCCGGCCTTGCCGCAATTGCCGATGCCGGTATCGAGCTTCGTGTCGTTGCCGACCATCGAGACGCGGCGCATGGCGTCCGGCCCGTTGCCGATCAGCATGGCGCCCTTGACCGGCGCCGTCACCTTGCCGTTCTCGATGAGATAGGCTTCCGTGCAGCCGAAGACGAATTTTCCGGAGGTGATGTCCACCTGCCCGCCGCCGAAGGAGACGGCATAGAGGCCGTTCTTCACGGAGGCGATGATCTCTTCCGGCGTCCTGTCGCCGGAAAGCATGTAGGTGTTGGTCATGCGCGGCATGGGCCGGTGGGCGTAACCCTGCCGGCGGCCGTTGCCGGTCGCCTTCATGCCCATCAGGCGGGCATTCTGCCGGTCCTGCATGTAGCCGACCAGCTTGCCGTCCTCGATCAGCACGTTATAGGCCGACGGCGTGCCCTCGTCGTCGACGGTGATCGAGCCGCGGCGGTTGTCGATCGTGCCGTCGTCGACGACGGTGACGCCCCGGGCGGCGACCTGCTCGCCCATCAGCCCGGCGAAGGCCGAGGTCTTCTTGCGGTTGAAATCCCCTTCCAGCCCGTGGCCGACGGCCTCGTGCAGCATGACGCCCGGCCAGCCGGAGGAGAGCACCACGTCCATCGTGCCCGCCGGCGCCTCAACGGCTTCCAGATTGACCAGCGCCTGGCGCAGCGCCTCGTCCGCGCCGAAACGCCAGCTCTCCTCGGTGAGGAACGCGTCGAAGGTGGTGCGCCCGCCAATGCCGTAGCTGCCGGTCTCCTGCCGGTCGCCTTGCCCGGCGACGACGGAGATGTTGACGCGGGTCATCGGGCGGATGTCGGTGACGCGGTGCCCGTCGGCGCGCAGGATGTTGACGACCTGCCAGCTCGCGGCGATCGAGGCCGTCACCTGCCGCACCTTCGGGTCCTTGGCGCGCAGGTAGGCGTCGATCTCGGTGAGGAGGGCGACCTTCTGCTCGAAGCTCGGCGCACCGATCGGGTTGTCGGGCGTATAGAGCTGGCGATTGGTGCCCTGCGGCGCGGCGGCATAGTCGCCGGAATAGCCGCGCGTGACGGCGCCCGCCGCATCGGCCGCGCGCTTCAGCGCCGCAAGCGTCATCTCGCCGGAATGTGCATAGCCCACCGCCTCGCCGGCGACGGCCCGAAGGCCGAAGCCCTGGTCGGTGTTGAAGCTGCCGCCCTTGAGGCGGCCATTGTCGAAGGAGAGGGATTCGGCCTGGGCATGCTCGAGGAAGAGCTCGCCATCGTCGGCACTATCGAGCGCCTCCTTCAGCACCGCCTGCACGGACGCCTCGTCGGCGTCGAAGAGGGAGAGGAGGTCGGTGTTCATGGGGAGGCTCCGCAAGCAATGGACTTGGGGCTCATGTAAGTCCCCGGTGGGCGGGCGGCAAGCCCGCCCGGGAGCGGGCTTACGGCAGCGCGTCGTAGCCTTCGCCGAAACCCTTGAGGTCGACGGGGATGCCGATGCCTTCCTCGGGCGACTGGAAGACGATGAAGGTCGCCGTCGCGCCGGAGCGGAAGGTCTTCAGCAGCTCGTCCTCCAGCACGACCTCGGCATAGCAGCCGTCCGAGAAGCAGCGCACGAAATAGGCGCGGCCGATATCCTTGCCGTCGACATTGAGGCCGAGGCCGTTCGGCAGGAGCACGCCGAGCGGTGCGAGCACGCGCAGGATCTTCGCCTTGCGGTCGGCGGTCTTCAGCACGACGACGGAGAGGCCGAGCTCGGGCCGGTCCTCGGCCAGCACGTTCTGCATCAGCGCGCACTGTTCGCCGGAGGCGCCGGCCGGCTGGTCGCAGACGATCGACCAGGCGCCATGGTTCGATTTCACCGTGCCGGGCTGCTGGGCTGCCGAAAGGGAGGGAAGCGCGAGAGCGCCGAACCCGAGCGCGGCAAGGCCAAGTGCCGCGCGGGACAGCCGGGAAAGGGGAGCAAAACCCATGAAAACCTCGGAATCTCGAATCAGTCGGGCCTATCTTTGAAGGGGCGGCGGCGAAATGAAAAGCCCCGGGCGCTCATTTCCAATTGATTGAAGGCGGAAATTGGACGGCCCGCCCACTCATTATAATAGGGGCCTTGCGCGGGGCGGGCGGGGCGCCGCAGGCAGGCGGACGAGGCCGGGCGAGGGGGCGTGCGGCGGGATCGGCGCAGCCAAACCTTTCATGCTATAGAGGATTGTGAAGAAACTGTGGGGAGCGGGGCCATGCTTTTGCTTTTGCGCAAAAATGCCGCACGGGGTGTCCCCCATGGCTGTTGCGGCGAGCATGAAACTGTGGTTTTAAGCACTCAGTATAGCAGGGATTCTGCGCGTCTGTTTGATCCCGATCAAACGCCTTGGGGAGATACGTTGTGAAAAACAAAGCTTTTGCAGTTCTGGCCGCGATCGGCTGTCTGCTCTTTGCTTCCACCGCTTTCGCTGATCAGCCGTTCGACTGGCAGAAGGGCCTCCAGCCCGCTGCGACCTCGATCATGGAAGAGATCCGCTGGTTCGAGCAGTACACACTGTGGTTCATCGTCCCGATCACCCTGTTCGTTCTCGCGCTGCTCGTCGTCGTCGTCGTGAAGTTCCGCGAAGGCGCCAACCCGGTCCCGTCCAAGACCAGCCACAACACGGCGATCGAGGTCGTCTGGACGCTCGGCCCGGTCATCGTTCTCCTCTTCCTCGCCGTTCCCTCCTTCCAGCTCCTCACCAAGCAGCTCGCCCCCACGGAAGAGCCGGAACTGACGATCAAGGCCACCGGCTACCAGTGGTACTGGGGTTATGAATACCAGGTCGGCGAAAGCCCGCTCTCCTTCGACAGCATCCTGCTCCAGGAAGGCGATCGCGCCGCCGCCGGCAAGGAAGACAAGGGCGTCTATCCGCGCCTTCTCGCCGTCGACAACGAGGTCGTCGTTCCCGTCGGCAAGCATGTCCGTCTCCTCGTCACCGCTGCCGACGTGATCCACGCCTTCGCGATGCCCTCCTTCGGCGTGAAGATCGACGCCGTGCCGGGCCGCCTCAACGAAACCTGGTTCAAGGCCGATCGTGAAGGCCTGTTCTACGGCCAGTGTTCCGAGCTGTGCGGCAAGGACCATGCGTACATGCCGATCGCCATCCGCGTCGTCTCGCAGGAGAAGTACGATACGTGGCTTGCCGCCGCCGCGACGAATCTCGGCGATGCAAACAAAGCCCTGATGGCGTCGGTCGACGGTGCGGCGAAGTCCGTCAACGTCGCCGCCAACGCCGCGCAGTAATTCCAAGGGAGTCGAGACCATGGCCGGAACATCCGCTGCCCACGGCGATCACCACGATCACCACGAACACAAGCCGCTCACCTTCTTCCAGCGTTGGTTCCTGTCGACCAACCACAAGGACATCGGCACCCTCTACCTGATCTTCGCGATCTGTGCGGGCATCATCGGCGGTACGCTGTCGGTGGTGATGCGCATGGAACTGCAGGAGCCGGGCATCCAGATCTTCCACGGTCTCGCCCAGATGGTCTACGGCTTCGAGGGCGATGCCGCCATCGACGGCGGCAAGCACATGTTCAACGTCTTCACGACGGCGCATGCGCTCATCATGATCTTCTTCATGGTCATGCCCGCGCTCATCGGCGGCTTCGCCAACTGGATGGTGCCGATCATGATCGGCGCGCCGGACATGGCCTTCCCGCGCATGAACAACATCTCCTTCTGGCTGATCATCCCGGCCTTCCTGCTGGTCCTGCTCTCGATGTTCGTCGAAGGCCCGGCGGGCGCCTATGGCGCTGGCGGCGGCTGGACGATCTATCCGCCGTTCTCGACCTCCGGCCAGCCGGGTCCTGCCATGGACTTCGTGATCCTCGGCCTGCACATCGCCGGCGCATCCTCGATCCTCGGCGCGATCAACTTCATCACGACGATCCTCAACATGCGCGCCCCGGGCATGACGCTGCACAAGATGCCGCTCTTCGCCTGGTCGGTGCTGATCACCGCCTTCCTGCTGCTGCTCTCGCTGCCGGTCCTGGCGGGCGGCATCACCATGCTTCTGACCGACCGCAACTTCGGCACGGCCTTCTTCGCGCCGGAAAACGGCGGTGACCCGATCCTCTTCCAGCACCTGTTCTGGTTCTTCGGTCACCCGGAAGTGTACATCCTGATCCTGCCCGGCTTCGGCATCGTCAGCCACATCGTCTCCACCTTCTCGCGCAAGCCGATCTTCGGCTACCTCGGCATGGCCTATGCCATGGTCGCCATCGGCGCCGTCGGCTTCATCGTGTGGGCACACCACATGTACACGGTCGGCATGTCGCTCGACACGCAGCGCTACTTCGTCTTCGCCACGATGGTCATCGCGGTTCCGACGGGCGTGAAGATCTTCTCGTGGATCGCGACGATGTGGGGCGGCTCGATCCGCTTCACCACGCCGATGGTCTGGGCGATCGGCTTCATCTTCCTGTTCACCGTCGGCGGCGTCACGGGCGTCCAGCTCGCCAATGCCGGCCTCGACCGCGCCCTGCACGACACCTACTACGTGGTTGCCCACTTCCACTACGTCCTGTCGCTCGGCGCCGTCTTCGCCATCTTCGCGGCCTGGTACTACTGGTTCCCGAAGATGACCGGCTACATGTACTCGGAATTCCTCGGCAAGCTGCACTTCTGGGTCATGTTCGTCGGCGTGAACCTGATCTTCTTCCCGCAGCACTTCCTCGGTCTTGCCGGCATGCCGCGCCGCTACATCGACTACCCGGATGCCTTCGCCGGCTGGAACGCGGTGTCGTCCTACGGCTCGTACATCTCGGCTTTCGCCGTCGTGATCTTCCTCTTCGGCGTCTTCGAAGCCTTCGCCAAGAAGCGCGTCGCCGGTGACAACCCGTGGGGCGAGGGCGCGAACACGCTGGAATGGCAGCTCTCCTCGCCGCCGCCGTTCCACCAGTGGGAACAGCTCCCGAAGATCAAGTAGGATCTTTTGACATCGGGGCGGCCGGAAACGGCGGCTCCCTGACTTGCAAGGCAGGACTATCGGCGGAGGCCGGGGATCGTGGACACCAGCAGCAGCGGTCGTGCACGACCAACACCCCACCCTCCGTCATCCTCGGGCTTGACCCGAGGAGCCACCCTCACGGCATGCCCGAGGGTGTGGCATGGATCCTCGGGTCAAGCCCGAGGATGACGAAGGAGAGGGAAGGGCACGAAGCCCATCGCTCTCGGACAAAAGAACGGAAAGAACATGGCGGTCATCGAGCATCACGAAACGGTTCCGGGCGGCGGCGAGGTCTACCTCTCCGAAGCGTCGCCGCGTGATTTCTTCGAGCTCCTGAAGCCGCGCGTCATGTCGCTCGTCGTCTTCACGGCCTTTGCCGGCCTTATCGTCGCGCCGGGCGAGATCAATCCCCTCATCGGCGCCATCGCGATCCTCTGTATCGCCGTGGGCGCCGGAGCCTCCGGTGCCCTCAACATGTGGTACGACGCGGACATCGATGCGGTCATGACCCGCACCGCCAAGCGTCCCATCCCTTCCGGCCGCATCCGCCCGGAAGAAGCGCTCGCCTTCGGCCTGACGCTCTCCGCCTTCTCGGTCGCGATCCTTGGCCTTGCGGTCAACTGGCTCTCGGCGGGCCTGCTCGCCTTCACCATCTTCTTCTACGCCGTCATCTACACGATGTGGCTGAAGCGCTCGACGCCGCAGAACATCGTCATCGGCGGCGCGGCCGGCGCCTTCCCGCCGATGATCGGCTGGGCCTGCGTCACCGGCGGCGTCTCCGTCGAGAGCGTCGTTCTCTTCCTCATCACATTCCTGTGGACCCCGGCGCATTTCTGGGCGCTCGCCCTCTTCAAGATGCGCGACTACGACGCCGTCGGCGTGCCGATGCTGCCGAATGTCGCCGGCGAGTGGACGACGAAGGTGCAGATCCTTGTCTACGCCGTCCTGACCGCCGTCATCGCCGTCGTGCCGACCGTGCTCGGTTTCGCCAGCTTCGGCTATGGTCTCTTTGCCGCAGCCCTCGGTCTCGGCTTCGTGTGGTATTCTGTCGGCGTGTTGCGCATGCCGGAAGGCGACCGCGCGATGGTGCCGGCCAAGAAGCTCTTCGCCTTCTCCATCGTCTATCTGTTCGCGGTCTTCTCCGGCCTGATGGTCGACCACCTGGTCGCGTCGCTTGGATGGGTGCTGTAATGGAAACGGTCAATCTCACGGAAAGCCAGAAGAAGTCGCGCCGCGGCCGGAACATCGCGCTCGGTGCGGTGCTCCTGGGGCTCGTCGTGCTGTTCTATGTCATAACCCTCGTCAAGTTCTCCGGCGGAATGGCAGGCTGACGATGAGCGAGCTGCAGAAGACCGAGAAAAGCGGGCCCGAGAAAAGCGGATTGGGCAACGGCACGATCGTCGCCATCTGCTGTTCCTTCGTCATCGGCATGGTCGGCATGGCCTATGCGGCCGTGCCGCTCTACGAGATGTTCTGCAAGGTGACGGGCTATGGCGGCACGACGCAGCGCGTCGAGCAGGCCTCCGACGTCATCCTCGACAGGACGATCAAGGTGCGCTTCGACGCCAATGTCGGCCCGGGCCTCGCCTGGAGCTTCGAGCCGGTGCAGCGCGAGGTCGAGCTGAAGATCGGCGAGACCGTGCAGGTCCTGTACAAGGCACGCAACAACGCCTCGACGCCGACGACCGGCCAGGCGACGTTCAACGTCACGCCCCAGGCCGCCGGCGCCTATTTCAACAAGGTCCAGTGCTTCTGCTTCACCGAGACGACGCTGAAGCCGGGCGAGGAACTCGAAATGCCCGTCGTCTTCTTCGTCGACCCGGCGATCGTCGAGCCGGTCGAGACGAAGGGCATCCACACGCTCACGCTGTCCTATACCTTCTATCCGCATGAGGCGTCGAAGCCGGTGGCTTCGGCTGCGGAGGCGAAGGCGGACGACGCGAACAAGCTTTGAATACCATGCGTTTCCGGCTATGCCGGGAACGGAACGCGATACATTGGGGATAAGTCAGATGGCCGATGCGCATCAGAAGAAACACGACTACCACATCATCGACCCCAGCCCGTGGCCGTTGCTTGCCTCCATCGGCGCCTTCATCCTGGCGTTTGGCGGTATCGGCTACATGCGCTACCTTTCGGGCGGTGCCTTCAGCCTGTTCGGCATCAACTTCGCCAATCCGTGGATCTTCTACATCGGCCTCCTGATCACGCTCTACACCATGTATGCCTGGTGGGCGGATACGGTGAAGGAAGCCCATGAGGGCCACCACACGCGCGTCGTCTCGCTGCACCTGCGCTACGGCATGATCATGTTCATCGCCTCCGAGGTGATGTTCTTCGTCGCCTGGTTCTGGGCCTTCTTCGACGCCAGCCTCTTCCCGGGCGAGGCCATCCAGGCCGCCCGCGTCGAGCATACCGGCGGCGTCTGGCCGCCGAAGGGCATCGAAGTGCTCGATCCCTGGCACCTGCCGCTCTACAACACGGTCATCCTGCTGCTTTCGGGCACCTGCGTGACCTGGGCGCACCACGCGCTGCTGCACAACGACCGCAAGGGCCTCGTCAACGGCCTCGCGCTGACGGTCGCGCTCGGCGTGCTGTTCTCCTTCGTCCAGGGTTACGAATACGCCCACGCGCCGTTCGCCTTCAAGGAATCCATCTACGGCGCGACCTTCTTCATGGCGACCGGCTTCCACGGCTTCCACGTCCTGGTCGGCACGATCTTCCTGATCGTCTGCCTCATCCGCGCCATGCGCGGCGACTTCACCCCGAAGCAGCACTTCGGCTTCGAGGCGGCCGCCTGGTACTGGCACTTCGTCGACGTCGTCTGGCTCTTCCTGTTCTTCTCCATCTACATCTGGGGTGGCTGGGGCGCGCCGATCGCGCATATGTAGGTGAGCCTCGCTCGATTTGTCGAAACGGCCGCAGCGATGCGGCCGTTTTCCGTTTCGGGGCCGTTTGTCGCGGCCTTTCGATTGGACGGGGCAAGGGCAGGGCGGTATAGGGATGTATGCGCCGGTTTGGCCCCTCATCCCCTGCCGGGACCCTCTCCCGGCGAAGGGGCAAAACGGCGCATCCATCGCTCCTCGTCCCGCTTGCGGGGAGAGGATGCCGGCAGGCAGGTGAGGGCCTTGCCGCCCGAAGCATGAACCCGCGGCCGCCGCCCGGGCGCGAAAACACGGACAAGACCATGGACGAGGACAAGGCACTCTATCCCCCCGTCGATCCCTTCAGCGCCGGCGTGCGCGGCTGCTGCCCGCGCTGCGGCCAGGGCAAGCTGTTCGACGGCCTGCTCAAGGTGAAGCCGGCCTGCGCGAGCTGCGGGCTCGACTATTCCTTCGCCGATTCGGGCGATGGCCCGGTCGTCTTCGTGCTGCTCATCGTCGGCTTCATCGTCGTCGGCGCCGCGCTGTGGATGGAGGTGAACGTCAACCCGCCGCTCTGGGTGCATTTCCTCTTGTGGATCCCGCTCGTCATCGTCCTCGGCCTCGGGCTGACGCGCATCCTCAAGGGCCTGCTGATCGCCCTGCAATACCGCAACAATGCGCGGCCGGGCGAGATCGACCGTGGCTGAGGTCCCCGCCGGTGCCATGCCGCGCAAGGGCAGGGGCAAGGCGATCCTCACGGGAACCGCCTTCGTCATCGCCCTCGCCATTCTCCTGTCGCTCGGCACCTGGCAGGTCCAGCGGCTCTACTGGAAGGAGCAGCTTCTCGCAGACATGGCCGCGCGCCGCATCGCCGCGCCGGCGGCGCTCGCCGATATCGAGGCGATGGCGACACGGGGCGAGGATATCGAATACCGTCCCGTCACGGTTTCCGGCACCTTCGCCAACAACAGGGAGCGGCACTTCTTCGCCACCTGGCACGGCCGGACCGGCTATCACGTCTATACGCCGCTCCAGCTCGCCGACGGCCGCTTCCTCTTCGTCAACCGCGGTTTCGTGCCCTTCGAGGCGAAGGAGCCGGAAATGCGCAAGCAGGGCCAGCTCACCGGGGAGCAGACCGTGGTGGGCCTTGCCCGCGCCCGCCTTGCCGAAAAGCCGTCCTCCATCGTGCCCGACAACGACCTGCAGAAGAACATCTTCTACTGGAAGGACCTCGACGCGATGGCGTCGAGCACCGGCATTCCGGCCGACAGGCTCGTGCCCTTCTTCGTCGATGCGGGCGATGCGCCGAACCCCAAGGGCCTGCCGATCGGCGCCGTCACCCAGTTCGACCTGCCGAACAACCACCTGCAATATGCCGTCACCTGGTATGGCCTCGCGGCCGCGCTGGTCGGCGTCGGCCTCTTCGCCGTGCTGCGGCGCAAGGCGGCCTGAAAGCGCGCGACCAGGTTGTTTTTTCTTGGCGCGGCGCCGCTTGCCGGCCTATATGGGGCGCAAGGCCCGACCATTGCCGGATACAAGAGAAGCATGATTGATACCCGACCGGACTTGACCATCAGGCTGTGCGGCCCGCGCGGCTTCTGCGCCGGCGTCGACCGCGCCATCCAGATCGTCGTCCTGGCGCTGAAGGCCTATGGCGCGCCGGTCTATGTGCGCCACGAGATCGTGCACAACCGCTATGTCGTGGAGGGCCTGGAGGCCAAGGGGGCGATCTTCGTCGAGGAGCTCGACGAGATCCCGGAAGAGCACCGCCAGCAGCCCGTCGTCTTTTCGGCGCACGGCGTGCCGAAATCGGTGCCGGCGGATGCCGAGGCGCGCAACCTCTTCTATCTCGACGCGACCTGCCCGCTGGTTTCCAAGGTGCACAAGCAGGCGATGCGCCACCAGCGCCTCGGCCGCCATGTCGTGCTGATCGGCCATGCCGGGCACCCCGAGGTGATCGGCACGATGGGCCAGTTGCCGGAGGGCTCCGTCTCGCTGGTCGAGACCGTCGAGGACGCCGACAGATACGTGCCGCCGGATCCGGACAATCTCGGCTTCGTCACCCAGACGACGCTCTCGGTGGACGATACGGCCGGCGTCATCAAGCGCCTGCACGAGCGTTTCCCGAACCTCACGGCCCCGGCCGCCGATTCGATCTGCTACGCCACCACCAACCGGCAGGAGGCGGTCAAGCAGGCCGCGCCCGGCTGCGACCTCTTCCTCATCGTCGGCGCGCCGAACTCGTCCAATTCCAAGCGCCTCGTCGAAGTGGCGCTGAGGGCCGGGGCGACGAAATCCGTGCTCGTCCAGCGCGCCGCCGAGATCGACTGGGAGACCATCGGCGACATTCGCACCGTCGGCCTCTCGGCCGGCGCATCGGCGCCGGAGGTCATCGTCAACGAGATCATCGAGGCTTTTCGCGCGCGCTACAATGCTGTCGTGGAGCTTGCCGATACCGTCGAGGAGAACGAGCACTTCCTCGTCAACCGCGAGCTTCGCGCCATCGAACTCACCCCTGCCGACATGGCCTTTGTCAATGGGGAGTAGGGTGGTGCAGGTCCTGCCGTGGATTGCCCCTCATCCCCCTGCCGGGACCTTCTCCCCGCAGGCGGGGAGAAGGAGGAAAACGGCGCGCCCAGCGCTCCTCGCCCCGCTTGCGGGGAGAGGATGCCGGCAGGCAGGTGAGGGGCAAAGACCCGCTTGTTTGTCAATCGATTCCACCCTGCAAACCTGAGACCCGCCGTGGCCGTCTACACCGATATCACCGAAGACGATCTGTCCCGTTTCCTCACCGCCTATGACGCGGGCACGCTGCTCTCCTACAAGGGCATCGCCGAGGGCGTGGAGAATTCCAACTTCCTGCTGCACACCACCAAGGGCGCCTTCATCCTTACGCTCTACGAAAAGCGCGTCGATCCGAACGACCTGCCGTTCTTCCTTGGCCTGATGCACCATCTCGCCGAACGTGGCCTGTCCTGCCCGTTGCCGCTGCCGCGCAGTGACGGCGCGCTGCTCGGCGAACTCTCGGGCCGCCCCGCCGCGATGATCTCCTTCCTGGAAGGCATGTGGCTGAGGAAACCCGCGGCGAAACATTGCCGCGAGGTGGGCCGGGCGCTGGCCGAGATGCATCTGGCCGGCGAAGGCTTCGAGCTCACCCGCGCGAATGCGCTCTCCGTCGGCGGCTGGCGGCCGCTGTGGGAAAAGTCCGCGGACCGCGCCGATGAGGTGGAGGCGGGGCTGCAGGACGAGATCGCCGGCGAACTCGCCTTCCTTGAGGCGAACTGGCCGAAGGACCTGCCGTCGGGCGTCATCCATGCCGATCTCTTCCAGGACAATGTCTTCTTCATCGGCGACACGCTGTCGGGTCTCATCGACTTCTACTTCGCCTGCAACGACCTGCTCTCCTACGACGTTTCCATCTGCCTCAATGCCTGGTGCTTCGAGAAGGACGGCGCGTTCAACCTGACCAAGGGCATGGCGCTGCTGGAAGGCTACGAGAGCGTTCGCCCGCTTTCGCCGGAGGAGGCGGCGGCCCTGCCGCTGCTCGCGCGCGGCTCGGCCCTGCGCTTCTTCCTGACGCGACTCTACGACTGGCTGACGACGCCGCCGGGCGCGCTGGTCGTCAAGAAGGACCCGCTGGAATATCTGCGCAAGCTGCGCTTCCACCGCCAGATCCGCAACGCCGCGGAATACGGTCTGTCGCGATGAAGCATGTCGATATCTTCACGGACGGCGCCTGCTCGGGCAATCCCGGTCCCGGCGGCTGGGGTGCGGTGCTGCGCTACGGCGAAGTCGAGAAGGAGATGCTCGGCGGCGAGGCACTGACCACCAACAACCGCATGGAGCTTTCCGCCGCCGTCGCCGCGCTCGGCGCGCTGAAGAGCCCGTGCGAGGTCGATCTCTATACGGACTCGAAATACGTCATGGACGGCATTTCGAAATGGATCTTCGGCTGGAAGAAGAACGGCTGGAAGACCGCCGACAAGAAGCCGGTGAAGAACGGCGACCTCTGGCAGGCGCTCGACGAGGCGCGGGCGCGCCACAAGGTGGAATGGCACTGGGTCAAGGGCCACGCCGGCCACCCGGAGAACGAACGCGCCGACGAACTGGCGCGCCAAGGCATGGCGCCGTTCAAAGGCATTAGGAGTTAGGCAGTAGGAATTAGGGGGGCCCGGCTATCTTCTCTACTGCCTGCTGCCTAATTCCTCCTCAAAGCTGCTCGATCATCGCCGCAGCGCCCGAGACCGTCGCCTGGCCGGGGCTTTCCTCGATGTTCAGCGCCTTCACCACGCCGTCCTCGACGAGCATGGAATAGCGCTTGGAGCGCACGCCGAGCGTGCCGGCGGAAAGGTCGATATCCAGGCCGAGCGCCTTGGTGAAGGCGGCGTCCCAGTCGGCGAGGAAGCGCAGCTTGCCGGCGCCGCCCGTGGAGGTCGCCCAGGCGCCCATCACATGGTGGTCGTTGACCGCGACGACGGCGATGTCGTCCACGCCCTTGGCGAGGATCGCGTCGCGGTTTTCGAGATAGCCCGGAAGATGGTTCAGCGAGCAGGTCGGCGTGAAGGCGCCCGGCACGGCGAAGAGCACGACGCGCTTGCCCGCGAAAAGGTCCGCGGTCGAGATATCGGCGGGACCGTCCGGCGTGCGTTCCTTGAGCGTGAGGTCGGGCAGCTTGTCTCCAACGGAAATGGTCACGGCGTCTCTCCTGTCTGGTATGGGATGGCGCGGGGCCGGAAGGGCCCGCCGGCGGCACTATAAGCAGCGCCGGCCAAAGTGCGAAGCGGTTTTCCGCCTGAAGAGGCAGGCGGCTCACTTCACCGCGAGCGGGCCTTCCATCGTCTTCTCGCCGGCCCGGAGGGTCAGCCGGATGGGGTTCTTCGCAAGGTCGAACACCTTCGGCCGGTGCAGCACCGGCACGTCGGAGACGAAGGCGTCGCCCTCCCGCCGCACGGGGCCGGCCGCGCCGAATTCGAACGGGGCGCCGGAGAGGAAGACGTCCGCGGGGTCTCCGTCCGCCGGTGCCTCGAAGCGCACGGAGATCGTCTTGCCGTCCGCCGACCACTGGCCGCCGAGCGGGCGGAAGCCATCGCCCGCCGTGCCGGGAAGCGTCGCCTCGGCCGCGGCGACCGCGGTCTCCTCCAGCGGGTTGGTGAAGCCTTCGCCGCCCGTCTCCACCGTCAGGTCCGCCTGCACGGGAATACAGATATCCTTGCACACGCCGAGGAAGACCGTGGCGGTCACCGTGCCGCCCACCGCCCCGCCGAGTTTCATCGGCAGGCGCACCGGCGCGTCGTAGCCGATATAGTGGTTGGTATCGTCGCCAAGCCGGCGCGGCGCCGGAAAGCCGATCGAGGTCAGCGTCGCGCCGGAGACGGTGATCGACGGCGGAATGCCGCTGCCGCCGGGATCGCGCCAATAGGTCTTCCAGCCTTCGTGCAGGCGGATGTCCAGCATGGCGCGCGCCGCGCCGCCGGCATCTGCCGGAAGCACCACGAGGCGCACGTCGCCGCCCGGCGTCTCCACCCAGGAGGAGGTTGCCGCCGTGGCGGCGGCGGGAAGGAAAAGCAGCGCGATTGCAGCGGTTTGCAGGCGTTTCATGCGTCAACATCTAGCGCCGGGGCCGTGTGCTTTCCAGCAACAAAAACGCACGGGCCGATCATAAAAGCTTGATCGTCCGGCGGCACACCATACCTTTCTATAGGCTGGCACGTCGCGCCGGCGAAAAGAACGCTTTTCATTTGGCGGCGAATTGATAGGCTACTTGCACTATGGCTATGTCGGTTCTGAAAAACAGGCGAGAACGCGGCTTCCTTGACGGTCAGTTCCTGATCGCCATGCCGGGCATGGCCGATGCCAATTTTGCCCGGACCGTCGTCTATATCTGCGCCCATTCGGAAGACGGGGCCATGGGCTTCGTCATCAACCGCCCGCAGCAGCTGAGCTTCTCCGACGTGCTGCTGCATCTCGATCTCGTCGGCGAGGACGAGGTGATCCGCCTGCCGGGCACGACGCTGGACTTTCCCATCCGCTGCGGCGGGCCGGTGGAGAGCGGGCGCGGTTTCGTGCTGCATTCGGACGACTACATGTCCGAATCCTCCATTCCCGTCAGCGACGATATCTGCCTCACGGCGACGCTCGACATCGTGCGCGCCATTTCCCGCGGCCGCGGGCCGGAGAAGGGCCTGATGATGCTCGGCTATGCCGGCTGGGGAGCGGGGCAGATCGAGAACGAGATCGGCGCCAACGGCTGGCTGTCCTGCCCCGCGCAGGAGGAGCTGATCTTCGACACCGACCTCGACAGCAAGTACGAGCGGGCGCTCGGCCTGATGGGCATCACGCCCGCCATGCTCTCCGCCGAGGCCGGCCACGCCTGAGTGGCGCGGCAAATTTTCCCCGATGCCGCCGGAACTTGTTGCAGCGCACGCCGTTTATCTGCCGCAGTCAACAACTGCGCCTCTAACAAGGAGTACGATGGTGGGTAGCACGAGCGACAAGATCAAGGGCACGGCCAACGAACTGGCCGGCAAGGCCAAGCAGGCAGCGGGCAAGGCGGCCGACAGCCCGAAGCTGCGCGCCGAGGGCGCCGCCCAGGAAGCCAAGGGCAAGACTCAGAAGGCGGTCGGCAAGGCCAAAGATGCCGTCAAGGGCGCCGTCGATCGCCTCTGATCGATGATGCGGGGCGGCACGCCGTGTCATCCCGCCATTGCGAAGTCGAGATACCCGTATCGCCAATGCCGATGCGGGTATTTTATCGAAAGCATCATCGCCGATCAGGGGGCATCATGAAACTCTTCACCTGCGGCACATGCGGCCAGACCACCCATTTCGACAATCGCGTCTGCGTGCGTTGCGGCTCCACACTCGGCTTTCTTGCCGAAGACATGACGTTGCATGCCCTGGTGCCGGAAGGCGAGGGGCTGTGGAGGATCGCCCCGCGCGAGGGTATCTATCGTTTCTGCGACAATGCCGCGCACGACGTCTGCAACTGGCTGCTGCCGGCCGACAGCCCGCACGCCTTCTGCGAGGCCTGCCGGCACAATCGCATCGTGCCCACCACGGATCCGAAGGGGCTGGAGCGCTGGCGGCGCATCGGCGCGGCCCAGCGCCATCTCTTCTATTCGATCCTGCGCTGGAAGCTGCCGCACCCGACCCGCGAGGAGGACCCGGCCGGCGGCCTCGTCTTCGATTTCCTGGCCGACGAACTGGATGCGGACGGCAATGTCGTCCAGCCCGCCATGACCGGCCACGAGGACGGCCTCGTCAGCCTGCGCGCCGCCGAGGCGGATGACGAGGTGCGCGAGGGCGTGCGTGTCTCGATGGACGAACCCTACCGCACGCTGCTCGGCCATTTCCGCCACGAGGTCGGCCATTTCTACTGGACCCAGCTCATCCGCGACGAGGCGACGCTGGAGGAGGCCCGCCGCCTCTTCGGCGACGAGCGCGCGGACTATGCCGCCGCCCTCCAGCACAATTACGAGCAAGGCCCGCCCGCCGACTGGCAGCAGCACTTCATCAGCACCTATGCCAGCTGCCATCCGGCCGAGGATTTCGCCGAGTGCTGGGCGCACTTCTTCCACATCGTCGACACGCTGGAAACCGCCCGTGCCTTCGGCCTCAATACCGATCCGAAGGGCCACGAGGAGCTGGAGGCCGAGGTCACCTTCGACCCCTACCGCGCCCCTGATGCCGGCCGCCTCGTCGAGGCCTGGATCCCGCTCAGCGTGGCGATGAACGCCATCCAGCGCTCGATGGGCCAGCCCGACAGCTACCCCTTCGTCCTGCCGCCGCCGGTCGTGGAGAAGCTGGATTTCATCAACGGGCTGGTGCGCCGGTCAGCGGGATAGGCTTGCCAGTATAGCCCAATGGGTTATATTGAGGCATGCAGACGGTCGTTGAGCTTCCTACGTTCATCCGGCAGGCGGAAGCGATCTTTTCGCCCGAGGAACGCGCAGCGCTCATCGATTATCTTGCCGCCTATCCTCTGCTCGGTGATGAAATCCCGGGCACGGGCGGCGTGCGTAAGCTGCGCTTTGCGGCGGGCGGCAAGGGCAAGCGCGGTGGAGCGCGGGTGATCTACTACTTGTACAGTGAAGAGGCGCCAATCTACGCGCTGCTTGTCTACGCCAAGAATGTCCGCACCGATCTTTCGCCCGTCGAAAAGAAGACCGTCGCGGCCATCGCCAAGGCGATCAAGCAGCATCAGAGGAGCAAGTGAGATGGCGAAGAAAACTGCATTTGGCAGCGAACTGGCCGAGGCGATGGCCGAGGCACTCGCCCATGCGTCAGGTGCGCCTATCAAAGACACGCATGTCCATGTCGTCGATGCGGACCGCATCGATCCGAAAGCCATTCGTACCCATCTCAACCTGACTCAGGAACAGATGGCGCGTTTCCTCGGCACGAGCGTTTCCGGTTACAGGAAATGGGAGCAGGGGCAGCGGCAGCCGAGCGGCGCCGCCCGCACGCTGCTACGCGTCATGGAGCAGGAGCCCGAGGCCGTGCTTCGCGTTCTTCGCGCGGCGTAAGACCCTACGCCCGCTTCATCAGCGGAAAGCGTTCCTTAAGCAGCCGCAGCACGGAATCGTAGCCGATCGGCGGGCCGAAGAGGTAGCTCTGGCCGAACTCGCAGCCCATATTGCCGAGCTCGATCGCTTCCTCCTCCGACTCGATGCCTTCGGCGACGACCTGCATTTCGAGCTCCCGTGCCATGGAGATGACCGAGCGCAGGAGCACGGTACGCTTGTCGGAGCCGTCCCGCACCAGCGCCTTGTCGATCTTGATCGTGTCGAAGGGAAAGCGGGTGAGGTAGGAGAGCGAGGAATGGCCTGTGCCGAAATCGTCGAGCGCCAGGCCAAGGCCGACATCCTTCAGCTTGGTGAGGATCAGGCGGGCCTGTTCGGGGTTCTCCATCACGACGGATTCGGTGAGCTCCAGTTTCAGCTTCTGCGGCTCGCAATGCGTCTTGGCGAGCGCGGCGCGCACATCGTTGTAGAGCTCGTTGTTGAGCAGCTGGGCGCTGGACAGGTTCACCGAGACGAAGACGGGCAGGTCGCCGGTCTGGAGCTGCCAGTCCATCAGGTCGCTCGCCGCCTTGTCGAGGGCGAAGAGGCCGAGCTGGTTGATGAGGTCGGAGCTTTCCGCGATCGGGATGAATTCCGTCGGCGAGATGTTGCCGCGCTTGGGGTGGTCCCAGCGCATCAGCGCCTCGAAGCCGGCGATCTCGGCATCGGAAAGGCGCACGATCGGCTGGTAGACGAGCGAGAGCTCCTTGCGCTCGATGGCACGGCGCAGGTCCGTCTCGATCTGCAGGCGGTCCGCGCCGAAGGTGCGGAAGGCGGGGCGGAAGGGCTCGACGCGGTTGCCGCCGCCCTTCTTGGCCCGGTACATGGCCAGTTCCGCATCGTTGAGCAGGCCCGGAGCGTCCTCCTGCTGGTCGACCCAGGAGACGAGGCCGATCGAGGCCGTCAGGATGATCTCGCGGCCGCCGAAATTGATCGGCACCATGATCGCCTTGCTGACGGCGTCGGCGAAATCCGCCACCTTGGCCGGATCGCGCTCGGACATCAGGATCAGGCCGAACTGGTCGCCGGCCAGCCGCGCCAGCGTGTCCTGCGGTTTCAGCAGGCGGCGCAGGCGCCGGGTCAGCGCGATGAGGATGTTGTCGCCGGCGGCAATGCCGAGCGCATCGTTGACCTGCTTGTAGCGGTCGATGTCGATGGTGAGCACCGTCGGGCGCACATTGTCGGAGCTTGCCGTCAGCGCGAGGATCGACTGGAGACGGTCGAGGAAGACCTGGCGGTTCGGCAGGCCCGTCAGGTTGTCGTGCAGGGCGTCCTGCAGCAGCCGGTCGACGGAATTCCTCTGCTCGGTGATGTCGATGATCGTGCCGACGCAGCGGATGATCTCGCCATTGGCGCCGAGCACCGGCCGGGCGCGGATCGAGAGCCAATGATAGTGGCCGTCCTCGGCGCGCACGCGGAACTGATGGTTGAGCCGGCCCTTGCGGTGTTCCAGCAAGACATCCAGCGTCGCGCGGAAACGGTCGCGGTCGTCCGGGTGGAGGCGCGGCAGCCAGTTGCGCGCCGGCCCGTGCATGACGCCGGGCGCAAGGCCGAGCTGGATGGAGATATCGGGAATGGTGACGACGCGGTCGCGAGCCACGTCCCAGTCCCAGACCGTGTCGCCGGAGCCCGTCAGCGCGAGCGACTGGCGCTCGAGATCGGAGAACAGGCCCTGGCTATAGGCGCCGCCGGCAAAGGCGTGCTGCATCACCGTGAAGCCGATGAGGAGCACGATCAGCACGAGGCCGCCGCCGAGCGCCGGCTGGATGATGTCGTTGTTGAGCTGGCCCGTCACCGTCAGCCACGCGCCGAACAGCCAGACGAGGATCAGCGCCCAGGCGGGCACCAGCAGGATGGCGCGGTCGTAGCGGTTGAAGCCGAGATAGGCGATGAGCACGATGCCGACCGTGCCGGTCAGGGCGAAGGAGAGGCGGGCGATGCCGGCGGCGATCGGCGGATCGTAGATCGCGACGCCGAAGAGCAGGCCGAGGCCGAGGATCCAGGCGAGCGTCGCATAGGAGAGATGCGCATGCCAGCGGTTGAGGTTGAGATAGGTGAAGAGGAAGACGACGAGGCCGGCGGCAAGGAACACCTCCGTGCCGGCGCGCCAGATGCGCTCGTCCCCCGCCGTGATGCTGATGAGCTTCGACAGGAAGCCGAAGTCGACGCAGATATAGCCGAGCACCGCCCAGGCGAGCGCGGCGGTCGCCGGCAGCATGGAGGTGCCCTTCACCACGAAGAGGATGGTGAGGAAGACGGCCAGCAGGCCCGCGATGCCGAGCACGATGCCGCGATAGAGCGTGAAGGCGTTGACCGTGTCCTTGTAGGAATCCGGTGCCCAGAGATAGATCTGCGGCAGGTCGGGCGTCGCCAGTTCCGCGACGAAGGTGACGACCGTGCCGGGGTTGAGCGTGATGCGGAAGACGTCTGCCTCGTCGCTCGGCTGCCGGTCGAGCGCAAAGCCTTCGCTCGGGGTAATCGAGAGGATGCGTTTTGCCCCGAGGTCCGGCCAGAAGAGCTTCGATTGCACGAGGCGGAAATGCGGGGCGACGATCAGGCGGTCGATCTGCTCTTCCGAAACGTTGGCGAGCGCGAAGACGGCCCAGTCGCCCTGGTGGTCCTGCGAGGTGGCGCGCACCTCGATGCGGCGCACGATGCCGTCCGTGCCGGGCGCGGTGGAGACCTGGAAGGCCTCGCCCCGACCCGTATAGATCTCCGTGGTGGCGGTGAGGTCGAGGGCGGTGTCGTCACGGGAGATCTTGACGGGTTCGACGGCGAAGGCGCGCCCCGTCATCATGCCGGCGAGGAGCATCGTGGCGAGGAGGATGAGGGCGAGCAACCGGCTGGCATGCAGCGCTTGCGGCACGGATAAAGGCTTCATTGAAACTGCATGGTCCTTAGGTCTGCCCAGTCCTGTCGCGCCCGGGTGCCGCCTACGGCCGCCTGTCGGCCGCCAGAAGCGAGAACATCAGATGGTCGCGCCACTCCCCGTTTATCTTCAGATACTCCCGAAGGTAGCCTTCCTGCCGAAAGCCGGCCTTTTCAAGGAGACGGATGCTTCTCTGATTGTCTGGAATACAGGCTGCCTCGATACGGTGCAACTGAAGGCTCGAAAAGATATAGGGTATGACCAGTTTCAGGGCACCATGCATGTGGCCCTGGCCGGCATGGCACTCGCCCATCCAGTAGCCGATCATGCAGCATTGCGCGGCCCCGCGCCTGATATAGCCGATGGTCAGCCCGCCGAGCAGCGTCTTTTCCTCGCGTGCGAAGACGAAAAGGGGCACGGCCTGGCCGGAGGAAAATTCCTGTTCATTTCTGAGAACGCGGGCGCGGAAGGCGCTTTCCGTCAGTTCGTCGTTGCGCCAGGTCGGCTCCCAGGGCTCGAGGAAGCGGCGGCTTTCCGAGCGGAGCTGATACCATTGCCGGTAGTCCTGGAAGCGGGGCAGGCGCAGGAGGTGCCGATCGTCGGCAAGTTCCACGGTGTCGGACTGCCGGGACAGAAACCGAAAAACCGACCGTGCCATTCGCCCTCCGCGCGCGCCGATCCGTGGCGTGCCTTGTCGGGAAAGACTATGCCGAGAGGCTCGCCGGCGTCAAATGGTCCGGGGAAGGCGGGCCGCCGGAAAACCCTTCCAAAAACAAAACCCGCCTTGCGGCGGGTTGCGTCTTCGAAGCCATGGGCGCTTCACCATCGGTGAGGGCGGGACGACCGGTTCCAGCGCTTTGGTCAAGCGCGCCCTGTCGTCGGGCCGTGGCGCCAGGCTCTCTTGCCGGATGGCTCAGCCGAAAACCGTAAGGCCCTTGACGGCGGACTGGATGTTCGAGCGCGAGATGCCGAGGTCCTGCAGGGCGCGGTCGTCGAGGGCGCTGAGTTCACGGACGGCACGGCGGTCGGCGGCGTTCTTCTTGAGCTTTGCGAAGATGTTCATTGGTCAACTCCTTTGTGTTGCCCATGATATAAACAATCCCTTGCCCGGAAAAAATGCATATGCTTGCAGCGTAGGCATGCGTTTATTGCATGGCGACGCAGGCGCCCGTTATTCGAGGTTCTCCTGGGCAAACGCCGCCGCCACATGCAGGTCCGTCGTTTCCAGCCGGCCGGGGCCGAGATTGACGAACGTGTGCGGCACGTTGGCCGGCCCGAAGACGATCTGCCCGGCGCTCGCCTCAATCTGCCGGTCGCCCACCGTGAAGAGCGCGCGGCCCTCGCGCACGATGAAGATTTCGTCATAGGGATGCCGGTGGAGCGGCGGCCCGCGGCCGACCTCGTCCGTCGTGTAGAACATGACGGAGACATCGGTGCCGAAGGCCCGGCCCTCGAACTCGCCCTGCCAGACATCCGGTTTTTCCGCCCATTGGGCGCGCTCGAGCATCGCGGCGACTTTCTGCATGGGGTCCTCCTTCAGTCCGCGGCGGCGAAATGTGCCATCTGGTCGGCATGGGCCTTGGCGAAGGCCGGGCGGGCGGTGGCTCGGGTCATGTAGCGGCGGCAGGCCGGGTGATCCGCCAGCCCGTCGAACCGGTCGACGAGGCGCAGCACGTCCGCCATGGCGATGTCTGCCACGGAGAAGGGCCCGGCCAGCCATTCCCGCTGCGAAAGGACCGGCTCCATGCGCTGCAGCCGCAGCTTCAGGAAGTCGTCGAGCGGCTTGCGCGACGGCGTGTCGGCGGGAACGTTCGCGAACATCAGGAGGGCCCAGGGCAGGCTCGCCATCTCGACGGAGTTGAGCGCCGCGAACAGCCATGCGATGGTGTCGCTCCGTCCTCGCGGGTCGGCGGGCATCAGGGCCGCGCTCCGTTCGCCGAGATGGAGCAGGATCGCGCCGGTCTCGAAGATCGAGATGTCGCCGTCGACAAGCCACGGCACCTGGCCGAAGGGTTGGTGCGCGAGGTGTCCGGCCTTGCGGTCGCCGAAAGGCACGCTCTCGACGCGGTAGGGCAATCCGGCCTCCTCCAGCGCCCAGCGCACGCGCAGGTCGCGCACCAGGCCGCGTGGCGTCTTGGGCACCCAGTCGAAGGTCGTGACGACGAAGTCCGCCATGGTCCATCTCCCATTCCTGTTTCAGGACAAGGACGGGCGCGCCGCTTTCGTTCCGACAGCGTCGGCGGATTTTTTCCGGCAGCGCTTGGGAAGGATTCCCTCAGCTCGCCGCGCGGTCGGGAAGGGCCTGCCGCGACAGCGAGCGCGTGATGTCCCCCGCCGGGACCAGATGCTCCAGCGGGCCGATCGCGGAGATGGTCGGCACCGTGTCGAAGAACAGGCGGCCGGCAAGGTCCGTCAGGCGCTCGATGGTGATGCCCGCAAGGCGCTCCATCAGCTCCTCGTTGGGGATCGGACGGCCGTAGAGCATCATCTGGCGGGCGATCTGGCCGGCGCGGGCGGCCGGGCTTTCCTGGCCCATCAGGAGCTGGGCGCGGATCTGCGCGCGGGCGCGCTCGATTTCCTGCTGCTCGATCGTTTCGGAGGATTTCTTCAATTCGTCGAAGATGACGGGCATCAGCTCGGGCAGGTTCTCGCCGCCGGTCGCGGCGTGGATGCCGAAGATGCCGGTGTCCGAAAAGCCCCAGTGGAAGGCGTAGATCGAATAACACAGGCCCCGGTGCTCGCGCACCTCCTGGAAGAGGCGGGAGGACATGCCGCCGCCGAGGATGTTGGCGAGGATCTGCGAACAGTAGAAGTCGCGGGCGTGATAGGCCTTGCCCTCGAAGCCGAGCAGCACCTGCGCGTCCATCAGGTCACGCGTCTCCCGGATGTCGCCGCCGGTATAGCGGGCCGGCTCGAAGACCGGCGAGACCTTCGGGGCGGTCGGCAGGCTGGAGAAGCGATCCTCGACCTGGCGCACGAATTCCTGATGGTCGACGGCGCCGGCGGCCACGACGAACATGCGGTCCGTCGTATAGTTGCGGTCGAGATAGGAGCGGATCTCGCCGGGCGAGAAGGACAGCACCGATTCCGGCGTGCCGAGGATGGCGCGGCCGATGATCTGGTCGCGATAGGCGACCTCGGAGAACTTGTCGAAGACCACGTCGTCGGGCGTGTCGTTCGCCGCGCCGATCTCCTGCAGGATGACGTGCTGCTCGCGGCGAAGCTCGTCCTCGTCGAAGACGGATTGCGTCAGGATGTCGGCGAGGATGTCGACCGCGAGCGGGACGTGGTCCTTCAGCACACGGGCATAGTAGGAGGTGGTTTCCGTCGAGGTGGCGGCGTTGACCTCGCCGCCGACATTCTCGATCTCCTCGGCGATCTGGCGGGCGGAGCGGCGCTCGGTGCCCTTGAAGGCCATGTGTTCCAGAAGGTGGGCGATGCCGTGCTCGTCCGTGGTTTCGTTGCGTGACCCCGACTTGATCCATACGCCGAGAGCCACGCTCTCGAGATGGGGCATGTTTTCCGTCACCACGGTCAACCCGGACGCAAGCCGGGTGCACTCAACTTTCATCATGCGCACTTTCTGCGTTCCACATTTGCGCGTCTCCTTCAAAACCCGCAAATGCTCTCCCTGTGTCCACACAATCCCGAACGCAAACCGCTCCCGGAACCGCTCAGCCCCGGATTCGCGAGTGGTCGCCGATGAAGGCTTCCACGACGTCGAGTTCCGCACTCAGCACGTCGAACCGCTCCTCCCGCTGCATGAGGTCAGCAAGCCACGTCGGAAGCGCCGGGTCAATACCGCATGCCGATTTTACTGCGGCGGGGAATTTCGCCGGATGGGCGGTGGCGAGCGTCACCATCGGCGCACCGGGCTTCTCGTGCTTGGCGGCGACGAAGACGCCGATCGCCGAATGCGGGTCGAGCAGGTAGCCGGTGTCGGCGAGCGTGTCCTTGATGGTCTTGGCGACCTGTTTTTCCGAGGCTCGGCCGGCGCGGAACTTCTTGCGGATCACCTTCAGCGCGCTGTCCTCGATCTCGAAGGCGTTTGACTGCTTCAGGCTTTCCATCGCGCGGCGCACGGCGCCGGCATCGCGGCCATAGGCCTCGAACAGCAGGCGCTCGAAGTTCGAGGAGATCTGGATGTCCATCGAGGGCGAGGTGGTGGCCTTGACGTCCTTCATCTCGTAGCGGCCGGTCTTCAGCGTGCGGGCGAGGATGTCGTTCTCGTTGGTGGCGATGACGAGCTTGTCGATCGGCAGGCCCATGCGCTTGGCGGCATAGCCGGCGAAGATGTCGCCGAAATTGCCGGTCGGCACGGTGAAGGAGATCTTGCGGTCCGGCCCGCCGAGCGCCACGGCACTGGTGAAGTAATAGACGATCTGGGCCATGATGCGCGCCCAGTTGATCGAGTTCACGCCCGAAAGCTTCATCCGGTCGCGGAACTTCGTGTCGTTGAACATCGCCTTCACGAGGTTCTGGCAGTCGTCGAAATTGCCCTTGACGGCGAGGGCGTGGACGTTCTTTTCCTTGGAGGTCGTCATCTGGCGCTGCTGCACCGGCGAGACCTTGCCTTCCGGAAAGAGGATGAAGATGTCGGTGCGCTCGCGGCCGGCAAAGGCGTCGATCGCCGCCCCGCCGGTATCGCCCGAGGTGGCGCCGACGATGGTGGCGCGCTCGCCGCGGGTCGCCAGCGCATGGTCCATCAGCCGGGCGAGCAGCTGCATCGCCACGTCCTTGAAGGCGAGCGTCGTGCCGTGGAAGAGCTCCAGGACGAAGGAATTCGGCCCGGTCTGCACCAGCGGCGCGATCGCCGGATGGCGGAAGGTCGCATAGGCCTCGTCGATCATCGCGCGGAACTTGTCCGCCGGGATGTCGCCCTCGACGAAGGGCGAGAGCACCGTGAAGGCGATCTCCTCGTAGGACTTGCCGCGCAGCGCCCGGATCTCCTTCTTGGAGAAGGTCGGCCATTCACGCGGCACATAGAGGCCGCCGTCGCGGGCAAGGCCCGCCAGAAGCGCATCGGAGAAGCCGAGGGAAGGGGCCTCGCCCCGCGTCGAAACATAGTCCACGTTCATACGTCCTTGGGAAGGTTGATGATTTCGAGCGACGAAAATCGCAGGAACCGGCTGTCGCTTCGTACCAATGCTCTGTCGCCCCGTCCAGCGAAAGGCCACGGGCCGCCTTGCGGCGGATCGCGGCAATGCCGTTGCGTTTTGCCCGTTCCGGCGCGAAACGGGCCCTGGTGAAATTCTGCGGGCGGGTTCAATCGACAATCGATTTTTAGCCACGTCGCTGCTATAGACCATCGCCTGGGGTCGTGAAAAGGCCCGCAAAAAGAGTTCCGAAAGGCTTGCGCGCCGGGGGCGGGGCCTGATCGCAGGGGTTATAGTATCGTGTTTGGAATGAATATCCGCCGCTTTCTCGGCATATCCCTTCTCGCCGTCGTCGCCGGCTGCAGCCAGACCGACAAGCCGGCCGATCTCGGCGTGACGAGCGACCCGTCCGGGGTGGAGACCGCCGCCCAGCAGCAGACGGGCACCGCCGTCGTGCAGGGCTCGTGCCCGCAGGTCTACCTGCGCGACGGCACGGCCGTGCTGCGCCGCTATGCCAAGGGCGCCAAGGACGATCCGCAGAAGCTGCTCTACCAGGTGACGCTGGCCGACACGACACGCCAATGCGTCCTGAACGAGAGCCAGCTCGTCATGACCGTGGTGGTGCAGGGCCGCGTGGTGACGGGACCGGCCAGCACCGGCGGAACGGTCAACGTGCCGATCCGCGTCGCCGCCACGGACGGCAAGACGACGCTCTATTCCGATCTCGTCCAGTATTCCGTGAACACGGAGGCCGGCCAGTTCATCTTCACCAAGGGCGACGTGGCCCTGCCGGGCGGCTCCGGCGGCTTCACGAGGGTCTATGTCGGCTTCGACGAAGGGCCGTACAACACGAAATAAGCGAATAGCGAATGGGGAGTAGCGAATAGGGTAGGTTGACACGCCTTGCCCCCAAGCGCTTCTTCGCTATTCGCTATTCGCTATTCGCTATTCGCTCAGACCGCCCCCTGCCATTCCGCCAGCGCCGAGATAACCCCCGGCAGCTCGCTCATGCGCGAGATCACGGTCTCCGCGCCGGCTTCCGTCAGCCGGTCGGCGTGGGAGGGGTAGGTGTGCGAGGCGCCGGTGAAGCCGACGACGCGCATGCCGGCGGCGCGGGCGCCGGCGATGCCGTGCACGGAATCCTCGATGACCAGCGTGTTGGCCGGGTTCGCGCTGAACTGCCCGGCGCCATATAGGAAGATATCCGGCTTCGGCTTGACGCGATCGGGGCCGAGGTCCTTGGCCGAATAGACATAGGGACCGAAGACCTCCCGCAGGCCGACCTTCGAGAGCATCATGTCGAGGCGGTGCGCGGCGGAGTTCGAGCAGATGCAATAGGGCTTGCGGATGCGCGAGAGCATCGGCTTGACGCCCTCGATGACCCGCACCTCCTGGGCAAGGCGGGCATCGAGCAGCTTCTCCGACTTGTCGAGCAGCGAGGCGGAAAGCGGGATGGCGGCCTCGCGCTCGATGGTCAGCAGGATGTTGTGCCAGGTCATGCCGGCAAAGCGCTCGCCCATCTCCTCGACGCCGATCGGATAGCCTGCCTCGGTGAGAAGCCGGGATTCCACCTCGGCCGCGATGATTTCCGAATCGACCAGGACCCCGTCGCAGTCGAAGATGATGAGATCGAAACCGTCCATGACAAACCGTCTTTCAATGGCGCAATTGCCCGCATGGGGCGGGACGCGGCGGGCGTCGGGAATTGCGATGGGATAAGGGGCGGGATCGCCCGTGAAGCCGCGGTCTCCCTACACGAAAGGGCGCGCCGCGACAATTGCCGATTCCGGACGTGAGCTATGCGGCGGCTTGTGGGGCAGGGTGGTGTAAGGGCCCCTCATCCCGCTGCCGCGACCTTCTCCCCGCAAGCGGGGCGAAGGCGTAAGCCGCTTCGCCTTCCCGCCAATCGGCTGTCTTTGTTTGAGGAAGCCGGCGCCCCAGCCCCCTTCTCCCCGCTTGCGGGAAGAAGGTCGCGGCAGCGGGGTAAGGGGCAGCGGTCACTCCGGAAAGAGCGCCAGGAACCGCCGCTCGCCCTCGGCGGTGAAGCGGATGGCGCGGCTGTCCTTCTCGCGCTTCGCCCAGCCGTCGGCGATGAACCGGGCGAGCAGCGCCTCGCCAAGCGAGCCGGCGAGGTGCGAGCGCCGCTCGCTCCAGTCGAGGCAGGTGCGGCAGACGGGGCGGCGCTGGGTCTTCAGCGCGGCAAGGTCGATGCCGATGGCGGCGATGCGCGTCTCGCCGGAAGGCGTCAGCGATGCCTCCCCGCCGTCGAGTGCCACGTCGCCGTCGGCCACCAGCCGGTCGAGCATGCGCACGCCGAAATCGCCGGCAAGGTGGTTGTAGCAGACGCGCGCCTTGCGCAGCGCCGGATCCTTCGGGCCGGGACGGCTGCGCATCAGCCCGCGGTTCGCCGCAAAGCCCATGATGTTCTCGAGCAGCAGCCCCACCTCGTCGTTGGCGAGCGCGAAATAACGGTGCCGGCCCTGCTTGCGCTGGGCGATAAGCCCGCCGGCCTCCAGCCGGGAAAGATGGGCGCTGGCGGTCTGCAGCGTGACGCCCGCCGCGCCCGCAAGCTCGCTCGCCGTCAGCGCCTGCCCGCCCATCAGCGCGGTCAGCATGTTGGCGCGGGCGGGATCGCCGATCAGCGCGCCGATCTGGGAAATGTCGGGACCTTCTTTCATACTTCGATGGTAGCCGAAGCATTCGCGTTCGGCAATGTGGGAAAAGGGGACATCGCAAGCACGGCAATTCCGGCAAGGGATTGCGCCAGGACGAGGAGACGACGATGATCACCTGCTTCATCCGCTACCGGATCGACCCGTTCCGCAAGGACGCCTTCGCCGCCTATGCCCGCAACTGGGGCGAGGCGATCCCGCGCTGCGGCGCCGATCTCGTCGGCTATTTCGCCCCGCACGAGGGCTCCGCCACCACTGCCTATGGCGTCTACAACATCGAGAGCCTTGCCGCCTACGAGGCCTATCGCGCCCGCCTCGCCGCCGACCCGCTCGGCCGGGAGAACTATGACTTCGCCCGCAGCGAGCGCTTCATCCTCAAGGAGGACCGGCTGTTCCTGAAGAACGTCTCGCTGCCGCATGCGCCGAAGGTGACGCCATGATTGCCGTCATCTTCGAGGTGGTCCCGGCGCCCGGCCGCATCGACCTCTATCTCGACACCGCCCGGGACCTGCGCCCGCTGCTCGACGATATCGACGGCTTCATCTCGATCGAGCGCTTCCGCAGCCTCACCGATCCGACGCGGCTCCTGTCGCTCTCCTTCTGGCGCGACGAGGCGGCGGTGAAGGCATGGCGGACCAGCGAACGGCGCCGCGCCGCCCAGGCCCTCGGCCGCGCCGGCATCCTCGACAGCTACCGGCTGCGCATCGCCGGCGTCGTCCGGGACTACGGCCTCAACGACCGCAACGAGGCGCCGGACGACAGCCGGGCCTTTCATGCGGCGTAGGGGAATTTGCGGGGAAGCCCCTTCTGGCCTGCCGGCCATCTTCCCCCTCAAGGGCTGGGCGATCGCACATGGAGGAAACCGCTGCCCCATCCCCTTCTCCCCCGCGGGGAGAAGGTGCCGGCAGGCGGATGAGGGGGATGCCGGAGGCGCAAAGGCTCTATCCAAGCCACCCCCTCATCCGACCCTTCGGGCCACCTTCTCCCCGGGGGGAGAAGGCGACAAGCGGCGATGCCGCATTCCATATCACCCTGCCCGCAGGGAGGGAATGGCCGGCAGCCAGAGGAGGCACATGCAACCTCACCCGTTCATAGGCATCGCCCGGCCAACAGGGCGAAAGGGGCATGGCACCGGCGGCGATCAGGGCCGGCTTCGCCCCGCTTCCAGCCTACTGCACCGTCACTTCCGAGCGCTCGCCGGCCTTCACCGTCGCCTTGGCCTCCTTCGGCGCGACGTCGCCCTCGTATTTCACGTTGACGACATAGTCCCCCGGCGGCAGCGTGTCCTGCCATTCGGCGCCGTAATTGTAGGACATGGATTTGCGGTTGCCCTGGATGTCCTTCGTGGCGTTGAGGATCTCGATGAAGCTCGCCCCGGGCGCGGTGATCGCCAGGACACCGGCATTGATGTTGACGGTGACTTCCTTCATCTCCCCCGCCTTGATGGTGAAGGGGATCTCGCCCGTCGCCGAGCCGAGTTTGGCCGTCAGCACATGTTCGCCCGGCGGCACGTCCAGCTTCGTGCCGGTGCCGTAATTGTAGGCGATGCTCTTGCGGGTGCCGTCGATGTTCTTGCTGGCGGCGACCACCTCGAAGAAGACGTTGCCGGAATCGACCGCCGCCCCGCCCTCCGCATAGACCGCCTTGTTGAGCACGACGCCCGAACCGATGACGAGGTCGCGCTCGATCGTCTCGCCCGCCTTGACGGCGACCGTCTCCGCGACGATGGACGGGCCGATCTTGCCGGTCAGCTTCAGTTCGCCGGCCGAGGCGTAGAACCTGGCCGTGCCGTAGTAGGTGGTGGAATAGCCGCCGAAGGCGATCTCGACGCCCGCATTGGCATCGTCCTCGGCACCCTCGGGCGTGCGCTTGGGATGGATCGTCACATGGCCGGCATCGAAGTTGACGAAGGGTTTGGCGACGGCGCCATCCTGCACCTCGAAGGGCACCTCCCGCCTGATCGCGCTTTGCAGCGTCGCGACGGCGACATATCTGCCCGGCGGGTAGTTGCCGGAGAACTTGCCCTTGTACTGGCTTTCCAGGGTGTCGCCGGCCGGCTTGCCGCCTGCATCCGCCTTGAAGACCTGCCAGAACACATTGTCGTTGTCGCCGAGCGAGGGGCCGCCCTCGGCAAGGACGCTGTCGAACTCGGTGTTGAACGCGAGGGCGGGCTCCGGCTCGGGTTCCGCTTCCGCCACGGCCTCGGCCGGCTTCGACATCGGCGCTTCCGCCACCGTCTCCGTCAGCGCGGCGACGAGCTGGGAAGCATCGGAGGCCTGGAAATACTTGCCGCCGGTGTTTTCGGCAAGGCAGGCGACCTGCCGGCCTTCCTCCTCCGTCAGGCCGAAGCCGACGACATGGGTGGTGAAGTCGACGCCCTTGCTTTCGAGCGCCGAGGCGAGCGCGCAGGGATCGGCCTCGCAGGTCTCGAGCCCGTCCGTCACCAGCACGACGGTCGCCTTGTCCTCGGTATATTTGAGGATGTCGGCCGCCTGCTCGACGGATTGCGTCAGCGGCGTCTTGCCCTTGGGGCTGAGCCCCGAAACGAAGGAGGTGATCGCCTCCCCGGTGCCCGCGCCCGGCGCGACGGCCAGCTCGATGTCGCTGCACGAGCCCTTTTCGCGGTGGCCGTAGACCATCAGGCCGAGTTCGGTGCCTGCGGGCACGGATTTCAGCACCGTGCCCAGCGTCTCGCGGGCGATCTCGATCTTGCTGCGCCCGCCGATCTGGCCCCACATGGAGCCGGACGCGTCGAGCACGATCATCGTCTTGTCGGCGGCAATCGTCTCGGTGGCGGCAAGAAGCCCCGCCAGAAGCATGAAGGCGGCTCTCAAACGCACGTCTTTCCTCCTCGTTTCCCCGCAAACGCCGGCCGACCACGCCGGCAAGGCTCAGCGATGCTGTTCCATGACGGGCGAGGCGGGGCGTCTATTCGCGATCACTGAAAGGAGGATCGCAAATCCCGTCGTGAAACGGTTTCGGCTTTTTCTCCAAGCCCTTCAGCCTTTGGTAACCATCTTCGGTAACCATAAGCGCCAGTTCAGTTCCGAGTCAGCGTATCAGCGAGTATCCCATGCCATCTGTTCTTTCGCTTGCAGACGTCTCCCGTTCGCCCCGCAAGAGCGGCTGGCTCGACACGATCATCCGGGGGGACTGCGTTGCCGCGCTCGAGGCGCTGCCGGACCAGTCCGTCGACGTCATCTTCGCCGATCCGCCCTACAATCTCCAGCTCGGCGGCGCGCTGCATCGTCCGGACCAGAGCCTTGTCGATGCCTGCGACGACGAGTGGGACCAGTTCGCCTCCTTCGAGGCCTATGACGCCTTCACCCGTGCCTGGCTGCTCGCCTGCCGCCGCGTGCTGAAGCCGTCGGGGACCATCTGGGTCATCGGCTCCTACCACAACATCTTCCGCGTCGGCGCGACCCTGCAGGATCTCAATTTCTGGATCCTCAACGACATCGTCTGGCGCAAGACGAACCCGATGCCGAACTTCAAGGGCCGCCGCTTCCAGAACGCGCACGAGACGATGATCTGGGCGACGCGCGACCCCAAGGCCAAGGGCTACACCTTCAACTACGACGCCATGAAGGCCGCCAATGACGACGTGCAGATGCGCTCGGACTGGCTGTTCCCGATCTGCAGCGGCGGCGAGCGCCTGAAGGGCGAGGACGGCAAGAAGGTGCATCCGACGCAGAAGCCCGAAGCGCTGCTTGCCCGCATCCTGATGGCCTCCTCCAGGCCCGGCGACGTGGTGCTCGACCCGTTCTTTGGCTCCGGCACGACCGGCGCGGTGGCCAAGCGCCTCGGCCGCCATTTCGTCGGCATCGAGCGCGAGCAGGCCTATATCGATGCCGCACGCGCGCGCATCGAGGCGGTCGAACCGCTCGGCAGCGGAACCCTGTCCGTCATGAGCGGCAAGAAGGCCGAGCCACGCGTCGCCTTCAACACGCTGATCGAAAGCGGGCTGATCGCCCCCGGCACGGTGCTGACCGATGCCCGCCGCCGCCACAGCGCCATCGTGCGCGCCGACGGCACGCTCGCCTCGGGCAACGACGCCGGCTCCATCCACCGCGTCGGCGCCAGGGTGCAGGGGCTCGATGCCTGCAACGGCTGGACCTTCTGGCACTATGCCGATGGCGCCGAGCTGAAGCCGATCGACGCGCTGCGCGCCGTGGTGCGCGCCGGCATGGCCGGCCTCGAATAAAGCATTTCCAGGAAAAAAGCGGCCTCCGGTCTTCCGTTCGGAAAATGCGAAAATGGAAGACCGGCAAGCGCCATTACCCGTTTCTCCAGCTGCGGCCTCCGGTGTTCCCTGCACCGGGGGCTGTGGCTTTCGATGGGGAGGGTTTGCCGGCACCGCCTGTCCCGAATTTCCATCCATGCGATTCAGGTGATGTTAACCATCAACGGCTTAGTGTGACCTCGAAAGTACATCAGGCCAAGCAACGGAAATCGTTGCGGAAAGCCGGGGCCGATCAACCGGCCCGGCAGGCAGGATATCGCCTTTCCGGTTTTCGTACCTTCAGTCCCGGAAATGCGAAAACGCCCGGAGCCGCAAGGCTCCGGGCGTTTCGGTTTTCAGGCCCGTTCAGAGCGCGATGCCGTGCGCGGCAAGGTCGGCCTTCAGCTTTTCCGGATCGGTGAACTGCACCGCGTTCCAGCCGGCGAGCCGCGCCCCCTCGACATTGGCCGGAGCGTCGTCGATGAACAGCGTATGGGCCGGCGAGAGGCCGAAATCGCGCGTGTGCTTCTCGTAGATCGCACGGTCCGGCTTGATGAGGCCGATCTCGCCCGAAACCGTCACGCCGCGCGGCATGTCGAGGAAGGGGTAAAGTTTTCGCGCTTCCTTGAAGGTATCGGCGGCGAAGTTGGTCAGCATGGTCACGTCGCGGCCGTCGGCGATCAGCGCCTCCATGATCGCGACGCTTTCCACATAAGCATGGGAGACCATCTCGTGCCAGTGCTTGCGGAAGGCGCGGATATGCTCGGCGCGGTCGGGATGCACGTCGATCAGCAGCGCCTCGGCGTCCTCCCAGGCGCGGCCGCGGTCCTGTTCGAGGTTCCAGTCGTGCGTGCAGACATTGGTGAAGAACCAGTTGCGCTCGGCATCGTCGGGAATGAGGCGGGCATAGGGAATGTGCGGATCGTAATGGATCAGCACCCTGCCGATGTCGAAGACGATGTGTCGGATGTCGATGCTGTTCATGCTTTCCTCGCTTGTGTCAGGCAGTAGGAATTAGGAATTAGGCAGTAGGGAAAAGCAGAGCAGGCGGACGCCGGCCCGGTCGCTTGTCTTCTCGACTGCCGCTCCTTTTCCCTACTGCCTACTGCCTAATTCCTATCGCCTCGAAAACGCATCCGGTATGGCCTGCCTTATCGCCTTCTTCATGACGGTCGGCAGCGCCTCGCCGTCGAGCGTCTCCTTCGCCTGCCACCATCCCTCGCCGGCCTGCACATGGCGCGGCACCATGGAGCGGTAGATGGAGAGGCGCAACTCGAAATGCGTGAACACATGGGTGACGGTGCCGCAGGCCTGCCAGTCGGCAGCAAAGGGCGCGGCGGCAGGGCCGGTCTCGCCGTCGATGCGGGCCGTCCAGCCGCTGCCGGGCACCTCGGTCATGCCGCCAAGAAGGCCGGTTTCCCCGCGCTTGCGCAGGAAGATCGCGCCCGTCTCGTCCTCGGCGACGAAGGCGGCGCCGAGCCGCACGGGCTTTTCCTTCTTCGCGGCCTTGCGCGGATAGAGCTCCGGGTCCTCGCGCCCGAGCACGCGACAGGCGGCATTGAGCGGACAGAGCGCGCAGGCCGGCCGGCGCGGCGTGCAGATCGTCGCGCCGAGGTCCATCATCGCTTGGGCGAAATCGCCCGGCCGGTCCGCCGGCGTCATGGCGGCCACCAGCGCCCGCATCTCGGGCTTTGCCGCAGGCAGGGGCGTTTCGATGGCGTGGAGGCGGGAGATGACGCGCTCGACATTGCCGTCCAGCACCGCAGTCCTGCGGTTGAAGGCGATGGCGGCGATTGCCGCGGCGGTATAGTCGCCGATGCCGGGCAGGGCCTTCAGCCCGTCCTCGCTGTCGGGAAACACCCCGCCATGCTCGAAGGCGACGGCTTCGGCGCATTTCTTGAGGTTGCGCGCGCGGGCGTAGTAACCGAGGCCCGCCCAGGACTTCATCACGTCCTCCGTCTCGGCCTTCGCAAGGTCGGTGACCGTCGGCCAGCGGCTGGTGAAGAGGGCGAAATAGGCCTTGACCGCCTGCACCGTCGTCTGCTGCAGCATCACTTCGGAGAGCCAGATGCGGTAGGGATCGGGCCTTTCGCCGCGGGCCGCCATCGGCGGGCTCACCCGCCAGGGCAGGTCGCGGTGGTGCCGGTCGTACCAGGCAAGAACGAGATCGGCGGGTGCCGCGATGCGGGGCGCTTGGGTCATGACGTGCCTGAAACGGGGTCGATGCGACCCATGATGCGAACACAGCTCCGGACGCAAAACGCTCGCACACTTTTGCTGGAATTGTTCTATAACTGGCGAAGCAGGCGGCGATCTTCAAGTCGGTTTTTCGCCGGAACAGGAATATTTTCCCGATCGGGAGCGGATACGTGAATACCAGCAAGGCGCCCCGGCGCGGCCAGAGGCGCGGCATCGTCCAGATCAGCGAAGTGGCCAACGACCTCATCGATCCGGTGCTGGCCAAGCGCGCCGGCATCAACACCATGCTGCTCGGCTCGTGGGACGAGATCGCGGGGGCGGAATTTGCCGAATGCACGCGGCCGGAGCGCATCACCTGGCCGCGCCGCGCCTCCGAGATGACGGGCGAGGGCGGTGGCCACCAGCCGGGCGTGCTGACGATCGCCTGCGAGGGCGCCCGCGCGCTCTTCCTCAGCCACCAGCAGGGCGAGATCATCCAGCGCATCAACGGCTTCTTCGGCTTTCCGGCCGTGAGCCAGATGAAGATCGTGCAGAAGCCGGTGAGCCCGCATTCCAGCCGTCGCGCCAAGCCGCGCCCGCTGACCGGCGAGGCCGCCCGCCATCTGGACGACCTCGTCGACGGCATCGAGGGAGACGCGCTGAAGGCGGCGCTGAAACGGCTCGGCACGGCGGTGCTCGGCCGGCGCCGGTAAGGGACGGAAAGCCCCGTCCCCGACCATCGAACGGTCACAATTCTTTGAAGTTACTTGCCTTAACGCCGCTTGTTCCCGCCCCAAAGCAGGTATAACGGGGGTGCCCGGAGCAATTCCGGAAAAAGCGCAAGGAAGCTTTTTCCGGAATTGCGTCAATGGACCCGAGAATTCCCATCCCTTCCGACAGGAGAGACCATGTCCCTTTCCGAAATGAGCCTGATGAAGCGCCTTGCGACCGGCGTTGCCGTTGCGGCGCTCGCCGTGACGCTGGCTGCCTGCTCCGACGAGAAGAAGGAGGAGACCGCCAAGGCTCCCGAAACCAGCCAGACGACGACGGGCGAAAGCGCAAGCTCGACGCCGGCCACCTCCTCCGGAACGACGACCACCACGACGACCGAGACCGCCCAGGCGCCGGCCGCCGAGGCGAAGTCCGTCGAGGTGCCCACCGCCGACGGCGACGTCGACATGGCGGAGGTGATGAAGGAAGGCGCGCTGCCGGAAATGGCGCTCGGCGAGGCCAATGCCCCGGTCACCATCGTCGAATACATGTCGACGACCTGCCCGCATTGCGCAGCCTTCCACAACAACACCTTCGACGCGATCAAGACCAAGTATGTCGACAGCGGCAAGGTTCGCTTCGTCATGCGCGAGTTCCCGTTCGATCCGCGCGCGGCCGCCGCCTTCATGCTGGCGCGCTGCAAGCCGCAGAACCCGGCCGAGCTTTCGGACGCCTCGCAGTATTTCCCGATGATCTCCATGCTGATGAAGCAGCAGGAAACCTGGGCCGCCGCGCAGGACGGCCGCGAGGCGCTGCTGCAGATGTCGAAACTCGCCGGTTTTACACAGGAGAGCTTCCAGGCCTGCTTGACGAACCAGAAGCTTCTGGATGATGTGAACGCGGTGCGCGAGCGCGGCGCCAAGGAATTCGGCGTCGCGGCGACGCCGACCTTCCTGATCAACGGCAAGCGCTATTCGGGAGACATGTCGGTTGACACCATGTCGGCCCTCATCGACAGCATGCTCTGATCCTTCGACCGGGTTTGCGGGCGACGGCAGTGGTCGTGCGCCCGCATTCCATTGGGTTCCGGGTGGGATTTACCCCCCTCTGGCCTGCCGGCCATCTCCCCCACAAGGAGGGAGATCGGCTGGAGGCAGGAACCTTGCTCAAATGGCAACGTTAATGATGGGCGGGACGCCGCTTCGTCCGATCTCCCCCCTTGTGGGGGAGATGGCCGGCAGGCCAGAGGGGGGTGGCCTCGTCCGCCCCACCTGCGCATGAAGTTCACCAAGCTCCGCCTCCTCGGCTTCAAGTCCTTCGTCGAGCCCACCGAGTTCATCATCGAGCGGGGCCTCACCGGCATTGTCGGGCCGAACGGTTGCGGCAAGTCGAACCTCGTCGAGGCGCTGCGCTGGGTGATGGGGGAGAACTCCTACAAGAACATGCGTGCGTCCGGCATGGACGACGTCATCTTCTCCGGCTCGGGCAACCGCCCGGCGCGCAACACCGCCGAAGTCGGCCTCTATCTCGACAATTCCGACCGCACGGCTCCCGCCGCCTTCAACGATCAGGACGAGATCCAGGTCTCGCGCCGCATCGAGCGCGAGAACGGCTCGATCTACCGCATCAACGGCAAGGAGGCGCGCGCCAAGGACGTGCAGCTGCTCTTTGCCGACGCCTCCACCGGCGCCCGCTCGCCCTCCATGGTCGGGCAGGGCCGTATCGGTGAACTCATCCAGGCAAAGCCGCAGGCCCGCCGCCAGCTGCTCGAAGAGGCGGCCGGCATTTCTGGCCTCCACTCCCGCCGCCACGAGGCGGAACTGCGCCTGCGCGCCGCCGAGACCAATCTCGAACGGCTCGACGACGTCACTTCGCAGCTCGAAAGCCAGATCGAGAGCCTGAAGCGCCAGTCCCGCCAGGCGAACCGCTTCAAGGCGCTCTCCGCCGATATCCGCCGCCACGAGGCGATGCTGCTGCATATCCGCTGGGCGCAGGCCAAGGAGGCCGAGGCCGAGGCCGAAAGCCAGCTCAACCAGGCGACCTCGCTCGTCGCTGAGCGGGCCAACGCCCAGATGCAGGCCGCCAAGGAACAGGCCGTCGCCAGCCTAAAGCTGCCGGAGCTGCGCGAGAACGAGGCGAAGCTCGCCGCCGTGCTGCAGCGCCTGCAGATCGCCCGCGCGCAGCTCGAAGAGGATTCCGCCCGGCTGCTGCGCCGCCGCGACGAGCTCACCCGCCGCCTCGCCCAGCTCGCCGAGGACATCGGTCGCGAGGAGCGCATGGTGGCCGACAATGCGGCCGTGCTGGAGCGCCTGACCGCCGAGGAGGAGGAGATCGGCGAGATCCTCGCCGAGGCGGACGCGCGCGCCGAGACCGCCCGCGAGGCGATGGAGGCCGCCGCAGCGACGCTGGCCCAAAGCGAAGCGGCCCTCGCCGCCGTCACCGCCGAGCGGGCGGAGGCGCAGGCGGTGCGCAACCAGCTCGAAAAGGCGATCCGCGACCTTGCCGAACGCCACCTGCGGCTTGGCCAGCAGCTTGATGCCCAGGCCCGCGAGCTTGCGGAAATGGATACCCGCATCGCCGCGCTGCCCGATCCCGAAGAGCGCCGCGCCGCCGTTTTGTCCGCCGAGGAGGCGCTGGAGGCGGCCGGCGAGATGCTTGCCGCCGTCGAGGAGGCGCTGGAGGAGGCCCGTTTTGCCGAATCCGCTCTGCGCGGCCCGGTCGATACCGCCCGCGCCCGCCTTGCCGGCATCGAGACGGAAGCCCGTACGATCCGGCGCATGCTGGAGGCTGGCGGCACCGGCGGTTCCTTCCCGCCCGTCGTGGAGGACGTCGATGTCGACCGAGGCTATGAGACGGCGCTCGGCGCTGCGCTCGGCGACGACCTCGATTCGCCGGCCGACAGTACCGCCCCCGTGCACTGGCGCCTGTCCGGCGATGCGTCCGGCGACGCGCCCCTGCCGAAGGACGTTCCGGCGCTGATCGACCATGTCCGCGCGCCCGCCGTGCTCGCCCGCCGCCTGGCGCAGATCGGCATTGCCGGCAGCGTCGAGGAGGGGCTGTCCCTGCTGCCGCAGCTCAAGGCCGGCCAGCGGCTCGTCACCCGCGAGGGCGCGGTCTTCCGCTGGGACGGCCATGTCACCGGTGCCGATGCGCCGAGCGCCGCCGCGCTCCGCCTCGAACAGAAGAACCGCCTCGCCGAACTTGAGATGGAGCTGGAGGACGCCCGCGCCGCGCTCGGTGATGCGGAAGCCGACCTCGCCCGCGCCGGTGAAGCCATCCGTGCCGAGACACAACGCCAGCAGCAGGCGCGCGAGGCCCAGCGCGCCGCCGCCCGGGCGCTCGCCGAGGCGCGCGAAGGGCTGGAAGCGGCCGAACGGGCCGCCGGCGATCTCATCCGCCGCCGGGCCGTGCTCTCCGAAACCGGGGCGCAGATCGAGGCGCAGGTGGAGGAGGCCGCGATCTCGCTGGAGGATGCCCGCGCCGCGCTGGAAGAGGCGCCGGACCTTGCCGACCTCGACCTCAGCCTTCGCACCCGCACGATGGACGTCGCGACCGACCGCGCGACGCTGGCCGAGGCGCGCGCCGGCCATGACGGCCTTGCCCGCGAGATGGCCGACCGCCGCCGCCGCCTGATGACGATCCTAGCCGAGCGCGAGACGTGGCGAAGCCGTGCCGCCAATGCCGAGAGCCACATCGCCACGCTGCGCGAGCGCGAAGCCGAAGCGCATGAGGAGATGGAGGAGCTGGCCGAGGCGCCGGACGAGATCGAGGACAAGCGCCGCGAGCTCCTGACCGGCCTCAGCAATGCCGAGGCCGCCCGCCGCGAGGCGGCCGATGCGCTCCAGGAGGCGGAGAACCGCCAGCGCGAGGCCGATCACACCGCCGCGACCGCGCTCTCGCAGCTCGCCGAATCGCGCGAAACGCGGGGGCGGGCGGAAGAGCGCCTCGTCTCGGCGCGCGAACGCCGCATCGAGGGCGAGGCGCGCATCCGCGAGGCGCTGAACTGCGCGCCGCACGAGGCGCTGCGGCTGACCGGCCATCCCGCCGGCAGCCCGCTGCCCGATCCGCGCGAGCGCGAACGCGAGCTCGACCGGCTGAGGATGGAGCGCGAACGGCTTGGCGCCGTGAACCTGCGCGCCGAGGAGGAGCAGCGCGAGCTGACGGAAAAACGCGATGCGCTCGTCGCCGAACGCGAGGATATCATCGAGGCGGTCCGCAAGCTGCGCTCGGCGATCCAAAGCCTCAACCGCGAGGGCCGCGAGCGCCTGCTGGCCGCCTTCGACGTAGTCAACGTGCAGTTCCAGCGCCTGTTCACCCACCTTTTCGGCGGCGGCACGGCGGAGCTGCAGCTGATCGAGAGCGACGATCCGCTGGATGCCGGCCTCGAAATCCTCGCCCGCCCGCCGGGCAAGAAGCCGCAGACCATGACGCTGCTGTCCGGCGGCGAGCAGGCGCTGACGGCCATGGCCCTCATCTTCGCCGTCTTCCTCACCAATCCGGCGCCGATCTGCGTGCTCGACGAGGTGGACGCTCCGCTCGACGACCACAATGTCGAGCGCTACTGCAACCTGATGGATGAGATGGCGGCCTCCACCGAGACCCGCTTCGTCATCATCACGCACAATCCCATCACCATGGCCCGCATGAACCGCCTCTTCGGCGTCACCATGGCCGAACAGGGCGTCTCCCAGCTCGTCTCCGTCGACCTGCAGACCGCCGAGCAGCTGCGCGAGGCGTCGTAGCGATCCCGGGCAAGCCATGCTAGAATTCCCGCGTGCCGGAGGCATGGAATGAAGCTGTCGATTGCGAAAGAACTGGAAGAATACATTGCCGGGGAGGTCGAAAGCGGCCGTTTCACGGACGCCAGCGCCGTGGTCAACGATGCCCTCCGCCTCCATGAAACCTATCTGGCTGCTGTTCGCGAGGACGTGCGCAAGGGGCTCGATGATCTCGCCGCCGGCCGCCACCGATCTGTAGCGGCGGAGGACTTCCTGGCCAGGGCCCGGGCTTCGGCCTCCTGATCGTGCACGCCTTCCGCTTTACGGAAAGCGCCGAGAAGGATGTGGATGCGATCCTCGCCTATACGATAACGACATGGGGAGACGCACAGGCGGAGGCCTATATCGGTGGTCTCTATCGCGTCCTCGATCTGCTCGCGGAAAGACCTGCGCTCGGTCGCCTGCGTCCCGAGTTGGCACCGGGGCTGCGCAGCTTTCCCTATCGCGAACATCTCCTCTTCTACATGCTTTTCGAAGATACCGTCTTGGTGGTCCGCATTCTCGCGGCGCGGCAGAATACAGGCACCGGCCTTCTCGAAAGATAGGAACAAATCCCCCTCTCGCGCATTCAACAGCGCCTGCTGTTCCCGCAGGCCTTCGTGCAATTGGGGATCAAACGTGAGCAGAGACGCACTTTACATGATCATCGGCGCCCTCATCGTCGTGGTGGCCGGGTTTTCCTATTATGCCTGGCAGCAGGAGAAGAAACCGGACGGTGTCGAGATCCGCGTGGACGAGCAGGGGCTTTCCATCGAGGGAAACTGAAGCCTGCCGGCGCGCCAGGCCGTGTTCCCGCCAAGGGCACGGCTTTTGTCCGGCTCTCGTAATGTTGCATTGCCGTTGCAAATTTGATGCATTGCAGCAAAAAACCTGTCGCGCCGCGTTTTCAACAAGATGCAGTTCATGTAGATTGTGAGGACGCATATGGGGAGGCGTGCATGGACAAGTGGGTCTATACCTTTGGGGGAGGCCGCGCCGAAGGCAGCGCGGGCGATCGCAACACGCTCGGCGGCAAGGGCGCGAACCTCGCCGAAATGTGCAATCTCGGCCTGCCGGTGCCGCCCGGGCTCACCATCGTCACCGCCGCCTGCAACCATTACTACGACAACGGCCGCCGGCTGCCGGACGATCTGAAGGATCAGGTCCGCGCCGCGCTTCGCCAGATGGAGGCGATCACCGGACGCCACTTCGGCGACACGACGAAGCCGCTGCTGCTCTCCGTGCGCTCCGGCGCGCGCGCGTCCATGCCCGGCATGATGGACACGGTGCTCAATCTCGGCCTCAACGACCGCACGGTCGAGGCGCTCGGCCACGATGCGGGCGATGCGCGCTTTGCCTGGGACAGCTACCGTCGCTTCATCCAGATGTATGGCGACGTCGTCATGGGCCTCGACCACGAGGTCTTCGAGGAGATCCTGGAGGACGAGAAGGGGCGGCTCGGCCACGAGCAGGACACCGAGCTTTCCGCGGTGGAGTGGCAGCATGTCATCGCCCGCTACAAGCAGACCATCCAGGAAGAGCTGGGCGAGGCCTTCCCGCAGGATCCGGAGGTCCAGCTCTGGGGCGCGATCGGCGCCGTCTTCGCAAGCTGGATGAACGCCCGCGCCGTCACCTACCGCACGCTGCACAACATCCCCGCCGTCTGGGGTACGGCCGTCAACGTCCAGGCCATGGTCTTCGGCAATCTCGGCAATTCCTCCGCCACGGGCGTCGCCTTCACGCGCAATCCCTCGACGGGCGAGAACAAGCTCTACGGCGAGTTCCTCGTCAATGCGCAGGGCGAGGATGTCGTCGCCGGCATCCGCACGCCGCAGAACATCACCGAGGAGGCGCGCATCGCGTCGGGCTCCGACCGGCCGTCGCTGGAAAAGCTGATGCCCGAAGCCTTCGCGGAATTCCGCGGCATCTGCGACCGGCTGGAGCGGCATTACCGCGACATGCAGGACCTCGAATTCACCATCGAGCGCGGCAAGCTCTGGATGCTGCAGACCCGTTCGGGCAAGCGCACCGCCAAGGCCGCGCTGAAGATCGCGGTCGACATGGCGACGGAAGGCCTGATCAGCGAGGGCGAGGCTGTCGCGCGTATCGATCCCGCCTCGCTCGACCAGCTGTTGCACCCGACCATCGATCCGCGCGCGCGTCGCGACGTCATCGGCTCCGGTCTGCCGGCTTCGCCGGGCGCGGCGACGGGCGAGATCGTCTTTACCTCGGAAGACGCGGTAAGGGCGGAGGAGGAGGGGCGCAAGGTCATCCTCGTGCGCATCGAGACGAGCCCGGAGGACATTCACGGCATGCACGCCGCCGAGGGCATCCTCACCACCCGCGGCGGCATGACCAGCCATGCGGCGGTCGTCGCGCGCGGCATGGGCACGCCCTGCGTTTCCGGTGCCGGCACGCTGCGCGTCGACCTGCGCAACGAGCTCCTGGTCGCCCAGGGGCTGACGCTGAAGAAGGGCGACGTCATCACCATCGACGGCTCGTCCGGCCAGGTGCTGAAGGGCGAGATCCCCATGCTCCAGCCCGAGCTGTCGGGCGATTTCGGCCGGATCATGGAATGGGCCGACCGCACGCGGCGCATGAAGGTGCGCACCAATGCCGAGACGCCGGCGGATGCCCGCGCCGCACGCTCCTTTGGCGCGGAGGGCATCGGCCTCTGCCGCACCGAGCACATGTTCTTCGAGGGCAGCCGCATCAATGTGATGCGCGAGATGATCCTCGCCGAGGACGAGGCCGGCCGCCGCGCCTCGCTGGCAAAGCTCTTGCCGATGCAGCGCTCGGACTTCGCCGAACTCTTCGAGATCATGCACGGCCTGCCGGTGACGATCCGCCTGCTCGACCCGCCGCTGCACGAATTCCTGCCGAAGAGCGACGAGGAGATCGCCGAGGTGGCGGCCGCCCTGTTCATCGAGGAGGCCGCGCTGCGCCGGCGCGTCGATACGCTGCACGAGTTCAACCCGATGCTCGGCCACCGCGGCTGCCGCCTCGCCATCTCCTATCCGGAGATCGCCGAGATGCAGGCCCGCGCCATCTTCGAGGCGGCCGTGGAGGCGGCCAGGACGACCGGCGCGGCCGTGGAGCCGGAAATCATGGTGCCGCTCGTCGGCCTCAAGGCGGAGCTCGACTATGTGAAGGCCCGCATCGAGGCCGTCGCCAAGGCGGTGATCGCCGAAAGCGGCGTTGCCATCAACTATCTCGTCGGCACGATGATCGAGCTGCCGCGCGCGGCGCTCCGTGCCCATGTCATCGCCGAATCGGCCGAGTTCTTCTCCTTCGGCACCAACGACCTGACGCAGACGACCTTCGGCATCTCGCGCGATGACGCCTCGGCGTTCCTGTCGACCTATATCCAGAAGGGCATCGTCGAGCAGGACCCGTTCGTCCAGCTTGATTTCGACGGGGTGGGCGAGCTCATCCGCATCGCCGCCGAACGCGGCCGGCGCACGCGGGCCGACCTGAAGCTCGGCATCTGCGGCGAGCACGGCGGCGATCCGGCCTCCATCCATTTCTGCGAGGAGGCCGGGCTCGACTACGTCTCCTGTTCGCCCTTCCGCGTGCCGATCGCGCGCCTTGCGGCCGCGCAGGCGGCATTCAGCGGCAAGGCCTGAGACCGCTTAGCTTCAGCGCCGCCGGACGGGCACATAGACATAGGTCGGCCGGTCCCACATCGGCGATTGCAGCCGCGCGGCGCGGAAGTCCGCGCGCCGGTCGAGATCGATGCGCTGCAGGCATTCGGCAAAGGCGTCCGTCCCCATGCGAAAACCGTAGGACCGGCATCGGGCCTCGTCATTGGCGCGCACTTCGGCGGCCGTCTGGCAGCCGGCGAGGAAGAGGGCGGTGGCGGCGAGGGCGGCGAAACGAACAAGCATCTTGGACATGCGGGCTCCGGCGAACTGTTGCGTGCCATGGATAGGCCCGTCGGCGCGCCGCGGCAAGGGCTCCCGGCAATTCCAAACGCCGGAGCGATGCCGCTTCGGCTGGAATGCTCTAAAGCGCGTCGCGATCTTTCAGATTCGCTCCCTGCGCTTTAGCTCTTTGTTTTTTCGCATGTCGTTGCCGCAAAACCGCTGCGCACTTTTGTGCGACATGCTCTAGATGCGTTGCAGCACGTCCACGAAGGCGTCGGCGAAGCGCTTGAGGTCCTTCGTCGTCTCGTCGGGGTTTTCCACGCGGATGGCCGATCCCTCCGTATCGAGCAGCGCGAAGACCACGGCGAGCGCGCCGTCCTCGCCCTGCGGCACGCGCAGGGCCGCGATGCGCCGGCAATCGTCGGCAAGCCCCGAGGCCGGCAGCTCGAAGAGGAAATCGCCGCCGACACGGTCGGCCGCCATGCGCACGGCATCGGCAAAGCCGGCCTCCTCGCCGGAAAAGCCGTCGAGCGAGAGTTCGAGTTCCAGAAGCTCCAGGGGGAGGGCGGGTTCGCCCGCGGGCGCGGATATAGCGGTGTCGGCGGCCGTCTGCGTCGGCAACATCATCTTGCTCCTTGCTCTACCCCCGTTCGCAAACCGTCGTTAACGAGCGTGGCGAATTTGCGGCACGCAAGGATTTTTACCGCGTGCTGTCTGTTGTCCCCGGCAAGGATGTCGCATGGTCATGGAGGAAAGCCGTGCCGCCGAGGTTTCCGCGGAACCTGAAGCGTGCGCCGCAATGTCTTAAAACGATTCCGGTTTCAGCAAATTTGCAGTAGGAAAAGGACGCGGCAGCGAGCGCCGCGGCGCATCCGGTGAGGCCATGGCAATCACGATCCAGTACGAACGGCCCGTTTCGCATGCGGCGCACTGGGCGCGGCGCCTGGCGCTGTTTTCCTGCCTGCTGTTCCTCACCGCCGTGCTGTCGCATCGCTTCGGCCCGCTCACCACGCCGCATTTCCTGGCGCTGGCGGGTTTTGCCGCGGCCATGGCGGGCATGGCCGTGCTGCTGGCCGCCATCGGCCTTGCGCGGCTCTGGCATGTCGGCGCGCGGGGCGGCAAGGCGGCCTTGACGGCGCTCCTGCTCTGCCTTCTGCCGCTCGGCTTCACCGGTGCCGCCGCCTATGCCTATTTCTACAAGCCGGCGCTCTACGACGTGACGACGGATACGCTTGCCGCCCCGCCCTGGCTTGCCGCGCCGGCTGCCGAGCAGGACTGGCTGCCGCGCATCGGCCCGGTCGGGGCGCGTGACCGGGCGGTGCAGCTTGCGGCCTATCCCGGCCTGTCGGGCCGGCGCTACGACGGCGCGCTCGACCGCGTCTACCAGGGCGTGCGCAAGGTCGCCGCCGCCTACGGCATCACGATCACCGCCGAGGACGGGCTCGACAACATCCTCGCGGACCTAGAGGATCTCGTCGTCGATCCGGCCAAGGTGGCCGAAAGCCAGGAATCGCTCGGCGACGTGCCGGTTCCCGAGGCGCGCCCGCTCGAGACACCGCTCATTCCCCGCATCGGCGGCCCGGGCGACGTGCTCCTGCAGGGCGAATGGCGCTCGCCCGTCTTCGGCTTCCGCTTCGACGTGGTCATCCGCCTGCGCGAGGAGGCGGAGACGACGCTCGTCGACATGCGCGCCGCCTCGCGCTACGGCCCGCACGACCTCGGCTTCGGCGCGGCGCTGGTGGAAGGCTACCTGAAGGCGCTCGACGCGGAACTGCTGGGCATTGCCGGCGACTGACGGCGCCGGCATCCAGCGTCAGGAATCTCAAAGGCCGGGGGCGGGGAAATAGAGCCCCTTCAGCGCCGGCGGACCGTCCGTCACCACCTCGCCGCGCGCGACGAGGTCCTCCAGATGCGCCAGCACCGAGAGCGCCGCCGCGCCATGCAGGCGCGGGTCCGTCTCGCGGTAGATCGCCTTCACCATGTCGGCGATCAGCCGGTCGCCGGCGCGCACGCGCTCGCGCACTGCCCGCTCGCGCATGCGCCGGTGGGTCCTCAGCCCCCGCAGGAACGCCGCCGGCTCGGTCACCGGCCCGCCATGGCCGGGCAGGTAGAGCCGGTCGTCGCGCGCAAGCAGCCGGTCGAGCGAGGCCATGTAGTCCGCCATGGCGCCATCCGGCGGCGCCACGATGGTGGTCGCCCAGGCCATGACATGGTCGGCGGAAAAGACGATGCCGTCCGGTCCGTCGAGCGCGAAGGCGGCGTGGTTGGCGGTGTGGCCCGGGGTGAGCAGCGCCGTCAGCGCCCAGCCGTCGCCCGCCACGCTCTCGCCATGGCCGAGCGCGATGTCCGGCACGAAGTCCACGTCCGCGCTTTCCGCGAAGGGGTTGCTTTCGCCGGCATGCAGCGGCCGCGCCGCGCGGTGCGGCCCCTCCGCGACGATGATCGCGCCCGTCTCCGCCTTCAGCCGGCGGGCGAGCGGCGAGTGGTCGCGGTGGGTGTGGCTGATGGCGATATGGGTCACCTCGCGCCCGGCGAGCGCCCGCATCAGCGCCGCAAAATGCGCCTCGTCCTCGGGGCCGGGGTCGATCACCGCCACTGACCGGTCGCCGACGATGTAGCTGTTCGTGCCGTGGAAGGTGAAGGGGCCCGGATTGTTGACGGTGATGCGCTGCACGCGCGGGGCCACCGGCACCGCCTCGCCATGCGCCGGCTTGAATTCGAGGTCGAACTGCGGGGCCTCCCGGCCGGTGTCGCTCCCGGCCGTCACTTGTATTCGATCTCGATGAAGCTCATCGGCGTGTCGCCGCCGTTGACGACATTGTGCGCCACGCCCGCCTCGCGCCGGTAGACGGCGCCCGCCTTGGTGTGCACCCGCCGCTCGCCGGTCTCCTCCTCGATCAGGAAGTCGCAGTCCGTCATCGGCACGACGACATAGCCGAGCCCGTGCACATGATGGCCCGTATCGGCGCCCGGCTCGAAATCCCAGCGCGTCACGCGCACGACGGCATCGTCGAGAAGGACGGTGGGCATTGCCGGCGGGCGGGCGCGGAACTGGGGCATGGCGGCTCCTCACAGGAAAGGGCAGGGCGGGCGAGCCGGCTGCGCCGGACGGCTGCTGAAAGGACGATCGATCGCCCGGACCCTATCGCCGCCATGCGCCCCTGCCAAGCACCAAGCCGCAGATCACGCCTCTTCGGCAAAGCCCGACCGGAGAATAATCGCCCCGAACCGGAACTTAAGCATTGTCCACGCCGCCCGCCTTTGCTATCAGGCTCCCGCCGTGTTGGGGCGTCGCCAAGCGGTAAGGCACCGGTTTTTGGTACCGGCATTCCCAGGTTCGAATCCTGGCGCCCCAGCCACGGCTGTTTCGGAACCGCCCTTGCGATCTGCCAGCCTCGCTCAGCCAAGCCCGCCGAGCGGGATGATCTCCGCTGCGCCCGGTTGCCAGTCGCTTCCTTCCCAGTCCCCGAGCCAGCGCTCCGCGCGAAGGCTTGCTGCGGCAAGCAGCGCCTCCAGCTCGGCCTTGTCCGGGAAGGCGATGCGGGAGGCGGCGGAGAGGCGTTTGCCGGTGGCGCGGATCTCGTAATGGGTGCCGTAGGTGACGATGCCGGTCGCCGGATCGTAGGCGACGTCGTTCCAGGCGGCGACCGGGCCGAAGCGGGGATGGTCGATGAGGCGCATCGAGGCCTCCGGTCCCCATTCCTCCCATTCCCGGCAGGCGGGATTGCGGCTGTCGAAGACGAAACGGCCGCCGGGCGCAAGATGCGCGGCAATGGTGGCGAGGGCGGCGGCGCGGTCCTCCCGCGTCAGGAAGACCTGGAAGGCGTGGCCGGTCAGCACGACCAGGTCGAAACGACGGCCGAGCCGCAGCGTGCGGGCATCGCCCTCGATGAAATCGATGCCGCCCGCGCCGGGCTTGCCGCGCGCGATGGCGAGCATGGCCGGGGCCGGATCGACGCCGACGACCGTGCGTCCGCCGGAAAGCGCCACGGCAAGCTCGCCCGTGCCGCAGCCGAGGTCGAGCACGCTCGCCGCCCCCTCGGCAAGCATCCGGCAATAGGCGAAATCCGGCGATCGCTCCCAGCCGTTTTCCAGATCGTAGAAATCGGCGAGCTCCGGGTCGTGGTAGAGGCGGTCTTCGTCCATGTGTCCTCCCGGAGCAAATCCGGCAAACGTGCGCAGCGGTTCTGCCAAAAAAAGCGAAAATGTTCCAAGAAAAAGGCCGCGTCTTCGCGCGGCCTTGGAAAGGGCGGTCGGGCTGCCCTTTACGAGGCGGCGTCGAGAACCTTCTCGCAATGGGTCGGCCCGCCCTTGGGGTCGACGCGGTCGCCGACGGCGCGGATGGTGTTGATCCGGTAGCTTTCGTTCACCGTCAGCTCCACCGTGCAGGACTTGCCCTTCACGAAGCCGCCGCGCCACTTGTAGAGCGTCGTGCCGCCCGCGCCGGCCGTGTCGGAGATCGGCGGGCCATAGGCCGCGAAGAAGCTGCCGGCGGTCTTGCCGTTCCAGCGGGCCTGCAGCGGGTTGGACGCGACGACGGCGGTGGTGCATCCGGCGAGGGCAAGCGCAACGCCTGCCAGAATTGCAATGCGGGAGTTCATGGGTGCCATTTCCTTGGGACTTCGGTGCGGCCGTGAATGTGAGCCTCGCACCGCCATAGCGCAGCACGCCGGAAAGGGGAATCGCCGCCACGCGAACTTTGCCGTCGTCCCCAGCGAAGAGGCGTCAAACGTGCGGATTTGCAACAGTGTGCGCGGCGGTTGAAGGACGGTGGGAGAGGCCGGACCGCCGCAGCGCCAAGGCCTCTCCGCCTCGTGTCACAGGAGGAAGTCCGCCTTGTCGAGATTGTCGATGTTGAACTTCCGGATGATCAGGACGTCGTTGCCGCCCAGTTCGATATGCACGTCGCTGCCGACCTGCTCGGCCTTGTCCAGCACCTTGTTGACGCTGGAGAACTTGTAGGAGCGGAGGTCGATGTCGTCGACATTGTTCTTGAAGTCGGTGATCGTGTCGCGACCGTAGCCCTTCTTGAAGACGAAGATGTCGGTCCCCTTGCCGCCGGTCAGCGTGTCGTCGCCCTTGCCGCCGTCGAGCTTGTCCTTGCCCGCCGCGCCGTTGAGCTTGTCGTTGCCGCCATTGCCGAACAGGGTGTTCTTGCCCTCGTTGCCGAGGATGTTGTCGTTGCCCGAGCCGCCCTTGGCATTCTCGATGAGCGAGCGCAGGTCGCCGTTGAAGAGCAGCGCGTTGAAGATGTTGCCGCGGGCATAGCCGTCGTTCGGCCCGCCGCCGAGGAAGGCAAGCTGGGTCTTGCTGAACATCGAATAGGCGCCCGGCCGCAGGTCGATGTCGAGCCCCGTCTTGTAGGCGCTGAGGTCGTAGGTATCGGTGCCCCCGCCGTCCCAGATCGTGCCGAAGATGCGGTTGCCGCCGGCATCGATGGCGACCTTGCCGTTGACGAAGGTATCGCCGTTGCCCGGCTTCCACTTGTAGACGGTGTTGCCCTTGTTGGTCGTATAGTCCGCGCCGTACATGTACTGCAGCGCGTAGATGTCGGCCATCATGAAGGTCTGCGGCGCGCCGAACTCCTCGTATTTGTAGCCGCTGGCGTCATCGCCGACGAAGGAGTTGTACGTCATGACCGAATATTCGGGACTGTTCCACTCGCTCTGGATCGCGCCGAACGTGTCGTTTTCATGCGCGTGCTTGAGGCCGAGCGCATGGCCGAGCTCGTGGATGAGCGTGTGCCAGGCGTAGTTGCCGGCCTTCGGCGTGCGGTAGTCGTTGATCGTGCCGGCATTTTCCGTGCTGAACCAGATGTCGCCGCCGGTGGCGCCGGTGTCCGGATAATAGGCATGGGCGGTGGGGCTGGCGTCGTCCGACTGGGCAAAGCGTAAGGTGGCGGTGCCGTTCGAGCCGGCCGAGAAGTTCAGGTTGGTGAAGCCTTCGACGGAGAAGCCGTCGTTCGCTTTGCCGCCGAAGCTCTTTTCCATGGCGAAGAGCGCGGCGTTCTTCTGCATGGCCGAGACGGCGCCGAAATTGTTGTCGGGCTCGCCCGAATAGGAGTAGCTGCTCGTCGATGTGGGAAAGGCATAGGTGACGCCCGTGCCGTCCCAGGCAAAGCCGCTGAGCACGGAATCGATGAACTGCGATCCCGTCGCCGTGACCGTCTTTGTGGATTTACCCGTACCCGTCATTGCTGCCCCCCTTCGAACAGAGCTCGTACGTTGTTGTCGCCGGGCGGATAGTGTCCCCCCGTCCGCACGCCGCCTTGCTGCGCCGGACCGTTTCCGCCGTGGATCGATGGCATCATATGGCAGCAAGACGTTCGCACAAGAAGCCTTATTCATGCGCGAAAGAACAAATTTGGTCGTACTTGTGGTTTTGCCGCCGTGTCGCCTGCGGGTTGCATGGGCGGCGGCGCATCGAGGGGCGGAGGGCATCGTGCGGATCGTCCGTCCGCCATCGAACCGGCCGAACGACAGCGGCCCCGCAGCGAGGCTTACTTCCCGACGGGCCGGCGGAATGCCGTCAATGCGTCGTCGGCACGTCGTCGTCCTCGAGGAACGACCGGATGCCGTCGCGCGCCACCGTCGCGAGGAACTCGTCGAAGGCCTCCCGGTCCGTGGCGAAGGGCTCGTCCCATTCGAAGAGCTCCTCCTTCTCCGTGACGACCTCCAGCTTCCAGTCCTGTTGCGTTCCCGCCGGCCGGAAGATGTCGACAAGGACCGTGATCCCGTCCTCGGTGAACTCGCCGGACAGTTCGGAATGCTCCAGCTTGGGTTTCTTGGCCATGGTGTTCCTCGACGGCGAAAGCAGGCGGCGTGCATGCAGCCGGACCGTTATCCTATCTTCGCGAGGAGCGCAAAGCCGCAACGCGAAGCTGGGGGAGCACGCCTGTCACGCACCATGCCGTCGTCGTTTATTCTCGTGGCCGGGCTGCGGAGTGCGGAACAGAAACCGGTTTCGGACCTTTCCCTGTGATCAGGGAGGCAAACGATGAAGCACAAACTTCTGGTAAGCGATGCGGGCGAGCGTACCTATATCCTGGTTCTCGACGAAGGCGACGAGGCCTTCCGGTGCATCACCGATTTCGCTGAAAGAGAAAGCCTGACCGCGGCATCGATTACCGCAATCGGCGCGTTTCGCGCCGCAACCATCGCCTTCTTCGAATTCGACACGAAGCACTACCGGAAGATACCCGTGGAGGTGCAGTCGGAGGTCCTCAGCATGCTGGGAGACATAGCGGTGGATGACGAGGGCAAGGCAAGCCTGCATCTCCACGTCGTGCTCGGCTTTCCGGACGGAAGCACGAAGGGCGGCCACCTGGTGGAAGGATACGTCCGGCCCACGCTGGAGGTCATGCTGCGCGAAACGTCGGCCGACCTGCGGCGGCGGACGCGCCCCGATCTCGGCATCGCGCTGATCGATGTCGGTTAGCCCTGGATGTCCTTGCGCCAAAGCGAGACGAGCGGTCCGTCCGAGCCGTAAACCGGGTCGCTTTTCGGGAGGGGCAGGCTCGCGATGATCTTCAGTTCGCCGGGCGTGGCCGCCGTCGTTTCGATATCGGCATGTTGGCCGGGCGGATAGCCGCCGACCACGCGGAAATCGTCACTTCCGGAATTTTGCTTGTGGCCGGTGCCGGCCGGCAGCACAAGGCAGTCGCCCGCGCGAACCTGAAGCGCCCTGCCGTCCGGCCCGCCGATCAGGAGCTCGGCGCTTCCTTTCGCGATGCCGAGCACCTCATGGGCGCCGACGTGGTAATGCTGATAGGAGAAGACGCCGTTGCGCCAGAGGCCTTGCCAGCCCGCGTCGTAAAACAGCCGCTCGAAGGCACGGGCACGATCCTTCTCGCCTGCCGCCAGCACATCGCGATAGACGAGCACCGGCAGGAACGGATGGTTCGGCACCCATTCGCTGGCGGGGAAGAACAGCATTTCCGGTTGTTTCATCGCCGTCTCACTTGCCTTTCTTCGGTTCCCTGCCGAAATCCTTGCGCAACTCGTCCTTGGCCTTTTCCAGCGTGTCGCGCCGGCGTTTCGAAAGCTGGTCGCCAGCGCGGTTGATATAGAATGTCAGCATGGACATGGCCGAGCGGAAAGGGCTCGATTTGCGCCGGTCGCTTTCCTCCGCTGAATGCTTCAGGGATTGCGCGATCTTTTTTGCGCTGCCCTGCTTGAAGACGCCCTCCTTGAGGTCCATCGCGTCGCTGTTCTCGGTCACGTCCTGCGACCACTTCTTCTGTTTCTTCGCCATGCTCAGCCTCCTTCGCCGGGATAGGGATGGGCTTTGAACAGCCGGGCGGCATGCACCGTGTTGCGGGCGACGAGATCCAGCGTCGAGCGCACGACATCGGGGATGTCCTCCAGATCGACGAAATTGACCGAGCCCATCGCTTCGCCCACCCAGTAGGTCACGGCATTGGCGGGAATGGTGAAGCCGACGTCGTTCAGCGCCTGGAAAAGCTCGGCCGAGACATGATGCGCGCCGTCCTCGTTGCCGACAACGGCGACGGCGGCGACCCGGCCATAGGAGACCATGCGGCCCTTGTCGTCCTTCTCCTCCAGGAAGGCGTCCATCCGCTCCAACGCCCGCTTGCAGACGCTCGACGGCTGGCCCATCCAGATCGGCGTGCCCATGACGAGAATGTCGGCGTCGAGGATCTTGTGGCGGATGCCCGGCCAGTCGTCGCCGTGGCCTTCGTCGGAGGTGACGCCGGGCTTGATATCGAAATCGGCCAGCTGCAGGAAATCCGTGGTGACGCCAAGCGGTTCCATCGCGGCGGCCAGCAGCTTCAGCATGCGGTCGGTGGAGGAGGGGTCCTTGGCGGTCCTTGTCTTGAGCGTGCAGTTGAGCGCCAGCGCTGTCAGGGTCATGTTCGCCTCGCTTCATAGGGGTCGAATGCCGAACCGATCCATCCGCCGATTGTTCCGGGAACCGATCCGGCAATCGTGCATTAGAACCTCCAGATACGCGGTTCCGGAGGTTCCCATGGACAACAAGGACAGATTGATCCTGGCGCTGGCGGCGCTGTTGCGCGCCGAGCGCGAGACCCGCGGTGCCCTGATGGACGCGCTGGAGGAAAACTCCATTTCGCGCGAAACGCTGCTCGCCATCCTTTCCGATCCCATCCCCGTCGTCACGCAGGAGGACATCGAGTTCGCCGAGCGCTTCGCCATGTCCAGGCATCTGCCCATCGAGAGGAAACGGTGATGGCGCCGCGCGCCTTCTGGAAGGGCTATCTCAAGCTCTCGCTCGTCACCTGCCCGGTGGCGATGTCGCCGGCGATCTCCCAGGAGGACAAGGTCCGCTTCCGCACCCTGAACGGCAAGACCGGCAATCCCGTCGTCAGCCGCTATGTCGATGCGGTGACCGGAAAGGCCGTCGCCGAGGACGACGAGGTGAAAGGCTATCCGCGCGGCGAGGACGATTACGTCATGCTGGAGGATGACGAGATCGAGGCGGTGGCGCTGGAAAGCACGCGCACGATCGACATAGAGACCTTCGTCCCGCGCGAGACGATCGAATGGATCTGGTACGACGCGCCGCATTTCCTGGTGCCCAACGATACGGTGGGCGAGGAGGCGTTTTCCGTCATCCGCGAGGCGATGGCCTCGACCGGCACGGTGGGCATCTCCAGGCTGGTGCTGTATCGACGGGAGCGGGCGGTGATGCTGGAGCCGCGTGGCAGGGGTATCGTGCTCTGGACGCTGCGCTACGGCGACGAGGTGCGTGAGGAGACGGACTATTTCGGCGGCCTCGGGCGCGCCAAGCCGGACGCCAAGGCCCTCTCTCTGGTGAAGACGCTGATCAAGGAGCGCACCAGGGCCTGGAGCCCGAAGATGGCGGACGATCCCGTCCAGGACCGCTTGCTCGACATCATCGCTGCCAAGAAAAAAGGCCGCAAGCGTCCGGCGAAGCAGAAGGCGCCGCCGCCGACGTCGGGCAATGTCATCAACATCATGGATGCCCTGCGCAAGAGCATCAAGGCGGAGGGCAAGGGCAGGTAGTTCAGCCCTTCGCCTTGCCGGTCTTCAACGGTTCCGCAGCCTTCCTGAAATCCGCCCAGGGGTCGGCCGCAAGCGCCTGGAGACGCGTCGGCGTGTTCTCCACCGTGAAATAGGCGGGGCCGATATCGGCGCTGAGCTCGCTCCAGGCGAGCGGCATGGAGACGGCGGCGCCGGGACGGGCGCGCGTGGAATAGGGGGCGACCGCCGTCATGCCGCGCTGGTTGCGCAGGTAGTCGATGAGGATCTTTCCCCGGCGCTTCGACTTGGTGATGGTCGAGACATATTTGTCCGGGCTGTCCTTCGCCATGGCGTCAGCGACGCCCTTGCAGAAGGCCTTGATCGCCGGCCAGCGGGCGGACGGCTTGAGCGGGGCGCAGACATGAAGCCCCTTGCCGCCGGAGGTCTTGACGAAGGCGTTGAGCCCGGCGGCTTCGAGGCGCTTGCGCGTTTCCTCGGCGGCATCGATGACCGCCTGCCATGCAACGCCCTCGCCGGGATCGAGGTCCATGATGATGCGGTCCGGACGCTCCCAGTCGGCGAGCGTCGAGCCCCAGGGGTGGATTTCCAGCACGGCGGACTGAACGAGGCCCATCAGCCCGTCGAGATCCTCGATCGCCACATAGGGTTCGTCGTCCTTTTCCGCCGGATCCTGCACTTCGACGATATGGGCGTTGATGCCCTTCCAGGCGTGCTTCTGGAAGAAGGTCTGCCCGTCGATGCCGCTCGGCGCGCGCAGAAGGGCGAGCGGGCGGCCGACGATATGCGGGGCGATATAGCGCCAGACCTCGGTATAGTAGTCCGCCAGCCCTTCCTTGGTGACGCCTTCGCCGGGCCAGTAGACCCGGTCGGGATGGGTGAGGCGCACGGTGCGGCGCGGCGGCTTTTCCGCCTTCGGCGCGGCGGATGTCTTGGACTTCGGCATTTCGGCGACGACCTCCCTTGCCGGCTTGTCTTCCCTCAGGCCCCGGAACGAAGCATGGCGCAGATGCCCATCGGCCGTCCAGGCGCGGAACTCCACTTCGGCCACCAGGTCCGGCCGCACATAGCGGGCCTGTCGCGCCTCCTCGGCCGTCAGTTTCCGGCCGAAGGGGCTTTCGTCCGTCCGCATGCGCGAGAGGCGTTTGAAGAGATCGGCGGCAACGGGCGTGCTGAAGCCGGTGCCGACCCGGCCGACCGGCTCCAGCCTGCCGTTCTTGTAGACGCCGAGCAGCAATGAGCCGATCGCCTGGCGCGAGACGGTGGAGGGGGCATAGCCGCCGATGACGAATTCCTGCCGGGCCGAGCATTTCGACTTGATCCAGCCCTTGCTGCGGCCTTCGCGATAAGGGGCGTCGCGCAGCTTGGAGACGACGCCTTCGAGGCTGAGGCGGCAGGCATGGCGCAGCACCAGCGCGCCGTTCTCGTCGAAATGGCCGCTGTAACGCAGGATGCCCCCGGTTTCCGGCACGAGCTTTTCGAGGAGGGCCTTGCGCGCCTCGAGCGGCAGGCGCGTCAGGTCGTAACCGTCGAGATGGAGAAGGTCGAAGACGTAGAAGGTGAAGCGGTCGTTCCGGCCCGCGCTGAGATCGGCCTGGAGGGCGGAGAAGTCGGACGCCCCGGCGCCCGTCTCGACGACGAGCTCGCCGTCGATCAGCGCCTTGCCGACCGGCAGCGCGGCAAGCGCCGCGACCACCGGCTTGCCGAATTTCTTCGTCCAGTCCAGCCCGCTGCGGGTGAGGAGCTTGACCCGGCCCGCCTCGATGCGCGCCTGGAGCCGGTAGCCGTCGAACTTGATCTCGTGCAGCCAGCGCGCGCCGGGGGGCGGCGCGGCTGCGAGCGTCGCCAGCATCGGCGGCAGGAAATCCGGCAGGTTCGCCTTGCGCGTGCCCTTGAGGCCCGAGGGATCGGGCGCCTCCGTCTCCGGCTCCGCCTTCACGGGGCCGGTCTTCGCCTTCCTTCCGGAAGACTTGCGGATGCGCCCGGTCTTCGAGGACCAGCCCGGTTCCTCCCCTGCGACGTCGGCGATGTCCCGCCCCGTTTTCACCGATTCCGGCCGCTCATCAAGCAGGTCGTCATCGCCGTCGGGCATGGCGAATTCGTCGTCGCCCTTGATCAGCAGCCAGTTCTCGCGCTTCTCGCCGGGCTTGCCGTGCATACGCACGAGATGCCAGCGGCCGTGCAGCTTCTCGCCGTCGAGGGTGAATTCAAGATGGCCCTTGGCATAGGCTTTCCGCGCGTCGCCGATCGGTGCCCAGGTGCCGCGATCCCAGACGATGACGGTGCCGCCGCCATATTCGCCCTTGGGGATCGTGCCTTCGAAGTCGCCATAGGCGAGCGGGTGATCCTCCACATGCACGGCCAGCCGCTTTTCGCTCGGCACCAGGCTGGGGCCGCGCGTCACCGCCCAGCTCTTGAGCACGCCGTCCATTTCGATGCGGAAATCGTAGTGCAGGCGCGTCGCGTCGTGCTTCTGGATGACGAAACTGTGGCCGCCCTTGCGGGCCTTCCTGCCGCGTGGTTCGGATGTGGCCTTGAAGTCCCGCTTTTGCCTGTAGACGTCCAGCGTCGCCATGATCACCCTGCCTTGCGCCGGCTTGCCGCCGTCTTGCCTGTGGCCGCGGCCTTCTTCTTGCCGCGCTTTGCCGGTTTCTCGTTTTCGCCGGCGCTCCGCCGCAGGGCCTCCATGAGGTCGATGACCTTGCCCTCGGCCTTCGGCGTGACGCGCTTGATCTTCCGGCCCTCGATCTTCGCCTTGACCACCTCGGCGAGCGCCGCGTCGTAACGGTCGTCGAAGGTCTTTGGATCGAAGCGGCCGCTTTTCGTCTTGATGATGTGCTCGGCCAGGTCCAGCATCTCGCCCTTGAGCTTGAAGGCGGGGATCTCCGAAAAGGCCTCCTCGGCGGAGCGCACTTCGTAGTCGTAGCTCAGCGTCGTCGCGATGAGACCTTCCCCGTGGGGGCGGATGAGGAGGGTACGCACCCGGCGGAACAGCACGGTCTCGGCCAGCGCCGCCACCTTCTTCGTCTTCATGCCCTCGCGGATCAGCGCGAAGGCCTCCTCGCCGTGCCTGTCGGACGGCGCAAGATAATAGGGTTTGTCGAAATAGAGGTCGTCGATGTCGTCGCAGGCGATGAACGCCTCGATCTCCATCGTCTTGTCGCTCTCGGGCACCGCCGAGGCGACCTCCTCGGGATCGAGCGTGATATAGTCGTTCTCGCCCGCCTCGTAACCCTTCACCTGATCCTCGCGCTCCACCACCTTGCCCGTCTCGCTGTCGACGAATTCCCGGTGCAGCCGGTGGCCGGTCTTGCGGTTCAGCATGTGGAAGGCGATGCGTTCGCTGGTCGAGGCGGCCGTGTAGAGCGCGACCGGGCACACCAGTTCACCCACCTTCAGGAAGCCTTTCCAGTTCGCTCTCGGCGCCACGCCCGTTCTCCCGCTCCAAAGCGAAAGCAATGCCGGCATGCCGCAAATGTTCCCGGCCTCGTGCCGGCGGCATCATGCGGCAATTCCGGCGCGGAACGAAAACGGGGCTTTTCGTGTTCCCGAGGCGTCCGAAACAACGCGAGGACGGTATGGGCAGGCGGCTGAGGATCATGACCTACAATGTGCACAGTTGCTTCGGCACGGACCGGAAGCTCGATCCCGGCCGCATCGCCGCGGTGATCGCCGAATGCGAAGCCGATATCGTCGCGCTGCAGGAGGTGGACGTCGCGCGGGCGCGCAGCGGCGGCATCGACCAGGCGCAGGCCATCGCCAATCACCTCAGCATGGCCTCGCACTTCCATCCGGCGCTGCACCTGGAAGAGGAACGGTACGGCGACGCGCTGCTGACGGCGCTGCCGACGCGCCTCGTCAAGGCCGGCGGGCTTCCCTCGCGCGGCGAGCCGCGGGGTGCGCTGTGGGTGGAGGTGCCTTTCGACGACGTGAAGCTGCAGGTCTTCGTCACCCATCTCGGCCTGTTCGGCGCCGAGCGCGTGCGGCAGACCGAAGCCCTGATCGGGCCGGGCTGGCTCGGTGCGCCGATGCCGGACGATGCGCGCATCGTCCTTGCCGGCGATCTCAACGCGGTCTCCCGCTCGCCGTCCTATCGCCTGCTCGTCCGCCGCCTCAAGGATGCGCAGGTCGAAGCCGGTGGACGGCTTGCCGCGACCTTTCCCTCTCGCCTGCCGCTGCTGCGCATCGATCACATCTTCATCGGCGAGGGGATCGCCGCCCGCAGGGCCTTCGTGCACGATACGCCGCTCGCCCGCCGGGCGTCCGACCACCTGCCGCTCTGCGCCGACCTGGAGATCGCGTGATGCGGGAAAAGATGCCCTTTATCGCAACGGCGGCATGGTCGATCCCGAAGGCGGTTGCCGACCGGTTTCCCGAAACCGGAAGCGGCCTCGAAAGATATGCCGCCGTCTTCAACGGCGTGGAGGTCAACTCGACCTTCTATCGCCACCACCAGAAGACGACATTCGAACGCTGGGCGGGGTCGGTGCCGGATCATTTCCGTTTCGCGGTGAAGATACCGCGCGAAATCACGCATGGCGCGCGCTTGCGGAACGTCGACCGGCTCTTCGAGGCATTCGTCGACGAGGTTTCGGCGCTGGATGGCAAGCTCGGGCCGCTGCTGTGCCAGCTGCCGCCGAGCCTTCGATTCGATGCCGGAGACGCCGAAAACGCGTTCGCGGCCATGCGCCGCGTCTTTACCGGCACCCTCGTGCTCGAGCCGCGCCACAAAAGCTGGGCGTCGCCGCCGGCGCGCGCGCTCCTGCAACACCATGCGATCGATCGCGTTTTGGCCGATCCTGCGCCGGTCTGGCCGGCGTCCGATTTCCACGAGGCGCCGCGATATGTCCGGTTGCACGGCGTGCCTGAAATCTATTACTCCAGCTACGGCGATGCCGAGATCCGTGCCTTTGCGAAGCGCCTCGCCGCCGACAGCTGGTGCGTCTTCGACAACACGGCCTCCGGCGCCGCCATCGAGAATGCGCTGACGCTGCGCGATCAAATGGTTTGACGGCGGGCCACGGGATGGATGAACGTTTCTTCGCGCGTGACGTGGTCGCCGTCGCCGCCGACCTTCTGGGGGCCCGCCTGCTGGTCGATGGTGTCGGAGGGCTCGTCGTGGAAACCGAGGCCTACCGCCAGGACGACGAGGCATCGCACAGTTTTCGCGGGCCGACGGCTGGAAATGCCGCGATGTTCGGCGAGCCGGGCCGGGTCTATGTCTATCGATCCTATGGCCTGCACTGGTGCCTCAACGTCGTCTGCGAGCGGGGCAGCGCGGTGCTCATCCGCGCGCTGGAGCCGACGCACGGGCTTGAGACGATGATGGCGCGCCGTGCGGTCACCGCTGCGCGCAAGCTGTGCAACGGGCCGGGCAATCTGTGCCGGGCGCTTGCCGTAACCGGCGAGATGAACGGACTTTCGGTCCTCGGCGCGCCCTTTTCCCTGGAGCCGCCGTTCGAAGCGCCCGTTTCGGCAAGCGGTGTCCGCATCGGCATCAGCAAGGCCGCCGAACGCCCGTGGCGCTTCGCGGTAAAGGGATCGCCCTATCTCAGCAAGCCGATCTGACCAACGGCGCTCCTAAGGCTCCACGATGTCCAGCTCGGCGGTGAAGGTCGTTCCATTGCTCCCGTCGAAGGTGTGGGTACCGTTGAGCTGGTTGACGACGCCCCGGATCAGCCGGCTTCCCATGCCCTGTTTGACGGCCTGCGGATCGAAGCCGATGCCGTCGTCGTGGACGGTGAGCCGGGCCCGCCGCCCCCCGATGGCCGTGAGCACGATGGAGATCCGGCCCGCGCGGCCGTCCGGAAAGGCATATTTCAGGATGTTGGTCAGCAGCTCGTTCACCAGCAGGGCGAGCGGGGTCGCATTGTCGGTGGAGACGGCGAGGTCGTCGATCTCGTAGGTCACGGTGACGGGCGCGCCGTAGGCTGCCATCAGCTTCTCGACCACCGAGGTCAGCAGGTCCCGCGCGGACAGGCGGGAAAACTCATCATGCCGGTAGATCTTCTCGTGCACCGCGACCATGGAGGAGATGCGGTCGACCAGCGATTGCTGGACCTCGTCCGGCAGGCGCTGGAGCTGGATGATGCTCTGGACGGCCTGCAGGTTGTTCTTGACGCGGTGATGGACCTCGCGAAGGAGCAGCTGGTTGTCGGCAAGGGCGTTTCTGAGCAGCTGGGATTGTGCCGCATCGCGCTGCCGCAGATGGCGGATCCACTGGCCCGCGGCCAGAAGGCTGACGCTCGCGAGGATCAGCACCGCGATCGCCACCGTCACGTCCCGCCGGAAGCGCTGGATGCCGAAATCGTAGTCGGCCGAAGCGAGCGCGATGAACCTCGCGCCATCGACGGTCCGATAGGCGACGATGCGGTGGGCACCGTCGACGGGCGAGATGGCGTCGTAGGTGCCGGTCGGCGCCTTGGGCAGGTAATCCGTGAAAAGCACGTATTTGCTCATGTCGAGCGGCCCGTCGGCGAGCGGATAGCGGGCGACGAGCTGGCCGTCGGACCGGGCGAAGCTGACCGTGGAGTTCGGGCCGAGATCGACGGCCTCCCAGACATCGGCGAGGACCCTGACCTCGAAGGAAACGACGGCGGCGCCGGCGAACCGGCCGTTTCGCTCCAGCCTGCGGCTGAAGGCAAAGATCTGCTCGCCGTTGAGGCGGCTGATCAGCAGGCTTGAGACGTGCTGCTTCGCGCCCTTCGTCAGTTCCGAGAAATACGGCCGGTCGACGATGCTGATCGGCTTCACCATCGGATCAGTCGAATAGAGGGTCAGACCTTCGCCATCGACCACATAGGCCTTCACCTGGCCGGGAAGGTCCGCGACGGCCTCGTCGATGTTTCTGACGCTGGTGGATGCCGGCGGCGTGATGTTCTCGCCGAGCGCTTCGTCTATGCGCTGCAAGGCCTGCCGCGCCAGGGAATCGATGAGGGACACGTTGCTCGCGACGATCTTGGAGGCGGCGACGGCGCGCTCCTCGGTGCGGCGAACCGCGTCGTGATAGCTCGTGTTGAGCCACAGGCCGAGCATGAGCAGCAATGAGACGAACATCGCGACGATGATCATCGCGGCCGCCCTTGCCAGCGTGAAATGGATGTTCAGCCCGCGCGGCACCGCTATCCCCCAAGTGCGTCGGCCAACCTTAACCAGAAGGGTGAAACATGTCCCGGCCTTTCGTCAACCGGACACGGCCGGTCATCTACCGTACTGTCGTCCCGGCAGGGCCGGTGGAGTCCGCACCGGTCCGCGCCGGCGAGACGTTCGGAACAATCGTCCGGTCCTCCCGTTTGCCTGATATCCCGGGAGGCACGCATGGCCATCGACAATTCGGTTCATCTGGAAGGCAGGATCAATGCGCACCGGCGTCTGCTGGTGGAGCTGGTCTCGGTGGTGGCCGCCATTCCCGAAGCGCGCGAGGCGCTGGTCGCCATGGCGCGCGACAATGAAACGGTCATCGACCACGAGGAGGACCCCGGCATCGAGCCCGATGCCGCCTTCGCCGCCCAGCAGATCGCCGACGACGAGATCAGGGGAATCCTGAAGGCCGCGATGGCCCGCCTCGAAACCAAGCCATGAGGATAGAACGATGGGAGTGATTGAAAAGATCTCCGGATACTTCAAGCAGTTGGCCGGCGAGGTCACGGGCAGCCAGGCGCTGCACGACGAAGGCCGCCGCCAGGCGGCGGATGGCGGCTATCGCGAGGAAGACGAGCAGGTGGTGCCCGTCGTGTCGCGCACGGTGCCGGGCGCGGGCAGCGTCGTCTCGGCGGAGACCGGCCGTGAAAAGGTCATCCATGCCGACGCCGTTCCGCAATTTACGGTCTCCCAGGCCGGCCGGACCAATGACGGCGTCTCCAGTGCGAAGCCGCGCGTCATCACCGGAAGCGACGATGCCACGGCGCACCGCACGCCTCCCGGCATGGAAACGCCGGGCCGCGACTGGTCCGCCGGCTTCGACGAAAACGCGCCGCGGCAGGATATGCCGGCCCCCGTCGCCGACTATTCCGACACCGAGCAGTTGAAACTCTACCGCCTGGTGCCGATTGCCGCTGCCGGCGACACGAACTGGGACATCGCGCCCAACCAGGGCGAGGTGGTGGTGCGCGCCCGCTCCAGCGGCGATGCCCGCGTCGTGGCCGCGGAAGCCGAGCTCGACTACATGGAAATCGACGCCCTGCCGGGCGATGGCAATTCCACGACCTCGTCGAGCGCCTTCCGCAACGAGAAGCTCTACACCGTTCTCGACGAGAGCGATCCCGCCTATCCCGTCGAAGGGCCGCGCGAGGTCGTCGCCGGCACGGTCCGCGTCGACAATATCCGTCCCACCGAACTTTGAGGAGGTTGTCATGACCCGGAGCCAGTCCGCCCGCACGGCCGCGAAACAGCGGGATATCCAGGAAGAGGTCGCCGAGGCCGACCGCAAGGGCAGGGACGAGGAGCCGAAGGCCATGCAGGCCGGCGCGCGCCTCTATCCCGTGCCGCCTTTCCCGAAGCAGCACCAACCCAAGCCCGGCCACGAGGCGAAGCTCGATCCGCAACCGATGTACGACGCGCCTTTCTACAAGGGCTCGGAAAAGCTGGCGGGCAAGGTCGCGCTCATCACCGGCGGCGATTCCGGTATCGGCCGGGCGGTCGCCGTGCTCTTTGCCCGCGAGGGCGCGGACGTGGCGATCTGCCATCTCGCCGAGGGGCAGGATGCGAAGGACACCATCGCCGCCGTCGAGGCGGAGGGCCGGCGCTGCATCGCCTTTGCCGGCGACGTCAAGGACAAGGCCTTCTGCGCGCGGACGGTGAAATGCGTGGTGAAGGATCTCGGCAGGCTCGACATCCTCGTGAACAATGCGGCCTTCCAGGTTCACACGAAGGATATTCTCGACCTGTCCGAGCAGCATTTCGACGAGACGCTGAAGACCAATCTCTACGGCTACTTCTTCATGGCGCAGGCGGCGGTGCCGCACATGGAGCCGGGTTCGGCCATCATCAACACCGGCTCGGTCACCGGCCTTGAAGGGTCCAAGGACCTTCTCGATTATTCGATGACGAAGGGCGGCATCCACGCCTTCACGCGTTCGCTCGCCGGCCAGCTCGTGCCGCGCGGCATCCGGGTCAATGCGGTGGCGCCGGGGCCGGTCTGGACGCCGCTCAACCCCTCCGACAAAGAGGCCGGGGACGTCGCGAAATTCGGCGCCAACACACCCATGAAGCGCCCCGCCCAACCGGAGGAGCTGGCGCCTGCCTATGTCTTCCTCGCCTCGCCGCAATGCTCCAGCTACATCACCGGCGAGGTGCTGCCGATCATCGGCGGATACTGAGGGCATCCTCCCAAGGGATGCCACGCCGTGCGGCGCGTTGCGGTACTGGCGCATGGCTGAAGCAGGGCTCGACGAAGGGGCCCTGCTACCGGTCCCGCTCCGGGTCGGACGAAAGAAAATCCTCGGTAAGGAGCAATTCCACCTGGGCGGAGAAGCGATGGCCGAGCAGCGTGAGCGAAGCGTCATGCGTCTCGTCGGCCCCGCTGCACACCGCGTCCTTTAGGATGATGACGCGGTAGCCGAGATCGATGCCCCCGAGCGCCGTCGCGAGCACGCAGACATCCGTCTCGCCGCCCGTGATGACGAGCGTATCGACGGCCTGCATCGCCAGCCGGGCATGCAGCCGGCCATCGACCCAGGGCGAATAGGTCTGCTTGTCGAAGAGCGTCGCCGGCGGGCAGTAGCGCGCAAGCTCGGGAACGAGGGCGAGCATGGCGGGGGGAAGATGCTCGCCCGTCATCATCTGCCATTTTTCGTAGTAGGTCCGCCACATGCCGTGCGCATCGGAAGGGCGGGCCGGCGGGCAGAACCGTGAGAATATCGTGCGGGCGCTGTGGCGCGCCGCCACTTCGACGACCTGCGGCGACACCGCTTCCAGCCAGGCGACCCGCCACGGCGTGTCCTCGGCGAACATTCGCTGCATGTCGACGCAGATATGGCGCCAGTTTCCGAACATGGCGGCACTCGTTGCAAGGGGCTCGCCCGATGGCAGGGCGCGGGCAACGGGCCGGCGCGCGGCCGGCCCCCCGCCTGCTCAGGCTGCCTTCGACTTGCCTTCGCGGTTCACCTTCGCTTCGGCCAGCCGGGTCAGCGCCTGGTCGGTCTTGCTTTCCTCCGAAAGCGTCTGGTCGAGCAGCTGCGCCACGTCCTTGTGCCCGAGCTGCAGGGCCCAGGACTTCAGCGTGCCGTAGCGGGCGATCTCGTAGTGCTCGACGGCCTGGGCGGCGGCCAGCAGTCCCGCGTCGAGGGCCGGCGATTCCTTGAATTCCTCCAGGATCTCCTGGCCTTCCTCGAGAATGCCGTCGATGGCGGGGCAGGTCTTGCCGCGGGCGGGCTTGCCGAGGATCTCGAACACCTGGACGAGCCGCTCGACCTGGCCTTCCGTTTCCTGCAGGTGCTTGTCGAATGCGGCCTTCAGGTCCTCGGCCTTGGCGCCGCGTCCCATCTTCTTCAGCGCCGCGATGATCTTGCGTTCGGCGTAATAGATGTCCTTGACCCCGTCGATGAAGAGGTCTTCCAGTGTCTTCGTGGGCATTGCAGTCTCCTCGTTGGGAATGAGCCGTTGATCGGCCCGGGATTGAACAAGGCAATCCGGCGATTGTTCCTGAAGATCGGGCTTCTATCGGAAGCGGGCCGGCCGGTTTGTCAGGTTCATCTGGATTTCGAGCCGGCTCGCGAAACGGCCCACCAGCCGCACGAGCTTTCTGGTTTCCCACTCGCTGATGCGCTGAGACCGGCAATAGGCCACGACGTCGAACACCTTGCGTGCCGGCACCGAGCGTTTCTTGTCGAGATGTTGCATGTTCTCTCCCCCGCTATCGTGCCAGTCAAATGTGCGCGGGGAGGGGATGTTCCCGTCGCGCCGGTGATCGTACGGAACCGTACGTTCCGTGGCGGGGCGGCCCTGCCTCATGCGCGGCCTCACGCATAGCGAGGTGCCGCGAAACCGACGGCTCGTCGTCTCGGTACGATTCCGTACGAAGCCGGCATAAGCCGGCGCTTTGCTTCATCTTGCCCCCTTGCCGTGCCACAGTCCGCGCTCCCGGAAGGGAGGGCGCAATCGCCGTCCGGCAGTTGGACGGAGCCTCAAGCTGCTCCGTTGCCAAGGCTCCCCCGAGCATTGGCCGCCCGTTCGCTTCGGCGACCGCGCACATCCAAGGAACGTTTGCTTCCCTTCGACATTGTCCAGCCAATCCAGGAGGTGGCAATGGGACGTTATTACTTCAAAATCCAGGATCAGGACGGCGTGCTCCAGCCCGATCGGGGTTTCGATTTTGAGAATCTGGCGCAGGCCAGGGAAGAGGCAAAAACGCTTCTGGCGGAAATGGCGATCGACGGGCTGCCCAACGAGCCGATCGACAGCATTTCCGTCGAGCTGCAGGACGCCAACCGCGTTCCCATCATCACGTTCCGGCTGATTCTGGAGGCGATACCGCACGGCGCCCAGCAGTTGTGACGCCGGGCCGCAACCAGGAAGGACACGCTACGCTTCCATCCCCTTTGTCCGCTTCCGTACCGACGCCCGGCGCCGGGTTGTCTCGCCGATTTTATGGTCATAGATGGACGGCCATTGACTTTAGGAGAGACCGAAGCCTTTGGCAGATATGCGGTCGCTGAACCGCATAGGATCGTTGGATGGCAGACGTTTGGCAGGGCAGGTTCCGGAACAACCTGCTTCGGCGTTTACCGGAAACGAGCCTTGAGCGGTTTGCCGGGCGGCTGGAACGAATAGAGCTTCCCCGCTTGTACCAGCTTTCCTCTCCCCATCAGCCGATGGAGCACGCCTACTTCTTCGAGAACGGGATCGCGTCCGTCGTCGTCCGGTCGCCGGAGGGCCAGCATAGCGAGATCGGCATCATCGGAAGGGATGGCATGTGTCCGACCTCGGCTGTCCTCGATGTCGATGCCGATCCCTTCTCCATCCACATGCAGATGCACGGGCAAGCCTACCGGATTCCCGTTCCGGACCTGAAGGCGGTTCTCGCGGAGGATCGGGAGGTTCACAGGCTGCTTTCCCGCTACACCCAGGCGCTTGCCGTCCAGCAGGCCTATACGGCGCTGTCCAATGCCGTGCACCATATCGACGAGCGGCTCGCGCGGTGGATCTTGATGTGCCACGACCGGGCGGACGGGTCGGATATCAGCCTGACGCACGAATTCATGTCGATCATGCTCGCCGTCCGGCGCCCCAGCGTGACGACGGCGCTCCATGTGCTGGAGGGCAAGAAGCTCATCTATTCCGAGCGCGGCGTCGTCAGCGTGCGCAACCGCGCCGGCCTTGAGGCCTTTGCGCGCGATGCCTATGGCGAATGCGAGAAGGAGTATGAACGGCTCATCGGGACCATCGTCTCGCGATCCGTTATCTGAGCGCCTCGCTGAAGGGGACGCGGGCCACCAGCCGCCCCCGTTCGTCGGCAATCTCGCAGAAGCGCGTCTCGTCGACCTGCCCCTTGCGGACGTCCTCGGCCAGTATCTCGCGGGCTGCAAGCCGCGCCTCGGCCAAGGCCGCCTGCACCGTGTCGAAATCCGCGCCTTCCCGATCCTCGATCCGTTCCGTTCGACTGCAGATGTGAAAGAAGTAGCGGGTCATGTTCGCCTCGGGACAGCTTTGGCTCTCCTACTGACTGATGAAGCCGCGAAGTGTTCCATTCTCTTTTTGCCGGCGTCTGTACGCTATCGTACGGCAACCTCCGCGAGCCCGCTTCGTTTCTTTGGAAACGGAGGAATGAATGGACGCCCTGGTCTCCAAGCCCGCCGCGCAGACGGTTCACGCCGCGATCGAAGCACAGTTGCCCGCGCTGAGGCGGTTTTCCCAGCGGTTCACCCGTTCGGCCAGCGACCGGGAGGATCTCGTGCAGGAGACGGTCATGCGCGCGCTCCGGTCCTCTCACCAGTTTTGCCCGGACACGCGACTGCGCTCGTGGCTCTTCACGATCATGCGCAACACCTTCAACACGGAATATCGCCGCCGCTGCCGGGAACCCGTCGGGCTGGACGACGGGCTGTTCGAGCGCGCCAGCATTTCGGCGCCGCAGGAATGGGCGGTTCGCCGCAGCGAGTTGCGCTCCGCGCTCAGCCGTATCCCGCCGCGCTCGCGCCGCACATTGCTACTCGTCGCGATGGGGGTCAGCTACATTGACACGGCGCGGCTGTGCGCGTGCGAGATCGGCACTGTGAAAAGCCGGGTCAACCGCGCGCGAAAGATGCTCGAGGACGAGATCGGCCGTCCCGGCGCGTTTTGACGGGAACGACGCGGCGGAGGATCGCCCCTTCCTTTCCGGATGAGGTCCGCCGAGCGGCACGCGCGGGAACAATGGCCGGCCTGATCGGTTGGATCTGTCCCCTCCCTGCAGCATTGAACGAATGGAGAAGACGATGACCGATCGCAAGCGAGCTTCCGGCGAAGAGGATTTCCGTGACCACGAGGAGCGCGACATCCGGGATGGCTGGCCCTATCCCGACGACGATGACGCACGCCGGGCCGGACAGAACGCGCCCTACGGAACACGCGGCGCCGATCCGGACCAAGCCGACAACGGGGGTATCGAGATCACCGCCGATCCCGAGGCGCGGGATGTCGACGGCGCACCGCTGCCGTTTGCGGAGGAGACGGACGACATCATCGCGGACGACGATCTCGAGGCGCGGATCCTGGAGGCGCTTGAAGAGGATGAACGGGTCGATCTGGCCATGCTGGATCTTGCGATCCGCGACGGCATCGCCATCCTCGACGGCGCCGTCGACAGCGAGGAGGACCGTCGCCATCTGATCGGCTTCCTGCGCCGGGTGAAGGGCGTGCGCGATGTGCGCGCGGACGGGCTTTTGACGCGGGGCGTCGACAGCCACGTTCCCCGCGACGTGACGGAATAGGCCGGGCTTCTTCGTACGATATCGTACCGCATTCCCGCTTTGAATCCCGCAAGGACGGTCCTAGAATCCACGGCTGTCACGGAGAGGAGGCGGGCGTGGGCAGCTACACTTCCAAGGGAACGTTCGAGCCGGAAGAATTGGGCGCGTTGAAGTCGGTCTTCGATGAATTGACCTCGCAGCCCTGGTTCGATGCCTCGCAGGAGGCCAGGGAGAGCTTCGCCAGATATCTCTTCGAGACGTTCCCCGCCGTCACCTTCGATCCCGTCAGGCACCGCTCGATCATCGAAGCGTCCGCCCGCATGTTCTACACCAGGGACGACATCTAGCCCGCGGGCTGAAACCATCGCTCTCCTTCTGCGTTGCAAACCTGATCCCCGAAGAAGAGGAGAAGGTGCCATGTCCGATGACAGCACGAAGACCATGTGGGCGATATTCGCGACCCGGGAGGCCGCCGACCGGGCCGTCGAACATCTCGTGCAGCAATGCGGGATTGACCGTGCCGATGTCTTCATCGAGCCGGACACGCACGCCAACACGGCCGGCGTGGAAGCCTCCGGTGGCGATACCGTGCGCGCCGATGCGCCGCTTCATGGTGAGATCCGCGTCTCGGCCGATATCGCGCGCACCGATCTGCTCAAGGCCGAGCAGGCCTTTCGCCAGGCCGGTGCACGCAGCGTGATGGCGCAATAGACCCGGTCAAACCCGCAAGGAGGCCATGATGGCTATCATTCCGAACGAACCCAATCCCGGCCCCAACCCGGTGCCCGACCTTCCCCCGATCGGCGAGCCGACGCCGCCGATCAAGGAGCCGGAGCCCGACCGCCTGCCGGACGAGGAGCCCAATCCGAACCCGGACGAGAACGACGACCCGGCCAAGCAGGTCGGCCGGCGGTAGGCCTCAATCCGCCGGTTTCCGTCCGGCGAAATAGGCGGCGAGAGGGGCCATGTCCTCCGCTTCGAGGTTGGCGACGGCTTTCGCCATCACGTCCCTGAACGGACCGCCGCCGCGGCCCTTCCCGATAAAGAGCTTCAGCTGGCTTTCGAGATAGGCCGCCGGCTGGCCCGAAAGGCGGGGAAAGGCGGGATTGGCCCCGGCCTTGTCGTGGCATGACAGGCAGGCGGGAATGCGTCGGGCCGGATCGCCGTTCAGGGCGATCGTCTCGCCGCGCGCCGCGTCCTCCCCGGATGTCGATTGGCGCAGGCGTGCGGGCTGGGCGGCAAAATGGCGGGCGAGCGTCCGGCGTTCTTCATCGTCCAATCTCTCCGTCGCGACGGCCATGATGCCGCTCGCCCGCGTTCCCTCCGCATAGGCGAGCAGAGCCTGTTCGAGATAGGTGGCGGACTGGCCGGAAAGGTCCGGAATGAGGCTTTGCGCATCGAGCCGTTCCGGTGCGTGGCAGCCGTTGCAGGTCCCGATGGCGTCCCCGGTTCCTGCCGGTCGCGTTTCGGCAAGGCCGGCAAGGCTGCGATAGGCCTCCGCGTCGAGCGCCGGATAGCGGCGCAGGAAGGCGACCATGGCCCAGGCTTCGTCCTCGCGCCCCGCGGCCGGCCAGGCCGGCATGCCGGTGAAGCGCACGCCGTGCTGCACGATCTGGAACAGTTCGGCATCGCTCCAGCCGGCGATCTTGTCCTTGAGATCCGGCGGGGCGGGCAGCATGTTGCGGACGCTGTCCGGCCGCGGCCGCGCCGGCGAGCCGTGACAGATGGCGCAGCCCGCCTCGAAATGGCCCGCCGCCATCGGCAGCATGCCCTCGGTGAAGGCTGGGACCGGCGTTCCTATCGCTGCGGTCCTGACCGAGGACCGCATCACCCAGTGCAGGAACCAGTCGGTCGCCTTCCAGTGGCCCGTGCTCGCGCCGACGCCGATAATGCCGGACCAGGCGACAAGGAACGCGCCGAGCGCGCCGGCCAGCACGAGGCCGAGGATATGCCTCCAGCCGATCAGCATGGCGGCCTCTTCGCCGGAAGCGCCTCGTCCTCCCGCAGGACGCCGGCAAGAAGCAGGATGCCTCCGAGGAGGTATGCGAGCGCCCCGACCATCAGCATGACGACCCCGCCGAGCTGCTGGTCGGCGGCGGCCGAGAGGGGGATGCCGAAACAGGTGACGTCGCCGCCGCCATAGAGCGGGCGCGGGGCGAGCGCCAGCAGCACGCCGAGCAGGGTCATGTGCATCGAGGTGAACAATAGCCCGGCCGCGCCGGCAAGACGGCCGTCCTTCGGCCGGAAACAGGCGTGCCAGAGCAGGACGCCGGCAACCAGGAAGCTTGCCTGTTCGACGAGCGACAGGGCGAGGCTTCCATCCGCGATCCTCCGCAGGGCAGGCAGATGCCAGAACCAGACGACGACGAGCTCGACGAGCGAGGCGAGCATTGGGCTTGCGCGGATCACGCCCGGCAGTCGATCGAGCCGCGTGTCGCGCAAGCCATAGGCGACGAGCGGCGCGGCAACGGCGACGATGCCCATATGGATGATCATATGGGCCGTGAACGAGCCGCTGCCGAAGCTGGCGAGGAGCATTGCGCCGAGCGCGGCGAGAAGGGCGAGGCCGAGGAAGCGCGCGAGGCTCTTCATGGCTGGCACGCCCCGATGAAGACCAGCGGCACGGCGACGAAGAGCACAGCCACGAAGCTGAGGCCGGAGAGGAGCAGCGTCGCGAACCCCTGGAAGAGCAAGCGGTCCTTGCGGGTCGGTTCGTCGTGCGGCGGATCGCCGGACCCGAAACCCCATTGCCGCCAGGCCAGCACGGCGGAAAGCACGATGCCGGCAAGGGCGGCGAGGGTGATCAGGCCGAGGGCGAGGCGCATCGTGTCGAAGGAGAAGGGAACGGTGCCCGCCTTCGCGCAGGTGACGGCGGCGGTGATGTAGCAGGCGAGGAAATGCAGCGCCCAGATGGTCGGCGCCGTGAAGAGGGTCCAGAGGCTTTCGATTTCCTTGGGGATCAGCCGCATGGATCACCTCAAAACCGGAAAGAGGCCGAGGACGCCGAAGGACGTGACCGCCGTGATGACGAGGAAGTGCCAGTAGAGCACGACATTGACGAGGTCCATGTCGTGGCGCGCGTCCATCCGGCCGGCAAGGCTGCGCGCCAGGCAATAGAGCTGCATGACGATGCCGACGCCGCCATGCACCACGGTCCACAGGGCGACGACCCAGACGATGGCCGGATAGACATGGGCGGTCGGGTCCATGCCGGTGAGATAGGGCCCGGCAAGGCCGGCGCCACCTGCCGCAAGCGTCAAAAGCAGGGCGGCGAGGAGAGAAAGGCGCGTGGCGGCCGGCCGGTCGCCTTCGTTGAACCTGCGCGCCAGCAGCATGGCGAGCCAGGCCAGCGTGAAGAGGCCGGCGGCAAGGAGCGGCCAGAGCATGCCGGGCCCGGCATGGCCGCCCGTGAAATCGTCATGGATGGTCCAATAGAAGAAGTAGCCGAACATCAGGCTTGCATAGGCGGTGCCGTCGCCGGCCATGGTGATGAACATGGCCCACCAGCCGACCGATTGCGGTCCGGACGTATAGAGCGGCAGGCTCTTGCCGAGGCCGACGTCGCGCATCTCCTGCCTGGGGATCACGGCGGTGCCCGTCCAGAGCCAGGCGACGATGGCGGCAAGGGTCACCAGCGCGCAGACGATCGTCACGATCCACCAATGGAAGGTGAGCGCGATGAAGACGCCGCCGAGCGAGAAGGCGGCGAGGATGGTGAGGATCGAGGTGCCGCCGACGCGCAGGCACTGGATCGGCTCGGCGTCCAGCACCGAGGTGACGAGCGTCTCGCGCGCGCCGTCCTTCGCGTCGGGCAGGTAGAAGCGGCCGGCCTTGATGTCCTCGATGAGGCCGGGCTGGTCCCAGATCGGATAGCGGCTCCTGATGATGGGGATGGAGCGCACGCCCCACTTTTCCTCCGGCTCGCTGATCCATTCCAGCGTGCCGGCGTTCCAGGGGTTCTCCTCCACCTTCGGCTGGCGGTGCTTGGGCCTCACGACGTCGATCACCACGATGGCGACGCCGGCGGCGAAGATGAAGGCGCCGATCGTGGAGACCAGGTTGAACCAGTCCCAGCCGATATCGGCCGGATAGGTGAAGACCCGCCGCGGCATGCCGCGCAGGCCGGAAAGATGCATCGGGAAGAAGGCGATGTTGAAGCCGGAAAACATCAGCCAGAAGGCGATCTTGCCGAGCCGGTCGGAGAGTTTTCGCGCGTCGAGCAGCGGATAATAATAGTAGATGCCGGCGACGACCGGGAAGAGCATGCCGCCGATCAGCACGTAGTGCAGATGGGCGACGATGAAATAGGTGTCGTGCGCCTGCCAGTCGAAGGGCACGAGCGCCACCATGACGCCCGTCAGCCCGCCGATGATGAAGATCGCAAGCCCGCCCGCGCCGAACAGCATCGGCACGGAGAAGATGACGCGGCCGGCGAGCATGGTGGCGATGAAGACGAAGATCTGCACGCCGGTCGGGATCGCGACCGCCTCCGAGGCGGCGGAGAAGAAGGCGAGCGAGATCTGCGGCAGGCCCGTCGTGAACATGTGGTGCACCCACAGGCCGAAGCTCAGGAAGCCGGTGCCGACGGCGGCGAGCACGATCCACGAATAGCCGACGATGGGGCGTTGCGAGAAGGTCGGCACGATCATCGCCATCAGCGCGATGGCGGGCAGGAAGATGATGTAGACCTCCGGATGGCCGAAGATCCAGAACAGGTGCTGCCAGAGCAGGGGATCGCCGCCGCGCGCCGCGTCGAAGAACGGCCAGTCGAACATCCGCTCCATCTCGAACAGGATGTCGCCGGCGATCAGCGGCGGGAAGGCGAAGAGGATCATGCCGGCGACGATGAGGAGATACCAGGCGAAGAGCGGCATCATGTTGATGCGCATGCCGGGCGCCCGGCACTTCATGATGCCGACGATCAGCTCCACCGCGGCGGCGATCGAGGCGACCTCGATGAAGGAGAGCCCGAGCAGCCAGATATCGGCGCCGATGCCGGAATATTCCTTGTCCGTGGCCAGCGGCGGATACATGAACCAGCCGGCATTCGGCGCCGCGCCGAAGAAGATCGAGCCGCAGACGAAGACGCCGCCGAGCGCGAAGCTCCAGAAGCCGAAGGCGGAAAGACGGGGGAAGGGCAGTTCCCGCGCGCCGAGCATCGAGGGCAGGAGGAAGATCGCCACCGCCTCGAAGATCGGCACGGCGAAGAGGAACATCATCACCGTGCCGTGCAGGGTGAAGGCCTGGTTGAACGTGTCGGCGGAGAGGAAGTCGTTGTCGGGCACGGCGAGCTGCACGCGCACCAGGAGGGCGAGCACGCCGGCAAACAGCATGAAGAGGAAGGCGGCCGCGCCATACCAGAGGCCGATTTCGGTGTTGTTGACGGAGGTCCAGTAGCGCCAGCCGGAGGGCGTGCGCCAGACCGCGCGCAGTTCCGCCTCCTGCGCTTTGCGCTCCTGCGTCGAGAACTCTGGTTCGGCCGCACCGCTCATCTAAGCCCCACGAGATAATCGGCCATGGCGGCGATGTCCCCGTCCGGTAGCATGTCGAAGGCCGGCATTTTCGCGCCGGGCTTGACTTTGTCCGGGTTGCGGATGAAGCGCGCGACGTTTTCGGCCGTATTGGCAAGCGTGCCGGCGCCGACTGTCTGGCGCTGCCCGAAGAAGGTGAGGTCCGGTCCGAGGCTCGCGGTCTCCGTCAGGCCGCGGATGCCATGACAGCCGGCGCAGCCGTGACGGGCGAAAAGCCGCTCGCCTTCGCTGCCCGTTGCGAAGTTCCCGTCCGCCTGCGCCCGGCGCCAGGCCGCATAGTCTTCCAGTTCCATCACGACGACGGAAAAGGCCATCAGCGTGTGGGAGGCGCCGCAGAACTCCGCGCAGGGCGCGCGAAAGACGCCAGCCCGTGTCGGCAGCAGCGAGAGCGTGTTGGTGCGGCCGGGAATCATGTCCATTTTTCCGCCCAGCGCCGGTATCCAGAAGGAATGGATGACGTCCTGCGCCTTGAGCGCGAAGACGGCACGCGCGCCGACGGGAAGGCGCAGTTCGTTGGCGGTCTCGAAGGCCGGCATGCCTTCGGCGGCGGGATAGCGGATGCGCCACCAGAACTGCTCGCCCGTCACCTCGATCGGCCGGTCCGCCGGCGCGGAATGCGCCAGCCAGGGCCGGATCGCCGGCATCAGCCAGACCGCGTAGGCAAGCAGCGCCAGGAGCACGGCGACGGGAAAGGCGACCCCGCCCCAGGCGATCAGCCGCCCGGCGGTCTTCTCGCTCCAGGGGGCCCCGCGCCGCCGTGCCGCGTGAAGGAGAAGCCCGACGACGGCGAGCCAGATAAGCGCACCGCCGGCGACCATGACGAGGAACAGCGTATAGATCGCCGCCGCCTCGTCACCCGCGGGATCGAGCGCCGACTGTATGCCGGAACAGCCGCTCAGCGGGATCAGCAGGAGAGGCAGGGCGCGTCGATGAATGGCGGTGCTCCGGGCGGTGGTTCCTGAGGGGCGATATGGCCCGCAACGCCGGGCCGGCAAGGGTCAGTGCACGGTAATGGCGATGTTCGCATCGTGCGCCGCCGCCAGAAACGCGTCCCGCACGTCCTCGTCGGTCACCTCGCCATCGAGCGCGTCCGCGCAAAGGCGAATGGCCTTGTAGAAAGCGGGTCCGTGCTGCTTCGGCCAGAAATCCATCAGATAGGCGGCCGCCTCGAGGGAGTTGCGCACCACCACGAACGCTTCGGCCTCCCGATTGGCCAGGACGACGGGCATCTGCCAGTTGTGAGCGCTTTCCATTTCGAAACCCCGCGCTGTTGTTGTCCTTCTACAATCAGGAATGGCGAGGATTGTTCCGTCCGCCTCCCGGAACCAACGCGGCCGAGCGAACTTCTAGACGATCGCGTGAACAAGGCGGGAGCGGGATCGTGCTGGATTATCTCACTGCGGATTTGCTGCTTTTCGTCGTCATCGGCTTCCTGGCCCAGATCGTCGACGGCGCCCTTGGCCTTGCCTTCGGCGTGCTGACGACCACGAGCCTGCTTGCCGTCGGCGTGCCGCCGGCAACGGCAAGCGCCATGACCCATGTGACGGAATGCTTCACCACCGCCGCTTCCGGGCTTTCGCATGCCTATCATCGCAATGTCGACTGGCGGCTGGTGGCGCGGCTTGCGCCGGCCGGCATGGCGGGCGGGGCGATTGGCGCCTATCTCCTGTCGAACATCGACGGAAAGGTGATCGAGCCCTTCGTTTCGGCCTATCTCGTCGCCGTCGGCCTCTTCATCCTCTACAAGGCCTTCAACCCGTCCTGGCCGCGGGATGTGCGCGACTGGATCGTGCCCTATGTCGGCGGGCTCGGCGGCGTGCTCGATGCCATGGGCGGCGGCGGATGGGGGCCGATCGTGACGAGCAGCCTGCTCGGGCGCGGCCATGACCTCAGGAAGGTCATCGGCTCCACCAACCTCACCGAATTTGCCGTCACCATGGTCATCTCGATCACCTTCGTCCTGGCGCTCGGCTGGTCGGAGCTCTCCTCGGCGGTGGGTCTCATCATCGGCGGGGTGCTCGCCGCGCCCTTCGGCGCCCTCATCGTCAGCCGGCTGCCGGTCAAGCCGCTGATGATCGCGGTCGCGCTGGTCATCACGGGGACGGCCGCGGTGCGGGTGTTCTAGCCGCCTCCGCCGGCAGATGTGGCATCAGGACGCGCTTATTTTACGCCTCCCGCAAAATTAGCGAGGAACCAAACGCCGCGATCTCGGTTTGCTTCTTGCCTTCAACGGCTGACAACGAGGAAACATCATGAAAAAGCTATTGCTCGCCGCCGCGTTCGTCGGCGCATCGACCCTTGGCGCCTTCGCCCAGACCTCCACGACGCCCACCACCGATGGCGATACGCCGGCGGTCGCGACGCCGGACGACAAGAACGCCACCGCGCCGGTCGAAGGCGCGAACAGCTTCACCGAGGACCAGGCCAAGGAGCGCATCGCGGAAGCGGGCTATGCCGACGTCACCGGGCTCGCGCTCGACGACAAGGGCGTCTGGCGGGGCACCGCGATGAAGGACGGCAAGTCCGTCAGTGTCGCGCTCGACTACCAGGGCAACATCGTCGCCAACTGACGCCAACTGAGAGGATACTCCCATGAAGAAAACCGCAACCGGACTTTTTGACGACTATTCCGACGCGCGTGCCGCGGTCAGCGCCCTCGAAGCGCGGGGCATCCCCTCGGACGATATCAGCATCGTGTCGAACAATGTGGACGAGCGCCGGACCGGCGATACGAACGCCGCGGAGGGCGCGGGAGCAGGGGCCGGCATCGGCGCGGCCGTCGGCGGCGTCGGCGGCCTCCTGACCGGCCTCGGCATCATGGCCATTCCGGGCGTCGGGCCCGTGGTCGCCGCCGGCTGGCTTGCCGCCACGGCGGCCGGTGCCGCCGCCGGCGCGGTGGCCGGCGGCGCGGCGGGCGGCCTCATCGGCGCGATGACGGAATCCGGCGTGCCGGAGGAGCATGCCCATGTCTATGCAGAAGGCGTGCGCCGCGGCGGCACGCTGGTTACCGCCCGCGTCGAGGAAAGCCTTTATCCCGAGGCCGAGGCGATCCTGCGCCAGTCGAACTGGGTCGATCCGGCCGAGCGGCGCGCGGCCTATGCCGAGCAGGGCTGGACGCGCTTCGACGAGACGCTCGATCCCTACGGTCCCGCCGAAATCGAGCAGGAGCGCCTGCGCTACCGGCGCTGATCGCTTGGCAGCCGTATTTTTCGGTTCGTGATGCAGCGGCCGGCCCGGACCTTCGGGCCGGCCGCTTTGCATCCGTCGCCGCGCGTGCGGCGCGCCGTCCCGCTCTTGCGACTTGGACAGGATGGCGTAAGCTCGACGGCGCACCGTCATCTCCCCGAATTGGCGGCGTCAGGCGCTGACAGGCGCGCCGGCCCGAAACAGGAGGCGTGGACATGGCCGCCCCGTTGCGCTCTGCACCCCCCAACAACCTCCTGCAGCTCCTGCCGGATGTCGACTTCCAGATGCTGGCGCCCGACCTGAAGCACGAGGTCCTTCCCAAGGGCACGCCCCTTGCGCATCGGGACCGGCCGATCGACGCGGTGTATTTCCTGACCGACGGCATCGGGTCCGTCGTGATCACGACGCCGCAGGGCCGGCGCGCGGAAGCAGGCATCTTCGGCTTCGACGGCTACATCCCGACCTCCGCGGTCACGGGCGCCCGGGTCAGCTCCTATGACGTGACGGTCCAGCTCGACGCCGAGGGCTACAGCATGGGCTTCGACGATTTTCGCCGCTGGATGGACCAGAGCAAGCCCTTCGTCCGGATCATGAACCGCTCGATGGAAAGCTTTGCCGTGCAACTGGCCCACACGGCCGTGTCCAATGCGGTCCACGAGGTCAACGAGCGGCTCGCCCGCTGGCTTCTCATGTGCCACGACCGCTCGCGCAGCGACGAGATGGCGCTGACGCACGAACTCCTGTCGGTGCTCCTAGGCGTCAGGCGGCCGAGCGTGACGACCGCGCTGCATGTCCTGGAAGGCGAGGGCTTCATCCGCTCGCTGCGCGGCAGCGTCGTCATCCGCGACCGTCCCGCCCTGGAGGAGTTCGCCCACGACGCCTATGGCAGGCCGGAAGCAGAATACCGGCGCCTGATGAGCGGCCTTTCCTGAGGCATCCTGAAAGGGGCCATTGTGGGGCCGGCTGGCCGGTCGAAAAGGGGAAGTGGTTATCGACGGCTTCGAGCTGTAACGCCGCGCCCGGCTGAACCGCTCACCGGCGAGCCTCCGGCCCGCCGCTCAGGCCTTCGCCCGGTTGGCCAGCCAGAAGGCGAGCTGCGCCACGAGGCCTGCGGCGAAGAGGACCGAGCCGGCGGCAAGCATCGGATTGCCGCCGAGGCCGCCGAGCGCCGTGCAGGCCGCGCCGATCGCCATCTGGGCGGCGCCGTAGAGGCCCGACGCGGAGCCGGCGGCCTGCGGATTGACGCCGAGCGCCTCCGTCAAGGCCGCCGGAGAGGCCAGCCCCGCGCCGAAGCTGAAGAAGAGCATGGGAACGACGGCAAGGGCCACGTTCAGCCGGCCGGAAAGCGCGGCGGCCAGGAACAGCGTCGCGGCAAGGCAGTGGATCAGGTTGCCGAGGATCATCAGGTGCGCGATCGGCATGCGGGTGACGGCGCGGTTTGCGATAAAACTCCTGTTTCAAGTTCGAAGGCGCGGCGAGACCGGCTGCCGCTCGGCAAGCAGGCCATCCGGCATCGCTGTCCGTGGTGTGGAATGGGCCGCAGCGGCGGGGCCGGCCTTCGCGCCGTCGCCGCTGCGGTCCTTCCCCGAAGCGGTCAGCCCATGTACCTGGCCAGGTACGACAGCACCTTCTCGGGGTGGCGCCGAACCAGTTGTAGCCGTCCTCGAAGCGCTTGGTCGTGCCTTCGGTCCAGTACAGTTCCTTGTCGGTGCTGGCCAAAGCGTCGAACGTGCTTTGCGCGTCGCTCGGGTTCTCGATGATCGCGTCGTCCTTCACCCGATCAGCTCCTGCAAGGAGCAGACGGCCGCGATCTACGCCGCGAAGCTCGCCGAACTCGGCTATGTCTGCCTTGCCTTCGACGCCTCCACGCAGGGCGCCAGCGGCGGTCCCGGCCGCTATCTGGAAGACCCGGCGACCCGCGTCGAGGATTTCCGCTGCGCGGCCGATTACCTCGTGACGCTGCCCTATGTCGACGAGAACCGCATCGGCGTGCTCGGCATCTGCGGCGGTGGCGGCTATGCCGTGAACGCGGCGATGACCGAGCGCCGCTTCAAGGCGGTCGGCACCATCGTCGGGGCCAATTACGGCCGGCTGTGCCGGGAGGGGGACCTCTCCGCCGATGCGGCGATCAAGGCGCTGGAAGGCATCGGCGCGCAGCGCACGGCCGAGGCCCGCGGCGCGGAGACCGCGATCGCCACCTATATCCCGCAGTCGAAGGCGCAGCTCGACTCCTATGGCATCACGGATGTCGATGTGGTCGAGGCGGTGGACTACTACACGACGCCGCGCGGCCAGCAGCCGGGATCGCCCAACAAGCTGAACGTCGCCAGCACCGGCGCCGGCTTCACCTTCGATGCCTTCCATCTGGCGGAGAAGCTGCTGACCCAGCCGCTGCAGATCGTCGTTGGTGGCGGGCAGGCGGGCGCCTTCGGCTCCTATCGCGACGGGTTCGAGCTGTTCAACAAGTCGGCCTCGAAGGTGAAGAACATCCTCGTCGTGCCCGGCGCCACGCACTACGACCTCTACGACAAGCCCGATTGCGTCGATCAGGCCGTCGACAGGCTCAAGACGTTCTACGCCGAGAACCTCTGACCGTCAGCCACCGATAGGAAGGTTCGCCGTACTGCCGAGCGACAGGAATGTCCCTGCGCGCGTGGCGCAGGCGGCCGCTTAGGGCGGATTCTCCCTGCTTAGACTTTGATGAGGCTGGCCCGATTTGATCTCGGAAAAGCGAAACACCAGCAGATGAGGGCAGGCCGCAATTCGCGAGTTTTACTGGAGATCAATGACGTCGTGAGCAACCGCCCGGACCAATCGTTTATCGTGGCTTGTAAGAACGAGGCTCATATCCTGCTCGTCAACCAGGGTTCGCAGAAGCTCTGTCACTTCGCGCTGCACCAGTGGATCAAGCCGCGATGTCGGTTCATCGGCGACCAGGCAATACGGTTTGAACAGGAGGATGCGAGCGATTGCGATGCGTTGCAGTTCTCCACCGGAAACCTCGTCCGGTCGCCGTTCGAGAAGCGATGGATGAACCGCCAACCGATCGAGAAGGGGTGGCAGGTCGCGTGCCAGGCATCCGAACGGTAGCACAGGTTTGAGGTCCTCGAGCTGAAGTCTCAACACACGCCCCGGCATGAACGCCGAAGCTGGATCCTGATGTAACTTCTGAAAACGCGCGCGTAAGGCAGGTCGACGGACACGGTGCGGATCAGTGCCGTCGCACCATCGCACCGTGCCTGCATGCGGTCGCGCGAGGCCGAGGAGCACATTGCCCAACATCGTTTTGCCGCAACCGCTCGGACCCGTTATGGCTGTGATGCTCCCCCGGAGGAGCGTCAGACTTAAGTCCTGGAATAATCTGCGATCACCGACCGCATAGGTGAGCTTTTGGGCGTGGAGCACCGGCTCGGCGATGCGTTGCGCCGTGCGTCGGGGCCACCGATCGGGATCTGCATCAAGCCACGCCCGGGTATAGGCGTGGCGCGGTGCCAGTATCACCTCTTCCACAGGCCCCTGTTCCAACATCCGGCCGGCGCGCATCACACCTATTTGACCGCCAAGGCCACGCGCGACGCGTATGTCGTGTGTGATTGCCAACACCGCCCGGCCATGGTCGAGGAGTTGTCGGATGCGTGAGACAGTCTCTTCGACCCGATCATCATCCAGGCCTTTGGTCGGCTCGTCGGCGATGATGACGGGCGCCTGCGTCGTCAATGCCCCGGCAACCAGAACACGTTGAGCCATGCCGCCCGACAACATGAACGGATACTGCCGCCCAACCGAGGCACGGAGGCTCAGGCTCGTCATCGCCTGATGCGCATGTGCCTGTTTTGCCAAACCAGTGATCTGCGGCAGCACGCGCATTGTCGGATCGAGTGCTGCTCGTGGTTCTTGCGGCACAAGCGCCAGGTGATTTGCCCAATACTGTCGCAAAGCCGCCCGATCCGATAGTTCGACGGTACGTCCATCGAACTCGATGCGTCCTTGCACGCTCAGTCCCTCCGGGACCAGGCCGAGCACCGCCTGCGCGACGAGGCTCTTGCCGCTACCTGTTTCGCCTATCAGAACAACGGCGCCTGCCTGCGGAATTGCGAAGCTGACGGCTTCGACCAGCAGCGTGCCTTTTTGATCCCGTACCGAGAGATCACAAACTCGTAATATCGCCCGCATCATATTGCCTCGGCCAGTCGTCGCCCGGCGATCATGCAGGTGAGCACGGTCACGAACAGCGCGACACAGGGGGCTGCGATCTGTACTGGCGCGACGTCCATATAGGGCAGGAGCTCCGTGATCATTGCGCCCCATTCCGGCGTGGGCGGTTGCAACCCAAGTCCCAGGAAGCCCAGTGAAGAGATCGTCAAGACCGCGCCACCGACGCCCAGCGCCGCAAGTGACGCTGTATGGATCAGAACCCGCGGCATGACCTGTCGCAAGAGGATCCGCCATCCTGCGAGACCAGCCAGACGCGACGCCTCGACATGCGCCTCGGTCATGGCGGCGGCTGCGACACTCCGCGTCATCCTGGCGAACTGGGGCCACTGCCCCAGCGCAATACCGACGAGAACCGGCAACATTCCGCCACCCATCAGCCCTGCCAGTACCATTGCGAGAAGTAGTCCAGGGAACGCAAGCGCGAGGTCGGTGAGGCGCATCATCGCTGCATCGACAAGGCGGTTGGAGACCGCGGCGGCTAGCCCGACCAAGGTCCCGATGGCCACCGCCGCTGCCATCGCTGACGTCGCGATGCCGATAGAGCGGGGTAGTGCATGGAAGAGGCGAGCGAACACGTCGCGACCCAGATGGTCGGTTCCGAGCGGAAACAGCATGGATGGCGGCGCGAGGGCAACCGCGAGGTCCTGATGGAGAGGATCGCGGCCGATGATCGCGGCGATCGTAACAATCGTCACCGCCGTAGCCGCCCCGATCGTCCAAAGAAGGCGCTGATCAACGGCTGCCATGGCCCTCATCCACAAGCCGGGGATCCATCCACATGCAAATGAGGTCAGCGGCAAGGCTGATTGCCGCGAAGGTGGTGCCGATCAGAAGCGCACAACCCATGACGACTGGGACATCGCGTGCAAGCAGCGCCGATACCATCGCGTTCCCGATCCCCGGAAAATTGAACAAGGTCTCCACGACAAAAAAGCCGTCCATGAGATAGGCAAACTGAAGCGCCGCGAAGGTGACGATCGGAACGCTCGCGTTTCGCAGGCCATGCCGTATGAAGGCTTTGACTTTGCCAAACCCTCTCACATGAGCATAGGTCATGTAGGCTGAGGCCTGCACTTCAGCGACAGCATCGCGTATGACCCGCATAGACGGCGCCATCAGCCCCAGGGCCAGCGTGATGGCTGGAAGGACGAGATGCTCAGGTCGTCGATACCCTGCTGGCGGAAGCAGGTTGAGTGCGAGTACGAAGATCGAGATGAGTGCGATCCCGATCAGGAAGGTCGGCAACGATGAAAAGGCCGCCGCGGCGAATGCCGTTGCCCGATCGATTGCGCCATCGGGCTTGAGACCGGCCGCGATACCAAGCGGCAAAGCCAATGCATAGGAGAGCAGCCAGGCGATAACTGCGAGCCGCAGGGTGTATCCGCCAGCCTGCCGAAGTTCCTCGGCCACGGGCCGGCCGGAAACGAAGGAGCGCCCGATATCACCGGTGGCGACCGCCTTCAGCCAGTCGAAATACTGCACGAGGAGAGGGCGAGACAGCATCTCGGCGTCGCGGATCTGCTCGACCGCCGCTGGAGACATATTTTCCGTTCCCAACCGGCCGACGGCGATCCGCAGCGCCATGTCGCCGGGAATGGCGTGAAGAAGCGCAAAGCAGATCGTTGCGAGGATCAACGCGACCGAGAGAGCCTCAAGAACCCGGCGCAAAACAGCGCGCGGAACGGCGTGACGAACCGCGCGCTGCATGGATCAGTCCTTGAACGACAAATGATTGAGCGGTCGCGTCTGCATCACCGGGTCGGCAACAAAGCCTTCCAGCCGCTCCGAGACGGCGTATTTCTCATCGGTGAACGTGATCGGGATGACGGGAAGTTCGTTCTGCAGGATTTCAGCCATCTCGCGCTGAAGCGGCAGGCGAGCCTCCGGATCGGTCGTGAGATTGTATGCGGCAACGGCTGCCCGCATCTCCTCGCTCTTCCATCCGGTGGCTCCGGTCGCATCTGTGCTGGGTTCGTCGGTCGCAAAGTCGCTGGTGAGGCGCGCCACCGGATCCGGCACCTGGTAGATCATGGTGCGGATGCCTAGTCCCAACTCGAGCGTCCCATCGTTCTGTGCTTCCGGGATAAGGCTGGATTCCCCGACCTGGATGGAGAGGTCAAAGCCGATCGCCTTTAACTGGGCCTGGAGTGCCTCGGCAATCACGGGCAGGTATGCGCGCTGCGGGAATGTCCGCATCATGCCGGCGAAGCGCGTGCCATCCTTTTCACGGATCCCGTCTGCCCCCGGTTTCCAGCCGAGCTCGTCGAGGATACGGTTCGCCTCGGCGACGTTGAGCGTCTGCGGCTTGAAATCCTCAAAATGCCATCCCTTCATCGCGGGCGGGAAATACTGGTTCGCGGCAAGGTCCTGGTTGCCCATGATCGTCCGGGCGATTGCTTGTCTGTCGACGGCAAAGCTGAGCGCGCGGCGAATCTCGACATCGGCGAACTGCGGTTTTTTGACATTGACCAGCATCATGACGACCCGGGGCACCGGTGCACGGACGATGTGCGTCTCTCCGGAGCGGTCGATACGCGAGACGGCCGTCGTCGGGATTTCCAGCACCAGATCGCCTTCACCTGCCAGCGCGATGTTCACGCGGGTCTCAGGGTTCGGTATGCCATCCACGCGGACACGCTCGATTTTCGCGACGTCACCCCAATAGCTGTCATGCCGAACCAGATCGAGGCCCTGCGGGAGTTCCGCTTTTTCGATTCTGTACGGTCCTGTCGCCACGATAGCCGTGAGTTCTCCGCTTGAAGCGAACGACGAGGGCGCAAGAACCGGAACGGCGGGGTCCAGGAGGTAGGCAAGGAATGGCGCGAACGGTTGCTCAAGCGTGAATGTCACGGTCCCGTCACCGGCGCTGACATCCTTGACCTTGGCGTTCTTGATAAGGTTGCCGGTCGGAAGGAGCGCCTTGAAGGATGCCGCGACGGCCTCCGGCGTCATCGCGGTTCCGTCGTGGAAGGTGACGTTGGGGCGCAGGAAGAAAGTCCATTTCAGGCCATCGGCCGATGTCTCCCAGCGCTCGGCCAGCGCCGGCAGCACCGCCGCCTCCGGATTCGTCTGTACCAGCGTCTCCGTGACGCTGTTGGCGCGAAGCTGGAACCCCCCGGTCTGGGTATCGAGCCGTTGCAGCTGGAACGGCTCCACGACGCGAAGCTCCTCCTGCGCAAAGACGGAAAAGGGGGAGACGAGCATCGCCGTTACGAAAGCGGAAAACCAAAGATTGCGAGACATGAAAATCACTCCGGAGCGATTGCGGTGAGAACGAAGAAGGTGATCGGGGTATCCGGATCGTCATAAACGGAGCCGTAAGGGTCGCCGGGCATCAGGTGGCGCCAGCTTTCAACGGAGCGGAAGCCGGCGCCAGCGATCAGCGCACGCGCATCGGTCTCGGTCAGACCGTTATAGAAGGGCAGGTTTGTCCCGAAGATTTCGCGACTGTTGTTGACGCGTTGGCGATACCAAAGCCCATCCGACAGCAGAAGTTTGCCGCCTGGCCGGAGGATTTCGCGCGCCAGGGTCAGTGCGGCCGGCGGGTTTTCGAGCGTCCACAGGACATTGCGTATCGCGACGGCATCGGCACTTGACGCCGGAAGCTTCGCTTCGTCCATGGTCGAGTGGATGAAGTCGATCTCAAGGCCGGCCTCGGCAGCAGCGGTTCTTCCATGAGAAAGCATTTCGAGAGAGCCATCGACGGCCGTGACACGATGGCCAAGGCTCGCCGCGAGGAGCGCGCACGCTCCGGTCCCGCACCCTAGATCGACGACGTCCTGAGGCCTGCTGCCGAGTGCGGCTTCGAACACTGCCCGCCATGACGAGGCGTCGCGCCGATGGGACGCCGCGGCGTCAAACTTCCATGCCCGAGCATTCCAATGCTCTGACATAGCGGTGGCAGTCGTCGGGGCAACACGTTCCATCGTGGGGTCCTTCGATAGCAGGTGCTGGTTGCTGCGTGGGTCATGACGTGGAACGCACCGGGCGATAGATCATCGCCGGCAGGCGCGCCAGGATGTTGCTTGCGAGCTTGCCGGGTCGATCGACGGAGCGGCACCAGCCGTCGTCAAGCTGAGCATAGAGCTGCGCAAAGCGCACGATGTCGGCCACGTCCTCGATTGGATCGAGGTTGAAGAAGAGCCAACTCGCCTTTTCGGGAGCACGAACGGCGACCGAGCACGGCTGGTCACAGCCGCCCATGCAGGCGGTTCCCGTAACCTCGAACTGGTCGGAGAGGCTCGTTTCGGCAATGGACGCGCGCAGGTTCGCGATCATGGTTCCGCCGGGCCGGCGGTAACGCTCCGTCCGTTTGCAGCCTTTGCAAACAAGGATCTGATGCGGCGCGGATTGAACCACGGAATAGGCAGGTGTCGCCACCGGCCGGGAAGATGCTTTCGCCATCACTGCTCCTGACCGGACTCCCCGCCCGGTTCGGTTTCATTCGTGATGGCAGGTCTCCTGACTTGCGGGTCGTCGCGTCCTCCACCTTCCCAGCGCCTCCGAACGAGGTTCACCAGTGGTCTTTGGAGGTTGCTCGCCGCTCACAGTTGCGGGGGCAGTCACGGTCTCGGCCCCTGATGGGTAGTCCTCACCGTGTTCCCTTTTCACCTGACGTCGCTTGGCATGTCAGGAACCATCGACGACACCGTAGCCAACAGTCAGCGCAAGTCAACGGCCTGATTTCGGCGCGTCACCCAATAACCTGTTGGAATAGAGTGGGCCGATCTTATTATTGGACGGCCGACTGCGCTCATCCCATAGTGCGCGTGTCGGACGAGGGAGACGTCGGTCCTCCCAAGCGTCACCCGGTCCGCCGCAAACAAGATGGGGAACAAAAATGATCAAGATCCTGACTCATGTTTCAATTGTCACCGCCTTCGCTTTGACTGCCTTGAGCGGTCAAAGCTTTGCTCAGAGTTTCGACGCCTCGGCGATCAAGGTCGAGGAGGTCTTGGCCTCCCGTTTGCCCGAAAAAATCAAGGCGGCCGGCGTCCTGACCATAGGGTCGGACACCGCCTATGCACCCTGGGAATTCCTGAGCGAGAAGGATGGACAGACGCCGGAAGGCATCGACGTCGACATTGCCAACGCGATCGGCAAGAAGCTCGGCGTCAAGATCGACTTTCAGACCTCGGCCTTCGAGGCCATTCTGCCCGCTCTCGGAACCAAGTTCGACATCGGCGTTTCTGCCTTTTCGATCACGAACGAGCGTATGAAAGCGGTCAATTTCGTCAGTTATGCCGACACGGGCAGCATGTGGGCCGTCAAGGCCGGCAACCCGACTAAGTTCGACCCAGCCGATATTTGCGGCCGCAAGATTGCCATCCAGTCCGGCAGCTACCACGAAAAGGCAGTCATCGCCGAAAATGATCTTTGCAAGCAGGCTGGCAAAGCCGAAATCGAGATTTTGCCATTCTCCAAGCAGCCTGAAGCGCTGACCCGCGTCGCTGCGGGCGGCGCGGACGCCACGGTCTCTGGTGAGGCCGGCATCGGTTATGCTGCCAAACAGTCGAGCGGAGCCTTTGAAACTCTCAAGCCGGCCGGCGGCGCGCTGAGCAAGCACGGTCCGAACGGGATCGCCGTTGCAAAGGCAGACATGGAACTGACGCAACTCATCGCAGACACCATCAATTCCCTGATTGCAGACGGCACCTACAAGGCCCTGCTCGACACCTGGGGCGTCGGCTCCGTTATCGTCGACAAGGCGCTCGTGAACCCTGAAGTCAAGATCTGAGCTCATGGCTTCCGATGTTGAAAACATTGCGACCGGCTTCAAGCCGGTCGCCGTAGAGAAGCCAGCGATCACGCGAAACATCGTGGTTCCGCGCCGTCATCCCGGCCGCTGGCTCGCGGTCGCGGTCCTTGCCATTCTCGCCCTGCAGATCGGCCAGGCGGTTTCGGTCAATCCCAACTTCCATTGGGATGTGTACCTGACGTACCTTTTTTCGCCGCAGGTCATTCGGGGCGTGGGATGGACACTTCTGCTGACGGTTGTTGCCATGACCGTAGCGATCGTTGTCGCTGGCCTGCTCGTTGTCATGCGAGACAGCGAGAACCCTGTTCTTCGCGGCATCGCCTATGGTTGGGTGTGGTTCTTCCGGGGCACACCGATCTACACCCAGCTGCTATTCTGGGGCCTCTTTGCCGTTCTCTTCCCCAATCTCAGCCTTGCAATTCCGTTCGGGCCAGAGATCGTCAGTGTCGAGACGAAGTACATCCTCACGCCTGCCATGGCCGCGATCCTCGGCCTTGGTTTCAACGAGTCCGCCTATCTCACGGAAATCTTCCGCGCAGGCTTCAACTCCCTCGACAGAGGGCAGGCCGAGGCCGCCCAGGCACTCGGGATGAAACCCGGAAAAATCTGGATGCGGATCCTGATGCCGCAGGCGATGCGCGTGATCATCCCGCCGACAGGCAATGAAACGATCGGCATGCTGAAGATGACGTCGCTCGTGCTCGCGGTACCGTTCACGCTGGACCTGACCTTCGCGACCAACGCGATTTCCAACAGGCTGTACCTGCCGATCCCGCTCCTGCTGGTCGCGGGTACCTGGTATCTCGCGATCACCAGCCTGCTGATGGTCGGCCAGCATTTTCTCGAGCGTCACTTTGGCAAGGGCGTTTCCGTTCATCCGACACGGGCGGAGTAGAGCCATGAACGCAAATATTTCCGAATTCTGCGTCGAAATGCAGAACATCCATAAGTTCTACGGCCCTGTCCATGCGCTCAAAGGCGTCGATCTTCGCGTGCGCCGGGGCGAGGTCTGCGTTGCGATCGGCCCTTCGGGCTCTGGCAAGTCGACGCTGCTCCGGTGCATCAACCAGCTTGAAAGCATCTCGGCCGGTCGTGTCCTCCTGAAGGGGGAGTTGCAGGGTTACGTCGAGAGGGACGGACGGTTTCATCCTCTTTCGTCCGGCCAAATCGCTGCCCAGCGACGCATGACAGGGATGGTCTTTCAACGTTTTCATCTGTTCCCGCACATGACGGCACTCGAAAATGTCATGGAAGGGCCGGCCCATGTCAAAGGTTGGCCGAAAGAGCAGGCGCGCAAAAAGGCCAACGAGCTCCTGGACAGGGTGGGGCTGGATGGTTTCGGCGGCCGCTATCCGGGACAGCTTTCCGGTGGTCAGCAGCAGCGCGTGGCGATCGCGCGGGCGCTCGCCATGGAGCCGGAGGTTATGCTGTTCGACGAACCGACCTCTGCACTTGATCCGGAACTCGTCGGTGAGGTCCTCGACGTGATCAAGGATCTGGCGATGAGCGGCATCACAATGGTCGTCGTAACCCACGAGATCGGCTTTGCCCGCGAGGTCGGCAATCACCTCGTATTCATGGACCAGGGACAGGTGGTCGAGGAAGGCCATCCACGAACCATGCTTGCCAGTCCGCAGAACCCGCGGACTGCCGCATTCCTATCCAAGGTTCTGTGAGCGGCCATGTCAGAGAGACGCGAAATGGGCTCAGATTGCGCCGCGCAGTTGTTTTATGAACTCCTCGAGGTTTCTGGAAGGAAGGCGATTGGGTGGCGTAATCAGCAGGGTGCGGAAATGCAGTGCCGGTTCGAACGGTCGCAGGACCAGCCCGTGGTCCACGTAGGGTTCTGCGGTGAGAGGATTGACGAGGCCAATACCAATGCCTGCGGCAACCATCGCGCAGATCGTCGTCGAGTAGGGCGTCTCAATCACCGGGCGGACCGTGACGCCAGCGCGCTCAAATACGGCTTCCGCCTCGCGCCGGGTCGTATCCTCCGGAGCAAGCGCTATGAACTTTTGTCCGTCGAGGTCGCTGGGATGTATGACATCCAGAGCTTCGAGCGGATGTCCCTGTGGCATGGCAAGCGCTACCCGGAACTGCGCGAACTCCTCGACCTCCACGCCCGTGCGATCGATCTCGTCGGCCACGATCCCGAGATCGAATTGCCCGGATGCGACAAGGTCCCGGACGTTCGAGGACATCCGTGCCTGGAAGGTGATGCCGACATTGGGATTGCTTTGCATGAAGGCGTGCAGGGCGCGGGGCAACACATTCGTCGACAAGGCCGAGAGGCAGGCAATTCTGAGCTCACCGGAGCCGTAATCCCGAATGCGTGCCGCCGCACCACGAAGATGGGTCAGACCAAGAAAAGCCTGCTCCACTTCGCGGAAGAACAACTGGCCTTCCTGCGTCGGCTGCAACCGTCCCTTGATCCGCTGGAAGAGATCGAACCCGAGCGACCGCTCCAGTTCCTGGATCATCTTGCTGACCGCGGGCTGCGAGACGTGCAGCACGTCCGCGGCCCGCGCGGTCGTGCCGTTCGTCATCACCATACGAAATACTTCGACCTGCCTCAGGTTCATCGTAGCCACCTCTACAGACCAGCAATAACTTCAGCGAATAGCAGTAGCGCAAAGCGTGCCGTTCCGGAATTGATTTCCGAGCGCGTTCCGAGCGACCTCAGAAAGGTTCATCCATGAACGATCTCACCCAATGCGTTCTTACGCCGAGCGTATCGATGGACGGTTTTGCGCCGCTTGGTGTGGGGGTGCACCGCGCCTCGACGATCGTGTTCGAGGATGCCGCCGCCTACGCCTCTCGCGGCGAGCGCGGGCATGAGGGGTATTCCTACGGCCTCTATGGCACGCCGACGACGCGCACCCTCGAGGCGAAGCTGACGAGCCTGGAAGGAGGCACCTGGACGTTTCTTGCGCCTTCCGGCCAGGCCGCAAACGCATTTGCCGTGCTGCCATTTCTCGCCGCCGGCGACCATATCCTGATTGCCGATACGGCCTATCCGCCCATGCGCGACTTTGCCACTACAGATCTGCGCCGACTGGGTGTCGAAGTGGGCTTCTTCGATCCGAAATCCCCTGATGACGTTCGTGCGAAGATGCGCGCGACGACCAAGATCGTCTGGTGCGAAAGTCCGGGTTCCTCCACGATGGAAATTCTCGATTTGCCGGCGATCGCCCGGATCGCCCATGAACATGGTGCGCTTGTCGGCGTCGACAATACCTGGGCGACACCGCTCAATTTCAAGCCCCTGGAGCATGGCGCCGACATCGTGACGGAAGCGCTGACCAAGTTCGTCTCCGGCCATTCTGATGTCTTGATGGGATCGATCACGATCAAGGATACGGAGCTTCTCAAACCGATCCGGTCCCTGATCGGGCGAATGGGCATTGGTGTCTCGCCCGATGATGCGTCACTTGTCCTTCGCGGCTTTGAAACCTTCGGCGTTCGGCTACGCCATTCGGAGCGGGTGGCACTCCAATTCGCGCGCAAGATCGAGCTGCACCCGCTCGTGGAGCATGTCCTGCACCCCGCGCTCGAAACCTCGCCGGACCATGCCCTTTGGAAGCGCGACTTCCTCGGATCGAGCGGCGTTTTCAGCATCCTGTTCAAGAATGAGGCGATCGCGCATATCCCCGCGGCGCTCGACACGCTGAAGGTGTTTGCAATCGGTGCCTCCTGGGGCGGGACACGTAGTCTCGCCGCACCTATGTCGATCGATGGTTTTCGCAGCGCCACAAGCTGGTCCGGCCCGGACGTGATCTTGCGCCTGAGCATTGGACTGGAAGACGAATACGAGCTGTGGGCCGATATCGAGGGATTGCTCGCGAGCCTCGATCAGGCGGTGACGAACGCGGAAACCCGCGCGGAGCGGCACACCCTTCGCCACGGTTGACTTGAGCCGACCTGCATTTCGAGGTTTGGAAAGGAAAGATCCCATGTCAAGAATGGATGAAGTGCTGCGCGATATAGACGGCAATTTCGATACGGCGGTTCGAAAGCTGCTCGAACTGATCGCAATACCCTCGATCTCCAGTGAACCGGAAGGCCGAGATGGCATAGAGCGCGCCGCATCCTGGTTGAAGGACGAGTTGTCATCGATCGGCCTGCCTGCGGAAATTGTTCCGACAAGTGGCCATCCTCTCGTGCTCGCGCGATCATCGGGGGCACCAAACGGGGCGCGGCCCAAACTGCTCTTCTATGGCCATTACGATGTCCAACCCGTTGGCGATCCCGGCCAGTGGACGCATGCTCCTTTCGAGCCGCGTGTCAGGGAGGAAGAAGGCCTTCAGCGCTTCTACGGGCGAGGGGCCTCCGATAGCAAAAGCCAGCTCTGGACGTTTATAGAGGCTCTGCGCGCGTGGAAACAGGTGCATGGCGCGTTTCCGGCCGATATCATCGTCCTTCTCGAGGGTGAGGAAGAATGTGGGTCTCCAAGCTTGCCGGAGTTCATCGAAAAGCATCGCGATCGGCTCGACTGTGACGTCGCGTTCATTTGCGATGCGGAGATGTGGTCCCCCGCCCAGCCGGCAATCACCACGCAGCTCAAGGGCCTGGTGCATGAACGTGTCAAGGTTTCGGCGCCAAATCCTGATCTACATTCCGGTCACTATGGGGCGGTTGCCGCAAATCCCATCCGAATCCTGAGCACGATCCTTGCCGGACTTCATGACGAAGAGGGTCGGGTGACGATCGATGGTTTTTACGACGGCGTAGAGGAGATTCCGAATGTCGTCCGGGAACAGTGGCGAGAACTGGCAAAGGAGCCGGATCTCTATGGCGGCGTAGACCTGACCGGTGGCATAACAGAGGCCGGATACTCCGCGCTCGAAGCCATGTGGGGGCGGCCGACGGTGGACATCAACGGCATCACCGGCGGAAACCAGGGACCAGGCGAACGTTCGGTCTTGCCCGGCTCCGCGACAGCTCGGCTTTCCTTCCGCCTCGTCGCCGGGCAATCTCCGGAGAAGATCAGGCAGCAGTTTCAGCGCCATGTTCGGTTCAGGCTTCCGCCGGGCTGCAGCGTGGAGTTCGAAGGCTCCGGCGGCAGTTCCGCCGTCGTTCTCTCGCAGCACAGTCCTTTTCTTGCTGCTGCGGCGCGCGGTCTGCGGGAGGAGTGGGGCATGCCGGCGATCTTGCGCGGAACCGGTGGCGCGATCCCGCTCGTGCAACAGTTCAGCGACGTTCTTGGCGCGGAATGCGTGGTCATAGGCTTTATCCTGCCATCTGATGCCATCCACGCCCCTGATGAGCGATACGACACTGAACGGCTGCTGAAGGGCGCACGAAGCTGGGTCAGGATTTTTGGAGAGATCCAAAACCATGCCGCAGCAGGATAGCCAGCCGATGCCGGAGGAAGCGATCGCAACCCGTGATGCTGCGGTCCAGCCAGCACTGCGGCTGGAAGAAGACGCCATCGGCACACGCCTGATCCAGGACAGCGTGGCCTATGGTATCCAGACCGTGCGCGCGACAGAGAACTTTTCCATTTCCGGTCGGACGATTGCCGATATCGAAGGATTCGTTCCTGCAATCCTCACCATAAAGCTGGCCGCGGCAAGGGCGAACCATAAGGCAGGCGATCTTGATGGTCGCCTCGCAGATGCGATCGAGGCCGCTGCGCTCGAACAGCTTCGCGGCATTCGTCGGGAGGACTACCCGGTCGACATCTATCATGGCGGGGGAGGGACGGCTGCCAATATGAATGTCAACGAGGTGCTGGCAAACCGTGCAAGCGAAATCCTGACCGGACGCAAAGGATTTGATCCGGTCCATCCGAACACGCATGTCAACATGAGCCAGTCGACCAATGACGTCATCCCGGCAGCGATGAAGATTTCCGTTGGAAACGAGCTGTCGAAGCTGAAGGATGTTCTCACCGGGCTTATCGGGGTGTTGGCCGACAAGGAGCGCGAGCTGGCCGGCGCCGTGAAGCTGGCACGCACTTGCCTGCAAGATGCCCTGCCGATCACGTTCGCACAGCAGTTCTCGGGCTATCGCGCAGCCTTCGAGCGCCAGGCGCGGGAGCTTGAAGTCAGCGAGATGGCATGCTGCGGTCTTCCTCTCGGTGCAACCGCGGTCGGTACGGGATTTGGCGCTTCTGCTGACTACCGACGCTTGGTGTATGAGGAACTGCAGGCGCTGACTGACACGCATTACCATCAAGAGGAGAACCTGTTCGATGCACTGCAGAATGCAGATCATTGGATCCGTGTTTCCGCGGTCCTGAAGGCGATCGCCATCACGCTTTCGAAGCTTTCCGCCGATCTACGGTTGATGGCCTCGGGACCGCGGGCCGGGTTCGGCGAGATTTCGTTGCCGGCCGTCCAGCCCGGCTCTTCGATCATGCCAGGCAAGGTCAATCCGGTAATGCCGGAGATGATCATGCAGGTCGCATTTCGGGTGATCGGAAATGACGCGACGGTAACGCGTGCCGCGGAGGGTGAACTCGACCTCAATGTCTGGGAATCGATTATCCTTGAGGCAACCAGCGAATCCATTCGCCTTCTGAGGCAAGGCATACCGCTATTCGTCGATAGATGCCTCTCCGGCGTCCAGGTGAACGTTGATCGCACCCAGGACGATGCATCCAGGTCTTTAGCGCTATCGACAGCGCTTGCAGCGATCTACGGGTATCCGGCTGCTTCAGCGGTCGCGAAGCATGCGGCGTTGCAAGGGTTGTCTGTCCGTCACGCTGCAATCGCTTGCGGGCTTATGAACGAGAGAGAGGCCGACGACCTGTTTGCGGATATTTCGGTGTTTGCCGATCCGAACCGGTGCGCGAATCTTGTCGCGAGCTTCAGACGCCTGGTTTCCGGTTCAACCATGCAGCGGCCCTCGGCTGGTGTCGGGCCATGACGGCATGAAGGCACTCTTCTCGCCGCCCTTCGTGCGCGTCTGGCTGGGCAGCACCGCCTCCGGTCTTGCCACGTGGGCCCTGCCGTTCGTTCTCGGACTGGCCGTGCTCGATGGCCGATTGTCCGCCGCTGACCTTGGCCTTGCTCTGGCGGCGCGCACGATTGGCTTTCTTGTCGCTGTCCCTATCGCAGGTGTCCTCTCCGATGAAAGAGGTCCAAGACAGATTATATTTGTATCGGGGGTGGTCGCCGCCGGCAGCATCCCGATCATGATCGCAGGCCTCTATGCGCATGGGGTCAGCGGTCTTCTGTTGCTTTTGGCAGGAGCGTCTGTGATCGGGGTCGGGCAAGGGGCGTGCCGACCCGCCTACCAGGCGATCATCCCGGAGATCGCCAAATCAGACCGACTTCAGGCTGCCAACGCCGTCATGAGCATCGCGGTGCGTGTGACAAGCATTCTTGGTCCAGCGACCATCAGCTTCGTCGCGCTCTGGAGCGGAACGGTCGCTGCCTTTGGTGTTATCGCGCTTCTTTGGCTGGCAAGTGCGCTGATGCCCCCGAATGTGACAGGCAGGTCTACAGGATTGCCCCGCGGCGAGGGGCTCACCTTCGGGCGGTTGGTCCGGGATTTTTGTGAGGGCGCGCGGGAGGCGCGTGGTCATCCCTGGTTCATGGCCGGTCTTTTGTCGCTCACGGTAACCGTTGCGGCAGGGTACTCTGTCACCTCGGTGTTGCTGCCGGGCATAAGTCAGGAAGCGTTCGGCAGCGCGGCACTTATGACGAGCACGGCCACCGCCTACATGGTCGGCGCCCTCGCCGGCGCCCTGCTTATGGCACGATGGCACCCTCGCCGTCGAGGATGGGTGGCCTTGGCTGGACTCGCACTATACGGGCTCGTCCCCTTCAGCTTGCTGTTCGCTGACATCAGGATCATCCCGATCCTCGCCTATTTCGTGGCGGGTGTCGGTATCGAGATCTTCAACGTGCCATGGTTCACGTCCGTCCAGAACGAAATACCGCCGAACCGACTGTCGCGGGTGTCGTCGATCGACTTCCTTTTTTCTTATGGCCTCGCGCCGTTAGGCTTGGCGCTGATCGCACCGCTCGCGACCGTCCTTGGCCGAGACGTGTTGCTCATCTGCGTCGGTCTGGCGTGCCTGTTCATCCCTGCAGCGGCAGCACTTGCGCCAACCGCACCTTCCTTTTCCAAGCGGCATTCTCCAGCGAGGGGCGCGTCGGGCGAACATGGTGGTCACGGGGATCATCTCTAGCCCAACGCGATGATCGCCCTGACTTTTCGAACTGCTGCAAGAGCTCGTTGGGGCGTCGGTCCCCAACAAGGCAGTCCCGATCAGACAGAACGCATTTTGGTTATTGCATCGTCCGTTGTTGTACGACACGGTGAGCAACTTCGGTCGCCTGCCCGAAAGCCGATGAACATCTCCGTCCATGATCTGTCGATGAACGTCGTCACGTAGCCGTGCATACTTCCGGCGACTTTGATCTAGTCAAATTACAGGATGTTATTGACATCCCTCGATAACGGCCCGCGTTCTGGCGGGGCTCAGGCTCGTGCCCCTTCAAGAGCTTTGCTCGTCTCGTGGCTTACGACACGTCCTGCCTATTTCGGATCGACGACTACCTGCAGTGCCGCTCCTTGAGACAGCCCAGATAGAGTAGCGATCATCCCGTCTGTGTTCGTGTAGATGTCCGGCGCGCTGTTTCAAGGCGCAAGGGATGCCGGGCCTCCTTGTGTCGGCGGACAGGGGGGCCTCATAACACCAGATTATACCCGAACCCATTATATTTCATTTGAAGCCTTCCGGTGCCAACCTAGAATGAAACGACGAAAATAGCTGTCCTATAGCTATAAATAAAGGATAATTGTTTCGGGAGGGGCATGTGGAGTTCTGTAGAAGAGAATTCTCCGGTAAGAGCTCGGGTATGCTTGAGGGAGTCAGGATAGTTGACCTATCAAGACTTGTTGCCGGAAACTTCATAACTTTAAAAATGGCGGATTTTGGTGCGGATGTAATAAAGATAGAGAATACGAGGGATGGAGATCCTTTCCGGAAGTGGCATGGAGCGGGTGTAGCGCTTCACTGGAAGGAATACAGCCGCAACAAGCGGAGTCTCACGCTCGATCTGCGCAGCGAATGCGGCAGGGAGATATTGTTCAAGCTTGTTGAGACGGCGGACGGCCTGGTCGAGAACTTCCGGCCAGGCACTCTGGAGAAGATGGGGCTGCACCCCGACCTGCTGCTGGAGCGCAATCCGCGCCTTGTTGTGCTGCGCATATCGGGCTTCGGCCAGACCGGCCCGTATCGCTCCTATGGCGGGTTTGGAACTCTCGTCGAGGCGATGTCCGGCTATGCCGAACGGTCCGGCTTCGAGGATCGCGAACCCGTGCTTCCGCCCTTGGCGCTTGCCGACAACGTGACGGGCCTGACCGGCGCCATGGCCATGATGATGGCTCTCTATCATCGGGACGTGAAAGGTGGTTCCGGCCAGGTGATCGACCTGTCCCTGCTCGAGCCGATGTATGCCATCCTCGGCCCGGAGGCTTCGCGCTACAGATTGACCGGGACCGTGAAGAAGCGGGTCGGGAGCGCATCCAGCACGTCTTCCCCGCGCAACGTCTACAAGACCAGCGACGATCGGTGGGTGGCCATGTCCGCCTCCATGCCCACCATGGTCGCGCGTCTGTTCCGGGCGATCGGGCGCGAGGACATGCTGAGCGACCCCCGATACAGCACCAACACGGAGCGCTTCAAGCACCGCCATGAGGTCGATGCGATCGTCGGCGGATGGATCCGGGAGCGGACCCTCGACGAGAACCTCGCCTTTTTCCGCAAGCATGAAATCACCGTCGGGCCGGTCTACAACATCAGCCAGATCGTCGAGGATCCGCACTTCATCGAGCGCGAAATCCTGGTGGAGGTGCCGGACGAGGAGCTCGGCTCGCTTCCCATGCACAACATCTTCCCGCGCTTCTCCAAGACGCCGGGCGATTTCTATCGTCCCGCACCCAAGCTTGGCGAACACAATTCGGAAATCCTGGAAGAACTGGGTTTTGACGAAACGGCGCGCAGCGCATTGCGCGAGGAGGGGATCATTTCATGACCACGCTCAACGCTCCCGCACCCTCGCGGCTGGGGTCCGTGCTTCGCTCGCTGCTGTTCGTGCCCGCCATTAACGACCGGTATATCGACAAGGCGCATACCCGGGGCGCCGACGGCATCGTTCTCGACCTAGAAGACAGCATCGCCGATTCTGAAAAGGCGGCGGCCCGGCGCAAAGCGCCGGCGGGGCTCGAAAGGCTTGCGGCCAACGGGGTGCGCAATCTCCTGGTGCGGATCAACAGTTCGCCGCGGCTTACCGTGCATGACCTCGAAGCGGTCGTCGTTCCGGCCCTCGCTGGGGTAATTCTGCCGAAATGCCGGTCTGCCGACCACGTCCGGGCAATCTCGGAGATCATGCTTTCGCTGGAGCTCGAGCGGGGATTTGCACCCGGCTCCATCGCGCTCGGCGTGCGGGTCGAGACGGCCGACGCCTTCTTTCACATGCACGAGATCGCCGCCGCCGATCCCCGCGTCGCGTTCTTCGGCCTCGGCGGGGAGGATTTCAGCCTCGCCATCGGCGTCGAGCCTTCGGTGGACACGCTGCTTTATCCCAAGCAGCAGGCTGTCATCGCGGCGAGGGCCGCCGGCGTCAGCCCGATCGGGCTGATCAGCTCCGGCGCCGACTTCACCAATCTCGATGCCACCAGGGACGTCGTCCGCCAGTCGCGGCGCTTCGGGTTCCAGGGCGCCTCCTGCATCCACCCGGCCATCGTGCCGATCCTCAACGAGGAGTTTTCGCCCTCGCCGGCGGATGTGGAGCGGGCCGAAAGGCTCGTCCAGGCCTTTCGCGACGGCATAGAGGCGGGAACCGCGTCCGTGAGCTTCGAGGGCAAGATGGTCGACTATCCCGTCGCCTTTCGCGCCGAGCGACTGCTTGCGGACCATGCCGCGATCGCGGCCCTTGCAAAGACCGCATGATGCCGCGGCTGCCTTGCGGGCAGCACGCTGGCTGGAGATTTCCGGCGAGTTAGAGAGTGGAGTGGACGATGGTCCAGCTGAAAATCGAGCGACTCACGAAGACCTTCGGGACCGTGCGCGCCGTCGATAATATCGATCTGGCCGTCGAGGAGGGCGAGTTCCTGACCCTGCTGGGGCCGAGCGGTTGCGGAAAGTCGACCACGCTCGGGGCCATCGCCGGCCTCGACCGCCCTGACGGCGGAAGGATAACGCTTGGAGACCACGTCTTCTTCGACGGTGCGAGCGCGACTTTCGTGCCGCCGGAAGGGCGCGACATCGGGCTTGTCTTCCAGTCCTATGCGCTATGGCCGCACATGACCGTTCGCAAGAACCTGGAATTCCCGCTCTCCTTGCGCAAGGTGCCCGCCGCAGAGCGCAACCGGCGCATCGAGGAAGTGCTCGATCTCGTCGAGATGGGCGACTACGCCGACCGCTACCCGTTCGCCCTGTCCGGCGGGCAGCAACAGCGCGTCGCTCTCGCCCGCACCCTCGTCTACCGGCCACGCCTGCTGCTGCTGGACGAGCCGCTTTCGAATCTCGATGCGAAACTGCGCGAGCGGGCGCGTCTCTGGCTGCGTGACATCCAAAGCCGGATCAGCGTCACCACGGTCTACGTGACGCATGACCAGACCGAGGCGCTGGCGCTGAGCGACCGGATCGCCGTCATGAGCGGCGGCAGGATCGTCCAGCTCGCCAGCCCGGCGGCCATCTACCATGCGCCGGCAAGCCCCTTCGTCGCCGACTTCATCGGCAGCGCGAACATTTTCAGCGGCGAGATCCTGCATGTGGAGCAGGGGACGACGCGGCTGCAACTCGATGGCGGGCGAACGCTTGTCACACCCTCGCCGCCGCCGGAGGGCACGTCGGGCAGGGTGATGATCGCGGTGCGGCCCGAGAAGATCCTGTTTGCCCGGGACGCCGCCCGGGCCGGGGCGGAAAATGTCTTCGAGGTCGACATCGAGGCGCGCTCGTTCCTGGGCGCACGTCACATGGTGCTGGCGCGGCTGGGGGATGTCGCGCTGAGGATCGAATGCGAGTGGGAGCCCGGCACGCAGGTCGCCAGCATCCACATTCCCGCCGAAGCCTGCGTCCTCTTCGACGCACCGGCGCCATCGGGCAAAGCGGCCGCGGTCGAGGAGGCGGCCTGACAGTATAAATGAAAACAAGGGAGGAACCACAATGTTTGAAAGAAGACAATTCCTGGCGCTGACCGGTGCCGGTGCACTGGCGGGCATGTTCCCGTCGATCCTGAGGGCCCAGGCGGCCCTGCCGAACGGTTATCCCGCGAGCTATCAGGAAATCGTCGAGGCGTCCCGTTCGGAGCCCAACCTGCTGATGTACGGCGGTGTCGCGCCGGCCCAGATGACGCGGCTCTTCGACGGGTTCAAGAAACTCTATCCCTGGCTCTCCGTCGATTATCTCGAAGGCGACAACTACGGCGTCATCGAGCGCTATCTCAACGAGGTCGGCACGGGCAGCCCGACGGCGAGCCTCATCTTCGCCGCCGCTCCGGATGCCTGGCTCAACCTGATTACGCGCAACGAGGTGCTCGACTACGCATCGCCGGAAACCCCGGCCTATGCGGACCACGCATCGTCGCCCCATCCGGGCCTTTACACCGGCGGCGGCGACCCGGTGGTCTTCATGTGGAACAGCCTGGTGGTGCCCGAAAACCTGCGCCCGACCCGCTTCGAGGACATGGTCGAGGTCGTGCGCAGCCATCCGGAGATCTTCAACGGAAAGCTGACCAGCTACGGCGCGCACCTCACCGGCTTCGGCTACAGCGTGCACTATACGCTGGCAAAGCACCACGGCGACAAGATCTGGGACTGGTATGGCGTCGTCGGACCGCAGACCCGCTATGAACGCTCGATGGGCACGATGATCGAGAAGACCCTGTCGGGGGAATATGCGCTCGCCTATCTCGCCGCCAACCAGAGCGCGCGCGTGGCCGTCCAGGACCCTTCCGTGGCGGATATCCTGGGCATTTCCTATACGCTCGACGGCTGCCCGATTTCGGTCCGCGGCCTTGGCATCACGAAGAGCGGCAAGAGCCCGAACGCCGCGCGGCTCATGCTGGACTACCTGCTCTCGCGCGACGGCCAGATCGCCTATGCGAGCGCGGGCAAGCTACCGGCGCGGATGGACATCCGGCAGGAGGAGCTCGACGGTGCGGACATCCGGTCCTCGTTCGTCGAGCAGGTCGGCGAGGCGAACGTCCTGCCCATCGGTTACGATCCCGAGATGCCGAAGCAATACGAGACGTTCGTCGCGAAGTGGAAGGCGGCCAACGGCATCGCCTGACCGGCATTCCGTTGCCGGCCAGCTGCGAAAAGCGCGATGCTCCGGGCCTGACAGCCCGGAGCGTCCGCCTCGACGAGGACCTCCGGCGTGGCCGGTACTCCCCCTTTACCGACACTCTGTTTCCGCTGGGCTTCTTCGCAGTTCAGCGGCGGAAATTGAGGATTCCTGCACATGGCGCAGTTCGCAGACGGGACCACCGATCAGGCAAACGCATCGTTCCGGCCGCGCTCCTTCGGGATCGACCGGTCCACACTGATCCAATATGCACTTTACGCCTTCACGATCGTCCTCGTCCTGGGGCCGATTTCGCCGATCATCTACCAGTCCTTTGTCGACCGGCCCCTCTATGACACCGGCCAGCAATACACGCTCGACAACTATATCCGGCTTCTTTCGTCCCCGGTGTTCCTGGAAGCTATCTGGAACACTCTCGTTTTCGCGCTGCTGTCCACCCTTATCGGCACGTCGATCGGCGTCATCGCCGCGATCCTGATCGGGCGGACGAACATGCCGGGGCGACGGTTCCTGAGCGGGCTACTGCTCTGGCCGATCTTCATTTCGCATCTCGTCATGGCCTTCGGCTGGTTCATCGTCTACGGCCCGGCCGGATACATCACGCTGATGATAAAGTCCGTTCTCGGCGTCGAGCCGTGGAACCTCTATTCGCTCGGCGGTATGTCGCTCATCGCCGGCGTCTCGATCGCGCCGCTGACCTTCCTCTACTGCTCGGCGTCGACGGCGCTCTCCGAGGCGACGCTCGAGGATGCCGCACGGACCTGCGGGTCCGGTCCGTTCCGCACGCTCTGGGCGGTCACCCTGCCGTTGCTGTTGCCGGCGATCTTCTACAGCATCATCCTGAATTTCACCGGCGCGCTGGAAATGCTGGCCATTCCGCTCGTCTTCGGCGAGCCGGCCGGCATCAACCTCTTCGCGACGCTGCTCTATACCCAGGGCTTCGCCGCGGCGCGGCCGGACTACGGCATCGTTTCGACGGCGGCGCTGTTCCTCATCGTCGTCATCTTCCTGCTTCTGACATTGCAGCGGCGGATGCTGCGCAATTCGCGCCGCTTCGTCACCGTCGGCGGTAAGGCCAGCCGGCGGCGCACCGTGGAACTCGGCCTGTTCCGCTGGCCGGCATTCCTGCTGCTTTTTACCTATGCGGTGATTTTCATCGGCGTCCCGCTCGGCATCCTGTTCCTTCGGGCGAGCGTGTCTGTCCTTACGCCGCTCGCGCCTTTCTGGCATTATTTCACGTCGAGGCACATCGTCGCGGCCTTCTCGTACGAATCCAACATCCGGGCCATCGTCAACACGCTCGTCATCGCCGCACTCGGGGCGGCGATCGGGACGTTCTTCGTCGCCATGATTACCGTCGTGGTTCACCGTTCGCAGTTCCGCTTCCACCGGAGCTTCGAATATGTGGCGCTGTTGCCGCGCGCCATTCCGGGGCTCGTGGCCAGCATGGGGTTCTTCTATGCCATGGTGATCATCCCGCCGATGGGCTGGCTGCGCAGCACCATCTGGATCCTGATGCTGGCCTATATCATGCGCTTCATTCCGCTCGCCTTCGGGGCCCTGTCGCCAAGCCTCATGCAGATCGGCAAGGAGCTCGACAGCAGCGCCCGGGTGATCGGCGCGGACTGGTGGCGCACGACGAGGACGATCGTCCTGCCGCTGATGAAGCCGGCCATGTTCTCCAGCTTCGCCCTGATCTTCGTCTTCTGCCTGAAGGAATATACGACCGCCGTCTTTCTGTTCACGCCGGGCAACGAGGTGCTGGGGGCCTCGTTGCTGCTGTATTGGGCAAACGGCAACATGGGAATGGTCGCGATGCTCTCCACTGTGCAGATCATCCTCACGATGTTCTTCATATATGGCGCACGCTCGCTCTTCGGGGTGAAATTCGGTGGCTAAGGTCTTTCTCCAGAGCGGCGGCGGGCGATGACCGTGCGCTCCAGCCTTTCTGCGATCCTTTCCGCGCTCCGGCATCCCAACTACCGGCTCTATGCGACCGGCAACGCGATATCGCTCGTCGGAACCTGGATGCAGCGCCTGACCGTCGGATGGCTTGCCTGGGAGCTGACGGGATCGGGTGTCTGGCTGGGGCTGATAGCATTCTCGGACCTGTTTCCGACCGTCGTGGCGGCGCCCTTTGCCGGCACGCTGGCGGACAGAAGGGATCGCCTGCGCATTCTGAATGTCACGCAGAGGGCGGCCATGGCGCATGCATTGCTGCTCTTCGGTGCGACCGTGACGGGCGTCATCAATATCTGGCTGCTGTTCGCGCTGACGCTGTTCCTCGGAACGGTATCGGCCTTCGACCAGCCGGCGCGGCTTGCCCTTGTTCCCTCCCTTGTCCCGCGGGCCGACATTCCGGTTGCGGTCGCCATCAATTCCATCGTCTTCAACCTCGCCCGGTTCATCGGCCCGGCAGTCGCCGGCCTGCTGCTGTACTGGTCCGGCCCCTCGATCGTGTTCGCCTCCAATGCCGTGTCGTTCATCGCGTTCCTGGTCATCCTGTCGAAACTGGATATCGTGTCCGATAATCTGCCGGCCGCCCGGTCCGGCAATTTCATGCAGCGAATGGCGGAGGGGCTGCGGTATCTCGTCACCAATGCCGGTCTGCGGGTGCTGCTGGTGACACTGATCGCGGTCAGCGTCGGCGGCCGGCCGATCGTCGAGCTCCTGCCGGGTTTTGCTGCCGATGTCTTCCGATCGGGATCGACGAGCCTGGCGATCCTGACCGCGTCCATGGGGGTGGGGGCGATGCTCGCAGGCCTCAGCATCAACGCCCAGGCCTCCCCGCGCGCGCTCGTCGGCATGATCGTCGCCAGCGCCGCGCTGCTTGCGATTGCCATCCTCGTCTTCGTCTCGACGTCCTCGCTCTGGATCGCCGTGCCCGCACTGGTGGTGGCGGGCTTTGGCATGGCCCGCGCGTCGATCTCGGCCCAGACCGCGATACAGCTTTCCGTCAAAGCGGAAATGCGCGGTCGGGTGCTCGCCATCTATGGCCTGATTTTCCGTGGCGGTCCGGCGCTGGGAGCGCTCGGCATGGGCCTGGCGTCCGCGCAATTCGGATTGCGGTGGCCGGTCGTCGCCGGGGCCGCGCTGTTGCTGGGGGGCTGTTGCTGGGCGTTTCCCCAGCGCGAACACATCATTGCGTCGCTGGAAGAGGAGGGCGGAGCGTAGTCGCACGAGGAGAGCGAGACGGGGGTCCGTTTGCGGGCACAAGCGATTTGCGGGAATACAGCGGCTTCCATCCGTGCGAAAACGGGGCGGGCTCATGGAAAACGACGGCTCGACCCGTTCGGGAGGAACGATGAACATACGGCAGCTTGAGGTCTTCTGGGCAATCATGCGCACCGGCAGCGTCACCGGCGCCGCGCAGATGCTGGGCATATCGCAGCCGGCGGTGAGCCGCATCCTGCGCCACACGGAAGACCAGCTGCGCATGAAGCTGTTCATCAGGCGCAGCGGCAGAATCCATCCGACGGAAGAGGCCAACCATCTCTTCGTCATCGCCGAGACCATCTTCGACAACATCAGCAAGGTCAGGCAGGCGGCTCTCGATTTCCGCGACAGCCTGTCGGGCCGCATGCAGATCGCCGCGACGCCCAATCTGGCCGCCACGTTCCTGCCCTTGCCCGTCGCCCATTTCATGAAGGACCGGCCGCGCGTCGAATTGTCGGTGAAGGTCCTGACGACGACCCAGGTCACCACGCGCGTCTCCCTGCACCAGGCTGATGTCGGTATCCTCTACGGCCCGGTCAAGGATCCTTCGATCGTCGCTGAGGATCTGTGCGCCATGGATCTCATCTGCCTGATGAAAGCCGACAACCCGCTGGCGATGAAGTCAGAAATTCATGCCGCCGATCTGGAAGACGAAAGGATCATATCGTTTCACCGGACGACCCCTCCGGGCGGCGCGGTCCGCAGCTTGTTCCGGACCGTGCTTCCCGGCAAGACCATCGATGTGGAATGCGATCATTCCATCGTCGCCCTGTCATTGGTGCATGGCGGAATGGGCACGGCGATCGTTCCGCCGCTGCTGCACCTTTCCCATGTTCTGCCGGACGTCGTCGTGCGCCCGTTCCGCCCGGCGGTCTCGATCACGCCGCTGGTGATCTATCGGAAAATGCCGTCGATTTCCCGGTTGACCGCGGCGCTCATCAAGGAGCTTCATGAGTTTGCCGACAGACAGGCCTGTGCCGGCCTGTCGTAGGCAAGCATAAGAAGGCTATCTCGACCGGGCGCCTTCGCGGAACTTTGCCAGCGTACCGCCCCGCATCACCTGTCCGGGCAGGGGATGGCCGACGATCCGTTCCGCCAGCAAGGCGCATTCGATCAGGGCGTCGAGGTCGATCCCGGTCTCGATCCCCATTTCGTGGCACATGAAGACCAGGTCCTCCGTGCTGATATTGCCGGCCGCGCCGCGATGGGCCGCGAAGGGGCAGCCGCCGAGCCCGCCGACGGCCGCGTCGAAATAGACGACACCCATTTGCAGCCCCGCAAAGGCATTGGCGATGGCCATGCCGCGCGTATCGTGCAGGTGGAGGCTGACATCGAATTCGGGAAAACGGTCCTGAACGGCGCCGACGACGCGCTTGATCGTGTTGGGCGTCGCCCAGGCCATGGTGTCGGCAAGCGAGACGACATTGATCGGCAGATCGTGCTCGACGATCAGCGCCTTGAGGGCGCCGATTTCTGAAAGAACCCTTTCGACCGGAATCTCTCCGGCGAAGTTGCAGCCGAAGGCAGCGGTGACCGATGCCTCGCTGACCGGTATCCCCATGTCCTTGTAGCGGCCTATTTCATAGCGCGTATATTCCAGATGCTCTTCATGCGAGCGATTGAGGTTCTTCTTCAGGAAGGCATCGGAAGGATAGGCGCGGATCTTGCCTGCGATCGTCAGCCGGTCGCGCAGCGCCCAGGCGCGCAGCAGGCCGATCTCGTTGAACCAGATCGACGAATACTCGACGCCAGGGGTAAGGGTCATCCCGCCGACCACCTCCTCGGCATCGGCCATGCCGGGCACGCGCTTCGGATTGACGAAGGAAACGGCCTGTATGTATTTCAGCCCCGTCCGGCCGAGGGCATCGATCAGCGCGATCTTGTCGGCGGCCGCGATGGGGCCGGGCTCGATCTGGAAGCCCTCGCGCGGGCCTTCTTCCGAAATCACCACCGAGCTGGGAAGCGTCATGGGTCTCTCCATCTTCACGGGCTGGCCCGGCCGGCCGTGTACGGTTTTATAAAATCTGCGTCCGGACAGGGCGCCCGGCGCGATGATCCTCGATATTGGCCACCACGAATGCCGCCTTCGCCCGGATCACATCGAGGCCGCCGCCGCCCACATGGGGCGTCACAATCACGTTGGACAGCGACAGGAGGGGCAGGGACGCCGGCGGCGGCTCGGCGGCAAGGACATCGAGCGCGGCAAAGCCGAGCCGCCCTTCGGCAAGGGCGCGCGTCAGCGCGTCCTCGTCGACGACGGCGCCGCGCGCGGTGTTGATGAGAATCCCCTCCGGGCCGAGCCGGTTCAGGAGGTCTTCCGTCACCATGCCCCGGGTCTGGGGGGTGAGCGGGCAGTGAAGGCTCACGATCGAGGCCTCGTCGAACAGCCTCTCGACATGCGGCGTATGGCGCAGCGATCCGAATTCGCAGGCGGAACTGTCGAACGCGTCCGCGGCAAGGTCGACCTCGCGCCGCGTGTGCACCAGGACATGGGCGCCGAGCGTTCTCAGCCGCCATGCTGTCGCCCGGCCTATGCCGCCGTAGCCGACGACGCCCACGGTGCTTCCCGCCAGCTGGCGGATCCGGCCTCGATATTCCCAGCGCGGCCACGCCCGTTCGCGGCGCACGCCGTGATCGAGATCGGGAATGCGCTTGAGGGCCGCGAGGATCAGCGCGATGGCGTGTTCGGCGACGGCGCTGTCGCTTCCGACCGTGCATACGGCCAGTGCGATGCCCCGCGCGGCGCAGGCCGCCGTATCGATGTCATCGGAACCGACGCCGAACTTCTGGATCATCCGCAGGCGGGTAGCACGCTCGAAAAGCGCCTTGTCGAGCTTCTCGCCATAGACGATCAGGTAGTCGAAGAGGGGAGCGCTTTCATGGAAGCGGCCGCTTCCGGCCGCCCCGTCGCTCGAAACCAGCGTCCATGTTTGCGGCGTCGCCGCCGCGATGATGGTCTGGACCTCCGGATTGTGCGGCATCAACAGGCCGACTGTGATCCCGCTCATCATGCACGGCTCCGGAACGGCGGCATCCTTGCGTCACGCGGCGTCATACCAAGCCTCCGCGTCCGAGGGACGGATATTGGTGAGCGTGCCGGAAAAATGGCGCAGCGCATGCGGCTGGTAAGGGAACTTTCTCGCCTCGTCGAGATCGAGGTTCAGACCGAGCCCGGGCCGGTCCGACAGTTCGAGGCAGCCGTCGCGGAACGTGCAGCCCTCGTCGGCGATGCGGCGGCGCCATGGCACGTCCGTCACCATGATCTCCAGGGAGCCCATCGCGTCCCAGGCCATCGCCATGTGCATGGATGCGGCATGGCAGACGGGGCCGTTGGGATTGTGCGGGACCATCGGCAGGCTGAGGCTGTCGGCCAGTCCGTTGACGAGCACCATCTCGCTGAATCCGCCGATATGGACGATATCGGGCTGCAGGACGTCGACGGCTCGCGCCTGCACGAGACTGGCGACGTCGAACCGCGAGTAGCACCGTTCGCCGGCGGCAATCGGAACATTGACCGCTCGGCGCACCTCGGCCATCTCGAACGGCCGGCCGGGCGGTATCGGCTCCTCGAACCAGCTGACCCTGAATTCCTCCAGCGCGCGGCCGATCTCGATTGCGGTATTGACGTTGAAACGGCCATGCCCCTCGATCATCAGGTCGATATCCGGCCCGACGGCGGCACGAACCGCAGCGACATATTCCATCGAGGCGTTGATATCCCCGCGGTTCATCGTCTGGTAGGCCTTGCCGAAAGGGTCCCACTTGAGGGCGCGGAAGCCGCGATCGACGATCGAGACGGCCTTTGCGGCAAACTCGGCCGGTGTTTTCGCGCCGACATACCAGCCGTTCGCATAGACGGGGATGCGGCTTCTGACGCGCCCGCCGAGAAGGGCATAGAGCGGGACGTCGAGCGCTCGCGCCTTCGCATCCCATATGGCGATATCGAGTGCGCTAAGGGCAGCCGACATGACCGGTCCCGTCAGCCAGTAGCTTTCCCGTTGCAGGTTTGCCTGGATGACCGCGGCGTCGAGGACCGACTGTCCGATGAGCCGTTCGCTCCATAGGGCGATGATGGCGGCGACAGCCGTTTCCGTGCCGATCAGCGTCGATTCTCCATAACCGCGCGTGCCATCCTCCAGCGTCACGACGACGAAAACCCAGTTGGTGCGGAAATTATCGACGGTGATCGAAGATATGTCTTTGATTTTCATGTTTTCTCTTCCCTGAAAAACGCAGCGCCGACGTTTGATACGCTATGACCAGGGGTCAACCTGGAAGTGCGACACGGCATCCTCGTCGAAATCGAAGCCGAGACCCGGCTGCTGTGGCAGGTCGACGTTTCCGCCGTGCAGATGCAGGCGCCTGTCGAAAAGCTTTCCGACCGGCACGATGGAATCGTCCGGGAAATATTCGAGGAACAGGGCGTTTTGTGTGGAGGCGACAAGATGCGCGTGAATGTCCTGAAGCGAATGCGGGGCGATCGCGACGCCCGAACTTGCCGCCGTCGCGGCGATCCTGCGGAATTCGGTGACGCCGCCGCAAACCGCCACGTCGGGCTGGAGAACGGTGATGCGCGCGCGCTCCATCAGTTCCCGGTGCCCCCAGCGTCCGGCGACCAACTCTCCGGTCGCGATAGATACGGGCAAGGCCGCAGCCAGCCGGGCGTGATTGTCGTTGTCGTCCGGACCGAACGGCTCCTCGATGAGAAACGGACGATAGTCGAGCATGGGCCTCAACGCCTCGAGCGCCGATGCGAGGTTGTTCCATGCATTGTTGGCGTCGAGCAGCAGTAGCCCGTCGTCGCCGAGGGCGGCGCGGGCCGCGGCGACCCGCGCGAGGTCGACCGAGGGGGCGGCCGCGCCGATCTTGATCTTCACGGCCTTGAACCCCGCCGCCACATAGCCTGCGACCTCGTCGCCAAGATCCTGGGGGGTCTTGCCTTCCGCATAATAGCCGCCGCTCGCATAGGTCGGGATCGTGCCCTTCGACACTGCGCCGAGATAACGCCAGAGCGGGAGGCCGCTTTTCCTCGCGTTCCGGTCCCAAAGGGCGATGTCCACCGCGCTCAGCGCCCGCATCACCGCGCCGGTCCGCCCGTTGAGAAGGGAGTCCTGGTACATGGCCTGCCACAGGCCTTCCGTGCGGTGCGGATCCTCGCCGGCGAGGAGGGGGCTGAACAGTTCCCTGACCGCCGTCGTGGCCAGCCCTCCATAGCGCGTGCCGCCATGGCAGATGCCGATGCCGATGCTGCCATCCGTGCACCGCACCCGCACGAGAGTATACCAGCGCTTCTCGATGCGGCGTGTCGACAACTGGACCGGCTTGGCAAGCGGCAGATTGACGGTACAGGCTTCGATCGCCGCTATCACGCTCATGTCAGTCTCTCCTCCTCCTTGTCACGAGCCCGGCCGCTGGGGCCTGCAAGCGGATCGTGAGGTGATGGGACCTAACAAGACGCGTGATTGTGCTTCAAATTAAATATTTATGGCGCGGTCATAACGCCAGGGTATGGCCGCGCCTGTCCCGGCTCCGCTCCCCCGATCCTGCGGCGGGCGGCGCTATCCTGCGAGAGGTCATAACGCCTAGCTATGACCGCGCCGCGATTATCGCATTTGCTGCCTATTTGCTCATCCCATACGGTCATCCGGTGGCGAAGCGACCGTGCCGGACTGCCCGTCTGTGTTTGTGTCTTCTGCGAACTGAAGGCACGATGCGCGCAGAAGACGGACGTATGCGGAGGGACGCCGTTCAAAGCACAGGCAGGTCGCTCGGTCCGGCACATAGAACATTTTCTGGGAGGAATATATGAAGTGGTATTCGGCAATGATCGCGACGGGTCTGGCTCTCATGCCGGCCTCCGCGTTTTCGGCATTTCCCGACTATTATCCGCCAGACTATCAGGCCATCGTCGATGCGGCGACCGCCGAGGGTAAGGTCGTCCTCTACGCGCCGCTGAGCACGACGACGCTGCGTCCGCTCATCGAGGGCTTCCAGGCGGAGTATCCGGGTATTACGGTGGAGCTCAACGACCTCAACACCGTGGTCATTTACAATCGCTTCATCAGCGAGGCCGCCGGCGGGGCGCAATCGGCGGACGTGCTCTGGAGCTCGGCGCTGGATCTCCAGGCCAAGCTCGTCACGGACGGCCACTCGCTGGATTATGCGTCTCCCGAAAGCGCGCATCTTCCCGACTGGGCCGTCTGGCAGGGCAAGGGCGCATACGGGACGACATTCGAACCGATGATCTTCGCCTACAACAAGGATGCGCTGAAGCCTGAGCAGGTGCCGCAGACGCATGCCGACATCGCCCGGCTGATCACCGAGAACCTCGATACGTTCAGCGGGCGCATCGCCTCCTACAATATCGAGACGGCCGGTCTCGGCTTTTTCGCCATCACGCAGGACAGCAAGATCTTTCCCGAATTCTGGACGCTCGCAAGGGCGCTCGGCGCGGCGTCCTCCCGGTTCTATTCCAGCACCGGCGAAATGATCGAGAGCATCGCTTCGGGCGAGAACGTGTTCGGCTACAATCAGCCGAGCCATGCGTCATCCTACGGCCGCGACAATCCGAGCCTCGGCATCGTCTTCCCGCAGGATTATCTCGTCATCGCGTCCCGAATGGCCTTCGTCACCGCCAAGGCGCAGAATCCCAATGCCGGAAAGCTCTTCCTCGACTACATGCTCTCGCAGCGCGGTCAGCAGATCATCGACGGGATGGGATTCCACTCGCTCCGCGACGACGTGACCGGACCGATGACCCGGGAAGACCTGACCAAGGCCTATGGCGACCGGCTGAAGCCGCCGGTCATGGGTCCGGGATTGCTGGAATTTCTCGACCAGGACAAGCGGCTCGAATTCCTCAACACCTGGAAGAGCTCGCTGAGCGCGGGCCAGTGAGGATCCGGCGCGCCGCATGAGACCTCACATTCATGCGGATGGAACCAGTCCCGTCCCGGTATCGCCGGAACGGGACCTCGGCGATGTGCCGACCGCTGGCGTTCGGAATGCCGCTTTCAAGACGCGCGCAGGACAAAAGGTCTTCGGCGCAGCATAAACAGGGAAATTTTTCATGGTAATGAACCCATCGCGGGCGGTGGTCATCCTGGTGACGGCAGGCGCTGTCTGTCTGCCCCTTGGAATTCTCTTCTACCAGAGTGTTCTGTCCGGCCCGTTCTTCCATGCGGATTCGCATTTCACGCTCGACGCCTTCGGCTTCGTCCTGAGGGATCCGGAGTTCTGGGTTGCCTTGCGGAACTCGCTGCTCGTGGCGACGGGCATGCTGGTCGTGGCCCTGCCGCTGGGCGCCTTGCTGGCGCTCCTCGTCGCTCGCACCGACATACCGGGACGCGGCGTTCTGGAGCCGCTCATCCTCGTGCCTATTCTCGTGTCCCCCGTGGTTCTCGCGCTCGGCTACGTCGTCGCGGCCGGCCCGGTGGGCTTTTACACCGTCTGGTCGAAGCAGCTCTTCGGCGTCGCGCCTTGGAACATCTATTCGCCGGTCGCCATTGCCGTGATCGGCGGGCTGAGCCATGTTCCCTACGTCTTCCTGTATGTCTCGACCGCCCTCAAGGGCGTGGGCTCGGATGTCGAGGAGGCCGCGCGGACCACCGGCGCCGGCCCGTTGCGGGTCGCCCTCGACGTCAACCTGCCTCTCGTGGCACCGGCCCTGATGTTCAGCGCAGTGCTGGTCTTCTTTGCCGGCGTGGAGATGTTCGGCCTCGCCCTCGTTCTGGGCAACTCGAACAATTTCAGCATGCTCGCGGTCTATCTCTATAAGCTGACCACCCGCCTCGGCGTCCCCGCCTATCACCTCATGGCGACGGTCGCCGTGCTGATCGTCCTCCTGACCTTCCCGCTGGTGATGCTGCAGCGACATTATCTTAAGGTGGCGGACAAGTTCGTGACGGTGCGGGGCAAGGCGGCGCGCCAGAGGCCGCTCACGCTTGGCGCCTGGCGTTATCCCGCCCTGATGCTGGCGCTCGCCTGGCTTGCCGTGACCGTCATCGTGCCGATCTCCGGCATCACGCTGCGCGCCTTCGTCACGTATTGGGGGCCGAACGTCAATCTCTTCGACGTGCTGACGCTGGACCAGTTCCGCTTCGTCTTCAGCGAGCCCGTGCTGGTTCGCGGCATTCGCAACAGCGTGCTCATTGGCGTGGTCGGCGGCGGCCTTGCCGTCGCTTGTTATGCAGCGATCGCCTTTGCCGCGCACCGGCGCAATGACGAGTGGACCCATCTAATGGATTATCTGATCCTGGTTCCGCGCGCCATTCCGGGGCTTCTCGCTGGCCTTGCCTTCCTGTGGGTGTTCCTGTTCATCAGCCCCCTGGCACCGCTTCGCGCGACGCTTTTCAGCATCTGGCTGGCCTATACGGTGGTCTGGCTTCCCTATGGTGCGCGTCTGGTTTCGAGTTCGCTGGTCCAGGTCGGCAAGGAGTTGGAGGAGGCGGCGGTCAGCATCGGCGCGACCCGCCGGCGGGCGATGTTCGACGTGACCCTGCCCCTCATCCGTGTGGGGCTGCTGACGAGCTGGCTTCTCGTGTTCCTGATGTTCGAACGGGAATACTCGACCGGCGTCTATCTGCTCACATCCGGCACCGAGGTGATCGGCGCACTTCTTGTCACGCTTTCGGAGACGGGCTCGATGAACCAGGTGGCGGCGCTCGCCGTCATCAATCTCGTCCTGATCGGCATCGGCGTGATTACTGCATTCCGTTTTGGAGTTCGCTTGCATGGGTAATCTGGTTATCAGAGATCTTCACGTCAGCTTCGGCGCATTCAAGATATTGAAGGGCGTCTCGCTTGAGGTGGGGCGCGGGGAGGTCGTGGTCCTGCTCGGTCCTTCGGGAAGCGGCAAGACTACGCTGCTGCGGGCGATCGCCGGCCTTGAAGCCCCGCAGCTCGGCTCCATCCGGATCGACGAGAAAGTCCTGTTCCAGGGCGATCGCCGGCTCGATGTTCCCGCGGAGAAACGCGACCTCGGCCTGGTTTTCCAGTCTTATGCCCTCTGGCCGCATCGCAGTGTGTTCGACAATGTCGCCTACGGTCTGAAGCTGCGCGGGGTGGACAAGCTGGAGATAGCGACGCGCACTCATGACGCGCTCAAGGAACTCGGCCTTTCCGGCCTTGCCGAACGTTTCCCGCACCAGCTTTCCGGCGGCCAGCAGCAGCGGGTCGCGATCGCGCGCGCGCTCGTTTACAAGCCGCCGGTTCTCCTCCTCGACGAGCCGCTGTCCAACCTCGACGCCAAGCTCAGGGACGAAGCCAAGGCGTGGCTGCGCAGCCTGATCGTCGATCTGCAGCTGTCGGCGGTCATGGTGACCCACGACCAGGCGGAGGCCATGGCGCTCGCCGACCGGATCATCCTGCTGTCCGACGGGAACGTGGTGCAGGAGGATACGCCGGTCGGCATATACAACAATCCCGCCAACATCTTTTCCGCGGAGTTCTTCGGCACGAACAACCGGATCCTCGGTACGGTCGTCGAAATCCTGGAAGGCGGGCGCACCCGTATTCGCTGCGAGGCCTCCGATATCGAGCTGGTCGGCGAGACGCGCGGAAATTACCGTGTCGGAAGTGCCGTCGTGGCGGTCGTCCGCGCCGAACGCATTCAGGTCGCCGGCGCCGGTAGCGGCCCCAACCGGTTCCCGCTTCCCCTCGCTCATTCCATGTTCGGCGGCAGCCGGTGGGAGCATTTCTTCCGGTTCGGACCCTCGCTGCTGCGTGTCTACGGCGAACGGCAGATTTCCGGCGAGGATCACTGGCTGGAAATACAGCCGGAACACCTCTGGATCTTTGATGCCCCCGAGGCCGCTAGCTAGGCGGGTGCGGCCGCCCGGACCAACGAAGAGACCATGACGCAAGACATACTGCGCAGACAGAAGGAAATGAAAATGTCGGACCAATCTCAGTCCCCGGCAGACGCCGATGCGGCGACGGTGGATTTGCCACTCTCGGGCATCAGGGTTCTGGAGTTTTGTCATACGATCATGGGGCCGTCCTGCGGACTGGTCCTGGCTGACCTCGGGGCCGAAGTCATCAAGGTCGAGCCTGCGCCCCTGGGAGACCGGACGCGAAACCTGAAAGGGTTCGTCGCGGGCACCTTCGCCTATTTCAACAGGAACAAGAAATCCATCGGCATCGATCTCAAGTCGGAAGAGGGGCGTGCTTTCGCGCACGCGATGATCCGCGATGCCGATGTCCTTGTCGAGAACTATGCTCCGGGCACGGCCGAGCGCATCGGACTGGGCTATGAGGAGGTCTCGAAACTGAATCCCCGCCTGATCTACTGCACGCTCAAGGGCTTCCTGCCCGGCCCCTACGAGACCCGCCCCGCTCTCGACGAGGTTGTCCAGTATATGGCCGGCTTGGCCTATATGACCGGCGAGCCCGGAAAACCCATGCGTGCGGGCGCTTCGATCGTCGATATCCTCGGTGGCGTCTTCGGCGCAATGGCCATTCTCACCGCCCTCAGGCAACGCGACAGGACCGGTCTCGGCGCGAAGGTCGGAAGCGCCCTGTTCGAAACCGCCGCGTTCCTGGTGGGCCAGCATATGGCGGGCGAGGCGGCGACCGGCATACCGGCCAAGCCCATGCCCGTGCGCGGCCGATCGTGGGCCATCTACGAGACGTTTCGCACTGGAGACGATGAAATCGTCTTTGTCGGCATAACAAGCGACCGGCATTGGGCGGCATTCTGCAAGGCGTTCGGCCAGGAGGCGCTTCTCACCGATCCCCGTTATACGACAAATGAAAAGCGCCTTACCGAGCACGGGGCGTTGCAGGCCATCATCGCGGGGATCGCCGCCGGATACAGCCGGCAGGCCTTCATGGACATTCTGGTCGCCAATGCCATTCCCGCCGCACCGGTTGCCACGCCCGGCGACCTCTTCGAAGATCCGCACCTGAACGCCAACAACTGGCTGGTGGAGACTAGCCTGGTGCGCGGCGGCACTGCGAAGCTTCCTAGATTGCCGATGTTCGTCGATGAGCTGGCCTTTGGCATACGCATGCAGCCGCCGACTCTCGGAGAGCACACGCATGAACTTGCAACGCGTCATGGTCTCAGTGACGAGGATGTCAAGAGGCTGCTTGGGGCGCAAATACTCGCATAGCCGAGGGATGGAAAGGCGGTCGATCCTCGGAAAGCATGCTTTGTCATCGTCCACAGCAGGAGTTCTGAAGATCGAGGACTCTGAACTGGTAGCGCTCATCGAGGACATCCAATACGAATTGCCCCGTTAACTTGTGGAGTACTGCCTGAGAAGGCGATATCCCTATCCGTCCTTACTGTGGGCGCTCACTGACCTGCTGATCGCCGTGATGCTGAAATGGCACCGTCCCGTGCGGTTCCTGATGGCGGAACGCCACGGCTCTGTGCCGCGGGCGACCCTCGTTACGCGGGCCGTCTGCCTCGCCATGGACGAAGGGGCAGGAGCGGCCATTGAAAAATTGCTCGAGGAGGATGCCATGCCGGCTTCGGCGCACGGCATCGCCTCCCGCCGGGAGTGTGACGCGGCTCTTCGAGCGGCCCTACGAAAACGTCTTTTTGTCGGTGGCTGGCAGCACCAAAGCCGACCGGTCTATGCCTGTACCATCAGAGCGTCGCAGGATCCGATGCGCCGCCCGGCGACGGGCTGTCCGACTTCGGGGCCACGGTGCTGATGACCGTCGCGTACTTCCAGCCGACCACCCGCAGCGACACGTCGAAGAATTTCGGCAAGGAGGTCAGCCGCGACATGATCGCTAGCCTTTGCAACGCCAACGTTCTCGTCTCCGGCCCGCGCAGCCCGACGCCTGGCGCTCCTACATACACCTATGTCCCGACGAAGCATCTTCCTTTTGGCCTTCTCCCTGCAGACGCTGGGCGGCCTGCCCGACATTGAGACGCTGGAGGACGCGGGCTTGCTGAGCCGCAAGGGTGTGGAAGAAGCCTTGGCGGCGGCCGAGGGCGAGGAAGAATGGACCGTGACCAGGGGTGCAGCTGGCTTTCACATCGCGCGCCTTTAAGAGCGCATCGGTTCAACGAAACAGTGCCGGAAATGTCTTCAGAACGCATAATCACCTCTTCGTTCCGCTGTCGTGAGAATGATGGGTTTGCCCATCACTACCGCATCAGAGAAACATCAGAATGGTCCGATTGCCTCTTTGGGATGTTCATTGGCCTTGCGGGTGCTCGCCTAGTAGCCGACGTGGTGGATGGAGCGGTTGCGCGGCAAGTCAAGGAGCACGGAAAGCACAGAACATCATATGATGTTGATCGATTTAAAACAGAAACATCATATGATGTTGACTTGAGGTAGCATCATATGTAGTGATGTCGATAGATCGCATCAGAAGATGCCATCATGCGACGGGAGGAGGTCGGGATGAAGAAAGTCGGCGTGATCGGTCTTGGCGACATGGGAAGTGGTCTCGCGCGCAACCTTGTCAAAGCCGGCTTTGAAACCGCAGGGTTCGACCTTAGGGAAGATCGGCTGGCAGCACTGTCGGAGATGGGCGGCAGGCCTGCGGCCAGTCCCGCGACGGTGGCGAAGACATCGGACGCCGTCTTCGTAATGGTCCTCAACGGTCAGCAGGCGAAGGACGTGGTGTTCGGCGCGGATGGCCTCGTCAGCGGTTTCAAACCGGGATCGACCGTAATCCTCACCGCGACCATCAAGCCGTCCGAGGCGCGGGAGATCGCCGACGGTCTCAAGAAACACGACATCCACCTCATCGATGCACCGGTCAGCGGCGGCTATCCGGGCGCGCAGGCCGGCACGTTGACGATGATGGCCGCGGGCGCGCCGGAGGTGCTGGACGTGCATCAGCCCATTCTGGAAGCGGTGGGCGAAAAGATCTTCCGGGTCGGCGCGAACGCGGGCGATGGGCAGACGGTCAAGGCATGCCTGCAGGCGCTGATCGGTTCGATCTTCACGGCGACCTTCGAGGCCGCGGTGCTCGGCGCGAAATCCGGCATTTCCGGCCAGGTCCTCTACGACGTATTCAGCGCTTCGGGGGCGGGCAACAACATCACCCGCAACGCCTACGGCAAGATCCTCGACCGGGCTTTTGTCGGCACGGGCAGCCATATCGGCACGATGTACAAGGACCTGACGATCACCATGGATCATGCCCGGGAGTTCGGCGTGCCGATGTTCACCACGGCCGCCGCCATGCAGCTCTTCCAGTCGGGCATCACGCGCTTTCCCGGCGAAGACAACTGGGCCGTGACGAAGATCCTCGAGGAGATCGTCGGCGCGACGGTCACCCGCTAGCCAACAGACGAAAGACACCGGAGCAAACATCACCATGGCCAAACTGGGCGTTATCACCGACGGCATCAGCCGGGATCCCGAATATGCGTTGCGGATCGCGGCGGAGGCGGGGCTCGACTATGCGGAATTCCAATATGTCTGGGACAAGGAGATCGGCGATCTCGACGCCGGCGAAATCCGGCGGCTGAAGGAACTGGTGGAGCGGAACGGCCTCAAGGTGTCGTGCATCTCGCGGCACATCTTTTCCGGCAACGTGACCATGGCGACCAAGACCAGCGATCCGGTCTATCAGCAGAATCTCGACGCGCTGAAGCGCTGCATCGCAACGGCGAAGGAGCTTGGCTCGCCACTGGTGCGCATCTTCAGCGGCCGCAAGGAGACGATCCTGTTCGGGCGCAACGGCGCCGACCATTGGAACGTCGCCAAAGGCGCCTGGGATGCCCTGTGCCCGCTGATCGAGCCGGCCGTGCGCCTGGCGGAGGAGGAACGTATGATGCTGGTCGTCGAGACCGGCAACGGCACGATGATCAACTCCTGCTGGACGGCGCGAAAACTGCTCGACGAGATCAACAGCGATTATCTCAAGGTGCTGTGGGATCCGGCCAACAATTGCTGGGCGCATGAGCGCGCCTATCCGGACGGCTACGAGCTCATCCGCGGCAAGTATCTCGGCCATATCCATATCAAGGATATTTTTGTGGATACGCCCAAGGCCACGCTCGAAGTGCGTAATATCGGCGAAGGCCTTCTGGCCGACCAGTTCTGGCCGATGGCCAAGGCGCTGAAGGCGGACGGCTATGACGGCGTGATCTCCTACGAAAGCGTCTACCGCCCGGACGGCGGTACGTTCGAGGATGGTTTTCACGCGGCCATCGGGCGGTTCAAGACGATTTTCGGCTGATGGCGCGCTACGCTGAAAAGCTGTCGCAGGATGCAAATACTGTCCGGGGCTCCGCAGGAGGGGGCCACGGACGGCGACCGGGTTTCGGGGAGGAGGCTCGATGAGAACAGCATGTGCCCATCTTTGCGGCGGCCTCGGCGAGGAGGTCGCGTCATGATGCGTATCGCCCTTTTCGGCGCGGGACGGATCGGCGAGGTTCACGCGCGCAACATCGCGGCGAACCTGCGGTGCAGGCTCGCCTTCGTCGTCGATCCCGATGCGGATGCGGCGGCGCGGCTCGCCGATCGTTATGGCGGACAGCCTGTGGCGGCCGACACTGCGATGGCCGCCGGCCAGACCGACGCTTTCATCGTCGCGAGCAGTACGAACACCCACGCCGCGCTCCTCAATGCGCTCGCGCCGCTGGGAAAGCCGATCCTCTGCGAAAAGCCCGTCAGCCTCGATTTCGCCGAGGCGGAGGCCTGCGCGCAAAGGCTGGACGCCGCGGACGCGCGCTGCATGATGGGATTTCACCGGCGCTACGATCCGGGTTTTGCGGAGGTCCGCAGGAGGGTGCAGTCGGGAGAGGCCGGCAGGATCTTCCAGCTGTGCATCGCCTCGCGCTCCTGGGCGCCGCCGCCGCCCGACTATATCCGGCAGTCCGGCGGCCTGTTCCGGGATCAGACAATCCATGATTTCGACGTGGCCCGGTTCCTTCTCGGCGAGCCGATCGCCAGCGTCTACGCCGTCGGCGGCTGCATGATCGACGAGCGGATCGGGGCGCTTGGCGATATCGATTCGGCCATGGTGACGCTTACCGCGGCCTCCGGCGCGCTGGTGTGCATCTGCAACGGGCGCTTCGCCGCCTTCGGCTACGACCAGCGGGTGGAGGTGTTCGGGACGAAGGCGACCTATGTCGTGGGGAACGTTTCCGCCGACACTGTCGCTTGCGGTACGGCGGACGGTTGGCTTTCGGCCCGGCCCAAGGCGACCTTCGCCGAGCGTTACCGCGAGGCGTACGAGCGCGAACTCGACCGCTTCGTCGACTTCGCCGAGGGCGACGAAGCGGACATCGCCACGCACCATGACGGACTGGCGGCGCAGGCGCTTGCCGAAGCCGCCCTGAATTCATTGCAGACGCGCACGCCCGTGGAGGTTTTCGCCAGAGCGGGGTGACGCTTGGCAGGCAGAGCTGCATCACGAGGGAGGACCAGTTGATGCTGAATGCGACGGTGGAAATGATCGGCCGACGGCTGCGGGTAGGGCTCGTCGGGGGAGGCGAAGGTTCGCTCATCGGGGCGACGCACCGCATCGCGATGCGCCTCGACGACCGCTACGAGATCATCGCGGGCGTGCTCTCCAGCAACGGCGAGAAGGCCGTGGAACTGGGCCGCAAGCTCGGGATCGCCAGACCCTATGCCAGTCTTTCGGATATGCTGAATGCCGAGCGCGAGCGGCAGGACCCGATCGACGTCGTCGCGATCATGACGCCGAACGACAGCCATGTCTCATCGGCGATCGCCGCGCTGGACGCCGGCTTTCACGTCATCTGCGACAAGCCGGTGGCCAACACGCTGGACGACGCGCTGGCGCTGGCGCAGAAGGTGCGCGAGAGCGGCCGCCGCTTCATGGTGACCTACAACTACACCGGTTATCCGATGGTGCGCCAGGCGCGGGCGATGATCGCCGCTGGCGTGATCGGCGCGCCGCATCTCGTCGAGGTCAGATACGCTCAGGGCAATCTCAGCAGTCTGGTCGAGCACCAGCCCGACCTTCCCGTGCAGTTGCAATGGCGGCTGGATCCGGCTCGCGGCGGGGCGGAGAACCTTCTGCTCGACATCGGCACCCATGCGCATCACCTGGCGACCTATGTCACCGGCCGACCGTTCGAGACGGTGTTCGCCGATATGGGGCCTGCGCTCAAGGGCCGCCGGTTCGACGATACCGCCGTCATCCTCGGCCGGCTCGCCGGGGACCTCCGCGTCTCGCTCTCCCTCACCAAGGCCGCGACCGGCGCGCCGCAGGTCTTCGGGATCGAGGTCTATGGCGAGAAGGGCGGCCTGCAATGGGAGCAGGGCCTGCCCAATGTGCTGCGCCACACCCGGCAGGGCAAGCCGCTGGAGGTTTATGGGCGCGCCACGGAGGGTCTCCTGCCGCTCGCCAGCCACTCCATCCATTCGCCCCCGCATCATCCCGAGGGATTCCGCGAGGCCTTTTCGAGCATTTACAGCGATTTTGCTGATGTGCTCGCCGCCGAGATCGCCGGTGTCGCGCCGCCGGCGGTCAGCCTGCATTATCCCGGCATTCAGGACGGCGTCGACGGCCTCGCCTGGGTCGAGGCCTGCGCCCGGTCTCGAAAGGAAGGCGGCTGGGCGCCGCTTGCGAAGAACCCGATCGCGGAGGCCGGGCCGTGACCTATCAGTTCGATTTCGGCGTCGTCCTCCGCAACTACCCGATCCTCCTGGAAGGGACCTGGCTCACCATCCGCCTCTCCATCACGGCGATGGTGCTCGGCCTCCTCATCGCGCTCGCGATGGTTCTGGCGCGGCGCTCACGCTTCTGGGGAGTTTCGGCGATCTCGCTCGCCTATGTCGAAATCGTCCGCAACACACCCTTCCTCGTGCAGATATTCCTGCTGTATTTCGGTCTGCCGACGCTCGGCATCCGCATGTCGCCCAATACGGCGGCGGTGATCGCGCTCTCCATCAATGTCGGGGCATATGCGACGGAAATCATCCGGGGTGGTGTTGAATCGATCAGCAAGGGCCAGATCGAGGCGGGGCTCGCTATTGGCCTGCGTCCGTTACAGGTATTCCGCTATGTGATCTTCAAGCCGGCGATGCGGGCGATCTATCCGGCCCTCACGAGCCAGTTCATCCTCATCATGCTCACGTCGAGCGTCGTCGCCTCCATTTCGGCGAATGAGCTGACCTATGTCGCGCAGTCATTGGAGACGATGACCTTCAGAAGTTTCGAAATCTATTTCGTCGTCACGATCGTCTATCTCATCCTGACATTTCTCTTATCGCGAATATTCGACTTTCTGTACGGCTATTTGTTTTCTTATCCGACGAGGTAGGGACAATGCTTACTGTTCGTGACTTTGGTTTCAATGAATTCCTTTTCCTGCTGACCGGCCTGTGGTGGACGATCGGCCTCTCGCTGGTGGCCTTCGCCGGGGGGGTGCCGGGCGGCCTCGCCATCGCGCTGGCGCGGGTGGCGAACGGGCCGCTCCGCCGATACTTCGCCAAGGGCGTCATCGAGCTATTCCAGGGCACCCCGCTCCTGATGCAGCTCTTTCTCGTTTATTTCGGCCTCGGCCTGCTCGGCTTCGAGCTCAGCCCCTGGACGGCTGCCGCCATCGCCTTCACGCTGCATGCGAGCGCCTTTCTCGGCGAAATCTGGCGCGGCTGCATCGAGGCCGTGCCGAAGGGCCAGACGGAGGCGGCGACCGCGCTGGCGCTCTCCTACTGGACGCGCATGCGCTACGTCATCCTGCCCCAGGCATTCCGCATTTCGCTTCCTGCGACGGTCGGCTTCTTCGTGCAGCTCATCAAGGGTACGTCGCTGGCGGCAATCATCGGCTTTACGGAACTCGCCCGCGCCGGGCAGATCATCTCGAACGCCACCTGGCAGCCGCTGCTGGTCTACACGGTCGTCGGGGCGATCTACTTTGCCCTGTGCTGGCCCCTGTCCCGTTACAGCAAGCATCTGGAAAGCAAATATGCGCTCGCAGACCGGTGATGCGTTCATGAAGGAAATAAACCTATTCGAACGTCAAAAATAACCAAGTGGAGGAGTGAAAATGTTTTGCAATCTCTTGAAGTACCTGCAGCGTCCCCTCGTGAAACTGGGCATAGCGGCCATCGCGCTTGCCTGCCTCATGCCGGGCCTTTCGCCGACCGAAGCCTCGGCCGGCACGCTTGAGGACATCGCAGCCCGGGGAAAGCTGATCGTCGGCATCCAGGCGGAAAACCCGCCATGGGGCTTCATTGACGAGAAGGGCGAGAACGCCGGCTATGACGCCGACGTCGCGCGGCTGATGGGCGAGGCGCTCAAGGTGCCGGTCGAGTTCGTGCGCGTCACGACGCCGAACCGGATCGCGCAGCTTCAGACCGGGCGCGTCGATGTGTTGATCGCCGTTCTCGGCATGTATCCCGACCGCGCGGAGGTCGTGCAGTTCTCTAAGCCCTATTCGACACTGCGCAACATCGTGATCGCGCCGAAATCCATGGAGATCAAGGACTTTCCCGATCTTGCGGGCATGAATGTCGGCGTCTGCCGCGGCTGCAACCAGGACAAGATCCTGACGGAGAACGTACCGTCCGACACAACGATGCAGCGCTTCGACGACGATGCGGCGACCGCGCAGGCACTGCTCTCCGGACAGGTCACGGTGATAGGTGGGAACAACACCTATATTGCCAACATCAACAAGGTGAAGCCGGACAACGACTATGAACAGAAGTTCGTGCTCACCACCCAATGGACCGGCATGGGCCTACGCAAGGGCGATCCGGAATTCCTCGCCTGGACCAATGATTTCATCGACGGGATCATCAAGGACGGCCGACTGAACGAGGTCAGCCAGCGCTGGCTACAGGAGGACCTGCCGGAATTCCCGGCCAAGCTCGACGGCATTCCGTTCTGATCCGAGCCGCATGGAAGAAGGAAGCCGCCGGAGGACGCCCGCGGAATGCGGGGCCGGTCCGGCGGCTCCAACCCGAACGTAACGCCCGCGACATGTCGCATATGCGGCGCGGCGGAGGGAGTGCTGCCTCAATGCGCGTCTTGATCACAGGAGCCGGAGGGTTCATCGGGGCATGGGCGATCCGTCGTTTCATCGCGGCCGACGTCGCCGTGCGCGCCTTCGACATCCGCTCGGACCGGCGCATCCCCGACGAGGTCGACGTGGCCGCCGCCGACGCAGTGGAATGGACGCGCGGCGACATCACGGACGCCGCGGCGGTCGAAAAGGCCGCCAGGGGATGCGCGGCGATCGTCCATCTCGCCGGTCTTCAGACGCCGGCCTGCATGGCCGACCCGGTCGCCGGTGCCATGGTCAACGTCATCGGCACGCTGAACGTCTTCAGGGCCGCCCTTTCGACGGAAGCCGGCTTCGTCGTCTACGCCAGCAGCGCGGCGGTGTTCGGCCCCGACAACGGCCACACGCCATTTCCCGTGACCCACTACGGCACCTACAAACTGGCCAACGAGGGAAATGCCCGCGCCTTCTTCCGGGAAGAGGGGCTTTCCAGCATCGGGCTGCGGCCCTTCACGGTCTACGGCCCCGGCCGGGACACGGGCCTTTCCGCCGGCTTCACGCTTGCCTGCCGGGCGGCGGCGGAGCGGCGTCCCTACGTGATCGGGCTGACGGGCGCATCCGACATGCTCTTCGTCGACGACGTCGCGGCGGCGATCGAGACGGCCGTGGCGACGCGGCCGAAGGGCGCTTCCGCCTTCAGCCTCATCGGCGAGACGGCCAGCGTGGAGGATTTCATCCGCGAGATCGGGCGACATGTTCCGGATGCGCAGATCCGCGCCGAGGGACCGCCCATCTCGACCTATTTCGAACTCACCCCCGACCGGATCGAGACGGTCCTTCCGGGGCTTCCCCGAACGCCGCTCGAAGCCGGCGTGCGGCGCACGATCAATCACTATCGCCGCCGCGTTGGCCGCTAACCGGCGTTTCACGGCGTTTTCTAGGATGTGGAAAGGACAGACATGAAAATCGGGATCATTGGCGCGGGCGCGATGGGCAGCATCGTCGGCGCGCGGCTGGCGAAGGCCGGCATCGACGTGACGTTGTTCGACACCTGGCGCGAGCACGCCGACGCCATCCGCACGAACGGGCTGACCATCGAGATGGACGACGGTCCGTTCACCGTCACGCTTCCCATCCACGACCGGCCGGCGCCCGACATGCGGTTCGACATCGTCGTGACGCTGGTGAAGTCGCATTCGACGCGCGCGGCCGCGATGATCGCCCGGGAGCATCTGGCTAAGGGCGGGGCCGTCATCTCTTTCCAGAACGGGCTGGGCAACGAGGAGGTGATCGCCGAGGTGATCGGGCCGGAACGCACGCTCGGAGGAACGCTCTATTTCGGCGGCAACGTCATCGGCCCGGCGCATGTGAAACATTCCAACCCGCATGCCGGCATCGCCGTCGGCGGGCTCACGCCCGAGGGGCAGGGGCCAGCCCGGCACCTGGCGGAAGCGTTGCGGGCGGCGGATTTCGAATGCCGGGTCGAGGACGACGTCATGGCCGTGAAATGGCAGAAAGCATTGCTCAATGTCGGCACCAACCCCTTCGCGACGATCCTCAACCTGCCGAACCGCGCGGCCGGCGACATTCCCGGAATCCGCCAGGCGATGATCGCCTGCTGCGCCGAGGCGATCGCCGTGGCGAAGGCCAAGGGCGTACGGCTGCCGGGCGGCGACGATCCGCACGACTATGTGCGCCAGGGCACCGACGTCCACAATTACGAGCACAAGTCCTCCATGTGCATCGACCTTGCCGCCGGCCGGAAGACGGAGGTCGACTTCATGAACGGGGCGATCTCGGCCTTCGGCGCGCAATACGGTGTCCCGACCCCGCTTAACACCACGGTGACGGCCGCCATTCATCGCGTCGAGCAGGAAAAGCGGGAGACCGCCGCGGGCGTGTCAGGGTAGGCCGCCGCCTGCTCGTTCCACCGTCTCCCTCGCAGCCGTCCGCCGGGCAAGACCATGACAATCGCACAGCCTGCAGCCGTTCCTCAAAGCCTGATCCGGGCGAGCGCCATGATTCTCGCCGCGGTCAGCTTCTTCGCCGTCGGTGACGCCTTCTCGAAGGTCGTTGCGGAACGGTCCGGCCCGGTAATGGCGCTCTGGGGGCGGGCCCTGTTCTTCGTCGTCTTCGTCGTGCCCTATTTCTGGTCGCGGCGCCTGCCGGAAACGTTCCTCGGCCCGAATGCCCGCCTGCTGGCGGTCCGTTCGCTGCTGCCGCTCGTCAGCGGCATGACCGTCATCATCGCCTTCATGTATCTTCCCCTGGGTCAGGTCACGGCGATCATCTACATCTCGCCGGTCATCAGCGTCGCGCTGGCGCGGATCTTCCTCGGAGAGCCGGTCGATCTCTATCGATGGCTCGCTGTCGTGATCGGCTTTGTCGGCGTGCTTCTCGTCACGCAGCCTGGTACGGACGCGTTCGACTGGGTGATGCTGTTGCCGCTGCTCGGCGGTGTCGGCCTGTCCTTCAATCATGTCATCACGCGGCACCTGTCGACGCGCATCCCGCTGAGCGCGGCCATCGTGCACATGGCGATCACCGGGCTTGTCGTCTGCACCGTCCTCTTGCCTGTCTATTGGCGGCCGCTGGATGCGCAGGGCTGGCTGCTGGTGGCGGCCACGGGCTTGGCGCAGGCCGTCGGCCAAGTGCTGTTCCTCGCCGCCTTCGCCCGAGCGCCGGCCTCGCGTGTCGCGCCCTTCACCTATGCGCAACTCGTTGTCGCGGCGATCTGCGGCTTTGTCGCCTTCGGAGAGGTGCTGTCGTCTATCACCGTCGCCGGCGCCGGGCTGATCACGGCGGCCGGGCTCCTGACCCTGGCGCGGCGGCGATGAGCGCCGCGCCCGATCCTGTGTCAGGGCCTGCTGGCGGCTTCCAGCACGCCGCGCGCCGCCTGGAACATCCGCCGTGCCCGGCCGAGCGGATCGACGGGGCGGACGTCTCCGGCGAGCGGCGCCTCGACGCCGATCATCGTGCCCTTCGGCAGGGCCTCGATCATCGCGACGAGCGGGAACTCACCGTCTCCGGGGAGCAGCCTTCCATTGCGCGCCTCAAATGGCAGGTCGTCCGGCCAGGGCGCGCTCAGCGTCCCGTCGCAGAGCTGGAACGATCCGATAGCGTCCGGCGCAAGCGTGCGCAGCGAGGCCGGCGTGCCGCCCGAGCGGACGAGATGCAGGGCGTCCGGCAGGATGCAGCCCGAACCGGCGCGCCGGAGGATGTCGATGGCGTCTTCGAGGCTCTTCACCGGGCGAAACGGCATGAACTCCAGATCGACGACGACGCCGAAGGCGGCCGCGTCTTCGCTGAGCGCGGCGAAGACCTCCGAGAGCGCGGCGAAATCGCTGTCGTTCCCGGCCACCGTCAGGCGCTTCGCGCCGAGTTCGGCGCCGGTCTCCAGGGTCGCAACATAGTCGTCGCGTGTCATTCCGGCGTCGAGGGCGAGCGTCTCGACATAGGCGACGGCGATGCCGAGCGCTTCGGCCCGCCCGCGAACCGCCCGCATTCCCTCGGAGCCCGGCCGGATTTCGTAGACTGGCGCACCCTTGGCGGCGGCGCGCACGCGCAGGCTGACGCCGGAAAATCCCGCGGCGGCGGCGGTCTCCAGGAAAGCGAGCGGTTCGAGATCGATCAGGCTTTGATGGGCGAGATAGAGCGGCGTCATTCGGTCGGTCCGTCCGTTGGAGGAAATCGTCTTGCAAAAGATATGTGCCTATATATAAACTTGTTTCTCAAATAGAACAATCCAAAACCTCGGAAGTGGATGTTGCGATGTCGAATCTGGCGCAGTGGTTTTCTCTGGAAGGTAAGGTCGCCCTGGTGACGGGGTCTGCCCGCGGGCTCGGCTGGGCGATGGCGCAGGCGCTCGCCGAGGCCGGCGCGCATATCATCATCAACGACATCAACGAAAGTGCTCTGGAAAAGAGCGCACGCGACCTTTCGGCCAGGGGGCTGCAGGTCTCGACGGCCCGGTTCGACGTCACTAACGAGAAGGAGGTTAACGACGTGCTGGCGGACGTGACGGTGCGGACGGGTTCGGTGGACATTCTCATCAACAGCGCAGGCGTCCAGAACCGCAAGTACTTCATCGACTACGACCTCGACGAAATCCGCAAGCTGATGGAGATCCACTATTTCGGCTCCGCCAACGTCACGCGCGCGGTCATTCCCGGCATGCAGGCGAAGAAGGACGGCCGCCTGATTTTCGTCAGCTCCCTTTCGCTGAAATCGATGCGGGTTCCCATGGCGCCCTATGCGGCGGCGAAAGGCGCGCTGACGGCCCTGATGAACGCATTGGCGATGGAACTCGGCCCCTGGGGGATCACCAGCAATGCGATCGCGCCTGGATTCTTCATCACGGAGATGTCGCGGAAACTGGTGGAGGACAAGGAGTTCAAGTCATATATCGACAGCCGCATCGCCCTGAAGCGCTGGGGCGATCCGAAGGACCTCCAGGCTGCCGTGGTCTTCCTCGCCGGGCCGGGCGCGAGCTACTACACCGGCCAGGTGATCGAAATGAACGGCGGCATCCTGACGACGGTCTGACGCCGCCTGTCAGATCCAGCCACATTGATGGCGGATGTCCGCTACCGCCTTCTCCAGCACGGCGAGGCAGCGGTCGCGCGCGGCGTCCTCGAAGCGGGCGATGGGCATGGCGATGTTGAGCGAGGCGAGGGGGAAGCCCGACGCGCTGAGAACGGGGCGGGCGACGCCGGCGATGCCGATCGTGAACTCCTCCACGACCTGCGCATAACCCTTCGCCCTGACATCCGCCAGTTCGGCCTCCAGCGCCGGGATGGTGGTGATCGTGTTGGGGGTAATCGGCTCGAGCACGACGCGGCTGAGATAATCACGTCGCATCTCTTCGGGCAGATGGGCGAGGAGCGCCTTGCCGCCTGACGTGGCGTAGAGCGGCGCGGAATCGCCGGACTGCATGTGGTAGAGCAGGCGGCGTGGGCTCGTCACGGCGGCGACGACCTCCGAGCGGTCGCCCTTGATGAAGTTGAGCGCGCAGGATTCCTGCGTCTCGCCGGTGATCCACGAGAGAACGGGCGCTGCCACCGAAACGAGGTCGGTGCTGTCGCCGACGCGCCTGGCGAGGTCGGCGATCGCCGGGCCGAGCTCGTAGCCTTTGCTGGCGGGCTGGTAGATCAGGTAGCCGCGCCGGACGAGGGTCTTCAGGAGCTGCGTCAGGCTGCTTTTCGGGATGTCCAGCTCCCGGGCGATTTCCGTATGGGTCTTGTCGCCCCAGCGCCCGAGATATTCGAAAAGATCGAGCACGCGCATCGCCGATTTGACGGCGCCCGATTCCTGAAGCTCTGCCTTGTCACTGGTCATGCTTCCTCGTAGGCGCTGCCGCCGGCTTCGGCAAGGGGCCAGCCGTCGGGACGCGCCGGCCTCAATGCTTGACCATGTAGTCGCGCAGCATGTCCAGGTTCAGGTGGTTCGAGATGTTTTCGCGGGTGACGATGGAGATCGAGACCTCGCCGCGCAGGCTGCGCGGCTTGTCGGCGCCCGAGACCAGGAATTGCAGGGCCTTTTCGGCGATCGCCGTCATGTCCTGGTGGATGACCACCTCCATGCGGCGCTGGAGCAGGAAGTCGCGGGTGTTGGCCGTGAGATTGTGGCCAATGACGAAACTCGACGAGCCGCCGGCGTGCCGCTTCAGGGCGTTGATCGCCCCGATAATGCCGGCGCCGACGCAATAGACGCCGGCAAGCTTCGGGTCCCGCTTCAGCACCTCCGAAAGCCGTTCATAGGCTTCCTCGGTGTCGTCCTGCGTACAGGTGACGTCGAGGATTTCGAGGTTCGGGAAATCGGTCCGGAGTGCGCTGCGAAAGCCGAATTCGCGCTCGTCATGCGCCCGGTAGAGATGCCCGCCCCAGAGGACGGCGATCGGCCCGGCGCCGCGGGTCAGGAGCCCCATGAGATAACCCGCCGTGCGCCCGGCGGCGCGGTTGTCGAGGCCGACATAGCTCACACCCATGCTCGACAGGTCCGACACAACGGTCACCAGCGGAATGTTCCGGTTCGCCATCTGCGAGACGGTGTCGCGAACGGTCGGGTCCTCCAGCGCCTGGAAGGCGACGCCGCTCGTGCCCTGTTCGGCGCAGGCCTGCAGCGCCCGGCAAAGGCTCTGCGGGTTGAGGCGCTCGACGAAGGTCACGCGATGCTGCACCTTGCATAGGTCCGCATGGTAGCGGAAGGCGGCGGCGAGATATTCCGTGGAAAGGCCGGCATTGCGGGGCAGGATGATGTCGTAGACGCCGAGGTCGCTGCGCTCTTCCGGGCCGTTCTCGGCCAGCTTCTGAATGGCGTCGCGCACGAGATCGACGGCCTTGGCGCTGACGCCCGGCCGACTGTTCAGCACGCGGTCGACGGTCGCCGAGCTCAGGCCCGAAACCCGGGCAATGTCCTGTATCCTTGGGCGTGTTGAGACCATGAATCCTCTTCCTTTGCTCATTCCATAGCGCATGCCGCCGTTCTTGCAAAGACGGGGCGATCGCCTCAAATGAGGGTGCGCCGCCACCTGATGATTTGATGCCACACCCATTCGAAGGGCGAGGCAAACGTGCATGACGCACACCGTTGCGCGCGCCATTCTTTCTCATGGCCCATCATTTTAGTGCCATATGAGGCATCAAGACTTAATCAATGATACATCATTTGATGTTGACAGAAAACGGAACTTTGTTACGTTGCCGCTCGGGTGGAAGAGCATGGCGCCGCGGGCCGTTCAAGCGACGGGAAGGTGCGAAACGCCGGGGTCGGCCCTGCGTTACGCGGGGCTTTGGCTGCGGCGAAGCCGCATGCGGCGCGAGAAACCGGGAGGATACATGACGACGAACAGGGATCTCGCCGCGACGGACGGCGTCTTCATCGAGATGCGCGACCTGAACAAGTGGTTCGGCGTGTTCCACGCCCTGAAGGATGTGAGCCTCACCGTCGGCAAGGGCGAGAAGATCGTCATCTGCGGCCCGTCGGGATCCGGCAAGTCGACGCTCATCCGCTGCATCAACGGCCTCGAACCCTTCCAGAAGGGACGCGTGCTGGTGGACGGCATCAATCTCGATGACGGCAAGGCGGTCGAGGCCGTGCGGCGCGAGGTCGGCATGGTCTTTCAGAGCTTCAACCTCTTCCCGCACATGACGGTGCTGGAGAACTGCACGCTCGCCCCCCGGCGCGTGCGCGGAATCGCCCAGGGCGAAGCGGAAAAGACGGCGCGGCAGCTTCTCGAAAGGGTGCGCATCCTGGAACAGGCCGAAAAATATCCCGCCCAGCTTTCCGGCGGCCAGCAGCAGCGCGTCGCGATCGCCCGCGCGCTGTGCATGGAGCCCAAGGTCATGCTGTTCGACGAGCCGACCAGCGCGCTCGATCCGGAAATGGTCAAGGAGGTGCTGGACACCATGATCAGCCTTGCCCGCGACGGCATGACGATGATCTGCGTCACCCACGAAATGGGCTTTGCCCGGCAGGTCGCCGACCGCGTGGTGTTCATGGCCGACGGCATGGTTATCGAAGAGGCACCGCCGGAGACGTTTTTCCAGTCGCCGCAGCATCCGCGCGCCAAAGCCTTTCTCGGAGAGATTCTCGCGCATCATTAGGTGGCCGCAACCTGCTGCTTGCCCAATTAGCATAGTTCATATATAAAACTAAGTTCATTATGAAGAACAAATGGAGCAAAGATGACCGAGACCGCGCGAGCCGGCAGCACCCTGTCATCCACGGCGCTGGAGGTGGCGCTCCGGGATCGCCTTGAGATAAGGGACCTCTTGGAAAACTGGGTGGTCTGGCGCGATGCGGGCCATTGGGAGCGTTTCCGCTCAGTCTGGCACGCGGACGGCCGGATGATGGCGACCTGGTTCCAGGGCAGCGCCGACGAGTTTATCCGTGTCAGCAAGGAAGGCTGGGAGAAGGGCGTCAGCATCCTGCATTTCCTCGGCGGAACCTCGATCGATCTTTCCGGCGACCGAGCGATCGCCCAGACGAAGATGACGATCTCCCAGCGCGGCCGGATCGGCGACATCGTCTGCGACGTGGTGTGCACCGGCCGGTTCTACGACTTCCTGGAAAAGCGGCGCGGTGCCTGGGGCCTCGTTCTGCGCCAGCCGATCTATGAAAAGGACACAGTCTCGCCGGTCAATCCGTCGGCGACGCTGGTGCTGGACAAGGCGTTGCTCGAGCGCTTCCCCCAGGGCTATCGCCATCTCGCCTACATGCAGACCGGCATCGGCTACAAGGTCAAGGAGGACATGCCGGGCGTGAAAGGCCCGCAGGTCGAGGCGCTCTATGCGCGCGGCGCCGCCTGGCTGGCGCGAACCGCATTGGACGGCGCGCCATGAGCGGCCGGCAGAAACGCCGCTCCGTGCGTCGAGCGCTGCGACTACCAGGAGTGCTGCGACCATGACGCGCTCACCCCACGGCAATCCGGCTTTTCTATCACTGGCCCATCTGACGCTGATCGACGCGGACCCGCTGACCCTCGTCGACGCGGCCGCAGCCGGCCGGTTCGACGCCATCGGCCTTCGCATCGTTCCGCCCATGCCGACCGACCGGATCGTGCCTGTCATCGGCGACGAGGTGTTGATCCGCGACATCGAGCGCCGGCTGGACGCGACCGGGATCCGCGTTTTCGATATCGAAGCCGTCTGGCTGACGCCGGAGACCGATGTCGTGCGTCTCAGGCCGGCGCTGGAGCTTGGCGCGCGCCTTGGAGCGAACCATCTCCTCGTCGTCGGCAATGATCCGGAGGCGGGCAGACTCAGGGACAATTTCGCGGGACTGTGCGATCTCGCGGCAGGCTTCGGGATCGGTGTGGCGCTGGAGATGATGTCCTATGTCGCGCTGAACACGCTTCCGAAAGCGTTCCGCCTGCTCGACGAGGTCCGTCGCCCCAATGCGCGCCTCCTGATCGACGCGCTCCATCTCATGCGTTCGGGCGGAAAGCCCGCGGATCTCGTAGGGCTTTCCCCGGCGCTCTTTCCCTATGTCCATCTGTGCGACGCGGCTGCGGCCCGGCCGCCGGATCTGGAGCGCCTGCGCTATGAGGGCCGCGGCGGGCGCTTTTATCCAGGCGAGGGAGAACTGCCACTGGTGGACCTGATGCACGCGCTGCCGGCCGATATCGCGGTTGCGGTCGAAGCGCCGTGCGCGGCCTATGCCGGGCTGTCGCCGCTGGAGAGGGCGCGCATCTGCGGGGCGGCGACGCGCGCCTTGCTCAACGCGGCGCAGGCCGCGCGAACGGCCGCCCAATGGGGGAAACGGGAATGAGCGGCGATTGCAAGGTGCTGGTCCTGAATGGTCCGAACCTCAACATGCTCGGAACGCGGCAGCCGGAAATCTATGGCCATTCGACGCTGGCCGACCTGGAACGGCTGGCGAAGACGGCGGCGGAGCCCTTGGGCCTCGTCATCGATTTCCGCCAGTCCAACAGCGAGACCGAGCTCATTACCTGGGTTCAGGAGGCGCGCGCCGACATGGCCGGCATCGTTATCAATGCGGGCGCCTACACCCACACTTCGGTCGCGATCATGGACGCGCTGCTCGCCTTTCCCGGGCCGGTGCTCGAGCTGCACCTTTCCAACAATTTCCGGCGCGAGGCCTTTCGCCATACATCCTACGTCTCGCTCGCCGCCAAGGGCATCATCGAGGGATTCGGCGCCGATGGATATGAGCTCGCCGTCCACGCCATGGCGAAGCTGCTGCGCGGCGCGGCGACGGAGGGCAGGAAGAACGGATGACCGAGATGACGTCCCTCGTCATCGTCACGGCGACGGTCGCGGCCTTCCTCGTTGGGCTCTCCAAGGGGGGCCTCGCCTCGGTCGGCATGCTCGCGGTTCCGCTGATGGCGCTGGTGATGTCGCCCGTCACGGCGGCAGCACTTCTGCTTCCCATCTACGTCATCAGCGACATGGTCGGCCTCTACCTCTACCGCGGCGATTTCTCCGGCCGGAACCTCGCCATCCTCATGCCCGCGGCGGTCTTCGGCGTCTGTCTCGGATGGGCCTTCAGCGCGCACCTGCCGAGCCTCTTCATCGGCATGCTGGTTGGGCTGGTTGGGCTGCTCGGCTGCTTCAACGCCTGGGTCGGCGCGCGCTTTCGCAAGACCGTGCGGCGGGCCGACGTGCCCGCGGGCCTCTTCTGGGGAACGCTCGCAGGCCTGACGAGCTTCGTCTCGCATTCGGGCGCGCCGCCCTTCCAGATCTACGTGCTGCCGCAGCGTCTCGACAAGGTGACGTTCGCCGGCACCTCGACCATCCTCTTCGCCGCGATCAACGCGGCGAAGATCGCCCCCTACTGGGAATTGCGGCTGTTTTCGCGCTTCGATGCGACCGTGGCGTTATGGCTCCTGCCGAGCGCGATCGCCGGCACCTTCGCAGGCGCGAAGCTGACGCGCGTCATCCCGGAAAAGCTGTTCTACCTGGTCATCCAGATCGCCCTTCTGGTTCTGTCCCTGAAACTGATCGCCGATTACGTCGTCACGCTTTTCCCGACGTGAAGACGGCAAATTCCAATGCGCGGTATCCATTGCAAAGGAGGTGGATTATGCCCTTTCCCCCGGCCGATATCGGCGAACTCAAGCGCACGATCGTCAAACGGCAGCTTTCCTTGCCGCGGAGGGTTCGTGTGGTGCTGCGCACGGCGCTTGAAGAGCCTTACCTGGTGGCTTTCGGCACAGCCGGTTCGCTGGCGCAAGCCTGCTGCGTCGGCGAGACGACGGTGCTTCGAACCTCAAAATGCCTGGGCTTCGCCAGTTACACGCAATTCAGGGGGCTTTTCCGTACCCATCTGCAGGCCTGAAGCGGGCGAGCAAGTCGTCGGCCCCGCGGACCGGAAGGCCCATATCGCTGCCAATCGCGATGAAAGCTGCCCATCTCGATATAGCACCGTGCAGCGGCCTCCGCCGTCGCGAAGATGCCGACGGGCATATTCGCATCGCGCACCTTGTCGAAGATGTCCTTGATTTCGCGCTGCACGTCTTCGTGCGCGAGATTTCCGAGATGCCAGAGCGCCACCGCAAGGCTGGAGGGCTGATGAAGATGCCGTCGACCGATGCCATGGGCTCCAGGTTACGAACGCCTGCCACGCTTCCGATCTGTACCAGCAGGCAAATGTCGCCTCTTGCGGTTTGAAGAGAACCACTGTCACGGCAAAAGTCGGAAATCAACTAGAGAGGAGTATGCAATGACCACTCGACCTTCTGAGGGTTCTACCTCCGCTAGGTATTTTACCGAGGACAATTCCGTGGAAGCAGTGAACGGCCGGATGGGGGCTGAAACCGACGCTCGCTTCGCGGTCGTGATGTCTAGCCTCGTCAAGCACCTGCACGCTTTTGCTCGCGAGATTGAGTTAACACAGGACGAATGGGAGATCGGCATCGAGTTTCTGACACGAACCGGTCAGATCTGCAGCCAAGAACGACAGGAATTCATTCTCCTTTCTGACACGCTCGGATTCTCGATGCTCGTCGACGCGATCAATAATCGTCGTCCTGAGGGCGCAACCGAGAACACTGTCTTTGGTCCGTTTCACGTCGAAGGCGCGCCGGTCCGTTCCATGGGCGACAGCATCTGTCTTGATGGTAAAGGCGAGACATGCCTGTTTATAGGTCGGGTCATCGACCTCGGTGGAAATCCGATTGAAGGTGCGCGGATCGATGTATGGTCGGACAATGCCGAGGGTTACTACGATGTTCAACAGCCGGACGTGCAACCCAAGTGGAACAACCGCGGAGTTTTCGTTACAGGAGCTGATGGGCACTACAGCTTTGTCGGTATAAAGCCGGTTTCCTATCCGATCCCCGATGATGGCCCCGTCGGTACGATGTTAGACAATCTCGGCCGCCATCCATTTCGTCCAGCCCATATGCATTACATGGTCAGGGCTGACGGCTTTCAGAAATTGGTGACGCACACATTCGTTGGGGATGATCCTTATCTGGAATCTGACACCGTCTTTGGTGTGAAGAAAACCCTCGTTGCGCCCTTCGAAAAGGTGACGGACGGTTCCACTCAGTGGAGGTCCGACTACGACTTCGTTCTCGTCCGCCCTGACCAGACCCGATAGGAGGCACCGTTGCATAACTTTGTCTACAACGGAAATCCTGGCCGCGTGATTTTTGGCCAGGGCACGATCTCGCGCCTGAGGGAGGAAGCCGAAAGGCTCGGCATTCAGCGGTTGCTTGTGCTCGCAACACCCGAGCAGGCCGATCAAGCCGCCGCGATTGCGCAAAAACTCGGCGATCGAAGTGTCGGCCTCTTCTCGAAAGCTAAGATGCATACGCCTACCGAAGTCACTGCAGAGGCTATGGAAGTGGTCAAGGAAACTCGAGCAGACGGCCTCTTGGCGATAGGCGGCGGGTCCACGACCGGTCTCGGCAAAGCGATCGCTTTTCGGACAGACCTGCCACAGATAGTGGTTCCGACCACATATGCGGGTTCGGAAGCCACTCCGATCTTAGGCGAGACTGAAAACGGTCGGAAGGTGACGAAGTCGGCCCCGTCTATATTACCGGAAGTCATCATCTACGATGTTGATTTAACGATGACGCTTCCGTTCACCATGTCGGTGACCAGTGGAATGAATGCGATCGCACATGCCGTCGAGGCTCTTTACGCCCGCGAAACAAATCCCGTGACCTGCTTGATGGCCGAAGAGGGAATTTCCGCCATCGCGGGCGGGTTGCCAATGCTCCAGCAGGATGCGACGAGCGTTTCGGCGAGAAGCGATGTTCTCTACGGTGCCTGGCTGTGCGGTGTTTGCCTTGGCTCAGTCGGAATGGCGCTGCATCACAAGCTCTGCCACACGCTCGGTGGGATGTTTGATCTTCCCCATGCGCAGCTTCACACGGCGGTCTTGCCACATGTAGTGGCATACAATCGCGCCGCTACGCCCGACGCGATGGCGCGTGTGAATCGAGCGCTTGGCTCCACGGAACCGGCGCGGGGACTCTACGAGCTTTCCAGCCGCCTCGGTGCGACGATGGCGCTCAAGGATCTCGGCATGCGGGAAGATGGCATCGACGCGGCACTTGATCAGGCACTTTCCAATCCATATTGGAATCCTCGTCCACTTCATCGCCAACCACTCCGTGAATTGCTCACTCACGCCTTTCACGGAATTGCGCCGCTCTAATCGCAGCTTGGCCGCCGCATTATGGAGCTTTGCAGACCGAGCCTTCAATGTGGATGACGCACCTTGCTGAGACAACGGTTCAACACTCACAGCGGAATGGCTCGGCTCACGCCCCGGCAACGCTATTGTGGACTTACGTTATGGCTCCTGCCTTCTAAATCGAAGAGTTCGCCAGTCTTGGGCATGGTGTACATGATCACCGCCGCTCTGCTCGACAGCTCCGGGCCCAATCGAGCTGACATGATGGAACCAGAGGGAGAGGCCCCTTTTGGCTTTGACGCATATGTGGAACGGCCCGGTTGGCAAGGCTTTTGTTGTATCATTCTTCATTTCTCGCGCCGCAATGGTTTCAATAGCTCGGTTCGTTGTTGCCGGCGTTTTCATGGTATTAGAGGCTCAACTCGCAATCTCTTCCCGCACCCTTGCAACCTTCTGAGTAAAGTCGGCAAAGAACTGCGCCGCCAGTTTTTTCGCCGTGGAATCGATCAGCCGGCTGCCGAGCTGGGCGATCTTGCCGCCGACCTCGGCCTTGACGACATAGGTGAGCAGGGTCGCGTCCGGCCCGTCTTCGGCGAGCGCCACATCCGCGCCGCCCTTGGCGAAGCCGACCATGCCGCCCTTGCCTTCGCCGCTGATCGTGTAGGAATGTGGCGGGTCGAGGTTCAGGAGCTGGACCGTGCCCTGGAAGCGCGCCTTCACCGGCCCGACCTTCAGCGCGACGGTCGCCGTCATCTCCGTGTCGGAGGTCTTTTCCAGCGTCTCGCAGCCGGGAATGCACTGGCGCAGGATGTCCGGGTCGTTCAGCGCCTGCCAGACGGTTTGCACGGGGGCTTCGATCCGTTCGCTGCCGTTCATGTCCATAAGAAATGTCCTTTCAGGGTGTGGTGGTGTCGCCGCGCTGGTCGCGGCGGCGGATGATGAGGATTTCGGCGAGGATGGACAGGGCGATTTCCTCCGGCGTGATGGCGCCGAGATCGAGCCCCGCCGGTCCCTTGATCCGGTCGAGTCGCTCGGCCGGGATGCCCGCGCGGGACAGATCGGCCTTGAGCGAGGCCATCTTTCGACCGCTTCCGACGAAACCGTAATAATCGGCCTCAAGGGCGAGCGCCGCCTGGAGTGCGGCAAGGTCGCCGCTGCCCTGGGTGGCGACCAGCGCGAAAATCTTGCCGGCCGGCGGTTCGGCGATGGCAAATCCATCCACCACGACATCAGCCGTAGGCGGCGCGGCGCGGTCGGCGGCGGGTGCGGCGAGCGTAACGTGGAAGCCGAGCAGGGCGGCCTGTTCCACCACGGCCATCGCGACGGGGCTCGCCCCGAAGACGACGAGCGCGGGGCGTGGCAGCACCGGCTCGATGAAGATGTCCATCGTGCCCTTGCTGGGGCACATGTTGGCGGAGAACTGGATGCCCTCGCGCAATTCGCCGGCCGCAACGCCGTGTTCGGCCAGAAGCTCCTTCGGCTGCACCGAGATCAGCCGCGCCTTGCCGTCCATCAGCGCCTGGCGGGCGGCACGCAGCACCGCGCCGCGGGCGCAGCCGCCGCCGATCCAGCCGGCGACGATCGTACCGTCCGGGCGGATCACCGCCTTGGCGCCGGCCTTGGCCGCGGTCACCGAGACGGTGCGCACGACGGTCGCCAGCACGAAGGCCTCCTCGGCGGATTTGAGGCGGTTGGCGAGATCCATCACATCGACATGGGCGTTCATCGCGACCTCCCTCAGAGTTTCGCAAGATAGGGTTCGAGCGCCGCAAGGCTTTCGAGCGTATTGGCCGGCGCATGCAGGTCGACGAAGGGCAGGGCGGCGCGGATGCCGGCCGCCTCCGGCGCATAGCCGTCCCAGCCCATCATCGGGTTCAGCCAGGCAATACGCCGGCAGCGGCGGCGCAGCGCCGCCATCTCCCGAGCCAGCAGCGCGGCATCGCCCGTCTCGTAGCCGTCCGAGACGATCATCACGCAGGTGCGCGAATGGATGACGCGGGCGGCATGCCAGCGGTTGAAGGTGGCGAGGCATTCGCCGATGCGCGTGCCGCCGCCGGTGCCCTCCGCCATCATGGACAGCCGGTCGAGGGCGCGTTGCGCATCGCGCTCCTTCATGGCGTCGGAGACATGGGCGAGCCGGGTGTGGAAGAGGAAGGCCTCCGACTCGCGAAAGGCGTCGAGCACGCCATGCATGAAGCGCAGGAAGACGCCGGTATAGGGCGTCATCGAGCCGGAGGCGTCGAGCAGCATGACGAGGCGCAGCGGCTTTTCCTTGCGCCGGCGCCGGACGAGATCCAGCGGCACGCCGCCATGGCCGATATTGCCGTGGATCGTGCGGCGCAGGTCGATGCGGTAGCCGCGCCGGCGGGCGAGATCGCGGCGGGTGAGCCGCGTGCGCATCGCCCGGGCGAGATCGGCGGCGATGTCATGCGCCCGCGCCATATCCGCCGGATCGGAGAGTTTCCTGAGGTCGATGCCGGAAAGCGTCTCGACAGCGGAGGCGCCCTCCATCCGGCTTTCGCCGCCGCCCACGCCCTCTCCGCCATCGGCGGGGGCCTGATCCGAAACCGCGCCGCCCTTCGCCCCGCCGCCCTCCAGCGCTTTCAGGCCGGACCTGGCACTTCCTGAAACCGCCGAACGGCTGCGGACATGTTTTCCCAGCCAGAAAGCGTCGAAAATGCCGTCGAACCGTTCCCATTCGCTGCGGCGGGCGGAAAACAGATGTTTCAAGGCGGAGCGCAGCAGGCCGGACTTTTCCGCATAGCCGGCGGCTATCAGCGCCGCGGCATCCCGGCCCTCGCCGAGCCCGACCGAAAAACCGTTGTCGCGCAGCGTCCTCAGGAAGGCCGACAGTTTTTCTGCGACGAGGCGGCCGACCGCGCTCGATTCCTCCGGGGTCAACGGTGTGCCGCAACAGCTCATGCCACCCTCCCCAACAGGCGCTCGGTGACCTCGCGGCGGAAGCGCGCCTTGTCTTCGCGGGTCTTGAGCAGGCAGGCCAGCGTCTCGTGCACGGCTTCCGGATCGTCCTTCAGGTCGGCGATATCGAGGCCGACCAGCACCGCCGCCCAGTCCAGCGTTTCGGCGACGCCCGGCACCTTGCGCAGGTCCTCCTTGCGGATGTTCTCGACCATGCGGGCGATCTGCAGGGCGAGCGCCGCGCCGGCCCCATCGACGCGGGCGAGGATGATACGCGCCTCGCGCTCGACATCGGGATAGTCGATATGGTGATAGAGGCAGCGCCGCCGGAGCGCATCGGAAAGCTCGCGCGTGCCGTTCGAGGTCAGCACGACATGCGGGATCGTCACCGCGGTGATCGTGCCGAGTTCGGGAATGGAGACCTGGAAATCGGAGAGCAGTTCCAGGAGGAAGGCTTCGAATTCCTCGTCGGCCCGGTCGATCTCGTCGATCAGCAGCACCGGCGCCTTCTGCCGGCGGATCGCTGCGAGCAGCGGGCGTTCCATCAGGTATTTTTCGGAGAAGACCGCGTCTTCCAGCCCACCGGCCGCCTCGCCCTGCCGGGCCTGGATGGCCAGCAACTGGCGCTGGTAGTTCCACTCGTAGAGTGCGGCCGACTGGTCCAGCCCTTCATAGCATTGCAGCCGGATCAGTTCCGTCTCGTGCACCGATGCGATGGCATAGGCGACCGCCGTCTTGCCGACGCCGGCCTCACCTTCGAGCAGCAGGGGGCGGGAGAGCATCTGCATCAGCGAGAGGGCGACCGACAGGTCGCGGTCGGCGATGTAGCCGGCGCTCGCTAAACGCTCGCCGATTTCGGGGCGGGAGAGCGTGTTCATGTCGTGGCCCCATCCGTCGCATGGCGGGAGGGCCGCCCCTCATCCGCCTGCCGGCACCTTCTCCCCGCAAGCGGGGAGAAGGAGAACGATGCACCGTTTTCCCTAAACAAGATGAAGGAAGGCCAAGCCTCCTGCCCCTTGAGAAGGTCGCGGCAGCGGGATGAGGGGCGAAACCTGCGCATCGGGCCAATCCTACACCGCGCCGAGCGTCTTCGCCGCCTGCCAGTTGCGCCAGAAATCGTGCGGCATCTGGATATGCGTCGATCCTAGGAACGAAAAGGCGTCGTTGACGGCATTGGAGAAGGCTGGCACGCCGCCGACATTCGGGCTCTCCCCGACACCCTTGGCGCCGATCGGGTGATGCGGCGAGGGCGTGACGGTGAAATCGGTCTCCCAATGGGGCGTTTCCACCGCCGTCGGCAGGAAGAAATCCATGAAGGAGCCGGTCACCACATTGCCGTTCTCGTCGTAGCGGATCTCTTGGCCCATGGCGATGGCGAAGGCCTCCGTCAGCCCGCCATGCACCTGCCCCTCGATGATCATCGGGTTGATGCGCGTGCCGCAATCGTCGAGCGCATAGAAGCGGCGCACCTTGTAGACGCCGGTGTCGACGTCGATGTCCATGACGCAGAGATAGGCGCCGAAGGGATAGGTCATGTTCGGTGGATCGTAATAGCTCACCGCCTCAAGGCCCGGCTCCATGCCGGGTGGCGGCGCATTGTAGGCGATCCAGCAGATGTCCTTCATGCCGAGGAATTTTTCCGGCAGGCCCTTCACGCGAAAACCGTCGATATCCCATTCGAGGTCGTCCTCGTGCACCTCCAGCCGGTAGGCGGCGATCATCTGCGCCTTGGCCTTCACCTTGCGCGCCGCCATGGCGATCGCCGCGCCCGCGACGGGCGTGGAGCGCGAGCCGTAGGTGCCGAGCCCGTAGGGCGCTGTGTCGGTGTTGCCTTCCTCCACCATTATGTCGTCGGCCGGAATGCCGATCTCCGTGGCGATGATCTGCGCCCAGGTCGTCTCGTGGCCCTGGCCCTGGCTTTTCGTGCCCATGCGGGCGATGCCGGCGCCGGTCGGGTGGAGCCGGATCTCGCAACTGTCGAACATGGCGATGCCGAGGATGTCGCAGTTCTTCGACGGGCCGGCGCCGACGATCTCGGTGAAGAAGGAAATGCCGAGGCCCATGATCTCGCGGGTCTCGCCGCGCTGGAAGGCCGCGCGCTTTTCCGCCTGCTCGCGGCGCAGGCCGGCATAATCCACCACTTCCATCATCTTCTTCATGGCGGTGTGGTAGTCGCCGGAATCGTATTCCCAGCCGAGCGCCGAGTGATAGGGGAACTGCTCCTGGCGGATGAAATTCTTCAGCCGCAGTTCGGCCGGGTCCATGCCGAGCTTCTGGGCGAGGATATCCATCGCCCGCTCGATGCAATAAGCCGCCTCCGTCACCCGGAAGGAGCAGCGATAGGCGACGCCGCCCGGCGCCTTGTTGGTATAGACGCCGTCGACCGCGAGATGGGCGGTGGGGAAATCATAGGAGCCGGTGACGATGTTGAAGAAGCCGGCCGGCCATTTCGACGGGTCGGCACAGGCATCGAAGGCGCCGTGGTCGGCGAGCACATGGACGCGCAGGCCCGTGACCTTGCCCTCCTTCGTCGCGGCGATCTCGGTCGTCATGTGGTAGTCGCGGGCAAAGGAGGTGGCGCAAAGATTCTCGATGCGGTCCTCGACCCATTTCACCGGCCGCCCCGTGACGATCGAGGCGACGGCGGCGCAGATGTAACCCGGATAGGCGCCGACCTTGTTGCCGAAGCCGCCGCCGATATCCGGCGCGATCACATGGATCTTGTGCTCGGGAATCTTGGCGATCAGCGCGACGACGGTGCGGATGACGTGCGGCGCCTGGAAGGTGCCGTAGATCGTCAGTTCCCCCTTCACCTTGTCGAACGAACACAGGCACTGGCAGGTCTCCAGCGGCGAGGGATGGGTGCGGTGATAGGAGATCATCTCCTTGATCGTCACCTCCGCCTTGCGGAAGGCGGCATCCGTCAAATCCCGGTCGCCGACGGTCCATTCGAAGATGTGGTTGTGGTGTCTTCGCGGGCCGTGCGCGCCTTCCGTCTTGCCTTCCAGGTCCTCGCGCAACACCGGTGCATCGGGGTCCATGGCGTGGAAGGGATCGACGAGGACAGGCAGGGCCTCGTACTCCACCTCGACCGCATTGATGCCGTCATCGGCCGCATAACGGTCGGTTGCGACGACGAAGGCCACTTCCTGGTTCTGGAACAGCACCTTGCCGTCCGCCAGCACCATCTGGACGTCGCCGGCCAGCGTCGGCATCCAGGCGAGGTTGACGCCCTTCAGGTCCTCCGCCGTCAGCACGGCGAGCACGCCCGGCACCTTCAGCGCCTTCTCCTTGTCGATCGATTTGATGCGGGCATGGGGATGCGGCGAGCGGACGAAATCGCCGTGCAGCATGCCGGGCAGCTTCACGTCGTCGACATAGTTGCCCTTGCCCTGGGTGAACCGGATATCCTCGACGCGCTTGCGCTTGCAGCCCATGCCTTCGAGCTTGGCCTCGCGCTCGGCGCGCGTGATGGTCATGTCGTTCATTCCGCAGCCTCCCTGAACTCCGTGCCGTTGATCTTGGCGGCAGCGTATTGGATCGCCTTGACGATGTTCTGGTAGCCGGTGCAGCGACAGAGATTGCCGGCGATGCCGAAGCGGATCTCCTCTTCGCTCGGGTTGGGATTTTCCTTCAGCAGGCGGTGGGCGCGCAAGATCATGCCGGGCGTACAGAAGCCGCATTGCAGCCCGTGCATCTGGCGGAAACCCTCCTGGAGGGCCGACAGCGTGCCGTCCGGATTGGCGATGCCCTCGATGGTGGTGACCTCGCAGCCTTCGGCCTGCACGGCGAAGACGGTGCAGCTTTTCACCGACATGCCGTCGAGGTCGACGGTGCAGGCGCCGCAATGGGTGGTCTCGCAGCCGATATGGGTGCCGGTCAGGCCGAGATTTTCGCGGATGAAATGCACGAGCAGCGTGCGCGGCTCGACAAGGCCCTCGACCTCGCTGCCGTTCACCCGCATCGTCACATGGGTCTTTGCCATCGTTTCCTCCCTAGAGTTTTTACGCATTTCCGGACGGAAAACCGCTTCACACTTTTCCTGGAAATGCTTTAGGCGGCTCTGGCCGCAGCGCGCTTCAGCGCCCGCATGACCATGATGCCGCCGACATGCGTGCGGTATTCGGCCGGGCCGCGCCCGTCGGCGGCCGGCTGCATGACGGCGCGGGCAAGGTCGGCGGCCTTGGCCAGCGTCGCCTCGTCGAGCGTGGTGCCGATCACGCAGGCGGCGGCATCCTCGGCGAGAAGCGGCGTCTCGGAGAGGTTGGTGAGGCCGATGCGACAGGTCGCCACCTTGCCGGCGGAGAGCGTCAGCACCACCGCGGCGGCAGCCGTCGCATAGTCGCCGATCTTCCGCTTCAGCTTCTCGTAGGCGTAGCCGTGGCCGGTGGGCGGGACCGGGATGGTGATTTCGGTCAGGAGTTCGCCGGGTTCGAGCGCGGTGAAATAGGCGCCCTGGTAGAAATCGACGGCATCGACGTCGCGTGCGCCGTCCGGCCCTTCCAGCCGGTAGCGCGCGCCGAGCGCCATCATCAGCCCCGGCATGTCATTGCCCGGATCGCCATTGGCGACATTGCCGCCGAGCGTGCCGCGATAGCGCACCTGCGGATCGGCGATCTGCAGCGAGGTCTCCTTCACGATCGGCACGAGCGCCGCGATCTCCGGCGAGGCCACCAGCTCATGCTGGGTGGTCATGGCGCCGATGACGAGCGTGTCGCCCTCGCGCCGGATGCCCTTCAGCGCGCCGATGCCGTGCAGGTCGACGAGATGCTCGGGCGTGGCGAGGCGCAGCTTCATCATGGGAACGAGGCTATGGCCGCCGGCAAGCGGACGCGCTTCATCCCCGAGGCTGGAGAGCAGTTTCACCGCATCGGCAACCGATTGCGGCCGATGGAACTGGAACGGGCCGGGTATCATGGGTCTCCTCCGCTATATACGGAGGATCAGCATTTTCCTCGGGCGACGGACAGGCAAGGAGAAGGCCGGCTTTCCGGCACCAGTGCCGGATTTCTGCACGAAAGGCGGCTTTGCCCGCACGAATTGCGTCAGGCACTTTGACCTATGGCATCGTTCCGGTGCGGGCCGTCACGCCGGCTGAGGCCCAGCCGCGCCTTCAGTTCGGAGATCTTCGTCCGGCTCACCGGAACGAGGTGCGGGACGGTGCCGCCAAGCTCGACGACCGCGCCATCTCCCTCCTTGCGCATCAGCACGATATGCGGCACGGCGACGATATGGCTGCGGTGGACGCGCAGGAACGTCTGGGGACAGAGCTGCGATTCCATTTCCGAGATCGACCAGGCGCACATGCGCTCGCGTTGCCCGTCATGGACGAGCGTGTAGTGTGCATCGGCGCGGACGCTGCGGATATCGGCCGTCTCGATGAACCGGATGCCGTCCGCGCCGTCGACGGGAACCTTGGTGACCAATGGCCGGGCCGGCTGGCCGAGACCGGCCAGCGGAGCCGCCCTGTTCGCCCGGATGGCGGAAACGGACGGATCGGGCCGCTCGGCCTCGGCCTTGAGATGTGCTTCCGGCACGAGGAGAAGCAGGAAGCCGCCGGCGACCAGGAAACAGAGCAGCGCCACGACCAGCGAGAGGACCTGCTGCGAGGCGACGAGCCCGTCCATGGCCATGGCATGCCCGCCAGCGGGGCCGGGCTCGAAATGCATGCCGTACATGGCCGTATAGTGCATGCCGGAAACGGCGATGCCGAAGGCGACGGCGCTGAGCGCCAGCCGCAGGCCGCCATGGCGCGCGATATAGATGCGCAGGCCCCCATAGGCCGCGCCGATGGCGATCAGCAGCGACAGCGCCACCATCGGATAATCGTGGCGGATGGTGAAAGGCCCCGCGAGCCCATGGATGCCGACATAATGCATGGAGGCGATGCCGAAGCCGAGAAGCAGCGCCGCCCAGAGCACGCGCATGCGCGAGGGACCGCCGATGCTGACGAAATAGAGCGAAATGCCGACGACAAGGGCGCAGATGAGGAAGGAGACGAGCGTCGGCAGCACGAGATAGGCCGCGTCCTGCGGCAGGGGGGCGGCCATCATGCCGATGAAATGCATCGTCCAGATGCCGACCGCCAGGAAGCCGGCCGCTCCGGAAAGAAGCAGCCGCCGGCCGGTATAAACCGAATTGCCGATCCGCGCCGCGAGGGCGAAACCGGTATAACCTCCCAGTATCGCGACCAGCACCGAAAGTGCGACGAGATACGGATCGTGTTCCTCGAACATCGTCGTTCCCACCGTACCCGTTCCTCCCCGGGCCGGCTTTCTCCTCATGCAGACGAGGGTACATCCCTCGTCCAGAGATTGGCAAGCGACCCGCCGGAAATGCCGGCGGGCTCGCGGTTCCTGGTCTTTCCAGCTAAAAGGATTGTCTGCCGCAAAAAGGGGCGCGCCCCGAAATCCTGCGCGACTTGAAACAGAACGGACCTCGTAACGGGGGACAAGTGGGTGATGGCCGAGCGCTTCAATATGGCATCGAACCGAACGAGTTTTCCGACTTGGTCGTTTTCCTGACAATTCTCAGGCACCGCAGTTTCCGGAAGGCTGCCGATCAGCTTGACGTCTCTGTATCGGCGCCCAGTCATCGCATGAAGGCGCTGGAGGCGCGTCTCGGTGTCCGCCTGCTCAACCGCACGAGCCGCAGCGTATCTCCGACCGCTGCAGGTGCCGCCCTTGCGGAAAAGGTGGCCGCCGGCCTCGATCTCATCAGCAGCGGTCTTGAAGACCTGCAGGGTCGGTTCAGCGGCTCGCGCCCTCATCGGCGCGCGCAATGTCGCGCAGTTAGACGATTCCCTCGATGCCATGAAGAACCTCTCCTTCTCCGCCGAGGAGCTGAAGGATATCGACCGCTATGCCATGGAAGGTGGTATCGATCTCTGGCGCGGCCTCGACAGCCACGCCTGACGCCTCGCAATGCCGCGGCTCGGCGCTGCTGCCCGGCCGCGGTCCCCGCATCCGATTTCTGGAGGATTACCGATGGAATACCGTCTGCTTGGCCGTTCAGGCCTCAAAGTCTCAACAATCACCATGGGCACGATGACCTTCGGCGGCAAGGGCTGGGCGAGGACCGTCGGCGACCTCGGCGTTGCGGAAGCGCGCAGGCTGGTCGACCTTTGCCTCGACGCCGGCGTCAACCTCATCGATACCGCCGACGTCTACTCGCAGGGCGCTTCCGAGGAGATCCTCGGCGAGATCATCGGCGGGCCGCGCAAGGACGGCGTGCTGGTCGCCACCAAGGCCCGCTTTCCGATGGGCGAGGGCCCGAACGACGAGGGCTCTTCCCGCCACCATCTCATCCGGGCCTGCGAGGCCAGCCTCAAACGGATGAAGACCGACGTCATCGACCTCTACCAACTGCACGAATGGGACGGGCAGACGCCGCTAGAGGAGACGCTGGAAGCCCTCGATACGCTCGTGCGCCAGGGCAAAGTTCGTTACATCGGTTGCTCCAATTTCTCCGGCTGGCACATCATGAAAGCGCTCGGCGTCAGCGAGAGGGAACGCTACCAGCGCTTCGTCAGCCAGCAGATCCACTACACGCTGGAAACGCGCGACGCGGAAAACGAGCTGCTGCCGATCAGCCTCGACCAGGGACTTGGCGTCCTGGTCTGGAGCCCGATCGCCGGAGGGTTGCTCTCGGGCAAGCACTGCCGCAACCAGGCCGCGCCCGAAGGCACACGCCAGTTCGCCGGCTGGACCGAACCGCCGATCCGTGACGAGGACCGCCTCTGGAACATCGTCGATGCCCTCGTGGACATCGGGGAGGGGCGCGGCGTCTCGGCGGCCCAGGTCGCCCTTAGCTGGCTGATCGGCCGAAAGGGCGTGACCTCGGTGATCATCGGCGGGCGCACGGAAGCCCAGTTCAAGGACAATCTCGCTGCCGCCGGGCTGAAGCTCAGCCCCGAGGAGCGCAAGCGGCTCGACGATGTCAGCCGGCCCTGGCTACAATATCCCTACTGGCACCAGAGGAACACCGCGAGCGACCGCCTCGGCGATGCGGACCTCAGCCTCATCGAACCGTACCTGAAGGACGCCTGACAGGCGCGCCGGGGAGGCGACGGCTCGGACAGGTGCCTTCGCCGAAGCCGTATGAGTGTCCTCCCTCCGATGTAACGGGCATCGAACGAGATCGCCGCCACATAGGGCGGCGATCCGCAGGCGATGAGAGATTGACATCAATGGGGTGTCAGATCGAAACCGAACCACTTTTCCGACAGGCGCTTGATGGTGCCGTCGGCGATCGCCGCACCGATCGCCTCGTCGAATCTGGCCTTGAGGCCGGTGTCCTCCTTGCGCAGGCCCACGGAGCTGCCGGCGCCGAGCATGCCGCCCTGGAATCGCGGGCCGGCGATGACCATGTCGGAATTGGCCGGCTTCTCGACCGCGGTCACCAGGTAGCCCATCGAGGCCATCGTGAGATCGACACGTCCGGCGACGAGGTCGAGGTCATGCTGCTCGGTGGTCTTGTATTCGCGCACTTCGACCGCGTCCTTCAGGTACTCATTAATGAAGCGGGCGGCGATGGACGCGGTCTGCACGCCGATGACCTTGCCTTCGAGCAGCGGTTTCAGCTCCTCTGCGGCCTTGCGTGCGCCGGCTTCGTTGGTCGCCAGCGAGAAGAGTTCGCCCGTCATCGGCAAATTCGTGAGCGGGCTTCCCTTCAGCGTGGCGAACGACTGGCCAGTGCTGCCATAGGAGATGGAGAAGTCGATGACCTCCTTGCGCTTGTCGGTGGCGGACATGCCGGCCATGATCGCGTCGAACTTGCCGGCGGTGAGCGCTGGGATCATGCCGTCGAAGGCCTGGGCGATGAAGGTGCATTCGATCTTCATGCGGACGCACAGGTCGTTGCCGAGCTCGACGTCGTAGCCGTCGAGCGTGCCGTCGGGACGGGTGAGGTTGTAGGGCGGGAAGGCGCCCTCGGTGGCGATGGTGATCTTGTCCCCGGCCGATGCGGATGGCGCAAAGGCGGCGGCGACGGCCAGCGTCGCGGCCAGGGCGATCGTATGTTTCTGCATTGAGTTCCCCTTTTCGTTTCCGTGCAGTGATCGGTTATTTGCTGATGAACTGTCGGAAGCGCTCGGACCGGGCGTTGCCGAAGACCTCCGCCGGCGGTCCCTGCTCCTCGATCTCGCCCTTGTGCAGGAATACGACGCGGCTCGAGACGTCCCGGGCAAAGCCCATCTCGTGGGTGACGACCAGCATGGTCCGCCCCTCTTCGGCGAGCGCCCGCATGACGCGCAGCACCTCGCCGACCAGTTCCGGGTCGAGCGCCGAGGTCGGCTCGTCGAACAGCATGACCTTCGGCCGCATGGCGAGCGCGCGGGCAATGGCGGCCCGCTGCTGCTGGCCGCCGGACAGATGCGACGGATAGGCGTTCCGCTTCTCGGCGATGCCGACCTTCTCCAGGAGCGCCTCCGCCTCTTCGATGCATTCCGCACGCGGTCGCTTCTGCACATGGATCGGCGCTTCGATCAGATTTTCGAGGACCGTCTTGTGGGTCCACAGATTGAAGCTCTGGAACACCATCCCAAGGCCGGTGCGGATCCGGTCGACCTGCCGCTGATCGGCGGGCCGGCTCCTGCCGTGCGGCGCCGGAACGAGGCGGATCGTCTCGCCGGCCACCGTGACGGTTCCGGCATCGGGCGTCTCCAGCATGTTGATGCAGCGAAGCAGCGTGGATTTGCCGGAGCCGGACGATCCGAGGATCGAGATCACCTCGCCCTGGTGCGCTTCGAGGGAGATGCCCTTCAACACCTTGACGGGGCCGAAGCTCTTGTGCAGGTCCTTCACGACCACCACGGGTTCGGACGAGGTTTCGGACGAGGTTTCGGACATGGTCATGGGCTGTCTCCAGTCACCCGCGGGCGGGTTGGCAGGGGCTGGCGCAGGTGGCCGCTCAGCCGGTACTCAAGGAATGCGACGCAGCGCGTCAGGACAAAGTTGATGGCGAGATAGATGGCGCCGGCGACGAGGAAGACCTCGATCGCCCGATAGGTCTCGGAAATGATCCTGGCCGCGACGCCCGTGATCTCCATGATCGTGATGATCGAGGCGAGCGATGTGGCCTTCACCATGGAGATCATCTCGTTGCCGTAGCCGGGCAGCGCCTGGCGGATGGCGAGCGGCAGCACGATGCGCCGGAAAGCGAGGAACCGCGACATGCCGCAGGCCCGCGCCGCCTCGATCTGCCCCTGCGGAACCGAGAGCAGCCCACCGCGGATGATCTCGCCCGAATAGGCGGCCGTGTTCATCATCAGCGCGATGACGGCGCACCAGTAGGGTTCCCGCAGGATCGGCCAGACGGCGCTGTGGCGCACTTCGGGGAACTGGCTGAGGCCGTAGTAGATCAGGAAGATCTGCACCAGGAGCGGCGAACCGCGGAAGACGTAGATGTAGAAGCGCGCCGGCCAGTCGAGGATGCGCAGGCCGGACGTGCGGCAAAGCGCGAGCAGCAAGGCCAGAACGGCGCCGAGACCCACTGCCGTCACAGCCAGCCGGAGCGTCGTCGGCACGGCCGCGATGAGCTCCAGGAAGGTCTCCCACATGAAGACGAGGTTCATGACGCCCTCCCGGTTCCGCGGCGGCTGTGCTTCTCGGCCAGTTGCAGTGCGAGGCCCGAGACCGTGGAGATCGCGAGATAGAGGGCGGCGGCGACGACATAGAAATCGAACGGCCTTCCGGTCGAGCCGGCGCCGATCTGCGACTGGCGGAGCAGTTCCACCACGCCGGTGATGGAGACGAGGGCCGACTCCTTCAAAACGACCTGCCATACATTGCCGAGGCCGGGCAGGGCGTGGCGCAGCGTGAGCGGGGCAACGATACGGCGGAACCGCAGCATCCGCGACATGCCGCAAGCGACCGCCGCCTCGATCTCGCCGGGATGGACCGCGCGAAAGGCGCCGCGAAACACCTCGGTGTGCTGCGCCCCCGACGTGACGCCGACGGCAAGGGCGCCGGCGAGAAATCCGGGGAAGCTGATGAAGCCCTCGTTGCCGAACAGCCGACCGGCTGCCGAGATGACGGCCGATCCTCCGAAATAGAAGAGGTAGATGACGAGCAGGTCCGGAATGCCGCGCAGGACGGTGGTGTAGGTGCCGGCGGCGGCGCGGGCCACCGGCCCGCCGGAGATCTTCGCCCAGGCGCCGAAAATGCCGATGACGGCCCCGATCGCAAAGCCGCATACGGCGATCAGCACGGTCATGACGGCGCCGGCGGCCAGCGCGGCGCCCCAGCCGTCCGGCCCGAAGCCGAAGGTTTCGAAAAAGCCAGGTGAATTCATGCGCGATCCTTCCGCACGCTGTCAGTGATCAATGAGGGACCGCCCCGCGATGACGGGGCGGCGACCTCTCTACTGGTCAAAGGACGGCGTCAGGTCGAGCTTGCTCCATTTTTCCGAAAGGCTCCTGATGACCCCTTCGGCCGCCGCCTCCTTGATGGCGGTATCGAACTTTTCCTTGAGCTCCGTCTCGCCCTTGCGCAGACCCATGGCCACTTCCGTTGCCAGCATGGCGCCCTTCAGCAGCGGGCCGGTCATGGCGAGCTCCTCGTTTCCGGGCTTGGCGAGCATCGAGGTGCCGTAGACGCCGCTGTCGAAGCCTGCGTCGATGCGGCCCGCCTTGAGGTCGAGGTCGCGCTCGGCGGAGTTCTTGTAGGTGCGAACCGTCACGGTGTCGCCGAAATAGGCGTTGATCAACTGTTCCTGGCTTGTCGACTGGACGACGCCGATGGACTTGCCCTTCAGCGCGGTTCCGATTTCGGCCATCACCGGATCGGCCGTCGCCTTGTCATTGAGGTTCAGCCGCTCGCCCGCCATGGGCAGCGCGGCGACAGGGCCATCCTTGAGGACGATGAAGGTGGCGACGCCGGAGGCATAGGGTACGGTGAAGTCTACCACTTCCTTGCGCTTGGCATTGATGCCCAGCGTCATGATCAGGTCGAACTTGCCGGCGTTGAGACTCGGGATCATCGCACTCCATTCGCCGGTGATGAGCTCGCATTCCACCTTGGCCCGGGCGCAGAGATCATCGATGACCTCGACGTCGAGACCCGTGAGAGCGCCCTTGGAGTCGAGCGCGTTCCATGGCGGGAAGGCACCTTCGATGCCCACCTTGACATGGGTCCAGTCCTTCGCGCCAGCCGGTGCGACGGCTGCGGACAGGGCCATTGCGGTCACGGCCGCAAGAATTCCCAGTTTGGTCATTTCGAATTCCCCTTTCTTCGAACCGGCCTTTTGTCCGGTCCTGTTGAATCGCGCTGGCGGCTAGAGTGCCGCCAGCGCGGCTTTGGCTTCCCGCAATGCGTATGCGGCAAGATTCCTGCATTGCCGCGCATGCACGGCATGAAAGAGCGCGTCCTCGCCCGCCTCAGCGGCCGCCAGCGCGCGTAGCCCGTCGAGGGACGGCCAGGGCGGATGGGGCAGGGCGCTGTCGTGAACGAAGCGATTGCCTTGCGTGTAGTTGAGCGGCACCAGCAGCCGGGAGACCCGCATCAGCGCCCGATTGATCGCGTGCGCTTCTGCGCCGGTCGCCGAGGCCGCTTGCACCCTGACCGCCTCGGCCAGCTCGCCGAGCCGCTGCGCCTCGGCGATCAGCGGCGTGATATCGAGCCGGCCGGCGAGATCGGTGCCGATGCGTTCGAGTTCGCGCTGCAGCGAGGCCGCGGTGGCGCCGTAGTCGAGCGGCAGCACCTCGTCCGCCAGCAGCCTGTCCAATACGCGCAGCACGATGCGCGTGTCGCGGACGAGATTGGCGGGATCGATATGCTCGGCGGTGTCTTGCGGCGTGTGCCACCACCAGCCGAGCGCCGTCGGCATCCTGATGGGCCCGGGCGGCTGATGGCTGAGGCTGCCGAACATCGAGGGCAGGCCCACGCCCCAGAAGGACTGGTCGGCCGCGCGGCCGTGGCGCCGCCCGGCATGCACCTGCCCGGTCTCCGCCAGCACGGCCTCGGCGGCAAGCGCCTTCAGTTCGTCGATGACGGCGGAATTGGTAAGGACATCGGCACCTTCGCCGCCCGTGGAATCGACGTTGACATGCGCCACGCAGCGCCGGTCGAGTTCCTCCCAATATTCGTCCGCATACCAGGCCGACCCCGAATAGCGCCCATGGGAATGGCCGGACCAGAAGCAGAGGCGCAGGCCCCGGCGCCAGCGGTCGCGGCTTTCGGCCAGCAGCCGCGCGGCCTCCAGCATGGTGGCGTTGGCCCCGCCATTGTCCATGACGCCGAAGTGCCAGGTATCGTGATGGCCGGAGAACAGGACGAAGGGCCGTTCGGCATCGGTCGTATCGACGGCGTCGAGCTCCGCGACGAGGATCGGCGTCTTGCGCCAGCCCGTGTCGACGCTCGCCCACATCGTGGCGCTGACGGTCTCCCCGGATTTGCAGCGCTGCCGCAGAGCCGCGCCGGCTTCCGCGGCGATGGTGCAGATCACGGCGGCCGGCAGTTGATCGCGGGTGAGCTGCGAGGGACTGCCCCAGACCGGCGAGACGCACATCTCGTAGAGCAGTTCGTTCGGGCTGACATGGATGAGCCCCGCGGCGCCGTGGTCGCGCGCCTGCGCTGCGACCTCTTCGGTCGCAATGCCGTCGACCAGGACGATCCGTTCCCGCGCGTCGAGGCGGGCGAAATCCGCCGGGCCGCCGTCGCCGCCATAGACGACCTCGGCCGTCAGGCCGCCGGCAGGGCTGGAGGCGGACATGGAATGAGTGATGCAGCGGATATCACCGCCGTCGACCTTCAGCCGGGCCTCGCCGGGCAGGCTGATATAGGCATCGTGCTCGATGATCCGTGTCGCATAGCCATAGGAGGCCATCTGCCGCTGCAGATAAGCGAAGCTCTCGCGCTCCTGCGGCGTGCCGGAGAGTTTCACACGCCTGGCGAATTCTCCGATATGGGCCATCAGCCGGTCACGGTCCGGCTCGAAGGAACGCTCAGGCATCGGCCTTCTCCGGCAGCGGCGGATTGACGTCGTCAGGGATCGGATTGACGAAAGGCGTGCCTTCCAGCCGGGCAGCATGGTCGGCCCTGGCGGCGGCGATCTCCTGCGGATCGGCAAAGAGGTCGACCGCCGTGCCGGCCATAACCTTGGCCGCGTGGATCATGCCTTTGTGCGCGGCCGGCAACTTGCCCTGGGCGACGAGTTGCCAGGAGTGGCCCGGCGTTCCCACGGCATAGGTTGCACCACGCATCTGCACCGTCGGCACCACCCAGCTGACTGTGCCGACATCGGTCGAGCCGACCAGCGCTCCGTCGCCGCTTTCCGGCGGAAAGATCACGTCGCAAAGGGGAACGCCCTTGCGCACCTTGAGGCCGAAACGCCCGAACGAAGCGGCGATATCGGCATCGCTGAACGTGCGCTGGAATTGGGCCGCGCGATCGCGGTCGGCATCGTCGAACTCCGGAGGTCCAAGGCGTTCGAGGTTGCGGTGCATCAGTTGCTCCAGCGGCGTGTTGCCGACCAGATTGGCATCGCCGCTTATCACCGCGTCGCTGACGGACGTTCCCGTCATCAGGGCCGCCCCCCGGGCGACGTTCTTCACCCGTTCGACGAGTTCGAGCAGTTCCGGCAGTGTCCGCGCCCGGACGAGATACCGCACGGACGCCCGGGCCTGCACGACATTCGGCGCATGGCCGCCGGTATCGGTGATGGCATAGTGGATGCGCGCGGTGGACGGCATGTGTTCGCGCAGATAATTCACGCCGACATTCATGAGTTCGACGGCATCGAGCGCGCTGCGCCCCAGATGAGGGGAGGCCGACGCATGCGAGGCGCGTCCAATGAAGCGGAACACGATTTCGTTGCAGGCAAGCGACAGGGGATTGTTGACGCCGGCGAAAGCGGCGGGATGCCAGGAAATGGCGATGTCGACATCGTCGAAGACGCCGGCGCGGACCATGAAACCCTTGGAGGAACCGCCTTCTTCGGCCGGGCAGCCGTAGTAGCGTACGCGGCCCGGCAGGCCGTTCTTCTTCAGGTGGTCCTTGACGGCCGCGGCCGCCAGCATGGAGCCGGACCCGAGCAGATTGTGCCCGCAGCCGTGGCCGTTTCCACCGTCCACCATCGGCCGTTCTTCCGCGACGCCCGCTTCCTGGCTGAGGCCGGGCAGAGCGTCGAATTCGCCGAGGATGGCGATGACCGGGCCGCCCTCGCCGGCCTCGCCCATGAGGGCGGTGGGCATGCCCGCAATGCCGCGCTCGACGCGGAAGCCTTCCGCCGCCAGCATCGCCGCCTGCTCGGCGCTCGAGCGATACTCCTCGTAGTTTGTTTCAGGCGTGTCCCAGATGCGGTCGCTGAGGGCCGCAAAGGCCGGACCCTTCTCATCGACCAGCGCCCAAACCGCATCCGCATTCTTCATCGATCCGCCTCGATTTCAATGTTATCCAAAATTGGCACCAATTTATGCGCCGATTTTGGATTTACGCAAGGGCCGCCGCCGATTATATTTTTCGCACGAAGCACCTTGCGGCTCGACGCTATGGGGAGATTGGGGCGGATGAAGACGGTGAAGCCGAAGGAAAGCGAGGCGGCGCAGACCGTCGACGTGACGGACCTCATCCTCAACGATATCCAGACGGGCGTTCTGGCGCCGGGATCTTGGCTGAAGCAGATCGATCTTGAACGCCGCTATGGCTGTGGCCGGCCGGACGTTCGGCGTGCCCTGGACCGCCTGACGCAAAAGCGGATCGTCGAGCACGTTCCGAACCGCGGCTACCACGTGTTCGAGCCGGATGGGGATCGTGCACGCCAGGTCAGCGAGATTCGTATCTTGCTGGAAACAGGCGTTGCGGACAGAATCATCGACAATGCCACGGCGGGCGCGATCGCCGAACTGCGCCGTCTTGCCGACCAGTTCGATGCGGTCATCCTGGATGGAACGACGATCGACCTCTATGAGGCCAACCTGGCGTTTCACCACGCCTTGCTCTCGCTCTGCGGCAACGACGAACTGGTAAGCCTCGTAACGGAGATCCGCCAGCGCACGTCGTCAGCGCCGGTCTCACAATGGATCACGCGCGCGCGCATTCAGCAATCGAGCCTGGAGCACTACGAGATGGTCGATGCCATCAACATGAAGGACGTCGAGAAACTGAAATCAGTGATTGTCCGGCACATCCGTCAATAGTTGGTTCCAAAAATCATTATCCCACCCGTTCGAAATAGCGGCTTTGACTGTTCAGATCACTTCAAGAGTATGCGCTCGATATGCTACAGACACCTGCAAGATTCCCTCAAGGCTGCCGTGGGGCTCATGCCTGCTGAATAGCAAGCCTGGGGTGGAATTCGATCATTTCAATTGGGCTGGAACGATTGCTGCTCATTGTTGTCAATGGGCCTCCTCTCCTCCGCAAAGCAAGGTGAGTAGGCCGGATGAGATTCATATCCGGACAGCGCAGGTGGACACTAATTTGTAGAGGCTGGGCGTCATCAAAGTCCGCTTTTATGGTCTGACCTGTAGCATCGGTGCATCGAGAACCGGCTGGATCTCCTCCTCCAGCCGCCGTGCCTCGGTGCGAAGCATCTCGACGAGACTTTCGCGGCGGGGCGGGGCGAGTCTCTGCGTTATGGCGGTGAGGTGGATGGCGCCGGCCGGCTGTCCGTCTGAGCGCCTCAAGGCCACCGCGATGGCAGCCATGCCGGTGATGTCGGCCATTTCCTTGTAGATGTGCGTGTCGTTGTAGCTGTATCCGTGCTCTCGGGTCGTGGCGATCATCGATCGGATCTGGTCGTCGCTGAATGCAAAGCGCGATCTTTCCATCTTCTGTTGCGCCAGAACCCGTTCGATTTCGGCGTCCGTCATGGCAGCCAGCATCGCCAGGCTGCCCGCCCCGACACCAAGCGGTCGCCGGTCGCCGATGTTGAGGGTCAGGACCCGGATCGGGAAGGCGCCCTCCCGCGCATCGAGGCAGACCGCATGGTCGCCGGACCTGCCGATGAGGTAGATCGTATCCTGTGTCTTGCGGACGAGCCGGGCCAAGGATGGTTCGGAAAGCTTGGCGACCGCAAAGCGGTTGCGCGCCGCCGAGGCGAAGCTGAGCAGCTTGATGCCCACGAAGTAGCGAGCCGTCTCCGGATCGAAATCGACGAGGCCATGGTCGCACAGGCCGTTGACCAGGCGATGCGCGGTCGTCTTCCCGAGCGCCGTGGCCTCGACCAGATCGGCAAGGCGCAGCCCCTGCGTGGATGCGCGCGATAGCGCGTCCAGTATGACCATCAGGCGCTCCGCGCTGCGCGGACTGTCGCTCGCCGGCTGCTCTGGCAGATCGTCCTGCTTCTTCACCTTGCCGTCCTTCCGTTTCGAACGCACCGAACGACCGTTCTCAAAAAACAAGCATTTTGGAACGGTCTTGATCTTCGAATTTTCATACCGTCTCGGCAATTCCGCCGCAAGCCGCCTGATCAACGGATATTTTCATGCGAATGCCGCTTGACGATGTTCCATTTTTTATGTTTTAAACAATAAAAATCGGAACGGCTAGGAGCTAAGCAAGATGCCAGAGCCCATCGCTTACGTGAATGGAGAGTTCCGTCCGGAGTCTGAGGCCTCCATATCGATCCTCGATCATGCGGTTCTCTACGGAGACGGCGTGTTCGATACGGTCTTCGGCTGGAAGGGCCGCATCTTCAGACTTGACGAGCACATCGAGCGCACGTTCCAGTCGATGGCGGCGATCGCCCTGGATCCGCCATTCTCCCGGTCAGAACTGAAGGCGCTCGTGCTGGAGGCAGCCCGGCGCAACGGCTTCGAGAATGCCTACATCAAGTGGATCGTCACGCGCGGCGTGAACGGACGGCCGTTGATGGACCCGCAGGGTTGCGTCGCGAACCTGATCATCATCGTGCAGCCCTATCTGGAGCGCGTTTCGGCGGAACGGGCCGCCCGCGGCGTTGCTCTGAAGACGGTCGCATGGCGGCGGCCGTCGGGCCAGGTGCTCGCGCCCCAGGTGAAGAGCCTCAACTACCTCAATCTCGTCATGGCCAAGATGGAGGCGAAGGCGGCGGGTGCCGACGAAGCGCTGCTGCTGACGCTGGACGGCCATCTGTGCGAGGCGACCGGCTGCAACATCTTTCTCGTGAAGGACCGGCGGCTGCTGACACCCGACCGCGACATTCTGTTCGGAATCACGCGGGCGGCCGTCATCGAGCTGGCGCCCAGCCTGGGCTTTACCGTGGAGGAGGGCGCCTTCGGGCTTTATGACGCCTATACGGCCGACGAGATTTTCGTCTGCAGCACGGCTGGCGGGCTGCTGCCCGTCTGCCGCATCGACGGACGCACTGTGGGCGGCGGTGCGCCCGGTCCGGCCTTCGCGTGCCTGTCGGCTGCCTATGGAGCTCTCATCAATGCACCGGAGGTCGGTCCGGCCTACCTGACGGTCGAGACTGCCGCATGAATCGCGACTGACAACAAAGCAAAGGGGAAAACCATGACACGCAGTGCATTTTCAGCAGCCGTGGCATTCTGCATGCTAGCGGCTCCCGCCGTCGCGCAGGAGCCCAAGCGGGACCTCGTCGTGGCGACGTCCCAGGCCGACGCCGGCAAGCTTGATCCGCATCTGGCCTCGGCAGGCGCGGACAAGGGGGTCCTGAACTGGGTATTCAATGCGCTGGTGCGCATCAGGCCGGGTGAGACGAGCCCTGAATTCATCGAACCGGACCTTGCGGAAAGCTGGACGTCGAGCGCCGACGGAACGGAATGGACGTTCACGCTGCGGCAGGGCGTGGAGTGCCATGGCGGCTACGGCGAATTCACCGCGGAGGACGCCGTCTACTCCATCAGGCGGGCAGCAAACAAGGAGACCTCCGCCTTCTCCGGCGACTTTGCCGCGCTCGACAAGGTCGAGGCGCCTGATCCGTACACGGTGAAGGTCACGCTCAAAACCCCCATCCCGAGCCTGCTCGGCCTGCTGTCGAACTATCATGGCGGGCTGATGGTCTGCGGCAAGGCGGCCGAAAAGCTCGGCGCAGACTTCTCCACGCATCCGATCGGCACCGGCCCGTTCGAGTTCGTCGAGTATCTGCCGCAGCAATACATCAAGCTGAAGGCGAACGTGGCGTATTTCCGCGGCACGCCTCAACTCGATACCGTCACCTACCGCTACATACCGTCCGACGCGACGCGCGACCTGGCTTTCCAGTCCGGGGAGGTCGACATGATCTTCGGACGGCAGAACAACCAGTGGGTGGAGCGGACGCAAGCGGTCCCCGGCGCGGTGGTCGTCGGGATGGAACCGGCGGAACTGAATTCGCTCTATCTCAACAAGACGGTAAAGCCGCTCGACGATATCCGCGTTCGCCAGGCGATCGCGCACGCCATCGATCGCAAGCTGATGGTTGCCTTCACCGGCGACAAGGTGGCGCGCGAGGCGATTTCCGTCGTGCCGGACGGCAATCTCGGCGTCGTGGATGCCGGACTGTTTCCTTACGACCCCGAAAAGGCGAAGGCGCTGCTTGCCGAGGCGGGCTATCCCGACGGCATAACCCTCAAGACGATCCAGTCGAGTCTTCCGGTCCTGCTCAAGATCATGGAGACGCTGCAGGCAGACCTGAAGAAATCCAACATCACCCTGGACATGCAGGTCGTCGATCACCCGACCTACATGGCCGACATCCGCAAGGACCTGTCCCAGGTCACGCTCTACCAGGCCGCACGCTTTCCCGTGGCCGACGTCTACCTGACGCAGTTCTTCCATTCCCGCTCGACGGTCAATACGCCCGGCGGCGTGGTCAATTTCTCGCACTGCGACGCCGCCGATGCCGAGATCGACGCGGCAAAGCGGGAACTTGACCCCGTCAAGCAAAAGCAATTGTGGAAGACCGCGCAGGAGAAGATTGTCGCGGATGTTTGCGCGGTTCCCTTCTCCGAGCAACTGGTCGTCTGGGCCTGGAACGGCGCGCTCGATCTCGGCTACGACCTGCAGGGCTCCCTCAACCTCGTGCCGCAACTGACCGAACAGACGCACTTTACCAAGTGACTGCGATAATCTGAGGTCCATCCTTCCGTGCCGGGGGTGCGGAAGGCCATGCCTGCAAGGCGGAAATTCATCATCATGCTATCATTCCTCATTCGCAGAATTGCCCTGGCGCTGACAACCGGCTTCGTGGTGCTGACGCTCGTCTTCGTCGTCGTCCGCATCCTGCCCGGAGACCCGGCGCAGGTGATCCTCGGCGACATGGCGTCGGAAGAGAGCCTGACGGCGCTGCGCCAGCGGCTCGGGCTCGACCGTTCGCTGCCGGCCCAGTATCTCGACTTCGTCGGCGGCGCGCTCTCCGGTGACTGGGGCGAGTCCATGGTCACCGGCCGCCCCGTCGTCACCGAAATCATGACGGTGCTGCCCTGGACCATCGAACTGACCGTGGTCTCGCTCCTTCTCGGCACGGCGGTCGGCGTTCCGCTCGGCGTCTGGGCGGCCGTCAATCGCAATCGTGCCGTTGACTATGCGGTTCGGGTCGTCTCGCTGCTCGGCCTGTCCTTTCCGGCCTTTGTTTCGGCGGTCATCCTGTTGCTGGCCTTTGCCATCCAGCTTCGCTGGTTTCCGGTGATCAGCGCCCGGAGCGGCAGCGTCGGGGCCTGGTTCCAGTCCATCACGCTGCCGGCCTTGAACCTCGGGCTGATCATGGCCGCCTACATCACCCGCGTCACCCGTTCGGCGATGCTGGAAGTGCTGTCCGAGGACTACGTGCGCACGGCCCGCGCCAAGGGCGTGCCCTGGCCCGCCGTGGTCAGGCGGCACGCCCTGCGCAATGCCCTTCTCCCCATCATCACCGTGGTCGGCCTGTTTCTCGGCATCCAGATCGGAAACTCGGTGCTGACGGAAATCGTCTTCAACCGGCCGGGGCTCGGCAAGCTCATCGTCGGCGCGCTCAACCAGCGCGACTACACGATGCTGCAGGGGATGATGGTCATCTACACGCTGATCGTCGTCTTCGTGAACATGCTGACCGACATCGCCTATGGCCTTGCAGATCCGCGAGTGAAGCTACAATGACCCATGCTGCTCTTCCCGGCGCGCCGAGCGGCGCCTTGCGCGCCCTGATTCGCGTCTTCAACGTCAACAAGACCTCCTGGGTGGGGCTTGCCATCCTGCTTGCCGTGATCGTGATCGCCGTCTTCGCGCCGCTGTTCACGGCACACGATCCCCTTGCCCAAGACGTCACGCACCAGCTTTCCGGCCCGTCTGTGGAGCATATCTTCGGCACGGACGAATACGGCCGCGACACTTGGGCAAGACTGATCTACGGCGCCCGCGTTTCGCTCGCCATCGGCATTGCCTCGACAGTGATCGCCATGCTGGTCGGCTCGGCCATCGGTCTGCTGGCCGGCTGGTACGGCGGCCGCTTTGACGCCGTCATGATGCAAATCATGGATGTGCTGCTCGCCTTCCCGTCGCTCATCCTCGGGCTGGTCATCGTCGCCATGCTCGGCGCCACGACGCCGAACATCGTCTTCGCCATCGCGCTGACCTCGATCCCGCCCTTCGCGCGGATCGCGCGGGCGCCGACCATCGCGCTCAAGGAGCGCGACTATGTCGAGGCCTGCCGGTCGCTGGGCTATTCCGATGCGCGCATCCTGCTCGTGCATATCCTGCCCAACATCGCCGCCGAGATCGTCGTGATGGGTTCGCTCTGGCTGGCCAACGCCATCCGCACCGAGGCGTCGCTGGCTTTCATCGGGCTCGGCATCAAGCCGCCGACCCCGACCTGGGGCGGCATGATCCGCTCCGGCTTTGAGAACATCCTCGACAGCGCCTGGCTGGCCGTTGTGCCGAGCCTTGCGATCCTGATCGTCATCTTCGCCCTCAACCTGCTCGGCGACGGCCTGCGCGATGCGGTCGACCCGAAGCTCAAGAACGAGGTGTGAAAATGGGCGAACCCGTACTTTCCGTCAGGGATCTGACGACGTCCTTTCGCGGGCCTCAAGGGTGGACTCCCGTCGTCAAGGGACTGTCCTTCGATCTCAAGCCGCGCGAGACGTTGGCCATCGTCGGCGAGTCCGGCTCCGGCAAGAGCGTCACCGCGCTGTCGCTTCTCAAGTTGGTACCGGAGGCCAACGGCCGGGTCGAGGGCTCAGCCCTGCTCGGTGGTCGCGACCTCATGTCCTTGCCGGAGGCGGAGATGTGCCGCATCCGCGGCAACGAGATCGCCATGATCTTCCAGGAGCCGATGACCAGCTTGAACCCGGTGCTGACTGTCGGCGACCAGATCTCGGAGGCGTTGATCCTGCATCGCGGCATGGACAGGGCCGCGGCCCGGGCCGAGGCGCTGCGTATCCTCGACCGGGTCCGCATCCCGGCGGCGCGTGAGCGTCTGGACGAGTACCCGCATCGCTTTTCCGGCGGCATGCGTCAGCGCGTGATGATCGCCATGGCGCTCGCCTGCCGGCCGAAGGTCCTCATCGCCGACGAGCCGACGACGGCGCTCGACGTGACCGTACAGGCCCAGATCCTCGACCTGATCCGCTCCCTTCAGGACGAGTTCGCCATGGGGGTGGTCTTCATCACCCATGACATGGGGGTGGTCGCGGAAATCGCCGATCGCGTGCTGGTGATGCTGCGCGGCGACAAGGTCGAGGAAGGCGAGACCACGCAGATCTTCGCCAGGCCGGCCCACGCCTATACGCGGCGGCTGCTCGCCGCGGTTCCCACGTTGGGCTCGATGCGCGGCGAGGCGGCGCCGAAGAAGATGCCGGACTTCGTGGAAGAGGACGAAAGCGCCGGCCCGGCTGCCGCCCCAGATCGCTCGCCGGCCTGTCACGACGAGCCTCTTCTTGAGGTCGAAGGCCTGACGACCCGCTTCGAGATGCGCAGCGGGCTTCTACGGCGCGTCTCCGGCCGCGTGCACGCGGTGGAAAACGTCTCCTTTTCGCTAGCGCGGGGTGAGACGCTCTCGCTGGTCGGGGAATCGGGCTGCGGCAAGTCGACGACCGGCCGTTCTATCCTCCGGCTGGTCGAGCCGCTCGCCGGTTCGGTCCGCTTCGAGGGACGCGAGGCGATCGGCATGGGTGGGGCGCAGTTGAAGGCGCTGCGCCGCGACATGCAGATGATCTTCCAGGATCCCTATGCCAGCCTCAATCCGCGCATTCCCGTCGGCAGGGCGATCGCCGAACCCATCGTCGTGCACGGGCTTGCCGGCCGGCGCGAGGCGGAGGAGCGCGCCGCCGGCCTGCTGGAGAAGGTGGGGTTGGAGCCTGGCATGGCGGCCAGGCTGCCGCACGAATTCTCGGGCGGCCAGCGCCAGCGGGTCTGCATCGCCCGTGCGCTCGCTCTCTCGCCCAAGCTGATCGTGGCAGACGAGGCCGTTTCCGCTCTCGATGTCTCGATCAAGGCCCAGGTGCTCAACCTGATGCTCGACCTGCAGTCCTCGCTGGGGCTTTCCTACCTGTTCATCTCGCACGACATGGCGACCGTCGAACGCGTCAGCCATCGCATCGCGGTCATGTATCTGGGGGAGATCGTGGAGATCGGCCCCCGCGCGGCGATCATAGAGAATCCGCAGCACCCATACACGCGCAAGCTTCTGTCCGCCGTGCCCCTGCCGGACCCCGCACGGCGCGGCACCCGTCCGCCGCTTCCCGCCGAAGACCTGCCCAGCCCCGTTCGCGCGCCGGACTTCGTTCCGCCCGAACGGATCTGGCGCACCGTTTCGCAAGGCCATCTGGTCCAGGAGTCGTCCTGACATGCACAACCATTCTCCTGTTTTCTACCGCGACCTCAACGCGGTCCCACCGTCCATCGTCAGGGGTGAAGGCTCCTACCTGGAGGATGCGTCCGGCCGCCGCTATCTCGATGCGTCGGCAAGCGCCGGCGTGGTCGGTATCGGCCACGGCCGCTCCGAGATATGGGATGCCTTGGCCGCGGCGGGGGACAAGGTCACCTTCGTCTACAACGCGACTTTCACCCACCCCTGGCAGGAAGAGCTTGCCGGCCGCATCCTTGCCATGGCGCCTTCCAACATGGCCGGCGTCTACTTCACTTCGGGCGGGTCCGAAGCGAATGAATCGGCCTGGAAGCTCGCGCGCCAGTATTTCGTCGAGCGGGGCAAGCCCCAGAAATACAAGGCTGTTGCAAGATGGCTCAGCTATCACGGGGTGACGCTCGCCACGCTGTCGCTATCCGGCCGCACCAGCTGGCGCGAGATCTATTCGCCGCTGCTCCTGCCCGTGGCGCGCGTCGCCCCGCCCTACGAATACCGTTGCAGGATATGCGGCGGGGGCCGATGCACGCTGGCGTGCGCCGACGATCTTGAGCGCACGATCCTGATGGAAGGACCCGAAACGGTCGCGGCGTTCTTTGCAGAACCCATCGTCGGAACCACGGCAGCCGGCCTCACGCCGAATCCGGGCTATTATCGCCGCATCCGCGAAATTTGTGACCGCTACGACGTGCTCTTCGTCGCCGACGAGGTGCTGTGCGGTTACGGCCGCACCGGCCACCCCTTCGCGATCTCGGGCTGGGATGTCGCGCCGGATATCGTCACGCTCGGCAAGGCGATCGGCAGCGGCTATGCGCCGCTGGGGGCAATGGTCGTGTCGGAGAAGATCCGCGAGGTCTTCGCCGCCGGCAGCGGCCGCTTCGTCCACGGCCTTACCTACAGCGGAACCCCCTCCGCCTGCTTCGTCGGAAACCGGGTGCATGAAATCATGTCCCGCGAGGGGCTCTTCACGCGCGGCGCGGAGATCGGGCGCTATCTGGAGGCCGGATTGCGTGCGCTTGCGGATCGGCACCCGGCGATCGGCGACATCCGGGGACGCGGTCTGCTGTGGGGCGTCGAGTTCGTCGAGGACCGCGAGACGCGACGGCCTTTCGACCCGAAGGTCGGCTTCACCGCGAAGATCGTCAGCCACATGCGTGTAAACGGGATTCTCGTCGCCGCCGGCATTCCCGGCATCAACCATGGGCAAGGTGGCGACCACATCCAGATCAGCCCGCCCTTCACCATCAGCGAAAGCGAGATCGACGTCCTGCTCGACGGTCTGGACGAGGCGCTGAAGCGGTATGGGAGCGTTCCGGCATGATCACGCTGGGCTCCGTGACGGACCTTCGTCCCGAACATGCCGGCCGGGCCGTTCTGGTCGGCTCACATGGCGGCCACGCGACGGGCGAGTATGCGCTCGCATTCGCGATAGCCTCGCTGATGTGTCACGACGCCGGCATCGGGCTGGAGGAGGCCGGGGTCGAAGGGCTGACGGTTCTTGGGAACCAGTCCGTTCCGGCAATCGCAATCGATTACCGCTCGGCACGCATTGGCGATGCGCAGGACATGCTGGCCCGCGGCCGCGTCAGCCGGGCGAATGCGCCCGCCGTCGCGCTGGGCATCTTCCCCGGAAGCCGGGCCGCGGATGCGGCGGCGTTGCTATCCGATCGAGTAGGGCAGGCAACGGCGCTTTCCGGGGCAACCAGTGACGCCATCTTTCGTCGCCGGGAATGCTCGCTCGGCCCCGGTCGACGCCTTGTCTTCCTCGACAGCGCATCGTCGATCACGCCTTTCGACAACGGAGCCATCATCGTTACGGGCTCTCACGGCGGGCTGCCGGCCGGGGCGGCGGACCGCGCGATCAAGGCACGCCCCTTGATCGCCATCTTCAACGACGCCGGCGTCGGCATCGACACGGCGGGCATCGCGCGCCTGCCCGTGCTGGATCGGCAGGGGGTGGCTGCGGCCTGTGTCAAGGCCGCGTCGGCCAGGATCGGCGACGCCCGGTCCACCTACGAAACCGGCATCGTCTCCTTTGCCAACGAAAAAGCGCTCGCCCTCGGCGCACAGCCCGGCACGCGGATACGCCATCTCATCGGCAGCCTGACCGGCATCGCCGCTGATCAATTTCCAACATGGGACACATGACAATGACCGAAGCAAAGCTGACCACAGCGACATCCGACGCAACGATCCGCCTCACGGGCGGGGAGGCGATTGCCGAAATTCTCGAACGGGCGGACGTCGGGCCGATGTTCGGCATGGGCGGGTTTCAGCTTCTGCCCTTCTACGAAGCCGTCCGGCGCAAGGGGTTACGCCATCATCTGATCAACGACGAGCGGTGCGGAGCCTTCGCCGCCGACGCCTGGGCGCGGATGTCCGGACGGCCGGGCGTGTGCGATGCGACGCTGGGGCCGGGCGCCACCAACCTTGTGACGGCGCTCGTCGAGAGCTTCAACGCCGGGATTCCCCAGGTCGTCTTCGTCGGCGATACCCACCGCGATCATTCCTGGAAGAACATGACGCAGGAGACCCGGCAACTCGACATCCTGCGTCCCGCCGTCAAGGAGGTGATGCGTATCGAACGGCCCTCCCGGGTGCCGGAGGCGGTGCGCCGCGCCTTTGCGGTCGCCACCTCCGGCAGGCCCGGACCCGTCGTGGTCGACGTGCCGGAAGACGTCGCGCACGAAGTCCACGACTATTCGGTCGCCGACTTCTGGATCGATCCGGCGACGACCCGGTTCCCGGGTTATCGGTCGAGACCCGATGCGGGCGATGTCGAGCACGCTGCTGCGGTCATCGCGGCGGCAAGGCGACCGCTCCTGCTGGTCGGCGGCGGCGTGCATATCTCCCAGGCCTACGAGGCGCTGCGAGCCTTCGCCGAAGCCCACGCGATCCCGGTCGCCCACACGCTCTCCGGCAAGGGCGCCATCGCCTGCACGCACCCGCTTTCGGCCGGCCTGTTCGGCCGCTACTCGCGCATCGCCAACGAACTGATCGAGGCCAGCGATTGCCTGATCGTCGTCGGCTGCAAGCTGGGCGAGATCGCCACCAGGCGCTTCCATCTCTTCAACGGCCATGCGCCCGTTATCCATGTCGAGGTGCTTGCGGAGGAGATCGGCCGGACCACCCGGACGGACCATGCGCTCGTCGGCGACGCGCGGCTGGCGCTGGAGGACCTGTCCGCCGCCCTCTATGGCGAAGCTGTCCGGGCATGCGCCGCCCGCGCGGACTACGCGGCCGAGATTCCCGCACGCATGCGCAGGTGGCGGGATGGCGCCGCCGACCGCCTTCTTTCGAGCGAGGTGCCAATCAACATGGGCCGAATGTTGCATGAGCTGAATGAGGCGATGCCGGCCGAGTCCGTGCTGGTCGCCGACGGCGGCTTCGCCGCCCATTGGGGTGGGCTGCTCTACGATACCAAGGCGGCGGGCCGGAGGTTCGTAGCCGACCGGGGTTTTGCCTCGATCGGCTACGGCCTTCCCGGAGCGATGGGCGCCCAGCTCGCGGTGCCCGACCAGCCGGTCGTCGCCATCACCGGCGACGGCGGGTTCAACATGACGATCGGCGAGCTGGAAACCGCGCGCCGGGCCGGCACGCCGTTCACGCTGATGATCGTCAACAACGCTGCCTCCGGCTACATCAAGGCGTTGCAGCATGCGATGTACGGTGCCTATCAGTCTTCGGATCTCGTGGAGATGAACTATGCCCGGATCGCCGAGGACTTCGGCTGCCAAGGCATCCGTGTCGAACGGCCCGAGGAACTCGGCCCGGCCATCCGCGCTGCGAACGAGGAGCGCCGCCGGCCCTCCGTTATCGACGTCGTTGTCACGCGCGATCCCGCAAGGATGCTGCCGGGTGTCGATAATCGCACCTTAAAAGTGACCAAGGGAGACAGGCCGGTTTGAGGAGCAAGTCGCGATCCCACAAATCGGATCGGACCATCTTGAAATGAACGTCCTCTGTTTCACGGTGTCCGGCGATGTTGCCTTTGCCATCGGTTCAATCATGGCTGCTCGCAATAAACAGGTCGTCGCTTCATATCCGTTCAAGAGCTTTGCGCTCGATACGCTATGGAGACTTGTGAGATTTCCTCAAAGCGACCGTTCGGCTTATGCGCGCTGAATGGTCGGCTTTGGGTGGCTACGCCGGAAAAATCATCGTTCGCTGACTGAGAGAGGATGGCTGCTGTGCACCATCGGTTGAGGCACTGAGCGAAGCGGTGCGCAAACCCGCGAGCGGATACGCAACCTCACACTGACAGCACGATAATGTTGCGTGGTGGAATCAAACGACAGAGCTCCCGCCAAGCAGATGCTTGAGGCCGGCAACCGCCTTGCGCGCCGGCGGCGATGCCGATCCCGTAAAGCACGACGATCCCGCCCGTCGGCGAGGAAGGCCGTGACATAGCCGAGGCGTTGCCAGAGACGTTCCACCAGGAGGCCGACGACGACGTGACGACCCATCTCAGCAGGAAGCCTCCGGTCGGTCCCATGAAGACGCCGAAGCCGCCGCGTCCTCCCGAGAGAAGCGGCAGGCCGATCGCAACGAGGATCAGGAAAAGGATCATCGACAGGCCGCCGCGCCTGGCACCGAGAACACCACCGGCGAGGATGGCACCGAGAGATTGCGCTGTGATCGGTACGCCCACGACCGGCAGGGTCATGGGCGGGAAGACGGCGAGGGCGGCCGTGATGGCGGCAAAGGTTGCTATGAAGACGGTGTCACGCGTTTCCATGGGGTTCCCCTATGATGGCAGGTAGGACGCGTATCATCCGGGTCCGCCGCGGAGCAGCGGACCATGCGTTTGGCGGCGGGGCGTCTTGCCGCTGCCCCGGGATCGCTATTTTCCGAGCAGCGTCGCGACGAAGGACGTGTTGAAGACGCCGGAGACGAACTGCTCGTTCTGAAGGATTTCCTTGTGGAACGGCGCCGTCGTCGTGATCGCCCCGAGGTCGAGCTCGTCAAGCGCTGCGATCATGCGGGCTCTCGCTTCCTCGCGCGTCTGGCCCCAGCAGATGAGCTTGCCGACCATGGAATCGTAGAAGGGCGGAATGACGTATCCGGCCTCGATATGCGTATCCATCCGGATCCCGAGGCCGCCGGGCATATGGAAGCGCTTCACGGTGCCCGGGCATGGCATGAAGTTCTGCTCGGGGTCCTCGGCATTGATGCGGCATTCGATGGCGTGGCCGGAGATACGGATATCGTCCTGCCGGATGGCAAGCGGAATGCCGCTGGCGACTTCAAGCTGCATCTTGATGAGGTCGAGCCCGGTGATCATTTCCGACACGGGATGCTCGACCTGGATGCGGGTGTTCATCTCGATGAAGTAGAACTTGCGCTCATCGAGGTCGAACACGAATTCGATGGTGCCGGCATTGGTGTACTTGACCTCGCGGCACAGATTGACCGCGGCGGCGGCAAGTTCCTGGCGCAGCCTGTCGTCGAGAACCGGAGAGGGGCCTTCCTCGATCAGCTTCTGATTTCGTCGTTGGGTCGTGCAGTCGCGCTCGCCCATATGCAGGAAGGTTTCGCCGTCGCACATCACCTGGATTTCGATGTGGCGGATATTGGTGAGATAGAGCTCGATGTAGACGGAGGAGTCGCCGAAGGCGGTTTCGGCCTCGGACATGATTTCGGAAAGATCGCTTTCCAGGCTTTCCATCTGGCGCACGACGCGCATGCCGCGCCCGCCGCCGCCAGCCGCCGCCTTGATCAGCAGGGGGAAACCGACGTCCTTGGCGACCTTCAGCGCCTCGGCGAACTCGGTGATCGCGCCGTCGGAACCGGGAACCGTGGGCACGCCGGCCTTCTTCGCGATCTTCTTCGCCTCGATCTTGTCGCCCATCTGGTGGATGACCGTGCTGGACGGGCCGATGAAGATGATGCCTTCCTTCTCGCAGGCGGCCGCGAACTCAGCATTTTCAGCAAGGAAACCGTATCCGGGATGGATGGCGTCGGCACCGAAGGAGAGGGCGGCGCCGAGAACCGCCTGCTGGTTGCGGTAGCTCATGTTGGAGCGCGCAGGTCCGATGCAGACGGCCTTGTCGGCGAGCCGTACCGGCAAGGAATTCGCGTCCGCCTCCGAATGAACCAGGATGGTCGATACACCGAGCTCGCGACAAGCGCGGATAATACGAAGAGCGATCTCGCCGCGATTGGCGATCAACACTGTTTTGATCAACGCAGACATGCAAATTCTTCCCAGTTGAGTGTGTTTTACGACGACCTTCAGTTGGTCCTGATGACCATCAGAGGCTGGCCGTATTCGACGGGCTGCTCGTTCTCGACCAGGATCTTCGTGATGACGCCCTCGACCTTGGCCTCGACATTGTTCATGAGCTTCATGACCTCGACGATGCAAAGCACGGTGTCGGACTTGACGCGGTCCCCGACATTGACGAAGGCCGGGGCGCCCGGCTTCGACGCCGCATAGAAGGTGCCGACCATGGGAGCCTTGATGACCACCTCGTTCTCGGCGGGCTGCTCATAGGCATCGGCCGCGGCAGCGGGCGCCTGGGCCGCCGGCTGAACGGCGGGGGTTGCCGGGACGGCCTGCACCGGCGCGGCGACGGACGCCTTCGCGATCTTGCTGTCGGCGAAGAACGAGGAATTCTCGTTCCGCGACAGCGAGATCTCGACCTCGCCGACCTTCAGGTAAAAGTCCTTCACGTCGTCAGCGACATTGATCCACTTCAGGATCGCGTTCACTTCCTTGATCGCCTCGTTATCCATTGGCATTGACCTTCTCGACTCCAAGTTTCAGTTCAAAGTTTGCGGTTTTGATCGCCAGGGCGCGCTTGCCGGTGTTTTGCGCGTGGGCGCGCTTGATGAGGGCGAGCAGGGAGCTGCCGCCGTCGGCCGGGGCGGCTTCCTTCTTGGCCTTCACCATCTCGTCCACCTGCGTCCCCGCGAACATCGCGCGCAGGAGCAGCGTGTCGATGTCGTCGTCCGGATAGCGTGCGGCGAGATCGGGCAGCATGGGCGCAATAGGGCCGGGCTCGGCGGCGATTTCGGAGGCGCCGTTGCGGATGATGCGCCCGCGCAGTTCCGGATCGATCGGCGCCAGCAGCTTGCCGTAGTAACCGAGGACGTATTTCTTGATCTCGTTAGGCACGATCTTGTAGCGCTCGCCGGTGATGACGTTGAGCACCGCCTGGGTGCCGACGAACTGCGCGAACGGCGTGATCATGATGGGATAGGCAAGCTCCGAGCGGACCTTGGCGACTTCCACCAGGAGTTCGTCGAAGCGATCCTCGAGGCCGGCCGTCTTCAATTGCGACTGGAAGTTCGACAGCATGCCGCCGGGAATCTGGTGCATGTAGTGGAGGCCGTTGTATTCGACCGGCACGCCGAGCGGCTTGCCTTCGTCCTCGGCGATCTGGTGAAGCCTTTCGCTCACCCTGGCGATGCGTGCCATGTCGAGGTTCACCTCGTAGCCGAGCGCTTTCAGGTCGCGTACGACACTTTGCACGGCAGGCTGGCCGTTGGCATTCGCCAGCGGGGCGATGGAGAGGTGCAGCACGTCGACGCCGTGCTCGACGGCCTCGAGATAGACCAGCGGGGCCAGCGCCGTGAGGCAGTGGCTGTGGATTTCCAGAGGCCGGTCGCCAATCAGATCCTTGATCGCAGGGACCAGCGTGCGGATGCGCTCGGGTGTCAGGAGGCCGCCTGCATCCTTGAGCATGAACGCATCGATATCCGTCTTCTCCAGATATTCCCTGGTCTTGGCGATATAGAGTTCGTCGGTATGCACCGGGCTCTCGCAATAGGACAGGGCGCCGAAGGTGTAAGCACCCAGCTCCTTGGCCCTGCGCAGCCCCGGCGCGATGTTGTCGATGTCGTTCAAGCCATCGAACGAACCAATCACGCGGAAGCCATTCGCATAAAGGCTATCCACCCATGATTGTATAACGTCATCAGGAAGGAAATCGAAGGATGCAATATTCCGCGAACGGATCAGCGCGCGGAACTTCGTGCCCGGCGCGCGCTCGTGAAGTAGTCTTACGCGCTCCCAGGGGTCTTCCTTCAAGTAACGAACAGAAACGTCGAATTGAATGGGAGCGACGAGGTCGATCTGTGTATATCCTGCCGCGGTGATGTCATCGAGCATCGAAAGCATGTGTTCCGTGCGCATGCGCGTTGCCCAAAGGCTCTGCTGGCCATCGCGAAACGTCGTGTCGACGATTTTGATCTCGCGCATGCTACCGGCCGGGCGACCGCCATTGGCCATGATCTGTGATATAGTCTGCATATGATCTTTAGCCACAGCAAAACTCCCGTTGAATTTTGATCTCGATATGAAGAAATCTCCGAATGAGATCGAAATCTCTGGAAAAATTCTGTGAGATCAATGGTTTGATTGTGTAATCGTGCGCAGTATATCCTCCTGATGCGCAAGATTGCGATTGTGAGGCTAGTTTTCCGACCGGCCGTCCGTCAACAAAAAAATCGCTATTTGACATTTGTTCGCATTTCGCACGCTCCGCTGATTGACGGTCTGACCGAAAAGATAATAGTCTGTTTGTCGGACAATGTAGCTCGCCAGAATTGGGGAGGGAGCCGAGTGCCGGTCGAGACGGTGCAGAGGCGGTATGCCTGTCCAGATCGGTGGTATTCGCCCCGAGGTTCGACATCCGTGTCGTCCCGGGGAGTGCCACGGAAGGCGACCTGGCGCGGTCGTCGTCGCCGGTCTGGCGAGCTGTTGTCCGGCGCCGATGGGGCGTGATGCCAGAGACTTGGAGGGGCTTTTTGCTGGGCGGCCTCGTCCAGGCGGGCTCCTATGTTCGGCCGCCCGGTGGCGCGCCGATCTCAAGAATGGACGAGGCGATCAATTCCGGCCGCAAATGTCGTTTGGCCGGACGCAAACCGGGAGGAGAACCGAATGCGAAATTTTGTGAAGTTTGGCGGACTGTTGGCCGCGCTGATCGCCGGCACGAGCACTGCCGCTGCAAAGGACACCTTCAAGGTCGGCATCGTGACCTTCCTTTCCGGGCAGGCGGCGCAGAGCTTCGGCGTTCCGGCAGCCAACGGCGCGAAGCTGCTGGTCAAGAAGCTCAATGCCGGCGAAGTGCCCGCGCCCTACGACACGCCGGGCATGGGCGGTATGCAGATCGAAGCCGTCCTGATCGACGAGGCGGGGGGTGCCACCGTCCAGGTTCAGGAATACCGCAATCTGGTACAGCGCGAGAAGGTCGATGTCGTCATCGGCTATGTCGGTTCGGGCGACTGCCTTGCCGTCGCGCCGGTCGCCGAGGAGCTGAAGACGTTCACCATCCTCTACGATTGCGGCACGCCCCGCATCTTCGAGGACGCCGACTACCAGTACGTCTTCCGTACCGCCGCGACCGCGACGCAGGACAATGTCGGTCTCGTGCGCTATCTGAAGGCGCTCGGCGTCGATATCAAGACCTATGCAGGTATCCATCAGGACTATGCCTGGGGGCATGACAGCTGGGTCGACTTCAAGGCCGCCATGGGCCAGATCTATCCCGAGGCCACGGTAGCGGCCGAGCTGTTCCCGGCCTTCGGCGCCGGCCAGTACGGAACGGAGATCTCTGCGCTCATGCAGAGGCGCGCCGATGTCATCCATTCCTCCCTGTGGGGCGGCGATCTCCAGTCCTTCATCCTGCAGGGCCTGCCGCGCGGCCTCTTCAGGCAGGCGCAGGTTGCCTTGTCCACCGCAGACCATGTCCTGCCGCCGCTCGGCAACAACATGCCCGAGGGCGTGATCATCGGCGCGCGCGGCTCCTACGGCTACATGGCGCCGGAAAGCGCGCTCAACACCTGGTGGGACGCTGCCTATCGCGAGGCCTACGACAACGTCGTGCCGGTGCAGGGACCCTATCGCATGGCGCAGGCGCTTCTCGGCCTGAAGAGCGCCGTCGAAAAGGCGATGAAGGAAAACGGCGGCGTCAAGCCGTCCTCCGAGCAGCTCTCCGCCGCCATGACGGGCCTGTCCTGGGAAAGCCCCGCGGGGCTGATCGAGATGACGAACGGCAAGGGCCATCAGGCGATCCAGTCGATCGGCTTCGGACGCACGCAGAAGGACAAGGACGGCAACATCGTCCTCGGCGACATCCTCCACTTCGACGCCCGCTGCGTGAACCCGCCGGCGGACAAGAAGAGCATCGAATGGATCGAGGCGGGTTTCCCCGGCGCCGACTGCGACTGACCAAGGCTGCCGGGGCGCGCAGCCCCGGCCTCCCGCAACACCGACGATCGGTTTTCTGACATGAACCTCATTTTCACCATTCTCCTGGATGGGCTTATCTATGCCTCCTGGCTTTTCATCGTCGCGCTCGGGCTGACGCTCGTCTTCGGCGTCCTGAAGATCCTCAACTTTGCCCATGGCGGGCTCTACGCGCTCGGTGCCTACGGGGCCGCAATCGCCGTGCCCTTCTTCGCCGGCCTCGGCATGCCCGAGTGGTTCAGCCTGCTTGCCATGTTCATCGCCGCGGCGGCCGTGGCCATCCTGATCGCACCGCTGATCGAGCGCGGGCTGCTGCGCTACTTCTACGGCCGCGACGAAGTGCTGATCCTTCTCATCACCTACGCCGTGTTCCTCATCCTGGAGGACGTGACGAAGATGATCTTCGGCGTGAACCCCTACTATGTCTTCGAGCCGCGCAACCTGCTCGGCAATGTGGAGATGGGGTCGCTGTTCTATGTCGGCTACGACCTCGCGCTGATCGGCCTTGCCGTCGTGTGCGGTCTCGGCGTCTGGTTCGGCCTCAACCGCACGCGGATCGGCAAGATCACGCTCGCCGTCATCAAGGAGCCGGAAGTGAGCCAGGCGATGGGCGTCAACATCGCGCGCATCTATCTCCTCGCTTTCGGCGTCGGCGTCTTCCTCGCCGCGCTCGGCGGTGCCTTCACGAGCCCGTTGATCTCGGTGCAGCCGGGCAACAGCGTTTCGGTCATCGTCGTCAGCTTCGCCGTCGTCATCATCGGCGGCCTCGGCTCGATCCCCGGCGCGGCGATCGGCGCGCTGATCGTCGGCATCGCCCGCGCCTTTGCGGTCTACGAGCTTCCGGAAGCCGAGATCTTCATCATCTACCTCGTGATGGTGGCCGTGCTGATCTTCCGGCCGGAAGGCCTTTTCACTCCCATCAAGGCGCGCAAGATATGAACCCGATCCTTTGCACATTCGGCCTCGCCGCGCTCGGCGCGCTGGTCTTCATCGCCATCGGTCTCGTCGTGCCGGCCTGGTTCCTCTTCACCATGACCAAGGCGGTCGGCTTCGGCCTCGTCGCACTCGGTCTCGTCGGGTTGCTCAGGGGCGGGCTGCTCAGCTTCGGCCAGGGGCTCTACTATTGCGGCGGCGCCTATGTCTCGGGCCTCATGGCGAACTGGGCAGGCGTCACGGATATGATCGTGCTGCTTTCCGTCGGCTGCATCGCCGGCGGCCTGATCGCCGCCCTGGTCTCGCCGCTGGTCGCCCGCTATCGCGGCATCTTCTTCGCCATGCTGACCATGGCGCTTTCGATGGTGGCCTACGGCGTCCTCACCAAGATCGCCGCCATCGGCGGATCGGACGGCTTCAACGTCCCCAAGCCGACCCTTCTCGGCTACCACCTGGCGGAGACCGGCTTCGGCCTCTATGCCATCGCCGTCGTCACCGCCGCGCTCGCCGCCGCGGTCTGTCGGGTTCATTTCGACAGCGGCCTCGGCCTCATCGCCAGCGCCGCGCGCGAGAACGAGTTGCGCATCGAATATCTGGGTGCCTCGGTGTTCTCCGTCAGCATGCGCAGCTTCATCCTCGCCGGAGGCCTGGCCGGGCTCGGCGGCACGCTGAACGGCGTCGCGCTCGGCCATGTCGATCCCTTCTTCAGCTATTGGACGACGTCGGGCGAGATGGTCTTCATCGCCATTCTCGGCGGCTATGCTTCGGTGACGGCCGTCTTCGGCACGGCGCTGATCACCGAGCTCGTCCGGTCCTTCTCCGGCCAGTACTTCCCCGAAAGCTGGCAGATGCTGCTCGGCATCTTCCTCCTGCTCGTGATCGTCTTCCTGCCGCGCGGCGTGGGGTCGATGTGGGCGAAGCCGGCGAAAAACCATGCAATCCGCAGCATCAAGGAGCCAGCGACGTGAGCGGTGCAGTTCTCGAGGTAAAGGGCCTCATGAAATCCTTCGGCGCGCTGGTCGCCGCCAACAACCTGAACGTGGAGGTCATGCCCTCCGCCCGGTTGTCGCTGATCGGCTCCAACGGCGCGGGCAAGACCACCTTCGTCAACATGGTGACGGGCTATCTCAAGCCCGATGCCGGCCAGGTGAAGCTGGACGGTAGGGACATCACCCGCCTGCCGCCGCGGCTCATCACGCGGGCAGGTCTCGGCCGCTCCTTCCAGATCCCGCAGCTCTGCGAGGCCATGACGCCGGTCGACAACATCCTCGTGGCGCTGGAGATCGCGGGCGACGGCGGGTCGGTCTTTCGTCCGGCGCGCACGAAAGGTTCGCTCGACAGGGCCGTCGAGATGCTGGAGCGCTTCGGGCTGGAGCGCTACGCCGGCCGTCCCGTGAACGAACTGCCGGGCGGGGTGCGCAAGCTGATCGATATCGCCATGTCGCTTGCCAGCCGCCCGCGCGTGTTCCTGCTCGACGAGCCGACATCGGGCGTCAGCACGGAGGAGAAGTTCCCGCTGATGGACAAGGTCATGGCCGCGCTCGAGGGGGAACGCTCCGCGGTGATCTTCGTCGAGCACGACATGGAGATCGTGACGCGCTACGCCGACCGGGTGCTCGCCTTCTATTCCGGCGAGATCATCGCGGACGATGCGCCGGACGAGGTGCTGAACGACCCCGCCGTGCAGAAATACGTCACCGGAACGGCGAGGTAAGGCGATGCTGACCATTCGTGACATCAATGTGAAGATTGGCCAGGTCGAGGCGGTCCGCAACTTCTCGATGGATGTGCCCGCCGGATCGATGATCGGTCTGGTCGGTCGCAACGGGGCTGGCAAGACCACCGTGATGCGCGCCATCATGGGCCTTGCCAGGCTTGGTGGCGGCTCCGTCACCCTCAATGACCAGAACCTGGAGAAGGTCGACGTTCACCGCCGTCCCGCGCTGGGCCTCGGATACATGCCGGAAACCCGGGGGTTGATCCCGGACCTGACTGTCGAGGAGAACATCCTCCTGCCGACATGGGTGATGCGCGGCATCGACGGCAAGGCGCGGCTCAAGTTCGTCTACGACATCATGCCGGAGCTGATACCGATGGCCGACCGCAAGGCGCTTCTCCTGTCGGGCGGCCAGCAGAAACTGGTGGCACTCGGCCGCGCGCTCACCGCCGGCACCCGGCTTCTCCTGCTCGACGAGCCCTTCGAGGGCGTCGCCCCGGCGCTCGCCCAGCGCCTCTCCGAGGTGATTTCCTCGCTGAGGAGCGAGAGCCTCTCGACCATCATGAGCATGTCCGAGACCACCCATTCCGAAAGCCTGCTCGACCAGGTCTGGCGCATCGAACGCGGCGCGAACGTCGCGGCGGGCGCGGCGTGACGCCCGGCGCAAGACCCTCTTCCGATAGAAAGGATATCATCTCATGCAAACGACACGATCCGTCATCGCCGATGGGGCCGGAGGTCCCGAAGTCCTGCGCATCGTCGAGCGCGCCTTGCCGGCGCCCGGTCCGAACGACATGGTGGTGCGGGTTCACGCGGCGGGGATAAACCGGCCCGACGTGATGCAGCGGCAGGGCAACTATGCGCCTCCGCCCGGCGCGAGCGACGTGCTCGGACTGGAACTGGCGGGGACCGTCGAGGCGGTCGGAGCGGACGTGACGCGCTTTGCTCCGGGCGACCGGGTGCTGGCGCTGGTCGCCTCCGGCGCCTATGCCGAACGTGCCGTGGTACACGAGGATGTCGCCATCGCCATTCCGGCGGGGATGAGCTTCATCGAGGCGGGCGCCGTGCCCGAGACCTATTTCACGGTCTGGAGCAATGTCTTCGAGCGCGCCGGCCTTGCCGATGGCGAGACGCTTCTCGTGCATGGCGGTACCTCCGGCATCGGCTCGACGGCGATACAGGTGGCGAAAGCGCTCGGGGGGCGGCGCGTGATCGCCACGGCCGGCTCGGACGAGAAATGCGCGGCCTGCCTGGAGATGGGCGCCGATCATGCGATCAACTACCGGACTGCGGATTTCGTGGAGGAGGGGCGGCGGCTGACCGGGGGACGCGGGCCCGATGTGATCCTCGACATGGTGGGCGCACCCTATTTCCAGAAGAATCTCGACCTGATCGCCCTCGACGGGCGGATTTCCCAGATCGCCTTCCAGTACGGCAGCCGCGCCGATATCGACCTCGCTCCGCTTCTGTTCAAGCGGGTGACGATGACCGGTTCGACCTTGCGCGCCCGCCCCGTCGCCATGAAGGCCCGCCTTGCCCGCGCCCTGGAAGAGCATGTCATGCCGCTCCTGGCGGCGCGGCGGGCCTTGCCGGTGATCGACAGCATCTTCCCCTTCGAAAAGGTCGCCGACGCCCATGCCCGGATGGATGGGGGCAGCCATGTCGGCAAGATCGTTCTGGCGATGACCGCGGAGGCCGACGCCACCGCCGGCGGCGGGTGATCGTCCCGCCGCTGTATCCGGCAATCATCTTTTCGTCGAAACCTCACCATGCCCGGGCCTTTGCGAAGGCCCGGCAAGGCGCCCGATACGGGAGGCAGGATATTGACCGCAAACAAGCGCGATTTGATGGGGGGGCTCGCGAAAGGCCTGCGGGTGATCGAGGCCTTCACGGCGGAAGCCCCGAAGCTCAGCATCACGCAGGCTGCCGGGCGCATCGGCCTCGACCGCGCCACGACACGCCGCTGCCTGCTCACTTTGGCGGAGCTCGGCTACTGCGCCTATGACGGGAAGTTCTTCACCATCACGCCCCGCGTCCTGCGCCTGGGGACGGGCTGCCTCGCATCCATGCCTCTCCACAAGATCGTGCAGCCGATGCTGGACGAGGTTTCCGAGGAGATAAAGCAGAGCACGTCCGTCTCGATCCTGGATCATACGGAAATCGTCTATATCGCCCGGGCGGCGCAGACCCGCGTCATGTCAATCGCGCTGATGCCGGGCTCCCGCCTGCCTGCCTATTGCACCTCCATGGGGCGCGTTCTGCTGGCCGCGCTGCCTGAAGCGGAGGCGCAGGGCATCCTGGAAGCCTCGACGCTCACCCGGCGCACCGAGTTTACGCAGACGAGCCTCAAGGGGATCATGGAGGAGTTGGCCCGTGTGCGCCAGCTTGGCTATGCCCAGATAGACCAGGAGGTCGAGATCGGCCTCAGGTCGATCGCCGTTCCATTGAAGAACACGCGCGGCAGAACGGTCGCGGCCTTGAACACAGGGCTGCCCGCAGCGATCGTGCGGATGGAGGATGCGGTCCAGGAGTTCCTGCCATCGCTGCTTCGCGTTCAGAAGGAATTCGCGACCCTGTCATTGTAACGCCAAGGAAACAACGCCGCCGGGCACATGCGGAGCCGGACGGCGAACATCGCCGCTTCGCTTGCCGCATCGATATTCTAACGGAGGGGCGGTTCTATCCGCCGCATTGAAAACACCATGGACAAGACACTTGCAAGCCTTGAGACCGCCGTCGCGGAGATTGGCGACGGCGCTGTCGTGATGATCGGCGGTTTCGGCGGTTCGGGTGCGCCGATCGAACTGATCCACGCCCTCATCGACAAGGGACCGAAGGACCTCACCATCATCAACAACAATGCCGGCAACGGCCGCATCGGCATCGCCGCGATGATCGACGCGGGCATGGTGCGCAAGATGATCTGCTCCTTCCCGCGCTCCACAGATCCGCGCGCCTTCACCGACCGCTATCTCGCAGGCGAGATCGAGTTGGAGCTGGTGCCGCAGGGCACGCTCGCCGAGCGCATCCGCGCCGGCGGCGCCGGCATCCCCGCCTTCTACACGCCGACGAGCTACGGCACGGAGCTCGCTAAGGGCAAGCCGGTCGCCGAATTCGACGGCCGCATGTACGTGCAGGAGCGCTGGCTGAAGGCGGATGTCGCGCTGATCAAGGCGCATGTCGGCGATACGCACGGCAACCTCACCTACAACAAGGCTGCCCGCAATTTCAGCCCGCTGATGTGCATGGCCGCGGCGAAGACCATCGTGCAGGTCTCGAAGCTGGTGCCGCCCGGCGGCATCGACCCCGAGCATGTCGTCACCCCCGGCATCTTTGTCGACGGCCTCGTCGAGGTTGCCGATCCCAAGCAGGAAGAAGACCTCATCCGCGCAGGAGTGGCCTACGCATGACCGTCGATACGCACCCCATGAACACCCGCGAGGACATAAAACTCTCCAACGCCCAGATCGCCTGGCGCGCCGCACAGGACATTTTCGACGGCGCCTATGTCAACCTCGGCATCGGTTTCCCGGAAATGGTCGCCCGCTACCAGCCCGAGGGTCGGTCGGCGATCTTCCACACGGAGAACGGCATCCTCGACTTCGGCGAGGCCCCGCCGGAAGGCGAGGAGGACTGGGACCTGATCAATGCCGGCAAGAAGGCCGTGACGCTGAAGCCGGGTTCGGCCTTCTTCCACCATGCCGACAGCTTTGCCATGGTGCGCGGCGGCCATCTCGACGTCGCCATCCTCGGCGCCTACCAGGTGGCCGAGAACGGCGACCTCGCCAACTGGCGCGTCGGCTCCAAGGGCGTTCCGGCCGTCGGCGGGGCGATGGACCTCGTGCATGGCGCAAAACAGGTCGTCGTCATCACCGAGCACGTCACCAGGAACGGCGAGCCGAAGCTCGTCGAGCGCTGCACCTTCCCGCTCACCGGCGTCGGCTGCATCACCCGCATCTATACCAGCCATGCCGTCATCGACGTTTCGGGCGGCCGCTTCGTGCTGCGCGAGAAGCTGCCGGGCATGACGGTCGAGGAGCTGCAGGCGATGACCGGCACGAAACTGCATGTCGACGGCGATGTCGCCGATCTCGTCGTGCCGCAACTCTAGAACAGTGTTGTACGCACTTCCGGCCGCAAAGCCGCTACGCACGTCTGCTGGAACTGCTTGAGGGGAACACCATGGCTGAGGCCTATATCTGCGACTACATCCGCACGCCCATCGGCCGCTTCGGCGGTGCGCTTTCCTCCGTGCGTGCCGATGATCTCGGCGCCATCCCGCTGAAGGCGCTGATGGCGCGCAATGCCGGCATCGACTGGGAGGCCGTCGACGACGTCATCTTCGGCTGCGCCAACCAGGCGGGCGAGGACAACCGCAATGTCGCCCGCATGTCCGCGCTCTTGGCGGGCCTGCCCGTCTCCGTCTCCGGCACGACGATCAACCGCCTCTGCGGCTCCGGCATGGACGCGGTCATCGCCGCCGCCCGCGCCATCAAGGCCGGCGAGGCGGAGCTTTTCATCGCCGGCGGCGTGGAGAGCATGAGCCGCGCGCCCTTCGTCATGCCCAAGGCGGAGACGGCCTTCTCGCGCAATGCCGAGATCCACGACACCACCATCGGCTGGCGCTTCGTCAATCCCGTGATGAAGAAGCAGTACGGCGTCGATTCCATGCCGGAGACCGGCGAGAACGTCGCCGAGGATTTTTCCATCTCGCGTGAGGACCAGGACGCCTTCGCCGTTCGCTCGCAGGCGAAAGCTGCCGCCGCGCAGGCGAACGGGCGGCTGGCAAGGGAGATCACCCCCGTCACCATCCCGCAGCGGAAGGGCGATCCGGTCGTGGTCGAGAAGGACGAGCATCCGCGCGCGACGACCATCGAGGCGCTCGCCAGGCTCGGAACACCCTTCAGGAAGGAAGGCGGCACGGTGACGGCGGGCAATGCGTCGGGTGTCAACGACGGCGCGGCGGCGCTGGTCATCGCCTCGGAAGCGGCGGTCAAGAAGTACGGCCTCACCCCCATCGCCCGCATCCTCGGCGGCGCGATGGCAGGTGTACCGCCGCGCATCATGGGCATCGGCCCGGTCGCGGCCACGCAGCGCCTCTGCGCCCGCCTCGGCCTCACACCCGCCGACTTCGACGTGATCGAACTCAACGAGGCCTTCGCCTCCCAGGGCCTGGCGACGCTCCGCGCTCTCGGCATTGCCGACGACGCCGGCCACGTCAATCCGAACGGCGGCGCCATCGCGCTGGGCCACCCGCTCGGCATGTCCGGCGCCCGCATCACCGGCACCGCAGCGCTGGAACTCAGCCTCACCGGAAAGAAACGATCGCTCTCCACCATGTGCATCGGCGTCGGGCAGGGCATCGCCGTCGCGCTCGAACGGGTCTGACGGCGGAAGAGGGGCGACAGGATGGGCTTTCCGGATATCCTTTTGAGAGGCTACCGCAATTTCATGGAGCGGCGGTTTATCCATGAACGCTGCCGCTACCGTACGCTGGCGGAGGACGGGCAGGCGCCGCACACGCTCGTCATTGCCTGCTGCGATTCCCGTTCCGCGCCGGAGACAATTTTCGATTGTGGCCCTGGTGAGCTCTTCGTCGTCCGAAATGTCGCCAACATGGTGCCGCCCTATGAGCCGGACGGCCATTTCCATGCCACCTCGGCGGCGCTCGAATATGCGATCCAGGTCCTGAAGATCGAAAACATCGTCGTCATGGGTCATGGGCGGTGCGGCGGCATCAAGGCGGCACTCGACCCCGCCGCCGAGCCCCTGTCGCCCGGCGATTTCATCGGCCGATGGATGGCCCTCCTGCAACCGGCGGCCGCGCAGATAAAGGGCACGCACCTGATGACCCAGGGAGAGCGGCAGACGGCTCTGGAGCGCGTGTCGATCCGAAACTCGATTAACAACCTTCGCACCTTTCCCTATGTCTGCGCCCTGGAAGAACAGGGCAAGGTGCGCGTCCATGGAGCCTGGTTCGACATCTCGACCGGTGAACTCTGGGTGATGGACGGCAGGACCGGTGATTTCCGTCGTCCGGATGCCGACGGCATCGGCACGACGGAAGAGTCGCCCCTCAACAGAGCATCCGGACGCGTCAGGGCATCGGCGTAAGCATTCGCTTGCTGCACCCCTGCCGCGTTATCCAAGTTGCTCCTGCCGGCGCGGGTCTATTGGGATCGGCGCATGCAGGTCGAAACCGGCGACTTCATACCCGCGTTTGAAGTCTTCTATGTGGCGCGCCATCCAATGTTGCGCCGCCCGGCTGTCTCCTCTTTCGATCTCTGCGAGGATCGACCGATGCGCGGCAAGCAGACGGTGGCGCGCCTGGGGGACCGCGTCATAAAGGCCGACCGTGGCGGAGAAGAGCAACATCCGGATCGGTTCGCTCACCAGGCCGAGCACGGCATTGGAGGCGGCCTGCGCGACGAGCCGGTGAAACTCGATATCGTACTCGATGACCTTGTCGTCATCCTCGATATGCTCGTTCAGGCGGGCGACGTTTTCGCGCAGCGCCTCCCTTACCTCCGGCTCTATCCTTTGCGCGGCCGCATGGGCGGCGAACGGCTCGATCTGAAGCTGCATTTCCCACAGGTCGAGGAAGCTGACATGCATGAGCCCGAGCGCGCGCGTGTTGACGCGCGCGATCTCGCTGGCCTGCGGAACCTGCACGACCAGCCGCTTGCCGCCGACCCGCGTTACCAGATCGGAGTTTTCCAGCGCCCTGATCCCTTCGCGGACCGTCGAGCGGTTGACGCCGAGCTGCGCGGCCAGTTCCGTCTCCGTGGGAAGCTTGTCGCCCGACTTGAGCCGGCCACTCATGATCGCCTGCTCGATCGCCTTGGCGACCCTCTTGTAGGTCGGATCGCGGTCGATCTGGATCAAGGTGGGCTCTGGCGGTGAATTTGCCATCCGCGGCTATGCTCCGTTTCTCGAATACTGTGGTCTTTTGGTTGAAATTGCAGCTTAATCGCAGCAACCGTGAATGTCAGCCGGTTTCACTGCCGACGAGGGCGTCAAAGTCCTGAAACGAGATGGCCTCCGTCAACCGCAAGAGCGGTGCCGGTGATATATGTCGCGCGGTCGGAACACAGCAGCCGCAGCGGTTCGTCGAGATCGGCCATCCGGCCCAGCCGTCCCTGCGGTATCCGCCTGATCAATCTCTGCCCCGCTTCCGTCGCGAAGAACTCCCGGTTCAACGGCGTCTCGATATAGCCGGGGCAAAGGGTGTTGACCCTGATGCCGTGGCGAGCCCATTCAAGGGCGAGGGATTTTGTGAGTTGCACGACGGCTGCTTTCGATGCCGCATAGGCGGCGACCCCGCTTGCGACCCGCAGGCCGAGGATCGAGGCTACGTTGACGATCGCTCCGCCCCCGGTCTGCCGCATCCTACGGGCAGCCGCCTGCGCGACGAGAAAGACGCCCTTCAAATTCGTATCGATAACGCGGTCAAGGTCCTCGGGGCTCGTGTCCAGGGCGAATGTCTCGACGCTGACGCCGGCATTGTTCACCAGCACGTCGATCTTGCCGTCGATCCGCTCGAAAGCCGTCTGGACGGAGCCGGCATCTGCAACATCCACGGCTATGCTTTCCGCAGTCCCGCCGGCCGCGGTGATCTCTTGCGCGATGCGCGCGAGGACCTCGCTCCTGCGCGCCAGCATCACGACCCGGTGGCCCTCGGCCGCCAGGGTGCGGGAGAAATATTCACCGAGCCCGCTTGAGGCGCCGGTCACGACAAAGCAGCGTCCACTCATTGTCCCTTTTCATCACAAAATGTATCACATTGACCTATTGTCCGACAGTCGCTCTATGACGGGCGGGAAGTCAAGGGCGTGGTGCCATGCCGTGGCGTGGAATCCACATGAGGCGGCCCGCTTAATGCGATTCCGCCCCGAGAAATCCATGACCATGCTGTCGGGGCGGCGCCCTGCCGATGGGCAAGACGCCGCCCGGCTCGCCGTCAACTCGCCTTGCGCATGCGCTGCGACAGCTCATGGAGGCCCGTGCCGGCATCGAAACGGCTGACGCGGAACGACTGGATGAGGCCGAGAAGTTCGTCAGTGTCAGCGGCGAGGGCCTCTGCCGAGGCCGTAGTTTCCTCCGCCATGGCGGCATTGCGTTGCGTGGCTGCGTCGAGTTGGTTCAGCGACGTGGAGATCGAGCGAAGTGTCACGTCCTGCTCCGAAGCGGAATAGGCGATCTTTCCGACGATGTCGCTGGCAGCGGCAACCTGTCCGGAAATGCGCTTCAGGGCCTCGCCCGTTTCCCGGACGAGGCGCACGCCGTTCTGCACCTGGCCGGAGGAGCGGGAAATCTGGTCCTTTATCTCCTTGGCGGCGGCTGCGGATCGCTGCGCGAGTTCCCGCACCTCCTGCGCGACGACTGCAAATCCCTTGCCGGAGTCGCCGGCGCGGGCGGCTTCGACGCCCGCATTGAGGGCGAGCAGGTTTGTCTGGAACGCGATCTCGTCGATGACGCCGATGATCTTGGAGATTTCTTCGGACGAGGTCTCGATGTCGTTCATTGCCTCGATCGCTTCCGCCACGATCAGGTCGGACCGGCTGGCCTCGGCGCTGACCGATTTCACGCGCTGGGAGGCATCGCTTGCTCCCTCGGCCGTCTGCCGCACGGTAACGGTCAATTCATCGAGGGCGGCTGACGTCTCCTCGAGGTTTGCGGCCTGGCGTTCGGTGCGCTGGGACAGTTCGTTGGAGGCCCGGCGGATTTCCTCCTTGGCCCCGCCGATGTCGATCCCCTTCGCGTTGACTTTCGCCATGGCGGCTTCGAGATGGTCGAGTGCTTGATTGAAATTGGCGCGAAGGGTTTCATAGGACGGGCCGAGGTCCCCGCATCGGACCGTAAGGTCGCTTGTCGCGAGCCTCTCCAGGGCTTTGCCGATCGCCGCGACCACGCGTGCCTGGCTTGCCGCATCTCTTTCCTGCATTTCGTAATTCTGCTGGCGCTCGCGCTCGAGTTCCTGCCGCTGGCGTTCCTCGCGTTCGGCCATGGCATGGCGCTCGCGGATCTTTTCCTGCAGGGCCTGCGTGGCCTTCGCCATGGTGCCGACTTCGTTCGACATGCCTGTGTGCGGGATCGCCGTTTCGACGTCTTCATCGGCGACGGCCTGCAGGGCGGCATGAACGGCGGCGAGCGGCTTGGTGATGTTGCGCATCACGACGAATGCGGCCGCAAGCGCAAGGAGGAAGGCGACGAGCCAGGCGGCGGTGACTTCCAGGATCGTCTTGTTGATCTCCGCCTCCAGATCGTCGGTATAGACGCCCGTCGCAACGACGATCTGCCAGGGCTCGAAGATGCGGGAATAGGTGGCCTTCTCGAAAAATTCACCGGCCGGCTCACCCGGCTTCTCCCAGTAGTAAAGGGTAATGCCCCCGCCGGCTTGCGCTTTTGCGAGCATGTCCTCGCGGAACAGGTTGCCTTTCTTGTCCGGCTGGCCTTTGAAGTTCATGCCGACAAGCGGGGCATTGTAGTGGAACCGGACCGTGATGCCGGAGTCGAATGCCCAAAGATAGCCCGCCGGCTCGAACTTCACGGCGGCGGCGATTGCATAAGCCTGGCGCTGGGCCTCTTCACGGCTGAGTTCACCCGTTTTCTCGCGGTCGTGGTAAAGCTGCAGGATGGAGAGCCCCGATTCCACCTGCGTGCGGAGCATGTCGTAACGCTCCTTGTAGATCGCGCTGATGGAGGTTCGGACCTGATAGCAGGTCACCGCGGCGAAGGCCACCATGAGAACGGTGACCATACACAGCAGCTGGCGGGATATTCTCAGATTCTTCATAGTCGACACACTTTCAGGCAGCCGAAGTCTCCCGACGGGAGCCGGTCAGAGGAAATATTGATTTCGAGAGCACGCATCCTGCGCAAGATGAGCGCGAGCATTACGCTATGTGCTTACACTGATGCTTGATGGCTGAATAAAATTTTAATTCCGGCGTGCGCGAAAAGTACAAAGACGAACGGTATGAACGAAGTTCGATATTCGCACGGAGTTGCCCTTTTTCGTCGTGGTTTTTCACATTCGACGGCGCGATGATCCAGAGAGAGAGCGGAGCTTGACCCTTAGCCTTGGTTGAAGGTTATGGTTCGGTCTTTTCTGCGGCCGCTACAGGCGGGAAGGGTTCGTGACGATGAGCAAGCGCGTTCTCCATGTGGTCAGCAACGTTGCCCACTACACCGATCCGTCGCATCCGACCGGCCTCTGGCTGTCGGAACTGACCCATGCGTGGGACGTGTTCGCGGCGCGCGGCTATGAGCAGCATATCGTCAGCCCGAAAGGCGGCATGTCGCCGCTGGAGCCGCGCGCCCTCAAATGGCCGCTCCTCGATGCCTCCGCCAAGGCTTGGCTGGACGATCCCGAACGGATGGGGCTTCTGGCCTCCACGGCGCGGCCTGAGGAGATCGATCCGGCCGGATACGACGCGGTCTATTTCACCGGCGGACACGCGGTCATGTGGGATTTCCCGGATGACGAGGGATTACAGAGGATCACGCGCGCCATCTGGGAGCAGGGCGGGGTCGTCTCCTCGGTCTGCCATGGCTATTGCGGCCTGCTGAACACGCGCCTGTCCGTCGGCAGCCTTCTGGTCGCGAAGCGTAGGATCACGGGCTTTTCCTGGACGGAAGAGATCCTGGCCGGGGTTGCGCGGGAGATGCCCTATAATGCGGAGGCGGAGATGAAGACGCGCGGCGCCTTGTACGAGAAGGCCTTCCTGCCCTTCGTCTCCCATGTCGTGGTGGACGGCCGGTTGGTGACGGGGCAGAATCCCTTCTCGGCCAAGGCGACGGCGGAGAAAGTGGCCGCGCTTCTGTGAAAGGCCTAAACGGCTTTCACAGAACGGCGGCGGCCCGCCTTGCCGAGAAGCTTCGTGTCGTCGGCCTCAAGGGTCGGCCCTTCCACATCCTTGCCAAGCATGCGGGACAGAACCCGTCGCGCATTGGCGGCGCAGTCCATGTCGCCGGGCTTTGCCTCGATATCCTCAAGGAGCGCGACGAGCTGCGCCTTGCTCCGGGCCAGCCGCATTTCCAGCGCCTCGATATCCGCCACCTTGCGGCGGAGCGCCTGGGCCAGGCTGCCGTGGTCCCACCGATCCAGGTCGGGCGGCAGGAGCGTGCGGATCTCATCCAGGCTGAAGCCGGCGGCCTGCGCGGTGGTGATCAGTTCGAGCACGAGCACCGCCTCCGGTGGATAGGTGCGATAACCGTTCGGGCGACGGTCGACCGTCTTCAGGAGGCCCGCGCTTTCATAGAAGCGGATACGCGAATTCGTCAGCCCCGTGCGCTTTGCCAGTTCACCGATGTTCATCTGCAAAAATCCTTCAGAAAGCCCCTTGACCATAAAGTTAGCTTAAACGTTAAGGTCTGTCCAAATCTAATTTGGAGACCTTCTCATGTCCCTGTTTTCCCCGCTGACGCTGCCCAATGGCGCTACTATCCCGAACCGCATCGCCAAGGCCGCGATGGAAGAGAATATGGCGGACGGCGACCACGCACCATCCGCCGAGCTCATCAGCCTCTATCGCGCCTGGGCCGAGGGTGGATCCGGGCTCATCATCACCGGCAATGTGATGATCGACGCGCGCGCCATGACCGGCGCGGCCGGTGTCGTCCTGGAAGACGACCGTTACCTCGACCGCTTCAAGATATGGGCGGACGTCACGCGCTCGGGCGGCGGTCAGGTTTGGATGCAGATCAATCATCCCGGCCGCCAGATGCCCGCCGGGCTCGGCCAGCCGACACTGGCTCCGTCCGCGGTCGCACTCGATCTTGGCGCGCAGTCCAAGGTCTTCCCCGTGCCGCGCGAGATGACGCCCGCCGACATCGCCGCGGTCGAGCGCCGCTTCGTCAACACCGCGGTCCTCGCGGAACGCGCAGGCTTTACCGGCGTCGAGATTCATGCGGCCCATGGCTATCTCTTGAGCCAGTTCCTCTCCCCGCTCGCCAACCACCGCAAGGATCGCTGGGGCGGAAGCCTCGAAAACCGGGCCCGCCTTTTGCTGGATATCGTTCGCAGCGTGCGCGCGGCCGTCTCGCCAAGCTTTGCGGTGGCGGTCAAGCTCAACTCGGCCGATTTCCAGCGCGGCGGTTTCTCGCCCGAAGATGCGCAGGCCGTCGTCGCCATGCTTTGGCCGCTCGGCGTCGATCTCGTCGAATTGTCGGGCGGCAGCTATGAAGCGCCGGCGATGATGGGTGCGGCGCGTGATGATCGCACCTTGGCACGCGAAGCCTACTTCCTCGAATTCGCGCGCAAGATCGGCGAGGTCGCGACGATGCCGCTGATGGTTACGGGCGGCATCAAGCGTCGCGCGGTGGCGGAGACGGTGATCGAAAGCGGCGTGGCCATGGCAGGGATCGCCACCGCGCTCGCCATCGAACCGAACCTGCCGCGCAACTGGAAGCTCGGGAAAAACGACGCTCCGATGCTGAAGCCGATCACCTGGAAGAACAAGCCGATTGCATCTTCGGCGCATATGGCCGCTGTCCGCTACCAGTTGGTGCGTCTCAGCCGTCGCCGTCGCACGGCGCCGAATGTGTCGCCGGTCTGGGCGCTGCTCACCGCGCAGATATCCGCAAAGCGTAGTGCCCGTCAGTATCGGCGCTGGATGGCTGCGCGGAAGGTGGCCTGACCGCCCGGCTGGCGAAATCGCACCGTCAGTGAGCGCCGTGCGCAGCCCTTGACCTTAAACTGGACTTTAACGTTACCATCCGCTCGCAGAATGAGCGCATTATTGAGGAAAGTCGTCGTTCATGGCTGATGAATTCACGGAAGTCGATTTTGGCGGTCACAAGGTCATGGTGCCGAAAGGCGGTTACTACGACCGCTTTCGCTCCAATCCCGATCTCGACGCGGTGGCGAAAGACCCGGCCGCCGGCAATATCGATTTCTTCCGGCGTATCCCGAAAGTAATGGTCCCCTCGCGGATCGGCCCCACATGGGCGCCGAACTTCTATTACCGCACCAGCAACGTGCAGGCGTTGATGCTCGCACCGGTGAAGAAGATCCGCGCAATGTTGCCGGGGCAGCTCGAGCCGCTGCGTGCGCTGCCGGGATACGGGCTCGTGGCGCTCACCTTCTTCTCCTATGCGGTCTGCGACAACGATCCCTATAACGAGGTCTCGGTCGCCGTCGTCATCCGCCGGCCGGGAGCGCGCGGGCCGCATGCGCTGGAACTGCTTGGCTCGATGCGGCGGCAGAGCTTCTTCGCGCATGTGCTGGCGCTTCCGGTCGATACCGAGATCGCCCGCGTGCGCGGGGTCCATGGCTACCAACTGCCGAAATGGCTCACCGGCATACAGCTCGATATCTCCTCGAAGGGCGTCTCGGCGAGCATTGCGGCAACGGACGGCAAGTCGGATGTGGCATTGACCGCGCCGCTGCCGGCCCTTCGCCGCATACCGTCACAGTCGCGCCTGTCGACCAACACCTCCATCGGGCTGGTGGATGGCGAATGGCGTCAGACGCAGTTCGTGACCAATCCGATCGAGTTCGCCCGGACACTGTTTCCGCGTGACGTGAAACTGTCGCGGGCCGGTGGTCCTATCAGCCAGTTGCTGGATGGCCTGGGGGTGGGAACCATCTTGCGGTTCGACGTCGTTAAGGATGCGCAGATGGTCTTGCACCTGCCGCGCTCGCTACAGGCCCTGCCTGCCATTTGAAGACCACCAGACCGTAATCGTCAACAGAGGAGAAGTCGTCATGGCCTATGTCAAAACAAAGGATGGAACCGAGATTTTCTACAAGGATTGGGGTCCGAAGGACGCGCAGCCGATCCACTTCCATCACGGTTGGCCGCTCAGCGCGGATGATTGGGACAACCAGATGCTGTTCTTCCTCAAGGAAGGCTTCCGCGTCGTCGCGCATGATCGGCGCGGCCATGGTCGTTCGAGCCAGGTCAGCGATGGCCATGACATGGATCACTATGCCGCCGATGCCTCGGCGGTCGCCGAGCATCTCGATCTTCGCAACGCCATCCATATCGGCCATTCGACCGGTGGCGGGCAGGTTGCCCGCTATGTCGCGCAGTATGGCCAGCCGCAGGGGCGTGTCGCCAAGGCGGTTCTCGTCAGCGCCGTCCCGCCGCTGATGGTCAAGACCGAAGGCAATCCGGATGGGACGCCGATCGAAGTGTTCGACGGTTTCCGCGCCGCGCTGGCCGCGAACCGCGCGCAATTCTTCCTCGATGTGCCCGCCGGTCCCTTCTACGGATACAACCGGCCGGGCGCAGAACCCTCACAGGGCGTTATCGAGAACTGGTGGCGCCAGGGCATGATGGGCAGCGCCAAGGCGCATTACGAAGGCATCAAGGCGTTCTCGGAAACCGACCAGACCGAGGACCTGAAGGCGATCACCGTGCCGACCCTCGTGATGCAGGGCGACGATGACCAGGTGGTCCCCTACAAGGCGGCGGCGATCATGCAGGACAAGCTCCTGCAGAACAGTAAGTTGATCATCTATCCCGGCTTCTCGCACGGGATGCTTACGGTGAACGCCGATGTGATCAATGCCGATCTGCTCGCATTCATAAAAGGTTGAAGCGAAACGCGCGCCGGACCGGCTTCGGCGCGCGCCATTTCAAGAGATAGACGCGATGATTCCGGCCCACCCCGATCCCAGCTTCGATATGGCGGCTCTGCTCGAACGCCAGCGTTCCGCCTTCCTCAAGGAAGGACCGCCGACCCTTGCCGATCGCAAGGCCCGGCTGAAACGCCTGCGCTCCGCCGTGCTCGCGCATCGACGCGCGGTGGCGGAGGCCATCAGTGCGGATTTCGGGCATCGCTCGCGCCACGAGACCGACATCATGGAAACCGTCGGCGTGATCCAGACCATCGACTATCTCATCCGCAATCTGCGGCGCTTCATGAAGCCGGAGCGCCGGCATGTCGGCCTGTTCTATCGCGCCGGCCGTGCCTATGTGGAGTATCAGCCGAAAGGCGTCATCGGGGTGATGGCGCCATGGAACTATCCGTTCTCGCTGACGATCATCCCGCTTGCGACAGCGCTCGCCGCCGGCAACCGTGCGATGCTGAAACCGTCGGAATTGACTCCGCGCACCAGCGAGACCATCCGGAGGATGCTCGAAGAGATCTTTCCGGCCGATGAGGTTGCCGTCGTGCTCGGCGGCCCGGAGGTCGGTGCGGCGTTCAGCGGCCTGCCGTTCGATCATCTGCTCTTCACCGGCAGCACGCCGGTCGGCCGCAAGGTGATGAAGGCGGCGAGCGACAATCTCGTGCCGGTGACGCTCGAACTTGGTGGAAAGAGCCCGGTCATAGTCGAACGCGGCCATGTCGACGATCGGACGATGGCAAGCATCGTCTTCGGCAAGTTGTCGAATGCCGGACAGACCTGTGTCGCGCCCGATTACGCGATGGTTCACGAAGACGATCTCAATGCGTTCATTGCCCAGTTTGGCGTGAGCGTCGCGCATGCCTATCCCGATGGGCCGACTAGCGACGATTACACCTCCATCGTCAACGATCGTCATTACGATCGGCTGCGCAGCCTGATCGAGGATGCCCGAACCAGGGGCGCACGAGTCATCGAGGTCGGCGTCACTCCGGAGCGTTCCGCAGACCGAGCGCGTACGCTGGCGCCGACGCTGATCGTGGACGCCGGAGACGATGCAGCAGTCATGCAGGAGGAGATATTCGGCCCGCTCCTTCCGGTCACGACCTATCGCACGATCGACGAGGTTATCGACTACGTGAACGCACGGCCCCGTCCGCTGGCGCTCTACTATTTCGGTGACGAAGGCGCGGACCGCGAGAAGCTGCTGATGAATACTACATCGGGCAATGTCGGCATCAACAACACCATGATCCATGTCGCGCAGGACGATCTGCCGTTCGGCGGGATCGGTCCGAGCGGCATGGGCGCTTATCACGGTATCGAGGGATTCCGCACAATGAGCCACGCCAAGGGTGTCTTCGTCCAGGGCCGCTGGAACCTGCCGAGCCTGCTGCGCGCGCCGTTCGGCAGGCTCGTCGACCTGGCCCTCAGGGTGACGCTGGGCTCAGGAAAATAAGGTTCGAAAGTCAAGCATGGCTAGTCGTCCTACGGACCGAACCGCCGCCGACCTTTCTTCCGAATTCTTGTGCTTCCAAGCCTAGATTTCGTGCCGCGAGATTTCTACGCCAACGCGGAAATAATTTCCGCTTTTCGGTTTACTCTGAGCGTTCATTTCGGGGTTCGAATGGCAGTAATCCACCTACACCCCGCCAACCTTCTGGCAGACTCCGCCTGGTGGTCTGTCGAACACATATTCCACGAGTTGGTGGCTTCTTCCTTGGTGCAGGCGTTCGCCTGGGCGAGTTCGAGTGCTTCTTCAAGGAAACGATGATTCCGCTCCCGCACGTTGAGGTGCGCGGATTTAGGGAAGCATGCGACGACCCACTGCCACACGCGGTGTTGAAACGAGTCGGACTGCATTTCTACCCCCAGAAGTTGATCTGAGAAGACACTAAGTCTGAGGTTCGTTCAAGTTCCCCCGGAGCAAGCAAGCTTGTTGGATAATACAAAGGTTGTGCATAAGCCGTGGCTCGCTTGCAGGCTAGATACTGAATGGCAGCCTATCGCCAATATTAATCGAAGAGCGGACAGGCCGCTCTCGGCCCCAATGGAGACGTTATGCTCCAAGCTCCCGCCAATGGCGGCGCGTCTAAGAACTTTGTTGCCTCCAGGCAGGCCAATTAGTCAGGAAAGGCCCTTTTCTATTCGACCGCCACGCGGCCGGCGAGGGGTTTCTGTCAGAGTTTCTGTCAGTTTTCAGGCGGGAAGGTTTTAGTTAGCCCTCGGAATGGCTGTAAATCCTTGTTTTAGAAGGATTTCCGCTGGTCGGAGTGGAGTGATTCGAACACTCGACCCCCACGTCCCGAACGTGGTGCGCTACCAGACTGCGCTACACTCCGTGACCAGCGGCGCCTCTATAGAACAGGCTTTTCGTTTCGACAAGCGCAAAATATCAAAAAAATTCGCGCCGTTGAGGAAAGGGCCGGAAGGCCGGGCGTTTTGTTTTTCGGGGGCGCTGCGGGAACCGGACTGCGGCTTTCGCGTTTGGCGAGCCATGGAACAGATCATCGCCGACCTCTTTCCCCGCACCGAAGTGCCCTATCCGGTCCTCTTGGCCCGCATGGCGGGGGCGATCCTGCTCGGGGCGGTGATCGGGGCGGAGCGGGAATACCGCGACCATGCCGCGGGGCTGCGCACCCATATCCTCGTGGCGCTGGCGGCCTGCGTCTTCGCCATCCTGTCCATCGAGAGCGTGCACATGGCGGGCTTTTCCGACGAGCAGGTGCGCATCGATCCGCTGCGCGTCATCGAGGCGGTCACCTCCGGCGTCGCCTTCCTCGCCGCGGGCATGATCGTCTTCTCACGCGGCGAGGTGAAGGGGCTGACGACGGGGGCGGGCATGTGGCTTGCCGGCGCCGTCGGGCTTTCGGTCGGCCTCGGCTACTGGTTCGTCGCGGTCGTCGCGACCTTTGCCTGCTTCGTCGTCCTCTTCATTCTCGCCAAGATCGAGATGAAGAAGGAGGAGGACACGAAGGCGGCGGACGGCGGGAAAACATGACGGTTCGAGTTGTGTTTTAGGCGTTTCGTCGGAATTCTGTTGATTTACGAATAAATCGGGCCCTATACCGTCTTCAAACGAGGACGCGCGCAGCCATGCGGGCGGCCCCCGCATCCGGCCGCTCGCGGCGGGGCGGTCGAGTGGCCCTTCGCCGCCCGGATGCCGCCGGCCCGCCGGCCGGCCTCCGGCGTCGATCTTTGAAGAGACATTGTCATGCGTCCATCGGGCAAGGCCGGCATAGAGGAACTCAGAGCGGCGCTGAAGTCGAGCGCGACGGGCTTCCTCGCCATCGGCCTCTTCAGCTTCTTCGTGAACCTGCTCGTGCTGACCGGGCCGCTCTTCATGCTGCAAATCTACGACCGGGTGCTCTCCTCCCGCTCGGAGGCGACGCTGGTGGCGCTGACCGGCCTCATCATCGGCCTCTATCTCGTCATGGGCGTGCTCGACCACATCCGCAGCCGCGTCGCCGCGCGCATCGGCGCCCGCTTCCAGGCGCGCTTCGACAAGCGCGTCTTCAACGCCGTGCTCGACCGCACGAACCTGCACGCCCAGGGCATTTCCACCGTCACCGGCATGCGCGATCTCGACGCGATCCAGAAGGTGCTGTCCTCGCCCGCGCTCTTCACGGTCTTCGACATTCCGTGGACGCCGTTCTTCCTCTTCGTCATCTTCACCTTCCATCCCTGGATGGGCGTGCTCGGCATCGTCGGCGGCCTCATCCTCGTCGGGCTCACCTGGCTCAACCAGAACGGCACGAAGGAAGACCAGGAGCGGGCGATGATCGCCGGCCGGCTCAGCGACGAGATGACCCAGACGCTGCAGAAGGAGAGCGACACCGTGCGGGCGCTCGGCATGCGCCGCGCCGTCGCCGGCCGCTGGCAGCTCCTGCGCGACAAGACGCTCGAGGCCAACATCCGCTATTCCGACAGCAACGGCTTCTATTCGATCAGCTCGAAGACCTTCCGCGTCTTCCTGCAGTCGGCGATCCTGGCGCTCGGCGCCTATCTGGTGCTGCAGAACGAGATCACCGCGGGCGCGATGATCGCCAGCTCCATCATCATCGGCCGGGCGCTGGCGCCCATCGAGGGGGCGATCGGCCAGTGGTCGCTGATCCAGCGCGCCGGGCAGGGCTGGCGCAACCTGTCCGAGCTCCTGGCGCGCGTGCCGGAGGACGATCCCCGCACGGCGCTGCCGAAGCCGCGCGCCATCCTCGAGGTCGAGCAGGTCACGGTCGTGCCGCCCGGCGAGCAGGTCGCGACGCTGCGCATGCTGAATTTCGAGCTCCGGCCCGGCCAGGCGCTCGGCGTCATCGGCCAGAGCGCCTCCGGCAAGTCGACGCTCGCCCGCGTGCTCACCGGCATCTGGCCGCCGGCCGCCGGCAAGGTGCGCCTCGACGGCGCCTCGCTGGAACAGTACGGCACGGACGGCCTTGCCGACCATGTCGGCTACCTGCCGCAGGATGTCGTGCTGTTCGAGGGCACGGTGGCGGAGAACATCGCCCGCATGGCGCTCGATCCCGACCCGGTGAAGGTGGTGGAAGCGGCGAAGAAGGCCGGTGCGCACGACATGATCCTGCGCCTGCCGGACGGCTACGACACGAAGCTGCCGGCCATGGGCGGGCGCCTTTCCGGCGGCCAGAAGCAGCGCGTCGGCCTTGCCCGCGCGCTCTATGGCGATCCGGTGCTGGTGGTGCTCGACGAGCCGAACTCCAACCTCGACGCCGAGGGCTCGATGGCGCTGAACCTTGCCATCCGCAACCTGAAGGCGGAGGGCAAGTCCGTCGTCATCATGGCGCACCGGCCGGCGGCGATCGAGGAATGCGAGCTCATCCTCATCATGGAAAACGGCCAGCGCCTGGCCTTCGGCCCGCGCGACGACGTGCTGCGCGCGCACCTGCGCAACCACACGCAGGTCGTCGCCGGTGCCGGCGGCAGCAACAAGTAAGGGTTTTAGAGCCATGGTTCGCGAAACGGGCGCCAAGGACAAGAAGTGGACCAGCCGGGGCTATGCGATCGCCGGCTATGCGACGGTCTTCGTGCTGCTCGGCGGCATGGGCGCCTGGGCGGCGCTGACGCGCATCAACGGCGCGGTCGTGGCCGGCGGCATCATCGAGGTCGCCAGCAACCGCCAGATCGTGCAGCACCTGACGGGCGGCGTGGTCGGCGAGATCCGCGTCAAGGAAGGCGACACGGTGAAGGCCGGCGACGTGCTGATGCGCCTCGACGACACCTTCGACCGCTCCGAGCTCGCCGTCATCGAGGGCCAGCTCTTCAGCCTGCTCGGCACCGCCGCGCGCCTCCAGGCGGAGCAGGACGAGACGGCCGAGATCAGCTTCGATCCCGAGCTCCTGAAAGCCGTCGCCACCGATCCGGAGGCGGCCGAGATCGTCGCCGGCCAGAAGCGGCTGATGGCGGCGCGCGCCGAAACGCGCGGCAAGCAGGCCGCCCAGCTTCAGGAGAAGAAGGCGCAGATCGCCAAGCAGAACGAGGGCCTGGAAAGCCGCATCAAGGCGCTGGAAACCCAGCTCAGCCTGATCGGCAAGGAACTGGAGGCCCAGAACAAGCTGCTCGCCCAGTCGCTGACCAATGCCAGCCGCGTGCTGGCGCTGCAGCGCGAGGAGGCGGAAATCCTCGGCACGATCAGCCAGGCCCGCGCCAACATCGCGGAAAATGCCGGCCGCGTCGCCGAAATCGAGATCGCCATCCTCAACATCCATTCGACGGTGCGCGAGGAGGCGACGACGGCGCTGCGCGAGATCGAGGCGAAGGTCGCCGAGCTCAAGGAGAACCGCAACGCCAAGCTGGAGACGCTGAGCCGCATGGACATCACCGCGCCGATGGCCGGCGTCGTGCTCGGCATGCAGGTCCACGCGCTGCGCTCGGTCATCCGCCCGGCCGATCCGCTGCTCTACATCATCCCGCAGGAACAGGACCTTATCATCACCACGCAGATCTCGCCGACGCAGATCGACCAGGTCCATGTCGGCCAGATGGCGCATATCCGCTTTGCCGCCTTCGACCACCGATCGACGCCGGAAATCTTCGGCCATGTGACGAAGGTCGCCGCCGACGTGCTCGCCGACCAGCGCACCGGCGCCACCTACTACAAGGCCGAGATCAAGCCGGACAGCGGCGAGATGGCGAAGCTCGGCGACAAGCATGTCATGCCCGGCATGCCCGTCGAGACCTTCATCCAGACCTCCGAGCGCTCGCCGCTGGAATATCTGATCAAGCCGCTCGCCGACTATTTCGCCAAGGCGTTCCGCGAGCGGTGAGCGGGCGTTTCACCAACCCCTGATGGAACAATTTGGCGCCACGACCGTTTCCCGATCGACATAACGGTTTGGGAAAGGAAATTCTATGGCTCGGGCCTTGATCCTCTGGTTGATGGGCGTTCCGCTCTTCGTCGTCCTCCTGCTCTGGTACTTCTTCTTCTGAGCGGGACACGGAATGGTAAAAGGGGGCCGATTGCGGCCCCCTTTTTATTTTCGAAGCTGAAGCCGCCCCTCATCCGCCTGCCGGCACCTTCTCCCCGCAAGCGGGGAGAAGGAAAAAGAGGCAAGGGTTTCCCGAAAATCGGAGGCTGTGCGGCATATCCCTTCTCCCCGCTTGCGGGGAGAAGGTCGCGGCAGCGGGATGAGGGGCCGCCTCCACGGCGAAATCCTACTCGTCGAGATCGGCCAGAATCTCCGCCGCCCGCCCAGCACTCGTATGGCGCACGTCCACGTCCTGGCGGCGGTTGGCGAAGAGTTCGGTCGCCATGATCTTTTCCGCGAGGTCGGCCGGCAGGGAGAGCAGCACGCGCTGGTCGTCCTTGTGGATGCCGCCGATCTCCGAGCGGCGGCCGGTGATCATGCCGCCGGCCACCGTGTTGTTGGTGTCGGGGTCGATCAGGATGAAGGCGCCGGTCGTGCGGTTCTGCTCGTAGCTGTCGAAGATCGCCTGCTCGTCGAAGGTGAGATGCACCTTGCCGATGGCGTTCATGCCGAGCCTGTCCGCGGCACCCCACTTGGCGGTTTTCAGGTCGAGCTGGCTCACCGGCTCGATGCTGACACGCTGGCGGCGCGAGCCGCTCTTCAGCCAGTAGCGCTTGCCTGGCTCGATGCCGTCCGGCTGGAGGGCGACGAGCTGGGCGTCGAAGCCGCGGCCGGTCATCGGCTGGCTGTCGATGGCGACGATCATGTCACCGCGCGCCACATCCACCTGCCGGTCGAGCACCAGCGTGATCGCGTCGCCCGCGACGGCGGCGTTGCGCACGAGGTCGAAGGTGACGATCTTGGTGACGTTCGCTACCATGCCGGAGGGCAGGACGACGACCGAGTCGCCCGGCTTCACCGAGCCGCCCGCGACCGTGCCCTGGTAGCCGCGGAAGCTTTCGCCGGGGCGCGAGACGCGCTGCACCGGCAGGCGGAAGCCGACCGTCTGGTTGGAGCGCGTGGTGGCTTTCTCCAGGGTCTCGACCAGCGTCGGGCCGTCATACCAGGGCATGGCGGCGCGCCCGTCATAGACGACGTTCTCGCCCTTCAGCGCCGACATAGGTATGGCGGTGATCTGCTTGACGCCGAGCGTCAGGGCGAATTCCTTGAAGTCGTGCGTGATCTGCTCGAAGCGGGCGCGGTCGTAATGCGTCAGGTCGATCTTGTTGACCGCGAGCACGAACTGGCGGATGCCCATCAGCGAGGCGATGGTGGCATGGCGGCGCGTCTGTTCGAGAATGCCGACGCGCGCATCGACCAGCAGCACGGCAAGGTCGGCCGTGGAGGCGCCGGTCGCCATGTTGCGCGTATACTGCTCGTGGCCGGGCGTGTCGGCGACGATGAAGGCGCGGCGGTCCGTCGAGAAGTAGCGATAGGCGACGTCGATGGTGATGCCCTGTTCGCGCTCGGCCTGCAGGCCGTCGAGAAGGAGGGCGAAATCGGGCAGGCCGAGATCGTTCTGCTTGCCGGAACTGTCGCGCTCGAGCGTCGCGGCCTGGTCTTCCTTGACGGCCTTGGTGTCCCAGAGCAGGCGGCCGATCAGCGTCGACTTGCCGTCGTCGACCGAGCCGCAGGTGATGAGGCGAAGCGGGCGGGAATCGCGGATGGCGCGGGCGTGCTCAGGGGCCGTTTCTTCCAAGGAGAAAACCTCGGCGGTTGCAGTGGCGGAAACGGTCATCTCAGAAATACCCTTCGCGTTTCTTCTTTTCCATGGAGCCGGACTGGTCGCGGTCGATCGCGCGGCCCTGGCGTTCGGAGACGGTGGCCGTCTCCAGCTCGGCGATGATGTCGTCGAGCGTCGTGGCGGTGGAGCGGATGGCGCCGGTCAGCGGGAAGCAGCCGAGCGTGCGGAAGCGGATGACGCCTTCCTGCTTCACTTCGCCGGGAAGCAGTTCGAGCCGCGGGTCCTCGGCAAGGATCATCATGCCGTCGCGCTCCACATAGGGGCGCTTTTCCGCGAAATAGAGCGGCACGATCGGGATGTCCTCGGCCTGGATATAGCGCCAGATGTCGACCTCGGTCCAGTTGGACAGCGGGAAGGCGCGCACGCTCTCGCCGTTGCGGATCATGCCGTTGTAGATGTTCCACAGCTCCGGGCGCTGGTTGCGCGGGTCCCAGCGGTGGTCGGGCGTGCGGAAGGAGTAGATGCGCTCCTTGGCGCGCGAGGCTTCCTCGTCGCGCCGCGCGCCGCCGAAGGCCGCGTCGAACTTGCCGGCGTCGAGCGCCTGGCGCAGCGCCTCGGTCTTCATGATGTCGGTATAGAGCGCCGAGCCGTGCGTGAAGGGCGTGACGTTCTCCGCCGCGCCGCGCGGGTTGATGTGCTCGATCAGGTCGAGATCGTAGTCCTTCACGATCTTGTCGCGGAAGGCGATCATCTCGGCGAACTTCCAGCCCGTGTTGACGTGCAGCAGCGGGAAGGGCACCCGGCCCGGATAGAAGGCCTTGCGCGCGAGATGCAGGAGGACCGAGGAATCCTTGCCGATCGAATAGAGCATGACCGGCCGCTCGAATTCGGCGGCGACCTCGCGGAAGATGTGGATCGCCTCGTTTTCCAGCGCCTTCAGATGCGGATCGAGCGGCGGCTTCTGCGTTGCACTGTGCTTCGCTTCCGCTTCGGGACGGATATCGGACATGAAAGGTAGTACTCCGGATTTCTGCGCCCCTCGGGGCGGATGAACTTTAAAGGGCGCTCGATTCGAGGGAGGGGATCGCCGATTCCGGCACATGCAGGCCGCATTCGCGCTTCTCGTCGTTCTCCCACCACCAGCGGCCGGCGCGCTCGGGCTCGCCGGGCTTGATGGCGCGCGTACAGGGTTCGCAGCCGATCGAGGGATAGCCGCGCCGGTGCATCGGGTTCACCGGAACCGCATTGTCGGCGACATAGGCCTTGATGCGCTCGATGTCCCAGTCGGCCAGCGGATTGATCTTGACCAGGCCGCGTTCGGCGTCGAACTCCGCGAACGGCGTGTCGGCACGGTTGCCGGACTGGCCGCGGCGAAGGCCGGTGATCCAGAAGGATGCCCCTTCGAGTGCGCGCGCAAGCGGCTTCAGCTTGCGCACGCCGCAACAGGCGTGGCGCGCCTCGACGCTCTCGTAGAAGCCGTTGAGGCCGTATTGCGCGGCATAGGCGTCGATATCGTCCTGGCGGGGATGATAACGCGTGATGGTGATGCCGTACTGGTCCTCGGTCTCGTCGATGAGGTCGACGGTCTCCTTGAAGAGGCGGCCGGTCTCCAGCGTCGCGACGTCGATGCCGAGGCGCTCGGTGCCGATGGCCGCCGTGATCACCTGGTCCTCGATGCCGAGGCTGGTGGTGAAGACGGAACGCCCGCCAAGCCCGGCCACCAGCGCAAGGCGTCCGGCAAGGTCGAGTTCGGCGAGTTTGTCATTGAGGGCCTGCGCGGTCCCGTTTCCGGTGAGAGCAGTCATTCCATTCCATGCCTTTGCGAGAAGTTGCCGGATTATCGCAGCCTTGCCCGGCCCGAGACAGCAAAACGGATTTCTGAAATGTCGGCGCGGGAGCAAATATCTCTCCATCTCGCGCCACGGGCAGAAATCCTGCCGCCTTTCCCGGCCGTCAAAAAACTTGACAGCAAAAATCAGATTTAATAGCTGAATGTCGAATTCAAGTATCGGGGCGCATGGGTGCCTGACAGGAAGGAACGAGGAAAATGGCGATCAAGATTGCGGTCAAGGATGCGAACAAGGACGGCAAGGGCATCAACTTCGCCGCGTACCTCTCCAACTTCAACAAGACCTATCTTCGCGACGGCTACGGCTCCTTCAACAGCGCCGACCCGATGGCCATGAGCGGCACGCAATATGCCAGCACCAATCTCAAGGACTACGGCGTCGTGCTGACCGCCGGCAAGGCGAAGTGGGACTATGACCTCGCCACCCACAAGATCACCGGCTCGCTGAAGGCCATCACCTTCGGCGACAAGGTCGAGCTCGTCGGCTCGCGCTTCAAGGCGGTGTCCGACATCGAGATCACCGGCCTCAACGTCACCGACAAGACCCTTGCCGGCAAGATCCTGAGCGACATCATGGGCGGCAAGAACACCGATGGCGGCGCGACGACGAGCCTCCAGAAGATCCTCAAGGCCAACGCCATCGAGTTTTCGGGCAGCACCGGCAACGACACGTTCACCGGTTTCGGCAAGGCCGACAAGATTTCCGGCAACAACGGCAACGACACGCTGAAGGGCGGCGGCGGGAACGACACGATCTCCGGCGGCGCGGGCAATGACAAGCTCTTCGGCGATGCCGGCAACGACAAGCTTTCGGGCGGCAACGGCAACGACACGCTCGACGGCGGCGCCGGCAACGACAAGCTGACCGGCGGGAACGGCGCCGACACCTTCATCTTCAAGAAGGGCCAGGGCAACGACACGGTCACCGACTTCGAGGCCGGCAGCGCCAAGGGCGACGTGATCCGCCTCGACAAGTCGGTGCTGAAGAACTTCAACGACGTGCTCTCGCACGCCACCGAAAAGTCCGGCGACCTCATCATCGACTACGGCAAGAACACCATCAAGCTCGAAGGCATCGACAAGGCGGACCTTCACGCCAACGATTTCTTCTTCTTCTGAACCTCCGGTCGGAAGCAGGCAGGAAGGGCCGGGCGCATTGCCCGGCCCTTTCATTTGGACGAGGCCGTTCAACTATCCTTGAACGGCCTCGCCGGCCCAGGGGTGTATCCTATCTGTCGGGGCAGGAGAGACAGAGGAGAACGCCATGCAGGCCGCAACAACACGGATGGTCGTCCTCGCCGCCACCGCGTCGATGACCGCTTTCGCCGCCTTCGCGCATCACGGCTGGACCTGGGCCGAGGAAGAGCAGACCGAACTCACCGGAACGATCCGCACCGTCTCGATCGCCCCGCCGCATCCCTCGCTGGAGGTCGAGACGGCGTCGGACGGCGTGTGGAAGATCGAACTCGGCAATCCGCGCCAGACGCAGCGGTCCGGCTTCGTGGAGGGATCGGCGGAGCCGGGCGATGCGATCGTCGTGCTCGGCAACCGCTCGCTCGACCAGAACGAGAAGCGCATGAAGGCCGTGCGCATCACCGTCGCCGGAAAGGTCTTCGACATCTATCCCGAGCGCATCGAGACGAATTGACGGGGCGGGGATGGAGGCGCTTGCCTGGCTCTCGACGACGCCGGTCGCCGCCGCGCTGAAGGCGTCCGGCACGCTCTATCTCGTCGTCAACGCCGCCCATATCCTGTCGATCGGCCTCGTCGTCGGGGCCATCCTGCCGCTCGACCTGCGGCTCGTCGGCCTCATCCGCGCCGCGCCGATCGTCGCCGTCGGCCCGCTGCTCTCGCGCACCGCGGCGACCGGCGTCGTCGCCGCGCTCGCGACCGGCCTCTGCCTCTTCTCCGTGCGGGCGCAGGAATATGCGGGGAACCCCGCCTTCCTCGTCAAGGTCGCGCTCGTCGCCCTCGGCATTGTCAATGCGCTTGTCCTGCACGCACGCGGCGCCTGGCAGACGGCGCTGGCGACGGACAGCGCCCCTCCCGCCTTGCGCATGCAGGCGCTGTTTTCGATGGTCATCTGGGTCGGCGCGGTGCTGGCGGGGCGCTGGATCGCCTTCATCTGACGTTTCGTTCGGGATGCGGCGCGAGCGTGCCCCAGCAATCGTCCCACAGGTCGTCCTCGTCGACGATGACGATGTTGCGCGGCCTGGGGTCGCCGGCGATCACCTGCCTTGCGCCGGCGAGCGCTTCCTCCACGGGAATGGGGATCGTGTCGCGGGCCTGCGCCGGATCGGTGATGAAGGCGCAGGGCCCGCCGATGCCCTCGATCAGCGTGACGACGAGGTCGGTCTCCTTGCGGATATGACGATGCGAAACCTTTTTGTATGTTGCCACAGGCTCCCCCCTTTGAGGCGATTGCCCGCCTCAATTCCGTGCGGCCATCAAGGTTCCAAAGTTTTTATCGGTCGCTCACCGCCGCGCGCGGGTTGGTCCACGGCTCCTGGTTGGAGCGGGCGAGGGGCGGCCTGCCCAGGATGTGGTCGGCCGCCTTCTCGCCGGTCATGATCGACGGCGCGTTGAGGTTGCCGTAGGTCACGTGCGGGAAGATCGACGAATCGGCGACGCGCAGGGCCTCGACGCCGATGACGCGGGTCTGGGGATCGACGACCGCCATCGGGTCGCTGGCCGCGCCCATGCGGCAGGTGCCGCAGGGATGGTAGGCGCTTTCCAGGTGCTCGCGCAGGAAGGCGTCGATCTGATCGTCCGTCTCGACGGCGGCGCCCGGCTGGATTTCCGGCCCGCGGAACTCGTCGAAGGCCTTCTGGCCGAAGATCTCGCGGGTGAGGCGCACGCAATGGCGGAACTTCACCCAGTCCTCTTCATGGCTCATGTAGTTGAAGCGGATGACGGGATCGGCCATCGGATCGGCGGAGCGCAGCGTCACGTTGCCGCGCGATTTCGACAGGTTGTAGCCGACATGCACCTGGAAACCGTGGCTCTTGGCCGCCGCCCTGCCGTCATAGGAGATCGCGACGGGCAGGAAGTGGTACTGGATGTCCGGCTGCCTCAACCCCGGTCCCGAGCGCAGGAAGGCGCAGGCCTCGAACTGGTTGGAGGCGCCGAGCCCGCCCTTGGAGACAAGCCACTGCGCGCCTGCCACCCCCTGCCAGAACCACGGCAGCCAGGAATAGAGCGAGACGGGCTTCGTCGAGATCTGCTGGAAGTAGAACTCCATGTGGTCCTGCAGGTTGGCGCCGACGCCCGGCCGGTCGACCTTCACCTCGATCCCCATGTCCTTCAGGTGTTGCCCCGGGCCGATGCCGGAGAGCATCAGGAGCTTCGGCGAGTTGAAGGAGGAGGCGGAGACGATGACCTCACGGTTCGCCTTCACCACCTCGATCCTGCCGCCCCGCTCGATCTCGACGCCGATGGCCCGGCCGTTCTCGATGACGATCTTCCGCGCGAAGCAGCGCACGAGCGAGACGTTCGGCCGCTTCATGGCGGGGCGCAGATAGGCGTTCGCCGCCGACCAGCGCCGGCCGTTGTGGATCGTCTGCTCCATCAGGCCGAAGCCTTCCTGCTTGGAGCCGTTATAGTCGTCCGTCAGCTCGAAACCGGCTTGCTGCCCGGCCTGGATGAAGGCGTGGAAGAGCGGGTTGGTCACCGGCCCGCGCCGCACGTGCAGTGGCCCGTCGGTGCCGCGCCAGCCGGCTTCCCCGCCATGCGAGGTCTCCATGCGCTTGTAGTAGGGCAGCACGTCCGCATAGGCCCAGCCCTGCGCGCCGAGCTCCTCCCAGCGGTTGAAGTCCTCGGCATGGCCGCGCACATAGACGAGGCCGTTGATGGAGGACGACCCGCCGATCACCTTCCCGCGCGGCGCGGTGATGCGCCGGTTGTTGAGGTTCGGCTCGGGCTCGGAGAGATAGCCCCAGTTGTAGCGCTTCATGCTCATCGGCCAGGCGAGCGCCGCCGGCATCTGGATGAACGGCCCGATATCCGACCCGCCATATTCCAGCACCATGACCGTATGCCTGCCGTCCTCCGAGAGGCGATAGGCGAGCGCCGATCCGGCGGAGCCGGAGCCGATGATGATGTAGTCTGCGTTGGTCATGGCCTGTTACCGCTGGTTGATCGGAGTATAGCTATTTGCTATAATCTTGGAATGAAGGTGGTGCAGTATTCCAAGGCTGCCACAAAGGTTCTGGACCGAATGCAGCCGAAGCGACGGACGGCCATCCGGTCCAAGGTCGATGCGTTCGCGCGTGGCGACGTCGTCGACGTCAAGAAGCTCAAGGGGAGCGCGCTTCTGCGCATTCGTGTCGGCGACGATCGCGTTATCATCGATGAGCAAACGGCGTTGGTTATCGTCGTCGAAGTTGGGCCGCGCGGCGGTATCTACAAGGAGTGAACAATGGGCGAGGTGCGCAAGACCGTGATCGACGGGCAGTCCTATGTCCTCGTGCCGGAAGACGACTACGAGGACCTTCTCGACACGATCGCGGCAGAGCGAATCATGGCGCGTGTGCGGGCGGGTGAAGAAACATGGCCGGCCGAACTCGTCTACGAGCTTTGGGAAACCGACAGCCGCATCCGCACGTTCCGGAATTATCGCGGCTTTACGGTCTCCGAGCTCGCCGAAGCCGCCGGTATCTCCCAGCCCTACCTCTCCGAGATCGAAGCCGGCAAGAAAACCGGCTCCGTCGACGTGCTCAAGCGCATCGCGAAGGCTCTGAGGGTCGATCTCGATGACCTCGTCGTGGACGTGGCGGACTGAGGCGCCCATCTCAATACGGCGCCTCGACCTTGCCCATTGAGACATAGACCGTCTTCAGTTCGGAATAGTGCTCCAGCGCGGCCAGCGAGTTCTCGCGGCCGAAGCCGGATTGCTTGGAGCCGCCGAAGGGGATTTCCACGGGGGCTAGGTTATAGGTGTTGATCCAGAGCGTGCCGGCTTCGAGCTGGTCGACGACGCGGTGGGCGCGGGTGATATCCGCCGTGAAGACGCCGCCGGAGAGGCCGAATTCGGTGGCGTTGCCGCGGGCGATCACCTCGTCCTCGCCGTCGAAGTCAAGCACGCACATGACGGGGCCGAAAATCTCTTCGCGGGCGATGGTCATGTCGTCGGTGACGTCGGCAAAGACGGTCGGCTGGATGTAGGTGCCTTCGCCCGACACGTCGTTCGGAATGCCGCCGCCGGTCAGAAGCGTCGCGCCTTCCGCCTTGCCCTTCTCGATATAGTCCAGAACCTTGTCGCGCTGGGCCCTGGAGACCATCGGGCCGAGCTGCGTCGCCTCGTCCATCGGATCGCCGATGACGATCCTTTCCGTCCGCTCCTTCAGGCGCGACAGGAACCTGTCCTTGATGCCCTTCTGCACGAAGACGCGGGTGCCGTTCGAGCAGACCTGCCCGGTCGAATAGAAGTTGCCGAGCATCGCACCGCCGATGGCGCTTTCGAGGTCGGCGTCGTCGAAGACGATGAGCGGCGACTTGCCGCCGAGCTCCATCGTGACATGCTTGAGGTCGGCGGCGGCGGCGCCCGCGACCTTCTTGCCCGTTGGCACGGAGCCGGTCAGCGAGACCTTGGCGACGTCGGGATGGTTGACGAGCAGCGGGCCGGTCGACCGGTCGCCCTGGATGACGTTGTAGAGCCCCTTCGGCAGGCCGGCTTCCACGAGGATCTCCGCGATCTTCAGCGCGCCGAGCGGCGTGTTCTCCGAGGGCTTGAAGACCATGGCGTTGCCGCAGACGAGCGCCGGCGCGCCCTTCCAGCAGGCGATCTGCTGCGGATAGTTCCAGGCGCCGATGCCGACGCACACGCCGAGCGGCACGCGCTTGGTGAAGGCGAAGTCCTGTCCGAGCGGAATATAGTCGCCGTTGAGCCCCGCCGCCGCGATGCCGCCGAAGAATTCGAAGGCGTCGGCGCCCGAGGTCGGATCGGCGACGATGGTCTCCTGGATCGGCTTGCCGGTGTCGAGCGTCTCCAGCTCGGACAGCTCGCGGTTCCTCTCGCGCATGATCTCCGCCGCCCGCTTGAGGATGCGGCCGCGCGCCGTGGGGCTCATCGCCGCCCATTCCTTCTGGGCGCGCTTGGCCGAGGCGATGGCCTTCTCGACGATGGCGGGCGTTGCGGCGTGGAGGCGCGCGATCACCTCGCCGGTGGCGGGGTAGATGCTGTCGAAGGGCGTGCCGGCGGCGTCTTCCACATAGTCGCCGTCGATGAAGTGCGAGGCTTTCGGTTGGGCTTTCATCTCATTCTCCCCGCGGATAGCGTTTGGATTCCTCGAGATTGTCGAGGTTCATGTGGTTGCGCATGTAGCGCTCGGAGGCCTTCTGCAGCGGCTGGTGGTCCCAGGGATAATAGGCCCCGTTGCGCAGCGCCTCGTAGACCACCCAGCGCCGCGCCTGGCTCTCGCGTACGCTCGCGTCGAAGGCGGCCATGTCCCAGCGCGCCTCGCGCATCTGCCGGAAGCCTTCCAGCGTCGCCTTGATGACAGGATCGTCCGACGTCGCAAGGTCCGTCAGTTCGAGCGGATCGGTCTCCAGATCGTAGAGCTGCTCCGGGTCGAGTTCGCAGTGGATGTATTTCCACTTGCCCTCGCGAATGCCGACGATGGGCGCATAGGAGGCCTCCGCCGCATATTCCATCAGCACCGGCGCGGTCCGCTCCGCGCCGTTGATGACGGGCAGCAGGCTTTCGCCGTCCGTCCAGGGCATCACCTCGTCCATGGAGATGCCGGCGAGGTCGCACAGCGTCGGCGTCACGTCGAGGTTCGACGTCGGCGCGAGATGCAGGCCGGGGGCGACGCCCGGGCCGGCGATCATCAGCGGCACGCGGGCCGAACCCTCGAAGAAGTTCATCTTGAACCACAGGCCGCGCTCGCCGAGCATGTCGCCATGGTCCGAGCAGAACAGGATCAACGTGTCGTCCAGCATGCGGGTGCGCGTGAGCGTGTCGACGAGTTCGCCGACCTTCTCGTCGAGATAGGAGATGTTGGCGAAATAGGCCTGGCGCGAGCGGCGCACGTCCTCGCCGCTGATGGCGAACTTGGCATAGTCGCAGGAGGCGAGGATGCGGGCGGAGTGCGGATCCTGCTCCTCCAGCATGCCGACCTCGGGCAGCAGGTGCTCGCAGTCCTCGTAGAGGTCCCAGAACTTTCGCCGCGCCACATAGGGATCGTGCGGATGCGTGAAGGAGACGGTGAGGCACCAGGGGCGCCGTGCCGCGTCGTCGTTCTCGCGGGAGAGCTGGTAGAGCTTCTGACCCGCGAGGAAGGCGACCTCGTCGTCATATTCCATCTGGTTGGTGATCTCGGCGACGCCCGCGCCCGTCACCGATCCCATGTTGTGATACCACCAGTCGATGCGCTCGCCGGGCTTGCGGTAATCCGGCGTCCAGCCGAAATCGGCCGGATAGATGTCCGTCGTCAGCCGCTCCTCGAAACCGTGCAGCTGGTCCGGCCCGACGAAGTGCATCTTGCCCGACAGCGCCGTGTAGTAGCCGGCGCGGCGCAGGTGATGCGCGAAGGTCGGGATCGAGGAAATGTATTCGGCGGCATTGTCGTAGACCCGCGTGCGGCTCGGCAACTGCCCGGCCATGAAGGAGGCGCGGGCGGGCGCACAGAGCGGCGAGGAGGTGTAGTTGTTGCGGAACCGCGCCGAGCGCGCGGCGAGCGCCTTCATGTGCGGCGCATGGAGGAAGTCGGCCGGCCCGTCCGGGAAGAACTTCCCGTTGAGCTGGTCGACCATGATGATCAGGATGTTGGGCTTGCTGGCGGTCACGGGCGGATCCTTGAAGTGACGTTGCTGTGTGGGGCTGTTCTGCTCATCCCGCCGCCTCCGCCTCGCAGGCCCGAAGCTGCGCATCCACATAGCGCTCCGTCAGCGCGATCGAGGATTCGATGCTGACCGGCGCCGATTTCAGCCCCTGCCGCAGATAGAGCCCGTCGATCATCGCCGCCGCCCCGTCGGCGATCTCCCCGGCGGTCCCGGCCGGGCAGAGCGGCTTGAGGCTCGACAGCAGGTTGGAGTTCAGCCGCCGCGCATAGACGACGAGCAGGCGCCGCACCGCCTCGGAACGCTGGGCCTCGGTGTAGAAGGCAAGCCAGGCCGCGACCGTCTCGGGCGCGAACTGGTGCGCCTGGAAGTTGACCCGGATGATCGCCGAGAGGCGTTCACGCGGCGTCGTCGCCGCCGCCAGCGCCGCCACCACATCGGCGCGCAGCTGGCGCAGGAGGCTGCGGATCGTCTCGATGACGAGCCGCTCCTTGGAGCCGAAATAGTGATGGGCAAGCGCCGGGGAGACGCCGGCATGGCGGGCGATCTCCGACATGGTGACGGCCAGCGAGCCATGGTCGCCGACCGCCCTCAGCGTCGCGTCCACCAGCGCCTTGCGGCGCACCGGCTCCATTCCAACTTTCGGCATGGCGTTTTCCTGATTTTTCGCAAGCGTATTTTTAATTGAGTGATCAATCAATAAAAATCTTCGCGGCGTGCGCTGCGTCAATTCGCTGTCGCGAAGCGGCGGCGTTCCGTGTTAGCCTGCCTTTGTTTTCATTCTTTTTTCGAGGTGCACCATGGTCCTCTCTCCCGGAATGAACCCTCTTACGGACGTACGCGCAAAATGGGGCTGGTTCGTCGGCCTCGGCGTCGTGCTGCTCGTCTTCGGCGGCATTGCGGCCGCCAATCTCTTCTGGGCGACGGTCGCCACCGTCTATTATGTCGGCATGCTGATGATCGTCGGCGGGGCGGTGCATCTGGCGCATGCCTTCCAGGTCAAGGCCTGGCGGGAGACGATCGCCTGGGCGCTCAGCGCGCTGCTCTATCTTGCGGCCGGCGTGCTCGCCTTCGTCAACCCGGTGCTGACTTCGGCCGTGCTCACCCTGCTGATGGCCGCCGCGCTGCTCGTCGCCGGCATCTTCCGCATCTTCGCCGCCTGGCGCACCCGGCCGGAAAAGGGCTGGGGCTGGCTCATGGCGGGCGGGATCGTCACGACGCTTGCGGGCCTGGTCTTCCTCCTCGGCTGGCCGGTCAACAGCCTGTGGTTGCTCGGCCTCTTCCTCGCCTTCGACCTTGCCATGCAGGGCTGGGCGCTGATCGCCTTCGGTCTTGCGCTGCGCAAATAGCCCCCGTGGCCGGCCGGACACCGTTTGACAGGCGCCGCGGCAGCGCCTAGAAAAACCGCGTGGGATGGGGATGGAGCTCCCCGACAACCGCCGTGTGACCGGCTGATAGCTCCTGCCAGACCGGCCAGCGATGGCCGTCGACGGCGGGAGCATGTTCTGCGACCGCCCGAGGGCGGTTTTTTGTTGTCCGGATGTCGTGACAACGGACTGTGAGGGCAGCGGACATGAATTACCTGATCGTCTTTCTCGGGGCGGGCGTCGGCGGCGCCAGCCGCCATGGGGTGAACGTGCTGGCCGCCCGGCTGTTCGGCACCGCCTTTCCCGCCGGCACGCTTCTCATCAACGTGTTCGGCTGCCTGCTGATGGGGCTGATCGCCGGCGCCTTCGCCTTCCGCGGCCACCTGCCGCAGGAGATGCGGCTGTTCCTGACGACGGGCATCCTCGGCGGTTTCACCACGTTCTCGGCCTTCTCGCTCGACGCGGCGCTGCTCTGGGAGCGCGGCGAGGCGGGGCTGGCGGCGCTCTATGTCGGTGCGTCGGTGCTTTTCTCGCTCCTCGCCGTGGCGGCGGGGCTTGCCTTCGCGCGGGCAATGCTCGCGGGCGGTGCGGTGTGAAGGCGCTCCTGACATCCTGGCAGGTCTGGGCGCTCGGCTCGGCGGTCTTCGCGGCGCTGACGGCGATCTTCGCCAAGATCGGCATCGCCGAGGTCAATTCCGACTTCGCGACCTTCGTGCGCACCGTCGTCATCCTCCTGGCGCTCGCCCTCATGCTGACGCTCGCCGGCAACTGGCAGGCGCCGGCAAGCGTGCCCGCGAGAAGCTGGATCTTCCTCGTCCTGTCGGGCCTTGCGACCGGCGCCTCGTGGCTGTGCTACTTCCGCGCGCTGCAGATCGGCAAGGCCGCCCAGGTCGCGCCGGTCGACAAGCTCTCCGTCGTGCTGGTCGCCGTCTTCGCCGTCCTGTTCCTCGGCGAGCAGCTTTCGCCGGCCCATTGGCTGGCCGTTCTGATGATCGGCGGCGGCGCCTTGCTGCTGGCGCTGCCTATATGAGGGAAACCTTTTTCAACGCCTTGTAGTCATTGAGATTTCATCGAACTGTCACAGTACGGAAACGGTTTTTTCAGGCCTCGGCGGAGAAACTTCGCGGCAACGTCCACGTCTTGGAGCCGCACATGTCCGCCGCCGAATTGCTCGCCCTTCGCCGCTTCGGGGATGGCGAGATCGTCACCCTCGCCAAGCTGGTGATCGAGACCGCCTTCCAGCCGATCGTCGAGGCGGTGACGGGCGCGGTCTTCGGCTACGAATCGCTGATGCGCGGCTTCGATCGCCTCGGCTTCCGCTCGCCGCTCGACCTGATCGACCGGGCGCACGAGGCGGGCCAGCTTCTGGCGCTGGAGCACATGGTCAACAGCCGCGCCATCGCCGCCTTTGCCGCGCTGCCGGACTTCCGCTCCCGCACGCTCTTCATCAACCTCGATTCCCGCCTCGTGCCGGAAGGGGCGGACCTCGTCGAGCGCCTGGCCGGCCATCTCGCCCGCGCCGGCATTCCGGCCTCCTCGATCTGCTTCGAGATTTCCGAGCGCTTCGACAACGACACCCAGCCGGATTTCGCCCTGCTGGTCCGCAAGCTGCGCCTTGCCGGCTTCAAGCTCGCCATCGACGATTTCGGCGTCGGGCACAACGGCCTGAAGCTGCTTTGCGACCACCCGGTCGACTATCTGAAGATCGACCGCCATTTCATCTCGGGCATGGAGAACGACGCGCGCAAGCGCCACCTGGTGCGCAACACCGTCAATGCCGCCCATGTGCTCGGCATCCGCGTCATCGCCGAGGGGGTGGAGAGCGAGGCGGAGTTCGTCGCCTGCCGCGACGCCGGCTGCGATCTCGTGCAGGGCTGGTTCGTCTCGCGCCCCGTCACGGATTTTTCCGCGCTGGGCCCGGTCTATGCGCAGGTCGCGCGCGCCGGCGGGCGGCGCCGCTCCTCCCGCACGCTCGACAGCATCCTCATCCGGCGCGAGATCGAGCAGGTCGCGGTGCTGCGCGAGAACGAGAGCCTGGAATCGGTCTTCGAATTCTTCCGGCGCGATCCCAAGCGCACCTTCTTCCCGGTGCTCAACGCCAATGACGAGCCGCGCGGCATCCTGCACGAATATCACGTCAAGGAACTCTCCTATCACCCGTTCGGCCGCGACCTCCTGAAGAACAAGCTCTACCAGAAGAGCCTGTCGCATTTCGTCACCATGGCGCCGATCGCCGATCTCGACACGCCCGCCGAGCAGCTGCTCGACGTCTTCACCGGCATGGGCGGCAATGAATGCGTGATCCTGACGGAGAACCTGCGCTATGCCGGCATCCTGTCGGCCTCCTCGCTTTTGAAGATCATCAACGAGAAGCGGCTGAAGACGGCGGAGGACCAGAACCCGCTGACCGGCCTTCCCGGCAACCGCTCGATCCGCGACTACCTGCAGGACAAGGCGCTCGACGGAGACCAGATCCGGTGCCTGTGCTATTTCGATTTCGACAATTTCAAGCCGTTCAACGATCACTACGGCTTCCACAAGGGGGACCTTGCGCTCTCGCTCTTCGCCTCGCTGATGCGCCGCGACTTCGTCGGCGAGGACGTCTTCATCGGCCATGTCGGGGGCGACGATTTCTTCGCCGGCATTTCCGGCCGTTCCGTCGAGGCGGTGCGCGGGGTGCTGGAGCATCTGCTCGCCGATTTCGCCCGCGAGGTGCGCTTGCTCTATTCGCCGGAGGACCAGCTGGCCGGGGAGATCCGCGGCCGCGACCGCGCCGGCCAGGAGGCGACCTTCCCGCTGATGCGCTGCTCGGCGGCGGTCCTCGTCCTGCCGGAGGGCGAGGTGATCGGCGAGGCGGGGCAGATCAGCAGCCGCATCGCCGGCCTGAAGGCGGATGCCAAGGGCAGCGACGGGGGGCTCGTCCTGTCCTCGGCATCCGTGAGTGCAGGGCAGGGGGCCGCCCTGCGTTGAAACAGGAGGGCAGGCCCTTTCGAGCCTGCCCCTGCCACGCTAGCGAAGGATCTTCACCGTCTTCGCCTCGTGGTTCTTGCCGGACATGTCGAAGGAGATCGACACCTTCTCGCCAGCCTTCAGCCCGGGATCGTGGAACCCCTTGGGAAGCTGGTAGACGGTGCCGTCGGAAAGCGTCAGGGACATCGACGCCTTGTTGTAGTCCTTGACCGTGCCGGTCGCCGTCTGGGCGGCGAGGGCAAGGGCCGGGGTGGCGAGAACCGTGACGATGGCGAGGTTGGAAAGAAGAACACGCATCTGTGTCGTCCTGAATTGGCCCCTGCAGCGCCGCCCGTCATTCATGACGGAGAAGGCGCGCCGCAGCGGGCCGCTGCGAAACCGTCCGGAAGCGTCGTGTCGCGGCCCCTTGGGGTGGAGCCGCCGGCGCTCCCCGGCTTCGAAAAGGACGGTAGGCCCGGAAAAATCCGTTTTCAAATTAACAAGATTTAATTCTGCCTGTCGCGAAACGGCCGGAATTTCAGCGCTTTACGGCCGAAAGTTGGCATGCCGCCGTTAACGTATCCCTCGCGCAGACGGCCGCAGGCGATTCAAAAGATTCGTGCTTTCGGCTAGAATCGCCGCAGGAGAGCGCCACGTCACATCTGCCGGGAGATATACCCATGTCATTGCCCTCATCCATGTCCTATGTCGGGCTCAGCGAATATGGCGGCCCGGACAATCTCGTGGTGATGGAGGGCAGGACGCCGCAGCCGAGGAGCGGCGAGATCCTCGTGCGCGTCGCAGCCGCCGGCATCAACCGGCCGGACGTGCTCCAGCGCAAGGGCGATTATCCGCCGCCGCCCGATGCAAGCCCCATCCTTGGCCTGGAGATCGCGGGCGAGGTGGTGGCGATCGGCGAGGACGTCACGGGGTATGCGCTCGGCGACCGTGTCTGCGCGCTGGCGAACGGCGGCGGCTATGCGCGGTACTGCGCGGTGCCGGCGACCCAGGCGCTGCCGTTCCCCAAAGGCTTCGACGCGGTGAAGGCGGCGGCCCTGCCGGAGACCTTCTTCACCGTCTGGGCGAACCTTTTCATGATGGCCGGGCTGAAGCGCGGCGAGAGCGTGCTCATCCACGGCGGCACCAGCGGCATCGGCACGACGGCGATCCAGCTCGCCAGCGCCTTCGGCGCGCGCGTCTTCACGACGGCGGGCACGGCGGAGAAATGCGCGGCCTGCCTCGATCTCGGCGCCAGCCGCGCGATCAACTACCGCAGCGAGGACTTCTGCGCCGTCATTGCCGAGGAGACCGGCCGGGCCGGCGTCGACGTCATCCTCGACATGATCGGCGCGGCCTATTTCGAGCGGAACCTGAAGTCGCTCGCCCGCGACGGGCGCTTGTCGATCATCGCCTTCCTCGGCGGCACCTTCGCGGAGAAGGTGAGCCTTGCGCCCATCCTGCAGAAGCGCCTGCACCTGATGGGCTCGGCCATGCGCCCGCGCACGGCGGCGGAAAAGCAGGAGATCCGCGACGCGCTGCTGGAGAACGCCTGGCCGCTGCTGGAGGAGGGGCGCATCGCCCCGGTGATCCACGCCGTCATGCCCTTCGGCGAGGCGGCGGCCGGTCATCGCATGATGGAGCACGGCGATCACATCGGAAAGATCATGCTGACTTTCGACTAGGGCAAATCCAGCCGGGGAGAAATCGCCCCCGGCGCCGGAGGATGCGGGAGCATGTCCGCCGAGCCGACGCGCTCGGGGCTCAGTCCGCCTGCTCGATCCGGTCGCGGCCGAGATGCTTGGCGCGATAGAGCGCCCGGTCGGCCCGCTCGAAGAGGTCTTCCGCCGCATTGCCGCAATATTCCGCGACGCCCGCGGACATGGTGTAGGCGCAGCCGAGGCCGATGCGGTTTTTCTCTTGCGCCACATGGCGGCGCAGCCGCTCCACGGCGCGCGTCGCCTCCCGAAGGCCGGCGCCCGGCATCAGCATCAGGAATTCCTCTCCGCCGACCCGGGCGAAGGTGTCCCCACCGCGCAACTGCCGCCGCCCGGCGGCGGCGAAGTGCCGGAGCACCTCGTCGCCCCTGGCATGGCCGAAGCGGTCGTTGATCGTCTTGAAGTGATCGAGATCGATCAGCGCCAGCGAGAGCTGCGTGCAGTCGCGGAAGGCGATCCGCATTTCCGCATCCAGCCGCGCCATCGCCGCGCGGCGGTTGAACAGGCCGGTGAGCGGGTCCGTATCGGCGGCGAGCTGGGCCGCATCGCAGGCAAGCTGCAGCATGTGCTCGTTGGACTTGAGCATGGTGATGTCGGTGAAGACGCTCCACAGCCAGCCGCCGGCAAGCAGCGTCTCGTTCACCAGGAACCAGCGGTCGTCGCGGATGTCGATCTCGAAGGTGCGCTGCGGGGTGCTGCGCCGCTTGGCGCTGGCCATGTCGAGGAAGGCGTCGATCGGCCCGCTCATCTTCGGCCCGACGCTTTTCTCATGGCAGCGGCGCATGATGTCGGCGAAGGTACGCGCGCCCGGCTGCACGTCGAAAAGCGCGCGGAAGGCGGCGGAGCCGTAGGACAGCTCGTCATCCGGCGAGAACAGCGCGCAGGCGACACCGGAGGCCTCGAGCCCGGAAAGGACGAGGTCCGTCGTCGCCCGTTCCCGGAGGCATGCAAGCGGCAGGATCGCATCGGCATGTGCCATGCCGCGTCCGCCCGGCCACCTGTGCCCGTCGTTGCGTCTCACCCGCCGCTTTCCTTTCCAAGACAGGATCGCCGGGAATCGCGCCGGTCGATCGTCACCCTTTGTGGCAGAAGGCGGCGGGGTCGCAATGAAGACTGTCGGTTTCTGTTAACAAATCCTCAACCCGCGGCAGCGCCCTTTCCTGCGGGAAGGCGGATGGCGAGGAGGATCGCCAGCGCCGCCGGCAGGGCGAGCAGCGCATAGAGCCAGCGTGCCGCCGTCAGCGCCCCGTCGACGCCGCCGGGGCTCGCCAGGCCCGTCGAATTGGCGATGATGCCGGCGAGCGCCGCCCCGAAGGCCGCGCCGAGCGCCTGCATGGTGGTGATCGCCGCCGAGGCCTTGTCCGTCTCGCCGGCCGGCGCGAGCTGCAGCACATGGGTGACGAGATGCGCCCAGCCCATGCCGATGCCGAAGCCCATCAGGAAGATGAAGACGGTGGCGACGGCGAGCAGCACGAGGCTGCTCGCCGGGTTGTGCCGGGCGAGCGTGACGGCGAGGAGGGCGGTCGCCAGCGCCTCCATCAGCGCGCCGGCGACGATCACCCGGTTGGCGCGCCGTCCCGTGAGGCCGGCGCTGGCGAAGGCCGCGGCCGTCCAGCCGAGCGCCAGCAGCGCCACGAGATAGCCGGAGACGAGCGGGCTCACGCCGTGCAGCACCTGCAGGAAATAGGGGATGTAGATGTCCGAGCAGACCGTCACCAGCAGCATCAGCATGATGAGGTAGACGCGGGCGAGCGGCGAGAAGAGGCTGATCGTGCCGGCCGGCAGCAGCCGGCCTTCCGCCCGCCGCTCGATCGTGATCGCCGCGAGGACCGCGAGCACGGCGGCGGCCGCGAAGGCGCCGCGCAGCGCCGGCGCCTCGACGGAACTGGCGAAGGACAGGACAACCACGGCGGCGACGAGCAGCACGATCTGCGGGAAGGGCGTCTTCGTCGTCACGCGCTCGCCGTCGCCCGGCGGCAGCAGCTTCGGCGCGGAAACGGCCATCAGCACCGACAGCGGAACGAGCAGGGCGAAGGCCTCGCGCCAGGCGCTGCCGGCCGCGAAGATGCCGCCGATCGTCGGGCCGAGGAAGGTGGCGATGCCCCAGGCGGCGGCATAGAGCGTCGAGGCCGTGCTCCATAGCGGCTCGGGATAGACATGGCGGATGAAGGCGTAGCCGAGCGCCACCAGGAACCCGGCGCCGAGCCCCTGGATCGCCCGGCCGGCGAGCACCGTCTCCATGGTGGGCGCGATGGCGCAGACGAGGCTGCCGATGCCGAAGAGCAGCGCGCCGGCCCTGTAGCAATGGTTGAGCGTCACCTTCTCCGGCCGGACGGCGACGAAGGTGGAGCCGAGCACGGAGGCCGCGACATAGATCGTCGTCGCCCAGGCGAAGAGCGCAAGGCCGCCGATGTCGCGCACGATCGAGGGCATCAGCGTGGCGGTGATATAGGTCTCCACCGCATGCAGCATGATGCCGCCGCCGAGCATCAGCGTGCCGAACAGATAGGCGCGGGAAAACAGGCTGGAAAGCCGCGGCGCGGCTTCCTTGGACGATATGGCGCTCTCGGACATGGGAACGGGCCTTGCTATGCGAAATGCGGTGGAAACAGACGTGACACGGCGCAAAACGGAGTTCAAGCCGTGACTTTTCGGTGAAAATGCGGGGCAGGGGACCGGATTTGCCATCCAGGTCCTGCGGGCTGCATCTCTTCTGCAAGGGTAGGCTAATGGAGCGACACCCCCCTCTGCCCTGCCGGGCATCTCCCCCACAAGGGGGGAGATTGGATGGAGGACCGTTTCGCCAAATTACGACGTGGCTGATTGAGCAAGGTCTTCGCCTCTTGCCGATCTCCCCCCTTGTGGGGGAGATGCCCGGCAGGGCAGAGGGGGGTGCCGCTCCATACGCGTGCCCTTGCTGCAAGGAGAGCAGGGAAAACCCCGGCCGCGCCGTTACGGGTTCCATTCTCCCGCCACCTGCCGGGTCGCGACATTGAACCGGTTCCACACATTGATCGCGGCGATCTCGACGACGAGGGCGGCGAGCGTCTTTTCGTCGTAGTGGCGGGCGGCCTCGTTCCAGATCGCATCCGGCACCGCCTCCTCGCGGTCGGCGATGCGCGTCAGCGCCTCGGTCAGCGCCAGCGCGGCCCGCTCCGCGTCGGTATAGAACGGCGCCTCGCGCCAGGCGGCGACGGAGAGGATGCGCCGGTCGCTCTCGCCGGCCTTCTTCATGAGGCGCGGATGCAGGTCGACGCAGAAGCCGCAGCCGTTGATCTGGCTGGCGCGCAGATGCACGAGATGGATGGTCTTTTCCGGCAGCGCCGTCTTCTGCGCGGCGCCCTGGAGGGCGCGCATGGCGGCTGCGGCATCGGGAAGGACGGCGGCGATATTGGTCATACGGGATTGCATTTCATCACTCCTTGCATTGTTTTCAGCGTCGACGGTCGCGAACCCTGTCACACCGGTGCGGCTTCGTTCGTCATGGCCATGACGCCGCTGGACGAAGGAGTGTGACCGATGGAGAAGAAAAATTTCTGGGCCGACCGTTTCGAGGCCGAACGCGGGCGCCTGCGCGCCGTTGCCCTGCGCATGCTCGGCTCGCAGAGCGAGGCCGAGGACGCGGTGCAGGAGGCCTGGCTCCGGCTGGAGCGGACAGGCGGCGGCGATATCGGCAATCTCGGCGGCTGGCTGACGACCGTCGTCGGCCGCATCTGCCTCGACATGCTGCGCGCCCGCGCACGGCGCCGCGAGGACCCGATCGACGGCGAGGGCGGCGAGGACCGGCATGCCTATGCGGGCGCGGCGGCGGACGAGCAGGCGGCGCTTGCCGATTCGGTCGGCCTTGCGCTGCTCGTCGTGCTGGAGCGCCTGACGCCGGCCGAGCGGCTCGCCTTCGTGCTGCACGACATGTTCGACGTGCCCTTCGAGGAGATCGGCCGCATCGTCGACCGCTCGCCCGCGGCCGCCCGCCAGCTCGCCAGCCGCGCCCGCCGCCGCGTGCAGGGCCTGCCGGACACGCCGTCCGCGGATTACGAGCGCCGCAGGAATGTCGTCGCGGCCTTCCTCGCGGCCTCGCGCGACGGCGATTTTTCCGGCCTGCTCGCCGTGCTCGATCCCGACGTCGTCTTCCATGCGGATGCCGATGCGGTGCGGCTCGGCTCGCTCGCCGAGATCCACGGCGCCGATGCCGTCGCCACGAACTTCAAGGGCAAGGCGACCGCCGCACGGCTCGCCCTCATCGACGGCCGGCCGGGCCTTGCCGTCATCCTCGGCGGCGAGCTCAGGATCGTCGTGCGCATGGAGGTGGAGGGCGATCACATCGTCGCGATCGAATCGATCGCCGACCCCGCCCGCATTGCAGGGTTCGAGATGGAATATCTGTAGGAGGGCTTTGCGCCAAGGCGCTGTTACCCTTCCTCCGTCACCCTCGGGTCAAGCCCGAGCATGACGGAGGAAGGGTATGCGTCCGCCGGAAAAGGCCGCTAGATGCCGATGCGCCCGATCGCCGGGATCTTGATCGCCGGCCGATAGAGGTCCACGCCGGCGACGAGGCCCATGATGTGCAGCTCGATCCCGGAGCGCAGCCCGGCGGAGATGCCGAGGAGGCCGTAGAGCGTCGCATGCACGTCCCTGCCGTCGGGATCGACCGCGAAGATCCTGCCTTCCGGCAGGTAGTCGCGCCCCACCGCATCCGGCGGCAGCACCACGCCGAGTTCCGGCACGGAGCGCAGCACATGGGCGACGAAGGTGTTGGAATTCGGCCCCGGCCACATGCGGTAGCCGCCCGGCTTGGAATAGGGGTAGGCGGCGATCGCCGCCTCGATCCTGGGGATCAGCCGCGCCGCCTCCTCGCCGCTGACGCTGACCACCACGCGCGGCGTGTTGGAATACCAGAAGGCATCCGGCGCATAGCCGTTTTTGCGCACCGGCGTGCCCCAGCCGACCTTGTCGTAGCGGTTGTAGCTCCCGTTCGCCGCCTTGGTGACGATCCAGGCATGGCTCGAGACCGCGCCCTTCAGGCCGCCGGTGGCGGCGGAGAAGACGTGGATCGTCGCCTGCGGCGTGTCTTCCGCCTTCGGCAGGATGCCGGCGGATTTCCAGTTCGCCTCCCGCCAGCTCTGCGGCCGCTCCTTGATGTACCAGTAGCCCGCCGAGGCGAGCGCCGGCATGAGGTAGATGACGAGGAAGAGGACAAGGACGTTCCTCAACAGTTTCATGCGCGGCGCCTCCGAAATCGCGTGTGCGGGCCCTGGTTTTCGGATAATACCGCATCCGAAACCGGAAATTTGAGGGCATGAACATGGCAAACCCCGTCCTTGTCGAGGTCACCCGCGGCAATCTCGTCGAAAGCCGCCATCGCGGCATGGTCGTCGCGGTCGACGGCGATGGCAAGGTGGTGTTTTCGCAAGGGGATATCGAGGCCGGGATCTTCCCGCGTTCGGCCTGCAAGGCCATGCAGGGCCTGCCGCTCGTCGAAAGCGGCGCGGCGGATGCCTATGGCTTCGGCAACAGGGAGCTGGCGCTCGCCTGTTCCTCGCACAGCGGCGAGCCGGAACATGCAAGCCTTGCCGGCGCCATGCTGGCCGCCGCCGGCGTCGACGAGGGCGTGCTGGAATGCGGCGCCCACTGGTCCTTCGAGCAGCCGGTGCTTGTCAGCCAGGCGCGCGGCCTCGAGCGGCCGACGGCGCTGCACAACAACTGCTCGGGCAAGCATGCCGGCTTCGTCTGCGCCGCCTGCCACACCGGCAAGGACCTCAAGGGCTACGTGCGCTACGAGCACCCCGTCCAGGCGGAGATCCGCGGCGTCATGGAAAGCCTGACGGGCGCCGCGCTCGCCACCGACAATTGCGGCGTCGACGGCTGCTCGATCCCCACCTATGCCGTGCCGCTGAAGAGCCTCGCGCACGGCTTCGCCAGGATGGCGACCGGCACCGGCCTTGCGCCCGGGCGCGCGAAGGCCGCCCGCCGCCTGATCGATGCCTGCATGGCCGAGCCCTTCTACGTCGCCGGCACCAGGCGCGCCTGCACGCGTCTGATGCAGACGGCCCCCGGCCGCATCTTCGCCAAGACCGGCGCCGAGGGCGTCTTCTGTGCCGCCATCCCCGAAAAGGGCATCGCCATCGCCCTCAAATGCGAGGACGGCACGACCCGCGCCGCCGAAAGCATGGTCGCCGCCACGCTCGCCCGCTTCTTCGCCGACGAACCCGACCTCCACGCCGCCCTGATGGCCGAGGCTAACCGCTCCATGTCCAACTGGAACGGCATCCATGTCGGCGACGTCCGCGTCACGGATGCCTTCGCGGCCTGAAATTGACGCCCTATGACGTCATGCGTTATGATGGCGCATGATCAAGAGCTTCGCCGACCGCGAGACCGAGCGAATCTGGTCCGGCCGTCGAAGCCGGCGGCTTCCGGCGGACATGCAGGCCATCGCGTTGCGCAAGCTGCGCATGCTGTATGCCGCACGCAGCCTGACGGACCTGCGCGTGCCGCCGGGAAACCGGCTGGAGCTCTTGAAGGGAAACCTGGCCGGGCTTTATTCGATCCGGATCAATGACCAGTGGCGCATCTGCTTCGGCTGGTCGGAAGGAGATGCCATCCATGTCCGCATCCTCGACTACCATGACTGACGGTAACCTGCTGCCCAACCCGCATCCCGGCGATATCCTTCTGGAGGAGTTCCTGCAGCCGATGGAGATCAGCCAGAATGCGCTCGCCCGGGCAGTGCACGTGCCGCCGCGCCGCATCAACGAGATCGTGCTCGGCAAGCGCCAGGTCACTGCGGATACGGATCTTCGGCTGACACGCTATTTCGGCCTGTCGGAAGGCTATTTCCTGCGTCTTCAGGCCGAGTTCGACCTGATGCAGAAGCGCCGCGAGATCGGCCGGGATCTCGACCGCATCGTTCCGCGTGACGCGGCCTGATCAACCCTCGACGATCTCCACGTCCAGCTCCCGGTAGGGCGCGAGCGTGTCCGGCGGGAGGCCGGGCGGCAGGAGGAGGCCGGTGGCGGCGGCGAGCGGCAGGATCTTCCAGGGCGAGGCGCTGCCGAGCTTTTCCCGCGTCAGCGGGACCCAGGTCGCGGCGGCGTTTTCGGCGATGGTGCGCTTGGTGGCGGCTTCCTCCATGTCGCCGGTGGTCAGGCCGTGCGTCGGATGTGCGGCCGTCACGCCCATGAAATAGAGATCCGCCTTCAGGCCGCGTATGGTCTCCAGCGCGAGGGCGCCCGTCGACACCATGGAATGTTTGTAGAGCCTGCCGCCGACCAGCACGACCTCGGCGGTCGGGTGGCGTTCGAGCTCGCAGGCGATGGTCGGGCTGTGCGTCACCACCGTGAAGGCGAAGGTGCGTGGCAGCAGGCGCGCAAGCGCCGCCGTCGTCGTGCCGCCATCGAGGAACACCACCTGGCCGGGCTCGACCATCGCCGCCGCCCGGGCGCCGAGCGCGGTCTTCTCGTCCGTCGCGACCGCCTGGCGCGCCGAAAAATCCGGCAGCGGCGGGGAGAGCGGCAGCGCGCCGCCATGCACGCGCTTGAGCAGGCCGTCGGCCGCCATTTCCCGCAGGTCCCGCCGGATCGTGTCCTCCGACAGATCGAGCTCCGCTGCCAGCGCCTTTGCGACGATCTCGCCGTCGCGGCCGAGGCGCCGGGCGATCAGGGCTTTTCTCTGGCTGGTCAGCATGCATTTGCACTCCGTCTTGACTCTGCATGAAATTACACGAATATTCGTGAAATATCCAGAAAATTCCGGATATTTCATGCATCAATCGTAAGGAGTAAGACATGCTGATCCTGATTGCCGGCCCCTATCGTTCGGGCACCGGAGACGATCCCGTGAAGATGGCGGAGAACCTGAAGCGGCTGGAGGCGCCGTCCTATGCGCTGTTCAAGGCCGGCCATGTGCCGATGATCGGCGAGTGGGTGGCGCTGCCCGTCTGGCGCGCCGCCGGGGGCGGAACGGTGGGCGACGCGCTGCACGAGGAGATCTTCTACCCGACGGCGCACCGCCTGCTGGAGCTCTGCGAGGGCGTGCTGCGCCTGCCGGGGGAGTCAAGGGGAGCGGACAATGACGTGCGCATCGCCCGCGAACGCGGCCTTCCGGTCTGGCACCGGCTGGAGGATGTGCCGGGCTGCGCGGCGGCTGCATAATTTCGCAGGCCCGTGTCGGGAAGGGGCGAGGTGATCCGTCCTGTGGCATGACGGGCGATCCGCCGCCGGCGGCGCCCGCACCATGCCAGATCAAGGAGGACTTCCATGCGCATGATCTTCGTCAACCTGCCCGTCAAGGACTTGCCCGCGACCCGCCGCTTCTTCGGCGCGCTCGGCTTTGCCTTCAACGAGGCCTACAGCGACGAGACCGCCGCCTGCATGGTGGTGGACGACAACATCTTCGTCATGCACCTGACGGAGGCGAAGTTCGCCCAGTTCGTCACGGGCAAGGTCGGCGATCCGGAATCCGCCACGCAGGTGCTGACCTGCCTCTCCGCCGCGAGCCGCCAGGAGGTCGACGACATCAAGGCGAAGGCGCTCGCCGCCGGCGGGCGCGAATGGAAGCCGAACATGGAGTTCGGCCCGATGTACGGCTGCTCCTTCCAGGATCCGAACGGCAATGTCTGGGAGTTCATGCACATGGACCAGTCGGGCGGCTGACGGCGGGCGAGGGGCTGCACGCAGGCTGGCGTGCCTGCCCCTCATCCGCCTGCCGGCACCGTCTCCCCGCAGGCGGGGAGAAGGAACGGGCGGAAATGTCTGGGCAATGGGCACCGTTTCGGGAAAGCGGTGCGGTAATCCCTTTTCCTCACCTGCGGGGAGACGGTCGCGGCAGCGGGAGGAGGGGTCTTTTCGTCAATCGATGCGACCACGCACCCTTGCGCTTACTCCGTGGGACCATCCGCAACCCGCTTGCGCAGCCGCGCAGGCGCCTTGCGGCGCCAGGCCTCGGCCATCCGCTGCTGCAGTTCCGCATCGTCGATCACGGCGGCGCGCAGGAGGAGGGCGGGCCAGCCCTTGTAATGGTCCGTCTCGTGGTAGATCTCGGGCGCCATCTCGATCAGGCGCTCCTTCTCGTCCATCGGCGCCATCAGCACCAGCGTCCCGGCATCCTTGATGCGCAGAAAGAGCTTGCCCGCCACCTTGAGCGCGGGCGTGCCGTAGGATGTGCCGGTCTCGACGCCCGGCAGGCCCGCGGCAAGGCGCTGGAGCCGCGCCAGGAGCGTTTCGGTTTCGTCGTTAGCCATGCGCGCCATCCTCCCCGGCCAGGATAGACCGGACCGGGAAGGACGGCGAGGGGTGAGGATCAGAGCGGCCGGCGGCCGCTCTCGGCCCGGAGCGCCGGGGTGCGGAAGAGCCCGAAGGGCAGGTCGCCGAGTGCGCGCGAATCCATCGTCTCGATCTCGGGATGGGCCAGCGGATCGCGCAGCCAGACGGGGGTCTCCGCAGCGTCGGCCTCGGCGCGCAGCGCCTCGGACACCCTGGAGAAAATCTTGAACATTGCCTTCTCCTTGCGGTTCGTTACCATAGGTTATGGCTGATAATCACGCCACGGGGCCGTTTCGGCAATCGAGTAGTTCAGGATATCGGTATAGAAAAGCTATATGAGAAATCTCAATCGCGTGCATCTCAACGGCCTGCGCGCGCTGGAGGCGGTGGGCCGGCTCGGCTCGCTGCAGGCGGCGGCGCAGGAGCTCGGCGTGACGGTCGGCGCGGTGAGCCAGCAGGTCATCAAGGCGGAGGGGCAGCTCGGCCGGGCGATCTTCGAGCGTACCGCGCGGGGCCTGCAGCGGACGGCCTTCGGCGCCCCGTTCCTGGCGCGGCTTTCGGCCGGCTTCGGCCAGCTTTCCGAGGCGGTCGCCGCCACGCAGCGCCGCGACGATGCGATCCTGACGATTTCCGTCGCGCCGATCTTCGCCTCGCGCTGGCTCATCCACCGCATCGACCGCTTCGCCGCCGCCCATCCCGATATCAGCCTGCGCATCGAGGCGACGACGACGCTGGTCGATCTGGCGCGTTCCGATGTCGACCTCTGCATCCGCGTCGGCCCCGGCACCTGGCCGGATGTGGCGACGGAATTCCTGGTGCCGCAGGTCGTCTTCCCGGTCTGCGCGCCGGCGCTGGCGGCGGGGATAAGGACGCCGCGGGACCTGTCCGAGCAGCCGGCCGTGGTCGACGGCAACGACGCCTTCACCTGGGAGCGCTGGCTGGCGCTCGCCGGTTTCGCCGTGCCGCCGCCCAAGGCACGGCATGTCTTTTCCGACGCCTCGCTCTGCCTCGACGCGGCGCTGGCGGGGCAGGGGGTGCTGCTCGCCTATCCGGTGCTCGCCTCCTGGGCGCTGAAGGAGGGGCGGCTCGTCGCGCCGTTCCCCATCCGGGTCGAGACCGGCATGGGCTATTACTTCGTGACGGCCCCGGGCGTGCCGGAGCCGCGCAAGGTCTCGCTGTTCAAGCGCTGGCTGCGCGCGGCGCTGGCCGAGGACGAGGACGGCTTTGCCGGCGCGGTCATTCCGGCTCGCAAAGCCGTGCCGCCATCATCGCCTTGAAGGCCGGGCGCGCCTGGCAGGCCGCAAGCCAGGCCTTGACGTTCGGCGCCGCGTCGAAGAGTTGCGGCTCGCTCATGGCATAGCGGAAGACCTCCGCGAGGTTGAGGTCGGCGACGGTGAAGCGGTCGCCGACGACATGGCCGGTGGCGGCAAGATGGGCGTCGAGCCGCTGGAAGCTCGTCTTCAGCGCCTTGGCGGCGCCCCGGATGGCGAGGCGGCCCTGTTCGCTCTCGGCGACCCTGGTGTCGAGCGCCAGGATGATCTTCACCGCATGCGGCTCCACCTCCGTCGCCGCCCACATCGTCCATTGCAGCATCTCCGCCTCTTCCGTCATCGTCCGGCCGGCAAGCGGACCACCATGCTTGCGCGCGAGGTAGAGGTTGATCGCCAGCGATTCCGTCATCACGAAGCCGCCGTCGTCGATGCAGGGGATCAGGCCGGTCGGGTTGACGGCAAGGAAATCCGGCGAGCGGGTGTTGAGCGGCGCATCGGCCGCCAGCGGATCGTCGAGGCGGCGGGCCTGGATGACCGGCACGCTGGCGAAAGGCAGGCCGAGTTCGCCGGCAAGCCAGTAGTTGCGCGAGGCGCGCGAGCGGTAGACGCCGTAGATGGTGAGCATGGATCCTCCCTGGAGTGCCCGGCCGGGCGCGGGCTTGCGTCAGAACAAAGAGCCGCGGCAATCCCTCGGCTAGAAGAGGGCGAGACTGCCGGGGCCTTGGCGGCACCATAGGCGGCGGGTCGGCAAAGCGGTAGGGCGCCGGCCTGATCGATCCATGAATTGTCGTGATGGCCCCGGGCCTGCTTGTCGCATTGACCTGCCGCCGGCATGGGGCTAAGGGCGAAGGGTCCGCCGATCGCGGATGAGGACGACCGATGACAGGACGCATGACACGTTGGGCCGCCTGCCTGCGCATTCTCTGCGCGGTCGCCCTGCTGTCCGTCGGTTTCGCCCACCAGCCGGCCTCGGCCACCGCGCCGACGGCGCTGGAACTCACGCAATACGTGCTTCCCGACGGCACCCTGCCGGATATCTGCCTCAACGACATGGTGGGCGGCAAGGCTAAGCATGTGGGGCCGGTGAAGTGCGAGGCCTGCCGCATCGGCAGCGCCATGCTGATGCCGGCGCCGGCCGATCTCGACGGCGCCGTGCTCGCCTTCCGCCGCCTTGCCGCGCTCCCCCTCGTCGAGGAGGCGTTGCGCCCGCGGCGCGAGCGTCCCGGCGCGCCGCCCCGCGCGCCTCCCTTCCTGTCCGCCTGACTGTTGCGCCCGCACGCCGGTTCGCCGCCGTGTGCCGAAAATCCAGCCTGACAGGACCCTTGCATGTCCGTGATTTCCGATGCGCCGGCCGTTGCCGCCGCCCAGCCCTCCGCGCTCGCGCAGCGCCTCTACCGCGCCATCTGGCGATGGCACTTCTTCGCCGGCCTGCTCGCCGTGCCCTTCATGATCAGCCTTGCCGTCACCGGCGGGCTCTATCTCTTCAACGACGAGATCGACGCCAGCCTCTTCCGCTACCGCAACTATGTCACGGTCGGCGGCGCGGAACTGCCGCCCTCGGCCATCGTGGAGAAGGCCGTCGCCGCCGTGCCGGGCGGAACGCTCTCCTCCTACCGCACGCCGGCCGGCGCGGACCGCTCCGCCCGCGTGACGGTCTCCACCGGGGCCGGCAAGGTGCTGGTCTTCGTCGATCCCTATGACGGCGCCGTCCTGGACACGGTCGGCGCAAAGGAGGAGTTCAACCAGGTCGTGGAGGACCTGCACAGCCTCGATTATTTCGGCACCGCCTGGGAGCGCATCATAGAGGTCGTCGCCGGCTTTGCCGTCGTGCTCGTGCTCACCGGCATCTATCTCTGGTGGCCGCGCAGCCAGACGGGCGGCGTCGTCAGCGTGCGGGGCACGCCGGCAAGGCGCGTCTTCTGGCGCGATCTTCATGCCGTCACCGGCATCTTCGCCAGCGTGCTCATCCTGTTCCTCGCCTTCAGCGGCCTGTTGTGGACCGGCTTCTGGGGCAGCAAGGTCAACGGCTATCTCACGGCGAACGGCATGGGCTATCCGGCCGAGCTGTGGGACCGGGTGCCGCATTCCATGCTGGTCACCAGCGATGTCCTGCCGAAGACCGCCTGGCTGATGGAGAACGCGCCGGTGCCGGCCTCGACGCCGCCGGGCGAGGGGCAGGTGGCGCTGCCGCCCATCGGCCTCGACAATGCCGTGACGATCGCCGATGCCGCCGGCATGCTGCCCGGCTACGACCTTTCGCCGCCCGCAGGCGAGACCGGCGTCTACACGGCGGCGATCTATCCCGCCGACCTGCAATACGAGCGCACGCTGCATATCGACCAGTATACCGGCGAGCGCCTTGTCGACACCGCCTATGCCGACTATCCGGCGACGGGCAAGCTGATCGAATGGGGCATCAACGTGCACAAGGGGCAGGAATGGGGCCTCTTCAACCAGCTCCTGATGCTTGCGACCTGCCTCGTCGTCATCGCGATGAGCCTGTCGGCCGTCGTCATGTGGTGGAAGCGCCGGCCGAGGGACCGCATCGGCGTGCCGCCCGGCCCGCGCGGGGGGCGCATCTATGTCGGCCTGTGGGCGATCGCCGCCGTCTTCGGCGTGCTCTTCCCGCTGACGGGCCTCACCATCCTCGCCATGATTCTCCTCGACCAGTTCGTCATCCGCCTCGTGCCGCCGCTGCGGCGCCTCTTTTCCTGAACGCAAAGCCAGAAAGGATTTTTTCCATGAAACGCATTCTCGCCTCCTTCGTCGCCCTGGCGCTCTCGGCCTCGGCCGCCTTGGCCCACGACTTCACCCTCGGCAACCTGGAGATCGACCACCCGGCCTCCCGGGCGACGCTGCCCGGCCAGCCGGTCGGCGGCGGCTTCATGACCATCACCAACAAGGGCACCGAGGCCGACCGCCTCGTCTCCATCACCGCGCCGGACGTGTCCGACGACGTGCAGCTGCACGAAATGGCCGTCGAGAACGACGTGATGAAGATGCGCCAGCTGCCGGACGGCATCGAGATCCCGGCCGGCGCCACGGTCGAGCTGAAGTCCGGCGGGCTGCACGTCATGTTCATGCGCATCAAGCACCCCTTCAAGGAAGGGGAGAAATTCAAGGCGACGCTGACCTTCGAGAAGGCCGGCGCGATCGACGTGGATTTCACGATCGGGGCCGCCAGGCCCGGCGCCGGGCAGGGCAACGGCGCTGCTGCCGGCCATGGCGGCCACGGCGGCTGAGACCCGGGATCAGCGGATGAGGGGGCGATGCGGCGCTGCCCCCTCATCCACCATGGCGCCTCTCCGTTCGGGCAGGAAGAAGAGACGCGTTTCGGGACGGGCTCAGCCCGTCCGGTTCCGTTCGATCGTCAGGTGCGCGAAGGTCGAGCCATCCCTTGAGAGATCCCCGGTGGTGCGCTCGTTCCAGCGGTAGCCGGCAATCGCGCCGTTCGGGGTGTCCTCGAAGATGTTGCCGGAGATGAGGGCCGAGCCTGCCTCCTCCACGACGGTCGCGGCGCAGCCGACCGGGCTGCGGCGCACCAGGTTGCCGTTGACGACGAGGCCGCGCATATAGGGTCCCCAGCCGAGCATCAGCCCCCATTTCGGGGCGTTCTCCACGGTATTGCCCGAGACGACCGTATCGGCCTCCACCGCGATGCCGATGCCGAAGCCCGCGCCGTCGTGGATATAGGGGCCTTCGAGCCGGAGGTTGCGCACCACGTTGCCGGTGACGGTCGCAAGCCGCCCGCCCTCGTCGAAATTGACGATGAGGATGCCGCTGGCGGCGCCGTCGACGAGGTTGCCGTTGACGAGCGCGCCCTCGAAGCCGAATTCGGAATAGATCGCAGCCTCGCCGCTGTCGAGGCAGGTATTGCCGGATATCTGCACGTTCGAGCCGGCATTGGCGCGGATGGCGGAAAAGGCGCAGCCGGAAACATGGTTGTTGCCGATCATCACCGCGTCGGCGCGGAAGACGTTGATGCCGTTGCCGTATTGGCCGGTGCCGCCGCTGGTGGCGGAAATGCGGGCGATGCGGTTGCCCGAGACGATCGTGCCGTCGTGGCCCTTCTCCCAGCGGTGGATCAGGATGCCGCCATTGCCGCAGTCGAAGACGTGGTTGCCGGTGACCGACAGGTCGCGGCTCTCCACGGCATAGAGCGCGTATTCCGCAGCGCCCGAAAGCCGGCTGCGCTCGATGCGCCCGCCGCAGCGCTGCAGGCTGACCGCCGTCTTGGAGGAGCCCTGGATCTCGCAGTTCTCGATCATCACATTGGCGACATTGCTGAAATGCACGAGGCCGTCGACCGTATCGCCGAGCCAGCGGTTCGCCCCGTCGATGACGAGGTTGGCAAGCTCGATCCGGCCCGCGCCGTCGGCGGCGAAGAGGTGGCCGTCGCCGCCATAGACGATGCGGGTGGCGCCCGGCACGCCGGTGAGGCGCGTATTGTCGGGCAGCGTGATGTTGGAGACGGCATAGTCGCCCGGCGGCAGGAAGACGGGCATGTTCTTCGCCGCCGCTTCCTTCAACAGCTTGGCGAAGGCCTTGCTCTTGCGGTCGTCCGCGCCGGGGCGGATGCCGTGCGCCGAGGCGTCGATGCTGCCGCGGAGATCGACGTCGACGACCGGCAGCCGCTGCGTGCGGGCGAGTGCCGGGGGAACGATGCCCGCCGCGCCAAGGCCGAGGCCCGAGAGAAATAACCGTCTGCTAACCATGAAAGCTCCTTGCCCGTCAGGGAGCAGGAAGCGTGCCAGATGGTTTTGTGCCGGAACGGAACAGCCGGATGCTGCGCGCCAAGGTTGCCGCAGAGAGGCGGTAAGGCCCGGATCGACAGCATTTCGCCGGTTTCCTTTAGGGTTGGATAACGACTCTAGGTGTACCATCGGGCATTCCGAAAGGGAGGCGGCTGACAGCGCCCTTCCTTGCGCTTGGGAATTGCAGGGGTTCATGTCGACGAAACTGTCTCACCTTGACAACGAAGAGGTCGATGCAACGGCACGATTGATGTCCGCCGGCCAGCGCCTGATCTGCGAGGCGACGCGGCTCTTTCCGCTCGCCTCCGCGCAGGGCGAGCGCACGATCTGGCTCGAAGCGATGATCGACGAGGTGCCGGACTACCTCTTCTTCAAGGACAGGAACAGCCGCTTCGTCGTCGCCAACCGGGCGATCGTCGACGACAACCGCCGCGAGGGGCTGGAAAGCCTGGAGGGCCTCTCCGATTTCGACATCCACCCCGAACATGTCGCCCGCGGCTTCTTCGAGACCGAGCAGGAGATCATCCGCACCGGCCGTCCCATGCTCGACATGGAGGAGCTGATCCGCGATTCCGCGGGCAGGCTCAAATGGCTGCTCACCTCGAAGCTGCCGGTGCGCAGTCCCGAGGGCGACGTGATCGGCCTCGTCGGCGTCTCGCGCGACATCACCGAGCGCAAGCGCTCCGAGAGCCTGCATGTCGGCCAGGCGCATCTGTTGAAGATGATCGCGCTCGGCGCACCGCTGGTCGACGTCTTCTCCTCCCTCATCCTGCTGATCGAGGCGCATGTGCCGGAAGTCACCGGCTCGATCCTGATGCTCGCGGCCGATGGCAAGCATATCCTCAACGGTGCCGCGCCCAATCTCGACCCCGCCTACAGCCAGTTGATCGAGGGGATCGAGATCGGCCCGAAGGTCGGTTCCTGCGGCACCGCGATGTGGCGCGGCGAGCCCGTCATCGTCTCCGACATCCAGACCGATCCGCTCTGGGAGGACGCCAAGGCGCTCGTCGCGCCCTACGGCTTCCGCGCCTGCTGGTCCTCGCCGATCCAGTCCTACCAGGGCAAGGTGCTCGGCTCCTTCGCGCTCTATTCGCGCAGCCCCGGCGAGCCGACGGCCGAATGCCTGAAGCTCGTCGGCATGGCGACGCACATTGCCGGCATCGCCATCGAGCGCAAGGAGGCGGAGGACAGCATCCAGTTCATGGCCCATCACGACACGCTGACGGGCCTGCCGAACCGCAGCATGCTCGACGAGCGCGTGGCCTCCGCCATCGAGGCGGCCGACGAGTGCGGCGGCGGCATGACGCTCGCCTTCCTCGATCTCGATCATTTCAAGCTGGTCAACGACAGCCTCGGCCACCATGCCGGCGACGAGCTGCTGAAGATCGTCGCGGCGCGGATGCTGCGCTGCGTGCGGGCGAGCGACAGCATCGTGCGCCTCGGCGGCGACGAGTTCGTCGTGCTCATCAACGGCGCGATGCGCAAGGGCGAGAGCGTGGAGGACCGGCTGCGCGCGGTGCGCGAGGCGATCGCCGAGCCGGTGCTCATCGAGGGCCGCTCCTTCCAGGTCACCTGCAGCATGGGCGTCGCCGCCTATCCCGAGCACGGCCGCAACGCGACCGAGCTGCTGGCCCGTGCGGACGCCGCCATGTACCGGGCCAAGGAGATCGGCCGCGATGCCATGCAGGTCTTCACCGCCGAGCTGGCCAACCGCGCACATGAGAAGCTGGAGCGCCAGGAGGAGCTGCGCCGCGCGCTCGCCCACGGCGAGCTTTTCCTGCAGTACCAGCCGCAGATGGACCTTGCGACCGGGCGCATCTTCGCTGTCGAGGCGCTGATCCGCTGGCGCCATCCCGGGCGCGGGCTGATCGGCCCGGGCGATTTCATCCCGCTTGCCGAGGAGACCGGCCTGATCGGCCCGATCGGCGACTGGACGCTGCGCGCCGCCTGCCGGCAGAACAAGGCCTGGCAGGAGAGCGGCCTGCCGCCCATCGTCGTCAGCGTCAATGTCTCGGCCCGCCAGTTTCAGGAGAAGGACTGGGTCGAGCGCGTCGCCGCCGCCCTTGCCGAAAGCGGGCTGGAGGCGCGCTATCTGGAACTGGAATTGACCGAAAGCCTGATCATGCAGGACGTGCAGCAGGCGGTGGAGACCATGCACCGGCTGGAAAAGCTCGGCGTGCACCTTGCCATCGACGATTTCGGCACCGGCTATTCCAGCCTTGCCTCGCTGAAGCGTTTCCCCGTCGGCCGCCTCAAGATCGACCGGTCCTTCGTGCAGGACCTGCCGGACGACGGCGACGACGCGGCCATCGCCCGCGCCGTCATCTCGCTGGCCCATACGCTGCAGTTGCGGGTGATCGCCGAGGGCGTGGAGACGCGCGAGCAGGTCGACTTCCTGCGCGAGGCCGGCTGCGACGAGATCCAGGGCTACTACCTCTCCCGCCCCATCGACGCCCGCGCCCTCCAGGCGATCCTCTGCATTCCCAATCTCTAACAATCCCTGTGGTTCGGGTCCCTCCGCTCTTGACAACGCTATGTTGATATCAACAGTAAGGGCATGATCGACGAACCCTTGATTTCCTACGAGACGACCCTCTTCGTGCGCGATACCTGCCTGTGCCTGCATGCGCAGCGCGCGGCGCGGGCGCTGGCCCGGCGTTTCGACGATGCCCTGCGCCCCTGCGGGCTCACCAACGGCCAGTTCTCGCTGCTGATGGCGCTGAACCGCCCGGAGCCGCCGCCGATGGGCCCGGTCGCCGCCGTGCTCGCCATGGACCGCACGACGCTGACGGCCGCGCTGAAGCCGCTGGAGCGCCGCGGCCTCGTCGCCGTCGAGGCCGACCCGCGCGACCGGCGCGGCCGGCTCCTGCGCCTGACGGGCGAGGGGCGCCGCCTGCTGACGCAGGCCTTCCCGGTCTGGAAGGAGACGCACGAGAAGATCGACCGCCAGCTTGCCGCCGTCGACATGGCCGCGCTGCGCGCCGGAATGCTGGCGATCGCCTGAGCGGACGCCCGGCGCGGCAGCCCCCGTTTGAAGCGTGCCGTGCGGGTGGATCCTCGGGTCGAGCCCGAGGATGACGGTGGGGAGGAGGGGCTTCCAAGCGCATTGACCGGTGCGGCAGGGGAGTCGTCGCGTCGGTTCGCCTTCACTCCCCTTCTTGCGTCATCCTCGGGCTCGACCCGAGGATCCACCCGCACGGCACGCCGCCGACGGCTGCCACTGGCACCGCGCACAAAACCCTCTATCTTCCCCCGCATGAAGCCAGACCAGCTCCTCCATCCGGCGCCCGCCGGCCTTTATTGCCCTGCCGGCGATTTCTACATCGATCCCGTCCGCCCCGTGGCAAGGGCGCTGATCACCCACGGCCATTCCGACCATGCCAGGGCCGGGCACGGCGCGGTGCTGGCGACGCGCGAGACGCTCGACATCATGGGTATCCGCTACGGCGCGGATTTCTGCGGCGCCATGCAGGCGGCCGCCTTCGGCGAGCGCATCGATCTTTCCGGCGTCACCGTCTCCTTCCATCCTGCCGGCCATGTGCTCGGTTCGGCGCAGATCGCGGTGGAGCGCGCGGGCCTCACCATCGTCGCCTCCGGCGATTACAAGCGCAGCGCGGACCCGACCGCAACGCCCTACGAGCCGGTGCCCTGCGACGTCTTCATCACCGAGGCGACCTTCGGCCTGCCGGTCTTCCATCATCCCGAGCCGAAGGGCGAGATGGGCAAGCTGCTGACCTCGCTCCGCCAGTTCCCCGAGCGCAGCCATCTTCTCGGCGCCTATTCGCTCGGCAAGGCGCAGCGCGTCATCCGCCTCCTGCGCGATTGCGGCTATGACGCGCCGATCTACATCCACGGTTCGCTCGCCCGTCTCTGCGACTACTATGTCAGCCGCGGCATTGCGCTCGGCGACCTGCGCCCCGCCACGACGGAGAGAAGCAGCCCCGCCGATTTCCGCGGTGCCGTCGTCGTCGGCCCGCCCTCGGCCTTCGCCGACCGCTGGGCGCGCCGCTTCAACGAGCCGCTCGTCGCATTCGCCTCCGGCTGGATGATGGTGCGCCAGCGTGCCAAGCAGGGCGGCGTCGAGCTGCCGCTCGTCATCTCCGACCATTGCGACTGGCCGGAACTGACCGGGACGATCCGCGAACTCGCGCCGCGCGAGGTCTGGGTGACGCATGGCCGCGAGGAGGCGCTGGTGCGCTGGTGCGAACTCGCCGGCATCCCGGCCAGGCCGCTGCATCTCGTCGGCTATGAGGATGAGGGGGATTGAGGATGCAGCCCGCTTGTCCTTCGCCGGTTCCGTCTTCGGGGCCGCAACACCCCCCTCTGCCCTGCCGGGCATCTCCCCCACAGGGGGGGAGATCGGCAAGAAGCAGGAGCCTTGCTCGATCAGCAGCGCCGGCGATGGGCGAAACGTTGCTCCATCCAATCTCCCCCCTTGAGGGGGAGATGCCCGGCAGGGCAGAGGGGGGTGCCACAATGCACGCCCCGACCACAAACCCATCGCACGCAGCCGGAAGGCACTCCCCATGAGAGCCTTCGCCACGCTCCTCGACCGCCTCGTCCTCACCCCTTCGCGCAACGGCAAGCTGACGCTGCTGGCCGATTATTTCCGCGACACGCCCGATCCCGACCGCGGCTACGGCCTTGCCGCCATTGCCGGCACGCTGGACTTGAAGAGCGTCAAGCCGGCGCTCTTGCGCGAACTCGTGCTGGAGCGCATGGACGAGGTGCTGTTCCGCTATTCCTACGATTATGTCGGCGACCTTGCGGAAACCATCGCGCTCGTCTGGGACGAGGAGCGCAAGGAGCGCGTGCCGGATGAAGCGCAGCCCCGGCTCGGCGCCGTCGTTTCCCGCATGAACGCGCTCGGCCGCACGGAGGTGCGCGGCGCGGTGCGCGATCTGCTCGACCGGCTCGATCCCTCCGCCCGCTTCGCCTTCCTCAAGCTTGCGACCGGCGGCCTGCGCATCGGCGTCTCCGCCCGCCTCGCCAAGCAGGCGCTCGCCGATTTCTCCGGCAGGGATGTCGTGGAGATCGAGACGCTGTGGCACGGGCTGTCGCCGCCCTACGAGCCGCTCTTCGCCTGGCTGGAGGGCCGGGCGGACCGCCCGGTGCTCGCCACCCCCGCCATCTTCCATTCCGTCATGCTCGCCAATCCGGTGGGCGAGGGGGATCTCGACGCGCTCGACCCGGCCGATTTCGCCGCCGAATGGAAATGGGACGGCATTCGCGTGCAACTCTCCGCGGCGGGCAGCACACGCCGCCTCTATTCCCGCTCCGGCGACGACATCTCCGCCGCCTTCCCGGATGTGCTGGAGGCGATCAATTTCGAGGGCGTGGTGGACGGCGAGCTGCTCGTCGGCGGCACGGCGCGCATGAACAGCCCGACGCGCACCTTCTCCGATCTCCAGCAGCGCCTCAACCGCAAGACCGTCACCGCGCGCATGCTGGAGGACTATCCCGCCTTCGTGCGCGCCTATGACGTGCTCTTCGAGGGCGAGGCGGATGTGCGCCCCGAAAGCTTTTCCGACCGCCGCGCCCGCCTCGGCGAAATGATCGAGAAGGCGCCGCACGACCGTTTCGACCTGTCGCCGCTGGTGCCCTTCGGCTCATGGGCCGAGCTGGAGACGATCCGCCGCGATCCGCCCGATCCGGTCATCGAGGGGGTGATGCTCAAGCGGCTCGACAGCCCCTACCAGGCCGGCCGCATGAAGGGCCCGTGGTTCAAGTGGAAGCGCGATCCCTTCAACATCGACGCCGTCATGATGTATGCCCAGCGCGGCCACGGCAAACGCTCGAGCTACTATTCCGACTTCACCTTCGGCGTGTGGACCGATGGCCCGGACGGCCCCCTGCTGGTGCCCGTCGGAAAGGCCTATTTCGGCTTCACCGATGCCGAGCTCGAAGTGCTGGACCGCTACGTGCGCAACAACACGACCGACCGTTTCGGCCCCGTGCGCGCCGTCAGGGCCGAGCCCGGCTACGGCTTCGTGCTGGAGGTCGCCTTCGAGGGCATCAACCGCTCCACCCGCCACAAATCCGGCGTCGCCATGCGCTTCCCCCGCATCGCCCGCCTGCGCCAGGACAAGCTGCCCGCCGACGCCGACCGGCTGGAGACGCTGATGGCGATGGTGGAGGCGCGGGAAGCTTGAAGCCGTATCCGGAAGGGAGGCTGGAAGCTCGATTGCCTTCTGGTCGCCTATAGGCTACTTTGCTGCCCATGATCATCAAGGAAGCGCCTGCATTTACGAAGTGGCTTGGCGCTCTGCGAGACGCAAACGCCCATGCCCGGATTGTCCGCCGGGTGGAGCGCCTGCAGCAAGGCAATCCCGGCCAGGTGAAGGATGTCGGGCGGGGCGTGTCGGAACTGAAGATCGATTATGGGCCGGGCTATCGCGTCTATTTCGCTCAACGCGGTCCGGTCCTGATCCTGTTGCTTTGCGGCGGCGATAAATCGACGCAACGCCGCGATATCAAGCGGGCGATCGAGATCGCCGCGCAATGGAGTGAATGAGATGGCCAAGAAGAAGATCGCTGACCTGCCCACCTTCGACGCGGCGGCGCATCTGGATACGCCGGAGCGCCAGGCGGCCTATATCGCGGCGGTTCTCGAAGAGGGCGATATGGCGGAAATCCGCCATGCGATCGGAACAGTCGCGCGCGCACGCGGCATGGCGGAAATCGCCGCGGCTGCGAACCTCAATCCGAAGAGCATCTATCGTGCGCTCGGCAACAGTGGAAATCCCGAATTCGCCACCGTTTTCAAGGTTCTTTCCGCCATGGGATACACGCTGACGATCAAACAGCAGGATGCGGCATAGGCGCTCAAAGTCCCAGCGCCGAAAGATCCGGTCCGAGCGGCACGATGCCGTTCGGGTTCAGCGACTTGATCGAATGGTAGCCGTGCTTGATATGGTCGATGCTGACCGTCTCGCGCACGCCCGGCAGGTCTAGCACGCGCTTCGCATAGGCCGAGAGCGCCGCATAGTCGGCAAGCTGCCGGCGGTTGCACTTGAAGAGGCCGTGATAGGCGGCATCGAAGCGGACGAGGGTGACGAAGAGGCGGATGTCGGCCTCCGTGAAGGCCTTGCCGGTGAGGAACGGCCCGCCGGCGGCAAGGCGCGCCTCCAGTTCGTCCAGCATCGCAAAGACGCCGTGGAAGGCTTCCTCGTAGGCGACCTGCGTGGTGGCGAAGCCGGCGCGGTAGACGCCGTTGTTGAGCGCGGGATAGATGCGTTCGTTGAGCGCGTCGATCTCGCCGCGCAGGGTCTGCGGGTAGAGGTCGACGCTCGCGTCCGCCAGCGCGCCGAAGCCGCTGTTCAGCATGCGTATGATGTCGGCGGATTCGTTGTTGACGATCGTTTTCGAAGCCTTGTCCCAGAGCACCGGCACGGTGGCCCGGCCGGTGAAGGTGGGGTCGGCGCGGGTGTAGAGTTCGTGCATGTAGGTTGCGCCGTTGAGCGCGTCGCGGTTTGCGCCCGGATAGTCGCCAAAGCGCCAGCCCTGGTCGGTCAGCGCCGGCTCGACGACAGAGACGGAGATCACGCCGTCGAGCTTCTTCAGCTTGCGGGCGATCAGCGTGCGCGAGGCCCAGGGGCAGATCAGCGCGACATAGAGCTGGTAGCGCCCGGTCTCGGCCGCAAAGCCGCCGTCGCCCGTCGGGCCGGCGCTGCCGTCGGGCGTCACCCAGTTGCGGAAGCTCGAAACCTGCCGCACGAAGCCGCCCTTGGCATCCTTCGCCTGGACGGGCTGCCAGTCTTCCGTCCATTTGCCGTTGACGAGCATCGCGTTCCCCTCGTTTCGGTTGAAGTTGCCGTCCGGGATAATCCGCGCGCGCGAAAACGGCAATTCTCCCGGCGATTGACACAGCGTTCACAAAGCGGCCCTCGCCGTGGCCGGGCGGCGACAGGGCGGCGAAAAGCGGGCGCGCAAGCCTGAGGCCAGCCGCAATTGCCACAATTGTGGCAGGGTTATGGACCTAATTTGCCGCTCGTTAGTTAGTGATTCAGCCTCTCGCCCCATTCTACGTTTCCGCACAACGGATTTTGACGATCTCCATGACCGACACCGCGCTCTCCCGCCGCCGCTTCCTGCAGTTTACCGGGCTTGCCATGGCAAGCGGCCTGGCCGGCTGCACCTCCTCGATGAACACGGACCGGTTCCGCTACGAGACCCGGCCCTATTTCCGCAATCCCGCGCTGGAGGGCCGGCCGGAATATATCGACGGCGCCCGGCCGCCGAGCGGGCTCCTGCCGGAATCGTCCTATTACGCCTCGATCTACGGTCCGGTCTTCGACGGCGGCTATCAGGTGCCGGCGGTGCCCTACCAGCAGATCGACGCGCGCTACTATCGCCAGGAGGTCGAAAGCCCGTTCGGCGAGCGACCCGGCACGATCATCGTCGACACAGGCAACCGCTTCCTCTACCTCATCCTGCCGAACGGCCGCGCCATGCGCTATGGCGTCGGCATCGGCCGGCAGGGTTTTTCCTGGTCGGGCCGCGGCGTCATCCAGTGGAAGCAGGCCTGGCCGAAATGGACGCCGCCGGACGAGATGGTCGCGCGCCAGCCCGAACTCGTCAAATACTCCGCCGCCAACGGCGGCATGCCCGGCGGCCTCAACAACCCGCTCGGCGCGCGCGCCCTCTACATCTTCCAGAACGGCGAGGACACGCTCTACCGCCTGCACGGCTCGCCGGAATGGAAGTCCATCGGCAAGGCCGTCTCCTCCGGCTGCGTGCGCATGCTGAACCAGGATGTCATCGATCTCTACGATCGCGTGAAGGGCAAGGCGCCGATCTTGGTGATCTGAGGCGGGACACCCCCCTCTGCCCTGCCGGGCATCTCCCCACAAGGGCAGGACTGTCGCATATGGAAGGAAACCCGTTGCCTCCTTTTCCTTCTCCCCCGCGGGGAGAAGGTGCCGGCAGGCGGATGAGGGGGATGGCGAAGGCGCAAAGGCTCGATCCGAGCCACCCCCTCATCCGACCCTTCGGGCCACCTTCTCCCCGCGGGGGAGAAGGTGATGTGCGGCATCGTCGAACTTCATATGAGTAGCCCCCTTGTGGGGTATGCGCCCTAGCCCGCCGCCGGCGAGATCAGCAGCGCGCCGTCGAGCCGCGGCAGGTCGCCGGTGGCGACGGCCTTGCCGCCCTGCATGCGCACCTTGCCCTCCGCGACGAGCCGCAGCGCCAGCGGATAGCTCAGATGCTCGACCGTCAGGACGCGCGCGGCGAGCGTCCCGGCCGTGTCGTCCGGCAGGACGGGAACCGCGGCCTGCACGATGGCCGGGCCTTCGTCCATGCCCTCGGTCACGAAATGCACCGTGCAGCCGGCGATGCGCATGCCCGCGTCGAGGGCGCGCTGGTGCGTGTTGAGGCCGGGGAAGAGCGGCAGGAGGGATGGGTGGATGTTGAGGATGCGGCCCTCATAGCGGCTGACGAAGGCGCCGGAGATCAGGCGCATGTAGCCGGCAAGGCAGATGAGGTCGGGCGAGAGCGCGTCGAGCGCCTCGATGATGGCCGCCTCGTGGGCCTCCTTGCTGGCGAAATCCTTGCGCAGGAAGGCGCGGGCCGGAATGCCGAGCGCTTCCGCCCTGGCCAGCCCGCCGGCCTCCGCCTTGTCGGAGAAGACGGCGACGATCTCGGCCGGGAAATCCGGGTCCTCTGCGGCCTTCGCCAGGGCCAGCATGTTGGAGCCGCCGCCGGAGATGAAGGCGACGACGCGCTTGCGCGATCCGCTCATAGGGCGAGCGTGCCCTTGTAGATCGTGCCGGCGGCGCCCTCTTCGCGCGTGACCATGCGGCCGAGGCGGAAGACGGTTTCGCCCTCGCGGATGAGGACAGCGGCGACCTCGTCGGCCTTGTCGGCGGGAACGACGGCGATCATGCCGACGCCGCAGTTGAAGGTGCGCAGCATTTCCGTCGCCGCCACGCCGCCCGTCTTTGCAAGCCAGGAGAACACGGCCGGCGCCTTGACGGCGGCAAGGTCGATCTCGGCGGCGAGATGCTTCGGCAGCACGCGCGGAATGTTTTCCGGGAAGCCGCCGCCGGTGATATGCGCCAGCGCCTTGATGGAACCAGTCTCGCGGATCGCTTTCAGGAGCGGCTTCACATAGATCTTCGTCGGCGTCAGCAGCGCCTCGCCGAGGCTCTTTTCAGCGTCGAACGGGGCGGGCGCGTCCCAGGCGAGACCCGAGAGCGTCACGATCTTGCGCACCAGCGAATAGCCGTTGGAATGCACGCCCGAGGAGGAAAGGCCGAGGATGACGTCGCCCTCGGCGATATCGCCCGAGGGCAGGAGCCGGCCGCGCTCGGCCGCGCCGACGGCAAAGCCGGCAAGGTCGTAGTCGCCGTGCGAATACATGCCCGGCATTTCCGCCGTCTCGCCGCCGATGAGCGCGCAGCCGGCCTGGCGGCAGCCTTCGGCGATGCCTTCGACGATCGCCGCGCCCTGGTCGGGATCGAGCTTGCCGGTGGCGAAATAGTCGAGGAAGAAGAGCGGTTCGGCGCCCTGCACCACGAGGTCGTTGACGCACATGGCGACGAGGTCGATGCCGACCGTGTCGTGGCGGTTCGCGTCGATGGCGATCTTCAGCTTGGTGCCGACGCCGTCATTGGCGGCAACGAGCACCGGATCGGTGAAGCCCGCCGCCTTGAGGTCGAACAGGCCGCCGAAGCCGCCGATCTCGCCATCGGCGCCCGGGCGGCGCGTCGAGCGCACGGCCGGCTTGATCTTCTCCACCATCAGGTTGCCCGCGTCGATGTCGACGCCCGCATCGCTATAGGTCAGACCGTTCTTTCCTGACTGGCTCATGCTCACGTCTCCGGCTTGAGGCCCGCTTGCGGCCTGCTTGGCGCTTGTCGCGCCCGATTGGCATGGCGGGGGATGAAGTGCAAGCGGAATGCCGGGAATGCGGGGATTTTTTCACCGGTTTGCGGGGATGGCGGTGCTGCTTGCCCCTCACCCTAGCCCTCTCCCCGCAGGCGGGGAGAGGGGACCTGCCCCGAGCATGATGTGGAAATAGGGGAAAACGGCGCGGCACATCCCTTCGCCCCGCTTGCGGGGAGAAGGTGGCCGGCAGGCCGGATGAGGGGCAATTTGAGGAAGAACGACGCTTCCCCACCACCCCGCCGAGCCTTGACCTTCCTCGTCCCCGCATCCTATCTCCTCAAGCAACACGGTGACACAAGGAAAGAGCGCGATGGCAGCCCATATCAGCGGCGCGGGACTGAAGCGGCAGGTGGTCTTCTGGCTCATCGCGCTCGGCTTCCTCCTCATCTTCCTCCTTGTGTTCAGCGATATCCTGCTGCCCTTCATCGCCGGCATGGCGCTCGCCTATTTCCTCGATCCGGTCGCAGACCGGCTGGAGCGCTGGGGCCTCAGCCGGCTGATGGCGACGGTGGTCATCCTCATCGCCTTCATCATCCTCTTCGCGCTGTCCCTGATGATCGTCATCCCGCTGCTGGCCACGCAGGCGGCGGATTTCCTGGAGAAGCTGCCGGGCTACGTCACCCAGCTGCAGGAGCTGGTGGCGAGCTTCAACCCCGACCTGCTGCCCACCTGGGTCAGCAGCCAGATGGGCACGATCAAGCAGAGCTTTTCCTCCATCCTCGCCGAAGGCGCGGGCTTCCTCGGCACGGTGTTCAAGCAGCTCTGGAACTCCGGCATGGCGCTGGTCAACATCGTCTCGCTGCTCGTCATCACGCCGGTCGTCGCCTTCTATCTCCTGCTCGACTGGGACCGCATGATCGCCAAGGTGGACAGCTGGGTGCCGCGCGACCATGTCGCCAACGTGCGCCAGATCGCGACCGAGATGGACGCGGCGATTGCCGGCTTCGTGCGCGGGCAGGGCTCCATCTGCATCATCCTCGGCCTGTTCTACGGCGTCGGGCTCTCCTTCGCCGGTCTCAATTTCGGCCTGCTGATCGGCCTCTTCGCCGGTCTCATCAGCTTCATCCCCTATGTCGGCTCGCTGGTCGGCCTGGTGCTGGCGGTGGGCGTCGCCGTCGTGCAGTTCTGGCCGGACTACTGGATGGTCGTGCTTGTCGCCGTCATCTTCTTCGCCGGCCAGTTCGTCGAGGGCAACATCCTGCAGCCCAAGCTCGTCGGCTCGCGCGTCGGCCTGCATCCGGTCTGGCTGATGTTCGCGCTGGTCGCCTTCGGCGCGCTCTTCGGCTTCGTCGGCCTGATGATCGCCGTGCCGGCGGCCGCCGCCGTCGGCGTGCTTGTCCGCTTCGGCCTGCAGCGTTACCTTGACAGCGACCTTTATTATGGGGCGAGCAAGCCCGTCCTGCTCGAAGAGAGCACGCCGGAGGAATGACCGGCGGCAAGGCCGCGCCAGGCGGAGCGGCGTTCGCCCGGACTTGCGCCAGAACGAAGAGTTGGTATCCGAGTAGCACCATGACATCGCGCAAGACAGCCGAACAGTTGCCGCTGGCCTTCGGGCACGACCCCGCGACGGGGCGTGACGACCTTCTGGTCGCCGAGCCGGTCGATGCCGCCGTGGCGATGATCGACGCCTGGCCGCACTGGCCTTCGCCCGTCGTCGTCATCGCAGGCCCCGTCGGCTCGGGAAAGTCGCACCTTGCCGCCATCTGGCGCGAGAAGGCGGGTGCCGAGATCATCGAGGCGAAGGCGGGCAGGGGCGCCGAGGCGGCCGCCGAGCGCGGCCCCGTGCTCATCGAGGACGCCGACCGCGCCGGTTTCGACGACCGCGCGCTCTTCCACATCATCAACAATGTGCGCCAGCACGGCCATACGCTGCTGATCACCAGCCGGCTGTGGCCGATGTCCTGGCCAGTCGAGCTGGCGGACCTGCGCTCGCGCCTGAAGGCCGCAACGGTGGTGGAGATCGGCGAGCCGGACGACGAACTGCTCTCGCAGGTCATCATAAAGCTCTTCGCCGACCGCCAGCTCTTCGTCGATGAGAGGCTCGTCGCCTATATCGTCGCGCGCATGGAGCGCTCGCTGGAGGCCGCCCAGACGCTCGTCGAACGCCTCGACCGGCTGGCGCTCGCCCGCGGCAGCCGGATCACCCGCACGCTGGCGCAGGAAGTGCTCGGCGAAATGGTCGGCGGCGAGGAGTGAGCCGGAGAGTTCAAGCCGGCATCCGGTGATCCCCCCTGGCCTGCCGATCATCTCCCCCTCAAGGGGCAGGGCTATCGCCTATGGAAGGAAACCGTCGCCCCATCCCCTTCTCCCCCGCGGGGAGAAGGTGCCGGCAGGCGGATGAGGGGGATGGTAAAGCCGCAAAGGCTCGATCCGAGCCACCCCCTCATCCGACCCTTCGGGCCACCTTCTCCCCGCGGGGGAGAAGGGGAGAGCGGCGATGCCGCATTCCACGACAGGTGATCGCCTTGTCCTCAGGGCGGGGGCGGGATGGCCTGCCTGCCAGGAGGAACATCCGGCGATTGCTCGGCGAATTCCACCGACCCCGGATTGACTGTCACAGTTCCGTCGTCAAACTGCGCTAAGCGGTTCGGGGAAAAGTGGAAATCGGTTTCCGTCCGAACCCGCGTGGAAAGCATGCGGCCGATCTGGCGGCAAAGTGGGGCGGACTCTCCAATGGATACAGCGACTTCGGAACATGCGCAGGAAAAGCCTGTCGAGCAGGTGCCGCCGCCGGAAGGGGCGAGCGCCGATGTCGCGGCCCTGATGGCAAGCCCCGAACGCTTCATCAACCGCGAATTCTCCTGGCTGCAGTTCAATCGCCGCGTGCTCGAGGAAACGCTGAACACCGCCCATCCGCTCCTGGAGCGCGTGCGCTTCCTGTCGATCTCGGCCGGCAACCTCGACGAGTTCTTCATGGTGCGCGTCGCCGGCCTCGAGGGCCAGGTGCGCCAGGGCGTCGGCATCCGCAGCCCCGACGGCAAGACCTCGGCCGAGCAGCTCGACGATATCCTCAAGGAGATCGACAATCTGCAGATGGAGCAGCAGGCCTCGCTTGCCGTGCTCCAGCAGTACCTCGCCAAGGAGGATATCCTGATCGTCCGCCCGACCGCGCTCACCAGCGACGACAAGGTCTGGCTGCAGCAGGAATTCACCCAGTCGATCTTCCCCGTTCTGACGCCGCTCTCCATCGACCCGGCGCACCCGTTCCCGTTCATCCCCAATCTCGGCTTCTCGATCGGCCTGCAGCTGGAAAGCACGACGGGCAAGGAGCCGATGACGGCGCTGCTGCGCCTGCCGGTGGCGCTCGACCGCTTCATCCGCCTGCCCGACGCCAAGGGCGCAATCCGCTATATCACGCTGGAGGACGTCGTCGGCCTCTTCATCGGCAAGCTCTTCCCCGGCTATATCGTGCGCGGCTCGGGCACCTTCCGCATCATCCGCGACAGCGATATCGAGGTGGAGGAAGAGGCCGAAGACCTCGTGCGCTTCTTCGAGACGGCGCTGAAGCGCCGCCGCCGCGGTTCGGTGATCCGCATCGAGACCGATTCGGAAATGCCCGAATCGCTGCGCCGCTTCGTCGTCGGCGAACTGAACGTGCCGGACAACCGCGTGGCCGTCCTGCCCGGCCTTCTCGCCCTCAACACGCTGTCGGAAATCGCCAAGGCGCCGCGCGACGACCTCCGGTTCGAGCCCTACAATGCCCGATTTCCCGAGCGCGTCCGCGAGCATGCCGGAGACTGCTTCGCCGCCATCCGCGAAAAGGACATGGTCGTCCACCACCCCTACGAAAGCTTCGACGTGGTGGTCCAGTTCCTTCTCCAGGCTGCGCGCGATCCTGACGTTCTGGCGATAAAGCAGACGCTCTACCGCACCTCCAACGACAGTCCGATCGTGCGCGCGCTGATCGACGCGGCCGAGGCCGGCAAGTCGGTGACGGCGCTGGTGGAATTGAAGGCCCGCTTCGACGAGGAGGCCAACATCCGCTGGGCGCGCGACCTGGAGCGCGCCGGCGTGCAGGTCGTCTTCGGCTTCATCGAACTGAAGACCCATGCCAAGATGTCGATGGTCGTGCGCCGCGAGGAGGGCAAGCTGCGCACCTACTGCCACCTCGGCACGGGCAACTACCACCCGATCACGGCGAAGATCTACACCGACCTTTCCTTCTTCACCTGCAACCCGACCATCGCCAGCGACATGGCGAACATCTTCAACTTCATCACCGGCTACGGCGAACCGGAGGCCGGCATGAAGCTCGCCTTCTCGCCCTATACGCTGCGCCCGCGCATTCTCCGCCACATCGAGGAGGAGATCGCCCATGCGAAGAACGGCGCGCCGGCGGCGATCTGGATGAAGATGAACTCGCTGGTCGATCCCGACATCATCGACGCGCTCTACCGCGCGAGCCAGGCGGGCGTGGAGATCGACCTCGTCGTGCGCGGCATCTGCTGCCTGCGTCCGCGGGTTCCCGGCCTTTCCGACAATATCCGCGTCAAGTCCATCGTCGGCCGCTTCCTCGAACATTCCCGTATCTTCTGCTTCGGCAACGGCCACGGGCTTCCCTCGGACAAGGCGCTGGTCTATATAAGTTCCGCGGACATGATGCCGCGCAACCTGGACCGGCGAGTCGAGACACTCGTGCCCTTGATCAACCGGACGGTGCATGAGCAGGTTCTCTCGCAGATCATGCTGGGCAATCTCATCGATAACCAGCAGAGCTACGAGATTCTTGCGGACGGAACGTCCCGGCGCATGGAAGTGCAGCCCGGTGCCGAGCCGTTCAACGCTCAGCACTACTTCATGACCAATCCCAGCCTGTCCGGCCGGGGTGAGGCCCTGAAGTCCAGCGCACCGAAGGCGATCGCGGGCTGGCAAGGCCGCCGGAAGAAGTAAACTGGATATGCATGGTTGAGTCTGAAGCCCAGGGGCGTTTGCCTGGAATTGCCCCGGTGTCAGTCGTGGATATCGGTTCCAACTCGATTCGCCTCGTGATCTACGAGGGCATGAGTCGGTCGCCGGCCATCCTGTTCAACGAGAAGGTCATGTGCGGCCTCGGCAAGGGTATTGCCAAGACCGGCCGCATGGATCCGGCCAGCGTGGAGCGGGCGCTGGCGGCGCTGCATCGTTTCAAGGCCCTGTCCTGGCAGGCGCGCGCCTCCACCATGTTCGCGCTGGCGACCGCCGCCGCGCGCGAGGCGGAGAACGGGCCCGATTTCATCCACCAGGCAGAGCTCATCCTCGGCCAGAAGGTCCGCGTCCTGACCGGCGAGGAGGAGGCCTATTTCTCCGCGCTCGGCATCGTCAGCGGCTTTCATGATCCGGACGGCATCGTCGGCGACCTCGGCGGCGGCTCGCTGGAGCTGATCGACGTGGCGGGCGCCATGATCGGCCGTGGCATCACGCTGCCGCTCGGCGGCATCCGGCTTTCGGAAGCCTCCGGCGGCTCGCCCGCCCAGGCCCGCATCGTCGCGCGAAAATACCTGCGCACCGCCAATCTCCTGAAGAACGGCGCCGGCCGCGCCTTCTACGCCGTCGGCGGCACCTGGCGCGCCATCGGGGCGCTCCACATGGAGGTGCAGAACTACCCGCTGCACATGATCCAGGGCTACGAGCTCGGCTTTTCCGACGCCATGGATTTCCTGGCGGACATCGTGACGGCCAAGGACCAGAAGGACCCCGCCTATGCGGCGATCTCCAAGGGCCGCCGCAACCTCCTGCCGTTCGGCGCCGTCGCCCTGCAGGAGACGATCGCGATCATGAAGCCGTCGCGGGTGTTCTTCTCCGCCCAGGGCGTGCGCGAAGGGTTTCTCTATTCGCTCCTGCCCGACCGGGAAAAGGCGCGCGACCCGCTCATCGCCGCCGCCGGCGAACTTGCCATCCTGCGCGCCCGCTCGCCCGAGCATGCGCGCGAGCTTGCCGAATGGACCGGCCGCATGATGCCGCTCTTCGGCATCACCGAGACCGAGGAGGAGCGCCGCTACCGCGAGGCCGCATGCCTGCTCGCCGATATCAGCTGGCGCGCCCATCCCGATTATCGCGGCCTGCAGGCGTTGAACCTCATTGCCCACGGCACCTTCATCGGCATCACCCATCCCGGCCGCGCCTTCATCGCGCTCACCAACTACTACCGCTTCGAGGGCCTTGGCGACGACGCCGTCAGCAGCTCGCTGGCCGCGATCGCGACGCCGCGCCTGCGCGAGCTGGCCAAGCTCGTCGGCGGCCTGCTCCGCGTCGTCTACCTCTTCTCCGCCTCCATGCCCGGCGTCGTGCCGCACCTTGCCTTCCGCAAGGCCACCGCCTCCGGGGTCGATCTCGAATTCGTCGTGCCCGCCGACTATTCCGAACTGGCCGGCGAGCGGCTCGACGGCCGCCTCCAGCAGCTTGCCAAGCTCACCGGCAAGAAGCTCGCCTTCCGGTTCCTGTGAGGCGAGGGATGAGAGGCGCCCTTCTTCTCGCCGCCCTGCTCTTTGCCGGAAGTGCGGCAGCGCAGGACTGGCAGGCCGTCGAGCGCGTCGAGCCCTACGGCGTGACGGGCGCGACGGGCCTCGAGATCTACCAGTCGATCGGCGCGCGCGGCCCGAAGCTCGGCGTCGCCCGCGTCATCGCCCATACCGGCTTCAAGCTCACCTGGACGCGCAAGTACGAGCGCCAGGGCAATGCCTGCACCATCACGGTCAACAAGCCGAAGCTGATCATCACCTACACGCTGCCGAAGCTGAAGGTGAAGCTCTCCGAGCCGCTGAAAAGCCGCTGGGACACCTTCCTCGCCGGCGTGACCGCGCATGAGAAGGTGCACGGCGACTTCATCAAGGACATGGTGAAGGAGATCGAGGCGGCAAGCGTCGGCATGACGGTCGAGAACGACCCGAACTGCCAGAAGATCCGCCCGCAGCTCCAGACCAAGCTCGGCGAGCTCTCCCAGGCCCAGCGCGCCCGCAGCCGCGCGTTCGACCAGGTCGAGCTGAACGACGGCGGCAATGTGCACCAGCTCATCCTGCAGCTGGTCGATCCAAGTTAGGGTGGAGACGGCGCCGGCCTCATATCCGTGCAAGCCGTATTGACGACCCGCCACCATAAGCCGCTATCAAATCCGTTCACTTCTCCTCCGTCATCCTCGGGTCAAGCCCGAGGATGACGACGGGGAAGGCAGACACCCAAAGAGCAATGCCGCCAAAACCAAAACGGCAGCGCCCGCAGCCGCTGCCGTCTCTCACGCCCAACCGTCACCGATCACTCGGCCTTCAGCAACTCGCCGACCTCAAGGAGCACGAACTCGTTGTCGTCGGCCTTGTCCAGCGCGCGGCCGGCGGAGAAGGGCAGGTTGTTGTCGTTGCCGACGATGATGTGGGTCTCGTCGACGCGGTCGACGTTCTCGATCGTCACGAACGGCATGTCGTAGAAGCCGCCGCCGCCGCCCTGGCGCTTCCTGTTGTCGGGGTCGGCGATCTTCAGGAGATCGATATAGCCGATCTTGCGCACGGCCTTGCCGGCATTCTCGTCGGTCATGGCGATCTTGTAGATGCGCTTGACCTTCGAGGCGGTGGCGAAGCAGTCCGGCTTCGGGTCGCTCGCATCGGCGCAGGCCTTGTCGGCGGTGCCGGCGCCGTTGTCGCGCTCGATCACCAGCGCGGTCGTCCCGTCCAGCATGTTGAAGTCGCCGATCGCCTCGCCGCCCTCGGCGAGCGGGTAGAGCCAGCTGCGGCCCGTCCAGGCCTTGGAGGCGGTGTCGAGCTCGACGATGCGCAGCGCCGGGCGGCCGTCCGCCTGCTCGACGCTCTCGCTGTCGACCCAGAGCGGGCCTTCCAGGAGGCCGTAGAGCTTCGTGCCGTCCTTCGAGAGCGCCAGGCCCTCATAGCCGCCGGAGCGCTTCAGGTTGAAGGCCGGCATCTTCTTGGAGGGATCGGCCTGCACGGCGAGCGTCGGGTTGTCCGGCGAGGTGACCGGCTTGCCGTCCACCTCGGTGGCGATGACGTCGGTGAGCCTGCCGTCGCGGTCGAATTTCAGGATGTAGGGGCCGAACTCCTCGCCGATCCAGAAGCCGTCCGCGACCGGCTGGATGGATTCGACGTCGAAGTCGCCGCCGGTCAGGTAGCGCGTCTCCGCGCCTTCCATGACGATCGGGAAGGGCGCCTTCCGGTCCGGGTCGGAGAGGAAGACGGTCCTGACCGGCTCCATCGTGCCCTTGTCCCAGTCGAAGCGCACATTGTGGATCATCAGCATGGCGTCGGTGGAGTTCAGCTTGTTGCCGAAGCCGTTGTCGGAAAGCGTCCAGAACGAGCCGTCCTCCATGGTCTTGATGCCGGAGAAACCCTGCATCGGCTGGCCGTCGAAGGGCAGCGCCAGGCCGGTCTCGCGCACGCCGTCCTTGCCCATGACGGTGCCGAGCGCCTCGGTGCGCTTGCGGTCGGCGGTGGTGAACTTGCCGGATGTCTTCAGGTAGGCGGCGGCGTCGGCCGGGGCGGCGATGATCGTGTTCGCCGGCAGGATCGCATGGGCCTTCAGCGTGGCGGGAAATTCCTTGTCGTCGGCCTGCGCGGCGGTCGCCAGCAGAAGCGCGAGGGCGGTGGTGGTGAAAAGGTGTTTGGTCATGAATGTCCCCATCGGGTTGGCAAAGCGAGGCCGTTGATAGGCGGCGCACATGACCGCCGCTTGACAGTTGCTTGTCGCTTTCATGACGGGGGGATTTGGGACTAGACGGCGAGCGCCGCGAAGCGCCCGGGCGTCATGCCGAGCGCCTTCTTGAAATGGCGGTTGAGATGCGCCTGGTCGGCAAAGCCGCTGGCAAAGGCGGCTTCCGCGATGCTCTCCCTCGCCGTAATCAGGACCTTCGCCCGCTCCAGCCGGCGCATGACGAGGTAGCGGTGCGGGCTGGTGCCGAGAAGCTGGCGGAACTGCCGGGCAAGCGTGAAGCGGTCGAGCCCCGTCACCTCTTCGAGGTCGGCCGAGCTGACCTGACGGGAGAGGTTTTCCCTGAGGAAATCGCAGGCCCGGCGCACCTCGGCATGGGCGAGCCGGCCCGTGCCCGCCGGCGGCGCGCCGGCATGGTCGAGCAGGGCGGCGGCGATCTCCCCCAGCAGCTCGTCGAGCTTCAGCGGCTCGATCGCCGCATCCATGCTGCCGATGGCGTCCAGCAGCAGGCCTGCCAGCCTGGGATCGTCGACGACCGGCGCGGCGACGAAGGGCAGCGTGCGCCCGCGCGCGGCGGTCGCCGGCAGGAAACGTTCCGGCGGGATGTAGATCATGCGGTAGGTGAGGCCGTCCTCGGTGGCTGCGCCCCCGTCGTGCATCTCGTCGGGATGCAGCACGATCACGTTGCCGGGCGGGCTGAAGCGGGTCTCGCCGCGATAGGAGAAGGTCTGGATGCCGGCCATGGTGACGCCGAGCGCGTAGGTATCGTGCCGGTGCGGCTCGAAGCCCTTGCCGTGGAAGCGCGCCTCGATGCGCTCGATGCCGGCGAGCTCCGGCGCCACGACGATGCGGTCCCTTTCCGTGCACGAACGTTCAAGCGGGCCCTCGACCGCGCCTGCTATCGCATTGGCCGCGGAATCGTCCGCAGCCTTTTTTCGGGAGTATACCTGCATGTTCGATACCAAGTTCGCCATCGTCCTGCGCGAGGACCTGGAGGTCTGGCAGAAGCTGAACGTGACCGCCTTCCTGTCCGGCGGCATCATCGGCCGGAAACCGGAGCTGATCGGCGAAGCTTATCGCGATGCGGCCGGCAATGTCTACAATGCGCTCAGCGTCCAGCCGGTCATCGTGCTTTCGACGGACGGTGGAACGTTGTCGAAGATCCATGCCCGCGCCCTCGAGCGCGACGTCCCGGCCTCCGTCTATATCGAGGAGATGTTTGCGACCGGCCATGACGCGGCCAACCGCGCCGTCTTCGCCGAATTCGGGCCCGATGACGCCAAGGTCGTCGGCATCGCGCTGCATGCCGACAGGAAGACCGTCGACCGCATCACCAAGGGGGCGAAGCTGCACGCCTGATCAGAGCGCGACCGCCTCGATCTTCCTGTCGACGAAGCGCAGCGCCACCTTGCCGCTGATGAGGTTGAGGGCCGTTTCGCCGAAGAGCTCGCGGCGCCAGCCGGAGAGCGCGGCGACATCGGCCGCTTCGCCGTCGATGGCGATCTTTTCCAGATCGTCGCTGTTGGCGATGATCTTGGCGGCGACGCCTTCCTTCTCCGAGACGATCTTCAGGAGCACCTTCAGCATCTCGCTGGCGGCCGCGGCGCCTTCCGGCACATGGGCCTGGCGGGGCAGGCGCGGCAGGTCGGTCTTCGGAATGGCGAGCGCCTCGTTGATCGCCTCCAGCAGGGCCGCGCCGGATTGCGAGCGCTCCCAGCCCTTGGGAATGGTGCGCAGGCGCGCCAGCGCCTCGGCATCGGCCGGCTGCTGCTGGGCGATCTCGTAGATCGTGTCGTCCTTGAGGATGCGCGAGCGCGGCACGTTGCGGCCGCGCGCCTCCCGCTCTCGCCAGGCCGCGACCTTCTGCAGCACGGCCAGCTCGATCGGCTTCTTGACGCGCATCTTCAGCCGCCGCCAGGCGTCGTCCGGATGGAGGTCGTAGGTCTCGCGCGCTTCCAGCACCGCCATTTCCTCGGTCAGCCACAGCGAGCGGCCGGCGGCCTCCAGCTTCTCCTTGAGCGCGAGATAGACGTCGCGCAGGTGCGTCACGTCGGCCAGCGCATATTCGAGCTGCTTTTCGGTGAGCGGCCGGCGGCTCCAGTCGGTGAAGCGCGAGGACTTGTCGATGTGCACGCCCTTGATCTTCTGCACGAGCTGGTCGTAGGAGACGCTGTCGCCGAAGCCGCAGACCATGGCGGCGACCTGGGTGTCGAAGATCGGATGCGGGATGAGGTCGCCGCGGTTGACGATGATCTCGATGTCCTGCCGGGCGGCATGGAACACCTTCAGCACCGCCGGGTTCGCCATCAGGGCGTAGAAGGGGGCAAGGTCGAGGCCCTTGGCGAGCGGATCGACGATCACCTCGGTCTCGGGGCCTGCGAGCTGGATCAGGCAGAGTTCCGGCCAGAAGGTGGTTTCCCGCAGGAACTCCGTGTCGATGGTCAGATACTCGGAACGGGCGAGTGTCTCACAGGCTTCGGCAAGGGCTGCGGTGGTCTCGATGATCTGCATGATGGCTCGGGCGGACTTTCTGGTTTTTTGATCGGGCAGCTTTAGACGGTCCACGGTTTTGCCACAATCGAAAACTTGAGCGGGAGGGATATGGCAAAGGCAGGGCACGCACTCTCCTCCGTCATGCTCGGGCTTGACCCGAGCATCCACGCCTCACCCGCGGCTTGGATCCTCGGGTCAAGCCCGAGCATGACGGGGAAGGCAAAGTTTCTCACCCGTCAAACGGCACGGCATGCTGCACCGTTCCTTATGTTCGTCCTGTGTCTCTTCTTGCGTCATCCTCGGGCTCGACCCGAGGATCCACGAGCCGCACGGCACGACTTCGCGATCGCCCCTAGACGACCCGCACGTAGCTCGTCATGCCGGTCTTCTGGTGCTCGATGATGTGGCAATGGAACACCCAGTCGCCCGGATTGTCGGCGACGAGGGCGAGCTGCACCTTCTCGTCCGGCAGGATGAGGTAGGTGTCGGAAAAATGCGGGCGGATCGCCTGCTTGTTGGAGTTCATCGGCCGGAAGACGAGGCCGTGCAGGTGGAGGGGGTGGACCTGCGGCGTCGGGTTCTCGACGTTGAAGATATAGGTTTTGCCCGCCTTCATCTCGGCGAGCGGGGCGGTCGGGTCGCCCGTGTCGTCTGCCCACGGCACCTTGTTGATGGCCCAGAAATTGTAGCCGAGCGAGCCGCAGATGCCGTCCTTCGGCCGCTCCTCCGCCGAGGCGCTGAGGACGAAGGGGATTTCGGTGGCGGCGGACAGGTCCGGCTCGGGCAGCGGGTTTTGCGTGAGCGGCGGCAGGTCGCGCGCATCGCGCTTCAGCGAGGCGCCGGTGGCGCGGAAGGTGGCGAGCGTCGCCGGCTTGGTGCCGCGCAGGTCCTTCAGCGCCGCGACGGCGCCCTCCGTGTCGGGCATGCGCAGCACGAGGTCGAGCCGCTGGCCGGGGCCGATCATCAGGTGGTCGAGCGCAAAGCGTTCCGCCGCCGGATTGCCGTCGAGGGCGATGACCGTGGCTTCGGCGCCCTCCATCTGGAGCGCGAGGATGCGGGTGACGTCGGTCGCGGCAAGGCGCAGGCGCACGAGGCCGCCGGCCGGCGCGTCATATTGCGGCGATTGCCGCCAGTTGGCGGTGCGCACTGTGCCGAAGGTGCCGGCGCGGGCGGCGTCGCGCGGCTTGAACTGGGCGATGAACTGGCCGTCGCCGCCAAGCCGCCAGTCGCGCAGGTTGAGCACGATCTCGGCGTCGAAGACGGGATCCGCCGGGTCCTCCACGACGACGAGGCCGGCAAGGCCGCGGCCGATCTGGGTGAGCGTGTTGCAATGGGGGTGATACCAGAAGGTGCCGGCATCGGGCGGGGTGAAGGCATAGTCGAACCCGTCGCCGCCATAGACATAGGGCTGCGTCAGGAAGGGCACGCCGTCCATCCTGTTGTCGATGCGAAGCCCGTGCCAGTGGATCGTCGTCGGCTCGTCGAGCCTGTTGTCGAGGCGCAGCGCAAAGGCCTCGCCCCGCCGCATGCGCAGCACGGGCGGGATCTCGGCGTCGCCATAGGTCATGACGCCTTTCGTCGGGCCCTTGTCGGTGATCATCGCCTCGCCGGGGCGGGCAACGAGCGTTACCGGTGCCTCGGCCTTCGCCAGCCCGCCGAAGCGGCCTGCAAGGCCGACGCCGCCGGCGTAGGCCCCGGCGACGAGTGCGCCCTTCATCAGCGTGCGGCGTGTCAGCATGGCGGTCCCTCCGGTGCGTCCATCCGCTTCTAAACCTGAGAGAGAGCCTCAGCAATAAGCGGCGCCCGACCAGATTGCCGCAGGCTCAGGGATCGCCGTTGCGGTCCTTGTCGGCGAGCTTGTTGAAGAAGAAGGAGGTGCGCAGGAGGTTGCGGAAGCGGCTGCGCCGTTTCCCGGCGGGCACGGCGGCGCGGGCGCTCATGCGCAGCGCCGTATAGGCCATGAAGGACACGAGGATGACGGCGGTGTAGAGGAACAGCGCCTGCGGGCCGAAGAACTGCAGCAGCACCGAGGCGAAGAGCGGGCCGATGATCGCCCCGCAGGACCAGAAGAACAGCATGCCGGCGGAGACCAGCGCATGCTCGCCTTCGCCGGCATGGTCATTGGCATGGGCCGAGCAGAGCGAATAGAGCGGCATGGCGAAGGCGCCGAAGATGAAGATGCCGACGAGGTTCCTCACCTCGTTGCCGCCGGCGAAAAAGGCGAGGTAGAGCGCGGCAAGCGCCGAGCCGAGCGTGGCGACGAGGATGATCAGCCGCCGGTCGAGCCGGTCGGAATAAAGGCCGAGCGGATATTGCAGCACCACGCCGCCGACGATGCCGGCGCTCATGAAGCTGGCGATCGCCGTCACCGAAAGGCCAATGTCGTGGGCGTAGATCGGCCCGAGATTGCGGAAGGCGGCATTGGTGAGGCCGACGACGATGCAGCCGACGGTTGCCAGCGGCGAGATGTTCCAGAGCTTCGGGATATCGAAGCGGATCGCTTCCGGCACCGTCGGGCTGGAGCGGTCGGCCAGCGAGATCGGCACCAGCGACAGCGACAGCGCCATGGCGACGATGGCGAACAGCTCGAAGCCGCCGATGCCGATGCCGGGAATGAGATATTGCGCCGCGGTGACCGAGCCGAGGTCGACGACGCGGTAGACGGAGAGCGTGCGCGCCCGGTTGGCATTGGTGACGGCGGCGTTCAGCCAGCTTTCGACGGTGGCGAAGAGGCTGGCGAAGCAGATGCCGGCGACGAGCCGCATGGCGAACCAGAAGACGGGATCGATGACCAGCACCATGGCGATGGCGGAGGCCGAGGCGATCGCCGCCATGGCGGAGAAGGTGCGGATATGGCCGATCGCGCGCAGGAAGCGCGTCACGTAGATGCAGCCGATGGCAAAGCCGATGGAATACCCCGCGCCGACGATGCCGATCACCGCGGTGGAGAACCCCTCCTGCGAGGCGCGCAGCGCGATGAACGTGCCCTGCAGCCCGTTCCCGCCGATCAGGATGCCTGCGGTGACGAGAAGGGGAATCAGGGGGCGAATCGTGGACATGCGGCCACTATGGCGAAGGATTTTCCGAAAGGGAGAGAGAAAGCGGGACGGGGGCTAAATTGTGGGGGAGTGTGGTGGTTGCGGTGGCTTCCTCCGTTGCTCTCCCCGCAGAGGGCAAGGCCATTGCATATGGAGTTCGACGGTGCCGCACATCCCCTTCTCCCCCGCGGGGAGAAGGTGGCCCGAAGGGTCGGATGAGGGGGTGGCTCGGATCGAGCCTTTGCGCGTTCGCCATCCCCCTCATCCGCCTGCCGGCACCTTCTCCCCGCGGGGGAGAAGGGGATGGGGCAACGGTTTCCTGCCATGGGCGATCGATCTGCCCTTGAAGGGGAGAGGCCCGTAGGCCAGAGGGGATTCCAGAGGGGATTTTCGCCGGACACGCGTCAATCCATCCCGCGACTATTCGTCGAGCAATTCCGTCATGAGGCGCAGGTGGTCGGACTGCAGGGGCTTTTCGAAATAGCTCTTCACGAAGCTGTACTGCATCGCCCGCTCGCGGTCCTTGCCGAGATGGGAGCTGGTCAGCATGGCGACGACGGGGGCGTGCACCTCGAATTCCTCGGCATAGCGGTCGAGGAATTCGAAGCCGTTCATGACGGGCATGTTGATGTCGAGGATGATGGCGTCGGGCGTCTCGCGGTGCAGGATGTCGAGCGCTTCCGAGCCGTCGAATGCCTTGATGATGCGGATCGACGGATCGTATTTGCGAATGGTGTATTCACAGATGAACTGGTCGTTCTCGTCGTCGTCGACGACCAGGATCGATTGGATAGTCATGGTCAGTCCCCGTCGGGCAGTTCCATGATGAACCGGCTGCCCTTATCTCTAGCTTCATAGAGCGCCGTGCCGCCGAGGGCTTCCGCGCTCTTTCTCAATATGTAGAGGCCGAGCCCGCTGCCGAAGGACCGGTTCGGGTGCAGCCGTTTGAACATCTTGAACAACAAATGGCGGCTTGCGGGCGGAACGCCCAGGCCGTTGTCTTCCACCGACAGCCGCAGCTTGCCGGCATAGCGGAAGGCGCGGATGTCGATCGCCGGCTCCGCCTCCTTCGGATCGTGATATTTGACCGCGTTGGAGAGCATGTTGCCGACGATGACCTGGAATTTCGACGGCTTGCTGACGATTGTCAATTCCGCCGGCACATGATTTTCGATGCGGATCCGCTTGGAATCCTCGAAATGCGAGAGCGCGTCGATCGCCTCTGAAATCAGCGCCCGCAGCGCGATGGGCCGTGCCTCCTCCTCCATCAGCCGGTTGCGGGTGATGGTGATGATGTTCTGGATCAGGTGGTCGAGCCGGCGGAAATTCTGCTCCATGCGCTGCAGCGTCTGGCCGAGCGCGGTGAGCTCGCCTTCCGCCAGCATGTCCTTGGAGATGGTGAGGAGGCCGAGCGAGGAGGCGATCGGCGAGCGCAGGTCGTGCGAGGTGCGGTAGGCGAATTCCTCCAGCTCGGCATTGGCGTCGATCAGCGCCTGCTCGCTCGCCTTGCGCTCGGAAATGTCGCGCACGATGCCGCTGTAGATGACCGTGCCGTCGAGCTCCAGCTTGGCGACGGCAAGGTCGAGCGGGAAGACGGAGCCGTCCTTGCGCCGGCCCTCCACCTCGCGGCCGATGCCGATGACCTTCGCCTCGCCGCTGCGCTTGTAGTTGGCGATATAGCGGTCGTGCTCGCTGTGATAGGGCTCCGGCATCAGGATCCTGACGTTGCGGCCCACCATCTCCTCCGGCGTGAAGCCGAAGATGCGCGTGCAGGCGGGATTGGCCGACAGGATGATGCCGCGGTCGTCGATGGTGACGATGCCGTCCACGGCATTGTCGATGATGGCGGTGAGGCGGGCGCGGCTTTCGGCAAGGTCCGCCGCCATGCGGCGCGCGCGGCGGGAGGAGACATAGAGATGGGCGACGAGGGCGCCGTAGAGGACGCCCGAGATCAGCACCAGCGAGGAGAGCGTCGAGCGGGCGCTGGCATCGCTGTTCGAGAAGGTGATGCCGAACGCGGCTTCGTAGCGCGCCAGCTCGTAGTAGCTCATGGCGAGCAGCAGCAGATAGGTGGCAAGGCCGAGCACGCCGGCAAGCGTCACCCGGTGGAAGCCGGTCGCCTCCGTGCCGGTGAAGATGAGCGCGATGCCGACGGCGACGAAACAGCTGGCGCTCTGGAACGACATGCGCGTGAAGCGGATCCAGTCATGGGCGAAATCCAGCGCGATCGCATAGCCGATCAGCGCGGCCGCCGCGATGATAACGGTGACGAAGCCGAGCGCCACCTGCACCGCACTGTTCTTCCCGGTGAGCGCGCGCAGCGCCAGCGCCAGGCTGAGCAGCATCAGGCAGAGCGCCGTGTTGGGGGCGATCCGCCCCGGCAGGCTGGTGCCGATATCGACGAAGGGCGTGTGGAGCAGCGTGTCGATGCCGGCATCGATGCCGAAAAGGTGCTGGGAGAGCGCGAGCGCGCCGTAGAGGAAGACCGGCGCCATCATCAGCGCCGGCAGGCGCGCATGGCCACGCGCGGCAAGGCCGAGCGCCGTGCCGATGACGACGAAGGCGAGCGCGGCATTGAACTTCATGCCGAACAGCCAAGGATGGCGCTCGGCAAGGCCCGCCGGCTCGGCCAGCCAGAGCGCCATCATGGAAAGGCCGACGGCCATGCACCAGAGGCTTGCGGCGGCGTTCGCCCTCAGCCAGGACCATGCAGGATTCAAGAATGCCCCCTTCGCGGCTCGCCCGCGCGCACTCTAGCGCGAAGGTTGAATCGCGAACAGGTCCCGCAAGGGGAGGACCCGGTAAAATCCCGCTTTTCAGGCGGCGTCGTCCTGCGCGGCGCCGGCATCGAGCCGGCCGGTCAGGGCCTGCAGGTCGGCCGTCAGGGTCTGCAGGGCCTCCAGCGAGCAGCCGGTCGCCTTGCCGATCTGCCGGCGGATACCCACGGCCTCGCGCTTCATCGCATGGCCCTTGCCGGTGAGCGTGACGAGGACCTGGCGCTCGTCGCTCCTGTCGCGGGCGCGGTGGATGTAGCCGGCCGCCTCCAGCCGCTTGAGGAGGGGGGAGAGCGTGCCGGAATCGAGGCCCAGCGTCATGCCCAGCGCCTTCACCGTGCGCCCGTCCTCCTCCCACAGCGTCATCAGCACGATATATTGCGGATAGGTGAGGCCGTAGGGATCGAGCAGGGGCTTGTAGGTGCGGTTCAGCGCATGGGCGGCCGAATAGACGGCGAAACAGAGCTGCTGGTCCAGCGCCAGCATGCCCGCCGGGATATCGTCCGTCTCAGCTTCGTCACGTTTGTCGGTCATGCTGCCATTGTCGCACAAATGGCCGAAATTGCAATTTGCAAAATCATATTGCGCGCAATCTAATTTTGCGCTATCTAGAGTCCATCGCCAACGAAACCAGGAAGGAGACATCCATGCCCATTCTCTACAGAACCAAGGCATCCGCAACCGGCGGCCGCGCCGGCCATGGCGCAACCGAGGACGGCACCGTCGACGTCACGCTCACCGTGCCGAAGGAGCTCGGCGGCGACGGCGCGGCCGGCGCCAACCCGGAAAAGCTGTTCGCCGTCGGCTATTCGGCCTGCTTCCTCGGCGCGCTGAAGTTCGTCGTCGGCAAGGAAAAGGTGAAGATCCCCGATGACGCCAAGGTCACGGCGACCGTCGGCATCGGCCCGCGCGAGGATGGCGGCGGCTTCGGCCTCGAGGCCTCGCTCGAAGTCTCCGTGCCCGGCGTCGACAAGGCCGTGGTCGAGGACCTCGTCAAGAAGGCGCATGTCGTGTGCCCCTACAGCCACGCCACCCGCGGCAATCTCGACGTCAAGACCACCGTCGCCTGACCAGGCCGGCAGATCGAAAGAAGGCCGTCCGGAAATTCCTCCGGGCGGCCTTTTCGTGTTCCATGCGGAACAGCGCGGGGCGGGGCGATGTGAGACCTTCTGATCACCGGATGAGAGAGGCTCATCCCCAAAGAGAGATCAGGAGAGACCCCATGCGCAAGATCATCGTTTCCGCCGCCATCGCCGCCGTTGCCGCCATCTCCTTCGCCGCCCCCTCGCAGGCCGGCTACTACAGCTACGGCTACAAGCCGCACTGCTTCATCAAGAAGGTCAAGGCCTACGACTACTACGGCAATGTCGTCATCAAGAAGATCAAGGTCTGCAAGTAGACATCCCCGGCACAGACCTTTGAGCGAAAGGCCCGGAGCCCAGCCTCCGGGCCTTTTGTCGTGCGCGCGTGGCGCCGCCTTGACATGCAATGATTTTATTGCATATTCTTCGCCATGGACGACGATGCCCTCGACCGCATCTTCAAGGCCCTGGGCGATCCGACCCGCCGCAGGATCATCGATCGCCTGCGCGAGCGGCCGCGCCAGTCCCTGTTCGAGATCTGCGCCCTGTCCTTTGCGCAGGACGGGGTCACCCTGTCGCGGCAGGCGATCACCCAGCATCTCGACATGCTGGAAAAGGCCGGCCTCGTGCGCGTCGAGTGGTCGGGGCGCACGAAGCTGCACACGCTCGATGCCGGCCCGCTGCGCGCGGCCGTCGGGCAGTGGCTGCAAACCCATCTCTGAAGGAGGAAAACCATGCGGATCTATGTCACCAGCGTTCCCGTGGACGACCAGGCGAAGGCCGAGGATTTCTATACGCGCGTGCTGGGCTTTCGCGTCAAGCATGACGTGCCCGTCGGCGAAGACCGCTGGCTGACCGTCGTCTCGCCGGAAAACCCCGACGGCACCGAACTGCTGCTCGAGCCGAGCGGCCATCCGGCCGTCGGACCCTACAAGGCGGCGCTCGTCGAGGACGGCATCCCGATCGCCTCCTTCCAGGTCGACGATCTCGATGCCGAGCACCAGCGGCTCGTGTCGCTCGGCGTCGCCTTCACCCAGCCGCCGATGGATGCCGGGCCCGTGCGCATGGCGGTGTTCGACGATACCTGCGGCAACCTCATCCAGATCATCGAGATGAAGGATGCCTAGGAAAGGGTGCGAAACCCTTGTCATGGGAAAAAGAGTTGCTATATTCTTTCCCATGAAAGGAGATCGTATCATGCAGCGCAAGCCCGTCATCAACGCCAATGCCGAAGGCGCCGTGCTCACCAAGGCGGCCGTCAATGCGGCGGAGCGGCTGGGGCTGACGGCGCGCATCCTTTCGGCGGTCATCGGGGTCTCGGAGGCGACCGTGTCGCGGCTGAAGCGGCAGGACGTGCTCCTGGAGCGCGGCACCAAGCCGTTCGAGCTGGCGGTGCTGCTCGTACGCCTCTTCCGCTCGCTCGATGCCATTACCGGCGGCGACGAGGGTGTCGCCCGCGCCTGGATGACGGCGGACAACAGCGTGCTCGGCGCGCGCCCCGTCGATCGCATCGTCTCCATTTCCGGCCTTGTCGATGTCCTTGCCTATCTGGACGCCCGCCGCGCTCTCGTCTGAGGCGCGGTCCTTTTCGGGGCCCGTCTGGCGTTTCGTCGAGGCGCAGCACCGCGTCTCGACGCTGAAGCTCGTCGACACGCTGGACGAACAGGCGCTGCTGGAGGACCTTCTGGAGGAGAGCAAGCCGGTGCTGCCGCCGGAATGCGCCGGCCTCGACTATCTGCTCGCCACCCCCTTCCGCTACGGCGCGGTCTATCCGCACGGCTCGCGCTTCCGCCGCGCCGGGCGCACGCTCGGCGTCTACTATGCCGGGCTTTCCGTCGAGACGGCGCTGTCCGAAATGGCCTTCTACCGGCTGCTGTTCTTCGCCGAATCGCCGGCAACGCCGCTCCCGGCCAATGCCGCCGACTACACCGCCTTTTCCGCCCTCGTCGAGACCGGCGCGGCGCTCGACCTCACCGCCTCGCCGCTCGACAGGGACGCCGCCCTCTGGACGCACCCGACCGACTATGCCGCCTGCCAGGCGCTCACCGACGGCGCGCGGGCGGCCGGCCTTGCCGCCATAATCTACCGCTCGGTGCGCGATCCGGCCGGCGGCGCCAACATGGCGCTTCTCACCGCCTCCGCCTTTGCCGCGCCAAGGCCGGTGGAGCGCCAGACCTGGCGCATCCGGCTCTCGCCGCTCGGCGTGCAGGCGCTGTGCGATCACCCGCCGCGCCGGATCGGCTTCTCCCGCGAGGATTTTCGCGGCGACCCGCGCATCGGCTGACGGCCGCCATTTCCGGGCAGGGGACATTGTATATGGAATTCGACGGTGCCACACATCCCCTTCTCCCCCGCGGGGAGAAGGTGCCGGCAGGCGGATGAGGGGGATGGCGAAGGCGCAAACGATCCGTCCGAGCCACCCCCTCATCCGACCCTTCGGGCCACCTTCTCCCCGCGGGGGAGAAGGGGAGGAGGCGACGGTTTCCTTCCATGGGCGATAGTCCTGTTCCTCGCGGGGGCAATCCGGCAGGCAGCGGACGACTCACCCCCGCAAGGCCGCCTCGGCGAAGAAGGCCTCGGGCCCGTCCACCTCGATGAGCCGCCGCTTCTCGATCACCCAGAAGCGGTTGGCCACCGCCCGCACGAAGGCGCGGTCGTGCGAGACGATGAGGCAGCTCGCCTCGTTTGCCGTCAGCTCCCGCTCCAGCGCCTCCTGGCCCTCGATGTCGAGATGGTTGGTCGGCTCGTCGAGCAGGTAGACGTTCGGGTTGGTCAGCCGCAGCACCAGCATGCCGAGCCGCGCCTTCTGCCCGCCGGAGAGCAGCCCCACCGGCCGCCCCTGCATCTCGATGGAAAGCCCGGCGCCGGCGAGCAGGCTGCGCGCCCGCTGGTCGCCGATGTCGAAGCGGCGGATGATCGTGCCGTGCGGCGTCTCGGCGTCCGAAAGGTCCGACAGCGCCTGGTCGCCATAGCCGAGCACCAGCGAGGGCGTCGCCTTGATGCCCTCATGGCTGGCGCCCGCTGCCGCGATCGCCGCGCGCAGCAGCCGGACGAGCCGCGTCTTGCCGGCTCCGTTGCGGCCGAGCAGCACGATGCGGTCGCCCTGGCAGAGGAATTTCCGGCCGGTGCGGAAGAGGAGGGTGCCGTCGGGCGTCCCGACGGCGGCATCCTCCAGCGTCACCAGCACCCTGGCATGGGTGCCGCGGTTGGCGAGGCGGATGGCGCCGGCCGGGCGCTCCTGATGGGCGGGCCGCGCGGCGTCCTCGATCCGCTCGGCCCGTTCCTTGAGCTGCCTGGTCTTGACCACCAGGAGGTCGCTGCCGGAATTGACGCCGATATTGTTGAGCTTGGCCGCCTGCTGGCGCAGTTGCTGGGCCGCCTTCATGTCCTTCTCGAAGCGCCGCTCCTCGGCCGCGTCCGCTGCGTCGAGCGCCGCGCGGGCGCGCGAATAGGGCAGCGCGAAGAGCTGCGAGCGCTCGGGGCGCAGGAACAGCGTGCGGTTGGTCACGGCGTCGAGGAAGGCGCGGTCGTGGCTGGAGATGACGACCGGCATGTCGCGCGGCAGGCCCGCGAGCCACCCCTCCAGCCGGGCGATCTTCGAAAGGTCGAGATGGTTGGTCGGCTCGTCGAGCAGCAGCACGTCCGGCTCGCCGACGCGCACGCGGGCGATCAGCGCGATGCGCTGCCAGCCGCCGCTGAGCTGGGAAAGCGGCCGCTCGCGCAGCGCCTCGGGCACCTCCAGCTCCTCCAGCGTGACATCGGCCCGCCAGCCTTCGCTCTCCTGCTGTTCGGGGGAAAGCGCGCCGAGCACGGCCTCGCGGAAGGTGAGCGCCTCGAGGCCGGCGGGAAGGTCCTGCTCCATATGCCCGATGGTGAGGCCGCGGGCGCGAAAAATCTCGCCCGTCGTCGGCTCGAAGGCGCCGGTGATGCATTTCAGCAGGGTGGATTTCCCCCGCCCGTTGGCCGCCACGAGGCCGATCCGGTCGCCGGCGGCGACGGAAAGGTTGAGATCGGCGAAAAGCGGGGTGGAGAGGGTGACGCCGAGGGCGCGGATAGTGATGAGCGACATGGAACGATCTCTGGTCTTCGGAGCCCCGCGGTGCGGCATTGGCCGTCGATCACGCGGAATGGCTCAGGAAAGATGGATGCGGCTGAAACCGCACCCGCCGGGAGGCAGACCAGAAGAAGAGTGTGTTCGTTCCGATCAGCCCTGCAAACGCATCTGCAGGGCAAGATCAGGACCATGCGTGCGGTTCGGCAGGAAGTCGGTCTTCACGCGCAGCCCTCTGTTACATGTTGCGAACGGGGAAGGGGTAGCATTGGCGTGTGGTGTTTGGCAAGCGGAGAGGGGAAAGCACCCCTCTGCCCCGCAGAGCATCTCCCTCCACAAGGGCAGGGCTAACGCCTCTAAAAGGAAACCGTGGCCCCATCCCCTTCTCCCCCGCGGGGAGAAGGTGCCGGCAGGCGGATGAGGGGGATGGCGAAGGCGCAAACGATACGTCCGAGCCGCCCCCTCATCCGACCCTTCGGGCCACCTTCTCCCCGCGGGGGAGAAGGGGAGAATGGCACCGTCGAATTCCATATGCGATGACCTGCCCTCGGGGCAGATGTCCGGCAGGGAAGAGGGGTATCTACCCCATCGGCAGGGCCGAGCAGCGCCTACCGCCGCAAGCTCCCCAGGATGCCGCGCACCAGCGCCCGGCCGAGCGAGGAGGCGACGGTGCGGGCGACCGACTTCATCGCCGCTTCCGCCACGGTCTCGCGCTGGTAGCCGGAGCGCGCCTTCGGCTGCTTGGGGGCGGGCTGGGCGGCGGGTTCGTCGTCGCCGAAGCCGGGCAGGGTCCAGCGGCTGCCGCCGGAGGACTGGGTGCTGGCCTGCTGCTCTTCCGCCTGCTCCTGCGCGGCGGCGGCTTCGGCGGCCTTCTTGGCGCGGGCGGTCAGGATCTCGTAGGCGGATTCGCGGTCGAAATCCTCGTCATAGAGACCGGCGACGGGGCTGACATTCATGATCTCCCTGCGCTCGGCCTCGGTGACGGGGCCGAGGCGCGAGGCCGGCGGGCGGACCAGCGTGCGCTCCACCATCGAGGGCGCGCCCTTGCCCTCAAGCGTCGAGACGAGCGCCTCGCCCGTGCCGAGATTGGTGATGACCTCGGCACAATTGAAGTCCGGGTTGGGGCGGAAGGTGTCGGCGGCGGTCTTCACCGCCTTCTGCTCGCGCGGGGTATAGGCGCGCAGCGCGTGCTGCACGCGGTTGCCGAGCTGGGCGAGCACGGTTTCCGGCACGTCGAGCGGGTTCTGCGTGACGAAATAGACGCCGACGCCTTTGGAGCGGATGAGGCGCACGACCTGCTCGACCCGCTCGACCAGCACCTTCGGCGCGTCGTTGAACAGAAGGTGCGCCTCGTCGAAGAAGAAGACGAGCTTCGGCTTGTCGGGATCGCCCACTTCCGGCAGCACCTCGAACAGCTCCGAGAGCATCCAGAGCAGGAACGTGCCGTAGAGGCGCGGGTTCATCATCAATTTGTCGGCGGCGAGCACCGAGATCGCGCCGCGCCCGTCATTGGTCGTGCGCATGATGTCGGAGATCTTCAGCGCCGGCTCGCCGAAGAACTGCTCGGCGCCCTGCTGTTCGAGGATCAGCAGCTCGCGCTGGATCGAGCCGACCGAGGCCTTGGAGATGAAGCCGAACTGGCTGGAGAGCGCCGAGGCGTTCTCGCCCATGTAGTTGAGCAGCGCCTGGAAATCCTTCAGGTCGAGCAGCGGCAGGCCGCCCTGGTCGGCGATCTTGAAGGCGATGTTGATGACGCCTTCCTGCGCGTCCGTCGCGTTCATCAGGCGCGAGAGCAGGAGCGGGCCCATCTCGGAAATCGTGGTGCGGACGCGGTGGCCCTTCTCGCCGTAAAGGTCCCAGAAGATCACCGGGAACTGCTGGAATTCGTAAGGCGCAAGGCCGATCTGGTCGGCGCGTTTCTGCAGGAAGTCCTTGGCCTCGCCGATGGCGCCGATGCCCGAGAGGTCGCCCTTCACGTCGGCGCAGAAGACCGGCACGCCCGCATTGGAAAAGCCCTCGGCGAGGATCTGCAGCGTCACCGTCTTGCCGGTGCCGGTGGCCCCCGTCACGAGGCCGTGGCGGTTGCCGAACTTCAATTCCAGATATTCCGGCTTGTTGTTGGTATCGTCCGGCTTGCGGCTGGTGCCGATATAGAGTTTTCCGTCCTGAAGAATGGATTCCGTCACGTTGAAACTCCTTGGCGCCGTTCTGACCCGATCGCTGCCGGCGGGCAGATCGCCGCGCCGGGCAGGTTTTCATTGAATCGTCTCAGGCAGGTTATAAGGATAGTCCGGCACGGGAACAACACGCTTTGAAGGGGTGCCTGCCCGCGTGTCGAAGGCCCGCGCAGCCGGCTTGAGTTTGCCGGACAATTCATTTACCTTGACGTTAACGTCAATTCCTTTCGGAGGGTTTTCCATGAACGAACTCGTCACCCGCGTTGCCGATGCCGTCGGCATCGACGCCGCCCTGGCGGAAAAGGCCATCGGCATGATGCTCGGCTTCCTGCAGCGCGAGGCCGCCGACGGCCCGGTCGCCCGCATGATCGAGGCGATTCCGGGCGCGTCCGAACTGGTCGCCAAGTACAATGGCGAGGGCGCGGGCGAAGGCCTGCTCGGCGGGCTGATGAGCGCGATCGGCGGCGGCGGCGTCATGGGCCTCGGCCAGCAGCTGATGAGCCAGGGCCTCGGCATGGGCGAGATCACCGGCCTTGCCAAGGAAACCATGGCGGTCGCCCGCGAGCATGCCGGTGCCGAGGTGGTCGACGAAGTCGTCGCCTCCGTACCGGGCCTCAGCCAGTTCGTCTGATCGGGCCACTGTAAGCCCGGCCCGACAAGGGTAGGGCAGGAGCGTCACCTATTGCGATACCCCCCTCTGGCCTGCCGGCCATCTCCCCCTCAAAAGGGGGGAGATTGGCAAGACGTGCAAACCTAGCTTGATCAGCACCGTTGAAGAGAGGCAAAGCGTTGCTCCATCCGATCTCCCCCCTTGAGGGGGAGATGGCCGGCAGGCCAGAGGGGGGTGTCGCAATAGGCAACCTCACCTCTGCCGGCAGATAGAGGAAACGTCCCTACCGCCGCCGCGCGATCATCAGCGCCGCGGTGAAGAGCGTCAGCCCGATGCCGACGGAGAGTGGGCCGGCCTTCGGCCCGCCGGCCTCCATGATCGCGCCCGTCAGGGCCGAGCCCGCGCCGCTGCCTGCCGCATAGGCGAGCGCGAAGGCGGCGGCGCCGGCCACCAGCATGGCGCTGCTGTAGCGCTCGCCAAGCATGGTCAGCGCGCAGGTATAGAGCGAGAAGGTGGCCGTGCCCATCAGCGCGAAGACCGAAAGGATGGCGACTTCCGACTGCATCGACGGCAGGATGAGATAGCTCGCCGCCGCGACGACGACGGCCGCAAGGGCGACGCGTTCGCGCGGCAGCTTGTCGAGCAGGAGGCCGATGAAGGGCTGGGCGATCGCCGTCGGCAGGGCGAGCACGGTCACGCTGATCGCCGCGAAGGCCTCCGTATGCCCCATCTTCACGAAATAGACCGGCATGGCCGAGATGGCCGCGATATCGGCGAAACCGAAGGCGAAGACCATGCCGACGAGCAGCGGCGCGGCCTTGAAGAAGCGGAAGACGTCGCCCGTCGAGGAGGGCTCCGGCACCGTCCTGGTCGAGAACATCAGCATGGCGGTCGCAAAGGCGACGATGGCGAGGTAGACGGCGGTCAGCGCGAAACCGAGCCCGCCCTCGCTGCCGAGGAGCGGAATGGCGAGCGGCCCGGCGGCAAAGCCGGCGCACATGCCGGCACCGTAGATGCCGGAGACCCGGCCGCGCAGCCGGTCCGGGCAGGCGGCGTTGAGCCAGGCCTCGCCGAGCATGAAGATGAGGCTGGCGAAGAAGCCGAGCAGGAAGCGGGCGAGGAACCAGACGGTGAAGGAGGACGACGCCGCGAAGGTGGCAAGGCACAGCGAGCAGCCGACGAGGCTGGCGATGATCAGCCGGTCGGCCCGCCAGCGCGCCGTCAGGCTGCCGAGCAGCAGCGTCGAAGCGGCAAGGCCGGCGGCGAAGGCGAGCGCATTGACGCCGATCAGCGCCGGGGAGAAGCCGCGCGCTTCCAGCGTCAGCGAGATCAGCGGATAGGTGAGCCCCTGCGCCACGGAAAAGGCGGTGACGCCGAGAATGACGGCGGCAATGGCCGGCCAGTCCGGCGAGAAGACGGTTGAGGATGAGGACTGCATGAAGGGCTCCCGGCGCCGCGGCGTGCGCGCACCCTCCATATCGGATCGGGACCCCGTTTGGGAAGGGGCGGGTCAGGCGATGGTGCGCAGCAGGGCGCGCAGGATCCTCCCCATCTGCGCATGGCCGATGCCCTTGTCGACATCCGCCGCCCGGTGCACCACGACGAGGCCGAGCGCCTCGATGACGATGATGTACTGGCCGCCCGCGCCGCTGGCATAGAAGACCGGCCAGTCCGTGGAAAGGTCGTCGCCCGGCGCATTCGCCTCCGCCGTCCACCAGAGATAGCCATAGCCGCGCCCGCCGCCGAGATCGGTCAGCGGCCGCGTGCTCTGCGCCACCCACGTTTCCGGCACGACCTGCCGGCCCTCCCATCGGCCGCCTTCGAGGAAGAGCACGCCGACCCGCGCCAGGTCCCGGCCGGAAAGGCGCATCTTGTAGACGGGATGGCGCGATTGCGGGCCGGGAACATCGAAAACGTCCTCCACCGCGAAATCCTGCATCTGAAGCGGTCCGGCGACATATTCCTGGAATGCCCCGGCAAGCGTGCGGCCGGTCTGCTGTCGGTAGATCGTGCCGAGGGCGTTGAAATCCCAGTTGTTGTAGTACCAGAACGTCCCCGGCGCGTGGCTGCCGCGCGCAGGCCGTCCCGGCTCCATGCCGTAGACGCAGGGGTGGTAGATGCCGGAGCGGGATTTCAGCAGGTCCGCGACGGTCGCCTGCTTCTCCTGCGGCGTCAGCGGCGTAAGATCGTCGATGCCGAGATCGCCCAGCGTGGCGTCGAGGTCGATTTCGCCGGCCGTGACGGCGATGCCGTAGAGGATGCCGATCAGGGATTTGCGCACCGAGGCGACGCTGGAGCGGTGGGCATGGAAGCCGCGCGCATAGACCACCTCGCGGCCCCGGACGGCGAGCAGCGCCGTGGAGCCGCCGGCGGCAAGCAATGTCTCGAGGTCGTCCAACAGGGCCTCCCGGCGGATGGGGAATCGAAGGCCAAGTCTGGCATGACGGCAGGAGCGTAGGGAGGCTTTTGTGTGAAACCCTCCCGCGGCCCGCGCCGCAGGAGGGGGCGAGGACTTGTCAGGCGGCGCGATCCCAGGCCGGGGCGAGGCCGTCGGGGCTGACGATGCGGCCGTCCGGGCGGGCAAGCCGGTGGATGCGCATCATCTCGTCCGGTGACAGCACGAAGTCGAAGACGGCGAGGTTCTCGGCAATCCGGCTTTCGGTCGCCGTCTTGGTGAGCGCCACCACGTCGGGCTGCTGGATCAGCCAGCGCAGCACGACCTGCGCCGCCGATTTCCCATGCGCCGCGCCGATCTCCTTCAGCACCGGATCGTTCGGCACCTTGCCGTCGGCCATCGCGTAATAGGCGGTGAGCGCCATGCCATAGGTCTCGGCCGCTTCCAGCACCTTCATCTGGTCGAGATAGGGATGGTATTCGACCTGGTTGGTGGCGAGCGGCGCGGTGCTGAGGCGCACGGCCTCGGCCATCAGGGCGCTGTTGAAGTTGCTGACGCCGATATTCCTCGCAAGGCCGCGCTCGCGCACGGCGTTGAGCTCGCCGATCTGCGCCTCCAGCGGCACCGTCTCGTTCGGCCAGTGCAGGAGGAGGAGGTCGACATGGTCGGTCCTCAGTTTCTTCAGGCTCTCCTCCACCGAGGCGGCGAACCTGTCCCGGCCGTAATTGTCGACCCAGACCTTGGTGGTGAGGAACAGGCTGCCGCGCGCGATGCCGGATTTCTCGATGGCCGCGCCGACGGCGGCCTCGTTGTCGTAGACCTGGGCAGTATCGATATGGGTGAAGCCCTCGGCGAGTGCCTTCGGCAGGATGGCGAGGACTTCGGGTTCCGGCATGCGGAACGTGCCGAAGCCGAGCTGAGGGATGTGGGCGCCATTGGCGTTGACGGTTTTCATGACATTCTCCTTTCAGGTTGGGGGCCCGCCGGAGCGCAGGCAATTCCAGCAAATCTGCGTGGCGGTTTTGCGTTCGGAACTGCCGGGAATGAGGCGGTAACGCCCCGGCGGGGGCAAGGGTTTCAGGCCGGCTGGCAGGCGGCGTCCGGCCGGGCGCGCTCGCGCCGGTCGAGCGCGCCGCTGAGAAGCGTCAGGCCGAGCGCGGCGGCCACGAGGACGGCGCCGACTGCGGGCGTTGCGCGAAGGCCGAGCGGCGAGGCGACGACCAGCCCGCCGACCCAGGCGCCGGCCGCGATGCCGAGGTTGAAGGCGGCGATGTTGAGCGCCGAGGCGACGTCCACGCCGGCCGGGCGATGGCGCCGCGCCATGTCGACGACATAGAGCTGGAGGCCGGGCACGTTGGCGAAGGACAGGAAGCCGAGCGCGGCGAGGGTGACGAGCGCGAGGGCCGGGGCGGGCGCCGTGAAGGTGAAGAGCACGAGCACGGCGGCCTGCAGCGCGAAGAGCACGACGAGCGCCTTCACCGGATCGCGGTCCGCCACCTTGCCGCCGACGATGTTGCCGAGGGCGATGGCCGCGCCATAGAGCACGAGCACGAGGCTGACCGTGCCCGCCGAAAGGCCGGTGACCTCCTGCAGCAGCGGCGAGAGGAAGGTGAAGGTCACGAAGGTGCCGCCATAGCCGAGCGCCGTCATGGCGAAGACGATGATGAGGCGGCCGGAGCCGAGCACGCGCACCTGCTCCACAAGGCCCGCCGGCTTTTCCCGGCGCAGGTTCGACGGCAGCAGGAGGGCGATGGCGGCGAAGGCGACAAGGCCGAGCCCGGCGACGGCCCAGAAGGTGGCGCGCCAGCCGAAGGTCTGGCCGATGACGGTGCCGAGCGGCACGCCGGTGACGATGGCGACGGTGAGGCCCATGAACATCATGGCGATGGCCGAGGCGCGCCGGTCGGGCGAAACGAGGTCGGCCGCGATGGTGGCGCCGACGGAGAAGAAGACGCCGTGTGCGAAGGCGGAGAGCACGCGGCCGGCCAGAAGCACGCCGTAGCCCGGCGCGAGCGCCGCCAGCGCATTGCCGGCGACGAAGAGCGCCATCAGGCAAAGCAGCAGCGGCTTGCGGCCGAGCCGGCCGGTGAGGGCGGTGAGCACGGGCGCGCCGAAGGTGACGCCGAGCGCGTAGACGGAAACGATGAGGCCGGCGAGCGGCAGGGTGATGGCAAGGTCTGTCGCGACGGTCGGCAGCAGGCCGACGATCACGAATTCGGTGGTGCCGATCGCATAGGCGGCGACCGTCAGGGCGAAGAGGGCAAGTGGCATGGCATATCCCCGCGTCCGGCTTGAAGCGGACGGCTTGGCTGGGTTGCGTTTCTGGTTCGCCGCGGAATATGGCGCCGGGCCACTTGCGTGTTAATCCGGTCAAGTGGATAAGAATATGTGAATTGAATTCAAAGGTGGCGCATGGACAACCGGGCCGGCGAAATGGATGTCTTCGTGCTGGCGGCGGAGCTGAAGAGCTTTTCGGCCGCCGGCCGCAAGCTCGGCCTGTCGCCCTCGGCGGTCAGCAAGCTCGTCACCCGCATCGAGGACCGGCTGGGTGCGCGCCTTCTCGTGCGCACCACGCGCCGGCTGGAGCTGACGCCGGAAGGGGAGGTCTATCTTGGCCGGGCGCGTCGCATCCTGGCCGAGATCGCCGAGACGGAGCGCATCGTGGCGGCGGGCGCGCGCGTCGTGCCGCGCGGGCCGCTGAGGGTCAATGCCTCCGTGGGCTTCGGCGAGCGCTACATCCTGCCGCTGGCGCCGGCCTTCCTGTCGCTCTATCCGGAGATCGAGCTGGACCTGACGCTGACCGACGGCGTGATCGACGTGATCGGCGAGCGCGCCGACGTCGCCATCCGCTCCGGCCCCTTGCGCGATTCGTCGCTGAAGGCGCGCAAGCTGCTGGAAAGCCGCGAGGTCGTCATCGCAGCGCCCGCCTATCTCGACCGCGCCGGCACGCCGCGGCACCCGGACGAGCTTGTCGCCCACAATTGCCTGCGCTTCAACTTCCGCCGCAGCATGGCGGGCTGGCCGTTCCTGTCCGGCGACGGCAAGGCGGTCGCGGTGCGCGAGGTCTCCGGCAACATGCTGGTCTCCAGCGGTGCCATCCTGCGCCAACTCTGCCTCGACGGTCTCGGCATCGGCCGTATCGGCCGCTTCCATGTCGAGGAGGACATCGCGGCCGGAACGCTGGTGCCGCTGCTGGAGGACTACAATCCCGGCGAGGTCGAGGTCGTGCATGCCGTCTTTGCCGGCCACGAGCACCTGGCGGCCCGCATCCGGGCCTTCATCGATTTCCTCGCCGGGAATATCTGAGGGGCAGGTTATTCCTGCCCGGCCTCGTCCACCGTCTTGTTGTCGCCCGTCTTGGCCCGTTCCGCCGCCGCCGCCTCGCGCTCGCTTTCGCGCACCACATGCAGGAACTCCGCGGCGATGGGCGGGGAGACCTCCACCGTCTTCTTCTCCTTGTCGTAGACGCAGAGATAGGTGATCTGGCTCTTCGATTCCGGTGAAAGCCCCTCGATCGCGGCAAGGCCGAAGGACTGCGTGCCCGTCGGCTCGACGAAGACGTTCGGCGTGCCGAGCGCTTCCGGCAGGCTCGCCAGGCAGCTCTTCTCCACATCGGCGCGGAATTCCTCCCATGCATCGGGCGAGGAGGCATGGGCGAGCGGGGCGGCAAGCAGGAGCGGAAGGGCGGAAAGCAGGCGAAGATGCATGGACAGGCTCCGTGTCGGGGGTGTCGGATAAAATGTTTCAGATCGAATCCGGTTCCATTTGTCATTGATCCGACACGGGAAACGGGAAGGATTTTGTCGCATGTCAGGAAAAATTGGAACCCGGGCGGTTGCCTCTTCCGGTTGCCGCTCCTATGTTCCGCTCACGGATTTCATTGAAAAAATTCCGTCGCCAAGAGGAGACACCACGATGGCTTTCGAACTTCCGCCGCTTCCCTACGATTACGACGCGCTCGCGCCCTTCATGTCGCGCGAAACGCTCGAATATCACCATGACAAGCACCACAAGGCCTATGTCGACAACGGCAACAAGCTGGCCGAGGAAGCGGGCCTTCAGGACCTCTCGTTGGAAGAGATCGTCAAGAAGTCCTACGGCACCAACCAGGGCCTCTTCAACAATGCCGGTCAGCACTACAACCACATCCATTTCTGGAAGTGGATGAAGAAGGGTGGCGGCGGCAAGAGCCTGCCGGGCGCCCTGCAGAAGGCGATCGACAGCGATCTCGGCGGCTATGACAAGTTCAAGGCCGATTTCGTCGCCGCCGGCACCACGCAGTTCGGCTCCGGCTGGGCCTGGCTGTCCGTCAAGGACGGCAAGCTCGCCATCTCCAAGACCCCGAACGGCGAGAACCCGCTGGTGCACGGCGCAAGCCCGATCCTCGGCGTCGACGTCTGGGAGCACTCCTACTACATCGACTACCGCAACGCCCGCCCGAAATACCTCGAGGCCTTCGTCGACAGCCTGATCAACTGGGACTACGTCCTGGAGCGCTACGAAGCCGCCACGAAGTAAGGCGTTTTTCGCTTCCGAGCTCAGGAAACCCCGGCTGGAAACGGCCGGGGTTTTTCTTTCGTCGACAAAAAGACATGATGATGGCATAAATGCCAACATGGATGCCGTGCTTCTCGAGCGGTCGAAAACGGTTCTGCCGGATGGCGCGATTATCGAGATCGTGCTCTGGCGGGTTCCCGAACCCGTTGCGGGAAGCAGCCATCCTTACAAATACCGCCTGTTCTATGGGCGGGACGGCCGGCGTGTCGTCGGCTTCGACAATGAGCGCGGCAAGGGCGATCATTGCCATCTCGACGGGGAGGAGCGTCCCTATGCCTTCTCCACCATTGCCGCGCTGCTCGAGGATTTTCGGGCGGAAATTGCAAAACGGAGGCCTTGAATGAAGCGCGCCCGCATTCAGATCCGCAGTGATACCGACGCTGTCCTGTCCGAAAACCTCGCGCGGGCTGCCGAAGCGGCACGGACGGGGGTGCCGTCCGATCCGGTCGCGACCTTCACCTTCAGTTCGCCCGCGCAGCTTTTCTCGGTGATCAGTCCGAAGCGCTGGGCATTGATCGAGCATCTGCAGAAGATCGGCCCGAGCAGCATCCGGGCGCTGGCGCGCGCGCTCGGCCGCGATGTGAAGCGGGTGCACGAGGATGTGACGGCACTCGCCGAATGGGGCATCATCGAGCGCACGGAGGACGGGAAGGTCGAAGTGCCCTTCGACGTCATCCACGCCGATTTCGATTTGCGCGCGGTCGCATAGGCTTCCGCTTACCCCGCATCCCGCCGGTTCTCCGCCCAGCCGGAAATCCAGAGCTGCCGCAGCCTGTCGCCCTCGCCGCGGAAATGCCGGCCCGTCGTTTCGCAGGCCTCGACCCGGTCGGCGCGGAAATTGCGGATGGCCGCGCGCAGCTCGCACCAGGCGACGATATTGGCGGTCTCGGAATAGTAGATGAGGGCGATGGGGCGGATGGTGCGCTCGCTGGCGCGGCCATATTCGTCGCGGTAGTCGATCAGCAGCGTCTCCTCGTCGCGGATCGCCCGGCGCACGGTGGCAAGGTCGATGCCCTCGGGCTGGCGCGGCGTCGTGCCCCAGGCGTGCAGGGCGCGCGCGGAGAGCGTCTGGCGCAGCGGCGGCGGCACGGCGCCGGCGATCTTGTCGCCGACCCGCCGGGCGGCGGCCTTCAGCTCCGCGTCGCCGGTGCGCTCCAGAAGCGCCAGCGCCAGCACCACGGCCTCGGTCTCCTCGATGGAGAACATCAGCGGCGGCAGGTCGAAACCGGGGCGCAGGATGTAGCCGATGCCCCGCTCGCCCTCCACCGGCACGCGCATCGCCTGCAGGGCGGCAATGTCGCGGTAGATCGAGCGCACCGTCACCTCCAGCCGCCCGGCGATCTCGGCCGCCGTTATCGGGTGGCGGGCGAGGCGCAGGATCTGGATGATCTCGAACAGCCGCGAAGCCTTGCGCATGGTCATTCCCCTCACAACTGACACAACACTGTCAGTTGGTCCTCGCTATAGCACGCTTCAAGCGCTTGAAACACAAGGAGGCAGCGGGCTTCCGGGCGCGTATCGGCAATGGACAACTGACATGACCTACAGCGAAAATCTCTGGCTCTTCTTCCTGCTCGTCTCCGGCATCATCATCGTGCCGGGCATGGACATGGTCTTCGTGCTGGCGAGTTCCCTCTCCGGCGGGCGCAGGGCGGGGCTTTCGGCGACCTTCGGCATCATGGCGGGCGGCCTCGTGCACACGCTCTATGCCGCGCTCGGCGTCGGCATGCTCCTACATTTCGCGCCGGGCCTGTTCAACGGCCTGCTGCTCCTCGGCGCCGCCTATGTCGCCTTCATCGGCTGGCAGCTCTTCCGCTCCTCGATCGTCGTCGATGCCGTCGGCAGCCTCGACCGGCGCGGCCTTGCGACGCGCTTTCGCCAGGGCGCGCTGACGAGCCTGATGAACCCGAAGGCCTATCTCTTCATGCTCGCCGTCTTCCCGCAGTTCCTGCGCCCGGAATTCGGCCCGCTCTGGCGCCAGACGCTCGTCATGCTGGCGATGATCTGGGCGACGCAGCTTGCCGTCTATGGCGGCCTCGCGCTCGCCGCCGCCCGCAGCCGCGATGCGCTGACCGGCAGCCCCGCCGCCACGCGCCTTATCGGCCGCGCCGCCGGCGTGCTGCTCGTGGCGATCGCGGTGGTTACGGTGTGGCGCGGCTGGGGCAGCGTGTGAACGGCGCAACATTCTGGTTCTCAAAAATATTTTACTTTCCTCGACTTCCCAAAATGCAAAGATGCCCGCGCATCGTAAACCGGCGGCGCGGCGCAAGCCGCCCGCCAGCAACCGGGAGAACCCGATGAAGTTCAGGACTTTGGCGGCCGCGGCCGCGCTTGCGGTCATCGGCGCAGGGGCCGTCGTGGCGGCGGACGAGCCGCAGGTCGTCCGCCAGGAGATGATGAAGAAGGTCGGCGGGGCCATGGGCGCGCTTGCCGGCATCGCGAAGGGCGAAAAGCCCTATGACGCGGACGTCGTCAAGGCGTCGCTGACCACCATGAGCGAGGTGGGGAAGGCCTTCCCGGACCAGTTCCCGGCCGGTTCCGAGACGGGCAACGAGACCGAAGCCAGCCCGAAGATCTGGGAGGCGATGGACGACTTCAAGGCCAAGGCCGCCAAGCTCGGCACGGATGCCGACACGGTGCTCGCCAGCCTGCCGGCAGACCAGGCGGCCGTGGGCGCCGCGCTCGGCACGATCGGCCCCAATTGCGGCGGCTGTCATGAGGTCTACCGCGTCAAGAAGTGACCGCGGTAGGCCATCCCACCCGAAACGAACGCAGACCGCCCCGGCGATCGCCGGGGCGGCAATCCATGTCCGGATGCCGCGGTGGCGGGGCTCGCGCGGCTGGCGAGAGGCAATTCTCATGGCACTCAAGAAACTTCTCGGCGGGATCGTCGTGCTGGGCGCGATCGGCACCGGCGCCTTCCTCTTCATCACCGCGCCGGAGCGGCTGCCGGCCGAGACTTGGGCCGCGGCGGGCGAGCCGGACCTGGCGAACGGCGAGCGCATCTTCCATGCCGGCGGCTGTACGAGCTGTCATGCCGCGCCGGGCGCGGCGGACGACCAGAAGCTGGTGCTGGCGGGCGGCCTTGCGCTGAAGAGCCCGTTCGGTACCTTCCACGCGCCGAACATCTCGCCCGACGAGACGGCCGGCATCGGCGCCTGGACGCTGGCGGAGTTCGGCGATGCCATGAAGCGCGGCACCGGCCGCGACGGCGAGCACCTCTACCCGTCCTTCCCCTATGCCTCCTATGCGCGCATGACGGTGAAGGACATAGCCGACCTCTACGGCTACCTGAAGACCCTGCCGAAGAGCGGCAATGTGGCGCCCGGCCACGACCTGCCGTTCCCGTTCAACATGCGTCTCGCGCTCGGCGGCTGGAAGTTCCTCTATCTCGACGAGGCGCCGCGGGTGGCGCTCGCGAGCGCCGACGAGACCGTCAGGCGCGGCCAGTATCTCGTGGAAGGGCCGGGCCATTGCGGCGAGTGCCACACGCCGCGCGACGTCCTCGGCGGGCTCAAGACGGATCTTTGGCTGGCCGGCGGGCCGAACCCGGAAGGCGAGGGGCGCGTGCCCAACATCACCCCGGCCGAGGGCGGCTTCGGCAGCTGGAGCGCGGGCGACATCGCCAGCTATCTCGAAACCGGCTTCACGCCGGAATTCGACAGCGTCGGCGGCGCCATGGTGTCGGTGCAGAAGAACATGGCGCTGCTGCCCAAGGAGGACCGCGAGGCGATCGCGGCCTACCTGAAGGCGATCCCGGCGCATTGAGGCGGGGTGCGGGGGCAATACCCAGTTTCGCAGCGTCAGCCCACCTTACCCCACCCACTGTCGTCATCCTCGGGCTTGACCCGAGGATCCAGGCCTCACCCGGAGCGTGGATGCTCGGCTCAAGGCCGAGCATGACGGAGGAGAGGGGGCCGTGACGCCTCCGCGCCCGAAGTGGAGACGTGCCGCGCACGACGGAGGAGGGGCGATCATGCCGTCACGCCGGCGCCTTGCGGTGCTCGTCGCCATACATCGCGAGATAGCCGGACAGGTCGGCGGAGCCGAGGCCGATGGCGTCGAGGATTTCCCGCGCGAAGGAGACGGGGGCCGCGCCCGAGGCGGTGATGACGGCGCGGTCGCTGACGGCCTGCGGCTGGTCGCGGTAGAGCGCGGCGCCGCGGTAGCCGGGTACGACCTCAGCCAGCTGTCCGCGATAGTTGCCGGTATGCGCCCGGTCGTCGAGCAGGCCGAGGCGGCCGAGCGCCAGCGTCGCATCGCAGATGGCGGCGACCGGCTTGCCCGCCGAAACGAAGCGCGCGACCGGAGCCGAAAGGTCGGGCGCTTGGCCGGATTGCCAGATCGTGCCGCCGCACAGCACCAGCACGTCGAAATCGGCGGGCGCGGCGTCCTCCGCCCTGCCGGCGGGCCTTATGGAGACGCCGCCAAGCGAGGTCACGTCCGCGCCGCCGGGTGTCAGGACCACGGTCTCGGCCCCGCAGTCGCCCCGCGCCGTCGCCATCAGCAGCCCGCATTCCCAGTCGGCGTAGCCCTCGGTCAGCACGATGGCCAGTCGCTTCGCCATGTCGATGTCCTCCTCAACCTATTGTCAGCCCAGGGACTGGACATAGCGCATCCCGGTGACCGGGCCAGCCCGGAAGTTCATCTGCTCGTAGAAGCGGTGGGCGCCGAAATTGCCGGTCGCCGCGCTCACCGAGAGGTAGCCGCAGCCGGCGATGCGGGCGTGCTCGCGGGCGCGGGAGACGAGGTGGCGGCCGATGCCGTGGCCGCGATGGTCCTTGCGCACGAAGATCTGGTGCAGCTCCATGCCGCGCAGGCCTTCCAGCGCGCGGTACATCGGCACGAGAAGGGCGTAGCCGATCAGCCGGCCGCCGGCTTCGGCGACGAGCGCGGTGATCCAGGGATGGGCGCCGAAGAGATCGCGGTCGAGATCGGCGGCGGAGACCTTCGCCGTGTCGCCGTGGCATTCGGCATGCAGGGCGATCATGTCGAGGATCTGCTGCAGGTCGCCCGGGCGCGCGGCGCGGATGGTCAGCATCGGCGGGCGATCGAGGGCGGCGGGGTCGAGTTTGATGACGGTATTCTGCATTTCGGGCTCCTGGGGTTTTGTGCCATCAGGTGCCAGAAACAACAAAGCCGCCTGATGGCGGCTTGTTGACATGATCGAACAGCCGCTCCTTATCGGAACAGCCAAAAATACGTCGCGGCGATGTGCATGTTCTTGATCATGGGCGCGATATTCTCGAAATCGCGCCGTTTGTCAATCGGGTTTCGTCGGCGTGTGCAAAAAGCGGGATGAAAGCGGGGGCGCTCAGGCCCCCGCTTCCTCCGTGCCGGCCGCGGATTGCCCTTCCGCCGTGCCTGCCTGCCGGGTGTCGTCGATGCCGAGCTGCTCCTTGATGGCGCGGCGGATGTCTTCCTCGATCGCCGAGCGTTCCTCCTCGGGAAGCTGCGCCAGGCTCTCCTCCGTGAGGCCGAGGGCCTCCAGCATTTCCTTGCGCAGCCGCTCGGCCGGCGTCATCCTGGAGAGCTCCAGGAATTCGGACGTCAGGTTGGCGCTCTCCGTCTCGGCCTTGTCGAGCTTGGCCTGGGTCAACCACAGCGCATTGGCAAGGCCGGAGGGGATCGGCGCCGTGGGGCTGACGGTCGGGATGTCGCGCCCTGCCGTGCCGCCGCCCGTGCCGTCGTTAAGGCTTTCCCCGCTCGTCGTGCGCGGCCTGCCGTAGGTGTAGGCGGAAAGCATGCTGCCGTCGATCTTCATGGAGGGCCCCTTGAGCGTGCGTCGCGCGAACCAGTACCGGTTGCAGCTTTTGCGAGCCTTGCCGTCCTTTACACGTCGCTTTCGATGCGGCCCGCGCCGAGCCGCACGACATGGTCCTGAGGCGCGATCACGCTTCTGCGGTGGGTGACGGCAAGGATGGTCACGTCGCCGGCAAGGCCGCGGATATGCTGCATGATTCCCGCCTCCGTCGCCTCGTCCAGCGCCGAGCTCGCCTCGTCGAGGAAGAGGAACTGCGGATCGGCATAGAGCGCGCGGGCGATGGCGATGCGCTGCCGCTCGCCGCCGGAAAGCTTCATGCCCCGTTCGCCGACCCTTGTCTCGAACCCGTCCGGCAGGCCGTCGATGAAGGCGAGGATCGCCGCTTTTTCCGCCGCGCGCCGCAACCGCTCCGCGTCGAAGGCGCGGCCGAGCACGATGTTGACGGCGAGCGTGTCGTTGAGCAGCACCGCGTCCTGCGGCACGATGCCGACGGCGCCGTACCAGTCGCGCTGGCGGACGCCGTCAAGATCGATGCCGTCGACGGTGATGCGCCCCGCGGCGGGGCGGATGGATTTCAGCGCGAGGCGCAGCAGGGTCGACTTGCCGGAGCCCGTCTCGCCGACGAGATAGGTGATGCGCCCGCGCGTCGCGGCAAAGCCGATCTTCTCGACGCCGCGGCCGTTTTCGTGGGCGTAGGAGACATCCTCGAAGGCGAGGCGGCCGGCCTTCGGCGAAAAGCCGCCCGATGTGCCCGTGTCCGGCTCCTCGGGGGCGGCCCAGATGCGCGCGAGCGGCAGCAGCGAGGCGCGGGCGCGCACCACGTTGTCGAGCGCATGGCCGATCATCTCGAAGGGCTGGTTGAGCTGCAGCAGCAGCGTGTTGAACAGCACGATGTCGCCGACGCTGAGATCGCCCGCCCGGTAGCGCGGCAACAGCAGGAGGAAGGTGACGACGAACTGCACGGCGAGCCCGGCGCCCATCAACGACGAATAGCCGATGCGCCGGCGGCAGAAGGCCGCCCAGCTGTCGCGCTCCTCGCCGGCCTTTCCGGCAAAGCGCGCCTGCATCCAGCCGTGGCTGCCGAAATGGCGCAGCGTCTCCATGGCCGTCATGGCGTTGCCGATGAACTTGGCGTTCTCCTGCCCGGCCTCGACGGCCGCGTCGAGATATTTTCGCGTGCGGTGGTTGGCGATGGCCGTCAGCGCGATGAAGCCGCCGCCATAGGCGACGACGATCAGCGCGACCTCGATGTCGATCGTCGCCCCCAGCATGGCGATCGCCAGCGTGATCTGCGTGACGCCGGGAGTGAAGACGATGAGGGCGAGCTGCACCAGCGTCATCATCGCGCCCTGGCCGCGCTGGCCGGCACTTTCGATCTCGGCCGGGTTGTGCTCGGCGAAGAAGGCGGCCTCTTTCTTCAACAGCCGCTCGAACAGGCTGGTGCTGGCGATGAAGCTCAGGTTCTCCGCGCTCATGTAGGAGAGGTACTGCACCATGTGCTGCAGGGCCGCGGCCATGCCGATGAGCAGCGCATAGACGACGAGGCCGGCCGCCAGCATCTCGGCCATCCGGTCGGCGGTCATGGCGTCGATGAGGCGCGAGAAGAGATAGGGCGCGGCGATGGAGGCGATCGCCGAGAGGAAGACGATGACCGAGACGAGCGCCAGCAGGCCGCGCGAGGACCGCCAGTAATTGGCAAGGATGATCTTCACCGGCGCGGCGATCAGCCGCCAGTCGTCTTTCATGGCGAATCTCCCGGGGAGGATTTTTGGAGGGCTGCATCATGGGAAAGGCGGGATGGGGAGGCAACCCCGCAATGATCGCCCTTTTGCCGGGCGCTATCTTCCTCCGCGCCACCCCCCTCTGCCCTGCCGGGCATCTCCCCCTCAAGGGTAGGCGAATTGCCTATGACAGCACGCTGCTGCTTTCCCCTTCTCCCCCGCGGGGAGAAGGTGGCCCGAAGGGCCGGATGAGGGGGCTTGCACACCGTCTGACGTCTTCGCCACCCCCTCATCCCGCTGCCGCGACCTTCTCCCCGCGGGGAGAAGGGGCAAGACGCGCCGCCTCATCCATATGCAATTCGCCTGCCCTCAAGGGGGGAGATCGGCAGGTGGCGGGACCTTCGCTCATATCGAGCCGTTGGAGATGGGCGAAACCGCGCCCCATCCGATCTCCCCCCTTGAGGGGGAGACGGCCGGCAGGGCAGAGGGGGGTCGGTACGGCGCCCCGCTACGGCAGCGTATAGGCGATGACGTAGTCGCCCGGCTTGGTGCCGACCGAGCCGTGGCCGCCGGCGACGATCAGCACATATTGCTTGTCGCCGACCGTGTAGGTCATCGGCGTGGCCTGGCCGCCGGCCGGAAGGCGGGCTTCCCACAGCTGGCGGCCGCTCGTCAGGTCGTAGGCGCGCAGGTAGTCGTCCACCGCCGCGCCGAGGAAGGCGACGCCGCCCTTGGTGATGATGGGGCCGCCGATGCCCGGCACGCCGACCTTGAAGGGCAGCGGCAGCGGCGTCATGTCCATGACCGTGCCGTTCTTGTGCTTCCAGGCGATCTCGCCGGTGGCAAGGTTCGCGCCGGCGACATAGCCCCATGGCGGCGCCTGGCAGGGAATGCCGAGCGGGCCGAGGAACGGGCCCATGAAGACGCCGTAGGGCGCGCCCTCGTTGCGGTTGAGGCCCTGTTCGGAGCCCTTCTCGTCCTGGCCCTTCGGCGGGATCTGGTCACGCGGCACGAGGCGGGAGGTGAAGGCGAGGTAGGTCGGCATGCCGAACATCACCTGCCGTTCCGGATCGACCGCGACGGAGCCCCAGTTGAACGTGCCGAAATTGCCGGGATAGACGAGCGTGCCCTGCAGCGAGGGCGGCGTGTAGCGGCCCTCGTATTTCAACGACAGGAAATCGATGCGGCAGGCGAGCTGGTCGAACATCGTCACGCCCCACATGTTCTTTTCCGTCAGCGGCGGCGGCGAGAAGGTGAGGTCGGAAATCGGCTGGGTTGGCGCCGTGAAATCTTCCGGGATCGCCCCGGTCGGCGCCGGTATCTCCTTGACGGGGATGATCGGCTCGCCGGTGCGCCGGTCGAGCACGTAGATGTCGCCCTGCTTGGTCGGGCCGACGAGGGCGGGGATGGTGGCGCCGTCCTTCGTGATGTCGATCAGCGCCGGCTGGGCCGGCACGTCCATGTCCCACAGGTCGTGGTGCACCGTCTGGCGCACCCAGCGCACCGCGCCCGTCTTGATGTCGAGCGCGACGATGGAGGACGAGTATTTTTCCACATGCTCGCTGCGGCCCATGCCGAGCTGGTCGGGCACGCGGTTGCCGAGCGGGATATAGACGAGGCCGAGCGCGTCGTCATAGCTGAAGACGGACCAGGAATTCGGCGAGTTCACCGTATAGACCTGCCCCTCGGGCAGCGGCGTCGTGACGTCGGGATTGCCGGAATCCCAGTTCCAGACGAGGGCGCCGGTATTGACGTCGAAGGCGCGGATGACGCCCGACTGCGAGTGGGTCGAGTAATTGTCGTTCACCGCGCCGCCGATGATGATCTTTCCGTCGGTGATGACGGGCGGCGAGGTGGAATAGTAGTAGCCGGCCGGGTTGTAGGGCATGCCCTGTTCGAGCTGCAGCACGCCGTTCTCGGCAAAGCTCGTGCAGACGTCGCCGGTCGCCGCGTCGAGCGCGATCAGCCGGGCGTCCGAGGTCGGCAGGTAGACGCGGGCGGCGCAGGTGGCGCCGGCGGTCGCGGCCGGATCGGCATAGTAGGTCACGCCGCGGCAGGTCTGGTGCTGGCGGTCCGGGTTCATGCCGGAGTTGGAATCGTACTTCCATTTCTCCTTGCCGGTCGCCGCGTCGAGCGCGATCGCCCAGTTGTGCGGCGTGCACATGTAGAGCGTGTCGCCGATCTTGAGCGGCGTCACCTGGTAGGTGGTCTCGCCGACATCGTCCGGCAGCTTCACGTCGCCGGTCTGGTATTGCCAGGCGACCTTGAGCGTGCCGACATTGTCGGTGTTGATCTGGTCGAGCGGCGAGTAGCGCTGGCCGTATGGCGTGCGGCCATACTGGTGCCATTCGCCGGCCGGCACGTTGCCGCCGAGGGCGGGCGTGGCGTTGGCGACGTCGGTCGGCAGGCTGCCGGCCACGTCGTGCGGGTCCTGCGTCATCGCAAAGCCGGCAACGCCGATGGAGACGAGGACGGCAACGGCGAGCGGCAGGGCCGAGGCCGGGTAGGGCGTGCCGGTGGGGCTGGAAAAGCCGAGCGGGCGGCGGATGGCCGGCAGCATCAGCCACAGGCCGAGGAGCACGATGACGCCGCCGCGCGGGCCGAGCTGCCACCAGTCGAAACCGACCTCCCAGATCGCCCAGCCGAGCGAACCGAGGATGACGAGGGCATAAAGCCAGAGCGCCGCGCCGGAGCGGCGCAGGAGCAGCACGGCCGTGACGAGGAAGGCAAGGCCGGTGACGAGATAGTAGGGGCTGCCGCCGAGCGACAGCAGCCACCCGCCTCCGCCCGTCAGCACCAATCCGATGATGGCGATGAGGGCGGCGGTCAGCGTGAGCAACATGGGGATCTCCGTTGGTGCTGCCGGCCGGGGAGGAGGCCGACAAGACGTCCGGCTCAAGGAGGGACGACGGAGAAATTAGGGCAGAACCGTGGCGCTTCAATCCCGGGAAAAGGGGAGGGAGAAATTATACTATTCCACTCATGTTTTTGGGGCGAGGCCTTTGCCAGGGAGCTTGCCCCTCACCCTAACCCTCTCCCCGCAAGCGGCAGGGCTACCGCATAGGGAATGCGGCATCACCGCTCTTCCCTCTCCCCCGCGGGGAGAAGGTGGCCCGAAGGGTCGGATGAGGGGGTGGCTCGGACGGATCGTTTGCGCCTTCGCCATCCCCCTCATCCGCCTGCCGGCACCTTCTCCCCGCGGGGGAGAAGGGGATAGGGCAACGGTTTCCTTCCATAGGCGATGCCCGGCGCACAAGGCGGGAGGCGCCGGAAAAAGGGTGTAGTTTGCGCCCCTCACGTCCCGCAGAAGGTCGCGGTGATCTCCTCGCCGGGCTTCGGCGGCACGGCATAGGCGGCGAAGGCCGGCTGGTCCTCGTAGGGCCGCGCCAGCACGTCGTTCAGCGCGGTAAACAGCGAGAAATCGCCATGGTCGACCGCCGCCGCCAGCGCCTCCTCGACCTTGTGGTTGCGCGGGATGAAGGCGGGATTGACGCGGCGCATCGCCGTAGCGCGCGCCTCGGCCGTCCCGGCTTGCCGCGCCAGCCGCGCGCGCCAGAGGGCAAGCCAGGGCGTGAGCGCGCCGGGCGTTTCGAGGAGGTCTTGCAGCGCGTCGTCCGCCGCCGCGCCTTCGGCCGCATCCGCAAGGCGCCGGAAGGCGAGCGTATAGTCGGCCTTCTGCTCGTAGAGCGTCACGAGCAGGTCGCGGATCAGGCCCTGGTCGTCGTCCTCCTCGTCCGCGCCAAGGCCGATCTTCGCCCGGATCACCGCCATCCAATGCGCCTGGAAGCGCTCCATGAAGCGGCCGACCGCCGCATTCGCCATCTCCACCGCCTTGTCCTGGTCGTCGGAAAGAAGGGCAAGCAGCGCCTCGGCGAGACGCGCGATGTTCCACTGGCCGATCATCGGCTGGTTGCCGAAGGCATAGCGCCCGTTGCGGTCGATGGAGGAATAGACGGTGCGCGGGTCGTAGCGGTCCATGAAGGCGCAGGGGCCGAAATCGATCGTCTCGCCCGAGATCGTCATGTTGTCGGTGTTCATCACGCCGTGGATGAAGCCGACGCCGAGCCATCGGGCGATCAGCGAGGCCTGCCGGTCGGCGACGGCGTCCAGCAGCGCGAGATAGGGCTGCTCCGCGCCCTTCAGCGCCGGATAGTGCCGGTCGATGACATGGTCGGCGAGCACGCGCACATTGTCCGTGTCGCCGCGCGCGGCGAAGAACTGGAAGGTGCCGACACGGATATGGCTGGCGGCGACGCGGGTGAAGACGGCGCCGGGCAGCACGCGGTCGCGATAGACCGGCTGGCCTGTGGCGACGGCCGCCAGCGCCCGCGTCGTCGGAATGCCGAGCGCATGCATGGCCTCGCTGACGATATATTCGCGCAGCACCGGCCCGAGCGCCGCCCGCCCGTCGCCGCGGCGCGAATAGGGCGTCTGGCCGGCACCCTTCAGCTGGATGTCGCGCCGCCGGCCGTCGCGGTCGATCACCTCGCCGAGGAGGATGGCCCGCCCGTCGCCGAGCTGCGGCACGAACTGGCCGAACTGGTGGCCGGCATAGGCCATGGCGAGCGGCAGCGAACCGGGCAGCGCCACGTTGCCGGAGAAGTAACCCGCGCCGTGCCGCTCCAGCGCATCCGCATCGAGGCCGAGCTCCCCGGCAAGCGCCCGGTTGAACGCGACGAGCCGCGGCGCTTCCACCGGGCTCGGATCGACCGGGGCGAAGAAGACGTCCGGCAGGCGCGCATAGCTGTTGTCGAAGGCAACGGGCCTGCCGTCGTCGCCGTGCTGCGGGTTGGTGGCGTTGCTCATGGCATCCTCTTGCGGCGTTCTTGTCTCGTTTCCCTATAGGTAGCGACAAGCGGCCGGATTGAAAGGGCCGGCGGCGGGGCGCTCGCTTGCCGGCCCCTTTGCGCGGTGCTAGCGTCCGGGAAAGCCATGCCGGTTCAACAGTCGGGGTTCTACAGATGCGTGCGCTCGCCGTCCTTTTGCTGTTCCCGTCCGTTGCCTTCGCGGAAACCTGCGGCGCCTGGAACGCCGGCATTTCCGAGGAGGAGGAGGGGCCTGTCATGGTGGCCTCGGTCTGCGTGGGGGCCGGGGCGCGGGAAAGCAACCTCTTCCTGAAATGCGGCCCGGAAGACCGGCTCAGCCTGCGGTTCCTCGCTGCCGCGGCGCTGGATTTCCCGCCGGGCGACGGCGGGGACTTCTCCAGCCCGCTGCGCCTTTCCGTCGATGGCGAGGCCTTCGACCGGCCGGCGCATTTCGAGGCGATGGACGGCGCGATGGTCAGCGAATTCCCGATAACCGGCCCGCTGGTCGACCGCCTCAAGGCCGGCAGGGCGCTGACCATCGCCTATCCGGCGACGACATTCGAGCCGCTCGCCTTCCCCCTCACGGGGTCGAAGGCGGCGATAGACAAGCTGGCGGCGGCCTGCGCCGGCTCCTGACGCCCGTCGCCGGCCGGCATGGAATTTCACGGCCTTCTGAATAAGCGGGCGGCACCGTCCGTCCCCTTCTTCAGGCATGCATTGGTGAGCGAATGTCCGGTTGCCGGCGAGCCGGGACCGTGTCTCGGGAGGGTATCGTGCAGCGGAATGTCCATCGGTGGGTCGCGGCGCTTGCCGCCTGTCTTCTTCTCTTCGTCGCGCCGGCCGCCGTCGCCGCCGAACGCTACGCGCTCCTCATCGGCAATGCCGAATACGAGGACGCCGAGCCGCTGGAAAATCCGCTCAACGACATCGACCTCGTCGGCGAGGCGCTGGAGCGGGTGGAGTTCGACGTGACGCGCGTCACCGATGCCGACCATCTCGGCATGCTCTCCGCGCTCAACAATTTCACGCGGCTGGCGGAGAAGGCGGAGGACCCGGTGCTCTTCGTCTATTTCTCCGGCTATGCGGTGCAGATCGACGGCGACAATTTCCTGCTGCCGGTCGATGCCTCCGGCCGCACCGTGACGGGCCTGCGCAACCGCTCGCTGCCCGTCTCCGAGATCACGAAGACGCTGCGCGGGCTCGGCAAGGGCCTCAAGGTCGTGCTCTTCGACGCGGCGCATGAAAACCCGTTCCTCACGCTGCGCGACATCCCGGACGGGCTTGCCGAGCCGAAGGACGCCGGGGACGTGCACTATGCCTATGCCGCCGCGCCCGGCACCGCCTACGACTACGAGGGAACGCCGATCAGCCCCTTCGCCTCGGCCTTCGTCGATGCGATCAGCATTCCCGGCATCGTGCTGGAGGAGGCCTTCCGCAAGGTGAGCGAGATCGTCAAGGAGCGCAGCAAGGGCCGGCAGGAGACCTGGCAGAGCGATGCCGACTACGGCAAGTTCGCCCTGAGCCCGAAGGACGACGTCGACGAGGCCGAGATCGCCTTCTACGAATTCGCCGCGCTCGCCGACAACCGCGAGGCCTACGACCGCTATCTCGGCCGCTATCCCGAGGGCGTCTTCGCCTATGTCGCCAAGCGCAAGATCGACCTTCTCGCCGGCCGCTTTTCCCGCGACCACGAGGATGGCGGCGAGATGCCCTATCTGACGGTCTCCAACGACCGGCGCGATCCCTGCGGGCGCATCACCTTCGGCGATTACGCGCAGGACCGCCGGCTCTCCGACATCTACAAGGACGGCCAGCTGGTGCTGATCGACGTGCGCTTCTGGTATCCGCCGGAAGGCTGCGACTATCTCTCCTACTTCACGACCGTCTATTCGCACGAGCGGCTGCGCAACGTCATCACCGCGGCGAGCATTCCCGAGCGGCGCATCTATGTCGGGAGCCGGGACGATCTCAGCCCCAGCGAGGAACGCGCGATCTACGACTATTTCGACGAGGATCGTCGCGGCTACGCGCAATCCCTGATGTTCCGCGCGATCAACGAGGAGCGCCGCCACAGCCTCGGCGTCGCGATCAAGACGCCGGACGACAGGGCCCGCGAATATGTCGACGAGGTGGAATGCGGCGACGGGTGCCTGCGCGTACGCGGCCTCGTGCGCCTGCGCGACAACAGCGTGCGCGCGCTGGAGGACTACGAGTTCGACTTCGTCGACGTGCGCCGCCTCGGCCTTTACGACAAGTACCGCGCCGCGCTGCGCGACTTCCCGGAGGACGAGCATGCGGGGAGCAGTGATGCCGCCCTGGGTGTGAAGGCGGACGATTATGCGGCGGCGGGCGGTGCCGTGAGCCACGAGACGAACGCCTATGGCGAAACCGCCGCCTCCGGCCATGACGACGGCTACGGCAAGGACGCCGACCCCTACCGCGCCGTGCGCACGGTCGGCGGCTGGGAGGTCGTCGCCGACTTCTCCGGCGACCGCCGCTTCCTGAACTGCCGCGCCACGCGCCGTGGCGAGGGCGGGCGCCACGCCGCCTTCCGCTGGTACGACGACGGCCACGTCACGTTCGGCTTCCAAGACACGGCCTACGACTACCGCGACGACTACACGAGCGATGCGCGATACTGGATCGACGACGGCGAGGGCTACGACATCAAGGGCAAGGCCTACGGCCGCCAGGAGATCGCCTACGATCTCGGCCGCGACCGCTCGGTGATCGACGCGCTGAAGCGGGGCAACCACATCCGCATCGGCGACGTGCGGACGAGCCTGAAGGGGTCCAGCGCCATGCTGAGCGATCTGCAGGCCTGTGTGGGGGCGTTCCGGTAGGGGCGAGGCACCCTGCTCTTGCGGTGGGCCGAGTATGTGCTATTTTCGTAGCACATACTCGGAGATGCCCTGCATGAGCAATACAGCGAAAATCCGTCGGCAAGGCGGTGCGACCGTCTTCAGCATTCCGCCTGCGCTTCTGAAGATGCTCGGTGCCGAAGTCGGCACGGAACTGACCTTGACCGTCGACAACGGCTCGCTCATCGCGACGCCGGCCCAGCCCCGCAAGCGATACACGCTGGCACAGCTTCTGGAAGGAGCTGACGAAATGGCCGACCTGAACAAGCAGGCCGCTGCCTGGCAGGGCGGTTCCCGTGTCGGCAATGAAACATTCTGATGGTCCGCAGCAACATCCCGAAGCGTGGTGATGTGTTCATCGTCGACCTGAACCCGGTCGTCGGGAACGAGATGAAGGACGAACATCGCTGCGTGGTGATCACGCCCCGCGAGATCAACGCCGTCGGCATGTGCCTCGTCGTTCCCATCACGACGGGCGGTGCATTCGCCCGTAGGGCCGGCTTGGCGGTGAACATTTCAGGCCACAGGACGACGGGCGTTGCGCTTTGCAACCAGGTACGCGGGCTGGATATCGTCGAGCGGGTGAAGAACAGGACCGCCCGCTTCGTCGAAACGCTGGACAGTTACACGACAGATGAGATCGCCGCCCGCGTGGTGAGCATGATCGACCCTGCATGAGGCATCCCGCGGGCTAGGCTGGCCCGCCCGCGGGACGGGATCACATCTTCCCCGCCACCTTGATCGCGAAGGCATATTCGAAGGCGATCTCCTCCAGGCGCTGGAAGCGGCCCGAGGCGCCGCCGTGGCCGGCGCCCATGTTGGTCTTGAGGAGGATCGGTTCGGTGCCGGTCGTCTTTTCGCGCAGCCGGGCCACCCATTTGGTGGGCTCCCAGTAGGTGACGCGCGGGTCGGTGAGGCCGGAAAGCGCGAGGATGGCGGGGTAGGGCTTGGCGTCCACGTTGTCGTAGGGCGAGTAGCTGGCCATCAGCTGGTAGAAATCCCTGCTCTCGATCGGGTTGCCCCATTCCGGCCATTCCGGCGGGGTCAGCGGCAGCGTGTCGTCCAGCATGGTGTTGAGCACGTCGACGAAGGGCACGGCGGCGATGATGCCGCCGAACTTTTCCGGCGCCATGTTGGCGACCGCCCCCATCAGCATGCCGCCGGCCGAGCCGCCCTCGGCGACGATCTTCGCGTAGGACGTGAACTTCTCCTCGTTCAGATAATCGGCCGCGGCGATGAAGTCCTTGAAGGTATTGGTCTTCCTGTCCATCTTGCCGTTTTCGTACCAGGCAAAGCCCTTGTCCTTGCCGCCGCGGATATGGGCGATGGCATAGACGAAGCCGCGGTCGACCAGCGACAGGCAATTGGTGTTGAACGCGGCGGGGATCGTGATGCCGTAGGCGCCGTAGCCGTAGAGCAGGCAGGGCGCCGAGCCGTCGAGCGGCGTATCCTTGCGGTAGAGCAGGGTGACCGGCACGCCCTCGCCGTCCGGGGCCGGCGCGAAGACGCGGCGGGTGACGTAGTCCTCGATCGTGTGGCCGGAGGGCACTTCCTGCGTCTTCAGGAGCGTGCGCTCGCGCGTTGCCATGTTGTAGTCGAAGAGCTGCGAGGGCGTCGTCATCGAGGAATAGGAGAAGCGGATGACGTCGGTGTCGTATTCCGCCGCGCCGGAAAGGCCGAGCGAATAGGCCTCCTCGGCAAAGGCGATAGCGTGCTCCTCGCCGCTTTCCCGGTCGCGCACGACGATGCGCGGCAGGCCCTCGTGGCGCTCCAGCCAGACGAGGTGGCGGGCAAACGCCATGTGGTTGAGGATCAGCGTGCCCGGCCGGTGCGGCACGACCTCCGTCCAGTTCTCCCGGCCCGGCGCCGTCACCGGCGTCTGCATGATCTTGAAGTCCTTGGCGCCGTCGGCATTGGTGAGGATGTAGAAGACGTCGCCGCCCTCGGTCATCGAATATTCGAGCCCCGTCTGGCGCGGCGCGACGACGACCGGGTTGGCGAGGAGGTCCTTGGTGGAGAGCAGGCGGTATTCGCTCGTCTCGTGGTCGTGGATGTCGATATAGATGAAGTCGTCGATCAGCGAGCCGCCGACCGACATGAAGAAGCCGGCATCCTTCTCCTCGTAGACGAGGCGGTCGTTCTCCTGCCGCTCGCCGAGGATGTGGTGGAAGATCCTCGACGGGCGGTGGTTCTCGTCAAGCGCGGTGTAGAAGAAGCTCTTGGCATCCGGCGCCCAGACGCCGTCGCCGCCGGTATTGGCGAGGTCGTCGCTGCGGTCCTCGCCGGTCGCAAGGTCGCGCACCTTCAGCGTGAAATATTCCGAGCCCTTGTCGTCATAGCCCCAGATGCCGAGCGAATGGTCGGTGGAGTGATGGATGCCGGACAGGCGGAAATAGTCCTTGCCCGCCGCCTCCTTGTCGCCGTCGAGCAGGATGGTCCGTTCGCCGCCCTCGCGCGGCTCGCGGAAATAGCGCGGCTGCTCGCCGCCGGTGACATAGGCGGTGCCGTAGGCGAAGGGGCCGTCCTTCACGGGCACGGAGCTGTCGTCCTCCTTGATGCGGCCGCGCATCTCGGCAAACAGCACCTTCTGCAGCGCCTCCGTATCGGCCATCGCGGCCGTCATATAGGCATTCTCCGCCTCCAGATGCGCGCGGATCTCCGGCTGCAGGATCGAGGGGTCCTTGAACATCGCCTGCCAGTTCTCGTCGCGGAACCAGGCATAGTCGTCGGTGCGGGTGATGCCGTGGCGGGTATCGGAGACCGGCTTCTTGGCGGCGACGGGGGCGGCGGGCAGGTTTTTGAAGACGGGCAAGGGATCACTCCGGCAAATCGGTAGGCGGGACCAGAGAGATAGAGAGCCCGGCGGCCCGCATCAAGCGCTCAGCCCGCCCGGCGGGCGAAAAGCCGGTCGTGCAGCACCATGCCCGCCACCATGCAGGCGACGAAGAGGAGGGGTTCTGCCCGGCCGAGCGAAAGGGCGGCCAGCGCCGGGCCGGGGCAGAAGCCGCCAAGCCCCCAGCCGAGGCCGAACAGCGCCGAGCCGAGGATCAGTCTGCGGTCGACGGGGCGGGTGTCGGGCAGGTGGAAGCCCTCCGCGAAGGCCGGGCGTGCCAGGCGGCGCACAAGGACGAGGCCGAGCGCCATGACGGCGACGGCGCCGCCGAGCACGAAGGCAAGGCTTGGATCCCAGGCGCCGGCAAGGTCGAGGAAACCCTGCACGCGCGCGGGGTCCAGCATGCCGGAAAGGGCAAGGCCGAGGCCGAAGAGCGCGCCGCAGCCGAGCGCGGACAGGATTTGCGGGAGGGAACGGGTCACAGGCCGGAACTCCGCAGGAGCGCGACGGCGAAAACGCCGGCAACGAGGAAGCTGGCGACGGCGGCGAAGGAGCGCGGCGAAAGCCGGGCAAGGCCGACGACGCCGTGGCCGCTGGTGCAGCCGCAGCCCATGCGCGTGCCGAAGCCGACGAGGAGGCCGGCGGCGGCGATGAGCGGCAGCGGTGCGGCGATGGTGACGGCCGGCCAGCCGCCGGCAAGGCCGCGGTAGAGGACGGGGCCGAGAAGGAGGCCGGCGACGAAGGCGGCGTTGACGGCGACATTGCTCCCCTCCGCGAGCCGGCCGACAATGCCGCTGATGCCGGCGACGCGGCCGTTGAGGACGAGCAGCAGCGCGGCGGCAAGGCCGATCAGCATGCCGCCGAGAAGGGCGGGAAGATAGGCGGTCATGGGCTTTCCCCGTCCGTGCAGAAGATCGTGTAGAGCGCGCCGACGAGCCTTGCGGCCTTTTCGGCGGTGAGGCGGTAGAAGATCTGCTTGCCCTTGCGGCGCGTCTCGACGATGCCGGCCTCGCGCAGCACGTTGAGCTGCTGGGAGAGCGTCGGCTGGTGGATGCCGAGCCGCCGTTCGAGGTCGCCGACGAAGAATTCGCCCTCGACCAGGGTGCAGACCAGCATCAGCCGGGCCGGGTGGGCGAGCGTCTTCAGCAGGCCTGCGACCTCCGCCGCCCGCGCCTCCATGGCCTGCGGCGGCATGGTCCCGGCGCCGCCGGGCGGTCTGGTCGTGCTCACGCGGGGATCCCTTCCAGCCGTTGCCCAAAACATTATACATTTTCATATAATGTATAATGTTCATACGCAAGCGGGCTGGCGAGGGTGCGGCGGTTTGTCAGCCGGGCAGGCTGCGGCGGGCCTTGCGCTTGGCAGGGCGCAGCTCGTCGGCGATGGTCATGCCGATGATGGAGAGGGGCAGGGCGAGCATGGCGCCGGCCGCGCCCCACATCCAGGTCCAGAAGATGATGGCGGTGAAGATGATGAAGGCGTTGACCTCCAGCCGCTTGCCCATCACGGCCGGCATGACGAGGTTTTCCATGGCCAGGTGCACGAGGAAGAAGGCGAGCGCCGGCAGGAGGCCCATCACCAGCGTCTCGTGCGTGAGAAGGCCGGCGGTGGCGAGCGCGATGGTCATCAGCGTCACGCCGAGGAAGGGCACGAACGAGGAGAGGAAGGCGAACAGCCCCCAGAGCACGGGCATGGCCAGCCCGCCGCCCCAGGTGATGAGGGCGGTGACGACGCCGAGCGCGCCATAGACCAGCGCCGCGGTGGCGAAATAATAGCCGAGCGCGCTGTCGATGGCGTTCATGACGCGGATGGCGGCGAGCCGCTGGCCGCGGCGCGGGAAGGCCATGATGAGCATCTGGCGCAGCTTCAGCCGCGCGGAGAGGAAGAGCACCAGCGCGGCGAAGAAGATCATGCCCTGCAGCAGGGCGGGGGTGAGGCTGGCCGAAAGGATGCCAAGGATGCTGCCGGTGTTCTCCAGCACCTTCTCCATCGACATCTGGCCGCTCTCGAAGGTCTGCGGGCTGATGTTCAGCCAGCCGAGGCGGGAAAAGAGCGGCGTGATGCGATCATACGCCCCGCGCACCAGGTCGGGCGCGTTGGCGGCAAGCTGGGTGATGGGGTCGGCAAGCAGGCCGGCGATGAAGAAGACCCCGAAGCCGAAGGCGCCGGCCAGGAGCAGCGCGGTCGGCAGCGGGGGAATGCCGAGGTCGGTGAGCTTTTCCGCCGCCACGCCGAAGATGAGGCCCGTGACGACCGCCAGCGACAGCGGGATGAGGATCGGCGCCATGAGATAGACGACGGCCATGGCCATGATCGCGAAAATGCCGATGGCCGCCCAGGCGGCGGCAATGTCCAGCCCGTAGCGGCGGGGCGCGCCCTCCGAAAGGTCCTTTTCGATGTCGAGACTGCCCCGCAAGAGCCGCCGTTCGGCCGGTTTTCCCGATATGTCATGCATGGCGCATCCCCCGTTTTCCGCGCCGGAAACGCGCGAGGAAAGCGGAAGTTCCACCGCTTGCGGCTTGAAACCTCTGGTGGGTTGCCAGCGTCGCGAAATCGACATATTGCCCGTTAACCCCGAATTAAGGTGTCGGAAATGACACCACGAAGAGGAGGCCGACAGTTGAAACGGCAGGCAGGCGGGCTTTTCATCGCCCTTTGCACCCTGGCGCTCGCGCCGCTCTGTTCATCGCCCGCGCTGGCGCTCGATGCGCGCGTGCGCAGCCAGCTTCAGAAGCTGACGCCGGAAGAGCGGCTGGAACAGCGCTGCGACATCGAGGCGATGGACCAGATCAGCGACGCCAAGGGCGGCTTCCGCCCGGACAAGGTGATCGCCTATGCCTTCGGCGATCCCAAGCTCGACGGCACGACGATCAAGACGAAGGGCGCCGTCTTCCGCAGCGGCGGCGAATGGTATCGCCTTTCCTACAAATGCGAGGCGAGCGCCGACCGCCTGGAGGTCAACGCCTTCAAGTACCGCATCGGCGACGTGGTGCCGCACGAGGACTGGGCGGCGCATTATCTCTACGATTGAGGGTGGGTTCGGCCGGGAAGGTGGTCGCGGAGCCGATCCTGTGGGGTGAGGATTTCCCCTTTGCCCTGCCGGGCATCTCCCCGTTGAGGGCGGGAGAATTGCCTATAGAGTTCGACGTTGCCGTCCTTCCCTTCTCCCCCGCGGGAATAAGGTGGCCCGAAGGGCCGGATGAGGGGGTGGCTCGGACAAATCCTTTACGCCTTCGACCTCCCCCTCATCCGCCTGCCGGCACCTTCTCCCCGCGGGGGAGAAGGGGATGGGGCAACGGTTTCCTTCCATAGGCGATTGGACCTAGGGGGGACTGGATGGAACACCGTTTCATCGTTCTTAGCGCCGGGGAGTTTGAGCAAGGTCTCCTCCTTGTGGGCAGGCGAATTGCATATGGAATGAGGCGACGCGTCTTGCCCCTTCTCCCCCGCGGGGAGAAGGTCGCGGCAGCGGGATGAGGGGGTGGCGAAGACGTCAGACGGTGTGCAAGCCCCCTCATCCGGCCCTTCGGGCCACCTTCTCCCCGCGGGGGAGAAGGGGAAAGCGGCAGCGCAGAGGGGGTGTCCCAACCCTTCACCGTTTCTTGGCCAGGCCTTCAGGCCGAGAGCCTGAGGCCGATGCCCCAGGGATCGACGAGCGAGACGGTGTCGCCGCTGCGCGTCGTCGGGATCGCCAATGCGTCCAGCTTGTTCAGTGCCGTTTCCAGCCTGGCCGGTTCGTTGAAGCGGATCGTGTAGTCGGCAAGGCCGGTCATGCCGGGCCGGCGCTTCGGCTGGCCGCGCGAGTTCCACACATTGGCGGCGACATGGTGGTGATATTTCCCGGTCGCGAAGAAGCTGGCGCCCGGATAGGTCGCCATGATGTCGAGGCCGAGCACGTCGCGGAAGAAGGCGTCCGCCTCCGGGATGTCGGAGACCTGCAGGTGGATGTGGCCGATGGCGGTGCCGTTTTCCTGGCCGGTCCAGCCGTCCTTCGGCGCCTCGTCGTAGAGCGCCTGCAGGTCGAGCCGGTGCGTCGCCATCTTCACCGTGCCGTCCGGCACATAGGTCCATTCGGAACGGTCGCGGTCGCGATAGACCTCGATGCCGTTGCCTTCCGGGTCGTCGAGATAGATCGCCTCGCTGACGAGATGGTCGGAGGCGCCGGTGAGCGGCACGTTGTTGTGCGCGGCATGGGCGAGCCAGCGGCCGAGTTCCCTGCGGTTCGGCACGAGGAAGGCGGTATGGAACAGGCCCGGCGCGTTGCGCGGCGCGCGGGCGGCGTTGCTGCCCGTCGTCAGCGTCAGAAGCGGCCGGCCGGCAACGCCGAGCGTTTCGCCCGACGCCGACTTCTCGAGCACCGAAAGGCCCATGACCTGCTGGTAGAAGGCCGAGAGCATCGGCAGGTCGATCACCGTCAGGTGCGAATGGTCGACGAAGGCCGGCATCTCGACGGCGTGGCTGGTCGTGGTGGTCGTATCGTTCATCGGGGCGGTCTCCGCGCGGCTGGGGCCGGCCCTGGTGGCGGCGATGCCCGCGGCGGCGGCGCCGAGGAATGTCCGTCTGTCGAGGTCCGTCATGGTTTGATCCCTGTCTCGGTTTCCCCTGGAAACCGTTCTGTCGGAAGGGAATATGGCGGAGCGGCGGCGTTCACGAAAGGTGGTGTTTCGGCGATTTACCGTCAATGTGGTGTTGACGATCCGGGTACGGGAACTTGATTCCGATCAATGTCGTTTTTCAGGTACGATGCCATTTTCGGCGCATGATCGGAAACGAAGGGAGACCGGTATCGTGACGGACCTGGCGCAGTACAAGGACATTCTGGAGACCCGCAAGCGCGAGCTCTACCGCCGCCTCAACAAGATCGAGAAGGATCTCGACACGCTGAAGAGCGGCGACAGCGCCGACCGCGCCATCGAGCGGGAGAATGACGAGGTGCTGGAGGAATTCGGCACGACCGGCCTCAAGGAGCTGGGCGCCATCGACGCCGCGCTCGACCGCATTGCCGCCGGCACGTTCGGGCTCTGCGCCAAGTGCGGCGCGCCGATCTCCGAGGCCCGCCTTGCCGCCGTGCCCCATGCCGCGCTCTGCGAGGAATGCATCGCGCAGCAATGAGGCATCCTCGGGCTCGACCCGAGGGTTCATCTCACACGGCAAACTTTTGTGATCCGCGCACACCCTTGCCCCCTGCCTCCAAACGCGCCACCATGGCCCGACAGACAAGGCAGGGCCGGCAGTGGTGGAGATCAAGGGCGTCAAGTGGAGCTATGACCGGGTCGAGGTGATCGCCGACGGCATCGTGCATGGCGTCGGCGTGGTCCTCGCGCTGATCGGCGTGACGGCGCTGATCTTCTATGCCACCGTCTGGGCGACGAGCGGGCAGCTGGCGGCTGCCTGGGTCTACGGTATCGGGCTCGTCGTCGCGCTCGCCACCTCCTTCGCCTACAATCTCTGGCCGGTCTCGAAGGTCAAGTGGCACCTGCGCCGCTTCGACCATGCGGCGATCTTCGTGCTGATCGCCGCCACCTACACGCCCTTCCTGCAGCGCGGCATCGACGATCCGCTGCTGGCCGGCATGCTTGTCGGCATCTGGCTGATGGCGGCGGCGGGTATCGCGCTGAAATTCCTCTTTCCCGGCCGTTACGACCGGCTGGCGATCCTCATCTATCTCGCCATGGGCTGGAGCGGGGTGCTCGCCGCCGGGCCGCTGACGACGCATCTTTCCACGGCCACGCTGACGCTGATCGTCGCCGGCGGCGTGCTCTATTCGGTCGGCGTCATCTTCCATGTCTGGGAGAAGCTGCGCTTCCAGAACGCCATCTGGCACGCCTTCGTCGTCGCCGCGGCCGCCGTGCATTATTCGGCGGTGCTGACCAGCGTCGTCTCGGGCGTCTGACGGCCTTTCTCGCTGCGATTGCGGACGCAAGGCCCTGTGCTGGACTTGCTCTATTGCGCCGGCGGGGCGGCGCCCTGCGCGCTCGTGCAGCCCTCGGCCGGCCGCAGCGATTTCACCAGTCTCCCGACGAACGGCGAGATCTCCGCCTTCATCGACTGCGGGTATTCCAGCACGAAGGAGGCTGCGGCGTCGTCGCACAGCGCGATGATCCGGTGGTAGAGGATGGAATCGACGAGCGTGCCGGAAAGGCTCGCCCAGCCCGTCGTCTGCCGGTCATAGCTGAGGTCCCAGCCCTCCTGCAGATATGTGGTCCGCCGGTCGGCGACCTCTTCCCCGAACGGCCCGGTCGCCAGGTGGTTCGCCCAGATGGAGAGCTTCGCTTCGCCCTTCGCATAGGTCCGCCCGTCGCCATTATCGGCTTCCTGCACGAGCGTGAAACCGGGCGGGATCTCCACCGCAAAGCCGAAGCGGGCATTGACATAGGGCTCCCAGCCCTGCGCGAAGGCGGCACCGGGAAGGGCGAGGAAAAGAAGAAGGAGAAAGCGTTGCACGATCGGCTACTCGTTGATGGCGTCCCCTGGGGAACGGACAAAGGTGGGCGTTTCTTCACCCGGCAACCACTGCCGGAGTTCCCGAAGCGATTCCGTTTCAAGGAATTGCGCAGCGCTTTTAAACTGTTGCAGCACCCTTCGCGCGTCAAGTTTGCGGCGCGGCGCCGGAATGCAGGCTGGACAGCTTTCCCGCTCCTCCTGTATGGCAGGAGGCAGAACCGGGGGGAACCATGGACATCACGATACGCGACGCCGTGGAGGCGGATCTTCCCGGCATCATGGACATCTACAACGATGCCGTCGCCAACACGACGGCGATCTGGAACGAGGCCATCGTCGACCTCGACAACCGCAAGGCCTGGTTCTCCGCCCGCCGGGAGCGCGGTTTCCCGGTGCTCGTCGCCATGCGCGGCAAGCAGGTGATCGGCTATGCCTCCTATGGCGACTGGCGGGCCTTCGACGGCTATCGCCACACGGTCGAGCATTCCGTCTATGTGCGCGGCGATTGTCGCGGCACCGGCACGGGCAAGCGCCTTCTCAAGGCGCTGATCGACCGGGCGGGCTTCAACGGCATCCATGTCATGATCGCCGGCATCGAGGCGGAGAACGCCGCCTCGATCAAGCTGCACGAAAAGCTCGGCTTCCGGGTGGTCGGCCGGTTCAGCGAGGTCGGCATCAAGTTCGGCCGCTGGCTGGACCTGACCTGCATGGAACTCAAGGTTCCCAAGCGGTAGGCCGGCCCGAGGCCGCCTTTCCGCGCGCCTCAATCCGGATCGAAGCGGAGCGCCACGCCGTTCATGCAGAAGCGCAAGCCCGTCGGCGGCGGGCCGTCCGGGAAGACGTGGCCGAGATGGGCGTCGCAGTCCGAACAGCGGATCTCCGTGCGCGTCATGCCGTAGGAATAATCGGAATGGTCGCTCACCGCGCCGGGCTCGATCGGTTGGTAGAAGCTCGGCCAGCCGGTGCCGGAATTGAACTTCGCCTCCGACCGGTAAAGCGGCCTGTCGCAGCAGATGCAGCGATAGGTGCCCTTCTTGGAAAGGTCGAAATCGGGGCTGGAGAAGGCGCGTTCCGTGCCGTGCTCGCGCGTGATGCGGAACTGCTCCGGCGTCAGGATCTCCCGCCACTCGTCCTTCGTCTTGTTGACCTTCAACGTCTTCGTGTCGCTCATCGCGTCCTCCTGTCGATGCATTAGATAGGACTTCGATTGCGGCAAAACAATTGGCCCGATCGCTTGAAAGTTGCGTCTGTTCCTCCTATCCTCCTTTTTTAAGGAAAGGAGGAAAACATGCCTTTGAACATCAAGGACGAGGAGGCCCATGCCCTTGCCCGCATGCTGGCCGAAGCGACCGGCGAAAGCCTGACGCGGGCGGTAAAGGTCTCCATCGAGGAGCGTCTGGCGCGCGTGCGCCATCTCAAGGCCGTGCGCCTCGCCGACCAGCTCGACAGGATCGCGCTTGATTGCGCCGGCCTGCCCGTGCTCGATGCGCGAACGCCCGAGGCTATTCTCGGTTATGATGAAAGCGGCCTGCCGCGATGATCGTGCTGGACACGTCTGCGCTGATCGCCATTTTGACCGACGAGCCGGAGCGGCGGGCGTTCAACGAGGCCATCGAGCGGGCCGCAACCCGCGTGATGAGCGCGGCGACATTGCTCGAAACGAAGATTGTGCTGTTTGCCCGCCATGGCGGCGCGGGTGTCAACGCGCTGGATGCCTTTCTGCTGCGCGGTGATATCCAGGTCACGCCGGTCACCGCAGCCCAGGCGGAGCTTGCCTTCGAGGCCTTCCGGCGTTTCGGCCGGGGCACGGGTCATGCCGCACATTTGAACTATGGTGATTGTTTTTCCTATGCATTGGCGCGTGAAAACGACGCGCCCTTGCTGTTCAAGGGTGGCGATTTCCGCCATACCGACGTAGAACCGGCGATCTGAAAAAAACACGGCACGACGGGCAAAGCCCGCGCATGAGGGAGAGGGGATGATACCAGACACGATGGGCTTGACCTTCCTTGCCTTCTGTCTGCCGTTTCTCGGCGCGCTGGTCGCGCCGGCGCTCACGCGGCTCCTCGGTCACCATGCCGCCTGGCCGCTGGCGCTGGTGCCGGCCGCGATCTTCCTCCACTTCCTCGGCTTCAATGCGGAGGTCTCGCGCGGCGAGATCGTCACGGGCGGCTATGCCTGGGTGCCGTCCTACAATGTCAGCTTCTCCTGGCTGATCGATGGCCTGTCGCTCGCCTTCCTGCTTCTGATCTCCGGCATCGGCACGCTCATCGTGCTCTATGCCGGCGGCTACCTGAAGGAACATCGGCACCAGGGACGGTTCTTCTCCTTTATCCTGATGTTCATGGGTGCGATGCTCGGCCTCGTCGCCTCAGACAGCTTCCTGATGCTCTTCGTGTTCTGGGAGCTGACCTCGATCACCTCCTTCCTGCTGATCGGCTTCGACCATGCGCGGGAAGCCTCGCGTCGCGCCGCGCTGCAGGCGCTGGTCGTCACCGGCGGCGGCGGGCTCTTCCTGCTGGCCGGCCTGCTGCTCCTGTGGAACGTCACCGACGTCACGCAGCTGTCGCTTCTGATGTCCTTCGGCGCGGAGGTGCGGGCAAGCCCGTTCTACCTGCCGCTGCTCTTCCTCATCCTCGGCGGCGCCTTCACCAAGTCGGCGCAGTTCCCGTTCCATTTCTGGCTGCCGAACGCCATGGAGGCGCCGACGCCCGTCTCGGCCTATCTCCATTCGGCCACCATGGTGAAGGCCGGCGTCTACCTCCTGATGCGGCTCAACCCCGTCATGGGCGACACGCTCGCCTGGGAGACGATCCTGCCGGCCTTCGGCGGGCTGACGCTCATCGTCGGCGCGGTGCTCGCCATCCGCCAGACCGACCTGAAGCTGATGCTCGCCTATACGACGGTCGCCTCGCTCGGCCTTCTCGTGATGCTGACCGGCTTCGGCTCGCAGCATGCGGTGGCCGCCGCCGCGCTCTATCTCGTCGCCCACTCGCTCTTCAAGGGCGCGCTCTTCATGGTCGCCGGCCTCATCGACCACGAGACGGGCACGCGCGACATCACCCGGCTCGGCGGGCTCAGGCGGGCGATGCCCGTCACCTTCCTTGCCGCGCTTTTTGCCGCGCTCTCGATGGCCGGCCTGCCGCCCTTCTTCGGCTTCCTCGCCAAGGAGGAGATCTATGCGGCGCTTGCCGGCGGCAGCCCGCGCGCCGTCGCGTTCACCGCCGCGGCCGTCGTCGGTAACGGGCTGATGTTCGCCGTCGCCTTCGCGGTGGCGCTGAAACCGTTCCTCGGCGCGCCGGTTAAGACGCCGAAACATGCGCATGAGGGGCCGGCCCTCCTGTGGATCGGCCCCGTGCTGCTCGCCGTCAAGGGGCTGGTCATCGGTCTCTTCTCCGCCGTCACCCATGCCCTGCTGACGTCGCCGCTCGCCTCCGCCATCGCCGGCATGCCGCAGACGGTCACCATTTCGGCCATGCCGCATCTCGGCCTCGCGCTGGCGCTGTCCGTCGTCACCATTGTCTTCGGCATCGCCGTCTTCCTCTTCATCGACAAGGCGCGCGCGGCGGCGAACCGGCTGGTCGAGGATATCGGCTGGGGACCGGACCGCGGCTTCGACCAGGTGATGACGGGCCTCGTGCGCGCCGCCGCGGCGATCACCCGCCTCGTCCAGCCCGGCCGCATGGAGATCTACATGACGGCGACCTTCGCGGTGATCGCGCTGGCGCTGCTCGTGCCGCCCGCCGTCTATGGCGAATGGCCGCGCCTGCCGGTCTGGCCGGCCGACATGCCGTTCCACGAGCTGGCGGTCATGGCGCTCGCGGTCCTCGGCATCGGCGCGGTGCTGACGGCGAGCAACCGCCTGACGGCCATCGTCGCGCTCGGCATCCAGGGCTTCTGCGTCGCATTGCTCTTCCTGCTGTTCGGCGCGCCGGACCTCGCCTTCACGCAGTTCATGATCGAGACGCTGTCGGTCGTCATCCTCGCCCTCGTCATGACGCGGCTGAAGCTGACGCCGCGCGACCACCGTCCCTTGCGCGAGAAGATCCCGGATGCGGTCATCGCCATCGCCTGCGGCCTCGGCTTCTCGCTCTACCTCCTGAAGGTCACGCAGGGCCGCTTCGACACGGCGCTTACCGATTTCTTCAACCTCTATTCCAAGACGATCGCGCATGGCGCCAATGTCGTGAACGTCATCATCGTCGATTTCCGCGGCACGGACACGCTGGGCGAGATCGCCGTCGTCATGGTGACGGGCCTGGCGATTCTGTCGATCATTCGCATCCGCAAGGGGAGGGCGTGATGGGCTGGGTCTTTGGTCGCCGTCCTCAGAGGCAGGGCAATGCCATTACCCCCCTCTGCCCTGCCGGGCATCTCCCCCACAAGGGGGGAGATCGGCAAGGGGCGGCCACCGTGCTCGGTCAGCCACGTCGGAGACGGGCGGAACATCTCTCTATCCAATCTCCCCCCTTGAGGGGACGATCGCATATGGCGTTCGACGGTGCGGCTCTCCCCTTCTCCCCCGTGGGGAGAAGGTGGCCCGAAGGGTCGGATGAGGGGGTGGCTCGGATCGAGCCTTTGCGCCTTCGCCATCCCCCTCATCCGCCTGCCGGCACCTTCTCCCCGCGGGGGAGAAGGGGATGGAGCAACGGTTTCCTTCCATGTGCGATCGCCCAGCCCCTGAGGGGGAGATGCCCGGCAGGGCAGAGGAGGGCGTGCCGGCACGCCTCAGCGAAAGGCCGGCACCCATGAACACGCTCATCTTCCGCACCGTCGCCCCGTTCCTCACCGCGCTCATGGTGCTGTTCTCGCTCTTCGTGCTGCTGCGCGGCCACAACGAGCCGGGCGGCGGGTTCATCGGCGGGCTGATCGCCGTCTCGGCCTTCGCGATCTACGGCATCGCCAACGGCATTGCCGCCGTGCGCAGGGCGCTGTGGTTCCATCCGATGGCGATCTCGGCCTTCGGGCTCTTCATCGCGGCGATCGCCGGCCTGATGTCGATCTTTTTCGCCGTGCCCTTCATGACGGGGCTCTGGGTCTACCCGGTCATCCTCGGCGTCGAGATTCCGCTTTCCAGCGTCATGCTGTTCGATACCGGCGTCTATCTCGTGGTGGTGGGCGCGATCACCTCGATCGCCCTGGCGCTGGAAGCGGAGGAGGACGCCTGATGGAAGTACCCTTCGTCCTCCTCATCGGCCTGTTCTTTTCCGCGGCCGTCTATCTGATGCTGTCGAAGTTCCTGGTGCGCGTGCTGCTCGGCGTCGTGCTGCTCGGCAATGCGGTGAACCTCCTCATCTTCACCAATGGCCGCATCCTGCGCGAGGTGCCGCCGATCATCCCGGCCGGCCATGACGTGCCGCAGGCGCTCACCGCCAATCCGCTGCCGCAGGCGCTCATCCTGACGGCGATCGTGATTTCCTTCTCCTTCTTCGCCTTCCTGCTGGTGCTCGTCTACCGCGCCTACCAGGATCTCGGCACCGACAACGGCAACGAGATGCGGCTGGCGGAGCCGGAGAACGACCCCCTTCCGCCGACCGGCTACTGACAGGAACCGACCCGCCAATGGCCGCAACGCCGACCGATCTTACCGCAGCCCTCGTCATGACCCCGGTCGCCCCCGCCGACTGGCTGGTCGTGCTGCCGCCCGCCTGGTGCATCCTGGCCGGCGCGGTGCTCCTGATGGCCCGCAAGTCGCTGCACCTGCAGGGCGTCCTCGCGGTTCCCGCGCTGGCCGTGCTGGTGCTGCTCGATGCGCTGCTCTTCGCCCATGTTGCGGAAAACGGCCCCGTGACGATGGTCATGGGCCGCTGGCTGCCGCCCTTCGGCATCGCGTTCACGGCGGACCTGACGGGCGTGCTCTTCGCCCTTGCGGGCGCTGTCGTGGCGCTTGCCGGCGCCGTGCACGCGCTCACCGATATCGACGGCAGCGGCCGGCGCTACGGCTTCTATCCGTTCCTGCTGCTGCTGATGGCCGGCGTTTCCGGCGCCTTCCTGACGGGCGATATCTTCAACCTCTATGTCTGGTTCGAGGTGCTGCTGATCTCGTCCTTCGGCCTGATCACGCTCGGCTCGGAGCCGCGGCAGATCGACGGCGCGATCAAATACGCCTTCCTGAACCTCATCGCCACGACGCTGTTCCTGATCACGACCGGCTATCTCTACGGCATCTTCGGCACGCTCAACATGGCCGACATCGCCACGAAGGCGGCGGCGGGCCGCGCCGAGCTGCCGCTGATGACGCTCGCCATGCTCTACCTCACCGCCTTCGGCATGAAGGCCGCGGCCTTCCCGGTGAATTTCTGGCTGCCGGCCTCCTACCACACGCCGCGCATCGTGGTGTCCGCGCTGTTCGCGGGCCTCCTCACCAAGGTCGGCATCTATGCGCTGCTGCGCACGCTGATCATGCTCTTCCCGGTCGAGCGGGAGGAACTGAGCTTCGTCATCGCGCTCACGGGCGCGGCCACCATGCTCCTCGGCGCGCTCGGCGCGCTCGGGCAGAACGACATCCGCCGGCTGCTCGGCTATCTCGTCATCTCGGGCATCGGCATCATGCTGGCCGGCCTGTCGCTCGGCAGCCCGGGCGGCACCGGCGGGGCGATCTTCTATGCGCTGCATTCCATGGTCGTGATGACGGGGCTCTACATGGCGGCGGGGCTTGCCGGGCGGCTTTCCGGCACGTTCGATCTTTCCCGCCTTGGCGGACTTTATACGCGCTCGGCGCTGTTTTCCGCGCTGTCGCTGGTGCTGTTCTTCGCCGTCTCCGGCCTGCCGCCGTTCTCCGGCTTCTGGCCGAAGGTCATGGTGGCCAAGGCGGCCATGGATATCGGCGCCTGGTGGCTGGCGGCAGTGGTCTTCCTCAGCGGCTTCCTGACGACCATCGCGGTCGGCCGGGTGTTCCTCTTGGCCTACTGGCGCCCGGCGGACGGTGCCCTTGCGGCAGAGGCCATTCCGGCAAGCGCGCTGCTGCCGCTTGCCGTGCTCACCGTGCTGACGGTGGTCTTCGGCCTCTTTCCGGATGGGCTGCTCTCGACCATCCAGCTCGCCGCGCAGGGGCTGGCCGATCCGCGGGCCTATGTCGGCTCCGTCTTTCCGGGAGGCAACTGACATGCGGCCCGCCTTCACCGTCGCCCTGTTCGCGCTCGCCTGGCTTGCCGTCTCCGGCAGCTTCACCATTCCCAACCTCTTGCTCGGCATCGTCGCGGGTGCCCTGTCGCTCGCGCTGATCCGCGATCACATCCGGCCGGACGGAAGGCGTATCCGGCCGCTGAAGGTGCTGTCGCTCCTCCTGCTGTTCATCAAGGAACTGGCGCTCTCCGCCTGGAAGGTGGCGGTGCTGGTGGCGAGCCCGAAAATGGCGCTGAAGCCCGGCATCTTCGCCTTTCCGCTGACGGTCGACCGGGATTTCGAGATCACGCTGCTCGCCAATCTCATCACGCTGACGCCGGGCACGCTCTCCGTCGACGTCTCCGCCGACCGCAAGGTGCTCTACGTGCACGCGCTCGACTGCTCCGATCCCGTCGGCGCGCGGCGGGACATCGCCGGTGGTTTTGAGAAGAAGATCCTGGAGGCTTTCCGCTGATGGGCGCCGAAACCGTCATCTCCGCCGCCGCCACGATCGCGCTCTTCCTGATGTGCGCGGCCTTCTTCCTGACGGCCTACCGGGTCGTCAAGGGGCCGACGCTGCCGGACCGCATCGTCGCGCTCGACATGCTGGTGGCCATCGCCATCGGCTTCATCGCCGTCCTCGCCATCAGGACCGGCTTCAACCTCTATATCGACATCGCCATCGCGCTCGGCCTCGTCGGCTTCCTCGCCACCGTCGCCTTCGCGCGTTTCGTGCTGCGCCAGGGCATGGAGGCGGACGAACCGGCGGCAGGCGGCGAAAGCCCCGTCCGCAAGGGCGTGCGGCAGGGCAAAACGGCCAAGGCAAGGAGGCGGCGCTGATGCTGGATCTCGTTCTCGCGGTCGTCGTCGCCGTCATGCTGGTCGCCGGCGGCATCTTCACCTTCCTGGCGGCCCTCGGCATCGTGCGCCTGCCGGATGTCTATACCCGCATGCACGCCGCCTCGAAGGCCGGCACGGTCGGCTCCGGCCTCATGCTCTTTGCCGCCGGCCTCCATTCGCTCGATGCGGCGATCTTCACGCGGGCGCTCGCCGGCTTCGTCTTCTTCGTGCTGACGGCACCGATCGCCGCCCATCTCGTCGCCAGGGCGGCCCACGAGGCCGGCTATCGCCTCTCGCGCCATACTGTGCTTGACGAGATGCGCGATGCGCGCGAACGCGGCAACAAGAAGCGTTGATAAAGGGTTGAACGCCCAGTCCTCAGAAATTGTAGTATCCACTAACTTTTAGTGGCTTGCCTTTTCTATTGAAAGCTTCCGCTTTGTCTCCACAAAATAATACTGGACAATGAATTGTGGAATGGTATTTCAGACGAAGTAAAGCATCCGGGTTGAATAGGCTTGTATGCGGTTTTCCTGTTTAAGTTGAGTTCGAGCCGTATCTATGCCCATGAGGTATATGCCGGCAGGAGCTGGCGCATGACACGGCGGCCGCTATAGTGGAAGTTATATTGACGAAAATGTCTGCATTTCGACGGGCGAGCATTATTCTGCCACAGGATCACCCGACAAGGACGCTTTACGCCGAATTCATTGTCCAGGTCGATGGGTAGGGCCATCGACCTGCGTGTTGTCCGACAGGAGAAAGAAATGACCGAAACAAACCCTGCCGCCGGCTCCAATCTGCTTGTGGAATTGACCGCCGATATCGTCGCCGCCTATGTAGGCAATCACGTCGTTCCCGTCGCGGAGCTGCCGGGCCTGATCGCCGACGTGCATGCCGCGCTCAACAACACGACGCAGCCTGCCGCCGCCATCGAGGCCCCCGTTGTCGCCGAAAAGCCGAAGCCGCCGGTGCCGGTGAAGAAATCCGTGCAGAACGACTACATCATCTGCCTGGAAGACGGCCAGAAGTTCAAGTCGCTGAAGCGCCACCTGATGACCCATTACGGCATGACCCCGGAAGAATACCGCGAGAAGTGGGACCTGCCGGCCGACTACCCGATGGTCGCGCCCGCCTATGCGGAAGCCCGCTCGCGCCTCGCCAAGGAAATGGGCCTCGGCCAGCGCCGCAAGGGCAAGTAAGACCCGCATTCCGCTTGCATTTCGAAGGCCGGTCCCGCAAGGGGCCGGCCTTTTGCGTGCCGGCGGTTCGGGCGCATATCAGCAAGGGATTGAGGAATAAAAACCTATATGGGGATGTTTATCATAAATTTATGAAGAAATTCAAGGAAAGGTTGCGCCGATACGCTTCATTCGTCCCCACTCATCCTCTAGGGTGTATGAATAAATTCCTATCAACGGAGTGGCCAGTCATGCACCAGTTCATCGTTCCCCACCGGCGGTCGTCGCTCGAAACCCCGTCCTGCCCCGGTCCGGCGCCGGAAACCAAGGGGGCCGTGCCGGGTGGGGCAGCGCCGCCGGTGCCGGTCGTGCCGGCCGGCACCGCCTGCCGCATCGTGCGCCAGCTGGTGCTGGAAATGACGGCGATGGCGGGCGAGCGGCCGCTCTGGCGGCGCGACGGCCGGCGCACCACCTGCCATGTGCGCCAGATCGCCATGTATGTCTGCCATGTCGTGCTGCGCCTGTCGCAGTCCGATATCGGCGCCGCCTTCGGGCGCGACCGCACGACGGTCGGCCATGCCTGCAACGTGGTGGAGGACCGCCGCGACGATGCCGCCTTCGACGCCTTCGTCTCGGCGATCGAGCGTGTCGTGCTCTCGGTCTTCGGCCCGGCGGGGATCGGCAGCCATGGGTGAGGGCGGGGACACGACGAACGATGCGGCGCTCGCGAAGGTGCTGCGCCTCCTGCTGGCGGCCGGCGAGGCGAGGGTGGCCGGGGAGGCGGCGCTTGCGGCCGACGGGCGCCGGCAGCCGCTTGGCCCGGCGCTTCTCGCCGCGGCGCTGCGCCGCGGGCTTGTCAGGCGCGAGGGCGACCGGCTCTTTGCGACGGCGGAGGCGCGGGCCTATCTGAAGCGCAGGCTCTGCACGGCAGAGACGCCCTTCGCCGACCAGCACCGGGACCTCGCCGAGGTGACGGTGCTGCGCGACGGGGCGCGGGAGCGGGCGCTCGCCAACCGGCTGGAATCGCCGCTGGCGAGCCTGACCCGGCTGAAGGAGAAGACGGGCGAGGCCTTCCTGCCGGACACCGCCCTTGCCGCCGGCGAGCGGCTGCATGCGGATTTCACCCGCGGCGGCCTGCAGCCGCGTTTGACCATGTCTTGGGAGCCGCGCATCGCCGGCCGCCAGAAGGGCGAGGCGGGCGCGGTGCGCGAGCTTACCGACACCGCGCTTGCCGCCCGCCTGCGCGTGGCGCGGGCTATCACGGCGATCGGGCCGGAACTGTCGGGCGTCGCGCTCGATGTCTGCTGCTTCATGAAGGGGCTGGAGACGGTGGAGCGCGAGCGGCAATGGCCCGCCCGCTCGGCCAAGCTGATGCTGCGCGCCGCCCTGATGGCGCTCGCCCGCCACTATGCCCCGCCGGTCCCGGCCGGCCGGCAGGCCCATGCCTGGGGCGCGGAGGGCTATCGGCCGGAATGGATGGGGTGAGGGGGAAAGGGCGCGTTGCCGCGATTGGCTATGACCCTCTCCGCCTGCCGGTATCTATCCTTCATAAGCGGCGAGACCATCGCCTATGGCGTTCGACGTTGCTCCATCCCCTTCTCCCCCGCGGGGAGAAGGTGCCGGCAGGCGGATGAGGGGGATGGCGAAGGCGCAAACGATCCGTCCGAGCCACCCCCTCATCCGACCCTTCGGGCCACCTTCTCCCCGCGGGGGAGAAGGGGATGGAGCAACGTCGAACGCCATAGGCGATGGTCTCGCCGCTTGTGGGGAAAGGCCTTCCGGCCGCCTACGCCGCCACCCGCACTGCCGCCTCTTCCCGTATGCGGCGCACCATCGAGCGCAGGCCGTTGGCGCGCTGGGAGGAGAGGTGCTCGACGAGGCCGATGGCGTTGAAGGTGTCGATGGCGTCGAGGGCGGCGATCTCGGAGGCGCGCTTGCCGGAATAGATGGCGAGCACGATGGCGACGAGGCCGCGCACGATATGCGCGTCCGAATCGCCCTCGAAGGTCATCACCGGATCGGCGCCCGCACCGGCCTTGCTGACGAGCCAGACCTGGCTGGCGCAGCCCTGTACCTTGTTGGCGGCCGTGCGCTGTTCCTCCGGCAGGTCCGGCAGCGCCTTGCCGAGCTCGATGACGTAGCGGTAGCGGTCCTCCCACTCGTCGAGGAAGGCGAAGTCGTCGATGATCTCTTGCAGCGTGGCCATGGTTCTTCCGTGTGCGGGGACTGCCTTCATATAGGCGAGGCCGGCCGGAATTTGAACCGCAAAGCGTGCGGGCAAAAAGAAACGCCGCAGGGAACGGGTCCATGCGGCGGTTGCAGGGCAACGAGTGAGGCAGGCAGAAAATCGGGGCGGTATCAACCCTTGTGGTCGGGGCGGCGGGTCGGGATGGCGACGGTGCCGGTGATGACCTCGTCGTCGGCATCGATCGTGGCGACGGCCGGAAGCGGCTGGTCGAGGGCTTCCTTGGCGGCCGGATCGGCCTTGGCGACGGCGGTGCCCTCTTCGGCGAACTGGGTGTCGAGGAACTGATAGGCGATGCGGGCGCCTTCGCGGGCCCGGTGGCCGAGGGCGACGAAGGTCTCCGCGCCCTTCTCGCAGACGTCGGGCTTTTCCAGGCACATGGCGGTGACGTAATGCAGCGCTTCACTGGCGGCGGTGAACGTGTCGCCGATCTCGACCGCGGGGCCCTTCTCCAGCTTGGCGGAGGATTCCGCGTCCAGGAAGGGGAGCAGGACGAGAACCAGTGAGAACCAGAACGTTCCCTTGATCAGAAACCACATCGCTTGCCATCCTCGTTGTCGCCTCGGCTCTTTGCGGCCTTCGGCTCGTTTGGTCCTTGGCGAACCGTTGATGCGAGAATAGGGGCGGGAAGGAAATTCCCCTTTGCAGGAATCATTCGGGTTTTGCCCAGTTTTGATTAAAATGCGATCTATCGGCCCTCCGGCGGCACTTTAAACGCATTTGAGGCAGATTTTAGCGATCGCCGTTAAGGATCGTGGCGGGCCGCGCCGCGGCAAGGCGCCGGAATGCCGGGAGCGTCTCTTCCGGCCCCTTGCCCCAGAAGTTAATATGAACAGAAAAATGCCGCAAAATGAGGCGCTTACGCCCCGTTAACCACGCCGGACGAATGGCCGTTGGATTGCCCCGAAATGGGACTTTTGGGCCTTTTTGCCCCGCTTTCCGCCCCCGCCGTTTATTCTTTCCTTAAGTCGCCGATGCGATTTTGGGCGCACCAAAAGAAGATAAATGGCAGGGTATCGCGTTGCGCCAATTGACCACCATCGCTGACAGAATGGCAGCCCGCCTGGGCGCCGTTGCTGGCGTTGCTGGCGCGTCCGCTGCCGATCAGCGCCCGTCCGCGTCCCTGCGCGCCACCACGCTGGCGCTGCTGGCGGCCGTTCCCGGCCTGCCGCTCGTCCTTTCCGCCGTCATGCCCGCCTCCGCCGCGCTGCCGGCCGGCGTGGCGCTTGCCGGCGCCGGCGCGCTGCTGGCGGCCGCGGCCTCCTCCACCCTCGAGGCGAGGCCCGCGCCGCAGAAGACCTTCGCCGAGGAGCTGGCCGCCGCAACCCCGCCGGCCGCCTCGCCCTACGATCTCTTCGCCGGCCTCGTGACGCTGCACGATGCGCGCGGCTTCGTCACCGCCGTGCATGGCCGCGACCGCGCCGACATGCTCGCCTGGATGCGCGATCCTGCCGGCCGCGGCTATCTCGACCAGATCCATGTGTCCGACCGGCTCGGCTTCCTTGCCGCGATCGACCGCCTGCGCCAGGGCGGCACGCGCGAGACCGTCGAGATCCGCATCGACCGCCCGCGCACCGAGGCCGATGCCGAGCAGTTCACCCATATGCGCGTGGAGATGACGGCGCTTGCCGGCCCGGACGGCGCGCTTGCCGCCGTGGTCGCCCAGTCGCGCGACATGTCCGACGAGGCGAAGCTGCGCGGCGAGAGCGCGCGCAAGGCGGCCGAGGCCGAATCGGCCAACGACGCCAAGACGCGGTTCCTGGCCGCCGTCAGCCACGAGCTGCGCACGCCGCTGAACGCCATCCTCGGCTTTTCCGACATCCTCGCCGGCGAATATTTCGGCAGGCTGGAGAACGACCGGCAGCGCGAATATGTCACGCTGATCCACCAGTCGGGCTCGCATCTCCTGTCGGTCGTCAACACGATGCTCGACGTCTCGAAGATCGAGGCCGGCCGCTACGAGCTCCTGACCGAGCCGTTCCCCGTCGCCGACAGCGTCCGGGCCTGCGAGCAGATGCTCGGCCTCCAGGCGCGCGAGAAGGGCATCAAGCTGACGAGCCGCGTGCCGCGCGCCATTGGCGAGGCCATCGCCGACCAGCGGGCGATCCAGCAGGTGCTCATCAACCTCGTCGGCAATGCGATCAAGTTCACCGACCGCGGCGGCATCGTCACCATCGATGCGGCGCGCGAGGGGCGGGACCTCGTCCTGACCGTCAGCGACACCGGCATCGGCATTCCCGCCGACAAGCTGGCGCTGATCGGCCAGCCCTTCATGCAGGTGCAGAACGAATATACCCGCAAATACGAGGGCACCGGCCTCGGCCTGTCGCTGGTCAAGGGGCTCGTGGCGCTGCATGGCGGCAGCTTCGTCATCCAGAGCCGGCCGGGCGAGGGCACGGTCATCACCGTGCGCGTGCCGGCGGACGGCTCCGGCGTCGCGCCGGACAGCGAGCTGCGGCCCGGCTGCGCGCCCAACGCCGCATCCACCGTCGAATTCCCGCCGCGCCTTGCGGCCGTGGTCGAGACCGTTTACGAGCCGTCGCAGGATGGCAAGGACACGAACGATGAACGCGCACGTCAGAAGACAGCCTGAGCGGCGGCCCCAGGGCCAGGCCCGCAAGGGCCGGTCCGGCACCCGCGTGGAGCCGCGCCGGCCGAATATCGTGATCGCCGGGCTGATGGCGCTCGGCCGCCTTGCCGCGCGCCATCCGACCGCGCTCGGCGGCACCTGCGCCTTCGTCGTGGTCTTCTCCTTCGTCGCCGCCAATGCGCTGTGGTACCAGCCGGGTGGCCACCCGGCGCCCTTCCTGAAGATGCGCTCGGCCGACAATTCCCTCGGCTTCACCGCCACGAAGCCCGAGCCGCATGACGTGACGACCTTCGTCATCGAGCGCATGGAGGAGGGCGAGCCCCTGCCCGAGGTCACCGACGTGACGCCGGCCGAGCGGCCCTTCGACGAGGTGGCCAAGGTCATCGAGGGCAAGCCGGCCAGGACACAGGCGGCCGTCGAGGAGGACCCGGTCGCGGCCGCCATCCTGCAGGCCGAGGCCGATCCGGCGGTGACCTCCGCCGTCGCGCGGCCGGTGCCGAGCGAACTGGTGATGAAGATTCAGAAGGGCCTCAGCAACATCGCCTATACGGATATCGCCGTCGACGGGCTGATCGGCGAGAAGACCCGCACGGCGATCCGCCATTTCGAAAAGCACTATCGCCTGCCGGTCACCGGCGAGCCGAACGAGCAGGTGCTCGCCAAGCTGAAGGACATCGGCGCGCTCTGAGGCGCGCCGTCCATGCGACGAAAGTCGTATGCCGCAACTGGCACATCTACCGGTTGTTTCTAAAGGATGCGTTAACCATGTCTGCCGGATGATCCTTCGATCATCTGGAGGATCGATGAACCATGTCCAACGCTGCCTTGCGTGAGACTGCGCATACCCGGGAAGAGGACGAGGGGCGGGCGCCGGCCGATGGCGCGGCGTTGCGCCGGGTCGTCGGGGCGCTGGCCGTCGAGGCGTCGGATCTCGGCCTCCATCTCGTCGACATCGCCGGCTCCATCCAGGACACGGCCGCCCAGTCGCGCGAGCATGCGGCGCTCTTCACCCGGCTGACCCGGTCGGCGACCGCGATCGCCAGCGCCAACGGCGACATCGCCCGCGCGCTCGGCGAGACGGACCAGCTGGCCGCGAGCGCCCGCCAGGTGCTCGGCGAGCAGGCGGTGCAGCTCGACGGTTCGATTGCCGCGATCGACCACATGGTGACGGCCTCCAACGAGATCGGCACCGAAATCTCGGCCTTTTCCGGGGCGCTCGCCGATGTCGGCCGGCTGGCCGATGCCATCGGCACCATCGCCCGGCAGACGAACCTCCTGGCGCTCAACGCCGCCATCGAGGCGGCGCGTGCCGGCGAGGCGGGCAAGGGCTTCGCGGTGGTGGCGGCGGAGGTGCGGGCGCTGTCGCTCGAGACCTCCAGCACGACGGCCTCCATCCAGAAGACGCTGCAGGCGCTGCGCGCCCGCATCGACCGGCTGGAGGCGGCGGGCGAGGGCGCGCGCGTCTCCGCCGAGGGCGTCAAGGCGACGGCCTCGGCGGTGCAGGGCTCGTTTGCCGGCGTCGAGCAGGTGATGTCGAAGATCCTCGACAGCGCCTCGGCGCTTGCCGCGACGACGGGCGCGGTGGACCGGGAATGCAGCGACTTCGCGCGCGCGATCGGCGCGGCCTCGGCGGAGATCATCCGCTCGAACGAGGTGCTGCAGGGCGCCTCCGGCAAGGTCGGCGAGGTGGTGGCCATTTCCGAGCGCATCATCCAGGCGACGACGAGCGCGGGGATCGAGACGCCGGACAGCCCCTATATCCGCCTCGTGCAGCGGCTGGCCGGGGAGGTCTCGGCGCGCTTCTCGGCGGCCGTCGGCAGCGGCGAGATGGGCATGGAGGCGCTGTTCGACCGGCAGTACCGGCCGATCCCGGGCACCGATCCGGTGCAGATGACGACGCGCTTCACCGATTTCACCGACCGCGTGCTGCCGGCGATCCAGGAGCCGGTTCTGGCCGCGGACGCGCGCATCGCCTTCTGCGCGGCGATCGACGACCAGGGCTACCTGCCGACGCACAACCGCAAATTCTCCGAGCCGCAGCGGCCGGGCGATCCGGCCTGGAACACCGCCAACTGCCGCAACCGCCGGATCTTCGACGACCGGGTGGGACTGGCCGCCGGGCGCAGCACCGAACCCTTCCTCGTGCAGACCTATCGCCGGGACATGGGCGGCGGCCAGTTCGTGCTGATGAAGGACATCTCCGCCCCCATCACCGTCAACGGTCGCCACTGGGGCGGGCTCCGGCTGGCGATCCGGGTGTGAGGCGGGGTTTTTCCTGGCCGCGGTGACGGCGGTGCTGCGCCTCATCCCGCTGCCGCGACCTTCTCCCCGCTTGCGGGGAGAAGGGGAGGATGCAGTGTTTTCCCGGGTCCATCACGGTCATTGTTTGGGGAAACCGGTTCACCATCTTCCTTCGCCCCGCCTGCGGGGAGAAGGTCGCGGCAGCGGGATGAGGGGTCGCCAGGCTTCGCCATTGCCCGATCGCGCCGCGCCGTGTATGCCGCCGCCATGCGCCTTCGTTCCGATATCTTCGTGTCCGCCCTGATGCGCCGCGTCTTCGCCCGCGGCGATTTTGCGGCCATCGAGGTGAAGGGCGCGGAGGAGGCGGGGGCGGTGTTCGTGCGGCAGGTGTTCCGCGACGGGTCGGAAAGCCTCCATGCGCCGGCGCCGCAGAGTGTCTTCGAGGCGGAGGAGAGCGGGCTCAGGCGCTTCGAGACGCGGCTGGAGCGGGCAAGGGCGGAGGCGGTGGCCGATGCGCTCGCCCGGGAGCGGCGTTTCGATGGCGACCTCTGGGTGGTGTCGATAGAGACGGACGATCTTGGCGATCTCATCGACTTCGCCGGGGCCGAACCGAAGGACGACGGGTTCTTCCGGCGTTAACCCTGCCGACCGAAACCCGCAGCATCGATCCGGCCGGAACGGATTTCTGCCGGAAAGGCACCATAGCCAATCCGGCGGCAAGGCGTGGAGGCCCGCGTCGGGCGCCGCGCGGAAACAGGGAGATGGGCATTCTGCCGTTCGACGTGAAGCGGAAATGCTCCGGAATGTGGCAACGTCGATGATGGACGCCGGAAAGACATGAGCAAATACGACATTCTCACGGACCGGGCATCGACGCTCGTCGCCCGCGAGGCGGACAGCCAGTGGATCGTCGCGCCCGGCATTTCCATCGCCACGACGGGCCTTGCCGTCGATGCGGGCGGGGCCATTGCCGGCCGCACGCTTGTCGTCGACGGGACGATCCGGTCTTCGGCCGGAAATGCGGTCGTGCTCGGCGCGGGCACGCTCGGCAGCAATGCGGGAACCGTCGCGATCAAGCCGGACGGGGTGATCTCCGCCGCGCTGACCGGCCTTTCCGCCAGCGGCGGCGGGCTGGTCCTCTCCAACCAGGGCACGCTTTCGGGCGATGCGGCGGCCGGCAATTTCAGCGGCGCGGGCGCCAACATCACCAACCGCGGCTCGATGCTGTCCTCCGGCGGGACGGGGCTCAAGGTGACCGGCGGCGATGCGCTGGTGACGAACCACGGCACGGTGAAGAGCGCGGGCGATGCCGTCACGGTATCGGGCGCCAAGGCGATCATCACCAATTACGGCATGATCCAGTCGACGGCCGATGACGGCATCAGGAGCGCCGGCCGGGCGGCGATCGTGACCAACAGCGGCACGGTGGATGCGCAGCGCGACGGGCTGACCGTGACCGGTGCCGGCGCCATCGTCACCAACAACGGCAAGATCGTCTCGCGTGCCGACGAGGGCGTCGTGATCACTGGCGGCGGCGCGGTGATGGCCAACAACGGCACGATCACCGCGGCGAAGGACGGCGTGCGGCTCGACGGGGCGAAGGTCAATTTCGCCAATCACAAGACGATCACCGCGACGGCCGGCGAGGCCATCGATATCGGCGGCGCCCAGGCGCAGGTGACGAACAACGGCACGCTGAAGGGGGCTGCCGGCATCCTCAGCGACGGGGCCGGCGCGACGGTGACGAACAACGGCGCGATAACGGCGACGAAGGGCATCGCGGTGGCGCTGCTCGGCAAGGGGCTCAACACCTTTTCCAACAACGGCTCGCTGAAGGCGGAGGGCCTGGCGCTGAAGGGCGGCAGCGGCAGCGAGATCGTCACCAACAACGGCACGATCCGCGGCAATGTCGATCTCGGCGCGGGCAACGACACGTTCGACACGCGCGGCGGCAAGGTGACCGGCACCGTGGCGGGCGGCAAGGGGAACGATACCTATATCGTCGGCGATGCCCGCCTGAAGCTTGTCGAGAAGGCGGGCGGCGGCACCGACACGGTGCAGTCCACGGTCAGCTATACGCTCGGTGCGAATCTCGAAAAGCTGGTCCTGCTCGGCAAGGCCGGCATGAGCGGCACGGGCAACGAGCTCGCCAACGTGCTCATCGGCAACAGCGGCGGCAACACGCTCTCGGGCGGCGGCGGCAACGACATTCTCGACGGCGGCAAGGGCAATGACAGGCTGATCGGCGGCAGCGGGGCGGATGTCTTCCTGTTCGCCAAGGGCTCCGGGCGCGACACGGTGGCGGATTTCACGCCGGGCACGGACCGGGTCGACCTTTCCGGCCATGCCGACATTACCGGCTTTACCGACCTCATGGCGAACCATGCCGTTCAACGCGGCGACGACGTGGTGATCCGCGCCGGCAACGACATGCTGACGCTGGAGCATGTCACGCTCCGCGCGCTCGACAAGGGCGATTTCCTCTTCTGAGACCCTGTTCCCGCGGGAACATCACGGCGGCGTCCGGCATGGCAAAAGGGAGGCACGCAGGCATCGGCCTGCGTCGAACCCTCGGAGAAACGCCATGTTCATCGTGCTGCCCGCTCTTGCACTGCTGATTTCGGGAATGTTCGTCGTGACCACGCTCGCCGCGCTCTCGGCCGAGCGGAACGAAGGCGCGACGATTCGCGTACCGGCCAGGCGCCGGATTTTCTAATAGAAACGATCAGCCGGCGGCGCGGTGCCGTGCGGCTTCGGAGGACCTGTCGTGGTTATCCTGCCCATTCGACTTCGCGTCGTCGCCGTTGGCCGCCTTCGGCAGGCCATTGCCATTCGTGTAGCTGTCCGCCCGCTGCCAGCTTTCGACACGGTCGATCGCCTCGGCCGGGTCTAGCGCCGAAAGCAGCGCCGCAGCGCCCCCTTCGGCCAGATGGGGATAGATCTTCGTCAGCACGAACAGGCTGTCCGCGTCCGGAACGTCGAGCGCCAGCAGCGTCTCGGCGAGCTGCCGCCCGGACACATCGAGAAGGATGCGCTCGGACAGCCACTGGCTGGAACCGAGCGCGTCGGCGAGCGTGACGGCCAGCATGCCGGCCTCGCCCGCGCGGGCAAACCGCACGAACAGCGCCTGGTGGGCCTCCGTTGCCGGTTCGAGCCCGGGGGGCGCTTGGACGGCGGGCGTTGCGGCGCGCACCAGGGCGCGCAACTCCTCGCGGATCTGTTCTTCCCGCTCCAGCCTTGCCGCTTCCTTCAGCGACGCCTCGCGATCCTCGCCGGCCCTGCGGCTGGCATGGTCCTGATGGCTTGCGACCAGCGCCTCGACCACGGCGGGCGAGAGGTCGTCCCGCCGGCCGATGGCGCGGGCATGCTCCGGGCCGGCGGCGCGCAGCACGTGCATCAGCGTGTGCTCGGCAATGGCCTTCGAGCCCATGAGGAAGATGGCGGCGATGCCGATCGGCTGGGTGGCGATGAAGAGGGCGGTTTCGTCCGGCACCTGCGGGCAGCGCGAGAGCGCGGCGACGGCCTGCCGGCGGGCTTCCTCGGTGGAGGCGTTATAGAGCGGCTCGAAGAGCTCACCGAACTGGTGCAGGTCCGAGCGCGAGGGAAAACGCAGGCTCTCGAAGCTGGAGACCGTGGCCATCAGCACGATGTCCTTCGGCCGCCCTGCCTGCGGTCTCTCCAGTTCGCGAAACCTGTCCGCCACAAAACACCTGCTCAGTCCCCGGAACGGCAGCCCCCCGCCGCTTCCCAATCGTTCACGAAAAGTAGAGGAAAAGCGTTAGCAAGGCGTTAACCCTGCTCGCGCGGAAACCGCAATGTTTACAAGGCGGTGCCGCAAGGGTTGCGGCGGCAGGGCCGGCGGATGCGGACCGTATCGGCACAGGCCCCGCTCGCCCGGCGGGCGCTCCCGCCTGTACCGCAGGGAACAGCGAACACGCGCGCTTCACGCTAGTGTTAACAGCATGTTAACCCGATAGTCGCTAGTTTTAGGGGCAAGGATCGGCTCGTCTATTGCGATGGACGTGTTATGATTCGATCATGTGAGCGGTGGATCTGCCGAAAGGCACCCGCCGTTCCGCGAGGGAAAGGTGCGATGTTCCGGATGCCGGACGGTCGCCAGACACATTCCCGTGAATGGGAAACTTCTGGTCCCGTATCGCCGTTTTCCACCCGTATGCGACTGGGAAGACATCGATCTCATGTCGCGTCCGGGGGTGACGGAACCGGATGCACCGGCCCGTTGAAACGGGCAGGGTGAGATTGTAGGAGTGCTTCATCCGTCTCGATTCTTCTTTGGAGGCGAGAATGGCAGACGTGGTACGATTGAAGGAATGGCTCGCGCGAACGCCGCGCCGCGACACCCTGCGCCGGGAGGCTCCGGCCCAGGTTCTTCTTTTCACCGGCGTGAGATATGAACGCCTGACGCCCGCCATGCTGGCGGCCCGCGGCAAGGCGGCAAAGCAGGGCGCGCAGGACACCGCCCGCCGGCCCTGAAGCGTTTTTGATCGCCGCGCGCAGTGCGGCGACCTCTCCTCCGTCATGGTCGGGCTTGACCCGACCATCCACAGCAGCGCGTGCCGCGTGGACCCTCGGGTCAAAGCCCGAGGATGACGACGAAGGGAGAGGCGGAGTTGTCGTCAAGCAAGGCTCCTTTCGGAGCGATCCTTCCTATTGTTCCGCCGTGAAGGGCTCGCAGCTTGCATCCGCCAGAAAGGCGGTTGCCGCTTCCTCGCGGCTTTGCGTCGGCACGAAGGTGCGCAGCACGGCGTAGCCTTCCTCCCCGCGCATTTCCACGAGGATCGACTGTTCCAGCTCCGCCGGCACGGCCTTGCGGATGCCGATGAGCTGGATGGGCGTGGCGACCAGCGTGTCGAGCGCGCCGCTGACCGAGGTGCGGTCGTTCATGCTGAACACCTCGTTGGACGCGCTGTCATAGACGGCGAGCGACCAGAACGGTACCTCGCCCTCGGCAAACAGCCGGATCGGGCCGTTCTCCACGGAAAAGGCGCAGACCGCCGTCTTCATCGCCGGGTCGTCGTTTATCGGCACCAGCGTATCGCCGGCATCGGCCAGGGGGAAGAAGCGGTTCGTCTCGCCGAAGGCCTGCACGCGCGTATAGGCGTCACGGCCGGTGAAACTCGGCAGCGAGAGGATGATGACGATGTGCAGCAGCGCCGCGCCGACAAGGCCGACGGCGATGGCATAGAGGAAGCTACGCATCGGCACAGTCCAGCCTGACGATGCCGGGCATGGCAAGGTCGATGACGCCGGAGCTGCCGGCGGTCGGCGTGTCGAGCAGCGTCATGACCAGCAGGAACGGCGCCCTGCCTTCCGGCACGGCCAGCCAGTTGCCGGGCGTCGCCGAAGAGGCGATGCGGATGGAGAAATTGCTGTCGGTGCCGCGCAGCACCGACCAGGCATTGAGGCCCGTCGGCAGGCCGGCGCGGGCGCCCTCCAGCGGATTGCCGTTACGGTCCGCCGCATGCAGCGTCCACAGGCGGGCGGGGGGCGTGATGCCGCGGATCTCGTAGCGGCAGTTTTCCACGAGCGTGCGGTTCGCGCTGTCCGTGGCGGCGGTGAAGGTGAGGCCTTCCGCGCCGCCGAGCAGCAGCTTGCCGTCGCGGGCGCGGTGGGCCTTGGCGTAGGGGTCGGCGTCGATCGTCTGGGCGGTCGGGAAGGCGGTCCAGGGCCCGAGCGCGATGGCGCCGAAGCCGACTGTCGCGCGCAGCGCATAGATCGAGCTCAGGATGCCGAGGCCGAAGGCGACGGCGAGCGCTGTGGCGATGACGAGGGGCGTACGGAGCAAGGCGATCGACCGTTGGAATCAGGTTGCCGTCACTCTGTCCGCTTCGCGCGAGCAAGGTCAAGCGCCCCGTCGAGCGCGGCGACCCGGCCATCGGCCTTCAGCGCCGGCGCCGCGCCGAGCTCGCGGGCGACGTCCTTTAAGAGCTTCGTCACGTCCGCCGAGAGCGAGCGCGGGCGCACGAGCGCGGGCAGCGCGCTCTCGTCGCTCGATGTCGCGGCCACCTCGTTCGCCTTCTTGCCGTCGGGCAGGGGGTTCTCGATGCCGGGGATGGGGCGCAGCTCGATGCCCTGGTGGGCATAGTCCATCAGGCGCTTGAAGGTCATGGCAGGCAGCGAGCCGCCGGTCATGTTGTTGGTCGAGGTATAGTCGTCGTTGCCGAACCAGACGGCGGTCGTGTAGTTGCCGGTGAAGCCGACATACCAGGCGTCGCGATAGGCCTGGGTGGTGCCCGTCTTGCCGCCCGACACGATGCCGCGGTCGAGCGCGCCGCGCCGCGCCGTGCCGCTCACCGGGATGGTGACGAGGATGCGGTTCATCGAGGACATGGCCTGCTCGGACAGCACCTCCTTCGCCGGCGGCTCGTCGCGGCCGAAATCGTAGAGGATGTCGCCGTCGTAGTTGAGGATCTGGCTGATGCCGTGGCGGCGCGCCGAGACGCCGCCGGCGGGGAAGACGGCATAGGCCGTCGCCTGGTCGAGCACGGTGACCTCGGAGGTGCCGAGCGGCATGGTCTTGTCGGTGCGGATCGGCGTCTCGACGCCCATGGCCTTGGCCATCTCGGCGATGCGCTTGGTGCCGAGCTTGTCCTTGGCGAGGCGAACGGGCACGGTGTTGATGGACTTGGCGAGCGCCGTCATCAGCGTCATGCGGCCGGCATAGCTGCGGCCGTAGTTCTGCGGCGACCAGCCGCTCCAGCTGATCGGCGCGTCGACGATGGTCGTCTCCGGCGTCATGCCGGATTCCATCGCGGCCGAATAGGTATAGACCTTGAAGGAGGAGCCCGGCTGGCGCAGCGCGCGCGTGGCGCGGTTGAACTGGCTTTCGCCATAGTCGCGCCCGCCGACCATGGCGCGCACGGCGCCGCCGTTCTCCACCATGACCAGCGCGCCCTGCCGGACGCGATAGCTCTCGCCGTACTGGCGAAGGCTGCTTTCCACCGCCTCCTCGGCGGCGGCCTGCAGGCCCATGTCGATGGTCGTGCGCACGACGAGGGAATGCTGGGCGAAGGGCCTGGCGATGCGCTGCACCTCCTCGAAGGCCCAGTCGAGGAAGAAGTCGGGCGCCGCCTTCTCGTTGCGGTCGATGACGGTGGCGGGGTTGCGCCGCGCGGCGATCACCTGGCCCTCGGTCATCAGCCCGCCCTGCACGAGGTTGGTCAGCACCTCGTTGGCGCGGGCGCGGGCGGCGGGCAGGTTGACGTGCGGGGCGTAGCGGGCGGGGGCCTTGAAGAGGCCGGCGAGCATGGCGGATTCGGCAAGGTTCACGTCGGTGACGTTCTTGCCGAAATAGAACTGCGCCGCCGCGGCCGCGCCGAACGTGCCGCCGCCCATATAGGCGCGGTCGAGATAGAGGCGCAGGATCTCCTTCTTGGAGAGGTTGGCTTCCAGCCAGAGGGCGAGGAAGGCCTCCTTGATCTTGCGCTCGATGGTGCGCTCGTTGGACAGGAACAGGTTCTTGGCGAGCTGCTGGGTGAGCGTCGAGCCGCCCTGCACGACGCCACCGGCCCGGGCGTTCTCGTTCATGGCGCGGGCAAGGCCGAGGAAATCGATGCCGAAATGGCTGAAGAAACGGCGATCCTCCGTCGCCAGCACCGCCTTGATCAGGTGGTCGGGCAGTTCGTCGATCGGCGCGGAATCCTCGTGGATGATGCCGCGATGGCCGATCTCGTTGCCGTAGCGATCGAGGAAGGTGACGGCGAAATCGCTCTGGGCGCGCCAGTTGCCCTTGGTCTCCTCGAAGGCGGGGAGCGCGAGGGCGAGCAGCAGCACGAAGCCGGCAGTGCCGAGGTTCATGCCCTCGCCGGCGACCTCGAAGACCGCCTTCTTCCAGCCTTTGACGTGGAAGCGGCGGGAGAAGATGGTGATCTCCTCCCAGATCTCGGCCGCGCGAAAACCGGCGTTCCAGACCGTGGAATCGATCCAGGAATCGATGCGCAGGAGGATGTGCCGCTTGCGGCGGCGGGGTTTTGTCGGCGTCTGGCTGTCGTCTTCCACGGTTCGCATACCTTTGGCGGGGGCGGGTCGCAGCCTGCCTGCGTTGGGTTAACGTCCTCTCACCACCGGTTTATTCAGTGAGGATATCAGTCTTTTGAAGGCAACAGAACGGATTTCGCCGATTGGTCCTGGCAGCCGGCCCCTTGACCTTTGCGCCCAAGGGGTTCAGGGGTCGGAGATGACGATCAACAGTGCCGAAAAGCCGGACGACCTGCCGTTCTGGAAGACCAAGACCCTCGCCGAGATGACCGATCCGGAATGGGAGAGCCTGTGCGACGGCTGCGGGCTCTGTTGCCTCAACAAGCTGGAGGACTGGGACACGGGCGAGATCGCCTGGACCTCGATCCGCTGCGTGCTGCTCGACGGGGAAAGCTGTCGGTGCTCCGACTACGAGAACCGGCAGGCGACCGTGCCGGACTGCATCCGCCTGACGGTGGAGAGCGTGGAAAAGATCTCCTGGCTGCCGCCGACCTGCGGCTATCGCCTCATCCGCGACGGCGAGGACCTCTACTGGTGGCATCCGCTGGTGTCCGGCGATCCCGACACCGTGCACCAGGCCGGCATTTCCGCGCGCGACCGCACGGTGAGCGAGGAGGGCCTCGATGTCGACGACTACGAGGACTATCTGGTGACCTGGCCGCTGGAAGTGGGAAAGGGCAAGTAGCGGCGCTTCAGGGGAGGCTTGCCGCGACGAGCTTCTTCGGCGCCACGTTGCGCCAGGCGGTATCGATGAGTTCGCGCACCCGCGCGGCGTCCGCGCCGTCGAAATAAAGCGACGTCCAGCCCTTCGACCCCCAGCCGCCCGGTACCGGCGCGCACAGGCCCGGATCGGTCTCCAGGACCAGCGCCTGCTGGTCCGGCGTGAACTTCAGGACGGCCCGGCCGGCGTCCGGCAGGGTCATGAAGACCTTCTCGCCCACCCGGAAGTCGCGCTTGCCGAAATGAGCACTTTCCCGCGCCCCCGGCATGCCGAGCGCAATGGTCACGAGATCGTCGGATATCATGGGCGAAAGGTAGCACCCTTTCCTGCGGCCGAAAAGTTTTTGCAGAAGATAGGAAAATAGTCCTTGACGGCGTCACGGTCGTCTGGTAGGGTCATGGCATAGTCGGAAAGGTGCGGGCGGAGGGAGCCGACCCGGTTTTCCCGGAGACCGGGACAGGGGCGGCCTTCGCCCGCGGCCGGCTTTCCGCATCTGGACGCAGGAATTTATTGACAGGCGCTCGTTCCCTTCGGACCGGGCGCCTTTTCATTTGGAGGACCGAGAATGGATGCGATCGATCTCGATCTTTTCGGCGTCTCGCCGGCGCCGGCGGTCTATGACGGGCTGGCGGGGCGGCCGGCGCTCTTCGAGGGCGGCGCGGCGCCGCTGCTCGACATCAAGGCGCAGGCGCCGCTCGATCCGTTTCTCGACATGCAGGCGATGCTTCTGGAGATGACCAAGGAACTGCGCGAGCGCTTCCAGCGCTTCCAGAGCCAGAAGGCGCTGGCCGAGGAGGATGCGGATGGCGCACAGGACGAGGTTTTCCGCAAGCAGGCACAGGCGGACGCCAAGGCGGCCATCGAGGCCGTCTCGCTGATCGTGCGCACGCTGGAGAAGATCGACAGCCTGCAGCGCACGCTTCTCAATGCACGGGCTGAGGCGGACGCGGCCGCCGACGGCGCCGAGGACGAGGCGGCGCTGGCGGCGGAGTTCGACCGGCTTGTCGAGGACCGCGTGAAGGAACGGCTGAATGCGGCGAAGGAAGACTGGATGCGCGGGCTCGGGCCTGGCGGCGATGCTGCCGCGCGCGCGGAAAGCGGGCCGTAGAGAGCGGCGCGCCTGCCGGGCGATCGGGAAGACAATCGATGCGGATATGCGGACGGCGGCTGCGGGCTTGAGGATGATCGAGGAAGAACGGGGGCGGACGGCGTTTAGCGTTGAAGCGGATGCGCTGGAGGCGGGGATTTTGGGGCGGAGGAGCGGTGAAGCCTGCCTCTCGTCTGAGGCTTGCCCCTCATCCCCCTGCCGGGACCTTCTCCCCGCAGGCGGGGAGAAGGGGATGAGGCCCGGGTTTCCTTCCCATCGGGAGCAAGAGGACTGGAACAATCGAGCGCCTGTTCCCCCTTCTCCCCGCAGCCAAGGAGAAGGTCCCGGCAGGGGGATGAGGGGCCAGGCCGAAGGAATCGAGCCTGCCCGCACGACACCGATAACGCCGACCAGCCTGCGCCAGATGCGCGGCTGGCACTTCCACCACCGCCTTGCCCAGATGCCGCCCGCCGGCGACTGGCGGGTGTGGCTGCTGATGGGCGGGCGCGGCTCGGGCAAGACGCGGGCGGGCGCCGAATGGGTGCATGCGATCGCCAGCCTGAAGGCGGACCTGCGCATCGCGCTGGTGGCCGAGACGCTGGGCGATGCGCGCGAGGTGATGATCGACGGCGTATCGGGCATCTGCCGGATCGCCGGGCGGGCACGGCCGGACTTCGAGGCCTCGCGCCGCCGGCTCGTCTGGCCGAACGGCTCGATCGCGCAGATCTTTTCCTCCGAGGACCCGGAGAGCCTGCGCGGGCCGCAGTTCCACCTCGCCTGGTGCGACGAGCTCGGCAAATGGAAACATGCGCAGGAGACCTGGGACATGCTGCAATTCGGCCTGCGTCTCGGGGACGATCCGCGCGTGCTGGTGACGACGACGCCCCGGCCGGTGCCGCTCTTGCGGGCGCTGGCGGGCGATCCGAAGACCGCGGTGCGGCGCATCCGCACCGACGACAATGCCGGCAACCTCGCGCCGGGCTTCCTTGCGGCGATGGCCGAGCGCTACGGCGGCACGCGGCTGGGGCGGCAGGAGCTGGACGGCGAGCTGATCGCCGACCGCGAGGACGCGCTGTGGAACCGGGCGCGGCTGGAGGGGATCCGCCAGCGCAATCCCGGGCCGCTCTCGCGCATCGTCGTGGCGGTCGATCCGCCGGCGACGGCCTCGGCGGCCTCCGTCTGCGGCATCGTCGTGGCGGGGCTGGACGGGGCGGGGCGGGCGGTGGTGCTCGCCGACTGCTCGGTGACGGGCGCAAGCCCGGCGGGCTGGGCGGGCGCCGTGGTGCGCGCCTTCCGGCGCTTCGACGCGGACCGGGTGGTCGCCGAGGTGAACCAGGGCGGCGACATGGTGACGGCGATGCTGAAAAGCGTCGACGTGAACCTGCCGGTCGCGACCGTGCGGGCGACGCGCGGAAAATTCCTGCGCGCCGAGCCGGTGGCGGCGCTCTACGAGCAGGGGCGGGTGGTCCATGCGGCCGCCTTTGCCGAGCTGGAGGACCAGATGTGCGATTTCGGGCCGGACGGGCTCTCCTCCGGCCGCTCGCCGGACCGGCTCGACGCGCTGGTCTGGGCGCTGACGGCGCTGGTGCTGGAGCGGGCGGGCGAACCGCGGGTTAGGGGGATTTGAGATGACGATCGATCGCAAGGCGTTTTTCGATGCGGTGCGCGGCACGCTGTATGGCGGCCGGCTGGCGGGAGCGCAGGTCGCGGGGCTGGCGGCGCTGCTCGACCGCTTCGAGCGCGGCGAGGTCGAGGACCGGCGTTTCCTCGCCTACATGCTGGCGACGGCCCATCACGAGACGGGCGGGCGCCTGCAGCCGGTGCGCGAGACCTTCGCGGCGACGGATGCGGCGGCGATCGCCCGGCTCGACCGGGCCTTCGCGGCCGGACGGCTGCCGCAGGTTTCCGCGCCCTACTGGCGGCGCGATGAGGCGGGGAAGAGCTGGCTCGGGCGCGGGCTCGTGCAGATCACCCACCGGCGCAACTATGCGCGGCTGGCCGGGCTGACGGGCATCGATCTCGTCGGCCGGCCGGAGCTTGCGATGGAGATGGCGGTGTCGGTCGAGATCCTGTTCACCGGGATGCTGCGCGGCGCCTTCACCGGGCGGCGGCTGGCCGACCATTTCTCCGGCACGCGGGCCGACTGGGTCGGCGCGCGGCGGATCATCAACGGGCTCGACCGGGCGGAAAAGGTGGCGGGCTACGGGCGGGCGTTTTTCGCCGCGCTGGGCGGGTAGCGGGCGGCGTGCCGTGCGGGTGGATCCTCGGGTCGAGCCCGAGGATGACGACGGAAGAGATGTAGAAGGGCCACCGCACCGGATCCGCATGCCGCATCGTTCCATGGGATGGAAACCCGATCCTCCCCTCCGTCATCCTCGGGCTCGACCCGAGGATCCACCCGCACGGCACACCGCCCGGACCATCGGCGAATCGACACAATCGGAGGGCACCATGAAATTACCATCCTTCCTCTCCCGGCAGCGCCGGGCGGCCGAGACCAAGGCGTCGGGCTTCTTCGCGCTGACGGCCGAGGGGCGGGCGCACTGGTCGTCCCGCTCCTATGCCTCGCTGTCGCGCGAGGGGTTCATGAAGAACCCGGTGGCGCACCGTGCGGTGCGCATGATCGCGGAAGCGGCGGCCTCCGTGCCCTGGCTTGCCTATCAGGGCGAGGCGGAGCGGCCGGACGACCCCTTGCTTTCGCTCTTGTCGCGGCCGAACGGGCGCCAGGCGGGCGCGGATTTCTTCGAGACGCTCTACGGGCATCTCCTGCTTTCCGGCAATGCCTTCGTGGAGGGCGTTCGGGTGGGCGACGACCTCCGCGAACTCCATCTGTTGAGGCCCGACCGGGTGCGCATCGTCGAGGGGCGGGACGGCTGGGCGGAGGCCTATGAATATCGCGTCGGCGGCCATGTGCGCCGGCACCCCGCGGGCGAGGGGCAGGCGATCCTGCATCTGCGCCTCTTTCATCCGCTCGACGACCAGCTCGGTTTCGCGCCGCTGGAGGCGGCGTCCATGGCGCTCGACCTCTCCAACGCGGCCGCCATCTGGAACAAGGCGCTGCTCGACAATTCGGCGCGGCCCTCCGGCGCGCTGGTCTACCAGCCGAAGGAGGGCGGCAACCTGACGCCCGACCAGTACGGCCGGCTGAAATCGGAGCTGGAGGAGGGCTATTCCGGACCGGCGCGGGCCGGGCGGCCGATGCTGCTGGAAGGCGGGCTCGACTGGAAGGCGATGGGGCTTTCCCCGCGCGAGATGGATTTCGTCGAGGCGAAGAACGGCGCGGCGCGCGACATCGCGCTCGCCTTCGGCGTGCCGCCGATGCTGATCGGCATTCCGGGTGATGCCACCTATGCCAACTACCAGGAGGCCAACCGGGCCTTCTGGCGGCTCACCGTGCTGCCGCTGGTGCAGCGCACGGCGGCGGCCTTCGCGGGGTGGTTTTCCGAAGGGTCGGATGACGGGCTGCGGCTGGTGCCGGATCTCGACCAGGTGAGCGGGCTGGCGGACGAGCGCTCGGAACTCTGGGCCCGGGTGGGCGCGGCGGGGTTTTTGACGGACGAGGAGAAGCGGCGGGCGGTGGGGTATTGAGGGGGAGCGGGGATGCTTGCCCCTCATCCCGCTGCCGGCCACCTTCTCCCCGCAAGCGGGGCGAAGGCGATATGCCGCGTCGGTTTCCCCGGCCAATGACCATTCGTGAGGCAAGTTCCCTCTCCCCGCTTGCGGGGAGAGGGCTAGGGTGAGGGGCCGGGATTGCTGCTTTCTCCAGGAAAATTAACTGGTTGCGCTGCACATGCGAATCACTTTGCAGAGTGCCGCACCCGACTTGTGAAAACCTTGAATCGGTTTTCCAGCAAAGCGCCGCAAGGGATTCAAAAGACTCGCTGATCGGCCCGGCTTCCTTGGCGGAAAGCCGGCGCTTTCGGCCGCGTGCGGCCCGCTGTCCCGGATTTCCATAATAATCTGAAAGGCTTAACAATGGCTGACTTCGGAAACGACAGCGGGCTTTGGACGGCCCGGCTGATCGGCGCGTCGGCGGGCGCGGCCGTCTCGCTCATCTATCTCCTGCCCAGGAGCCGCCGGGAGGCGGCGTGCCGGTTCCTCACGGGGCTTGCCTGCGGCCTCGTCTTCGGCGGGCCGGCCGGGCTGTGGATCGCGGTGCGGCTCGGCATTGCCGGCTATCTCGGGCCGGCGGAGATGCTCCTGACCGGCTCGGCGGCGGCCAGCCTTTCGGCCTGGTGGGGGCTGGGGGTGCTGGCGCGGCTGGCGGAGCGGATGCGGGAATAGGCGGTAGGCAATAGCCAATAGGCGGTAGGGAATAGGGAATTGGTGGTTGGGGCTGCGCTGCGCCGATCCCCACTGCCTACTGCCTATTGGCTACCGCCTATTCCCCTTCACATCATCGGAGAAGACCATGATCACCGACGACCTGCCGGTCTGGCGGACGAAGAAATATGCCGATCTGACGCTTGCGGGCGTTTCCGGCGACGGGGCGTTTTCCGGCTATGCGAGCCTCTTCGGCGAGGTGGACCTTGGCAAGGACGCGATCGCGCCGGGCGCCTTTTCCCGCTCGCTGGAAAAGCGCGGGGCCTCCGGCGTGCGCATGCTGTTCCAGCACGATCCGGCCGAGCCGCTCGGGCGCTGGCGGACGATCCGCGAGGACGGGCGCGGGCTCTATGTCGAGGGCGTGCTTTCGCCCGGCGTGGCGCGGGCCCGCGAGGTGCTGAACCTCATGAAGTCGGGCGCGCTCGACGGGCTTTCCATCGGCTTCCAGACCGTGCGCTCGAAGACCGACCGGACGAGCGGCGTGCGCCGCATCCTGGAGGCCGACCTCTGGGAGATCTCGATCGTCACCTTTCCCATGCTGCCCTCGGCGCGGGTGTCGAACGTGAAGAATGCGCGGTGGTTCCGCGACCGGGAGACCGAGCTCGTGCGCCTCATGCGCCGGGCGGCCCGGATGATGAAACGCTAGGCTTTTGTTTTACCCGACACCGAAGCGGTTTCGCTTCGGCTGGAAATGCCAACCGAAGAAGAGGAAGACAGCATGGAGAGCCACAAGACCGCGCCGGAAATCAAGGCCGTGCCGGAAACGATGACCGCCGCCTTCGACGATTTCATGGAGGCCTTCGAGGCCTTCAAGGAGACGAACGACCGCCGGCTCGGCGAGATCGAGCAGAAGCTGACCGCCGACGTGGTGACGCGCGACAAGGTGGAGCGCATCAACCGCGCGGTGGACGAGCACAAGCGCGTCATCGACCAGCTCGCGCTGAAGAAGGCGCGCCCGGCGCTCGGCGGCAGCGAGGGCGGCTTCGAGGCGGGCGAGCACAAGGCGGCCTTCTCCGCCTATATGCGGCGCGGCGACGAGAGCGCGCTGCGGGCGCTGGAGGGCAAGGCCATGTCGGTCGGCTCGGCGGCGGACGGCGGCTATCTCGTGCCGCCGGAGACCGACACGCAGATCGGCCGCCGGCTTTCCGCCGTCTCGCCGATCCGGGCGCTTGCGACCGTGCGCCAGGTCTCCGGCACGGTGCTGAAGAAGCCGTTCGCGACGGGCGGCATGGCGGCGGGCTGGGTGGCGGAAACCGCCGCGCGGCCGCAGACGGGCAATGCGCAGCTCGCCGAACTCTCCTTCCCGACCATGGAGCTCTACGCCATGCCGGCGGCGACGGCCGCGCTGCTCGACGACGCGGCGGTGGACGTGGAGGGCTGGATCGCCTCCGAGATCGACATGGTCTTCGCCGAGCAGGAGGGCACCGCCTTCGTCTCCGGCGACGGCACCAACAAGCCGAAGGGCTTCCTCGGCTACACGGCCGTCGCCGACGCGAGCTGGAGCTGGGGCAATATCGGCTATATCGCGACGGGCGCGGCCGGGGCCTTCAAGGCCGCGAGCCCCTCCGACACGCTGTTCGACACGGTCTATTCGCTGAAGGCGGGGCACCGGCAGAACGGCACCTTCGTGATGAACCGCAAGACGCAAGGGCAGATCCGCAAGTTCAAGGATGCGGACGGCAACTATCTCTGGCGCCCGCCGGCCTCGGCGGGGCAGGCGGCCTCGCTGCTCGGCTTCGCCATCGCGGAGGCGGAGGACATGCCGGACGTGGCGGCCGACAGCTTCTCCATCGCCTTCGGCGACTTCCGCTCCGGCTACCTCGTCGTCGACCGCACGGGCGTGCGCGTGCTGCGCGATCCCTATTCGGCCAAGCCCTATGTGCTGTTCTACACGACCAAGCGCGTCGGCGGCGGGGTGCAGAATTTCGAGGCGATCAAGTTGGTGAAGTTCGCGGCGAGCTGAGCGACCCCGTCCATCAGCGCCGTCATGGTCGGGCTTGACCCGACCATCCACCCGCCGTCGCGCGGCTGTGGATCCTCGGGTCAAGCCCGAGGATGACGCAAAGTGTGCACCGGCGGCGTTCCCTGGCGCCGGTGCCGGCGGGCGCGGTTTCCTCCCGGCCGCGCCCGCATTCCTTATCTCCATCGCGAAGGACGATCATGACCATTGCGGAACTGTTGCCGCCGGCCGTGGAGCCGGTGACGCTTGCCGAGGCGAAGGCGCATCTGCGCCTCGATGCGGCCGACGAGGATGCGCTGCTTTCAGCGCTGGTCCGCGTGGCGCGCGAACATCTGGAGGCCGCGACGGGGCTTTGCCTGATCACGCGCCCCTTGCGCCTCTATCTCGACGACTGGCCCGAAACGCGGGTGATTCAGATTGCCAGGGGGCCGGTGCAAACCATTGAGACGGTGACGGTTTATGACGCCGCCGGACTGCCGGTCGCGGTCGATGCGAGTGGCTATCTGCTCGACGGCACGGCGCGGCCGGCCCGGCTGCTGCTTCCGGCGCGCCCGGCGAGCGGGCGGGCGCTCAACGGCATCGAGATCGATTTCACCGCCGGCTTCGGCGAGAGCGGCGCGGATGTGCCGGACGGGCTGAAGCGGGCGCTGCTCCTGCATGTGGCGGCCATGTTCGAGCTGCGCGGGGTGCTTTCGCCTCAGGACCAGCCGGGCACGGTGCCGGCGGGCTGCGACCGGCTGGTGGCGCCCTACCGGCTGCGGAGGCTGTGATGGCCAAGGCGAGGATCATCGATCCCGGCGCATTCTCCGCGCGGCTGACGCTGGAGGGGCCGGTCGAGACGCCGGACGGGCAGGGCGGCGTGGAGCGCGGCTTTGCGGCGCTGGCAACGCTCTGGGCGGCGATCGAGCCGGTGGCGGCGCGGGCGGACGAGGCGGCGGGCACGCTGCCGGTGACGGTGACGCACCGCATCTGGCTGCGGCGGCGGGGCGACCTTGCCGGCGGCATGCGGCTGCGCAAGGGTGCGCGGATCTTCGCCATCCGCGCCTTTCGCGATCCGGACGAGACGGGGCGCTACACGCTCTGCGACTGCGAGGAGATCCAGCCATGAGCGCGGCATCGGCCCTGCAGAAGGCGATCTTCGCCAGGCTTTCGGGCGATGCGGCGCTGACGGCGCTGGTCGGCGCGAACGGCATCACCGACCGGAGGCCCGACGGGCCGGCGGCGCCGCTGCTCGTGATCGCGGGCATCGACAGTATCGACCATTCGACGGCGAGCGAGACGGGCGAGGAACATGTGGTGACGCTGGAGGCCTGGTCCGAGGCGGCGGGGCACCGGCAGGTGCAGGCGATGGCCGCCGCCGTGCGCGCGGCGCTCGACGATGCGGCGCTGGTGCTGGCCGGGCACCATCTCGTCCTGCTCTTCCACCGCGACACGCGGCTTCGCCGCGACGGCAAGTCCCGCTTCCACCGCGCGGAAATGCGCTTCCGGGCGGTGACGGAGCCGCATGCCTGACACCCTCTTTCGGAAAGGACCTTGCCATGGTGGCACAGAAGGGGCGCGAGCTCCTCATCAAGATCGACAACGGGGCGGGTTTCGTCACCGTTGCGGGGCTGCGCTCGAAGCGGCTGTCGTTCAATGCGCAGCTCGTCGACGTGACGGATGCGGAATCGGCGGGGCGCTGGCGCGAACTCCTCGGCGGGGCGGGCGTGCAGCGCGCGGCGGTGTCCGGCGCCGGCATCTTCAAGGACCAGGCCTCGGACGCGCTGGTGCGCTCGCTGTTCTTCGCCGGCACGATCCTCGCCTGGCAGATCGTGATCCCGGATTTCGGCACGGTCGCGGGGCCGTTCCAGATCGCGGCGCTCGACTATTCCGGGGCGCATGACGGCGAGGTGGTCTTCGAGATCGCGCTGGAATCGGCCGGGCTGCTCACCTTCGGGGCGCTCTGATGGGCGCGCGGGCGAACCGGCACCGCGGCGAGATCGAGGCGGTGCTCGACGGCGAGCGGCGGGTGCTGTGCCTAACGCTCGGGGCGCTGGCGGAGCTGGAGACGGCCTTTGCCGTCGACAGCCTGACGGGGCTGGCCGAGCGCTTCTCCTCCGGGCGGCTGAAGGCGGGCGATCTCATCCGCATCATCGGCGCGGGGCTGCGCGGCGGCGGCAACCTCTTTTCCGACGAGGACGTGGCGGCGATGGCGGTGGCGGACGGGCTCTCCGGCTTTGCGCGCATCGCGGCGGAGCTGTTGCAGGCGACCTTCGGGCCGGGCGCGGAGGCGCGGCCGGAAAACCCTCCGGGGCCGCATCCGGGCTGAACGGGAGGAGGGCGGCCTTTCCCTGGGAGGCGGCGCTTCATGCCGGGCTCTGCCGGATGCGGCTTTCGGCGACGGATTTCTGGGCGATGACGCCGCGCGAGCTGGCCTTCGCGCTCGGCGTGCTGCGGCCTGTGCCGCCGGCGCCGGGGCGCGATGCGCTTGCCGCGCTGATGCGCGCCTTTCCCGACCACAAGGAGTGAACGATGGCGGATACGGATGACAGACCTCTTGCCGGCACGCTCGACGATGCCGGGCAGCTTTCGGCGATCTTCGACGACCTGGAGGCGCGCTCGCGCTCCTTCGGCGCGGCGTTGACGAACGCGCTGAAGGGTGCGGTCGTCGACGGCAAGGGGCTGGAGAGCGTGTTGCGCGGGCTGGCGCTGCGCATGAGCGACATTGCGCTTTCCGTTGGGCTGAAGCCGCTGGAAGGGTTTTTGTCGACCGGCTTTTCCGGCCTGCTCGGCGGCGCGACGCCCTTCGCCAAGGGCGGGGTCGTGGCCTCGCCGACCTATTTCGGGACCGGCGGCGGGCTCGGGCTGATGGGCGAGGCGGGAGCGGAGGCGATCCTGCCCCTGAAGCGCGGGCCGGACGGGGCGCTGGGTGTCGCCGGCGAGGGCGGCGGGACGCGCATCGTCTTCAACGTGACGGCGCAGGATGCGGCGAGTTTCCGCAAGTCCGAAGGGCAGATCGCGGCCATGCTGACACGCGCCGTGGGGCGCGGGCAGCGCAGTTTGTGAGGGTGAACGCTCCTCAACCCGCTGCTGCGGCCTTGTTCCCGAGGGGCAGGGCTGTGGCCTGTGGAAGGAAACCGCTGCCCCGTCCCCTTCTCCCCCGCGGGGAGAAGGTGCCGGCAGGCGGATGAGGGGGATGGCGACGGTGCAAAGGCTCGATCCGAGCCACCCCCTCATCCGACCCTTCGGGCCACCTTCTCCCCGCGGGGGAGAAGAGGAGAGCGGCACCGTCGAACGCCGTAGGCGATCGCCCTGCCGCGGGCGGGGAGAAGGGAATCGGGGTGAGGGTTTCGCGATAAGTGGCTCGGGCGATTCGGGAAAACCGCGCTCCACGTCCCTTCTCCCAGCTTGCGGGGAGAAGGTCGCGGCAGCGGGATGAGGGGCCGGAGCATTTTCGGAGAGATGGGCATGGCAGGATTTCATGAGGTGCGGTTTCCGCTGCGTGTCGCGCTCGGCACCAGCGGCGGGCCGGTGCGGCGGACGGATATCGTCAGCCTTTCCAACGGGCGGGAGAACCGCAATCGCCGCTGGCACGATGCGCGGCGGCGCTACGATGCGGGTTCGGGCGTGCGGTCGCTCGAGGATCTCTATGCGGTGCTCGCCTTCTTCGAGGCGCGGGCCGGGCAGTTTTACGGCTTCCGCTTCCATGATCCGGTGGACCACAAGTCCTGTGCGCCGGGCGGGGCGGTCAGCGCCACGGACCAGCAGATCGGCATGGGGGACGGTGCGACGGCGTCCTTCCAGCTCGTCAAGCGCTATGCGGATGCCGGCGGGGAGACGGTGCGCACCATCGAAAAGCCGGTCATGGGCACGGTGGTCGTCTCGGTGGCGGGCAGCACGCGGCCGGCGGCGGACTATACGGTGGACCATGCGACGGGTGTCGTCACCTTCAAGCCGGGCAAGATACCGGCTTCGGGCGCGATCCGGGCGGGCTACGCGTTCGACGTGCCGGTGCGCTTCGACACGGACCGTATCGACATCGACCTCGCGCAGTTCGATGCCGGGCGCATTCCCTCCATTCCGCTGGTGGAGATCCGGCCATGAGGACGATCCCGGGCGGATTGCAGGCGCATCTCGACGGCGAGGCGACGACGCTGTGCCATGCCTGGCGGGTGACGCGGCGCGACGGCGTGGTGATGGGCTTTACCGACCACGACCGCGACCTTTCCTTCGGCGGGCTCGCCTATCTGGCGGCGAGCGGCTTCGAAGCGAGCGAGACGGAGGACGGCAACGGGCTTTCGGCCGAGGGCGGCGATCTCGCGGGCGGGTTTTCGACGGAGGCGATCCGCACCGAGGACCTTTCGGCGGGGCGCTACGACGGGGCGAAGGTCGAGGTCTATCGGGTCAACTGGCAGAACCCCGCCCAGCGGCTGCTGCTGCGCACGGCCGAGCTTGGCGAGGTGCGGCGCGAGGGCGGGCTTTTTCGCGCCGAGCTGCGGCGGCTGACGCACCGGCTCGACCAGGTGCGCGGGCGTATCTACGGGCATCGCTGCGATGCGGTGCTGGGCGACGGCCGGTGCAGCGTGAATGCGGCGGCGCCGGCCTTCCGGGCGACGGCGACGGTGGGCGCGGTGCTGGACGACATGCGGCTGCGGGTGAGCGGGCTCTCCGGCTTTGCCGAGCGGTTCTTCCGCTATGGCGTGCTCACCTTCACGAGCGGCGCGGCGGAGGGACTGACGGCGGATATCGAGGACCAGCGCAAGGTGGCAGGCGGCGACGAGCTGACCTTCTGGCTGCCGGTGCCGGCAGGGGTGGCCGCGGGCGATGCGATGCAGGTGACGGCAGGGTGCGACAAGCGCTTTGCGACCTGCAAGGCCAAGTTCTCCAACGGGCTGAATTTCCGCGGTTTTCCGCACATGCCGGGCAGCGACTTCACCTATGGCTATGCCGATGGCGAGACGGTGCATGACGGGAGGCCGCTCTATGAGTGAGATGCTGCGGGATGCCCCTCATCCGGCCTGCCGGCCACCTTCTCCCCGTGAACGGGGAGAAGGGGACATGCCGAACCGTCTTCTTCCACCGCGGCAATGTCATGCGGGAAACCTTGGCGGCAAATCCCTTCTCCCCGCCTGCGGGGAGAAGGTGGCCGGCAGGCCGGATGAGGGGCCGGGACAGGATACCGGCGGTCGGGTCGTCGCGATCGCCCGCAGTTTCATCGGCACGCCCTACCGGCATCAGGGCGCGCTGAAGGGCGTCGGCTGCGATTGCCTCGGGCTGGTGCGCGGCGTGTGGCGGGAGCTTTACGGGGCGGAGCCGGAGGTGCCGGGCGCCTACGCCGCGGACTGGGCGGAGCGGGCGGGCGCGGAGCGGCTGCTGGAGGCGGCGGCGCGGCATTGCGGCGCGGCGCTGCCGGTCTCGGCGCTGCGGCCGGGCGATATCCTCGTCTTCCGCTGGCGGGCGGGGGTGGCGGCGAAACATGCCGGCATCGCGACGTCCGACGCGCATTTCATCCATGCCTATGAGCAGGCGGCGGTGACCGAATCGCCGCTCGTGCCCGCATGGCGCCGGCGGATCGCCGGCGTCTTCCGTTTTCCGGAGATTTCCTGAGCCATGGCGACACTTCTCTTCCAGGCCGCGGGCGCGACGCTCGGCGGCCTCTTCGGGCCGTTCGGCGCCATGCTCGGCCGGGCCGTCGGCGCGCTGGCGGGCTCGGCGGTCGACCGCTCGCTGATCAACGGCCTGACGAAGATTCCCGGCGCGCGGCTCAATGACGGGCGCGTGCCGGGGGCGGAGGAAGGCACGGCGATGAGCCGCGTCTACGGCACGGCGCGTGTCGGCGGCACGCTGATCTGGGCGACGCGCTTCGAGGAGGACGTCTCCGTCGAGCGCAGCGGCGGCAAGGCGAGCGGGCCGCGGGTCGAGACCTTCAGCTATTTCGCCAACTTCGCCGTCGGCGTGTGCGAAGGGCCGATCGCCGGCGTCAGGCGCGTCTTCGCGGACGGGCGGGAGATCGACCTGACCGGCATCGAGATGCGCGTCCATCGCGGCACCGCCGACCAGGCGCCCGATCCGCTGATCCTCGCCAAGCAGGGGGCGGGCAACGCGCCGGCCTATCGCGGGCTTGCCTATGTCGTCTTCGAGCGGCTGCCGCTCGACACGTTCGGCAACCGCATCCCGATCCTGCAGTTCGAGGTGCTGAAGCCGGTCGGCTCGCTGGAGGGCAAGGTCCGGGCGGTGACGGTCATTCCGGGATCGAGCGAGCATGGCTATGACCCCGAACTGGTGACGGAGAAGATTTCCGAAGGCAAGGCGCGCAACCTGAACCGCAACACGCTGGTGGCGGCGACGGACTGGGTGGCCTCGATCGACGAATTGCAGGCGCTGTGCCCCGGCCTCGAACGGGTGGGGCTGGTGGTCGCCTGGTTCGGCACGGACCTTCGGGCGGGCCAGTGCCGCATCCTGCCGGGGGTGGAGGTGTCCGAGCGGCTGGAGGAGAGCCGGCCGTGGAAGGTCTGCGGCATCGCGCGCGCGGACGCCTATGTGGTGAGCCGCGTCGAGGGCCGGCCGGCCTATGGCGGCACGCCCTCGGATGCGAGCGTGATCGCGGCCATCCGCGACCTGAGGGCGCGCGGGATCGAGGTCTATCTCTACCCTTTCCTGATGATGGACGTGCCGGCCGACAACGCGCTGCCGGACCCCTATGGCGACGTGCGGCAGGCGCCCTATCCCTGGCGCGGGCGTATCACCTGCCATCCACAATCCGCCGAGGGAACCGCTTCGGCGCGCGGCCAGGTGAACGCCTTTGTCGGCGCGGCCGGGGCGGGGAGCTTTTCCGTTTCGGGCGAGGAGATCGCCGGCCCCGCCGGCGACGAGGGGTTCCGGCGGCTGATCCTGCATTATGCGCTGCTGGCGAAGGCGGCGGGCGGGGTGGACGGCTTCCTGATCGGCTCGGAAATGCGCGGGCTGACCTGGCTGCGCGACGGGAGCGGGGCCTTTCCCTTCGTCGAGGCGCTTGGCGCGCTTGCGGGCGACGTGCGGGCGATCCTCGGGCCGGGCACGAAGATCACCTACGGGGCCGACTGGAGCGAATATTTCGGCTACCAGCCGCCGGGCGGCAGCGGCGAGGTGCGCTATCATCTCGACCCGCTCTGGGCCTCCCCGGCGATCGATGCGGTGGGCATCGACAATTACATGCCGCTCTCCGACTGGCAGAATGCCGATACGCTGGCCGGCAATCCGGACGCGTTTCGCCATTCCGAGGACATGGCGGCCATGCGCGCCATGATCACCGGCGGCGAGGGGTTCGACTGGTATTATCCCGACGCGGCGGCGCGGGCGGCGCGCGAGCGCGTGCCCATCACCGACGGCATGGCGGGAAAGCCCTGGGTGTTCCGCTACAAGGACCTCGAGAACTGGTGGGGCAATCGCCACTACGAGCGCGGGCCGGGCGGGGCGGAGCTTTCCGGCCACACCGCCTGGGTGCCGCGCTCCAAGCCGATCTGGTTCACCGAGCTCGGCTGCCCGGCGGTCGACAAGGGGGCGAACCAGCCGAACGTCTTCGTCGATCCGAAAAGCTCGGAGAACGCGCTGCCCTATCATTCCGGCGGGGCGCGCAACGACGCGGTGCAGCGGCGCTTCCTCGACGCGCACCACGGCTGGTGGCAGGGCAGCGGGCCGGAGGCCGGCATGGTCGATCCGGGCCATGTCTTCCTCTGGACCTGGGATGCGCGGCCCTATCCGGCCTTTCCCGAGGATACCGCACTCTGGTCGGACGGGCTCAACTGGCAGCGCGGGCACTGGCTGAACGCGCGGCTCGGGGCCGGGACGGTGGCGGATGTCATCGCGGCGATCCTGAAGGATCACGGGTTCCACGATTTCGACGTCTCGGGCGTTGCCGGCGATCTCTCCGGTTTCGTGCAGGCGGACCAGACCTCGGCGCGCGCGCTGATCGAGCCGCTGATGGAAGCGTTCCAGATCGATGCGCTGGAGGCGAACGGCAGGCTGGTCTTCCGATCGCGGCTGAAATCCGCGCTGCCGCCGGCGGAGATCGGCCTTCTTGCCGAGCGGCCGGAGGAGGTGCTGTTCGAGGAGAGCCGCGGGCATATCAGCGATTTCGCGGGCGAGGCGATCCTCGACCATTTCGACGATTCGGGCACCTATTCGCGCGTGACGGCGCGCTCGCGCCGCATGGCAGGGGAGAACGACCGCGTGCTGCGGCTGGCGCTGCCGGCGGTGCTGCATGCGGGGGCGGCCGCGGCGAGCGTCGAGACGGCGCTGCGCGACCAGCGGGCGGGGCAGCGGCGGCTCACCTTCCGCCTGCCGCCGACCGCGATGGGCGTGACGCCGGGCGACATCGTGCGGCTGGCCGACGGGCCGGAGGGACGCTTTCTCATCACCGGCATCACCGACGGACTGGTGCGGGAGGTGGAGGCGCGGGCGATCGCGGCGGGGGACAGCCCGGCGCCGTTGCTGCCGGACGGCCGGCCGCGGCCGGCGAGCGGGGTGGGCGACGCCTTTGCGCCGGACGTCGTTTTCCTCGACCTGCCGGTCCTCGGGTCTGGCGGGGCGCAGGATTTTGCGCGTGTCGCGGCCTATGCGCATCCCTGGCGCTCCATGATCGTGTCGAGTTCGGAGGGCAGCGAAGGTTATCGCAGCCGCGTACGGCTCGACCGGCCGGCGCGGATCGGCACGCTGGTCGAGCCGCTGGCGGCAGGCGTCGCCGGGCGGTTCGATCCGGGGCGGGCGATCATGCTCGACCTGCCCTTCGGCGGGCTTTCCGCGGTGGACACGCTGGCCATGCTGAACGGCGCCAACCGCCTTGCGCTCAGAGCCGGCAGCGGGGCCTGGGAAATTATCGGCTTTGCCGGGGCGAGCGAGATCGCGCCGGGGCGCTGGCGACTCATCCGGCTGCTGCGCGCCCTGCATGGCACCGAGGATGCCATGGCGTCCGGCCATGCGGCCGGGACGCGGGCGGTGGTGCTGGACGATGCGGTGCTGCCGCTCGGTCTCGACGTGGAGGAGGTGGGGCGGCTCTCCAACTGGCTCGTCGAGCCTGTCGGCATGACGCCGGGACAGGCGGGTCCCTTCGCCTTTGCCGGCGGCGAGCGGGCGCTGACGCCCTTGGCGCCGGTGCATCTGCGCGGCCGGCGGGACGTCGACGGCGCTGTGCGCTTGTCGTGGATCCGGCGGGGGCGGATCGATTCGGACAGCTGGCTGGCCGCCGAGATCCCGCTCGACGAGCCGGCGGAGGCCTATCGCCTCGACATCCTCTCCGGCGCGGTGCCGGTGCGCAGCGTCGAGACCGCGGCGCCGGCCTTCACCTATCCCGCCGACCAGGAGCTTGCCGATTTCGGCGCGCCGCAGGCCGCGCTTTCCATCCGCGTGCGCCAGCTCGGCCGGGCCATCCCGCTCGGCCTGCCGGCGCGGGCGACGATCCTTCTCTGACAGAAAGGAAAACCGATGAATGACGAAACGAAAGCCTGGTACCGGTCGCGCACCGTCTGGGGCGCGCTGGTCGCGATCCTCGCCTCGCTCGCCAATGCGGCGGGCGTCGAGGTGACGGCGGGTGACGAAGGGGAACTGGCCGATCTCCTCGTGGCGGCGGTGGGCACGCTGGGCGGGTTCGTCGCGCTTTACGGGCGGATTTCCGCGCGCCGGCGCGTGCGATGAGGCGGCTTGACGATCCACAAGGCATTCATTTGCCATTCAGCGTGGATCGTTTATTGCTTGCATCACACTGATCCGCACCTGAAAGTACATTCATGGCCTCGCCACTTCTCATAACCGCGCTTGCGGCCAGCCTGATCCTGCCGGGGCCCGTCGAGACGGGCACCGCGCGGGATGTCGTCGCGGTCGCCGGCGACTGCAGCGACGCGGCTGCTCAGGTGGTTGCCCAGACGGGGGGCGAACTGCTCTCGGCGCAGCCGAAGGGCGATACCTGCGTGGTGACGGTGCTCGTGCCCGGCAAGGGCAATGCGCGGCCGCGCAAGGTGACCGTGCGCGTGCCGATGTAGGGCCGCCGGCCGTTCGTGATGGGACGAGAGAGATAGGAAAGAGGGCGAATGCGTATCCTGGTGGTCGAGGACGACGTCAATCTGAGCCGGCAGCTCAGCGAGGCCTTGAAGGAATCAGGCTATGTTGTGGACCAGGCCTTCGATGGCGAGGAAGGCCACTATCTCGGCGACACCGAGCCCTATGACGCTATCATCCTCGATATCGGCCTGCCGGAAATGGACGGCATCACCGTCCTCGAAAAATGGCGCGCCGACGGCAAGGCCATGCCCGTCCTCATCCTCACCGCCCGCGACCGCTGGAGCGACAAGGTGGCCGGCATCGACGCCGGCGCCGACGACTATGTGGCAAAGCCCTTCCATGTCGAGGAGGTGCTGGCGCGCATCCGGGCGCTGATCCGCCGCGCGGCGGGCCATGCGAGCCCCGACATCGTCTGCGGGCCGGTGCGGCTCGACACGAAGGGCTCCAAGGCGACGGTCAACGGCGAGACGCTGAAGCTGACCTCGCACGAATACCGGCTGCTTTCCTACCTCATGCATCACATGGGCGAGGTGGTTTCGCGCACCGAGCTGGTCGAACATATGTATGACCAGGATTTCGACCGCGATTCCAACACGATCGAGGTTTTCGTCGGGCGCCTGCGCAAGAAGATCGGCGTCGACCTGATCGAGACCGTGCGCGGCCTCGGCTACCGGATGCAAGCCCCCGCCAATGGCAAATAACGCCAGGCGCTCCCGCTCGCTCACCTTCCGCGTTCTTCTTCTCGCCTCGCTCTGGGCGGCGGTCGCGCTCATCGTCATCGCCGTCGTCATCTCGACGCTCTACCGCCAGAGCGCGGAGAAGAGCTTTCGCGATCTTCTGCGCGCGCAGCTCTACAACGTCATCAATTCCGTTTCGGCGGACGAGGAGACGCGGCTGACCGGCACGCCGCAGCTCGGGGACCTGCGCTTCTTCCAGCCGCAATCGGGCTGGTACTGGGTGGTCGAGCCGATCGGCGGGGCGCTGGCAAGCGAGACGCTGACCTCGTCCTCGCTCGGAACGGGGAGCATTCCGATCCCCGATACCGACAGCATTCCCTTCGACACGCGCTACGAGCGCTTCTACACGACCATCGATTCCTTCGGCAACGAGGTGGAGGTGGGCGAGACGGAAGTCGTGCTCGACGACGAGGGACGCACGGCGCGTTTCCGCGTCGTCGGCAACCGCGACGTGCTGGAGGGCGATATCGACGACTTTTCCGGCAGCCTCTATCTGGCGCTGGCCGGCTTCGGCGTCGGCAGCCTGCTTCTCAACGCGGCGGCGATCCTCATCGGCCTGAAGCCGCTCGACCGGGCGCGCAAGGCGCTGGAGAAGATCCGCGCGGGGGAGAGCGAGCAGCTCGACGGCGATTTTCCCCGGGAGATCCTGCCCCTGGCGAGCGAGGTGAACGCGCTGATCGACAGCAACCGGCGCATCGTCGAGCGGGCGCGCATGCAGGTCGGCAACCTGGCGCACTCCCTGAAGACGCCGATCGCGGTTCTCCTCAACGAATCGCGGCTGCTCGCCGCCCCGCAGGGCGATCTCGTGCGCACGCAGGCCGAAGCCATGCAGAGCCAGGTGCAATCCTATCTCAACCGTGCCCGCATCGCCGCCCAGCGCGAATCCGTGCTCGCACGCACCGAGGCGCAGGCCGTGCTGGAGCGGCTGGTGCGCGTGATGCGGCGGCTCAACGCCGAATGCCAGTTTCCGCTGACCGTCGATCCGCCGGGTCTCGTGCTGGCGATGGAGCAGCAGGATGTCGAGGAGACGGTCGGCAACCTCCTGGAAAACGCCGCGCGTTATGCCCGCACGACCGTGGCCGTGCGCGCCCTGATGGCGCCGGCCGAGGTGCGCGGCAATGACGATGCGCGCAAGAACTGGATCGTCATCGAGGTGGAGGACGACGGGCCGGGGCTGGAGCCGGACGAGATCCGCGAGGCGATGAAGCGCGGCAAGCGGCTCGACGAGAGCAAGCCGGGCACCGGGCTCGGCCTTTCCATCGTCAGCGAGATCGCCTCGGAATACCAGGGAACCTTCGGGCTTTCGCGCGGGCCGCGCGGCGGGCTGCTGGCGCGGCTCGTCCTGCCGGCCGTCACAAAGGATGTTGCCTGAGACGGCGGACAATGCAACAAGGGAGGGGCTCGCGACGATGAGGATCGCGGGATGGACCACGTGCCGGGCGGGCGTATCGCTTCCGGGACGAGACCAGCAGGAGCGCGAGGCGGTTTTGCAGCCGCAATCGCGTGGAAACGGAAAGCGAGAGCAGTTCCGGCAAAAGCGCGAAGCGGTTTTGCACCCGGAATTGCGGCAGAACACAAGATCAGAGCGTTTTCGCCGGCGGGTGAAAGCGCTCTCTCATGAAGAGAGACGGTCCCAGCGGATGAAGACGGGTTTGCGCGGCGCCTTTTTCCCCCTCCTTCTGGCAACAGCGACGGTTTCGGGATGCACGACCACATCGGGCGGCGCTGCCGGGACCGCCGGCACGGCCGTTCCGACCGGAGCGGGCGTCTATATCACCGCGCTGCAGGGCGGGCTCGTCAGCCGCAATGCCGGCGGCGCCCAGCTCTCCAAGGCGGACATGCAGCGGGCGCTGGAAGCCGAGTACCGCGCGCTGGAAGCCGCGCCCGGCGGCCAGCCCGTCGTCTGGCAGGGCAGGGGCGTCAGCGGATCGGTGGTGGCGGCCGCGCCCTATCAGGTCGGCTCGCAGAACTGCCGGCAGTACAGCCACACGCTGACCGTGGACGGCCGGGACACCGCAACGCGCGGGGCGGCCTGCCGCAACGCGGACGGGGCCTGGGCGCCGCTGTCCTAGCATTGTTGTTTCCGGCGCCATCCGGTTCACCGGAAAGGGGCGGGCATGCGTTAGCGCAAGCCTGACCGTTCGACGGTTGCGGCGAAACGCCTCAAATTCACGTCATTGTTCCCTGGGGAATTGGAAACGGTCGCGCGTTCCAGTATTTGAACGGTCATGTTCTTCTGGATTCTCGTCGCCATCCTGACGGCCGCCGTGGCCGCCGTTCTGCTTCTCCCCCTGCTGCGCCGCCCTCCGGCGGCAGCGGGTGACGCCGGTCATGACGTCGAGGTCTACCGCGACCAGCTCGAGGAGTTGAAGCGCGACGAGGCGAGCGGCCTCATCGGCGCGAACGAGGCCGAGCTTGCTAGGGCGGAGGTCGCGCGCCGGCTGATCGCGGCCAGCAAGGCCGAGGCGAAGGGCGGGGCGGGCCCGGCCGGGCGCCGCAACCGGCTGGCGCAGGTCTTCGTGATCGTGCTGCTGCCGACCATCGGCCTCTGTCTTTACGTGGCGACCGGCCGGCCGGATCTTCCGGCCCAGCCGCTCGCAGAGCGCCTTGCCAATCCCGGAAACGACATCTCCATCCTCATCGCCAAGGCGGAGAACCATCTGGCGCGCAATCCGGACGACGGTGCGGGCTGGGACCTTCTGGCGCCGATCTACTATCGCAGCGGCCGGGTGGAGGATGCGGCGAACGCCTTCTCCCAGGCGATCCGCCTGCTCGGGCCGACGCCGGAGCGGCTGGACGGCTATGCGGAAACGCTGATCGCCCAGTCGAACGGCATCGTGACCGCCGAGGCGCGCGCCCGGCTGGAACAGTCGCTGACGCTGAAGGCGGACAATCCGCGCGCCGAATACTATCTGGCGCTGGCGCTGGAGCAGGAGGGCAAGCGCACCGAGGCGCGCGCCGCCTTCGAGGCCCTGGCGAAGCAAGCGCCGGCCGATGCGCCCTGGCTGCCGCTCGTCAACCGGCATATTGCCGGGCTTGCCGAGGGGCAGGGCGGCGGCGGCGGCGCGCTCGGCAATCCGACGGCGGACGACATGGCGGCCGCCCAGGACATGTCGGCGGATGACCGCCAGCAGATGATATCGGGCATGGTCGAGAGCCTTGCGGCGAAGCTTCAGGAAAATCCCGACAATATCGAAGGATGGATGCGCATCATCCGTTCCTATGTTGTGCTGGATCAAAGGCCGAAGGCCGAAGCCGCGCTACAGACGGCGCTGAAGACCTTCCCGGCCGACAGCGACAACGGCAAACAGCTTCTGGCGCTTGCCCGGGACCTATCGATTTCGGCTGAGGGCAGCGGACCATGACACGCAAGCAGAAACGTCTGGCAGTGATCGGCGGCGGCATCGCCTTCCTGGTGGCGGCGGTGCTGCTCGTCATGTTCGCCTTCAGCCAGTCGATCGCCTATTTCTACGTGCCGGGCGATCTCGCCAAGGCCGACGTGCCGCCGGGAACGCGCATCCGCCTCGGCGGGCTCGTGGAGTCCGGCACGGTCAAGCGCGGCGAGGGCTCGATCATCACCTTCACGGTGACGGACACGCTTGCGACGGTGCCGGTGACCTATACCGGCATCCTGCCCGACCTCTTCCGCGAGGGGCAGGGCGTGGTGGCGGAAGGCGCCTTCGGCACGGACGGGCTGTTCCTGGCTGACACGGTGCTCGCCAAGCACGACGAGACCTATATGCCCAAGGACGTCGCGGATCGCCTGAAGGCGCAGGGCGTCGAACTATCCGGCAAGGAAACGATCAAATGATCATCGAGCTCGGACACTATGCCCTGATCCTGGCGCTGGCGACCGTCATCGTCCAGTCGATCCTGCCGCTGGTCGGCACGATCCGGGGCGACCGCGCGCTGATGGCCGTGGCGCCCGCCGCGGCGCTGGCCGGTTTCCTGCTCGTGCTCTTCTCCTTCTCGGTGCTGACCTTCGCCTATGTCGTCTCCGATTTCTCGGTGGGCAATGTCTGGCAGAACTCGCATTCGCTGAAGCCGATGATCTACAAGATCACCGGGGTCTGGGGGAACCATGAGGGCTCGATGCTGCTCTGGCTCCTCATCCTCGTCTTCTTCAGCGCGCTCGTCGCCACCTTCGGCGCCAACCTGCCCGAGCGGCTGCGCGCCAACGTGCTGGCCGTGCAGGGCTTCATCTCCACCGCCTTCGCGCTCTTCATCCTGCTCACCTCCAATCCGTTTCTGCGGCTCCAGCCGGCGCCGGCCGAGGGGCAGGACCTCAATCCCGTTCTGCAGGACATCGGTCTCGCCATCCATCCGCCGCTGCTCTATCTCGGTTATGTCGGCTTCTCCGTCAGCTTCTCCTTCGCCATCGCGGCGCTGATCGACGGGCGGATCGATGCGGCCTGGGCGCGCTGGGTGCGGCCGTGGACCCTGGCGGCCTGGAGCTTCCTCACCGCCGGCATCGCCATGGGCTCCTACTGGGCCTATTACGAGCTCGGCTGGGGCGGCTGGTGGTTCTGGGACCCGGTGGAGAACGCCTCCTTCATTCCCTGGCTCGCCGGCACGGCGCTGCTGCATTCGGCGCTCGTCATGGAAAAGCGCGAGGCGCTGAAGATCTGGACGGTGCTGCTCGCGATCCTCACCTTCTCCATGTCGCTGCTCGGCACCTTCCTGGTGCGCTCGGGCGTGCTGACCTCGGTGCATGCCTTCGCCACCGACCCGACGCGCGGCGTCTTCATCCTCGCCATCCTGGTCTTCTTCATCGGTGGCGCACTGTCGCTCTTCGCCTTCCGGGCGGCAACGCTGAAGGCCGGCGGGCTTTTCGCGCCGATCTCGCGCGAGGGCGCGCTCGTCCTCAACAACCTGATCCTGACGACGGCGGCCGCCACGGTGCTGACCGGCACGCTCTATCCGCTGGTGCTGGAAGCGCTGACGGGCGAGAAGATCTCCGTCGGCCCGCCCTTCTTCAACCTCACCTTCGGCCTCTTGATGCTGCCGCTGCTGCTGGCGGTGCCGTTCGGCCCGCTGCTCGCCTGGAAGCGGGGTGATGTGCTCGCCGCCGGCCAGCGCCTCTTTGCGGCGGCGGGCATCGGCCTCGTCTGCGCGGCGGTGGTTCTCTACATCCAGAACGGCGGGCCGGTGCTCGCCTATTTCGGCCTTGCCATCGGCTTCTACATGATCGCGGGCGCGATCACCGACCTGTGGCTGCGCGCCGGCATCGGCAAGGTGGCGCGCAACGTCGCCGTCCGCCGCTTCATCGGCCTGCCGGGCTCGGCCTTCGGCACGGCGCTCGCCCATATCGGCATCGGCGTGACGGTGATCGGCGTCATCGCGGTGACGGCGTTCGAGACCGAGCATGTCGTCGAGATGAAGCCCGGCATGCAGGTGGAGGCCGGCGGCTACACGCTGACCTTCGACGGCATGCGCCGCGGGCAGGGGCCGAACTATTCCGAGGAATCCGGCCACTTCACGGTGGCGCGCGGCGGCGTGATCGTCACCGACGTCTGGTCCTCCAAGCGGCTCTATTCCGCCCGTCGCATGCCGACGACGGAGGCGGGCATCCGCACCTTCGGGCTCAGCCAGCTCTATGTCTCGCTCGGCGATGCGATGGCCGACGGCGGCATCGTCGTGCGCGTCTGGTGGAAGCCGATGATCCTCTGTATCTGGATCGGCACGCTGATCATGATGGCGGGCGGCATCGTGTCGCTGTGCGACCGGCGGCTGCGCGTCGGGGCGCCGCAGAAGGTGCGCAAGGTCAAGCCGGCGCTGGAGGCGGCGGAATGATGCGCCGCCTGCTCCTCGCCTCGGCCTTCCTGCTTGCCGCTTTTCCGGCCTTCGCGGTCAATCCGGACGAGGTGCTGGCCGATCCGGTGCTGGAGGCGCGGGCGCGGGCGCTGTCGGCCGAGCTGCGCTGCATGGTCTGCCAGAACCAGTCGATCGACGATTCCAATGCCGAGCTTGCCCGCGACCTCAGGCTTCTCGTGCGCGAGCGGCTGAAGAACGGCGACAGCGACGAGGCGGTGATAGAATACGTCGTCTCGCGCTATGGCGAATTCGTGCTGCTGAACCCGCGCCTGCGCGGCGAGACGCTGCTCCTGTGGGGCGCGCCGATCGTCCTCTTTCTCGCGGGCGCGGCGGCGATGGTGCTTTTCGGGCGCAAGCGCAGCGGCAAGCCGACGGGAACGCCGCTTTCGGAGGCGGAGAAGGCCGAGCTGGAAAAGGCTCTGGAGTGAGGAAATGGGGATGAGGAATTAGGCAGTAGCCAATAGGCAGTAGGGAAGTAGATATTTCTACTGCCTACTGCCTACTGCCTAATTCCTTCTTCCCAACATTACCAAAAATTCATGCCGCGGATAGTGCGCTGTAATGTGCACGCGCCTATCTCTTGCTCATCGGCTGCCGCACGCAGCCATGAAGTGAGAGAAAAGGTGCAAAGAATGTCCAAGATTTCAGCATTCCGTCCAGGCCTCAAGACCGTCCTGAAGACGACCACCGTCGCCGGGCTTGCGGCCGTCATGCTTGCGACCGGCATTCCCGCGCGCGTCACCGAGAGTTTTGCAGAAGCCGTGTCGGTGCAGGGTCCGCAGGTCGCGAGCTTCGCCGACGTCGTGGAGGCCGTCTCGCCGGCCGTCGTTTCCGTTCGCGTCCAGTCCGATGTCAAGCCGGCCAATGACGAGAGCAACTTCAGCTTCAACTTCGGCGGCCGCGGCTTCGACGAGCTTCCCGACGATCATCCGCTGAAGCGCTTCTTCCGTGAGTTCGGCGGCCCCGATCAGTTCCGGGGCGACCGCGGGCCGGATCGCCGCTTCGGTGAACGCGGCGATCGCCGCGGTCGTGACCGCAAGCCGCATCTGCGCCCGACCTCGCAGGGTTCCGGCTTCTTCATCTCGGAAGACGGCTACATCGTCACCAACAACCACGTCGTCAATGACGGCACCGCCTTCACGGTCGTGATGAACGACGGCACGGAGCTCGACGCCAAGCTCGTCGGCAAGGACAGCCGCACGGACCTCGCCGTCCTGAAGGTCGAGGAGAAGGACAAGCGCAAGTTCACCTATGTGAGCTTCGCCGATGACAGCCAGATCCGCGTCGGTGACTGGGTCGTCGCCGTCGGCAACCCGTTCGGCCTCGGCGGCACGGTGACGGCCGGCATCATCTCGGCCCGCGGCCGCGACATCGGCTCCGGCCCCTATGACGACTACCTGCAGGTGGACGCCGCCGTGAACCGCGGCAATTCCGGTGGCCCGACCTTCAACCTCAACGGCCAGGTCGTCGGCATCAACACCGCGATCTTCTCGCCGTCCGGCGGCAATGTCGGCATCGCCTTCGCGATTCCCGCCTCCGTCGCCAAGGGCGTCGTCGCCGACCTGATGAAGGACGGCAAGGTCGACCGCGGCTGGCTCGGCGTGCAGATCCAGCCGGTGAGCCGCGATATCGCCGATTCGCTCGGCCTTGCGGACGCCGCCGGTGCCCTCGTCGTCGAACCGCAGGCCGATTCGCCCGGTGCCAAGGCCGGCATCAAGAAGGGCGACGTGATCACGGCGCTCGATGGCGAGCCGATCAAGAACCCACGTGACCTTGCCCGCCGCGTGGCCGACATCGCACCCGGCAAGACGGTGGAGCTTTCGGTCTGGCGTGACGGCAAGTCCGAGACGATCGCGGTCGAGATCGGCACGCTTGCCGGCGAGCAGATCCAGGCCGCGACGGGCACGGACGAAGTCGAGCCGGAAGCGCCCGCCAGCGAGCAGGCGCTTGCCGATCTCGGCATCTCGGTCACGCCGGGCGACGACGGCCTGACGGTCTCCTCCGTCGATCCGGACTCCGACGCCAGCGACCGCGGCCTCAAGGAAGGCGACCGCATCACCTCCGTCAACAACCAGGCCGTGAAGTCTGCCGACGACGTGGTGAAGGTCATCAACAATGCCCGCAAGGACGGCCGCTCCAAGGCGCTGTTCCAGATCGAGACCAATGACGGCAGCCGCTTCCTGGCCCTGCCGATCGACCAGGGCTGAGCGGCTCCGTAATCCGCTTTTCGGCGCCGCGAAATCGCAAGGTTTCGCGGCGCTGCCATATCGGGACACGGCACTCTGGCCAAGTCCCGCCGAACATGCTGTAAGGTCCGCACGATGAAGATATTGATTGTGGAAGACGATCTGGAGGCGGCCGCCTATCTCTCGAAGGCCTTTCGCGAGGCGGGCATCGTGCTCGACCATGCGAGCGACGGCGAAAGCGGCCTCTTCCTCGCCACCGAGAACAGCTACGACGTCCTGGTCATCGACCGCATGCTGCCGCGCCGCGACGGCCTGTCGCTGATCTCGGAGCTGCGCCGCCGCAACATCCACACCCCCGTGCTCATCCTCTCCGCGCTCGGCCAGGTCGACGACCGCGTGACGGGGCTGCGCGCCGGGGGCGACGACTACCTGCCGAAACCCTATGCCTTCAGCGAGCTTCTGGCGCGGGTGGAGGTGCTCGGGCGGCGCAAGGGCACGCCGGAGCAGGACATGGTCTACCGTGTCGGCGACCTCGAGCTCGACCGGCTGTCGCACACGGTCAAGCGCGCCGGCAGGGAGATCCTGCTCCAGCCGCGCGAGTTCCGCCTGCTCGAATATCTGATGAAGAATGCCGGCCAGGTCGTGACGCGCACCATGCTCCTGGAGAATGTCTGGGACTATCATTTCGACCCGCAGACCAATGTCATCGACGTCCATGTCTCGCGGCTGCGCTCGAAGATCGAGAAGGACTTCGACCAGCCGCTGCTGCGCACCGTTCGCGGCGCGGGATACATGATGAAGGACGAGGCGGCGGGCTGACCCCATGCATCGAATGCTCGGCAGGCTGACCGCCCTCTATCGCACGACCGCGGTGCGGCTTTCCGCCGTCTATCTGCTGCTGTTCGCCCTGTGCGCGGCCTTCCTCGTCTTCTACGTCTCCTCCATGTCGGAACGGCTGCTGCGCCAGCAGATGCGCGAGGCGGTGGCGCAGGAGGTCGAGCAGATCGAGCGCGTCTTCGAAGGCAACGGCATGAACGGCCTCCTGCGCACGCTGGAACGGCGATCGCGCCAGCCGGGCGCCAATCTCTACATCATCGCAAGCCCGACGGGCGAGGTGCTGGCCGGCAACGTGGCGTCGCTGCAGCCGGGCGTGCTCGACACCGAAGGCTGGACGGAGACGCCCTTTCGCTACCAGCGCTACCAGGAGGAGGCGCGCGGCAACAACCGCCCGATGGCCTATGCGCAGGTCATCGTGCTCACCAACGGCCTGCGCGTGCTCGTCGGCCGCGATCTCGGCGAGCCCGAGAATTTCCGTTATCTGGTGCGCCAGGCGCTGATGGTGGCGCTCGGCGTCATGGGCTTCGGGGCGCTCGCCATCTGGTACCTGATCGGGCGCAATGCGCTGAAGCGCATGGACCGCATGTCCGGCGCCAGCCAGCGAATCATGGCGGGCGACCTCTCGCAGCGCCTGCCGACCAGCGGTTCGGGCGATGAGTTCGACCGGCTGTCGGAATCGCTCAACACCATGCTCGGCCGCATCGAGAAGCTCGACGAGGGCCTGAAGCAGGTCTCCGACAATATCGCGCATGACCTGAAGACGCCGCTCACCCGGCTGCGCAACAAGGCGGAGGCCGCGCTTTCCGGCGGCGAGCGGGCCGATTACCGCACGGCGCTGGAGGAGATGATCGGGGAATCCGACCAGCTCATCCGCACCTTCAACGCGCTCCTGATGATTTCCCGCGTCGAGGCGGGGCAGGCACCGGCCGAGATGAGCGCGATCGACATCAGCGGCATCGCCCAGGACGGCGCCGAGCTCTACGAGCCGGTGGCCGAGGACAGCGGCCTCACGCTGGTGACCGCCATCGCCGACGGCGTCGAGGTCAAGGGCAACCGCGAGCTCGTCGGCCAGGCGCTCGGCAACCTCATCGACAATGCGATCAAATATGCCGAGGGCAGCGGGGGCGAACCCGAGATCCGCATTTCCCTCGAACGGCGGGAGGGCGAGGTCGTGCTTTCGGTCGCCGACAGCGGCCCGGGCGTGCCCGACGACAAGCGCGAGGACGTGGTGAAGCGCTTCGTGCGGCTCGATGCCAGCCGTTCCAAGCCCGGCACGGGCCTCGGCCTCTCGCTGGCCGGCGCCGTCATGGAAATGCACCATGGCCGCCTCGAGCTCGACGCGACCCATGCGGAGCGGGAAAACAATCGGGGGCTGACCGTCAGGATGGTTTTCCCCGTCGTTGCGGACTGATACACCTTTTCGCGCCGGCCTTTCATCGGCCGGATGCGGTGAGGAGGCATCATGAGCGCAGCGGAAACGACGCGGTTTTCCGATCTTTCGGCAAGCCCCGTGCGGGCTCTCAGCCAGGCGGAGGTCAAGTCTGTCCTGTCCGATCTCAAGGACTGGGGTAGGGAGCACGCCGCCATCGCCCGGCTCCTCGGCGAGGAGGGGCCGCTCAAGGATTTCATCGTCGCCACCCTGTCGCTCTCGCCCTATCTGCGCGACACGGCCCGCATCGATCCCGGCCTGCTCACCCGCGCGCTCGAAGAGCCGATCCTGCCCGCCGTGCAGGCCGCCATCGACGGCGCCCGCAAGGCCTGGCGGACGGAGGACGGCGAGGTGACGGAGGCCGTGCTGATGACGCGGCTGCGCCGCGCCAAGCGCGAGGTCGCCTTCTTCACCGCCCTTGCCGACCTTGCCCGCATTTTCGACGCGCGGCGCACCACGGCGCTGCTGACGGATCTCGCCGAGGCGACGACGTCCGCAGCCATCGACCACCTGCTTTTATCTGCGCATGAGAGCGGCAAGCTGACGCTGCCCGATCCCGCCCGCCCGAGCGAGGGCTCCGGCCTCATCGTGCTCGGCATGGGCAAGCTGGGCGCGGCGGAGCTCAACTATTCCTCCGATATCGACCTCGTCGTCTTCTTCGATCCGATGGCCGGCATCGCCGTCGATCCGAGCGAGGCCGTCGAGACCTTTTCCCGCCTCGTGCGTCGGCTGATCCGCATCATGCAGGAGCGGACGGCGGACGGCTATGTCTTCCGCACGGACCTGCGGCTGCGGCCCGATCCCGGCGCCACGCCGCTCGCCATCTCGGTCGATTCGGCGATGCTCTATTACGAGGGCAGGGGGCAGAACTGGGAGCGGGCCGCCTTCATCAAGGCAAAGCCCGTCGCCGGCGACCTCAGGGCCGGCGAAGCCTTCCTCAAGGAGCTCACGCCCTTCGTCTTCCGCAAGTACCTCGACTATGCGGCGATCGCCGACATCCATTCGATCAAGCGGCAGATCCATGTGCACAAGGGCCATGGCGAGATCGCGGTGAAGGGCCACAACGTCAAGCTCGGCCGCGGCGGCATCCGCGAGATCGAGTTCTTCGTGCAGACCCAGCAGCTGATCGCCGGCGGGCGCGTCCCGGCGCTGCGCCTGCGCGCCACCGAGCCGATGCTGGCGGAACTTGCCAGGGCGAGCTGGATCGACGCGGCGACGGCCGAGGAACTGACGCAGGCCTACTGGTTCCTGCGCGACGTCGAGCATCGCATCCAGATGGTGCGCGACGAGCAGACCCATGTGCTGCCGGAAACCGAGGCCGAACTGAAGCGCATCGCCTATATGCTGGGCTTTGCGGATACGGCTGCCTTTTCCGCCCGGTTGGTCGAGGTGCTGAAGACCGTGGAGCGGCGCTATGCGGCGCTCTTCGAGCAGGAGGCGAAGCTCTCCTCGGAGACCGGCAATCTCGTCTTCACCGGCCAGAAGGACGATCCGGACACGCTGGAGACGCTGAAGCGCCTCGGCTTCGAGCGCCCCGCCGACATTTCCCGCACGATCCGCACCTGGCACTACGGGCGCTACCGCGCCACGCAGTCCGTCGAGGCGCGCGAGCGGCTGACGGAGCTGACGCCGGAGCTGCTGCGCGTCTTCGGCGAGAGCAAGCGGGCGGACGAGGCGCTGTTGCGCTTCGACAATTTCATCTCCGGCCTGCCGGCGGGCATCCAGCTCTTCTCGCTGCTCGGCAACAATCCGGCGCTGCTCTCCCTTATCGTCAACATCATGTCGTCGGCGCCGCGCCTTGCCGAGGTGATCGCGGCAAAGCCCCATGTCTTCGACGGCATGCTCGATCCGGGGCTTCTCGCCGAACTGCCGACCCGCGCCTATCTCTCCGAGCGCATCGACGGCTTCGTTTCCGGCGCGCGGCATTACGAGGAGATCCTCGATCGCCTGCGCATCATCGCCGCCGAACAGCGCTTCCTTATCGGCATCCGCCTTCTGACCGGCGCGATCACCGGAAAGCAGGCCGCCCGCGCCTTCACCCATGTCGCCGATCTCATCGTCCAGGCGGCCTTCAAGGCGGTGCTGGAGGAGGTCGAGGCGGCGCACGGCAAATTCCCCGGCGGGCGCGTCGCACTGGTCGGCATGGGCAAGCTCGGCAGCTTCGAGCTGACGGCGGGCTCGGACATCGACCTCATCCTGCTCTACGACCACGACAGCGACGCCTTCGAATCGGACGGCGCCAAGCCGCTCGACAACGTCAAGTATTTCACCCGCATCACGCAGCGGCTGATCGCGGCGCTCTCCGCCCCGACGGCCGAAGGCGTGCTCTACGAGGTCGACATGCGGCTCCGCCCCTCCGGCAACAAGGGGCCGGTCGCCACCCGCATCACCGCCTTCGCCAAGTACCAGGCGGAGGAGGCCTGGACCTGGGAGCACATGGCGCTGACCCGCGCCCGCGTGCTCTGCGGCGACGAGAGCCTGATGCGGCAGGCGGAGGAGATCTTTCGCGCGGTGCTCGCCCGCAAGCGCGATGCGGGCAAGATCGCCAAGGATGTGCTCGAGATGCGGACGCTGATCGACGAGGAGAAGCCGCCGAAGGACATCTGGGACCTGAAGCTGATTGCCGGCGGGCTGATCGACATCGAGTTCATCGCCCAGTTCCTCGCGCTTGTGGCGCCGGCGCGGGGCGCCGCGCAGCCGGAAAGGGCGCTGCCGACGGGCGATGCGCTGGCGCTGCTCGGACAGAGCATGATGGACCCGAACGATCTCGACACGGTGCAGCGGGCACTCACCCTCTACACGGATATCTCCCAGATCGTGCGCCTCAGCGTCGATGGCGGCTTCGACCCGAAGGAGGCCCCCGCCGGCCTCGTCGATCTCGTCTGCCGCGCCGGCGACTGCCCGGACCTGCGCGCGCTGGAGGCGGATATAAGGCGCGTCTCCAAGGCGGTGCGGAAGATCTTTCAGGGGGTGGTGAAGGGATAGCGACGGGTTCGGGAAGGCCTCCCTCCAACTTCTCCTCCGTCATCCTCAGGCTTGACCCGGGGATCCATGCCACAAACGCAACATGCGCCGTGACGCATGGATCCTCGGGTCAAGCCCGAGGATGACGTGGGCGGGTGGGGACGCGCCCTCAGGCCGCCGCCAGATGCAGCGCCGCGAGCCGTTCCCGGTCGGGGATGCGCACGGAGATGATCGTGCCCTTGCCCTCGACGGAGTGGATGCGCATGGCCCCGCCATGCAGATGGGCGAGCGAGCGGGAGATGGCGAGGCCGAGGCCGGAGCCGCCCTTGCTCTTGGCATACTGGCTCTGCACCTGCTCGAAGGGCTGGCCGATCTTCTGCAGCGCGGATTTCGGGATGCCGATGCCGGTGTCGGCGATCGTCAGCGTGACGGCGCCGTCCACCCTGCGTGCCCGCACCTCCACCCTGCCGCCGGGATTGGTGAACTTCATGGCGTTCGACAGGAGGTTCAGCAGGATCTGCTTCATGGCGCGGCGGTCGGCGACCGTCAGCAGGTTGCCCGGGCAGGCCTGCCGCACCTCGATGTGCTTCTTCTCCGCCTGCAGCATGGTGAGGCGCAGCGTCTCCTCGATCAGCGGCGACAGGTCGACCGTCTCGCAGCTGATGCGCATGTGGCCGGCCTCGATCTTCGACATGTCGAGGATGTCGCTGATGACGTTGAGCAGGTGCTTGCCGCTCTCGTGGATGTCGCGGGAATATTCGCGGTACTTGTCGGAGCCGAGCGGGCCGAACATCTGGTTCTGCAGGATCTCGGAAAAGCCGAGGATGGCGTTGAGCGGCGTGCGCAGCTCATGCGACATGTTGGCGAGGAATTCGGACTTGGCCCGGTTGGCCGCCTCCGCACGGTCCTTTTCCGCCTGGTAGTTGGCATTGGCGAGCGAAAGCTCGGCCTTCTGCCGCTCCAGCTTGGCGCGGGAGGCGGAGAGGTCGCCGATCGTCGCCATCAGGCGGCGTTCGGATTCGCGCAGGCGCACCTGGTGGCGCTTCATCATGGTGATGTCGGTGCCGACGGAGACGAGGCCGCCGTCGCGGGTGCGCCGCTCGTTGATCTGCAGCCAGCGCTCGTCGGCAAGCTGTACCTCGCTGGTCTGCGAAACGCCCGCGCCGTCCGCATCCGCGATGCGCCGCTCGATGACCGGCCGGGCCGCGGCGGCATGCACCGTCGCCCGGTCCGTGCCCGGAACGAGCACGTCGTCGGGAAGGCCGTAGGCCTGCTGGTAGTGCGCGTTGCACATGACGAGCCGGTCGCTCTTGTCCCACAGCACGAAGGCCTCGGAGGTGCATTCGATGGCGTCGGCGAGCCGCTGGTCGGCCTCCTGGTAGCGCTGGGCGAGCCGGTGCTGCTCGGTCACGTCCATGGCGATGCCGATCATGTGCATGCGGCCGGAGGCCATGCGGATGAGCTGGGCGCGGGCGCGCAGCCACACATAGTGGCCTTCGGCGTGGCGCATGCGGAACACCTGGTCCACCTGCTTGGCCTCGCTGCGCGCGACGGCCCGGGCGACCTGGTAGATGCCGTCGTCGTCGGGGTGCATCAGCCGGGCGGCATCGCCGAAGGAGAGCACGCTGTCGCGCGCCGGCATGCCGAGCATTTCATACATGGAGCGCGACCAGAACAGCCGCCGGCTCGAGAGGTCGAAATCCCAGAGGCCGCAGCGGCCGCGGGCGAGCGCCGTCTCCACGCGCAGGTTCGATTCGGCGAAGATCGCGTCCGCGTCGCGCGCCCGCTTCGCCTGGATGTAGTAGGCATAAAGGATGACGAGCAGGATGGCCGAAATGCCGGAAAACAGCGTGACGTTCAGCGCCACCTCGTCGCGCCAGAACGTCGCGAGCTGCCCGAGCGGGTTGGCGACGATGATGAAGCCGCCCTTCTTCGGCATCTGCACGAGCGAGGCGTAGTAGTCCTCATCGCCGATGCGGGCGCGGAAGACGCCGGCCGGATCGCCGAAATACTGGATCGCCGCCAGCTCCGGAGAGAACCGCGCGAGCGACAGGCCGACATAGCGCGCCGCGCCCAGCGAGGCGCCGAAGACCTGGCCCTTCTCCGCCACGAAGAGAACCAGCCCGCCCGGCTGCATGCGGTCCTGCGGCAGATGCAGGGAAAGCGCCGCCTCCACCGCCATGCGGTCGGATTTCGCCAGGCTCTCGGCCATCGGGCCGGAGAACACCGCCTCGGCGGCCATTGCCGTCAGCGACGTCGTGTCCTTGACGCTGGTCTCCATCCGGTCGTGCTCGACCAGGATGCCGGCCATGCGCGAGATGGCCACAACGAACAGAAAGGCGATGATCAGGATCGGTATCGACCGCTTCAGCACGGGCTCGGCCCGTGTCAGATGCCGCGCGGCAGGCCCGGCGAAAATCTTCGCCTGTCCCGTCAGCTCGCTTTCCCAGGCCGCCATTCCCGGAAATTTGAGGTGAGTCCACCCGCCGGCTGCGCGTCCTCGTTGCGCGTCCGTCATAGTCTTAAACCTTGTACCCTCTCGTGATTCGGCGCGCCGCTCGCCCGAATCTGCCTTAATGAATCAATTGTGATTCGGCTTGTCCAGCGGAAAAGGTAACCAAGTCTTAACCATTTCTTATGGTTGGGAAATTGGGGGCATCAGCCCTTCAGCATGCGCTCCACGATGTCCGAAACGTCGGAAGACAGCTTTTCGCCTGCCGCGATCGTGCGCAGCGCGTTGCGCGCATGGTCCGAACGGCCGTCCTCAAGCGCCCGCCAGGAGCGCATGGAGGTGAGGATGCGGGCGGCGAGCTGCGGGTTCTTCGGGTCGATCTCAAGAATCTGCTCGGCGAGGAAGCGGTAGCCGGCGCCGTCCGCCCGGTTGAAGCCGGTCGGGTTCGAGAAGGCGAAGGTGCCGACGAGCGCGCGCACGCGGTTCGGGTTCGTCCTGTTGAAGTGCGGGCTTTCCATCAGCGCCTTGACGCGGTCCAGCGCGCCGTCGCCCGGAATGGTCGACTGGATGGAGAACCACTTGTCGATGACCAGCGCATTGTCGGCAAAGCGAGCGCGGAAGGTTTCGAGCGCTGCCGCCGCCTCCGGCGCGTCCGGGAAGCGATGGGCGAGCACGGTGAGCGCGGCGCTGAGATCGGTCATGTTGTCGGCCGCCGCGAAGGCCTCCGCGGCGCGGGCCGGCGTGCCGTCGGCCACGGCGAGATAGGCGAGGGCCGCATTGCGCAGCGCCCGCCGGCCGGCGCTCATCGCATCCGGCGTGAAGGTGCCGGCGGTGCGGTGACCTTCGAAGAGCGCGGCGAAGACGGCGGGGTCGCGGTTCGCCACGAAGGCGAGCACGGCTTCGCGGCCGGCGCGGATGGCGTCCGGATCGTTGTTGCTGCCGAGTTCGCGGGCGATGTCGGATTCGGAGGGCAGCGCCAGCGCCTGCGCGCGGAAGGCCGGCTCCAGCGTCTCGTCGCCGGCAATGGCGATCAGCGTGTCGGCGAGCACCGCATTGGTCTCGACCGGCTCGCCGGCCCGCGCCTTTCGCGCGGCCTCGACGAGGTTCGGCAGGGCGAGGTCGTTCAGCGCCTGCCAGCGGGCGAAGAGATCGCTGTCGTGGCGGGCGATATGGGCAAGGTCGGCGGGCGCCTGCTCGAAATGCAGGTTGATCGGCGCGGAGAAGCCGCGGTTGAGCGAGACGACCGGGCGCGAGGCGATACCGGAGAAGGTCACCGTCTGGCGGCGCTCACGGAGATGCAGCACGTCGCCGGTCACGTCGGCGCCGCTGACGGCGCTCGGCAGCGCTTCCGTGCCGTCGGCGGAGAGGAGGCCGAAGCGCAGCGGAATATGCATCGGCTCCTTCGCGGCTTGGCCGGGCGTCGGCGGGATCATCTGCTCCAGCGACAGGGTGAACGCACCCTTCGCCTGGTCGTAGCTCGACGAGACGCTGACGAGCGGCGTGCCGGCCTGATGGTACCAGAGCGAGAACTGCGAGAGGTCGACGCCGTTCGCCGCCTCGAAGCATTTGACGAAATCCTCGATCGTCGCGGCATCGCCGTCGTGCCGCTCGAAATAGAGGTCCATGCCCTTCTTGAAGCCGTCCTTGCCGACGATGGTCGCGATCATGCGCGTCACCTCGGAGCCTTTTTCATAGACGGTCGTCGTGTAGAAGTTGTTGATCTCGCGGTATTTCGTCGGGCGCACCGGATGGGCGAGGGGGCCGGCATCCTCCGGGAACTGCTCGGACTTCAGGTGCCGTACCTCGGCGATGCGCTTGACCGCGCGCGAGCGCTGGTCGGCGGAGAATTCGTGGTCGCGATAGACCGTCAGGCCTTCCTTGAGGCAGAGCTGGAACCAGTCGCGGCAGGTGACGCGGTTGCCGGTCCAGTTGTGGAAATATTCGTGGGCGATGATCGCTTCGATATTCGCATAGTCCTGGTCGGTGGCGCTCTCGGGGTCGGCGAGCACGTATTTGTCGTTGAAGACGTTGAGCCCCTTGTTCTCCATGGCGCCCATATTGAAGTCGGAGACGGCGACGATCATGAAGATGTCGAGGTCGTATTCGCGCCCGAAAACCTCCTCGTCCCACTTCATCGAGCGCTTCAGCGCGTCCATGGCATAGGCCGCGCGCGGCTCCTTGCCATGCTCGACATAGATCTTCAGCGTCACCTCGCGGCCGGACATGGTGGTGAACGTGTCCTCCACGACGCCGAGATCGCCGGCGACCAGCGCGAAGAGATAGGAGGGCTTCGGATGCGGGTCGAACCAGGCGGCGAAATGCCTGCCTTCACCATAGCCGGCGCCGCCCAAAAAATTGCCGTTGGACAGCAGCAGCGGGCAGCTCGCCTTGTCGGCGATGATGTTGACCGTATAGACGGCAAGCACGTCCGGCCGGTCGGGGAAATAGGTGATGCGGCGGAAGCCTTCGGCCTCGCACTGGGTGCAGTAGACGCCGTTGGTGCGGTAGAGGCCCATCAGCTGGGTGTTGGCCTCCGGGTTGATCATCGTGGTGATGGTGATCTCGAAGGGGTCCGTCGCCGGCAGGTCGCGGATCGTCAGGCTGTCGGGCGTGGCGTCGTAGCGCGCCTTGTCCATCTCCATCTGGTCGAAGAGCAGGCTGGTCATGACCAGTTCGTCGCCGTCGAGCACCAGCGGCGCGGCGGGATCGGCGCCTTCGCGGCGGTGGAAGATCAGCCGCGCCTCGACCTTGGTTTCCGTCGGGTCCAGTTCGAAGGTCAGGTCGACGCGCTCGAGAACGAAGTCGGTCTGGCGATAGTCTGCCAGATGAATGATCCGGCCGTTCTCTGTCCGCATGATATGTCCTGCTCCTTGCCGTCCGGGCCGTATCGTTTTGGTGCAACGCTACGGGCGATACGGACGGTCTGCCCCCGAATTCCCTGGATTGATAGGCTTATTGGCTTAACATCTCATTTCCAGGCTCCTCCGAAAACCGGAAATTTGCGTTTTGCCGGGACAGGCATCCCTCCCGCGGATCCGATCAAAATTATCCGTGACGCATCACCAGAATTGATCCCATCCGCCGGCCGATCCGGATAGACTTGCCGCCAGCCTGAATCGGTTCTCCGGTCTCTCCTCAACCGCCTGATGCCACGGCCCGCCGGCCGTGACGAGTTCTCCATGGACATGCCGTACCCCAACCCCATGCGGGGCATTTCACTCAAGGTCTTCTCGGTGGTGATCTTCCTCTGCATGTCCGCGCTCATCAAGGCGGCCGGCAAGGATATTCCGGCGGGACAGATCACGTTTTTGCGTTCGGCCTTCGCCATGGTGCCGATCATCGTCTTCCTCGCCGTGCAGGGCCAGCTGCGCGACGCCTTCCGCACCAACGACATCTTCGGCCATTTCAAGCGGGGTTTTGTCGGTATCCTCTCCATGGGCTTCGGCTTCTACGGCCTCGTGCACCTGCCGCTGCCGGAATCGATCGCACTCGGTTACGCGCTGCCGCTCGTCACCGTCGTCGTCGCCGCGGTGTTCCTCAAGGAGAGGGTCGGCATCTATCGCTGGACGGCGGTGCTGGTGGGTCTTCTGGGCGTCGCCATCATCAGCTGGCCGCGCCTGACGCTGTTCCGGGAAGGCGGATTCGGTTCCTCGGAGGCGATGGGCGCGCTCGCCATGCTGGCCTTCGCCGTGCTCGGCTCCTTTGCCATGGTTCTGGTGCGCAAGCTGGTGCAGACGGAGCGCACGCCGACCATCGTGCTCTATTTCTCGCTGTTCGCCTCGATCTTCTCGCTGGGTACGCTGCCTTTCGGCTGGATCGCGCTCGGCTGGCCTTCGCTCGCTCTGATGGCGCTGGCCGGCTTCTGCGGCGGCATCGCGCAACTGCTGCTGACGGCGAGCTATCGCTACGCCGACGTCTCCACCATCGCGCCGTTCGAGTATATCTCGATCGTGCTCGGCCTCATCATCGGCTATGTCGTGTTCGGCGACGTGCCGACTGAGACCATGCTCGTGGGCACGGCCATCGTCGTCGCCGCCGGCATCTTCGTCATCCTGCGCGAGCACCAGCTCGAATTGAAGCGCCGGGCGGCCATGCGCCACCAGACCCTTCAGGGATAGGCGTCACCGCCATTCGGGGGTCGTCGTGTCCTCGATGCGCTCATCCGTCGCCGCATCGGGCTGGAGCGCGGCCGCGGCGACATCGGCGCCCAGCGGCTGCACCGCCATCGCCTGGTAATCGGTCTTGACCACGAGGCCGTCGTTCTCCTCGCGCCGGCTGATGCGCCAGGCGGCATAGGCGCCGTAGAGCACGAAATAGGCCGCCAGCACGACGAAGAGCGAACCCGGCCCGAACCGGTCCATGATCGGGCCGACCATGATGGGGCCGGAAATGGTGCCGATGCCGTAGACGATCATCATGCCTGAGGAGACCTCGACATATTCGTCGGGCTGCGCGCGGTCGTTGGCATGGGCGACGTTCAGCGCATAGATCGGGAAGATGACCGAGCCGACGAAGGCGGCGACGACATAGAGCAGCACCGGCGGCCCGCCGGCGACGGCGGCCATGGCAAGGCACGAGACCGTGCCGACCGCGCCGCAGGCCACCATGACGAGGCGGCGGTCCATCCGGTCGGAGGCCCGGCCGATCGGGATCTGCGAGAGGGCGCTGCCGAGGAGCACGCAGGCAAGCAGCGTCGCGCCTTCCGCCGTGGAAAGCCCGCTGCGCTGCGTGAACACGCCGCCGAGGTTCAGCCAGGCGCCGGACATCGCCCCGGCAAGGAAGGCGCCGACGACGGCGACCGGCGAGCGCCGGTAAAGTTTGGCGACATCGAAGCGCGCCTGCGTCGGCGGGGCCGGCAGCGGCGAGGAGGTCAGCGCCGTCGGCAGCAGGGCGACGGAGAAGATGATGCCGCAGAGAATGAAGAGCGAGGTGTTGGACGGGTCGCCGAGCGGCACGAGATATTGCCCGCCGATCGTGCCGACCATGGTGGTGATCAGGTAGACGGAGAAGATCGAGCCGCGGTTCTCGTTGGTCACGCGCTCGTTCAGCCAGCTTTCGATGATGAGGTAGCTGCCGGAAATGGCGAAACCCGACATGGCGCGAAACGCCATCCAGGCGCGCCAGTCGACGACGAGGGCGCAGAGCAGGATGCCGATGGCGAGCAGCGTGATCAGCGCCACGAAGACGCGCACATGCCCGACCAGCAGCACGAATTTCGGCGTGACGATGCAGGAGAGCGTGAAGCCGATCGTATAGCCCGTCGCGATCATCGAGATCGTCTGCGTCGACCAGCCCTCCGCGACCGCGCGCACCGGCACGACATAACTCTGCAGCCCGAAGGCGACCATCATCAGGAGGGTGGACAGCATCAGGCTGAGAATGGAGACGAGGCTCGCCAGCATGGGGGCTCCGGGGAAGGCGCGTTCGGTGTCGGAGTGTCGCTCTATTGCGGCGGCCGCGCGCTGTCCACTGCGACAATGGCTGGCGTAAAACAAGAAGATTATCTGGGGAGTTCGGGAGGTGAGGGAATTCCCGATAGGGTTGTACTGGAGAGAATTGCCGGGGTGAACCTTGGCAAAACGAAAGGAGGTGAGACGTTTGCGAATCCGGCTTACGCTGACGATCAGGTTCAGAGGTTGGCGCTTCACCCTGACGATCAGCTAAGAAACGGTTCGGGCTTCGGCCCGGTCTCCACCGGAAGAAAAGGCGTCTCACCTCCTCACGATGAAGACAATAGCACAGCGCCGGCCGGCTTCAAGGCCAGGGCCAAGCTCAGTTCGGCAGGAAGGCCTTGAGCGGGTCGCGGCGCTGCGCGGCGTCGCGCGGCAGGGAAGCCAGCACGGAATATTCCCGGGCGGCGTTCACGGCGGCGCGGATATCGGCGATGTCGGACATCAGCTTGCGAAAGGTGGCCATGGTCTGCTCCTGGGGTCGGTCTGCATCGGAAGGCGCCGGCCGGGCGCCTTGCATCGGCTCAGCGCTGGATGAACTCGGCGAAGAGCTGGACGGGGCGGTTGATACGGGCGAAACCGGAGGCGGTGAGCTGCTCGTTGGCCGGGGCAGCGATGCCGCCGAAGCCGCGGCCGGTGCGCAGACCGGAATGGCGGAGCGTCTCGAAGCTCGAATGGATGGGCCGAAAGCGGGCGGTCATGGGTCGATTCCTTAAATCCTGTCCCTCCCGTCCTGTTATATTGCGCCGCAACATTGATTTTGCAATGCGACATTCTGCCCGGCAGATATGTGCAAATCGCATGACTGATGAAACATTTTGTTCATGCTTGCGGCAGTTTTTCGTCAGGCCCTGCGGATGATCCACAGGTCTTAAAAGCCAAGCCATTGAAAAATATGAAGGTAGCCTTCGTGATCAGGCCTTGAGCCCTGCACGAAAAGCAAGCAAATCCTGCCAGACGAGCCGCTTGCTGACCGGCGCCGTCACCAGATCCTGCGGGTGCAGCGTCGCAAAAGCCGGGATGGTGCGGCCGGAAATCGCAAACTCCCGCCATTCTCCCCGCAACTGGTGGATCGTGTCGTTCGAACGCAGCAGGAATCGCGCGGCGAAATTGCCGAGGATCAGCAGGTGATTCGGCTCGGCAAGCGCGATCTGCCGCTCGATGAACGGCCGGCAGATATCGGCCTCGCGCTGCGAGGGCGGGCGGTTGCCGGGCGGCCGCCACGGCACGACATTGCTCAGCAGGAGGTCGGCCCGGTCGAGCCCGATGCCGGCCAGCATGCGGTCGAGCATCGCGCCCTGCCGGCCGGAGAAGGGCTGGCCGTCGCGGTCGTCGTCGGCATTCGGCATGGCGCCGATCACCATGACCGAGGGCTTCGCATTGCCCGCCGCAAAGACGAGGCAGCGGGCGCTGGTCTTCAGGTTGCAGCCGTTGAAGGCCTCCATCGCCGTGCGCAATTCCTCCAGCGAACGGGCGCTGCCCGCCGCGAACTCCGCCTCGGCCACCGCCTGGCTGTCCGGTATCGCGACATTGGGCAGGACGTTCGGCTGGGGCGCAGCGGCCGCGGCGCGCGGTTGCTCCTGCCGGGCCGGCGCCGGGCGGGCGGCCTGCTGCGGGGCAGGGGCGGTTTCCCGCGGCGCCTGCATGCCGCGCGCCGCGCGCATCGCCTCGAATTCGGCGATGCGGTCGACGGCCTCTTCCTCCAGCAGCCATTCGACGCCGGCATCCGCATAGAAATGCAGGAGCGATCGGAGCTGTGCGGGATTGAGGTCGTTCGCGGCGTTCATGGCTGCACCTTAGCGAAGCGGCTTGCCGGAGGAAAGCGCCGCCGTCATCGTCACGCCGCCCATTGCGCCACGTCGTCGCCTTCGCCGATCAGCGCGAGACCGTGGGCGATCGACAGCAGCTCGCCGCCGCTCTCGATGCGGTCCGCATCGAAGCGGCGGGTGAAGATGCGCCTGACGGCCGGCACGAAGGAGGTGCCGCCGGTCAGGAACACCTTGTCGATGGCGCCGGGCGCGGTGCCGGTCTTCTCCAGCACCTCGTCCAGCGCGCCCTCGATGCGGGCGAGGTCCGGTGCGATCCAGTCCTCGAAATCGGAGCGCCTGACCATCCTGCGGCCCGCGGCGCCGAGCGGGGCGAAGTGGAATTCGGCTTCGTCCGCCACCGACAGCGCCATCTTGGTGGCCGAGATCGCCTGGTAGAGCGGATAGCCCTCGTCATGCTCGACGAGATCGATGAACAGTTCGAGCTTTTCCGGCTCGAGCGACGAACGGACCAGCGACTTGAGGTCGGCGAATTCGCGCGTCGTCTTGAAGATCGAGAGCTGGTTCCAGCGGGCGAAGTTGGCATAATAGCCGGACGGCACCTCCAGGACCTTGTCGAAGCTCTTGAAGAAGCTGCCCTTGCCGATCTCCGGCGCGACGAGGCGCTCGATCATGCGGGCATCGAAATGGTCGCCCGCGATGCCGACGCCCGAATGGCCGATCGGCTGTGCCGTCAGCCGGCCGGCCTGCCGCTCGAAGCGGATCAGCGAATAGTCCGTCGTGCCGCCGCCGAAATCGGCGACCAGCACGGTGGCGTCGCTCTTCAGCGTCTGGGCGAAATAGTAGGCCGCCGCGACGGGCTCGTAGACATAGTGGATCTCCGGGAAGCCGAGCCGCGTCAGCGCCGCGTTGTAGCGTTCGAGCGCGAGCGCCGGGTCGGGGCTTGCACCGGCGAACTGTACCGGCCGGCCCGCGATGACGCGCGAGACGTCCGCCGGCCATCCATCGCCCGCATAGGCCTTCAGCCGGCGCAGGAACACCTCCATCAGGTCGTCGAAGGCATGGCGGCGGGCAAAGACCAGCGTGCCCTGGAAGAGGGCGCTTGCGGCAAAGGTCTTGATCGACTGCAGGAATCGGCTATCGCCGGGATTGTCGATGAACTGGCGGATCGCCGCCTGTCCGGCCTCCACCTTCAGCGCCTGCGCACCGACGACCGGATCCTTCATGAAGGACAGCGCCGTGCGCATCGTGTCGGTGACGCCGACGCTGCTGTTGAAGGTCATCGACCGTGTCGCCCCGGTCCCTTCGGAAAGCGCCAGAACCGTGTTCGTCGTGCCGAAATCAAGCCCGAGTGCCCGTGCCATCGCCGTGCCCCTTCGATCGTCGAAAATGTGTTGGAGCGGAGCGAAAGCCCCGCGCGAAAGGCGCGTCGGCGCGCCCGGAAATGGGAGAGCGCGCCAGATGGCACAGGCGGGCTGGGAAGGCAAGGGGGGAGGTATGATTGCCCCTCAGCCTGATCTTCTCCCCGAGGTGGGAGGCCTATTGCCTATGCAGTTCGGCGTTGCCCCATCCCCTTCTCCCCCGCGGGGAGAAGGTGCCGGCAGGCGGATGAGGGGGATGGCGAAGGCGCAAACGATACGTCCGAGCCACCCCCTCATCCGACCCTTTGGGCCACCTTCTCCCCGCGGGGGAGAAGGGGAGAGCGGCAACGGTTTCCTTCCATGTGCGGTGGGCTGCCGGATGAGGGGCCCCGACGCCTCAGACCGAACGTGCCGCGCCGCCGTCGCAGCGGATGAGGCTGCCGGTGACGTAGCTGGCCGGCGCGCTGCACAGGAAGGCGGCGGTCGCCGCGAATTCCTCCACCGCGCCGTAGCGCCGGGCCGGGATCGCCCGTTCCGAGGCCGCGCGCACCTCGGCGATGCTCCTGCCGCTGCGCTCGGCGGCGGCGGCGTCGAGGCTCTTCAGCCGGTCGGTCAGGATGCTGCCGGGCAGGAGCATGTTGCTGGTGATGCCGTATTCGGCGACCTCGCTCGCCAGCGTCTTGGACCAGCCGGCCAGCGCCGGGCGCAGCGTGTTGGACAGCGCCAGGCCCGGGATCGGCTCGATGACGCCGGAGGAGGCGACCGTCAGGATGCGGCCCCAGCGCTGTTCCTTCATGACGGGCAGCAGCCGGTTGGTGAGCGTGATGATCCGCAGCACCATGGACTGGAAATAGGTGGCCAGCTTTTCCTCGCTCATGTCCTCGGTGGAGCCGGGCGTCGGCCCGCCGGAATTGTTGACGAGGATATCGACCCCGCCGAGCTTTTCCCGCGTCGCCTTCACGAGCGTCTCGACGACGTCCTCGTCGCCGAGATCGGCCTGCACCCAGTCGGCGCGGCCGGGGCCCGCCGCATTGATGGCCGCGCAATTGGCCGCAAGCGTCTCCGCGCTGCGCCCGCACAGGAGGACATGCGCGCCCTCGCGGGCGAGCGCTTCGGCAATGCCCTTGCCGAGGCCGCGGGAGGAGGCGAGGACGAGGGCGCGTTTGCCGGCAATTCCGAGATCCATCGTGGTCTGTCCTATGTTCGGGGCGCGTCGGCGCGATAGGGCACCTTGCCCGGATTGAAGAGGTTTTTCGGGTCGAGCGCGGCCTTGATCGCCTGCGCCACGGCGCGGCGCGACGCATTGCCGTAGCTGAGATAGGCGCGGCGCTTCTCCGTTCCCACCCCGTGCTCGGCGGAAAAGCTGCCGCCGAGCTCCGCGACGCCGGTATAGACGGCGTCCTCGATCGGTTCCTTGGCGCCCGGGGCCGCCACGCCGTTGCCGATGACGGAAATATGCAGGTTGCCGTCCGCGACATGGCCATAGACATAGGCGTCGAAACCCGGATCGACGGCCTTCAGCCGCTGCCGCAGGCCGTCGACATACCCGTCGAGCGCACCCGGCGGCACGGAGACGTCGAAGGAGGGCGCGGCGGGGAAATGCCGGTACATGAAGTCGCCGTCCTCGCGCAGCGCCCAGAAGCGCCGGGCCTGGTCGAGCGAGGCGGCGACGATGCCGCTGGTCAGACCGTGCTCCTCCCAGAGGGCGGCAAGGCCCTCTTCCAGCGCCTCGCGGGCCTCCGCCTCGCTGCTGGCGGACACTTCCATCAGGAGGATCGCGGGGGTATCGGCCTCCAGCCAGCCGAGGTCGAAACCCTTGTCCGCCGCGCTGTCGTGCAGATAGCGCTGCCACATCAATTCGGCGCCCTCCAGCTGCAGGGCCGGCCGGCTGCGGAAATGGGCGATGAGCGCGAGGGCGGCCCTGGCGTCGGGCACGCCGACGAGCGCGGTGGCGCGCATCGGGTTGAAGCTTTCGAGCTTCAGCACGGCGCGGGTGACGAAACCATAGGCGCCTTCCGAGCCGATGAGCAGCTGCTTGATGTCCGGCCCGGCGCTGACCTTCAGCACGCGCGTCAGGTCGCTGACGAGGCTGCCGTCCGGCATCACCGCCTCGATGCCGAGCACCTGGTGGCGCATCACGCCGTTGCGGAAGGCGAGGATGCCGCCGGCATTGGTGGCGATCATGCCGCCGATGGTGGCGCTGCCGCGCGCGGCGAGGTCGATGCCGGGAATGAGGCCGACCCCTGCCGTCGCCTCCTGCAGGGCCTGCAGCGTGACGCCGGCGCCGACCGTGACGGTGCGGGCGAGGGGATCGATGGCCTCGATGCGGTCGAGGCGGGCGGTGGAGAGGATGAGCTCGCCCGGCCGGCTGATGCCGCCGCCGACAAGGCCTGTGCGCCCGCCCTGCGGCACGATGGGCACGTCGTTTTCGAAGCACCAGCGCACCACGGCGGCCGCCGCCTCGGGCGTCGCCGGCTCGGCCATGGCGCCCGCGCCGAAATTGCCCGCATGTTCGCCGGGATGCCGGTTCGCCAGCCGGTCGCTTCCGATAAGGTGGAGCGTGTCGCCGAAATCGTGCAAGTCGCGTTCGAGCGATTGGATAATCTCGGACATGTTCCCGTTTCCTCTGCCGATGGGCCGGCTCGAATGCGTAGTGCGGCGGAGAAGCGGAATCAAGCGCGCACGGGCTGATACGGGCGGCAATCGGTTGACGTTTACGTTAAAGTCAATAAACTTTCGACCCTGTCATGATGTCATGCGCAAATGCAGGGAAAGTCTGTCGCAGAACGGCTCGACAAGGCTTTCGGCATTTGCCATGACAGGCTAACCAGAGGGAATTGCCGCGGCTTTTGAGGGGTTGCGGGGTGGAGAGGCGAATGAGCGACGAAATGGAACTCCCCGAACGCGAGAGCATGGAATTCGACGTTGTGATCGTGGGTGCGGGTCCGGCGGGCCTTTCCGCGGCGATCCGGCTGAAGCAGGTGAACCCGGAGCTCTCCGTCGTCGTGCTGGAGAAGGGCGCGGAAGTCGGCGCGCATATCCTGTCGGGCGCCGTCGTCGATCCCATCGGCATCGACCGCTTGCTGCCCGGCTGGCGCGAGGACGCCGGCCATCCCTTCAAGACCGAGGTGACCGACGACCGCTTCCTCTTTCTCGGCCCCGCCGGCTCCGTCCGCCTGCCGAACGCCTTCATGCCGCCGCTGATGAACAACCACGGCAACTACATCGTCTCGCTCGGAAACGTCTGTCGGTGGCTGGCGACCAAGGCGGAAGAGCTCGGCGTCGAGATCTATCCCGGCTTTGCCGCAACCGAAGTGCTCTACAACGACGAGGGCGCCGTCATCGGCGTCGCCACCGGCGACATGGGCATCGAGCGCAATGGCGAGCCCGGCCCGAACTATACCCGCGGCATGGCGCTTCTCGGCAAGTACACGTTGATCTCGGAAGGCGTGCGCGGCTCGCTCGCCAAGCAGCTCATCGCCAAGTTCAGGCTGGACGAGGGCCGCGAGCCCCAAAAGTTCGGCATCGGCCTCAAGGAGCTCTGGCAGGTGAAGCCGGAGAACCACAGGCCCGGCCTCGTGCAGCACTCCTTCGGCTGGCCGCTCGGCATGAAGACCGGCGGCGGTTCCTTCCTCTACCATCTGGAGGACAACCTCGTCGCCGTCGGCTTCGTCGTGCACCTCAACTACAAGAACCCGTACCTCTATCCCTTCGAGGAATTCCAGCGCTTCAAGACGCATCCCGCCATCAGGGGCACCTTCGAGGGCGGCAAGCGCCTCTCCTACGGCGCGCGCGCCATCACCGAAGGCGGCTACCAGTCGGTGCCGAAGCTGTCCTTCCCCGGCGGGGCGCTGATCGGCTGCTCGGCCGGCTTCGTCAACGTGCCGCGCATCAAGGGCAGCCACAATGCGGTGCTGTCGGGCATCCTGGCGGCCGAGAAGCTGGCGGATGCGATTGCGGCGGGCCGGGCCAATGACGAGCCGATCGAGATTGAGCAGGGCTGGCGCGACAGCGCCATCGGTTCCGACCTGAAGAAGGTGCGCAACGTCAAGCCGCTGTGGTCGAAGTTCGGCACGGCGGTCGGCGTGGCGCTCGGCGGCCTCGACATGTGGACGAACACGCTGTTCGGCTTCTCCGTCTTCGGCACGCTCAAGCACGGCAAGACGGACGCGCAGAGCCTGGAGCCGGCGGCAAAGCACAACAAGATCGACTACCCGAAGCCGGACGGGGTGCTCACCTTCGACCGCCTCTCCTCGGTGTTCCTGTCGAACACCAACCACGAGGAGGACCAGCCGGTCCACCTCCAGCTCAAGAACCCGGAGCTGCAGAAGACCTCCGAGCTCGACGTCTATGCCGGCCCGTCCACCCGCTACTGTCCCGCCGGCGTCTACGAATGGGTCGAGAAGGACGGCCAGGACGTCTACGTCATCAACGCGCAGAACTGCGTGCACTGCAAGACCTGCGACATCAAGGACCCCAACCAGAACATCAACTGGGTCCCACCCCAAGGCGGCGAAGGGCCTGTCTATCCGAATATGTGAGGCGTGGGGAGGCCGGGCCGCACGAAAGAGCGCGGCAAGGGCCGGTCTGTCCCGCTATGTGATCTTCGGTCGGCCGCAAGGGTGCGCGCCGAAGGCATCGGCGAAGGTCCGGTCCATCCGGTCGGAAGCAGGGCAACCGCATTGGAGTGCGACGATGCCGCTCCTCCCTTCTCCCCCACGGGGAGAAGGTGGCCCGAAGGGTCGGATGAGGGGCGGCTCGGACAGATCGGTTGCGTCTTCACCATCCCCCTCATCCGCCTGCCGGCACCCTCTCACCGTGGGGAGAAGGGGGATGTGGCAGCGGTTTCCTTCCATAGGCGATTGCCCTGCGGCCGGCAGCGGCGCTGAGGCGCCTGCCTGTCCTTTTCCGGCAGCTTCAAGTTGCCGGGCCGGCCCTGTATAGTCCCACCCGAACGGGGGAGGGATCGGCGACATGCAGGCCGGGCCGGTATTCGCAAGGGCTGGGCGCGGGTGGCGAACCGGCATCACGGCCATCATTGGCGCCGTGCTCGTCGTCGTCGGGCTGCTGGCGGCCTGGGGGCTCTGGTCGGTGCATGGCATCTACCGGGATCTCGCCTCGTCCGGCCACACCGTCGAGGCGGAGATGACAGGCTTCGAGGCCGCCTGGGTGGGAAGCCGCGGCAGCCGCCGCGAGGTCTATTACCCGATCCTCGAATTCACGACGGCCGAGGGACAGCGGATCCGCACCACCTCCTACACCGCCATCGACCCCGCCGATTACACGCCGGCCGCCCGGGTGACGGCCGTTTATTCGGCAGCGGATCCGGCGCTTGCCATGCCGGTCTCGGCCCTTTCGGCCTGGCCCGATGGCACGGCCTGGGCGATCGGTGCTTTCAGCTTGTTGTGCCTCCTGGTGGGCGGCATCCTGCTGAGGGCCGGCCTGATGCGGCCGTGAATGCCCGCGCTTAACCTGCCATTAACCATAAACGCATAATTTTCAGCCCCATAGACGAAGTGTTAGGGGCTTTTGAACATGTCGATTTCCCGCCGCGGATTCCTGCTCGGCGCATCCGCATTGCTTGCCGGCTGCGCGACGAACGGCACCAGCGACCGTGCCAATTACGGCGACAGGCTGGACGAGAAATTTCCGCTGAAGGCGATCCCGCTCGACAAGATCAAGCCCGAGCTGCGCCGCCAGGAAGTCGCCTATGACACCGGCCATGCCGCCGGCACCATCGTGGTCGACACGCCGGCCCGCCGGCTCTACTACGTGCTCGGCAACGGCCGGGCGATGCGCTACGGCATCGGCGTCGGCCGCCAAGGCTATTCGCTGGCCGGCAGCGCCTATATCGGCCGCAAGGCGGAATGGCCGAGCTGGACGCCGACGCCGAACATGATCCGCCGCGATCCCAGGAAGAACCTGAAATATGCCGGCGGCGTGCCCGGCGGCCTCAACAACCCGCTCGGCGCCCGCGCCATCTACCTCTACCAGAACGGCAACGACACGATGTTCCGCATCCATGGCACCAACCAGCCGTGGTCGATCGGCGAGGCCATGTCGAGCGGCTGCGTGCGCATGCTCAACCAGGACGTGATCGACCTCTACGACCGGGTGAAGACCGGCGGGCGCGTCCATGTCATCCAGGGCCGGCGCATGGCCTGACGGCGGCACAGCCGCGACATCGCGCCGGTGGCGCGCGGCAGGAGGGTCGGCTTTCGCCGGCCCTTTCGGCGTTTTCATTCTTTGAAAAAACTGAATTGCATCATAACATTGCCATCGCGACGCCAAGCTTGGACAAAGTCGGGGCGGTCTTGCGAATTTGGCCTTTCCATGACGCATAGGGGTCAATGGCAGACGCATTCGTGCCGGCATTCGACTCCGTAGCTGCAAAAGTCGAGGCTGCGGCATCGTGGAAAGAGAAGGCCCCCGACTGGCCCTGTCCAAGATGGATCCGCAGAGGGATCACGGGCCCGGCGCCGGCGGTGCAGCGGGTTCCTGTCGGCACAATGACACCGCCGAAATGAGGGAACGGATATGAAACATCTTCTTGCTTCCACCTGCCTCGTCGCCGGCCTTCTGGCCATGACGGGCGCGGCACGCGCCGAATGCGGCGACGTGACCATTGCCAGCATGAACTGGCAGAGCGCCGAGGTTCTCGCCGCGCTCGACAAGTTCATCCTGACCGAAGGCTATGGCTGCAATGCCGAGGTCATCGTCGGCGACACGGTTCCGACCATCACCTCGATGATCGAGAAGGGCGCGCCGGACCTGGCGCCCGAAGGCTGGGTCGACCTCCTGCCGGACGTCGTCAACCGCGGCATCGAGGAAGGCAAGCTGATCGGCGCTGCCGTCGCCCTTTCCGACGCCGCCGTGCAGGGCTGGTGGATTCCGAAATACATCGCCGACGCCAACCCCGACATCAAGACGATCGACGACGCGCTGAAGCACCCCGAACTGTTCCCGGATCCGGAGGACAAGTCGAAGGGCGCCGTGCACAACGGCCCGCAGGGCTGGGGCGGCACGGTCGTGACCAGCCAGCTCTACAAGGCCTATGGCGGGGAAGCGGCGAACTTCACGCTGGTCGACACCGGCTCGGCCGCCGGCCTCGACGGCTCGATCGCGAAAGCCTACGAGCGCAAGGAAGGCTGGGTCGGCTACTACTGGGCGCCGACGGCCCTTCTCGGCAAGTACGAGATGGTGAAGCTCGAGCACGGCGTGCCCTATGACGCCGCCGAATGGAAGCGCTGCAACACGGTCGCCGATTGCCCGGACCCGAAGAAGAACGACTGGCCGAAGGACAAGGTCCAGACGCTGGTGACCAAGACCTTCTCCGACCGCGCCGGCGCCGACGTCATGGGCTATCTCAACAAACGCGCCTGGTCGAACGACACGGTCAACAAGCTGATGGCGTGGATGACCGACAACCAGGCGAGCGGCGACGATGGCGCCAAGCATTTCCTGGAGGAGAACGAAGCCCTCTGGAAGGAATGGGTCTCGCCGGAAGCGGCCGAGAAGATCAAGGCCGCGCTCTGACCGGTTGATCGAACCGGGCGGCGCGTCCTCGGGCGCGCCGCTCCATCTTCGTTTCATCACATGCCGCCGGCGCCTGTTCGGGCGGCATCTATCAGGGTTGGCTTGAAGACCGACGCAGATCGGTCGGAGCCGGAAGGGGATCGACATGGAATGGTTCACGAAATTTCCGACGATGGACGCGAATACCCTGCGCGATCTCAAGAAGACGATCGATGAGGGCTTCCGCACCTTCACCCGCGCCTATGGCGACGGCATCGAATCGATCTTCGAGCCGCTGCAGCACTTTCTGATCTGGTCCGAGCGTTTCATGACGCGCACGCCCTGGCCGATCATCCTGCTATTGATCGCGCTCGTCGCATGGTTCGCCAGCCGCAACTGGAAGATCGTCGCCGGCGCGGTCGGCACGCTGCTGGTCATCGGCTATTTCGACATGTGGGACGACACGATGAAGACGGTCTCGATGATCTTCGTCTGTACCGTGCTTTCCATCGTCATCGGCATCCCGATCGGCATCCTCATGTCGCGCTCGGACCGGGTGCAGAACGTCATCAACCCGGTCCTCGACGTCATGCAGACCATGCCGAGCTTCGTTTATCTCATCCCGGTCGTCATGCTGCTCGGCATCGGCAAGGTGCCGGGGCTCATCGCGGTGGTCATCTACGCCATCCCGCCGATGATTCGCCTGACCAATCTCGGCATCCGCCTCGTCGACAAGGATGTCCTGGAGGCGGCGGACGCCTTCGGTTCCTCGAGCTGGCAGAAGCTGAAGAACGTGCAGATGCCGCTGGCGCTGCCCACCATCATGGCCGGCATCAACCAGACGATCATGATGGCGCTCGCCATGGTGGTCATCGCCTCGATGATCGGCGTGCAGGGCCTCGGCCAGCCGGTGCTGAAGGCGATCTCCAACCAGTATTTCACGCTCGGCATCTTCAACGGCCTCGCCATCGTCGGCATCGCGATCATCTTCGACCGCGTCAGCCAGGCCTTCGGCAAGCGCCTGCAGAAGCACCGCGAGATTATTCACGGTTGATCGCACGCGCGATGTCGCAATATCCTGCGGCCCGGTGGCCGCAGGATTCTCCGGCCGGAACAGCGAGCGCCGGTCGATGCAAGGCAGCACCCTCGACTTCTACAACTCCCATGCGGCCGCCTATGCCGCGGACGGGAACAGGCCAAACCCGAAACTCTTCCCGTTCCTGCAGCGCTGCAAGGCCGGCGGCAGGATCCTCGAACTGGGCACCGGCGGCGGCGTCGATGCCGCGGCCATCCTTGCCGCGGGCTTTGCGCTGGATGCGACGGATGGATCGGCGGAACTCGCCGCCATCGCCTCGCGACGGCTCGGCCAGCCGGTCCGCACCATGCTGTTCCAGGAACTGGACGTGGAGGAGGCCTATGACGGGGTCTATGCCTGTGCATCCCTGACCCATGTCGCCCGCGACGAGCTTGCCGGCGTGATCGGCAAGGTGCACACGGCCCTCGTGAAAGGCGGCGTCGCCTGGGCCAGCTTCAAGGCGGGATCCGGCGAAAGCGCCGACGCCCTCGGCCGCCACTACAACTATCTTTCGGTAAAGGAACTGACGGCCTACTGGCGGGACAGCGGTCCGTGGGCTTCGCTGGAAGTGGAAAGCTGGAGCGGCGGTGCCTATGACCGCCGCCCCACCGACTGGATCGCCGTTACCGCGATCCGCTAGATGTCAGCGTTTCGGCGAGAGGACGCCGGTGGAGAGGGCGACGCCTGCCCCGACGACCAGCGCCGCCGTGATCTCCGCCGCGCCGAAGCTCTCGCCGAGGAACACCGCGCCGCCGAGCGTCGCCAGCACCGGCGTGATGGCGGTGAAGGCGGCGGCCTGGCTGCCGCCGAGCGTGCGGATGGCGGTGCCATAGGCGAAGGTGGCGATGAGGCCGGACAGGATGCCCTGGCTGGTGACCTGCAGCGCGAGGTCGGGCAGGGAAGCCTCGCCAAGATGCGTGCCGAAGAGCGCGGCCAGGACGAGATGGATCAGGAAGGACCAGACGGCGATGAGGGCCGCGCCCTCCAGGGCGGAAAGGCCCGAGCGGCGGAAGGCATGGGTGAAGCCGGCCCAGAGCACGGCGCCGAGCGGTAGCAGCAGGAAGCCGGTCATGGTCATGCCGCTCTTCTGCAGGCTGGCGGCAAGCAGGATGACGACGCCGGCGACGATGGCCGCAAGCCCGGCAAGCCGCATGCGATCCGGCCGTTCGCCGAACAGCGTGATGCCGATGAGGGCCGTCGCGAGCGGCATGGACCCGCCGAGCAGGATGCCGCCGGGCGCGGCGGGCGTGGTGTGCAGTGCCGCCGCCGTCATCTGGAAGAACAGGGCGCCGGCGCCCGCCACCATCACGACGACGAGCCTTGCCGGCACAGGATTCGGCAGCAGCCCGGTCCTTAGCCAGACCGGCGCGAGGAGGAGGGCGGGCACGCCGTAGCGGATGAGGCCGATATCGATCGTGCCGAGCGGGGTCGCCGCCGTGTGGCGCGTCGCGAGCACCCAGGTCGCCCAGATCAGGACCGTGACGACCGCGCCGGCATAACCGGCGACGAGGGGATTGGTCTTCCCCTCTGAAGAAAGCGAGACCATGGCCATGGCGATGTCCTTTCTGCGCTGTGGCTCAATTCATGGCCAGACTCTAGCGCCGAAGGCCGGGGCATGTCCTTGCGTGTTGTGCCTTCAGAAATGTAGGATGCGCACGATCATGCCGAAAACTATCGGAAAAGTTCTAGAATATGCCAAATCTTGATAAATTCGACATCGCTATCCTCAAGGTGCTGCAGGAGGATGCGCGCGCGACCAATGTGGAGATCGCCGAGCGGGTGAACCTGTCGCCGTCGCCCTGCCTGCGCCGCATCCGCAACCTGGAGAAATCCGGCGTGCTGCGCGGCTATCGCGCCGATATCGACCGCAAGGAGGTCGGCCTCGGCCTCACCGTCTTCGTGGAGATCAAGGTGGGGCAGCACAGCCGGGAGAATGCGGCCGCCCAGCAGCAGGCGCTGCTCGCCATTCCCGAAGTCGTCTCCTGCTTCCTCATTTCCGGCAATGCGGATTTTCTGGCGGAAGTGGTGGTGGAGGACCTGTCGGCCTATGAGACGCTGCTGACCGAAACCCTGCTCGCTTTGCCCGGCGTCACCGACATCCGCTCCAATTTCGCGATCCGCAGCATCAAGACGGGCGGCCCGCTGAAGCTGCCGACGCTGTGATACGGAAAACCGCCCCGACGAGCGGCGTCGGGGCGGTTGGGACGGCCGGAGAGGCAGGGCCGTCCAGGGCGTGCCCCCGGAGAGAGGGGGGCGCCGCCCGGCCTGTCGTCACTGCGCAGGGACGACAGGCGCTTTCGAGGATTTCCAGGCGACGACCATCAGCGCGCCGATGACGGTGATGTGCTCCATGACGACATGGAATTCGATCGTGCGCATCGGCTCCTGCATGGTCCAGAACGTGTGCGCGATCGGGATGGTGAGGGCGGTGAAGACGGCGAGCATGCCGGCGCCGAGCCAGGTCCAGCGGTTGGCGATGATCAGCACCGATCCGACGATCTGGGTGACGGCGGTGGCGATGTTGAAGAGGGCGGGGGGCTCCAGCCCGAAATGCGCCATTTCGGCGATGCCGGCGTTGAAATCGGCGAGTTTCGCGATGCCCGAGAGCCAGAACATCGAGGTGAGGGTCGTGCGGGCGAGGAAGCCGAAGGCGCGGCTGCCGGTGATGCTGTCGATAAGGGCGGACATGCAATGTCTCCAGGGGCGTTCATGGGCCTACGGAGTGTCTTTCGACCGTTCTCCGATTGCAACCCGCCGTTTCATTCGAGGCGTTCGGCGGGTTGCGATGACCTATGTCTACCAGAGTTCCGGCCCGACCCTGTCACCCTGGTAACAAGACGCACAAACGAAAGCGGCGCCCGAAGCGGGCGCCGCGCAGATCGTTTCCGGTCGTGGCGGATCACTCGGCCGGGCAGGCCGGCGTTGCCGCGCGCTCGGTCTTTTCAAGCGCCAGGGAGACGAGGAAGACCCCGAAGCCGACGACGGCGGTCGCCGCCCCCACGAAGCCCATCGCGCCGTAGCCGTAGCCGGCGCTGATCGCCATGCCGCCGAAGAGCGCGCCGAGCGCGTTGGCGACGTTGAAGGCGGAGTGGTTGAGCGCGGCGGCGAGGGTCTGCGCATCGCCGGCCACATCCATCAGCCGCGTCTGCAGCGCCGGGCCGACGACGAAGCTGCAGCCGATGAGGAAGCAGCAGATGCCGAGCAGGACCGGGTTCTCCGCCGTTAGCGACAGGCTGACCAGCACGAAGAAATAGAGCGCCAGCGACCAGCCGATGGTGCGCATCAGCGAGAGGTCGGCCAGCTTGGCGCCGAAAATGTTGCCGACGATCATGCCGCAGCCGAAGATCGCCATGATGACCGGCACCATGCCGACATGGAGCCCCGCGACCTCGGTGACGATCGGCGAGATATAGGAGAAGACCGCGAACATGCCGCAGAAGCCGCTCGCGGCGATGCCGAGCGTCAGCCAGACCTGCTTGCGCTTCAGCGCGCCGAGCTCGGTGAGCGCGTTGATGCCCTTCGGTGCCTTGTCGCGCGGCAGGAAGATGGCGATGAGCGCGACCGTCAGCAGGCCGGTGATGCCGACGGCGACGAACATGAACTGCCAGTCGAATACCTGGCCGAAGAAGGCGGCGAGCGGCGTGCCGATCAGCGTGGCGACGGTGAGCCCCAGCATGACCTTGCCGACCGCCTGCGTGCGCCTGTTGACCGGCACCATGGAGGCGGCGACGAGCGCGGCGACGCCGAAATAGGCGCCGTGCGGCAGGCCGGAAAGGAAACGGAAGAGGATGAAGCTCTCGAAGGTGGGCGCGACGGCGCTGGCAAGGTTGCCGGCGGCAAACAGGCCCATCAGCACGAGCAGCAGGTCGCGCCGGCGGAACCGCGCGCCGACGACGGCGATGACCGGCGCGCCGACCACCACGCCGAAGGCATAGGCGCTGATGACATAACCGGCCTCGGCCGTCGTCACGCCGAAGGTGGTGCCGACATCCGGCAGGAGGCCCATGATGGCGAATTCGCCGGTGCCGATGCCGAAGCTGCCGACGGCGAGCGCCAGGATGATGAGGGTGACGGTGAGCGCCGAAAGCGGCGGCTGCCCGGAGGAGAGGGCGGCATGGGGCAAGGCATGTTCGGACACGGGATGGCTCCGCAGGGATTGCCCAGGCGCGACAAACCGGTGACAGACCCTGCACGGGCGGCCACTCCTCCTGGCTGCTGATGCGGTATGGTCCGGCCGGAAGGGCCACGATGGGGAAGGTACAGTCCGGCCGGCATGCGTACTCCCGACGCAGGCGACCGGCCGGCAATATATCAGAGCCGGGCGTGCTGCCTACTGCGATTTTTCACCCGTCCCGCATTTGGCCGGGGCATGCGCGCTCACGAATTATTGCACCCTGTTGCGCGATCGCCTGTTAATCGCCGCTTTCTCGCTTATCTAATGGGATCCACAATCACCCATCAGGCGTTCTCGGCCAAGACGCGGAGTATGCGAATGAGAGTACAGGCGATATTCAACAGGGACGGGGGGACGTTCCGCACCACCGACATGGAGGCCTATGCGCGCCACGCGGAGAAGGTCTTCTACGAGGCGGGGCACCACCTCGACTGCGATATCGTCGAGGGGGCCGATATCGAGATGGCGCTGCGCCGCTGCTCGGACCGCACGGATCTCGACGCGATGCTGGCCGGCGGAGGCGACGGCACGGTTTCGGCCGCGGCCGGCCTTGCCTGGCAGAACAGGATGCCGCTCGGCATCATCCCGGCCGGCACCATGAACCTCTTTGCCCGCTCGCTGAACATCCCGCTCGACATCTGGCAGGCGATCGACGCGCTTGCGGACGGCGACATCGCGGCGGCCGACATCGGCACGGCGGACGACCGGGCCTTCGTGCACCAGTTCTCCGCCGGCCTGCACGCCCGCATGGTGCGCCTGCGAAACGCCATGACCTACCGCTCGCGCATGGGCAAGATCGCCGCCAACACCCGTGCTGCCGTCGGCGTCATATTCGACCCGCCGGAATTCGAGGTGCAGTTCACCGTCGATGGCGCCGAGGAGCACCGCAAGGTCTCCGCCATCAACGTCTCGAACAACCGCTTCGGCGAGAACGGCCTGCTCTATGCCGATGACCTCACCGGCGGCCATCTCGGCTTCTACACGACGAATCCGCTGAAGCCGGCGGGTGTCGCCAAGCTCGCCTTCGACATCCTGCGCGGCAAGCTGCGGGAGAATGCCGACGTCACCGAGATGACCGGCACCGCCGTCGACCTGCATTTCCCCAAGGTCGACCGGGCGATCAACTGCGTCATCGACGGCGAACTGCTGCCGATGGACCGTGACGTCTCGATCCGGCTGCATCCGGGCGAACTGAAGGTCATGGTGCCGAAGGTGCAGGCGAAGAACATGGCGACGACCGAGCCGGCCGCGGCGTGAGGCCGTGTCACGGGCTGCCCCTCACCCTAACCCTCTTCCCGCAAGCGGGGAGAGGGGACTTGCCTCATAAACGGGTATTGGCCGGGGAAACCGGCGCGGCATATCCCCTTCGCCCCGATTGCGGGGAGAAGGTGGCCGGCAGGCCGGATGAGGGGCTGGGTGCCGCTTTCGTCAAATCCGCGGCAGATAGGTCTGGTAGTCGAAATCCGAGACCGTGCGCAGGTAGACGATCGCCTCCTTGCGCTTCGTATCGCCGTAGAGCTTCTGGTATTCGGCGCCAAAGGCATCCCGGATGAAGGGTGAGGCTGAAAATTCCTCGACCGCCGTCAGGAAATCGTGCGTCAGGCGCTTGGCGTCCGGCGCGTCCTTGCCCGGCTCCGTCACGGGGCCTGGATCGAGATTCTCATCAAGGCCGAGCAGGATGCCGCCAAGGATGGCGGTCAAGAGCAGGTACGGGTTGACGTCGGCGCCCGCCACGCGATGCTCGACGCGCGCCGCCGGGCCGTCCTTGTCCGGAATGCGGATGGCGGTGCCGCGATGGCCGAACCCCCAGGTGAGGTCGACCGGCGCGAAGGAGCCGGGCTGGAAGCGCCGGTAGGAATTGGCGAAGGGCGCGAAGACGAGCTGCGCATCGCGCATCGTCTGCAGCATGCCGGCGCAGACGGATTTCAGCTTCGCCGGCTCGCCGCCCCTGGCGTCGAGGATGTTCTTGCCGTCCCGGTCGATGACGCTGCAATGCACATGCAGGCCGGAACCCGCCTGGTCGGCATAGGGCTTCGCCATGCAGGTGGATTTGAGGCCGAAGCGGCGCGCCGCCTGCTCGGCGATGCGCTTCAGGTAGATGCAGTCGTCCGCTGCGGCAAGCGCGTCCGGCCGGTGCAGGAGGTTGATCTCGAACTGGCCGGGGCCGAATTCCGCCGTCGTCGCATCGGCGGGCAGGTCCATGGCCTTGGCCCAGGCCCGCACCGTCTGGAGATAGTCGTCGAGCGCATCCGTCGCGCGCATGTCGTAGAGCTGGAAACCGTTCGGCTGGTCGCGGTACATCAGCGCCGCCGGCGGACGGGGCTTGCCGGTCACGCGAAAGTCGTCCTCCACCACGTAGAATTCCAGCTCCGTCGCGACGACGGGCGTCAAACCCCTGTCGTCGAAGCGCTTCAGCATGCGTGCAAGGATGGCGCGCGGGTCCATGAAGGAGGGCGAGCCGTCGAATTCGTGCATGGTGGCGAGCACCTGCCGGGAGCCTTCCGGGGCCCAGGGCATGGCCGTCAGCGAGCGGCGGTCGGGAATGCACACACCGTCCGGGTCGCCGACGGAAAGGGACAGGCCCGTGATGTCGTCATTGTCGTCGCCCCAGATGTCGAGCGACTGGGTGGAGGAGGGCAGGCGCACCGAACCGTCCCAGATCTTCTTCTCGCCTTCCGGCGGAACCTGCTTGCCGCGCAGGTCGCCATTCATGCCGACGAGGAGGATTTCGATACGGGGCGGGGTATTGGCGGGCGGCGAACCGGCTGCCTTAGTGTCGTTTGTCATGGTGCCTGCTTCGGTTTGGCGGGAAGCATGGACAAGAAATTTGCTTTCGCTCGATCTCTTGCCAAATGCCTGTTGTATGGGCATTTTCGTAACCCATTCTGTCCCGCCGTTCAATAAGGCGGGATCTACCCCCAAGGATGTAGTCAAATGTCGAACAGCAGTGCAGCAGCCGTTTCCAACCTCGGTGCCCTCGATGCCGCCCATCATCTTCATCCCTTCTCGGACATGAAGAAGCTGAACGCGGCCGGCACGCGCATCATCGAGCGCGGCGAAGGGTGCTACATCTTCGACAACCACGGCAAGCGCTATCTCGACGGCTTCGCCGGCCTCTGGTGCGTGAACATCGGCTATGGCCGCAAGGAGATCGCCGAGGCCGTCATGCGCCAGATGAACGAGCTGCCCTACTACAACACCTTCTTCGGCACGACGACGCCGCCGGCCGTGCTGCTCGCCCAGAAGATCACCTCCCATGCCGGGCCGAACATCAACCGCGTCTTCTTCACGGGCTCCGGCTCGGAGGCCAACGACACCTGGTTCCGCATGGCCCGCGTCTATTGGGGCGCCATGGGCAAGCCGACCAAGAAGGCGATCATCGCCCGCAAGAACGGCTATCACGGCTCCACCGTCGCCGGCGCCTCGCTCGGCGGCATGAAGTGGATGCACGAGCAGGGCGACCTGCCGATCGAGGGCATCCACCACATCGACCAGCCCTTCTGGTATGCCGAGGGCGGCGACCTCTCGCCGGAGGAATTCGGCCTGAAGATGGCCCGCCAGCTGGAGGAGAAGATCGACGAGCTCGGCGAGGACAATGTCGCCGCCTTCGTCGCCGAGCCGATCCAGGGCGCGGGCGGCGTCATCGTGCCGCCGGCCACCTACTGGCCGGAGATCGCCCGCATCTGCAAGGCGAAGAACATCCTGCTCGTCGCCGACGAGGTGATCTGCGGCTTCGGCCGCACCGGCCACTGGTTCGGCCACCAGCATTTCGGCGTGGAGCCTGACCTCGCGCCGATCGCCAAGGGCCTTTCCTCCGGATATCTGCCGATCGGCGGCGTCATGGTTTCCGACCGGGTCGGCAATGTGCTGGTGGAAGAAGTCGGCGATTTCAACCACGGCTTCACCTATTCCGGCCACCCGGTCTGCGCCGCCGCGGCGCTGGAGAACCTGCGCATCATCGAGGACGAAAAGCTCGTCGAGCGCGTGCACGACGACATCGGCCCTTACCTCGCCGCCGGCCTCAAATCGCTGGAAGACCTGCCGATCGTCGGCGAGGTGCAGCAGGTCGGCCTGATGGCCGCGGTCCAGCTCGCCGAGGACAAATCGAGCCGCAAGCGCTTCGAGGACAAGGAAAAGGCCGGCGTTACCGTGCGCAACCATTGCCTGGAAAACGGCCTTGTGCTGCGCGCCACCGGCGACCGCATGCTCTTCTCCCCGCCGCTCGTCATCAGCCATGCGGAAGTCGACCAGATGGTGGACATCACCCGCAAGGGGCTGGAACATGCGTGGAAGGTGATGACGGCCTGATAAGGTTTTAAGCGATTCGAAGGCCGAGATGCTCGGCCATCGGATTAAAATCGCGATCGGCATGGAGCAGGCTGTGGCCATGCTCCATGCAATAGGTGCCGATAATGAGGTCGGCCGTCTTGCGGATGGTGATGCCTTTTGAACGCAGTTTGCGATAATTGCTCGCGGCTTTGACGGCTATCTCCGGAGAGAGCATGGGCACGACCGTGTACCGCGCCAGTCTCTTCTGAATGTTTGCGGCATGTCGGTCGTTCTCTGCTCCCCGGAGAACCTCCAGAAGAATGATGTCACCCATGATGACATCGGAACCGGTAGACAAGATTTTGAGTCGCGCGGTTTCGGGCGTCAAGATTCCACGGATAGCCGCAATCCAGACCGAGCTATCGGCAATGATCATTGTGCCGCGTCTTTACCGAAGTCCTCATCAGGGTCGATATCGGTTCGCATCGCGTCGAGGTCGCCTTCCCACCCGATTCCCCACAACTCATCAAAAGCTTGCCGTCGGTAGCCATTTTCAACGAATTGGCGAAGCGCGAGTTCGACGGTCGCTTTTTTTGTCGGTAGGCCTGACAGCTCCATCGCCTTTGCGATTAAGTCGTCATCAAGATCGATGTTCGTACGCATGGTGGCCTCGTGTGTATAAAGACGAGTGATTATACACCAGGGCACGATCGCTCACAACGTCACTGAAATGCCGTCTCGAAGAAGCTCCTGAGCTTGCGTGAATGCAGCTTCTCCGTCGGCATGCCGGCGAGCTTTTCCAGCGCCCGGATCCCGATCCGCAGATGCTGGTTCACCTGCGTCCGGTAAAACGCCGTCGCCATGCCCGGCAGCTTCAATTCGCCGTGCAGCGGCTTGTCGGAAACGCACAGCAGCGTGCCATAGGGCACGCGGAAGCGGAAGCCGTTGGCGGCGATGGTGGCCGATTCCATGTCGAGCGCGATGGCGCGGGACTGGGAGAGGCGTTTGACGGGGCCGCGCTGGTCGCGCAGTTCCCAGTTGCGGTTGTCGATCGTCGCCACGGTGCCGGTGCGCATGATGCGCTTGAGGTCATAACCTTCGAGGCCCGTCACCTCCTCGACGGCGCTTTCCAGCGCCACCTGCACCTCGGCGAGCGCCGGGATCGGCACCCAGACCGGCAGGTCGTCGTCGAGCACGTGGTCCTCGCGCACATAGGCATGGGCGAGCACGTAGTCGCCGAGCGTCTGGCTGTTCCTGAGGCCCGCGCAATGGCCGAGCATCAGCCAGGCATGCGGACGCAGCACGGCGATATGGTCGGTGATCGTCTTGGCGTTGGAGGGGCCGACGCCGATATTGACCAGCGTGATGCCGCCATGGCCCTTCTTCTTGATGTGGTAGGCCGGCATCTGCGGCAGGCGGGCGAGCGTCAGGTCGGTCTCCGGCATGTCGGCGCCGGCGGGCGTGATGATGTTGCCGGGCTCGACGAAGGCCGTATAGCCGTTGCCCCCCTCGGCCATCTGCAGGCGCGCCCAGGCGCAGAATTCGTCGACATAGAACTGGTAGTTCGTGAAGAGCACGAAATTCTGGAAATGGTTGGCGCTCGTCGCCGTGTAGTGGCTGAGGCGGGCGAGCGAATAATCGATGCGCTGCGCGGTGAAGGGCGCGAGCGGCGAGGGTTCGCCAGGGCCGGGCTCATAGGCGCCGTTGGCGATCTCGTCGTCGGTGGTGGTGAGGTCCGGCGCATCGAAGAGATCGCGCAGCGGAAGCTCGATGCCCTCGGCGATCTCCGCCTCCACATAGGCGCCTTCGCCGAAGGCGAAGTGCAGCGGGATCGGGGTCGTCGATTCCGAGACGATGACACGAACGCCGTGGTTGCGCATCAAAAGGCCGAGCTGTTCCTTGAGATAGTGCCGGAAGAGTTTCGGCCGCGTGATGGTGGTCGTGTAGACGCCGGGCGAGGCGACGTAACCGTAGGACAGGCGGGAATCGACATGGCCGAAGCTGGTCGTCTCGATGGAGACCTGGGGGTAGCAGGCGCGGAAGCGCTTGTCCGGCGTGCCGTTCCTGCCGAGCGAAACGAAAGCGTCGGTCAGGAAGGTCGTGTTGCGGTCGTAGAGGGCCTGCAGGGCATCGACGGCGGCCGTGGAATCCTCGAAGGATTGCGGCTCGTAGGGCTCGGGTGTCGCGAAGGAAAGAGGCTTGGGGGAGAAGATTCGTTTGCTCATGAATCACTATAGGTGTTGTTTTTTGACAAGCAAACGACAAGTTCGGCGCGCCCGCAAGCCCCGGGACCAATCGCCCTTCAGCCGAGGCCGGCCCGGGCTGAAGGGCGATTGGCCCTAGCGCGGGGCCGCGAGGACGACGCCGGCACCGACGAGCGCCAGCGCCGCGCCGGCCACGTCGAAGCGGTCGGGGCGAAGCCCTTCGGCAAACCAGAGCCAGAGGAGGGAGGCGGCGATATAGACCCCGCCATAGGCCGCATAGGCCCGCCCGGCAAAGGCGCTGTCGACCTGCGCCAGCAGCCAGCCGAAAAGCGCGAGTGAGGCCATGCCGGGAACAAGCCACAGGATGGACTTGTCGAGCCGCCACCAGGCCCAGAAGGCAAAGCACCCGGCGATCTCGGCAAGGGCCGCGAGGGAAAAGACAAGGAGGGATTTCATCCGCGGCTCCGGGCTCAGGCATGTCGACTTGCGCCTGCCCGTTTCGGATCGGTGACGACGGGAAAGGGAAAGCGCTGGCCTGACCCGTTTAGCACGGATGGCGGGAGGGCAAAGCGTATTCTCAGCTCATCGACTGGCGCTGGAGCGTGACGAAGAGGACGAGGCCCGCCCCCTGCTTCTCGATGCCGAGGCCGCCGGCATTGCTCCAGGCGAGCGCACCGACCGGGGCGATCATCATCGCCGAGAGGGCGAGGATGCGCATGGCGGTGGCGCAGGTATGGGCAAGGGCGGTCGTCATCTCGGCGTGTCCAGGTGTCTTGGAAGAAGTGTCAGAGCGAGGCGCGGCACATGTCCGGCGTCGCGCAGGCGACGAACTTGCCGGTCGTGTTGTGCGTGCTGCGGCGGTAGTCGGTCTCGACGGCGGCGGCGAGCATGATCGCGAAAATGGCCATCAGCAGGGTGATGATCGTCAGACGGCGTGCGAGGATGTCCATGGTGTCGTCCCTCATTGACATGTTTCAGTGTGACCCTTGTCGCATTGCGGGACTGAACGCTCCCTGAGAGGCCGGTTCATCTCCCGTTCAGGAAAGCTGTGATCGGGCTTCGGGAGGGCGTTGAGCGGGGGCAGGCGGGCATGCCGGGAGCGGCCCTGATCGGGCGGGGGATTGGCCAGCCCGGGCGGCTGTGAGCCCGGCATGCGGCCGGGGAGCCGGTACTTTCATGTGGAGATGCAGATTGGCCCGGGCAAGGGCAAGCAGGCCCTGACGGCGTGCTGAAAGTCGCGCGGACAGCCGAATGCCGGCGCCCGGGCGCCGGCCGGTTTCCTCAATCCTTGCGGTTCAAAGCCGCGACCAGGTCTGCGACTTGCAGAGCACCTTCAGGACGCAGCCCTTCATCTTCAGCGAATTGCCGCTCACCGAGCCGGAGCCGCTATAGGTCTTGTCGGCCGCCGGATCGGTGATCGAACCGGTATAGTCCGCGCCGGCGCCCTCCAGCTTGCCGATGCGCTTGCCGGCGAATTTCCCGGTTTTCAGCGTGATGCAGAAGCTGCCGCCGCATTTGGCGATCGCCGCGGTCTCGCCGCTGGCGGTCTTCCAGGTGCCTTCGATCGGCTCGGCGGCAAGGGCCGCGCCCGGGACGATGAACAGGGCGGCGGCGATCCATGTCTTCAGGTTCATTCTCTTCCTCCTCCAGAATGCGCGCCGACAATATCTTACGCGAACGTAAAGGTAAATATGCGCGGAGAATGGATCTGCTTGCGTTTTTCCGGCGTCGGCGACCCGAAGAATTGCATTGCGGAAAAACCCGACCGGTTTGCGTGGTTAGCGAAAGGTTGAAATCGCCGGTTGAACAATCGGTAAATTTTGAAGCGAATGCGGCGGTTTCCAGCGCCTCTGATGTTTAACGAAAACCCAATTTTACCAAGCGTTTGGACTTTGTTTGTCTCAAATTAAGCATGCATTTTAAGCGCATTTTGAAAGGTCCGCGGCATAGTGGAGCCATAAGACGAGCAGGGAAAACCCGCCGGCAAAACTCCGAAGGAAGACCAAGGCCGCTGAAGACGGCAGGCGCCCTAGGAGGCCCGAAAGGGCAGGTAAAACAGGACAATACGAGCAGAAAACCAGGTAGACAGGGACAATCGAAATGGCACGCTTTGACTTTCAGAACACCGAAACGGCCGCCATGACGGGCGGCGAGAACCGCGCCGAGATCTTCTGCGACATGGGCCTCATGTATGCCACCGGCCGCGGCTGCGCCGTCGACGTGGTGCAGGCGCACAAATGGCTCAACATCGCCGCCATCAAGGGTTGCGAACGCGCCGCGGAGCTGCGCGCCGACCTTGCCGCGACGATGACGAAGACGGACCTCGCCCTGGCGCTGCGTGCAGCGCGCGAGTGGATGACGGTTCATTGATGGGCGAATAGCGAATGGGGAGTAGCGAATAGGGAAGCGTAAAGAAGACCGTGGAGACGGCAATGCCCCCAATTCGCTATTCACTACTCGCTATTCGCTTCAAAACCAGCGGCAATGCCTCCTCCAGCAACGCCATATCGTCATCCGGCCCGACGCTGATGCGAATGCATCGGTTGAGGGGGGCGATGCCCGGCATGCGGATGAAGACGCCATGTTCCATCAGGCCATCGACAATGGCGCGGGCGTGGGTGCCGTCCCGGCCGCAATCGATGGTGACGAAATTGGTGGCGGAGGCGAGGGGAGCAAGGCCGTTGGACCGCGCGATCTGCGAGATGCGCTCGCGGGCGGCGCCGATACGGGCGATGACGTCCGCAAGATAGGCCTGGTCCTTCAGCGCGGCGAGCGCCGCCTGGACCGAGATCCGGGCCATGCCGAAATGATTTCGGATCTTGTCGAAGGCCTGCGCATTGCCGAGCGTACCGATCGCATAGCCGATCCGCGCGCCGGCAAGGCCGTAGGCCTTCGAGAAGGTGCGCATGCGCAGGATGTTCGGCTGGCCGATCAGCGCGCCGATCGGGGGAATGGTGCCCGCCGGCGCCGTCTCGCCATAGGCCTCGTCGAGAATGAGCAGCGTCGTTTCCGGCAGTGCCCGCGCGAAAGAGACGACGCTGTCGGCATCCCACCAGCTCCCCATCGGATTGTCCGGATTGGCGAAATAGACGAGCGGCGCATTCTCCCGCCGCACGGCGTCGAGAAGGCCGTCGAGGTCCTCCCGGTCCTTGACATAGGGCACGGTGACGAGCCGGCCGCCGAACCCGTTCACATGGTAGTTGAAGGTCGGATAGCCGCCGAGCGAGGTGACGACCGGCGTGCCCGGCTCGATGACCAGCCGCGCGATTTCGCCGAGCAGCCCGTCGATGCCGCCGCCGATGGCGATGTTGTCGCGCGAAATGCCGTGATGAAGGGCAAGCGCCTCCCGAAGGTCGAAATTCTCCGGATCGGCATACATCCAGGTCGTGCCGGCGGCAGCGCTGATCGCCGCCAGGACGGACGGCGCCGGGCCGAAGCCGCTCTCGTTCGCGCCGATGCGGGCGCGCACGGCAAGGCCGCGGTTGCGCTCGATGGCTTCCGGCCCGACGAAGGGCACCGTTGCGGGCAGGGACTGGGCGAGGGCGGTGAAGCGGGAAAATGCGGACATGGGGCCTGCCTGGGATCGATCGACACGGATGCGGGACGCCGCCGCGGCCGATGCGCCGGGAAGGCGCGGCGCCGGAATCGGTTCCCGGCGGGCAGCCTAGCCAATAATGTCGTGACGCGAAACGATCAGTTGGTGGCCGAGCCGACGCCGCCCTTCTCGATGCCCACCATGTAGCGCCGTTCCGGCTGTTTGAGGCGGCCGGTGATGCCGCCGGTGAAATAATCGGACCGTACGATCATGCGCAGGAGCTCCTCGTCGATCTCCTTGATGAACTGAACGCCGATACGGTTGTCGTTGCGGTAGACCTCCGCACAGCCGATGCGCGAGGCGACGCCGACGATGGAGAGGTAATAGTGCAGCGGCAGGCCGATCGTCGTGCCGACGGTGAAACTCGCGCCGCCGAGCGATATGTCGATCAGCTTGCAGTGGCGCGTCTTGGGCGCCATCAGGTCGAAACCGACGGTCATCAGCATGCCCTGCCGGTTGACAGCGAACCGCTCCCATTTCCGTTCGTAGAGGCCCGCGCCGGAGCGCTTCTTGGCGTCGTCACTCATTGCCGCTTTCTCCCAAAGGGGACGTCATGTCCGACAGAGACGGGCAGAGTGTCGCAGGCGAGTATTTTGTTTCATTAAAACAAATGCTTAAAAGTTTAGACGTTCGATCTTCCGCAAGAGGCGCCGCTCAGGCGTCGTGGTCCTGGGGCGCGCGGCCGAGCACGAGGTCGAGGAAGTCGGTGTCGAGGAACATGTTGAAGCGCACCACCAGCTCCTCGCCGTCGCGCTTGAACTCCGTGCAGGGGATCTCGTCGCGGATGCCGTGGATCTCCAGGTAGAAGTTTTCTGGCAGGGTCAGCGTCTTGTTGATGGAGAGCACCGCGCCGGCGCTGGAAATGCTGCGGATGAGGCAGGTGTAGCGCATCGCCGTGCTGAGATGGTGGCCGATCGGCGTGACGAAGCCCGGCCTGTCGATGCGATACTGGACGAAACTGCGCTTGGGGTGGCGCAGGCGAAGCTGGTCGTGGACGTGTTTGAGGGGCATGGCTCCCTCCCGCTCCTGTGGCTCGCTGCCGATTGTATCGAAACGGGATGGAGGAAAGGTGAAGGCGGCCGCTCGCATTTGAACGAGCGGCCGCCGGATGGGTAAAGGGCTGCGGCTTACTGGAAGGCCTGGAGGCCCGTCTGGGCGCGGCCGAGGATGAGGGCGTGGATGTCGTGCGTGCCCTCGTAGGTGTTGACCGCCTCCAGGTTCATGACGTGGCGGATGACGCCGTATTCGTCGGACACGCCGTTGCCGCCATGCATGTCGCGCGAGACGCGGGCGATGTCGAGCGCCTTGCCGCAATTGTTGCGCTTCATCAGCGAGATGAGCTCGGCCGGGGCGCGGTGCTCGTCGAAGAGGCGGCCGAGGCGCAGCGCCCCCTGCAGGCCGAGGGCGATCTCGGTCTCCATGTCGGCGAGCTTCTTCTGGATGAGCTGCGTGGCGGCGAGCGGCCGGCCGAACTGCTTGCGGTCGAGCGTATACTGGCGGGCGGCATGCCAGCAGAACTCGGCGGCGCCCATGGCGCCCCAGGCGATGCCGTAGCGGGCGCGGTTGAGGCAGCCGAAGGGACCGGCAAGGCCGGCGACCTCGGGCAGCAGGTTCTCCTCGGGCACGAAGACGTCCTGCATCATGATCATGCCCGTCACCGAGGCGCGCAGCGAGAACTTGCCCTCGATCTTCGGCGTCTCGAAGCCCTTCATGCCGCGTTCCAGCACGAAGCCCTTGATCTTGTTGTCATGCGCGTCGGATTTCGCCCAGACGACGGCGACGTCGGCGATCGGCGAATTGGTGATCCAGTTCTTGGCGCCGGAGATGAGATAGCCGCCGTCGACCTTCTTCGCGCGAGTGATCATGGAGGAGGGGTCCGAACCGTGGTCGGGCTCGGTGAGGCCGAAGCAGCCGACCCATTCGCCGGAGGCAAGCTTCGGCAGGTACTTCTTGCGGGTCTCTTCCGTGCCGTAGGCGAAGATCGGGTGCATCACGAGCGAGGACTGTACGGACATGGCCGAGCGGTAGCCCGAATCGACGCGCTCGACTTCGCGGGCGACGAGGCCGTAGGAGACGTAGTTGGCGCCGACGCCGCCATATTCCTCCGGGATCGTCGGGCCGAGCAGGCCGAGTTCGCCCATCTCGCTCATGATCTCGCGGTGGAAGATCTCGTGGCGGTTGGCCTCGGTGACGCGCGCTGCGAGCTTGTCCTGGCAATAGGCGCGGGCCGTGTCGCGGATCATGCGCTCTTCGTCGGTGAGCTGGTCTTCCAGGAGGAAGGGGTCTGCCCAGTCGAAGGGCGCCATCTTGGCGCGGGCCTGCTGCGGGGTGGCGCTGTGATGCTCGCTCATGGATGTCCTCCTGTCGCGGTTTTGTCGTTGCAGAAGTGCTACATCAGCTTGCCCCTCTCCGAAAGGTCGGGAACGAACCGGATCGGCAAACGCTTTGGCTATTTATGAATGCCCTCATGAGCCTGGAGAATGAGCCGTCCCCCGCATTTTTCCCGTTCCGCCTTGATCCTGCCCCGCCTGATGAGCAAATAACCTGACGATGAGCAATTCCACGAAAGAGAGGCCAAGCATGCGGGACCGCTTCAAGCGATCGGTCGAGCGGCTGCTGCCGACCGAAGCGCGGCTGGGAGACCTGTTCTGGCCGTTTCACCGCAACCCCGAGCGCAAGGCGCCTGCCGCCCGCCGCCGCCCGCCCGGCGCCTCCCGGCTTGCCGAAGTCACCGGCTTCGGCAGCAATCCGGGCTGCTTGCTGATGTTCGAGCATATTCCGGAGGACCTTCCGGCCGGACGGCCGCTCGTTCTGGTGCTGCACGGCTGCCGGCAGGATGCCGAAAGCTACGATCGCGCGGCCGGCTGGGCATCGCTGGCGGAAGAGCGCGGCTTTTCGGTCATCTATGCCCAGCAGCGCGAGGCGAACAATCCGCGGCGCTGTTTCACCTGGTTCCGGCCGAGCGAGGTGACGCGCGACCGCGGCGAGCTGATGTCGATCCGCCAGATGGTGGCCTATGCGGCCGGGCGGGCGGCAAGCGATCCGGAGCGCGTCTTCATCACCGGCCTTTCGGCGGGCGGCGCGATGACGGCGGCGATGCTTGCCAACTATCCCGAGCTCTTTGCCGGCGGCGCGATCATCGCCGGCCTGCCCTTCGGCGCCGCGCGCGACGCCACCCGCGCCTTCGACGCGATGGGCGAGGCGCCGGAAAGGAGCCCGCGCGAATGGAGCGAGCTGGTGCGCACCGTCTCCCCACGCATCTCGCGCAAGCCGGCCATCTCCATCTGGCACGGCACGGCGGATGAAACCGTCGCCCTGTCGAACGGCCTCGCCCTGGTCGAGCAATGGCGCGACCTCTATCGCCTGCCGAAGGAGGCCTTCGTGGAAAAGCGCATGAAGGGCCGCCGCACGCGCATCTGGCCGGACAAGGAAGGAAGGCCTCTCGTCACCTTCCACGAGATCGACGGCATGGGCCACGGCACGCCGGTGGAACGCGGCGAGGGCGGCGGTTACGCCGCCGCGACCGAGCCCTTCATGCTGGAGGCCGGCTTTTCCTCGACGCTGGAGATCGCCAGGGCCTGGGGCCTGACGCGCAGGTGGAAGCGGTAGCCGTCACCACGCTGGGCCGCTTCACCACCTCTCCTCCGTCGTGGTCGGGCTTGACCCGACCATCCACGCCCCGAGAGAGGATGGCCATTGGGTAAAGCGGGTTTATGCGTGAGGGACTTCCTCAGGCGAGCAGCCACTCGTGCTCCTTGGCGTTGTGGAACTTCCACACCCGCTTCGGCCCGGCCATCACGTTGAGATAATAGAGGTCGTAGCCGTGGATGGTGGCGCAGGGGTGGTAGCCCTTCGGCACCAGCGTCACGTCGCCGTCCTCCACCGCCATCGCCTCGTCGAGCGAGCGGTCGTCCGTATAGACGCGCTGGAAGGCGAAGCCCTGCGGCGGGTTGAGGCGGTGGTAGTAGGTCTCCTCCAGGAAGCTTTCGTGCGGAAGGTTGTCCTGGTCGTGCTTGTGCGAGGGGTAGGAGGAGGTGTTGCCGCTCGGCGTGATCACCTCCACGACGAGCAGCGAATGGGCCGAATTGTCGTCTTCCGGCATGATGTTGTGGACATGCCGGACATTCGAGCCCTTGCCGCGGCTGACCTTCGGATGCGTGCCCGGCGGAATGGCCTTGGCTCTGTAGTCGCCGCCGCCCGGCGCCGAGCAGACGGCGAGTTCCAGGTCCGTCTCCGCCGTCACCGACCAGTTGGAATCGGCCGGGATGTAGAGCGCGTGCGGGGCGCCGTCGAAGGGGCTCATGCGCTCGCCGAGGATGCCGAAATCCTCGCCCGCCGCCGTCGCCTTGCCCTTGCCGGAGATCCACACGAGGCAGACCTCGCGGCTTCCCGTCTCGGCTGCCAGGATCTCGCCCGGCTTCATGCGGTGCAGGTCGAAGCCGACATAGGTCCAGCCGGCGCTTTCCGGCGTCACATGGCTGACGCGGCCATGGTTGCCTTCGGGTTTGATGATGAGGGTCGACATGGGCTTTTTCCTTTCAGTCGGCATCGGGGGAAGGGTTATCCTTTCGGAAACCCTTCCGTCTCCACGGTATAGCCCGCCGCCGTCATGACGCGCATCAATTCCGCATGCCCGACCTCGGCCATCTTCTGCGGCGGCGCCTTGCGCGGGTCCTGCTCGGCCTCGACGACGAACCAGCCTTCATAGCCATGATCGGCGAGACGTTTGACGATGGCGCCGAAATCGAGCGAGCCGTCGCCCGGAACGGTGAAGGCGCCGAGCGCCACGGCGTCGAGGAAGGACTGTTTCGTACGGTCGAGCCCGTCCACCACGGACCGGCGGATGTCCTTGACGTGGACGTGGTTGATGCGGGCGTGGTGGTTGTCGATGGCGCGCAGCACGTCGCCGCCGGCAAAGGCGAGATGGCCGGCATCGAGCAGCAGCGGAATGCCTTCGCCCGAATTCTTCATGAAGGCGTCGAGCTCCGGTTCGGTCTCGACGACGGCGGCCATGTGATGGTGGTAGGAAAGCGGCATGCCCTCACCGGCGCACCATTCGCCGAATTCGGTGAGGCGGCGGCCATAGGCCTTCATCTCGTCGTCGGAAAGGCGCGGCTTGGTGGCGAGCGGCCTGGAGCGGTCGCCCTGGATGGAGCGGCCGACTTCGCCATAGACGATGCAGGGTGCGTTGACCGCCTTGAACAGCTCGATCATCGGGAGGATGCGGTCCTTGTTGACCGCAAGCTCCTCGTCGACCAGCGTGCCGGAGAACCAGCCGCCGCACAGCGTCACGTCGGCCGCGCGCAGGATGGGCAGCATGACCGCCGGATCCTCGGGGAAGCGGCGGCCCTTTTCCATGCCGGTGAAGCCGGCGATGCGGGATTGCCGCAGGCATTCTTCCAGGGATACGTCGTCGCTGAGCTCCGGAAGGTCGTCGTTCCACCACGCGATGGGCGACATGCCGAGTTTGGCTTTCATCGAAAAATCTCCTTGGAAAGAAGGGCTAAATATTTGGTTGCGATACCCCCCTCTGCCCTGCCGGGCATCTCCCCCTCAAGGGGGGAGATTTGGATGGGGTAACCGTTTCGCCGATCATTGACGTCTAAGTTTGAGCGATGCTTCTCCCCTTGCCGATCTCCCCCCTTGAGGGGGAGATGCCCGGCAGGGCAGAGGGGGGTGTTCCACGGCACTGCCTAACCGATCCGCTGGGCTTCGAGCGCCTTCACATAGGCCTCGCGCGCCTTGTTGACCTCGTCGCGCGCGCTGACTTCCGGAACCGCGACATCCCACCAGTGGCCGCCGTCCTTCGTGGTGATCAGCGGGTCCGTGTCGATGACGATCACCGAGGTGCGGTCGTTGCCCTTGCTTTGCTGGATGGCCGTCTCGAGGTCGGCGATGGAGGAGACCTTGACGGCGACCGCGCCCATGCTCTCGGCATGCGCCCGAAAGTCGATGTCCGGCATCGTCTCGATCATCGAGTCCTTCAGGAGGTTGTTGAAGTTCGCGCCGCCGGTCGCCATCTGCAGCCGGTTGATGCAGCCGTAGCCGCGGTTGTCGAGCACCACGATCGTCAGCTTCTGGCCGAGCATGATGGAGGTCGACAGCTCGGAGTTCATCATCATGTAGGAGCCGTCGCCGACCATGACGACGACATCGGCCTCCGGCCGCGCCAGCTTGACGCCGAGGCCGCCGGCGATCTCGTAGCCCATGCAGGAGAAGCCGTATTCCATATGGTAGCCGCCGGGCCTGTTGGCCCGCCACAGCTTGTGCAACTCGCCCGGCAGGCCGCCGGCGGCGCAGACGAGAACCGAATTGTCGCCGCCGATCGCGCGCTGCACCGCGCCGATGACCTGCGCATCGGAGGGCAGGGCGGCATTGGTGGCGGCGGTCGCCCGGCTGGCGGCGGCCATCCATTCGTCCTTGCGCGACTTTGCGGCCGCCTCCACCGCGGCCGGCGCCTTCCAGCCGCCGAGCGCCTCGGAAAGCAGCGTCAGGCCCTCGCGCGCATCGGCGACGAGCGGCTGGCTGTTGTGCTTGGCGGCATCGAAGGCGGCGGTGTTGAGGCCGATCATCGTCACGGCGTCGTTCTTGAAAAGCGCCCAGGAGCCGGTGGTGAAGTCCTGCATGCGGGTGCCGACGGCGAGGATGACGTCCGCCTCCTCGGCAAATGCATTGGCGGCCGAGGTGCCGGTGACGCCGATCGAGCCCATGCAGAGCGGATGGTCGTCCGGCAGCGCCGACTTGCCGGCCTGTGTGACGGCGACCGGAATGCCGTGCATGCCGGCAAAGGCCTTCAGCTCGGCGGTCGCCTGCGAATAGAGCACGCCGCCGCCGGCGATGATCAGCGGCTTTTCCGCCTTGCGCAGCGTGGCGATGGCGGCGGCAAGCTCGTCGCTGTCCGGACGCGGCCGGCGGTGCGTCCAGACCTTCTCCGCAAAGAGGCTCGCCGGATAGTCATAGGCTTCGGCCTGCACGTCCTGGCAGAGCGAGAGCGTCACCGGCCCGCAATCGACCGGATCGGTCAGCACCTGCATGGTGCGCTTCAGCGCGGGGATGATCTGCTCCGGCCGGGTGATGCGGTCGAAATAGCGCGAGACGCAGCGGAAGGCGTCGTTCACCGAGACGGTGCCGTCGCCGAAATTCTCGATCTGCTGGAGAACCGGATCGGGAATGCGGTTGGCGAAGACGTCGCCGGGCAGGAACAGCACGGGCAGGCGGTTGACATGGGCGACGCCCGCCGCGGTGATCATGTTCAGCGCGCCGGGGCCGATCGAGGTCGTGCAGGCCATGAAGCGCTGGCGGAAGCTCGCCTTGGCGAAGGCGACGGCCGCATGCGCCATGCCCTGCTCGTTGTGGGCGCGCAGCGTCGGCAGGTCCTCGCGCACCTGATAGAGCGCCTCGCCCATGCCGGCGACGTTGCCGTGGCCGAAAATGCCCCAGACGCCGGCGAAGATCGGCACCTTCCTGCCATCCACGACCGTCATCTGCGCCTTCAGGAAATGCGCGACGGCCTGCGCCATCGTCAGCCGGATCGTCTTTGCCATGGTCTTCCTCCCGAATTCTCTTCATTGCCGCAATCCCTGACGGGGCGAACCGCCACGCGTCTTGCGGGATTGCCCTGTCCCTTAAAGGCCGCGCGTCCGCAGCCAGGCGTCGGTCAGCGCGCGGAAGCGGCCGGCCATGTCCGCTATCGCCGCCTCGTCGTCGATCTTTCCGGCCATCCAGGCGCGGGCGGCGTCGACGAAGATCGTGCGGCCGACGGCAAAGCCCTTGACGGCCGGCGCCACCCTGGTCGCCTCGAAGGCCTTCACCAGCTCCTCGGTCGGCGCTTCGAGGCCGAGCAGCACGATGCCGCGGCAATAGGCGTCGTTCCTCGCGATGACGGCCTCGATGTTCTCCCACGCGCTGCTGGAGGCCTGCGGCTCCAGCTTCCACCAGTCCGGCTTGATGCCGAGATCGTAGAGCTCCTGCAGTGCGGTCGAGACCGTATCATCCTTGAGCGGCCCGTTCTTGCCCGCGATGATCTCGATCAACAGTTCGCGTCCGACGCGGCGTGCGGCCTCGAAAAGCGCGCGCAGCTTCTCCTGCTGCTCCGTCTTGAGCGCGGCCGGATCGTCGGGATGATAGAAGCACAGGCACTTGATGCAATGGTCGAGCGGCCATTCGACGAGCTGCGAGCCGATATCCTGGCTGAACTCGAAGCGCAGCGGCCTGGAGCCCGGCAGCTCGACCGGCCGGCCGAGCCAGGAGAAATTCTGCGTCGCGGCGTCGAAGAAGGCGTCGCGGCCGAAGCGCTCGTCGATCAGCATGCCGTAGCCGGGGCGGCCGTCCGCAACCCGCGCGGCGGCCTTGACGGTCAGGCGCTTGAATTCGGAAATCTTCTCGTGCGGCACCTTCAGCTCGTCGGCGACGTCGACGAGCTGCATGCGGTGGTCGCAGGCAAGCGCCATCAGCAGCGGGATGTCGTCCTGCTTGCGGTTGGTCGCCCAGTGGATGTGATTGATCGCCTCGTCCTTGCGCAGCGCCCGGTGCTTGCTGCCGTTCGCGAGGAAGAAGGCGAGTTCGTCCCAGCTCGGATATTCCGGCGAGCAGAGCAGGCGGGAGACGGCGAAGGCGCCGCAGGCGTTGGCCCAGGTGGCGGAGGTCCTGTGATCCTCGCCCTTCAGCCAGCCGCGCAGGAAGCCCGACATGAAGGCATCGCCCGCGCCGAGCACGTTGTAGACCTCGATGGGGAAACCCTGCCCGACGATGCCGTCCTCCAGGTCGTCGGAGATCGGGCCGTCATAGACGATGCAGCCCATGGCGCCGCGCTTCAGCACGATCGTCGCCGCCGAGACGGCGCGGATCGCCTTCAGCGAGGAGAGCACGTCGTCGGCGCCCGAGGCGATCATGATCTCCTCCTCGGTGCCGACGATGAGGTCGCAATCCGGCAGCACGGATTTCATGATGGCGGAGACGCGGTCGGATTTCACGTAGCGCTCGAACCCTTCCGCATGGCCGGCAAGACCCCAGAGGTTCGGGCGGTAGTCGATGTCGAAGATGACCTTGCCGCCGCTCTCCCTGGCGATGCGGATCGCCTTGCGCTGGGCGGCCTCGGTGTTGGGGCGGGAAAAATGCGTGCCGGAAACGAGCACGGCGCGGGAGGAGCGCACGAAGGCCTCGTCCACATCGCCCTCGTTAAGCGCCATGTCGGCGCAGTCGGTGCGCACGAAGATCATCGGCGAGACGCCTTCGGATTCGATGGCGAGCAGCACGAGCGCCGTCAGCCGTTCCCTGTCGGTCCTGATGCCCTCCACATTCACGCCTTCGCGGGCGCATTGCTCGCGGATGAAGCGGCCCATCTGCTCGTCGCCGACGCGGGTGATCAGCGCGGACCTGAGGCCGAGGCGGGCGGTGCCGATGGCGATGTTGGCCGGGCAGCCGCCGACGGATTTGGCGAAGGAAGCGGTGTCCTCCAGCCGCGTGCCGAGCTGCTGGCCGTAGAGATCGACGGACGAGCGGCCGATCGTGATGACGTCGAGCGTCTTGTCCTGGCTCTGGCCCTGGTCAGTGTGCGGCATGTCTTCCTCCCGGTCTCGCGGCGCCGTCATTCAAGGTGCGGCGGTCCGTGCGGAAAATGAAACATGAATTCCATTATTCTGTCAATTCGGAATATACATTCCGTTTTTATTCCACAGCATTTCACTTCGCGGCGCGCTTGAGGCTGCGTCGCTTTTCGGCGATGGCGACCGGCAGCGCCATGGCGAGCGCCATGGAGGCCGAGAGCGAGCGGAAGCCGGCATAGTCCGCCTCGGAAACCTCGAACCAGTGGGTGGCGGAGGCGGCCAGCGGCGAGAAGACCGAGTCGGTGATGGCGACGATCGGCACGCCGCGGGCGGCCAGTTCCTGCGCCTGCGTCAGGCTTTCGGCGGCATAGGGGGCGAAGCTGGCGGCGATCACCGCATCCTTGGCGGTGGCGAACTGCGTCATCTCGGCGTCGATGCCGTTCGGCGAGGCGATGATCTGGTGGCGGATGCCGAGCTTGCCGAGCGCATAGGCCATGTGCGCCGTCAGCGGATAGGAGCGGCGCTTGGCGACGAGATAGATCGTCTCGGCCCGCGCCAGAAGCTCGACGGACCTGGAGAAGGTCTCGCCGTCGATGGTGCTGGCAAGCCGCGCGACGGACTGGCTGGCGGCGGTGAGAAAGCCGGAAAGCAGCTCCGTGTCGCTGTTGGACGCCGGCCCGGCCTCCAGGGAGAGCAGGCGCTCCTCATAGGAGAGCGTGCGGTCGCGCAGCCGGGCGCGGAAAACGTTCTGCAGGTCGGAAAAACCTTCATAGCCGAGGTGGTGGGCAAGGCGCACCAGCGTCGAGGGCTGCACGTCGGCGGCCGTCGCGATGCTCGCCGCCGTGCCGAAGGCCATCTCGTCCGGATTGGAAAGCGCATAGGCCGCCACCTGCGCCAGGCGCTTCGGCATGCTCACCTTGCGCTCGATGATGACGCTGCGCAGGCTGTCGAAATCACGGGGCACGCGTGTAAGGGCCGCTTCGGTGCTGTTCATGGTTCTGTCCTCCCTCGTGCGGCCATTCTGCGACAAACGAAATAAATATTCCATATTCTCAGAAAAGATAGTTTTCGTTCCAAATCTTTCCCGCTATGCATGGTGCCGAAGACGCATATACGGCGAGGTATAGAGCAAATCCGGCGCGAATGCGTAGCGGTTTTGCGGCTGCATGCGCGTGGAAATGGAACCCCGGCAGATGGAGGAGGCGGCATGAAGGCCTTGGGAATAGGACTGATCGGTACCGGCTACATGGGCAAGTGCCATGCGCTTGCCTGGAACAATGTCAGCGCGGTCTTCGGCGACGTGGAGCGTCCGCGCCTCGTGCATCTGGCCGAGGCCAATGCGGAGCTTGCCGCCAGCCGCGCCCGCGAATTCGGCTTTGCCAGATCGACCGCCGACTGGCGCGATCTCCTCGCCGATCCCGAGGTCGACGTGATCTCGGTGACCACGCCGAACCAGTTCCACGCCGAGATGGCGATTGCCGCGCTGGAAGCGGGAAAACACGTCTGGTGCGAAAAGCCGATGGCGCCGGCGCTGGCCGATGCCGAGCGCATGCTCGCCGCCCAGCGCTCCTCCGGCAAGGTCGCGGTCATGGGCTACAACTATATCCAGAACCCGGTCATGCGGCACATCCGTTCCCTCATCGACGAGAGCGCGATCGGCACGGTCAACCATGTCCGCGTCGAGATGGACGAGGATTTCATGGCCGATCCGGAAGCGCCGTTCTACTGGAAGAGCGAGGCCGCTTCCGGTTACGGCGCGCTCGACGATTTCTCCGTTCACCCGCTTTCGCTGCTCTGGAGCCTGTTCGGCCATGTCGAGGCGGTGATCGCCTCGCTGGCAAAGCCCTATGCCGACCGCCCGCTGAAGGAGGGCGGCCGACGCGCCGTGGAGAACCACGACATCGCCAGCGTGCTGATGCGCCTTCCCGGCGGCATCTCCGGCGTGCTGATGGCCAACCGTTCCGCCTGGGGCCGCAAGGGCCGCATCGCGCTGCAGATCTACGGCTCGAAGGGCTCGATCCTCTTCGACCAGGAGCGCATGAACGAGTTCCAGCTCTATACGGTGGCGGGCCGCGCGAGCGAGCAGGGCTTTTCCACAATTCTGACGGCCCCGCATCACAAGCCCTATGACCGGTTCATTCCAGCCCCCGGCCACGGCCTCGGCTTTAACGATCTCAAGGTCATCGAATGCCGCGAGCTGATCGCCGCCATCGCCGGCATGGCCTCGCATTCCATCGATTTCAACCATGGCCTGCGCATCGAGAAATCGGTGCACGCCATGGCGCAATCTTTCCGCGAGGGCCGCTGGGTCGAGATCGCCGCCGCATGACGTTCTCGCCGGCCGGGTCAAAAAAATCCGGCCGGCCGCACATTGAAACGGCAGGGGCCATACGTAATACTCTCGGCAATAATGCCGGAGGGAAGGGCATGATCAAGCAAATGCAGAGACGCTGGGCGCCGGTCCTCTTCGTCTCGGTTGCCGTCGTCGTGTTCAATGCGGGCGCCGCAGAGGCGAAACGCGTTGCACTGCTGATAGGCAATCAGAAATACGAAGAGACCGCCCAGCTCAACAACCCTGCGAACGATGTCGAGCTGATGCGCGCCTCGTTCGAAAACGCAGGTTTCGATTCCGTCAAGACCGTCCACGATCTCGACCGCGCCGCCATGGTGAAGGCGCTGCGCGAGTTCGAGGACGATTCGATGGATGCCGAAATGGCGGTGGTCTACTATTCCGGCCACGCCATGGAGATGAACGGGGTCAACTACCTCATCCCCGTCGACGCGGCGCTGAGGAGCGACCGCGACGTCGAGGACGAGAGCGTCGCCATCGACCGCGTGCAGCGCTCGCTGGAAGGCGCCAAGAGGCTGAAGCTCTTCATCCTCGATGCCTGCCGCAACAACCCGTTCTCCGCCTCGATGACACGGTCGATCGGCACGCGCGCCGTCACGCGCGGCCTTGCCCGCGTCGAGCCGGAATCGGCCGACACGCTGATCGCCTTCGCCTCGAAGGCCGGCACCGTGGCGCTGGACGGCGAGGGCAGGAACAGCCCGTTCGCCTCCGCCCTGTCGAAATACCTGACGGAGCCCGGCCTCGACGTGCGCATCGCGCTCGGCAAGGTGCGCGACGAGGTGGTGGAAGTCACCAACCGCGAGCAGGAGCCCTTCGTCTACGGTTCGCTCGGCGGCGCGCAGATCTTCCTGAACATCAAGGAAGTGAACATCAACGTCAACAACAGCGGCAACACGCAGGAAATCTCGCCGAACGGCCAGTCGGAAGCGGCCGCCGACTGGCAGAACATCCGCGACCTCGCCGACGAGGACCTGATCAACGCCTTCATCGAGAAGCACGGCAAGGATCCGGTCTACAAGATGCTGGCGGAAAAGAAGCTCGCCAGCCTCAAGGAAGCCACCCAGAACGACGGGCAGGATGCAGCCGGCATCGCATGGGAGGCCCTGAAGGGCTCGACCGACGCGGCCGCGCTCCAGCGCTTCATCGAGCGCTATCCGGACAGCCAGCACCGCAGCGATGCCGAACAGCTCATCGCCGCGCTGGAGCCCAAGAAGGGCCTCAGCGTCGACGTCACCGGCAAGGAGACGCCGGCCTCGCGCGACTGCTTCCTGCTTGCCGGCGAGCCGCAGTCGCTGCCCGGCTTCATGGGCGTCAACTTCCTGAAGATCGATGCCAAGCGGGCGCTCACCGCCTGCGCGCAGGCCGTCAACGAGAACCCGTCCGACGGCATGCTCGTCAACCTGCTCGGCCGCGCGCACGACGCCGACCGCAACTATGTCGAAGCCCGCCGCAACTACGAGAAGGCGATCGAGCTCGGCAACATGTACGCCCTGACGAACCTTGCCTGGTTCTCCGTCTACGGCACGGATGGCCCGGTCGATGTCGCCAAGGGCCTGTCGATGTTCGAGAAGGCCTCGATCGCCGGCAACTCCTATGCCCAGGCCTCGCTCGGCTGGCTCTACCGCGAAGGCTACGGCGGCACGCGCCAGGACTACAACGAGGCGGTGAAGTGGTACCAGCAGTCGGCCAACCAGGGCTATGCCAACGCCATGGCGACCATGGGCTGGTTCTACCGCGAAGGCCTCGGCGTCTCGCAGGATTACGTCCAGTCGCTCAACTGGTATCGCAAGGCGGCCGATGCGGGCGATGCCAATGCCATGTCCTCGCTCGGCTGGGCCTACCAGAACGGCCTCGGCACGGCGCAGAACTACGCGGAGGCCAAGGTCTGGTACGAGAAGGCCGCCAATATCGGCGATTCCTACTCGATGGCCTCGCTCGCCTGGCTCTATGACGTCGGCAACGGCGTGAAGCAGGACTATGTCGAAGCCCGCTACTGGTACGAGAAGGCCGCCAATGCCGGCAGCGCCTATGCCATGGGCAACCTGTCGCGCCTCTACGACCAGGGTCTCGGCACGCCGGCCGACGCCAAGGAAGCCGTCCGCTGGGCGGCTGCCTCGGTCGAAAGCGGCGATGCCAACAAGCTGAAGGAGCTCAAGGACAATCCGGGCAACTTCACGGTCGCCTTCCGCAAGGAGATGCAGAACCTCCTGAAGGAACGCGGCTACTACAGCGGTTCGGCCGATGGCGAGTTCGGCGCGGCGACGCTCGCCGCCATCGACAAGCTCGCAACGGGCCGCAACGACAGCACCACCACCTCGCTGACGAACAGCAACACGACCACCACCGACAACAGCCAGTCGACGGTGACCCTCGGCGGTTCGGATGCCGACCAGTGCTATGAACTCGCCGGCGAACCGAACCTGCGCCCGGGCTTCCTCGGCAAGCTCTTCGCGCAGATCGACTACGGCCGCGCGATCCCGGTCTGCGAGGCGGCGCTCAACGCCAATCCGTCGGACAACTCGATCCGCAACATGCTGGGCCGCGCCCACGACGCGGCACGCAACTTCCCGAAGGCGCGCGAGCTGTACCAGAAGGCCGCCGACGAGGGGAACCTCTACGCGCTGACCAACCTTGCCTGGTACTCGATTTACGGCACGGATGGCCCGGTCGACATGGCCAAGGGCACCCGCATGTTCGAGCAGGCCTCGAATGCCGGCAATCCCTATGCCCAGGCCTCGCTCGGCTGGCTCTACCGCGAAGGCTACAACGGCACGCGCAAGGACTATGACGAGGCCATCAAGTGGTATCGCAAGGCCGCCGAGCAGGGCTATGCCAATGCGCAGGCCACGATGGGCTGGTTCTACCGCGAGGGCCTCGGCACGGCACGCGACTACAATGCCTCGCTCGACTGGTACCTGAAGGGTGCCGAGGGCGGCGACGTCAACGCCATGTCCTCCGTCGGCTATGCCTACCAGTCCGGCCTCGGCGTCGCGGTCGATTATGTCGAGGCGCGCAAGTGGTACGAGAAGGCCGCGGCCTTCAACGACTACTATTCGATGGCCTCGATCGGCTGGCTCTACGACGTCGGCAACGGCGTGAAGCAGGACTATGCCGAGGCCCGCAACTGGTACGAAAAGGCGGCGAACGGTGGCAACACCTATGCCATGGGCAATCTCTCCCGCCTCTACGACCAGGGCCTCGGCACGCGCGCCAACGCCAAGGAGGCCGCCCGCTGGGCCGCCGCCAGCGTCGAGGGCGGCGATCAGGGCAAGCTGCAGGAACTCAAGGGCTCGCCGGCGAACTTCACGCCGCAGTTCCGCAAGGAGTTCCAGCAGATCCTCAAGGATCGTGGCTACTATAGCGGCCCGATCGACGGCGACTTCGGCACCTCGACGCAGAACGCGATCGACCGCCTGGCCGCCCGAACCTGAGGCGTGTCCCGCCGAAGCGGCAACGCTTCGGCGGCGGACAGACAAGGTGCCAGCGCAATTCCGGTGGACCGGATTCAGAACCGCCAGCGACCAGAAAGGTCGCTGGCGGTTCTCGTTTTGTGGGGAAAAGTCCATGAAGGCCGAAACGGCGCGTCGGATTGCCCTGTCCCGGCGTGAAGGCCGGGTTGCCGCAGGGCGCCATGTCGTCGCCTGTCCGAAGATCTGATTCGGCGGGCCTGGCCGCGGCTGACCCTGCCCGAACGGCACGCCGCGCGCTTTTTCACAAGGATTACAACGAGAAATGCCGCACGCGTTGCTGGCGCGTGCGGCATGACAAGCTCGGAGGCGCCCCCTGGTGCCGGGGGCGGAGCTTAGAGCAGGAAGTCGCTCGAATAGTAGCGCGTGAGGCCGGCGTCAATCTCGAAATCGGCGCGGCCGTCGCCGTCCACGTCGCCGGAGATGATCGTGCCCGAGTAGCGCAGTTCCCCTGCGGTGCCGGAGAAGGCATCCTTGCCGATGAAGGTGAAGGCGTTGTTGCCGCCCCGGCCCGTATCGGCGTCGATGTCGCGCAGGTCGATGACGTCGCCCTGGCTCTCCGGCTTGAAGTCGTCGATCACGTCGCGCTGCGAGCCGACCTTGCTGTCGGAGGTGCGCACGAAGCGGAACGTATCGGCACCGGAGCCGCCGACAAGGAAGTCGTTGCCGCTGCCGCCGACCAGGAGGTCGTTGCCCGCGCCGCCGACGAGGTCGTCGTTGCCGGAGCCGCCGTAGAGCCGGTCGTTGCCGCCGCCGCCGTAAAGGTCGTCATTGCCGTTGTCGCCGTAGAGGACGTCCTTGCCGGAGCCGCCATAGAGCTTGTCGTTGCCGCCGAGCCCTTCCAGCTGGTCGTTGCCGTTGCCGCCGCGCAGCGTGTTGTTGCCGCCGGTGCCGATCAGCGTGTCGTTGGCGCGGGTGCCCGTGGCGTTCTCGATGCTGCTCAGCTTCTCGGTGCGCCCTTCGACGGCCTTCGCAAAGCCCTTGTCAAGGTCGACATAGATGCCGCGGCCCCTCTCGCTGGAGGAATCCTGCAGCGAGTAGTTGATCGTGTCGTTGCCGGAGCCGCCGTTGAACGAGTTGCGGTAGCCGACCGAATAGAAGGTGTCGTTGCCGCTGTCGCCCTTGTAGACGCTGGCGAGCGTCTTCACCTCGAACCGGTCATTGCCGTCGCCGCCGCGGACGATGTCGTATTCGCCGCTGGCCTTGGCCGAGCCGTCGTGCTTGTAGACGTCGTTGCCGGAGCCCAGGAAGATGTCGTTGCCGCCCTCGAAACTGTTGCGCACGAGATCGTTGCCGCTGCCGGCTTCGACATAGTTGAGGCCGCCCCGGCTGTCGGTCCGGTTCAGAACGATTTCGTCATCGCCGCCATAGGTGTAGATCTCGACCTCGGTGCGCGAGTTCTGGACGACGTAGTCGTCTCCGTTCGTGCCCTTGTATACATAGGCCATGTCCTCGTTCCTTTCTGCAACCATGTGCTGTTGTCCGACTTCTAGCGCCGGCAAGCTGAACCGCTGTTGAACAAAGTGGGGAGGCAGAAGGCATTTTCGAGGCCGGCCGGCAAAAATTCCGCAGGCGGAAGCGGGGAGGGCGCAGTCGCGGTTCCGGCCCGAAGGCGCGGCACCGTCATCAAAATGTGGGTGAAAACCAAAAAAGCCTTGCAATCGCAAGCGCTGCCGCATAGTGAGACCGCGAGCGGAGAGGTGGCCGAGTGGTCGAAGGCGCTCCCCTGCTAAGGGAGTATACCGGAAACGGTATCGAGGGTTCGAATCCCTTCTTCTCCGCCAGTTCCTTGTGCTTCGGCAAGGCTCCCAGACACGTCCGGAAAATCGTCAGCCTGCCTTGCGGCGTGCCGCGCGTTCCAGAATGGGCACGCAGATGTCCAGGTCGCTGGAGGCGAGATGCGCGTAGCGCATGGTCATCTGCAGGGTCTGGTGGCCCAGCCAGGTCTGGACGCGTCTGATATCGATGCCGCCCTGGACAAGCCGTGAAGCGCAGGTGTGGCGCAGGATATGCGGCACGACGTCGGGATCCGTGCCCAGTCCCACCGTCTGCTTCGCCTCGTTCCAGGCCGCGCGGAATTTTGGCTGGGCGATGCCCGCGAAGGGGCCGCGTTTTCGCCTGTCCGACGCGTGGATGGCGGCGGCCGCGCGTTCGGTAAGCGGCACGGAACGGCTTTTCCCGCTCTTGGTCAGCCAGAAGGTGACGCGCTCGCCCTGGATGTCCTGCCATCGAAGGCCGATGCCTTCGCCAAGACGTGCGCCGGTATCGACGAGGAAGATGCAGAGGCGACCGTAAAGATCGGATATTTCAAGGATCCTTGCAAAAAGCCGCGCCTCCTCGTCGGGATCGAGAAAGCGGATACGGCCAGCCTTTTCCCGCTGGCGCTTGAATTCCGGGAGGCTCTCGATGTCGCCCATCCGGTATGCCTTGCGCAGCAGCTTGCTGAGCGCGGCCATCTTCCGGTTGATCGTGGCATTGCTGTTGCCGCGCTTGCGCAACGCCGCGATCAGGCTGTCCACCATCTCGTCGGTGAAATCCGTAAAGGTTGTGCCGAGAAGGATTTCGTCGAGCTCCCCGACGAAGGACAGGACATTATATTTGTGAGATCCCGGCTCCCAAAGCACGTCGCTATAGCGATCAAGCAGCCAGCGCAATGTAACACGCTTTGATATTTTTGGCTGAATTAATGAAGAAAAATTATAGTTCAGGTTGTAGTTGCCAAAATTTGGGGCAACTTTTTGCATTTGGGGACCCCGCGGCGCATGCATCGCGCAGTGGTTGCACAAAATGATTGCTGGATTCCTGCCAAAACATCCCCTAAATTAGCAGAAAGCAAAAACCCGGCTTGCAGCCGGGTTTTCTGTTTTCGGTCGCTATTCTATCAGAACGAGCGCTGCAGGCGGACGAAGCCGGACCAGTCGTCCATGCCGCTCTTCTTGCCGTCGAAGCGCGGGCCATCGACGTCGGTGTACTGCAGGCTGACCTTGGCGGTCAGGTCGGTCACGATCGTGTAGTCGAGCGTGACGCCGGCGCGCCATGCATCGCGGTCGCCGACATAGTCGCCGCTCAGATCGTAGTCGATCGTGCCCCAGTACTGGAAGCCGGGGGTGATGGCCAGCTTGTCGGTCAGGTTTGCCTTGTACGAGGCAGCGACCGACCATTCGGAAGCGTCCCAGTAACGGTTTGCGCCCGACGACCAGACGGCTGCGCCCTGCAGGGTGCCCGGGCCGACGTCAACGGAGACGAGGCCGCGGATGTTGCCGTTTTCGGCGTCGAAGTCGTAGGAGCCGAGCAGGTCAGCGCTGACGGCGCCGAACGAGCCGGTTACAACGCCCGAGATGCCGAGGTTGTCGGAGAACTCCGACCAGGTGTTGGTTGCGAAGGTCTCGAGCGAAGCCGTGGCGGAGAAGGCGCCGCCTTCGTACTTGTACGAGATGGCGTTCAGCAGCGTGTTGCCGCCGATGACGTTCAGGAAGCCGCCGTCGAGAGCGTCGGTTTCGCCGTTGATGCCCTTATCCCACTCCGTGTAGAAGTAGCCGGCCTTGAAGCCGCCGAGCTGGATCCATGCGCCGTCCAGGAAGGTGTCGGCACCAGAGTCGCTCTGGAGGTCGATGTGGCCGGTCAGCGTGCCGAGCTCGGTGTCGCTCTTGGCGTCGATGGAGAGATAACCACGGGTATTGGTCTTGTAAGCAGCGTCATTCGTCAGCCAGGCGCCGGTGGAGCCGCTGCGGCCATGCTCGGCGAAGTCAACCTGGAAACGGACGTAGCCGCTGATCTGCAGGCAGGTTTCGGTGCCCGGAATGTAGAAGTAACCCGTGCCGAATGCGTCGCAAACGCGAACGTATTCCATCGGCTCCGGCTCGGCGGCAACGATAGCGTCGGCGGCCTGAGCGCCGGAGACTGCTGCGAGAGCAGCAGCGGAGCCGATGAGAAGGCTCTTGATGTTCATTTTCTGACCTCCAGTCAGAAAAAGCAGCATCGCGCGCCGCCGGCCCCTGGCGTGCCGGGGGCAGGCCTCTTTTCTGCGTGCTGAAATGCGTCCTGCTCGACATTATATATATGACGGGCCGGCGACATCCCGTCGCCGGCGTGAACGAAGGCCGTTTCGTTCGCCGCGCGCGCCCTGTCCATATCCTCGTAAAGTCCGCCGCCTGATTCTCCCGAACCACCCCCGAAACGGGCCGTGCCGATTCCCGTTTCCGGTCCTGCCGGGGCGTTGACGATGGGGAGCGACAGCGGGAAAAATGCCCGTCCGCCACGTTAAAGCGCAGGCTTCGCCCTCTTTTTGCCCGGTCTATGGCGGGAGGATTCGGAAAAACCGCCCGGCTAAGTGCCCGCTTCATAAGGCCTTTTGTTAAGGATCCATAAACTTTTAGCGATCTGCCCCGCCATTTTGTGTCCTTTCCGCAACAGCGCGGGGCGAAGGCTGACACAAACCCTGCCTCCTTTCAGTTTGGAGATTGCTTACGGAGGCGCGTCTTGTATTTTCACCTTCGGAAGCAGGGGCGGTTGATCGTCCGCTTCCTGAACTTGGGGATGGGGCAGGGAACGCTGTCCTTCAGCAAAAAACCCAGACCCGTTTGAAACTTTTTGACTGGAGGTCAGAAAATGAACATCAAGAGCCTTCTCATCGGCTCCGCTGCTGCTCTCGCAGCAGTCTCCGGCGCTCAGGCCGCCGACGCTATCGTTGCCGCCGAGCCGGAGCCGATGGAATACGTTCGCGTTTGCGACGCATTCGGCACGGGTTACTTCTACATTCCGGGCACCGAAACCTGCCTGCAGATCAGCGGCTACGTCCGTTTCCAGGTTGACTTCGCTGAAAACGCTGTCGGCAACGACGCTGGCTACCGCGTTGGTACGCGTGGTTACATCTCGCTCGACGCCAAGAGCGACACCGAGCTCGGCACGCTGACCGGCCACATCGACCTTCAGGCTGACTCCCACCAGGACACCTTCCTGGACGGCGCATGGATCCAGCTCGGCGGCTTCAAGGCCGGCTACTTCTACACGGAGTGGGATAAGGGCATCAACGGCGAAACCGACGCTCTCGACGGCGGCTTCCTGAACGTCATCGGCGGCAACACGCTGCTGAACGCCATCTCGTACAAGTACGAAGGCGGCGCCTTCTCCGCTACGGTCGCTCTCGAATCGTTCGCCAACAAGGCTTGGTCGCGCTTCGAAGACAACCTCGGCATCTCGGGCGTTGTCACCGGCTCGTTCGGCGCCGTCAGCGCTGACCTGCTCGGCTCCTACGACTTCGACGCCGAAAACGGCAACATCCGCGGCCTCATCTCCGCTGACGTCGGCCCGGGCACCCTGCAGGGCGCAGCCGTCTGGTCGTCGGGCGCAAACCGTTACTGGGACGCTTCCGAATGGTCGGTCGCTGCCTCGTACAAGGCTAACCTGACCGACAAGCTGGCCATCACCCCCGGCTTCCAGTACTGGGGCACGATCGACTACGATCTGAGCGGCGACTATGTCGGCGACCGCGACGCATGGCGCGCCGGCGTCACGCTCGACTACACGATCGTGACCGACCTGACCGCCAAGGTCAGCCTGCAGTACACCGACGTCGACGGCCCGCGCGGCGGTGCCAAGGGCGGCCAGGACGACTGGTCCGGCTTCGTCCGCCTGCAGCGTTCGTTCTAATCTGATCTGACCTCTGTCAGTGATGGGAGACCCGGCTTTCGAGCCGGGTCTTTTCGTTTTGGAGCGCCCCTCGGACCGCGCATTGCGGGAGGCGCGGGCGGAACACGGGGGTATGGCGCGGGGTTCAGCCGTCCAGGCCGGCGAGGAACGCCTCGACCGACGGGAAGACGTCGGCATGGTGCAGGAGCGGGGCATGCCCCTGTCCCGGCGCGGTCACCGTGCGGACGGTGGCGGCATGGGCCGCCATGCGGGCGAGCGTCTGCCGGGAAAACAGCCGGGACTGTTCGCCGCGCACCACGAGCAGCGGCTTTTGCGCCAGCAGCTCGAATTGCGGCCAGAGCGTCGGAAGCGGCTTTGAAAAGTCGATGGCCTGCAGCTGGTCCGTCAGCCCGGGATCGAAGTCGGCGACGATCCGGCCGTCCCGCTCGGCATAGATCGCTTCGGCCATGTCGTGCCAGTCGGCGTCCGAAAGGGCAGGGAAGGTGGCGCCGTGCAGCGCCCTCAGCCCCTCGGCCGCCGCCGCGAAACTGGCGGGAAAGGTCGCGCGGGAAAGATAGTCGCGAATCTCCTCGAGGCCGTCCGCCTCGATTTCCGGTCCGATATCGTTGAGGATCGCGCCCGCAATGCAGTCGGGCCGCACGGCCGCCATGACATGCAGGATCAGCCCGCCGCGCGAGGTCCCCGCAAAAAGCGCGCGGGTGAGGCCGAAGGCGGACAGGGCGGTGAGGACGTCCCGGCATTCCACCGCGACAGTGTAGTTGGCCGCATTGCCGTCATGGGCCGAAAGCCCGCGCCCGCGGTAATCGAGCGCGATGACGCGGCGCGGGGCGGCGGGATCCTGCGCGAGGCGCAAGGCGAGCGGGTGGAAGTCGCGCCCGTTGCGGCTGAGGCCGGGCAGGCAGACGAGCGGCAGCCGGCCGTCGGCCGCGGCTGGTGCGTAATCGCGGGCATGCAGCATCAGTCCGTCTTCGGCTGGGAAGAAGCGGCTTTCGAATCCGTCCATGTCTGTGCATCCGCCTGACTGTTGGGGAAGGACGTTCGGGCCGGGACACTCCGAACGGGTAGGGACGGCCAGCCTAGAGCAATTCCGGCAAAAGTGCGAAGCGGTTTTGCGTTCGCATATATTGTGAAAGGCCGGGCGCGCGATCCGGGGGAAGCGGAAACGCTCCGGCGGGGAGCAGGGCCGCCTCAGCGGCCGACGCTGAGATCGTGCACGATATCGGCCTTCTGGCCAAGACGGGTCTTGTAGACCTGGTAGTTCTCCATCACGCGCTGCACGTAGCTGCGGGTTTCGGAGAAGGGGATGCGCTCGATCCAGTCGACGACCTCGTCGATCGGCTTGCCGCGCGGGTCGCCATAGCGGGCGATCCACTGCGGCACGCGGCGGGGACCCGCATTGTAGGCAATGAAGGTCAGCACATAGGAGCCGCCGAAATCGCTGATCTGCTCGCCGAGATAGTGGGCGCCGAGAGTGGCGTTGTAGGCGGCGTCCGTCGTCAGCCGCTCCTTGGAATAGGCAAGGCCATAGCGTTTCGCCACGCCCTGCGCCGTGCCAGGCATGAGCTGCAGCAGGCCCTGCGCATTGGCGGGAGAGACGGCAGCCGGGTTGAAGGCGCTTTCCTGCCGGGCGATGGCATAGGCGAGCGCCTTGCCGGAACCGGCAATGTCGGCATCGTCGGGAATGACGCCGATCGGGAAGGCCAGCGCCGCCACATCGATGCCGCGCCCGAAGGCGATCTTGCCGATCTGCAGCGAGAGCTGGTGGTTGCCACCCTTCTCGGCCTGCGCGGCGAGAAGCGCGAGCTCGCCAGGGCTCATCAGCTCGCCGGCGAGCGCCCGGTAGAGGCTGTCGCCGCGCCAGCCGTGCCCGGCCGCCTGCAGGCGGGCGATCGCCTGCACGGCCTCGCGCTGGTTGAAGCGGGCGCGTTCCTCCTCGGTCGGCTTCGGATAGGCGACGTTCAACGCCGTGCGGCCGAGCCGCGCGGCGGCGAGCTGGCCGTAGAAGGTGCCGGAGAAGTTCGCCGCCTTGGCGAAATAGTCCTTTGCCTCCTTCGGATTGCCCTTTTCCGCCGTCCGTCCCAGCCAGTACCAGGCGCGGGAGACGGAGAGCGGCCGGTCGGAGGCCTGCAGGATGCGCCGGAAATGGCCGGCCGCGGTCTTCGGGTCGTCGAGATCGCGCAGCGCATACCAGCCGGCATGGAACTCCGCCTCGACGATATCCGTCGGGTCGTCCGCGCCGTGGCGGGCCGCGACGCGATAGGCATCGCGAAAGTCGCCGAGATCGGCAAGGCCGCGGCTGACGATGCGCTGCTCGTTCCACCAGGCGCCGGGATTGACCAGCCGCGCCGGATCCTCCGGCATGGCGGAGAAGAGCTTTCCGGCTGCGCGGTATTCCTCGTTGTTGCGCAGATGGCGGATGCGCAGGAACGTATAGGCGGGGTCCTTCTGCCAGCTCGCATCGACGGCCTTGATCAGGGTGCCGGCCGTCTTGTTCTTGCGAATGACCGCCGCCCAGGCGCGATAGAGCGACTGCGCCTTGCCGAGATCGCCGAACCGCTGCGCCTGGTCGACGCGGTCGCGATAGAGCAGCATCTCCATGCGCATCTTGTGGTCGGCGACGGTCAAGAGCGCGCCGAATTCGCCGAGGATCCTGCTTTCGAGTTCCTTGGAAAGCGTTTCCTTCTGCCAGAAGGACCGCAGGACCTCGCCGGCGCGCACCGCATTGCCGGTCGCGACGAGCGCGCGGCAGAGCGCGACCGCGCCTTCCGCCGTTTCCGGGCGGGTCGTGCCGAAGGCGGCGAGCACATCGGCCGCCGGCGGATTTTCACGGGAAAGCGCCCGCTCGGAATTGGCACGCAGCGCCTTCAGGCCCGGCCAGCCCTTCAGCTCCTTCTGGGCGGCGGCGATCTCCCAGGACGGAACGCCCCGCTGGCCGGAGACGGCGATCGCCCAGGTCAGGATATGCCGGTCGAGGCTGTCGGGCGGCAGGCGGTTGCGCGCTGCAATGGCAAGGGCCGCATCGCGATTGGAAAGCGCGTCGAGCCCCTCGCGCAGCTCCGCGCTCGCCGGCTGCAGGCTGTCCGTGCGCGGAATGGCACTGGTGATGATGTCCTTCGACGGCATGTCCGCGGCAAAGCCGAGCGGCTTTATCACCGGCACCGTGGTGTTTTCCGCCTCGACCGGCGAAGAGCGCAGCGCAAGGCCGGCCGCACCGGCAAGCAGCAAGGCACAAAGGATGAAACTGTTTCTCGAGATCATGCTACATCCCGGATGCCTGACCGGCGGCGCGTCCAGAACGTCATTTTCCGCCGGAACCTTGACAATCAATTAACCCTTTGTTGCCTTAACGAAGCCTTAACCGCAGCCCTCACTAAGCCGTGAAAGGGCCTGCTTTCCAAGCGACGGATCAGGGGAAGCGAATATTCGCGCATCCGCCGCCCTTCCGCCTTGATCATGCATGAAAAACGCCCGTCGCGCCGCTTGCCGCAGGACTGTCACATGATTATTGTGCGGGCGTTTTTAACCACGGAATACGGCCAAAGCATGTAAGCCCAAGGGCGGCTCTGGCCTCAGGAGTTCTCGATGTTCAAGGGATCCATTCCCGCTCTCGTCACCCCGTTCACCGATGCCGGCGCCGTCGATGAAGACGCCTTCGCCGCGCATGTCGAATGGCAGATCGGCGAAGGCAGCCACGGCCTCGTCCCGGTCGGCACCACCGGCGAATCGCCGACGCTGTCGCATGACGAGCACAAACGGGTGGTGGAACTCTGCATCAAGGTCTCGGCTGGCCGCGTGCCGGTGATCGCCGGTGCGGGCTCGAACAACACGAAGGAAGCGATCGACCTCGCCCAGCACGCCGAAAAGGCGGGCGCGGACGCCATCCTCGTCGTCACGCCCTATTACAACAAGCCGACGCAGAAGGGGCTCTTCACGCATTTCGCGGCGATCGCCGAAAGCGTGAAGCTGCCGATCGTCATCTATAACATTCCCGGCCGCTCGGTGGTCGACATGTCGCCCGAGACGATGGGTGCCCTCGCCAAGGCGTATGCCTCGATCGTCGGCGTCAAGGACGCGACCGGCAAGATCGAGCGCGTTTCCGAACAGCGCATCGCCTGCGGCAAGGATTTCGTCCAGCTTTCCGGCGAGGATGCCACCGCGCTCGGCTTCAACGCCCATGGCGGCGTGGGCTGCATTTCGGTGACGGCGAATGTCGCGCCGCGGCTCTGTGCGGAACTCCAGGTGGCGACGCTCGCCGGCGATTACGCCAGCGCGCTGGAATACCAGGACAAGCTGATGCCGCTGCACAAGGCGATCTTCCTCGAGCCGGGCCTGTGTGGCGCGAAATACGCGCTGAACCGCACGCGCGGCATGAACCGCACCGTCCGCTCGCCGCTGCTCTCCACGCTGGAGCCGGCCACGGAGGCAGCCATCGACGCGGCGCTGCGCCACGCCGGCCTGCTGAACTGACATGGCGACGAAAGCGCGTCCGACGACGGTCAAGAAGATTGTGGCGGAGAACCGCAAGGCCCGCTTCAACTACGAGATCATCGATACCTACGAAGCCGGTCTCGTCCTGACCGGCACGGAGGTCAAGTCGCTGCGCGAAGGCAAGGCGAACATCGCGGAATCCTATGCTTCGGACGAGGGCGGCGAGATCTGGCTGATCAATTCCTACCTGCCGGAATATCTCCAGGCCAACCGCTTCAACCACGAGACCCGCCGGCGGCGCAAGCTTCTGCTGTCCCGGCGGGAAATCCATCGCCTGCGCAACGCGATCAATCGCGAGGGCATGACGCTGGTGCCGCTCAAGATCTACTTCAACGATGTCGGCCGGGCAAAGCTCGAACTCGCGCTCGCCAAGGGCAAGAAGCTGCACGACAAGCGCGAGACCGAGAAGGAGCGCGACTGGAATCGCCAGAAGGGCCGCCTGCTGCGCGAGCGCGGCTGAGGCGCCCTTCCTCGCTTCTCTTCCTTAGAACTGGCTGTAAAGCTGCGCGATGACCGACTGGCGCGCAAGCTGCTCGCTGCCGGCATCCGCCGGCACGTCCGGCGAGGCGGCCGGGTTGACGCTCGGGGTGCGGGCCGTCAGGAAGCTCGACATCAGGCTGTTGAGGTCGTTGCTCTCGATGGCGAGGCGCGCGGTCGGGTTGCGGCTGTTGTTGGCGACCTGCTCGTCCGCTGCCGCCTGGGAGGGCGGCACGGCGTAGGCGGGCAGGGCGGAGATGCCCGGCAGCCCGTTCGGCGCATAGAGGAAGCTGAGGTCGCCGATCTCCCCGGCGATGTCGGACGGGGTCGAAACCTGGGTGACCGGCTGCGGCGCGGCAAGCGCGGCGAGGGCGGAGACCGCGGGGCGGGTTTCCGCCGCCATGGCCGGCGCGCGCATGTCGAGCGCGCTCGATGCTCCCCGGTAGCTGTTTGCCGAAAGCGATACTGCGTCCACCATTGTCCCGATGTCCCAATGCGAAATGGCTGTCCGATATCGGGAATAGCAGGGGAGTCTTGAAGAAGCTTGAGACCCCGCAAGGGAATTTAATTCAATGTTTAAGGAAAGCTTGAAAAGGCCGGTTTCCGGCGCTTTTCCCGCATCGGAGCATGCACGAAGTTGGGGAGGGGAGCCTCGCCCCGCCCACTGCCGTCAGTCATCCTCGGTCCGATCCGCTTGCCTCAGTCGCTGACGGTCTCCACCGGTTCGGTGGCGCGCTGCGGGCGTTCGGAAGGGTCGCGGCCGATCTCGGCCTTCAGCGAGCCGAGATCGATGAAGTAGTCGGCCTGGCGGCGCAGGTCGTCGGCGATCATCGGCGGCTGCGTCTGCATGGTCGAGACGACGGACACCTTGCGGCCCCGGCGCTGCAGCGCCTCGACGAGCGTGGTGAAATCGCCGTCGCCGGAGAAGATGACGAGGTGGTCGACGGTCTCGGACTGCTCCATCGCGTCGATGGCCAGCTCGATGTCCATGTTGCCCTTGATCTTGCGGCGGCCGAGCGAATCGGTGAATTCCTTGGCCGGCTTGGTGACGACCTTGTAGCCGTTATAGTCGAGCCAGTCGATCAGCGGGCGGATCGAAGAATATTCCTGGTCCTCGATGAGGGCGGTATAGTAATAGGCGCGCAGAAGATAGCCGCGCTTCTGGAAGGCCTTCAGGAGCTTTCTGTAATCGATGTCGAACCCGAGTGTCCTGGAAGCCGCATAGAGATTTGCACCGTCGATGAAGAGGGCGATTTTCTCGCGGGGGTCGAACATACTGCGAAATCCTTTTAAATAGAAGTTGATGTAAACGGTCGTGTTTTGGCCAAGTGCCGAGGTGGCCGGATGCACTATCCGGTTGAATTAACTGTTTTTCATATAATCTTCATTTAGGGCAGAGGGCCGGGCTTTCCAAGCAAATCTAGGTTGCGAAGGCGATTTTTCCGGCCGGTATCGTTTCAGCAAATTCAAGGGCTTCGGAATTGGGGAATAGTTCCCGCACTTTACCTCATTTGTCCGATCTTTCAGCTTTTTACTTCCCGTAACGTGAGGCACCAATCAGAAGTTATATGGGCTGCCTTACGACACGCGCGCCGGCGGCAAGGGGAAGGAAAAACTTGAATTTGCCTTCCATTGCCTGTATCGGGCATGCAAACTCCTGAAATTCATGACCGCAAAGGACAGGCAATGGCCCGTGTCACCGTTGAAGATTGCATTGACAAGGTAGACAACCGCTTCGAGCTGGTTCTTCTTGCAAGCCATCGCGCCCGCCTCATCTCGCAGGGCGCCGCCATCACCATCGACCGCGACAACGACAAGAACCCCGTCGTCGCACTGCGCGAGATCGCCGACGAGACGCTTTCGCCCGACGACCTCAAGGAAGACCTGATCCACTCGCTGCAGAAGCATGTGGAAGTGGACGAGCCCGAGCCCGACCCGGCAAGCCTGGTCGCCGATGCCGCGTCCGGCGTCGTCGCGATCGAAGAGGACGAGGACCAGCCGGAGACCATCGCCTTCGACCGCATGTCGGAAGAAGAGCTGCTGGCCGGCATCGAAGGCCTCGTGCCGCCGGAAAAGAGCGACGATTACTGATGCCGGGGCAGGCAGTAGGCAGTAGGCAGTAGGCATTTCGGCCCACAAGACGGCCGACATGCCAATCCCTATTGGCTATTGCCTAATTCCTATTGCCTATTTTTATATTGCGGATGCCGGTGCGCCCCTCTTAAGGTCGGGGCGCACTTTTTTTTGCCCCCGCGCGGCGGGGAGGGAGCCGACCGAGGATGATGCGTCAATATGAACTCGTCGAACGGGTTCAGAAATACAAGCCGGATGCCAACGAGGCCCTGCTGAACAAGGCCTATGTCTATGCCATGCAGAAGCACGGGCAGCAGAAGCGGGCGAGCGGCGATCCCTACATTTCGCATCCCCTCGAAGTCGCGGCCATTCTCACCGAGATGCGTCTGGACGAATCGACCATCGCCGTCGCCCTGCTGCACGACACGATCGAGGACACGAGCGCGACGCGCGCCGAGATCGACGAACTGTTCGGCGAGGACATCGGCGCCCTGGTCGAAGGCCTCACCAAGATCAAGAAGCTCGACCTCGTCTCCAAGAAGGCCAAGCAGGCGGAAAACCTGCGCAAGCTCCTGCTCGCCATTTCCGACGACGTGCGCGTGCTCCTGGTCAAGCTCGCCGACCGCCTGCACAACATGCGCACGCTCGATCACATGTCGCCGGAAAAGCGCGCCCGCATCTCCGAGGAGACGATGGACATCTATGCGCCGCTCGCCGGCCGCATGGGCATGCAGGACATGCGCGAGGAGCTGGAAAACCTCTCCTTCCGCCACATCAACCCGGAAGCCTTCGACACCGTCACCCGCAAGCTGGAGGACCTTTCCCGCCGCAACGAGGGCCTGATCCGCAAGATCGAGGACGAGCTGCGCGAACTGCTCGTGGTGAACGGCCTGCCGGACGCCCTCGTCAAGGGCCGGCAGAAGACGCCCTATTCGGTCTTCCGCAAGATGCAGTCGAAGTCGCTCTCCTTCGAGCAGCTTTCCGACGTCTATGCCTTCCGCATCCTCGTCGACGACATTCCCGCCTGTTACGCCGCGCTCGGCATCGTGCACACGCGCTGGCGCGTCGTGCCCGGCCGCTTCAAGGACTACATTTCGACGCCGAAGCAGAACGACTACCAGTCGATCCACACGACCATCGTCGGCCCGTCGCGCCAGCGCATCGAGCTGCAGATCCGCACCAAGCGCATGCACGAGATCGCCGAATACGGTATCGCCGCGCACTCGCTCTACAAGGACAAGGAAGTGGTGAACGGCGACGAGCGCACGCGCTCGCCCCGCTCCAACGCCTATGCCCTGCTGCGCCGGACGATCGAATCGCTCGCCGAAGGCGACAACCCGGAGGAATTCCTCGAGCACACCAAGCTCGAGCTCTTCCAGGACCAGGTGTTCACCTTCACCCCGAAGGGCCAGCTTATCACCCTGCCGCGCGGGGCGACGCCGATCGATTTCGCCTATGCGGTCCACACCAATATCGGCGATACCTGTGTCGGCGCCAAGATCAACGGCCGCATCATGCCGCTCGTCACCCGCCTCAGCAATGGCGACGAGGTGGAGATCATCCGCTCGGGCATCCAGGTGCCGCCGCCGGCCTGGGAGGAGATCGTCGTCACCGGCAAGGCGCGCGCCGCCATCCGCCGGGCCACCCGCGCCGCCGTGCGCAAGCAATATTCCGGCCTCGGCTACCGTATCCTGGAGCGCACCTTCGACCGTGCCGGCAAATCCTTCTCGCGCGACGGCCTGAAACCCGTGCTGCACCGTCTCGGCCAGAAGGATGTGGAAGACGCCATCGCCGCCGTCGGCCGCGGCGAGCTCTCTTCGCTCGACGTGCTGCGCGCCGTCTTCCCGGATTACCAGGACGAGCGCGTGACGGTGAAGCCGAGCTCGGACGACGGCTGGTTCAACATGCGCAGCGCCGCCGGCATGGTGTTCAAGCTGCCGGGCAAGGCGAAGACGACGCTGGAAGGGGGAGCGACCGAAACCGGCCCCGAGGCGCTGCCGATCCGCGGCCTCTCCGGCAATGCCGAGGTGCATTTCTCCGCCGGCGGCGCCGTGCCGGGCGATCGCATCGTCGGCATCATGGAGAAGGACAAGGGCATCACCATCTATCCGATCCAGTCGCCGGCCCTGCAGAAGTTCGACGACGAGCCCGAGCGCTGGATCGACGTGCGCTGGGACCTCGACGAGGCCAACAACACCCGCTTCATGGCGCGCATCATGATCAATGCGCTGAACGAGCCGGGCACGCTCGCGGAAGTCACCCAGACGATCGCCACCAGCGACGTCAATATCCGCTCCATGTCGATGGCGCGGGTGGCGGCGGATTTCACCGAGGTGCATATCGATCTGGAGGTCTGGGACCTGCGCCAGCTCAACCAGCTGATGGGCCAGCTCAAGGAACTTCAGTGCGTCTCGACGATCAGCCGCGTCTTTACCTGACGGTTCCTATGCAAAAATGTGGCATCCTGCCTTGAATAGGGCAGGTTTGCCCAAGATTTGACCAGTCATTATGCGCCTTTTGCATGGCTGTATTGGCATAGTGTCGCTGGTGCCTTTGGGGTGAAGATCCTATCTTCTGCGTCGGGAGGTCAAACCGAAAGAGGTTTACCAATGTTGAAGCAGATCAAGAATTTCACCCGCGCCCTGCGCATCCCGACCGCCGAAGACCGCGAACTGGCCTACCTCAACGGCGCCATCGACCGGATCGACCTGGAATACCGCCAGCGTCAGATCGACCGCGGCCTCTTCCGCAAGTCCTACTGAAGACAAGCCGGTACGTGTGGCGCATTCCGTGCGCCACGGCGACCGCCGCGTGGCGCCATACGGGCGCCATTGAAATGCCACTAACGGATCGGCTATGTCTGGGCCATGTTGTTCCGACGCCGAAAGAAGGCCGGCTGGCTTGACCGATTGCGCGAATTCTTCTGGCCGCGCAAGGGGTTCACGCGTCCCGCGCGCTACCTCGCCAAGCGGATCCTCCGCCTGTCCGCCTCGCCGCATGCCGTGGCTGCCGGTGTCGCCGCCGGCACTTTTTCCGCCTTCACGCCGCTCCTCGGCTTCCATGTGATCCTGGCGCTGGCGCTCGCCTATCTGATGGCCGGCAACCTGCTTGCCGCCGCGCTCGCCACCACCATCGCCAATCCGCTGACCATTCCGCTCATCGCGCTTGCGACCTTTCGCGTCGGAGAGGCGCTTCTCTGCATGAAGTCCGCCGAAATGGTGACGGCCGCCGAACTCTTTCACCGGCTGGAGCACCTGGAACTGTCCGAACTGTGGCAGCCGGTACTGAAGCCCATGCTGGCCGGCGCCGGCCTTCTCGGCATCGCGGCCGCCGCGCTCGCCTATGGCGTCACGCGCCTTGCCGTGCGCTCCTTCAAAGCCCGCCGCCATGCGCGCCTTCTCGAGCGCGCCGGCCTCGCGACGACCCATCCCGCCCTTTCCCGTGGAGACAAATCCCTATGATCATCGGCATCGGCAGCGACCTCATCGACATCCGCCGGGTGGAGAAGTCGCTGGAACGGTTCGGCGAGCGCTTCACCCAGCGCTGCTTCACCGAGATCGAGCGGGCGAAGTCCGACGGGCGCAGGAACCGCGCCGCCTCCTATGCCAAGCGCTTCGCCGCCAAGGAGGCCTGCTCCAAGGCGCTCGGCACGGGGCTGGCGCAAGGGGTGTTCTGGAGGGACATGGGCGTCGTCAACCTGCCGGGCGGCAAGCCGACCATGAAGCTCACCGGCGGCGCGCTGGAGCGGCTGGGGCGGCTTCTTCCCGAGGGCCACGAGGCGCGCATCCACATCACCATCACGGACGATTTTCCCCTGGCTCAAGCTTTCGTGATCATCGAGGCGCTGCCGGCCGGAACGCCGGGATAAGGGGCGCGGTTTGCTGACGAACCTCGCCCTACTCACCCACGTCATCCTCGGGCTTGACCCGAGGAACCGCGCGGCACCCGCGGCTGCGAATGACCGCGTCAAGCTTGACCATGACGGAGGAGGGGTTGGCGGCTTTTGCCGGCAGCGGGAGCTCGCACAACAGGCGCCAGCGTCTTTTTGACCGACACGATTTCCAACAGGCAACCTTTCCTCTATAGAGGGCCCCATGTTTGCAGATAAGGACAGATCCGGCGTGGCAGAGAAGACTGAGAAGGCCGAAAGCGGCCTGTGGGAAAACGTCAAGGTAATCATCCAGGCGCTGCTGCTCGCCGTCGTGATCCGCACCGTGCTTTTCCAGCCCTTCACCATCCCCTCCGGATCGATGATGCCGACCCTGCTCGTCGGCGATTATCTCTTCGTCAACAAGTTCTCCTACGGCTATTCGAAATATTCGCTGCCGTTCTCGCCGAACCTGTTCTCCGGCCGCATTTTCGCGAGCGAGCCGACGCGCGGCGACATCGTCGTCTTCCGTTTCCCGCCGAACCCCGACATCGACTACATCAAGCGCCTCGTCGGCCTGCCGGGCGACCGCATCCAGGTGCGCGACAGCGAGCTCTTCGTGAACGGCGTGCCGGTCAAGCGCGAGCACAACGGCTTCTTCCGCGCCGACGACCAGTACGACACCGGCGAGGACGTGCCGGTCTTCCGCGAGACCATGGACAACGGCGTCGCCTACGACACGCTGGACACGCGTCCCGGCACGGTCGGCGACAACACGCGCGAGTTCATCGTGCCGGAAGGCCACTATTTCATGATGGGCGACAACCGCGACAACTCGGCCGACAGCCGCTTCGACGTCGGCTTCGTTCCGGCTGAAAACCTGATCGGCCGCGCCAGCCTGATCTTCTTCTCGCTCGGCAACGACACGTCCTTCAGCGAAGTCTGGAAATGGCCGACGAACCTGCGCTGGGACCGCCTGTTCAAGGTCGTTGAATGAAGGGCGCCATTCCGCTGAACGACGTCAACCGCAAGGCTCTCGAAGAGCTGATCGGCTATGTCTTCACCGACAAGGATCGTCTCGACCGGGCGATCACCCATGCCAGCGCGCGCCCCGGCAAGGGCAGCAATTACGAGCGGCTGGAATTCCTCGGCGACCGCGTGCTGGGCCTGTGCGTCGCCGAAATGCTGTTCCGCACGTTTCGCGAGGCGAAGGAGGGCGAGCTTTCGGTCCGCCTGAACCAGCTCGTCAGCGCGGAAAGCTGTGCGGCGGTCTCCGACGATCTCGGCCTGCACCGCTTCATCCGCACCGGCGCGGACGTGAAGAAGCTCACCGGAAAAGCCATGCTGAATGTCAGGGCCGATGTGGTAGAGTCGCTGATCGCCGCGATCTATCTCGACGGCGGGCTGGAAGCGGCGCGCGGCTTCATCCTCTCCAACTGGGAGGGCAGGGCCGCCCGCGCGGAAGGCGCGCGGCGCGACGCCAAGACCGAATTGCAGGAATGGGCGCATGCCAGGTTCGGCGTGACGCCGAACTACCGGGTCGACGAGCGCTCGGGACCGGACCACGATCCCCGCTTCACCGTGACGGTGGAGATCCGGGGCGTCGCGCCGGAAACCGGCATCGACCGCTCGAAACGGGCCGCCGAACAGGTGGCCGCGACAAGGATTTTGGAACGCGAAGGCGTCTGGCCGAAGAGCCAAGCCGCGGATTGACGGATATCATGAGCGAAGAACACGAGAACCCCGCCGAGACGAACACGAACGGTGAGGGCACGACCCGCTCGGGTTTCGTGGCGCTGATCGGCGCGACCAATGCCGGCAAGTCGACGCTGGTCAACCGCCTCGTCGGCGCCAAGGTGACGATCGTCAGCCACAAGGTGCAGACGACGCGCGCCATCGTGCGCGGCATCGCGATCCACGACAATGCCCAGATCGTCTTCATGGACACGCCCGGCATCTTCAAGCCGCGCCGCCGGCTCGACCGCGCCATGGTGACGACCGCCTGGGGCGGGGCGAAGGACGCCGACGTCATCATGTTCCTGATCGACAGCGAAAGGGGCCTGAAGGGCGACGCCGAGACGATCCTGGAGGGGCTGAAAGAGGTCCACCAGCCGAAGATCCTCGTCCTCAACAAGGTCGACCGCGTCAATCCGGAAGACCTGCTGAAGCTAGCGGCCGCCGCGAACGAGGTCGTCAAGTTCGAGCGCACCTTCATGATCTCGGCGCTGAACGGTTCGGGCTGCGAGGACGTGATGAACTATCTTGCCGCCGCGCTCCCCGAAGGCCCGTGGTATTATCCGGAAGACCAGATCTCCGACCTGCCGATGCGCCAGCTTGCGGCCGAAATCACCCGCGAAAAACTCTTCCTGCGCCTGCACCAGGAGCTTCCCTATTCCTCCCATGTCGAGACGGAGAAGTGGGAGGAGCGCAAGGACGGCTCGGTGCGCATCGAGCAGGTGATCTATGTCGAGCGCGACAGCCAGAAGAAGATCGCGCTCGGCAAGAACGGCGAGGCGATCAAGGCGATCTCCATGGCCTCGCGCAAGGAGCTGTCGGAGATCCTCGAACAGCCCGTGCACCTCTTCCTCTTCGTGAAGGTGCGTGAGAACTGGGGCGACGACCCGGCCCGCTTCCGCGAGATGGGCCTCGATTTCCCGACCTCGTGACGGCTTACGGCCGAGCCTTGACGGCGGGGCCGACTTCCAGGATGCGGTTCGTCCAGACATAGCCGGGGAATTCCTCCGGCAGGTTCTCCACCTCCTCGGCCGTGTCGATGCCGACCGTGCTGCCGCCGGTATAGGGGCCGATGAGGACCACGTCGCTGCCGGCGTCCTTCATGCGCGTCAGGAAGCGGTTCGGCCAGCCCCAGAACAGGAAGGCGTAGTTGCTCGGCACCGGCACCAGCGTGTTGCGGCAGGCCTCCGGCACATAGCCGATCCAGCCCGTGCCGAGATAGCGCAGCAGGCAGGCCTTCACTGAGGCCTTCGTGTAGCCCTTGAGGCCTGGCACCGCGGCGAGCGCCGCATCCGTCGGCTCCGCCCCGCCATAGATGCCGAAGATCTTGTCCTTCCAGGCCGGATTGGCCGCCAGCAGCGCGGCCAGCGCCTCGCCTTCCTCCGCCCGCCGGCTCTTGAAGTTGATCAGCAGCTTGCCGGCCGGATTGGCGGCGAACATGTCTTCCAGCATCGGCATCTGCCCGACGCCCTTGCCGCGGAACGGGTAGGTCTTGCCCCCGTCGGGCGTATAGCCGTAGCCGATGTCGAGCGTCTTCAGCGTGGCGCTGTCCGTCTCCTCGGTCACGCCCTGGCCGTCCGTCCGGCAGTCGAGCGTCCAGTCGTGGAAGACGGCGAATTTCTTGTCCGGCGTCAGGTGCACGTCGATCTCGACGACCTCGGCGCCCGCGGCAAAGGCCGCCTGCATGCCGGCGACGGTGTTTTCCAGGAAATCGTGTCCGGGCGGGTCGATGAGGCTTGCCGTGCAGGTGTCGTCGTCGATCCCCTCACGGCTGAAGGCCTGGTGCGCGCCGCGATGGGCCATCAGCTTCGTTGCGCCCTCCGGCGCGCTGGCGATCAGCGAACTGTTGAAGGACCAGATGAGCAGGGCGAGGCCCAGAATGAAGATCGGTGCGTTTCGCATAAAACTCCTCCTGCGGCCCCGCAAACAGGGATAGGGGCTCGCAGGAGAGACGGCAAGTGGCGGAAAGTATCAGGCGCGGGCGCGGCGATCCGGGCTCTGTGCGACCTCGCGGGCCTTTTCGACAAGCCGCTGCATCGCCCAGATGCCGATCTCATCGAGGGAGAGGGGACGGCTGATGAGATAGCCCTGGTAGAGATCGCAGCCCGCGGCGGCGAGCAGCGCCATCTTCTCCGTCGTGTCGACGCCTTCGGCGATCACCGACATGTCCTGCGCATGGCAGAGCGCGACGAGCGCGCGCAGCGTCGGCAGCGCGGCGGAGCGGGTGAGGCTTTCGACGAGCTCGCGGTCGAGCTTGATGGTCTCGGCGGGATATTCGATGATCTGCTGCACGGAGGTATAGCCCGCGCCGAAATCGTCGATCGAGATGCGGAAGCCGCGGGCGCGCAGGATCTCGATGTTGCGGCGCGACTGCTCGCCGAGCTTGACGGCGAAGGTCTCGGTCAGCTCGATCTCGATCATGCGGGCATCGATGCCGTGCCGGTCGGCGCTGTCGCAGAAATGGTCGCTGATCGACTTCGTGTAGAGTTCGGCCGACGAGATGTTGATGCAGAGGATCGTGTCGGCGCCGAAAAGCTTCTTGATCTGCCCGTATTCGGCCATCGCCCTGTCGATCACCCACCAGTCGATCTTGCTGAAGAGGCCGGTCGTCTCGGCGATCGGGATGAATTCGTCGGGCGTCACGCGGCCGAGGACGGGCGAGGTCCAGCGCAAGAGCGCCTCGCAGCCCGTCACCTTGCCGTGTCCGTCGACGATCGGCATGTAGACGAGGTGGAATTCGCGGTCGGGATCGAGGACGCGCAGCTCCTCCTCGATGCGGCGCTGGCGGTTGCGCTTCTCGTGCAGCGAGCGGGAATAGCGGGCCGAGCCGTTCTTGCCCTGGGATTTCGCCTGGTACATGGCCGCATCGGCATTGGCGACCAGCTCCGGCAGGGTGCGGGCGTCTTCCGGATAGACGGCGATGCCGATGCTGGCGGTGACCGGATAGGCCTTGTCCAGCACCGCGAAGCCTTCGGCAAAGAGCGACAGGATTTCGTTCGAGACTTCCGTGATCGTGCCGCTGCCCGGCTGGCAGCGCAGCATGATGGCGAATTCATCGCCGGAAAGGCGGGCGAAGAGGCCGGCCGGCAGGCCGCGCTCGCAGACGATTCGGGCGACGATGGTGGAGATGCGGTCGGCGAGGGTCTTCAGCAGCTCGTCGCCGATCTTGTGGCCGTGCTTGTCGTTGACGAACTTGAAGTTGTCGACGTCGATGAAGAGCAGGGTGCAGCCGGTATCCTCGGCCTCCGCCTCCTCAAGGATCTGCGTGGAGCGGATGTTGAAATATTCGCGGTTGGAAATGCCTGTCAGCGTATCCGTCCAGGAGGCGTTCTGCACGAGGTCGAAGGACTGCAGGGACTGGTCGTGCAGCCGCTTGACGTTCGCCGAGAGGCGGCCGATCTCGCCGATCTCGTTCATCTCGGGCAGGGCGCTGCGGTTGCCGGTCATCACGTCGGTGAGCTGGCGGTCGAGCCGGGCGATCGGATTGGTGATGTAGCGGCGCACCAGGCCGAGCACGAGGATGATCGTGCACAGGCTGAGCGCGATGGCGCCGAGCGCGAGCAGCGACTTCAGCGTCCACAGCCGGTTCTCGATGAAGACCGGATCCGGCGTCAGCCGGGCGAAGAGAGACGGGCTCAGCGTTGCGGTCGCGGAGAGGCTGCCCTGCGCCAGGAGCTGGTGCTGGCCGATTTCGATCGTCGTGCCGTACTCCTTCTCCAGCGCCCGCTTCATGTCGAGGAAGAGTTTTGGCCGCACCGCGGTCTGCACGAGGATCGCGCTGCCCTTGGCGCTGGCGACCGGACGGTTGAAGGTCAGCGGATCGATGAACTCCGAATGCACGATCAGCGGTTCGATGCCGGCGGCGTTGAGATAGCTCCAGGAGGAGAGCCGCGGGCTTTCGATCACCTGCCTTGCATGCCGGATCTGCTGCGGCGTGATCTCCGCGAACGGATCGTCGCTGTCCTCGAAATAGTAGTCGACCGTCAGCGGCGGGCGGATGATCGCCACGGAGATGAAGCGCTTGCGGTCGTCGGAGAGCGAGGTGATGCTCTGCTGCAGGCGCACGCCGAGCGCGGTGTTGCGATAGGCGGCATCCGGCTCGTTGACGAAGAGACGCACCGCGCCGCCCTCGACGAGCGAATAGATGAAGCTGCGGTTCTGCGTCACCTCGTTCTGGAAGACGGCTGTGAGCAGGCCCATCTGCTGCCACAGGCGCGCGCGTTCCAGCGCGAGGATGGAGGAGCTTTGCACATAGTAGATCAGCGAGGCGGCGAGCACGTAGCCAGCAAGCACGACCGGGAAGATGAGGGAGAGGGCGCGTTTACCGAGCGTCACTGATCTGGGCCAGACTGCTGATGATGCGGCGGCGGGCCTGGACCGATTGCACGGTCAGTTCCTCCTGAAACTGGCTCTTGGCCAGGATTTCCGGTGCGGCATAGATTTCGGGATTGGAGCGCATATCTTCCGGCAGCAGGGCGAGGGCGGCGGAGCTGGCGGTCGGCATGTTGAGCTTGATGGCGTTGCGGGCGCCGTTCTCGGCATTGCTGATATAATCGACCAGTTGCAGCGCCAGCGCCTTGTTGTGCGAGCGCTCGCTGACGGAGATGCAGTCGAGCCAGGAGAGCGTGCCCTCCTTCGGCACCACGTAGCGCCAGAGGCCGGGCGAGGCGACCTTGTCGTTCAGTGTGTACTGGTCGCCGCTATAGCCGAGCGCCATGTGGATGTCCGGGCCCTTGTCGGGGTTCTGCACCGAGGTGACCACATAGTCGTAGGTGAGCACATAGGGCGCCTGTGCCTTCATCAGCTCGTAGGCCGCCTTCAGCGTCTCGTTGTCGTTGGCGTTCACCGATTTGCCGAGCAGGACGAGCGGGGCGACGAAGGCCTCGGCGTGGTCGTCGTACATGGCGATATGGCCGCGCAGGCTTTCGGCCGGCTTCATCATGTCCGCCCAGGAGGTCGGCGGCGTCGTGATCTTGTCGGAGCGGTAGAGGATGCCCATCGTGCCCCACAGATAGGGCACGCCGTAGCCGCCGCAGCGGCTCGCCCAGCTCTTCGCATAGTCCTTCAGCGACGGCACGTTGTTCTGGTCCAGCGCGGCGATGACGCCGCGCTTGCCGTAGAGCCGGGCGCCGTTCTCGTTGGTCACGACGACATCGACATTGCTGTTCGGGTCTGCGAGAATCTCGTCGCGCACGTCACCGCTGTCATAGAAGGTCTGGCGCACCTTGATGCCGGTTTCGGCGGTCCAGTCGGCAAGGATCTGCTCGTCGATATAGGCTTCCCAGATCAGCAGGTTGAGGGTTGCCGCATGCGCGGGACCTTCCGCGGGGAGGGCCGCCAGTGAGACTGCTGCAAGAAAAGCGCCGCGCATGCCGAAGGCCCCGTTGCCGTTACGTGCGGTGAGGATAGACGGCAAGACTTTATGAAGCGTTACAACCTCTAAGCCTGTATTAACGGGTGTTCAACCGTGGCACAGTCCTGCCGTCCTTTCCGGCGGTGATATATATTGTGGACGTGGTCGCGGGCTCATGGGCCTGCGGTTGGCCTCCCGCCGGCCGCGCACTATGGTCGCCGACCGCGCCAACCAGAGGAATTCGACATGGCCCCGACACCGCTCAAGATCGCGAACCTGATCGCCGCCGAGATCAAGGCGACCTCCGCGCAGGTTTCCGCCGCCGTGGAACTCATCGACGAGGGGGCGACGGTGCCCTTCATCGCGCGCTACCGCAAGGAAGTGACCGGCGGCCTCGACGACACGCAGCTGCGCACGCTGTCCGAGCGGCTGACCTATCTGCGGGAGCTGGAGGCGCGCCGCGCCTCGATCCTCGAATCGATTTCGGGGCAGGGCAAGCTGACGGACGAGCTGGCCGCGAAGATCGCCACTGTTTCGACCAAGGCGGAGCTCGAGGACATCTACCTGCCCTACAAGCCCAAGCGCCGCACCAAGGCGGAGATCGCCCGCGAGCGGGGCCTCGGCCCGCTCGCCGAGCAGATCCTGGCCGATCGCGCGCAGGTGCCGGCGGCGCTGGCCGAAAAATTCCTCTCGGCCGAGGTGCCGGACGTCAAGGCGGCGCTGGAGGGCGCGCGCGACATCGTCGCCGAGCAGTTCACGGAAAATGCCGATCTCCTCAAGCGCCTGCGCGACTACATGAAGGACAATGCCTTCCTGCGCTCGCGCGTCGTCGAGGGCAAGAAGGAGGCCGGCGCGAAGTTCTCCGACTATTTCGACCATACCGAACGCTGGGCGACGGTGCCCGGCCACCGGGCGCTCGCCATGCTGCGCGGCTGGAACGAGGAGTTCCTGTCGGTCGACATCGTCGTCGACCAGGACAGCACCGAGGCCGTCAAGCCGGTGGAGCGCATCATCGCCTCCTTCTATGCCATCGGCACGAAGCCCGGCGACAAGTGGCTGGCCGAGGTGATCGGCTGGACCTGGCGGGTGAAACTCTCCATGTCGCTCTCGCTCGACCTGATGCGCGAGATGCGCGAACGGGCCGAGGAGGAAGCGATCCGCGTCTTCGCCCGCAACCTCAAGGACCTGCTGCTCGCCGCGCCCGCCGGCACGCGCGCCACGATGGGCCTCGATCCGGGCATCCGCACCGGCGTCAAGGTCGCCATCATCGACAATACCGGCAAGGTGCTGGAGACGACGACCGTCTATCCCTTCCCGCCGAAGAACGACGTGCGCGGCACGCAGGCCGAGCTCGCCAGCCTCGTCCGCAAGCACAGGATCGAGCTGATCGCCATCGGCAACGGCACCGGCAGCCGCGAGACGGAGAAGCTGGTGGCCGACATGCTGGCCCAGCTGCCTGCGCCCAAGCCCACCAAGGTCATCGTATCGGAGGCCGGCGCCTCGGTCTATTCCGCCTCGGAGACGGCTGCCGCCGAATTCCCCAACCTCGACGTCTCGCTGCGCGGCGCCGTCTCCATCGCCCGCCGCCTGCAGGATCCGCTTGCCGAACTGGTGAAGATCGAGCCGAAGTCGATCGGCGTCGGCCAGTACCAGCACGATGTCGACCAGGGGAAGCTTTCCCGCTCGCTGGATGCGGTGGTGGAAGACGCGGTGAACGCCGTCGGCGTCGACCTCAACACCGCCTCCGCGCCGCTGCTCGCGCGCGTCTCCGGCCTTGGAAAGTCTTCGGCCGAGGCGATCGTCGCGCATCGCGATGCCAACGGTCCGTTCGAAAGCCGCAAGGAGCTGATGAAGGTCCCGCGCCTCGGCGCGCGCACCTTCGAGCAATGCGCCGGGTTCCTGCGCATCCCGAACGGCAGGGAGCCGCTCGATGCTTCCTCGGTGCACCCGGAAGCCTATGGCGTCGCCAAGAAGATCGTCGCGGCCTGCGGGCGGGACGTGCGCACGCTGATGGGCGACAGTGCGGCGCTGAAGAGGCTCGACCCGAAGGTGTTCGTCGACGAGCGCTTCGGCCTGCCGACGGTGAAGGACATCCTCGCCGAACTGGAAAAGCCCGGCCGCGACCCGCGCCCGGAATTCCGGACCGCGACTTTTGCTGACGGCGTCGACGACATCAAGGACCTCAAGGTCGGCATGTTGCTGGAGGGCACGGTGACGAATGTCGCCGCCTTCGGCGCCTTCGTCGATATCGGCGTGCACCAGGACGGGCTCGTGCACGTCTCCCAGCTCGCCGACCGCTTCGTCAAGGATCCGCACGAGGTGGTGAAGGCCGGCGACGTGGTGAAGGTGCGCGTCACCGAGGTGGACGTGCCGCGCAAGCGCATCGGCCTCACCATGCGCAAGGACGGCGGCGCGCCGGCCGCCCGCGACAATGCCCCGCGGGGCGACAGGAACGCCCAGATGAAGCCGAAATTCAGCCAGGCGGCGCCCAAGCAGCAGGCGCCCGCGCAGGGCGCCTTCGGCGCGGCGCTGGCCGAGGCGATGAAGCGAAAATAAGGCATGCCCTAGTTTTCCTAATGGCTGTCGGCAGAAATCGTCGTTTGTCCTGAACCGCCCCGCCGTCCATTGTTGCGGCGTGGGCGGGCTCAAACGGACCGGGCCGCAAGGCGCGGTCGGTATCCGACAGACAGGAAAGCAGACATGACGATCACGATTTCACGCCGGCAGGCCATGGCCGGCGCCCTTCTTGCCGTTCCCGTGGTTTCCGCGCTGGCGGCCGGCACCAGCCTTGCCGCCGGCGGGGACCTCGCGCAGCGGCTTGCCGCGCTGGAGGCGCGTCACGGCGGGCGCATCGGCGTTGCCATACATAATCTCGCGACAGGCGCGCGGCTCGGTCACAACACGGAGGAACGCTTCCTGATGTGCAGCACCTTCAAGGCGCTGCTGGCGGGCCACATCCTCGCCCGGGTGGACCGGGGCGAGGAGACGCTGGACCGGCGCATCGTCGTGAAGGAAGCGGACCTCGTGGACTGGTCGCCGGTGGTGGAGAAACGTGTCGGCGGGGAGGGTATCTCGATTGCCGAACTCTGCGAGGCGACGATCACGCTCAGCGACAATGCCGCCGCCAACCTGCTGCTCGCCGCATCGGGCGGGCCGAAGGCCGTGACGGCGTTCCTGCGCGGTTTCGGCGACGAAGTGACGCGGCTCGACCGCACGGAGCCGACGCTCAACTATCATGAGGCGCCGGACGACGAGCGCGACACGACGACGCCGACCGCCATGGTGGAGACGCTGCGCAGGCTGCTCTTCGCCGAGGTGCTGTCGGCCCGTTCGAAGGCGCAGCTCGCCGCCTGGTTGGTGATGAACAAGACGGGCGACACGCGGCTGCGCGCCGGTTTCCCGGCCGACTGGATGACCGGCGACAAGACGGGCACGAACGGCGACAAGGCCGGCAATGCCAACGATGTGGCCGTCGCCTGGTCGCCGGACCGCGGCGCCGTCATCGTCGCCGCCTTCTGTGAAATCCCCGGAATTTCCGGCGACGAGCGCAATGCCGTCATCGCCGAGATCGGGCGCATCGCGGCCGAGGTCTGAGGCTGGGGCGCCGTCCTCGCGGCGGCGGCGCCTCAACCCTCCAGCTCACCCTTGAGCGCCGAAAGAACGCTCATCGCGTGGCCGGCATACCGGCTGATCCAGCGGTCGTGGATCGCCTGGATCGGCAGGGCATTGAGGTGGTTCCAGCGTTCGCGGCCCTCGCGGCGGGCGACGATCAGGTCCGCCTCTTCCAGCACCTTCAGGTGCTGCATGACCGTGCAGCGGTCCATCTCCGCGAAACGCTCGCACAGCGCGCCCGTCGTCAGCGGCGCATCCTTGATCGCATCCAGCATCTGCCGCCGTTTGCCGTTGGCCAGCGCCTTGAAAACGGCGTCCTCTTTCGATTCGCTTGACATGTTATGTTTTTATAACATATTTTGGCGGCAGACAAGATCGAGAGGGGCCGTGCGCCCCGGAGGAGGACGGCATGACGCTGGAATTTCGTGTGAACGGGCGCATCGGCAAGCCGGTCGCCGAGGTCTTCGACGCGGTGGTCAATCCGAAGAAGCTGAGCGGCTACTTCACGACCATCGGCGGGGCGAGCGCCCCGCTGGTCGAGGGCACGACGGTCACCTGGTGGGGCATGGCCCCGGTCATCGTCGACAGGGTTGAGGAGAACGCGCTGATCGTCTTCCGCTGGGATGCGATGGTGGACGAGGGGGAGGCGCCCTACAAGACGCGCGTCGAGATGCGCTTTGCGCCGCTGGAGGACGGCGGCACGATGGTGACCATCGCCGAGACCGGCTGGCTCGACAACGCCCGCGGCCAGAAATCGTCCTACATGAACTGCGAGGGCTGGTCGCAGATGCTGGCCTGCATGAAGGCCTATGTCGAATACGGCATCAACCTGCGCGAGGGCTATTATCCGAGCGAGCTCAAGGGCGTGGTCGCCTCCGAGCAGCAGGATTTCACGTGAGGCGGGAGGTTGCCATGACGGCTGAAATCAAGGGCGGCATCAACATCGCCATGAAGGTCCCCTCGCACCAGTACGAGGCGACGCTCGCCTTTTACCGCGACGTCGTCGGGCTGGAGCCCTTCGACGACAAGGCCCCGGCAAGAGGCTTCCTGCTCGGCCCGAACCGGCTGTGGATCGACGAGGCACCGGGCTACAGCCAGGCGGAGGTGTGGCTGGAGCTCTTCACGCCCGACCACAAGCTCGCCCTCGGCCATCTGGAGCGGAACGGCGTCGTGCGCTGCGATCCCATCGAGGATCTGGGCGCGGGCTTTCGCGGCGGCTGGGTGATGAACCCGGCCAACATCGTGCACATGGTGCGCGAGCCCGACGCCTGGTGATGAAACCGGTCCGGGGACGGGCGCAAGGCCGCCCCCGGGAAATGCCTCAGATGGCGGCGCGCGGCGTCAGGCCGTCGGCGGCGGCCATCGGCACCGGCTGGTCGGCCGGCGCCTGGTGCTGCAGCACGACGACGCGGCTGCCGGTCGGCACGCGGCCGTAGAGGTCGATGATATCCTGGTTGAACAGGCGGATGCAGCCGCTCGACACCGCCTTGCCGATCGACCACGGCTCGGACGTGCCGTGGATGCGGAAGAGCGTGTCCTTGCCGTCCTTGTGCAGGTAGAGCGCGCGCGGCCCGAGCGGGTTGGTGAGCCCCGGCTCCATGCCGCCGGCCCATTTCAGGTTCCGCTCCGGCTCGCGCGCGATCATGTTCTGGGTGGGCGTCCAGCGCGGCCATTCCGCCTTGCGGCCGATGCGCGCGCCGCCCTCGAACTCCAGTCCCGCCTTGCCGACGCCGATGCCGTAGCGCATCGCCATGCCGTCGCCCTGCACGAGGTAGAGGAAGCGGTTCTGCGTGTCGATGACGATGGTGCCGGCCGGCTCCGCCGTCTGGTAGGCGACCTGCTGGCGGAAATATCTCGGATCCACCTTGCTGATATCCATTGCCGGCAGCGGGAAGCGCTCGTCCGGATGCGGCCCGTACATGGCGACATGCATCGGGTCCGGCCCCTTCTTCACCGGCTTGGCGGTGGTGGCGCAGCTTGCGAGCGTCGCCGCAAGGGCAAGGAGGGCGAGGGGGCGGAGAGCCGCGAAAGCGCGGGCGCGGGACACACACATGAAGGGGGCACCTGTCGTTCTTCAATTCCGGAATCTGGCTTGAAAGCCTTGCGCGGGTTCTTTGTCGGCAAAGCGGGCACCGGCGCGGCGAGAAAAAAGCGAAACTGTGGCAATGGCTTGGGTGTGGCCCTGCGGCCACGCGTCGTTCCGCCGCATGCTGCGGCCCGCTTGCCCCGGTGCCGGCGAGGGCGTAAGGCTTTGACCATGCAATGGAGTGAGGAAGCCATCGTTCTCGGCGTACGGCGCCATGGCGAAAGCTCGGTGATCGCCGAGGTGATGACGCGCAGCCGTGGCCGGCATCTCGGCATGGTGCGCGGCGGGCGCTCGCGGACCATGCAGCCGGTGCTCCAGCCCGGCAATTCCGTCGACGTCACCTGGCGCGCGCGGCTCGACGAGCATCTCGGCGAGTTTCGCATCGAGCCGCTGGAGCTGCGCGCCGGGCGGCTGATGGAGACGGCGACCGCCGTCTACGGCGTGCAGGCCATGGCGGCGCTGCTGCGCTTCCTGCCGGAGCGCGATCCGCATCCCCATCTCTACGAGGCGCTTTCCGTCATCCTCGACCACCTGCACGAGCCGGCCGATGCCGGCGAGCTCTTCGTGCGCTTCGAGCTTGCCGTGCTCAACGACCTCGGCTTCGGCCTCGACCTCCTCGAATGCGCCGCCACCGGCACGCGGGAGGATCTCTGCTACGTCTCGCCGAAATCCGGCCGTGCCGTCTCGCGCGCGGCCGGCGCGCCCTGGGCGGGCAAGATGCTGGCGCTGCCGGCCTTCCTCGGCGACGAGAGCCGGCACGCCGCCGATGCCGCCGCCCTTGCCGACGGCTTCCGGCTGACGGCCTTCTTCCTCAACCGCCATGTCTGCGAGCCGCGCGGGCTGGAACTCGCCAGCGCCCGCGACGGCTTCATCCAGGCGGCCCTGAAGGCGCTCGGCACGCCGCGACACGACCAACCCGAAGAGGCGCATGCATGACGGTCGAAATCTATCCGGGGCTGACGGTCGCCGGCATCGGCACGCTGCCGCTCGACGTGGTGAAGCGCGACGGTGGGCTGAAGGTGTTGCAGGCGATGCTGGCAGGCGACCTGCCCGCTCCGCCGATGGCCAAGACGCTCGCCTTCAGCCTGACGGAAGTGGAGGACGGCCGCGTCGTCTTTTCCGGCCTGCCGTCGGCCGACCATCTCAATCCGCTCGGCACGGTGCACGGCGGCTGGACGGCGACGGTGATGGATTCGGCGCTCGGCTGCGCCGTCTTCTCCGTCGTCAGGCCGGGCGAGGCCTACACGACGATCGAGTTCAAGCTGAACCTCGTGCGCCCCGTCCTGCCCGGCATGGGCGAGGTGTTCTGCGAGGGCAGGATCGTGCATCGCGGCCGCACCATCGCCACGTCCGAGGCCTGGCTGCGCGATGGAAGCGGCAAGCTGCTGGCCCACGGCACGGAAACCTGCGCGCTCTTCCCGATCGAGAACCTGATGCGCTAGAGCATTTCCAGCCGAAGCGAGATTGCTTCGGCGTCGGGTGAACTCCGGTCCACCGGAAATGCTCTAGGCAGTGCCCGGGCCTCGGCCCCGCCGTCGAGGGGTCAATGGCCGCTGTGGGTCGAAAGCACTTCCCAGTGCGCGCGCAGCGCGGCGGCGTCGCCGCCGGCTTCGGTGATCTCGATGACGTGGTTGAACCGGCTGCGGGCGTCCGTCTGCCTGCCGGCCAGCCGGAGGCGGGCCGTGCCGGCCTCAGGATCCGCCGTCACATCCGTGATGCCGTCCATGCGGGTGGCGCGCAGGAGTGCGGCGGCGCGGCGCGTTTCTGTCCGCACGCCGGTCGGGCCGGCATAGCCGTAGGCGGCGGTCAGCGGGCGTTTCCCGGCAACGACCGGCATCCATGCCAGCGTGCCGTGCTCCATCACCAGCGGTGCCGCGTCGAACACGACGGGCATCCCGTCCTCTTCGCCATCGGCGGCAAAATGCGCGACGAACAGCGTGCCGTCGTCGAGGAGGTCCCGGCCGGCGGTGCGGTCCCCAGGCTGCCAGGTGCCGTGCGTGATGAATTTGTAGAGGTGTCCGGAACCTCCGCCATCGCCGCAATAGACGACCACGCGGCCATCCCCGTTGACGAGGCAGGAGAGGCCGCGATGCCCGAGACGGCCGAGCGCGGTCCGCCTCTTCGGGGCGGCGTCCGGATCCTGCGGATCGACCTCGACGATCCAGCCGGCAGGGGCGCCGGAAGGGCCGGCGGCGTCATCATGAAGATCGACCTCCGCCATCAGCCGCGTCCCCCACGGCGTGAGGCAGCCGGCAGCGGCGACACGCCGGTGCGAGGCTGCACGGTCCGCCGTGGAGGCCAGCGCCTTCTCCGGGGCCTGGCCGGCAGCCGCGGAGCGGCGGCCGAGAAGATTGCCGAGGCCGCGAACGATGGCGTGCGCATAGCCGAGGCCACCCCCGGGGTGCCGTTCCGCATGCACGGCGGCGGCGTTGCGAAGGGTCTCGGTCATGGCGGGCTCCCAGGCTGACGTAGAGAGGCACCATTCTGCCCGCCTTGCATGAAAACCATGCGACAATACCGAAGAGAACGCCGGCCTCAAACGTAACCCCGTTTAGTCTTTGGAAAAAACCGGGTAGTCTCCGCGCCCGGACAATGCCCGCGTTGGAGTCGCAATGCTCGAAATCCTCTCCCTGGTCGCGATCGGCCTGGCGCTCTATACCCTCAATGCTTCGCGAAACAGCGTGCAGAAACTCGGCGAAGAGGTGATGCGGCTGAAGCGCGAGGTCGAGGCGCTGAAGGCCGAAGGGGCGGCGGCCCCGGTGGGGACGGCGGCCGCGGAAACCGCGGAAACCGCCCCCGAAGAGGCGGCGGAGGAACCGGCGCCCGCCGATTTCGCAAGCCCCTGGGCCACGGCGCAGGCAACGGGGACGGACGAGGCCGGGAAGGGCCGCTCCATCTTCGGCGGCGGGCCCGCCGTTCCGGCCGAAGCGGCGGTTGCAAGCGAGGGCGCGGACGAAGCCGTCGCGACGGCCTCCGCCGTTCCCGTGGTCGCGGCAAAGCCGAAGGAGAGCTTCGAAAGCCGCATCGGCGCGCGCTGGGCCGTCTGGGTGGGCGGCATCGCGCTGGCGCTCGGCGGCATCTTCATGGTCAAGTATTCCATCGAGGCGGGGCTGCTCAGCCCGGCCGTGCGGCTGTCGCTGGCCGCCGTCTTCGGCCTCGTGCTCATGGCGGTCGGCGAGTTCGTGCGCCGCCGTACCCTGCCGGTCATCGCCAACGCCTTCCAGAACGCCATGATTCCCGGCGTGCTGACGGCCGCCGGCGCCATCACGCTCTTTGCCGTCACCTACGTCTCCTACGAACTCTACGGCTATTTCGGTCCGCTGACCGCCTTCGTGCTGCTCGCCGCCGTTTCCTTCGCGACGATCGGCCTGTCGCTTCTGCACGGGCAGGCGCTCGCCGGCCTCGGCCTCCTCGCCTCCCTGGTGACGCCCGCGCTGGTCGCGACCGAGGAGCCGAGCGCCTGGGGCCTCTTCGGCTTCCTCTCCGTCGCCTGGCTTGCCACCTTCGCCGCCGCGCGCATCCGCCGGTGGCAGGTCGTGCCGGCGCTCGCCAATGCCGGCATGGCGCTCTGGGCGGTGCTCTATCTTTCGGAGGCGAGCACGGTCGCGGTCGTGCCGCTGCTCTTCGCCATGCTCGTGCTGGCGCTTGGCCACGGCGTCATCTGGCCGGGCAGCATCACGGCGGAAGACGTGCCGCCCGCGACGGGCGCCGCCTCCGCCGATCCGCTCGATCGCCTGCTTGCCCCGCCCGCCGTCGCCATGTCGCTGACCGGCGCGCTGGCGCTGACCTTCCCGGCGCTGGTTCTGGCCAATGCGGTGCCGGCGCTTTCCCGGGCGGATTACGGTTTTGCCGCGATCGTGATGGCGCTTGCCGTGCTCGGCGCGCTGCGCGGCTGGGCGATCTACCCGGCGCTCTTTTCCGCCATCGCGGCCGTGGTCGGCGTCGGTGCGATGGTGGTCGGGCCGGGCGGCCTGCTGTTCGACGATGTCTCCATCCTGGCCCCGCCGGCGCTGGACGACACCGCGGCGCTGCCATTGCCGGTGCCGGTGATCGCCGTCGTGCCGGTCGACCTGCTGCTCCTGCTCGCCGTCGCCTATGCGGCGGTCGGCCTTGCGGCGGTGCGCCTGCGCATGGCGGGGTCGTCGGCCTTTTCCGCGCTCTGGAGCCTCATCGCCCCGGCCGTGCCCTTTGCCATCCTCGCGCTGAGCTTCCTCAATTTCGGCAACCTATCCTTCGACCTCAAGCATGGTCTTCTCGCCGTGGCGCTCGGCCTCGCCTTCCTTGCGGCTGCCGAAGTCTTTTCGCGCGGGCGGGCGGAGGAGGACGGTCCGTTCATTCCGCAATGGGCGCTCGCCGCCGGCGGCTTCGCCTTCCTCGTGCTGGCGCTGCATGCCATGACGGACGGCCTTGCCACGACGCTCGGCATCGCGGTCCTCGGCACGGCCGCCGTCTTCGCGACGCGCCTTCGCCGCTGGCCGGTCCTGCCCTGGCTGATGGCCGGGGCGGCCGCGATCGTCGCCGGCCGCATCGGCTGGGAGCCGACCATCGTCGGCGCGGCGAACCTTTCCAAGACGCCGGTCTTCAACCAGCTTCTCGCCGGCTACGGCATTCCGGCCGCTCTGCTCGCGCTTTCGGCCTTCGAGCTGCGCCGCTGGCCGGGCACGCAAATCCGCAATCTCCTGCAGGCGCTGGCCAGCCTCTTCCTTCTGCTGACGGCGGCGATCCTCGTGCGGCACGGCATGAACGGCGGCGTGCTCGACAGTTCCGTGCCGACGCTCGGCGAGCAGTCGATCTACACGCTGCTGGTCATCGGCGCTTCGGCGATCCTGATGTCGCTCGACCTGAAATCGCCGAGCCCGGTCTTCCGCTACGGCTCCATGGTGGTCGGCGGGCTTTCGGTCCTGTCGATCCTCAGCGCCCATTTCGTCGGCCTCAACCCCTATTTCACCGGCGAACTGCTCGGCGAGTGGCCGTTCCTGGATCTTCTCTTCGTCGGCTACCTGCTGCCCGGCATCGCCTATGGCGGCCTTGCCTTCCATGCGCGGGGCCGGCGGCCGATGCCCTATGTGATCATGCTGGCGCTGACCGGCGTGGCGCTCGCCTTCGCCTGGGTCACGCTCAGCGTGCGCCGCTACTGGCATGGCGAGGGCATCGCCGACTGGAAGGGGTTCCTCCAGCCGGAGACCTACACCTATTCGGTCGTCTGGCTGCTGCTCGGCGTGCTGCTGCTGGCGGTCGGCTCGAAGTTCGATTCCAAGAGCATCCGCCTTGCCTCCGCCGGCCTCGTGCTGATCGCGGTCATCAAGGTCTTCCTGGTCGACATGGCCAATCTCGAAGGCATCCTCCGGGCGCTCTCCTTCATCGGGCTTGGCGCGGTGCTGATCGGCATCGGCCTGTTCTACCAGAAGATCCTCTCGGGAAAGTCCGGGACCGGCGAAAAGGCGGAATTGAACGCCGAGGCGTGACAGGCTAGGTCATGGGCAACCACTTGCGGATCGCCCATGACCTTCGCCTGCCTCGCTGCCGCCTTCTCGCCCCTCGGCCCCCTTGCCGAGCGCCTGCTGCCGCAGGCCTTTTCGGCCGATGACGGCTCGCACGACGCCGCGCATCTCATCCGCGTCTGGAAGAGCGCGCGTCGTATTCAAGCGGAGGAGGGCGGCGACCCGCGGCGGCTGGCGGCCGCCGTGCTGCTGCACGATTGCGTGGCGGTGGAGAAGAATTCGCCGCTGCGCGCCGAGGCCTCGCGCCTTGCCGCCGAGAAGGCGGCCCGCCTGCTTGCCACCGAAGGCTGGAGCAAGGAGGATGTGGCCGCCGTCGCCCACGCCATCCTCACGCACAGCTTCTCCGCCAATCTTGCCCCGCAGACGCTGGAGGCAAAAATCCTGCAGGATGCCGACCGGCTCGATGCGATCGGCATGATCGGTGCCGCGCGCTGCTTCTACATTGCCGGCCGCATGGGCAGCGGCCTCTACGATCCCCTGGATCCGCTCGGCGAAAACCGCCCGCTCGACGACAAGGCCTTCGCCATCGATCATTTCGAGGTCAAGCTGTTCAAGCTGGCGGAGGGGTTCCAGACGGCGGCGGGTGCGCGCATGGCGGGGGAGCGGACGGAGCGCCTGCGGGCGATCCGCGCCATGCTCCTGGATGAAATCTGAAGAAAAACATGCTTTTGTGCCGCCGTATTGAATCTCTCCGGCAGGCCGTTGAATCAACGTTTCAGGAAAGGTCGCCCGCATGAAGGTCGAGGGTCTCAACATTCACCCGCTGAAGAGCGGCCGGGCCATCCCCGTCGAAAGCGCCGCCGTGCGTCTCGACGGCCTTGCCGGCGACCGGCGTTTCATGGTCGTCGAGCCGGACGGCCGCTTCATCACCCAGCGCGAGCTGCAGGCGCTGGCCCGCGTCGAGGCGACGGCGGTCGGCGAAAGCCTGCATCTCGAAATGGAAGGTCGCCAGCTTTTCGCCAGCTTCGATCCCGAGGACCGTCTCGACGTGACCGTCTGGGACAGCCCGGTCAACGCCGCCGTCGCCGACGAGGCCGTCAACGACGTCCTGTCGGACTGGCTCGCGCGCCCGGTCAAGCTGGTGCACATGGATGCCGGGGCCGCGCGGCTGGAGGGCGAGGACTGGGCCGGCAGCCCGGCACCGGTCGCCTTCGCCGATGGCTTCCCGGTCCTCGTCACGACCACCGGCTCGCTCGCCGACCTCAACCGCACCCTTATCGCCAAGGGGCAGGAGCCCGTCGGCATGGACCGCTTCCGCACCAACATCCTCGTCTCCTGCGACGAGCCCTGGGCGGAGGACCTGTGGGAATCGATCGAGATCAACGGCATCGCCTTCGATTTCGTCAAACCCTGCGCCCGCTGCATCATGACCACGCAGGACCAGATGACCGGCGAGCGCATCGGCGGCAACCCGATCCAGGGCCTTGCCGAAAAGCGCATGTCCGCCGACCGCCGCGTGCCCGGCGTGCTCTTCGGCTGGAACGCCGTGCCGCGCGGCGAGGGCGAGGTCCGCCTCGGCGATACGGTGCGCGTGACGCGGACGCGCAGCGAACGCTGGCCGATGAAGGTGCGGGCTTAAACCCACCCGCGCCGCTTGAAGTAGAGAAACGGCATCAAGGCGGAAAAGATCATCAGGCCGATCGCATAAGGGTAGCCGAAGGTCCATTGCAGCTCCGGCATCAGCTCGAAATTCATGCCGTAGGCCGAGGCGACCAGTGTCGGCGGCAGGAAGACGACCGAGGCGACGGTGAAGATCTTGATGATCTGGTTCTGCTCCAGGTTGATGAGGCCGAGCGTCGCGTCGAGCAGGAAGTTGATCTTGCCCGACAGGAAGGCGGCGTGGTCGCCGAGCGAGGCGGCGTCGCGCTGCACGAGCTTGACGAGCTGGCGGATGTCCTTCGAGGGCCGGCGGGCCGGGCTCTCCACCGCCGCATGATAGGCGACGAGGCGCGAGATGCTGACGAGGCTTTCGCGCACGCCGCTGAGGAAATCGCCCTTGCGGCCGAGCTGCTCGATCAGCGCTTCCAGGTCCCGCGTCTTCTTGGTGGAGGAACCCGTCTTGCTGCGGAAGACCCCGCGCGAAATGCCGTCGATCTCGTTGCCGAGCCGTTCCAGCACGTCCGCCATGCGGTCGATGACCGCCTCGATGACACCGAGCATCACGTCCTCGCCGGTCTCGTAGCTGTGGCCGTTGCTGCGCAGTGCCCGGTTGCAGAAGGTCGTAAAGGGCTTTGCGTCGGCATGGCGCACCGTCACCAGCGTCGGGCCCTTGAGGATGAAGGTGACCGGCATCTTCATCGGTTCGTCGCCGTCGAGATTGGTGAGCGCCGTCATCGTCATGAACTCCGCGCCGTCCTCCTGGTAGAGGCGGGCGGACAGCTCGATATCCTCCATCTCCTCCCGCGTCGGGATGGAGACATGAAGGGCCGCCTCCACGTCCGTCACCTCTTCGGGCGTCGGGCTGAGGAGGTCGTACCAGAGGGCAGGGGCGATCGCCTGCTCGATGGCCGGGTTGGAAATTTCGCGCAGGCAGAAGCGGTCCGCCCTGCGGGCATAGATTTGCAGCATGCTTCACTCCTTGAGGCATTCTCGCCGTCCGGAGCAAAGCCTTTTCGGGGCTCCTACCGGATCGGTCGCTCGATTGCTCTCGATAGTCGACTGTCGGGGTCCATGATCTTATCCGGGTTCGGTTGGCGCCATGTGACGCCGGACGGGGGCATGCGCCCAAAATGCCGTGGCGTCAAGCACATCCGGTGGAGCGCGGCGCATCGGGCTTTCATCAATCCGGCTGATCGTCCGGTCAATTAAATTCGCTTTTGTTAATGCATGGTGCGGCGTAGGGTCCGGGCCTGATTTCCGGAGACGCACCATGTCCACCCCATCCGTCGTTGCGGCACCTGCCGCCAGCCGGCCTATGCCGTGGCTCATCATTCTCGCCGGCTCGCTGATCGCGGTGCTCACCTTCGGCCCGCGCTCGGCGATGGGTTTCTTCCAGCTGCCCATGCTGCAGGATACCGGCTGGGACCGCACCACCTTCGGCCTTGCCATGGCGCTGCAGAACCTTGCCTGGGGCGTCAGCCAGCCGTTCTTCGGCGCCATCGCCGACAAGTTCGGCACCTGGCGCGTGCTGCTCGTCTCCGGCCTCGTCTATGCGCTCGGCCTGTTCCTGATGTCGCTCGGCACTTCGCCGCTCTGGCTGCATGTCGGTGGCGGTGTGCTGGTCGGCCTTGGCGTCGGTGCCGGCTCCTTCGGCATCCTGCTCTCGGCCTTCGCGCGCAACGTGACGCCGGACCAGCGCTCCATGGCCTTCGGCATCTGCACGGCCGCGGGCTCGGCGGGCATGTTCCTCTTCGCGCCGCTGTCGCAGGGCCTCATCAGCGCCTATGGCTGGTCGGACAGCCTCGTCTATCTCGGCATCCTGATGCTCATCGTCCCGCTGCTCGGTATTCCGCTGCGCGGCAACTCCTCTTCCGGCATCACCGCGGCGAGCGAATACAAGCAGACCATCGGAGAGGCGCTGCGCGAGGCGCTCGGCCATCGCAGCTACCTGCTGCTGGTCGCCGGCTTCTTCGTCTGCGGCTACCAGGTCGCCTTCATCACCGCGCATTTCCCCGCCTATCTCGGCGATATCGGCATCGATGCGCGTTATGCCGTCATCGCGCTGGCGCTGATCGGCTTCTTCAACATCATCGGCTCGCTCGCCGCCGGCTTCATCGGCCAGCGCTATTCGAAGCCCTATTTCCTCGCCTATATCTACCTTGCCCGCTCGGTCGCGGTGGCGGCCTTCATCCTCCTGCCGAAGTCGCCGGCCTCGGTCATCGTCTTCGCCATCGTCATGGGCCTGCTCTGGCTCTCCACCGTGCCGCCGACCAACGGCCTCGTCGCCATCATGTTCGGCACGAAGCATCTCGGCCTGCTCGGCGGCATCGTCTTCTTCTCGCACCAGGTCGGCTCGTTCCTCGGCGTGTGGATGGGCGGCTATCTCTACGACCATTTCGGCACCTACGATCCGGTCTGGTGGCTCGGCGCGGCGCTCGGCATCTTCGCGGCGATCGTGCACTGGCCGATCGAGGAGAGGGGCGTCGTGCGCCCGGCCGCCGCCTGATCCGGAATCCCGCCCCGCCCGAAGGAATTCGGACGGGGCTTCTTGCAAACCGTCACAAAAGTTTCTAAATCTGAACCACCGGCAATGCCGGTTTTGTTTTGAAGCTATTATGCTCAAATTGAGCAAAATAGCCTTTCCGCCGGAGGGCGGCGGAAGAAAGGGAGGGTTCCATGACCGTTCTGGCCCAGCATGCGGGGATGGCCGAAGCCGCTCGTCCGCTCACTGCCGCGGAGCGCTTCGGCGTCGCCGAGAAACCGGACCTCACCTTCACGCCCGAGATCGCCCGCGAGACGGAACACCTCTACGAGAAGGTGAAGCAGTTCATCCCCGCCTTCGAATGGCCGGTCTATGCGCCCTATGTCGCCGCCATCAACCGGCTGAAGAAGGAGCGCGGCGCGGTCATCCTCGCGCACAATTACCAGACGCCGGAAATCTTCCACTGCGTCGCCGACATCGTCGGCGATTCGCTGCAGCTCGCCCGCGACGCCACCAAGGTGGATGCCGAGATCATCATTCAGTGCGGCGTGCACTTCATGGCCGAGACCTCCAAGCTGCTGAACCCGGAAAAGACGGTGCTCATCCCCGACGCCAGGGCCGGCTGCTCGCTGTCGGATTCGATCACCGGCGAGGACGTGCGCCTGCTCAAGCAGCGTTATCCCGGCGTGCCGGTCGTCACCTACGTCAACACCTCCGCCGACGTGAAGGCGGAGACGGACATCTGCTGCACCTCCTCCAACGTGCTCGCGGTCGTCGAGAGCCTGGAGAGCGACACCGTGCTTTGCATCCCGGACGAGTACCTGGCGATGAACGTCGCCAAGCAGACGAACAAGAAGATCCTCACCTGGAAGGGGCACTGCGAGGTGCACGAGCGCTTCACGGCGGCCGAGCTGCTCTCCTACAAGGAGGCCCATCCCGGCATCGAGATCATCGGCCACCCGGAATGCCATCCCGATGTCATCGCCGTCTGCGATTTCGCCGGCTCCACCTCGGGCATGATCAACTATGTGAAGGACCACCGTCCCCCGCGCGTGCTGCTCGTCACCGAATGCTCCATGGCCTCCAACATCCAGGCCGAGCTGCCGGGCGTCGATTTCGTCAAGCCGTGCAATCTCTGTCCGCACATGAAGCGCATCACGCTGCCGAAGATCCTCGACAGCCTGGTGCACATGACGGAGGAGGTCGTGGTCGACCCGGCGATAGCCGATCGTGCCCGCCTTGCCGTCGAGCGGATGGTGAATTTGAAGCAGTAGAGTAGCGCGTCAGCGCGAAATTTCGAGAAAGGCAGCGCCGAAGAGCCATTACGCCGATCCGTTGCCGCTGCCCCTCATCCCCCTGCCGGGACCTTCTCCCCGCAAGCGGGGAGAAGGGGGAAAGCGGCGAGGCTGGTGCTCCTCGCCCCGCTTGCGGGGAGAGGATGCCGGCAGGCAGGTGAGGGGCATACTGGCGGACCGAAGCGTCGGAGGAGTATGACATGCCCATAGACAGTTTCCGCCCGCAATCCTGGAACGGCATCGACGATATCGTCATCGTCGGCGGCGGGCTTGCCGGCCTGTTCTGCGCGCTGAAACTCGCGCCGCGTCCCGTCACCATCCTCGCCGCCGCGCCGATCGGCCAGGGGGCGTCCTCCGCCTGGGCGCAGGGCGGCATCGCGGCGGCGATGAGCCCCGGCGACACGTTCGAAAAGCACGTTGCCGACACGCTCGAGGCCGGTGCCGGCATCGTCGACGAGAAGATGGCGCGCTTCATGGTCTCCGAGGGCCCGGCGCGCATCCACGACCTGCTCGAATACGGCGTGCCCTTCGACCGTGACCTTGAGGGCAAGCTGCTGCTCTCCCGCGAGGCCGCCCATTCGGAGCGCCGCATCGTGCGCGTCAAGGGCGACATGGCCGGCAAGGCCATCATGGAGGCGCTGATATCCGCCGTGCGGAAGACGCCGTCGATCCGGGTTCTCGAAGGTTATGTCGTCGAGGAGCTGGTGCGCGAAGGCCGCTTCATCTCCGGCGTCGTCGCACGTCCGGATGCCGGCCAGTCGAAGAACCGCGTGCATTTCCCGGCCCGCGCCGTGGTGCTCTGCTCGGGCGGCGTCGGCCATCTCTACGCCGTCACCACCAATCCGTGGGAGGCCTGCGGCCAGGGCGTCGGCATGGCCGCGCGCGCCGGCGCCATCATCGCCGATCCGGAATTCGTGCAGTTTCACCCGACCGCCATCAATATCGGCCGCGACCCGGCGCCGCTCGCCACCGAGGCGCTGCGCGGTGATGGGGCGCACCTCGTCAACGCCGCGGGCCATCGTTTCATGCTGGATATCCACGAGGACGGCGAGCTTGCCCCGCGCGACATTGTCTCGCGCGGCGTCTTTGCGGAAGTGCAGGCCGGGCGCGGCGCCTTCCTCGATTGCACCAAGGCGGTCGGCGCCCATTTCCCCGACATGTTCCCGACGGTCTACGCCTCCTGCATCGCCGCCGGCATCGATCCCGTCACGCAGCCGATCCCCGTCGTGCCTGCCGTGCACTACCACATGGGCGGCGTGCTGACGGATGCGGAGGGGCGCACCTCGATCGACGGCCTGTGGGCGGCCGGCGAGGTCACCTCCACCGGCGTGCACGGCGCAAACCGCCTTGCCTCAAACTCGCTGCTCGAAGCCGTGGTCTTCGCCGCGCGCATCGCGGAAAACATCAAGGGCATGCTGCCGGAGCCGAAGATCAACGACTGGGGCAAGAATGCCGGCGAGAGCGACGACCTCGTCACAATCGAGGACAGCCCGGCGCTGAAACGCCTGCGCCGCGTCATGAGCGACCATGTCGGCGTCATCCGCAGCCGCGAGGGCCTGAAGACGGCGATCCGCGAGATCGCTGCGCTGGAGCGCGAAAACAGCCGCATGCGCTTCCACAACATCGTCACCACCGCAAAGCTCATCGCGACGGGCGCCTATCTGCGCGAGGAAAGCCGCGGCGGCCACTTCCGCTCCGATTTCACCGAGCAGAAGGCGGACTGGAAGCACCGCACCTTCCTCACCCTCGCCGATGCCGAGAAGGTGGCGGCGGACCTTTCGGAAACGGCGGCGGCTTGAGGCTTGGCAAAAATTGACAATCGCTCTTCCCACGCTAGAATCGGGCGAAAGGATCGCACGATGCCGACGCTGAATGTCAGCCTGACCCCGGAATTCACCGATTTCATCGAGGAGGCCGTCGCGAGCGGCTCCTATGTCTCGGCAAGCGAGGTCGTGCGCGATGCGCTGCGCCTGATGCGCCAGGAACGGGAAAGCGAGGCGGCCAAGCTCGCGCTCCTGCGCAAGGCGGTCGATGCCGGGCTGGCTCAGTCGGAGCGGGGCGAGTTTTCCGGCCGCTCCGTCACGGACATCTTCACCGCTGCCATCGGCGAGAAATGACCGTTCGGCTGACGGTTGAGGCCGAGCGGGACCTTGCGGAGATCGCGCGCTACACGGCGACGGCCTTCGGCGTTGCCCAAGCCATGCACTATGCCGCGTTGATCGAGCACGACATGGACCTCCTGGCTGAAAACCCGCTCCGGCCAGCGTCGCGTGCACGCGACGAGCTTCGCCCCGGCGTGCGCTCCATGCATCTTTCCCGCGCCGCAGCCCGGCGCCACGCCGCTGCGCATGTCCTTTATTATCATCTTGCCGCGGGCACGGATGAGGCACAGGATATCGTCATTCTCCGCGTCCTGCATGAACGCATGGAGCCGCTGAAGCGGCTCGTCGACGCCAACAGCCCTGAAAAGGATTCTTCGCCATGACCACCCCCTATCTCCCCGTTCTCTCGCCCCTGATGGTGGAGGACCAGGTGCGCGCGGCGCTGTCGGAAGACCTTGGGCGCGCCGGCGACATCACCAGCCAGGCGACCATCGCGCCGGAGCGTTCGGCGCGGGCGGAGCTGAATGCGCGCGAGGACGGCGTCGTCGCCGGCCTCGATCTCGTCCGCGCGGCGTTCCGGCTGATGGATCCCGAAATCCGCTTCGAGGCCTTCGTGAAGGACGGCGACCGGCTTGCGCCAGGCACGGTGATCGCGCGGGTTTCCGGCCCCGCCCGCGCCGTGCTTTCGGCCGAGCGGGTGGCGCTCAACTTCCTCATGCACCTTAGCGGCGTGGCGAGCTACACGGCGCGTTTCGCCGCCGAGATCGCCCATACGCCGGCCAGGGTCTGCTGCACGCGAAAGACCATTCCGGGCCTGCGCGCGCTCGAAAAATATGCCGTGCGCATGGGCGGCGGCTCGTCGCACCGTTATGGTCTCGACGACGCGATCCTCATCAAGGACAACCACATCGCCGTCTCCGGCGGGGTCGCCGGCGCCATCCATGCCGCCCGCGCCTTCGCCGGCCATCTCGTCAAGGTGGAGGTCGAGGTGACGACGCTGGAGGAACTGGAGGAGGCGCTGGAGGCGCAGCCGGACGTCATCCTGCTCGACAATATGGGGCCGGAGCTCCTGCGCCGCGCCGTCGAGATCAATCGCGACTGCGCGGGGTTGAGCGAGGCGACCTATGCCGCCGATCCGCGCCGCGTGAAGCTGGAAGCCTCCGGCAACGTGAACATCAAGACCGTCCGCGCCATCGCCGAAACCGGGGTCGACTACATCTCGACCTCCAAGATCACCATGGCCGCGCCGACGCTCGACATCGGCCTCGACGTCGTCGTGAGCTGACCCGTCCGGAACACCCCGGCGGACGATGCGTTCCGGTTCCATGGACAATGGCAATCGGAAGGATGCATCATGTGGAAGATCGTTGCAGGCGCGGTACTGGCCGCCCCGCTCATGAGCCTGCCCGCCGCCGCCCAGCAGGCGACGGATACGGCGCGGGCGAATTTCGTCGACCGTGACGGCAAGGAGACCGGCCGCGCGCAGGTGACCGCCGGGCGCGACGGCGTGCTGTTCGAGGTGGAGGTTTCCGGGCTCGAGCCGCGCAAATGGGTGGCGTTGCACATCCACGAGAACGGAACCTGCGAACATGCGGGCGGCCACGAATCGGCGGGCGGCCATTTCAATCCGGATGAAAAGAGTCACGGCTTCGTCTCGGCGGACGGTCCCCATGCCGGCGACCTGCCGAACCAGTATGTCGCCGAGGATGGCGTGCTGCGGGCCCAGGTCTATTCGACGATGGTGCGCCTCGACGATGCCGAGCGCGGCATCCGCGGCCGCGCGCTCGTCGTGCATGCCGGCTCGGACGACTACCGCACCGACCCGGCAGGCGGCGCGGGCGACCGCCTCGCCTGCGCCGTGATCGAATAGGGCCTATTCGGCCGGGGCCGCATCCGGCTCCGGCCCGCCAAGCTTCTGCCCGAAGGCGATGCGCACGCGACGGTTCATCTCCCGCGTCGTCTTGAACCATTGCGGCGTCGATACCCAGTAGCGCAGCGTCAGGACGGCCGCGCTCTCCTCCAGGCTGTCGACGAAGACCTGCGGCGGCGGCACGGATTCGATCATGGGATCTTGCTTTGCGATCGACAGCAGCCGGTCGATCTCGTTGTCGATGTCGCGATCGTTCGGCACTTTCACCTGCAGATCGTGCTTTCGGGTGCGTTCGCGGCTGTAGTTGGTGACGGGCGTGTTCCAGAGCGTCGAATTCGGCGCCAGGCGATAGAGGCCGTCGCTCGTCTTGAGTTCGGTGGCGAAGAGCCCGACTTCGGTGATCGTGCCGGAAACGTCCTTCGTCTCGATATATTCGCCCACCCGGAAGGGGCGCAGCACCAGAAGCATGATGCCGGCGGCGATGTTCTGCAGCGTACCCTGGAGGGCGAGGCCGATGGCGAGGCCTGCGGCACCGAGAGCGGCGATGATCGAGGCCGTCTGCACGCCGAACTGGCCGAGCACCGTCACGAAGACGAGCACGAGGACCGCATAGCGCAGGATGTTCGCGAAGAAATGCGCGAGCGTCGCATCGATGCCGCGCACATGCGAAAGCCCGGTGAGCGCCCAGCGGTGCAGGATGCGGGAGAGAAACCAGCCGAGCACGAGCAGCACGATCGCGCCGAGGATAGAGAAGGAATATTGCACGGCAAGCGCGCTCGCCTGCGCCAGCGCCGCCCGCGTCGCAACGATGATGTCGGTTGCCTGTTGTTCCATGAACCTTTCCCCGTTGATATCGAAGGGGGAATGGCAGGATGCAGGATAAGTTCCGGCTGGAATTGCTCTAGCGCATGCCGACCTTGAGCCCCGGCGCGGGACGCTCCTCGAGAATGCGGCGGCGGAAGCGGAAGAGCGCGGCGGGGCGCCCGCCGGTGGCGGCGGTGGACCCGCCCGTCGCCTCGACCAGTTCGGCGCCCTCGACCAGCCGGCGGAAGTTCTGCTTGTGCAGGTGCCGTCCGGAGATCGCCTCCACCGTCGCCTGCAGCTCCGTGAGCGTGAATTCCGGCGCCATCAGCTCGAAGATCACCGGGCGGTACTTGATCTTGCCGCGCAGCCGCGCCATCGCGGTCGCAAGGATCCGGCGGTGGTCGTGGCGCATGGCGACGCCGGGCGCGGGATGGCACGATCCGGTGCGCCCGTCCGTCACCGCCTCCTCGGCAAGGCCGGCCTCGTAGAGAAGCTCGTAGCGTTCCAGCACGCGCTCCTCGTCCCAGGGGAAGTCGTCGAGGCCGAAGGCGAGGCGCAGGCGCGTGCGCATCGAGGGCAGGGCGCTTGCCCGTTCCTCACGCGTGTTGTCGGCCGCAAAGGCCTTCAGGGCGGGCAGGATGAGCTGGTCGATCAGCGCCGGCCGTCCCTGCCGCCAGTCCTCCCAAGGAAGGTAGGTGTACCAGTCGCGCCAGGCGGCGCCGGCTTCCGCCAGCCGCTCGTTCGCCTCCGCATCGGTGCGGGTAAGCGCGATATAGCCGACGGAGACCATGTGCGTGCCGGCCTCGTCCGGCAGCTTCTGGCGGCCGCGGTCGCCGAAGGTGTAGAGCTGCTCGATATAGCCGAGCTTCAGCGCTGTCTGCGCCTCGACGCTGGCGCGCAGGCTCGTCTCGAAGGTGCGGTGCTGGTGCGGGTCGAAGGGGCCGAAGGGCAGGGCGTCTCGGCCGCCCGCGCCCCCGCCGATGGCGAGGATGCAGGGGTTGCGGCCGGAAATCGCGACGACCGCCGCGTTGAGGCCGATCTCGACCGGCGGGCGGGCGCGGCTCTCCATCATGGCTGCAGCGTCTGCGGCGCGGCGGAAAAGACGAAGGGGCTGTCGCCGACATAGTCGGCTCCGCGGCCGATGGCCCGGACGGCGGCGACGAGCCGCCCGCCGCGCGACAGCACATGGTCGCCGATCTCGATCAGCCGGGCATTCGGCGTCGCCTGCACGGAGGCGCGGCGAAGGCGCATTGCGAGGTCGTGCTCGTCCTGGTCCGGCTCCACGGCGAGCGCGGCGATCAGCGCGGCGGCGGGGGAGCGGGAAACGCCCATCATGCAATGGACGAGCAGCGGCGCCTGCCGGTCCCAGCCGCGCGCAAAGCCGACGATCGCGGCCACATGTTCCTCGCCGGGCGCGACGAGGCTGCCGGTGCCGGCAAAGGCGATGTCGTTGACGCCGACGATCAGGTGGCGATCGGCGGCGATGATGGCCGGGCGGTGGAAATTCTGCTTCGGCGCGACAAGGCTCAGCATGTCGCGGCAGCGGTGGCGCACGGCCAGTTCCGCGATCTTTCCGAGCGGCGCGACGACGATCGTACCCATCGCGTCACACCGCCGCGGCGAGCGGGCCGCGCTCCCGCTCCAGCGCTTCGAAGCGATCGGCGAAGCGCTGCTGCGCGAGGGTGGCGGGCAACGGCGCGATCTCGATCATCTCCAGCGTGATGCCGCGCGGCGCGCCGAAGAACTTGACCGCCTCGGCATGGGAGAAGCCGGCAAGCTCCGTCGCCTCGAAGAAGGCGGCGACCTGGTCGGCCTTCTTGATCCTGGCCTTCAGGCTCGCGGGGGTGGCGGGCGGCAGGCCGAAGCGCAGGTGCACGGCCGCCTCCAGCCGCTTCTCCACCGTCTTGTAGCCGCCGCCGACCACCGCCTTGAAGGGCGAGATCATGTCGCCGATCACGTATTCCGGCGCGTCGTGCAGCAGCGCCATCAGGCAGTCGTCGGCATTGCAGCGGTTCTGCCGGCGAAAGATCGCCTCGACGACCAGCGAATGCTGCGCGACCGAAAAGGCATGGTCGCCATTGGTCTGGCCGTTCCAGCGCGCGACACGGGCAAGCCCGTGCGCGATGTCGGACAGTTCGATGTCGAGCGGCGAGGGATTGAGCAGGTCGAGGCGGCGGCCGGACAGCATGCGCTGCCAGGCCCGGGGCTCCGTCTTGGCGCGGGCGGCTCCGCTCATTGCGCCGGCACCTCGGCGGTTTCCTGCGGGAAGGCAAGGCCCGTCCACTGCGGCAGGGCGACGGTGACGGGCATGCCGTCGGCGGTGATCGGCGTGCCGCCATGGATGGCGTCGGCCGCGCGGTCGATGCGCACGATGGCAAGGCCGCGCGTGCCGGACACGCTGCCGAGCGTGCCGATCGGCTTGCCGCCGGCCAGAAGCTCGGTGCCCGTGGCGGGAAGGGCGGTCTCGCCGCTGACGATGACGGGGCGGCGGCGCGCTGTGCCGCGGTGCTGCATGCGGGAGACGACCTCCTGGCCGACATAGCAGCCCTGGCGGAAGGAAAGGCCGCCGGTGAGGTCAAGCAGCACGTCGTGCGGGAAGGCATCGCCGAGCGCATAGTCGCGGCCGGCTTCGACGAGCCCGGCGCCGATGCGCAGGGTTTCGTAAAGCGCCGGGTCGTCGCTGCCGCCCGTGCCCGGGCGGCGGGAGACGGCAAGGCCTGCCTTCGCGAAGCGGCCGTCCTGCGGGGCATCCGCCTCGGCGGCGTCCCAGCTTGTCGTCACCGCGTTCCCCTCGACGGCGGCGAGATCGACCGCGGCGCGCAGCTTGTACATGGTCAGCCGCTTCAGAAGCGCATCGCGCTGCTCGTCCGCCGTCTCGACCAGGAAGGCGCCGTCGCCGTCGCGGCTTATCAGGAAGTCGAACAGGATCTTGCCCTGCGGCGTCAAAAGGGCGCCGGGACGGATCTCGCCGGCCGAGAGGTCGGGCAGGTTGGTGGTGATGAGCGATTGCAGGAAGGTTTCGGCATCGGCACCGGAAATGCGGAGGAAGGCGCGGCCGGAAAGCGTGACGGAAGGCATGATTCGATCCAGGGTTTGCGCCCGCCGGCACCATGCGGCAGCGGGCGGTGCATGATCGCACCCGTTGAAACAGAGGTAGAACGACCGGGCGCCTTTCGCAAGGTCGTGCCGTCTTGCCCCCTGCTTCCGGATGGGGGAGAAGGACGGCCACGAGAGGACAGGGGCTCCGCCATGACCGCCGCAACGGCACTTCCCCACGATGCATGGGCCGCCTGGCATCCGCGGGAGCTCGCCCGCCGGCTTGCCGGCATCGCGCGGCCCTGGTGCGTCGCGGGCGGCTGGGCGCTCGATCTCTGGCACGGGGAGGAGACGCGCCCGCACGAGGACCTCGAATTCACTATCCTGCGCGCCGACTTCATCCATTTCCGCGCGGCCTTGCCGGGCCTGCGCCTTCATGCGGCCGGCGATGGCCATGTCGAGCCGCTCGGTCCGGACGAGATGCCGCCGTCAGGCATCGCGCAGGTCTGGTGCGAGGATGTGGCGGCGGGCTGCTGGCGTGTCGACATGATGCTGGAGGACGGCACGCCGGAGACCTGGGTCTACAAGCGCGACCCGTCGATCCGCCGGCCGCGCGCCGAGGCCGTGCGCAGGACCGCCGATGGCATCGCCTATCTCGCGCCCGAGATCATCCTGCTCTTCAAGGCAAAGTACCGGCGCGGCAAGGACGAGGCGGATTTCGCAAGGGCGCTGCCGCGGCTTGACGCGGCCGAGCGGCGCTGGCTGAAGGCCGGCCTCGCGCTGGCCCATCCCGATCATGCCTGGAGCAAGGCCCTGTAAGGCTCAGTCGCCGGTGACGAAGAACTTCCACTGGCCATCCGGTGTGATGCCGACGCGGTAGAAATTGTAGCTGCCGAATTCCTTCATGTCGGCGAAATCGCCGGCCGTCACGATGCGCAGCAGATCCACCTTTTCCGGTGGCGTCAGCGTTGCGAGCGGCTTTTCGGCGAAGTAGGGCCAGACATAAAGCTCGTCCGCCGTGCCCTTGCCGACATGCACGAAGCCGGTCGCCAGCACGTCGAGCAGGATCGCCAGCACCTCGATGCCTTCGTCGTCGCCCGACTGGCCCTTGAGGGTCTCGACAGGGCCTTCGTCGGTCTCGACGATGGAGACCTGCGTTTCCGTCATGCCCTTGCCGAGCAGGGGGCGCAGGCGCTCGATATCGCCGGAGGCGGCGGCCTCCACGATGAGCTCGCGCATGCGGCGCACGGGCTCCGGCGCCTTGGCGATGTCGGAAAGGAACTCGACCGGAACCTCGGGCTCGTCGGCGGCCTTGTCGTCCGCGGCGGGCGTGCCGTCCGAGGGTTCGGTCACGGCTTCGTTGCGGCGAATCAGCGGGTCGGGCATCGGCAGTTCGAGGGGGTCGGTTTCTTCCTGCTCCTCCTCGACGGGCGGTGTCTCGCTGCCCTCGGCCGGCTTCTGCTGCACCTGGCCCTGCTCGTTCTTCAGTTCGCTGAGGGCGAAGGCGGGCCGGGCGGGCGCCACCAGCGCCGCCGTCGTGAAAAGCACCGACAATACGATGAGGCTGCTGCGAAACAGCGTTTTGCCGCCAGTCGACGTCTGCATGACCTGTCTTTCCAGCCTATTGCAGGATGCGCTCGGGGGAGAATTCTCCGGCCAGCATGCGCTCGCGCAGCGATTCGAGCATCGCCTCCGCGCCACGTTCGCCATGGATGCGGATCGTTTCGCGCATGGCAAGCGCGATCGCGGCATCGGCGATGATTTCCGGTTCGATGCCATCAGCCATGCCGTCGGCCCAAGCCTCGTTCTGGTGTTCCAGAGCGGCCTGCATCTTCTCGTGCACGATCATCTCGTCGATATCGTTGAGAGTAGGTTCCATTGATCGGTCCATGCGAGGCATTCAGTTCTTACTTGACTGTTAACGACCTTAGCAGCCTTTTCCCAAAACGGCACTGGGTCCTGTAAAAAGAGGTTAATTAACCGCTAATTTCCGAAGCGCGCGGTAATTTCTGTGGCAAGTGTTGCACCTTCGTTACGGTATCTCTCTTCTGCGACAACGGCCGAGTCGGTGCAAGCGGTATAGATGGCGGCGAAGGAACGATATCCACGGTTGAATGCCGCGGTCAGTTTTTCCTGTCTTTTCGGCTCGTTGGCAGCTTCCAGCTCGATGAGGCGCTGCATGGAGGCCCGCCAGCCGTCCTCCGGCTTGTCCATGCACAGATTGCGCAGGTAGTGCACGGCGCCGAGGATTTCCGAGAGCCGTTCCAGCCGTTCGTCATAGGGCGCCGGCTTTTCCTCGACGGCCGCTGCCGGCGGCGTTTCCTTCGCGTCGCCCTTCGCCTGCTGGGCAAAGGCGGGCGCGGCAAGCGCCAGGCCGAGGAGGAGGGCGAGCCGAATCACCGTCATGCGTCCTGCCCCGTCCGTTCCGCCTCGAGCCGCCGGATGCACTCGCGCACGCTGTCCGGCGCCGGCAGCGTCTTTATTTCCTCGGCCGTATACCAGCCGACCGCCGCCGCATCGTCCGAAGCGACGGCGATGGCCGTGGCATCCGCCTCCACCTTGAAGACCGAGAGGCGGAACGACGGGCTGCCGGGGCCGTCCTCGCGGCCGGGCAGGTCGTAGGTCGCGAAAAGCTTGGGTTTTTCGGCGCGGATGCCGGTCTCCTCGAAGAGTTCGCGCAGCGCCGTCTCGGCCGGCGTCTCGCCCTCTTCGCCGCGTCCGCCGGGAAAGGCGTACATGTCGGCCGAGGGCGGGTTGCTGCGCAGGACCAGGAGATAGCGTCCGTCGCGCTCGATGATGGCGGAGGAGGCGGGCTGGGGCGTCTTGGATATCTTCATCGCGGTCCGGTCCGGTTGCGCTCGATTGACCCCTTATAGGCAAAGTGCGATGACGATGCCATGTGTGGACGATTTGCATTGCTGGCCAAGCGGGATCTTGCGCGCGACTATTTCGACCTCGCCGAACTGGACGACCTGCCGGAGCGCTACAACATCGCCCCGACGCAGCCGATCCTGGTCATCGTCGCGGGCGAACGGCAACAGCCCGGCAGCAACCTGCCGGAGCGCAAGGCCATGCTGGTGCGCTGGGGCTTCATGCCCGGCTGGGTGAAGGACCCGCGCGACTTCCCGCTGCTCATCAATGCGCGTGCCGAGACGGCGATCGGCAAGGCCTCCTTCCGCGCCGCCATGCGCCATCGCCGCGTCCTCGTGCCGGCCTCCGGTTTCTTCGAATGGCGCCGGCCGGAGGGCAAGGGCGGCAAGGCGCAGGCCTACTGGATCCGCCCGAAGAAAGGCGAGATCCTCGCCTTTGCCGGGCTGGTGGAGACATGGTCGTCCGCCGACGGCTCGGAGGTCGATACCGGCGCGATCCTGACGACGGCGGCGAACAACGACATCGCCCGCATCCACGACCGCATGCCCGTCGTCATCCGCCGGGAGGATTTTTCGCGCTGGCTCGACTGCAAGACGCAGGAGCCGCGCGACGTGACCGATCTGATGAAGCCGATCGACGACGGCTTCTTCGAGGCGATCCCGGTGTCCGACAAGGTGGGCAAGGTCGCCAATATGGGGCCGGATATCCTGGAGCCGGTGGAAGAGCGGGCCGAAGAGGCGCCTGCGGAAAAGAAAAAGGGCGCGGACGCGCCCCCATCGTCATCCGACCAGCTTTCGCTGTTCTGATTTCATACCGGCGAAGTGGCCTCGAAGCGGCTCAGTCGTAGAGCGGCTGAAGCACGGCCGGGATATCGCGCTTGGGACGCTTGACCTCGGTCTTCGCTTCGGGCTTGCAGCGCGTGGCAGCCACCACGGCGGGCAGGCCGAGCGGCTTGTAGCGCGCCTGCAGGTTTTCGTTTGCTGCAGGGTTCTGCAGCGGCTGCTTCCTTACGGTCGACATCGTCTTTCTCCTGAAGTGTCAGGCAGCCCCGTCTGTTTCCCCCGGTTGCTACCCCCAATGCGCTATGCATTTACGCGACCCATTCGGCCAAATTCTGCTCAAACTTTGATCGCTCTGCGGCAAGCGACTGAAAAGACAGGTTTTCACGATCAAATATTGTGACGGCCGCAAACATTCATTTCCTCGGGGCCGGCCGACCCCTTGCCATCAGTGTGGCTGCGGCGACGGCGCGGATGCCGATCGGATTGTAGCGGGTGGCAAGGTCGGTCTCGGGGCGCATGTCTGTCTTTCGGGTCTTCATGGTCCTGTCCCTTCTGTCCGCCGGCGGGTTATGCCGGCCTCGTCCTTCTTTTCCCATGCCGGCAGGGGCGGGTGTGTCACCGCGGGAACAGTGGAGCCTCGGCGAGAATTTCGTCCCGGAAGGCGCCGCGCCCGCTTGACCGGACGCACGCGCGGCGCGATAAAGCAGGCCATGAAAACGGTACTCTGCATTCGCTGGAGCATTATTCGCTAGCGCACGCGCTGGCCCGGCCGTTTTCGTCCCTCAAAATCCCCGGATGACAACGCCCCGGCCAGCCGGGTCTACGCCTTTGGGGAGATTTCTATGGCCGAAAAGCCGGTCCTGACGCTGTACAACACGCTCACGCGCTCGAAGGAGCCCTTCGCTCCCATCGATCCCGACAATGTGCGCATGTATGTCTGCGGCCCGACGGTCTACGACTTCGCCCATATCGGCAATGCGCGGCCGGTCATCGTCTTCGACGTGCTGTTCCGCCTCCTGCGCCATGTCTACGGCGAGGACCACGTCACCTATGCCCGCAACATCACCGACGTCGACGACAAGATCAACGCCCGGGCGCTGCGCGATTTCGGAAAGGAGATCGAGGACGGCAGGCTCTCGCTCAACGAGGCGATCCGCCGGGTGACGGAGAAGACGGCGAACCAGTTCCACGCGGACATCGCCGCGCTCAGCGCCATGCAGCCGACGCACGAGCCGCGCGCCACCGAGTTCGTCCAGCCGCGCGGCGACGGCAAGGTGGACATGATCACGCTGATCGAGCGCCTCATCGAGCGCGGCCACGCCTACCAGGCGGGCGGCGAGGTGCTGTTCGACACGCAATCCATGGCCGACTACGGCCAGCTTTCCAAGCGCAATCTCGACGAACAGCAGGCGGGCGCCCGCGTCGCCGTCGACGCGCACAAGAGGAATCCCGGCGATTTCGTGCTCTGGAAGCTCTCCTCGCCGGAGGAGCCCGGCTGGGAAAGCCCTTGGGGCCGCGGCCGCCCGGGCTGGCACATCGAGTGCTCCGCCATGTCCGCCGCCTATCTCGGCGAGACCTTCGACATCCACGGCGGCGGCCTCGATCTCATCTTCCCGCATCACGAGAACGAGATCGCCCAGTCGCGCTGCGCGCATGGCACGCCGGTCATGTCGAATGTCTGGATGCACAACGGCTTCCTGCAGGTCGAGGGCCGCAAGATGTCGAAGTCCGAGGGCAATTTCTTCACGATCTCGGAACTCCTGCACGAGGAGAAGTTCGGTGGCCGCAAGTGGCCCGGCGAGGTGCTGCGCCTCGCCATGCTGATGACGCACTATCGCGAGCCGATCGATTTCAGCGTCAAGCGGCTGGAGGAGGCCGAACGCCTGCTCGCCAAATGGCCCGCCGGCGGCAATCCGGCCGAGGGCCGCGTGGACGAAAGCGTGCGCGCGCCGCTCCTCGACGATCTCAACACCGTCGCGGCCGTGCAGGCGCTGCACGCGCTCGCCCAGTGCGCCAATGCCGATCCGCTGATGCTGCCGGTCTTCGCCGCCAGCGCCGAGCTGCTCGGCGTCCTGCCGAAGAAGGCCGAGGTTTCCAAGGCGCTCGAGGACAGTATCGAAACGCTCATCCAGCTCCGCCTCGAAATGCTGAAGGCGAAGAACTTCGCCGAAGCGGACAAGATCCGCGACGACCTCGCCGAAAAGGGCATCCAGCTGAAGGACGGCAAGGATCCCGGGACGGGCGAGCGCGTGACGACGTGGGAGGTGAAGCGGTGAGGTTGTGTCTGCTTTGGTAGAGGCATATGCTTAGGCCTATGCCTTTGGATGATGGAGGTCACGATGAATGCAAGACCTAAGGAAGCGCCTGATGCGGTGCAGGGGCGGGAGGTGAAGCTCTTCCGTAACGGCCGCAACCAGGCCGTCCGGATTCCGGTGGAATTCGAACTGCCGGGAAACGAGGCGGTCATGCACAAGGAAGGTGACCGTCTCATCATCGAGCCAAAGCCGAAGAAAATGGGGCTCGCCGCGTTGTTGGCGACCTTCGAAACCTGGGAAGGGGACTTTCCGGAACTCGACGAGACCCAGCCGCCGCCGGAGGATGTCGAGCTGTGACGGCCTTTCGCTACATGCTCGATACGAATGCCATCTCGGAGATGGTCCGCAATCCTGATGGGACGCTCGCTGACCGGGTGAAGGCCGCGCCGGACGCATTGTGCACAAGCGCCATCGTGGTTTCGGAGCTGCGTTACGGTCTGCGGAAAAGGGGAGCGGTTTCGCTCGCCCGTCGTGTCGAGGCCGTTCTAGGGGAGATCGCGATCCTCCCCTATGATACGCCCGTTTCCTTCGCTTATGCGCAAACGCGCGATGCACTGGAGAGAAGAGGCCAGCCGATTGGCTATACGGACCTTTTCATCGCCGCCCATGCTCTCTCGCTGGAACTCACGCTCGTCACCGCCAATGTCCGTGAATTCTCGCGTGTCGAGGGCCTGAAGGTCGAGAACTGGCTAGAGGCAGGTCCATGACCACACCCTTCTATACAGGCGGCTGCCAGTGCGGTGCCGTGCGCTTTCATGTCGAGGGGACGCTTGGCGATGCGTCGGTCTGCCATTGCCGCATGTGCCAGAAGGCGAGCGGCAATTTCTATCTGCCGCTGGTCTCGGTGCGGCAGGCGAAGCTCACCTGGACGCGGGGGGAGCCGAAGCGGTTCCGCTCGTCGAACCACGGCTATCGCGGCTTCTGCGGCGATTGCGGCACGCCGCTGACCTACGAGGCGCCGGACGGCGTGGCGCTGACCATCGCCGCCTTCGACGATCCGGCCGGGATCGCCCCGCGCATCCAGTGGGGCATCGAGGCCAAGCTGCCCTATGTGGACGCGATCTCCGGACTGCCGGGCGAGGAGACGATGGCGGACCAGGATGCGGCGTCCTTCCTCGCCGACCTCGTCTCCTACCAGCACCCGGACCATGACACGGAAGCATGGCCGCCGGAGCGCGAGCCATGAGCATTTCACGCATCTATACCGGTGGCTGCCAGTGCGGCGCGGTGCGCTACCGGGTCGAGGGCACGCTCGGCGATCCGCATCTTTGCCATTGCCGCATGTGCCAGAAGGCGGCCGGCAACTATTTCCTGCCACTCGCCAATGCGCCGCGCGACCGTTTCTCCATGACGCGCGGCGAGGCCGGCTGGTTCCAGTCCTCGGAGATCGTGCGCCGCGGCTTCTGTCGCGATTGCGGCACGCCGCTGTTCTACGATGCGCTCGCCGCCGACCATATCAACGTGACGCTCGGCTCGCTCGACGACCCGGACGACGTGCGCCCGATCGCCCAGGCGGGCGTCGAATCGCGCCTCGTCTGGTTCGCGCAACTGGCGAAGCTGCCCGAGAGCGAGAGCGACGAAGGGGAGTTCGGCGCGGCGCGCCATATCGTTGTTCGCGCCTCCAACCGCCAGCATCCCGACTATGACACGGACCATTGGCCGCCGGAGGACATTCCATGACCGCGCCCCGGCCGGAACTCGGCTTTCCCCGCAAGTGGCTCTATCTCATCGCCGGCAAGCTGATCCTGATCACCGCCGTGGTGGTCGCCGTCGTCGTCTATTCCGCCTATCGTTGAAGGAGCCGTCATGAGCGTCGAACAGGAAGAGACAAGAACCGGGGGCTGCCAGTGCGGCGCCGTGCGTTTCCGCATCAAGGGCGGACTCGGCCGCCCGTCGATCTGCCATTGCCGCATGTGCCAGAAGCAGTTCGGCGGCTTCTTCGGCCCGCTCGTCACCGTCAAGGGCGAGGTGGAATGGCCGCGCGACGAGCCGGCCTATTTCCAGTCCTCGATCAACATCGACCGCGGCTTCTGCAGGCAATGCGGCACGCCTCTCACCTACAGACATCCCGGCGGGCTGGAGATCGCCATCGGCGCCTTCGACAAGCGCGACGACCTCGCCCCGCAGATCCAGGTGAATTTCGACGCACGGCTTGCCTGGGTCGACACGATCTTTTCCGCGCCCGTTCACCAGGACCCGGACTATTACAGCCAGCAGGAAAAGATCATCTCCTTCCAGCACCCCGACCATGAAACCGAAAACTGGCCTGCCCACGGAATGAAATTATGAGCGAGACCCTGCGTAGCCTCTATTCCGAAATCGAACCCTATGCCTGCGGCCATCTCGATGTCGGCGATGGGCACAGCATCTACTGGGAACGCGTCGGAACGCCCGGCGCCAAGCCGGCCGTCTTCCTGCATGGCGGCCCGGGCGGCACGATCTCGCCGAGCCACCGCCGCCTGTTCGATCCCAAACTCTACGACGTGACGCTGTTCGACCAGCGCGGCTGCGGCAAGTCCACGCCGCATGCGGAACTGGAGGCCAACACGACCTGGCATCTCGTTTCCGATATCGAGCGGCTGCGCGTCATGGCCGGGGCGGAAAAGTGGCTGGTCTTCGGCGGCTCCTGGGGCTCGACGCTGGCGCTCGCCTATGCGGAAAAATACCCGGAGCGGGTGTCGGAGCTCGTGGTGCGCGGCATCTATACCCTCACCAGGGCCGAGCTCGACTGGTACTACCAGTTCGGCGTCTCGGAGATGTTCCCGGACAAGTGGGAGCGCTTCATCGCGCCCATCCCGCCGGAAGAGCGGCACGAGATGATGCATGCCTATCATCGCCGCCTGACGAGCGACGACAAGGCGACGCGCATCGCCGCCGCCAGGGCCTGGAGCCTGTGGGAAGGCGAAACCATCACGCTGCTGCCGGAGCCTTCGACGAGCGACAAGTTCGGCGAGGACGAGTTCGCCCATGCCTTCGCCCGCATCGAGAACCACTTCTTCGTCAATGCCGGCTGGCTGGAGGAGGGGCAGCTCCTGCGCGACGCGCACAGGCTGCAGGGCATTCCCGGCCTCATCGTGCACGGGCGCTACGACATGCCATGCCCGGCAAAGCAGGCCTGGGCCTTGCACAAGGCCTGGCCGGAGGCGGAGTTCTACCTCATCGAGGGGGCAGGCCACGCCTATTCGGAGCCCGGCATCCTCGACCGGCTGATCTACGCGACGGACAAGTTCGCGGGGAAGATCTGAGAGGCTGCCCCTCACCCTGACCCTCTCACTGCAGGCGGGGAGAGGGGACGTGCCGAACGCGAGATTCGGGCTGGAGGAAACCGGTGCGGCATATTCCTTCTCCCCGCTTGCGGGGAGAAGGTGGCGGCAGCCGGATGAGGGGCGGACCTGACATGTTCAATGGGTTCCCAGGGAGGGAACAGATGAAAAAAGACCGTATCTACCTTTTCGACACCACGCTTCGTGACGGCCAGCAGACGCCCGGCATCGACTTTTCCGTCGAGGACAAGATCGCCATTGCCGGCCTGCTGGATGCGTTCGGCCTGGACTATGTCGAGGGCGGTTATCCGGGCGCCAACCCGACGGATACGGCTTTCTTCGCCAAGAAGCGCACCGGCCGCGCGAAATTCGTCGCCTTCGGCATGACGAAGCGTGCCGGTATCTCGGCCTCGAACGATCCGGGCCTTGCCGCGCTCCTCGATTCGAAGAGCGACGCGATCTGTCTTGTCGCCAAGAGCTGGGACTATCATGTGCGCGTGGCGCTCGGCTGTTCCAACGAGGAGAACCTGACGAGCATCGCCGAATCGGTGAAGGCCGTCGTCGCCTCCGGCCGCGAAGCCATGGTCGACTGCGAGCATTTCTTCGACGGCTACAAGGCCAACCCGGACTATGCGCTGGCCTGTGCCACCACGGCCTATGCCTCCGGCGCCCGCTGGGTGGTGCTGTGCGACACCAATGGCGGCACGCAGCCCTCCGAGGTGCAGGCGATTGTCGGGGCGGTGATCGCCGCCGGCGTGCCGGGCGAGAACCTCGGCATCCACGCCCACAACGACACGGGACAGGCCGTCGCCAATTCGCTGGCCGCCGTCGAGGCCGGCGTGCGCCAGATCCAGGGCACGCTGAACGGCATCGGCGAGCGCTGCGGCAATGCCAATCTGGTGACGCTGATCCCGACGCTGGCGCTGAAGGAAGCCTATGCGGAGCGCTTTTCGATCGGCATCGACACGGAGGACCTCACCGGCCTCACCAAGCTGGCGCATACCTTCGACGAGCTGCTGAACCGTTCGCCGGACCATCAGGCGCCCTATGTCGGGGCGTCCGCCTTCGCCACCAAGGCCGGCATCCACGCCTCGGCGCTCCTGAAGGACCCGCGCACCTACGAGCATGTGACGCCGGAAAGCGTCGGCAACCTGCGCAAGGTCATGGTGTCCGACCAGGGCGGCAAGGCTAATTTCATCAATGCGCTGAAGCTGCGCGGCATCGCCGTCGGCAAGGACGATCCGAAGCTCGACCGCCTCATCCAGATCGTCAAGGAGCGCGAAGCGACGGGCTATGCCTATGAGGGCGCGGATGCGAGCTTCGCGCTGCTCGCCTACCGCACGCTCGGCACGGTGCCGGATTTCTTCCACGTCGAGAGCTTCCGCGTGATGGTCGAGCGCCGCTACGACGCCAACGGCCAGCTCAAGACCGTGTCGGAGGCGGTCGTGCGCGTCATCGTCGACGGCGAGACGATGATGTCGGTCGCGGAAGGGCATGGCCCGGTCAACGCGCTCGACCTTGCGCTGCGCAAGGACCTCGGCAAGTTCCAGGCCGAGATCGCCGATCTGGAACTGGCGGACTACAAGGTGCGCATCCTCAATGGCGGCACCGAGGCCATCACCCGCGTGCTGATCGAATCGACCGATGCGACGGGTGCACGCTGGTGGACGGTCGGCGTTTCCGACAACATCATCGACGCCTCCTTCCAGGCGCTGATGGATTCCATCGTCTACAAGCTCATGAAGAACCGTGGCGAGGCGGGGCGCGCGGCGGCGGAGTAGGGGCAAGGTTCAGCGGCACTCATCGTCCCTTCACCGGAATGAATTGGTGCATAACCGTCCTTTGGAGTATCCCGACGGAAAATCCATAAAATAACGGGATGCCACACCATGGCCGATGCAAAATCCACCAGCGGCCTCGAGACCGGCGATTCGCCGCGCGGTTTCGCCTTCGCCTTGACGGCCTATGTGCTCTGGGGGTTCCTGCCCTTCTTCATGAAGGCCGTTGCCCACATTCCCGCCTCCGAGGTGGTGGCGCACCGCATCGTCTGGTCCGTGCCGCTTGCCGGCCTGGTGCTCGTCTGGCTCGGCCGCACCGCCGATATCAAGGCGGCGCTGCGCTCGCCGCGCATGCTGGCCATGGCGACGCTGACGGCGACGCTCATCACCTTCAACTGGGGCATCTATGTCTGGGCGATCGGCGCCGGCCGCGCGATCGAGACGGCGCTCGGCTACTATATCAACCCGCTCTTCTCGATCTTCCTCGGCGCCGTCCTCCTGAAGGAGAAGCCCGACCGTGCGCAGATGGTGGCGATCGGGCTTGCCGCCTTGGCGGTGGCGATCCTCGCGTTCGATGCCGGCGGCCTGCCGTGGGTGTCCATCGGCCTCTGCATCTCCTGGGGGTTCTACGCCTTCTTCCGCAAGACGCTGCCGGTCGGCCCGAACCAGGGCTTCTTCCTGGAGGTGCTGCTGCTGAGCGTCCCCGCGATCGGCTATATCCTCTGGCTCGAATCCTCGGGGCAGGGCCATTTCGGCGATACGGGCGTTGCGGACGTGCTCTGGCTTCTAGCCTCCGGGGTCGTCACCGCCGTCCCGCTGATGATCTATGCCAATGGCGCGAAACTGCTGCGCCTTTCCACCATCGGCATCATGCAGTACATCGCGCCGACGATGATCTTCATCGTCGCCGTCTTCGCCTTCGACGAACCCTTCGGCACGACGAAGCTCATCGCCTTCGCCTTCATCTGGGCCGCGCTTATCCTCTATTCCAGCTCCATGCTGCGCACGGCGCGGGCAAGGCGCCTTGCGGCGGCTGAGCTCAAGCCGGCGGAATAGACGATGGCCGTCTTGCAGACGACGCGCCTGACGCTCCGTCCCTGCCGCCCTGGCGACCGCGCGGATTTCATCGATCTGGAGCGTGATCCGCAGGTCATGCGCTTTCTGAACGGGGGATATGCCGTCGATCGCGAAACGGCCGACCCGAACGCGACCTTCCTCATGCCGACGGGCACGGAACCCTATGTCTGGACGGCGTGCCGGACGGCTGACGGCGTCTTTGTCGGGTGGTTCTGCCTGTGGCCGGAAAGCGAGACGCTGGCGGAGCTCGGCTATCGCCTGCGCCGGGCGGAATGGGGCCGGGGGCTGGCCTCGGAAGGGGCGTCCGCGCTCGTTTCCTGGGGCTTCGCCCATGCCGGCTATCAAAAGATCGTGGCGACCACGATGGCGGTGAACCATGCCTCGCGCCGCGTAATGGAAAAGATCGGCATGCGGCACGCCCGAACGGTTTCCGGCGACTTTCCCGATCCGATCCCGGGCAGCGAGCATGGCGAGGTATGGTACGAGATCGAAGGCTCGCAACAGCGCGGCGAATGAGCGCCCGCCGCGCGGGCTTTCACGGCTCTCGATAAATCAGAGGCGGGCGATGATGTCCGCTTCGCCCTCGCGGTCGACATGGCCCGCCCAATGGTCGACGAGGGCGGCGACGATCTCCTCCGGCTCGTCGATCACCATCGGCTGGACGAGATGGGCGGTGTGGATGAAGCCTTCGTCCGCCATATGCCGGATGAGTTTCAGCATCGGGTCCCAGAAGCCGCCGATATTGGCGAAGATCATCGGCTTGCGGTGGCGGCCGAGCTGCGCCCAGGTCATCACCTCGACGATCTCCTCCAGCGTGCCGATGCCGCCCGGCAGCGCCACGAAGGCGTCCGCGCGCTCGAACATCTTGTGTTTGCGCTCGTGCATGTCGGGCGTGACGATCAGCTCGCTGAGCTGGCCGAGCGAATGGCGGGTGGCCTCCATATCCACGAGGAATTGCGGTATGATGCCGGTGACGCGGCCGCCATGCGAAAGCACGCCGCTGGCGACCGCCCCCATGATGCCCTTCGTGCCGCCGCCGTAGACGAGGCGGAGATGGTTTTCCGCCATCGCCTGGCCAAGGCGGCGCCCGGCGGCGACATAGGCGGTTTCGCGGCCCGGCTGGGAGCCGCAGTAGACGCAGACGGATCGAATCGGCAGGGTTTGTTCGCTCATGACGGGATTCAGCCATCCGGCCGGCAGCCCGTCAAGGATAATGACGAAAAAGCACGGGGCACACGCCCCGGAACGTCCCGGGAACCTTGTGCAGAACATTGGGAATCGATAGCAATTTCAGGAGGGGACCCCCGGGAAACCGGGACAGAGAGAGAGTTGATGATGAAGAACAAGACCGGTCTGGTGGCCTTGATCGTGCTGGCGGCGGCAACGCTGCTCATGGTCTTCTTCGTGCTGCCCAACATGAACAAGGACAAGCCGGCGGAAACCCCGGTCGCAACCCTTACCACGACGACGACGCAAGGCGGCGGCGAGACCACGACGGCCGACGGCAAGCAGGCCCGTTCGACAACTGCAACCGGCGAGGCGGCGACGGGTGACGGCGCGACAGGCGATGCGGCCGCCGGCACCGAGGCTGGCACCGAGGGCGAGAAGCCGGCCGACGCCACGGCGGGCAAGACGGCAACGGCGACCCAAGAGATCGCCAAGGCGGAAACGACGCCGGCCGATCCGGCCGCCGGCTGGGTCACGCCCGCCTTCGATCTGCTGCGTGTCGAGCCGGACGGCTCCACCGTGATCGCCGGCCGCGGCCAGCCGAACACCACACTGGAGATCAGGAACGGCGAGACCGTCGTCGCAACGGCCGACATCGGCCCGTCCGGCGATTTCGCCGCCGTCTTCGAGCAGCCGCTTGCTGCCGGCGACTACCAGCTCACCTTGAGCACGAAGGACGACAAGGGCGCCTCGAAGACCTCGGAAGAGGTGGCAACCGTCTCCGTGCCGAAGGACGCCGGCGGCGATCTCCTTGCCATGGTCTCCAGGCCCGGCGAGGCGAGCCGCCTGATCACGGTGCCGGAGGCCGCGGAGAAGGCGGCCGGCGAGACTGCCGGCGCGGCGGAAAAGACGATCGACCAGCCCGCCGGCGAGACCGCGACGGCCAGTGACACGGGCGCTGCCGGTACCGTGGCGGACGAGAAGCCGGCCGCGAGCGAAACGGCGGAAGCCGCCGGCGAGACCGCCGCGACCACCGGCGAGGCGGCAACCGCCGGTGCCGCCGCGACGGAGACCGCGAACGGCACGGCCGGCACCGCGGCGACGGAAACGGCGGCCAAGCCCCAGGCGCGCGTTTCTGCTGTCGAGCTGGAAGGCGAGCGCATGTTCATCGCCGGCACCGCCAAGCCGGGCGCGCTGGTGCGCATCTATGCCGACGACAAGCTCGTCGGCGAGGCGAAGGCGGATGGCGAAGGCCGCTACGTGGCCGACGGCACGATCGACCTTTCGGTCGGCCGCCACACGATCCGCGCCGATGTGATGAGCCCCGACGGCGGCAAGGTCGAATTTCGCGCCTCCGTTCCGTTCGATCGGCCGGAAGGCGAGCAGGTCGCCGTGGTGGCGCAGGAGGATGCCGCGGGCGATACCGGCCCGGCGCTCGGCCTCATCGGCGGCGGCACGTTCGACAGGCTGCGTGCCGAGGCCGACAAGGCGGTGGCCCTGCTCAAGGGCCTTTATGCCGACGGCCGCGTGCCGACCGCCGAGGAACTGGCGGCTGCCCGTTCCGCGACCGAGATCGCGCTGAAATCGCTGGCCGAGTTCAAGCCCGGCCTCGAAGAGGGCGAGGCGGCCCGCGACATGGCGGCCAGGGCGTCGGCCGCCGCCGCTTCGGCGCTGGCCCGTCTCCAGGCCCTGCCGAAGGATGCCGCCGCTGTCGGCGGTGCCCTTGCGTCGATCGAGACTGCCGTCGCCGATGCGCTGGCACCGGCTATCGAGAAGGCGGAGGCCGTGGTGGGCGCTGCCTCGGCTGCGGCGGACAGCTCCATCGAGGCGCTGGCCGGCCAGGCGACCGCGCTCCAGCAGCAGTTCGTGGCGCTGTTCTCCGATGGCCGCAATGCGACGACGGCGGAGATCCAGACTGCCCGCACCGCGCTTGAAGGGGCCCTCAAGGGCATTACCGGTTTCACGCCGCCGGCCGGCACGGCCGCGGATGTGACGGCGGCGATCGAGAAGCTGAAGGGCTGGGCCTCGACCGCGCTCGACCGCCTTGCCGCGGTTCCGGCCGGCGCCGGCAAGGAGGCCTACCAGCAGGCGCTCGTGGCGCTCGAGGGCATGCCCTCGCTGACCGCCGCGGCCAGTGCCGTGGCGGCTGCGGGCGAAGGCGCCGCCTCGGCGACCGGTGCCGCATCGACGGCCGAAACCGCGACAGCGGACAACGGTACGGCCAGCGCCGAAGGCACGCCGGCGGCGACCGGCGGCGAGAGCGGCACCGCCGCCACGGGCGAAGCCGCCGCGACGGGCAGCGGCCAGGCGGTGGCCGAGGAGCCGGAAACGGTGGAGCAGGCCCCGCTGCAAGAGAGCAAGACCTCGGTCATCATCCGCCGCGGCGATACGCTCTGGCAGATCTCCCGCCGCATCTACGGCAAGGGCGTGCGCTACACGACGATCTACCTCGCCAACGAGGACCAGATCACCGATCCGGACCGCATCATCCCCGGCCAGGTCTTCGGCGTGCCGGACAAGACCGTGGAAAGCGACGCGGAGGCGGAGGAACTGCACCGCAAGCGCGTTCGCGGCGATTGATCCTCGGCAAGTCCGGCGCCGAAGCGGTTTTGCCGGAATTGCGCAAGGACAATTTCCGGCCGGCTGTTGCGAAGCGGCCGGCAAGGACCTATCTCCCCCATGCGGCGCCCCACCGGGCGCCGCATTTTCATTCGGCAGTCCAGGACAAAACGAAGGCCGGGGCGTGACGGCGATCCGGCGGAGGCCAGCGTGGCGACGACCAGAAAGAAGACGGTTTCGGCCGACAGCAGCAATCCCCTCCACACGCTGGTGAACCTCTGGCCCTATATGTGGCCCTCCGATCGGCCGGACCTGAAGATGCGCGTCGTCTGGGCCTCGGTCTTCCTGCTTCTCTCCAAGATCGTGCTGCTGCTGGTGCCCTATTTCTTCAAATGGGCGACCGATGCGCTGAACGGTAAGGCGGATGCCGTCTCGCTTCTGCCCGCTTTCCTGCTCGGCGCGGTCATGCTGGTCTTCGCCTATAACGGCGCGCGCATCCTGCAGGCCGGCCTCAACCAGTTGCGCGACGCGCTCTTTGCCAGCGTCGGGCAATATGCCGTGCGCCAGCTCGCCTACCGCACCTTCGTGCACCTGCACCGCCTGTCGCTGCGCTTCCATCTGGAGCGGCGCACCGGAGGGCTTTCGCGCGTCATCGAGCGCGGCACCAAGGGCATCGAGACGATCGTGCGCTTCACGATCCTCAACAGCGTGCCGACCTTCATCGAGTTCCTGCTCACCGCCGCCGTCTTCTGGTGGGGCTACGGTCTGCAATATCTCCTCGTCACCGCCGCCACCGTCTGGCTCTACATCTGGTTCACGGTCAGGGCGAGCGACTGGCGCATCTCCATCCGCCGCTCGATGAACGACAGCGACACCGAGGCCAACACCAAGGCGATCGATTCGCTGCTGAACTTCGAGACGGTCAAGTATTTCGGCAACGAGGAGATGGAGGCCCGCCGCTTCGACCAGTCCATGGCGCGCTACGAGAAGGCGGCGACGCAGGTCTGGACCTCGCTCGGCTGGCTCAACTTCGGCCAGGCGCTGATCTTCGGCGTCGGCATGGCGGTGATGATGGCAATGTCGGCGCTTGCCGTGCAGCGCGGCGAGCAGACGGTCGGCGATTTCGTCTTCATCAACGCCATGCTGATCCAGCTCGCCATCCCGCTCAACTTCATCGGCTTCGTCTACCGCGAAATCCGCCAGGGCCTGACGGATATCGAGCAGATGTTCGACCTGCTCGAGGTGGAGGAGGAGGTGCAGGACAAGCCCGGCGCCGCCGACCTCGTCGTCGCCGACGGCGCGATCTCCTTCAAGGATGTGCACTTCGCCTATGATCCGGCCCGGCCGATCCTCAAGGGCGTCTCCTTCGACGTGCCCGCCGGCAAGACCGTCGCCGTCGTCGGCCCGTCCGGCGCGGGGAAATCGACGCTCTCGCGGCTGCTCTACCGCTTCTACGACGTGCAGGAGGGGGCGATCACCATCGACGGGCAGGATGTGCGCGACGTCACGCAGAAGAGCCTGCGCGCGGTGATCGGCATGGTGCCGCAGGATACCGTGCTGTTCAACGACACGATCGCCTACAACATCCGCTACGGCCGGCCGGACGCGAGCGATGCGGACGTGGCCGCCGCTGCCGAGGCGGCGCAGATCGGCCCCTTCATCCGCCACCTGCCGGAAGGCTTCAAGGCGATGGTCGGCGAGCGCGGGCTGAAGCTTTCCGGCGGCGAGAAGCAGCGCGTCGCCATCGCCCGTACCATCCTGAAGAGCCCGCCGATCCTCATCCTCGACGAGGCGACCTCGGCGCTCGACACCCGCACGGAGCAGGAGATCCAGGCCGCGCTCGACGTCGTGTCGAAGAACCGCACCACGCTCGTCATCGCCCACCGCCTCTCCACCGTCATTTCGGCGGACGAGATCATCGTGCTGAAGGACGGCGGCATCGCCGAGCGGGGCACGCACAGCGAGCTGATGCAGCGCGACGACGGCCTCTACGCCTCCATGTGGAACCGCCAGCGCGAGGCCGTGCAGGCCGAGGAGCGCCTGAAGCAGGTGCGCGAGAGCGACGAGCTCGGCGTCATCCTGCGCGGCGCGCCGGCGGCCGAGTGATCACTCCCCGGGTGCGGCAAAGAGGATCAGGTTGCCGTCGGGGTCGAGCAGGATGAAGGTGCGCGTGCCCCAGGGCTGCGTCATCAGCGTGCTGTGGAAGGTCACGCCGGCCGTCTGATAGTCGAGGAAAAGCGTCTTGATCGCCGCCGCGCTGTCGAGTGTGATCGAGGCTGACAGCAGGTCCTCCCGTCGGCGGACATCGCCGAGGAAGACGGGCTCGCGCACCAGCCGCAGGCAGAGCCGTGCCCGGTCGCGCGCGACGACCCCGTAGAACGGCGGATCGCCGTAGGTAAAATCGACGGTAAAGCCGAGTTTTTCCGTGAAGAAGGCGAGGGAGGCGGCGAAATCGGTCACATAGAGCACCGGCTCCGCTCCGCTGAGGATCGGGCCTTGCGGCATGTTTTCAGTCGTGCTGCGCACGGTGGGGGCTCCTGTCCTGAGCGCCGGCCAATCCGGAAAACCGTTCTGGCGGGCGACGAGCGCCTGCGCATCGGCAAGCGAGAACGAGGCATCCAGTACCTCCCGATCCGTCAGATGCCGGAAGCGGGGCAGGGTGGCGCGGATGACCGCCGCCACCGGATGGTGTCGCTCGCGATGCCAGCGCAGATATTGCTTGGCCTGCTTGCGGAGGTTTTCGAGGTTCGGCATGGGCGCGGCTAAGGTTTCGGTCGTAGGTGGGCATTGCCCCTTCGGCTCCCGCCGATGCGCCCTACAGCAACAGTGAAAGTGTGCCCGCACCGGCCGGCGCTTGTCAACCAGAGGGCCGGGGACCGGGCATCGGACGGCCGCGGAACCTTTTCCGCGCCCGCCGGGTTGAGCCCCGGGAAGGGCCGCCCGCTGGGGGCTAATCGCCACGCCGCATTGCTCCCATCGCCATTTCACGCTAGGTCGATGGCGTGAAATCATCAGGAGATGTCGGAAGATGAGTTTGGTCGATACGATACGCAGCACCCTGGTGCCGATCCATCGGGAGGGCTGGAAGTTCGTGGCCGGCTTCTTCGTCGCCTCGCTGCTGCTCGGCGCGGCCTGGGAACCGCTGATGTGGATCGGCTTCGTGCTCACCGCCTGGTGCGCCTATTTCTTCCGCGACCCCGAGCGCCTGACGCCGCAGGATGACGATCTTGTGATCAGCCCGGCCGATGGCCGCGTCTCGGCCGTCGCCATGGTGACGCCGCCGGCCGAACTGGAGCTCGGCGACCAGCCGATGCTGCGCATCTCGGTCTTCATGAACGTCTTCAACTGCCATGTGAACCGCGCGCCGATGCGCGGCCGCGTTGCGCGCGTCGCCTATCGCGCCGGCAAGTTCCTGAATGCCGACCTCGACAAGGCGAGCCAGGAGAACGAGCGCAACGGCCTCGTCATCGAGAGCGCGCACGGGCCGATCGGCGTCGTGCAGATCGCTGGTCTCGTCGCCCGCCGCATCCTGTGCTGGACCAACATGAACGACAGCCTGGAGGCCGGCGAGCGTTTCGGCCTCATCCGCTTCGGCTCGCGCCTCGACGTCTTCCTGCCGGCCGGCGCCCAGCCGCGCGTCAGCGTCGGCCAGACGGCGATCGCCGGCGAGACGGTGCTGGCGGAATTCGGCTCGGCCAAGGGGCCGGTGATCAGCCGCAGGGGATGAGGAAACGAGGATGTAGGCAGTAGGCAGTAGGCAATAGGGTTCGAGAAACTATCTTCTACTGCCTACTGCCTACTGCCTACTGCCTACTGCCTACTGCCTGAAAACAGCGAAGCGAAAAGCGATGGACACACCCTTTCCGCCCTATGAGCCGAATGGACCGAACGACGAGGCGCGGGGCCCGCGCCTGCGGGAGATCCCGCTGCGCGTCATCATTCCGAACGTCATCACGGTGCTTGCCATCTGCGCGGGCCTCACGGGCATCAGGCTCGCCTTCGAGAACCGCTATGAGCTCGCCGTCGGCATGGTGCTGCTCGCGGCCTTTCTGGATGGCATCGACGGGCGCGTCGCGCGCCTCCTGAAGGCTACCTCGAAATTCGGCGGCCAGATGGATTCGCTCGCCGACATCATCAATTTCGGCGTTGCCCCGGCGCTCGTGCTCTATGTCTTCATCCTCGACCAGGCGCGCTCCTTCGGCTGGATCGCGGCGTTGATCTACACCATCGCCGCGGGCCTGCGCCTTGCGCGCTTCAACGTCATGGCCGAGCGCGAGACCAAGGCCAAATGGCAGACGGAATATTTCGTCGGCGTGCCGGCCCCCGCGGGCGGCATGCTGGTGCTGCTGCCGGTCTATCTCGGCTTTCTCGGCCTTGCGCCGAGCCCGCTCTTCGCCTACCTCGCCTCCGGCTACACGGTGCTGATCGGCTTCCTGCTGGTCAGCCGCCTGCCGGTCTGGTCCGGCAAGTCGGAAGGCAGCCGCATCCGCCGCGATCTCGTGCTGCCGGGCATCCTGCTCGTCGTGCTCTATGTCGCGACCCTGATGAGCTTCACCTGGGAGACCATGGTGGTGACGGTCGTCGCCTACCTGGCGACCCTGCCGTTCGGCGCCCGTTCCTGGCAGCGCAAATATGGCGGCTGGACCGCGCCGGTGACGCACGGCGCCAGCGAGTTCCCCGAGGAGCCCGACGGGCAATAGTCCTCGCCCGGCCGTCACATCCGCGTGAGCCTTGCCCAAGCCCTGTCCGCTCGTCGCGGGCGGGGCTTGATTTCCTGCTGTAGGTCGACTAACTAGCCTTCAAATAGATAGCAAGCTAATTGTTTTTGGGCTACCGAGATGAGCATATCCGATCCGCACGAGCGTATCCTCGACGACCTTTCCCGCGTGCAGCGCAAGATGCGCGCCCTGTTCGATGCCCGCGTGAAGGAGCGGGGGCTGACGCTGCCGCGCGCCCGCGCGCTTCTGATCCTCGGCCGCGGCGTCAATCTCAACCAGCGCGAGTTGGCCGACGAGCTCGACATCGAGACGCCGACGCTCGTGCGCCTGCTCGACGGCATGGAGAAGCAGGGCTTCATCGAGCGCCAGTCAGTGGAAGGCGATCGCCGCGCCAAGCAGATCGTCATGACGCCGCGCGGCGCCAAGGTCGCCGAGGAGGTGCTGGATCTTGCCCGCTCGCTACGCGCCGACGTGCTGAGGAGCATCTCGGCCCATGACATGTCGACCACCGTCAAGGTCTTCGCCGCGATGTCCGACAATATCGCGAAGAGCTGTCGGGAGAGCGTCGAGGCATGAGCACCGGTCCCGCCCAAGGCGGGCGCAAGGGAGAGGGCGAACCGCCGCAATCCGGCGCGGAGGAGCCGGCCGGCGAGAAACCGGCCGGGGAGACGCCTGCCGCCGCTCCGCCCCCGCCACCGCCCATGGCGCCGCCGCGCGCCGCCGCCTACATGGCCGCCTCCACCCTGCTTGCCATGACGCAGGGCTTCGGCATGAACCTCGTGGCCGCCAACATCCCGCAGCTCCAGGGCCCGTTCGGCGCCACCACCGCCGAGGCGACCTGGCTGATGGCCGCCTACATGGCCCCCAACGCCTCGCTCTCGCTGGCGCTCATCAAGATCCGAAACCAGTACGGCCTGCGTCCCTTCGCCGAGCTCGGCATCGCCGTCTTCCTCCTCGTGTCGGTGGCGCATATCTTCATCACGGACCTGCACTCCGCCCTCGTGCTGCGCTTCTTCGCCGGCATCGCGGCCGCGCCGCTCTCCTCGCTCGGCTTCCTCTACATGCTGGAGGCCTTCAGCCCGGCGCGCAAGCTGACGATTGGCATCTCGCTCGCGCTGACCAATATCGGCCTCGCCGCCCCGCTCACCCGCTTCGTCTCGCCGGCGCTCATCGATCTCGGCGGCGTGCGGGCGCTGCTGCATTTCGAGCTGGCGCTCGCCATGCTGTCCTTCGCGGCGATCTATCTCCTGCCGCTCACGCCGCCGCCGCGGGTGAAGGTCATCGAGAAGATCGATATCGTCAGCTATCTGTTCATCGCCGTCGGCTTCGGCGCGGGCGCCGTCGTGCTCGTGCTCGGCCGGCAATATTGGTGGCTGGAGGCCCGCTGGATCGGCGAGCTGCTTGTCGTCATGATCGGCGCGCTCACCATCGCCGCCGTCATCGAGCTCAACCGGGAGAGGCCGCTGATCGACCTGCGCTGGCTGCTCAGCCGCGAGATGCTGCACTTCGCCGCCGTGCTGGTGCTGTTCCGGCTGATGCTCGCCGAGCAGACCGCCGTCGCCGGCAATTTCTTCCAGATCACCGGCCTGCAGAACGACCAGCTCACCGGGCTCTACGGCATGGTGGCGCTCGCCACCGCCGCGGGCGGCCTTCTCTGCGCGGCCATCCTGAAGCCCGGCCGGGAGCCCGGCATCCACATGGCGGCGCTTCTCCTGATCGGTGTCGGCGCCTTTCTCGACAGCCGGGCGACGAACCTGACGCGGCCGGAGCAGATGTATCTGAGCCAGGCGATGATCGCCGCCGGCGGCAGCCTGTTCCTGCCGCCGGCCATCGCCTCGGGCTTCACGCTGGCGCTGCGCAAGGGGCCGCAATACATCCTCAGCTTCATCGTTGTCTTCCTGGTGACGCAGAGCCTCGGCGGCCTTGCCGGCTCGGCGCTGTTCGGCTCCTTCATCACGCTGCGCGAGAAATTCCACTCGAACATCCTCGCCGAGGCGATGACACTGGCCGATCCGCTGGTCTCGGGCCGTGTGGCGCAGCTTTCCGCGGCCTATGGCCACACGATCACCGATCCGGCCGTGCTGAAGGCGGAGGGCGTCGCGCTGCTCGGCCAGCAGGTGACGCGGGAGGCCAATGTGCTCGCCCACAACGATGCCTTCCTCGTCATCGCGCTGCTCGCCGTCGGTGCCGCGACGGCGCTGGCCATCCACATGCTTTACATCCGTATCAGAGAGGCCGGCGCCCGCAGCGGCGGGCCGGCGGCCGTTGAAGGTTGACCGAAATGAAGACTTACATCCGCAACACCGCCACCGCTCTCGCCCTCGTCCTCGGCGTGGCCGGCATCGGCGCGGTGCTCTACGCCTGGCAGCTGCCGCCCTTTGCCAGCGAGGTCCAGACGACGGACAACGCCTATGTGCGCGGCTACGTGACGCTGATCAGCCCGCAGCTCGCCGGTTACGTCACCGAGGTGTCCGTGAAGGACTACGAGATGGTCAAGGCCGGCGCCGTGCTCGCCCGTCTCGACGACCGCATCTTCCGCCAGAAGGTCGAGCAGGCCAATGCCACGCTTGCCAGCCAGAAGGCGGCGCTCGCCAATTCCGAGCAGCAGGAGAACGCCGCCAGGGCCCGCATCGGCGCCAGCGAGGCGGCGCTCGACAGCGCGACCTACGCCAAGCGCCGGGCGGAGGAAAGCTGGAACCGCATCGAGGAATTGTCGAACAAGGGCATCGCCACCCAGAGCGACCGCGAGCAGAGCCGCACCACGCTCGACCAGGCGGAGGCCGCCATCGCGCAGGCGCAGGCGAACCTTGAGGTCTCCCGGCAGGACCTGCAGACGATCATCGTCGGCCGCGATTCCCTGCGTGCCGCGGTGGCGGGCGCGGAAGCCTCGGTGGAGCTTGCCAAGATCGACCTCTCCAACACCGTCATCACGGCTCCGCGCGACGGTGCAGTGGGCGAGGTGGGCGTCAAGCTCGGCCAGTATGTTGCCGCCGGCACGCAGCTCATGGCCGTCGTTCCACACGACACCTGGGTCATCGCCAATTTCAAGGAAACGCAGCTCGCCTATATCAAGCCGGGCCAGAAGGTCGAGGTCAGCGTCGATGCGCTGAAGCACGCCACGCTGACCGGCCGTGTCGAGCGCTTCTCGCCCGCCACCGGCTCGGAGTTCAGCGTGATCAAGCCGGACAACGCCACCGGCAATTTCACGAAGGTCGCCCAGCGCGTGCCCGTGCGCATCGCCATCGACGACGGGCAGGCGTTGGCGAAATACCTTGCGCCGGGGCTTTCGGTGGTGGTGACGACGGTGGTGGGGAAGTAAGGAAAGCCGCTGTTCGCGGGCGTGGCGTGGATGGTCGGGTCAAGCCCGACCATGACGGAGGAGAGGGCGGAGGGTAACAATGGGGGAGAGGGCGGTGGAACATGACGGGAGAGAAGGCGGCGTCGATGGCTCTTCAGCCGACAGCGCCAGCCGCTCCACCGTCAAGAATGCCGGAGGCCCCTTGTCCAATAGCACCAATGGCTTGCCTGCCAACCTTCACCCACCCTCCGTCATGGTCGGGCTTGACCCGACCATCCACGCGGCACACACGGCTCGAATGGTTGAGATGGAACGGTCCGGCGGTCTCGAAGTGGCGTGAAAGCCCGCCGGAATCACTCCGGCAAACGATAGTCCAGCAGACGTCCCTGGCGCATGTCGAACAACTTCCCCGTCTCGGCATAATCCGGCGCGACCAGCGGCAGGATGGCCCTGGCGACTTCCGAGGGATGCTGCACGGTCGACGGGTCCTCGCCGGGGATCGCCTGGGCGCGCATGGCGGTGCGGGTGGCGCCGGGATCGAGCGCGGTGATGCGGAGCGCCGTGCGCTGCGTCTCGCCGGCCCAGGTGCGCGCCAGCGCCTCGACGGCGGCCTTGGAGGCCGAGTAGGGCCCCCAGAAGGGCTTGCACTTGTGCGCGGCGCTGGACGAGAGGATGACGGCGCGGCCGGCGTCCGACTTCAAGAGCAGCGGCTCGACCGAGCGGATGAGCCGCCAGGTGGACGTGACGTTGATCGTCATCACCCTCTCGAACACCTTCGCCTCGACATGGCCGATCGGCGAGATCGTGCCGAGCACGCCGGCATTCGCCACGAGGATGTCGAGCTTGCCCCAGCGCTCGAAGATCGATCCGCCGAGCTTGTCGATCGCCGGCATGTCGGCGAGGTCGAAGGGCACCAGCGTCGCCGCGCCGCCGGCCGCCTTGATCGCATCGTCCAGTTCTTCCAGGCCGCCGACCGTGCGGGCGCAGGCGATGACATGCGCACCGGCCTTCGCGAGTTCGAGGGCGGTGAAATAGCCGATGCCGCGCGACGCGCCGGTGACCAGCGCGAGGCGGCCTTTCAGGTCGATGCTCATGATGTCTTCAATTATCCGTTGCTTGCCAGAACCGAGACCTTCCGTCCCATCGTCTCGCCTTCCTTGTCAAGGAGGCGCGTCGGATAGTCGCCGGTGAAGTAGTGGTCGGTGAACTGCGGACGGGCCGGGTTGCGGTCCTCGCCGCCGACGGCGCGGTAGAGCCCGTCGATGGAGAGGAATTCCAGCGAATCCGCGCCGATATACTTCGCCATCGCCTTGACGTCGTTGTACTGGTTGGCGAGCAGCTTGTCCCGGTCGGGCGTGTCGATGCCGTAGAAGTCGGGGTAGAAGATCATCGGGCTGGCGACGCGGATATGCACTTCCTTCGCGCCCGCATCGCGGATCATCTGCACGATCTTCAGCGACGTCGTGCCGCGCACGATCGAATCGTCGACGAGGATGACGCGCTTGCCGGCGATCATCGCGCGGTTGGCCGAGTGCTTCAGCTTGACGCCGAAGGCGCGGATCTGCTGCGTTGGCTCGATGAAGGTGCGGCCCACATAGTGGTTGCGGATGATGCCGTATTCGAACGGGATGCCGCTCTCCTGCGCATAGCCGAGCGCGGCGGGCGTGCCGCCGTCCGGCACCGGAACGACGACGTCGCCCTCGACCGGGTGCTCCTTGGCAAGGTTCATGCCCATGTTCTTGCGCGCCACATAGACCGAGCGGCCGCCGACGACGGAATCGGGGCGGGCGAAATAGACATATTCGAAGAGGCAGAGGCGCTCCGGCTGCGGGTTGCCCGATTTCTTGGCCTCGATGGTGATCGAGCCGTCCGGCTGGATCTCGCAGACGATGATCTCGCCGTTCTCGACGTCACGGATGTATTTCGCGCCGATGATGTCGAGCGCGCAGGTTTCCGAGGCGAAGATCGGCTTGCCGTCGAGCTCGCCCATGACGAGCGGGCGGATGCCCGTGGGGTCGCGCGCGGCGATCAGCTTGGTGCGGGTGATGCCGAGCATCGAATAGCCGCCTTCCATCTGGCGGATGGCGTCGATGAAGCGGTCCGTCGTGGAGGTGTAGCGCGAGCGGGCGATGAGGTGGAGCACGACCTCCGTGTCCGAGGTCGACTGACAGATCGCGCCGCCGGCGATGATCTGCCGGCGCAGCGTCAGGCCGTTGGTGAAGTTGCCGTTATGGGCGACGGCGATGCCGCCGACTTCCAGTTCTGCAAAGAGCGGCTGTACGTTGCGCAGCGCCACTTCCCCGGTGGTGGAATAGCGGGTGTGGCCGATCGCCATGTTGCCGGGGAGCTTTGCGAGCGTCACCGGGTTCGTATAGTGGTCGCCGACAAGGCCCATATGCTTTTCCGTGTGGAACTGCTTGCCGTCGAAGGAGACGATGCCGGCGGCTTCCTGGCCACGGTGCTGCAGCGCGTGCAGGCCGAGCGCCGTCAGCGTCGCGGCTTCCGGATGGCCGAGAATGCCGAAGACGCCGCACTCCTCGTGAAGCGTGTCGCCGTCGAGATCGTCGTCGTGGCGGCCGGGAAACTGGAAGTCGCTCATTGCTGCAAGCCTTTGCTCGGGACCGTAAGAGGTTGCACGGGGTTCTGGGTCGTTCGGCAAGGCCCATATGGGCATTGCCGAAAGCATTTGCCACCGAGGCCCGGAAGCGTCAGTGGCTGATGATCTATCCTATCAAAAAATCGGGGAGCCTGCCTTCGCCATTTCTCGCGAGTGTCGGCTCCCCTGATCGCTTGTCATCCGTTTGTGGCGGGCGTCTCTTCGGCGGGCGTCTGGTTCGTGCCGCCGGTGGCGCCGTCCGGATCCTCCGTGCCGCCTTCGCCCTCGGCCGGCTTGCCGCGCAGGCGGTCGAGGATCGTCGCGTCGGCGTCCTCCGGCAGGAGCGCCACGAGGCGCGAGCCGAGATTGTCGAGCAGCGGCTTGGACTTCGCCGTGGTGACCCAGGAGGGCTGCTGCTGCGGGGCGACCAGCCAGTTGAAGAACAGCATGGCGACGACGACGAGCAGGATGCCGCGGGCCGCGCCGAACAGGAAGCCGAGCGTGCGGTCGAGCGCGCCGATGCGGCTGTCGATGATGAAATCGGCAATCCGCATGGTGATGAAGGAGATCACGATGAGCGCGACGAGGAAGACGGCGGCGGCCGAGCCGACCATCGCGACCGTGTCGCTCGTCGTATAGTCCTTCGCATAGGGCAGGAGGACCGGATAGAGGAAATAGGCGGCTGCCGCGGCACCCACCCAGCTGGCGACGGAAAGCACCTCGCGCGAGAAGCCGCGCACCATCGCCAGCACGGCGGAGAACAGCGCGACGCCGATGACGATACCGTCGAGAATTGTGATGGGCATGTTCGTCCTACTCCAAACCCGAAATGTCGTCGGGCCCCGTACCGCTCAAGCGGGGGGCACCTTAGCGGAAGGCGTGTCCGTCGTCTCAGTTCGGCGCGATGCCGCCCCATGTTTCCCACAAGGCTTTGTCGACCGCCGGGGCGTCAAACGTCCTCGTCCTCCCGCTTCAGGGCGCTTTTCGATCCGGCAATGCGCGCCACCAGATCCGGCAGGCTGTCTATCTCGTTCCAGCGGCCGCCGGCGCCCTTGGGCAGATCGGCGGAGCCGGCAGGGAGCACGGCCTGCGAAAAACCCAGCTTTTCCGCCTCCTTGAGGCGCTGGGCGGTGTGCGCCACCGGGCGAATGGCGCCCGACAGGCTGACTTCGCCGAAATAGACGCAATCGGCCGGAAGGGCAAGACCGGCAAGCGAGGAAACCAGCGCCGAGGCGACAGCAAGGTCCGCCGCCGGTTCCGAGATGCGATAGCCGCCCGCCACGTTGAGGTAGACGTCGTGCTGCCCGAGCCGGACGCCGCAATGGGCCTCCAGCACGGCGAGGATCATCGAGAGCCGCGCCGAATCCCAGCCGACGACCGCCCGGCGCGGCGTGCCGAGCGAGGTTGGGGCGACGAGCGCCTGCACCTCGACCAGCACCGGCCGTGTGCCCTCCATGCCGGCGAAGACAGCGGCACCCGGCGATTTGGCATTGCGCTCGCCGAGGAAGAGCTCGGAGGGGTTGGAGACCTCGCGCAGGCCCTTGTCGGACATTTCGAAGACGCCGATCTCGTCCGTCGGGCCGAAGCGGTTCTTGACCGTGCGCAGGATGCGGTAGTGGTGGCCGCGGTCGCCCTCGAAATAGAGCACGGCGTCGACCATGTGCTCGACGACGCGCGGGCCGGCGATCTGTCCCTCCTTGGTGACATGGCCGACCAGCACCATGGCGGCGCCGGTCTGCTTGGCGAAGCGGATCATCGCCTGCACGCCGGTGCGCACCTGCGTCACTGTCCCGGGCGCGGCCTCGGCTGTATCGCTCCACAGCGTCTGGATCGAATCGATGATGACGAGGTCCGGCCGCTTGCCTTCGCCGACGGTGGCGAGGATGTCCTCGACATTGGTCTCGGCGGCGAGCAGCACGTCGGTCTCGGCGGCCTGCAGGCGCTGGGCGCGCAGGCGCACCTGCGCCACCGCCTCTTCGCCCGAGACGTAGATGATGCGGTGGCCGCGGCGGGAGAGGGCGGCGGCGGCCTGCATGAGGAGGGTCGACTTGCCGATGCCGGGATCGCCGCCGATCAGGACGGCCGAGCCGCGCACGAAACCGCCGCCGGTCGCCCGGTCGAGTTCGCCGATGCCGGTGTGGATGCGCGGCGCCTCCTCGATTTCGCCCGACAGGGCGGTCAGCGCGACGGGCCGGCCCTTCTTCGGCACCTTGCCGGGGCCGGAGCCGATGCCGCCCATCGGGTCTTCCTCGACGACGGTGTTCCACTCGCCGCAGCCCTCGCATTTCCCGACCCAGCGGGAATGCGCGGTGCCGCAGTTCTGGCAGACGAATTGGGTGCGGGCTTTCGCCATCGGGTCTCGCTTTGCGAAATGCTGTGTCTGACGCAATCCCGGGCGGAAAACCGCTTCGCCCTCTTCTTGGAACTGCTTTGGGAATCGCTCCGCAAGCCATTAGCACAAAACAGGAACGTGTCCTATTTTTTCGCGGCCTCGTAGCGCCGTTCGTAGCGGCTGCCGAGGCTGGTCAGGAGTTCGTAGTCGATCGTGCCGCCGGCGCGGGCCACGTCCTCGATGGGCATGTTGCGGCCGAAGAGCTCGATGAAATCGCCGGCCCGGACGCTGCCCTGCGGCAGGTCCGTCACGTCGAAATGCGTGAGGTCCATGGTGACGCGGCCGATCAGCGGCACCATGCGGCCGTGCAGCACGCCGCTGGCGCCCGGGATGTTCGTCTTGCGCAGCGGCACGCCGGAGCCGGAAAGCGCCCGCATGTAGCCGTCCGCATAGCCGACCGCGGCGACGGCGATGCGCGTGTCGCGGGAAAAGACGGTGGTGGCGCCGTAGCTGACGCTTTCGCCGGCCTTCGCCTCGCGCACCTGCAGGATGCGCGCCTCGGCGGTGACGACGGGTTTCATCGGGTTCGGCACGTCGTTGACGGCCGCCCCGCCATAGAGCGAAATGCCGGGGCGGGTGAGGGTGAAGTGATAGTCCTCGCCGAGGAAGATGCCGGCCGAGTTGGCGAGCGTCGCATCGATGCCGTCGAAGGCGTCGACGGCGGTGCGGAAACGCTGGAGCTGCTGGCGGTTGAGCGGGTGGTTCGGGTCATCCGCGCAGGCGAGGTGGCTGAGCAGCATGATCGGCGAAAAGCTCGCCGGCCGCGCGACGTCGCCGGCAAGCGCCAGCGCATCCTCAACGCGCAGGCCGAGCCGGCTCATGCCGGTATCGACATGCAGCACGCAGGGATGGTCGCGTCCGTCGGAAACGGCGGCCATGAAGACGGCGAGCTGTTCCTCCGAGGCGATGACGGGCACGAGGTCGAATTCGAAGAACAGCCGCTCGGAACCGGCCCACATGCCCGACAGCACATAGAGGCGCACATCCGGCAATACGGCGCGCAGCGCCGCGCCTTCCGTAGGCGTGGCGACGAAGAAGTCGCGCGCGCCCGCCATGTGAAAGGTCCTGGCGGCCGGCTCCAGCCCGATGCCGTAGGCGTCGGCCTTCAGCACCGCGGCGGTGCGGGCGGCGCCCGAGCGCCGCGCCATCGCGCGCCAGTTGTCGGCAAGTGCCGAAAGGTCGATGGTCAGGCGGGCATGGTCCTCGCCGGCGACGGGCAGGGTGGATCGGGCGTGCGTGTGGTGCGTGCTCATCTTCCTGAAATACAGCCTGTGGACCATGGCGGCAATACGCTCGCCTGCCGCATTGCCGCGGGGCGGGGCCGCCTCTATGGTGCCGCGCCGAAAGGGAGAGCATCATGCGGGGAGGGATGAAGGCGGCCTTGGGAGCGATGGCGACCGTCCTTGCGGGCCAGGCCTCGGCGGCGGCGCAGGACGCTCCCACGGATGCCGGCATGCGCGAGGCGCATGCCGTGCTGCTCGGCCTTGCCCAGGACGGCGTGGCGCCGGTGCGCGAGGCCGGCGCGGACATCTACTATTCGATCGTCGACAATCCCAACGCGCCGCGGCTGGTGACGCGGCTGGAAGTCTCCGGCGCGCCCTGCCGCGCCCGCACGATCTCCGCCCTGCAGTTCCCGGAAAGATGGGCGACGCTGACGATCGGCCTCATCGACCTCAGCCGCGTGACGACGGCCATCGCCTATGCCTCCGTCGACGACATGATCGCGGAGGCCAGGCCTGTTCCGCTCGCTTCGCCCGAAGCGGAGCAGGTCGTGCTGACCGGAGCGGGACTTTACTGTTCGAGCCGCCTGTCGCTCTCCGGCAGGAGCGATGCCGCGGACGAAACCTGCACGGACAGGCTGGATCTGCCGATGATGGACGAGGAGCAGAAGGCACGCGGCCGGCAGGTGCTGGCCATCGTGGCGGACTTCTGCAAGGCCCCGGCCTTCGAAGGGAAGTGACGGGCGACAGGGAAACGCCCCTCATCCGGCCTGCCGGCCATCTTCTCCCCGTAAACGGGGAAGAGGATGTGCCTGTGCCGGTTTCCCCGATCAATGACCGCTCGTGGGGCAGGTCCCCTCTCCCCGCTTGCGGGGTGAGGGGCAAGCGCCCCGTCCGTCAGTGCTCGTACTGGCTGAAGGACGGGTCGGCGAGGTCGGTGAAGCGGGTGTATTCCGACTGGAAGGCGAGTTTCACCGTGCCGGTCGGTCCGTGGCGCTGCTTGGCGATGATGACGTCCGCCGTGCCCTTCACCTTCTCGAACTGCATCTTCCATTCTTCGTATTTCGGGTCGAACTCGTCGCGCGGCTCCAAGTTCTTCACGTAATATTCCTCGCGGAACACGAAGAGCACCACGTCGGCGTCCTGCTCGATCGAGCCCGATTCGCGAAGGTCGGAGAGCTGCGGGCGCTTGTCCTCGCGGCTTTCCACCTGACGGGAAAGCTGGGAGAGCGCGATGATCGGCACGTTCAGCTCCTTGCCGAGCGCTTTCAGGCCCGTGGTGATCTGGGTGATCTCCTGCACGCGGTTGTCGCTCGATTTGCCGGAGCCGGTCATCAGCTGGATATAGTCCACCACCAGGCAATCTAGGCCGCGCTGGCGCTTCAGGCGCCGCGCGCGGGCGGAGAGCTGGGCGATGGAGATGCCGCCGGTCTGGTCGATATAGAGCGGGACCTTCTGCATCATTTGGCTGCAGGCGACGAGCTTTTCGAAGTCGGCCTCGGAAATGTCGCCGCGGCGGATCTTTGAGGACGAGACTTCCGTCTGCTCGGAGATGATGCGGGTGGCGAGCTGCTCGGAGGACATTTCGAGCGAGTAGAAGCCGACGACGCCGCCGTTCTTCGCCTTGAACGAGCCGTCCGCCTGGACTTCCGGCTCATAGGCGGCGGCGATGTTGTAGGCGATGTTGGTGGCAAGCGAGGTCTTGCCCATGCCGGGACGGCCGGCGAGCACGATCAGGTCCGAACGCTGCAGGCCGCCCATGCGGGCGTCGAGCGAGTGGATGCCGGTCGAGATGCCCGACAGCGAGCCGTCACGCTCGAAGGCGGCGCCGGCCATGTCGATCGCCAGCGCGACGGCATCGTTGAAGGACTGGAAGCCGCCGTCGTAGCGGCCCGTCTCGGCCAGCTCGAACAGGCGCCGTTCGGCATCCTCGATCTGGGTCTGCGGCGGCATGTCGAGCGGCGCGTCATAGGCGATGTTGACCATGTCCTCGCCGATATTGATCAGCGAGCGGCGCAGCGCCAGGTCGTAGATCGCCCGGCCATAGTCCTCCGCGTTGATGATCGTCACGGCCTCGGCGGCAAGGCGCGCGAGATATTGCGGGATCGTGAGATCCCCCACCTTGCCGTCGGCCGGCAGGTGCGTCTTCAGCGTGATCGTCGTCGCGATCTTGCCCATGCGGATCGTGTCGCCGGCAAGCTCGTAGATCTTGCGGTGCAGCGGCTCGTTGAAGTGCATGGGCTTCAGGAAGTCCGAGACGCGGTAATAGGCATCGTTGTTGACGAGGATCGCGCCGAGCAGCGCCTGCTCCGCCTCGATGTTGCTGGGCGCCTCGCGGTGATGCAGCTCCGCATTGTCGCGGCCGGCCTGGCTGAGCTTGCGCACGGCGTCGTTCATCGTCCCGAATCTCCCCATCCCTGTTTGCGAAGGCCGCTGGTTTGGTTGCTTTGCCGCCGGGGGTCAAGCGCTTCCGACTCACCCCGTCCATTAAGCCCGGTCTTAGACTTTTCCACAGGCGGCAGGGACACAGCAAGCCCGGATTCCGCCGGGCCTGCTGGCTTTCGGTTGACACCGCTTCCGAATCTCAGAGCGAGGCCTCCTGGGGGAATTGCCGCGCGCCGCGCCGTTCGCCCTTCGGATTGCCTTCATGCGCCTTGAGGCAATCCTCGCCGCGCCCGATATATTCGCGCGTCAGCGGCACGGCCTGCTGGTCGTGCGCCAGCTGGAGCTGGAAGACGACGAGGTTCTGCCAGCGGAAGGCGCTCTCGGAGGCGGCGAGATAGAACTCCCAGATCCGGCAGAACTTCTCGTCGTAGAGCGCCTTTGCCTCCTCGCGCCGGGCCATGAAGCGTTCCCGCCAATGGCGCAGCGTTTCGGCATAATGCAGGCGCAGGATCTCCACGTCCGTCACGGCAAGGCCGCTCTTTTCCACAGCCTGCATGACCTCCGAGAGGGCCGGGATATAGCCGCCGGGGAAGATGTACTTCTCGATGAAAGGATTGTTGGCCGAGGGGCGATCCGTGCGGCCGATCGTGTGCAGCAGCATCACGCCGTCCCGCTTCAGGAGCGCGGCGCTCTTCCTGAAGAAGGTGAGATAGTTCGGCCGGCCGACATGCTCGAACATGCCCACGGACACGATGCGGTCGAACGGACCTTCCGTGTTGCGGTAATCCTGCAGCAGGAAGTTCACCTCGCCCGTCAATCCGGCCTCGCGCGCCCGCTTTTCCGAAAGGGCGTGCTGTTCGTCGGAGAGCGTCACGCCCGTCACCTTGGCGCCGAGCTGGCGGGCGAGGTAGAGCGCCATGCCGCCCCAGCCGCTGCCGATGTCGAGCACGCTCTGGCCCGGGCGGTTGATGTTGAGCTTGGCCGCGATGTGGCGCTTCTTGGCGAGCTGCGCCTCGTCGAGCGTCTGGTCCGGCCGCTCGAAATAGGCGCAGGAATATTGCCGGTCCTGATCGAGGAAGAGGTCGTAGAGCGCGCCGGTGAGGTCATAGTGGTGCTGGACGTTCCTGCGCGAGCGCACGATGCTGTTCTTCTCCCGCGCCCAGCGGAAGAGATAGCGCACCCGCTCCAGGAGACGGTTCCAGCGGCTGTCGTAATATTTGAAGTCGGGATTGCCGGTAAAGACGGTCTTCAGGAGGCCGTAGATGTCGCCCTCCACGATGTCGATATCGCCGGTGCCATAATGGTGCCCGAGATAATAGGCAGGGTCGAAGGCAAGGCCCCAGACCGCTTTCTTCGTGTTGAGACGCATATGGACGGGGTTTCCGGTGCCGTCGCCGAAGCGCTGGCGGGTGCCGTCCGGATAGGTGATCGTCAGATTTCCAGTCTCGACGAGGCGGGAAACGAGAGCCTGTACAATGAATTTCATTCGCTAAACTCCGTCGCGCTTAAAAAATCTGGCGGAACGGGTCTGGTCGGAAACCGGCCTGGGAAGCGGCCCGACCGCCAATCCAGTCTAACGACCTATAAATATTGATGTGAAAAGCCGGATTTCAAGCCGTGCTTTTTGGCCATCGAAAAAACAACGGGCCGGCAGAGCCGGCCCGTCAGGCTGTCAATTGGGGAGCCGGCAGGGCCGGCCCACATCCGATATCAGGCTTCGTCGTCTTCGCCGTCGGCTTCCGGATCGAAGAAGTCTTCCGGCTTCAGGGCGTCCTCGTCCACGCCGTAGATGGCGTCGGCGGAGGTCAGGCTTTCGCCCTTTGCCTGGCGCTCGGCTTCGTCGGCGGAGCGGGCGACGTTGATTTCGATGGTGATCTCGACTTCGGCATGCAGGTGCAGGACGACCTTGTGCAGGCCGATCGCCTTGATCGGGGTGTTGAGCTCGACCTGGTTGCGGCCGACGTTGAAGCCTTCGGCAGCCAGTGCCTCGATGATGTCGCGGGCAGCGACCGAGCCGTAGAGCTGGCCGGTTTCGCCGGCGGAGCGGACGATGACGAAGGACTTGCCGTCGAGCTTCTCGGCGACCGACTGGGCTTCCGACTTGCGCTCGAGGTTGCGGGCTTCGAGCGTCGCACGCTCGGATTCGAAGCGCTTCTTGTTGGCTTCGTTGGCGCGCAGCGCCTTGCCGAGCGGCAGCAGGTAGTTACGGGCAAAGCCGTCGCGAACCTTCACGGTTTCGCCCATCTGGCCAAGCTTGGCGATGCGTTCGAGGAGAATGACGTCCATTTCGAGTTCCTTTCTGAATGTCAGGTGTTCTGGTTTTTCTTCTCTGCCGGGCCGGCGGGCGTCAGCGCGATGGTGCGCCGCGTGTCCATCAGGCCCAGAATGAGGATGGCGAAGACCGGTATCGTGAAGAGCAATACCGAGAGATAGGCGAACCACAGGGCAAACAGCCGCCACGGCTTGCCGCGCGTCCTGAAGTGCAGGCTCGCGAAGCCGGCAAGCACGAAACCGGCCCCGAAGGTACCGCAGACGAGCGCGCCGATGATCGCCGGCACGCCGCCCATGAAGGCGAGGACAAGGCCGGCGAGGAAGAAGAAGATCGCGTTGCGGTGCATGCGCAGCGTCGAGGGCATGTCCTCGCGCGGGCGAAGGCCCCGGCCGGAGACGCGCACGATGAAGGTCGCGATGTAATAGGCCGCAAACAGCAGGAAGACCCAGAGCGCGCCCTGCACCAGCGGCAGGGCCAGCGCGAAGATGGCCTTCAGCTGCGCGACGGCGGCGGCGTCGGGGTTGTAGAGCGGCTCCTGCGCCTTCAGCGTCTGGATGACGATGTCGACGAGCTGGCTCGCCATGGCGCTGTCGTAGCCGACGATCGCACCGACGGCGATCATGCCGAGCGTGACCATGACGGCGAGATGCGCGAGGATGTTGGACAGGGGATACCAGGCGAGCGCGTCTTCCGGGCCGCCGAGTTCGGAGGCGGGACGGGCGAGGTTCGCGAGGTTGGAAAGCCAGCCGGCCGGGATCAGCGTAATGATGACGATCAGAAGCGCGAAATGCGAGGAGACCAGCATGGAGGCGGTCGCACCGCCGGCAAGGACGGCGATCAGCGCGCTGGCATTGCCCCAGCCTAGGCCGGCAATGAGAATGGGAAGGGCGGACGCGGCGTAAAGCACGATCGCGAGAGTCGACTGCGCATTCGCGCTCAGCGAAAGCAGAGCGGCGGTCACACCGGCAATCAGGCCGGTCGCAATCGATGTCGGCGTCAGGGTCTTCACGGCTTCGCTGTCCTGTCCGGTCAGACAGTTAGAGGAGTTTCCTGACAAACCTGTTCAGGACCGTCTCCCCAACATGGGATTTTGACCTCTTTCAAGGTCGGCGGCTCCGATCCGCGCCCAACGCGGAAGGGAAATGGGGAAGGCGGCGGACCGTCTTCCCCTTGAGTCAAGCATCCCGGCCCGACGTCGAGTCAGGCCGCAGAGTAACGTCCTTACGCTACGACGTAGGGCAGCAGGCCGAGGAAGCGGGCGCGCTTGATCGCCTTGGCGAGTTCGCGCTGCTTCTTCTGGGAAACGGCCGTGATGCGGGACGGGACGATCTTGCCGCGCTCGGAAATGTAGCGCGACAGGAGACGGACGTCCTTGTAGTCGATCTTCGGAGCGTTCGCGCCCGAGAAGGGGCAGGTCTTGCGGCGGCGGTGGAACGGACGGCGTGCCGGAGCGGAAGAAACATCAGCCATTGTAATAAACTCCTTCTGCTTCGATTACGCGCGGTCTTCGCGAGCCGGACGGTCGCCACGCGGCGGGCGGTCGCCGAAGTCGCGGCGCGGACGGTCGCCGAAATCGCGGCGCGGGCCGCGGTCGTCGCCATCACGACGCGGACGGTCGTCGCGGTCGCGCTTCTGCATCATGGCCGACGGGCCTTCCTCGTGGGCTTCCACGGCGATGGTCATGTAACGAAGAACGTCTTCGTTGATGCGCATCTGGCGTTCCATCTCGTGGATGGCGGCGGCAGGAGCGTCGATGTCCATCAGCGCGTAGTGCGCCTTGCGGTTCTTCTTGATGCGGTAGGTGAGGGACTTGAGGCCCCAGTTCTCGACCCGGCCGACCTTGCCGCCGAGCGATTCGATTACACCCTTGTACTGTTCGACGAGAGCGTCGACCTGCTGGGCGGACACGTCCTGGCGGGCCAGGAAGACATGTTCGTAAAGAGCCATGTGGCTTTGCCTTTCTTGCGTTTACACCCGAAACCGGCGCCAAGCCTCAACGACAGTTCCCAAGGGCTTCAAGAAGCCGAAGCAAGAAAAGCGTTAATCCAGACGGTCGAGAGCGGAGACACGGGAGGCCGGAGCCCTTGGCTCCAAACGGCGGTCTTTCGGATCGCCGGCCCTCCGTTCAGCCACCAGCCGATTGACCGGGTGTGTTGAACAGCGCGCCTTATACGGATTTTCCGGCCGAAAGCAAGACCCGGGGCCAAATACAGGATCCCGGGCCGGAAATGCGCGCTGCCTCGTTTTGCGACAGGGCGGGAACCAAAATCGAGACGCCGCGTTGTTCATCCCGATCCAACCAGATGGAGTGACCGAAATGCAAGACCCGAACCTTGTCAATCGTCCCCCGGAAGATCGTACGACGCGTCCGGTGGATGACCGCGGACCGACCGTCGTGAACCAGAGCGGCGGGAGCGGTACGGGCGGCTGGGCCGTCGCCGTGATCCTCGCAGTCCTCGTCGCGGTGGGCATCTTCTATTTCGTCGGCAGCGGAACGCCGGGTGACGACGTCGACCCGAACGCCAACACGTCGGCCATCGGCACGACGGATACGGCGCCCGCCGGCGGCACGGCCACGGATGGCCAGGCGGGCGGTGCCACCGGCACGCAGCCGCTGGAAAGCCAGCCGGACGCTGGCGGTGCCGAGGGTGGTGCAACCACCACAAACCCGTAACGTCACCCGCATGGGGCAAACGAAAAACCCGCCGGAAACGGCGGGTTTTTTGATCTTTGGTCGAGCCTGCCGGGTAGGTGCTCGGCACTCCCGTGCTTTACGGGGCAGGCGCTCGCGTCACATCGGCGCGGGATAGAGCCGGTGGATGCGGCGGATGCCGTTCAGCACGTCGGGCGGGAGCGTGACCTCCGCAGCGCCGATATCCGTCTTCAACTGCTCCATCGTCGTCGCGCCGATGATGACGGAGGCCATGAAGGGCCGCGTCAGGCAGAAGGCGAGGGCCATCTGGGCGGGGTCGAGCCCGTGCTCCTTCGCAAGGTCCACGTAGGCGCGCACGGCCGGCTCCTGCAGCGGCTGGTAGCGGCCGCCGAGGTCGCCGTTCTTCGTCAGGCGCGAGCCCTCCGGCCGGGCGCCGTCGAGATATTTGCCGGTCAGGAGCCCCGCGGCGAGCGGCGAATAGGCGAGAAGGCCGATATCCTCGTGGTGCGAGACCTCGGCAAGGTCGAGGTCGTAGGCCCGGTAGAGCAGGTTGTATTCGTTCTGGATCGAGGCGACGCGGGGCAGGCCCTTTTCCTCGGCGCGCTTCAGGAACTGCATCGTGCCCCAGGCCGTCTCGTTGGAAAGCCCGAGTGCCCGCACCTTGCCGGCCTTGACGAGCTCACCGACGGTGTCGAGGGCCTCCGTCAGTTCGGCGGCGGCCTTCTCGCGATCCTGCTTCGACGGGTCGTAGCTCCAGGCATTGCGGAAATGATAGTGCCCGCGGTTCGGCCAGTGCAGCTGATAGAGGTCGACATAGTCGGTCTTCAGGCGCTGGAGGCTGCCGTCGATCGCCGAAAGGATGCTGGCGCGGCTCATCGGCGCGCCGCCGCGGATATAGGGGCGGCCGGGGCCGGCGACCTTGGTGGCGAGGACGACCCGGTCGCGGTTGCCGCGCGCCTGCAGCCAGGTCCCGATGAAGCGTTCGGTATCGCCGTAGGTCTCGGCGGAAAGCGGGGTCGTCGGGTAGAGTTCGGCCGTATCGATAAAGTTCACGCCCTGGGCGAACGCATAGTCGAGCTGGTCGTGCGCGTCCTTCTCGCTGTTCTGCGAACCCCAGGTCATCGTGCCGAGGCAGATCTCCGACACGCTGATGCCGGTCCGGCCAAGCGGATTGTATTTCATGGGAGGAGAAATCCTGTTGTGGAAACGGCGCGACTGTAGGCGGCTTCCCGCGAAGCGCAAGACGGAAAGCGCCTTTTCCCTGTGCGAAGGCCTTGGAAATGCCGGCTTCGGGACGGCGGAGGCCCGGCGCACGCCTTGACTCGCCGTGCCGGAATGTGAATGGAAAAGAAAACATGAGACGGGAGAGACCCCTATGAGCGTAGCATTCACCTTCCCCGGCCAGGGCAGCCAGGCCGTCGGCATGGGCAAGGATCTCGCCGAAACCTTTCCGGAGGCGCGCGCCGTTTTCGCGGAGGTCGACGAGGCCCTCGGCCAGAAGCTTTCCGCCATCATGTTCGAGGGACCGGAAGAGACGCTGACGCTGACGGCGAACGCCCAGCCGGCGCTGATGGCCGTGTCTATCGCCGTCATGCGCGTGCTCGAGGCGCGCGGCCTGTCGCTGAAGGACCAGGTCTCCTATGTCGCCGGCCATTCGCTCGGCGAATATTCGGCGCTCTGTGCCGCCGGGACCTTCTCGCTGGCCGATACCGCGCGGCTCCTGCGCATCCGCGGCAATGCCATGCAGTCCGCCGTGCCGGTGGGCGAGGGCGCCATGGCTGCCATCATCGGCCTGGAACAGGCGGATGTCGAAGCCATCTGCAAGGAAGCCTCCACCGGCGGCAGCTGCCAGATCGCCAACGACAATGGCGGCGGCCAGCTCGTCATCTCCGGCTCCAAGCCGGCCGTCGAGGTCGCCGCGCGGCTCGCGACGGAAAAGGGCGCCAAGCGCGCGCTGATGCTCTCCGTCTCCGCTCCGTTCCATTCCGCCCTGATGGGCCCGGCCGCCGATGCCATGCGCGAGGCGCTGGCAGGCGTTTCGGCGAAGGCGCCGGTCGTGCCGGTCGTTGCCAATGTCCGCGCCGCGCCGGTGAGCGACCCCGACGAGATCGTCCGCCTGCTCGTCGAGCAGGTCACCGGCCAGGTGCGCTGGCGCGAGACGGTCGAATGGTTCGCCGCAAACAACGTCACCACGCTTTACGAAGTCGGCTCCGGCAAGGTGCTGACCGGCCTTGCCCGCCGCATCGACAAGTCCGTCACCGGCATCGCCATCAACACGCCCGCCGATATCGACAGCGCGCTTGCGGCGCTCATTGGATGAGGAAGTAGGCAGTAGGGGACTGAAAGCCGACCTCCAGCCCGCCACAAACCTACTGCCTAATTCCTACTGCCTAATTCCCGACTCCCTGCCCTATTCGCTCCAGAAGAGGACCACCCCATGTTTGATCTTTCCGGCCGCAAGGCTCTCGTTACCGGCGCTTCCGGCGGCATCGGCGAGGAGATCGCCCGCATCCTCCATGCCCAGGGCGCCACCGTCGGCCTGCACGGCACGCGCGTCGAGAAGCTGGAAACGCTGGCCAATGAACTCGGCGAGCGCGTCCACATCTTCCCGGCCAACCTTTCCGACCGCGCCGAGGTCAAGGCGCTCGGCGAGAAGGCCGAGGCCGAGCTCGGCGGCGTCGACATCCTCGTCAACAATGCCGGCATCACCAAGGACGGCCTGTTCGTGCGCATGAGCGACGACGACTGGGATGCGGTTCTGGAAGTCAACCTCACGGCCGTCTTCCGCCTGACGCGCGAGCTCACCCACCCGATGATGCGCCGCCGCTACGGCCGCATCATCAACATCACCTCCGTCGTCGGCGTCACCGGCAATCCGGGCCAGGCGAACTACTGCGCCTCCAAGGCCGGCATGATCGGCTTCACCAAGTCGCTGGCACAGGAGATCGCGACGCGTAACGTCACCGTCAACTGCGTCGCCCCCGGTTTCATCGAAAGCGCCATGACCGGCAAGCTGAACGACAAGCAGAAGGAGGCGATCATGGGCGCCATCCCGATGAAGCGCATGGGCACCGGCGCGGAAGTCGCCTCCGCCGTCGCCTATCTCGCCTCGTCGGAAGCCTCCTACATGACGGGCCAGACGCTGCATGTGAACGGCGGCATGGCGATGATCTGACGAAGGCCAGGTGCCCGGCCCAAGTGTCCGGCGTTGCAGCATGAATAGCATGTTGACCGCTGGCGTACCGGGCATTTTCGGACTTTGCGGCAGACTTAAACCGTGTTAATCGGGCCATGACTGTCAGCAGTCGACCGGTAAATGCCAGAGCGATCGGGCGGTATGCAACAATATCGCCGATGCCGCATTGCCAGTTGAATGGCCCGGTTGAAGGGATTGCCGGATGTGTTCTTGAGGCACATCGGGCGTGTTGAGTGTCCGGTGCCGTGACAGGCGCCGATCAAAAACAAAGGTCGAGGAATCCGACATGAGCGATATCGCAGAACGCGTAAAGAAAATTGTCATTGATCATCTGGGCGTTGACGCCGAAAAGGTCAGCGAAGGCGCAAGCTTCATCGATGATCTTGGCGCGGACTCGCTCGACACCGTCGAACTGGTCATGGCGTTCGAAGAAGAATTCGGCGTCGAGATCCCGGACGATGCCGCCGACTCGATCCTGACGGTCGGCGACGCCGTCAAGTTCATCGAGAAGGCCCAGGCCTGATCTGAATTCCGGCGGGCCGCCTTCGGGCGGCCCGTCCCGGTCCCGCCGGGACCACACCTCCTCCTGGAGCAATAGACATAGAATACATAAGGGTGGATCACGGACGATGAGGCGTGTCGTTATCACGGGTACCGGCATGGTATCCCCGCTTGGCTGTGGCACCGAAGTTACCTGGAGCCGGCTTCTCGAAGGCCGCAGCGGTGCCGCCAGGGTAACCACCTTCGAGGTCGAGGACCTTCCCGCAAAGATCGCCTGCTCCATTCCGCTCGGCGATGGTTCCGACGGCACCTACAATGCCGACCAGTGGATGGAGCCCAAGGAACAGCGCAAGGTCGATCCCTTCATCGTCTATGCCGTCGCCGCGGCCGACATGGCGCTGGCCGATGCCGGCTGGCACCCGAAGACCGACGAGGACCAGATCGCCACCGGCGTGCTCATCGGCTCCGGCATCGGCGGCCTCGACGGTATCGTGGAGGCCGGCTACACGCTGCGCGACAAGGGCCCGCGCCGCGTCTCGCCCTTCTTCATTCCCGGCCGCCTGATCAACCTCGCCTCCGGCCAGGTCTCCATCAAGCACAAGCTGCGCGGCCCGAACCATTCCGTCGTCACGGCCTGTTCGACGGGCGCGCACGCCATCGGCGATGCCAGCCGTCTGATTGCGCTCGGCGATGCCGACGTCATGGTGGCGGGCGGCGCCGAATCGCCGATCTGCCGCATCGCGCTTGCCGGCTTCTCCGCCTGCAAGGCACTCTCCACCGCCCGCAACGACGACCCGACCGCCGCCTCGCGCCCCTATGATCGCGACCGCGACGGCTTCGTCATGGGCGAGGGCGCCGGCATCGTCGTCCTGGAGGAGCTGGAACACGCCAAGGCGCGCGGCGCGAAGATCTATGCGGAAGTGGTCGGCTACGGCCTTTCCGGCGACGCCTATCACATCACCGCCCCGTCCGAGGACGGCGACGGCGCCTATCGCTGCATGCAGATGGCGCTGAAGCGCGCCGGCATCCCGGCGAGCGAGCTCGACTACATCAACGCGCACGGCACCTCCACCATGGCCGACACGATCGAGCTCGGCGCGGTGGAACGCCTTGTCGGCGATGCCGCCTCGCGCATCTCCATGTCGTCCACCAAGTCGGCGATCGGCCATCTCCTGGGGGCCGCCGGTGCGGTCGAGGCGATCTTCACCGCGCTGGCGATTCGTGACAATATCGCCCCGCCGACGCTGAACCTCGACAATCCCGACGTCGAGACGGCGATCGACCTGGTGCCGCACAAGGCCCGCAAGCGCGAGATCAACGTGGCGCTGTCCAATTCGTTCGGCTTCGGCGGGACGAACGCGTCGCTGGTTCTCAAGCGCTACGCCTGACCATCCTTCCGCCGGCAAGCCCTCTCATCCGCCTGCCGGCACCTTCTCCCCGCGGGGGGAAGGGGAGAACCGAAACGTCGCATCCTCCCTCCCTTCTCCCCCGCGGGGAGACGGTGGCCCGAAGGGCCGGATGAGGGGGGAGGCTCGGATCATCGATATGCAGCGGGTTCATCCCGCTTTTGCCGTATTGCTCTGATCGATAGCATCGAGCAATGCCCGAACATGAGGACAGTCCGTGAGCGACACGAACGAACCCGGCGAGACGCAGTTTGGCCGCGGCGAGGCCTCCGGCCAGTCGCGCATCATCCCCAAATCCGCCAGCGAGGCCCTTCGGCCGGAGCAGGTGCCGCAGCCGCCGAGCCGGCGGCGCTCGCGCAAGGCGCGCAGCCAGATCGTCATCTTCCTGAACTTCGTCATGACCGTGGTCGTCTTCGCGACGATCATTGGCATCGGCATCTTCTACTACGGCGTGAAGAGCTATGAGGAGCCCGGCCCGCTGACGGCCAACACGAACTTCATCGTGCGCGCCGGCGCCGGCACGAACGAGATCGCGGCCAATCTCGAGCGCAACAACATCATCACCGACAGCCGCGTCTTCCGCGTGCTCTCGCGCATCTATCTCGACGGCGAGACGCTGAAGGCCGGCGAATACGAGATCAAGGCCGGCGCGACGATGCGCGAGATCGTCGAGCTCCTGAAATCCGGCAAGTCGATCCTCTATAGCGTCTCCGTGCCGGAGGGGCTGACGGTCAAGCAGGTCTTCAAGCGCCTGCAGGACGATCCCGTGCTCGAAGGCGACCTGCCGGCGGACCTGCCGGTCGAGGGCTCGCTGATGCCCGACACCTACAAGTTCTCGCGCGGCACCAAGCGCGCCGATATCCTCCACCAGATGCAGGACGCGCAGAAGGCGCTGATCGACCAGATATGGGAGCGCCGCGACGACGATCTGCCGATCGCCACGCGCGAGGAATTCGTCACGCTCGCCTCGATCGTCGAGAAGGAGACGGGCCGGGCCGACGAGCGGCCGCGCGTCGCCTCGGTCTTCCTCAACCGCCTGGACAAGGGCATGCGCCTGCAATCCGACCCGACGATCATCTACGGCATCTTCGGCGGCGACGGCAAGCCGGCCAACCGCCCGATCTTCCAGTCGGATCTGGAAAAGCAGACGCCGTTCAACACCTATATCATCAAGGGCCTGCCGCCGACGCCGATCGCCAATCCGGGCCGGGCCGCCCTGGAGGCGGTCGCCAACCCCTCGCGCACGCCGGACCTCTACTTCGTCGCCGACGGCACCGGCGGCCATGTCTTTGCCGAGACGCTCGAAGAGCACAACCAGAACGTCCGCCGCTGGCGCAAGCTGGAGGCGGAGAAGGCGGCCGAGGCCGCGAAAGAGGCGGAAGCCGCGGGGTCGCAGTAGGAACGCCCGCCATTCCCTGCAAAAGGCCCCGGCATTTCCGGGGCCTTTTGCTTTTCAAGAGGCTTCTGCCCGGCTTATCTTCACCTTTGATGTGGATCGCGCACCGTTCCAGACGCTGCCCCGTTCCCAACCCCGTGAAACTGCTCCACTTTGGGGGACGGTTTTGCGCGCGCGCCGCGCGTTTCGGCTGCCCCGCCTTCCGGTTCGACCTGCCGTCGCCGGGCGCCACTGGAGGACGACATGACATTGCAATCGATGACCGGTTTTGCGCGGGTCGAGGGAACCAGCGGGCGTACGCGCTGGGCGTGGGAGCTGCGCTCGGTCAATGGCAAGGGCCTGGACATCAGGCTGCGGCTGCCGCCCGGCTTCGAGGCGCTGGAGGGCGACGTGCGGCGCCTTGCCGGCGAAACGCTTGCGCGCGGCAATCTCCAGATCGGGCTTTCCGTGAGCGTCAGCGAGGCGCAGGTCGAGGCGGTGGTGAACCAGGGCGCGCTTGCCGCCGTGCTGGCGCTGCGCGAACAGCTGGCCGGCATGGTCGATCCGGCGCCGCTCAAGCTCGACACGCTGCTTGCCGTGCGCGGCGTCGTCGATTTCCGCGAGGCGGACGAGAGCGAGGCCGAGCGCGCGGCGCGCGACGCCGATATCCGCGCGGGGCTGTCCGAGGCGATCCGCTGTCTTGCCGAGATGCGCCGCAAGGAAGGGGTGGCGCTCGCCGGGGTGCTGCTCGGCCAGATCGCCCGCATCGAGGCGCTGACGGCAACCGTCGAGGCCGATCCCTCGCGCAGCGTCTTCGCCATTGCCGAGCGGCTTTCCGCGCAGGTCGCCATGCTCCTGCAGGGAACGACGGCGCTCGACCGCGACCGCCTGCACCAGGAAGCGGCGCTGATCGCCACCAAGGCGGATCTGCGCGAGGAGATCGACCGGCTGAAGGCGCATGTCGCGGCGGCGCGCGAGCTGATCGCCGAAGGCGGGCCGATCGGCCGCAAGCTCGATTTTCTCGCACAGGAATTTAACCGGGAATCGAATACGATCTGTTCCAAGTCGAACGCCGCTGCTGTAACGGCTGCGGGTATCGAACTGAAGGTCGTCATCGACCAGTTCAGGGAACAGGTCCAGAATCTGGAGTAGGCCATGGCCGAGCCGTCGAAGCATATCCATATCGAACGCCGCGGGCTCATGCTCGTCATCTCCTCGCCGTCGGGCGCCGGCAAGTCGACCATCGCCCGCAACCTCCTGGAAGCCGATCCCGGCCTCAGCCTGTCGGTCAGCGTCACCACGCGCCAGCGCCGGGCGAGCGAGATCGCCGGCCGCCACTACCACTTCATCAACCACAAGGAATTCGAGCGGCTGCGCGACAGCGAAGCGCTGCTCGAGTGGGCCGAGGTGCACGGCAATTTCTACGGCACGCCGCGCGAGCCGGTGGAAGAGGCGATGTCCGCCGGCCGCGACATGCTGTTCGACATCGACTGGCAGGGCGCCCAGCAGCTGCAGGAGAAGATGCCGGCCGACGTCGTCTCGATCTTCATCCTGCCGCCGTCGATGACCGAATTGCAGTCGCGCCTGCATCGCCGCGCCGAGGATACGGAGGAGGTCATCCAGACGCGCCTTGCCAATTCCCGCGCCGAGATCGAACACTGGCGGGAATACGACTATGTCATCCTCAACGACGACCTCTCCGTCGCCTTCGACGCTGTGCAGAGCATCGTCAAGGCCGAACGCCTGCGCCGCGACCGGCGGCACGGGCTGTTCGAGTTCGTGACGAAGCTGGTGACGGAGAAGCCGGTTTTGTAGGCGTTCGTCCGCATCCTCTTTCCGCGGGATTGCCCCTCACCCTAACCCTCTCCCCGCAGGCGGGGAGAGGGGACTTGCCCCACGAACGGGTCTTGTTTGGGGAAACCGGAACGGCATATCCCCTTCGCCCCGCCTGCGGGGAGAAGGTGGCCGGCAGGCCGGATGAGGGGCCGCTTAAACCTTACAACGCGTTCGCCAGCCGCACGAACTCTTCCACGCTCAGCGTCTCCGCCCGCCGCTGCGGATCGATCTCCGCGCGCGCCAGCAGCGCCTCGCCGCCGAGCGACTTGACGCTCTGGCGCAGCATCTTGCGGCGCTGGCCGAAGGCGGCATGGGTGACGCGCTCCAGCGCGGCGACGTCGCAGGGCAAGGGGTTTGCCACCGGCTCCAGATGCACGACGGACGAGGTGACCTTCGGGGGCGGCGTGAAGGCCTGGGGCGGCACGTCGAAGGCCATGCGGGCATGGCTGCGCCAGCCCGCGAGCACGCCGAGCCGGCCGTAGTGGTCGTCATTCTCCTCCGCCACGATGCGCAGGCCGACCTCGCGCTGGAACATCAGCGTCAGCGAGTCCCAGAAGGGCGGCCAGGCCTTCGGCAGCAGCCAGTTGACGAGGAGCTGCGTGCCGACATTGTAGGGCAGGTTGGCGATGATGCGCACCGGCTCGCCCGGCGCCAGCGCCTCGAAATCCGTCTTCAGCGCATCCCCTTCGATAACCGTCAGGCGGCCCGGATAATGCTCCGAAATCTCCACCAGCGCCGGCAGGCAGCGCGCGTCGCGCTCGATGGCGATCACCCGCTTGGCGCCGAGCGCCAGGATGGCGCGCGTCAGGCCGCCCGGTCCGGGGCCGACCTCGATCACCGTATGGTCCTCGATCGGGCCGGCGGTGCGGGCGATCTTCTGGGTAAGGTTGAGGTCGAGCAGGAAGTTCTGGCCGAGCGCCTTCTTCGCGTCGAGCCCATGGCGCTGGATGACGTCGCGGAGCGGCGGCAGCCCGTCGAGTGCGGCCATCAGGCGGTCTCCTTTGCGGCCCGCTCATGCCGGGCAAGGTCGTGGGCAAGACGGAGGGCGGCAAGCAGGCTGTCGGGCCTGGCGACGCCCTTGCCGGCAAGCGAAAAGGCCGTGCCGTGGTCCGGCGAGGTGCGGATGAAGGGCAGGCCCAGCGTGGCATTGACGGAATCGTCGAAGCCGAGCGCCTTGGCGGGGATCAGCGCCTGGTCGTGATACATGCAGAGCGCCACGTCATAGGCGGCGCGGGCGGCGTCGTGGAACATCGTGTCGGCCGGCAGCGGGCCGACCGCGTCGATGCCGGCTGCCTTGAGCCGCTCCACGGCCGGGCGCACGACGGCGTCGTCCTCCAGGCCCAGCGCACCGCCTTCGCCGGCATGCGGGTTGAGCCCGGCAAGGGCAAGGCGCGGGCGGGCGATGCCGAAGCGCTGGCGCAGGTCCCGTTCGGTGATGGTGGCCGTCTCCACGATCAGCTCTTCCGTCAGCGCCTCCGGCACGTCCTTCAGGGGAATGTGGATGGTGACGGGAACGCTGCGCAGCTTCGGCCCGGCCAGCAGCATGACGGGCAAAGCTTGCCGGCCCGTCGCCCGGGCGGCGAGGTCGGCGAGGAACTCCGTGTGGCCGGGAAAGCCGAAGCCGGCGTCGTAGAGCACGGCCTTGGCGATCGGGTTCGTCACCACGGCGGCGGTGCGGTCGGCGAATGTCAGGGCGACCGCGGTCTCGATCGCGCCGGTGATGGCGGCGGCGTTGCGGGAATCGGGTGAACCGGCCACGGCCGGCACGGCGCAATCGCAGGCGAGCACCGGCAGGGCGTCCGGGAAGAGGGCGGCCGCCATCTCCGGCTCCGCCGCCGCGACGGGAACATCGAGCCCGAGGGCGACGGCGCGCGCGCGCAATACCGCGGCATCGCCGATGAAGAGGAAGGGCGGCAGGGAGAGCGTCTTGCGGGCCGACCACAGGGCGAGCGTGATATCCGGCCCGATCCCCGCCGGGTCGCCCATGGTGAGCGCCAGCGGGGGAAAACTTGTCGTCGTCATGGGACCCTGCCGTCAGCGGGTTGGAAGGGGGAAACGTCCCGGCCGCGGCGCCCGTGAGCGGGCGCGGGCCGCGGTTCCGGCATCAGCGTTCGGTGATCGTCGCCTTCTTGCGCAGTTCGGCGAGGTACTTCTGGCTGTTCGCGTCGCCCTCGTTGCCCTTGGCCTTGCTGAGGTCCTCGGCGCGGAAGACCATCTCGGCCGCCACGTCGTCGTTGACCTCGCGCTTCTTGCAGATGGCGAGATATTCGACGCCGCGTTCGGTGACGCGCGTGCCCGTCGTCATGCCGTTCGCCTTCTCGATAAGCGGCTTCCAGTCCTCCGGCATTTCCGGCGCCAGCACGCGGCCGAGGTCGCGGATCGAGACGTCGCGCATGGTCGCGGCGAAGACCTTGGCCTGTTCGCAGCCGGGGAACTTCGAGCGCGAGGCCTCCGCCTCCTGCTTGCGCTTGCCGAGAATGGCGTTGCGGCGCTTCTCCGGCACGACGAAGATGACCTGCTTGAGGAAATATTCGGTGGTGACCGGCTTCTTGCCGCCGTTCTCCTGCATGCGCTGGACCAGCGTCTTGCTGTCCTTGGCAGCGCCGTAGCGGGCGTTGACGACGCGCGGCCAGCTCATCTGGATGGCGATGTACTGCTTGAAGTGGTCCGAACCGACGCCGGCGCGGCTCAGGATCTCGCCGAGCTGCTGGGTCGACATCTTGTTGGAGGCGGCAAAGCGGGCATAGGCGGCATCCACCTCGGCGCTGCTGACGGACATCTTGAGGCGCAGGATTTCCCCACGCTTCAGCACTTCGTCGATCATCTGCTCGCGGGCCTTGGCACGCAGGTTGCCGCCGGCGCGCTGCAGCCGAAGGAAGGCGGCGCGGCGCTCGATCTCGCCGGAGGTCACCGGCGTGTTGTTGACGACGGCCACGATCCCGCTTGCGGCCTGGACCGTGCCGGCCGGAGCCGCGATCGTCGCCGCAGCGGCAAGCGCCACGCCCATCATCATGGAGCGAACCAGAGAGTGTCTGCCCGTCATGCCAGTCCCTTTCCCAAACCCATTTCGCGCGCGCCGGTGTCGTTCGTGCGGGAATGCCGTCCCTGCAGGCGGCATTCATCGGCGGGCGTTTCTCCCGGATGTGCATAATACATGCGGCCAAACGATGACAAGAGCGCGGCAGCGCTTACTCGAAGCCGGTCAGCGTCGTGTCGCCGACATTGATGTCGCCGAGCGTGCGGAACATCAGCCGCGCGCCGATCGACCAGTCGTTCGCCGTCGTGCGGGATTTGTCGCGCGTCTGCTCGTAGACGATCGAGAAGACCGTGTCGCGGTCGTCGTAGGAGAAGCCGATGCCGTTGCGCGAGAGGCTCTGGCTGTTGATGTCGTAGGTCAATGACCCGAACACCGACCAGTAGTCCTCGAACTTGAAGGCCGCGGCGCTCTGGATTTCGCTGGCGTCCCTCTCCAGGCCGTAGGCCGGTTGCGCGGCGATGCGCGTATAGGTGATCTCGGTCTCGAAACGGGCGCCGTCGAAGCGCACCGAGGTGTCGGCGCGGCGCAGCGACAGGTCGTCCTTGTCGAGGCGGGCGCTGTGGGCGAGCGACAGGCCGTTCGGCAGGTCGATGCCGGCCATGCCGACATAATCGGACGAATCCGTCTCCAGGCCGGAATTGGCGCCGGCATTGACGAGGTCGGGCGTCGCGAAGGAGTTCACGCCGCCGAGATGGAAGGACTGGCCGATGATCGAGCGCAGGCGCAGGCCGTTGTCGAACGTGCCGGTATAGCGCAGGCCCAGATTGGCGCGCGAGCCGCCCTCGATCCGGTCGAAGCCGGAGAACTTGTCGCGTTCGAAAAGGTTGGTGGCGTCGAAGACGAAGCTCTGGGCGTCCTCGTTCGGCAGGCCGCCTGCATGGTCCTCGTCCGGGCGCAGGTAGATCTGCGCGATCGGCTCGAAGAGATGGGTGCTGTAGTCGGTCGTCGCGAGGATCGGGTAGCGCGCCTCGAGCCCGGCGGTCAGCATCGCGCGGGTCGTGCTGTTGTCGTCCACGTAGTTGCCGGCATAGCCGGGGCCGGGATTGCTCATGTCGAGGCGGTGGATATCGCCGCGCGCCGCCAGAAGGGGGGTCAATACGAGGCCGCCGGGCACGATGAGCTGGCGCCGCCATTCGACTTCGCTGGTCAGCCGCGTCGTGCCGCCGGCAAGGCCGCGGAACCGCTCGTTGCCGCGCACGCTGTAGACATCGGCAAGGTCGCGCTCGACATTGGTGATGTTCGTGGTGATCGAGAGTTCGCCGCCGAGCACGGGCTGCGGCACGATATATTCGTGGTCGAGCGTCTGGGCGATCGCCTGCTTGCGCTCCAGCCGGTCCTGCGGGTCCGCGTCCTGCACGTCGAAATAGAAGGAGCGCAGGTCGAAGACGTTCCGGTCGCCGAGGCCCGTCAGGTAGATCTGGTTGACATGGATGCGGTCTTCCAGGCCGTCGAGGTCATAGGTGCGCGAGAAGTTGTTGTCCGTCTGCGCCATGACATCCCAGCCGAACGCCCAGCGCGGATTGATCCTGAAGCGGCCCTCGGAGGCGACCATGCCGCGGAAGTCGTCGCGCCGGTCGCTCGTGCCGGCCGTGAAGACGCCCGGGTTCCACTGGTCGATGCCGGCGGCGCGCAGGGTGATCTGGCCGTTGTGGAAGCGTTTGCGGAACTCGCCCTCGACGAGGAAACCCTGGCGGGTCAAGACGGTCGGCGAGAGCGTCGCGTCCATGTCCGGCGCGATCGCGAAATAATAGGGCGTCGTGATGCCGAGGCCGAGCTTCTGCTCGTAACTGAACTGCGGGAAGAGGAAGCCGCTCTTGCGCTTGACCGTATGGTCCGGCACCTCCAGCACGGGAATATAGGCGATCGGCCTGCCGAACATCTCGAAGCGGGCGCGTTCGAGGCGGATCGTCTTCGTGCGGCCGTTCTGCACGACGCGCTCGGCCTTGATCTGCCAGAGCGAGCGGTGCGTCGGGTTGGTGGCGCAGGGCGTGCAGGCGGTATAGACGGCGTGGTTGAGGATCATCTCCTCGCCGTTGACGCGCTCGCCGCTGGTCGCCGCCAGCTTGGTGAGGTCCGTGGTTTCGATGCGCAGCGCATTGACGAAACCGTTGGCGAAATCGTCCGACAGGTCCATCTCGTCGGCATAGACGCGGTTGCCCGTCGGCTCGATGAGCTCGATATTGCCATGCGCCGTCAGCCGGCCGGTATTCTGGTTGTATTCCACCTGGCGGGCGACGAGCTTGTAGCCGCCATAGTTGATCTGCACCGCGCCGCGGGCGATCACCTTCTCCGTGTCGTTGTTGTAGACGAGCTCGTTGGCCGCCAGCAGGAGCTTGGCGTCGTCCGGGATCTTCGGCTCCATCGACTGGATATCGGGTGCCTGCGCCCGGGCGGGGAGCGTGGAGGCGGACACGATGGCACAGATGGCCGCACCTGCAAGCAGGGCGGCTCTCGACCACCTGTTCATTTTGCGGTCGCCTGCCGCCACTAGCCGTCCTCCTGATGCAGAAGAATCGTCGCACCCAAGGACATTGCGACGACCACGGGGAGCCAGGCCGCAACGAACGGAGGAACAACACCGCTGCTTCCGAATGCCTTCACAAGCACGGTGACGACATAAAGCATGAAGCCCGACAGGATTCCACCCAGAATCACCGCACGCGATTGATTAAACCGGCTAAATTTTAATGATACACAGGCTGCGATCAGCGTCATGGCAACCAGAAGCAGCGGCAGCGACAGCAGGGAATGGAACTGCGTTTCCATCGCATCCGTCGGGAAACCGAAGGATTTTGCCGCCTCGATCTTCCGTCCAAGGCTCAAAAACGGAATGGATTCAGGCTTTTCGAGGCTCTCCTGGACGAATTCCCGTTTCAGGTTGGTACGAAGCTGTACCTCATCGAGACGGACCGGCAGTTCGCCGTTGCGCGTCTCGTGCACGTTCTTAAGCAACCAGTAACCATCTTCCAAGGTTGCCGAATCGGCATCCTGACGCAGCACGATGCGGCCGTCGGGATCGAAGTGGATGACGGTGACGTTCGCAAGGCGCGTGCCGCCGTCGAGAACGGCCTTGGCGCCGATGATCGCCTGGTCGTTGCCGTGGATCTGCCGCAGCCACGGCACGGCGGTCTCGGCGCGCGCGGCATTGCTGGCGCCCCAGCCCGCTTCCAGCTCCCCCGCCTTCTTGGCGCCCCAGGCGGCGATCGGGTTGATGGCGAGCACGGCCATGACACCGAACAGGAAGGCGCCGATGACGAAGGGGCGCAGGAACTGCCAGACGGAGATGCCGGCCGCGCGCGTGACGACCAGCTCGTAGCGCCGGTTCAGCGAGATCAGCGCCGCCATGCCGGCAAAGAGCGCCACGAAAGGTACGGTCTGCATGAGGATCATCGGGATGCGCAGCGCCGTGACGATGAGGCCGCTCGTCAGCGTGTACCCCGGCAGCACGCCGACCCGGTTCGACATCTCGCTGAAATCGATGATGAAGATCAGCGAGAAGATGCCGAGCAGGAACCAGATGGTGGTGGTGATGTAGCGGCGGAAGAAATAGAAGCCGAGCGTGGGGATCATGGCTGGCCGCTCCCGCCGGTGGAGGTCGAGCCCATCCGGGTGAGGCGCGCGAGCCCGCGCTCGCGCAGGTCCGTCAGCCGCTCGCCCAGCGTCGCGGGAATGTCGAGGCTCTTGTTGCGCCGCAGGTAGCGGATCGCCAGCGCCGCCGTGACGATGGGAATGAGATACATGATCGGGATGTAATAGCCGGAATCTTCCGCATTGTTCGACGCGTAGAAGCTGGCCCAGCGCACGAAGAGCGCGGTCACCAGCGCCGTGATCATCGGATGCACGCGCGCCTCGCGATGCGAGCGGGCATCGCCGCTGACGACGAGCGCGATAAGGCCGAAGACCGCCGGGAAGAGCCATTCGGTGAAGCGGCGGTGGATCTCGGCCGTGAAGGCCCCGGGGTTCTTCTTGTATTGCGGATCGTTGGGGTCTGGATCGAAGAGATAGATGAGGTCGCGATCCTTGGCCCGCACGTTGGATTTGCCGACGCTTTGGGTGAGGTCGGCAAGGTCGAAGGCGTAGGAATCGAACTTGATGATCGAAACGTTGCCGTCCGGCAGCTTGCGGTGCACCTCGCCGTCCTTCATGACGAGCGCCGAGCTGTTCTCGTCCACCGCGCCCTCGCGGGCATAGTAGACGAGCTCGAAGCGCGGATCGCGCGTATCGGCGACGAAGAGGCCGGAGAGCACGCCGCCATTGCGCCGCTCGGCCACCTGCACGTAGAGGCCGTCGGTGATCTTGCGGAAGGTGTTCTCCTGCACGACGGAGGAGAGCATGTCGGCATGGGCCGTGGCGATCATCTTGCGCACTGCGGTGCGCGAATAGGGTTCGATGAAATTGTCGACGGCGAAGGAGACGAGGCTCATCGCCACGGCGAGGATCATCACCGGGCGGATGATCGTCATGCGCGAGGCGCCGGCCGAGTTCAGCACGGTCAGCTCCGAATCGGAGTTCATGACGGTCAGCGTCTGCGATACGCCGATGACGAACGCGAAGGGCAGGATGATCGGGATCACCGAAGGCAGGATCAGCGTTGCGAGCTTCAGGAAGGCGAAGATCGACTGGCCGCTGTCGGTGACGAGGTTGATGCTGCCGAGCGCCTGCGTGACCCAGACGATACCGAGCAGGGGAACGAGCGTGGCGACGAACATGAGCGACGCCCGCCGCAGGATATAGCGCTCGATCAGTTTCATCGTTTCGTCCGCGTTTGCGACAAATGGCTCCGGTCTCGTGCAGGGGCACCCGTCGGAGCGGCCAGGGGCATATAAGGTTTCCGCAGGCCGATGCCATAGGCCGGAGTCTCACCGGCCAAGGAAAATTTATGGCGAACAAGCATGCCCGACCATCTGTAAACAAGGTGTCGCATCTTGCCAAGCGCCGCAAAAGCGACAAGGAATTGATGAGATTGGCGGCCTCCCGGACGGGCGGCAGGCCCGCCGGCATTACATTCGGAGTAGGTCATGGCTTCCAGATTCGACATCGGTTTCGCAAAGACGGCGCGCGCTTCGGGCGGCCTTGCGGTTCTCCTGCAGATTGCCGGCCAGGCGGCGGCCGGTCTTGGCGAGGTCGATCCGGAAGGTGTCGTCGCCCGCGCCGCCGATGTCGCGAAGTTCACCGGCAAGGCCCTGAAGACGCTCGACGTTCTGGCGCCGCACGGGGCGCCGGCCGACCGCATCCTCGTGCTCGGCCTCGGCGAGGCGGAAAAGCTTGGCCCCCACGACTGGCTGAAGGCCGGCGGCGCCGCTGCCGCCAGGATCGGCCGCGCGGAGAAGGCGACGGTCTATCTCGACGCGCCGGGCGTAACGGTGACGGCGAAGAACGCCGCCGACTTCGCCCTCGGCATGCAGCTCGGCGCCTACAGCTTCGACACCTACAAGACGAAGAAGGACGAGGACGACGAGGCGAAGAACGGCAAGGCCGTGAAGGTGACGATCGTCACCGCCGTCGCCAGCGCCGCCAGGAAGGCGAACGAGGTGTCCGATGCCGTTGCCGAGGGCGTGATTCTCGCCCGCAACCTCGTCAACGAGCCGGCCAACGTGCTCGGCCCGGTCGAATTCGCCGACAAGGCCAAGGCGCTCGAAAAGCTCGGCGTCGAGGTGGACATCCTCACCGAGCGCGAGATGAAGAAGCTCGGCATGGCCGCGCTGCTCGGCGTCGCGCAGGGTTCCGTGCGCCCGCCGCGCCTGGCCGTCATGCACTGGAAGGGCGGCAAGGAGAAGGACCGGCCGATCGCCTTCATCGGCAAGGGCGTCGTCTTCGATACGGGCGGCATCTCCATCAAGCCGGCCGCCGGCATGGAGGACATGAAGGGCGACATGGGCGGGGCGGCCGCCGTCATCGGCCTGATGCACACGCTCGCCGCCCGCAAGGCGAAGGCGAATGTCGTCGGCATCCTCGGCCTTGTGGAAAACATGCCCGACGGCAACGCCCAGCGTCCCGGCGATATCGTCAAGTCGATGTCCGGCCAGACGATCGAGGTCATCAACACCGATGCCGAAGGCCGCCTCGTGCTGTGCGACGCGCTCTGGTACTGCAACGAGACGTTCAAGCCGCAGTTCATGGTGAACCTCGCGACGCTGACCGGCGCGATCATGGTCGCGCTCGGCAGCCATCATGCCGGCCTCTTCTCCAACGACGACACGCTTGCCGCGCGCCTCACTGCCGCCGGCCTTTCGACGAACGAGCGCCTGTGGCGCATGCCGCTCGGCCGCGAATACGACAAGATGATCGACAGCAAGTTCGCCGACATGAAGAACACCGGCGGGCGCTATGCCGGCTCGATCACCGCCGCGCAGTTCCTGCACCGCTTCGTCAAGGACACGCCCTGGGCGCATCTCGACATCGCCGGCACGGCCATGGGCTCGCCGACGGACGAGATCAACCAGTCCTGGGGTTCCGGCTTCGGCGTGCGCCTGCTGGATGAGCTGGTGCGCGCGAACTACGAAGGGTGAGGAGAGGGTGAGCGAGGTCCTCTTCTACCACCTGACCGAATCGAAGCTGGAGGACGCTTTGCCGCCGCTCCTCGACAAGAGCCTCGAGCGCGGCTGGCGCGTCGTCGTGCAGGCCGGCGACGCGGAGCGGCGCGACGCGCTCGACACGCATCTGTGGACCTTCCGCGAGGACAGCTTCCTGCCGCACGGCACCGACGAGCAGGCCTTTCCGGCCGAACAGCCGGTGCTGCTGACGACCGCCGCCGACAATGCGAACGGCGCGACGGTGCGCTTCCTCGTCGCCGGCGCCGAGCCGCCGCCGCTCGACGCCTATGAGCGCGTCATCTTCATGTTCGACGGCTACGACCAGGCCGAGGTGGAGACGGCGCGCGCGCACTGGAAACGCCTGAAAGGCGAGGGGCACCAGCTCACCTACTGGCAGCAGAACAGCGACGGACGCTGGATGAAGAAGGCTTAGGAGTGCCGAGGGGCGCCCCTCACCCTAACCCTCTCCCCGCGGGCGGGGAGAGGGGGCGTGGCCCACGAACGGTCATTGGCTGGGGAAACCGGCGCGGCATATCCCTTCTCCCCGCTTGCGGGGAGAAGGTCGCGGCAGGCCGGACGAGGGGCGACCTCTGCCTCAATCGTAGAACGCCTCGACGAACTTCCGCCGCCCAAGCATGAAGGCGTCGGCGACGTGGCGCAGCGGCGCGAGGTCGACGTCGGACTTCCCGGCCTTCACCAGTTCGGCGAAGTGCCTGTAGAGCATCGGATATTCCTGCTCCGGCTCCTCGTGCACCAGCTTGCCGTCGATGGAGAGCTTCGCACCGCCCTCCGACAGAACCATCTCGCCGGCATCGGTCTCAGCGACGATGTCCCAGCTCTGCTTGCCGGTCTGCCGCCAGTCGAACTCGGCGGCAAGGTCGAGGCCCCTGGCATCGGTGAAGGTCATCGTTGCGGCGATCGGCGCGTCGCGGTTTTCCGGGAATTCCAGCGTGGCGGCGGTGAGGAAGACCGGGCGCGGCAGGATATGGGTGACGATGGACAGCGCGTTGATGCCCGGGTCGAAGACGCCGAGGCCGCCCGCCTGCCAGATCCACTCCTGGTTCGGATGCCAGTGGCGCACGTCTTCCTTCCAGATCACCCGCATGGAGCGGATCGTCGTTCCGGCGAGGAACGCCTTCGCCGCTTCCACCGCCGGGGCATAGCGCGAATGCCAGCTGGCGAAGAGCGTGAGGCCCCTGGCGGCGGCGAGCGATTCGAGGTCGGCGACCTCGGACAGCGTCGCGCCCGGCGGCTTTTCGAGGAAGACGTGCTTGCCGGCCGACAGCGCCTTTTCGGCCGCCTCGTAGCGATATTGCGGCGGCATGCAGAGCGACACGGCCTCGATGGCGGGAACGGCGGCCAGCATCGCGTCGATCGACGTGAAATTGTCGATGCCGTCGACCGTGCCGTGGCGGCTCGCCGCGGCGATCAGCCTGTAGTCGCCGTTCTTCGCGACGGCCGGAAGATGCTGGTCGCGCACGATCTTGCCGACGCCGACGATTGCGAGATTGATCGGGGACATGGCTCCGCCCTCATTTGTATGATGATTTGGCGCTGTTGTAGCAGAACCGCCGGTTGGGGCAAGGGTGCCGGCGCGTGCATATCTGCCTATCGATTGTGCAATGCGGCCGAAGCCGTATTCGCCTTTCGTCTAATGCAGGCTCTCAGGCCGGGAAAACCGGGCCGCGGACTTGAAACGAGCCTTGAAATCGGCACTCTGCCTGTGCTTGGCACCAAAGCAATAACATACCAAGCGGGGAGGAGTTCTCATGAAAGCGCTGCTGGCCTTCAGCCGGCTCATCGACGTGATCACGGAAAATATCGGGAAGGCCGTCGGCTGGCTGATCCTGATCGCCGTGCTCGTCAGTGCCGGAAATGCCGTCGTCCGAAAGGTCTTCAACACATCGTCCAACGCCTGGCTCGAGGCGCAATGGTATCTGTTCGGCGGCGCCTTCATGCTCGCCGCCGCCTATACGCTGGCGCAGAACGAGCATATCCGCATCGACGTGGTCTACGGCAAGTTCTCGCGCAGGGTGCAGCACTGGATCGACCTCATCGGCCATTGCCTCTTCCTGATGCCCTTCGTGCTGTTGATGGTCTACTTTCTCGTTCCCTATGTCCTGATGTCGTTCCGCTCGGGCGAGGGCTCTTCCAGCGCCGGCGGCCTGATCGTCTGGCCGGCCAAGGCCATCCTGTTGGCCGGCTTCGTCCTCCTGGCCTTCCAGGGCGTTTCCGAGATCATCAAGAAGATCGCCATCATGCGCGGCGATATGGAGGACCCGACGCCCTACGTGCCGACGCACGCGCCGCTCGATTCGGTCATCGCAGAGGAGAAGGGCGCATGATCGAATTCATCGCGGAAAACCTTGCGCCGATCATGTTCATGTCGCTGATCGTGTTCCTGCTGCTGGGCTATCCGGTGGCATTCGCGCTCGCGGCGAACGGCCTGCTCTTCTTCATCATCGGCGTGGAGCTCGCGCCCCTCTCCGATTCGATCAACCTGTCCTGGCCCTTGCTGAACGCGATGCCGGAACGGCTGTGGGGGGTGATGTCGAACGACACATTGCTCGCCATCCCCTTCTTCACCTTCATGGGGATCGTGCTCGAAAAGTCGGGCATGGCCGAGGACCTTCTCGACACGATCGGCCAGCTCTTCGGGCCGATCCGCGGCGGCCTTGCCTATGCGGTCATCTTCGTCGGCGCGCTGCTTGCCGCCACCACCGGCGTCGTCGCCGCGTCGGTCATCGCGATGGGCCTCATCTCGCTGCCGATCATGCTGCGCTACGGCTATGACCGGTCGATCGCCTCGGGCGTCATCGCGGCCTCCGGCACGCTTGCCCAGATCATCCCGCCCTCGCTCGTCCTCATCGTGCTTGCCGACCAGCTCGGCCGCTCGGTCGGCGACATGTATGCCGGCGCGCTCATTCCGGGGCTGGTGCTGACCGGGCTCTATATGGGCTACATCCTGCTGATGACCTTCCTCAGGCGGGACTCCATGCCGGCGCTGCCGCTGGAGGCGCGTTCGCTCGGCTCGGGCGTGACCTCGCTGGCCATCGCGCTCGCCGTCGCGGCCGGCTTTGCCTATGCGGCGCATATCTATCTCTATCCGACGCAGGGCGAGAACGCCGACATCCTCGGCGGCACCGTCGGCGTCCTCTTCATCTACATCGTCGCGGTGGCGGACAAGACGCTCAACATCAACATGATGTCGCGGCTGGCCCAGCAGGTCATCATCGTGCTGATCCCGCCGCTCGCGCTGATCTTCCTCGTGCTCGGCACGATCTTCCTCGGCATCGCGACGCCGACGGAGGGCGGCGCCATGGGCGCGGTCGGCGCGCTCGTCATGGCGGCGGCCAAGGGCCGGCTCACCATGGACGTGGTCCGCTCGGCGCTCACCGCCACCACGCGTCTTTCCTCCTTCGTGCTCTTCATCCTCATCGGCGCCCGCGTCTTCTCGCTGACCTTCTACGGCGTGAACGGGCATCTGTGGGTGGAGCATCTGCTGGTCTCCCTGCCGGGCGGCGAGACGGGCTTCCTGATCGCGGTGAACGTGCTGGTCTTCTTCCTCGCCTTCTTCCTCGATTTCTTCGAGCTCGCCTTCATCATCGTGCCGCTGCTCGCGCCGGCCGCCGACAAGCTCGGCATCGACCTCATCTGGTTCGGCGTGCTGCTCGGCATCAACATGCAGACGAGCTTCATGCACCCGCCCTTCGGCTTTGCGCTGTTCTACCTGCGCTCGGTCGCCGCCAAGGTGCCCTATCTCGACAAGGTGACGGGCAAGAAGATGCAGCCCGTGACGACGGGGCAGATCTACTGGGGCGCCGTGCCCTTCGTCGGCATCCAGATTGTCATGGTGGCGCTCACCATCCTCTTCCCGGGCATGGTCATGCACTACAAGGGCGAGGGCAGCGGCGTCGATCCCGCGACCATCAAGATTGAGGTGCCCGGTTTCGGCGGTGGCGAGGGCGGTCTGCCCGGCCTGACGCTGCCCGACAATGGCGGCGGCCTCGGCCTGCCGGGCGGCCTGCAGCTTCCCGCCGGCAACCCGCTGGAGGGCAGCGGCGAGCAGAAGCCGGCCGAGGGCGGAGAGAAACCGGCGACCGATCTGTCGAGCCCGCCGTCGTTCAACTGAGGCGGCGGCGCGCTCGCCCCTCATCCGGCCTGCCGGCCACCTTCTCCCCGCAAGCGGGGAGAAGGAAAAGGAGGCGAGGGGTTCCCGAAAATCGCAGGCCAGTGCGGCATATCTCCTTCTCCCCGCTTGCGGGGAGAAGGTCGCAGTAGCGGGATGAGGAGCATTCCACCGGTTCGATCGGCAAGAAAAAACCCCGGGGCATCGCTGCCCCGGGGTTTTTCACGTCGTCCTCCGGCAGGGCTTACAGCTTGTTGCTGCGCTGCTGGATCATCATGAAGGTGTCGTAGTTGTATTCGGCGATCTGGGCGTTGAGGTAGTACTCGCCGCGGAAGGCCTTGATCGATTCCCAGATCTTCTTGAAGGTCGGGTTCGAGGCTTCCATCTCCGCATAGACCTCGTTGGAGGCGTCGAAGCAGGCCGACAGGATTTCCTGGCTGAACGGGCTGAGCTTCGCGCCGGCGGCGACGAGGCGCTTGATGGCCGAGGGGTTCAGGTAGTCGTATTTCTGCAGCATGTTGGCGTCGGTCGCCTGGCAGGCCGTGCGCAGCAGCGACTGGTAGGCCTTCGGCAGGCCGTCGAAGGCTGCCTTGTTGAACATGGCATGCACCGTCGGGCCGCCTTCCCACCAGCCGGGATAGTAGTAGTAGGGCGCGACCTTGTAGAAGCCGAGCTTCTCGTCGTCATAGGGGCCGACCCATTCGGCCGCGTCGATCGTGCCCTTTTCGAGCGAGGGATAGATGTCGCCGCCGGCGATCTGCTGCGGCACGACGCCGAGCTTCTCGACGACCTTTCCGGCAAAGCCCCCGATGCGCATCTTCAGGCCCTGCAGGTCGGCAACGGTCTTGATCTCCTTGCGGAACCAGCCGCCCATCTGCACGCCGGTATTGCCGCCCGGGAAGCCGACGAGGCCCTGGGTGGCGAGGAATTCGTTGAAGAGGTCGATGCCGCCGCCATGGTACTGCCAGGCGTTCATGCCGCGGGCGTTGAGCGCGAAGGGCACGGCTGCGCCGAGGGCCCAGACCGGATCCTTGCCCCAGTAGTAGTAGGAAACGGTATGTGCGGCCTCGACCGTGCCGGCGGATGCGGCATCGGCGGCCTGCAGGCCGGGTACGATTTCACCGGCGGCGAAAACCTGAATCTGGAAATTGCCGTCCGTTGCGTCGGACACGTATTTCGACAGGACTTCCGCGCCGCCATAGATCGTGTCGAGCGACTTGGGGAACGAGGAGGCGAGGCGCCAGTTGATCTTCGGGTTGCTCTGTGCGAGGGCCGGGGCCGCAAGCACGGTGGCGGCCGCACCGCCCATGCCGGCGACACCGGCCTTCTTCATGAATGAACGACGATCCATAGTTTTCCTCCCAATGGCGGGCGGTGGTTTTCCGCCCTTTGTCATCGGCGGAAACCTAACCATGTCGGCAAGGGGGTTTCAAGCCGAGGCGGCAAGGAAGGTGAAAGCCTCTGCTACGACTTTCGTCTTAGGCGGGGTTTTGTCGCTATCTGCCTGTTTTTTGAGCTTTTCCGGCGGTTGTCCGCGAGGTTGACAGCCCTTGCTGCGGTTGAAAGATTGGATGTGGAACGGCACGGGCAAGGGCACGCCATGGATATCGAGATTCGCAAGGCCTATCGCGACGAACTGGTCGACATTCTGGATTGGGCGGCAGCGGAAGGGTGGAATCCGGGTCTCGGCGACGCCGCGCCGTTCTGGGCGGCCGATCCCGAGGGCTATCTCGTGGCAGAGGCGGACAAGCGCCTCGTGGGGGCGGTCTCGCTCGTGCGCTACGGCGCGGACTACGCGTTCCTCGGCTTCTACATCGTGCATCCGCAGGTGCGCGGGCAGGGCGTCGGCCTGCGCCTGTGGAACGCGGCGATGGATCTGGCGGAAGGACGCCTCGTCGGGCTCGACGGCGTCGTCACCCAGCAGGAGAACTATCGCCGCTCCGGCTTCGCCTATGCCCATGCCGATATCCGCCATGGCGGCCGGGTGCAGAGCCCGATGCCGGCCGATTCGCGGCTGACGCCGGTTTCCCCGGTCCACATGCCGCTGATCGTCGACTACGATGCGCGTTTCAATCCGGCACGCCGCGAGGCGTTCCTGCGCGAGTGGCTGAAGGAGCAGGAGACGCGCCAGAGCGTGGCGCTTCTGCATGGCACCGGCATTTCCGGCTACGGCACGATCCGCGCCTGCCGGGAAGGCTTCAAGATCGGACCGCTGTTCTCCGACACCGATGTCGGCGCCGAGCTGATCTTCCGGGCGCTGGTCGCCACCGTCGGCGGCGGGGAGATCTTTCTCGACATTCCCGCGCCGAACGCCGAGGCCAAGGCGCTGTGCGTGCGCCACGGTCTCTCGCCGGTCTTCGAGACGGCGCGCATGTACCGGGGCACGGCGCCGGACCTGCCGCTCGGCCATATCTACGGCATCACGACCTTCGAGCTCGGCTGAGCCGCCTTATCGGCCGGCCATGGCGAGCAGCTGCGGCCCGGCGTCGTCCGTGTGGCGCAGCGTCACCACCGAATAGCCTTCCGCCTTCAGCTGCGCGAGCAGCGAGGGCAGCACGGTGGCGGTGCGCTTGTGGATGTCGTGCATCAGGATGATGCCGCGACCGCGTTTGCGCAGGCCCTGCATGGTGCGGCTCGCGACGGAGGCGGGCGTCACCTTGAAGTAATCCTTCGAATCGACGTCCATGTCCATGATGATGGTGCCGCGCCGGGCGACGGCGCTGCGCAGCGCTGACGTATCCGCCAGATAGGGGAAGCGGAAGAAATCCGGCCGGCGGGCGGTGGCGCGTTCCACGGCCTTTTCGCCCTTGCGGATTTCCGCCATCGCCGCCTCGAAGGCGAGGTAGCGCAGGTTGGCGTGGCGATAGGTGTGGCTGCCGACGGTATGGCCGCGCGCGACGACCTTGCGGGCGATCGCCGGATAGGCGTCCGCCATCTGGCCGACCATCAGGAAGGTCGCCTTCACGCCGTAGCGGTCGAGCGTGTCGAGGATCGCCTCGGTGCGGCCGGGCACGGGGCCGTCGTCGAAGGTCAGCACGACCTCCTTGTGCTTCAGCTTCAGGTCGCCGAGCGAGGCGACGGCAAGGGTCCGCCCCGCAAGCCCCGTATGCCCGGCCCAGCGGGCCGGCGACATCGGCACGGGATCGTCCGCGTCGAGCTTCTTCGTCGTCCCGGTCTCGGCAAAGGCGGTCTGGGCGGAAGGGCGCGGCTTGGTCGTGTTGCAGCCGGCAAGAACGGAGAGGGCCGCCAACGCGGCTAGGAGCAGACGGCAACGCATCGGGTGCACTCGCAAGGCGATGATCTTGCGAGAACTTTTGTCAAATCATGGTTAATGAAGCGTTGCGGCGGCCGGAAGAACGGCACGTTACCCGGCCATCGCCTCCTCGTATTCCGCCGAAAGCTCCAGCCACTGTTCCTCGGCATCGTTCAATTTGTCGACCGCCATGGAGCGCAGCTTGGCCTTCTCCGCCGCCTTAGCCGGGCTCTTCTCGTAGAGCGCGGGATCTGCAAGCTCCGTGTCAAGAAGCTGAATCTGCTTCTGCAGCTTCGCCGTCAGGGATTCGATTTCATTGATCTTTTTCTTCAGCGGGGCGAGCTGGGCGCGCCGGTCGGCATTAGCCTTGCGCAGGTCCGCCTTGCTGGCCTCGCCGCCGTTGGAGGCGGATTTCTCCCGGTCGTCCTTCTTGCCGGACTGGACGATGAGGCTGCGATATTCCTCCATGTCGCCGTCGAAGGTCTTCACCGTGCCGTTGTTGACCAGCCAGAGCCGGTCGACGGTCGCCTCGATGAGGTGCCGGTCGTGCGAGATGAGGATGACGGCGCCCTCGTAGTCGTTCAGCGCCTCGATCAGCGCGCGGCGGCTGTCGATGTCGAGATGGTTGGTCGGCTCGTCGAGGATGAGCAGGTTCGGTGCGTCGAAGGCCGCAAGACCCATCAGGAGGCGCGCCTTCTCGCCGCCGGAAAGATCCTTGGCGGCCGTCGACATCTTCTCCGTCGCAAGCCCCATCTGCGCCACGCGGGCGCGCACCTTCGCTTCCGGCGCCTCCGGCATCAGCCGGCGCACGTGCTCGACCGGCGATTGCTCGGGAACGAGGTCGTCGAGCTGGTGCTGGGCGAAGAAGCCGATCTTGAGGCCCGGCGCGCGTTTCACCGCACCCGATTCGGCCTCCAGCCGGCCGGAGATGAACTTGGCGAAGGTCGACTTGCCGTTGCCGTTCGAGCCGAGCAGGGCGATACGGTCGTCATTGTCGATGCGAAGGTTGATCTGCTTCAGGATCGGCTTGCCCGGCACATAGCCGACCGCGCCGCCCTCGATGGCGACGATCGGCGAGGCCGGCTGTTTCTCCGGCTCCGGGAAGGTGATCGGCTGGACATGGGTCTCGACGACGGCGGCGACCGTGCCCATGCGCTCCAGCGCCTTGACGCGGCTTTGCGCCTGCTTGGCCTTGGTGGCCTTGGCCTTGAAGCGGTCGATGAAGCTTTGCAGGTGTTTTCGCGCGGCCTCGTTCTTGGCTTTCGCCTTCATCTGCAATTCGTCGGCCTCGGCCTTCTGGCGCTCGAACTGGTCGTAGGAGCCACGATAGAAGGTCAGCTTCTGCTGGTCGAGATGCACGATGGCGTTGACGGCGGTGTTGAGGAGATCCCGGTCGTGGCTGATGATGATGACCGTGTGCGGGTAGCGCCGCACATAGTCTTCCAGCCACAGCGTGCCTTCGAGGTCGAGATAGTTGGTCGGCTCGTCGAGCAGCAGGAGGTCCGGCTCGGAGAACAGCACGGCCGCCAGCGCCACGCGCATGCGCCAGCCGCCGGAAAAGCTCTTTGCCGGGCGTTGCTGCGCCTCGTGGTCGAAGCCGAGGCCGGCAAGGATGCTCGCCGCGCGGGCTTCCGCCGAGTGGGCGCCGATATCGCCGAGGCGCGTCTGGATTTCGGCGATGCGGTGCGGATCGGTCGCCGTCTCCGCTTCCTTCAGGAGGCTGGCGCGCTCCTTGTCGGCGGCCAGCACGATCTCGATCAGCGGGTCGTCCGTGCCCGGCGCCTCCTGCGCCACCTGGCCGATGCGCGCGTTCTTCGGCAGCGCGATGCTGCCGGCTTCGGCGGCGAGCTGGCTGGTGATGACGCGGAACAGCGTGGACTTGCCGGTGCCGTTGCGGCCGACGAGACCCACCTTCACCCCGCTGGGCAGCGAAAGGGAGGCGTTATCGATGAGGAGACGCCCGGCAACGCGGGCGGTGAGGCCGGAAATCGTGATCATGCCGGGTCTATAGAGCAATTCCAGCGAAAGTGCGAAGCGGTTTTGCGCCCGAAATGGCGTCAAAACAGAAAGCGGGGAAGGCGGCGGCGTCAGGCCGCCGCGCCGCTGCGATAGGCCCGGCCGGCCCGATCGGCGACTTCCGCCGAATAGATGCGCAGCGCAATGCCGGCGTCGCCCGCATAGGCGAGCGCCTGTTCCGCCTGGTCGTAGAACGTGGCCGGCGTCCTGGCCGCGTCGCTCATGGAGACGCCGGCCGTCAAGGTCAGGAAGCCGGCCGGCAGTTCCCGGTCCATGAAGGGGAAGGGCTTTTCCGCAACGCGCACGGCGATGCGGCGGGCGATCGTCACGGCGATCTCGCGGCTGACATTGGAGAGCAGCAGGCAGAAGACGTCCGGCCCGGTGCGCGCGACGAAATCCTCCTTCTTGACCGACCGACGGAAGATGGCGGCAAGCCGCTTCAGCGTCTTTTCCGCAGCGCCCGCCGGATGGCTCTCGGCGAATTCCTTGAGCTGTTCGACGCGGAACATCAAAAGGGCCGAGGTCGCGTTGGCCGCCTCCGCCTGGAAGAAGGCCTTCAGCCGGCCGAGCAGCGCGGCGTGGTTGCCAAGGCCGGTCACCGGGTCATGGGTCAGTGCTTCCCGGCTGACGGAAAGGCCCGAGCGCAGGCCATCGAGATGGGCCTGCAGGTCTTCCAGCCGTGCGGTGGACGCGCGGTCGGCCCCAAGGATGTCGCGCAGGATCGACAGCAGCCGGACCGTGTCGTTGGAAAAGTCGGAAATGCCGAGCACCGGGTCCTTGCGCATGCGGGCGGCGATTTCCTCCAGTTCCTGCAGGGCGGCCGCGCGATTGCGCCGGCTGGTTTCCGCTGCGCTCGAGATTTCGGCGAGCACGCGCACCGCTTCGCCCGCCGCCTGGCCTGCCGCCAGCACATTGTGGCTGGGCAGGGAATGGCGCAGCGCGATCGAATCGAGCGCCGCCTGTTCCGGTGCCTTGCCGAGCGCCGCGATCTCGCGCGCCACGCTCGCATTGCCGTTCAGCGCCTCGAACAGCAGTTCGTAGTTCCGCGGCAGGCCGGCAATGCCGAGATTGGCCATCACATGCGCGATGCGCGCCGTGATCGGCGGAACGGCGGGCTGCGTGTCTTTCGGGGTGGTGCTGTCTTTGCTGCTCATGAAACGCCGTCGGGTGGCGCGCGGGCGGGGGCCAGCGCTCGGGGAAGGTCGGCGTAACTATCGGATTGCACGGTTAATTTTACGTGTGCTGAAGAAAGATTCAGGTCAAAGTTGACGATGCGCAAGCCCGCTTGCGCGGGGTGCAGCGGCATCACGCGGACGCCGCCGCACGGGGATATGGTTCAGGACCTCACGCCGTCCGCCGGGCGAGCGGGATCACCCGCATCACCTGCCCGATCACGGTCGAACGGGCCGGTTCCTTGCTGCGGGGCGCGCGATTTTGCTGGAGTTCGCGCATCGCTGCCGCGTAACCCTCCGCGCGGGCTTCCTTCAGCGCCACTTCGAAGGTCTTCTCGATTACCGGATAGCACTCCTCCGGCAGGTAGGCATTCGGGGCATCGGTACCGTAAACCCGTGCCATCTTGCAAAGCGTACTGCCGAGCAGGGCTGCCCACTCTTCGGTCGTTCTTGCCATTGTTCTTCCCTCTTTCAGGAGAGGCCTGTGCCGTCCCGCACCAGCCCCGATGGCAGCGACTATCCCATTACCGATCGCCCGTGCCTGTCACTTGGGTGACAGGACGGAGCAGCCCCCAAAATCGATGCCGAGCGCTCCCATGCCGCGCAACTGTATCACCACTATTGCAGGAACAGGAAGGGTCACTCACCCTAAAATTTATAGGAATTTCGATCCCTCGGTACGCACGAAGGAGATGAGGTCCAGCGTGATGCTCGGTCCGCCCACCATGGTCAGCATGGCGTGGCACTGGCCGCGATGGTGGGTCTGGTGGTTGAACATGTGGGTGAGGGCGGGGCCGAGCGGGTGGGTGATGACCGCCGGATTGGTGAGCGGGCTATAGGTGAAATCGGCGGCGATCGCCGCTTCCGAAAGCGAATCGGTATAGGCGATCAGGCGTGCGTCTTCCGCCTGCCGCGCCGCCGCAAGGCCGGCAAGATCCTCGTGAAGGATCGCATCGAGGCGTGCCGGCGCATCGCCGCTGCCCGTGAAGCGCTTCATCCAGATCCGGTCGGCGGCGAGCAGGTGGTTCAGCGTGCCGTGCAGCGAGCCGAAGAAGGCGCCGAGGTTCCGGCGAAAGGCCTCGTCGTCGAGCTTGCCGACCTCGGCATAGAGCGTGCGGTTGGCCCAGGCATTGTAGGCGGCGAACATGCGGTAGTGGTCGAGCATCGTTGTCTCCGTGATCTGCCGCAACTATAGCCGAAGCGCGCATCGGCCGCGTGAATGTCACTCATGAAATTATCTGATTTGCGCACGGCGCCGTCCTGCGCTCCAATGGCGGCAAACCGAAACGAGGCTTTGATGACCCGATTGCTCTACGCGCTTTCCGGCGCCGACCGGACCCGCCAGTTCTCGCCCCATGTGTGGAAGACGGTGATGTCGCTCGCCCACAAGGGCCTTGCCTACGAGACGGTCCCGGTCGGCTTCACCGAGATCCCGGCCATCGAGGGCGGCAGCACGGCGACGGTGCCGCTCCTGCGCGACGGCGACCGGCTAGTGCGCGACAGTTTCGACATCGCCCTCTATCTCGACGAGGCCTATCCCGACCGGCCGTCGCTGTTCGGCGGGGAGGGCGGCAGGGCGATGGCCCGCTTCATCGAGAACTGGTCGCAATCCACCCTGCACATGGCCGTCACCCGTATCGCCATCCTCGACATCCACAACCTGCTGGAGCCCGCCGACCAGGTCTATTTCCGCCGCAGCCGCGAGGAACGCCTCGGCGCCTCGCTGGAGGACATCGCGGCGGCCGGCAAGGCGGAGGTCGAGGGCTTCGCCAAGAAGCTCCAGCCGCTGCGCAACATGCTGAAGGTCCAGCCCTTCATCGGCGGTGAAGGCCCGCTTTTTCCCGACTACATCGTCTTCGGCGCGCTGCAGTGGCTGCGCACGACGGCAGGCACGAAAGTGCTGGAGGAGGGCGATCCCGTCGCCGGCTGGTTCGCCCGCTGCCTCGACCTGCACGGCGGCGCCGGCCACCGTGTGACGGCGGCGTGAAACTTTGCCGCTGACGGCGCCAATCGCGGCGCCCCTCTTGTTTTGCGGGGCGTTGGCGGCTATGGAACCGGCCACTTTCACCGGAAAACCAAGGGAAACGGGAAAATGGCGATTGAACGCACCTTTTCGATGATCAAGCCGGACGCGACGAAGCGCAACCTGACCGGCGCGATCACCAAGATGCTCGAAGACGCGGGCCTGCGCGTCGTTGCTTCCAAGCGCGTCTGGATGAGCAAGCGCGAAGCCGAAGGCTTCTACGCCGTTCACAAGGAGCGTCCGTTCTTCGGCGAGCTCGTTGAAGGCATGACCTCCGGCCCGACGGTCGTCCAGGTCCTGGAAGGCGAGAACGCCATCCTGAAGAACCGCGAAGTCATGGGCGCCACCAACCCGGCCAACGCCGACGAGGGCACGATCCGCAAGACGCATGCCCTGTCGATCGGCGAGAACTCGGTTCACGGCTCGGACGCTCCGGAAACCGCTGCCCAGGAAATCAAGTACTGGTTCTCCGACACCGAAATCGTCGGCTGAATCGGTTTGTCCGGCTCCGGCCGGAAGCCTTTGACGTGATTTGGAAACCGGGGCCGGAAGGCTCCGGTTTTTCATTGTGCCGGATCGAACTTGAAGAGCGGCTGGCCGGCCAGGAGCAGCGCTTCGGCCGGGTGGCGCAGATAGCTCCGGCAGCCGCGATCGAGGCGAATTGCAAGATCCGTGGCGAGGGCAAGCCTTGTTTCGACCGGCTCGACGGTAAGGACGAAATCGGCAAGGCGCGCATGGTCGCCGGCGGCAAACAGCAGTTCCGCGACGATCGGCGCCTTGACCGGGTCTTTGGCGAGCGGCGTCAGCGGCACGGATTTCAGGGATTTGGAAAGCTCCACCCACAAGGGCCATTCCGCCTGGAATTTCGGGCTGATGTCCGTCGGCATGTCCGGGAGGACATCGGATTTGCCGGCGAGGTAGGGAGCGAGCGTGTCGATCGCCACGACCCGGTCGATGAGGTCCCGTACCGAGACATTGCCGGTCCGGGGCACGGCGCGGCGCGTATTGATGGGTATGCTTTCGAGCGTCGTGTCGACCACGGCGGGATCGGGCCCTGCGGCGCGAAGAGCCCTGTAGGCCACCAGCCATGCCGGATCGAGAAGACCCTCGGGCCTGACCCGCCCGGCCGTGATCTCGGTCAGAACCGCCTCTGCCGCCTTTGCTGTCGAGGCGATATCGCCGGTCTGGTTCACATAGGTCATCAGGAAATCGCGTTCCGGCTCCTTCGCCGCCGCGATCCAGACGGTGTGCAGGCTTTTCTGCGTCGCCTGGGCCGCGGCGTCAGGCACCGGAAGCCGCGGCAGGGCCGGATTGCCGACGAGCGCCGGCGCCCAGCTCCAGAGCTGCGTCAGGTCCGCAAGCCTGGTCGTGTCGGGAAAGCCGGCAACGAAGACCGGCCAGGCATTCGGGTCGCGCTGGCTCGCAACGAGCCCTGCCTGAAGGAAGAACAGCTTGTGGCGGCCCGCCGATGCTGCGAGTTTGGCCTTCTCCTCATCGGGCCGGTCCGCGATGGCGGGCACGATCCGCCCGCTGAGCGAGACTTGCCGCTCCGGCGGCAGGCTGGCGATCGCGGCCAGCAACCTGTCGCCATCCCCATGCAGCAGGATTGCCCGCACGGTGGAAATCAGCCCGTTGAGCTGAACCGGATCGGCATCGCCCAGCGCATCGAACCCGTCGCGCGCCGCATCGAGGGCGCCGGCAAGATCGATCGCCTCGCGCACGCCGGCATCGCGCAGTCCGTGGGCGAGGGCTGTCGCCTCGTCCATGGAAAGGCTGCCGTAGCGGATCTTCAGATAGGCCGCTTCCGCCCCGAAACCGCGCGCCTTCAAGCGCGGCAGTTTCTCCCGGTCCGCCAGTACCGTATCCGAAAAGGCAAGGATTACGGGCTTTGCCGGACAGTCCGCTGCCTCCTCGGCATGGGCCACAGGGGAGAACACTAAAAAGCCGAAAGCCAGGGCAGGCAGGAATCGCATGTGTCCGATCCTCCGGGAGCAGCTTTGGATGGAACGCGCGATCCCTGGTGAATATTCGTCAGCTGGCGGGACACGTCGCCGTTTCGAAATGCGCGGGCGTCTTGCCGTCCTTGAACACCTCCGGATTCCTGTCGTAGCCGGGGCCGACGACCAGGGCCTTTGCTGGCAGGATGCTCTGGTCGGCACTGGAGGTGACCTGGGTTTCCAGGCTTTGCAGCACCGCACCGTCGGGCCCGACGACCTGGATGGCCACCTTGTAGGGCACGCCCTTCTTCACGCAGGAAATGTCCGGGCTCTCCAGCGCGACGCGGGTGAGGTTGGCGAACAGCTTGCGCTCCAGCGTCAGCGGCGCGCCGCCCGCCGGATTCTCGAACTCGGCCCGCACCACGGAACCTTCCGGCACCGGCGCGGTGCGGTCGAGCGTGACCATGTAGGTGGCATAGGCGAGGCGGTAGTTGAAGACGAACATCTTGCCCGTCAGCTTCAGCGGATCGGTTCCCGCCTCGCGCTGGCAGGCGGCAAGGACGAGCAGGAGCGGCAGCAGGATCAGCCAGGATTTTTTCATGGCCGTGTCTCCTCGCGGTTGCGGTGGTAATGGCGGCTGGCCTTTGCCCGGTTGCCGCAGACGGCCATGTCGCACCAGGCGCGCGAGCGGTTGCGGCTGCGGTCGAGAAAGAGCCAATGGCAGTTCGGGCAGATCTTCAGCCGCTCCGGCTCCGGATGTGCCAGCAGCAGGAGGGCGGAGCGCGCCGTCGCGGTATCGAGCGCCCGCGGCCGGTTGCCCGAGCGGCGCAGCGTGGCGGCGATGGTCTCCAGGAGGTCGGCAAGCAGCGCCGGCGTGCCATGGCCCCGCACTTCGGCGCGAAAATGCCGGTCGATCGCCTCGCGCAGCGCGATCAGCCCCGCGCGTCCATCCTCGCTCACCGCCTCGAGCGGACCGAAACGCGCATGCTCCGCCCCGTGCCGGTCCGCCCCGGCGGGGAAGGCGTCCATGATGGCGGGATCGGCGAAACGGTCGATCCGCCGATCGGGATCGCCGCGCAGCACCACGGAATTGGCGACATCGAGGGCGAGCGCGCCGCCGGAGAAACGATGCGGGGTCCAGGAAAAGGTCATGCGATATTCTAACTGGTAAAAGTCCTTTTGCCAGTTATAATTTCAGCACGGTTCCAGAAGGGCAGACAGTGGCTTCCCGGGAGGCGTGCGTGACAATGCGGGAAAGCCCGGAACCGCCATGGCCTATTTCCTCCAGCAGATCGCCAATGCCGCGCCCGTTGCCGCGCTCTATGCGGCACTCGCCTTCGGCTATTCGATCGCCTTTGCCGTGACGCGCCGGGCGGATGTCGCCTATGGCGCACTCTTCGCCTTCGCCGCGCAGATGTTCATCCTGTTTTCCGGTTACGGCTGGGACCGGCTCTGGCTGGTGCTGCCCGCCGCGCTCGGCTTCGGCGCGGTCGTGGCGCTGCTCTACGGCGTCGGCGCCGGCCTCGTCGTCGGGCGCCATGTCATGCGCCCGCTCGCCTTCTCCTCGGACAATACGGTGGTGGTCGCCGCGCTCGGCGTCGTGCTGGTGCTGATGGAGACGGCGCGGCTCGCCGCGGACACCCGCAGCCTCTGGCTGCCGCCCTTCCTCAACACGCCGGTCGTGCTGTGGGGCGATCCGGCCTTTCCCGTCGCGCTGACGGTGCTGCAACTGGCGAACACCGCGGCCATGGCCGCCATCGTCCTTGCCGGCCATGTCTTCCTCGCCCGTTCCGCCTGGGGCCGGCGCTGGCGGGCGGTCTCCGAGGACCGGCAGGCGGCGGAGCTCTGCGGCGTCGATGCCGCGGGTGTCTACCTCTCGGCCTATGCGCTGGCGGCATTGATCGCCAGCCTCACCGGCATCCTCGCCGTCTCCTACTACGGCAACATGGATTTCGGCGGCGGCCTCGTCTTCGGGGTGAAGGTGCTGTTCATCGCCGCCATCGGCGGGGCGGGCACGCCGCTGCTCTCCGCCCTCGGCGGCGCGGCCATGGGTCTCGCCGAGACGCTGTGGAGCGCCTATGGCGAATTCTTATGGCGCGACCTGGTGATCTTTTCCGCGCTCGTCCTGCTGCTGGTGATTTTCCGGCGGGAGCGGCCGGTGCCGTAGAGGGTGTGCCGTGCGGGTGGATCCTCGGGTCGAGCCCGAGGATGACGGAGAGGAGGAGAGGTTGCCTGACCGTCAAACGGTGCGGCAAAAGGCAGCATGGCTGGTCTGTATGCCCTGCCTTCTGGCGTCATCCTCGGGCTCGACCCGAGGATCCACGCGACATGGCACACCATGGCCGGCAGGTCCGCTACGACCACGCCTCCCGCGCCCTGTCGTCGCTTTCCTTGGCATCCACCCAGCCGCCCTCGCTACCATCGGCAAAGTGTTCCTTCTTCCAGAAGGGCGCGGAGGTCTTCAGGTAGTCCATGACGAAGGAGGCGCCGTCGAAGGCGGCGTGGCGGTGCGGGGCGAGCGCGATGACGAGCACGATGTTCTCGCCCGGCGCGATCTTGCCGACACGATGGATGGCGGTAATGCCGAGAAGCGAGAAACGCTCCACGGCCTTCCGGCAGATGCGGCCGATCTCGGCCTCGGCCATGCCGGGATAATGTTCGAGCTCCAGCGCGGAAAGCCTGCCGCCCTCGTCGCGGCAGAGGCCGGTGAAGGTGACGACGGCGCCGGCATCGCGCCGCCCGGCGGCAAGGCGGGCGGCTTCCGCGGCGGCGTCGAAATCCGCCGTCTGGACACGCACGACGACCGGGACGTCGCCGGTCATCGCTCAGCCTCCCGTCATCGGCGGGAAGAGGGCGATCTCGCGGGCGCCGAGAATGGGCTCGTCGTGCTCGACATGCTCCTGGTTGATCGCGATGCGGATGACCTTCTCATGCTCCAGCGCGTGGGCATAGTCCTCGCCGAGCGTCTTCAGATAGGCGAGCAGGTCGCCGCCGGTCCTGACGGAGGCGGGCAGGTCGATCTCCTCCTCGCCCTTGCCGATCCGTTCGCGCACCCAGGCGAAATAGACGAGCTTCGTCATCTCACTCGTCCACGATGTGCTTCAGGCCGACGCGGAAATAGTCGTAGCCGGTATACATGGTGATGAGCGCGGCGGCCCAGAGCAGGGTGATGCCGATCTCGGTCGTGTAGGGCAGGATCTTGTCGCCGGCGGGGCCGGCCAAGAGGAAGGCGATGGCGAACATCTGGATCGCCGTCTTCCACTTGGCGATGCGCGTGACGGGCACGCTGACCTTGAGGTCGGCGAGATATTCGCGCAGGCCCGAGACGAGGATCTCGCGGCACAGGATGATGATCGCGGCCCAGATCGTCCAGCCGGCGATGGTGCCGTCCGCGGCCATCAGGAGCAGCACCGAGGCGACCAGCAGCTTGTCGGCGATCGGGTCGAGCATGCGGCCGATATTCGATGTCTGGTTCCAGATGCGGGCGAGGTAACCATCGAGGTAGTCGGTGATCGAGGCGACGACGAACAGCCAGAAGGCCGCCCAGCGCGCAAAGTCCGACGATTCCAGCCGCCCTTCGACGAAGAAGCAGAGAACGATCAGCGGAACGGCCACGATACGGCCGTAGGTGAGGAGGTTGGGTATGCTGTATGCGCGGGAAGCCATGGATTCTTCAGTCTCGACAGGTTTGCGGCTAGATGAGGTCTTTGTGACAGCGCCGTCAACCTTTGTTTCCGGCAATTCTTGGCGAATTTACGGAGCGTGGGCGAATGTCGCGGCCATTCGCGGAAAACGCCGCGAATTCTGCGGGGCCGGCGGGCTCATGTCGGCGGCTTGCCGTCCGTCGTGAAGGCGGCGAAAGCGCTTGCCGTCCGACAGCGTGCCCTCGCAGGCAATCGTCGCCGGCCCCTTCGTCGGATTGCCGAAACCGCAGGTGCCTGTCGCCGGAAAGACATCCGGCTGGTCCGGCGTGTCCTTGCGGCTGACGATCACCTTGTCGAGGTTGATGACGTCCGTATCCGGCGTCGGATTGTCGCCGTCCATGCCGGTGAAGGTGACGATCCGGCCGTCGTCGAGCACGAAGTAGAAGCCGACGCGGCCGTTCGGATAGGTGACGTTGAGCAGCTTTTGCGAGCAGGCCTCGCTGAAACGGAGGTCGCCGACAACGAGCTCGGCACAGGTTCCGCTGACGCCCAGCATCTGCGCATCGCCGACCTGCGTCTGGGCAGCGGCGGCCGTTGCGAGAAGGCAGAGGCCGAAGGGCACGATCTTGCGGAAGACGGTCATGGCGCCTCGCTCTCGAATGAAGGAATGCCGTATGGGCACCCTAGCACCCGCCGGCAGGCCGGGCCAGCTATCCCGCCGCGTCGTCATGGAAATGGTTGTAGACGATGCGCGCGACGCTTTCCGAAATGCCGGCGACCGCCATCAGGTCGGCCATCGCCGCGCGGGAGACGGCCTTGGCGGTGCCGAAATGCTGCAGCAGGGCGCGCTTGCGCGTCGGGCCGACGCCGGCGATCTCGTCGAGCGGGTTCTTCACCATCTCCTTCTTGCGCCGCGCCCGGTGCGAGCCGATGGCGAAGCGGTGCGCCTCGTCGCGCAGGCGCTGCACGAAATAGAGCACGGGATCGCGCGGCGGCAGGGAGAAATCCGCAAGGCCCTTCATGAAGAAGCGCTCGCGCCCGGCCTCGCGGTCGGCGCCCTTGGCGACGCCGATGGCGATGACCTGGTCGGTGATGCCGAGCTCTTCGAGGATGGCGCGCACCGCCGTCATCTGGCCCTGGCCGCCGTCGATGAGGATGACGTCGGGCCAGGCGGGGAAGGGGAGGTCCGCCGCGTCCGCGCCTTGGTCCGCACCGCGGTCCGGCAGGCCCTCTTCCTTGATGAGGCGCGCGAAGCGCCGGGTCATCACTTCCTTCATCATGCCGAAGTCGTCGCCGGGCGTGATGTCGGTCGATTTGATGTTGAACTTGCGGTACTGCCCCTTCACGAAGCCCTCCGGCCCCGCCACCACCATGCCGCCGACGGCATTGGTGCCCATGATGTGGGAGTTGTCGTAGATCTCGATGCGGCGTGGCACGTAAGGCAGCTTGAAGGTGGCGGCGAAACCATCCAGCAGGCGCGATTGCGAGGCCGTCTCCGCCAGCTTGCGGCCATGCGCCTCGCGGGCATTGGCGACGACATGGTCGACGAGGTCCTTCTTCTCGCCGCGCTGCGGCACGGAGATGGCGACCTTGTAGTTCGAGCGCTCGGAAAGCGCCTGGCTGAGCAGGTCCATTTCCTCGACGGTCTGCGAAAGCAGGATCTGCCGGGGACAGGGCTTGTCGTCGTAGAACTGGGCTAGGAAGGCGTTCAGCACCTCGCTGCCGGAAAGCTGCGGGTCGGCCTTCGGGAAATAGGCGCGGTTGCCCCAGTTCTGCCCGGTGCGGAAGAAGAAGACCTGGATGCAGGAGATGCCGCCCTCGTGATGGATGGCGAAGACGTCGGCCTCCTCCACGCCGGCCGGGTTGATGCCCTGGTGGCTCTGGACATGGCTGAGCGCCGCCAGCCGGTCGCGATAGACGGCGGCGCGCTCGAAATCGAGCTCCTCGGCGGCGTCATTCATGGCCGCGGCCATGTGCGCCTTCACCTTCTGGCTTTTTCCCGAGAGGAAATCCTTCGCCTCCTGCACCAGCTCCGCATAGTCCGCATCGCGGATCTCGTGGGTGCAGGGACCGGAACAGCGCTTGATCTGGTAGAGCAGGCAGGGCCGCGTGCGCGTCTCGAAGACGCTGTCGGTGCAGGTGCGCAGGAGGAAGGCGCGCTGCAGCGAATTGATCGTGCGGCCCACCGCGCCGGCCGAGGCGAAGGGACCGAAATAGTCGCCCTTGCGGCTGCGCGCGCCACGATGCTTGAAGATCGCCGGCGCGCGCGTGTCGCCCGTCACGAGGATGTAGGGGAAGGACTTGTCGTCGCGCAGGAGCACGTTGAAGCGCGGGCGCAGGCGCTTGATGAGGTTCGCCTCCAAGAGCAGCGCCTCGGTCTCGGTGCGCGTGGTGACGAACTCCATGTTCGCCGTCTGGCGGATCATCTGCGTGATGCGGTTGGAGTGGCCGCGGCCCTGCGCATAGTTCGTCACGCGCTTCTTCAGGCTGCGCGCCTTGCCGACATAGAGCACGTCGCCCGCCGTGTTGAACATGCGGTAGACGCCGGGGCTGTTCGGCAGGCGCTTGACGAAGAGCTGGATCAGCTCGGCGCCGATGACGCCCTCCGGCACGTCGCCGCCCTCGTTCCAGTCGATCCCCGGAGTGGCGATGCCGGGCGCGACGGCGACCGTCGCCGCGGGAGATTCCTGCAGCTCGTCCTCGTCGTCCGTCTCGTTCTCGTCATAGAGGATGCCGCCATCCTCCACTTTTCGGCCATTCATTCGGCTATTCCCCCGACATCGGGTGTCTCCCAGGCGAGATGCTGCCCGCCGTCGAGCGCTATCATTTGCCCGGTAATGGATGGCGTGTCGAACAAAAAGCGAACTGTGCGGCCGAATTCGTCGAGACCAGGTCCGCGGCGCAGGATCAGGCCCTCCACCTGCGCCTGGAAGGCGGCATCGTCCTGCCGCTCGTTCGGCAGCGACGGGCCGGGGCCGATGGCATTGACGCGCACGCGCGGGGCAAAGCTCTGCGCCATGGTGCGGGTCGCCATCCACAGCGCCGATTTGGAGAGCGTGTAGGAATAGTAGCGCGGCGTCGGGTTCCAGACGCGCTGGTCGATGATGTTGACGATCGAACCCGGTGCGCCCTCGGGAAGCTGGCGCACGAAATCGCGCGCGAGGATCGACGGCGCCTTCACATGCACGGCGAAATGCCGCTCCCACAGCGCATCGTCGAAGGCCTCCACGGTGTCGGGCTTGAAGAGCGAGGCGTTGTTGACGAGGAGGCCGATGGGGCCGAGGGCGTCCGCCGCCGTGCCGATCAGCCGGCTTGTGGCCGCCCCGTCCGCTAGGTCGCATTGCACGGCGACGGTCCTTCCGCCGCCGGCATTGAAGGCGCGGGCCATCGCCTCGGCGTCTTCCAGGGACGTGTTGGCATGGATCGCGACGGCGAAACCGTGTGCCACGAGGTCTTCCACGATGGCCTTGCCGATGCGTTTCGCGCCGCCCGTCACGAGGGCCGTCCTGGGGGGCTTGTTCACGAAATTCCGTCCTGCCGATTCATTTGATTAACCGGCCCAAGATATAGACATCCCGGCGCAGGCTTAAACTCCCCCATGACAATTGGTTGCAGAAAAATTAACTGCAAAAGCGACTTCAAAGTAATTTGAAGTATATTTTACCGATTTTTGTACTTATTGATTTTATGGTTAATAAATCGCCTGGTGCGCAAAAGTCACATCAAATTTGTGCCGCCTCGCTGCCACAATCATTTCACATTTTGGCTCTTTCAATTCCTCAATCTTTATTCAATTTCCGCTCAACCGGGCGGGACTGAATTGGAAATGACGACGCCCGATCGCCTCCCACAGAGGGCGTCGTTCAGTAAAGGAGAATATCATGCGTACACTCATCGCCACCCTCATCGCTTCGACCGTCTCCATGGTCGCTTTCCAGGCTGCTCACGCTGCCGACGCCATCGACGATATCCCGCAGGCTCCGGCCGCTGAATATTCCGAGCCGGTTGCCGGCGGCAACTGGGCCGGCGCCTATGCCGGTGGTACGGCAAGCTGGCAGCGCGGCGACTTCAGCCGCCAGGGCGACGCCAAGGCAAACGGCCTCGGCGGCGGCGTCTACGGCGGCTACAACATGCAGAACGGCCAGCTCGTCTACGGCGGCGAAGCCGACCTGAACTATTCGGGCGTCGATGCCGAGCGCAACGGCCTGAAGGGCAAGCAGGGCGTCAACGGCTCGATCCGCGGCCGCGTCGGTGTCGACCTGAACCCGGTCCTCGTCTACGGCACGGCCGGTATTGCCGGCACGAATGTCGAGATGAAGAACGCCGCCGGCAAGGACGACCGCAACATGGTCGGCTGGACCGCCGGTGCCGGTGCCGAAGCCTTCGTGACCAACAACGTCACGGCGCGTATCGAATACCGCTACAGCGACTACCAGAAGAAGGGCTTCAACCTCGGCGGCACCAAGGTGAAGTCGGGCTTCGAAGACCACAGCGTCCGCGTCGGTCTCGGCGTGAAGTTCTAAGCCAAACGGCTTTGGAAGCGGGAAAGGCCGGGCGAAAGCCCGGCCTTTTCTGCGTTTGGGGGATGTGGTTGCCCCTCACCCTAACCCTCTCCCCGCAAGCGGCAGGCGAATTGCATATGGAATGAGGCGGCGCGTCTTGCCCCTTCTCCCCCGCGGGGAGAAGGTCGCGGCAGCGGGATAAGGGGGTGACGCAGACGTCAGACGGTGTGCAAGCCCCCTCATCCGGCCCTTCGGACCACCTTCTCCCCGCGGGGGAGAAGGGGAAAGCAGCAGCGTGCTGTCATATGCAATTCGCCTGCTCAAGGGGGAGAGGGGACCTGCCTCACGAACGGCTATTGTTTGAGGAAACGGCGCGGCATATCCCCTTCGCCCCGCTTGCGGGGAGAAGGTGGCCGGCAGGCCGGATGAGGGGCGAACCGTCAATCCTTGAACTGCGCGTAATCCGGGAAAACCGCCTCGAAGCGGGAGAGGAAGCGCTTCAGCTTGGGCCGGCCGCGCTGCCATTTTCCGGCAAAACGCAATTCGATGTAACGCAGCATCGCGGCCAGCGCGAAGTGGCCGGCATGCGGCTTCCTGCCGAGGCGGGGCATGTTGGCTTCGAGATGGTCGAGCGCACGCTCGACCTTCTGCCACTGCCGGTCGATCCAGGGCTGGTGGACCTTCTCCTCCGGCCGCGAGCGGCGTTCGTAGACGATGGCGAGCAGGCTGTCGCAGATGCCGTCGGCGGTCGCCTCCAGCACGTCCACCTCCGTGCGCTTTGCCGCATTGCGCGGATAGAGCGTGCCCTTCGTCTGGCGGTCGATATAGTTCATGATCGCACGGCTGTCGTAGACGGCAAGGCCCTCGTCGGTCACCAGCGTCGGGATCTTGCCGAGCGGGTTGGCGGCCAGAAGCTCCGCCGGGTCGGCATTGGTGTCGGTCGCGACCGATCGCGCGTTAAGGCCGGCGAAATGCGCAGCCATGCGCACCTTGGTGGAATAGGGCGAGGCATTGGAATAGTAGATCTTCATCAGCGGCATCCTGTTCTGGGCAAGTCCGGCAAAAGGGCGAAGCGGCTTTGCGTCCGCAATCGCATTGAAAGAAGCGTTAGAGCGCTTTCGCGTTTCGAAGAAAAGCGGAAACGCGCTAGCGAATGGGCGGTTGTTCGATGGATCCGGCACGGCAGCCGGCGCGGTCGACGGCAGGGCAGGTGCGGAAGGAAAGCGCCGTCGTCATGCAGATGCGGACCTCCTCCAGCCGGCCGTCCACGCAGGTGACCGCGATGCCCTTGCGGTCGAGGCCGGGATTGGCGGCGATGAAGGCCGCCTCCACTGCATCAGGGGAAAGCCGGGCACCGCCTCGCTGCGGCGTGAGGTCGGCGGGAATGCCGATGCGTTCGAAGGCCGCACGCGTCACGGCAAAATAGTCCTTCTGGCTGAGGCCCGAGCAGGAGCCGTGCTTGCGCCATTGATGGCCGACCAGCCCCATGGAGGGAATGATGTCGAGCACGGTGCGGCCTAGGTTCTCCGGCACGCGGTCCGGCTGGCGCGTCGGGCAGAATTCCGGATAGCCGCGCTCGTTCTGCGGCCAGAGGCCGTGCACGATGAAGCCGTTGTTCTCGCCGCGCCGGCACTGCTGCGTCCGGCCGCCGGCATCGTTGTCCGCGCACCAGGTCGGCGACCAGGAGAGCGACAGCACGTAGAAATCGAACCCCTTGCCGAGCGGCACCGCCCCGCGCGTTTCCGGCGCCGTGCGGCTCACCTCCGTCTTCGGCTTTTCGGCCGGCTTGTCCTCGCTGCAGCCGGCAGGCAGCACGAGCCCGGCGAGCAGCAGACAGAGGGGGCGGGCGAGGGGGAAGGAAAGCAGCCGGCTCATCGTTCGGCGGCTGCGAGGAATGGCGTCATGAAGGTCTCCCGGTTCGGCGCGCGATTGTTGCCGCCGGACGGCAAAGGTCAAGAGGCCTTTGTTTCCCCCGCGAGCCAGAAGGCGCGGGCCGAGGCGAAGCGGTCCTGCGCCAGCCGCTCCTTGAGGAAGGGCAGCAGCACGTCGAGTTCCTGCTTCAGCGTATAGGGCGGATTGACGACGATGAGGCCGGAGCCCGTCAGTCCCGTCGTCTCGCGGTCGCTCTTCACCGAAAGCTCCGCGCAGAGCATCTTGGGAATGCCCGTCGCCTTCAGCGCCTTGTGGAAGGCGGCGATGGGGGCGTTCTTCTTCAGCGGATACCATAGGCAATAGACCCCGCCGGCAAAGCGGCGCACGGCCTTTTCCAGTCCCTCCACCAGCCGCTCGTATTCGCCCTCGATCTCGAAGGGCGGATCGACCAGCACGATGCCGCGCTTCTCCTTCGGCGGCAGGTGCGCGCCGAGCGACAGCCAGCCGTCGAGCCTGGTGATGCGGCTCTGGAAGTCGCCGTCGAACAGGCGGTGCAGCGTCTCGTAGTCGTCAGGGTGCAGTTCCATGGCGGAGAGCCGGTCCTGCGGGCGGAAGAGCAGGCGCGCCAGTTTCGGCGAGCCGGGATACCAGGTCAGCCCGCCTTGCGGATTGAGGTCCTGGACGGCCTTCAGATAGGGGGCGAGGATATCGGCCACCGGAGAAGGCAGGTCGCCGTCGAGGAGCCGGCCGATGCCGTCGCGCCATTCGCCGGTCTTCTGCGCTTCCTCGCTCGAAAGGTCGTAGAGGCCGATGCCGGCATGGGTGTCGAGCACGCGAAAGGCCTTGTCCTTGCCCTGCATGTAGAGGACGAGGCGGGCGAGCACGGCATGCTTCAGCACGTCCGCGAAATTGCCGGCATGGTAGATGTGGCGGTAGTTCATTTCAGGCCCCGTGCGACGCCCACGATCATCCGCGCTGATGCGACGATGAATTGTTGCAATGGTAGAATGATTTGCCTTTTGGCACTTCGTGCTCTGCAATATAGAAAAGCCATGAACGTTGCGACCCCCCATCTCGGAAAACCGCGCATCGGCCATTCGGCCTGTCCGCACGACTGTCCCTCCACCTGCGCCCTCGATGTCGAGATAAGCGCGGATGGACGCATCGGCCGCGTCAAGGGCAGCGCCGACAACAGCTACACGGCCGGCGTCATCTGCGCCAAGGTCGCCCGCTATGCCGACCGCCTCTACCATCCCGACCGGCTGATGAAGCCGCTGGTGCGCAGGGGTGGGAAGGGCGGCGGCGAATGGGCCGACATCTCCTGGGAAGCCGCGCTCGACGCCATTGCCGAAAGCTTCGTCAAGGCCGAGCAGGCCCATGGCAGCGAGGCGGTCTGGCCCTATTTCTACGCCGGCACGATGGGCCTCGTTCAGCGCGATTCCATCGATCGCCTGCGCCACGCCAAGCGCTATTCCGGCTTCTTCGGCTCGATCTGCACCAATCCGGCCTGGACCGGCTACACCATGGGCGCGGGCACGCTGCGCGGCCCCGATCCGCGCGAGATGGCGAAATCCGATTGCGTGGTGATCTGGGGCACCAATCCGGTCTCCACCCAGGTCAACGTGATGACCCATGCGGTGAAGGCGCGCAAGGAGCGCGGCGCGAAGATCGTCGTCATCGACATCTACGACAACCCGACGATGAAGCAGGCGGACATCGCGCTGAAGCTGCGCCCCGGCACGGATGCCGCGCTCGCCTGCGCCGTCATGCACGTCGCGTTCCGCGACGGCTATGCCGACCGTGCGTACATGGAAAGATATGCCGACGATCCGGCGGGCCTCGAGGCGCATCTTGCAACGCGCAACCCGGAATGGGCGGCCGGCATCACCGGCCTCGGCGTCGCGGAGATCGAGGCCTTCGCCGCCCTGGTCGGACGCACGAGGAAGAGCTTCTTCCGCCTCGGCTACGGCTTCACCCGCAGCCGCAACGGCGCGGTCTCCATGCATGCGGCGCTTTCGGTCGCCACCGTGCTCGGCTCCTGGCAATACGAGGGCGGCGGCGCCTTCCACAGCAATTCCGACATCTTCCACCTGCGCAAGGCAGAGCTGACGGGCGCAAGGATGGCGGACAGCGACATCCGCATGCTCGACCAGTCGCAGATCGGCCGCGTCCTCACGGGCGATGCCGTCGCGCTGCGCGGGCGCGGCCCCGTCACCGCCATGCTCATCCAGAACACCAACCCGGCGAACGTGGCGCCGGAGCAGCGCCTGGTGAAGCAGGGCTTCCTGCGCGACGACCTCTTCGTCGCGGTGCACGAGCATTTCATGACCGATACGGCAAGGCTCGCCGATATCGTGCTGCCCGCCACCATGTTCGTCGAGCACGACGACATCTACCGCGGCGGCGGCCACCAGCACATCCTGCTCGGCCCCAAGCTCGTGGAGCCGCCGGCCACCGTGCGCACCAATCTCTTCGTCATCGAGGAACTGGCCAAGCGTCTCGGCGTCGGCGACAGGCCGGGCTTCGGCCTGTCCGAGCGCGAGCACATCACCCGCATGCTGCCTTATTACGAGATGGATTTCGACAGGCTGGGCGAGGAGAAGTGGATCGACTGCCAGCCGGATTTCGACACCGCGCATTTCGTGAAGGGGTTCGGCTTTCCGGACGGGAAATTCCGCTTCAGGCCGAACTGGACGAACACGCCGGCGCCCAACAGGCCGCCCAAGGTGCTCGGCGCCTTCGGTCCGCATGAAGCGCTGCCGGCCTTCCCGGATCATGTGGCGATCATCGAGACGCCGGATGCGGATCATCCCTTCCGCCTCGCCACGTCGCCCGCCCGCACCTTCCTCAACTCCACCTTCACGGAGACGAAGGGGTCCCGTGAGCGCGAGGGCCGGCCGGAGGTGATGATCCATCCCGAGGACGCGGCGGCGAACGGCATCGCGGACGGCGATATCGTGCAGCTCGGCAATCCCCGCGGCGATATCCGCCTGCATGCCAGGGTCACCGACGGCGCGAAACCCGGCGTCCTGATTGCCGAGGGCATCTGGCCGAATTCCGCCCATCTCGACGGGGAGGGCATCAATGTCCTGACCGGCGCCGATCCGGTCGCGCCCTATGGCGGCGCCGCCTTCCACGACAACCGCGTCTGGCTGCGCAAGGCCTGAATTTTCACGCAAGGATTTTTCATGACGCTCGACATGTCCTCCGCCGTCCGCATCGTCGACCAGCAGACGGTCTGGAAGCGGTTCATCCATCTTCGCACCGTCGTGGTCGAGCAGACGCGGGCGGACGGCCGGGTCGAGCGGCTCGATCGCGAGGTGCACGACCATGGCCCTGCAGCCTGCGTTCTGCTCGTCGATCCCGCCCGCCAGTCGGTCATCCTGGTGCGCCAGTTCCGCCCCGGCGCCTTCTTCGGCGGCCATCCGGACGGTTTCCTCTCGGAAGTGCCGGCGGGGCTGCTCGATGACGACGCGCCCGAGGCGGCCGTCGCCCGGGAGGCGATGGAGGAGACGGGCTATGCGGTGCAGGGCGTGCGCCATCTCTTCGACATCTATTCCAGCCCCGGCACGCTGACCGAGCGCGTCGGCTGCTTCGTCGCCCGCATCGACGCCACGGCCCGCGACGGCAAGGGCGGCGGCGTCGACGGGGAGGGCGAGGACATCGAGATCGTCGAACTGCCGATCGACGAAGCCTACGACCTCATCGCCACCGGCGGCATTCAGGATGCGAAGACGATCGTCATGCTGCAATGGCTGATGCTGCACCGGGCGGAGTTCGGCTGATCGGGCGGGAGTGATTCTCGGTCCCGGGGCTCGCTTCAAGGCGGGAACGCCGAACGTATGCGGCCGCTCACCCTGGCCCTCTCCCCGCAAGCGGAGAGAGGGGACTTGCCCCGCGGACGGGGTATTGGTCGAGGAAAACGGCGCGGCATATCTCCTTCGCCCCGCAGCCAAGGAGAAGGTGGCCGGCAGGCCGGATGAGGGGCCGTATATTCCTGGCAATCGCCTTTGCGTCTTTCATGGTCAAGCAGCACGGCCCCCGGCAAAAGACCCGCAAGCCTTGACAAACAGCCCCGGCCATGCGCTTTTCCGCGCGATTTTTCTTGGTCGCTGCGCCGGGTTCTTCCCGCGCGGCCTATCAGCATTTCAGGATACCACGATGCACCGTTACCGCAGCCACACCTGCGCCGCCCTCCGCAAGTCCGATGTCGGCCAGACCGTCCGTCTTTCCGGCTGGGTCCACCGCGTCCGAGATCATGGCGGCGTGCTCTTCATCGACCTGCGCGACCACTACGGCATCACCCAGGTCGTCGCCGACCCCGATTCGCCGGCCTTCAAGAAGGCCGAGACCGTGCGCGGCGAATGGGTGATCCGCATCGACGGCCTCGTCAAGGCGCGCACCGAGGACACGGTCAACAAGGGCATGCCCACCGGCGAGATCGAGCTTTACGCACAGGAGATCGAGGTTCTTTCCGCCGCCAGGGAACTGCCGCTGCCGGTCTTCGGCGAGCCGGACTATCCGGAAGACGTGCGCCTGAAGTACCGCTTCATCGACCTGCGCCGCGAGACGCTGCACAAGAACATCATCAAGCGCACGCAGATCATCTCCGCCATGCGCAAGGGCATGGGCGAGGCGGGTTTTGCCGAATACACGACGCCGATCCTCACCGCCTCCTCGCCGGAAGGCGCGCGCGACTTCCTCGTGCCGTCGCGCATCCATGAGGGAAAATTCTTCGCCCTGCCGCAGGCTCCGCAGCAGTACAAGCAGCTCCTGATGGTCGCCGGCTTCGACCGCTATTTCCAGATCGCGCCGTGCTTCCGCGACGAGGACCCGCGCGCCGACCGCCTGCCGGGCGAATTCTACCAGCTCGACGTCGAGATGAGCTTCGTCACCCAGGAGGACGTCTGGGAGACCATGGAGCCGATGATGACGGCCGTCTTCGAGGAATTCGCCGAAGGCAAGCCGGTGACGAAGAACTGGCCGCGCATCCCCTATGACGAGGCCATCCGCAAATACGGCTCGGACAAGCCGGATCTGCGCAACCCGATCGTCATGCAGGCCGTCACCGAGCATTTCGCCGGCTCCGGCTTCAAGGTCTTCGCCAACATGATCGCTTCCAACCCGAAGGTCGAGGTCTGGGCGATCCCGGCCAAGACCGGCGGCTCGCGCGCCTTCTGCGACCGCATGAACGCCTGGGCGCAGAGCCAGGGCCAGCCCGGCCTCGGCTATATCTTCTGGCGCAAGGAGGGCGAAAAGCTCGAAGGCGCCGGCCCGCTTGCCAAGAACATCGGCGAGGAGCGCACGGATGCCATCCGCACACAGCTCGGCCTCGACGACGGCGACGCCTGCTTCTTCGTCGCCGGCGATCCGGCGAAGTTCCACAAGTTCGCCGGCGAAGCCCGCACCCGCGCCGGCGAGGAGCTGAACCTCGTCGACCGCGATCGCTTCGAAATGTGCTGGATCGTCGACTTCCCCTTCTACGAGTGGAACGAGGACGAGAAGAAGGTGGACTTCGCGCACAACCCCTTCTCCATGCCGCAGGGCGGCCTCGAAGCCTTCGACAGCAAGGATCCGCTGGAGCTGAAGGCCTACCAGTACGACGCGGTCTGCAACGGCTTCGAGATCGCCTCGGGCTCGATCCGTAACCAGTCGCCGGAGCTGATGGTCAAGGCCTTCGAGAAGGTCGGCCTCAGCCAGGCGGACGTGGAAGAGCGCTTCGGCGGCCTCTACCGCGCCTTCCAGTACGGCGCCCCGCCGCATGGCGGCTGCGCCTTCGGCATCGACCGCGTGGTCATGCTGCTCGTCGGCGCGAAGAATCTCCGCGAGATCTCGCTGTTCCCGATGAACCAGCAGGCGCAGGATCTCTTGATGAACGCCCCGTCGCCGGCAACCCCGGCGCAGCTTCGCGAACTCGCGCTGCGCGTCGTTCCGTCGAAGAAGGATTGATCCAGGCAAGGCGGGAAGGGCGCCGGTCCTTTCCGCCGTGCGGAACAGTTGCGCGTGATCGCCGTTCTTTCTGCGTCAAGCACAGGAGAACGAACATGCGCAACAAGCTACTCCTTGCCACGGCGGCGACGCTCCTGACGCTCTCCGCCTCGGCTTACGCCCAGAGCACGGTGATCATCGAGGAGACCGATCCGGTGACCACCGAATCGACCGTCGTCGTGCCGGGCGAGGTCCGCACCTATGTCCTGGAACAGGAAGTCCCCTCGGTCGCCTATGAGGGCGACGTGGTCGTGGGCCGGGTGATCCCGGATGCGGTGGAAATCCACACGATCGACGGCAATGCCGACTACGCCTATACGGTCGTCAACGAGCGCCGCGTCATCGTGAACCCCCAGACGCGCACCGTCATACAGGTTCTCGAATAAGCCGCTCGAAACAGAACCCGGCGCTTCGCGCCGGGTTTTGCGTGTCCTGCCGCGGCGGACGCCACAATGCCGCGAATTCGCCGCCAGTCGATCCCAATTCCGCGCACAATCAGTCGAAATGCACCCCTAGCGTGAAGTCGCGCCCGAAAGAGGCGATTCACGACTGGAGGGACTTTTCATGACAACGACGGAAGCGGACGATCCCGTCCCGACATCGACCCGGCAGATCCCGCCCATCGAGCCGCGCGGCAATCTCGCCACGTTCCTGCGCTCGCCCGGCGTCAAGTTCATCATGATCGGCATCATTTCCGTGGCGCTCCTGGTGCCGCTGCTGCTCGTCTGGGGGCTGACGGAGGAGCGCGCACAGCGCGCGGCCGACGTCTCCCGGCGCATCGCCCATGGCTGGGGCGGCGACCAGGCGATCAACGGCCCCTATCTCGCGGTGCCCTTCGAGGTCGAGCGCAGCCGCGTGATGGATGCGCGCACGATCGTCGAGCGGGTGACCGAATGGGTGCTCGTCATGCCGGAGACGCTCGACGTGACGGCCGACCTGACGGCGGAGGAGCGCAAGCTCTCCATCTACACGCTGCCGGTCTATAACGGCGCGCTGACGCTGAAGGGCCGCTTTGCCGGCAACATCCTGCAGGACCTCGCGCTGCTCGACGGCACGCCGCAGCTCGACCGGGCGTTTCTGGTGCTCAACATCAACGACATCACCGGCATCCGCTCCGATGCCGGCGTGAAGATCGACAACGGCGTCGTTCGGCCCTTCGATCCCGGCATGCGGCAGATTTCCGCGATGGCGAGCACCGGCACGGACGGCTATGCCTCGCCGCAAACGAGCGCCGGCGTGCACCGGGTCATCGAGCGCCCGCTTATCGAAAACGGCTTCTCCTTCGAGATCGCCCTGTCGCTGAACGGCTCGCGCAGCTTCGCCGTCGCGCCCGCCGGCCAGACGACGAGCTTTTCCGCCAGGGCGAACTGGCCGCATCCGGGTTTCGAAGGCCTCTTCCTGCCGGAGGAAAAGACCGTCACCGCGTCGGATTTCTCGGCCAGGTGGACGATCCCCTATCTCGCCCGCGGCATCGACCGCGTCGCCACCGGCCCGACCCTGCCGCTGTCGGGCAGCATGATGAGCATCAATCTCGTGGAGCCCGTGCAGTTCTACCAGGTGGTCTCGCGCACGCTGAAATATTCGATCGGCTTCATCTCGCTCGTCTTCCTCGCCGTGTTCGTCGTGGAACTGAAGGGCGGGCGCATGGTGCACTGGATCCAGTACGTGCTGACGGGCCTTGCGCTTATCGTCTTCTACGTGCTGCTCCTGGCGCTCGCCGAACACACCGGCTTCACCATCGCCTATGCCGTAGCCTCGCTCGCCACGACCCTGTTGATCGCCGCCTATCTCGGCAGCGCGACGGGCAGCCGCAGGAACGGCCTGTCGCTCGGCGCGGTGCTGCTCTCGGCCTATGGCATCATGTACCTGGTGCTGCGCGAGGACGAGTATGCGCTGCTCGCCGGCGCGCTGATCTCCTTCGTCACCATCGCCGCGACCATGTATGCGACCCGCCGCGTCGAATGGTCGGCGCCGGTGCCGCAGGCCGTGCCGGCCCGTTGAAATGAAGGGCTCGGGGCGAATGCCTCGGGCGCAGCCTCCGACAAGACCTACCGCACCTCTCTTCCGTCATGGTCGGGCTTGACCCGACCATCCACGTCCCGGGCGCGGCTTGGATCCCCGGCTCGGGGGCCGAGGATGACGACAGTGGGTGGCGAGAGGTTTGTCAGCAACAAGCCTTTATAAGCAAAAAGCCCGGAGCGATGCTCCGAGCTTCCCTGAATTCGGCAAAAGCCGAAGGTCTTACATCTCGTCGTTCGCCGTGACGGTGACGCCGAGGACCTGCGGGATGGTGTTCGGCGCGCCCATGGCGGCCCCCATGATCATCGGGAACGGCACCGGCTCCTTCGGCTCGGCGCTGATCGTGATGCTCTTGGGGTCGTCGAGATAGGTGTTGACGGCTGCGGCGATCTGGTTCTGCAGCTCCGGCATGTTGAGCTGGGCGAGCATGATCGGAACCAGCCCCTTCAGCGACTGGGCCATCTGGTCGCCGGAAACGCCCTGTTCGCCGCCGGCATAGTCGAGCAGCTTCTTGGTGATCGAGGCGTCTTCGAAGGAGATGGAGGCGCTGTTGAAGGTCAGCTGCTGCACGAGGCCCATCATGGACATGCCCATGGCGGCGTTGGCCTCTTCCTTGTTCGGGTTGGCCTCGGCGGCCTTGATGGCCTCCTGCATGCCCTTCAGGAAGTCGAGCGTGTAGCCGGAGAATTCCAGCGCCAGGTTGAGGCGGCCGACATCCCGGAAGTCGAAGGCATATTCGTCGACGGCGAGCTTGCCGCTGGCGAGCTCCCAGCTGCCGGACATCGTGACCTTGCCTTCCAGCGTCTGCATGTTGAGCTTGGCGAGCGTGTCCTTGGCCTTCGGGTCCTCGACCGAGGTGAGGTCGGCCTTGAGGTCGGAGAGCGTGGCGTCGAATTCGAGGCCGGCATCGCCGTCCATGCGCGTGATGTTCGCCTCCATGCCGGACATGGAGAAGACTTCCTTGCCCTTGGAGGTGACGGAGACCGGGCCGGCGGTGGCCGATTCATACATCAGCAGCGATTCCAGCGTGCCGGGAACGACCGTGCCGGGAATGATGACGCCGTTGATCGCGATGTCCTTGGCCGAGACCGTGGCATCCGCTTCGGTGACGTTGATGTCCTGGAACGAGACCGTTTCGACGGTGTAGCCGCCTTCGCCGTCTTCCTCGACGCCGTCCATGGTGATGGTGCCGAGCTTGACCGGCGCCTCGGCGCCGGTGGCCTTCAGTTCGGCATTTTCCAGCGTAACGGTGGAGCCGTCGGTGGCGACGTTCGACGAGCTGATCGTCACGCCGCTCGTGGCATAGGTGGCGTTCAGCTTGGCGAGCAGATCCGCGCCGTCGAGCGCGAAAGCGGGGCTTGCCAGGGAGGCGAGCGCGGCGCCGGCGAGAAGGGTGCGGAAATGGGAGGTGCGCATCATTGTAGGCTCTCTTTCTGGATTTTTGGACGGCTGCCTTGCCGTTACCGCTCATATACGTGCGGCGCGGCGACTATATTCGGGCCGCCGGAACTTTCCATGGAAATCTCGGGCGCCGGCCGGATTCCGGAAACAGCCTTTACAAAGCGCTATCCACAGGCCGGTCGCCCGGTTTCCTTGCCGCGAATCGGCAGGAACGCTAGTCAAGTCCCATGGGACAGAACACTTTGCCGCCCGATGGCGGAGACGACAACATTCAGCCGGTCGACCTGAAGGCGGCGCTGGAAGAGCGCTACCTTGCCTATGCGCTGTCGACCATCACGCAGCGCGCGCTGCCGGATGTACGCGACGGCCTGAAGCCGGTGCACCGCCGCATCATCCATGCAATGAGCGAAATGGGCCTCCGGTCCAACTCCTCCTTCAAGAAATGCGCGCGCATCGTCGGCGACGTCATCGGCAAGTTCCACCCGCATGGCGACCAGTCGGTCTACGACGCGCTGGTGCGCCTCGCGCAGGATTTCTCGCAGCGTTATCCGATCGTCGACGGGCAGGGGAACTTCGGCAATATCGACGGCGACAACGCCGCCGCCTACCGATACACCGAAGCGCGCATGACCGAGGTCGCCACGCTCCTGCTCGAAGGCATCGACCAGGATGCCGTCGACTTCCGCCCGACCTACAACGAGGAGGACGAGGAGCCGGTCGTCCTGCCCGGTGCCTTCCCAAACCTGCTCGCCAACGGGTCCTCCGGCATCGCCGTCGGCATGGCGACGTCCATCCCTTCGCACAACGTGCATGAGCTTTGCGACGCCGCGCTGCACCTCATCCGCCATCCGGACGCCGATGTCGAAAAGCTCACGGAATTCGTGTTGGGGCCCGATCTTCCGACCGGCGGCATCATCATCGACGGCCGCGAGAGCATCATCGAGGCCTACAAGACGGGCCGCGGCGGTTTTCGCGTGCGTTCCAAGTGGCAGACGGAAGACCTCGGCCGCGGCGGCTACCAGATCGTCGTCACGGAGATCCCCTACCAGGTGCAGAAGTCGCGGCTGATCGAGAAGATCGCCGAGCTGCTCATCGCCCGCAAGCTGCCGCTGCTGGAGGACATCCGCGACGAATCGGCGGAAGACGTGCGCATCGTGCTGGTGCCGAAGAGCCGCACCGTCGATCCGACGATCCTGATGGAGTCCCTCTTCAAGCTCTCCGAGCTGGAAAGCCGCATTCCGCTCAACATGAACGTGCTCTCGATGGGGCGCGTGCCGAAGGTCATGGGCCTCAAGGACGTGCTGGTCGAATGGCTCGCCCACCGGCGCGAAGTGCTGCAGCGCCGCTCGCGGCACCGGCTCGCGGCCATCGACCGCCGCCTGGAAATCCTCGGCGGCTACCTTGTCGCCTATCTCAACCTCGACGAGGTGATCCGCATCATCCGCGAGGAGGACGAGCCGAAGGTCTCCCTGATGGAGACCTTCTCGCTCACCGACGTGCAGGCCGAGGCGATCCTCAACATGCGCCTGCGTTCGCTGCGCAAGCTGGAGGAATTCGAGATCCGCACCGAATTCGACAACCTGTCGAAGGAGAAGGCGGAGATCGAGGCGCTGCTGGCGTCCGATGAAAAGCAGTGGCAGACCGTGGCATGGGAAATCGGCGAGGTCCGCAAGAAGTTCGCGAAGGCCACCGAGATCGGCCGCCGCCGCACCCAGTTCGCCAGTGCGCCTGATGCCGATGTCGAGGCCATCCAGCAGGCGATGATCGAGAAGGAGCCGGTCACGGTCGTCATCTCGGAAAAGGGCTGGATCCGCGCGCTGAAGGGCCATATCGCCGATACGTCCGGCCTCCAGTTCAAGGAGGGCGACGCGCTGAAGGTGGCGTTCCCGGCGCAGACGACGGACAAGGTGCTGGTCATGACGACGGGCGGCAAGGTCTTCACGCTCGGCGCCGACAAGCTGCCGGGCGGCCGCGGCCATGGCGAGCCGCTGCGCATCATGGTCGACATGGAGAACGATCAGGACGTGTTGACCGCCTTCGTGCACGATGCCGCGCGCAAGGTCATCGTCGCCTCGCAGGCCGGCAACGGATTCGTGGTCGCGGAAACCGAGATGGTCGCCAACACTCGCAAGGGCAAGCAGGTGATGAATGTCGGCATGCCCGACGAGGCCAAGCTGGTGGTGCCGGTGCGCGGCGACCACGTCGCCGTCGTCGGCGAGAACCGCAAGATGCTGGTCTTCCCGCTGGCGCAATTGCCGGAAATGTCGCGCGGCAAGGGCGTGCGCCTGCAGCGCTACAAGGACGGCGGCGTCTCGGACCTGCGCTGCTTCGCCATCGCCGATGGCCTCACCTGGGACGACAGCGCCGGCCGCAACTTCGTGCGCAGCAAGGAAGAGCTCCTGGAATGGATGGGCGACCGCGCCAGCGCCGGCCGCACCGTTCCGAAGGGTTTTCCGCGCAGCGGCAAGTTCAGCGGGTGATCAGCCGGAGTAGGGGACGCTGACGTCGCGAAGGAAGCGCGTCGCGCCCTCCTCGTCGATCTCGCCGGCGGCGACGGCGAGGACGAAGGTGTAGAGCGTCGCGTCGTCCGTCACAATTTCAAAGCCGTTGTCCATCAGGAAGACCGCGGTGGCGACAATGGCGATGCGCTTGTTGCCATCGACAAACGCGTGGTTTTTCGCCAGCCCATAGAGATAGGCGGCTGCGAGTTCGAATATATCCTCGCAGCCGTAATATGCCTTGTTGAGAGGGCGAGCCAACGCCGATTCAAAGGCGTTTTCATCTCGCAGTCCCGCTGCGCCGCCAAATCGCTGAATCTGAACCGCATGCAGCCGCTCGACGAGCGGACGGTCGAGAAAGACGATCGTCATTCCGCAAGCTTCTTGAGGGCTACCTTGTAGCGATCCATGAATTTCTCGGCATGACCGAGTTGCCGTTCAAAATCGCCATCCGCCACGCTGAGAATGAGCTTGCTGCCCTCGCTCGTCATGGTGATTTCGTCACCCGCCTTGACACCCATACGGTCGAGGACGTCCTTCGGAATGATGATGCCTTCTGAATTACCGATCTTGCGGATGGTGACATTCATGGTCGTGATCCTTTGTTATAACTAAGTTATAACATTCGACATGCTCCACGACAAGATATTTGGTCATCCCATAAACGGGAACTCCGTTGCAGTCTCGCTTTCCCGGGCCGCGCGGGCTTTCGAGCGCATCTGCCACAGCGAGTGCGCAAGCAGCGCGAGGATGAGGATCGAGCCGCCGATCAGGGTCTGGGTGGTGGGCGTTTCGGCAAAGGCGATCCAGACCCAGATGGGGGCGAGCACCGTTTCCACGAGGTAGAACATGCCGACTTCCGGGGCGGAAAGATATCGGGGACCGGTCGCCAGGCACCAGAAGGCGAGGGGCAGGAGCACGAGGCCGTTGAAGAGGATGTAGACGGGTTCGGCGATCGAGAGGCCGCCGGGCGGCAGGAAGAACAGCGCCATGACGCCCGACAGCACGGCGGCGACGAGCGGCACGAAACCCATGTCTGCGCCGCTCCTGCGGCTCAGCGTCAGCGAGATCGCCAGAAGCAGCGCCGAGCAGGCGGCCATGGCATCGCCGAAAAGATTTCCGCTCGACAGTCCGTCATGCACGATCAGGAGCACGCCCGCGACCATCGCGGCCATGGTGAGGAGCGTGGCATTGCTAGGGCGCTCGCCGAGGAAGATCCAGGAGAGGATGGCGGCGAACATCGATGTGAAGGCGAGGATGAAGACGACATTGGCCGTCGTCGTGTTGAACACCGCCAGCATGAATGTCAGCCCGTTGATGCCGTAGCACAGGCCGATCAGCAGGCCGATGCGTCCGGGAACGAGCACCGTCCTGCGGTGCAGGACGAAATTCAGGCAGGCCCAGAGGACGACCGCCATCACGAACACCGAGATGTTCCGCACGACGACCATCGACCAGACGTCGCCATTGGCGGAACGGATCAACGGAATGTCGAAGGAGAGGGCGAGGCCGCCGACGGCGGTGATGAGAAGGCCCTTGCGGTGAAGGGCGGGATTGTTTGTCGGGGGCACGGCAGGACCGGATCTGGGAATGCGATGAATACAATATCCTGAAGCAGTTCAGGCGAACAGGATGTCGTCGGACTTGCGCTAGGTGGTGTTCGTCTCGTCGTTATAGCGCTCCCAGCCGCGCGGCATCAGGTGCTCCTGCGGCAGGAACTTTGTCTTGTAGTCCATCTTGCGCGAGCCCTTGACCCAGTAGCCGAGATAGACGTGCGGCAGGCCGAGTGCCTTGGCGCGGCGGATGTGGTCGAGGATCATGAAGGTGCCGAGGGAGCGGTCCGCCACCTCCGGATTGTAGAAGGAATAGACCATGGACAGGCCGTCGCCCATGCGGTCGGTCAGCGCCACCGCGAGCAGCTCGCCCTGCGGACGCTCCTTGAGGCCCGAGCCTTCCTCGCGCAGGCGGTATTCGATGACCTTGGTGTGCACATGGGTGTCCTCCACCATCATCGCATAGTCGAGCACCGACATGTCCGACATGCCGCCCTTCTGGTGGCGGGCGTCGAGATAGTGACGGAAAAGGGAATATTGCTCGCTGGAGGGCTCGGCGGGGTATTCGTGCGAGACGAGATCGGCATTGGCGGCCAGAACCCGGCGCATGGAGCGGCGCGGGGTGAACTCGTTGACCAGGATGCGGACGGAAATGCAGGCGCGGCAGGTCTCGCAGGCGGGCCTGTAGGCGATGTTCTGCGAGCGGCGGAAGCCGCCCTGGGTCAGGAGGTCGTTCAGTTCCGGCGCGCGCTCGCCCACCAGATGGGTAAACACCTTCCTCTCCATCTCCTGCGGCAGATAGGGACAGGCCGCCGGCGCGGTGAGATAGAATTGCGGAGAGGATGTTGCCTGCGTATTCATCGGCCGTGGGGCGACTCCGTCGCTGTGTGACACTTCTATGCCGATACCATGGCCTAGTTCAAAAAAAGGTCAACTGGCGCATGACCCTTCAGGCCGGAATCGACAGGGAGAACGGATCATGCGCAAGGCCGGGGGACGTCCCCCCGCGCGTTCTCAATAGCGGTCGCGGCGAACCATCACCGTGCCGAGCAGCAGGTCGTGCAGCAGGCGGCCACGATCGGTGAAGAGGCCGACGAGCACGATGAACGGCGTCAGGAGCGCATTGCCGATCCAGAACAGCACGAGATGCACGATCGCCGTCAGGAAATCGACCGGCCGTCCGTCGACGCGGGCAAGCGCGAGACCCATCACGTTCATGCCGGCGCTCGCCTGGCTCGGGCCGCCCATCGTCAGGCCGAAATAGAGCATGGCGACGATGGCGAAGAGCGCCGGATAGAGGAAGAAGCCGAGACCGAGCGTCAGGATGCCGAGGAAGAAGACCACGACGGCGGCCGGGATCCAGAGCAGCGCGACGATCGCATAGTCGATCAGAAACGCAAAGATCCGGCGCGACAGCACGCCGCGATAGGCCTGCCAGTCCGTCGTCGGAACCCGCGTTTCGTTGAAATCAGCACTCATCTGCCTGTCTCCTGGATGGAACATGCCCTTCATATGGGGATGTGTCGGGAGAAAACAACGGGTGCGAGCGAAGGCGGCGGTCTGCTCATTTGGCGTTTGCCCCTAACCCTCTCCCCGCGAGCGGGGAGAGGGGACTTGCCCTATGAACGGGCATTGATTGGGGAAACCGGCGCGGCATATCCCTTTGCCCCGCTTGCGGGAGAAGGTGGCCGGCAGGCCGGATGAGGGGGATGGCGGAACTCAGCCCTTCTTCGCCAGATGCCGCGCCACGTCCATCGCGAAATAGGTCAGGATGCCGTCGCACCCGGCGCGCTTGAACGCCAGCAGGGTTTCCAGCATCACGCGCTCGCCGTCGATCCAGCCGTTCATCGCGGCGGCCTTGATCTGGCTGTATTCGCCGGAGACCTGGTAGGCGAAGACCGGCAGGCCGAACGCTTCCTTCATGCGCCAACAGATGTCGAGATAGGGAAGGCCCGGCTTGACCATCAGCATGTCCGCGCCTTCCTCGACATCGAGAGCCGCATCGCGGATCGCCTCCGTGCCGTTGGCAGGGTCGATGTAGTAGGTCTTCTTGTCGCCCTTCAGCAGGCCGCCGGTACCGATCGCGTCGCGATAGGGGCCATAGAAGGCGGAGGCGAACTTCGTCGCATAGGACATGATGCCGACATTCTGATGGCCCGCGGCGTCGAGCGCCCGGCGGATGACGCCGACGCGGCCGTCCATCATTTCGGAGGGCGCGATGATGTCGGAGCCGGCATCGGCCTGGATGACGGCGGCCCGCGCGACCAGCTCGACCGTCTCGTCATTGACGACGACGCCCTCGCGCAGCACGCCGTCATGGCCGTGGCTGGTGAAGGGATCGAGCGCGACGTCGGTGATGACGCCGATGTTGGGAACCGCCTTCTTGATGGCGCGCGTCGCCTCGTTGATGAGGTTGTCGGCCGCCAGGCTGTTCGAGCCGGTCTCGTCGCGCAGGTGCATCTCGATGTTCGGGAAGGTCGCGATGGCCGGGATGCCGAGGTCGGCGGCCTCCTTCGCCGCCTCCACCAGCCGGTCGACGCTCATGCGGTTGACGCCGGGCATGGCCGTGATCGGATCGACGATATTGCTGCCCGGCACCACGAAGACCGGCCAGAGGAGATCGTCGACCGTCAGGCGGTTTTCCTGGACGAGCCGGCGCGTCCAGTCGGCCTTCCGGTTGCGCCGCATGCGGCGGTGGCCGGTGATCTCGTCGACGATGTTCCTGCTGCCGGTCATGGCGTCTTCATCCCTTGCGCGTGCGATTTCCGCCTCCATATCACGCCCGTCCCGGCAATCAAATCGCGCGCGGGCAAGGGGCCTGCGGCATATGGCCGTGCATGACCGCGGTTACGGGCTTTATGCCGGCCGGCCTTGCCCTTACTGTCCGCGCCATGGTTGCTGATTCTGCCAAGGGCCCGAGACCAAGCCTGACCGAAACGCTGTTCGCCCTCTTCCTGCGGCTGGCGGCGATCGTCTCGCTGTGGTTCGCGCTGCAATACTGGGCGATGCTGACGGGCTTCTCCTTCGGCGGGCAGGGGCGCTTCGACCTGCTGCCGCCGGCCTGGAAGGCGGCCTATACGGCGCTGGCCGTGCTGTTCCCCGTCGCGGCCGTCGGCCTCTGGCTTCTCGTCTCCTGGGGGCCGGTGATCTGGCTCATCGCGGCCGCCACAGAGATCGCCATGCACGAGGTCTATCCCTCGACCTTCGGCGTCAACCGGCTCCTGGTTCTCACCCACGGCGCCATAGCGCTTGTCTTCGTTCTTTTCCGCATCGCGCTCTTCGTCCAGCGCCGCCGGCAGGCCCGCACGGTAAGAACTGATTCACCGTGAGACAGGGTCGCCTTCCGGTAAGGCGCTGTTAAGGCTGCGGTTTAAGTAGAATTTTAGATGCATTCGATAGGGTCTCACTCAAGGCGGGAAAACAAACCACACCGCCAAACAAAACAGTGAGGCAGTAACCATGAACACCAAGATGAAGCCGCAGCAGGCCCCCGTCGTCGATCCGCAGGAAGACGCGATCCGCAATCTCTACCTGGAATCCCTCCACCTCGTCGAGCGTCTGCACCGTCGCCTGCTCGACGTCATCAAGGACGAGTTCGACCGCGCCGGCCGTTCGGATGTCAACGCCGTCCAGGCGCTGCTCCTCTTCAACATCGGCAATTCGGAACTGACCGCAGGCGAGCTGCGCTCGCGCGGTTACTATCTCGGCTCGAACGTCTCCTACAACGTCAAGAAGCTGGTCGACCTCGGCTTCATCAACCACCAGCGCTCGCGCATCGACCGCCGCTCCGTCCGCATCAGCCTGACGGAAAGCGGCCAGGAAATCGCCGAGACGGTCGCGAAACTCTACGAGCGCCATATCGGCTCGATCCAGAAGGTCGGCGGCATCGGCGAGGGCGAGTTCAACCAGATGAACAAGCTGCTCCAGCGCCTCGATCGCTTCTGGAACGACTCGATCCTCTACCGCCTGTAATTTCCGGGCGCCGTTTCCGACCTCCTTCACAAAAGCCGGCCGCGTCCCCTGCGCGTCCGGCTTTTCATGTTTTCATGCGGGGGCTTAGGGTCGGGCGCGCCTGCCGAGACACGAATTGGCCATATTGCTGTGACACCCGGACGCTGGGCTAAGGTATGCGCGGGCGGCAGGGCCGGTTTGCGTTTGTTAACCCTGTTCGTGATAGCTGCATCGGGTATGGACCCTTGGGGTCGCCGTGCCGTGCGCACCTCGCCGTTCTTTGCGGCGCTCAGGAGATGGTAGGATCAATGTCTCGCAAAACCGGATTTGATGTGTTCTCGCGCCGCGCCTTCCTGCGCTCCGCTGCAACCTTCGGTGCCGCTGCCGTGGCCGGCCCGACGCTGGCCCAGACAGCGCTCGACGACATCCTCAACGCTCCGCGCCGCGGCAACTGGGACGACCAGTTCGACGCCGAGGCATCGCGCACCGCCACCGCCGTCGTCTCCAACAACCCGATCTTCGGCTCCGGCAGCTCCGGCTATCTCCAGCAGGCGATCAACGACTACCAGAACATCGTCTCCAATGGCGGCTGGCCGACGGTCAACACGCAGCAGAAGATGGAGATGGGCGTCGCCGATCCGGCGGTCCAGCAGCTGCGCCAGCGCCTGATCATCTCCGGCGACCTGCCGCGCTCCGCCGGCACGAACGGCGCCTTCGATTCCTACGTGGACGGTGCGGTGAAACGCTTCCAGGCCCGTCACGGCCTGCCGGCCGACGGGGCCGTCGGCGAATATACGCTGAAGGCGCTGAACGTTCCGGCCGTCACCCGCCTCGGCCAGCTCCAGACCAACCTCGTGCGCCTGCAGGCGATGTCCGGCGACCTCGGCCGCCGCTACGTCATGGTGAACATCCCCGCCGCCTATATCGAGGCGGTCGAGAACGGCCGCGTCGCCTCGCGCCACACCGCCATTGTCGGCAAGATCGACCGTCAGTCGCCGGTGCTGAACTCCAAGATCTACGAAGTGATCCTCAACCCCTACTGGACCGCGCCGCGCTCGATCATCCAGAAGGACATCATGCCGCTGATGCGCAAGGATCCGACCTATCTTGCGCGCAACTCGATCCGCCTCTTCGACGGCAGCGGCAACGAAGTCTCGCCGGAAACCGTCGACTGGAACGCCGAGAAGGCCCCGAACCTGATGTTCCGCCAGGACCCGGGCAAGATCAACGCCATGTCCTCGACGAAGATCAACTTCCACAACGAGCACCAGGTCTACATGCACGATACCCCGCAGCAGGGCCTGTTCAACAAGCTGATGCGCTTCGAATCGTCCGGCTGCGTGCGCGTTCAGAACGTGCGCGACCTCTCGGTCTGGCTGCTCAAGGACACGCCCGGCTGGTCGCGCGGGCAGATGGAGGCGACCATCAAGAGCGGCGTCAACACGCCGATCAAGCTGACCGAGGAAGTGCCGGTCTTCTTCACCTACATCACCGCCTGGTCGGCCAAGGACCGCGTCGTGCAGTTCCGCGACGACATCTACCAGAAGGACGGCGCCACCGAACTCGCCCTCCAGACCGGCTACAACCAGGAAGGCGGCCGCTCCGTCGAGAGCGATCTCTTGCCGCAATAAAGGGTGATCCGTCCGAGGTTTTCGCGGGCCTCGCTTCCTGGCGGAAGCGGGGCTTTTCCTTGCCGACAAACATTAGCCAGTCCACCACCGTCATCCTCGGCCTCCGAGCCGTGGATCCACGTCCCCACCCGCGGCGGTGGATGGTCGGGTCAAGCCCGACCATGACGGAGGAGAGGTTTTCGGACCTGGCCGGGCGGCTGGCATGCCAAGTGATCCTTGTCGTTTTTATCGCATAACACGCGCGGAAATGGCGCAAACCGTGGAGCGGATATTGCCCTTGCCATGCGAGGACGCTAAACACCGTGCCACTTGACCCTAAGGAGCCTCGAGGATGAGCAATTCTTCCGCTACCGACGTTTTCTTCACGCGTTCCCTTGCCGATACCGATCCGGAGATTTTCGGCTCGATCCAGAAGGAACTCGGTCGCCAGCGCCATGAGATCGAACTGATCGCCTCGGAGAACATCGTTTCGCGCGCCGTGCTCGAAGCCCAGGGCTCGATCATGACGAACAAGTATGCCGAAGGCTATCCGGGCAAACGCTATTACGGCGGCTGCCAGTTCGTCGATATCGCGGAAGAGCTCGCCATCGAGCGCGCCAAGAAGCTGTTCGGCGTCAACTTCGCCAACGTGCAGCCGAATTCCGGCTCGCAGATGAACCAGGCCGTCTTCCTCGCGCTGCTCCAGCCTGGCGACACCTTCATGGGCCTCGACCTCAATTCGGGCGGCCATCTGACGCATGGCTCGCCGGTCAACATGTCCGGCAAGTGGTTCAACGTCGTCTCCTACGGCGTGCGCGAGGAGGATCACCTGCTCGACATGGACGATGTCGCCGAGAAGGCCCGCACCCACAAGCCGAAGCTGATCATCGCCGGCGGCACCGCCTATTCCCGCATCTGGGACTGGAAGCGCTTCCGCGAGATCGCCGATGAAGTCGGCGCCTACCTCATGGTCGACATGGCGCACATCGCCGGCCTCGTCGCCGGCGGCCAGCACCCGTCGCCGTTCCCGCATTGCCACGTCGCCACGACCACCACGCACAAATCGCTGCGCGGCCCGCGCGGCGGCATCGTGCTGACGAACGAGGAAGACATCGCCAAGAAGATCAACTCGGCCGTCTTCCCGGGCCTGCAGGGCGGCCCGCTGATGCACATCATCGCCGCCAAGGCCGTCGCCTTCGGCGAGGCGCTGCAGCCGGAATTCAAGGACTACGCCGCGCAGATCGTCAAGAACGCCAAGGCGCTCGCCGAGACGCTGAAGGCCGGTGGCCTCGACATCGTCTCCGGTGGCACGGACAACCACCTGATGCTGGTCGACCTGCGCAAGAAGAACGCCACCGGCAAGCGCGCCGAAGCCGCGCTCGGCCGCGCCTATGTCACCTGCAACAAGAACGGCATCCCGTTCGACCCCGAAAAGCCCTTCGTCACCTCGGGCGTGCGCCTCGGCACCCCGGCCGGCACGACGCGCGGCTTCAAGGAGGCCGATTTCCAGGAGATCGGCAACCTGATCGTCGAGGTGCTCGACGGCCTGAAGGTCGCCAATTCGGACGAGGGCAATGCGGCCGTCGAGGCATCGGTGCGCGAGAAGGTGCTGGCGCTCACCGGCCGCTTCCCCATGTATTCCTACATGTAAGGAGCCGGCATGCGCTGCCCCTATTGCGGTTCGGAAGATACGCAGGTGAAGGATTCCCGTCCCGCAGAGGACGGGGCCGCCATTCGCCGCCGGCGCATCTGCCCGGATTGCGGCGGTCGCTTCACGACCTTCGAACGGGTGCAGCTGCGCGAGCTGATGGTCGTCAAGAAGACGGGCCGCAAGGCCCCCTTCGACCGCGACAAGCTCTTGAAATCCTTCGAGATCGCGCTTCGCAAGCGACCCGTCGACCGGGACCGCATCGAACGTGCGGTCTCGGGCATCGTCCGCCGCCTCGAAAGCTCCGGCGAGACGGAAATCTCTTCGGAGGAGATCGGCCTCCAGGTGCTGGAGGCGCTGAAGGCGCTCGATGACGTCGGCTTCGTGCGCTACGCCTCGGTCTATCGCGACTTCTCCCATGTCGACGATTTCGAGAAGATCCTCTCCGAAGTCGCCGCCAAGATCGCCCGGGATCCGGGCGCCGACGGCTAGATGTCCGGCCCCGTCGAAGACGACGAACGCTTCATGGCAGCGGCCATCCGCCTTTGCCGCCGCAATCTCGGCCGCACCGCCACCAATCCCTCCGTCGCCTGCCTGATCGTCAAGAACGGCGTCGTCGTCGGTTCCGCCGTCACCGCCCCGGGCGGGCGGCCCCATGCGGAAACGCAGGCGCTGGCCGTGGCGGGTGACGCCGCGCGTGGCGCAACGGCCTATGTCACGCTCGAACCCTGCTCGCACCACGGCAAGACGCCGCCCTGCGCCGATGCGCTGATCGCCGCCGGCGTTTCGCGCGTCGTCGTGTCGGTGACGGACCCGGACGAGCGCGTGGCGGGCAGGGGGCTCGGGATGCTGCGCGATGCCGGTATCGCCGTCGAGACGGGCGTGCTGGAGGCGCAGGGTCGTGCAGCGCTTGCCGCCTATCTCACCCGTCAGACGAAGAAGCGGCCCTATGTGACTCTCAAGCTTGCCGTTTCCGCCGATGGCATGCTCGGCCGGCTCGGCGCGGGCCAGGTGGCGATCACCGGGCCGGTCTCGCGCGGGCAGGTGCATGTGCTGCGCGCCGAAACGGATGCGATCCTCGTCGGCATCGGCACCGTGCTCGCCGATGATCCCGAGCTAACCTGCCGCCTGCCGGGGTTGGAAACCCGCTCGCCGGTGCGCATCGTGCTCGACCCGCGGCTGGAGCTGCCGCCGGGCTCGAAGCTGGCGCGCACGGCGAAGAACGTTCCGGTTATCGTCGTGACGTCGAAGGGTGTGGGGTTACCCCCCTCTGGCCTGCCGGCCATCTCCCCCTCAAGGGGGGAGATTGGATGGGAGCCTGATCCCCGCGCACCGTCATCTGCATCACCTGCTGGACCGACGTTTGATGTGGACGGGAACGCTGCTTCCTCGATCTCCCCCCTTGAGGGGGAGATGGCCGGCAGGCCAGAGGGGGGTATGGATGGCACGGCCTCCGATATGCGAAGTGCCCGCGCCGCGGCCCTCGAAGCCACCGGCGTCGAAATCCTGACCTGCGACCCGCGCCGGCTCGATGATCTCCTGATGGCGCTGGCGACGCGCGGCATTTCCTCGCTGCTCGTCGAAGGCGGCGCGCGCACGGCGCAATCCTTCCTCGATGCCGGGCTCGTCGACCGGATCTCGCTGTTCGAGGGGGCCGGGACCATTGGCAAGGACGGGGTCGCATCCCCATGTGTGTGCGGACGCGTGCCGGATGGTTATTCGCTCCGCCGCACGGCGCACTACGGCGCGGACAGATTGTACGAATACGAAAGAGACGATTGATGTTTACCGGCATTGTCACGGATATCGGAACGGTCGAGAAGGTCGAGCCCATGAACGAGGGGGTTCGCCTGCGCGTGCGCACCAGCTACGACCCCGCCACCATCGACATGGGCGCCTCCATCGCCCATTCGGGCACCTGCCTCACTGTCACGGCGCTGCCGGAGGCGGGCTCGAATGCCCGCTGGTTCGAGGTCGAGGCGTGGGAGGAGGCGTTGCGCCTGACGACCATTTCCGGCTGGGCGCCCGGCACGCGCATCAACCTCGAACGCTCGCTGAAGATCGGCGACGAACTCGGCGGACACATCGTCTCGGGCCATGTCGACGGCAAGGCGGAAATCCTCTCCGTCGAGGCCGAGGGCGACGCGACGCGTTTCCGTATCCGCGCGCCGGAAGGGCTGGAGCGCTTCGTCGCGCCGAAGGGGTCCGTCGCGCTCGACGGCACCTCGCTCACCGTCAACGCCGTCGATGGCGCGGTCTTCGACGTGCTCCTCATCCGCCACACGCTGGACGTCACCACCTGGGGCGAGCGCAAGGAAGGCGATTTCGTCAACTTCGAGGTCGACACCATGGCGCGCTATGCGGCACGGCTTGCGGAGTTTCCGGCGCCGAAGGCGTGACGATGGCGTGACTCGCCCAGGCGTCGTCATCGATCGGCACCGCCGCGCGTTGCGGCCCGCCCGTGAAGTAACGATATCGATACCTCTTGCTCCGTAGTGTGCGGCATCGGACCGTTGGAGACCGCTGCCGCATGGCGCCTGACTACCAAACCCTTCTGCTGGCGATCGGGCTGGCGGGCTTCTGCCTGTCGGCCACGCTGTTCGCCTCGTGGATGTCCGCCCGCGTCGAACGCTTTCTCCTGAGCTGGTCCATCGGCATCGGCTGCATCGTGCCGGCCGTCGCGGTCTACAGTCTCTATATCGACCAGGCGAGCGTCGCGATCGGATGCCTTGCCTTCGCGCTGCAGTTCCTCGGCTTTGCCTTCATCTACGGCGCGGCCTACCGGTTCCGCTCCGGCAAGCGGGCGCGCCGGCGCATCGCCGCCGTGCTCGCGGGCTGCCTTGCCGTTGCGCTTCCTCCGTTGGCGGCCGGTTATGACGGCATCGGCTTCATCGTGCTCAACCTGCTGATCGCCGGTTCCCTCATCGCGACGGCGCGGGAATATTGGCGGGGCCGCGCGGAGGCGCCGCTGCCGCTGATCGGCATCGTCATCCTCTATCTGCTGACGGCCGCCTCCTTCCTGATCTGCGCCGCCGTGCTGCTGCATGACGGCAAGTGGGTCATGGGTCATGCGCCGGACAACTGGGCGGAAACCCTCAACCTGATCGCCGCCATCATGGGCATTACCGGCATCGGCGCCATGTCGCTCGCGCTCAACCAGTGGCGCATCGCCGGCCGCCACCGCCGTGCGGCCATGACCGACGCGCTGACCGGCCTGCTCAACCGTCGCGCGCTTTTCGATCGCTACGGCGTCCTTCCGGTCGGGGAGCACCAGGCGGCGATCGCCTTCGACCTCGACAATTTCAAGGCGGTCAACGACCGGTACGGCCATGCGGCCGGCGATGCGGTGCTCACGGTCTTCGCCGATGTTCTGCGCGAGTCCTGCGGCGCGGCCGCCTGCCTCGCCCGCCTGGGCGGCGAAGAGTTCGTCGTCGTCTTGGAGCGGACCGTGCCGGACCGCGCGCAGCGCATCGCCGAGCGTATCCGCCAGGACTTTGCCGGCAAGCTCATTCCGATCGGCGGGCGGTCCATCACCTGCACCGTCAGCGCCGGCATCGCCTTTGCCGGCAAGGATTGCGCGAGCTTCGATTCCCTGCTCAGCAGCGCCGACAAGGCGCTCTACATGTCCAAGCGCAACGGCCGCAACCGCGTGTCGCTCGCTGCCTGAACGCGTCAGGCTCCGGGCTCGCCCTCCCAGTAGTCGACAGCCTCCCTCGTGCGGCCGATGGTGCGGAACTCGGTGCGGCCGCCGGTAGCGGCGCGCGTCTTGGCGAGGAATTTGCCGGAATCGGGATATTCGCAGATCTCCGTCGCCGCCATGGATGAGATGGAGAGGTATTTCAGCGGCACGGTGCCGGTGTTGAGGATCTGGTGCGCCGTCTCCGGTCCGCCGGCCGGCGCGCCCAGCACGTCGCCGGGGCCGATCAGCCGCCGTTCGTCGCCATAGCGATAGGTGCCGTGGCCTTCGAGGATGACGAACAGCTCGTCCTCGACATGGTGGCAATGGAAGGGACAGCCGGACTTGCCGGGTGGCACCTCGCCATAGCCGATGCCGAGGGCCTTCAGGCCGAGGAGGGCGCCGAAGGCCGTGTCGCGGGATTCATAGAGCGTGCCTTGCGTCCAGTGCTCGAGCGTCAGCTTGGCAAGGTTGACGATCGGCGGGTTGTGCGCGTTCATCGGGCTGTCTCCTCGTGTCGGGTGTGCATCGTTCGCATTTTGTTCCGATGTGTCAACCCCGCGGCGCGCGGTGGGCCGGCGTGCCGGGGCGCCGAAATCGCCGCAGGCGGCGGAAAATGCTTGCCAAGCTCCGTCCGTCGTGGTTTGACCGCCGCCTCTGCCCGCTGATGCGTGGCCTGCCTCCAATTTTCAGGTGATTCATGGCCGACACCGATAATCCCCATCTCCTCATCGTCGAGGCGCGCTTCTACGACGACATGGCCGATGCGATGCTCGACGGCGCCAAGCATGCGCTCGGTGCCGCCGGCGCAACCTACGATATCGTGACCGTCATGGGCGCGCTCGAAATCCCCGCCGCCATCTCCATGGCCCTCGACGGCATGGAAAACGGCGGCACCTGGTATGACGGCTTCGTCGCGCTCGGCATGGTCATCCGCGGCGAGACCTACCATTTCGACATCGTCGCCAACGAATCGAGCCGCGCCCTGATGGACCTGTCCGTCAGCGAGGCCCTGCCGATCGGCAACGGCATCCTGACGGTCGAGAACGACGAGCAGGGCTGGGCGCGCGCGCGCCGCTCGGAAGGCGACAAGGGCGGCTTTGCGGCCCGCGCGGCGCTCACCATGATCGATCTGAAGAAGAAACTGGGCGGCGAACAGTGACGACGGACAGGGACCAGCAGCCGGTGAAGCCGGCCAACCAGCGCGGCGCGGCGCGTCTTGCCGCCGTGCAGGCGCTCTACCAGATGGATATCGGCGGCACCGGCGTTCTGGAGATCGTCGCCGAATACGAGATGCATCGCCTCGGCCAGGAGCTGGACGGCGACACCTACCTGAAGGCGGATGCCTCCTGGTTCCGCTCCATCGTCTCGGGCGTCGTGCGCGACCAGCGCCTGCTCGACCCGATGATCGGCGCGGCGCTGCAGGACGACTGGGCGCTGTCCCGGCTCGATTCCACCGTGCGCGCCATCCTGCGCGCCGGCACCTTCGAACTGAAGGAGCGCAAGGACGTGCCGGTCGCCGTGATCGTCACGGAATATGTCGAGATCGCCAAGGCGTTCTTCGAGGATGACGAGCCGAAGCTGGTGAATGCGGTGCTCGACCGCATCGCCAGGCAGCTTCGGCCGGACACACGCAAGTAGGTTGGCAGGGTGACATGAGCACGGGCACGGTCGAAGGTCTTGAACACGAACTTTCGGCTGCGCGCCGCAACGTCTTCCTCCTGACGATTGCGCAGGCCTTGCTGGCTTCGGCCGGGCCGATCGTCTTCTCCATCGGCGGCCTTGCCGGCTACAACCTGCTCGGCGCGGACAAGTCGCTCGCCACCGCGCCGCTGACCGGCTTCAATGTCGGCGTGGCGCTCGGCGCCGTGCTCGTCGCCATCGCGGCCCGAATGCTCGGGCGAACCTATGGCTTCATCGTCGGCGCGCTCGTCGGCGCGGGGGGCGGCCTCTTGGCCGCCATCGCGCTGTTCCGCGGCGATTTCTGGCTCTTCGCCGTCGGCTTCGTGCTCGTCGGCATTTCCAGCGGCTTTGCCCAGAAGATCCGCTTCGCGGCGGCCGATGCCTCGCCGTCCTTCTACAAGCCGCGCGCCATTTCCTGGATTCTCGCCGGCGGCGTCATCTCCGCCGTGCTCGGCCCCCAGGTGGTCATCCTCACCAAGGACCTGTTCGAGCCGGTGCTGTTTGCCGGCGCCTTCGTGGCGCTGGCCCCGCTCTGCCTTGCCGCGATCGGCCTCTTCCTGTTCCTGCGCCTGCCGGACCACAAGGCGGCGGCCGTCGCGACGGGGGAGGCGACGCGGCCGCTCGGCGAGATCGTGCTGACCCAGCGGTTCATGACGGGCATGATCTGCGGCATCTCCTCCTACGCCCTGATGACCTTCATGATGACCGGCGCGCCGCTGGCCATGGTCATCGGCTGCGGCTTCTCGCCCGAGCTGGCGACGCTCGGCATCCAGTGGCATGTGCTCGCCATGTTCGCGCCGAGCTTCTTCACGGGCATGCTGATCCAGCGCTTCGGCACGGAAAAGGTCGTCGCCGCCGGCCTCCTCATCCTCATGGCCTGCGCGGCGGTCGCCCATGCCGGCCTCGAACTCTGGAATTTCTGGGGCGCGCTGATCCTGCTCGGCGTCGGCTGGAACTTCGGCTTCATCGGCGCCACCGCCATCGTCGCCTCCAGCTACAAGCCGCACGAGGCCGACAAGGTGCAGGGGTTCCACGACATCATCCTCTTCGGCACGGTGGCGCTTGCCTCCTTCTCCTCCGGCAAGGTGTTCAATGCCTATGGCTGGCAGACGATCAACCTGATGTTCTGGCCGATCACCGGGGTGAGCCTCGTGCTCGTTCTTCTCCTGCTTTTGCGCAGCCGCCGCGCGGCTGCCTGAGCCCATCCGCCGGCCGACGTCGAAAAATCCAGCGCAGCGCGCCGCTTGCCGCAGTGCAGCGGCTTGACGCAACCGATTCGCAAACGCACTCTGGCCCCGCGCCGGCTCCCGTCTTGTGAGGAGGCAAGCGGGAGCGGACGCATATCGGCTGCGGGGAGAGGACCCCGCGGCCTCCAAGGAGGACAGAGCGAAATGACCATATTGTTGGGCGTTATCGCATGCGGGTTGCTCTCGGTGGTCTATGCCATCTGGGCGACACGGTCGGTGCTTGCCGCCGATCAGGGGAATGCCCGCATGCAGGAAATTGCAGGTTATATCCGGGAAGGGGCGCAGGCCTATCTCACCCGGCAGTACAAGACCATTGCCATCGTCGGGGTCGTCGTCTTCGTCGGCACCTGGCTGCTGCTTTCCGCTACGGCTGCCATCGGGTTCCTGATCGGCGCCGTGCTCTCGGGTGCCGCCGGTTTCATCGGCATGCATGTGTCCGTCCGCGCCAATGTGCGCACGGCGCAGGCCGCATCCGTCAGCCTGTCCTCCGGCCTCGACATCGCCTTCAAGTCGGGCGCGATCACCGGCATGCTTGTCGCCGGTCTCGCGCTGCTCGGCGTGTCGATCTACTATTGGGTCCTCACCGGCCTGCTCGGTCAGGAGCCGGCCTCGCGTGAGGTCATCGACGCGCTCGTCGCGCTCGGCTTCGGCGCCTCGCTGATCTCCATCTTCGCCCGTCTCGGCGGCGGCATCTTCACCAAGGGTGCGGATGTCGGCGGCGACCTCGTCGGCAAGGTGGAAGCCGGCATTCCCGAAGACGACCCGCGCAACCCGGCCACCATCGCCGACAATGTCGGCGACAATGTCGGCGATTGCGCCGGCATGGCCGCCGACCTCTTCGAGACCTATGCGGTGACCGTCGTCGCCACCATGGTCCTCGCGGCGATCTTCTTTGCCGGCACGCCGGTCCTTTCCAGCGTGATGATCTATCCGCTGGCGATCTGCGGCGCCTGCATCATCACCTCGATCGTCGGCGCCTTCTTCGTCAAGCTCGGCACGAACGGCTCGATCATGGGCGCGCTCTACAAGGGCCTCATCGTGACGGGCCTCTTGTCGATCGTCGGCCTTGCCGCCGCCACGTCGCTCACCATCGGCTGGGGGGCCATCGGCACGGTCGCGGGCACGGAGATCACGGGAACGAACCTCTTCATCTGCGGCCTTCTCGGCCTCGTGGTGACGGCGCTCATCGTGGTGATCACCGAATACTATACGGGCACCAACAAGCGCCCGGTGAACTCCATCGCGCAGGCCTCCGTCACCGGCCACGGCACCAACGTCATCCAGGGCCTCGCGGTCTCGCTGGAATCGACCGCGCTGCCGGCCATCGTCATCGTCGGCGGCATCATCGCGACCTACCAGCTGGCCGGTCTCTTCGGCACCGGCATCGCCGTCACCGCCATGCTCGGCATTGCCGGCATGATCGTGGCGCTCGACGCCTTCGGCCCGGTCACCGACAATGCCGGCGGCATCGCCGAGATGTCGCACCTGCCGCCGGAAGTGCGCAAGTCGACCGACGCGCTCGACGCGGTCGGTAACACGACGAAGGCCGTCACCAAGGGCTATGCGATCGGTTCCGCCGGTCTCGGCGCGCTGGTGCTCTTCGCCGCCTATTCGAACGACCTTGCCTACTTCGCCGCGAACGGGGACAAGTATCCCTACTTCGCCGGCATCGGCACGATCTCCTTCGACCTTTCCAACCCCTATGTCGTCGCCGGCCTGATCTTCGGCGGCCTCATCCCCTATCTCTTCGGCGGCATCGCCATGACGGCCGTCGGCCGTGCGGCGGGCTCCATCGTCGAGGAGGTGCGCCGGCAGTTCCGCGAGAAGCCGGGCATCATGGCAAGCACCGAACGGCCGGACTACGGGCGCGCGGTGGACATCCTCACCAAGGCGGCGATCCGCGAAATGGTCGTGCCCTCGCTGCTTCCGGTACTGGCGCCGCTCGTCGTCTATTTCGGCGTGCTGCTCATCTCCGGCTCCAAGGCCTCGGCCTTTGCCGCGCTCGGCGCCTCGCTGCTCGGCGTCATCGTCAACGGCCTCTTCGTGGCAATCTCCATGACCTCCGGTGGCGGGGCCTGGGACAATGCCAAGAAGAGCTTCGAGGACGGCTTCGTCGACAAGGACGGCACCCGCCACCTGAAAGGCTCGGAAGCCCACAAGGCCTCCGTCACCGGCGACACCGTGGGCGATCCCTACAAGGACACGGCAGGCCCGGCGGTCAACCCGGCGATCAAGATCACCAATATCGTGGCGCTGCTGCTGCTGGCCATTCTCGCCTGATCGGCACCGCCGGTCGGCAGGCAAAAAGAAACCGCGGGGAGCGATCCCCGCGGTTTCTCGTTTCCGGGAGTGGCCGGAGGCCTTACTTCGGGCCGCCGCCGCCGAAGATATTCTGGATCGCCGCGCCCGGCGCACCGCCCGAGCCGCGCAGCAGCTGGCCGAGGAACGTGAGCTCCACGCCGCCGGTCGGCGTGACGCGGGAGATCAGGTCGAAGACGCGGCCGTCCTTCAGCGTGTAGTGCGCAAGGCGCTCGACCACGCCGTCCTTGTCGAAATAGACGGCGAGAACGCTCTGCTCGACGACCTTCGGCTTCATGAAGGCGACGGGGCGGGTGCGCTTCTGCGAGATGTAGTAGAAGACCTCGTTGTCGAAGGTCGCGGTCGCGGATGGCGAGCCGAGCGAGAGCAGGACCTGCTCGCGCGAGGAGCCGACCGGTGCCAGCGCCAGCGTTTCCTGGTCGACGACATATCCCTGGTGCAGCACTTCGCCGGGACCCTGGCAGCCTGCGAGAACGGAGGAGGAAAGCGCGATGGCAATGGCGGCGTTACGCAACAGCTTCATGTTCAGAGCATCTCTCTTCAACAACATCCCCGGGACTGTGATGGCCGCGCAGCCATTGCAATTCATGCCTGCTTCGGTAAACCAGCTTCGACCGTCATGCAACATGACTTGCGACGGCTCCATGGTTTGAATCGGGCAAAACTAGGCTTTATGATGATTTTCGGCCTGTTCGGCAAAAAAAACGGCAACCGGCGTATTGTCGAAAGGCAGTACGCGGCGCTGACACAGGCGGCGCGCCATCCCTATCTCTATGAAGCGCTTGATGTTCCTGACACGGTGATGGGGCGCTTCGAGATGCTCTCGGCAATGCTGATCCTCTACTTCCGGCGCACCCGCGCAAGCGGCACGTCCGGCCAGGAGATCGCCCAGGAGATCGTCGATGCCTTCTTCGAGGATGTCGACCATTCGATTCGCGAGCTCGGGGTCGGCGATGTCGGCGTGCCGAAGCGCATGAAGAAGTTCGCCGGCATGTTCTACGGCCGGCTGGAATCCTACGCGGCGGCGCTCGATTCCGACGACCGGGACGGGCTTGCGAATGCGCTCCGGCGCAATATCTATCCCGAAGCGGGTGAAGGTGCGCCCTCCATGGCGGGGCTAGCCTCCTATCTCTTTGCCGCCGAACAGGCGATGATGGCTGTCGGCGAGGATGCGATCGCGGTCGGCGCGCTGGCCGTGGCGGAACCCGGTCATGAAGGACACACCCTAGGGCGGTGAAAAGGACGAGAATGACGAAAGACGACGACACGCCGTTTTCCTATCCGGTCAAGGTGGGGCATATCTCCGGCAACCCGGTCGAGGTGACGCTGAGCGCCGATGCCGAGGAGCGCGCGGGGCTGGCGAAACTCTGGTCCGTGCTGGAGGTGAAGGCGCTGTCCGCCACCTTCCAGGTCATGCGCTGGAAGCGCGACGGCGTGCGGCTCAAGGGTCACGTCGAGGCGGATATCGTGCAGGCCTGCGTGGTGACGCTCGATCCGGTGGAGGCGCATATCGACGAGCCGGTCGAGGTCGTCTTCGTCCCGGAAGGCTCCAAGCTGGCGCGGCTTCCGGCCGCGACCGAGACCGGCGAGATGCTGCTCGATCCGGACGGTCCGGATGCCCCGGAGATCTTTACGGGCGACACGATCGATGCCGGCGTGGTCGCCGCCGAACATGTGGCGCTCGCCATCGATCCCTATCCGCGCAAGTCCGGCGCGGGCTTTTCCGGCCATATCGAAAGCACCGACGCGGACGACAAAAAACCGTCGCCTTTTGCCGTTCTGAAGGACTGGAAAAAAGACTGAACGGCTCCTGAGACGCCCGATAATTCAGTTGTGCCCCCGGCGAAAAGCGGTATTTTGACCGAATTCCGCCGCGGCAGCCTTCTGCCCCTGGAAAACAAGAATTAAGGCAAGACACGCGTGGTCAGAATTTCCGTCGACGTCATGGGTGGCGATTTCGGCCCCAAGGTCGCTATCCCGGGCGCAGCCAAGGCTCTCGAGCGTCATCCCGACATCCGCTTCGTGCTTTTTGGCAATGCCGCCGAATGCGAGCCGTTCTTGGCGCAGCATCCGAAACTGAAGGCCGCCAGCACCTTCCACCATTGCGACGTCGCCGTCGCCATGGACGAGAAGCCGAGCCAGGCGCTGCGCCGCGGCCGCGGCAAGTCCTCCATGTGGCAGGCGATCGACGCCGTTGCCAAGAACGAGGCCGATGTCGCCGTTTCCGCCGGCAATACCGGCGCGCTAATGGCCATGTCGAAATTCTGCCTGCGCATGATGGCCAATATCGAGCGCCCGGCGATCGCCGGCATCTGGCCGACCTTGAGGGGCGAGAGCATCGTGCTCGACATCGGCGCGACGATCGGCGCGGATGCGAACCAGCTCTTCGACTTCGCGCTGATGGGCGGCGCCATGGCGCGCGCCCTGTTCGAGATCGACAAGCCGACGCTGGGCCTGCTCAATGTCGGCGTCGAGGAGATCAAGGGCCAGGAAGAGGTGAAGGCCGCCGGCCAGCTCATCCGCGAGGCCAATTTCGACACGATTGACTATTACGGCTTCGTCGAGGGCGACGATATCGGTCGCGGCACGGTGGACGTGGTGGTCACGGAAGGTTTTGCCGGCAACATCGCACTGAAGGCGGCGGAAGGCACGGCGCGGCAGATCGCCGAATACCTGCGCGCCGCCATGTCGCGCACCTGGATGGCCAAGCTCGGCTACATCCTTGCCAAGAGCGCCTTCGACCGGGTGCGCGAGAAGATGGATCCGCGCAAGGTGAACGGCGGCGTGTTCCTCGGCCTCAACGGCATCGTCATCAAGAGCCATGGCGGCACGGATGCCGAGGGCTTCGCGGCCGCCGTCGATGTCGGCTACGACATGGCCCGCAACGGCCTCAAGGACAAGATCGAAAGAGATTTGCAGAAGTATCATGCCGGCCGCCCCGTCGAAGGGGCCGCCCAGGGCATGACCGACGAGGTATAGAATGATTCGTTCAGTGGTCCGCGGTTTCGGAGCGGCGCTTCCGAAGCGGGTTCTCACCAATGCCGAACTGGAAAGCATGGTCGACACGTCCGACGAGTGGATCGTGCAGCGCACCGGCATCCACCAGCGCTACATCGCCGGCGAGGGCGAGACGACCGCCTCGCTCGGCGAGGCCGCCGCGCGCGCCGCGCTCGACAAGGCGGGCCTGACGGCCGCCGATATCGATGTCATCATCGTCGCCACCTCGACGCCGGACAACACCTTCCCGGCGACCGCCGTCAACATCCAGAACCGCCTCGGCATGCACCATGGCTTCGCCTTCGACGTGCAGGCCGTCTGTTCCGGCTTCGTCTATGCGGTGACGACCGCCGACGCCTATATCCGCGGCGGCCTTGCGAAACGCGTGCTCGTCATCGGCGCGGAAACCTTCTCGCGCATCCTCGACTGGACCGACCGCACGACCTGCGTGCTCTTCGGCGACGGCGCCGGCGCCATCGTGCTGGAAGCGGCGGACGGGGCGGGGACCAACCAGGACCGTGGCGTCCTGACGGCGCAGCTGCGTTCCGACGGCGCGCACCGCGAAAAGCTCTATGTCGACGGCGGCCCGTCCACCACGGGCACGGTCGGCCATCTGCGCATGGAGGGCCGCGAGGTCTTCAAGCATGCGGTCGGCATGATCACCGACGTGATCGTCTCGGCCTTCGACGCCACCGGCTTTGCCGCCGAGGACATCGACTGGCTGGTGCCGCATCAGGCGAACAAGCGCATCATCGACGGTTCGGCCAGGAAGCTCGGCATTCCGCTCGAAAAGGTCGTCGTCACCGTCGACCTGCACGGCAACACCTCTGCCGCCTCGATCCCGCTGGCGCTTGCCGCGGCGGCGGGCGACGGGCGAATCAAGGAGGGCGACCTCGTGCTGCTGGAGGCCATGGGCGGCGGCTTCACCTGGGGTGCGGTGCTGCTGCGCTGGTAGCCATTTCCACGCGCCCGCCCATTGGGGGAGGGCGGCTTTCGGCAAAGGGAACGCGGGAAAGGGCCGGCTCCGGCCCCCCTTTGCCATGCGGGAACGCCGGTCGGCCGCGGGTGAAACGGCCTCTCCCGCATCAGGGCGCAGGGCCGCTTGACCCGCAGGGGCAAGGACAATACTCTTCCGCCACTTAACCATAGGCTTTCAATGGGAAATCGGTGAGGAACGATGAGCGGCAAGACGGTGACACGCGCAGATTTGGCCGAATCGGTTTTCCGGAAGGTCGGCCTTTCGAGGACCGAATCCGCAGAGCTTGTCGAAACCGTGATCGACGAGATCTGCAATGCCATCGTGCGGGGTGAGAGTGTGAAACTCTCCTCCTTCGCCACCTTCCAGGTGCGCGACAAGAACGAGCGCATCGGCCGCAACCCGAAGACCGGCGAGGAAGTGCCGATCTCGCCGCGACGGGTGATGACCTTCAAGGCGTCCAACGTGCTCAAGCAGCGGGTGCTGAAGGCCCATCTCGCGCGCAAGGCGAAACAGAAGCCGGCTTCGCCCGCTTCCTGAGCGATTTTCTGCCTATAGCCGGCGATTCGGCAATTTGAAACTTGAATATCGTTCGGCAACCCGCTGAAATGAATACGATTCGGCAGCGCCTTTCGCTGGCCGTGCGCGCGCTTTCATTGAGGGTAGAATGGACAAGAGTCCGGATGCTTTCCGCACCATCAGCGAGGTTGCCGACGATCTCGACCTGCCGCAGCATGTGCTGCGTTTCTGGGAGACGCGTTTCACGCAGATCAAGCCGATGAAGCGCGGCGGCGGGCGCCGCTACTATCGGCCCGAGGACGTGGATCTCTTGAAGGGCATCCGCCATCTTCTCTACGACCACGGCTACACGATCAAGGGCGTGCAGAAGCTCCTGAAGGTCAACGGCAACCGCTTCGTCGCCGCCATCGCCAGCGGGGACCTTGCCACTGTCGAGGCGCTGGCTGCCGCCAGCCACGAGGAGCCGACCCCGCCGAAGGCCGGCAGCGACGAGGACCAGATCGTCGGCCGCGCCAAGGCGCCCGCCAGCCGCCGCTTCTTCTCCTTCGTCGGCGGCGGCGACGAAACGCCGGAAATCTCGATCGGCAAGACCAGCGTCGGCAAGGAAGACCGCGCGCTCCTGCAGGAAGCGCTCTACGATCTCCTGGAATGCAAGCGCCTGCTAGACCAGGTGCGCTGAGCCTTTCCACGTCGCCCCCGGCGCGTCCTGGTCGCCGACCGCCCATGCCGGCAATCCGGCCCAAGCGATCCAGCATCCGCCGGCGCCGTCATGCCGCAGGTTCGGTCCGCTCCATCCGCATCCGGGCAGCATGCTTCACCGCCATGAAGGGGCCGCCGTCAATCCCGCTGCTGCATCGGCTCCCAGCCGCGCACGAAGCCGCGCCCCATCGCCGAGCGGGTCAGCGCGAGCTGGCGCCGCAGATGCGCGCAATCGGCCAGCAGCGTCGCGATCGTCGCGCGCGCATCGCCGTCATGCCAGGCAAGGGCGGCGCATACGGCATCGTCCTCCTTCGGTTCAGTCTGTGCTTCGTACTCGGGAAGCGGTCGCACGTCGGCAGTCTCCTGTGGTAACACAGAAAATCGGGGATTTCCGGGATCGAGATAAGCGGGCCTTCGCCTTTGTTCCTATTATGTTCTCATGCGCTGCGGAGTCAAGCGCTTGAAACGGACCGACAGAAGGAAAAGGCCCCGCACGGTGGCGGGGCAAACAAGCGTCACGCTTGGCTCTCAGTGACGCGGGGGAGTGCTCGCAAATGACAAGCGAGCAGAGGCATCCTACGACTTTAGTCTAATGCGGGGGAAGGTCTGATTCGGCGTTTCCGGTACGGTTGCGAAAAAAATTGCACTTTTCGGTGGCTGCAGCCTACGGCGGGCTGGAGCTCCGCTCGCCTGCTTGATCCGGGGCGTACCACCAAGTCCCGGGCGTTTGAACGCCCGCAACGTCATGCCCGCAAGACAATTCCCCACTTTCGTTCCCGCCTTTGATTTTTGGGCTTGCATCCAAATGCCCGAGACTATAGGGGTTTGCGCGGTCCGGAATGTAGCGCAGCCCGGTAGCGCACTTGACTGGGGGTCAAGGGGTCGTGGGTTCGAATCCCGCCATTCCGACCAATAAATTCAAAGACTTAGATACCGGCAAGTCTTCTGGCTATAAAAATTATAGCCGCATTGTAGTCAGCGGCGGGGTAGGGCGCTTCAATGCGTCGGGTTCGCCGCAGCGGCCAAGCCAACCACATCCCGCCTCGCGGCTTCTGCCTCATCCTCCTCCTGAATCTCGCGTTCTGCCTGGAGCCAATGGCCAAGCGACCGGCCGTCGAGCGAACCTTCGCGCTGCCAGAGTTCAAAAGCCCTTGCCTTGATGCGTCTTTCGCGTTCGTCGTCCATGATCAGCCCAGCCCAAAGAACGACAGGACGGCGATCACGATCACGACCAGGCCGACGAGATAGATGATGTTGTTCATTGCGTGTCTCCTTTTCCGTTCGAGGCGAAACGTGATGGCCTCCGTTCTTGTTCCTGTGGTTGGAACCACCGCAAGCCGCAGCCCGTTTCCTCTGCCCCACAGGAGGACGTCAAATGGCAATTGAGAATGCACCCACCGAGAAGGGCAAAGAAGGAGCCCGAGGCCTCCACAAGGCCACACGGGCCGAGGAGCGCAAGGTTGAGGCCGAGAAGGGGTCGGAGCTCGCCAAGGGCGCGGATCGCTTCGAGGAGCGCTCCAAGAGCTCTGACGGAAAGAGCGCCGGCGAAAAGCAGAAATGAAAAAAGGGCCGCCCGGCAACTGCCTAGCGGCCCTCTCTGATCTTACCTGCCCTGAATAACCCGAATGAAACGCGGGCTCTTCGTTCGGAAGTCGTTATAGCTGATGCGACCGTTGGCAATCCCGTTGAATGCACGCTGGCAATAGATCCGGGCAACGTTGCGGCTCGGGCTCACATTCATGATCTTGGCCATCTCTGCTTTTCGGGCAGGTGATGCGCGGCGAGCGCCAGCATAGCACTTGTTAATTCCGTCGCGCTTTAGCGCCGGACTTCCGCGCACCATCTCCTGAGCACGGTTATATCCTGCCTCCGAGACGCAACCTGTCATGAACATTGCTGCGGACAGCACGGCAATCATCGGTATCAGCCGCATGCTCTTCCTCCATTCGTTTGATCGACAATGGAGAGGATAGGCGGGGCTCCCACGATGGCAAGCTGGAGGGCCGAAAAAGAACTGGCGCAAGAGCCGGCAGCTGATCTAGCGCCGGCCGCTGACCTGCTCTTCGAGAAGAGGCGGTGAGAAAAAACCGCCCGCCTCGTGGGAGGGGCGAGCGGTTCTATGCGCGGCGCTGCGGCAATGGTTTTCGACCCGACGGTGGCCGCGCACGAAACAATGATACCACATCGTGGCATGGGCGGCCAGCCGGCCGCGAGTGTGGGTGCGGTGGTGCCCGGCTGGCCTGTGGTGACTTGGAGCCCCTGGCCCGACTCGAACGGGCATCTTCCAATTACGGCTCACGGGCTAGAAGTCCCGCGCCGGTACAGGGGCGAAAGATCAGAAGCTCCCGTCTATGTATCGAACGGGACGACGCTTATGGCGCTGCTCGGCAGGCGCCGAGCGCTTCGGCTGTTCTGCCGGAAAGCGGATGCTCTCGACGTTATCCTTGAGCCACTGCTCGCTCACCGTGAGCAGACGCTTGCCATCGGCCATCAGATCGACGCCGGGCAACTCAGGCCAGAACTTGCCGGCCGTGAAGGTCGTCCCGTTCTTCAGGCGGACGATCGTGCCGGGTTCATAGAGGTCGAGGTAGGTCATGGGGGTCGGGGTCATTGCACTGTGTCTCCCCAGAGATTGCCGAATCCCTGCTCGATAAGACCGTCGTAGTCGGCGATCCCCCTCTCAGCGGGGTCGTCTTCACGCTCGTCGTCGCCCTCGGCGTCGTTGCCTCCATAGGGGTTATAGCCCAGCGAGGGTTCAAGATCCGGATCGCCGTCAGCGGCGTCGAGCAGGGCTATGAGCACGTCGATGGCGCGCTCGATCTTGTGGCGCTGGATGTTCATGCTGCTTCCCCCTCAATGTCCAGACCGACCAGCGCTCGGTACATAGTGACCGTCTCCTCGCTGCTCGCTTCGACCTTCGTGATCCGCAGCGCCTCCAGCGTGGCGACCTTGATGCGCAGGAGATGAGGATTTCCGTCATAGCATATGACGTCGGCGGCATCGCCGCGGATGCCCAGGATCATCAGGGGCCACTTGCGGCCGCCCTCCTTCTCGAAGTCAACCACATCGCCGGGCTGAAACTTCGGCGGGTTCTGCTGGCGAAGGTGCCGCCGAAAAGCGGCGATGGTCGTGGGGTTGTTGCTTAGGGCGGTGGCTTGGGGCTGCGTCATGTTGAGTTGCTCCGTTGCGATCTTCCAATCTTGGTGATAGGAATATCTCAAGAAGGACACATGTCAATAGGTTAATATCATAGTGATAGAAAAATATCATATTACGGGGCGACAGGTTTCAGCAGCCCGGGCGCTAGCCGGAATTTCGCAAGCCGATCTTGCGAAGGCCGCCAACATCTCGTTGCCGACACTCAGACGCATGGAGGCATCCACCGGGCCGATGTCAGGTATGCCGAACAATGTCGCCGCGGTAGTGCAGGCACTATTGGATTTCGGGATATTGTTCATCCCCTCGAACGGCAACGGCTGCGGAGTACGCCTGCGGGATCGGCAGGGTTAGATCCTGGATCCGAATGAACGCAGGCGCGTAGGTGGCAGCGCGTATCGCTACGAAGGGGCGCGCCGCTTGAGGGATGTCAGATTTGAAATCAAGCACAAAGCCGTCGCCGGTCGGCGTGGATGCAGATTTTGAACAGTTCAACGAGACGGGGGCGTTCAAACTCGGCCGTCGCGTCAACGAAGAATTGTTCCTTCTCCTCAATTTCCTCAATGGAGGCTGCTGGCGTTACCACAATCTCTTCTTCAATCTCGTTTAGGGTAATCGCGAGATGGCTTCCTACTACGTCTGATACTTCATGCATCAGTTCTAGTACGCGCCTTCGCTGCTCGATCAACGCTTGCACGGGAATGAAATTTGGGACGATAAAGCTGTCTGACATTTGACCTTTCCTTCTATTGAGGCCGAACGAAGTCGGCCGGTTAAAACCAGTGTCGTCGCTCTCTCCTCAATAGTGGTGGTATGCCTGCGGTTCGGTATGCCGCGCAGTGTTTATAGCGCCAAGGGGCTTCGCATGTCAAGAAAAAGACCTCGCAAGCCACTGATTTTCTTGACAAATTTGTAAATGTATATTATGGCAGGCCCCTCGCCGCGGAAAAATCGACCCAATGTTTTCAAAGGCTTGCCGGCGCTAAAACATTGAAATCATTCGGCACCGATCCGTGCTAACCCCTTGATTTCCAACCATCCAATTTTGGATTGCCCCCATTCTCGTGCCCCTCGACAACCCCGCCGCATGGTGACAGAGTTCACGCACCACGACGATTTAGCCATGCCCGCCAAACCCATCCTCATATACCGCCTAACGCCTGCTCAGATCGACTTCGTCGATCGCTTGGCGACCAGCGACGGAATCGTCATGGACGGGCTCTCCTACCAGGATCTGGTCGCATTCCAGGAACTGGAGAAGCTGGGCTTCGCTGACATGCGCGTCGAGCCCCGAAAGAAGATCAGGATCGTCATCACCGATCAGGGCGCCAAGTTGCGTGCGGCCGGCTATATCTCGAAGAAACCCGTCGTCCGCCTCACGGCACCCCAAGTCCAAGCCTTGCGCTTCCTTGCGGTGCGGGTGCGGCATTTCAACGACATCCCTGCCGAGATGAAGGATGTGGTCCGCCGCCTTCGGCTGCGTGGCTGGGCGACCATGGAGCAGGATGCAGAGGGGCGGTTCTGCACGAGGATCGCTGAGGAAGGGTGGGAGCTTCTGAAGCTTCTCGATTACTGATGACGTTTGCGAACTGGCCCTGTCCCCTCCAAGCTGCGCCGCAGTTTACATCCCGCCCGCGATCAACGCCCCAAACCCATATAGACTCGCGATCACCGCTCCCACGACCAACAGGGCAAAGACAACGCGCCGGCTAGCGCGCTCTTCGTGCTCGCGATTAGGCTGCGGATCGTCGAAAGTCTCTAGGTTCTCGTGATAACGCATGTCTTACTCCGTCCGGTTGATTGCATGGGACGTCGCGGGGTTTTCAGGCGCACCTGGCGTCCAGAAGACGACGTAAAGAGCGGCTAGCAGCAGCAGCACGCCAGTAACCGTTACCGTTGATCTGTTCATCTGGTAGGCCCCTTAATTTGGTTCAGTGAACAACAGATGACGCCCCGTCGGGTTGATCTGAAGCAAGAATGGAAAGGGAGTACCGCATGTTCCGCCTTGACTCCTCCTGAAATGAGAACAAAATAGGAACATAGTCCGCCGAGCGGACTCCATTCCTATAGGTGCCCCATGTCGACCAAAGCCGCCCCACAGCAGGAAATAGACGCAGTCATCGAAGCCTACGGAGGCGACGCACGGGCCGCTGTGCGCGAACTGCTGGCGGACGCGGACTTCCTCCGCGACCAGCTCTACACCGCTTCTGTGCTGGTTTCGAAGGGTTACGCCCGTGGGTGGAGGCCTCGTTACGAACGACCCTAATGCGTCACCGGCGCGGCATCGATATCACGGCCGGCAATCCAATGGATCCCGCGACGCTCACCGGTGTCAACGTCTACGTCAACAGCCGCCAGCATTCCGTTGCCTTCCAGGACATTCCGCAATGGTATGAACTCGGCGCCCGGTGTTTCCGATGCAAGCACGCTGGCTATCTCGATCGCTGGGAACTGGCGCGTCGATTCGGCAAGAAGTGCATGATCATCACGCTGGAGCCGAGGCTCCGATGCACGCGGTGCGGCAACCGGGAGGCGAACGACTTTGTGCTGGCTAAGATGGGGCGGTGAGGCTGTTACAAATTCGCCTTGCGGCAATATCTCTTCACCTCTAGATTGAGTTAGTGCTATCTGATGGGGTGAGATGATGCGCAGTCTCCTGTTGGTGCTTCTTTTTGCCTCCGCATGTCCTACCGTTGGGCAGGCGACGATAGACCCCTACGATGTCGTGGTTTCGACAACGACGTCGTCAGGCGATCAAAACACAATCAGGGACTTTGAATCCGTTCAGGTTGCCCAGTTCATCTTGGGTCAGATCAAGGTGGAGCACAAGGATGTCAATCTCCTGTGCTCTAAGCGGTGGCCCGGCGTGATCGCTTATTACAATCAGACCTTCTTCACGATCAACGAGCGTGCGGCGCGTGACTTAGCTGCCGGAAAACTCCAACTGCTGGGCGAAGACCAAGAGGCAGTACCGTTCGATAGTGCTAGCAGCCCGTTCTCAGCAGACCCGAAAAGCGTGCAGCGATTGGCGGACCGTGCAGCACGGCAATGCGGGCATTCAACGGAATCGGAACAGAACATAGCCAGTGAGAAAAAGGCCGTTATCGTAGCCAAAGCGAAGCCACGCAATTCCAAACAGGAAAACGTACTGAACCACATTGCCGAAGTAATGGTCATCGACGAACTATGCGATATGCTAGAGATCAATACTGTATTTTTGAGCATGGCTGCGACATACAATGGAGTCAGCGGAAGGGATATTGCAAGCGGCGGAAAATATCACGACAAACTGGTCTCCCTTGTGCGCATCAAGAGATCAGAAATGCTCAACATTGGCGCGGATGAAGATTTGGTTTGCGCATCTGGAGAGCTCTTGTACGGCCCGTCCGGGATAAACGTTAAGGGCCTCCTAACGTCCTCGTATTAGCGTCAGCCACCATGAAACTAATCATCGCCACAATCACCACACTGGTAGTTTTCACATCTGCCGCCGGACACGCGCAAAGCTGTAAGGCCGCAAAGACCTGCGCAGAAGCCATCGAGATGTGGTGTGAAGGCTACTCCGGCGCAGACAGGGACGACGACGGAATACCCTGCGAGAATGTGTGCAAGTCAAAAAAGCGCGTGGATGCGCTCAAGAAAGAGATTGAGGCGTGTGAATGACAGGGGAACAGGCTTGTCGAACGTGCCAGGAGCATCATATCCCCGCCGCCGCCAACGCCAGTTCGCCGCCCTCGCAGAGCTCGACCCAACCCTCCTCACGGCTGATCCGCCGATACGCTGATCGGGCGGCATTAATGAAGTCAAACCACAGATCGTCAGGAATCTGGACGGCTCGCCGCCCACCGCGCAAGGTCGGCGGCAGCGCCGACAAGTTGCCCTCCGGCCGTTGGACTATGACGCAGTCGCGCAGCAGCCATCCCTCAATCTCAGCGTCGAATGTGGCTTTGGCGCCCCCTGGTCCGGGGCGCATGTTGGTGATATTGATCATTCTTTCTCCTTATAGTGGGCCACCGCCACCCTCAGTAGTTCGGCCTCCATGACCGATGACAGCGGCGCCGGCCGCGTTTCGCCAGGCGCACCAATCCGCGGCACTGACAACGTATAGCCGTCGTCCCGCCTGATGAGCGCGCAGCCGGGCAGCACCAGGTTGCCGACCTCGGCTGTGAACGTCGCGGAAATCCGCCCCGTGGACGGATTCAAATGTGTGATTCTGATCATTGGATTCCCGTGAGGCAAAGTTCACGCAAGGATAGGCGGAGATGGTGCGCCAGTTGGGTTTTGTAGGAGGCGCACCATGCAGGCGCGGGAGAATGTTTTCGGCTCCAGCACGGAGCGAACCGCATGGAGCATTGCCGCCCGGCATCTGGCTGCAGGCCAGAAGGACCCCGTGAAGATGATCGTGGAGGCCATCGAGGAGGAGCGGATGCGCTGCATCGATCTGTTCGTCGCGGCGACGGGCGACCTGGCAGCCGTCCCTGTCTTCATGGTCGATCCCGACCGCGACTGGTAGCCCCCTGGGACGGGTCCCTTTCGGGCCTAAAACCAGCCAATGCGGGTCGGCAGTCCCGGCAGCCGTCCAGGCACAGGGTCAAAAAGCTCAGCAACCCCGTTGCTGCCGAGCCAAAATGCCGGGCTTCTGGGCGTTTGCAGTGTTGCCGAGGTGTTGCCGAAATTGCGCTTGGCGGAAGTGGCTTACCTTAGATGCCGCACCACGGCTCACGGCGGCCAGACCACGTGCGGGCTAATCCCTCGGCAACAAGCCTATCGCCGATCGACTGGCCGTTGCGCACTAGCACGCGCAGCAAGCGTCCATACTTATCGGTGTCCCTGCCCGGCAGCGCCTGCATCTCGAATGGACCTGCACTCAGCAACACCTGCAGTCGGCTCTTGGCCTTTTCTCCGAGAGCGCGTTCGCTTGGACATTTCGCCTCGCCGATCTCTGGCGTATCTATGTCCGCTATGCGGACCTTTTCACCTTCAAACCAGAAGGTGTCGCCATCGACGACGCACGTTACGCGCTTCGAACCATTGCATGCCGTGAACGCACTGACCACCCGTCGTTCCGGCAGCCTTGTCCTGAGGTTCAAGTGCGCGGGCTTCGAATTGTCGCGCACGGCAGAGACCTCTGAGGCATTCACCGGCCCGGCGGTCGTCGCCCATTGCCATGTTGAGGTGAGTTGATCCCATCCAGCCCCAACGGCGATGGTCGCGCAAAATGTCGCAGCGGACACCTTCGCTACCAGCAACACAAATTTTCGTCGCTTGCGCCGTCGTCTTTCGCCAAATGGCACGATTTCAGCCAAAATACTCTCCATGCGGCTCAGCCAAGCACCGTCCATTGTAGAGGTTACGAAACGTTGAATCACGAGGGTTGGCAGCGCCCGAAAGCGCCGCCCGCCCTATTTGAAGAGCCCGCCCGTCATCCTGTTGATATGGTGAATGACGCGCGGCTCAAGCCGTTCGGCTGTCTGATCCCAAACCTTCGCGACTTCGCCGCGCAAGAGCTCCACGGGGATGAAGACGCCGGATTTCTGCTTGGCGAACTTCGTGCCTGTCCGCTCCCGCTTCCACTCGCCCGACTTCACGAACGGGTTCGATTTTGCGTAGTTGTAGGAATAGCCGTCCGTATTCGCGCGAACGAAGACCTGGCCATTCCATGCGGGCTTAACGACTCGCTTCGGCCACCATCCGGCCTTCATAAAACTGGACGGAAAAACCTGCCGAACGCCACGAGGTGCGGCGCTGACGCCGATCCTGGTCTCACGGGGCTTGAAGTGCTTCAGGGATATGTCGCCACCCTGACCGTGGATGACATAGGTCAGGGTCGCCGGCGTCGACTTGGTGACGTTCCGCCGCACGGCCTTCATGCCGGTTCGCAACGGGAGCCCGGTCTGCACCGCGAGGGCACGGCCTGCCGCCGTGCCCCCAACCCGCCCGGTTTCGTTGATCGCGCGGCTGAAGACCTGGCCGGCCTTGCGTGGGGATTTGAGGGCAGCCGTCGCTTTGGTGAACAGGGCCAGGCCGTCGCCCTTGATGTCGATTTTGAGCATGGCTACACCGCATAAACCCGGCTTGCCGAACCAACAGCGGTGTCGCCATCGCTATCCGCGTCACCCTTACGGTGCAGGAGTTGACCACCTTCACCGCCGAGGTGTACTTCGCCATCCAGAACGATCTTGCTGGCCTTCAAGGTGATGCCGCTACCGCTGATTTCCATGATGGAGTCGCCTACCTTCAGCCTGAGCGGGACATTAGTGTCGTTTTCGCGCGGGTTGTCATCGGAATACATGCCGAAATCGATGCGGGCGTCCGTCAGATCGCCGCTTTCGGAAACCACATCGACCTGCTCGCCGATGGCATAAACCACGTCTAGCTTGACGTTGCCGGCGCCGACCGTTTTAGGGCGGATCCAGGGGGTGAGGTACGGCACGCCGCCCTGCCTGGAGAGCTCCACCCGATAGCGGCCCTTGTCGTCCGGGCCTTCCGCGATGGTGCCAGTTCGCCGGCGATTGTTGTTGCGGCGTTCCAGTTCCTGTAACCGTTCGCCAATCCCCCTGATCAGGGTCAAAAGATCACCTGCCATTATGTGTGCCTTCCGTCGTTGAGATCGAAGCCATGCGCACCCTCAAGTTCGGAGATCAGATAATCCCCTATTTCCTTTGAGTAGTGGCGCGCTACCGCATGCGGGTCAGAGCCGACCGGCATGCCGCCGTGGATGTTGATTGTTGGAGAGATAGTGATGGTGTTGCCGCCGCTCCGGACTGGGCCGCCAACTGACGCTGCAGAACCAGCCGCAGCCGCCCGATATGCATCGTGCGGCGAGATCATGCCCGATGCGCCTGGCGAGAACAGCTCAGCACCCCTTTCCCCGACCAGGTAAGTGCGGCCCGCCCGGACTGGCCCACCCTTGGCGCGCGCGCCGTCGACGGCTGGGGTTGACGTGGTGGTTTCGCCGCCGCCGAACGGATTGAGGCTGCCCCAGGAAATAAGCCCTGACAGATCAATCCGGCCGACAGCCGCCCTGATCTTCGCAGGAAGATCAGCGAACCAGGCCAGAAGCTCGCCCGCCTTGGCTACCACGCCATCAATGATGCCCTGGATCATGTCGACGCCGGCCTGAAACATCGCCGAATTCAGCGCTTTGAAGCCGTCGATCAGCTTTCTTGTCACCGCATAGGCATTGTCCTCGATGACCATCTGATGCTGGCGTGTCAGGTCATTCGACTGGAATAGCGAACCGAGCCAGCTAGCCGCCTCTTTGAACTGCTCCCACGCCCATTTTGCAGCATCCCCCAGTGCGGAGAACGACTGCGCGAACGGGTCGAGCACAGGCCACAGAAAATCAATAGCGGGTTGCAACTCTTCGCCGATTGCACGGGCAACGCCCGCAACGGTACTGCTGATACGATCCCAGTTCTGCCAGAGCGCCAGGCCGGCACCAGCAACAAGAGCAACACCCGCTCCAATGGCGAGCCATGCCGGCGCGGAAATGGTGGCCAGTGCAGCACCAACGGTAGTGAGGGCGCCACCGATTGCGGTAACACCTGGTACGGCCGCTGCCATGCCGCCGAGAGCGGCGCGGACCGTTTCAAGTTTGGTGAGCGCAGCACCGTTGAGCCCGCCGTCGAGCATGGCGGCCATGCCCGCGTTCTTCGATGTGGAGAGCGCTTTGAGGGACCGCTGAAGCGCAACAGCTTCCGTCGCCGCCGTGGTGAAGTGCGAAGCCAGGCGCGCTACCGGAATGACCATGGACAGCACGCCGCCCTTCGTCCACAGGAAGGCGAATCTGGTGGCGGTCATCGCAATGTTGAACCCAACCACGGCAGCCGTCGCGGCCACGATGGCAGAAGTGGCCTCGGGGTAGCGTTCTGCCAGATCCGCGATGCTGGTGACGATTGGTGCGACCTTGTCGATCACCTGATTGAGGGCGGGCAACAGGGCGGCACCAATGGAGGCAGATATGTTCTCGAGCGCGGCTTGCATCCGCAAGAGCGCGCCTTCCGAGGTCTTCATCCGGCGCTGGAAGTCGGCCTCCACCGTCCCTTGCGCCGCCATGGCCTCGGCACGGATACGGCGAAATTCTTCCAAACTCTGGATCAGCGGCCGAAGACCCTGCTGAACCTGCGAATCCGCAAAGAGATCACCAATTTTACTGAGATCACCCTTCAACGTCTTATTGGTGATATCCGCGATTGCCTCGATTGGGCTCATGCCCGCTTCGGCACGCTTTTTTAGCTCCCGCTCAAGATTGACGCCCAGCTTTTTGAATGCTTTGACCGTCTGCGGCGCGTTGATCTTCTGAAGCACGTTCGACAGGTTCGTGGCGGCAGATGCGGAATCGCCCGTGCCTTTGCGGACGATCTGCAGGGCGGCCGAAAGGTCCGCCACCGCCGGTACGCCGGTCTGGCCGAGGGCCTGGTAGCCCGCGCCGAGGGCCGGGAAGTATTGGGCCATATCTTTGAGTTCGAAGGCGCCTGCCTTGCCGGCCCGTGCCATGGCATCTAAGGCTTTGCCGAACTGGTCGGCAGGGACCTTCAAGTTGTCGAGTGCAGCGTAACCGGCCGACGACAGGTCAGTGATGGACGCCTTATAGGCGAAGGCGGCCTTACCGATATTGGGCAAAAGCTTGAGCGCGTCACCCTCAGAGGCGCCGAGGCCCAAAAGTGTGTCCATGCCTTCAGCCATCTGGCTGCCGGCCTGATTTGTCTGCCGGCCGATCAGGCGAAGCTGTTTTCCGAGTTCCGCCAGCCGTTTCTGGGGAATGTCGGCCTTCTGGCCGATGTCTTCGAGTTTCGACTCGAATGCCACGGCTGCCTTGACGGGAGCCGTGAGGCTCCGCGCCAAGGTGTAGCCGACCGCAATAGCGTCGAACATGCGGCCGCGCATAGCATCCATGGCGGCCGCGTTGCGGGCCGCCATCATTTGCAATTTGGCAAGGGCGGCGTGGACACCCTTCGCCCTTCCGCTCACCTTGTCGGTGAGCGAGAGAACGAGTTCAGCTTGCCGTTTCGCCACGGCCGCCTCCATTTTTTAGCTGGATGATTTCGACGGCCGCTTCGTACCAATCGAGGGTCTTTTCCGGCGGCCATTGTTCAATGACGTTCACAGGGGTGTGTAATTCAGAGGCGATGAGCGCGACTACGCCGCGCCATCCACCTCCTCGTCCTCCCCCATGAGCGCGGCCGTCGCGTCAACGATTTTCAGGAGATCGCGCTGGGGGATCTTGTGGAAGGCGGGAAGCGGCACACCAGACATGGACGCCAGGATGGCGACGATTTTTCCGGTCTGCCCCTCGAATTTGTCGGCCATCACCATGTCGCCAGTATTGGCCTCGCGAAAAGTCAGCGTCTGGTACGTGGTGCCGTTGTGTTCGATGGGCTTGCGGAGGTTGTAGGAAATGGTCATGTTGTCTTCTCCATGAAAAAGCCCGGCTCGATAGGCCGGGCGATGTGGTGTCTGGGGTTGGGGGTGTTAGACGGCCGACAAGTCGGCCAAAGCGGCGACGACGACATCGTCGATCGCCGCCTTGATCTCCGCCGCTGAGGTCATGTCGACCAGCTTCGGCGCGATTTCCGCTCCAATGGAGCGGCATCGCTGACGGACCACGCCGAATTCGTCTACGATGTGCCGTGCCGCCTCGTCGACCGTCACGACAAGGGCACTCTCGCGTTCGAATTCGAGCTGTTTCAGCCTGGCAGCGTAGTTTTCCTTGACGGTTTCGGCGTCGGCCCGCGACCATAGCTCGACGCCATCGAGGGCGGTGAGCTCTGTCAACTCGCTGCCTGCGGGTTGACGAATCCCGTGATCGGCCAAGCGCTGGTCCGTGGCGAGGAAGTCGACTTTTCCGTCACTGGAAAAAACGAGCAATCCCCTCTGTTTCCAGTCGGTCACGGTCTGCCTGGACACGTCCTTATAGGCCGCAAAAGCAGCCTGATTTCCGGTTTGGGCGGGTGCATTTGTCAAGTTGTCAACCTATTTTCGAACTAGCTAAAGTTCGACCGGCGAGGCATGCGCGTCCGCCTGGCGGTTGGACCAGGATAGGGTTCCTATGCCAGGGGGCCTACCGGCCGCCCCTGGCATTCATCCGGGCAATCATCCGCGCCCACCCGCTCAGCTCGGCCGGTTTCTCGTCGGTGGCTGTGGCGCCGTTCCGCTTGTTGAGATCGGCAACGACTTTGCCCCAGCCGTGCTCAAGTCGGCTGGGGTCCTTCACCTCTTTCCCGTTCATGCGGGCGACCACGCGCGCCATGGACGCCTTCGCCTCGGCGGCTTCCGCAGCTTCACGTTCGGCGCGGCGGCGGGCCGCTTCTTTCACGAGCACATCATTCCGCGCTTGGGTTGGCGCGGGCGTCGATGCAATCGGAGCGGTAGCGGGCCGTTCGGGCGGCTGATAGCCGTAGCGTGCCGTGGCAATGGCGATGTTGCGCTGGGCCATCGCGACGGCCGCCGCGGCCACCATTTGTTTCCGATGTTCGTCAGTGCTCATTGCTTCACCAGATCATACGAGAGTTCCGGCACGCGTTCCGCGCGCTTCGGCGCGGGCTTCAGTTCGGCGACTGCTTGCCTCGCCGCGTCATGGGCGTCATAGGCCGGCGTCCAATACGGTGTGGCGTCGGCATCGAGCGGCGGGAGCACGATTTCGCTGGCGAGCGAACCGATGTGACGGCCAGACGCATCAGGGAGGAATTTCGTCCGCCGGAAGCGCTTGAGTACGACCTCAAGAGTTCCGTGCTCGGTCTGAACCGTGCCGTACTGAAGCGGGTTCTCCAGGCTGTCCGATCGGTCACGCATCATCCCGCGTCGGTGCTTGTCGTGCGCGCGGACGTGTCGCTGAAGGTCTTCGCGAATAGGGGTAGCGCCATCGATCTCGGTCCAGAGATCAGCGATGTCCTCGCTCAAAACCTCCTGATAGAGATTTACCTGCGAACGCGAATGCTCTGGACCTGCGAGGGCAGGCGCACCTGTCGGGCGGTCCTCATTGGCTTCGCGGACGGCCAGGGATGCCGCAGCGACCTCGGCAAGCAGTTCACGGATCTGAAGGGCGGCGCGGGGATACTCCTTGCGCAGGCGCTTTTCTGCGGCTTCGGACGCGGCCTTAGCATCATCATAGCGGCGCTGGCGCTGATCGGCGGCTTCGGCCTCAAGTGCGTCTGCGTGCTGCTTTTCCAGTTTGGCGATTTTGGCGCGGCAGATGTCGACGGTGATGATTGCATCGGTTTTTGCGTCCGCCAAGCGTCGGAGCGCTGCAGCGTCTTCGGACAGCAAACTGCCCTGATACTTTTCATCCGCAGCCACAACCGCGGCTTCGGCAGCCTCTAGCTCGGCCTTTGCCTTTTCCAGCGCGACCGCAAGATCGCCGGAGGATTGGCGGCCGAGACCGAAAAATTTCACGACTTTCGACATTCAAGCTTCCTTCTTGTTGAGATCAGCGCGGAGGGCGGCGATGGTGTGGGCGTCGACGAACCTGGCCGAAACCGCGCCACTCGCAGGCTCGTCTGCGCCGAAAACGACGACCTGGCCGTCGATTGCGATGGTGGCGGCCGGCGGATCGATATGGACAGCGATGTCGGAGGCGGGAACATCCTCTCGGAACAGGAGATCGGCCACCGCCTGGTCGAAGCGGGTGCCTTCGCCATCGGCCAAGGCCGCAAACGTTGAGGTGGTTGCCGCAGCAGCGCCGAGGCTGGTTTCTGCAATGGACGCGATGAACAGCGCGACGATTTCGTCTCGGGTGGCGTCGTCTGGATATCGTCGGCTGCCCTCGGTTTTCGGGAGGAGGCCAGCATCCTGCAGGCGACTGGCGATGTTTTGTATGCGGCCAGGGCCGCGGCGGAGATGGTGCGCGATGAGTTGCGCGGCTTCGTGAAGGCGCATTGTTGCTCCTAAATCTTTGGGGGTTGGGGAATGAATGAGCAAAAAAAAGCGCTGGCACCGCGCCAACTGCCAAGTTGCAGGCGCGGTGCGCGATCGATGCGCAGCCGGGGCTGTGCAGATAGGTGACGTGCTGGTACATCCGCAGTCACGTCGCGACTGCCGCAAGGCAGCCGAATAAATGAGGCCCGCACAGAGGCGGGCCAGGAGTTCGCGGCCTGTCTGAGAAACCGCGAATGGGGAAACTATCTCTTCATATGGAAAGCGAACGGCGCGCCACGAAATGGACTCTACGCCGCAACTTTTCTCGATTTTTTGTTGTCGTTGGCCGGCATCAGGGCCAAGGCTGCCTTTCCGGCGGCGCGAACCAGACGCTTGCCCGCACGATCCGGCCGCGTTGTCTCGACCTTGTGCGCTTCGGCGACGTCGGTCAGGTCACCGCGCGCGAGCATGGTCTCGATTGTCAACGCGACGTCATCCGGCAGGTCCGGAGCAGCTTCCGGTTCACGCCAGATTTCCGGAACCGACAAGCCTTGCTTGCCTCCACCGACACGCCCGAACCATGTTGTGGATCGGGCAACGCCATCCGGAAGGCGAGTGACAGCGTGGCCGGCCGTCTGATCGGCGAGCCAGGCGCGCAGTGCCGCCTTCTCTTCCGGGATCTCAACGCGGGAATGACCGGCCTTGCCGTACACTTGTGCTGGCATCGGCGTGCCGCGGCGACGAAGGTGGAACGCCAGGCACTCGGAGTCGTACAGCTTTTCCATTGCCGCATCGCGATCGTTGCGCGGACGATCGTTCCAAGAGCGCATATATCGCTCGACCTGCCAGCAGATCGGCACCCGGCCGCCCTTCCGCTGCGAGGGCTCCTCGCGCGGAAGCTGTACGACGCCCTTCTTGTCGAGCCAGTACGTTAGCAGGCCCTGCTGCGCCTCTGAGGAGTCCACGTTGAACACGGCGCGGCCGAGGCGGTAGCGGGTGCCACCGACGCGGTACTGTTTCTCCGCTGCCGGGAAGCCGGACCGCAATGCGCCGGTGCGTGGCGCGAGCCTGCCCTTGGGGAGGATAGCCCGCCCGTCATTAGCGGCTTCCACGAGGTCGTCTGGATCCGGATGGATGCGCATGCGATCGTCGCTGCTGTCCAGGTCGTCATCCCGATCGTCCTTGTTCCGATAGATCGGCCGGAAATCGCCCATGATGGTGGCGATGGCCACCACGGCTTCGGGGTTCTCCTCGGCGAGCCAGGACAGCGCCGGATAGCCGCCGCGGAAGCGCTCAGGCCTGTTGTCGTTGGCCGGTTTGGGGCGGTAGGGCTGAAGGGTCTTCGAGACCGGCCAGCCTCGCCACGGTTCGCCGGCATGGGTGGCGCTGGATGCGAACTTTGTGCCGTTGATCGTGATCACGCTGCTTCCTCGTCCTCATCATACCGCGGAAACAACCGATCGATGATATCGGACCGGCCGCATTCGGCGACGTATTCGAGCGGAACCCACGCCCACGAGTACCTGCCGGTGTCGTTGTCAAATCCGAACGCGCGGACGGATTCGCCATCACAATCGTCAATTTCTTCGATGGTTTCTGGATCGATCATTCGGGTCTCCTTTTCTTCGATTTGCCAACTTGCCAAAATTGCCACGCCCAAGGGTGTCCGGGAGAAGTTACGGACACGAAATGAAAATCGAAGAGTTGTGGCAAGTGTGGCAAATGGCAAGAGAGAGTAGATATATTTATATATATCATACACTTACCTATGGTCTTCCACTTGCCAAACTCTTGCCATTTGCCACGAGGTGGTACAAAAAAAGTTCCATAATCTGTACCACCTCGTGGCAAGTGCAAGAGTTTTGGCAAGTCCTGCGCTACCTGCCGGCCGGTGTGAGAACGAGCTTCTTTCCGTCGGTTCGCTCGATATCTCCTGTCTCCTGCAGGCGCTTCACGGCATCGTCGAACATCCGGTTCTCGGCCCCCCGCACGCCACGGCGCTTCAGCAACTCGGCCCGATACATCTCGCCGCCCTTGGCGCCTCGCAAGGCTGATAAGATCGCCTGACAAATCTCATCGAACTTGCTCGAGACCATGAACTTCTCGACACCGACATCCACGGCGCGGATCGAATCCATCATCACGGCACGAGCCCAGGCTACGTCTTCCACGGTGACGGCTGCTCCTCTCGCGGTGCGGGATAGGGCGCGGAGCGTGGCGAGACGAACGGCATTCTCCGCGAACCGTCCGACGATGCCGTCCCGCGTTTCGTCGCGTTCGATTTCATCTTCCTGCCAATCCTCGATAGCCAGCCAAGCCTCTTCCGCTTTTTCGTTACCCCACGGAACCTCGATGAGGTCCGGCTCCTTCTCCGGCAATCGCCAATTTCCGCCAGAGCTTGCCGCCGGCCAGGGGAATGCAGCTTGCTCGGCCTTCACCTTCGCGACGATGTCCGCCGGCAGCTTCAGGTCGGCATCTGTATGACGAGCTCGCTCCGGTCTTTTTGTGGGTGCGATAAAGATCATGCGCGCTACCAGACCATCGGCCAGATTCTTTTCGGACAGCCCTCCGTAGAAGCGCGTGGGTGTCGACGTTCCGATCACGGTCAGCGACGGGCAGTAGATCGGAGTGCCTAGCCGTTCTTCGTCGGTCGTCTCCTTTCCGAACCAGACTCCCACTGATTTTGAATACAGTTCGAGCATCGCCTTGCGGATCGTGGATGCCCAGTTCCCCGGACCGCGGGCATTGATGGCTTCGAACACGTCGCCGATTTCGTCCCACGGCATCACCACGGCCGGCTTGCGACGGAGGATCTTTTCGATTGCGCTGGCGCTGGAGACCTCACCAGCGCCGACCAGGAAGGCCATATCGGTGTCGTGGAGGGCACGAACCAGCCGCTGCAACGGCGCCTCCTTACCAAACCCCGGGCCGGCGATACCTGCAAGGTACAGGTTCACGCCGCATCCCGTCGGCCCCACGACACGACGTCCGTACATTGCAGACATGAACGCGATGGCGGCCATGACCGCGAACTCCGGCGACTTGCGCCGGGAAGTGGCGATAATCCAATCCGTGAGGTTCCCCATGATGCCACCAGCAGCTTCCGCGGTGAACGGATTCGATAGGTCGAGGGGCTTCGCCTTCTTGGCGACAAGGGCACTCACAACACCGGCAGGTGGCAGCAGAGCGGCCCCGTTGTCGACCCACCCGAGATCTTCTTTTTTTCGGCCGAGGCGGCTGCAGAGCCATTCCGCAGCGCTGGCGAAGCCGTCGCCCTTTCCGGCCTTCTGCGCAACGTCGATCGCCGTATGTGTCTCGCCCGACCCCCAGTCGGTAATCCCTTCTGGATGGAAAGAGAGGTTGGCGTTCTTAACGCCGCGCCATGCACAGACGGCACGATATCCTCCGCCATGGCGACGGGTGTTCGGCAGACCAAGGGCGGGGACCCAGGCGTCGAGATCGTCCAGCGCCGCCTGGTTGACGCGGCGGCCGAAGTTGTCTGCGGTGTTGTCATTGGCCGCTTGCCGTTTCACTGGCGCCGGTTTCTTCTTTCCGTGAGGCTCGAGCAGCCGCTCGACGTCGGCCATCATTGCTTCCAGTGATGGCCAGTCTAACAGCGGCAAGTCGGAAAGCGGCGGCAGGTCGCGGTCCCATACGTATGGCAACTGGGTGTCGGGATGGATGCCGTCGACCACCACCTGTTGACCGACGCCCATAACCTCAATGCGCTGGTCAACGCCGTCGATCTTGAACCATGACGACGCCAGCTTCTCCCGCGGCTCGTCCGTCCTGAATAGGAACATTGCTTTCGGCGCCTTGCCGATCCGCATCGGAGCCTGCGCGCCGCCGGGCAGCTCGCGAACCATCTCGACAACGGCCGCCGCCAAGTCCGGGCGGAGTACGTCGACGTCGATCGCGACTACATCGCCGGTCAGAATGCTCGTATTGCGATTCTCGGGATGGGTCGTCTCCCATTCGATGATATTCTCGGCAGTCGCGCGGCATTGCGACCACCCATTGAATCCATGCGGGACCTTTCCACGAACGGGGATAGGCCAATAGCCGTTGGCCAGCAGGGTCTGCCGCATCGCCAACACGGCGTTCGTCGTCAGTTTTGGTAGTGGTGCCAAAGAAAAAACCTCGCGTTTTTCCGACCCCGCGCCGCGCCTCGGCCGGGGAACAGTTTCAGGATGGGTGGATTGGAGGGTTACGCCGCCGCCGGATACGGCGGCACGATACCTGCGCTTTCCAACAGGTCGGCGGTTGCAGCAGAGTCGGCGTCACGCCACGGCTTTGCCGCTTCCGACTCGGCGACGAGGAACGGCAGGTCCAGACGGTCGGCCAGAATTTCCGGCAGCATCCCGTTGTCGTCAAACTCCCAGAGAGATGCGGGCGCGCCCATATGAGTTGCGAAGAAATCCCAGACCGGTTCATGCAGAACGCCGTCAAGCGCCATGGGCTCCCCACGAACGGGGCGCTTTGTCCAGGTCACGGGCGCGGTAGCGTCCTCGTCTGGGGCAGATGGATGCTGCATCGTAGCGCAGTAGTAGAAGCCGGCGTGATCGACCGATGGCCAGCAGACGCCGATAGCGACGACGCGGTCGCCGGCCTTGGCCGTGATCTCGAGATGCCTGCCGGGTTTCGGAAGGCCGCGACCCTCGATGGCATCGAGGAAGGCGTCTTTCGGATCAACTTCGCGGATGACCTGCTTCGCCGCGTCGTCACCGAAACGCATCACGATCTGGTCGACCTGCCTGATAGCGGAGCGGAGTCGGCGAAGGTCGATAGCACCCTCGACGCCGCTGCCCCTCATGGTCTCGACCGCTTTGTCGCGCATCGCCAGAAATTCCAGCGCCCCACGAATACCTCCGAAACCCGTCACCGCGGACGGATTCAAACCGGACGCCGAAAGCTTCATCAGCCGCTGCGCCTTCCGCTCGCCGACACCGGCCCGCTTCAGGAAGGGCAGCCACTGGCCATGCTTGCACTCGGCTTTGGCGGCGATGAGGAGAAGACCGGCCTCGAGCGCTTTCTCGATAGATTGGCTGGCGAGCGTGTCGGATGCGTCGACAAGCTCGCGGACGGCTTCGGCGGATACGGAGAGGGAGTTGGATGCGAGCTGTGTCATGCTGCCGCCCTCGCCATGTCTTCAATTTCCGTCACAAGGTCCGAGATCTCTGAAAGCCTGAATCGCAGATCGTCAGGCACCACCCTCGTGAAATCGTAAGAGGCTCCGCCGAAACGCTCGGCAAGTTCACCGCGGAAACGGTTCAGGCTGTCCGTTGCGAGTTTAGCCAGGTTATGGACGTCGTCGGCATCAAGGCCGTCGTCGGCGCTCATTGCGGCCATTGCTGCGACTATGGCGGCGCGGCGTTCCGCTGTCATTTCCGGTGCTGCGATGTCGGTCATGCTGCACCTCGCAGTTTGCCGTTGTCATTGGCCGGCTGCCGGTTCGCGGCGACCCATGCGTCAAGGTCTTCGCTGCGGTAGATGACCGTCGTGCCGAGCTTGACGAAGGTCGGTCCACCGCCATAGCACCGCGCTTTGTCGAGGTACGATTTAGAGACGCCGACATATGCGGCGGCTTGCTTTACCCTAAGATTCGCCATGCAATTCCCTCCATGTTTGTGGTTGCATGGAGGAAGATGGCTGTTCAGGTGTCCCAAGAATAGGCCATCATTCTTGGGACAGTTTTTTGGCTGCTGCCCTTATCGCACGATCAGCTTTCCATTCGTACGGCCACCGGCGCATGAAATCCGGTGCGGGCGCGTTGCGCGATAATGCGCTATTTGCTGTTTTGAATGTGATTTTCCCTTTCGATTCCTTTGCGATCGTCCGCGCTGCTTCAGCCTGAGTTTTACCCTTTCGCATCTCGGCCTTCATCCGTGACCGAAGAATAAAGTTACCCATACCGACGGGGCGGCCGCCGAGGCTTTCACGATCTTCCGGTGTCTCAATCTTGAACAGCGGCTCGTACTTCAGCGCCAACTCGAGCGCCAACTGGCGCCAGCCATCTGCGGTGGGCTCGAGTCCATTGTGCGATCGGAGGAGGGCATCCAGCCGCTCGGCCATCTCTTCGGCCAGTTTGGTTTCGTCCGTATGTTCCGATACCGGGATGGGGCCGCGACCCAGAACCTCTGCCCAGGCGGGGAGGTGGTCTTCTTCATCGTCTGCCATCACTTCCCCTCCAGTGCCACGGCGATCTGTCCCGCGATTGCGTCGGCTGCGCGGCGCGCGGCGTCGTCAGCAATGTGCGCGTATTTCTGGGTCGTACTCACATCGGCGTGGCCGAGCAGCGATCCTATGACCGGAAGGCCGAGGCCAGACCACGCACCGACCGAGGCAAAACTGTGCCTCAAATCATGAATCCGAAGGCCGTCGAGACCCGCGCGCTTCGTCACCGCGCTCCACGGCTTTTTCAGGTCGGCGCGGGGCTTCTCGTCTTCTTCACCTGCGCTCGCCCCTGCCACAACATAGATTCCGACTCGCGGCATTTCCTTGAGGACAGCAAGGGCCGCAGTCGAAAGCACGACAGTCTTTCGGCCGGTTTTGCTGTCTGGAAGGAATAGCAGACCTCGCTCCGAATCGACCTCGTCCCAACGGAGATGAAGGATTTCGCGCAGACGGCAGCCGGTTAGCATGATCAGGCGGATCGCACCTGTTACCGACGGGTGGAATGTTATGCGTTGGCCCTTGGGCGCGTGCTTCGCATCCCCGGCGTTCACAGGAAATCCGATTGTTTCGGCTTCCCGGAGCGCTTCGCCAAGGCGCTTCATCTCATCCGTCGACAGGAACCGTTCTCGACCTTCTTCCTTGTTGAGGTCGATGCCGGAGGCGGGATTGAAGCCCTCGGGGACATAGCCATTCTTTGCTCCCCAGCCGTAGGCAGCAGACAAGAGCTTTATCGCCCGGTTGGCTGCGATCCGGGCTTCCTTGGTCATGGATGCGTGAGCTCGCTGCACATCGACGCGGGCTAGGGCCACCGCCTTTTGGGTGCCCAAATGCGGCCCCACGTATTTCTTCAGCGATATCTTATAGAAATCCGTCGACGCCTTTTTCTTGTTCGGTTCGACGAACTCGTCGACGTACTTCTGCACCAGTTCTTTCACGGTCAGGCTGGCGCGCTCATCGGCCCGGCCTCGCGCCAGATCCTTACCGAGGCCGGCATGCGCAATTGCCTTACGAGCCGCCTCCCTGGCCTCGTTCGCTTTGAGCGCGCCCACACGACCGAGCTTAAGCCGCTTCTTGGCACCGCCCGCGATGGGCCTATATTCAACAAAGAACGTGCCGGTTCCTGTCGTCGTCCGATAGAAACCAAACCCGGCAAGGTCAGCATCGAAATAAAAGGTGGTTTTGTTCGGACGCGCTGATGCCATCACCTCGGTGACCGTCGCTGCGCTGATCTTGATTGTAGCCATCTCGCCTCGATTTGTAGCCAGAATATAGCCAGCATAGTAGAAGGGAAGCGAAATCAGTCAAGCGGGCATAGGTTAGATAACGTTGGAAAATGAGATGATACAGCCGTTGCGTCCAACCAGTGGAATGGCTATAAAACGTGCTCAATAAGACTGGGGGTCAAGGGGTCGTGGGTTCGAATCCCGCCATTCCGACCATTTTTCCTTTTATTTTCGACACTATGCCTGGTTCCGACGGGAACCTTGTGGCTTCGCCTGCGTTTTCCACGGCCGGCCTCGTTTGCCGGTGATATCGGCAGCGTGAGGAGACGGAAATGGAAGATGCAGGTGTCGGCTGGATTGCGGCCATCATCATCGGCGGTATTGCGGGCTGGCTCGCCGAAATGTTCATGAAGAGCAATATGGGCGTGCTGATGAACATCGTGCTCGGCATCGTCGGGGCGGCGGTGGCGAACCTCTTGCTCGGCCTGATCGGCGTCTCGCTCGGCGGCTGGATCGGCTATCTGATCGCGGGCTTCATCGGTGCCTGCATTCTCATCGCGCTGGCGCGGGCGATCAGGCGTTAACACGCCGCGCTGGAGAGAAGACGGTTCATCATCGAAGACCGCCGTTCCGAAAGAGCGGCGGTCTTTTACTTCAGGCGATCAGGCCGCGGTAGATCGCTTCCGTTTCACAGACCATGCGGTCGAGGCTGTAGTCGGGGCTGCGGGCGCGGGTGAGGGCGGCGGCGGTGTTGCGGGCGAGGTGACCGGGATCGCTGAGGCGCAGCATGGCCTCGGCGAGGCGCGTCGGATCGTCATCGTTTTCCACCAGAATCCCGTTCTCGCCGTCCTTCAGCACCATGGAAACACCGCCGACATCGGTAAGGATCAGCGGCCTGCCGGCGGCGGCGCCCTCCAGCATCACATAGGACATGGCCTCGTAGCGGCTCGGCATGGTGAGCACGTCGATGGCCGCCATCGCCTCCACGCCGGTAAAGCCCGTGGTGAGGTGGATGCGCGCGCCCTGGCCGCTCGCTTCGACCTGCCGGCGCACCTCCGCCTCCATGTCGCCGCTGCCGATCACCAGGAGATGGGCGTGCGGCACGCGTTCGGCGACCTGCGCGAAGGCCGCCACCAGGCGCTCCGGCGCCTTCTGGCGGCAGAGCCGGCCGACGAAGCCGAAGAGCAGCGCCTCCATGGGGATGCCGAGCGCCTGCCGCACGGAGGCCCGGGAATCGGCGGGCGGCGTTTTAACGCCGTTGACGACGATCGACAGCTTTTCGCGCGGCATGCCGAGCGCGCGGGCATGGGCATATTCGTCGGCCGAGACGCAGATGACGCGATCGGTGAGGGCGCGGGCGAGCAGCTTCTCGATCGCGCCGTAGACCGTGCGGCCGAGCGCGCCGAGGCCGGGATCCATGGTGTAGAAGGCGTGCGGCGTGTAGACCCGCGGGATGTGGCGGCCGGGCAGGCGCAGGCGCGCCAGCGCACCGGCCTTCGAGCTGTGGGCATGGATGATGTCGAAGGGGCCGGCGCCGCGCATGACGGCGCGGATCGCGCGCCAGGCGCCGACATCGGACGGGCCGGGCGCACGTGTCATGGCGACGGCGTGCAGGCCGGCAAGACCGAGTGCCTGCAGTTCCTCGACGAAGCGCGCTTCCGCCCGCAGCGGCGAATAGATGGCGTGCACGGCATGGCCGCGGGCCGTGAGGCCGCGGCACAGGTCGATGAAGTGCCGGCCGGATCCGCCGCCGCCGGTCTCCAGCACCTCCAGGAGGCGCATCTGGCGCAGGGCCCTGTCCTGTTTTCTGCTCATGGTAGGGTCAGTCCGGGGCGATCTGCCGGTTGTGGCGCTTCTCGAGGGCAAGGCATCCCCAGACGATCCCGAGCAGCAGGTAGAAATGCCGCCAGTGATCCGTGTCGATGACGAAGCCGATCGCGGTGTGGCCGACGATGGTGATGTAGGAGATCATCAGGAAGGGTTGCCACGGCCGGTTGCGCAGAAGCGCCTTGAAGCCGGCGGAAAGCGTCCAGAGGATCAGGGCGAGATAGGAGAGGAAACCGAGCCAGCCGTAGGTGGTCAGCGATTTCAGCCAGATATTGTGCTCGTCCTCTGGAAACATCTTGCTGAATTCCATCGGGCCGATGCCGAGCGGCTTCTCCATCGCCATGAGGAAGCCGATGCGGTGGCGCTCGAAGCGGCCGAGATGGCCGCCGTCATAGTCCTGCACGAGCTGGGTGCGGCTGGAGAAGAGGTTCGCCACCTTGTCGAATTGCAGCGCGACGACGAGCGCCACGACCATCAGGCCGGCGGCCGAGAGGCTGAGGATGAGGATCTTCAGGCGGAACGCCCCGGTGCGCTCCTTCAGCAGCATGACGAAGACGAGCGCCACGACGCAGACGAGATAGAGCCCCCAGGCGGCGCGCGAGAAGGAGAGGAAGATGCCGAGCGCCAGGACCAGCACGCCGGCGACCTTGAGCGGCGCGCCGAGGATGCGGCCGGAGAGCAGGCCGTACAGCAGGTAGAGCGAGGGGCCGACGAGGAAGGGGCCGAAGACGTTCGGGTCCTGGAAGGCGCCCTTGGCGCGGTCGTAGAGCGTGAAGACCTCGGCGCCGGGAAAGGCGTGGAAATAACCGAGGATGCCGAGCGAGGCGGTGATGAGCGCCCCGGCCACCCAGGCGCGGAAGATCAGCTCCAGCCGCGCCGGCCTCGCCTCGACGATGGCGGCGAAGAAGACGCTGGAGAGCGCCAGGAACAGCGAGACGGCAATGTACATCGGCCCGGCCGAGAGGTCGTCCAGCACCGTCAGCGAGAGCATGCCGCCGATATTGAACAGGACGAGCAGCACGAGCAGCGGGGCGATGCCCCGCGAGATGCGCAGGCCCACGATCGCCCACAGGCCGATGAGGCCGGCCATGAAGAGCTCATAGGGCGCCGGTTCGCTGATGACGAAGCCGGACAGGAACACCCCGACCGCCACCAGCAGCGAGCCGACGACGCCGAGGGCCGCCAGCTGCGGCCGGAACGGCGCGGCATGGGGGAGGGCCGCGTCGCTCAATAGGCGTTTTCCGTGTTGAGCAGGCGGAAGGGCGTCAGGACGAGGATCTTCAGGTCCAGCCAGAGCGACCAGTTCTCGATGTAGTAGAGGTCGAATTCCGTGCGGAAGCGGATCTTGTCGTCATGGTCGATCTCGCCGCGCCAGCCGTTGATCTGCGCCCAGCCGGTCACGCCGGGCTTTACCCGGTGGCGGGCGAAGTAGCTTTCGATGACATCGACATATTTGCGGTCGTTCGACTGCGCCTGGATGGCGTGCGGGCGCGGGCCGACGAGGGAGAGGTCGCCCCTCAGGACGTTGAAGAACTGCGGCAGCTCGTCGATCGAGGATTTGCGCAGGAACCGGCCGACGCGGGTGACGCGCGGGTCGCCCTTCGTCACGGCGGCCTTTGCCGTCGGGTCAGCGAGATGTGTGTACATCGAGCGGAACTTGTAGACCTCGATGATCTCGTTGTTGAAGCCGTGGCGCTTCTGCTTGAAGATGACGGGACCCGGCGAGGAGAGCTTGACCGCGATGGCGGCGCCGAGCATCACCGGCCAGAGCAGGAGGATCGCGACGACGCTGAAGAAGACGTCGAAGAGGCGCTTGGCGACATTGTCCCAGTCGGCGATCGGCTTGTCGAAGATGTCGAGCATCGGCAGGCTGCCGACCTGCGAATAGCTGCGCGGACGGAAGCGCAGGCCCTTGGAATGGGCGGCAAGGCGGATGTCGACCGGCAGCACCCAGAGCTTCTTGAGCAGCGCGAGGATGCGCGCCTCGGCCGAGAGCGGCAGCGAGATGATCAGCATGTCGATGCGGGCGAGGCGCGCGAACTCGACGAGCTCGGCGACATTGCCGAGCTTCGGGTAGCCGGCGATGATCGCGGGCGAGCGGCGCTCGTCGCGGTCGTCGAAGATGCCGCAGATGCGGATGTCGTTCTCCGGCTGGTGCTCGAGCGCGCGGATGAGCTCCTTGGCCGGCTCGCCGCCGCCGACGATGACGGCGCGGCGTTCCATGGTGCCGTTGCGCGCCCAGCGGCGGATCGAATAGGCGATCACCTGCCGCTCGATGACGAGGTAGAGCGCGCCCGCCGCGAACCAGGAGGCGAACCAGACGCGGGAATAGTGCTCGCCGGACTTGAAGAAGAAGACGATGAGCGCCATCGCGCCGAAGGCGAGCGCCCAGGCGGCGAGGATGCGCGGCGTCATGCGCCAGGGCGAGCGCAAGGCCGGAACCTGATAGGCATCGGCGAGCTGAAGGATCAGGACGCCGATCGCCGCCCCGCCGACGATGACGAGGAGGTAGAGGAAGGGCAGGCCCATGCTGCTGACATAGAGCGCGTGGATGCTGTAGCCGAGCGCCAGCAGCGCGCCGAATTCGAGAAGGCGCAGGAGGCCGATGATCATGCTCGGGGAATAGGTGTCGACGCTGAATTGCGTGGCGATCCTGCGGGCGAGCGGATTAAGGTCGACGGTCTTGCCGGCATCCTGGGTTTCGCCGGGTGCGGCGACCGATATTTCGGACACCTTGCGCCTCAGCGCATCCGGATCGAAGGAGACGGGTTTGTCGACATGGTTCATGGCACGCACCTGTGGGGGCTTCGTCCTGGAAATAGCACGAAGCCCCTAAGAAACGTTTACGTTGTCGCTGCCGTAGCGTCAGGTGCTGTGCCGATTTCCTCCAGCCTGCCGGACAAGGATGTCGCGATACAGGTCGAGCAGGGCGTTGGACATGACGGAGGCGGAGAAGGCCGCCTTGAAGCCGGCCGGCTCCGGCATCACCTTGCGCGGCCAGTCTTCGTCGGTGATCGCCTGGGCCATCAGGGCGGCGAGCCCGTCGGGATCGCCCGGTTCCGTCAGGGCGATGCTCTTTCGGCCGAGCACTTCCGGAATGCCGCCGACGCGGGTCGCGATGACCGGCTTTCGCGCGGCGAGCGCCTCCAGCACGATATAGGGCATGGCCTCGGCGCGCGAGGGCACGATGACGTTGCGCGTCAGCGCGAAGGCGTCGTGCGCCTTCATGGCGGGCAGCATGCCGATGCGCCGGCCAAGGCCCATGCGCAGCATCATGTCCTCGTATTTCGCCTTGTCCGGCCCGTCGCCGATCATCAGGGCGGAAAGCGGACGGCCGATCCGGCGTTCCGTACGGGCGAAGGCCTCGACGAAGACATCCGGTCCCTTCAGGTCGCGCAGCATGCCGATATAGAGGAAATCGACGGCATCCTCGCGGGAATAGACGGGTGCGAAGTCGCGGTCGTGGATGCCGTTGTAGATGCGTTCGGCCCTGACGCGCGGCCGGCCGACGCGGGCGGCGTAGGCCTCGCGCTCGTAGTCGCAGACGAAGACGAGCGCATCGCCGCGCCTTTCCAGCAGGCGCTCGGCGGTCAGGATCGCCATGCCCGTCGCGGTGCGGCGATCGTAGTGCAGGCTGCCGCCATGCGGCGAATAGAGGCGGGCTACGCGATACCTGTTGACCCGCAGGGCTGAGCCGATGAGCCGGGCAATGGCGCCGCCCTTGGCGCCGTGCCCGTGCAGGACATCCGGCTGCAAACTTCTTATCTCGTGATAGCTGCTCCAGAAAGCGCCGACGTCGCGCGGGCTGACCGACCGGCTGATCGGCAGGCGCACGAGGCCGAGCGAGAGATAGGGGCGGATTTCATCGAAGAGGCCATCCTCATAGGAACTGCCGGTGAGACTGTCGCAGACGATGCCGACGTCGTGGCCCGCCTTCGCGTGGAACTCGGCAAGATCGCGCACATGGCGGAAGATTCCCCCGATGGGTGAGCGGAAGCAGTGAATGATGCGCAGAGGCCCATCGTCCGCCATCTTGCTTAGAACAGCCGTTCGCGGACATAGATGGTGTCGCCGGCCAGCACCGGATCGGAAATGGAGACACGGCCCGTGAGGATCTTGCCGTTGATCTTGCGGGTGACGTCGACATCGCCCTGGTTGGCGCGCGGCGAGAAGCCGCCGGCCAACGCAATGGCGTTCTGGATCGTCATGCCGGCGACATAGCTGTACTGCCCGGCCTGGCCCACTTCGCCCATCACGTAGATCGCGCGGTAGCGGTCGACCTCGATGGAGACGTCCGGATCGCGCAGATATCCCTGCCTCAGCTTCGTCGCGATGATGCTTTCCAGTTCCTGGATCGTCTGGCCGCGCGCCGGCACCGCGCCGATGAGCGGAAAGGCGACGTAGCCGGCCTGGTCGATCGAATAGGTATTGCTGAGGCCGGCCTGTTCGAAGACGGTGATGCGCAGCCGGTCGCCGCTGTCGAGGCGGTAGGGCTGGATGGTCGCCTCATGAAACGCCTTTGGGGCGGGGCGGTAGCCGCTGCAGCCCGCAACGGCCGGCACGACGAGTGCCAGCGCAAGCAGCATGCCCTTGTTGATTGTTGCGAATGCCATTCGCTTTACCCAATCCCGGAATCAGAAGTCTGGCCCCCGTTATCGATCCGTTAGGGTTAATAGCCGGTAAAGGCATGGGCGGGATCGGTCGGGCAAGGCGGTTTTTTCGCGGGGCGCGGCCCGAGGGAAGGGACGGGGCGGCCGCCGGCGATTAACCCTTGCGTTACCATGTTTGTTTACCCTGCGCGAAATTCGTGGTGTTTGGAGTTGGGATATGTCGGGCGCGCACAGCCAGCAGGATGTCGATATCGATCTTGGCGGCCTTTTCGGCGCGATCTGGCGCAACCGCATGCGCGTGCTGCTTGCCACCGTCGCCTGCGCGGGCATTGCCTTTGCCGGCGCCAGCCTCGTCACGCCGCGCTACAAGAGCGAGGCCCGCCTGCTCATCGAAACGCGCGAGCCGGCCTTCACGACGGGCACCGACCGCGCGCAGGGCCGCGAGCAGCAGCCGGCCCTGGACGAACTCGGCATCGCCAGCCAGGTTCAGCTCCTGCGGTCCGCCGACCTTATCAAGCAGGTCGCGCGCAACATGAAGCTCTATGAGCTGGAGGAGTTCGATCCGGCCGCGAAGCCCTCGGCCATTTCCGACCTGCTCGTCCTCTTCGGCCTGAAGAAGAGCCCGCTCGACCTCGAGCCGGAGGAGCGCGTGCTGAAGGAGTTCAACAGCAAGCTCGTCGTCTACCAGGTGGAGCGCTCGCGCGTCATCGGCATCGAGTTCTCCTCCAAGGACCCGCGCCTTGCCGCCGAGATCCCCAACGAGATGGCGAAGGTCTATCTCTCGCTGCAGAGCGGGGCGAAGCTCGACACCAATTCCGAGGCGACGCGCTGGCTGGAGCCGGAGATCGCCAACCTGCGCGAGAAGGTGCGCGAGGCCGAGCAGAAGGTCGCCGAATACCGCTCGCAATCCGATCTCCTGCCGACCGGCGAGAACTCCACCTTTGCCGTGCGCCAGCTCACGGACATCTCGACGGAACTTGCCCGCGTGCGCGGCGAGCGCGCCAATGCGGAAGCGCGGGCCGAAAGCGTGCGCACCGTGCTCAAGACCGGCGGCGCGCCGGACACGCTGAGCGACGTCGTCGGCTCGCAGATGATCCAGCGGCTGAAGGAAAGCGAGGCGCAGATCCAGGGCCAGATCTCCGATCTCTCCACCTCGCTGCTCGACGGCCACCCGCGCCTCAAGGGCCTGCGCTCGCAGCTTGCCGGCATCCGCGGGCAGATCAAGGCGGAGACGCAGAAGATCCTGTCGAGCCTCGAAAACGAGGCCCGCACCGCCCAGCTGCGCGAAACCCAGCTTCTGCAGCAGCTCAACACGGTGAAGGCGAACAGCGCGCGCGCCGGCGAGGACGAAGTCGGCCTCAAGGCGCTGGAGCGCGAGGCGACCGCCCAGCGCCAGCTGCTCGAAACCTATCTCGCCCGCTACCGCGAGGCCACCTCGCGCACCGACAGCAGCTCCACGCCGGCCGATGCCCGCATCATTTCGGCCGCCGTCGAGCCGACGGAGGTGGCCTTCCCGAAGGTCGTGCCGATCACCATCGTCGGCGGTCTTGCCGGCTTCATGCTGAGCGCGATCGCCATCCTGCTGGCCGAACTCTTCAGCGGCCGCGCGCTGAAGCCGGTGGGCGCTGCCGCTGCGGTCCCGGCGCGGCGCGAGGAGGAGGCCGTCGAGGACGAGGTCGAGGCGGACCTTCCTGCGGAGGAACCGGTCATCCACAAAACCCCCGCCTTGCACCGCGATCCGGTCGCGCGCCTCGACCATGGCCCGGTCCGCGACGTCCGCGCGCCGGCAAAATCCCTGCTGGCCGACATCGCGCCCGACGAGGACGAGGAGGAGCAGGAGACAGAGGCGGGCTCACCCGCTTCGCTGCTCGATACGGCCGACCCCGGGGAGGAGGAGGCGGAATTCTCCATTGCCGCCGTTGCCCGGTACATGGTCGAGAACAACGTCTCGGTCGCGATCTCCGTCTCGCCCTCCGGCGACCGTGGTTCCACCGCCACCGTCATGCTGGCCCGCCGCATCGCGGAGGAACATCGCAAGACGCTGATCATCGACCTGACCGGCTCGGCCTGCCCGACGCGCCTGATGGCGCAGTCCGCCCATATGCCCGGCATCACCGATCTCCTCGTCGGCGACGCCGTCTTCGGCGACATCATCCATGGCGACCGGTTGTCCGGGGCGCACGTCGTTCCGCGCGGCAATGCGAACATCAAGCGCGCCATGCGCGGCATCGACCGGCTGGCGATGGTCATCTCCTCGCTTGCCGATGCCTATGACACGGTGATCGTGGAATGCGGCCCGGCCGACGTGGAGGGCGTGCGGCGCCTGACGCGCGACCAGGAGACCGATATCATCCTCTCCCTTCCGGGCGCCGACGAGGACGAGATCGTCGAGATGATCGACGCCTTCGGCGCGGCCGGCTACAGCGAGGTCATGCTGATGACGGGCGAGGGGGGCGAGCCGCCGCGCTATCCGGGCCGCCGGGCGGCATAGGGCGGATCAGTCCGCGTCGTCCGCGCCATCCGCGCGCGGGCGTGCCGTCTTGCCGGAGCGCAGGCGCTGCAGGAAGGCGTAGACCTGCGGGTTCTGCTTTATGAGGCGTTTCGTGCCGGTCTTGGCCCGGTGCAGCGCGGCAACCGTCGCCCCGGCAACCGTCGTCGGCCAGAGCAGGTCGTGCTGCCGCGTCTCGATCGTGCACCAGGAGCGCTTGTAGGGCTGGTCGCCGATGCCGAAGTCGAACAGGCGCACGCCCTCGCCGCACAGTTTCCGGATGGCAAGGTAGAACAGGAATTCACCGGGGCTGGCATCCGCGGCGATCGTGTCGTCGATCGAGCCGAACTGGCAGATCACATGGTCGCCCTTGCGCGACAGGCCGGCAATGGCGGCGATCCGGCCGTCGTTCCCACCCTTGAGGCGCACGGCATGGAGTTGCAGCGGATAGCTGCCGTCCGCCTCGGGCACCGACACCAGCCGGCGGAAGAAATCCCGCGTGTCCTCGTCGCGAAAGACGTCGGGCAGGCCCATGGCGTCGAAACGTGCGGCCTTCTGCTGGAAGAAGGTTTCCAGCAGCGCCCGGCTCTCCCTGCCGGCCTCGGCGATGACGTATTCGTAGCCGCCAAGCGCCATCAGGCGGCGCTCGGAGGAGCGGAACTTCTTGCGGCGGCGGCGGGCGTTGACCTGCGCCAGCGTGCGCTCGAAATCGGGGAAGAGTTCGATCTGGAAGGCGGAATTCTGGTTTAGCACCGCAGGAAGATCGGAAAAGGGGCTCGCCTCGGCACGCCAGTCCAGCGGCATGTTCTCAAGCAGGAAGATGTCGCAGTGGCGGGCAAGCTGCCCCCGCACCGTGTCCAGTGCCTGCCGGAGGCGTGGCGGGGCGGCAAGGGCGCGGAAATCCCGCGAATAGAGACCCGTATTGATGTTGCTGAACGGGGCGGCGAGGAAGCGGGCGATGCGGATCGGCCCGCGGCGCACGATTTCGAACGGCAGCAGGAGATGCGTGCGCCCGCCGGAAAGGCCCTCGACGATCAGCAGCCGGCAGGCATGGCTTTCCGCCCAGGCGCGGCACCAGTCGTAGCTCTGGTGGAGCGAAAGCGGGTTGTCCGTTTCGAGTGCCCGCCAGCAGGCCTCCAGCGGTTCCATCCGCTCGTGCAGGCGGATCGACAGCGGCAGCGTCGAGCGGGTATGGTCGTCGCCGGCCGCCGGCGCCAGACCGCCGCGTGCGCGGTCGCGTTCGGACGGCATGATCTGGAAATGGAGTTGCATCGCTCCCATGGCCTGGCCTTCGTGCATTCGGTTGCCGCAGCGACACAATAGGCGTCAGGCCTGCGCAATTGGTTTAAATCCGCTGGCGCCGGCCCGTATGCCCCGGGAAATCGGCCAGCGCGGTTAGCAAGTCGATAACGAGAGCGGCGGGTGATGCACCCCGCCGGCAGGAGGGACCCATGCAGACCTGGCGGCCGCCGCAGAAAATCCATGTGAAGGTGCTGGGCCTTGCCTGGCACGGCGGCCGGCTGCTGGCGGCGGAAGTGACGCGCGACGACGGCACGGTCAAGGGTGTGCGCCCGCCCGGCGGCTCCATCGAGTTCGGCGAAACGCGAGAGGAGGCGCTCGCCCGCGAGTTCCGCGAGGAGTTCGGCTGCGAGATCGCCATAGACGGCCCGTGGACGACCTTCGAGAACCTCTACTGGCATGAGGGCGCGCAGGGCCACGAGTTCATTTTCGTCGCGAACATCTACCTGCTCGACGAAAGCCTCTATCGCCGGCCCGAGATCACGCTCGTCGAGCATGACCGCTCGCTCTGGACGGCACGCTGGTTCTATCCGCTCGCGCTGCCGGCCGGCGTGGAGCTTTATCCCGCCGGCCTTGCCGCCCATCTTCAGGCATAGCCTATTCGTCGCGCGGCTTGCCCGGCTTTTCCATCCACTTGATGATCAGCATTGCCGGCAGGATCCACAAAAGGCCGGTCACGGTGAAGTAGAGAAGGTGGATGTACCATGGCGATTGCCCGAGTGTGGCGGCGGCGACGGTGGTCGCGACCAGCGCATAGACGAGCACGAGGATGATGATCAGGATCGTGCCGACCAGTTTTCTGAGGCGAGGGGGCATGGGCAGTCTTTCACTTCGGTAGCGGCAAAATGGCGCGACGGCATGCCGCAAAGGTTCGGGCCTTGTTTTGCACGGGCCGGTCAGGCAAATCAACGCCACAGTCGTTCCGGCTGAAGCCGCGCGCGCGGTTTTGCCGGAAGGACGCGAGAAAGGAACCGGAATGGCGGGCCGCCCGCCGCTCCGGAACAGGAGCCGAGACGATGAGCGCCACGACCGCGACCGCATACCGCAGCCACAGTGACACGGACAGGACCGACCGCAACCGCCGCCAGGTGCGCCGGTGGCTCGGCTTCGTGCTGTTCACGCTGTTCGTGCTGGTGCTGGTGGGCGGCGCGACGCGGCTCACCGAATCCGGCCTTTCCATCACCGAATGGAAGCCGATCCACGGCGTCATCCCGCCGATCGGCGACAAGGAGTGGCAGGAGGAGTTCGACCTCTACAAGCGCATTCCGCAATATCAGCAGATCAACAAGGACATGACCGTCGAGGAGTTCAAGACGATCTTCTGGTGGGAATGGGCCCACCGGCTGATCGCCCGCTCCATCGGCTTCGTCTTCGCCGTGCCGCTCGCCTTCTTCTGGCTGACCGGCCGGATCGAGAAGAAGCTGCGCTGGCCGCTCGTCGGCCTTCTGGCGCTCGGCGGTTTCCAGGGGTTCATCGGCTGGTGGATGGTCACATCCGGCCTTGCCGAGCGGGTTTCCGTCAGCCAGTACCGGCTCGCCACGCACCTTACCATCGCCTGTCTGATCTTTGCCTGGACGACATGGCTGATGCGGGCGCTTTCGCCGCACGGCGACGACGCCGCGCCGACGGACGGTTCCCGCCGGATGGCCGGCATCATCGCCTGCATGGCGATCTTCCAGATCTATCTCGGCGCCCTCGTCGCCGGCCTCGACGCCGGCCTCACCTACAACACCTGGCCGCTGATGGACGGCGCCGTCGTGCCGGATGGCCTCTTCGTGCAGCAGCCCTGGTGGATCAACCTTTTCGAGAACCCGAAGACGGTGCAGTTCGTCCACCGCATCGGCGCCTACGTGCTCTTCGCGCTCGTCGCCATTCACATGATCGCCTCGCTGCGCGCCGCCCCCGAAACGACGCATGCCCGCCGCGCCCTCGTGCTGTTCGGCCTCGTCTGTCTCCAGGCGACGATCGGCATCCTCACGCTCCTCTGGCAGGTCCCGCTCGGCTGGGCGCTGGCCCACCAGGGCGGAGCGCTGGTCGTGCTCGGCTTCGCGGTCGCCCATTGGCGCGGGTTCTACGGGGAAATGGAACGGTCGTGACTTGAAGCGTCACCTCTTATATAATCCTGAGCGTTTTATAGAAGAGGTGTGCCATGGCACTCAGCCTGAAGGATGCGGAAACGGATCGGCTCGCCCGCGAAGTGGCCGCCTTGACCGGTGAGAGCCTGACGACGGCGATCCGCAAGGCGCTTGCCGAGCGCCTCGAACGGGAACGCCGCCGCCGCGGCCAGCCGTCCGACCTGAAACGCCGCCTGCATGCGATCGGTGCCGCCTGCGCGGCGCTGCCCGACAGGGACGGCCGGTCCGCGGACGACATCGTGGGCTATGATGACGACGGGCTCTGGTGATGGTCATCGACACCTCGGCGCTCGCGGCCGTGCTGTTCCAGGAAGATGACGCGGCGATCTTCGAGGAGGTGCTGGCAACTGGCGGGCGATGCCTGATTTCCGCCGTCACACGCGTCGAAGTCACCTGTGTGGTCGAAGGACGAAAGGGCGAAGAGGGGCGTGCCGCGTTGGAGGCGCTGCTGGATGCGGTGAGCGCCGAGACCGTCTCGGTCGATGGCGCCCAGGTCAATCTCGCCATTGCCGGCTTTCGTGCCTATGGCAAGGGGAGGCATCCGGCCGGCCTGAATATCGGCGACTGCTTTTCCTACGCGCTCGCAAAGGCTCTCGACGAGCCCTTGCTGTTCAAGGGCAACGATTTCGGCCTGACGGATATACGCTCCGCGCTTGCCTGAGGCGAACTCATGCCTTCAGCATCAGGTTCATGTTCTGCACGGCGGCGCCCGATGCGCCCTTGCCGAGATTGTCGAGCAGGGCGACGAGGTTGACATGCGGCGCGCCGGCGGTGCCGAAGACGTAGAGCTTCATGCGGTCCGTATCGGCCAGCTCAACGGCGTTGACGCGGGCGAGGTTGGCGCTTTCCTTGAGGTCCACCACCTCGACGATGTCCTGGCCGGCATAATGCGCGGCCAGCGCCTCGTGGATCGAGCCGAGCGAGGCGTGGTCGTTGAGGTCCGCAAGATAGAGCGGCACCTGCACGATCATGCCCTGCGGGAACTTTCCGACGGAGGGCGAGAAGAGGGGCGCGCGGGAAAGCAGGCCGTGCACCTGCATTTCCGGCACATGCTTGTGCTTGAGCGTGAGGCCGTAGAGGAAGTGCGGCGCATCGATGGGATCCGGATGGCCTGCATCCTCCATCTGCGCGATCATCTGCTTGCCGCCGCCGGTGTAGCCCGAAACGGCGTTGACCGTGACCGGATAGTCCTCCGGCAGCAGGCCGGCAAGGCGGAGCGGGCGCAGCAGCCCGATCGCGCCCGTCGGGTAGCAGCCGGGATTGGCGACATAGCGGGCAGCGGCGATCTTCTTCGGCTGTTCGCGATCCATCTCGGCAAAGCCATAGGCCCAGTCCGGGTTGACGCGATGCGCCGTCGAGGTGTCGATGATGCGGACGGAATTGTTAGCGGCGACCATGGCGACGGCCTCCTTCGCCGCATCGTCGGGCAGGCAGAGGATGGCGACGTCGGCACTGTTCAGGAGGTCCTCGCGCAGCCTGGCATTGCGGCGCTCGGCCTCGGGGATCGAGAGGAGCTCGACATCGTCGCGGCCGGCCATGCGCGTGCGGATCTGCAGGCCCGTCGTGCCGTGTTCGCCATCGATGAAGATCTTCGGTTTCATCTGCAATCCAATCCTGTGAGAAGCCTGCCTCAATTCCGGCAAGACCCTGCCGCGGCCTTGCGTCCGAACGTGCGGGAAAGAGAATTTCCGGCCCGATATAACTCCTCGGCCCGCCGCATTCAATGCGGCGCCGTCAGCGCCGCTCGGCCAGTTTTGCGGCGTGAAGCCCCAGCATGTACATGGCGATATTGGAACCGGCGATGGCCGTGATGTCCGCATGGTCATAGGCCGGCGCGACCTCGACCACATCCGATCCGACGATGTTCAGCGCACCGAGCTTGCGCAGGACCGACAGGATTTTCGCGCTCGACGGACCGCCGGAGACGGGCGTGCCGGTGCCGGGCGCGAAGGCCGGGTCGAGGCAGTCGATATCGAAGGTGAGGTAGGTCGCCCCGTCCCCGATATGGTGGACGATCGCATCGGCGATCTCGCCGGCGGTCATCTCCTCCACGTCATAGCCGTAGAGGATGCGGATGCCGCAATCCTCCGGCGCATGGGTGCGGATGCCGATCTGGATCGAGGTCTCGGGATCGATCAGCCCCTCGCGCACCGCCGTGCCGACGAAGGAGCCGTGGTCGATGCGGCCCTTCTCGTCCGCCCAGGTATCCTGGTGGGCGTCGAACTGCACGAGGGAGAGGGGGCCGTATTTTTCCGCATGGGCGCGCAGGAGCGGCAGCGTGATGAAATGGTCGCCGCCGAGCGTCAGCATGTAGGCGTCGGATTTGAGGATCTTCCTCGCCTCGCGCTCGATCGTGCCGGGCGTCTTCTGGTGGTTGCCGTAGTCGAGCAGGCAGTCGCCGTAGTCGATGACGGCCATGTCCGCGAAGAGGTCGCGCTCGAAGGGATATTGCGGGTCGTTGTCCATGATCGCCGAGGCGCGGCGGATGGCCTGCGGCCCGAAGCGCGTGCCGGGCCGGTTGGAGGTCGCGGCATCGAAGGGAATGCCCCAGACGACCGCGTCGACATCCTTCAGGATTTTCGTATAGCGCCGGCGCATGAAGGAGAGGATGCCCGCATGGGTCGGGTCCGAGGCGGCGCTCTTCAGCGTCCTCGCCGTGATGGCATGGTCGATCGTCTTGTTGGCCATGAATGATCCCTCCGAATGTGGCGGGACGTTCGCCAATCGCGATCCTGAAGGCAAGGGAATTTTGGGCGCAGGAAAACGAAAGATATGGTGAAAGGCGTTCGATGGCGCCGGGGCGCATCATCCAGAAAACGAAAAGGCCGGGGCGAACCCCGGCCTTTCCTGAAGAGCATGTCGTCCGAGCGATCAACGCTTGGAGAACTGGAACGAACGGCGGGCCTTGGCCTTGCCGTACTTCTTGCGTTCGACGACGCGCGAGTCGCGGGTCAGGAAGCCGCCCTTCTTGAGGACCGAGCGCAGGCCCGGCTCGAAGTAGGTCAGCGCCTTGGAGATGCCGTGACGAACGGCACCGGCCTGGCCGGAAAGGCCGCCGCCGGCGACGGTGGCGTCGATGTCGAACTGGCCGTCACGGGCCGCCGCGACGATCGGCTGCTGCAGGATCATCTGCAGGACCGGGCGTGCGAAATAGGCTTCGAACGACTTGCCGTTGACGGTGATCTTGCCGGAGCCCGGCTTGACCCACACGCGGGCGACAGCGTCCTTGCGCTTGCCGGTGGCGTAGGAACGGCCCTGGGCGTCAACCTTCTTGACGTGAACCGGGGCGGAAGCGGCCGGAGCTGCAGCAGCGACGCCGAGGTCCTTGAGCGAGGAGAGGTCGGCCATTATCAGGCGCTCCTTGTGTTCTTGCTGTTCAGCTTGGCGACGTCGAGGGCGACGGGCTGCTGGGCTTCATGCGGGTGGTTGGCGCCGGCGTAGACGCGCAGGTTCTTCATCTGGCGACGGCCGAGCGGGCCACGCGGAACCATGCGTTCGACGGCCTTTTCGAGGACGCGCTCCGGGAAGCGGCCTTCGATGATCTGGCGAGCCGTACGCTCCTTGATGCCGCCCGGGTAACCGGTGTGCCAGTAGTACTTCTTGTCGGAGTACTTCTTGCCGGTGAAGACGACCTTCTCGGCGTTGATGACGATGACGTTGTCGCCGTCATCGACGTGGGGCGTGAAGGTTGCCTTGTGCTTGCCGCGCAGGCGGTTGGCGATGAGGGTAGCGAGGCGACCGACAACGAGGCCTTCGGCGTCGATGAGGATCCACTTCTTTTCTACCTCGGCGGGCTTCTGTACGAAGGTTGCCATGGGAGATGTCTTTCTTTTTCGATCCCGAGGTTTTGAGGCGACGGGCGTTTCTTGTTGCTTGGTTTGGCCCCTTGCGGGTGCCAAAAATCGAACGCGGCCCGTGGGGACCGCGATCTGGAGCGGCTTATAAGCGAGAGCCGACGGGACGTCAAGGGGCTCCACTCGGGTGTCGTCAAAGATAAATAAGCAAAAACAATATGTTATAGAAGAGGTATTTCGATACCACAAGTTACCGCGGCGGAATCGAATAGGTCGCGGTGGCATGCGCCACCAGATCCGCGGCATCCTCGCCGAAAATCGACGCCTCGATCACCGCCAGCCGCTTGCCGAGCTTGAGCAGCCGGCAGGTGCAGGTGAGGGGGCCGGGTTCCGGTTTGCGCAGGAAGTTGATGTTGAGATTGGTGGTGACGGCGAGCGCCACGGGGCCGATATGCGCCAGCACCACGCAATAGGCCGCGACATCGGCCAGCGCGAACAGGGTGGGGCCGGAGACCGTGCCGCCGGGGCGCAGATGCCGCTCGTTCGGCGCGAGCCGCATGACGACCGTGCCTGGCCCCACCTCGGTCACGTCGAAAACCTTTCCATCCGTATGGATCTGCGGAAAATCGGTTTCGAGGAACCGGTTCAGGGCGTCCCGGTCCATGATGGGGGTCAGGGTCATGGTTTTCTCCTCCGCCTGCCAGGCGTTTACAGACCGATTTGCGCCGAGGGGCAAGCCCTCTCAAAGTCTATGTCGCCCAACTTGAAACGGGGTGCGGTGAAGCGTAGGACGCTGTGGAAAGCTCACAAGGGAGGCGATCATGGCGGATGTGGTGTCGTTCAGGAAAGAGGAGCCGGCCGGGCTGGTGCGCATCGAACGGCATGAGCCGATCCTCAGGATCACGCTCAACAACCCGCCGGCCAATGTTCTCTCCATCGCCGTCATGGAGGCGCTCGGCGAGGCGCTCGATGCGGCCGCGGGCGACGAGGCCATCCGCGTCGTCGTGCTCGCCTCGACCGGAAAGGTGTTTTCCGCCGGCCACGACCTCAAGGAGATGACCGCCCGCCGCGGCGATGCGGACGGCGGGCGTGCCTTCTTCGAGAAGACCATGCGCATGGCGGCGGATATCATGCTGAAGATCGCCGCGCTGCCGCAGCCGGTCGTCGCCGAGATCGACGGGCTCGCCACGGCCGCCGGCTGCCAGCTCGTCGCCAGCTGCGACCTTGCCATCTGCACCGACACCTCCGCCTTCTGCACGCCGGGCGTCAATATCGGCCTGTTCTGCTCGACGCCGATGGTCGCCGTCACCCGCGCCGCCCATCCCAAGCAGGCGATGGAGATGCTGCTCACGGGCGAGACCATCGACGCCTCCACCGCCAAGGATTTCGGCCTCGTCAACCGCATCGTGCCGCAGCAGTACCTGCGCCAGGTCGTCGACAAATATGCCGCCGTCATCGCCTCCAAGTCGCCGCAGGCGTTGCGCATCGGCAAGGCCGCCTTCCGCGCCCAGGCCGGCCTGCCGCTTGCCGAAGCCTATGACATCGCCGTCGCGACGATGGTCGACAACATGCTGGTCGATGACGCGAAGGAGGGGATCGGCGCATTCCTCGCAAAGCGCATGCCGGAGTGGAAATAGCCCTTCAGCCGTAGTGGTAGCGGCAGGCGGCGATTTCCAGCATCTGGGCCTGGCCGCTGCCGGTCACGCGGTAGACCAGTCGGTGCTCGTGCGTGATCCGGCGTGACCAGAAGCCTTTCAGCTCCCCGCGCAGCGGCTCGGGCTTGCCGAGGCCGGAAAACGGTTCCCGCCGGCATTCCTTGATCAGGCCGACGATCTTCTCCGCGGTCTTGCGGTCCGTTTCGACCCAATAGGTGAAATCGGCCCAGGCTTCGGGAGAAAAGCAGATCTTCATTCGCCGGTGACGGTCAGCTCGTCGAGCGTTCTTGTCTCGCCCTTGCCCGCATCGAGCGATTGGATCGAGCGCAGCAGATGCGCGCGGTTCGCCGGGCCGGCGGTAAGGTACATCGTTTCCTTCCAGCTCTCGAAATCGGCGAGCGACATGACAACCATCGGCTCGCGGTTCTGCCGCGTGACGATCAGTTCGTCCCGGTCGGCCTCGACGCTGTCGAAGTGCTTGGCAATGTTCGCGCGCAGTTCGGAAAGGCTGACGACCTTCATGCTGGTGTCCTCTGTACAATAATACGTACATACACTCTGCGGGCGGGGATTTCAATCCTCAAGCCAGCTTCAGCACCAACACGCCTGCCGCGATCACGGCACTGGCGATGTAGCGCCAGATGCTGGCCTTCTCCTTGAGGATGAAGACCGAGATGAGGAGGGCGAAGAGGATGGCGGTTTCGCGCAGCGCGGCGACGGTGGCGACCGGCGCCTTGGTCATGGCCCAGAGGGCGAGGCCGTAGGAGGCGATGGAGCCGGCGCCGCCAAGGAGGCCGCGCACCCAGTTGCGGCGCACATGCGTCCAGACCGGCCTGCTGCCGCGCCGCGCGACCGCCCAGCCGAAGAGCAGCACCGGCGGCAGCAACGACATCCACAGCGTGTAGGAAACTGCATTGCCGGAAACGCGCGCGCCGGCGCCGTCGACGAAGGTATAGGTGGCGATGACGGCGGCGTTCGCCAGTGCATAGGCGATGGCCCGGCGGCTGCCATGACGCGATTCGAAGGCGAGCGTCAGCACGCCGACGGAAATGACCAGCACGCCGGCCATTGCGCCCGGTGTCAGGTGCTCCCCCAGGACGAGGCCGCTCGTCATGGCGACAAGAAGGGGCGCGGCGCCCCGCATCAGCGGATAGACGAGGCCGATATCGCCGGCCCGGTACGCGGCGGCGACGAGCTGGAAATAGGCGAATTGCAGGACGGCCGAGGTGAGCACGAAGGGCCAGGCCGCCGGATCGGGCATGGGCACGAACGGCAGGAAGGCAAGGCCGATCATGCCGCCGCCGAGCGAGACCATGGCCGCGTCGAGCGACTTGTCCGTGCCGGATTTGACGAGGGCATTCCAGACGGCATGAAGAGCCGCGCCGAACAGCACGAGAAAAAGAATGTCTAGCGGCAATCCGGGACCTCGAAGGGGCAGGCCATTGGGGGAGGAGCGTGGTCCTTCATCGGCGCAATTTCGCTGATTTGCAATCGGGATACCGGCAGGATTTTCGGCAAAATGCGCCCTGGCGGCGGCAAAATGACCGAAGCTGATCCGCAATGGCACAATCGGCGCGCGAATGCCGGCCCCGGTGCGGTCGTCTTCTTTAAGGTTCTGCGCTAGCCTGGAAGTCAGGAAGACATGTGAGAGACGGTCGCGAACGCCGGAGGAGGCAGCGATGAACCACGATCACTATCCCGACAGCTACATCCGCCACATTCTCAAATCCGTGCACACGATCGCCGTGCTCGGCGCCTCGCCGAACGATGCGCGGCCGAGCCATGGCGTCATGGGCTTCCTACTCGGCAAGGGCTATCGCGTCATTCCCGTCAATCCCGGCCATGCCGGAAAGACCATCCTCGGCCAGAAGGTCTACGCGCATCTTGCCGATATCGCCGAGCCGATCGACATGGTCGACGTCTTTCGCGCGGCAAGCCAGTTCGGTGCCGTCGTCGACGAGGTGCTGGCGCTCGATCCGCTTCCCGCCGTGCTCTGGGGCCAGTTCACGGTGCGCGACGATGCCGCCGCCGCACGGGCGGAGGCCGCCGGCATCCAGGTGGTCATGGATCGCTGCCCGGTGACGGAATATCCGGTGCTGATGCTCAAGGCCTCCTGAGCGCCGCGCATATTGACTTCACGCAACGTTACCCCAATTCTCCGGCAGCAAAACGGGGTAGCCGCATGAACCACGATTCCTATCCGGACTATTACATCGCCGACATCCTGCGCTCGACCAAGCTCATCGCGCTCGTCGGCGCCTCGCCCAATCCGGAGCGCCCCAGCCACCGGGTGATGGCCTTCCTGCTGCGCAAGGGCTATCGGGTCATCCCGGTCAATCCCGGCCAGGCCGGCAAGGAGATCCTCGGTCAGCCGGTCGTCGCCCGTCTAGCCGATATCGTCGAACCCATCGACATGGTCGATGTCTTCCGCGCGGCGGATGCGCTCCCGTCGGTCGTCGAGGAGGTGCTGGCGCTGAACCCGTTGCCCAGGGTCATCTGGGGCCAGCTCTCGGTGCGCCATGACGCGGCGGCGGCAAAGGCGGAGGCTGCCGGCATCAAGGTGGTCATGGATCGCTGCCCGGCGATCGAATATCCCCGCCTCGTCGCCTGAGGTTTTCAGGCGGCAAAACGTCTGTTGCCGCGCCTGTGCCTTTTTCCGGAAAATCTTTCTTTGACCGGCTCTTACCACTCTGAAATAGTGCGCCCGACTTTAGCCAGGGAGGCCATTTCATGACGCAGAACAAGCCCGGATTTGCAACGCTCGCCATCCACGCCGGCGCCCAGCCGGACCCGACGACGGGCGCGCGCGCGACGCCGATCTACCAGACCACGAGCTTTGTGTTCAACGACACGGACCATGCCGCCTCGCTCTTCGGCCTCCAGGCCTTCGGCAACATCTACACCCGCATCATGAACCCGACCCAGGCGGTGCTGGAAGAGCGCGTCGCGGCGCTGGAAGGCGGCACGGCGGCGCTCGCCGTCGCCTCGGGCCATGCCGCCCAGCTCCTCGTCTTCCACACGATCATGCGCCCGGGCGACAATTTCATCGCCGCGCGCCGGCTCTATGGCGGCTCGATCAACCAGTTCGGCCATGCCTTCAAGAGCTTCGACTGGCATGTGCGCTGGGCCGATACGGCCGACCTCTCCTCCTTCGAAAGCCAGATCGACGACAAGACCAAGGCGATCTTCATCGAGAGCCTGGCAAACCCCGGAGGCACCTTCGTCGATATCGCCGGCATTGCCGAGATCGCCCATCGCCACGGCCTGCCGCTCATCGTCGACAACACCATGGCGACGCCCTATCTCGTGCGCCCGCTGGAGCACGGCGCCGACATCGTCGTGCATTCGCTGACCAAGTTCATGGGCGGCCATGGCAACTCCATGGGCGGCGTCATCGTCGACGGCGGCACCTTCGACTGGACGGCCTCCGGCAAGTATCCGATGCTGTCCGAGCCGCGGCCGGAATATGCCGGCATCGTGCTGCATGCCACCTTCGGCAACTTCGCCTTCGCCATCGCCTGCCGCGTTCTCGGCCTGCGCGATTTCGGCCCCGCCATCTCGCCCTTCAACGCCTTCCAGATCTTGACCGGCATCGAAACCCTGCCGCTGAGGATGCAGCGCCATTGCGACAACGCGCTCGCCGTCGCCAAGTGGCTGAAGGGCCACGACAAGATCTCCTGGGTCACCTATGCGGGCCTGGAGGACGATCCGAACCATGCCACCCAGCAGCGCTATTCGCCCAAGGGCGCCGGCGCCGTCTTCACCTTCGGCCTCAAGGGCGGCTACGAATCGGGCAAGCGCTTCGTCGAGGGCCTGGAAATGCTCTCGCATCTCGCCAATATCGGCGACACGCGCTCCCTCGTCATCCACCCGGCCTCCACCACCCATCGCCAGCTCAGCGAGGAGCAGCAGGTCGCCGCCGGCGCAGGCCCCGACGTCGTGCGCCTGTCGATCGGCATCGAGGACGTCGCCGACATCATCGCGGATATCGAGCAGGCGCTGGCCAAGGCATAGACGGGCCAGGGCATAGACGGGCCAAGGCATAGACGGGCCAAGGCATAGACGGGCCAGGGCATAGACGGGCCAAGGCATAAACGGGATTGCCCCTCATCCGGCCTGCCGGCCCCTTCTCCCCGCAGGCGGGGAGAAGGAAACACGCGGAGCGCTTTCCCGTTCGTTGTCTGCATTGGTTGAGGAAACCGGTGCATCATCGCCTTCGCCCCGCTTGCGGGGAGAAGGCGGCGGCAGCCGGATGAGGGGCATCTGGCTCAGGAAGGAACGGACAGCCTTATGACCAAGATACGCGATTTCGACATTGCGGGCATCGCGCCCGAGACGGGCCGCCCGGCCGCCGACCGGCTGATCGCGGGCGATCCGGTCTTCACCACCTGGAACATCGAGGAGGCCGATGGCGGCATCTATGCCGGCATCTGGCAGTCGACGCCGGGAAAATGGCGCATCCAGTACGACGAGTGGGAGTATTTCCACATCCTGGAAGGGCGCTCGATCGTGGTTTCGGAAAATGGCGAGACGACGCACCTGAAGGCCGGCGACCGCCTGATCCTGAGACCCGGCTTCAAGGGAACCTGGGAAGTCGTTGAAACGACTCGCAAGGACTACGTCATCCGCATCTAGGATTTCGCCCGCAAGGCTTTTGTCAAATCGGGCGGCGGGTGAGCCCCAATCTTATGCAGGGGCTAGGATGCCGCCTGTAGAGGGAAAAAATTGGCCAAGATAGTCGCGATGCCCAGCGTCCCTGCGAGCGAGAAGCATATGAAGCCGTACGTGTCGAACGGCTGCCTCAATCGTAGTCTGCTGCGTCCTGAACACGCTTGATAGAGCAGGAAGCCAGTCAAACAGACCAGAACAATGGTGACGGCTGTATGTGGCGGTTGGGCAAAAAGGCCCACTTGCCCGAGCCCGGTGAGGGGTAACGGAACGCCAATAGCGAAGCCCAGCAGCATGCTGCCAACCCAGGATGGCTCGCTACCAGAGGAAGATAGAAAGAAGCGTAGCGTGCCGCCGCCGACCGACGTCAGAACAACCAGGCCGAGGTACGGTAAAGAAAGACCCGATGCTAAATTGTCCAGACCCATGGATGTCGTGAACAATACCCAAAGTGCGACACTGGCGGCCACGAGCGCCGGGAACGTCCACTCATCGCCGCGCGACCTCAGAAAGCCGGAAGCGAGCGTGGCGAGGGGAACGAGCAGATAGACCGCGACGAAGATTGCGCCGATGAGGACGAGATTGTTATCGTGTGCCACTCAGCGCCTCACCATTCCAGCTCCAGCGCCTCCAGCCCGTGGAAGTGGTAGACATCCTTCACCACGGGCTTCTGCGCCATTCTTAGTCCCGGCAGGCGCTGGAAGAGGATCGGCAGGGCGATGTTGAGCTCCAGCCTTGCGAGCGGCGCGCCGATGCAGAAGTGGATGCCGGCGCCGAAGGAGAGGTTGGCGCCCTCGTTGCGGTCCGGCTTGAAGACGAGGGGATCGGTGAATTTCCTCGGGTCGAGATTGGCGGCCGCGAGGATCATCGCCACCTTGTCGCCCCTGCGGAAATGGATGCCGTCGAGTTCGACATCCTCCAGCGCGAAACGGTCGAAGATGTGCACCGGCGCGGAGATGCGCAGGCATTCCTCGACCGTGCGCTCCGTCGCCTTCCCGTCGGCGAAGAGCACGGAAGGATCGGCGCCGTTTTCCAGGATGGTGCGCACGGCATTGCCGATCTGGTGCACCGTCGCCTCGTGGCCGGCATTGAGCAGCACGATGGTCGTGGATATCAGCTCGTCCTCGGTCAGGAGCTGGCCGCGGTGCTCCGTATGCACCATGTGCGAGAGCAGGTCGTCGCGCGGGTCCGCCCGGCGCTCGGCGATGACGCCGCGGACATAGGCGGAGAATTCCTCGGCCGCCCTGTCGGCCGCTATCTCGTCCGCGTGGGTGCGGCCGAACATGTACATGCGCACATAGGCATGCGACCATTTCAGGAGCTGCGGCCCCATCTCGTCGGGAATGCCGATCATGCGGGCGATCATCGTCACCGGCAGGATGTCGGCGAAGGCGGTGAGCAGTTCGACCTTCCCGTCCTTCTCGAACCGGTCGATCGCCTCGTGGCAGAGCGCGGAAATCTCCGGCGTCAGCTTCTCGATCATGCGCGAGACGAAGGCGCGATTGACGAGGGTGCGCAGCCGCGTGTGTTCCGGCGGCTCCAGCTCCAGCAGCGACCAGGCTTCGGCGGCGTCGAAATGCGTCAGGTGCGGCTGCGGCTCCGGCAGGCCAAGCTCCTCGCGCGTCGCCACATGCAGGATCTGCCGGCCGAAGCGGCGGTCGCGCAGGAGGCCGTTCACATGGTCGTAGCCGGTGAAGTACCACATCTTCTGCTCTTCCCACCAGAAGGTGGGACAGTGCGCATGCAGCGCCGCGTAAACCGGGTTCGGATCGCGGTAGAAATCGGGATTGCGGCCGTCGAGCGAGACGCGGCGGCTGGCGGGATCGATGGAGAGGAAGGGGAAGTGTGTCGTCGTCATGATCGATGGGTAGCGCATACCGGCGTCGGGTGAAACCGGAATTTGATTTATCCAAAGCAATGGACTAAGTTTATCGGACTAAGTCCATAGGGAAGGCGATGCGTACGGTCAACATCCATGATGCGAAGACCAACCTTTCACGCTTGGTCGAGCAGGCGGCGAAGGGGGAGAGTTTCGTCATCGCCAAGGCGGGAAAGCCGATGGTCAAAGTCGTGCCGCTCGAACCGGTGGGGGAGGGCAAGACGAGCCGTTTCGGCTTTCTGCGCGGGGAGTTGACGGTTCCCGACGATTTCGACCGGATGGGCGAGGATGAGATCGCCCGGCAGTTTTCCGGTGAAGAATGAAACTCCTCATCGATACGCACCTCCTGCTCTGGGCCGCGTCGAGCCCGGAGCGCCTCAGCGAGGCCGCGACGGCGCTTATGGCGGATCCGGAAAACGTCCTCTATTTCAGCGTCGCGAGCCTCTGGGAAGTGGTCATCAAATCGAGCCTCGGCCGCGGGGATTTCCAGGCGGACGCCGCGCGGCTGCGGCGCGGCCTGGTCGATAACGGTTACATCGAGTTGCCGATCATCGCCGGCCACGCCATCGCCGTGGCGGACCTGCCGCACCTGCACCGCGATCCTTTCGACCGCATCCTCATCGCGCAGGCGAAACATGAGGGCCTGCTGTTGCTGACGGCGGATGTACGCGTTGCCGACTATGGCGGACCTGTCCGCCTCGTCTGACCCTATTTCCCGACCGCAATCCCCTCCCGCCGCGGATCGGCAGCGCCGGTGAGGCCGTCGGCGGAGATGGCGATGGCGTGCAGGCCGGAGTTCATTTCGCTCAGCTTCACCTCGTAGCCGAGGGCCTTCAGCGGTTCGGCGAGCTTTTCCGCGTCCGTTCCGGCTTCGAGGTCGTAGGGGCCGAAGCGGTTGACGAGATGCGGCATCGAGACGACCGCGCCGACATCCATGCCCCAGTCGATATGGGCGATCAGCGCCTGGGCGACATAGCCGATGATCTGGCTGCCGCCGGGCGAGCCGATGGCCAGAACGGGCTTGCCGTCCTTCATGACGATGGTCGGCGACATGGAGGAGCGGGGGCGCTTGCCGGGCTCCACCCGGTTGGCGACGGGCAGGCCCTCGTCATGGGTCTTGAAGGAGAAGTCGGTGAGCTCGTTGTTGAGCAGGAAACCGCCGGTCATCAGCCGCGAACCGAAGCCGTTCTCGATGGTGGTCGTCATGGAGACGACATTGCCCGCCTTGTCGACAATGACGAAATGGCTGGTGGAGGGCAGTTCGAGCGCGGCATCCCGACCGAAATTGAAGGCGTGGTCCCATTCCGGCCTGCCCGCTGCCACGCCATCGCCGGCGAGCGCCTTGTCGCCGTCGAGCAGTTTTGCCCGCTCGCCGAGATAGGTTTTGTCGAGGAGCCCCTTGATGGGCGCAGGCACGAAATCCGTGTCCGCAAGGTAGCGTTCGCGGTCGGCGAAGGCGAGGCGCTGGGCGTCGCCGATCAGCCGCCAGCTTTCCGGATTGTCCCTGCCGAGCGCCTTGAGGTCGAAATTTTCCAGCATGCCGAGCATCTGGCCGACGGCGACCGCGCCGGAGGAGGGCGGCCCCATGCCGCAGATGTCGAGCGCCCGATAGGCGATGCAGACCGGCCGGCGCTCCTTCACCTGGTAGTTCTGAAGGTCGGCGAGCGAGAGCACGCCGGCATTGCTGCCCGAGCTGCGCACCGTGTCGACGATCCCCTGGGCGATGGTGCCGGTATAGAAGGCCGGCGCGCCGCCGCCGGCGATGGCCGACAGCGTCTCGGCATAGGCCGGGTTCCTGAGGATGGTGCCGGCCTTCAGCGGCGCGCCGTCCGCGCCGAAGAAATAGGCGGTGGTCGCCTCGAAGGCCTTCAGCCGGTCCCCTTCGGCGGCGATCAGGCCGGCAAGGCGCGGGGAGACGGCAAAGCCGTCGCGGGCGAGTTTTTCGGCCGGGGCGAAGAGGTCCTTCCAGGGCTTGCGGCCCCAGCGGTTGTGCGCCTCCTGCATCAGCATGACGGTGCCGGGCGTGCCGACGGAGCGCCCGCCGACGACGGCGTCGAAGAACTGCATCGGCGCGCCCTTGTCGTCGAGGAAGAGCTTGGGCGTCGCCTCCATCGGCGCCGTCTCGCGGCCGTCGAGCGTGGTGAGGCGCCCGGTCCCGGCGTCGTAGTAGACGAGGAAGGCGCCGCCGCCGAGGCCGGAGGATTGCGGCTCGACGAGGCCGAGCACGGTCTGGACGGCGATCATGGCGTCGATCGCGCTGCCGCCATCCGCGAGGATCCTTTCGCCGGCCTCGGCCGCAAGCGGGTGCGCGGCCGCCACCATATGGGTCTTCGCGGTGGCGACCTTGGCCGCCGCAAGGCCGGTCGCCCGTTCGGGCGCGAAGGCGTCGGAGGCCTGCTGGGCGGGTGCCCCGGCCGATGTCAGGAAAAGAAGCCCGAGGGCGACGAGGGATCGTTTCATCATGGCTGCCTCCGCTGGAGCACGATATAGTGCAGACAATCGCCGGGGGGAGGCAAGGCCGGGGCGGAATTCACCCTTCCTTCACCTTGCCGGCGCTCCGGTTGTGGAAATCGCCGCCGCCCGTTGCGTCAGTTAACTGCATTCTCGCATAGAGCGCCGCAAAACGCGCACCTGTCTTGAAGTCCGCCACCCTCACACTCTATGTAGGGAAGACGAAACTTGCTGATTCCCAACGCTTGCGAAGGGTTTCAGGGCCACACCGATGAAGGATTGACATGAGAAATCCCGTAGATACCGCCATGGCTCTGGTGCCGATGGTCGTCGAGCAGACCAACCGCGGCGAGCGTTCCTACGATATCTATTCGCGCCTCCTGAAGGAGCGCATCATCTTCCTGACGGGTCCCGTCGAGGATCACATCGCCACGCTCGTCTGCGCGCAGCTTCTCTTCCTCGAGGCCGAGAACCCTAAGAAGGAGATCGCGCTCTACATCAATTCGCCGGGCGGCGTCGTCACCTCGGGCATGGCGATCTACGACACGATGCAGTTCATCAAGCCGGCCGTCTCGACGCTCTGCATCGGCCAGGCCGCCTCGATGGGCTCGCTGCTGCTGGCCGCCGGCCACAAGGACATGCGTTTCGCGACGCCGAACGCCCGCATCATGGTGCACCAGCCCTCGGGCGGCTTCTCGGGCCAGGCGTCCGATATCGAGCGCCATGCCAAGGACATCCTCAAGATGAAGCGCAAGCTGAACGAGGTCTATGTCAAGCATTGCGGCCGCACATACGAGGAGGTGGAACAGACGCTCGACCGTGACCATTTCATGAGCGCCGACGAGGCGAAGGATTGGGGTCTGGTCGACCGCGTGATCACCAGCCGCGAGGCGATCGAGGGCGTCGAGGGCGCGTGACGCCATGCTTTTGCCGCGGATGAAGTTATTGTGACGCATTTGTAATGGTCGCGGGGCTTTATCCGCACGGCAAAGCCGTTAATATTGGCCGTTAATGCTATGTTGATTTGTAACGGCCTAGCATTCGGTGTTCGGTGGGGGATTCGTTGCCACCGGTTTGGGGAAACCCTTTTCCGGTCAGTACCCCTGGAGCCTTTGAAGGACGGCGAGAACGCTTCCGGCAAAGGCGGTTTGAGTGGTCCGGCCATCTTGTCTAAGATGAACGGCGTGCTGGAAGGATAGTGACATGAGCAAGGTCAGCGGCAGCAACGGCGGCGACTCCAAGAATACCCTTTACTGCTCCTTCTGCGGCAAGAGCCAGCACGAGGTCCGCAAGCTGATTGCCGGACCGACCGTGTTCATCTGCGATGAATGCGTCGAATTGTGCATGGACATCATCCGCGAGGAGAACAAGACCTCGATGGTGAAATCCCGCGACGGCGTTCCCACGCCCCAGGATATCATCAAGGTCCTCGACGAATATGTCATCGGCCAGCAGCAGGCCAAGCGCATCCTGTCGGTCGCGGTGCACAACCACTACAAGCGCCTGGCGCATGCCGCCAAGGGCTCGGACGTGGAACTGGCGAAGTCGAACATCATGCTGGTCGGCCCGACGGGCTGCGGCAAGACCTATCTCGCCCAGACGCTCGCCCGCATCATCGACGTGCCCTTCACCATGGCCGACGCCACGACGCTGACCGAAGCCGGTTACGTCGGCGAGGACGTGGAGAACATCATCCTGAAGCTGCTTCAGGCCGCCGACTACAATGTCGAGCGCGCCCAGCGCGGCATCGTCTATATCGACGAGGTCGACAAGATCTCGCGCAAGTCCGACAACCCGTCGATCACGCGCGACGTCTCGGGCGAGGGCGTGCAGCAGGCGCTTCTGAAGATCATGGAAGGCACGGTTGCTTCCGTACCGCCGCAGGGTGGCCGCAAGCATCCGCAGCAGGAATTCCTGCAGGTCGACACGACGAACATCCTGTTCATCTGCGGCGGCGCCTTCGCCGGCCTCGACAAGATCATCTCCGCCCGCGGCGAGAAGACCTCGATCGGCTTCGGCGCGACGGTGCGTGCACCGGAAGACCGCCGCGTCGGCGAGGTTCTGCGCGAGCTGGAGCCGGAAGACCTGGTGAAGTTCGGCCTCATCCCCGAATTCATCGGCCGTCTGCCGGTCCTGGCGACGCTGGAGGACCTCGACGAGGATGCGCTGATCCAGATCCTGTCGGAACCGAAGAACGCGCTCGTCAAGCAGTACCAGCGCCTGTTCGAGATGGAAGACGTGGAACTGACCTTCCACGAGGACGCGTTGCGCGAGATCGCCCGCAAGGCGATCGTCCGCAAGACCGGCGCGCGCGGGCTGCGCTCGATCATGGAGAAGATCCTGCTCGACACGATGTTCGAGCTGCCGACGCTGGAAGGCGTGCGCGAGGTCGTCATCTCCGACGAGGTCGTCAAGGGCTCTGCCCGTCCGCTCTACATCTATTCGGAGCGTTCCGACGAGAAGGCCAACGTTTCGGCCTGATCGGCTGTTGGAATGAGGCGCGCGCCAGCACGTCGATCAAGTGCCGCAACCTCTCTTCCGTCATGGTCGGGCTTGACCCGACCATCCACGCTCCGAGCACGCCGATGGATCCTCGGCTCAAGGCCGAGGATGACGGTGAGGGTGGGCTGAGGTTGCCATCAATAAGGACCCGCCGCGGCGGGTCTTTTCGTTTGCGTCGCCTGGTGACATTTCGTGACTGGTCGCGTGCCGCGGGAAGGGGCATGATGGGTAAGCTTCCACTGCTTCGTCGGGCCGTTGCGAAACGGTCTGCGCCGGGCCAGAATGGAAGGCGTCGATTCTGTGCTGTGTATGCTCCGGCGGTCCCGCCGGGGGAAGGCCGCAAGTTCCGCGACAGCGCGGAAGACTACACTTCCTGTCGCTGGTTCGCTTGTCCGTCGTGGAGTGGGGCACTCTGCAACCGGGCTTGAAAATGTGTTAACCGCACGCCACTTGTGGATGGAAAAGATCGCCGGCCCGGCACCCCAAGCGCCGAATGGACCGGTTCCCGGAAACGGGACGTTTGAAAGGAAATGACATGACGAAAAAGACGTCTGCGTCGCACGACTCCACGGCCTTCCCGGTCCTGCCCCTGCGCGACATCGTGGTGTTCCCGCACATGATCGTCCCGCTGTTCGTCGGCCGTGAGAAGTCGATCCGCGCGCTCGAGGAGGTGATGGGCACCGACAAGCAGATCATGCTTGCCACCCAGATCAACGCCTCCGACGACGACCCGGAAGTCGACGCCATCTACCGCATCGGCACCGTCGCCAACGTGCTTCAGCTCCTGAAGCTGCCCGACGGCACCGTCAAGGTGCTGGTCGAAGGCCGTGCGCGCGCCGAGATCGACGGTTACACCGAACGCGAGGAATTCTACGAGGCGATGGCCCACGTCCTGGCCGAGCCGGACGAGGACCCGGTGGAGATCGAGGCGCTGTCGCGCTCGGTCGTCTCCGAGTTCGAGAACTATGTGAAGCTCAACAAGAAGATCTCGCCCGAAGTCGTCGGCGCCGCGAGCCAGATCGAGGACTACTCGAAGCTCGCCGACACCGTTGCCTCGCACCTGTCCATCAAGATCGTCGAGAAGCAGGAAATGCTGGAGACGACGAGCGTCAAGCTGCGCCTTGAAAAGGCGCTCGGCTTCATGGAAGGCGAAATCTCCGTCCTGCAGGTCGAAAAGCGCATCCGCTCGCGTGTCAAGCGCCAGATGGAGAAGACCCAGCGCGAGTACTACCTCAACGAACAGATGAAGGCGATCCAGAAGGAGCTCGGCGACGGCGAGGACGGCCGCGACGAGATGGCCGAACTGGAAGAGAAGATCGCCAAGGCCAAGCTCTCCAAGGAAGCCCGCGAGAAGGCGGACGCCGAATTGAAGAAGCTACGCCAGATGAGCCCGATGTCGGCGGAAGCCACCGTCGTGCGCAACTATCTCGACTGGCTGACGGGCATTCCGTGGGGCAAGAAGTCGAAGATCAAGACCGACCTCAATGCGGCGGAAAAGATCCTCGACGAGGATCATTTCGGCCTCGACAAGGTCAAGGAGCGCATCGTCGAATATCTTGCCGTGCAGGCCCGCTCGACCAAGATCAAGGGGCCGATCCTGTGCCTCGTCGGCCCTCCGGGCGTCGGCAAGACCTCGCTTGCGAAATCGATCGCCAAGGCGACCGGCCGCGAATATATCCGCATGGCGCTCGGCGGCGTGCGCGACGAGGCCGAGATCCGTGGCCATCGCCGCACCTATATCGGCTCGATGCCCGGCAAGGTCATCCAGTCGATGAAGAAGGCGAAGAAATCCAACCCGCTCTTCCTGCTCGACGAGATCGACAAGATGGGCATGGATTTCCGCGGCGACCCGTCCTCGGCCTTGCTGGAGGTGCTCGATCCGGAACAGAACTCGACCTTCATGGATCACTACCTGGAAGTCGAATACGACCTGTCCAACGTCATGTTCGTGACGACGGCGAACACGCTGAACATTCCCGCGCCCCTGATGGACCGCATGGAAGTGATCCGCATCGCCGGCTACACGGAAGAAGAGAAGCTGGAAATCGCGAAAAGGCACCTGCTGCCCAAGGCGATCCGCGACCACGCGCTGCAGCCGAAGGAATTCTCGGTCACCGACGGCGCGCTGATGGCGGTCATCCAGCAGTATACCCGCGAGGCGGGCGTCAGAAACTTCGAACGGGAACTGATGAAGCTCGCCCGCAAGGCGGTCACCGAGATCATCAAGGGCAAGTCGAAGACGGTCGAGGTCACGGCGGACAACATCCACGACTTCCTCGGCGTTCCGCGCTTCCGCCACGGCGAAGCCGAGCGCGAGGACCAGGTCGGCGTCGTCACGGGCCTTGCCTGGACGGAAGTCGGCGGCGAGCTGCTCACCATCGAAGGCGTCAGCCTGCCGGGTGGCAAGGGCCGCATGACCGTCACCGGCAACCTGAAGGATGTGATGAAGGAATCGATCTCGGCGGCGGCCTCCTATGTCCGCTCGCGCGCCGTCGATTTCGGCATCGAGCCGCCGCGTTTCGACAAGACCGACATCCACGTGCACGTGCCGGAAGGCGCGACGCCGAAGGACGGCCCGTCCGCCGGCATCGCCATGGCGACCGCCATCGTCTCCATCATGACCGGCATCCCGGTCTCGAAGGACATCGCGATGACGGGCGAGGTGACGCTGCGCGGCCGGGTGCTGCCGATCGGCGGCCTGAAGGAAAAGCTGCTCGCCGCGCTTCGCGGCGGCATCAAGAAGGTGCTGATCCCGGAAGAGAACGCCAAGGACCTGGCCGACATTCCGGACAATGTGAAGAACAATATGGAGATCGTCCCGGTGACCCGCATGGGCGAGGTGATCAAGCATGCGCTGGTCCGCCGGCCCGAGCCGATCGAGTGGGACGGCACGGTCGAGGATGCCAAGGTTCCGGCGGTCGAATCGACCGACGAAGGCACCGGCGCGATCGCGCATTGAGCCTTTATGCCGGGTAAAGCATCCGGCATTTTGGAGCGAAACGGGAAAAGACCGGCCGTTCGGCCGGTCTTTTTCGTTGAAAAGCGTGTGTAAAGCCCGGATTCTCAGGGTTTTGCGACGAAATTTTCTTGCGAGGCGAAGGGCGATGCGTATTCTGCCCCCGACTTGTATGAGTCGTTTCAAACCGTATGAAAGGGGTGGAAACATGAACAAGAATGAACTCGTATCCGCAGTGGCTGAGAAGTCTGGCCTCTCCAAGACGGACGCAGCATCGGCTGTCGACGCCGTTTTCGAGACGATCCAGGGCGAACTCAAGAACGGTGGCGACGTTCGTCTCGTCGGTTTCGGCAATTTCTCCGTATCGCGCCGCGAAGCTTCGAAGGGCCGCAACCTTTCGACCGGCGCCGAGATCGAGATCCCGGCACGCAACGTGCCGAAGTTCTCGGCCGGCAAGGGCCTGAAGGACGCCGTCAACGGCTGATCCTTGGTTCGGGCAGAGCGGTTATCCACTCCGCCGCCAAACCTGAAGTTCAGGGTCGGGGTCCGGTTCTTCCGGGCCCCTTTTTATTTGCGGGAGAAGGGGCGGAACTGTCGCCGAAATGTCATCGGCCTGTAACAGGAAAGCCTCAGAACCGCCGGGTTCCTTTTGACCGGATCCCGGAGGATTTCATGAAAACCCGTTCGATCACCGCCGCCCTCGCGGCGGTTCTCGCCGCATCGGTGGCCCCTGCCGCCAGCGCCGAGCCCGTATTCAATCGCATTGCGTCCTTCGCCGTCGCCGACAACCTGCCGGAGGGCGTGGACAAGGCGACGCCGACCTCGTCCGAAATCATTGCCGCCTCCGAGGACGGCAACACGCTCGTCTATTCCGACAGCCCGAACAAGGCGGTCGGCTTCATCGACATCACCGACGCCAGGGCCCCGAAGGCCGGTGGCTCCCTTTCCTTCGAGGGCGAGCCGACCTCGGTCGCGATCGCGGCCGGCAAGGCGCTCGTCGCCATCAACACGCGCGAGAGCTTCGTGAAGCCGTCGGGCGTCCTTGCCCAGGTCGATCTCGCTTCCAAGGCCATCGAGGCGACCTGCGATCTCGGCGGCCAGCCGGATTCGATCGCCCTCAACAAGGACAGGACGATCGCCGCCATCGCCATCGAGAACGAGCGCGACGAGGAGGTCAATGACGGCGCCATCCCGCAGATGCCGGCCGGCGATCTCGTGCTGCTGTCCCTCAAGGACGGCATCGTCGATTGCGGCTCGATCAAGCATGTCGCGCTGACCGGCCTTGCCGATGTCGCGGGTGAGGATCCGGAGCCCGAATTCGTCGCCTTCAACAGCCTCGACGAGGTCGCCGTCACCCTGCAGGAGAACAACCACATCGTCGTCGTCGACGGCAGGACCGGCACGGTGAAGAGCCATTTCTCCGCCGGTACGGTCAACCTTGAAGGCATCGATACCAAGAAGGACGGCGCCCTGAAGTTCACCGGCGAGATGAAGGATGTCGCCCGCGAGCCCGACGCCGTGAAGTGGCTCGACGACGACCGCCTGGTCGTTGCCAATGAAGGCGACTGGAAGGGCGGCGCGCGCGGCTTCACCATCTTCGACAAGCAGGGCAAGGTTCTCTACGAGAACGGTGCCGGCTTCGAGCGCGAGATCGCCAGGATCGGCCATTACCCGGACAAGCGCAACAAGAAGGGCGTCGAGCCGGAAGGCATGGAAGCGGCCAGGTTCGGCGACGACACCCTGTTCTTCGTGCTGGCCGAGCGTGCCTCGATCGTCGGCGTCTACAAGGATACCGGCGGCGAGCCTGAGCTTCTGCAGCTGCTGCCCTCGGGCGTCGGCCCGGAAGGCGCCGTCGCCATTGCGAGCCGCAACCTCTTCGTGACCGCCAACGAGACCGACCTCGTCGAGGACGGCGGCGCCCGCTCGCATGTCATGATCTATGAGCGTGCGGAAGGGGAGGCTGCCTATCCGCAGATCGTCTCCACCGACAAGGACGGCGAGCTGATCGGCTTCGGCGCCCTCTCGGGCCTTGCCCCGGTCAAGGACAAGCCGGGCATGCTCTATGCCGTCAACGATTCCTTCTACGCCGCGCAGCCGACGATCTTCACGATCGACGCTACCGCGAAGCCGGCGAGGATCGTCGATGCATTGCGCATCACGCGCAATGGCGCGGCCGCCCAGAAGCTCGACAGCGAAGGCGTGACGCCGGACGGTGAGGGCGGCTTCTGGCTCGCCAACGAAGGTGATGCCGACAAGCTCTACAGCCACGCCATCATCCATGTGAACGAAAAGGGCGAGATCCAGAAGGAAATCGCCATTCCCGCCGCGCTGCGCGCCGGCGAGAAGCGCTTCGGCTTCGAAGGCATCACCAGCGTCGGCGAAGGCGATGACAAGGTGCTGTGGATGGCCATGCAGCGCGAATGGGGCGATGACGAGAAGGGTTTCGTGAAGCTCGTCTCCTACAAGCCCTCCTCGGAGGAATGGGGTGCCGTGCGCTACCCGCTCGAAAAGACGGAAAGCGGCTGGGTCGGCCTTTCCGAAATCACGGTAAATGGCGAGCATGCCTATATCATCGAGCGCGACAACCTCATCGGCCAGGCCGCCAGGCTGAAGAAGCTCTACCGCGTGGCGCTCGCCGATCTGAAGCCGGCCGCGCTCGGCGGCGACCTGCCCGTCGTCAGGAAGGAAGAGGTCCGCGACCTCATCCCGGACCTCAAGGGCGCCACCAACGGCTTCGTCGTCGACAAGGTCGAGGGCTTTGCCATCGATGCCGCCGGCAACGGCTTCATCGTGACCGACAATGACGGCGTGGACGATTCCTCCGGCGAGACGCTGTTCTTCGGCATCGGCCCGATGAACGCCATGTAAGCTGCGCGCATCACGGCCCCTTTTCCCGCAGGCGGGGAGAGGGGCCGGTTGCCGAAAGCAGGAACGAAAAAAGCCGGGATCCTGCGATCCCGGCTTTTTCGTCTTTTCGTCCTCGCCGGGCTCAGCCGACGGCGCGCAACGGCCGCGCGGGGGCTGCCCCGGCGCTTCCTTCGGCCTTGTCCCGTTCGCGCTGCAATTCCTCGGTCTTCTCGCTGAGGCAGCCGATGATCTCCTTGAGATGCTGCTTCTGGTCCTCGGTCAGCACCGCGAAGATCGCTTCGATCGTCTTGTGCTGCGGCTGCTGGGCGGCGGAGATCACCGTGCGGCCCATATCCGTGATCGAGACGATCTTGGCACGACGGTCCTTCGGGTCCGGCTCGCGCTTGACGAGCTTGTCGCGCTCCAGCCCGTCGATCGCTTCCGTCACTGTGCGGGGCGCGAAGCCGAGCGCGCAGGCGATGTCCGTCGAGCGCTGCGGCCCCTGGCATTCCAGAAGAAGCAGGAACTTGCTGCGGGCAAGCGACACGCCTTCGTCCATCATGCACTCGTTCACCAGGCGACTCACCTGATGGTAGAGTTTGAACATGCCCTGGGAGATTTCTATCGTGCTACTCATGAGGGGAAATATAGGTATTATGAGGGACCATGTCAAATGATCACGAAGGTTTTCGGATAATTTGATCATAGATATTGAACGATCTCTGTAAATGCGAACGGTCAGGCGGAGGACGTTATTCCCGCCCTTTTCCGGATTTTTCCGGGTGGGACGATTTCTCTCCTGCATAACCCTGTCGGCGAAGCGCCAAGCATTGACCCGGCGGGAGGGGAAAGCGATTGTCCGGGGATGCCGTTCCGCTTCATCCATACCGCCGATCTCCATCTCGATTCGCCCCTGACATCGCTCGCCCTGCGCAATGCCGAGCTTGGAGACCTGGTGCGCGGGGCGACGCGCAAGGCGCTGGAGCGCATCGTCGATCTTGCCGTCACGGAGGCTGTCGACGCCCTCATCATCGCCGGCGATCTCTACGACGGCTCGCAGACCTCCATGGCGACGGCGCTCTTCCTGATGGAGCAGATGCGCCGGCTGGAGGCGGCCGGCATCCGCGTCTTCCTCATCCGCGGCAATCATGACGCCCAGTCGCAGATCACCCGCGAACTGACCTTTCCGCCGAACGTGCACGTCTTCGACGGCCGCGGGAAGCCGGTAAGGGCCGGCATATTGGCGAGCGGCCGCGAGGTCCACGTCCACGGCATCAGCTTTGCCAATCCCCATGCCCCGGCCTCGCTCCTGCCGGGCTTTCGCGCCCCGCTGCCGGACGCCGTCAATATCGGCCTGATGCACACCAGCCTCGCCGGCGCCAGCCGCCACGATCCCTATGCGCCCGTCGGCGTGGCCGACCTTGCCGCGCACGGCTTCGACTACTGGGCGCTCGGCCATATCCACCAGCGCCGGGTGCATCTGGAAAAGCCGTGGATCGTCATGCCCGGCAATCCGCAGGGCCGTGACATCAACGAGGGCGGCCCGAAGGGCGTGACCCTCGCCACCGTCGACGATGACGGCGCGATCACCTGCGCGCTACATCCGGTTGCCGTCGCCCTGTTCGAGCGGCTTTCCGTCGATCTTTCCGGCATCGACGACTGGCGCGGCATGCTCGACCGCATCGAAACCGTGCTGGCGGAGGCGCGGGCGGCCGCGGGCGGCGCCCATCTCGTCGCACGCCTCACCCTTGCCGGCGCCACGCCGCTCGCCTGGCGCCTTCGCCGCGACGAAGACCTGCTCGCTGCCGAATTGCAGAACCTTGCAGCCTCGCTCGGCGAATGCTGGATCGAGGCGGTGGAGCTTTCCGTCGCTGCGCCGCTTGTCGCGGCCGGTGCCGATGCCGGCCCTCTCACCGAGCTGTCGCGCCTGATGCGCGAGGACGTCGTCGAGAGCCATGCCTATCGCGAGGAGCTGCGCGAGGCGCTGGTCGACCTCCTGCGCCAGTTGCCGAAGGAGGCGCGCAGCCTGTTGGCGGCGGATGAGGCGGCGGAGGAGACCCTGCTCCATGAGCTTGCCCTCGAGGGCGCCGATGCCGTTCTCGCCCGCCTCGGCGGGGAAGGCGCGGGGGCATAGCCGATGCGCCTCGATCGCCTGGACCTCGTCCGCTACGGGAAATTCACCGACCGCAGCCTCGATTTCGGCGCGGCCCAGCCCGGAAAGCCGGATTTCCACCTCGTCTACGGCCCGAACGAGGCGGGCAAGTCCACGCTCTTTTCCGCCTATCTCGACCTGCTCTTCGGCATCGAGAAATCCAGCGCCTACGGCTTCCTGCACCCCTATGCCCTGATGCGCGTCGGCGGGCAGTTCTCCGTCGGTGCCGAGCGCCACGAGGCCTATCGCCTGAAGCGCAACCAGGCCTCGCTCGTCTCCGCCGACGACCGGCCCCTGCCGGACACGCTCTTTGCCACCGTGCTCGGCGGCATGGACCGCAATGCCTATCGCACCATGTTCTCGCTCGACGACGAGAGCATCGAAAAGGGCGGCGAGGACATCCTGAAGAGCGAGGGCGAGCTCGGCGCGATGCTCTTTTCCGCCAGCTCCGGCCTGTCCGACATGGCCACGGGCCTTGCGGCGCTGAAGGCGGAGGCCGACGAGTTCTATCGCCCCTCCGGCCGCAGGCACGCGCTCTCGGCCCTCAAGGCGGATATCGAGTCCCTTGCCGCCGAGCGCAAGGCGCTCGACGTCGCGGCCCGCGACTATGGCCTGCTGGTGCGCGAGCGCGATGCCGCCGCCGGGCGTCACGGCGAGATGACCGCCGCCCGGGCCGAGGTGCGCGCCGCGCTGGCGCAGGTGGAGCGCGGCCTCTCCGCGCTGCCATACCTCCGGCGCCTGCGCGCCTTGCGTGCCGAACTCGGCGCGTTCGACCTCGGTGATTCCCCGCCCGCTGCCTGGCGGTCGCTTTCCGGCGAACTGGCGCGCGAGGAGGCGGAAATCGCGGCCCGCGCCGCCCGCATGGAGGCGGAGCGCCTGCATCTTGCCGAGGAACTGGCGGCGTTGCCCGAGGACGCGGCCGTCCTGGCCGTGGAAGGCGACATCGCGGCCCTTGTCGGTTCCGCGCTCGAAGCCCGGTTCCGCACGGCGGCAATGGATCTTGCCGCCCGCGAGGCGGAGCGGGACCAGGTGACCGTCTCCATCGGGGCGAGCCTTGCCGTGTTCGGCCTGCCCGCGGATGCCGACCCGGCCGGCATCCTGCTTCCTCCCGGCCTTGGCGAGAAACTCGCAGCCCTCCTGTCGCGGCGGGCGACGCTTGCCGAACGGGCCGATGCGGCGCTTCGCGAGCGTGCCGAGGCGGAACGGGCGCTTGCTGCCGCTGGCGGCGAGGCCGGTGCCGTTTCGGGTGAGCAGGGGCAGGCGGATGTGGCGCTGCAATCGACGCTCGCTGCCGTCCTGCGCGCCGCCCGGTCCGCCGATCTTCCGGCGCGCCTTCGCGAGGCCCGGCGTCTCGTCGCGCTTGCCCGGCAGGAGGCCGACGGCGCGATGGCCCGTCTTGCGCCCTGGTCCGGCACGGCGGCGGCATTGGAAGGCATGGCGGTTCCGCCGCCCGCCGAAATCGAGGGTCTGCGCAGACGATACGACATGGCGGCCGAGGCCCTGCACCGTCAGCGGCAGCAGGTTGCCGCGCTGGAACTGGAGGTCGCCTCCGCCCGCGCGACGCTTGCGGCGCTGCAAAAGGCGACCGGCGCCGCCGGCGAAGAGCGGGCGAGCCATCTGCGGGCCGTGCGCGACGCGGCCTGGCGGGCGCATCTCGGCACCCTCGACAGCGCTTCCGCCGCCGCCTTCGAGCAGGCGATGCGCGACGACGACCGTGCTTCGGAGGCGCGCCTGCGCAATGCCGACCGCCTTTCGGAGCTTCGCCTTCTCGAACGGACGGTCGCGGAGGGCACGGCGCGGCTGGAGATCCTAGCGGATGACGTGACGCGCCTGGTGGAGGCGCGGGCGGAGGTCGAAGCGCAGATAGCGGCGCTTGCCCGGCGCCTCGGCCTGCCTGAGGGGACGGCGCTGGCGGACATGGCCGGCTGGCTGGAACGGCGGACGGCGGCGCTGGACGCGCTTGGCGCGCTCGCGCTGCGCACGGTCGCGGCCGATCTCGTCGAGCAGGACAGGCGGGACGTGCTGGCGCGGCTGGCGGCGCTGCTCGGCGAAGCGCTGGCCGAGGATAGCCCCTTCGAAGAAGCGTTGTTCCTTGCCGAGGATAGGCTGGAGGCGCTGAAGGCGGGCGAGGCCCGGCGGCTTGCCGCGGCCGCGCAGCTTGCCCGGTTGAAAGCCGATGCCGATATGCGCGGCAAGGCCGCGGAGGACGCCGGCGCGGCGCTTGCCGAATGGCAGGAGGCATGGGCGCGGGCGATCGCCGGCACCTGGCTTGCACGGCAGGATGCGCCCATCGCGCTGGACCGCGTTGCCGCCTTCCTCCCGGCGCTGCAGACGCTCGCCCAGAATGTCGAGCGGGGCAGGGACTTCGACCATCGGATCGCCGGCATGCGCCGCGACCAGAAGGACTACGCCGACCATGCCCGCCGTCTCGCTGCGCGTCTGTCCGAGCCGTTTAACGCCGAGGACCCGCTCGCGACCGTCGCGGCTTTCGGCCGGCGGCTCGCCGCGGCGACGGCGGTACGCCAGCGGCGCGAGGCGATCGAAAAGGCGGTTCTGCGCCTTGACGAGGAGGAGAGGGCGCTGGACGAGCGCCGGACGGTGCTCGCCGCGCGGCTTTCGGAGGTCTACGCCGTCCTCGGCTGCGACACGCTCGCGGAGGCGGACGTGCTGCTCGAAGCTTACCGCAAGCGCGACGAGATCCTGGCGCGTGTCCATGACGTCGGCCGCGACCTCGCCCAGCAGCTCCGCACCGACACGGTCGAGGCGGCCGAAGCGCTGCTCTCGGCGGTCGATGACGACCAGCTCGCCGTGGAGAAGGACGCGCTCTCCGCACGGCTGGAAGAGCTCGACCGCGCGGTGCAGGAACAGCACCTGCTGCGCGCGCGGGCGGAGGAGGCGCTGGCCAAGGTCGCCGGCAGCGATGCGGCTGCGGTGCTGGAGGAGCGGCGCCGCACGGTGCTGGTCGACCTGGCGGAGAAATCGCGGCGCTACCTTGCGACGCGCGCCGGCATCCTGGCCGCGGAACAGGCCCTGCGGCTCTACCGCGAGCGCCATCGCAGCGCGATGATGGAGCGTGCGTCCCGGACCTTCCGCGACATCACGGCCGGCGAATATACCGGCCTTTCGACGATCCTCGAAAAGGACAGCGAATTCCTCGTCGTCAATGCCGCCTCCGGCGGCGCGAAGCTGGCGAAGGACCTTTCCAAGGGCACGCGCTTCCAGCTCTATCTGGCGCTGCGCGTGGCGGGCTATCACGAGATCGCCGCCAGCCGCGAGATCGTGCCCTTTATCGCCGACGACATCATGGAGACCTTCGACGACCGGCGCGCGCTCAATGCCCTGACGGTGATGGGCGCGATGGCGACAGGCGGGCAAGTGATCTACCTCACCCATCACGAACATCTCTGCGATCTCGCGAAAAAAGCCTGCCCCGATGTCACGATCCATGAATTGTGAGGCCTGAAACGTCGAAGCGTAAAGGAAGCGTTAGCGTCAAAACTTGACTTGGCCGGTGGTAAGTGGTTCTTGGCGCACCACCGGCATTGCTGCGAAGCCTGCTTCGCGCGGCGCTCCGCCCTGAAGAAACGGACGGATATGACGTTGAGGACCGACAGAGAAGCGACGATCTGGGAGCGGGGTTTTGCGCCCGTCGGCTTCCTCGTGCTGCTCGTCACCCTGTTCCTGTCGCAATTTTCCCTGCCCGGCAATGCAGACGGCGCCGGTCATCCGCCGCGGGCGGCGGCCGAAGGCGGCGTTGCGCCGTCGCCGCTGTCGGCCACCGGCGAGGAGCTTTGGTTCCCCGCCAGCGGCCATGCCGAGCGGCGGGTCGCCAAGGCCAAGAGCGGCCTGCCGGAGGGCGATGCCGCCGGCAAGGCGCTCGTCCCGGGCGCCGGTGCCGTGCTCTATCCCTTCGAGACCGCCGCCTCGGTGGTCCCTGTCGCTGTCGACGATGCGGCGCCCGCCCGCCTGGGCCCGGCATCCTTCCGCAGCCGCGCGCCGCCGGCTCTTTCCGCCTGAGGCCCTGTGGCGTCCCGTACGCCGCGCCATTCGTTCGAAATTCCGATTCCCGCGGACGGTGCCGGCTTCACGTCGCGCCCGTCCGGCAGTCTAGATGGAACAACCCCATGAAAACCTCCAAATGGGCATTGTTGGTCTATATCGCGATCATCCTCTTCGGGGTGCTCGCGGCCGTGCCCAACGTGCTGACGCCTGAACAGCAGGCGAAATTCGGGCGCTTCCTGCCCGCCAATCCCGTGACGCTCGGCCTCGACCTGAAGGGCGGTTCGCATCTCGTGCTGGAGGTCGATTCGGCGGCGCTGCGCAAGGCGCGCATGGACGTGCTGCTGAACGATACGCGCGCGATCCTGCGCACAGCCGGCGAGCGCGCTTCGGCCGCACGCCTCAGCGGCTCGACGCTGACGATCACGCTGCCCGACCCGGCGGCGCGCGACAAGATCCTGCCGGAGGTGCGCAAGCTCGCGACGCCGACGACGACGCTCGGCTTTACCGCCGGCAGCGCCGATATCGATGTCGCCACCAGCGGCAACCTGATCAATGTCACGCTGACGGAAGCGGGCATCAACGAGCGCATGTCCGCCGCCGTCGAGCAGAGCCTCGAGATCATCCGCCGCCGCGTCGACCAGGTCGGCGTCGCCGAACCGCTCATCCAGCGCGTCGGCGGCGATCGCATCCTCGTCCAGCTGCCGGGCCTGCAGGATCCGACGCGCCTGCGCCAGCTTCTCGGCTCGACCGCGCAGATGAGCTTCCACATGGTCGACCAGACCGTGGATCCGAACGGCGTCGCCCCGCGCGGCGTCATGATCCTGCCCGGCGCCAACGACCCCGGCAAATACGCCGTGGAAGAGCGCGTCGCCATTTCGGGCGATCGCCTCGCGGATGCCAAGGCCGGCTTCGACCAGCGCACGAACGAGCCGATCGTCTCGTTCAGCTTCGATTCCACCGGCGCGCGCCAGTTCGCGGAGATCACCCAGGCGAATGTGGGAAAACCCTTCGCCATCGTGCTCGACGGCAAGGTGCTGACGGCCCCCGTCATCCGCGAACCGATCATCGGCGGCCAGGGCCAGATTTCGGGCAACTTCAACCCGCAGGAAGCGACCGTCCTTTCGGCGCTGCTGCGCTCCGGCGCGCTGCCGGCGCCGCTCACCATCATCGAGGAGCGCACCGTCGGCCCGAACCTCGGCTCCGACTCGATCCGCATGGGCCTCTATACCGGCCTTGCCGGCCTTGCCGCCGTCGTCGTGCTGATGCAGGTGCTCTACGGTTCGTGGGGCCTCATCGCCAATCTCGGCCTCGTGCTGCACACGGTGCTGACCATCGGCACGCTCGGCCTGCTCGGCTCGACGCTCACCTTGCCCGGCATCGCCGGCATCATCCTCGGCATCGGCATGGCCGTCGACGCCAACATCCTGATCAATGCCCGTATCCGAGAGGAGACGGCGGCGGGGGCGGGGGCCATGAAGGCGCTCGACGTCGGCTTCAACAAGGCCTATGCGACCATCGTCGACGGCAACATGACGACCATGGTTGGCATGATCCTGCTCTTCATGTTCGGCTCGGGCCCGGTGCGCGGCTTCGCCATCACCATGATCATCGGCCTTGCGATCTCGATGTTCACCTCCATCACCTTCGTGCGCCTCCTGATGCGCGAGGTGGTCATCCGCCGCAAGATGAAGCGGATCGACATCCATTCGATCTTCGGCAAGGTCTGGAGCATCCCGAACTTCTCCTTCATGCGCGGGCGCTACATCGCCATCGCCATGTCGGCCTTCATCTCGATCAGCTCGATCATCCTGTTCTTCACGCCGGGCCTCAACTACGGCATCGACTTCGTCGGCGGCATCCAGGTCGAGGCAACGTCCAAGACGCCGATCGACCTCGCCCCGCTGCGCGAGAAGATGGAGGGGCTGAACCTCGGTGAAGTGGCCCTGCAGGAATTCGGCCAGGGCACCTCGGTCCTCGTGCGCGTCCAGCGCCAGCCGGGCGGCGAAGAGGTGCAGACGGCGGCCCTGCAGAAGATCCGCGACGGCGTTGCCGAAGTGATCCCGGATGCCAATTTCGAGCGGACGGAAGTGGTCGGCCCGACGGTCAGCACCGAGCTTGCCCGTTCCGGCTTCCTCGCCGTCGGTCTCGGCATGGTGGCGATCCTGCTCTACATCTGGTGGCGGTTCGAGTGGCACTTCGCCGTGGGCGCCATCGCGACGCTGATCCTGGATATCACCAAGATGATCGGCTTCTTCTCGCTGATGCAGATCGACTTCAACCTGACGGCCATCGCCGCGGTGCTGACGCTGATCGGCTACTCGGTCAACGACAAGGTGGTGGTCTACGACCGCATGCGCGAGAACCTGCGCAAGTACAAGTCGATGCCGTTCTCCGACCTCATCGACCTGTCGATCAACCAGGTGGTCATGCGATGCATCTTCACCTCGGTCGCCGTCGCCGCCTCGCTGCTGCCGATGGCGATCTGGGGCGGCGACACGGTCAAGCCGTTCGCCTGGCCGATGCTGTTCGGCGTGGTCGTTGCGACCACCTCGTCGATCTATATCGGCGGCCCGATCCTGCTCTTCCTCAGCCGCTGGTGGAAGGACCGCGATACCGCGCGGGCGGCCGCTTCGGCAACGACGCCGGCAACGGAAGCATAAAACAGAACGGGCGCCCCTGGGGCGCCCGTTTCGTTTCAGGAGAGGCGGCGGGGGCTGAAGGTCTCCGCCGTTATGCCCTCGCGGGCGAGCGGCTCGGGCACCGGGCTTCCGGTGAGGAGGGCGGCGGAAAGGCTGCCGAGGGCGGGCGAGGTCAGGATGCCGTAGCCGCCCTGGCCGGCGAGCCAGAAGAAGGACGGCTCGTCCCCGGCCGGGCCGATGACGGGCAGGCGGTCCGCGGAGAAACTGCGCATGCCGGCCCAGCTCCGGAAAACGCGGCGCACCGTGAGTGTCGTCGCCTCCTCGACATAGTGGGCGGCATAGGCGATGTCGAGCTCTTCCGGCTGCACGTCCGCCGGCTCGCAGGGCGTCTCATCGGCGGGCGAGGCCAGCAGGCGGCCACCCTCCGGCTTGAAGTAGAACAGGTCCTCGATCTCGTTGATCTCCGGCAGGCGGCTCGCGTCGATGCCATCGGGCAGGTCGATGGTGATGGCCGTGCGGCGATGCGGCACGATGCCGGCGGGCGCGACGCCGGAAAGCGCGGCGACCGCATCGGCCCAGCCGCCGGCCGCATTCACCAGCATGCCGGCGGCGATCGTCTCCTCGCCGGCTTCGATCAGCCATCGGCCGCCGGCGCGGCGGGCGCCGGCAAAGCGGCGGCCCTCGACGATCTGGGCACCATGGCGCCGGGCGTGGCGGGCATAGGATTGCAGCAGCGCGTCCACCTCGATGTCCCAGTAGTCGGGGTCGAAATAGGCGGCGGCCGCATAGGCGGGGTCCAGCATCGGCGCACGGGCGAGCATGGCGGCCTCGTCCAGCCATTCCACCGCCACGCCGAGGCTTCTGGCCGTTTCGAAGCGTTCGCGCACCAGCGCCGCCTTCTCCGCCGCGCCGAGGATGATGCTGCCCCGCTCGATGAGCAGCGGCACGGCGGCGAACCCCTCGGGCGGCCGCATCAGGAAAGCATGGCTGGCGCGGGCAAGCGCATTCACCAGCGGCGCATTGTCCCGCAGCGTGAATTCCGCCGCCGAGCGGCCGGTGCTGTGATAGCCGAGCGCGCCCTCCTGCTCCAGCACGGCGACGGAGCGGTGCGGGCTCAGGAAATAGGCGAGCGAAAGGCCGGCAATGCCGCCGCCGATGATCACGATGTCGAATGTCCGCATGACCCGCCTCCGCTGTGGACCCTTGTCCCTCCTGCCTAAGCAAGCCGGCCGCATTCTTCAAATTTATAGGGATGAAAGTGGTTATCAGCCGGATTGATGCGGCTCGCCCCAGCGCCAGGCCGGCACATCGGCCATATGGGCGAGGAAGGCGCGTTCGGCCGGGTTGAGCGCGGAACCGGGATTGGTGATGCGGAAGGTCTCGGTCACCGGCAGGTCGTCATAGGGCGGCAGCTGCCAGAGCTCGCCAGCCGCCAGCGCCGCGCCGGTCAGGTGCACCGGCAGCATGCCGATGCCGGCATTGGCCACCACCAGCCGCAGCACTTCTTCCACGTTGAAGGCCAGCGCCCGTACCTGCTGGCCGAAGGAGCCGATGGCACGCACGGCCGTCACCGGGCCCATATGCGGCCCGCCGAGCACGTCGGCGAGGAAGCTGACATAGGGCTCGCCCCTCAGGTCCTCCAGCCGGGCATCGCGCACGCCGAACAGCCGGTGCCCGCGGCCGCAATAGAGCGCGTAGCGCTCGTAGCAGAAGGGCGTCTTCTCCAATCCCTCCGGAATGATGCCGTCGGAAAGGCCGAGCGTCGCGACGCCCCGCTCCACCGAACGGATGACATCCGTCGTCGTCTCGACCGTCACGCCCATGGTGACGCGCGGATGCTGCCGGAAGAAATCGGCGATCGCCCGGTCCCAGGCCGGATTCATGGCATGGCTGACGGCATGGAGGGTGATGTGGCCGGAAATATCCTCGCCGGAAAGCTGCATGGCCTCCGGCAGGCGCACGATGGCGGTGAAGATGTCGTGACAGAGCGCATGCAGCCGCTCGCCGGCCTCCGTCAGCTCGAAGCGGCCCGGGCTGCGGTCGATCAGCCGGTGGCCGACCGATTGCTCCAGCCGCTTCAGCGCCATGCTGACGGCCGGCTGCTGCAGCAGCAGCCGGTTCGCCGCCCGCGTGATCGAGCCTTCCTCCACTACGACCACGAAGGTGCGCAGCAGGTTCCAGTCGAGATTGTGGGCGAAGCGTTCGAGGCGGTTGATCGGCATGCGCGTAGCTACGGCCAAGGGGTCGGGAAAGGCAAGAGGCGGCGGGCTGGCGTGCCCTGAAATGTGATCGGCAGGCGCCGTTTTTCGCGGAACCAAAAAGGAGCCCGGCGCATTCCGGTCGCCGGAAGAGGGGGAAATGCATTATGTGGCAAAGGTTTAGCACCAGCGGACTCGCGGGAGCCTATCTCGACGAGCTCCTGGCAGGCGGCGTGGAGGCGCGCATGGAGTTTCGCCCGCGGCGGGCGCTGGACCCACATCCGTTTCTGGTCAGCCTTGACGGCGAGGGCAGCGACGAAGCCTTCTTCACGCGGCCCATGGACGGCGTTCGCGGTGAAAACCGCACCCGCTTCGATCCCTGAGCCCGGACAGGTGAAAGGCGGCCGAAGCCGCCTCGACCTGATCGCAACATCGCCCCGACCAATCGCGTCATCCGCGAATTCAACCCGAGGACCCTCGCGGGCCCCGCGGCTTTGCATGATCGGGTCGAGCCCGCCCCCGAGCGAGGAGGGGGATCACTTCATCGTATAGATGTCGATGGAGAAGTACTTGTCGTTGATCTTCTGGTAGGTGCCGTCCTCGCGGATCGCCTTCAGCGCGGCGTTCAGCTTCTCGCGCAGGTCGTTGTCTTCCTGGCGCACCGCGATGCCGACGCCTTCGCCGACGAATTTCGGGTCGGTGATCGGTTCGCCGATCAGTTCGCAGCAGGCTTTGCCGTCGTCGTTCTTGGTGACCCAGTCGAGCAGCGGGATCATGTCGCCGACCTGCAGGTCGAGGCGGCCGTTCGCCATGTCGAGGTTCACCTCGTCCTGCGTCGGGTAGAGCTTGATGTCCGCATCCGGATAGACGGCGGCGGCAAAATCGGCCTGCGTGGTGCCGGACTGGGCGCCGATCGTCTTGCCCTTCATGCCTTCATTGGTGAAATCGGTGATGCCGGCGCCCTTCGGTGCGGCATGGGTCATGGCGGCGAGATAGTAGGGGTCGGTGAAGTTGACCTGCTTCTTGCGCTCCTCGGTGATGAACATCGAGGCGATGATCATGTCGTATTTCTTGGCGACGAGGCCGGGAATGATGCCGTCCCAGTCCTGCGCGACCACGTCGCACTCGACCTTCATCTTCTCGCAGAGCGCAAGGCCGATCTCCACGTCGAAGCCGCCGAGTTGTCCCGCGGAATCCTGGAAGTTGAAGGGCGGGTAGGCGCCTTCCGTGCCGATCTTCAGCGTCTCGGCGAAAGCCGGGCCGGAAAGCAGCGTGGAGCCTGCGAGAGCCAGCGCGAGCAGCATTGTCTTCATGGTCGTTCCCCTGTTGTGATTGTGACCGATGGGGAACGGTAGCGCGGCCTCGTGCATAAACGAAATAGATAGCCATGATGTCGGCTATCATTTCAGTTGATGCGCGAAGCCGCAGGGCCGCGCCCTACCAGCGACCGTGCACATGCGGCGCGACGAGCCGGTAATAGATCTCGCGCGTCGCCTCCATCACGTCGTCCGAAAGCGCCGGCAGGCTTGCGGCCCGGGCATTCGCCTCGGCCTGCGCGGCGTTGCGCGCGCCCGGAATGACGACGCTGACCGCATCGGCCATCAGGATCCAGCGCAGCGCGAAGGCAGCCATGGCGGTGCCGGCCGGCACCAGCGCACGGATTTCCTCGACGGCCTGAAGGCCGGTCTCGAAGGGCACGCCGGCAAAGGTCTCGCCGACATCGAAGGCGTCGCCCTGGCGGTTGAAGTTGCGGTGGTCGTCGGCGGCAAAGGCGGTGTCGCGCGTGATCTTGCCCGAGAGCAGGCCGCTTGCCAGCGGCACGCGGGCGATGACGGCGACCTGGCGGCGGGCGGCTTCCTTGAAGAAGAGCTGCGCCGGGCGCTGGCGGAACATGTTGTAGATGATCTGCACGCTGACGACGCCGGGATATTCGATCGCCTTCAGCGCCTCCTCGACCTTCTCGACGCTGACGCCGTAATTGGCGATCTTGCCGGCGGCCTTGATCTCTTCCAGCGCATGGAAGACCTCCGGACGGTAGTAGACCTCCGTCGGCGGGCAGTGCAGCTGCACGAGATCGAGCCGCTCGACGCCGAGGTTCTTCAGGCTGCGGTCGATGAAGCCTTCGAGGTTTTCCTTGGTGTAGCCATCGGCGACATGCGGGGAAAGCCGGCGCCCGGCCTTGGTGGCCACCATCGGGCGCTGGCCGCCACGGTCCTTCAGGACGTCGGCGATGATCTTTTCCGAGCGGCCGTCGCCATAGACGTCGGCGGTGTCGATGAAGGACATGCCGGCGTCGAGCGCGGCGTTGAGGGCGGCGCGGCCGTCCGCCTCGCTGACATCACCCCAGGCGCCGCCGATCTGCCAGGCGCCGAAGCCGATATCCGTGGTGGTGAAACCCGTGCGGCCGAATTTGCGATGTCTCATAAAAATCTCTCCCGACAAATGCCCAATGAGCGAATGTGTCGGGAGGTAGCACTCCGCTCCGGGGCGGACAAGGAAATCGCTTCTCCGCAAACGGTCAGTCCTGGGTGATTTCCACCAGATAGAAGGCGGTCTCTTCGCCGGCCGGCACGATCTCCGCCGCCGATCCGCCGTCGAGCACGAGCGCATCGAGCGGCTGGAGCCCGACGAGGCCTTCCGGCGTGGAGACGCCGAGCGGTTCCAGCGCCAGCAGCAGACGTTCTCCCGTCGTTTCCGGCAGCGCCACTGCATCACGCGCGACGTGATGCGTCAGCCTGTGCCGGAAGGCGCCGCGTCGGGTCATCACGTTGAGGTCGGTGATCGGCCCTGCCGTGAGGCGCGCCGTGGTCGGCGCATCGGCCGGGAAGGCCAGCGGCTTGGAGGCGGGCGTCAGCAGCGCCTCGCCAAGTCCCTCGATCGAGAGCGCCATGCCGTCTCCGGCAAGGACCGCCAGCGTGCGGTCGATGCCGGGGAAGACGGAGAAGGGCCCGTCGCCCGCCACGCGCGCCATGCTGACGCGCCAGCCGAAATCCGAAAGGCTCGCGCCTTCCGGATGGACGATCACCTCGACCGTCTCGCCGCCGCCGTTCTTCCACGGCATGCGGCGATGGTCGCTGTTGCGCAAAAGTCTCGGTTTATTGTGCATATCGTTCTCCCAAAACCGCTGCGCACTTTCAGGCGATATGCATCAGTTGCCGAGGATGCCCGGCAGGCGCAGGCCCTTTTCGCGGGCGCAGTCGAGCGCGGTGTCGTAGCCGGCGTCGGCGTGGCGCATGACGCCGGTCGCCGGGTCGTTCCACAGCACGCGGCCGACGCGCTCGGCGGCCTCATCCGTGCCGTCGCAGCAGATGACGACGCCCGAATGCTGCGAGAAGCCCATGCCGACGCCGCCGCCGTGATGGAGCGAGACCCAGGTCGCGCCCGAGGCGGTGTTGAGCAGGGCATTGAGCAGCGGCCAGTCGGACACCGCGTCCGAACCGTCCTTCATCGCTTCCGTCTCGCGGTTCGGCGAGGCGACGGAGCCGGAATCCAGATGGTCGCGGCCGATGACGATCGGTGCCTTCAGCTCGCCGTTCTTGACCATCTCGTTGAAGGCGAGGCCGAGGCGGTGGCGGTCGCCGAGGCCGACCCAGCAGATGCGCGCCGGCAGGCCCTGGAAGGAGATGCGCTCCTTCGCCATGTCCAGCCAGTTGTGCAGGTGCTTGTTGTCGGGCAGCAGTTCCTTCACCTTGGCGTCGGTCTTGTAGATGTCCTCCGGATCGCCGGACAGCGCCGCCCAGCGGAACGGGCCGATGCCCTTGCAGAACAGCGGGCGGATATAGGCCGGCACGAATCCCGGGAAGGCGAAGGCGTTTTCGAGGCCCTCGTCCTTGGCGACCTGGCGGATGTTGTTGCCGTAGTCGAAGGTCGGGATGCCCATGTCCTGGAAAGCGATCATCGCTTCGACATGCTCGCGCATCGAGGCGCGGGCGGCCTTTTCGACGGCCTTCGGGTCGCTTTCGCGCTTGGCCTTCCACTCGGCCATGGTCCAGCCCTTCGGCAGGTAGCCGTTGATCGGGTCGTGGGCGGAGGTCTGGTCGGTGACCATGTCGGGGCGGATGCCGCGGCGGATCATCTCCGGCAGGATCTCGGCGGCATTGCCGAGCAGGCCGACGGACTTGGCCTCGCCGGTCTTCGTCCAGCGGTCGATCATCGCCATGGCCTCGTCGAGCGTTTCGGCCTTCTCGTCGATATAGCGGGTGCGCAGGCGGAAATCGATCGAATCGGGGTTGCACTCGACGGCAAGGCACGAGGCGCCGGCCATGACGGCGGCGAGCGGCTGGGCGCCGCCCATGCCACCGAGACCGCCGGTCAGCACCCACTTGCCCTTGAGGTTGCCGCCATAGTGCTGGCGACCGGCCTCGACGAAGGTCTCGTAGGTGCCCTGCACGATGCCCTGCGAGCCGATATAGATCCACGAGCCGGCCGTCATCTGGCCGTACATGGCAAGGCCCTTCTTATCCAGCTCGTTGAAATGGTCCCAGGTGGCCCAGTGCGGCACGAGGTTGGAATTGGCGATGAGGACGCGCGGCGCATCCTTGTGCGTGCGGAAGATGCCGACCGGCTTGCCGGACTGCACGATCAGCGTCTCGTTGTCCTCGAGGTCGCGCAGCGAGGCGACGATCCTGTCGAAATCGGCCCAGGTGCGGGCGGCGCGGCCGATGCCGCCGTAAACGACGAGCTCGTGCGGGTTTTCCGCGACGTCCGGGTCGAGGTTGTTCATCAGCATGCGCAGCGGCGCTTCGGTCAGCCAGCTCTTGGCGGTGCGCTCGGTGCCGGTGGCGGCGCGGATTTCGCGGATGTTGTGGCGGGGATTGTCGGTCATGGCTGGTTCTCCCGGATCAGCGTGTGAGGGTGGAGGCGAGCGCCTCGATACGGTTCAGGATGTCCTTGAGGGGAATGCGCAGTCTTGCGGCCTTCGCCTCGTCGAGGGCGAAGGGCGGGGCTTCCGTGGCAAGGTGGCTGACCTGCGCCAGCTCCATCTGGATGGCGTGCACGCCGGTTTCCGGCCTGCCGTAGTGGCGCGTCGTCCAGCCGCCCTTGAAGCGGCCGTTGAGGATGCTTGTATAGCCCTCGGCCCGGGCGCAGATCTCGAACGTCGCCGTTTCGATTTCCCTGGCGCAGGTGCGGCCCATGTCGGTGCCCACATTGAAATCCGGCAGCCGGCCTTCGAAGAGGAAGGGGATCAGCGAGCGGATCGAGTGGCAGTCGTAGAGGATCGCCACGCCGTGGATCGCCTTGACGCGCTCGATCTCGGCGGCAAGGGCCGCGTGGTACGGCGCGTGGAAATGGGCGAGCCGGTAGGCGATGTCCGCCTCGGTCGGCGCCGCGCCGTCCTTCCAGATATGCTTGCCGTCGAAATCCGTTTCGGGAACGAGGCCGGTCGTGTTCTGGCCGGGATAGAGGCTGACGCCGGCCGGATCGCGGTTGGCGTCGACGACATAGCGGTGGAACGTGGCGCGCACTGTCGTCGCCTCCGGCAGCAGGCCGGCATAGAGACGCTCGATGTGCCAGTCCGTATCCGCGAGGATGCGGCCGTTATCGTTCAGGCGCTCCCAAATATCGGCCGGCACATCCGTACCGGTATGCGGAAAGGCGAGAATGACGGGCGAGGTGCCCTGGTGCGTTTCGAAGAGGGCGCTCATTGGACGGCCTCCGGGTGGCGCTCACCCCCCTTTGCCCGGCCGGGTATCTCGCCCACGAGGAGCATGGTTATCGCATATGGCGGGAAACCGTTGCCCCATCCCCTTCTCCCCCGCGGGGAGAAGGTGCCGGCAGGCGGATGAGGGGGGTGGCGAAGGCGCAGACGACCCGTCAGAGTCACCCCCTCATCCGACCCTTCGGGCCACCTTCTCCCCGCGGGGGAGAAGGGGAGAACGGCAACGTCGAACTCCATGGGCGATTGCCCTGTCCTTGAGGGGGAGATGCCCGGCAGGGCAGAGGGAGGTATGTTCGCGAAAATACTCATCCTCAAGCCTCCAGAACCGGCAGGATGCCCTTGGTGACGGAGGCGGCGAGCGCGCCGGAGGAGACGAAGGTGCTGGCGGCGGCAAGGTCATGCGCCATGTAGCGATCCTCTTCCAGCGTCGCGACGACCGTGCGCAGCGCGGCGACGACCTTCTGCAGCTCCGGGCTGGTGACGAGCGGGGCGCGGAACTCTATGCCTTGAGCGGCCGTCAGCGCCTCGATGCCGATGATGGCGGAGAGGTTCTCCGTCATGCGCAGGAGGCGGCGGGCGCCGTGGCAGGCCATGGAGACGTGGTCTTCCTGGTTGGCGGAGGTCGGCGTCGAATCGACCGAGGCCGGATGCGCCATCTGCTTGTTCTCGCTCATCAGCGCGGCCGAGGTGACCTCCGCGATCATCAGGCCGGAATTGAGGCCCGGCTTCCTGGCGAGGAAGGCCGGCAGGCCGAAGGAGAGGGCGGGATCGACGAGCAGCGCGATGCGGCGCTGGGCGATGGCGCCGATCTCGCAGGCCGCGATGGCGATCTGGTCGGCGGCGAAGGCGACGGGCTCGGCATGGAAGTTGCCGCCCGAGACGACGCTGTCGTCGGAGAGGACCAGCGGGTTGTCGGTGACGGCATTGGCTTCGATTTCGAGCGTCCGGGCGGCGGCACGCAGCAGATCGAGGCAGGCGCCGTCGACCTGCGGCTGGCAGCGGATGCAATAGGGATCCTGCACGCGCTCGTCGCCGGTGATGTGGCTTTCGCGGATGACGGAGCCGGCAAGCAGCGCGCGCAGCGCGGATGCGGCGTCGATCTGGCCCTTGTGGCCGCGCAGCGTGTGGATATCCGGATGGAACGGCGCGGAGGAACCCATGGCCGCGTCGGTGGAAAGCGCCCCGGTGACGAGGGCGGCCTGGGCGGCGCGATGGGCGCGGAAGAGGCCGGCGAGCGCCAGGGCGGTCGAGACCTGCGTGCCGTTGATGAGGGCAAGACCCTCCTTGGCGGCGAGGACGACGGGCTTCAGGCCCGCCTTTTCCAGCGCCTTGCCGCCGGAAAGGTGCTCGCCGGCGTGAAAGGCCTCGCCTTCGCCGATCATCACCGCCGTCATGTGGGCGAGGGGGGCGAGGTCGCCGGAGGCGCCGACGGAGCCCTGTTCCGGGATGACCGGGATGACGCCCCTGGCCTGCATCGCCTCGATGAGGCGCACGACCTCGATGCGCACGCCGGACGCGCCGCGGCCGAGCGAGATCAGCTTCAGCGCCATGATGAGGCGGACGATGTTCTCGGCAAGCGGTTTGCCGACGCCGCAGCAATGCGACAGGATCAGGTTGCGCTGGAGGGTCGCGACGTCGGCCGGCGCGATCTTGATGGAGGCGAGTTTGCCGAAGCCGGTATTGATGCCGTAGACCGGCTCGTCGCCGCCGGCGATTTGCGCGATGCGCGCGGCGGCCTTCTCGATTCCGGCGTCGAAGGAGGCGTCGAGCTTGGCGGCCTCGCCGGTCCAGTAGATGGTTTCAAGGGTCTTGAGGGGCACGGAGCCCGGATGGAGCGTGATCGTCATGGTGCATTCCCCGATGCAGCGCTGTGCTGCTTACTGGATGGATCAGTGTCCGCTGCGGATACGGGCATGCATGGGGTTGAAGCCCATGCGGTAGACCAGTTCCGCCGGCCGGCCGATGTCCCAGAGGACGAAATCGGCCCATTTCCCGGCTTCGAGCGTTCCCACTTCGTCGACGAGGCCGAGGGCACGGGCGGCCTCGCGCGTCGTGCCGGCAATGCATTCCGTAACGGTCATGCCGAAGAGGGTCGCGGCCATGTTCATGGTGAGGAGCAGCGAGGTGAGCGGCGAGGTGCCGGGATTGGCGTCCGTCGCGACGGCCATCCTGACGCCGTGCTTGCGGAAGAGATCGACCGGCGGCTTCTTTGTCTCGCGGATGAAGTAGAAGGCGCCCGGCAGGATGACGGCGACGGTGCCGGCCCTGGCCATGGCCGCCGCGCCCGCATCATCGGTATATTCGAGGTGGTCGGCCGACAGCGCGCCATAGCGGGCAGCCATTTCCGCGCCGTGGAGGTTGGAAAGCTGGTCGGCATGCAGTTTCACGGGCAGGCCGTGCGCCTTGGCGGCGTCGAAGACCCTGGCCATTTCTTCCGGCGAGAAGGCGATGCCCTCGCAGAAACCGTCGACGGCATCGGCAAGCCCTTCGGCCGCGACGGCCGGCAGCATCTCACCGATGACCTTGTCGATATAGGCCGCCTTGTCGCCGTTCATTTCCGGCGGCAGCGCATGGGCGCCGAGGAAGGTGGTGCGCACGGTGACGTCGCGCATCTCCGCGATGCGCCGCGCGGCGCGCAGGGATTTCACCTCGTTCTCGGTGTCGAGGCCGTAGCCGGATTTCAGTTCGACCGTCGTCACGCCCTCGGCGATCAGCGCGTCGAGGCGGGGCAGGGTCTGGCGCACCAGCTCGTCCTCGCTCGCGGCGCGCAGCGCCTTGACGGAGGAGACGATGCCGCCGCCGGCCCGCGCGATCTCCTCATAGGAGGCGCCGTCAAGGCGCAGCTCGAATTCGTGGGCGCGGTCGCCGGCATGGACGAGATGGGTATGGCAGTCGATGAGGCCCGGCGTGATCCAGCGGCCTTCGCAGTCGATGGTCTCGGTGGCGGAGAATTCGGCGGGAAGATCGGCCTCGGGGCCGGCAAAGGCGATGCGGCCGTCGCGGACGGCGATCGCGCCGTTCTCGATGATGCCGAGGTCCGGCAGGCTCTCCTTCAGCGTCGCAAGCCGGGCATTGCGCCAGACTTGGGGACTGTCCTTTTCCGGTGTCGTCATCGTGATTGCCTCTTCCCTGTGATGGATATAATGTATATACATAATTGCGAGAGGCGCAAGAGCCAATTTGCCGGCGCGGCGCCAGGATGCACCATCGGGAGAAGGAACGGGCCATGGCCGTCATTCATGCAAGGCAGGCGCTGCTTACGGGCGGCTGGGCGAAGGATGTGCGTATAGACATCGTGGACGGCCGCATCGCGACGCTCGAAACCGGCGCCGCGCCGGCGCCTGGCGACGAGCGCCACGACACCGTCGTCGCCGGCATGCCCAACCTGCACAGCCACGCCTTCCAGCGCGGCATGGCGGGGCTGGCGGAAACCCGCGGGCCGGGCAGCGACTCGTTCTGGAGCTGGCGCAACGTCATGTACCGCTTCGCGCTTTCCATGACGCCCGACGATGTGGAGGCCGTTGCCGGCCAGCTCTATGTCGAGATGCTGGAGGCGGGCTATACGCGCGTCGGCGAGTTCCACTACCTGCACCACGACAAGGACGGCGGGCACTATGCCGATATCGCCGAGATGGCCGCGCGCATCGCCGCCGCGGCGTCCAAGACCGGCATCGCGCTGACGCTGCTGCCCGTCTTCTACGCCCATGCCGGCTTTGGCGGCACCGCGCCGGGCGAGGGCCAGCGCCGCTTCATCAACGACCGGCAGTCCTATGCCGCATTGCTGGAGCGCTGCCGCGCGCTGACCGATGCGCTGCCCGCCGGCATCACCGGCGTCGCCCCGCACAGCCTGCGCGCCGTCACCCCGGAGGAGCTTTCCGACGTCGTGGCGATGGCGGGCGACGCGCCGGTCCACATCCATATCTCCGAGCAGGTCAAGGAAGTGGAGGACAGCATCGCCTGGTCCGGCCGCCGTCCGGTGGAATGGCTGCTCGACAACCAGGCGGTCGATGGCCGCTGGTGCTTCATCCATGCGACGCATATGACGGAGGCCGAGACGCGCGGCATGGCGAAGGCCGGGGCGATCGCCGGCCTCTGCCCGGTGACGGAGGCCAATCTCGGCGACGGAACCTTCCCGGCGCCGGATTTCCTTGCCCATGGCGGTCGCTTCGGCGTCGGCTCGGATTCCAACGTGCTGATCGGCCTGCCGGACGAGCTGCGCCAGCTCGAATATTCGCAGCGTCTCGCCCACCGCGCCCGCAACGTGCTCGCCGCCCCCGGGGGCTCGACGGGCCGGGCGCTCTTCGACGGCGCGCTTCTTGGCGGCGCGGCGGCGCTCGGCGTCGAATCGGGCCTTTCGGCCGGCAGCCCCGCCGATTTCGTCAGCCTGAAGGCCCGCCATGGCCTCGATCTTGCCGGCGATGCGTTGCTCGACGGCTGGATCTTCGCCAATGGTGCTAAGGTCGATTGCGTCTGGGTGAATGGCCGCCGGCAGGTCGAGGGCGGCCGCCATGTGGCGCGCGAGGCGGTCGGCCGGCGCTTCACGGCCACCATGCGGGCATTGGCCGAGGCCTGAGGACGTATTGAAAGGCGGCCCCGCCTTTCTTATGACTTTTCCGGACCGGGCGAATCTGCGCCCGGCAAGCGCGGAGGCGACCATTTCCACTCTCGGGGACAACAGGCAGGCCGAGGCCAAGGAGCCGTCGCTGCACCGCCGCATCCTGGAGGATGTGGAGGGCAGGATCCTTTCGGGCGAATGGCCGCCGGGCCACCGCATTCCCTTCGAGCACGAACTGACCGAGCAATACCAGTGCTCGCGCATGACGGTGAACAAGGCGATCACCGAGCTGGTCAAGCGCGGCCTGATCGAGCGCCGGCGCAAGTCCGGCAGCTATGTCACCCACCCGCACGCCCAGTCGGCGGTTCTCGAAATCCACGACATCCGCCTGGAGGTCGAATCGCTCGGCCTGCCGTATCGCTACGAGCGGCGCACGCGGGTAAACCGCGCTGCGAAGGCTGGTGACCGGCGGCTGATGGCGCTTTCCGAATCGGCCCGGCTGACCGAGATTTCTGCCCTGCATTTTGCCGGTGCCCAACCGTTCTGCCTGGAGGACCGCCTGATCAACCTGGAAGCCGTGCCGGAAGCCGTCGACGAGAGCTTCGACGAAACCGCGCCCGGCGCCTGGCTGATCAGCCGCGTGCCCTGGAGCGCCGCCGAACACCGCATCCGCGCCGTCGGTGCCGATGCCCGGGCCGCCGGGCTCCTGGCGATCGCGCCCGGAACGCCCTGCCTCGTCGTCGAGCGCCGCACCTGGAGCGGCGGCCTCTACGTCACCCATGTACGGCTGACCTATCCCGGTGAAAAACACGAGCTCGTCGCCGAGTTCGCCCCCTCGCATCCCAAGCAGGGCGCATAGGACCTACGCGCCGCCGGCCGCATGTCCGGACCGGACTGTCGCGTAATAGGGGGCCAGCGCCGGAGCGATCTCGACCAGCGCATCGAAGGCCCTGTCATCGGCGGTGAGGCGTCCGGCATACTTGGCCTCGACGAACCGGGCGTGCAGCGCCTTCGCCTCTTCCGGCAGGCTGCGGACGGCGGTGAAGACCGGGGCCGCGCCGGTGCGGCCCTTGACCGTGATGCGGTCGAGTTCGAGCACGGCGAAATCCGTCGCCGTCAGCTGCGCCGTGCTTTCGCCGATGAGCAGCGGCACGCCATAGGCCTTGGAAGCGCCTTCGAGGCGCGAGGCAAGGTTCACCGCATCGCCGAGCACCGAATAGTCGAAGCGCCGCGAGGATCCCATGTTGCCGACCACGCATTCGCCGGTGTTGATGCCGATGCCGATGCGCAGCACATGGTGGGTGCCGCCGCTGGCCGCCGCCTCCGCCTGGAGCTTTGCATTCAGCGTCGCCATCACGTCGAGCATGTCGAGCGCGGCGGCCACCGCATGGCGGGCATGGTTCACGTCGTCGAGCGGCGCGTTCCAGAAGGCCATCACGCAGTCGCCGATATATTTGTCGATCGTGCCGCCGTGCTTGAGCACGATATCGGAGAGCGGCGTCAGCAGCCGGTTGATCAGCGTCGTCAGCTGCTCCGGGTCGTCCTTCATCGTCTCGGCGATGGTGGTGAAGCCGCGCACGTCGCAAAACAGGATGGAGAGCGTGCGCCGCTCGCCGCCGAGCTTCAGCTGCGAAGGATCGCGCGCGAGGCGCTCGACGAGGGCGGGCGAGAGATATTGCGAGAAGGCGCGCACGATCGCGCGGCGCCGGCGCCGCTCCTCCGCATAATCGAGCGCCGTCTGGCCGGCCGCGACCAGGAGAAGCGCGATGGTGGGGCCGATGGGCGAGACGAAGAGCCTGGCCTCGCGGATCAGCGCGAAGCTGAGAAGGCCGAGCATGGCGCTCGCAAGGATGCCGAGCACGGCCGTCTGCCAGCGCGTCGCGCGGCGCACGATCGCCGCCGAAACCAGGGCGGCGAGGGCGACGGCGGCGATGGCGAGCGGCGTGCCGGCCCGGGTGATCGCGGCGCCGGCGGTGAGATTGTCGAGGATCGTCGCCTGGATTTCCGCTCCCGCCACCAGCCGGCCGGTATGGACCGTGTAGGGCGTGGCGAAGGCGTCAGCACCGCCGGAATTGATGACGGGCGCATTCTGCAGGCTGAGGCCGACGATCACCACGCGGTCCTTGAACGTATCCGTCGGCAGCATGTTCTCCGGATCGAGCGCCTGGTAATAGGAGACCGTCGGATAGCTGCGCGCGGGGCCGAAGGATTGCAGCAGCTTGCCCTCGGGCGAGACCGCGGGCTTGCCCGCGATGCGGGCGAGGGCGCGCGCAAAGCCGTCCTCATAGCGCGGCAGGTCGCGAAAGACGCCGTCGCCGCCGAGCGTGATCGAGGCGATGCCCGTCACCGCGCCCGCCGCGGTGAACGCCGGCAGCGGCGTCGTGCGCAGAAGCTGCTCGGCCTGCGGCGTGACGATGACGCTCTCGTCGCCGGCCAGAACGACATCCGGGCCGAGCGTCGCGGCAAAGGCCGCATCGGAGGCCGGGTTGGAGGGTTCGGCGAAGATGATGTCGAGGCCGATCGCCGTGGCGCCGGCCTTGCGCAGGCTTTCGACCAGCCGGCCATGCAGTTCGCGCGGCCAGGGCCATTGCGCATTGATTTCCGCCAGCGACGGCTCGTCGATCGCGACGACCACCGGGCCACCGACCGGCGGGCGCGGATCATCGACGGTGGAAAGATAGTCGAAGGCGCGCAGGTCCGCGAGCGACCAGGCCGGAAGCTGCGTGAGGGCCGAGACGAGCACGACGACGGCAAGGGCGAGCACGGCAAGCCGGCGGGTGCGGCGCGACCAGCGGTGGGGAAGGCGCAGCGCTGTGCTCATGCACCGCTCCGGGCGGCGCGCCGCAGGGCAGGAAAGGTCGGCGGGCCGGGCGGCGGGATGAGGTTCAGCATGCAACCAGAACTCGACATCCCCCCGAAAAAGTCAAGCGGTGCCGAGGGGAGGCCGTTGCTTTCCGAAGGCACTCGGCTATCACGAGGCGGGCGCAGGAGGGACGGAAGCGACATGACGGCTTTGGAAACGCGGCAGACCATTCTCGGGCGGGCCCTCGATGGCACGCAGGGCATCGCGCTGGAGCATTTCGACCATATCCGCCGCATCAACGACGTCTTCTACGATCAGGTGAAGATCTCCGACCAGAAGGCCGCCTATATCTTCACCTTCATGCTCGCACTGCTGGTCACCTCCACCGAGAGCCGTGCCGTCTTCACCTGGGCGCGCTATGCGGAGGGCAACCCGATGGCGATCGCCTTTTCCGGCCTGCTCGCCTTCGCGCTGATCTTCTCCATCGTCTCGGCCATCCTCGTCGTGCTGCCGCGCCGGGTCGACAAGGCGACCTCGCTGTTCTGGGGCGCCTGGCCGCATCACCGCGAGGGGTTCCGCACGGCGGCGCACGAGCGTGACGTCGGCTACCTCTTCGAACAGTACATGCAGAATGCCGACGCCATGGCCTCCATCGCCCGCGACAAGTACCGCTTCGTCGGCTTCGCCTTCCGCGGCCTGCTGCTGACGGTCGTCGCCTATGTCGCGCTGCTCGCGACGCGCTAGGCTTGCCGTCGGCGGCGCGGAGCCGCTCATCCCGGAAAATTCCACGGCGGCGGCGGACTTCGCCGCAAATACGGCGCGGGGCCGCCTTTTAGCGCGCGGCATATTAGCCTACGCTTGCCGGGGCCGGGAACCTGGGGGAGAGGGCGATGCTGAAGAAGCCACCGTCGGACTATGCGCGAGGCTTTCATACCAAGGCGTTCGAGTGGAAGGGGATCTATATCCTCGCCAACGACGCCATTCCCGACGAGGCGGTCTACCGGGCTGCGGAGATCATCTTCAATTCCATCGCCGGGGCTGGGAAATACGTGTCCGCGATCGTCGATGCCGGCGGCCGCTTCGCCATCATCCCGGAAGGCACCAAGATCACCGAACTGCCGGATTATTCCGACCTCGGTGCGTCCTGGGGTATCTATCGGGGGCTGGGGGCCGTGCCGGGGCGGCCGACCTCGTCGTCCGGCGAGGAGAACCTGCTCAACTATCCGACCGACCCCTATGGCGGCAGCGAGAGCATCGCGCTGCACGAATGGGCGCACGCCATCGACAATCTCGGCGTATCGACGGTCGACAAGGGGCTGATGGAGTCTTTCTCCGCCGCCTATGAAAATGCCAAGCGCACCGGCCTTTGGAAGAACACCTATGCGGACGACACGCTCGACGAATATTTCGCGGAGCTGAGCCAGGCCTATTTCAACGACAATCCCGAGCGGGAGGGCGCGGACGGCATCCACAACGAGATCAACACCCGCACCGAGCTCGCGAAATACGACCCGAAGGCCTATGCCATCCTGAAGAAGATCTATGGCGAGGGAAAATGGAGCCCCGGCGACTTCTTCGGCGAGGTGGGCGCCGACATGTTGAAGGGCACGTCCGGCGACAACCTGATCTTCGGCAATGGCGGCAATGACCGGATCTATGCCGGCGCCGGCGCCGACTATGTGCTGGGCGGCACCGGCAACGATACGATCAGCGGCAGCGCCGGCAAGGACAAGCTGATGGGGGAGGCGGGCAACGACCGGATCAGCGGCGGCACCGGTGCCGACAGTCTCCATGGCGGCTCCGGCGCCGATGTCTTCGTCTTCGCCTCGGTCCGGGATTCGACCGCTTCGACGTCCGGCCGCGACACGATCGCGGATTTCAGCCGCGCCCAGAAGGACAAGATCGATCTCAAGGCGATGGACGCGAACACGAAGTCCGCCGGCGACCAGGCTTTCACGTTCATCGGCACCGATTCCTTCCACAAGAAGGTGGGTGAACTGCGCTACGAGAAGAAGAACGGCGATACGATCATCCATGCGGATGTCAATGGCGACGGAAAGGCCGACTTCTCCATCCTGCTCGACACCAGCCTCAGCCTGAAGGCGACGGATTTCATCCTGTAGGCCGGCTCCTGCACGGCGATCTCGCGTGAGTGCCGGGTCGTGCCGCTTTCCTGGCCGGGGCCTCGCCAGAGCATCTCCGCTTTCCTCCGAACAGAGAAAACACTCCAACCTTTTGTTTTGCCGCAAAACCGCTTCGCACTTTTGCTGGAATTGCTCTGATCACGGCCGCCCTTCGGCCTCGTATTGCCGGCGCATGACGAGCGTTGCGACGGCAAGCTGCTCCTCGACGGCATCCCGTTCGGCAATCAGCGTGCGCAGCGCTTCCAGGGCATCGCCATTGTGAAGGGCGAGGATTTCGGCGGCTTCCTCGCGCACGATGCCGCCCTGTCGTCTTGAAACGCGCATCATTGCAGCCGCAGCTCCAGCTGAGTCTTGGACTTCAGCACATAGAGGGGCTTGGCGACCGCCTCCAGCTTGCGCTGGAATTCCGCCCGGTGAGCCTGCTGCTTTTCGCGCAGGGCCCGGCAGGCAGCAACCTCGGCCAGGGCCCGTTCGATGGCATCGCTTTGCATCGGCACCTCCATTTGTTCCCTTTATGTTCTTATTTTTGGCGGCAACTGTCAAGCGGCCTGGCAATCCGCACGGAACGCGGCCGGAGGAAGGACGGCGGGGATATGACGGTGATAACCGGGGCAGACCCGGCGAGGCGTCACCCGGAAACGGCGGCGCGGACGAGCTGGCGAAGCGCCTCGCTGTCGCGAAAGCACAGGACCTCTATGGGGTCCTGCTTCCCGGCCAGCATCACGGGGGCGAAGGTGAAGGCGTGCGGTTCGCCCGCCGCCATCAGGACCGCCTCTTTCGAGGCGATCAGCGTCGCGCCCAGCTGCTTGGTCTGGGCCTCCAGCCGCGCGGCGACATTGCCGGTATCGCCGAGGAAGGGCATGCCTTCGAGGCCGCCCGTCCACTCCGTGCCGACGACCGCAACCCCGACATGCAGGCCGATCCCGATGCGCAGCGGCTCGTTCAGTTCCTGCCGCAGCTCCTCGTTCAGGGCGTCGATCCCCTCCCACAGCCGCAGCGCCGCGCGAAAGGCATCGCGCGCGGCATCATGCGTCGGCCCGTCGGTGCCGAAGACGCTCATGACGCCGTCGCCGGCAATGTTCGTGACATGGCCGCCGCTCGCCCGCACCGCGGAGGACACGGCCTTGATGTAGCGTTCGACAATGAAGAAGGTGTCGTAGGGCAGGCGATCGTCGGCAAGGCGCGTGGATTGGCGCAGGTCGACGAAGAGCGCCGCCACCTCCGCCTCCCGGCGGGCGGCCGTCACTGGGCCGAACCGGCCCTTCGGCAGCTGGGCCGCAGTGGCGGAATGCACGAGCGGCACGACGGCGATGTCGCGTTCCGGCCGGATCTGGCAGGCGAGCCGCACCGATGGCGGTGCCCCGATGCGCCGCAGGAGGCGCTGCTCGTCGCCCGCCGGGGCCGGCAGCGTTTCGCCGCCGGCGGTAATCTCGACGCGACAGGTCGAGCACCGGCCCCGGCCGCCGCAGACGGAGGCATGCGGAATGGCCGACCAGCGGCTCGCCTCCAGCACGCTGAAACCGACGGGAACGGAAACGACGCGGCCGCCGGGATAAGTGATCCGGACCGAATCGAACCGCGCGGCGTGCCAGTCGCGCGCCATGCGCAGGATGAAGATGCCGGCAAGCAGGGCGAGATAGCCCATGGTGAAGCGGTTTGCGACGGCATTGGCCTCGGCGGCTGCGGCCGCGGCGGGCGAACCCGGCAGGTCGTGCAGGCCGGGCCGCAGGGCTTCCGCGCCCTGGGCGGCAATGTCGCGCATGTCGAGGCCCGCATTGATGAAGCCGAGCACCGCCAGCACCGGCAGCAGGGTGGCGAGCGACATCAGGATAGGCACGGAGCGCGGATACCAGGATTTGCCGCGCAGCCAGGCGCGCACGCCGATGCAGCCGTGGATCCACACGACGATGATCAGCAGGAACTGGCGGGGCAGGCCGACCTCGGGGCTGGCGACCCAGAGCGCGTAGACGGTCTTGTCGAAATCGATTCGCGCGCCGTAGACGCCCTTCAGATAGGCGATCGCCCCGGCATGGGCGAAGAGCACGGCCGGGATGGCGAGGCCGAAGGCCAGTTGCACGGCATCGACCGCGGGCAGCCGCAGGTGCCGCCGCCGATAGAGCGCGCGCAGCCCGAGCGCCGCGTGAATGGCGAGCCCGCCGTAAAGCAGCACCCGTCCCGGCAGGCTCTGCCACGGCTGAAAAAGCACCCGGCTCGCCATTTCCATCGCCTCGATGGAGCGGATGCCGAAGGCCTGGTTGAGGAGGTGCATCGTCGCGTAGAGAAAAAGGGTCAGGCCCGTCCACAGCCGAAGCCGGCGCAAAAACGCCCGGGATGCCGCCGGGCGCTCGTCGGTTTCGTTGCCAAAACGCTGCCCCGCCGCAACCTTGCCGCTCAAGCAAAACACCTCATATGCCTAAAATCCCGAATCCATCCGCGGGATGGCGCGGTGTCCTGCCCGATTTGCCGGCAGATCGGCGCAAATCCGCTCTTTCTCAAGTCAACTAGTGGCTCAGGCCCTGATTGCAACCAAATTTGACGTGCCGCAGGACAATTCTCCGCGATCTCTTGACGGGAAGGCGCGGCTTGCAAGAATGAGCGCACAGGCCGTGCGCGAAAGCCCGGGAAAGACGGCTCCCCGCACGAAAAGCGTTGAAATCGCTGGAAAACTTGAACTTTTGGGGAAAATGGTGGGCGATGAGAGACTCGAACTCCCGACATCCTCGGTGTAAACGAGGCGCTCTACCAACTGAGCTAATCGCCCGCCGCGTTGGTGGCCGTGATCTATGCGGAACCGGATCAAACCGCAAGAGGCAATCGCAAAGTTTTTGCATTTTTTTGAATGCGGCCATGACGATGCGTGAGGCTGTGGAAACATTTTCGGACGCGTCATTCTTTTGTCGTGAAACCTGCTTGACACCCAGGGGCGAACCCCTTAGTTAGCCGCTCATCGAACGGCTGAGGCCGCTCGGGACGGATGTTTTGCCATCCGGTCGCTTTCGAGGATGCGGGTGTAGCTCAGTCGGTTAGAGTGCCGGCCTGTCACGCCGGAGGTCGCGGGTTCGAGCCCCGTCACTCGCGCCACTCGAAAGACCGGACGAAACGTGCCGGGGCCGAAAGGCCACAAGATGCGCGGGTGTAGCTCAGTCGGTTAGAGTGCCGGCCTGTCACGCCGGAGGTCGCGGGTTCGAGCCCCGTCACTCGCGCCATTCTTCTTTCTCTCCAGTCTATTGCGGTTGTTTCCTGATGCGGCACGTTATGATTGGTCGTGGCTATCGGTCGCGGTCGGTTTCGTGTCGGGCCGCAGAATGCGGGGCAGCGGCGGATCGGTGCCGCCGGGCGGTGCGATCGTGCGCTCGGCCCGTGTGCCGGGGACGGTGGCAGGGTCGTTTTCTTCGCAACTGCGGCGAAACGTCCCGCATTGCGTCAGTCATGAAATCGTAACGATTTAAATGGCTTTGCGCCCGGGGTTTCGCGGCTGTTCGGAAAACAACACAATGAATGGGGCGAAAGCCGGACAAAGCCTTGCGCGGGGGCGCTCACTGCGCTAACGACGGGGCGTTGCAACATACTTTCTCGGCTTGCAGGTTCTCACGACCAACAGGCGTCTCTCCGGCGCCACGAGCAGGCAGGATGGACGCCAATGACTGAACTTCTCGGTTCCTATATCCCGATCGCCATCTTCATCGGTATCGCGCTCGTGATCGGCCTTGCGCTGCTGGTCGCGCCGTTTGCCGTCGCATACAAGGCCCCCGATTCGGAAAAGCTCTCCGCTTACGAGTGCGGCTTCAATGCGTTTGACGATGCGCGCATGAAATTCGATATCCGCTTCTACCTGGTGTCGATCCTCTTCATCATCTTCGACCTCGAAGTCGCCTTCCTCTTTCCCTGGGCCGTCTCCTTCGGCGACATGGGCTGGTTCGGCTTCTGGTCGATGATGGTCTTCCTCGGCGTGCTGACCATCGGCTTTATCTACGAATGGAAGAAGGGAGCGCTCGAATGGGAGTAGCCCACACCAACACGACGCTCGTCGCGCCGCAGGCCAGGGGGATCATCGATCCCAACACCGGCAAGCCCGTCGGCAGCAACGACGCCTTCTTCGGCGAGATCAACAACGAACTCGCCGACAAGGGCTTTCTCGTTACCTCGACGGATGAGCTCATCACCTGGGCGCGCACCGGCTCGCTGATGTGGATGACCTTCGGTCTCGCCTGCTGTGCGGTGGAGATGATGCAGCTCTCCATGCCGCGTTACGACGTCGAGCGCTTCGGCTTCGCGCCGCGCGCCTCGCCGCGCCAGTCCGACGTCATGATCGTCGCCGGCACGCTGACCAACAAGATGGCGCCTGCGCTCCGCAAGGTCTACGACCAGATGCCGGAGCCGCGCTACGTCATCTCGATGGGCTCCTGCGCGAACGGCGGCGGCTACTATCACTATTCCTATTCGGTGGTGCGCGGCTGTGACCGCGTGGTGCCGGTCGACATCTATGTACCAGGCTGTCCTCCCACGGCGGAAGCGCTCCTTTACGGTGTGCTCCTGCTGCAGAAGAAGATCCGCCGGACCGGTACGATCGAGCGTTAAGGGCAGGGGACTTTAAGATATGAGCGAAGCCCTCCAGGAGCTTTCCTCCCATATCGGCGAAGCGGCCGGCAATCTCGTCGCCTCCGCCGATATCGCCTATGGCGAACTCACCCTGAAGACGGACGGCGCCCGCGTCGTCGAGCTTCTGACCTTCCTGCGCGACGACGTGCAGTGCGGCTTCGTCAACCTCGTCGATATCTGCGGCGTGGACTGGCCCGCCCGCGCCGAGCGTTTCGACGTGGTCTACCACCTCCTGTCGCCGCGCCAGAATGTGCGCATCCGCGTCAAGGTCGCGACCGGCGAGGACCAGCCCGTTCCCTCCGCCTGCGCGGTCTATCCGGGCGCCGACTGGTTCGAGCGCGAAGCCTACGACATGTACGGCATCCTCTTCACCGGCCATCCGGACCTGCGCCGCATCCTCACCGACTACGGCTTCGAGGGGCACCCGCTGCGCAAGGATTTCCCGACGACCGGCTTCGTGGAAGTGCGCTACGACGACGAGGTGAAGCGCGTCGTGTACGAACCCGTCGAACTGAAGCAGGAATTCCGCAACTTCGACTTCCTCTCTCCCTGGGAAGGCACGGATTACGTGCTGCCGGGGGATGAGAAGGCGAAGACGAACTGATCGATTTAACTGCGAATAGCGAGTAGCGAATAGCGAATAGTTATCGCCGAGACGGAAGGAGAAGCAGACGGTAAACTCCTACAAGGAACTCAAGGTATGGCAGGCGGCGATAGAGCTCGCCGTCGATGCTTATAAAGCGACTGGAGAGTTTCCGAGGTGTGAGCTCTATGGGTTGACGTCCCAGATGCGGAGGGCGGCTGGTTCAATAGCAGCCAATATCGCAGAAGGTCATGGACGTGAAACCACAGCTCACTTCATTCAGTTTCTGCGATTTTCGCAGGGATCCTTGAAGGAGTTCGAGACCCATTTGATCATAGCCAACAAGGTCGGTTTTCTGCAGGGCCAGTCGTTCAAGGAACTGATGGGCCGGTCGGAAGATGTCGGAAAAATGTTGCGCGCTTTGATCAGAAGTCTGCAGGACAAGCTATGAAACGACCAACGAACCCTATTCGCTATTCGCTATTCGCTACTCTCTCCCAGCGCGGAGCGCGCCCATGAACGAGCATAACGTTCGCAATTTCAATATCAACTTCGGCCCGCAGCACCCCGCTGCGCACGGGGTTCTCCGTCTCGTGCTCGAACTCGATGGCGAGATCGTCGAGCGTGTCGATCCGCATATCGGCCTGCTGCACCGCGGCACCGAGAAGCTGATCGAGACGAAGACCTATCTTCAGGCCGTGCCCTATTTCGACCGCCTCGACTACGTGGCGCCGATGAACCAGGAGCACGCCTTCGCGCTTGCCGTCGAGAAGCTGACGGGCACGGAAGTGCCGATCCGCGGCCAGCTGATCCGCGTGCTCTATTCGGAAATCGGCCGCATCCTCTCGCACCTCCTCAACGTCACGACCCAGGCCATGGACGTCGGCGCGCTGACGCCGCCGCTCTGGGGCTTCGAGGAGCGCGAGAAGCTGATGGTGTTCTATGAGCGGGCCTGCGGCGCGCGCATGCACTCGGCCTATATCCGCCCCGGCGGCGTGCACCAGGACCTGCCGCACGAACTGGTGGAAGACATCGGCAAGTGGATCGACCCGTTCCTGAAGACCGTCGACGACATCGACGAGCTTCTGACCGGCAACCGCATCTTCAAGCAGCGCAACGTCGATATCGGCGTGGTGAAGCTGGAAGACTGCTGGGCCTGGGGCTTTTCGGGCGTCATGGTGCGCGGCTCGGGCGCGGCCTGGGACCTGCGCCGTTCGCAGCCTTACGAGTGCTATTCCGACCTCGACTTCGACATCCCGATCGGCAAGAACGGCGACTGCTACGACCGTTACGTGATCCGCATGATCGAGATGCGCGAAGCGGCGAAGATCATGCGCCAGTGCGTCGACCGCCTGCTCGGCGACGCCAAGGTCGGCCCGGTCTCCTCGATCGACGGCAAGATGGTGCCGCCGAAGCGCGGCCAGATGAAGCGCTCGATGGAAGCGCTCATCCATCACTTCAAGCTCTACACCGAAGGCTACCATGTGCCGGCCGGCGAGGTATATGCGGCCGTCGAGGCGCCGAAGGGCGAGTTCGGCGTCTATGTCGTCGCCGACGGCACCAACAAGCCGTACCGCTGCAAGATCCGCGCCCCGGGTTACGCCCACCTGCAGGCGATGGACTTCATCTGTCGCGGCCACCAGCTCGCCGACGTCTCGGCGATCCTCGGCTCCCTCGACATCGTGTTCGGCGAGGTCGATCGCTGATGCCGAACGTTGCCCTTGCCACGCTGATCCTCCTGGCAACCGCCGCTGCCGCCAACGCGCAGCAGGACGTGCAGATCGGCGCGTCCGGCACCACCATGGGGGCCTTGGCGAGCCAGGGCTACGAGATTAAGGCGGCGGCGCCGAATGGCAGCCGCTACGTCGTATTCATGCAGAAAGACACGTCGGCCTACGCCTGCGAATTCGTCAACACGACGCAAACGCAGTGCCGGCAGATCAACTGAGACAAGGCGTTACAGAATGTCCGTTCGTCGACTAGCCGATGACAATGTCCAGCCCGCCAGCTTCGCCTTCACCAAGGAGAACGCGGACTGGGCCGAGGCAACGATCAACAAGTACCCGAAGGGCCGTCAGCAATCGGCGGTCATCCCGCTTCTGATGCGGGCGCAGGAGCAGGACGGCTGGGTCACCAAGGCGGCGATCGAATCCGTCGCCGACATGCTCGGCATGGCCTATATCCGCGTGCTCGAGGTCGCGACCTTCTACACCCAGTTCCAGCTGCTGCCGGTCGGTACGCGCGCCCATGTCCAGGTCTGCGGCACGACGCCCTGCATGCTGCGCGGCGCGGAAGACCTCATCAATGTCTGCAAGAAGCGCATCCATCCCGAGCCTTTCCATCTCAACGAGACGGGCACGCTCTCCTGGGAAGAGGTGGAGTGTCAGGGCGCCTGCGTCAACGCGCCGATGATCATGATCTTCAAGGACAGCTATGAGGACCTGACGGCGACGCAGCTCGAGCACATCATCGACCGTTTCGACGCCGGCAAGGGCGCCGACGTCACGCCCGGCCCGCAGGTCGACCGCATCTTCTCCGCCCCGGTCGGCGGCCTCACCAGCCTCAACGAGCCGGAAGCGGCTGCCAAGAAGGCGCCGGCCCGCGCCAAGAAGACCGAGGAGGAGAGCGTCAGCGTCCCCCCGTCGAATGCCGCCAAGCCGAAGACGGATGCCGTCGAGACCGATCCCAAGCTGAAGACGCCGGCGACCGCCAAGGCGGAAGCGGCCGCCAATGCCGAGGCAACCGGCGACACGCGCGCCGAGGGCGGCGATGCCGCCGCCAAGCAGCCGCTCGCGGAGGCCGGCAAGCCGTCGCTGGAAGACAAGAACCGCCCGGCCGCCATCGCGCGCCCGCAAACGCCCGACGACCTGAAGCTCATCTCCGGCGTCGGCCCGAAGATCGAGGGCATCTTGCACGAGCTCGGCATCTTCACCTTCGCGCAGGTCGCGGCCTGGAAGAAGGCGGAGCGCGAATGGGTCGATTCCTATCTGAATTTCAAGGGCCGCATCGAGCGCGACGACTGGGTCAGGCAGGCCAAGGCGCTCGCCAAGGGCGGCGAAGCGGAATACATCCGCGTCTTCGGCAAGAAGCCGCGGTAAAGGGGTGAAACATGCTTAAGGACCAGGATCGCATCTTCACCAACATCTACGGCACCAAGGACAAGTCGCTGAAGGGCGCCATGGCCCGCGGCCATTGGGACGGCACCAAGCAGCTGCTCGAAAAGGGCCGTGACTGGATCATCAACGAGGTCAAGGCCTCGGGCCTGCGCGGCCGCGGCGGCGCCGGCTTCCCGACCGGCCTCAAGTGGTCCTTCATGCCGAAGGAATCTGACGGCCGCCCGCACTATCTCGTTGTGAACGCCGACGAATCCGAGCCCGGTACCTGCAAGGACCGCGATATCCTGCGCCACGATCCGCACACGCTGATCGAAGGCTGCGTCGTCGCCTCCTTCGCCATGGGCGCGAACGCCGCCTATATCTATGTGCGCGGCGAGTTCATCCGCGAGCGCGAGGCGCTGCAGGCGGCGATCGACGAGTGCTACGACGCCGGCCTTCTCGGCAAGAACAACAAGCTCGGCTACGACATCGACATCTATGTCCACCACGGCGCCGGCGCCTATATCTGCGGCGAGGAGACCGCGCTGCTCGAAAGCCTGGAAGGCAAGAAGGGCCAGCCGCGCCTGAAGCCGCCGTTCCCGGCGAATATGGGCCTCTATGGCTGCCCGACGACGGTCAACAACGTCGAATCGATCGCCGTGACGCCGACCATCCTGCGCCGCGGCGCCAGCTGGTTCTCCTCGTTCGGCCGCCCGAACAATGTCGGCACCAAGCTGTTCATGATGTCCGGCCACGTCAACCGTCCCTGCACGGTCGAGGAGGCCATGGGCATCTCCTTCAAGGAAATGGTCGAAAAGCACGGCGGCGGTATCCGCGGCGGCTGGGACAACCTGCTTGCCGTCATCCCCGGCGGCGCATCCTGCCCGGTCGTCAAGGCCGAGGACATGATGAACGTCACGCTCGACTTCGACGGCCTGCGCGAGGTGAAGTCCTCCTTCGGCACCGGCGGCATGATCATCATGGACCGCTCGACCGACATCATCAAGGCGATCTGGCGCATCTCGGCCTTCTTCAAACACGAGAGCTGCGGCCAGTGCACGCCGTGCCGCGAAGGCACCGGCTGGATGATGCGCGTCATGGAGCGCATGGTGAAGGGCAATGCGCAGAAGCGCGAAATCGACATGCTGTTCGACGTGACGAAGCAGATCGAAGGCCACACGATCTGCGCCCTCGGCGATGCGGCGGCCTGGCCGATCCAAGGCCTCATCCGCAACTTCCGCCCGGAAATCGAGGCACGCATCGACCAGTATACGGCCAACGCCATGGCGCACGGCGCCGTGCTCGAAGCAGCGGAGTAAGACGATGAAGACGCCGGCAGGACAGGATGCGAATGCAACCAGGGTTCAGCCGGCGGAGGCCGGCGGGAACGATCCCTTCGGGCTCGCGCCCTGGCTGCGGGAAATGCCGGACGTGCCGCTGCACCCGCTGATGGCCCATCCGGTGGCGGCGATGGCCGCGACGACCGCGATCGGCTTCGGCATTGCGGGCCAGATGGCCGGTGCGATGCTGGGCCTGATGCAGAGCGCGGCGGAGCGGGCCAAGGTGGTGCTCGACGAGGCCGCGGCGCTGGCGGCGGAGCCGCAGCCGGTGGAGCCGGTCAAGGCGAAGCCGGCGCTGACCGTGGTGCCGAAGGCGGAAAAGCCCGCCGTGGCGAAGACGGTGACGGTGGCGCGCGAGAAAAGTGCGACGCCGAAGGCGGCCGGTGCCAGACAGGCGCGCAAGGTGCCGGCGGCGAAGTCCGCCAAGGCCGATGACCTGAAAGCGATTTCGGGCATCGGGCCGAAGCTGGAGCAGGTGCTGAACGGCATGGGCTTCCGGCGCTATGCCGACATCGTGGGCCTGACGCCCGCCGATGTCGCAAGGATCGAAGCCGAACTCGGTTTCGCAGGGCGCATCGCCCGCGATGGCTGGGTGGAGCAGGCAAAGGCGCTGGCGAAGGGCAGGGGCTGAGACCCCGCCGGAACCGGCAGATGGAACAAGGCCGAAGGGACGGGACCCGGACCTGAGGCTGGACAGAATGGCGCTGGCGAGACGCGGGGCTTTCCCGCGTCAAAAGCGGGATTGAGATATGGCAAAGCTGAAAGTCGACGGAAAAGAAATCGAAGTCCCGGATCACTTCACGCTGCTTCAGGCGTGCGAGGAGGCCGGCGCCGAGGTTCCGCGCTTCTGTTTCCACGAGCGGCTGTCGGTTGCCGGCAACTGCCGCATGTGCCTCGTCGAGGTGAAGGGCGGCCCGCCGAAGCCGGCGGCCTCCTGCGCCATGGGCGTCAGGGACCTGCGCCCCGGCCCGAACGGCGAACCGCCGGAAGTCTTCACGACCACGCCGATGGTCAAGAAGGCACGCGAAGGCGTGATGGAGTTCCTGCTCATCAACCACCCGCTCGATTGCCCGATCTGCGACCAGGGCGGCGAATGCGACCTGCAGGACCAGGCGATGGCCTTCGGCATCGACAGTTCGCGCTACGCGGAGAACAAGCGCGCGGTCGAGGACAAGTATATCGGCCCGCTCGTCAAGACGATCATGAACCGCTGCATCCACTGCACGCGCTGTGTCCGCTTCACGACGGAAGTGGCCGGCATCACCGAGCTCGGCCTGATTGGCCGCGGCGAGGATGCCGAGATCACCACCTATCTCGAACAGGCGATGACCTCCGAGCTGCAGGGCAACGTGGTCGACCTCTGCCCGGTCGGCGCGCTGACCTCCAAGCCCTTCGCCTTCACTGCCCGCCCGTGGGAGCTGAACAAGACCGAATCGATCGACGTCATGGACGCCGTCGGCTCGGCGATCCGCGTCGATACCCGCGGCCGCGAGGTGATGCGCATCCTGCCGCGCGTCAACGAGGAGATCAACGAGGAGTGGATCTCCGACAAGACCCGCTTCATCTGGGACGGCCTGAAGACCCAGCGTCTCGACCGCCCCTATGTCCGCAAGGACGGCCGTCTGCAGCCCGCCAGCTGGGCCGAGGCCTTCGGCGCCATCAAGGCCGCCGTCGCCGGCAAGCCGGGCGACCGCATCGGTGCGATCGCCGGCGACCTCGCCTCCGTCGAGGAAATGTATGCACTGCGCGAGCTGATGGCCTCGCTCGGCTCGAAGAATATCGACTGCCGCCAGGACGGTTCGGTGCTCGATCCGTCGCTCGGCCGTGCCAGCTACCTGTTCAACCCGACCATCGAGGGCATCGAGCAGGCCGACGCGCTGCTCATCGTCGGCGCCAATCCGCGCCTCGAAGCCGCCGTGCTCAACGCCCGCATCCGCAAGCGCTGGCGCATGGACAACTTCCCGATCGGCGTGATCGGCGTCGAGGGCGAGCTGCGCTACGACTACGACTATCTCGGCGCCGGCACGGACACGCTTTCGGCCCTCATCGACGGCTCGCTCTCCTTTGCCGAAAAGCTGAAGAAGGCCGAACGCCCGATGATCATCGTCGGCCAGGGCGCGCTGTCGCGCGCCGATGGTCTCGCCGTTCTCTCGGCCGTCGCGAACCTGGCGGAAAGCGTCGGCGCGGTGACGGCGGACTGGAACGGCCTTGCGGTCCTCCACACCGCGGCCGCGCGCGTCGGCGGCCTCGACCTTGGCTTCGTGCCGGGCGAGGGCGGCAAGACCGCGGCCGAGATGCTGACCGGCACGGACGTGCTCTTCCTGCTTGGCGCGGATGAAATGGACTTTTCCAACAAGACCGCCTTCACGGTCTATATCGGCTCGCACGGCGACAATGCGGCGCATGTCGCCGACGTCATCCTGCCGGGCGCGACCTATACCGAGAAGTCGGGCACCTGGGTCAACACCGAAGGCCGCGTCCAGCTGGGCAACCGCGCCGGCTTCGCGCCGGGCGACGCCCGTGAGGACTGGGCGATCCTGCGTGCGCTGTCCGACGTGCTCGGCAAGAAGCTGCCCTTCGATTCGCTGGTGCAGCTGAGAGCGAAACTCCACGCCGCACACCCGCATTTCGCCGCGATCGACGAGATTGCGGCCGGCGATATCGCCGATCTTTCCGCACTTGCGAAAAAAGGCGGGACGATGGCGAATTCCGGGTTTGCGTCTCCGATCAAAGACTTCTATTTGACGAACCCGATAGCGCGCGCCTCCGCGGTCATGGCCGAATGCTCGGCGCTGGCCCGCAACAATTTCAAAGCCGCGGCGGAATGAGCGCGAAGGGATAAAGCATTATGGACGCTTTCGTTTCGACCTATGTTTGGCCCGGCCTGATCATGGTGGCCCAGTCGCTGCTGCTCCTGGTCGCGCTCCTGGTCTTTATCGCCTACGTGCTTCTGGCCGACCGCAAGATCTGGGCGGCCGTGCAGCTGCGCCGCGGCCCGAACGTCGTCGGCCCCTTCGGCCTGTTCCAGTCCTTCGCCGACCTTCTGAAGTTCGTCTTCAAGGAGCCGGTGATCCCGGCGACGGCCAACAAGGCGATCTTCCTGCTCGCCCCGCTCGTCTCCGTGACGCTGGCGCTCGCCACCTGGGCGGTCGTGCCGCTCAACGACGGCTGGGTGATCGCCAACATCAATGTCGGCATCCTCTACATCTTCGCGATCTCCTCGCTCGAAGTCTACGGCATCATCATGGGCGGCTGGGCTTCGAACTCGAAGTATCCGTTCCTCGGCGCGCTGCGCTCCGCCGCGCAGATGGTCTCCTATGAAGTCTCCATCGGCTTCGTCATCGTCACGGTGCTGCTCTGCGTCGGCTCGCTGAACCTGACGGATATCGTCAATTCGCAGCGCGACGGCCTCGGCACGATGATCGGCCTGCCGGGTTCTTTCCTGGATTGGCACTGGCTGGCGCTGTTCCCGATGTTCGTGGTGTTCTTCATCTCGGCGCTCGCCGAGACGAACCGCCCGCCCTTCGACCTGCCGGAAGCCGAATCCGAACTCGTCGCCGGCTTCATGGTCGAATACGGCTCCACCCCGTACATGATGTTCATGCTCGGCGAATATGCCGCCATCTGCCTGATGTGCGCGCTGACCACGATCCTCTTCCTCGGCGGCTGGCTGCCCCCGGTCGATGTCTGGTTCCTCAACTGGGTCCCGGGCATCATCTGGTTCGTCCTGAAGGCGTCCTTCGTCTTCTTCATGTTCGCGATGGTGAAGGCCTTCGTGCCGCGCTACCGCTACGACCAGCTCATGCGTCTCGGCTGGAAGGTCTTCCTGCCGATCTCGCTCGCCATGGTCGTCATCGTTGCATTCGTGCTGAAGCTCACGGGCTGGTCCGCATGAGGACCGCCCTGACCCTCAGCAGCATTGGAGCTTGAAATGGCTAGTCTTTCGCAAGCCGTAAATTCGCTGTTCCTCAAGGAATTCGTCGGGGCGTTCTTCCTGTCGATGCGCTACTTCTTCCGCCCCAAGGCGACGGTGAACTATCCCTTCGAAAAGGGCCCGGTCTCCCCGCGCTTCCGCGGCGAGCATGCGCTGCGCCGCTACCCGAACGGCGAGGAACGCTGCATCGCCTGCAAGCTGTGCGAAGCCATCTGTCCGGCTCAGGCCATCACCATCGAGGCCGGCCCCCGCCGCAACGACGGCACGCGCCGCACGGTGCGTTACGACATCGACATGGTGAAGTGCATCTATTGCGGCTTCTGCCAGGAGGCCTGCCCGGTCGACGCCATCGTTGAGGGGCCCAACTTCGAGTTCTCGACGGAAACGCGCGAAGAACTTTATTACGACAAGCAGAAGCTGCTCGAGAACGGCGATCGCTGGGAGCGGGAAATCGCCCGCAACATCGCGATGGACTCGCCCTACCGCTGATAGCCGGCGCAAGGGTAAAACGAAATGCATGTGCCTGACGGCATAAGGTCGTCAGGCTTCGACGGGGGAGGGGGGACCTCCTCCGGGGAAGACGAAAAGGCACCAAAATGGGTCTGCAGGCTCTATTCTTCTATCTGTTCGCCTTCGTGGCGGTGGCGTCCGCCTTCATGGTGATCGCGTCGAGGAACCCGGTCTATTCCGTGCTGTTCCTGATCCTCACCTTCTTCAATTCGGCGGGCCTCTTCCTCCTGACGGGCGCCGAGTTCCTGGCGATGATCCTGCTGGTCGTCTATGTTGGCGCCGTTGCGGTTCTCTTCCTCTTCGTCGTGATGATGCTCGACATCGATTTCGCCGAACTCAGGGCAGGCGCGCTGGAATATGCTCCGGTGGGCGCACTGATCGGCCTCATCCTTGCGATCGAGCTCGTGGTCGTCGTCGGCGGCTCGACGCTCTCGCCGGAGATCGCCGCCAATGCCTCGATGCCGATCCCGCCGGTCGCCGAGCGTACCAACACGGCCGCCCTCGGCGACGTGCTCTATACGCACTACGTCTATTTCTTCCAGATCGCCGGCCTCGTGCTGCTCGTCGCCATGATCGGCGCGATCGTGCTGACGCTGCGTCACAAGCCGCATATCAAGCGCCAGGATATCCCGACGCAGGTCGCCCGCACGCCGGAGACCGCCGTCGAGGTGGTCAAGGTGAAGCCCGGTCAGGGCATCTGAGGCAGCGCGGACCCAAGGAAAAGCATCATGGAAATCGGTATTTCCCACTATCTCACCGTCAGCGCCATACTCTTCACCCTCGGCGTCTTCGGCATCTTCCTCAACCGGAAGAACGTCATCGTCATCCTGATGTCGATCGAATTGATCCTGCTTGCGGTCAACATCAACATGGTCGCCTTCTCGGCGTTCCTGAACGACATCGTCGGCCAGGTCTTCGCGCTGTTCATTCTGACCGTCGCGGCTGCGGAAGCGGCCATCGGTCTTGCAATTCTCGTCGTCTTCTACCGCAACCGCGGTTCGATCGCCGTCGAAGACGTCAATATGATGAAGGGCTGATCGGGTCATGGATACCATCATCAAGGTAATCGTCTTCCTTCCGCTGATCGGCTTCCTGATCGCCGGCATCGGCGGCAATGCCATCGGCGCCAAGGCGTCCGAATACGTCACGTCCGGCTTCATGATCATCGCCGCGGTGCTGTCGTGGATCGTCTTCTTCGACGTCGCCATGGGCGAGACGGAGATGATCAAGGTCAGCGTGCTGCGCTGGATCCAGTCCGGCGGCTTCGATGTCAAATGGGCGTTCCGCGTCGATACGCTGACGGCCGTCATGCTCGTCGTCGTGAACTCCGTCTCGACGCTGGTGCACGTCTACTCGATCGGCTACATGCACCACGATCCGCACCGGCCGCGCTTCTTCGCGTATCTGTCGCTCTTCACCTTCGCCATGCTCATGCTGGTGACGTCCGACAACCTCCTGCAGATGTTCTTCGGCTGGGAAGGCGTGGGCCTTGCGTCCTACCTGCTCATCGGCTTCTGGTACAAGAAGCCGTCGGCCTGCGCTGCCGCCATGAAGGCCTTCATCGTCAACCGCGTCGGCGACTTCGGCTTCATCCTCGGCATCTCCAGCGTGTTCGTGCTCTTCGGCTCGATCAATCTGGAGACGATCTTCGCGACGGCCGCGACCTACCTGCCGGCCGAAGGCGCCGCGGATGCCGCCGATCCCGTCATCACGCTGTTCGGCATGAGCCTCGACAAGTCGCATGCGCTGACCGCCACCTGCCTGCTGCTCTTCATGGGCGCGATGGGCAAGTCGGCGCAGTTCCTGCTGCACACCTGGCTGCCGGACGCCATGGAAGGCCCGACCCCGGTTTCGGCGCTCATCCATGCCGCGACCATGGTCACCGCCGGCGTCTTCCTCGTCGCCCGCATGTCGCCGCTCTTCGAACTGTCGCATGACGCCCTCGTGGTTGTGACGCTGGTCGGCGCCATCACCGCCTTCTTCGCGGCGACCGTCGGTCTCGTGCAGAACGACATCAAGCGCGTCATCGCCTATTCGACCTGCTCGCAGCTCGGCTACATGTTCGTCGCGCTCGGTATCGGCGCCTACGGCGCGGCGATCTTCCACCTCTTCACGCACGCCTTCTTCAAGGCGCTCTTGTTCCTCGGCGCGGGCTCCGTGATCCATGCCGTCGATGGCGAGCAGGACATGCGCTACATGGGCGGTCTTCGCAAGCACATCCCGGTCACCTTCTGGATGATGACGATCGGCACGCTGGCGCTGACCGGCGTCGGCATCCCGGGCACCGTCATCGGCTTTGCCGGGTTCTTCTCGAAGGACGCGATCATCGAATCGGCCTTCGCCTCGCACAGCCCGGTTGCCGGCTTCGCCTTCGTGCTCCTGGTCATCGCCGCGCTGTTCACCAGCTTCTACTCCTGGCGCCTGGCGTTCATGACCTTCTTCGGCAAGCCGCGTGCCTCCGCCGACGTCATGCACCATGTGCACGAATCGCCGGCCGTCATGCTGGTCCCGCTCTATCTGCTGGCCGCCGGCGCGGTGGTCGCGGGCGTGATCTTCGTGGAGTACTTCTACGGCCATCACTATGACGAGTTCTGGCAGGGCGCGCTCTTCACGCTTCCCGACAACCATCTCGTGCACGAGTTCCACAATGTGCCGAAGTGGGTGAAGTGGAGCCCGTTCGCCGCCATGGCCATCGGCTTCGTCACCGCCTGGTACATGTACATCCGCTCGCCGGAAACGCCGAAATACCTCGCCGAGCAGCACCGCGGCCTCTACCTGTTCCTGCTCAACAAGTGGTATTTCGACGAACTGTACGACTTCATCTTCGTCCGCCCGGCCAAGTGGCTCGGCAAGTTCCTCTGGAAGAAGGGTGACGGCGCCGTCATCGACGGCCTCGGCCCGAACGGCATCGCCGCCCGCGTCGTGGACGTCACGGATCGCGTCGTCCGCCTCCAGACCGGTTACCTCTATCACTACGCATTCGCGATGCTGCTGGGTATTGCGGCACTCGTTACCTGGATGATGCTCGGGAGCTCCCTCTGATGACCGATTGGCCCATTCTTTCAGCGGTCACCTTCCTCCCGCTCGTCGGCGTGGCGCTTCTGCTGCTGACCCGCGAGGACAGCCCGTACGGCCGCCGCAACATCCTGAACGTCGCGCTGCTGACGACGGTCTTCACCTTCGTGCTCTCGCTCTTCATCTGGATCGGCTTCGACAATTCGAACCCCGGCTTCCAGATGGTCGAGAAGGCCGAATGGCTCGGCACCGGCATTTCCTACCATCTCGGCGTCGACGGCATCTCCATGCTGTTCGTCATCCTGTCGACCTTCCTGATGCCGTTCTGCGTGCTCGCAAGCTGGCATTCGGTCGAAAAGCGCCTGCGCGAATACATGATCGCCTTCCTGCTCCTGGAAGTGTTCATGGTCGGCGTCTTCGTCTCGCTCGACATCGTGCTCTTCTACGTCTTCTTCGAGGCGGGCCTCATCCCGATGTTCATCATCATCGGCGTGTGGGGCGGCAAGGATCGCGTCTACGCATCCTACAAGTTCTTCCTCTATACCCTGCTCGGCTCGGTGCTGATGCTGCTCGCCATCATGGCGATGTACTGGCAGGCCGGCACGACCGACATCACGGAACTACTCGCCTACAACTTCCCGGCCCACATGCAGACTTGGCTGTGGCTCGCCTTCTTCGCCTCCTTCGCGGTGAAGATGCCGATGTGGCCGGTGCACACCTGGCTTCCCGACGCGCACGTCCAGGCGCCGACGGCAGGCTCCGTCATCCTGGCGGGCGTGCTCCTGAAGCTCGGCGGCTACGGTTTCATCCGCTTCTCGCTCGCCATGTTCCCGCTTGCCTCCGACTATTTCGCGCCCTTCGTCTTCGCGCTGTCGGTCATCGCCATCATCTACACCTCGCTGGTCGCGATGATGCAGGACGACATCAAGAAGCTGATCGCCTATTCGTCGGTCGCCCACATGGGCTACGTGACCATGGGCATCTTCGCGGCGAATGCTCAGGGGTTGCAGGGCGCCATCTTCCAGATGCTGTCGCACGGCATCGTCTCGGGCGCGCTCTTCCTCTGCGTCGGCGTCGTCTATGACCGGCTGCACACCCGCGAGATCGCGGCCTATGGCGGCCTCGTCAACAACATGCCGAAATACGCCGTCGCCTTCATGATCTTCACCATGGCGAATGTCGGCCTTCCGGGCACCTCGGGCTTCGTCGGCGAGTTCATGACGCTGATCGGCGTCTTCCGCGCCAACACCTGGGTCGCGCTCTTCGCCACGACCGGCGTCATCCTTTCGGCCTCCTATGCCCTCTGGCTCTACCGCCGGGTGATCTTCGGCGCGCTGGAGAAGGAAAGCCTGAAGTCGCTGCTCGATCTCGACATGCGCGAGAAGCTGCTGCTCTATCCGCTCCTGATCCTGACGATCTTCTACGGTGTCTATCCGGCGCCGGTATTCGATGCGACGGCGGCTTCGGTCGACGCGCTGCTCAATAACTACTCCGCGGCTCTGCAGGCGGCGCAATCCGTTGCGCTTTCGGCGAACTGACGACGGGACTCGAAGACATGACCGCTGATACGATCCTTGCCAGCCTTCAACTCTCGACCCCCGAGATCATTCTTGCCGTCGGCGCCCTGGCCCTTTTGATGGTCGGCGTGTTTTCCGGCGAACGCTCGGGCACGACCGTCACGGGGCTTGCCGTCGCGCTGCTCATCATCTCCGGCCTCTGGCTCGTGCTCGCCACGGGCGAGGGCCAGGCCTATGGCGGCGCCTTCGTCTCCGATCCCTTCGCCAAGTTCATGAAGGTGCTGGCGCTGATCGGCTCGATCACCGCCATGGTGATGACCGTCGGCCACGCCCGTTCGGAGCAGCTCGACCGCTTCGAATTCCCGGTCCTCATCGTGCTGTCGACGCTCGGCATGCTGCTGATGATCTCCGCCAACAGCCTTCTGTCGCTCTACCTCGCGCTGGAACTCCAGTCGCTGGCGCTCTACGTCGTCGCCGCGATCAACCGCGACAGCCTGCGCTCGACGGAAGCGGGCCTCAAATATTTCGTGCTCGGCGCGCTGTCCTCGGGCATGCTGCTCTACGGCATGTCGCTGGTCTACGGCTTCACCGGACATATCGGCTTCCAGGAGATCGCCGCGGCGCTGACGGCCGAAGGCCGCTCGCTCGGCCTCGTCTTCGGCCTGGTGTTCATCCTTGCAGGCCTTGCCTTCAAGATCTCGGCCGTGCCGTTCCACATGTGGACGCCGGACGTCTATGAGGGTGCGCCGACCCCGGTGACGGCCTTCTTCGCCGCCGCCCCGAAGGTCGCCGCCATGGCCATGCTGGTGCGCATCGTCATCGATGCCTTCGAGCCGGTCGTCGCCGACTGGCAGCAGGTCGTCGTCTTCATCGCGATCGCCTCCATGCTGCTCGGCGCCTTCGCCGCCATCGGCCAGCGCAACATCAAGCGCCTGATGGCCTATTCCTCGATCGGCCATATGGGCTATGCGCTGGTCGGCCTTGCCGCCGGCTCGATGGCGGGCGTGCGCGGCGTCGCGCTCTATATGCTCATCTACATGGTCATGACGCTCGGCACCTTCGCGATCATCCTCGCCATGCGCCGCAAGGAAGGCGGCAATGTCGAGGACATCAACGACCTTGCCGGCCTCTCCTCGACCAATCCGTTCATGGCGACCGTGCTGACGATCCTGATGTTCTCGCTCGCCGGCATCCCGCCGATGGCAGGCTTCTTCGCCAAGTACTTCGTCTTCATGGCCGCCATCGAGGCGCATCTCTATGCGCTCGCCATCATCGGCGTGCTCGCCTCGGTCGTCGGCGCCTACTACTACCTGCGCATCATCAAGGTGATGTGGTTCGACGAGCCGACGGGTGAGTTCGCCCGTACGGCCGGCGAACTGAAGCTGGTCTTCGGTCTCTCCGGCCTGTTCGTCGTCGGTTACGTGCTGATCGGCGGGCCGATCGGCGCAGCGGCCGAAGCCGCCGCCCGGACCTTCTTTTGAGCAGGTCCGGCACGCACCGCCGGTTGTCGCTCGACGACTTCCGGCACGAGGCGCTCGCCGACGTGGGCTCGACCAATACGGAATGCCTGGAGCGCGCCCGAAAGGGCGCGCTTTCGGGTCTCTGGATCACGGCGGAGCGGCAGACGGGCGGACGCGGCCGGCGCGGGCGCGCCTGGTTTTCCGAACCGGGCAACCTCTACGCCTCGCTGCTCCTGATCGATCCGGCGCCGATGGACCGGCTCGGCTCCCTGCCGCTCGCCGTCGCGGTCGCGGTGCAGGATGCGGTGAGCCGCATCCTGCCGCCCGATGCGCCCGACGTGCTGATCAAGTGGCCGAACGACATCCTCGTCGACCGCCGCAAGGTCTGCGGCATCCTGATCGAGGGCGAGACGCTTTCCGACGGGCGCCATGGGCTGGTCATCGGCATCGGCATCAATGTCGCCGTGGCGCCCGACGCCGGGCTCTATCCCGTCGCGACGCTGCGTGATTTCGGTGCGGCCGCTTCTCCCGAGGAATTGTTCGCCTATCTCTTCCAGTCGATGGCGGAAACGCTGTCGCTTTGGGACGGCGGACGCGGGATTTCAGCCATCATGGAGCGCTGGAAACGGGTGGCGGGCGGCATCGGGGAAAACATCACGGTCAATCTGCCCGACCGTTCTATTTCCGGGCGCTTTTCCGGAATAGATGATACAGGTCTCCTGAAACTGGAGACGGATGACGGCGGCACGCGGTTGATCGCGGCCGGCGACGTGTTTTTTGGATAGGAATTTTAAAAGCCGATGGCAAAAGAAGACGAACTGGTATTCCTGCCGCTTGGCGGCGTCGGCGAAATCGGCATGAACCTGGCGCTCTACGGCTACGGCCCGAAGAAGAACCGCCAGTGGATCATGGTCGATTGCGGCGTCACCTTCCCGGGGCCGGACCTGCCGGGGGTCGATCTCGTGCTGCCCGATATCCGCTTCCTCGCCGAGGAGCGCAAGAACCTCAAGGGCATCATCATCACCCATGCGCACGAGGACCATTACGGTGCGCTGAACGAGCTGTGGCCCGGCCTCAACGTGCCGGTCTATGCCTCGCCCTTCACCGCCGGCATGCTGGAGGCGAAACGCGACTACGAGAAGAGCCGCACCGAGATTCCGGTGACGATCTTCAAGCAGGGCGACCGCATCAATGTCGGCCCGTTCGAGATCGAGGCGATCGGCGTCAACCACTCCATTCCCGAGCCGATGTCGCTGGCGATCAGGACGCCGCTTGGCACGGTCATCCACACCGGCGACTGGAAGATCGACCTCGATCCGTCGCTCGGGCCGCTGACCGACGAGACCCGCTTCCGCAAGCTCGGCGACGAGGGCGTGCTGGCGCTGATCTGCGACAGCACCAATGCGGTACGCGACGGCGTCTCGCCCTCCGAGCGCGAGGTATCGGAGAGCCTGACGAAGATCATCGAGGCCGCCGAGGGCCGGGTGGGCATCACCACCTTCTCCTCCAATGTCGGCCGCATCCGCTCCATCGCCCAGGCCGCCGAGGCCGCCGGCCGCGAGGTGCTGCTGCTCGGCAGCTCGATGAAGCGCGTCACCGAGGTGGCGCGCGACATCGGCCTGATGGAGGGTCTGAAGCCCTTCATCGCCGAGGACGAGTTCGGCTATATCCCGCGCGACAAGGTCGTCGTCATCCTGACCGGCAGCCAGGGCGAGCCGCGGGCCGCGCTCGCGAAGATCGCCCGCGACGAGATGCGCAATGTCGCCTTCACCGACGGCGACACGATCATCTTCTCCTCGCGCGCCATCCCGGGCAACGAGAAGGCGATCAACGATATCAAGAACGGCCTGGTCGAGCAGGGCATCAACGTCATCACCGACAGCGAGGCGCTGGTGCACGTTTCCGGCCACCCGCGCCGCCACGAATTGCAGCAGATGTACGGCTGGACGCGCCCGAAGATGGTCGTGCCCGTCCATGGCGAGGCGGTGCATCTCACCGCCCATGCCGAGCTTGCCGAGCAGTCCGGCATCGCCGCGGTGCCGCGCGTGCGCAACGGCGATATCCTGAAGCTCGCTCCCGGCGAGCCGGAGGTCGTCGACCACGCCCCCTTCGGCCGCATCTTCAAGGATGGCAACCTCATCGGCGACTATGACGAGATGGGCATCGGCGACCGCCGCAAGCTCGCCTTCGTCGGCCATGTCGCCGTCAGCGTCCTGCTCGACAGCCGCTATGATTTCATGGGCGATCCCGAGGTCGAGCCTTTCGGCCTGCCGCAGTTCGACGACGAGGGCGAGGACATGGGCGATACGCTCTATGACGCCGTGCTCGGCGCCGTCGAGAGCATCCCGCGCGCGCGCCGCAAGGACCTGGAGATGGTGCGCGAGGCCGTGCGCCGCGCCGTGCGCTCCACCGCCAACGAGATCTGGGGCAAGAAGCCCGTCGTCACCGTGTTCCTGACGAAGGTCTGACGGGACGCACGAAAGCCCTTCGTCCTGCCGGCGGGATGAGGGGCGGGCGGCAGGGGTGTGACAGCACGCCGCCTTCGCGCCGTTTGAACTTCATCCGCGACAGGCGTACAAGACCGGCTGTCGCACGAGGGCCGTCCATGCAGAGCTTCTCTTATTTCGCCGTCTATTTCATCGTCTGGTGGATGACGCTGTTCGCCGTGCTTCCCTTCGGGCTGAAGACGCAGGCCGAGGCGGAGGACGTGGTGCCTGGCACGGTGGAGAGCGCGCCTGCGCGCTTCCGCGGCGGACGTGTCGTGCTCATGACGACGCTCATCTCCGCCATCATCTACGGCATCTGGTACGTCCTGTCGGTGCGCCTCGGCTACGGCATAGATTCCATCCCGCAGTTCATGCCCGATTTCAAATGAGCGGCTGCCCAAAAGGTTAACGGCCACTTGAGGCCGGGAGCAAGCCATTCCAACCGTTCCGGGCCGCTCCGGAAAGTCTTTCCTTGATCATCGAGGCGAATGCACGTGAAAGAGGCGGGCCGAACGTTCCGTTGCCTCCGGGAAAGGCGCATTCCGCCGGATTGGCTTCACCCTACGTGAGGCGGAGTGTCGCGGGAGCGGCCGGTGCGCGCCTTTGCCGCATGGACTTTGCAGGCAAATCGGTCTCGCGGAGGCTGTTTCTGCAAAAGGCAAAAAAAAACAAGGCTGAAAGCCTTGTTTTGCAGGTATCGCGTGATCTTTATCCGTTGTGCGGTGGCAGCGTCTACGCGCGCCAAAGATCTGATCCTCCCAAGACTTGACCGCGAAATTGGCAGGAATTTGCACTTCTTGCCTGTTTTGTGGCCTGAAACTAGCCCAAACGTTAGGCGTTGTCATCCGGTTTTTTTGCATTTTTGTTACACTGGAATAAAATTTTTCCATTGACAAAGCCTGCGCAATTTCCGTTATTGGCGGCCCCATTTTTCTGCCACATTTGGCGAGGCCATCCGGGCGGTGGACAGTGCGCCGACTCGGCGCTCCGCCGCGGGCTGCCGGGTTCCCTTCCGGTGGCGAAGCGTTTATGAACGCATCAAAATCAACGTCATTTTGCCCGATTCCCGAAATAGGGCGGATCAGTCACTCCGGAACCCGATATGCGCCTTTCCCGCTTCTTCCTGCCCATCCTCAAGGAAAATCCCAAGGAGGCCGAGATCGTCTCTCACCGGCTCATGCTGCGTGCGGGCATGATCAAGCAGCAGTCCCAGGGCATCTATACCTGGCTGCCGCTGGGCAAGCGGGTTCTCGACAAGGTGAACGCCATCATCCGCGAGGAGCAGAACCGCTCCGGCGCCGTCGAGCTTCTGATGCCGACGCTGCAATCGGCCGAGCTCTGGCAGGAAAGCGGCCGCTATGATGCCTATGGCAAGGAGATGCTGCGCATCAAGGACCGCCAGGAGCGCCCGATGCTCTACGGCCCGACCAACGAGGAGATGATCACGGACGTCTTCCGCTCGTTCGTGAAGTCCTACAAGGACCTGCCGCTCAATCTCTACCATATCCAGCTGAAGTTCCGCGACGAGATCCGCCCGCGCTTCGGCACCATGCGCTCGCGCGAATTCCTGATGAAGGACGCCTATTCCTTCGACCTCGACCGCGAGGGCGCCGTGCACGCCTACAACCGCATGTTCGCGGCGTATCTGCGCACCTTCTCGCGCATGGGCCTGCGCGCCATTCCGATGCGCGCCGACACCGGCCCGATCGGCGGCGATCTCAGCCACGAATTCATCATCCTCGCCGATACGGGCGAATCGGAAGTCTTCTGCCACACGGATTTCCTGAATTTCGACATTCCGGCGGAAGACACCAACTTCGAGGATGTCGCCGGCCTGAAGGCGATCTTCGACAAGTGGACCTCTCGCTACGCGGCCACCTCCGAGATGCACGACGCGCCCGCCTTCGAGGCGATCCCGGAAGGTGAGCGCCTGTCGGCCCGGGGCATCGAGGTCGGCCACATCTTCTATTTCGGCACGAAATATTCCGAAGCCATGGGCGCCAAGGTCCAGGGCCCCGACGGCAAGGAGCATACCGTGCATATGGGCTCCTACGGCATCGGCCCGACGCGCCTCGTGCCGGCCATCATAGAAGCCTCGCATGATGAGAACGGCATCATCTGGCCGAAGGCCGTCGCGCCCTTCGAGGCGATCGTCATCAACATGAAGTCGGGCGATGCCGCCTGCGACGCGGCCTGCGAGCAGATCTATGGCGCGCTGCTGAAGGCCGGCGTCGACGTGCTCTACGACGATAAGGACGAGCGCGCCGGCGCGAAATTCGCGACCGCCGACCTCATCGGCGCGCCGGTGCAGGTCATTGCCGGTCCGCGCGGCATCGCGAACGGCGAGGTCGAGATCAAGGATCGCAAGACCGGCGAACGCGAGACGCTGACCATCGAGGCGGCGATCAACCGCCTGACGTCCGGCATTTGATGCGGCGCAGCGGCGCCGGCGGCAACGGGGGAAATCATGGCTGACGCAGCGAGCGGTGCATCTGCAACCGAGGCGCAGGCCTTCAACAAGAACCGCCCGTTCTCCGCCTTCGAGCGGATGGTCGCCTGGCGCTACCTGCGCTCCCGGCGCAAGGAAGCCTTCATCTCGGTGATTGCCGGCTTCTCCTTCATCGGCATCATGCTGGGCGTTGCGACGCTCATCATCGTCATGGCCGTCATGAACGGGTTCCGCACCGAGTTGATCTCGCGCATCCTCGGCATCAACGGCCACATGATCGTCCAGCCGATCGACACGCCGCTGAACAACTATGCCCAGCTCGCAGAGCGCCTGTCCGCGGTCCCCGGCGTCACCATGGCCATTCCGCTCGTCGAGGGCCAGACGCTCGCCTCGGGCACGGCAGGCGCCGGCACCGGCGCGCTGGTACGCGGCGTGCGCGCCGACGATCTCGCCAAGATGAAGGCCGTCTCCGACAACATCAAGGAGGGCGATCTCGTCGGGTTCGCCTCCGGCAGCGGCGTCGCCATCGGCTCGCGCATGGCCGAGCAGCTCGGCCTCAGCGCCGGCGGCCAGATCACGCTCGTCGCGCCGGAAGGCGACGTGACGCCGCTCGGCGTCAATCCGCGCGTGAAGACCTACACGGTCTCCGCCATCTTCGAGATCGGCATGTCGGAATACGACGCGTCGATCATCTACATGCCGCTCGAGGAGGCGCAGCTCTATTTCAACGCCGAGGGCGTCGTTCAGTCGATCGAGCTCTTCGTCGCCAATCCCGACGATGTCGACCAGCTGCGCCAGCCGATCGAGGCGGCGGCCGAACGGCAGATCTTCATCACCGACTGGCGCCAGCGCAACCGCACCTTCTTCTCGGCCCTGCAGGTCGAGCGCAACGTCATGTTCATGATCCTGACGCTGATCGTGCTCGTCGCCGCGCTCAACATCATCTCCGGCCTCATCATGCTGGTGAAGGACAAGGGCAGCGACATCGCGATCCTGCGCACCATGGGCGCCACATCAGGCGCCATCATGCGCATCTTCTTCATGACGGGCGCGGCGATCGGCACGGTGGGCACCTTCGCGGGCGTGCTGCTCGGCGTCATCGTCTGCCTCAACGTCGAATCGATCCGCCAGTTCTTCTCCTGGATCTCGGGCACGACGCTGTTCAACCCGGAACTCTATTTCCTCAGCCAGCTGCCGGCCGACATGAATGCCGGCGAGACGATTTCGGTCATCCTCATGGCGCTGGCGCTCTCCTTCCTCGCGACTATCTTCCCTGCCTGGCGCGCCTCCAAGCTCGATCCGGTTCAGGCCCTGCGGTACGAATAGGAACAGAACGCATGAACGCGCGCGTCGCTCTGGAACTCAAGGGCATCGAACGGCACTACGGCCAGGGCGAAACCCTGTTGACGATCCTCAAAGGGGCCGATTTCACGCTGAAGAGCGGCGAGACCGTCGCGCTCGTCGCGCCCTCGGGCACCGGCAAGTCGACGCTCCTGCACATCGCCGGCCTGCTGGAAAAACCCGACGCCGGCGAGGTCTTCGTCAACGGCCATTCCTGCGCGACGCTTCCCGATGACCAGCGCACGGCGATCCGGCGCGGCGAGATCGGCTTCGTCTACCAGTTCCATCATCTCCTGCCGGAATTCAGCGCGCTGGAAAACATCATGATGCCGCAGCTCATCTCCGGCCTTTCCAAGGCGGAAGCGCGCGAACGCGCCGCCCAGCTGCTCGATTACATGCGCATCGGCCACCGCGCCGACCACCGCCCGTCGGAACTCTCCGGCGGCGAGCAGCAGCGCGTCGCCATCGCCCGGGCCGTCGCCAATGCGCCACTCCTGCTGCTTGCCGACGAGCCGACCGGCAACCTCGATCCGGAAACCGCCGGCTACGTCTTCGAGGCGCTGGAGGCGCTTGCCCGCCAGTCGGGCCTTGCCGCACTGATCGCCACCCACAACCACGAGCTCGCCGGCCTGATGGATCGCCGGGTGACGATCGAGGACGGCCGCGTGCACGAGCTCGCCTGAGGCCGAGCGCGCCGGCCGGCTGGAGACCGGCCGCCATACTGCCCGAACCGGACCGCCAACGGCATTTTTCCGCTTTCCTGGGAAGAGCGCGCGGCGGTGTTGCGTCCGAACGGACGCTCTAGTTGTCCAGCCCGCAGACCGAGCGGGCAATCCCGTCCTTCCAGTCCTTCAGCAGCACGAACTGCGCCTGTCCGCTGATCGGTTGCCCGAGGGCCTTGCCCTTGCCGGTCAGCACGTTGAGGTCGCATTCGCTTCCCCCGTCCGGGTTGAGCGTATCGTAGGACGAGAAGGTGTAGCCCGCGACGATGAAGTCGAAGTTGCGGTAGGCGATGGTCAGCGTCTGGCGCCACCGGTCCCGGCCGATCGATTCGTTCTTCGTCACCAGCGTGAAGGAACCGTTGGCAAGCGCCGCCAGCTCCGGCTCCTGGCCGGCCATGATGGGCGGGCTGCCCCAGACGGTGTTCGGCAGGGAGAGCGCCAGCGTCAGCCGGCCTTCCTCCGGTTTGGCGAGATAGACATAGAGCCCGCTGTCGTTGCCGCTGTCCTCGTCCGCCGTCGCGACGATGGCGAGGTCCGGCACGCCGTCCTTGTTCCAGTCGCCGCTGGCCATCGCCAGGATGCGCTCGGCCGGAAAGTCCGCAGCCCCCGCCGCGGCGGGCAGGGCGGCTGAAAGCACAAGGACGGCAATCAACGACTTCATCTTTTTTCCTCCGTTTGACCGAGGCGACCTTATTGCGCCCGGACGTGCCGGTCCAGAGGGCCTGTGGAAAGCGGTTGACATGAGAACAATAATGGAACAAAATGAAAACATAAAAGGAAAGGGAGCCACAATGACCGATTTTCTTCGTGATCTTGCTGCATTCACCTCCATGGCCATGTTCGTCGCCAGCTTCTCCGTCATCCTCTTCGGAATCTGATCGTCCGCCTTGCCTCACCGGCCCGTCGTCTGCCGATGCGTGGAAAGCGGGTGCAACGCCAAGAACCGGCTGGACGAGGAGGGGGCGAATCCGCTTAAGCTTTCCGTCCTGATCGGAAGGAAGGTGACATGGCGGACGAAGCGCAGAAGACGGATGGCGGAACGATCGTACAGACGCCGGAATTCGTGCACCTGCGCGTGCATTCGGCCTTCTCGCTGCTCGAAGGCGCCCTGCCGATCAAGAAGATCATCGGCAAGGCCACTTCCGACCAGCAGCCGGCGATCGCGATCACCGACACGAACAACCTGTTCGCGGCGCTCGAATTCTCGCAGAAGGCGATTAGCGAGGGAATCCAGCCGCTGATCGGCTGCCAGCTGTCGATCGACATGGAAGACGAAGGGGAAGGCGAGCGGCGCGGCGGACAGGCCCAGCTTGCAAAGCTGCCCTCGATCGTGCTTCTGGCGGCGACGGATGCGGGTTACGCCCGGCTCGTCGCGCTGGTCAGCCGCGCCTATCTCGGCGGCGAGGGCAGCCAGGCGATCCGGATCGCCTATAGCTGGCTGGTCGAGGAGGGCGCGGAAGGGCTGATCGCGCTTTCCGGCGCGAGCGGCGGTCCGGTCGACATGGCCTTCCTGGCCGGCCAGCCGGCATTGGCGCGGGCGCGGCTTCAGGCGCTGAAGAAGGTCTTCGGCGACCGGCTCTATATCGAGCTGCAGCGGCATGGCCGCTACGACAGGCAGCACGAGCGGCGGATGGTGGAGCTTGCCTATGCGGAGGACGTGCCGCTGGTGGCGACCAACGAGCCGTTCTTCCCGGCCCCGGACGATTACGATGCACACGACGCGCTGATGGCGGTGGCGCACAATGCGATGGTTTCGGACGACAACCGCTTCCGCCTGTCGCCGGACCACTACCTCAAGAGCCGAAAGGACATGGCGAAGCTCTTCGCCGACCTGCCGGAGGCCTTGGAGAACACGGTGGAGATCGCGCGGCGCTGCTCCTTCGTGCTGAAGACGCGCGGCCCGATCCTGCCGCGCTTCACCGGCGCTTCGGCGGATCCGGAGGAGGCCGAGAGGGCGGAGGCGGCGGAGTTGCGCCGGCAATCCGTGGAGGGCCTCGAAAGCCGCATGAAGCTGCTCGGCCTGACGCCGGGCTATACGGAGCAGGATTACCGCGAGCGGCTGGATTTCGAGCTCAGCGTCATCGAGCGGATGAAGTTCCCCGGCTACTTCCTGATCGTTGCCGACTTCATCAAATGGGCCAAGCAGCACAACATCCCGGTCGGTCCGGGCCGCGGCTCAGGCGCGGGCTCGCTGGTCGCGTACGCGCTGACGATTACCGACGTCGATCCGCTGCGCTTCTCGCTGCTCTTCGAACGCTTCCTCAATCCGGAACGCGTCTCGATGCCGGACTTCGACATCGACTTCTGCCAGGACCGCCGCGAAGAGGTGATCCGCTACGTGCAGCAGAAATATGGCCGCGAGCAGGTGGCGCAGATCATCACCTTCGGTTCGCTGCAGGCGCGCGCGGCGCTGCGCGACGTCGGGCGCGTGCTCGAAATGCCCTATGGCCAGGTCGACAAGATCTGCAAGCTGGTGCCGAACAACCCGGCCAACCCGACGCCGCTCTACAAGGCGATCGAGGAGGAGCCGAAACTGCAGGAAGAGGCGGAGAAGGAGCCGGTCGTCGCGCGCCTGCTCGATATCGCCCAGAAGATCGAGGGCCTCTACCGCCACGCTTCGACGCACGCCGCCGGCATCGTGATCGGCGACCGGCCGCTCTCGCAGCTCGTGCCGATGTACCGAGATCCGCGCTCCGACATGCCGGTCACCCAGTTCAACATGAAATGGGTGGAGCAGGCCGGCCTCGTCAAGTTCGACTTCCTCGGCCTGAAGACGCTCACGGTGCTGAAGACCGCGGTCGACTTCATCCGCAAGCGCGGCATCGAGGTGCATCTCGAAAGCCTGCCGCTCGACGACCAGCTCACTTACGAGATGCTGTCGCGCGGCGAGACGGTCGGCGTGTTCCAGGTGGAAAGCGCGGGCATGCGCAAGGCGCTGATCGGCATGCGGCCGGACTGCATCGAGGACATCATTGCGCTGGTGGCGCTCTACCGCCCCGGCCCGATGGAAAACATCCCGGTCTACAACGCCCGCAAGCATGGCGAGGAGGAGATCGAATCGATCCATCCGATGATCGACCACCTCCTGAAGGAGACGCAGGGCGTCATCGTCTACCAGGAACAGGTGATGCAGATCGCCCAGGTCCTGTCCGGCTATTCGCTCGGCGAGGCCGACCTTCTGCGCCGCGCCATGGGCAAGAAGATCAAGGAGGAGATGGACAAGCAGCGCGCCCGCTTCGTCGATGGCGCCGTCAGGAACGGCGTGTCGAAGCCGCAGTCCGACCTGATCTTCGACCTGCTCGCCAAGTTCGCGAACTACGGCTTCAACAAGTCGCACGCCGCCGCCTATGCCATCGTCTCCTACCAGACGGCCTATCTGAAGGCGCATTACCCGGTCGAGTTCCTCGCCGCGTCGATGACCTACGATATGTCCAACACGGACAAGCTGAACGATTTCCGGCAGGATGCCGCCCGCCTCGGCATCGAGGTCATCCCGCCGTCGGTGCAGACCTCGTTCGCCCATTTCGAGACCGGCGAGAACCGCATCTATTATGCGCTTGCCGCCATCAAGGGTGTCGGCGGGGCCGCCGTGCAGCACATCGTCGATGTGCGCGGGTCTGCGCCCTTCAAGAGCCTTGAGGATTTCTGCGCGCGCATCGATCCCAAATTCGTCAACCGCCGCGTCTTCGAAAGCCTGATCGTCGCCGGCGCCTTCGATTGCTTCGGCCATGACCGCGCCGCGATGATCGCCGGCCTCGACCGGCTTCTCGGCGCTGCCCAGCGCGCGCAGGAGAACAAGGCGAGCGGGCAGGGCGATATCTTCGGCATGGGCGCGGCGACGGGGCCGGAGGTCATCACGCTCCCCTCCTACACGCCCTGGCTTGCCTCGGAAAAACTGCACCGCGAGTTCCAGGTGCTCGGCTTCTACCTGTCGGCCCATCCGCTCGACACCTATGCGCCGATCCTCTCCAAGATGCGCGTGCAGACCTTCGGCGATTTTTCCGCCGCGGTGAAGCGCGGCGCCACCGCCGGCCGCCTTGCCGGCACGGTCACCTCGAAGCAGGAGCGCAAGACGCGCACCGGCAACAAGATGGGCATCGTCGCCTTTTCCGATTCGTCCGGCCAGTTCGAGGCGGTGCTGTTCTCCGAAATGCTGAACCAGTACCGCGATCTTCTGGAGCCCGGCAAATCGCTGGTCATGACCGTGCAGGCGGAGGAGCGGCCGGAGGGTATCGGCCTGCGCATTCAGACGTTGCGCTCGCTCGAGGAGGAATCGCTGCAGACCCAGAAGGCGCTGCGCGTCTATGTGCGCGACAGCGGCCCCCTGCGCTCCATCGCCGCCCATCTCAACACGAAGGGCGACGGCCTCGTCTCCTTCATCGTGATCAAGGACGACGGCCAGCGGGAAATCGAGGTGGAGCTGAGCGAACGCTTCCGCATCTCCTCGGAAATCGCCGCCGCCATGCGCTCCACGCCGGGCGTGCTGGAGGTGGAGCTGGTCTGAGGCCTATGCGGCCGCCGGCACGCGGGCGACAACCTTGATCTCGAAGTCGAAACCGGCGAGCCAGTTCACGCCGATCGCGGTCCAGTTCGGATAGGGGCGCGTCTCGAAGATCTCCTGCTTGACGGCCAGGATCGTGCCGAACTGGTTTTCGGGATCGGTGTGGAAGGATGTCACGTCGATGATGTCGTCGAAGGTGCAGCCCGCTGCCGCGAGCGTCGCTTTGAGGTTCCGGAAGGCGAGGCGCACCTGCTGCTCGAAATCGGGCTCCGGCGTTCCGTCGGAACGGCTGCCGACCTGGCCGGAGACGAACAGGAGGTCGCCGGATTTGATCGCGGCCGAATAGCCGTGCTCGTCGTAGAGGGCGTGTCTGTCCGCCGGAAAAATCGCTTCGCGCTGGGTCATGGTTGATCTCCCTTTCAAGGGTGGAGGTGGCCGGGGAGGCCAGGATGCTTCACAACGATCGTAATTTCATATACGTTGCGTATATGAAATTGGGTGTTCGGGGCCGCGATGTCAAGTTCGTATACGCGCCGTATATGAAAAGAACGAGGATGAAAGCGTGAATCGACGCATCGCGATGATGGAGGAAAACCGGATCAAGCTGATCGGCGCGGCGCGCAAGGCCTTCGGCAGGAAGGGATACGCGGCCGCCTCCATGGACGACTTGACCGCCGATGTGGGGCTGACGCGCGGCGCGCTCTACAATATTTTTGGCGACAAGCGGGGTCTTCTCGCGGCGGTCGTGCATCAGATCGACACGGAGATGGCCGCGCGCGCCAAGCAGATCGGCGCTTGCGCAGGAGACGATTGGAGCGGCCTCCTGGCGGAAGGGGCGGCCTATATCGAAATGTCCCTCGACCCCGAGGTGCAGCGCATCGTCCTGCTCGATGGGCCTGCCGTACTGGGAGACCCCTCGCGATGGCCGAGCCAGAGCAACTGCCTGCAGGTCACGCAGGCGAAGGTGGAACAACTCATTGCCGAAGGAATGCTCAAGCCGGTGGATGCCGAGGCCGCCGCCCGGCTCCTCAGCAGCATGGCGTTCAACGCCGCGCTCTGGATCGCGGCGAGCGACGATCCGAAGGGTGTCCTGCCGAAGGCGATCGAGGTGTTCCAGGCGCTTGCGACGGGTCTTCTCGCCAAACCGTCCTGACGCGGTGCGCAATTTCTGCTGCGATGTTTCGGCGAGGGACGGAACGAAAAGGGCCGCGGCGCCGGAAGAGCGAGCGGCCCTGATGTCATGTCAGGCGTCTCCGGTCAGTTGACGACGGAGATCGATGACGCCTTCTTCTTTTTCTTTGTCTTCTTGCCGCCTTGCACGATCCCGGCATCCGCCTTCTGCACCTTGCGCGTCACGGTGATGAAGTCCGTGCCGTCGCCGGTCTCCGGGCCGAGGCCGGTGTCGGAGATGGAGAGGGAGGCGCCTTCGCCCATCAGGCCGGAAATGCGCAGGCGCATCTCCTCGGGAATGTCGAGGCGGTCGAGGGTCCTGGCCAGCGCGTCGGGGGCGGCTGCGTCCGCTTCGGTGGTGATGCCGAGGCGCTTCATCGTCGCCTGCGAGAGCTGGTTGTCCATGCTCACGCCATACCATTCCGCCTTGCCCTTGTCGGCATCGACCCCGCGGGCGAGCAGGAAATGCGTGCCGAGGGCGATGTCCGGATCGCGGATGGCGATCGGCATTTCGAGCACGGGCTTGAACTTCTGCCGCACGAGGATCTGCCCGTTCGGCGGCGCCCCCTTGCCGGCCTTGGCATAGACGGCGGCGATGAGCTCCGGCGCGATCACGCCGTCCTCCGTCAGCCCCTCGGCGCGCTGGAAGGCGCGGATGGCGGCCACGGTCTGCTTGCCGTGCAGGCCGTCCGGCACGCCGGCGTCATGGCCGAGCGAATTGAGGAGGGCCTGCAGGTCCATCAGCATCTCGCGCTCGCCGCGGCGGGTGATGAGGATGCGGATCGGGTCCTGTTCTGTCTTCTGCACGATGGGCGTGACGATATCCGGCTTTGGATCGGTCATCGCCACCTCGACGCTCTTGTCGCCGGCTTCGATGAGGGCGGGGCGCAGGCCCGCATCCGAGAGCAGCGGCGTATCCGGCACGACGACGACGGGCTTGAATAGCGCGGCATGCACGATGCGCTGCGGCGCGACCTCGTGGTCGGTGATGAGGACGTGGCCGCCGCGGCGCGTCGTGCTGAACAGCGTCTTCGCAAAATCGTTCGGCAGGCGCACGCAGCCGTGCGAGGCGGGATAGGACGGCACGCTGTTGGAGGCGTGCAGCGCGATGCCCGACCAGGTCAGCCGCTGCATGAAGGGCATCGGCGCGCTGTCGTAGAGGTTGGAGAAGTGCGTGCGCTTCTTCTCGAGGATCGAGAAGATGCCGGTCGGCGTCGAATGTCCCGCCTTGCCGGTGGAGACGCGCGAGGTGGCGACCACCACGCCGCCATCGTAGACCTTCAATTGCTGCAGGTCCTTCGACACCATGATCTGGAGCGGACCTTCGAGCGCGCCGCCGAGCGCGGTGGCGCAGCTCAGCATCAGGCCCAACATGCTCATGCCGGTAACGAGGCGAAACTTCATGTGACCCATCCGTACGCAATACAAACCGGCGGGAAGCGTAGTGCATCCGGTTTAAGGAAGGCTTGATGCTTGCCGGCGCTTCCCCGATCTGTGCCATCCCGATGCAGTCAGAACGCCGGCTTGCCGGGATTTATTCGGTCGGGTCGTCGATTTTTCCGGCGGTCTTGAATGTCAACTTTTCGTGAAAACGAGCCGGGCCGGATTTGCCGAACGTATAGCCGGTCTCCACGCTCGCCTTGCCGAATTTGTCGCGCAGCGTGTTCATCGCGGCTTCGGCGGCGGCGCGGCGGCCGGCGGCGGGATCGACGAGATCCGGCGGATCGGCGCGGCCGGGATCGGCAAGGTCGCTGACGCCGATGCCGATCAGCCGGTACTTCGTGCCGTCGATCTCCTTGCGCAGGAGTTCGGCGCCGGTGCGGAAGATGCGGTCGGCAAGCATGGTCGGGTCTTCCAGCTTGCGGTTGCGCGTGCGGCCCTTGAAATCGGCGGTCTTCAGCTTGAGCACGACCGTATGGCCGGCAATGCCGGATTTGCGCAGGCGCGTGGCCACCTTCTCGCTGAGGCGGCGCAGATGCGTCACCAGCTCATCGTAGCCCGCGATATCGTCGAAGAAGGTGGTTTCGGCCGACACGCTCTTGGCCGGGTCGTTCGGGTGCACCTCCCGGTCGTCCTGCCCGCGGGAGAGGTTGAAGAGCCGCTTGCCCATCACGCCGTAGCGACGCATCAGGTCGGTTTCCTCCATGGTCTGCAACTGGCCGACGGTGCGGATGCCGTCGCGCTCCAGCGTCTCGGCGAAGGCCTTGCCGACACCCCAGATGAGGCGCACCGGCTTTTCGCGCAGGAAGTCGAGCGCTTCGGCCGCGCCGATGACGGAAAAGCCGCGCGGCTTGTTGAGGTCCGAGGCGACCTTGGCGAGGAACTTGCAATAGGAAAGGCCGATCGAGATCGTGATGCCGACCTCCTTCTCCACGCGCTGGGCGAAGCGGGCGAGCACCCGGGCGGGCGGGTCGTGGTGCAGGCGTTCGGTGCCCTTGAGCTCCAGAAAGGCCTCGTCGATGGAAAGCGGCTGCACCAGCGGCGTCAGGTCCTGCATCATCGCGCGCACCTGCCGGCCCACGGCGACGTATTTCTCCATGTTCGGGCTGATGACGACGGCGTTCGGGCAGGCCTCCAGCGCCTTGAACATCGGCATGGCCGAGCGCACGCCATGGATCCGCGCGACATAGCAGGCGGTGGAGACGACGCCGCGCTTGCCGCCGCCGACGATGACGGGCTTGTCGGCAAGCTCCGGATTGTCCCGCTTTTCGATCGCGGCGTAGAAGGCGTCGCAGTCGATATGGGCGAGCGTCAGGCCGTAGAGCTCGTCATGATAGACGAGGCGGGGGCTGCCGCAGGCACGGCAGCGGCGCAGATTGGCCGGCTGCCCGGCAAGGCAGTCGCGGCAGAAGCCCGGAAAACGCGAGTCGGCGATGCTCATCGTATGGAACAAATATTGAACATCGCGACATTACTGCTTAAATTCACGAGTCTCAATAGTCGCCGGAGGTGAATGCATGACGACGCACAGGCAAGCGCGTGGCGACCCCGGCGAAGCGCCCGCTCAGAAATCCTCGCCGCCATATGGCCCGGAGAGGATGGCGTGGGCATGCACGACCGCTTCCGGCGTAACGCCCGTCGCCGCGCTGAAGGCGAGAAGCGTCGGCTCATGGTCCATCAGGAAGCCGACGAGACCGGCGAGGAAGCCGGGATCGTTGACGGCATTGCGCACTTCGGAAGGGGCAACGCCGGTGAGCGCGAGGAAGCGCGACAGCAGCTCCGGTTCGCCGGCAAGCCAGCCGAGGATGGCGACGGCGGTTGCCTCCGCCTCGGCCACCGCGGGTGTATCTTTTTGGCTTTTCATCGTTTTCCCTCGGAAAATTTACCTTTTAATCAACCAAGTCACGCTAACGTTGATGCGGACAGGCTGGGTGATTTCGGCTCTGCCGCAACGTATCGATCTCCCAAAAGGTTGCAAGGCCGGTGAGAGGAACAGGGACGCACGATGCCCAAGCAGGTGATGATTGTCGAGGACAACGAGCTCAACATGAAGCTCTTCCGGGACCTCATCGAGGCGTCCGGCTATACGACCATCCAGACCCGTAATGGCATGGAAGCCCTTGATCTTGCCCGAAAATATCGCCCGGACCTGATCCTGATGGACATCCAGCTTCCGGAGGTCTCGGGCCTTGAGGTCACCAAGTGGCTGAAGGAGGACGACGAGCTCCATGTCATCCCGGTGATCGCTGTCACGGCCTTTGCGATGAAGGGCGACGAGGAGCGCATCCGCCAGGGCGGCTGCGAGGCCTATGTCTCCAAGCCGATTTCCGTTCCGAAATTCATCGAAACGATCAAAACCTATCTCGGCGACGCTTGAGGCGGAGGTCTGGGGCATGACAGCACGCATTCTCGTCGTCGACGACATTCCGGCCAATGTGAAGCTGCTCGAGGCGCGGCTGCTGGCGGAATATTTCGACGTGCTGACGGCTGGGAATGGCTACGACGCGCTGGCCATGTGCGAGCGCACCCAGGTCGACCTCATCCTGCTCGACATCATGATGCCCGGCATCGACGGTTTCGAGGTCTGCGAGCGGCTGAAGGCCAATCCGCGCACCGCCCATATCCCGGTGGTCATGGTGACGGCGCTCGACCAGCCGTCCGACCGGGTGCGGGGCCTCAAGGCCGGTGCCGACGACTTCCTGACCAAGCCGGTCAACGACCTGCAGCTCATGTCGCGGGTGAAAAGCCTCGTGCGGTTGAAGACGCTGACGGACGAGCTGCGCATGCGCGCGGCCACCGCCCGTGCCATCTCCATGGAGGAAGGGCTCGACGATTCGCTGGGCGACGAGCCGGGCGACGTGCTGCTCGTCGACGGCCGGGCAAGCTCGCAGGAGCGCATCGCGCGCGCGCTGAAGCCGATCGCCGATGTCACCAGCATGTCGGACCCGCAGGCCGCGCTCTTCCAGGCGGCCGAGAGCAATTTCGAACTGGTGATCGTCAACGCCAATTTCGACGACTACGATCCGCTGCGCCTGTGCTCGCAGCTTCGCTCGCTGGAGCGAACGCGCTTCCTGCCGATCCTGCTGATCGCCGAGCAGGGCGACGACGACATGGTCGTGCGCGCGCTCGATCTCGGCGTGACGGACTACCTGATGCGGCCGGTCGATCCGAACGAGCTGATCGCCCGCAGCCTCACCCAGATCCGCCGCAAGCGCTGCAACGACCGCCTGCGCGCCAGCGTGCGCCAGACCATCGAGCTGGCCGTCACGGACGGCCTGACGGGCCTGCATAACCGCCGCTACCTCGACAATCACATGAAGCTCCTGATCGACCGCGCCGCCGCGCGCGGCCGGCCGCTGTCGGTCTGCATCACCGATATCGACCGGTTCAAGCTGGTCAACGATACCTACGGCCATGATGCGGGCGACGCCGTGCTGCGCGAATTCGCCAACCGCGTGCGCTCGGCCGTGCGCGGCGCCGACCTTGCCTGCCGCTACGGCGGGGAGGAATTCGTTCTGGTCATGCCGGATACGTCGGCCGAGATGGCGGCGGGCGTGGCGGAGCGCCTTCGCGCGATCGTCGAGCGGGAACCGTTCCGCGTGCCCGGCACGGATGTCTTCCTGCCCGTCACCGCCTCGCTCGGCCTTGCCAGCGCGCTGCCGGCGGGAGACAGCCCTGATGCCCTGCTGAAGCGTGCCGATGCGGCGCTCTACGAGGCGAAGCGCTCCGGCCGCAACCGGGTGGTGGCGGCAGCCGCCTGAGTCGGCCGATTCGCCTCACGTTTGTCCACAGGCAATTTAGTTGCTGGGCATTTGCCTTGAAAATCGGGCAGTTGCCCCAAAAAGCCGTTTGCCGGCGGAGATGAATCGCACGACGCCGCGGGATTGCGGCCTGTCGTGAAATCTTGTTATAAATCATACCATTCAAGTTTGGCGAATTTTATCAATGGGTTGTATTGCGCGCAATCTTTCCGTGCGCCAATGGGGCGGTTTGTCAGGGTTGCAGGCCCTTCGTGCCGTGGTTGAAGGATGCGGGCCTGTCCTTGTCGTGATCCATGACGAAACCGGTGCTCCTTGGCACACTTGTCCCCACCGCGATTAACTATGAGACAACGAGGCGTCGGGGGAGCGTTAAGAATTCGTTGATTTTTTTTCTTTTTCGCGCGATGCTCAACTCATGGGTGGCAAACAAGCCCACACAACCGGTTACCCCATGATGCTAGGTCCGCCGCATCTCCTGGGTCGTGGGGTCGGTCGACCGGTTATGACAAATACGGAATCCTCGTGCCGTTGTCATAATTGGTCGACCCCCGTTCAACGCCGCTCCCTTCACGGGAGCGGCGTTTTTGATTCGGAGACCAGAACGGGGCGCCGGCCCGCAGCCAAAAGAAAAGGCGCCGGACGTTTCCGTCCAGCGCCTTTGCGAACCGCAATGGCTCCCAAGATTACTTGATCTTGGTTTCCTTGAATTCGACGTGCTTCTTGACGACCGGGTCGTACTTCGTCTTGGTCATCTTTTCCGTCATCGTACGGCTGTTCTTCGTGGTTACGTAGAAGAAACCGGTGTCGGCCGTCGACAGCAGCTTGATCTTGATGGTGGTAGCCTTGGCCATGGTCGTCCTGCCTTTATGAAAAACGAAGCCGCGGACAGCCAGTCTGCTCCACGGCTTAAATCTGGGCGGAAACTACAAATCGCGCCCGAAAAGTCAAGCCTGTTTCGGCCGGAAAACCATCCGGGCGAGCGAAAGTACGAGGTAAAACCCGAAGAAGGCGACGATCGCCCAGGCAAAACCGTCATTGCCGGAAACGTCCATCGCCGCGCCGATCGCCTGCGGACCGACGACGGTGCCCACCGCATAGCAGAAGATGAAGGCGGCATTGGCGGCTGCAAGGTCCGCCCCGTGCAGGCGCGAGCCGAGGTGGCTGAGGCCCACCGTGTAGAGGCCGGCGACGCAGCCGCCCCACAGCAGCAGCACGGCGGCCATCAGCACCCAGCTGTGCGCGATGAGGGGCAGGCAGAGGGCGCCGACAAGGCCGATGACCGCCATGATGGTCAGCAGGCGCCTGCGGTCCTTCATGCGGTCGGAGAGCATGCCGAGCGGGATCTGGAACGCCATGTTGCCGATGCCCATGACGGTGAGCAGCAGGGCCGCCTGGGGCTCGCTGAAGCCGGCGCGCGTCGCATAGATGGGCAGGAGCGAGAGCCCGCCCACTTCCACCGCGCCGAAGATGAAGACTGCCGCCGTCGCCGTCGGCACGAGAAGGATGTAGCGCATGAAATGCAGCTCCGGCTTCTCGTCGATGATCGGGCTTTCGCCGCGCGCAATGAAGATGGGGGCGGCGGCAAGCAGGATGATGCCCGCGCCCACCGCGAAGGGCAGCACGCCGTCGCTGCCGAGGAGCGAGAAGAGCAGGGGCCCCGTGGCGAAGCCGAGCGAGAGAACCGTGGCGTAGATGCCGAGCACCAGGCCGCGCCGCCGGGGCGGGGCGGCGGCGTTGATCCAGAACTCCGAGAGGATGAAGAGCGTGGTGATCGCGCCGTGGAAGACAAGGCGGAGCGGAAACCACAGCCAGAAATTCTGGATGTAGTAGAAGCCGAGGCCGCTGACGGCCGCAAGCAGGATGGCGCCCAGCATGGTGGTCGAGGTGCCGCAGGCATGCGCAAGGCGCGTGGTGAAAGGCGCGGCGACCATGGCGGCGATACCGGCCATGGCGGAATTGATGCCGATGAGCGTGGAGGAGATGCCACGCTTTTCCATGATGATCGAGAGCAGCGGAAGGCCGAGGCCGATCGCGATGCCGACGGCGGAAATGGCGGCGACGGCTGCAATGAGAGACCGCCAGTGGATGCTGTCCACCGGGCCGGAGGTGCCGGATTGCGGCTGCGTCATATGCGGTCGATCCTCAAAGAAGGTCCCGAAGGAGGCGCCCGCGCTGGGTGTGGTACAGCGGCACGGCTCTTCCGAAGGGCAGAGACTTGTCTTCCTGAAGGCTTTTTCGAAGCTCTTCAAGGATCAATACGGTTATGTCGGGCATCTCGATGCCCTTGTGGTCAAAAATATCGACCCAGCGCAGGTCTTCCAGCTCGTGGCTCGCCGTCGCGCCGGCCGGATCGACGCCCGCCTCGTCGGTGAAGAGCGTGAAAAAGCGCGTGTCGAACCGCCGCACCATGCCGGCCGGCGTGATGGCGCGGGCGAGGAACCTGAGGCCGGAGAGGTCGGGACGGAAGGGCAGGGCGCTCGGCGCCGGTTCGGCAAGCGGCGTACCGACGGAAATGCCGGCTTCCTCGTAGAGTTCGCGCAGCGCCGCCACGCCGAGGGCGCGCAGGCGCGAATCGGAACAGCGCGTGCCGCTGCGCAGCGCCAGCCGCTCGCAGGCCTGCGGGTTCAGCGGATTGGCGACGGGAACGAGGCGGTCGCCCGCATCGCGCCGTCCGCCGGGAAAGACATAGACGTCCGGCATGAAGACGTGCTTGCTGCTGCGCCGGCCGACGAGCACGCGCATGCCCTCGCCAGACCGGTCGAGGAGCAGGATCGAGGCTGCATCGACGGGCCGGACGGGCGTCATGCCGTCCGGTCGCCGTAGGCGGACGTGGTTTCCGCTTCGGTTTCTTCCGGCTTGGCGCCGAAGCCGTGCATCTTCAGCGCCCATTGCAGGCCGATGGCGCCGCCCTTGATCGGCTGGAGCAAAAGAAGCGAGAGGATGACGGTGATCGGCGCCCAGATGGCCAGATGCTGCCAGGTGGTGAGCGGCCAGACGAGGTCCGTCGCCATGTAGCCGCCGAGCACGACATGACCGACGATGGTGATGACGAGATAGGGCGGCAGGTCGTCGGCGCGCTGGTGCGTATAGTCCTCGCCGCAGGCCGCGCAGTGATCGACGGGCTTGACGAAGGACTTGAACAGGCGGCCGGAACCGCAGGCCGGGCAGCGGTTCAGCATGCCGCGCTTGATGGCACGGCCGAGCGGGCGTTCCGCAGGCGTGTCGGCCGGGTTGTCGCCGAAATGCTGCATGCCGCCGTTGGTGTCGTTCGCCTGCATGTCCATGTCCTTCCCGCCGGCGCCTTCTCCGGCTGTTTTCTTCCTGCTGCGGCGCTCAGCGTCTTCCGCGCGGCGGGCGCGTGCCCGGCTGGCGGCGCGAGGCGCCATCCTTGCGCCGGCCCGACTTGTGGAAGGAGCGCACCGCCGTCGGCATCTTGCGTCCCTCGCTGATCATGTCGAACCGGAGAGAGCCGGCCAGCGGCACCGCTTCCGCGAGCTTGACGCGCACCGTGTCGCCGAGGCGATAGCCGAGCCCGGTCTTCTCGCCGGAAAGCGCCTGATGCGCCTCGTCATAGATGTAATAGTCGCGTCCGAGCATAGATATAGGCACGAAACCGTCGGCACCATACTCCGGCAGGGTGACAAAAAGTCCCGCCTTGGTGACGCCCGAGACGCGGCCGTCGAACTCTTCGCCGATGCGCCCGGCAAGGTGATGGGCGATCAGCCGGTCGACCGTATCGCGCTCGGCCGCCATGGCACGGCGCTCGAAGGTCGAGATTTCCGCGGAAATGTCGTCCAGCGCGGCCTCCTCGTCCGGCGTGATGCCGCCTTCGCCGAGCCCGAGCGAGCCCACCAGCGCCCGGTGCACGATGAGGTCCGCGTAGCGGCGGATCGGCGAGGTGAAATGGGCGTACCGCATCAGGTTGAGCCCGAAATGGCCGATGTTTTCCGGGCTGTAGATCGCCTGGCTCTGCGAGCGCAGCACCATCTCGTTCACCATCTGCTCGAAGGGCTTGTCCTTGGCTTTCGAAAGCACGCCATTGAAATGGTTGGAGCGCATGCTGCCGCCCTTCACCAGCGTGATGTCGAGCGTCTGCAGGAACTCGCGCAGCACCTCCTGCTTGGCGAGCGAGGGCGCGTCGTGCACACGGTAGACGAGGACCTGCCTCTTCTTCTCCAGCGTCTCGGCGGCCGAGACGTTCGCCTGGATCATCATCTCCTCGATGAGCTTGTGCGCATCGAGCCGCGGCGGCACGAAGACCCGGTCGACGGTGCCGTCCTCCTTCAGGAGGATCTTGCGCTCGGGCATGTCGAGCTCGAGCGGCTGGCGGCGGTTCAGGCCGACCGTCATGATCCGGTAGGCGTCCCACAGCGGCTTCAGGATCGTCTCGAGGATCGTACCGGTCTTGTCGTCGGCCGCGCCGTCGATGGCAGCCTGCGCCTGCTGGTAGGAGAGCTTTGCCGCGCTCTTCATCATGATGCGATGGAAGGTGTGGCTTGCCTTGCGGCCTTCATGCGAGAAGACCATGCGCACGGCGAGCGCCGGGCGGTCGACGCCTTCCTTCAGCGAGCAGAGGTCGTTGGAAATGCGCTCCGGCAGCATGGGCACCACGCGGTCCGGGAAATAGACCGAGTTGCCGCGCTTCAGCGCCTCGCGGTCGAGCGCCGATTTCGGCCGCACATAGTAGCTGACATCGGCGATGGCGACGGTGACGATCACGCCGCCCGGATTGTCCGGGGAGGGATCCGGCTCGGCGAAGACGGCGTCGTCGTGGTCCTTGGCGTCGGCCGGGTCGATGGTGATGAGCGGCAGGCTGCGCCAGTCCTCGCGGTGCGCCATGGTCGCGGGCCCTGCGGCCTCCGCCTCGCGGATCACCGCGTCGGAGAAGATATAGGGGATGCCGTGGGAATGGATGGCGATCATCGAGATCGCCTTTTCCGAGGCGACGGAGCCGATCACGCCCTTGATCTGCGCGCGCGGCAGGCCGTAGCGGCCCATGCGCACGACATCGATCTCCACGAGGTCGCCGTCCCTGGCGCCTGCCGTGAACTCCGCGTCGACGTCCATCTCCTCGCCGCGCCGGTCGATCGGCATGATGCGCCCGCCGCCGCCCGCCATGGCGCGGAAGACGCCCATGCCGGAATTCTTCTTCTTGTCGAGAACCTTGATGACCCGCGCCGTATAGGCCGGACCGCCGCGCTCCTTCGCCGGGAAGATCTTCGCCAGAACGCGGTCGCCGAGACCGGCGACGGGCGCCTTGTCCCTGCGCACGCCGCCCGACTGGCGGATCAGCACGGCAGGCGCGACGCCCGCATCGTCAAGCCATTCCGCCGGGCGGCCGATCAGCTCGCCGTCGATATCGCGCGTCGTGATGTCGAGAACGGTGACGGGCGGCAAGGCGCCGGGGCGGACGAGCGACTTGCGCCGCTTCTCCAGGAGCCCGTCCTCCTCGAAGGATTTCAGGAGCGCCTTCAGTTCCACGCGCGCCTCGCCCTTCAGGCCGAAGGCCTTGGCGATCTCGCGTTTCGATGCCTGCTCCGGATGCTCGGCGATGAAGCGCAGCAGCACGTCGCGCGGCGGGATGACGCCATGGATGATCGGGATGTTGTCTGCCGGCGGCACGTCACGGCCCGCGCGGCCGGGCCGCTTGGATTGTCCTGCCCGGCTGCGTGGTTCTCTCGTCATGCCGTCAGGCCTTCTTTGCCTTGGATGCGGCCTTGGCCTTGGGCGCCGCCTTCGGCTTTGCGGCCTTGGCATCGTCGGATTTTGCCGCCTTGGTGGTCTTCGTCGCCTTGGCCTTGCCCTTGATGGGCGTCTTGCCGGCCTTGTCGGCGATCAGCACGAGCGCCTCCTCCAGCGTGACGCTGTCGGCGGCCTTGCCCTTCGGCAGCGTCGCGTTGACCTTGCCCCAGTTCACATAGGGGCCGTACTTGCCGTCCCGCACGGTGACGGGGCCGCCGTCGGGATGGTCGCCGAGCGTCTTCAGCGCAGCGGGTGTGCCGCGCGAGCGGCCGCCGGGACCCTTGGACTGCTTGTCGGCGATCACCGAGACGGCGCGGTTGAGGCCGATCGAGAAGACGTCCTCGACGCTTTCGAGGTTGGCATAGCCGCCGTCGTGCAGCAGGAACGGGCCGTAGCGGCCGATGCCGGCGGAGATCATCTTGCCGGTTTCCGGATGCTGGCCGATATCGCGCGGCAGCGAGAGCAGGGCAAGCGCCTTCTCGTGGTCGATGCTCGCCGGCGTCCAGCCCTTCGGCAGGCTGGCGCGCTTGGCCTCCTTGCCGTCGCCGCGCTGCACATAGGGGCCGAAGCGGCCGGTGCGCAGCGTGATGTCCTCGCCGGTATGCGGGTCCTTGCCGAGGTTCTGCGGCTCGTTGGAGGCGGCGGCGTCCGCATCCGAGCCGTTGTCGGCGGAAAGCTGGCGGGTATAGTTGCATTCCGGATAGTTCGAGCAGCCGACGAAGGCGCCGAACTTGCCGAGCTTCAGCGAGAGCTTGCCGGTGCCGCAGACCTGGCAGATGCGCGGATCGCTGCCGTCCTCGCGCTTGGGGAAGACGAGCGGCGCCAGCTCTTCGTTGAGCGCGTCGAGCACATTGGTGACGCGCAGCTCCTTGGTATCCTCGATCTGCGCGAAGAAATCCTTCCAGAAATCGCGCAGGACCTGCTTCCAGTCGAGCTCGCCGGCCGAGATCTTGTCGAGCTTTTCCTCGAGGTCCGCCGTGAAGTCATATTCGACATAGCGCGTGAAGAAGCTTTCCAGGAAGGCGGTGACGAGACGGCCCTTGGCTTCCGGGATCAGCTTGCGCTTGTCGATGACGATGTATTCGCGGTCGCGCAGCGTGGCGAGCGTCGCGGCATAGGTCGACGGGCGGCCGATGCCGAGCTCCTCCATCTTCTTGATGAGCGAGGCTTCCGAATAGCGCGGCGGCGGCTCGGTGAAATGCTGGGTGGCGTTCACCTTCTGCTTGGTGACCGTTTCCTTCGCATTGATCTCCGGCAGGCGGCCGCCATCCTCGCCGTCGTCCGATTGCTCGCCGTCTTCCTTCTGGTCGGTATAGGCGGCGATGAAGCCATCGAAGCGGATGACCGAGCCGGTGGCGCGCAGGCCCGCCTTGCGCCCGCCATTGTCCGCCTCGATCTCGACCGTCGTGCGCTCGATCTCGGCGGAGGCCATCTGGCTGGCGATGCCGCGCTTCCAGACGAGGTCGTAGAGCCTCAGCTGGTCGGGATCGAGATAGCGTTTCACCTGGTCGGGCGTGCGGTCGAAGGAGGTCGGGCGGATCGCCTCGTGCGCTTCCTGGGCGTTCTTCGCCTTGGTGGAATAGAAGCGGGGCTTTTCCGGCACGTAGCGCTCGCCGAACTGGCTGGCGACGGCACGCCGGGCGGCGTCGATCGCCTCCGGCGCCATCTGCACGCCATCGGTACGCATATAGGTGATGAGACCGACCGTCTCGCCGCCGATGTCGATGCCCTCATACAGCTTCTGCGCGACCTGCATGGTGCGCGATGCCGAGAAGCCGAGCTTGGAGGAGGCGGCCTGCTGCAGCGTCGAGGTGGTGAAGGGCGGTGCGGGATTGCGCTTGGTGGGCTTGGCCTCGACGCTTTCGACGCGGTAGGCCGCGCCGTCGAGCAGCGCCTTGAGGCGGTTCGCCTCCTCGCCATTGCCGATCGACCGCGCCTGGAGGCGTTTGCCCTCCGCCGAAACGAGGCGGGCCTCGAACTCGTCGCCGCGCGGGGTCTTCAAGAGGGCGGAGAGGTTCCAGTATTCTTCCGAGACGAAACGCTCGATTTCGGCTTCGCGGTCGCAGACGAGGCGCAGCGCCACCGATTGCACGCGGCCGGCCGAGCGGGCGCCCGGCAGCTTGCGCCACAGCACGGGCGAAAGGTTGAAGCCGACGAGATAGTCGAGCGCGCGGCGGGCGAGATAGGCGTCGACCAGCGAGATGTCGATGTCGCGCGGGTTGCGCATGGCGTCGAGCACGGCCGACTTGGTGATGGCGTTAAAGACGACGCGCTTGACCGGCTTGTCGCCGATCACGCGCTTCTTCTTCAAGACATCGAGCACGTGCCAGGAGATGGCCTCGCCTTCGCGATCCGGGTCGGTCGCGAGAATGAGGCCATCGGAGGACTTCATCGCGTCGGCAATGTCCTTGATGCGCTTGGCCGAGGCGCTGTCCACTTCCCAGGACATCTCGAAATCCTCGTCCGGGCGCACGGAGCCGTCCTTGGCGGGCAGATCGCGCACATGGCCGAAGGAGGCAAGCACCTTGTAGCCGGGGCCGAGATACTTGTTGATCGTCTTGGCCTTGGCGGGCGATTCCACAACTACAACATTCATCGTCATTTCTCTGATACCGGGAGCGCGCGCGGGAATGCGCGGCGAAAGGGCGCTCTTGCGCCGGAAAGTCGTGTCTCGACATGAACAGACAAAGCGTCCGGGTCAAGAGGTAGGGGTGAAATTAGTGGGATACAACGAGTTGCAACCAAAACGAGATAATTTAGATGTTGCACTTATAGATGCAAGTCATATACGCTGAAATGCAACCTATGCGATATAATTCAGGTGTTGCAATTATGGATAATCATTGTATCGTCTTCTGGGCGTAGGAATTGCAACCTAACGGTGATTCTGAAATCCCTGGGACAACGGAAAAGCTATGAACTCGAAACCTTCCAAGCCCGCGCTTCCGCCGCATACCGCAGAGGAGAACATCGCCTACACACGTCAGATGTTGGGCGAGTTGCGCACGGTCGCGCACAACGAGGGCGCCGACATGCTGCGCTATTTCATCGAGATGGCCTATGTGGAGGCGGGGGATATCCTGGCCGGCCTGCGGCCGCTTTCAGTCCGGGCTCATCGAGACCCGGCCGTCGGCATGCCGCTGAAGCCGGCCGGCAAGATCAAGTTCTAGGAGGACGAGGTAGACGCTCGCCGCCGCGATGCCGGTATGGCGGATGATCTCGTCGATCTCGGCCGGCACCTGGCTCAGCGCCTCCGCGATGCGCTCCCGTTCGCCGTCGCTCGGCGGCAGCCTGAGGGTCGGCGGCACGTCCTCCGCGGGTTCGCCGGCCCCCGGGCGCGGGGTGAAGAGGTCGGGTTCGCAGAGCGGCCGCAGCCCCTCCAGCACATCCTCCGGTGCCGTCACGATCGTCGCGCCGTCCTTGAGCAGGCCGTTCGTGCCCTCGCAGCGCGGATCGAGCGGCGAGCCGGGCACGGCGAAGACCAGCCGGCCGAAATCCGCCGCGTTGCGCGCGGTGATCAGCGAGCCGGAGCGCACCGCCGCCTCCACCACCACCAGGCCCAGCGACATGCCGGCGATCAGCCGGTTGCGGCGGGGAAAGTCCCGGGCGCGGGGCTCCCAGCCGAACGGCATCTCGCTGACGGCAAGGCCCTGTCCCTCGGTGAGTTCCGCCAGCAGGCCGATGTTTTCCGGCGGATAGGGCTTGTCGAGGCCGCCGGCCATGGCCGCGATCGTGCCGGTATCGAGGCTGGCGCGGTGGGCGGCCGTGTCGATGCCGCGGGCAAGGCCGGAAACGATGGAATAGCCCGAGCGGCCGATCTCGCGCGCCAGCAGGCCGGCGAATTTCACGCCGGAAATCGAGGCGTTGCGCGCGCCGACGATGCCGACGCCCGGTGCCGCGGCAGCGGTCCGGTTTCCCTTGACGGCGAGAAGCGGCGGCGCGCCGTCGATCTGGCGCAGCAGCGGCGGATAGTCCGGCTCGCCGATGCCGACGAAGGCCGCGCCGTGCCGTTCGGCGATTTCCAGCTCGCGTTCGGCCTCGGCCCTGCTGGCGACGCGGATGCTGCGCGACGCGCCGCCACGGCGGGAAAGTTCCGGCACCATGTCCAGCGCCGCTTCGGCGCTGCCGAAATGGTTGATGAGCTCGCGAAAGGTGACCGGCCCGACATTGTCGCTGCGGATGAGCCGCAGCCAGGCGATCCTCTGTCGGTCCGTCAGCGCAATTCCCCTCGTCGTTGCGCTGCGCTCGTCCATCTCTATCCCTTGCTGCCGATCTTGCTTTCCGTGCCGCCGAGCAGGCGGCTGATATTGGCGCTGTGCTTCCACCAGGTGATCACCGTGAGGAGGGCGAACAGCAGCGCCACCTTCTCGTGGCCGAGAAACCACAATACAACCGGAGATACGATGGTTGCAACCAGGGCGGAGAGGGACGAATAGCGCGTCAGATAGGCGACGCCGACCCACACGGCGGCGAAGACGGCGAGCATGACAGGCACGAGGCCGAGCAGCAGGCCGACATAGGTCGCGACCCCCTTGCCGCCCTTGAAGCCGAGCCAGACGGGAAAGAGATGGCCGAGGAAGGCGGCAAGGCCCGCCGTAAGGCCGGCATCGAGCCCCCAGCGCGAGGCGATGGCGGTGGCGGCCGTGCCCTTTAGGGCGTCGAGCAGCAGGGTCGCCGCGGCGAGTTTCCTGTTGCCGGTGCGCAGCACGTTCGTCGCGCCGATATTGCCGGAGCCGATCTGGCGCACGTCGCCGAGCCCGGCCATGCGGGTGAGGATCAGGCCGAAGGGGATGGAGCCGAGGAGATAGCCGAAGGCGAGGGCGGCGAGCGTCGGCAGGACGCCGAGCTGCCAGGTGAAGATGTCGGACACGTCAGTTCCCCCGTTCCAATGTCTGCATGCGGGGCGTGGATCCTCGGGTCGAGCCCGAGGATGACGGAGAGGGGAGGTGCTACCGACCCCATCAAACGGTCCGGCAGGGGCAACGTTTCTCAACGTCTTCCGATCTTCCTTCTTCCGTCATCCTCGGGCTCGACCCGAGGATCCACGCTCTCCGCCGGACCGATGTCCCTTTCAGTCCAGCGAATACACCCGTTCGCCGGCAACATAGGTGCTAATCGCGCGTCCCGTAAAGCGGGCATCTTCGAAGGGCGTGTTCTTCGAGCGCGAGACGAAGCGGTCCTTGGTGGCGAGCCAGGGCTCGTCGGGATCGATCAGCACGATGTCGGCGCGCGCGCCGGGCGAAAGCGTGCCGGCGTCAAGGCCGAAGATCTGCGCCGGCCGTGTCGAGAGCGCATCGAGGAGCCGCATCAGCGGAACCTCGCCGCTGTGATGCAGCCTGAGCGCCGCCGCCAGCATGGTCTCGAGGCCGATCGCGCCATCGGCCGCGTCCGCGAAGGGCAGGCGCTTGGTGTCGACGTCCTGCGGGTCGTGCGAGGAAACGATGATGTCGATCTCGCCGCGGGCGAGTGCGTCGACCATGGCCTTGCGGTCGTCCTCGCCGCGCAGCGGCGGGGAGAGCTTGAAGAAGGTGCGGTATTCGCCGATGTCGTTCTCGTTCAGCGTCAGGTGGTTGATCGAGATGCCGCAGGTGACGTCCGCGCCGCGCTCCTTCGCGCGCTTCACCGCTTCGGCCGATTCCGGCACGGAGATCTGCGCCGCATGGTATTTGCCGCGCGTCAGGCCGGCGATGCGCAGGTCCCGTTCGAGCGGGATCAGTTCGGCCTCGCGCGGGCTGCCGGAAAGGCCGAGCCAGCTTGCGAGCAGCCCCTCGTTCATCACGCCGCCGGCGCCGAGATACTTGTCGCGGGTTTCGAGCGCGATGACGCTGCCGAATTCGCGGGCATAGGTCATGGCCCGGCGCAGCACCTGCGCATTGTGCATCGGGTTGCGGCCGTTGGTGAAGGCGACGGCGCCGGCGTCCTTCAGGAGGCCGAATTCGGTCATCTCCTCGCCGGCAAGCCCCTTGGTGAGGGCCGCGGCGGGGTGGATGTTGACGATGGCCTTGTCGCGGGCGTTCTTCAGCACGAATTCGACGAGCGCGATGTCGTCGATGACGGGATCGGTGTCCGGCATGGTGATGAAGGTGGTGACGCCGCCGGCGGCCGCCGCACGGGAGGCCGATTCGATCGTCTCGCGGTGTTCGGCGCCGGGTTCGCCGACAAAGACGCGGGCATCGACGAGGCCGGGGGCGGCGATGAGGCCGCGACCGTCGACGATCTCGGCGCCTTCCGGTGCGCCCTGGTTCTGCGCGCCGCTGCCGATGGCGGCGATCCTGCCGTTCTCGATGACGATGGAGCCCTTTTCGTCCAGGTTGCGCGAGGGGTCGAGGATGCGGAGGTTTTTCAGGACGGTGGTGCGGGTCATGCGCGGACACCCTGGTTCTGCGAAACGAGAAGCGTTTCCATCACGGCCATGCGGACGGCGACGCCCATCTCGACCTGCTGCTCGATGACGCTCTGCGGCCCGTCGGCGATCTCGGAGGCGATCTCCACGCCGCGGTTCATCGGCCCGGGATGCATGACGAGCGCATCCTCCTTCGCCGCCTTGAGCTTTTCCGCGTCGAGCCCGTAATAGTGGAAATATTCGCGCACCGAGGGCACGAAGGCGCCGGACATGCGCTCGCGCTGCAGGCGCAGCATCATCACGACGTCGGCATCCTTCAGGCCTTCCTCCATGGAGTGGTAGACCTCCGCGCCCATGTCGGCGATGCCGGAAGGAAGAAGCGTCGCAGGCGCGACGACGCGCACGCGCGCGCCCATGGCGTTGAGCAGCAGGATGTTCGAGCGGGCGACGCGCGAATGCAGCACATCGCCGCAGATCGCGACGATGATGCGCGAGAGCTTGCCCTTGGCGCGGCGGATGGTCAGCGCGTCGAGCAGGGCCTGGGTCGGATGCTCGTGCTGGCCGTCGCCGGCATTGACCACCGAGCAGGAGACTTTCTGCGCCAGCAGCGCGGCGGCACCGGCGGAGGAGTGGCGCACGACCAGCACGTCCGGGTGCATGGCGTTCAGCGTCATCGCCGTATCGATCAGCGTCTCGCCCTTCTTCACCGAGGAATTGCCGACCGACATGTTCATCACGTCGGCGCCGAGGCGTTTTCCGGCAAGCTCGAAGGAGGATTGCGTGCGGGTGGAGGCTTCGAAGAACAGGTTGATCTGCGTCAGGCCCCGGAGGGTCGACGTTTTCTTCTCCCGCTGCCGGGAGATTTTCACCGCCTCGTCGGCGCGGTCGAGCAGGTGCGTGATCTCCTGCTCCGTCAGGCCCTTAATGCCGAGAAGGTGGCGATGCGGAAAGAAGTCCATGAAACTCCGCCTCAACTGTCGTGGATACGCGGGGTCTATAGAGGGTCGGTTCCCCCGCGGCAAGGCGAAGCGGCGGCAAGGCCGCGCATTCCCACGCTTTTGTGAAGCCCGGGGCGCCGGCGGCCGCAAGGCCCCGTTTCGCCCCGCCGCGACTTGGGCTAGAACCCGCTCATGACTCGCGACAAGACGACCGAACAGAAACTCGCCGATCTCAACCAGCCGCCGCTCTGGTCGGGCATCAACGCCTATCGCTCCGACCCACTGCTGGTCGATGCCACCGACGCCATGCCGAAGGGCCTGCGCGACGAGTTCGACGCGATCGGCCGTTCCGTGACCTCGCCGGAAGCGCAGGAACTCGCCCGTATGGCGAACGAGGGCGTGCCGCAGCTGCGCACCCACGGCCCGCGCGGCGAGCGCCTCGACGTCGTCGACTACCACCCCGCCTGGCACGCGCTGATGCGCCGCTCCATGGCGAGCGGCCTGCATTCCTCGCTGTGGGAGAATGTGCCGGACGAGAAGGGCAGGGCGCACAAGGCGCGCGCGGTGCGCTTCTACCTGACCGCCCAGCTCGAATGCGGCCATCTCTGCCCGCTGACCATGACGAGCGCCTCGGTCGCGGCCCTTTCCGTCTCGCCGCAGGTGCAGCGCGAATGGGGCCGGAAGATCCTGTCGCGCAAGTATGACAGCACCAACAAGCCCGCCATGCAGAAGAGCGCCGTCACCATCGGCATGGGCATGACGGAAAAGCAGGGCGGCACGGATGTGCGCGCCAACACCTCCACCGCCGAGCGCGTCGGGGAGGGCATCTACCGGCTTTCCGGCCACAAATGGTTCATGTCGGCGCCGATGAGCGACGGTTTCGTCATGCTCGCCCAGACGCGCGAGGGCGTCGGCTGCTTCCTCGTGCCGCGCCTCCTGGAGGACGGCTCCAGCAACGGCCTGCGCTTCCAGCGCCTGAAGGACAAGGTCGGCAACCGCTCCAACGCCTCCTCGGAGGTCGAGTTCTCCGAAACCTTCGGCTTCCTGCTCGGCACGCCCGATGCCGGCATCCGCACCATCCTCGACATGGTGACGCTGACGCGGCTCGACTGCGCGCTGGCCTCCTCCGGCATCATGCGCGCCTCGCTCGCAGAAGCCGTGCACCATACGCGTGGCCGCACCGTCTTCGGCAAGCCGCTGGTCGCCCAGCCGATCATGACGCGCGTGCTTGCCGACATGGCGCTCGACGTCGCAGCCGCGACCGCGCTCTCCCTGCGCCTGGCGGAGGCCTTCGACAAGGCGCGCGACAGCGCCGAGGATGCCGCCTATGCCCGCATCATGACGCCGGTGACGAAATACTGGTGCTGCAAGATCGCGCCCGCTCTCATCTACGAGGCGATGGAGTGCATCGGCGGCAGCGGCTATGTCGAGGAGCGGCCGATCGCCCGGCATTACCGGGAGGCGCCGGTCAACGCGATCTGGGAAGGCTCGGGCAATGTCATGGCGCTCGACCTGATGCGCGTCATCGGCCGGGGCAGGGACCTGTTCGAGATGCTGTTCGCCGGGCTTGCCCGCGATCTCGGCCCGGCCGGCAAGAAGACGGCCGACGTGCTGCGCGCGGCGCTGTCGCTCTGCGAGCGCGACGAGGGGGCGGCCCGCATGCTGGTCGAGCAGCTGGCGCTTGCCGCCGCCGCGGCCGAGCTCTACCGCGCCGGTGCCGGCCGCATCGCCGATGCCTTCCTCGAGACGCGCCTCGCCTCGGGCTGGCGTTCGACCTACGGCATGCTCGATTCGCGCTTCGATTCGGCCTATATCGTCGACCTGCTCTATCCGCCGGCAAGGTAGGCGGTCGCGGCCAGCACGACCGGGATCGTGAAGAACGAGGCGATCGTCTGCAGCGTGGCGACGGCGGCATAAAGCGGCGCGTCGCCGCCCATCTGCTTGGCCAGCACATAGCCGTTCATCGCCGTCGGCACGCTCGCCCCCATGGCGATCGTCAGCAGCGGCTCGCCGCGCATGCCGAGGACATAGGCGGCCGCCGTCATGACCAGCGGCATGAACACGAGCTTCAAGGCGACCGGCAGCAGCGCCAGCGGCCGGGGTTTCAGCGCATCGGCAAGCTTCAGCCCGGCACCGACCATGATCAGGCCGAGGCTGAGCGAGGTGCCGGCGACGAGTTCCGCCGCCTGCATCAGCGGCGCGTAGACCGGGATTTCCAGAAGGTTGATGGTGACGCCGAGCACCGAGCCGATGATCATCGGATTGGTGACGATTTTCTGCGCGAATGTCCTGAGGCTGCGCGTGCCGCCGCCGAACCAGACGAGAATGCCGATATTGTAGAGGTTGATCGGGATGATGATCAGCGTGGCGACCAGCGCGACCAGCGCAAGGCTTTCCGGCCCGTAGAGCTTTTCGGCGATGGCAAGCGCGATGAAGGCGTTCCAGCGCGTCGAGGTCTGGTAGACCGAGGTATAGGCGGCACCCGAGACGCCGGCGGCGCGAAAGAGCGGCCAGGCGAGCGCCAGCAGCAGCGCGATGAAGCTCAGCGAGCCGATGGAGCCGAGCGCCACGCTGCCGGCGGCGATGCCGGAAAACTCGGCCTTGGCGAGCGTCGTGAAGAGCAGGCATGGAAAGAGCACGAAGAAACCGAGCTGCTCGAGCCCGTTCCACATGTCGCGGTCGATCAGCCGCCAGCGCTTGAGAAAAACCCCCAGCACGACGAGCAGGAAGACGGGAAGGATGCTTTCGAAGATGGCGAGCATGGGAACCGGGGCGGGCGAGGAAATGGTCGCTGCTCATTCCACGCCTTGGGCGGGCTTGCAAGGCTTGCCCGCGGCGGGACCCGTGTGGAAATTAACCTTAATGAAGGGTTTGCGTTGCGCGGACAGGGTTAACGGGTGAAGGTGCCGTTTACCTGGTGTTAACCATGTGAGCGAGTGCAGCCTATGGCCAGAACGGCCCGGATTTCGGTCATGACGACCCTGTTTTGTTTTGCGGCGGTGGATATCGTCGTTCCGCTTCTCGTCATCGCCGCGGGCGTGGCGGTCAGCGAGATCGTCTTTGCGGCCGGCGACCTTCTCGCACCGAAGAGGAGGGCGGCATGAAGTGGTTCCTGATTCTCTGGGCCGGCCCCATCGCGCTGCTCGGCAGCTGGTACGGGCTTTCCTATTACGACATGAGCTTCGGCTTCTTCATGCTGACGCGCGATGCGCATGACCTGGTGTTCCAGATCTACGGCCATATCCTCGGTATCCCGCCGGAGGACCTGCCGCCGCTGGTGCTGCGCGCCATCATCGTCGACAGCTTCCTCGTGCTCGGCATCATCGCCTTCCGGCGCCGCGGGAAGATTGCCGCCTGGTGGCAGGCCCGCCGTCAGTCCGCGCCCGCCGCCCTTGCCAGCGACGAGAGCCTGTCCAGCGCGCCCTGAAGGATGAAGGAGGCGGCGGCCGAATCGATGCGTTCGGCCCGCTTCCTGCGCGACACGTCCATCTCGATCAGCGTGCGCTCCGCCGCCACCGTCGACAGCCGCTCGTCCCAGAAGACGAAGGGAATGTCGGTCTTCTCGGCCATGGAGCGCACGAAGGCGCGTGTCGCCTGGACGCGCGGCCCGGCGCTGCCGTCCATGTTCATCGGCAGGCCGATGACGAAGGCGGCGACCTTCTCCTGGGCCGCGAAGGCCAGCAGCACCTCGGCGTCCCGGGTGAACTTCACGCGTTTCAGCACCGGACGCGGCGTCGCCAGCCGCCGGCCGAGATCGGAGACCGAAAGCCCGATGGTCTTCGTGCCGAGGTCGAGGCCGGCGATCGGCTGGCCGGGCGCGAGCGTTGCGGCCAGTTCTTCCAGTGTCAGCGTTGCCATGAAGGCCCCTCTCAGCGCTTGCGTACGAATTCCGTGCGCAGGACCAGGCCCTTGATGGCTTCATGCCGGCAGTCGATCTCCTCCGGATTGTCGGTGAGGCGGATCGACTTGATCACCGTGCCCTGCTTCAGCGTCTGGCCGGCGCCCTTCACCTTCAGGTCCTTGATGAGCACGACCGAATCGCCATCGGCAAGCACGGTGCCGCTGGCATCGCGCACCTGGTTCTGCGCCGCCTTCTCCGCGGCGATTTCGGATGCCGGCCGCCATTCGCCGGTCGCTTCGTCATAGATATAGTCGTCGTCGCTCATGGCGGCTCCTTGCATGTTGCTCCATCTTCAAGGCCACGCTTATAACGATCCGGCGATGGATGGAAACGGCCTTCTCCGGTTCTATATTGCGCCAAGGACCCCAACGGGAGAACAAGCATGAAAATCACCTGGCTCGGCCACTCCGCCTTCCGGATCGAAACGGCGAAAGCCAGGATCCTGATAGACCCGTTCTTCACCGGCAATCCCGCCTTCGACGAGGCGACCCGCAAGGACGCGGTGGCGGGCCTTACCCATATCCTGCTGACCCACGGTCACGGCGACCATGTCGGCGATACGATCAAGATCGCGAAGGAGACCGGCGCGACCGTGCTCGCCAATGCGGACCTTGCCGCCTGGCTCGGCGCCAAGGGCGTGGAAAAGGTCGACATGGGCAATACCGGCGGCACCGTGCAGTTCGATGGTTTCTCGACCACCTTCGTCAATGCGCTGCATTCCTCCGCGCAGATCACCGAGGACGGCGTCTCCCATTCGCTCGGCAATGCCAACGGCCTCGTCCTGCATTTCGAGGACGAGCCGACGCTCTATCACATGGGCGACACCGACATCTTCTCCGACATGGCGCTGATCAACGAGCTGCACCAGCCGGAAATCGGCCTCGTGCCGATCGGCGACCGCTTCACCATGGGCGGTGCCGTCGCGGCGCTCGCCTGCCAGCGCTTCTTCACGTTCGACACGGTCATCCCCTGCCACTACGGTTCCTTCGGCCTGCTGGCGCCGACGGCCGATCTTTTCGTCAAGGCTATGGACGGTGCTTCGGCGAAGATCGAGGTGCCGGGCGTCGGCAGCGTGGTCTCGCGCTGAGGGGCGGCCGCTCATCCGGCCTGCCGACCACCTTCTCCCCGCAAGCGGGGCGAAGGAGACCTGTAGCGCGCTCTTTCCGACCAATGCCCGTTCGCATGGGCCGTTCCCTTTCCCCGCTTGGCGGGAAGAGGGCTAGGGTGAGGGGCAGGATGCCCGTCTGATTCCATGCTTTGCGACGCGCATGCCGGCAGGCAGGCGGGGGACTTGTCGGCAAATGCGGCCATTCCCCCGTTGCGCCCCTTGGGCTTGGTCAGTATAGCGGGTAGAAATTTCTGAGCGGAGACCACCCATGTCCGTAGATCTAGCCACCGTGAAGCGCGTCGCGCGCCTTGCCCGCATCGCCGTCAGCGAGGAAGAGGCAAACCGCATGACCGGCGAGCTGAACGGCATCCTCGGCTTTGTCGAGCAACTGTCCGAAGTCGATGTCGACGGCGTCGAGCCGATGACCTCCGTCACGCCGATGGAAATGAAGAAGCGCCAGGACATCGTCAACGACGGCAACAAGGCGGATGCCATCGTCGCCAATGCGCCGGCCTCCGAGCGCAACTTCTTCCAGGTTCCGAAGGTGGTGGAGTAGTCCTTGGCCGTCACCCTCGCCATCGAGAGCCCGCTTGACGAAGAGGTTCGCGCGCTGGTCGCGGAGCTGAACACCGTCCTGCTCGCGCTCTCGCCGCCGGAGGCCTGCTACCACCTGACCGTCGAGCAGATGGCCGAGCCGACCGTGACGGTCTGGATCGCCCGCGACGAGGGGACCGTCGTCGGCTGCGGCGCGCTGAAGCGCCATTCCGCGACGGTGGGCGAGGTGAAGCGCATGTTCACCCGGCCGGACTGGCAGGGGCAGGGCATCGGCCGGCGCATCCTTGGTGAGATCCAGGCCGCCGCCGAACGGGAAGGGCTGGAAACGCTCGTGCTCGAAACCGGCGACCGCCATCCGGCCGCCTGGGCGATTTACGAGAAGGCGGGCTTTACCCGCTGCGGCCCCGTGCTCGACTACCCGGATTCACCCTATTCCATATTCTATCAAAAGCAGCTTCGCGCTGCCTGACCCGAAGTGACCGCACCCATGACCGATCTGACCCGCCTGACCATTGCCGAAGCCCGCGAAAAGCTCGGCGCCAAGGAGATCACCGCCGTCGAGCTGACGGATGCCTATCTCGGCGCGATCGAGGCGGCGAACCCGACGATCAACGCCTATGTCGCCGTGACGCCGGAAAAGGCGCGCGACATGGCGAAGGCCTCCGACACCCGCATCGCCGCCGGCAAGGCCGGCGCGCTGGAGGGCATCCCGCTCGGCATCAAGGACCTGTTCGCCACCGAGGGCGTGCACACCCAGGCCTGCAGCCACATCCTCGACGGCTTCAAGCCCAGATACGAATCGACCGTCACCCAGAACCTCTGGAACGACGGCGCCGTCATGCTCGGCAAATTGAACATGGACGAGTTCGCCATGGGCTCCTCCAACGAGAGCTCCTATTACGGCGCGGTCAAGAACCCGTGGCGGGCGAAGGACTCCAATGCCGACCTGGTGCCGGGCGGCTCGTCCGGTGGCTCGGCGGCGGCCGTCGCCGCGTTCCTGTGCGCCGGCGCGACGGCGACGGATACCGGCGGCTCCATCCGCCAGCCCGCCGCCTTCACCGGCACCGTCGGCATCAAGCCGACCTATGGCCGCTGCTCGCGCTGGGGCATCGTCGCCTTCGCCTCCTCGCTCGACCAGGCCGGCCCCATCGCCCGCGACGTGCGCGATGCGGCGATCCTGCTGACGTCCATGGCGAGCGTCGATGCCAAGGACACCACCTCGGTCGACCTGCCGGTGCCGGATTACGAAGCCGCGCTCGGCCAGTCGCTGAAGGGCATGCGCATCGGCATTCCGCGCGAATACCGCGTCGAAGGCATGCCGGAGGAGATCGAGGCGCTCTGGCAGCAGGGCATCGCCTGGCTGAAGGAGGCCGGCGCCGAGGTCGTCGACATTTCCCTGCCGCACACGAAATACGCGCTGCCGGCCTATTACATCGTGGCGCCCGCCGAGGCCTCGTCGAACCTTGCCCGCTATGACGGCGTGCGCTACGGCCTGCGCGTCGACGGCAAGGACATCGTCGACATGTACGAGAAGACCCGCGCGGCCGGCTTCGGCCAGGAGGTCAAGCGCCGTATCATGATCGGCACCTACGTGCTGTCGGCCGGCTACTACGACGCCTACTACCTCCAGGCGCAGAAGGTCCGCACGCTGATCAAGCGCGACTTCGAGCTCGCCTTCAATGCCGGCGTCGATGCGATCCTGACCCCCGCGACGCCGTCCTCCGCCTTCGGCATCGCCGACGAGGAGCTCGCATCCGATCCCGTCAAGATGTACCTGCAGGACATCTTCACCGTCACGGTGAACATGGCGGGCCTGCCGGGCCTTTCCGTGCCCGCCGGTCTCGACCACAAGGGCCTGCCCCTCAGCCTCCAGCTCATCGGCAAGCCCTTCGAGGAGGACGTCCTCTTCAAGACCGCGCATGTCATCGAAAAGGCAGCCGGCCGCTTCACGCCGGCCAGGTGGTGGTAAGGGGCTTTCAGCTCCCTCATCCGCAGCCGCGGGCTCACGGTTTCGATCGCCCGATCGTGTCGTAACGGCAACACCTGCCGTTACGACAGGCGCGCCTGCGCCTTTTTCGCTTGATCCTTCCCGAAGTCGAGAATAAACGCGCCCTCCCGGTCGTTCAGCCGGTGCGGATGTCAACGGATGGAGTTTTTCCGCTCCTCCCGCGCGCGGCGGCCCTGCCGTCGTCGTGTACGGATGCCGCACCGAGAAGACTGGTATTGCGGACCTAGCTCAGTGGCAGAGCACCGGACATTCCTCCGGAGGTCGCGGGTTCGATTCCCGTTGTCTGCTCCATTGGATAGCTCAGTGGTAGAGCATCAGACTGTTACTCTGACTGTGGAAGGTTCGAATCCTTCTCCAAACAGCCTTCCAAGCTGTCTTACATCCGGTCCGGGGACCGGACTGCGGACGGCGGACCGCAAGCGGGCCGAAAGGCGCACGTGCGGAAAGCCCGACGCCGGACGTCTGCGGTCCGGTTCGCGGTGATGGTCAAGCCGCCTTCCGGCCGGCAAGGGCGCTGTGGCGCCCGCGCCCGCCGAAGGGCCGCGCGATCCTCTCCCGAAAACCCGCCGCCGGTGGCCGTCAGCCGGTTCCCGGATCATGCCTGTTGAAAGATACCCCGCCCGCAGGTTCCCCGGGCGATCCGGGTTTCCTCGGGAACTGGCAAGGGAAGCGAAGCCTGCTTTGGTTCGCGGCATCCCGCCGCCGATGCCAATCGAAACCAACGACGAAAGGACGATCGGTTCATGACGTAGCGTATGACCGAAGGAGCAGAACGATGACGATATTTCTCGATAGGATCCGGGGGCGCAAGCGCGTCCTCGTGAAGGCAAACGAACGGGTGCTCGCCCTCTACAGGGGAGAGATCCTCGGCATTTTCGGCGCGGGCGAACACATCCTGCCGAACCGCCGCGGCATGCTGGAGCTGGAGCGTCACGACGTGAACCGGCCGGCCTTCGTCTCGGCCTACGAGAAGCCGCTGTTCGACAGGCTCCCGGAGGTCGCGCAGCGCGAGCTGACGGTCTTTCGCACGAACGCCCGCGAGGTGGCCGTCGTCGAGCGCGACGGCGAGCTCCACGCGGTTCTTGCGCCGAACCAGAAGCTTACGGTCTGGAACGCGGCAGGCCCGTGGACCGAAACGCGCGTCGATCTTGCCGGCGGGCTCGATGTCGATCCGGAGCTGATGCGCCGGCTGACGCGGGCGCGCCGCCTGGAACTCGTCACGGCCTTCATGGTCAATGACGGGCAGGTCGGCCTGCTGACCGTCGACGGGACGCACCAGCGCATGCTGGAGCCGGGTCTCCACGCCTTCTGGAACGTCGGCCGGACGATCCAGGTGCGCGTGGTCGACCTCAAGCGCCAGTCGCTCGACGTCACCGGTCAGGAGCTGCTCACCCGCGACAAGGTCACGATCCGGGTAAACATCGCTGCCGAATACCGCGTCGTCGAGCCGCTGAAGGCCGTGTCGGAGGTCAAGGACTTCGCGGATGCCCTCTACCGGGCGCTGCAGTTCGCCTTCCGCCAGACGCTCGGCACGCTGACGCTCGACCAGATCCTCGAACGCAAGGTGACGGTCCATGCGGAGGCGGCCGAGAAGGTCCGCGCCGACATGGCGGCGATCGGGGTCGAGGTCTCGGCCATCGAGCTCAAGGACGTGATCCTGCCGGGCGAGATGCGCGACATCCTCAACCAGGTCGTCGCTGCGGAAAAGCAGGCCGAGGCCAACGTCATCCGCCGCCGCGAGGAAACGAACGCCACCCGTTCGCTCCTCAACACGGCGAAGGTGATGGCGGAGAACCCGGTCATGCTGCGGCTGAAGGAGCTGGAGGCGCTGGAGGCCATCGCCGGCAAGGTCGAGCGCCTGACCATCCACAACGGGACGGCGGGCCTGATGAACGACCTCGTGCAGCTCCGCGACAAGTAGGGGATCGCCCGGCCGGAAGGCCGGGCGGTTCCGTTTGTGCCGGCATTCGCCCCTTTCTCCCCATCATCTCCGTGGATAGCCGTGCGCCTCCCTCGCCAAGTCTTTCCGGCAGTGCTTTCATGGCAGCGGAAAGGACTGCCCGCATGATCGCCGTTCGCAATGCCCGTGAGGACGATGTTCCGGCTCTCGTCGAAATCGGCGTCCGGGCCTGGGAACAGGCCGTCGTCGGGGTCGCCGACCTCCAGGTGCGGCGCGACTATGCCCGCAATGCCTTCCAGCAGTTCCTCGCCCGCCACTGGCTGCGGGTGAGCGTCGCCGAAGTCGAGGGCTGGCCGGCGGGATGGGCGTCGCGCGAGGCGCTGGACGACGAGATCAGCGACCTCTGGATCGACCCGCCGCAGCAGAAGAAGGGGCTCGGCGCTGCCTTGCTCGCCGCCATGGAGGCGGAGATCGTCGCGGCGGGCTTCGAGGCGGCGCGCCTGCAGACGCATGCCCGCAACACGGTGGCCGTCGGCTTCTTCCAGAAGCACGGCTATAGCGTGAACTGGCTGTCCATCGACTATTCGGAACGGCTCGACCGCGACGTCGAATCAGTCGGCCTGCGCCGGCAGCTCGTCGCGGACGCGCCGGTCGGCTACGGGCCGGGCGGGTTCTGAGGGGAGGCGGGCTTTCGCCGCGCCTCCCGCCGGTTCACTGGTTGTCCTGCTGGGAACGTACCAGCTCCAGGCCGCGCTGCGTGATGCGGTACGGCCTGCCGCCGGAGGAGGCGATGCACCGCCGGCGTTTCAGCTTGCGGAAGAGGTCGATGTCGAGGCCGTTTGCCCGCCAGCCGTCCCGCGTGATGCAGACGACCGTCATGATCTTCCGGTTGTCGTCTTTTTCGATGTCGATCCTGCCGCCCTGGGCGAGCAGGTGGAGAATGCGCTGTTCGGCGCGCGAAATGTCCATTGTCTTGAGAATCCGTCCGGCGTTCGGATGAACGCGAAAAAACGTTCCGCCACCCGGGAGTGGCGGGGTTCATCGTTTTTCCAGACCCTGCGCGCAAGCTTAGCGGGCAGGGTCCTCAGCGGGTCTCAGACGAGTTGGACATCAAAACTCCATTTGCGGATGCCCCGGAATAGCCGGGGCATCCGCAAAGGTCAATGTGCCGGCCAGATCAGGGAATGATGCAGGAAGACGGCGGTCTTCACTCCGTTGGCCGCGGCAAGCGAGATGTTCGCCGGCCCGAGCGCGATGTCGCCGGCCGCATAGAGGCCGGGCAGCGAGGTCTGGCCGGTGTCGTCGGTGTGGAGGATGTTGCCGATCGGCGTTTCCTTCAGCGTCAGGCCGCGCTCGGCCGGAATGGCGCTCCGCACCCGTGCCTCCGGCATCACGAAGAGCGCCTTGACCAGGGTCGGGATGCCCGGCCCCGTCTCGACGGACAGCATGCCGTCCGGCCCGTCGGCGATGGCGGTGACGCGGCCCGGCCGGAGCTTCACATTGCGTTCGGCAAGCACCGCAAGGGCCGCATCGTCCGGTTCCGGCGCCATGTTGGTGAAGAGCGTGACATTGCCCCAGTCGGCGACCACCGCCGCAAAGCGCGCCGCCTCGGCCGTGCGCGCCAGGACGCCGACCGGGCCGCCGCCAACCTCGTAGCCATGGCAATAGGGGCAATGCAGCACCGTCTTGCCCCACCGTTCGGCAAGGCCGGGGATCGCCGGCAACTGGTCCTCGAAGCCGGTGGCAAGCAGCACGCGGCGCGCCTCGATCCGCCCGCCGTCGCCGGCGACGACGGAGAAGGCGTCCTTCTCGCCCTCCAGCCGCTCGGCCGGCACGTCGCGGAAGGTGACGGTCCCGTAGGCGGCAAGCTGCCGGCGGGCATCGGCGAGGATGTCGCGGCCCGGCCGGCCGTCCTGGGCGAGGAAGCCGTGCGAATGGGCGGCGAAGCGGTTGCGCGGCTCGCCGGTGTCGAGAATGGTGATGCGGCGGCGGGCGCGGGCGAGCTGCAGGGCGGCGGAGAGGCCGGCAAAGCCCCCGCCGATGATGATGGCATCTTCGGTCATGGTTCATCCTTTCTTTGGAACGTGCGGCATCGCGCACCCGAGAGGTCTCGGTCGTTCGATGCAGGGTATCGGGAGGGCGTTCCCGCTTAGCCGGTATCGGCCCGGCAGCGTTTCGCCGCCACCCGGAAATCGGCGGCGAGGTCTGCCAGCGTCGTGCCGGCGAAGCGCGCCATCAGGATCGCCTCGGCATCCTTCAGCGCCTCGCCGATCACCCGGTTGACGGATTGCTCGACAACGCAGCCCGGCATCTCCGTCGCCGGGCCGATCTGGAAGACGATCGGCTCGCCGAGCGCGTTGTAGATGTCGAGCAGCGAGATGTCGGCGAGCGGCCGGGCAAAATGCCAGCCGCCGCCATGGCCGCGGCCGGACTGCACGATGCCGGCCTCGCGAAGGCCGGCCATGGTGCGCCGGACGACGACGGCGTTGGTGTCGAGGCAGAGCGCAAGGTCGTCCGAGGTCATCGGCGCCTCGCGCTCGGCCATGTGCATGAGGGCGTGAAGCACGGCGGAAAGGCGGCTGTTTCTTTTCATGTAACAATAATAGTTACGAATCGTCCTGCCTGTCAACCGGCGCCCGGGGGAAGAGGGGCCGGATATGCGGCAAAGCCTTGCACCGGCCGGCCATATGTTCTACCGAGGCAGGCAAATCCGAGGCTTTCGCAAAGAGCATCCCATGACCATCGTCGACGTCCGTACCCCCGATCCGAAACGCTTGATCCCCGGCGCCACCGGCGACTGGGAGGTCATCATCGGCATGGAGGTGCACGCCCAGGTCCTCTCCAATTCCAAGCTGTTCTCCGGCGCCTCCACCGAATTCGGCAAGGCGCCGAACGCCAACGTCTCGCTCGTCGATGCCGCCATGCCGGGCATGCTGCCGGTCATCAACGAGGAATGCGTCAAGCAGGCCGTGCGCACCGGCCTCGGCCTGAAGGCCGAGATCAACCACCGCTCGATCTTCGACCGCAAGAACTACTTCTATCCGGACCTGCCGCAGGGCTACCAGATCTCCCAGTTCAAGGACCCGATCGTCGGCGAGGGCAAGATCACGATCTCGCTCGGGCCCGACCGCCAGGGCAATTTCGAGGATATCGAGATCGGCATCGAGCGCCTGCACCTGGAGCAGGATGCCGGCAAATCGATGCACGACCAGCATCCGACCATGTCCTATGTCGACCTCAACCGTTCGGGCGTCGCGCTGATGGAGATCGTCTCCAAGCCGGACATGCGCTCGTCGGACGAGGCCAAGGCTTACATGACGAAGCTGCGTTCCATCGTGCGCTATCTCGGCACCTGCGACGGCAACATGGACGAAGGCTCCATGCGCGCCGACGTCAACGTCTCCGTGCGCCGTCCGGGCGAGCCTTTCGGCACGCGCTGCGAGATCAAGAACGTCAACTCCATCCGCTTCATCGGCCAGGCGATCGAATATGAAGCCCGCCGCCAGATCGGCATTCTGGAGGACGGCGGCACCATCGACCAGGAAACCCGTCTGTTCGACCCGGGCAAGGGCGAGACGCGCTCCATGCGCTCGAAGGAAGACGCGCACGACTACCGCTATTTCCCCGATCCGGACCTCCTGCCGCTGGAATTCGACAACGAGTTCGTCGGCAAGCTGCTCGCCGGCCTGCCGGAACTGCCCGACGACAAGAAGATCCGCTTCGTCAAGGATCTCGGCCTGTCCGTCTACGACGCCTCGGTGCTCGTCTCGGAAAAGGCGATCGCCGATTATTACGAGGCCGTGGCCGCCGGCCGCGACGGCAAGATCGCCGCCAACTGGGTCATCAACGACCTGCTGGGCGCCTTGAACAAAGCCGGCAAAGCCATTGAAGAGACTCCGGTTTCACCCGCCCAGCTTGGGCAGATCATCGATCTCATCAAGGACGGCACGATTTCCGGCAAGATCGCCAAGGACCTCTTCGAGATCGTCTGGAACGAGGGCGGCAACCCGGCCGAGATCGTCGAGACGCGTGGCCTGAAGCAGGTGACGGATACCGGCGCCATCGAGAAGGCCGTCGACGAGATCATCGCCGCCAACCCGGACCAGGTCGAGAAGGTGAAGGCCAAGCCCACGCTTGCCGGCTGGTTCGTCGGCCAGGTGATGAAGGCGACGGGCGGCAAGGCCAACCCGCAGGCGGTGCAGGCCCTCGTCAAGGCCAAGCTCGGCATCGAGGACTGAAGCGATTCCAGGAAAAGTGTGAAGCGGTTTTCCGTCCGGAATCGCTTCAAAACAAAGGAATTTTCCATGTTCTTCGTCCGCACGGCCTCCGAGCGCGATCTGGCGAAGGTCAGCGCGCTTCTGGCCGAGACGTGGCATGCCACCTATGACGCGCTTTACGGCGCCGACAAGGTGAGCGAGATCACTGCGCGCTGGCATGCCGTGCCGGCGCTGAAGGCCCGGCTGGAGCGCAAGGACAGCGAGTTCGTCGTCGCCGACAACGGTAGGGAGCTTGCCGGCATGGGGTATGCGGCCATGACGAAGGATCGGCCGAAGGCGGCGTTCCTGCACCAGCTCTACGTGCTGCCGCGCTACCAGCGCCAGGGTATCGGCCGCGACATGTTCGCCGAGCTCGAGACCTGCTTTCCCGATGCCAGCACCATGCTCCTGGAGGTCGATCCGCGCAACGAGGCGGCGGTCGCCTTCTACCAGGCGCACGGCTTTGCCAAGGTGGGCGAGGCGCGGCATACGGCGGACGCGATCTCCGGCATGCCATTGGATGTCTACGAGAAGCCGCTCGGTGGCTGACCCGCGGCGAAAAGCCGTGGGCGAAGGGGCGGGAATCGCTGGACATTCCGGTGCTCTCGCGCCATAAGCGGAGGAAAGATCGCCCGCTTTCCGCGGGCGGCCCAACAGTCTCGGGCCGCGCTTCCGGCACGGCCCTGCCAAGGACGCCAGCCCATGAACCTTCTCAAGCAGATCTTCACCTGGTGGAACGGTCAGACGATCGGCACCCGCTTCCACACCTGGCGCTTCGGCACCCGGGTCGGCCAGGACGAATTCGGCAATGTCTATTACCAGGGCGGCAAGGATTCCGAAGGCCGCACGCGCCGCTGGGTGATCTATAACGGTTACGCCGAGGCCTCGGCCATTCCCGCGGGCTGGCATGGCTGGATGCATCACCGCACCGACGTTTCCCCGGCCGACGAGACGTACCAGGCCCGCGAGTGGGAAAAGCCGCACCGCCAGAACCCGACCGGCACCGCCCAGGCCTACCGTCCGCCGGGCTCGCTCGCCGCCGCCGGCGAACGTCCGCGCGTGACGGGCGATTACGATGCCTGGACGCCGGGCAACTGATACCGATTTGGCCACATTTCGCCGCTAGAGCAATTCCAGCAGAAGTCGCGAAGCGGTTTTGCGCCCGGAATTGCGTTAAAACAAAGAGTTAGAGTGCTTTGGTTTTTCGAGGAGAAGCCAAGGCACTCTAACTCCAAGCGACCGGCGCGGGCCGGAGCGGTTCGCAGGAGACGGCATTCATGACATCAGGGTTTTTCTCGGCAAACGCCGGACGGCGGTTCCTTGTCGCCGCGCTTGCCGTGGCCGCTGGGCTGATGCCGGTGGCCGCCGAGGCCGCCCGCATCGAGAACCCGGTCGCCGTTTTCTCCGGCATTGACAAGATCACCGGCCGCATCACCAATTTCGACGTCTATCTCGGCGAGACCGTGCAGTTCGGCGCGCTCCAGGTGACCCCGAAGGTCTGCTACAGCCGCGACGACACCGAGGCGCAGAAGGTGACCTCCTTCGTCGAGGTCGACGAGATCACGCTCGACCGCAAGATCCGCCGCATCTTCACCGGCTGGATGTTCGCCGACAGCCCCGGCCTCAACGCCGTCGAGCACCCCGTCTATGACGTGTGGCTGACCGAGTGCAAGGCAAAGTCCGACGTGCCGCCGCCGGAAGACTCCGAAGCGAAGGCGCAGTAAGGCGCTTTCCACGAACGTTGCGTCTGCGGCTGTGGATCCTCGGGTCAAGCCCGAGGATGACGGAGGGAAGGAGACGGCTTCCTCCCATCGAACGGTTCGGGATGCAGTACCGCAACGATGCGGCATCGAGCGGTGCGGCATACGGGGGACTGCTTTGTCGCTGACTTTCCTTCTTGCGTCATCCTCGGGCTTGACCCGAGGATCCACGATCCGCAGCGCCACCTCTCCGTTCAAAACGGCAGATGCGGCGAGGCCAAGGCGTTCGCCAGCATGTCCTCGTACTCGATCTTCGGCACGTCGATCGCGCCGAACGTCTTCAGGTGCTCCGTGGTGAACTGCGTGTCGAGCAGCCGGAAGCCGCGCGCCTTCAACCGTTCGACGAGGTGGACGAGACAGACCTTCGACGCATCCGTGCGCCGCGAGAACATGCTCTCACCGAAGAAGGCGGCACCGAGCGAGACGCCGTAGAGGCCGCCGACGAGGTTTTCCCCCTCCCACGCTTCGACCGAATGGGCGTGGCCCATGCGGTGCAGGGTGCCGTAGAGCGACTTGATCTTGGCGTTGATCCAGGTGGAAGGTCGATCGGGCGCGGCCGCCGCGCATGACGCGAGCACGGCGTCGAAGGCGGTGTCGAAGCGGATGTCGAAGGGCTTCTTGCGGATCGTCTTGGCGAGGCTGCGCGAGACGTGGAACTCATCGAGCGGGATGACCCCCCGCATGTCCGGCTCGACCCAGAACAGTTCCGGGTCGTCGGCCGAATCGGCCATCGGGAAGAGCCCGATGGAATAGGCGCGCAGAAGCAGGTCCGGGGTGATTTCCGGGTGCCGGCTGCGTCGCCCTGCCATGACCGACGCCCCTCAGGCGTCGGTTTTGCTGGCCAGATAATTTTCCAGCCAGTGGATGTCGTAGTCGCCGTTGGCGATGTCCTGGTTACCGATCAGGTCCTGGAAGAGCGGCAGCGTCGTCTTGATGCCGTCGATGACGAACTCGTCCAGCACGCGGCGCAGGCGCATCATGCATTCGACGCGGGTGCGGCCGTGCACGATGAGCTTGCCGATCAGGCTGTCGTAGTAGGGCGGGATTTTATAGCCCTGATAGGCGCCCGAATCGACGCGCACGCCAAGGCCGCCCGGCGCGTGGAAATGCGTGATCGTGCCCGGGGAGGGAACGAAGGTGCGCGGGTCCTCCGCATTGATGCGGCACTCGATGGCATGGCCGGAAAAGACGATGTCTTCCTGGGTCACCGACAGGCCGGTGCCGGAGGCGACGCGGATCTGCTCGTGCACGAGGTCGATGCCGGTGATGGCCTCGGTGATCGGATGCTCCACCTGCAGGCGGGTGTTCATCTCGATGAAATAGAACTCGCCGTTCTCGTAGAGGAACTCGATCGTGCCGGCGCCGCGGTATTTCAGCTTCTTCATGGCGTCGGCGCAGACCTGACCGATCTTCATGCGCTGCTCGACATTGAGGGCGGGGGAGTTGGCCTCTTCCCAGACCTTCTGGTGGCGGCGCTGCAGCGAGCAGTCGCGCTCGCCGAGATGCACGGCATTGCCCATGCCGTCGCCGACGACCTGGATTTCGATATGGCGCGGCTTGCCGAGATACTTTTCCATGTAGACGGCGTCGTTGCCGAAGGCGGCGAGCGCTTCGGAGCGGGCCGTGGAGACGGCTTCGTCAAGATCCGCCTCGGATCTGGCGACCTTCATGCCGCGGCCGCCGCCGCCGGCGGTGGCCTTGATGAGCACGGGAAAGCCGATCTTGCGGGCGACTTCCAGCGCGTTCTCCGGCTTGACCTCGCCGTCGGAGCCGGGAACGACCGGGATGCCGAGTTCCTGCGCCGTCTGCTTGGCGGTGATCTTGTCGCCCATGATGCGGATGTGCTCCGCCGTCGGGCCGATGAAGGTGATGCCGTGCGCGTCGAGGATTTCCGCGAACTTGGCGTTTTCCGACAGGAAGCCGTAGCCCGGATGCACGGCGTCGGCGCCGGTGATCTCGCAGGCCGCGACGATCTGGTGGATGTTCAGGTAGCTCTCGCGCGACGGGGGCGGGCCGATGCACACGCTCTCGTCGGCGAGGCGCACATGCATGGCGTCGGCATCCGCCGTCGAATGCACGGCGACCGTGGCGATGCCAAGCTCCTTGCAGGCCCGAAGGACCCGAAGGGCGATTTCGCCGCGGTTGGCAATGAGGACTTTGGAGATCATGGGGGCCGCCTTATTCGATGACGATCAGCGGTTCGCCGTATTCGACCGGGCTTGCATCCGAGACGAGGATTTCGGTGACCTTGCCGGAGCGCGGCGCCGGGATCTGGTTCATCGTCTTCATGGCTTCGATGATGAGGATGGTCTGGCCTTCCTTGACGCTCGCGCCGACCTCGATGAAGGGACGGGCGCCCGGGGCGGGCGAGAGATAGGCCGTGCCGACCATCGGGGCCGTGACGGCGTTCTTGTTGCTGCGCGCATCGGCGATCGGAGCGGCGGCGACCGCGGCGACGGCAGGCGCGGCGAAGGCAGGGGCCGGGGCGGCGATGGGCGCCTGGACGAATTGCGGCGTGCCGGCGCGCGAGACGCGGATGCGCAGATCGTCCTGCTCCACTTCGATTTCGGTGAGATCCGTCTCGTTGAGGATGTTGGCGAGATCGCGGATCAGCGCCTGATCGATGCCGTTTTTCTTGTCAGACATGGAAGAGCCTCTTGTTTTTCTTATTTCGTGATGGACGAAAGCGCGTGAAGCGCGAGGACGTAGCTGTGCGCGCCGAAACCGCAGATGACGCCCTTGACGGCGGGCGCGATCATCGACGTGTGGCGGAATTCTTCGCGGGCATGCACATTGGAAAGGTGCAGTTCGACCACCGGGATGCTGACGGCGCGGATGGCGTCGTGCAGGGCGATCGAGGTGTGGGTGTAGGCACCGGCATTGATGGCGACGCCGGCGGCGGTATCGCCGGCCTCGTGGATCCAGTCGACCAGGTCGCCTTCATGGTTGGACTGGCGGAAGTCGACGGCAAAGCCCAGCTTCTCGCCCTCGGCCTGGCAGAGCGCCGCGATATCCGCAAGCGTGTGCCCGCCATAGATGCCGGGTTCACGTTTGCCGAGGGCGTTCAGGTTGGGGCCGTTGAGCACGAAAAGAGTGGATGCCATTCGCAATTCCGCATGCTGGATAGACAATTACCTATAGACCGGCGGTTTCCACAGGGAAAGCCCCAAGGGCAGGGGCTTTGCCGGTCGAACGGGGCGATGTCCACAAGCAGCGCCGGCTGAACACGAGCGGCATGGCAGGAAGATGGCGGTCAGCAGGTCGCCTTGCCGCAGGCCCGGACATTGGCGATCTTTTCACGCAGGTCGCCCGCACCGACCGCACCGAACACCATCTCCTGCCCGAGCACGTAGGAGGGCGTGCCGGTGATGCCGAGCTCGTTGGCCAGCGAATAGGCTTCGCGCACGGCGTCGTCATGCGGCTTGTCGGCCATTGTCTTGCGGACATCAGCCTCGGCAAGGCCCATCGTCGCGGCAAGAGCGATCGCGCTTTCTTCCGTTGCACGGCCCTCGTTGCCCAGCAGCGCGCGGTGGAATTCGCCGTATTTTTCCGGCGCGAGGTCGCGCACGGCGGCACTGACCTTATGGGCGGCAAGCGAATCGGGGCCGAGGATCGGCAGCTCCTTCAGCACGAAGCGGACGTTCTTGTCCTCCTCCAGGATCTCGTCCATGTCGGAGAGGGCGCGCTTGCAGTAGCCGCAATTGTAATCGAAGAACTCGACGATGGTGACGTCGCCCTTCGGGTTGCCGAGCGCGATGTCGTAGGGGGAGGAGAAGATCGCCTTTTCGTTGTCGGTGATGGCGCCCTGGGCCTTCGCCTGCTGCTGCGCCTCCTGCTTCTTCTGCAGGGCTTCCTGTACGTCGAGCAGGATCTCCGGGTTCTCGACGAGGTATTCCTTGATGAAGTCGCCGATTTCCTTCTTCTGTGCATCGTCGAGGGCAAGGGCGGGCAGGGGGGCTGCGACCGAAAGGGCAAGGGCTACGGTGGCCGCGAGCTTCGTCTTGAATGTCATGTCTTTCCTGTCCTCGTCATGATGCGCCGGAGAAGTGCCATTGGCGGCCCTGCACGTCAATGCGGGCCGCGGCGCTTTCAACGACCTTATGGTCGAGCAGGGGCAAACGATAGGGTAAAAGCGGCGGATTTTCGGCCTTCGCGGGATTGTGAAGACGGGCATCTTGCGGCAGGAAGACGCGACCCGAAGAACCGGAAGGCAGTCCCATGAAACTCTCCCGCCGCGGCGCCGTCGAACCCTTTCATGCCATGGATGTGCTGGCCGAGGCGACGAAGCGCCGTGCCGCCGGCCGTCCGGTGATTTCCATGGCCGTCGGCCAGCCCGTGCATCCCGCCCCGGAGGCGGCGCGAGACGCAGCCCGCCGCGCGCTCGATGTCGGCCGGATCGGCTATACGGATGCGCTCGGCCTGCTTTCGCTGCGCCGCGCCATCTCCGGTTTTTACCGGCGCCATCACGGCGTTTCCGTCGATCCGGGCCGAATCGCCGTCACGACGGGCTCGTCGGCCGGCTTCAACCTCGCCTTCCTGGCGCTGTTCGATGCCGGCGACCGCGTCGCCATCGCACGGCCCGGCTACCCCGCCTATCGCAATATCCTCGCCGCGCTCGGCATCGAGACGGTGGAGATCGAGGTGAACGCGGAGAACGGTTTCACGCTGACGCCGGCAGCGCTGGAAGCGGCCGCTGCCGCCCATGGACGCATCGACGGCGTGCTGCTTGCCAGCCCCGCCAATCCGACCGGCACGGTGACCGGCCGCGCCAACCTTACCGCGCTTTCCGCCTATTGCCGGGACAACGGCATCGCCTTCATCTCGGATGAGATCTATCACGGCCTCACCTTCGTCGGCGAGGAGGCGACGGCGCTGGAATTCGGCGAGGAGGCGATAATCATCAACTCCTTCTCGAAATACTATTGCATGACCGGCTGGCGCATCGGCTGGATGGTGCTGCCGGAGGCGCTGGTGCGCCCGGTCGAGCGCATCGCGCAGAGCCTCTACATCTCCGCGCCGGAGCTTTCGCAGATCGCGGCGGAAGCCGCGCTCGGGGCGGAGGCGGAACTCAACGTCTACCGCGACGCCTACAGGGCGAACCGCGATTTCCTGGTGAAACGCCTGCCGGAGATCGGCTTTGCCGTCGCCTCGCCGATGGACGGCGCCTTCTACGCCTATGTGGATGTCAGCCGCTTCACCAATGACAGCATGGCCTTCGCCCGGCGCATGCTCGCCGAAACCGACGTCGCGGCGACGCCCGGCGCCGATTTCGATCCGCAGGACGGGCATCATACGATGCGCTTCTCCTATGCCGGCTCCTTCGAGGAGATGAGCGAGGCGGTCGACCGCCTCGCGCGCTGGCTCGCCTGAAACGGGGAAAATGATACCGTTTCAGGCACTTGTGGCGGGAAGCGGATTCAATCCCGCAAGGTCCTGATTCTCCTTGTGAGCCTCAGACCCGGTTGATCGACACGCCGCCGTCGACGAGCATCGCCGTGCCGGTTGTGAAGCTGGAGGCATCCGAGCACAGGAAGAGCGCGGCCGCGGCGACCTCCTCCGGCGCGGCGATGCGCTTGAAGGCATTGAGGCCGGCGATGAAGTCGCGGGCTTCCGGCGTGTTTGCAACCGTCCGCCCCATCGGCGTGTCCGTCGCGCCCGGCAGCAGCGCATTCACGCGGATGCCCTTCGGCCCATATTCCGAGGCGAGCACCTGCACCAGGCCGACAAGGCCGGATTTCGAGGCGGCATAGGCGGCAAGCCCCGGAAAACCCGCCGTGTAGCCGACGAAGGTCGAGGTGAAGACGAGGCTGCCGCCGCCCCGCGCCTCCAGCGCCGGCAGCTGGTACCTGGCGGCAAGGAAGCCGCTGGTCAGGTTGACGGCGACGACATCCTGCCATTCGGCAAGCGAAAGGGCGGTGAGGGGACCGACCGGGCCTGTCGTGCCGGCATTGTTGAAGGCGATGTCGAGGCCGCCGAATTCGGCCTGCGCCGCTTCGACCAGCGCCTGGTGATGGGCCTCCTCGCTCACATCGCCCGGCACCGCGATGGCGGCGCCACCCGCGGCACGGATCTCGCCGGCGATTTCCTCAAGCTGTGCGCGTCTGCGGGCGGAGAGCACGAGCCTGGCGCCCTGCCGGGCGAAGAGAAGCGCGGCGGCGCGGCCGATGCCGGAACTGGCGCCGGTGACGATGGCGGTCTTGTTGTCGAGACGGGGCATGGATTTCTCCCTTGCTGGTTTCATGCGGAGCTGCATGTCGCAGAAGGCAGTGGCGGGAACCACCCGATTCCCGCGCGCAAGAATAAGGCCCGGACGATGCCGGGCCTTTCCAGTCTTGAAAGAGGGTGGTTTCCCAAGCAATTCCGGCAAAGCGCGAAGCCGCCTTGCGTCGGGAATTGCAGTGAAGCGACTAGAAGAAGCCGCGGCGCTGCCACCAGCCGCCCTTCTTGGGCTTTTCCGGCTCTTCTTCCGGTGCCGCTTCCTTCTTCGTCGAAGATTTCACCACCGGCTCGGAGGCGATCTTGGAAAGGTCGCGATTGGCGCGGGCGGGTTTCGCCGGCTCTTCGAGGTCGGCAGAGGCGGTCTCGACCTCCGGTTCCACCGGTGCGGCGTCCTCGGCAACCGTCGTGGCGGCCGGCTGGGCCTCCACCTCGCTGCGGGCGGCCTCGTCGGTCGCCGCCTCTTCTACGGCCTTGGCGCGGCTGCGGCGGGCGCGCTTCGGCTTGGCCGGCGCCTCTTCGGCAACGGCTTCGACCGGCGCTTCCTCGGCGGGGGCAGCCGTCCCGGCGACCTCCACCTCAGCGACCTCGACCTCGGTGGTCGTCACCTCTTCGGCGTCGTCCGCATCGCCATCGGCCTCTTCCGCGTCTTCGGCGCCGGCTTCGAGCGAGCCGTCCTCGGGACGGTTGCGGCGGCCGCCGCGCTTGCCGCGGCGGCGGCGCTTGCGGCGCTGGTCGGAGGCATCGTCGGCCTGCGCCTGGGGCGCGTCGGCAGCCTCTTCGCCCTCGGCATCGTCGTCGTCGAGCACATCTTCATCGCCGGCCTGCTCGCCGCCGAAGGAGGCGGTGTCCGTGCCGTCGCCATTCTCGCGGCCCCGGCCCCGCCGGCGGCGGCGGCGCTTGCGCTTGTTGCGGCCGTTCTCGTCGGAGGCGGACGAAGCCTGCGCGGCCCCGGCGGGACGCGCTTCTTCCTCTTCCTCGTCGATCTCCTCATCGATCACGACGTCGTCGTCGTCTTCCGGCTCGGGTTCGAAATGCAGGATCTGGTCGATCTTGACCGGGTTCTCGACCGGCTCGCCACGATCGATCGCAAAGTGCTGCGCGCCGACATGGGCATCGGCCTCGATGATGATGACGACGCCGAAGCGGCCTTCATAGTCGATGATCGTGCCGCGCTTGTGGTTGAGCAGGTAGAGCGCGATGTCGGGCGTGGTGCGCACGGTGATGTTGTGCGTCGTGTTCTTGAGCAGATATTCCTCGATGCCGCGCAGGACGTGCAACGCGACCGACGACTGCGAGCGCACATGGCCCGTGCCGTTGCAGTGCGGGCAGGTCTGCATGGTGGATTCGAGAACCGAGGCGCGGATGCGCTGGCGCGACATTTCCAGAAGGCCGAAATGCGAGATGCGGCCGACCTGGATGCGCGCGCGGTCGTTCTTGAGATGATCCTTCAGGCGCTTCTCGACGGCGCGGTTATTGCGCTTCTCCTCCATGTCGATGAAGTCGATGACGACGAGGCCGGCAAGGTCGCGCAGGCGCAGCTGGCGTGCCACTTCCTCGGCAGCTTCGAGGTTCGTCTGGAGCGCGGTCTCCTCGATGGAATGCTCGCGCGTCGAACGGCCGGAGTTGACGTCGATCGAGACAAGCGCCTCGGTCTGGTTGATGATGATGTAGCCGCCGGACTTCAGCGTCACCTGCGGCTGCAGCATGCGGTCGAGCTGGGCCTCGATGCCCGAGCGCGAGAAGATCGGATGCACGTCGCGATAGGGCTGCACGACCTTCGCATGGCTCGGCATCAGCATCTTCATGAAGGCCTTCGCCTCGCGATAGCCTTCCTCGCCGGCGACGATGATCTCGCTGATGTCCTTGTTGTAGAGGTCGCGGATCGAGCGCTTGATGAGCGAGCCTTCCTCGTAGACGAGGCACGGCGCCGTCGAGGCGAGCGTCAGCGTGCGCACGTTCTCCCACAGGCGCATCAGGTATTCGAAGTCGCGCTTGACCTCGACGCGGGTGCGGTTCGCGCCGGCGGTGCGCAGGATGACGCCCATGCCCTGCGGAACCTCGAGGTCGCGGGCGATCTCCTTCAGGCGCTTGCGGTCCTGCAGGTTGGTGATCTTGCGGGAAATGCCGCCGCCGCGCGCCGTGTTCGGCATCAGGACGGAGTAGCGGCCAGCGAGCGAGAGATAGGTGGTCAGCGCCGCGCCCTTGTTGCCGCGCTCTTCCTTGGCGACCTGCACGAGCAGGATCTGGCGGCGCTTGATGACTTCCTGGATGCGGTACTGCTTGCGCGGCTTGCGCACGACGCGGTCCGGAACCTCTTCCATCGCGTCTTCCGCGCCGACGGATTCGATGACTTCCTTCTCCTCGCCGTGATGATCGTCGTCATCGTCGTCGTCATCGCGGCGACGGCGGCCGCGCGAACGCTCGGCGGGCTCGGAGATCTCGTCGGTATCGACGGCCATGGCCATCGCGCCGCCGGGCGTCTCGTCGTCGCTGCTTTCGGTGGGGGCGGCGGTCTCTTCGGCAACCGGCGCGTCCTCGGCCTTCGCCTTGGCCTTGCGCGGGCGGCGCGGCTTCTTCGGCTTTTCGGCCGGCGCCTCTTCCGCAAGGGCGGCAGCGGCTTCGGCAACTTCCGGCTCGGCCTCCGTGGCGGCGACGGGCACCTCTTCGTCGGCAGCCGGGGTTTCGACGGCCTCGATTTCGGTAGCGTCCGTGTTGTCGGAAAGGTCGGATGCGGTCTCGACCGGCTCGATATCGTCGTCGCGGCGGTGCTCTTCGGCCTCGGCCCTCAGCAGCGCCTGGCGGTCGGCCAGCGGGATCTGGTAATAATCCGGGTGGATTTCGGCGAAGGCCAGGAAGCCGTGGCGGTTGCCGCCATAATCGACGAAGGCCGCCTGGAGCGACGGTTCGACGCGTGTGACCTTGGCGAGGTAGATATTGCCGCGGATCTGTTTCTTGTATTGGGACTCGAAGTCGAATTCTTCTATGCGGTTTCCGCGGACGACAACGACGCGCGTCTCTTCAGCGTGAGACGCATCGATAAGCATTTTCTCTGCCATGTAGATTGAGCTCCTCGGCGCAGCCGCAATCCTGACGGCGACCTGATCCCTTCAGGGGAAGTGCCGTAGGAGGAGAGGGATGCGCCGGATATGTAAGTTCTCGTCGGGCCCCGGTGCGGGGTTGGCGGACGGAGGGCGGTCGGTACGCGAGCGTCCCGGTGCCAGTTACCCTCTGATAAAATCCGCTGTGACAACATCAACGTCCAACGAGAATGCCTGTGCCATAGACCTGATCGGTCCGATGAAATTGCCCTTGGGTAAGGGCGGTTGGTGGAAAATCCACCTTGACTGTTCCGGCCACCGCCGGTTTACGCGATCTTATCGGCCGGGAAAAAGCGGTGCGACGGCGGATGAAGGCCCGGTTCGGCGCCAAGCCCCGAAGGAGTGGCTGCCTGCTCTAAGCGATTCTATCCCGTCTATTCTTTTTCCCTGATTTTGCTTTTATGGCGGATATGTCACAATGGCAAGGGAAAAGCCAAAAGCGTCATAATCTTGATGGATTTGCCCCTATGGCTGGCCGAGTGCTGCGACATCGCCTCCCGGCAAGCTTTGGTTAACCATATGGGGGCATCTATGGGCCTTGTCCCGTGCCGCATCGCGCGGTTTCCACGCGTTTGAACGGACTGCCAGTGGTGATGCTACGCCTTCTGACCGAAACCCTTTTCCGCGTCGCGGCCGGTGCGATCGTCGTGATGCTCAGCCTGTCGCCCGTCACGCCGGCCCTTGCCGTTTCCGCCTCGGCCGCCCCGCTGCTCGCCTTTTCCGCACGCATTGCCGGCGACGATGCCCGCACCCGCCTCATCATCGATTTCGACCGCAAGCCGGATTTCGAGGTCCATTATGTCGCCAATCCCTACCGCGTGCTGATCGATCTGCCGGAGACCGACTTCGGCGTGAAGGCGGAGGAGCTGGAGGCGCGCGGCATCTTCTCCGACATCCGCTACGGCACCATGGCGGCCGGCCGCTCGCGCATCGTCCTGACCGCCTCGCGCCCCGTCGGCGTCGTGCTGGCCGAGGTGCAGGAAGAAGAGGGGGCGGCGAGCTACCGGCTGGTCGTCGATACGGCGATCGTCACCGACCAGGCCTTCCAGGCCCTCATGGAAAAGCAGAGCTGGCAGGAGGCCGCCGTCCCGGCAAGCGCCGAGCAGGCGCCGGTCATGCTGCCCGGCAGCCGGGCGGGCGGCCCCTTCGTCATCGCGGTCGATGCCGGCCACGGCGGCATCGACAACGGCGCGCGCGGCGGCGTCACCAAGACGGAGGAAAAGCATGTCACGCTCGCCTTCGCCCGCCAGCTGACCGAGGCGCTGAACGCGCTGCCCGGCACGCGCGCCATCCTCACCCGCGACAAGGACGAGTTCCTCTCCCTGTCGCAGCGCGTGCAGCTTGCCCGCAACGAGGGGGCGAACCTGCTCATCTCGATCCATGCCGACACGCTGAAGCAGAAGGACATCCGCGGCGCGACCGTCTACACGATCTCCGACAAGGCCTCCGACAGCCTCGCGGCAAGCCTTGCCGAGCGCGAGAATCTGTCCGACCAGATCGCCGGCATCTCCTTCGTCGACGAGCCGGCCGAGGTTGCCGACATCCTGCTCGACCTGACGCGCCGCGAGACCCAGGCCTTCTCGATCAATCTCGCCCAGAGCGTCGTCAGCAATTTCAAGGACCAGGTGCTGCTGATCAACAACCCGCATCGTCATGCCGGCTTCCGCGTGCTGACCGCGCCGGACGTACCCTCGATCCTGCTCGAACTCGGCTTCATGTCGAACAAGGACGACGAGCAGCTGCTGATCGATCCCGCCTGGCAGAAGAAGGTGGCGGGCCTTGTCGCCAAGGCGGTGGAACAGTACCGCGCGACGGTCGTCGCCAACGGCGGCTGAGCTTTTTCGGCGCGCGGGCGCGGAACGTGCTAGGCTCGCCTGTGCCGGAAAAGTGACAGCGGCCGCCATTGTGCGGTGGCGTAGCCGGGATGCATGCTGTAAGCCCTATTTTCCTCACATTCCGATCGCTAGACGGGAGCGAGAAAATGGGACGACTCGTCCTCGCCGGAAGAGGCGCAACGGCCGGACGTGCCGGGGCGGCGCAAGGCCGGGCGGCAGGTCCGCCCGATGATATTATAAGCATAAGGCATCGGTAACTGGCTCATGATCAGACTGATTGGATATTTCTTCGGGATTGGCGCCGTCTTCTTCCTTGCCGTGGCAGGGGCGGTCGCGCTCTATCTCGGAAGTGTCACCAAGGATCTTCCCGATTATGAGGTCTTGAACAGCTATGCGCCGCCGGTGACGACGCGCGTGCACGCCGGCAACGGCGCGCTGATGGCCGAATATGCCCGCGAACGCCGCCTCTACCTGCCGATCCAGGCGATCCCGGACCGCGTGAAGGCCGCCTTCCTCTCCGCCGAGGACAAGAACTTCTACCAGCATCCCGGCGTCGACGTGACCGGCCTCTTCCGCGCCATCGTCGTCAACATCCAGAACATGGGCTCCGGCCGCCGCCCGGTGGGCGCCTCGACGATCACCCAGCAGGTCGCCAAGAACTTCCTGCTCTCCTCCGACCAGACGATCGACCGCAAGGTCAAGGAAGCGATCCTCTCCTTCCGCATCGAGCAGGCCTATTCCAAGGACCGCATCCTCGAGCTCTATCTCAACGAGATCTTCTTCGGTCTGAATTCCTACGGCATCGCCGGTGCGGCGCTGACCTATTTCGACAAGTCCGTCACCGAGCTGACGATCGCCGAGACCGCCTATCTCGCCGCCCTGCCGAAGGGGCCGTCGAACTACCATCCCTTCCGCCGCACCGAGGCCGCCATCGAGCGCCGCAACTGGGTCATCGACCGCATGGTCGAGAACGGCTACGTCACCCAGAGCGACGGCGCGGAAGCCAAGGCCCAGCCGCTCGGCGTGACGCCGCGCCACCGCGGCTCCTATCTCTTCGCCTCGGAGTTCTTCTCCGAGGAGGTCCGCCGCCAGATCATCGAGCGCTATGGCGACAACGCGCTCTACGAGGGCGGTCTTTCGGTGCGCACCTCGCTCGACCCGCGCATCCAGGTCGCCGCCCGCAGGGCCCTGCAGAAGGGCCTTCTCAATTATGACGAGCGCCGCGGCTTCCATGGCCCGATCAAGACCATCGAGATCGGCGGCGACTGGGGCGTGGAGCTCGCCAAGGTCGACTCGCTCTCCGACGTGCCGGAATGGAAGCTCGCCGTCGTGCTCGCCGTCGACGACGGCGGCGCCGATATCGGCCTTCAGCCGAGCAAGGAAGCCTCCGGCAAGGTGGTCGAGGAGCGCGTGACCGGCCGTATCGAGGCCAAGGCCATGACCTGGGCCTATCGTTCGGCCAAGGGCGACCGCAAGACGGCGAAATCGCCGGCCGGTGTCTTCACCGTGGGCGACGTCGTCTATGTCGAACCGCTGGAGGACGGCACCTATCGCCTGCGCCAGCCGCCGAAGGTGCAGGGCGGCCTCGTCGCCATGGACCCGCATACCGGCCGCGTGCTCGCGATGGTCGGCGGCTTTTCCTATGCGCAATCGGAATTCAACCGCGCCTCGCAGGCGATGCGCCAGCCGGGCTCCTCCTTCAAGCCCTTCGTCTACGCCGCCGCGCTCGACAACGGCTATACGCCGGCCTCCGTGATCATGGACGCGCCGATCGAGATCGTCGCCGGCGGCCAGGTCTGGCGCCCGCAGAACTATGGCGGGGGCGCTGCCGGCCCCTCGACGCTGCGCCTCGGCATCGAGCGCTCGCGCAACCTGATGACCGTGCGCCTTGCCAACGACATGGGCATGAACCTCGTTGCCGAATATGCCGAGCGTTTCGGCATCTACGACAAGATGTATCCGGTGCTCGCCATGTCGCTCGGCTCGGGCGAGACGACCGTGCTGCGCATGGTCTCGGCCTATTCGGTGCTCGCCAACGGCGGCAAGCAGATCAAGCCGTCGCTGATCGACCGCATCCAGGACCGCTACGGCAAGACGATCTTCCGCCATGAGGAGCGCACCTGCGAGAACTGCAACGCCAACGATTGGGAAAACCAGGAAGAGCCTGTCCTGACCGACAACCGCGAGCAGGTGCTCGACCCGATGACCGCCTACCAGATCACCTCGATGATGGAAGGCGTCGTCACGCGCGGCACGGCCGCCGGCAAGATCAAGCTCGACCGCCCGACCGCCGGCAAGACCGGCACGACGAACGACGAGAAGGACGCCTGGTTCGTCGGCTACACGCCGGACCTCGTCGCCGGCCTCTATATCGGCTTCGACAACCCGGCCCCGCTCGGCCGCGGCGCGACCGGCGGCTCGCTCTCCGCGCCGATCTTCAACGAGTTCATGCAGGCCGCGCTCGAGGGCACGCGCCCGACGAAGTTCATCGTGCCGGAGGGCATGCAGTTCATCGCCGTCAACCGCAAGACCGGCATGCAGGCCTCCGAAGGCCAGCCCGACACGATCATGGAAGCCTTCAAGCCCGGCACCGGCCCGGCCTCCGTCTTCTCGGTCATCGGCGGCGAGGACTATGCCAGCCCGGAGGAGATCCTGAGGAGCTCGCCGCAGGCCAACCAGGCGGTGACGGGCGGCAGCGGCGGCCTGTTCTGATCAAGGGATGATCGGGTTCTAGGGCGGGCGCGGGGCTTTACATCCGCGCCCGCCCTCTCTATTTCACGGCCACCGGAATAGCATCGAAGAAGAAGGCGGACATGCGCGCGGAAATCGAGAACGTCGTCGACGAAATCAAGCAGGCCATAAGCCTGCTGAGGAGGCATCTTTGACTGGGATCAGGCGCTGAGACGACTGGACTGGTTGAACAACAAGGCAGAGGATCCGACCCTCTGGAACGATGCCCAGGAAGCCCAGAAGCTGATGCGCGAGCGCCAGCAGCTGGACGAGGGCATCAATGGCGTCAAGGCCATCGAGCAGCAGCTCAAGGACAATGTCGAACTCATCGAGCTTGGTGAGGAAGAGGGCGACGCGGCGATCGTCAAGGAGGCCGAGGACGCCCTGAAGGCCGTCAAGGTCGAGGCCGCGCGCAAGCAGGTCGAGGCCATGCTGTCCGGCGAGGCGGACGCCAACGACACCTATCTCGAAGTGCATTCCGGCGCCGGCGGCACGGAAAGCCAGGACTGGGCGAACATGCTTCTGCGCATGTACACCCGCTGGGCGGAGCGCTCGGGCTACAAGGTGGAGCTGCTGGAAGTCCATGACGGCGAAGAGGCCGGCATCAAGTCCGCGACGATGCTCGTCAAGGGCCACAACGCCTATGGCTGGCTGAAGACCGAATCGGGCGTGCACCGCCTGGTGCGCATCTCGCCCTATGACAGCAATGCGCGCCGCCACACCTCGTTCTCGTCGATCTGGGTCTATCCGGTCGTCGACGAATCGATCGATATCGAGGTCAACGAAAGCGACTGCCGCATCGACACCTACCGCTCGTCGGGCGCCGGCGGCCAGCACGTCAACACGACCGATTCGGCCGTGCGCATCACGCATATCCCGACCGGCATCGTGGTCGCCTGCCAGCAGGAGCGTTCGCAGCACAAGAACCGCGCCAAGGCCTGGGACATGCTGCGCGCGCGCCTCTACGAAGCCGAGCTGAAGAAGCGCGAGGAAGCCGCCAACGCCGAAGCCGCCTCCAAGACGGATATCGGCTGGGGCCACCAGATCCGCTCCTACGTCCTCCAGCCCTACCAGCTGGTCAAGGACCTGCGGACAGGCGTCGAAAGCACGGCCCCCTCTGACGTGCTCGACGGCGAGCTCGACGAATTCATGGAAGCCGCACTCGCCCACCGCGTCAACGGCGGTGCCGATGCGGTCGTGGACGACCTGAACTGACGTCGGACGGCATTGAAACGGGAAACGGGCGCTTCGGCGCCCGTTGTCGTTCGATAGCCCCACAACCTCTCCTCGGGTCAAGCCCGAGGATGACGGAGGAGAGTGTGACGGGCGGTCGTTCTCAGTTCGTCGCCCGCTCGATCTTGATCTCGCCGAGATCGTCGATCAGCACCGTCCAGCCTTCCGGCTCGGCGGCCTTGGGATCGGTCTTCAGGTAGACCGTCGCGAACAGTCCCGGCTGCGTGGTGATGCCGGAGGAGTTTTCCGGCCTTATGTCCGTGACATAGGGCTTCATCGCCGAGAATTCGTCCAGCACCGTCGAGGAGGCGATCTTCGGGCCGTCGGCGGTCGCCTCGATCTGCTGGAGATGGACCTGTGCCGTGCCATCCGCCTGGCGCACGGCGATCAGCTTGTAGTAGCCGCGGCGGAGGGCGGCCGCCTCCTTCGTCTCGGCCGTATCCGGCTTGGCGGCGGCGTCTTCCTCCTCCGCCTCGACCGGTTCTTCCCAGAAGCCGGTGCTGACGACGAAGGTGATGGTTTCCGCAACCGGCGATTCGTCCGCGAGGGCGGGCTGCCCGGCGAGGAAAAGCAGGGTGAGGGCGGTGCCAAGGGCTGCATACCGCGTCATGGCGAAACTCCTGTCCCGAAGCCTGGGTAACAGTGTCAGTAATCGAATTGTTCGGCAAGAATCCGGTCGGACCAGGAATGGTCGGGATCGGAGAGGATGCGCGCCGAAAGCCCGGCCGATTCGGCAATGCGCACGGATGTCACCGATTTGACCTCGGTGTTGTCGGCCACCGCGTTGACCGGCCGCTTTTCCGCCTCCAGCACCTCGATCTCCACCGTCACCTTGTTCGGCAGCAGCGCGCCGCGCCAGCGCCGCGGCCGGAAGGCGCTGACGGGGGTGAGGGCGAGCAGCGGCGCCTCGAGCGGCAGGATCGGCCCGTGTGCGGAAAGATTGTAGGCCGTCGAGCCCGCCGGCGTCGCCAGCAGCAGGCCGTCGCAGATCAGCTCTTCCAGCCGAACCCGCCCGTCGACGCTGACGCGCAGCTTGGCCGCCTGGTAGGACTGGCGGAAGAGATAGACCTCGTTGATGGCGAGCGCCCGGCGCTCCTGGCCGCTGGCGTCGCCGGTGATCATCTCCAGCGGGCGGAAGGCGTTCTCAATCGCCCCGTCAATGCGGCCCGCCAGGTCCTTCGTGTCGTAGCGGTTCATCAGGAAGCCGATGGAGCCGCGGTTCATGCCGTAGACGCGCTTGCCGGTGTTCATCGTCGTGTGCAGCGTCTGCAGCATGAAGCCGTCGCCGCCGAGCGCGACGATGACGTCGGCCTCTTCCGGATCGGCATTGCCATAGATCGAAACCAGCTCGTTGCGCGCTTCCTGCGCTTCGGGCGCCTGTGAGGCGACGAAGGAAAGGGAATTGAAGGTACGCGCCATGCCGTCGATCCGCATCCTCTAAGCAAGCCCCGGACATCCTGCATCCAGGGCCGGTCTTTGTCGCACGCCTTTACGGCATGCGCATCTGAAAAATATGACAAGGACGGTGTGAGGGCATACGCCGCTCAGGCTTTCGCCGGCCCGGCGCGTTCTTCCAGTATCTTCAGCACGGCCTGTCCGCTGGCGGCCGCCTCCATCGGATTGGCGAACGGACCCTTCACCGGATAGGTGACGCCGCGGAAGGTGAGTGCGTAGAAGTATTTTCCGTCGATCCGCTTTTCGACCGTCACTTTCGAAACCGGTCCCTTGTCTTCCGCCACGTTCGTTCCTCCGCCATGGTTTTCGCATGATGGCCGGTCTTGCCCGGCGCCGCGAAACGGGAATGGGGGTGCCGGAGGCACCCCGTCGATCAACGCCTATAGGCCAGTCGGCCGGGAACGGCAATGTACCTCGCCGGTCGGCTCGCTTCGACGGCGGGAAGAAGGAAGGCGCATCGGCGATCCGGGCCGCGCCACAGCCGCCACGATGCCATCGGGCTGTAAGACAGCGGGGCGAAGACTCGATCAATGCGTTGGAAAGGAGATGGTGCCCCCACCAGGACTCGAACCCGGGACCCCCTGATTACAAATCAGGTGCTCTACCAACTGAGCTATAAGGGCACTCAGCGAGGGAGTTAGCACATTCTCCGCCGCTGTAAAGCGAAAAGGGCCTGTTCAGATCGACCAGTTGCTGTCGAGCGCGGTCCTGGGGGCGATTTCCTGGCAGCGCAGCATGGAGCGGGGAAGGTTTTCGGCGAGGTGGTCGATGAGGGCGCGGACGGCGGGCAGCATGCCGTGGCGCGAGGTGAAGACCGCATGCACGGTAGAGGTGGCTCGGTTTGTCTGAACAGCTTCGGGCGTTTCGCTAAGTGGATTTCCGCCTCGATTATGCCGCCACCATCATTGGTGTCAGCGCGTTGAAGTAGGCCTGATCCGGCGTCCGCCGGTCAAGGGATGAATGTGGGCGTCTGGTGTTGTAGAAGTTCAGATATCGGGCGATGCCAGCGCGTGCCTCGGACACAGTCTTGTAGGCATGGAGGTAGACTTCCTCGTATTTGATCGAACGCCAGAGCCGCTCGACGAAGACATTGTCTCGCCACGCACCCTTGCCATCCATCGAGATGGCAATCTGTGACCTCTTCAGCACGGCGGTGAAGTCGATGGAGGTGAACTGCGATCCCTGGTCGGTATTGAAGATTTCCGGCCTGCCATGACGGGCAAGTGCCTCCTCCACCGCCTCGATGCAGAAGGCTGCTTCCATCGTGATCGACAACCGCCATGACAAGACCTTCCGGCTGAACCAGTCCACGACGGCGCACAGATAGACAAATCCCCGCGCCATGGGGATGTAGGTCAGGTCCATTGCCCACACCTGATTGGGCCGGGTGACTGCCAGCTTTCGTAGGAGGTAGGGATAAATTTTGTGCCCTGGCGCTGGTTTCGAGGTGTTCGGGCGGCGGTAGATCGCCTCGATGCCCATCTTCTTCATCAGCGTGGCGACGTGTCGCCGCCCGGTCTCCAGACCTTCTCCTCTCAAGAGCCCTTGCAACATCCGACTTCCGGCAAAGGGGTAGTCGAGATGCAATTCGTCAATCCGGCGCATAAGGGCCAGATCGCCGTCAGACACCGGACGAGGCAGATAGTAGACGCTGCCACGGCTGAAGCCGAGAAGCTTCGCCTGGCGCACGACGGATAGCTTGTGCTCGCGGTCGATCATTTCTTTCCGCCCAGCAATCCCGCCTTGCCGAGCGCACCGGATAAAAAATCGTTCTCCAGTGTCAGTTCGCCGATTTTCGCGTGCAGCGTTTTGACATCGATGGTCGGACCCGACGGCTCCGCTTTCGTTTCATCGCCGAACACACCTGTCGCCCCCTCAAGGAGCTGGTCTTTCCATTGCTTGATCTGGTTGGCGTGCACATCGAACTGCTGGGACAACTCCACCAGCGTCTGCTCACCTCGGATGGCGGCAAGTGCCACCTTCGCCTTGAAAGCCGGGCTATGGTTCCGGCGCGGTCGTCTCGTCATGGTCTCTCCTGTTCCCGGCATCTAAGCCGAAGTCAGGCAGAAACTCCACTTATCCCCGCTGTGCAGATTTCCCGAGCCAGCTCTGGTCGATTCCGCGCTGGACCACTCCGGCAGGACCGGCGTCAGGTAGCCGCTGCGAAAGCCGCGCTCCACGATCATGTCCGGCAGCAGGGCGAGCCCGATGCCCTCGATCGTTGCGCGCTCCAGGACGCTGAAATCAGAACACAGCAACACCGGGGAGTGGGAGACGTCGTGCACGGCGCCGTTCTGGTGGAAGAGTGTCCAGATCACGCGCGGATTGTTCTCCTGCATGGAGAGCGTGGGCAGGCGGCCGATCGTCTCGAGATCGACCGGGCCGTACCGTTCGAGAAAACGCGGGCTTGCCGCGAGATAGCGCCGCGTGCCGGCGAAGCGGCGCACGACCAGCGACTGGTCCGTGTCGTAGCCGTCGCGCACGCGCAGCGCGATGTCGATCCGCTCCTCGATGAGGTCGACCGGGCGGCCGGTGGTGAGGATGGAGAGGCGGACGTCGGGATAACGTTTCATGAAGCCCGGCAGCACGTCTGCGATCATCGGCGCAAAGCCCGGCGGCATCGACAGCCGCACGGTGCCTGCCGGCTCCGCCTTGGCGACCGCCACGACGGCCTCCGCCGCCTCGACGCCGGAGAGCACCGCCTCGCAGCGCTCGTAGAAGGACTGGCCGATGTCGGTGACGGCGAGCTTGCGGGTGGAGCGCTCGATGAGGCGCACGCCGAGCTGCTCCTCCAGCGCGGCGACGCGCTTGCTGATCTTCGATTTCGGCACGGACAGCGCATTCGCCGCCGCGGTAAAACCCTTGTGCCGCACCACGGCGGCGTAAAGCGCGAGATCGTTCAGGTCCTGCATGGGATGTCTCCGGGTATTTTGCGAATTATTGTTTCTCTCCGGAAACAGTCAATTGGATTTTTGCCGTCTAATCGCGTGATTGTTTTCACAGCATATGTGTTGCACCCAACCGAAACAAAGGTGCAGCCCCATGAACATCCTCCATGTCGATTCCGGCATTCTCGGCGATCACTCCGTCTCCCGTCGCCTGACGGCCGCCGTCGCCGCCCAGATCAAGGCCGAGCAGCCGGCCGCCACCATCACCTATCGCGACCTCGTCGCCAACCCGCTGCCGCATCTGTCCGGCGCCCATCTGATGGCGGCCAATGCGAAGCCGGAAGAGGTGCATGCCCAGATCGCCGCGGAGGTCGCCGAAAGCAAGGTCGTGCTCGACGAGTTCCTGGCCGCCGATACGATCATTCTCGGCGTGCCGATGTACAATTTCTCCCTGCCGAGCCAGCTCAAGGCCTGGATCGACCGCGTCGCCGTCGCCGGCAAGACCTTCCGCTACACCGCCGAAGGCCCCGAGGGCCTCGCCAAGGGCAAGAAGGTCATCATCGTCTCCACCCGCGGCGGCCATTATTCCGCCGGTCCGGCGTCCGCCATGGACCATCAGGAAAGCTACCTGAAGGTCGTGCTCGGTTTCTTCGGCATCACGGATGTGGAGCTGGTGCGCGCCGAGGGCCTGAACCTCAGCCCCGATTCGAAGATCGAGGCGATTTCCGAGGCCGAGCGCACCATTTCCGATCGCGGAGCGCTGAAGCGCGCCAGCTGAGGCCGTCCGCCGACATGCAAAGGCCCGCCGGTTCCGCATCGGCGGGCCTTTCGTTTGCGAGGTGTAATTTCAGCGCGAGAGATGCCGCTGCGTGGCGTAGAGCGCGATCGCGGCGGCGTTCGAGACGTTGAGCGACTTGATCGTGCCGGGCATGTCGAGCCGGGCGAGCGACTTGCAGGTGGCGCGTGTCTTCTGTCGCAGGCCCTTGCCCTCCGCTCCCATGACGAGCGCGATGCGTTCGCCGGACAGGGTGCCCTCCAGCGGCTCCGGGCCTTCCGAATCAAGGCCGATCGTCAGGAAGCCAAGCTTGTGCAGCTCGTCCAGCGCATCGGCGAGGTTGGTCACCTGGATATAGGGAATGAGCTCCAGCGCCCCGGAGGCGGTTTTGGCGAGCACGCCCGATTCGGTCGGCGAATGGCGCTGCGTGGTGATGACGGCACCGGCATTGAAGGCGACGGCCGAGCGCATGATGGCGCCGACATTGTGCGGGTCCGTCACCTGGTCGAGCACGAGCAGCAGCGGGCTGTCCTTCAGCGCCTCCAGGCGGCGCATCGGCAGGGGGCGCGTTTCCAGCATCACGCCCTGGTGGATCGCCTCGGGGCCGAGCACCTTGTCGAGGTCGGAGGGCAGCACGGTCTCGACCGGATAGGGCAGGGTCGAAAGCTCGGGCAGCTGCAGCCGCTGTGCGGCGTTCTGGCTCACCGAAAGCTTGATGATCTGCCGCTCCGGATTGTCTAGGGCCGCGCGCACCGTGTGCAGGCCATAGAGATGGACCTGGTCGGGAGCGAGAGCCGGCGCCTTCCAGCCTTCCGCCTGCCTGCGGCGGCGGTCGTCCCTGGGTGTCGGAATCTCGCCGCGTTCGCGCCGCTGGTCGCGGTGCGCCCGGCGCAGCTTGGCGTAATGGGTGTCTTTTGCGGACTTGCCGCCGGTATCGTCTTTGCTCATGCCGGCCTTATAGACCATCTGGCGCCCCAGTGTGCAGCGGTTTATGTGCGCGGCGTGCGAAAAATAGCGAACAAGGGCAGGGGGATTCCGAACGCGCGGACGGCCTCTTCCGGATGCCGGATGGGGACGATGACGTTTTTCGCAATTTTTTCCATGGCCTTGTGTTGACAGGACGATTTGTGCCCGTCATATACGCCGCCAGATCGAAGGCGCCGCCGAAAAGGCACTGCCCGCCGGTCGACACTGGTCGCTTGATCCCGACGGAATATGGAGGGATGCCCGAGTGGTTAAAGGGGACGGACTGTAAATCCGTTGGCTCAGCCTACGTTGGTTCAAATCCAACTCCCTCCACCATTCTGTCGCACGGATCATGACCCCGCGGGTATAGCTCAATGGTAGAGCAGCAGCCTTCCAAGCTGAATACGCGGGTTCGATTCCCGCTACCCGCTCCATCTTGGCTTCCGCTGAATTCCAGTGAGTTCTGCAAGCCGTTGAAACTGGAAGGATAATCGCTTTTCGCTAATCCAGCATCATCCACCGAAAACCACCCACAGCCACCCCAAAATGGTACATTAAACGGTACATCAAAGCGGGCGCTGACGGTTCCGGATTGATTCTGGCGGCATGAGGCGAGCGAGCCAAAAATCCCGGCCCTGACTAAACATCAGGAGCAGGAACATGGCACTTACCGATCTGAAGATCCGACAGGCGAAGACCCTTGGCAAGGACTACACGCTCAACGATTCGGACGGTCTTTCGCTGTTCGTCGCGACGAACGGCGTGAAATCTTGGCACTACCGCTATGTCTGGGCGGAGCGGCGCCGCCGCATTTCGTTTGGAACTTATCCCGAACTCAGCCTTCAGCAGGCGCGCGCTCTTCGCGATGGAGCCAATGCGGTGCTTGCCGCAGGAACCGATCCACAGGCTTACCGAGAGCAGAAGAAGCGAGCACGCGCTGACGCCGACGAAAACACCTTCCGCGTGGTCTACAAAAAGTGGTTCCAGCGACGGGCGCTTTCCCTCAAGGAGGGGCGTCAGACGACACTGACACAGATCAGGCGCGTCTTCGCCAAGGATGTCCTGCCGAAGCTTGGCAAGCGGCCGATCCTCGAGATCAGGCGGCATGATCTGCTCGCCGTTGTCGACCGCATCGAGCGGCGGGGAGCCTTCTCGGTGGCGGACAAGGTGCGGACCTGGCTGCGCCAGATGTTCCGCTTCGCGCTTGTCGTGGTGCCGGACATGGAAAATAATCCGGCATCCGACCTGGATGCGATTGCGGCTCCGCTGCCACCGGTGCGGCACAATCCCTATCTCTTGATGGATGAATTGCCTTCCTTCCTTCGGCTGCTGCGAAACTATCCCGGCGTGCTACAAACCCAGTTGGGCCTCCGGCTTCTTCTTCTGACCGGAGTACGCACTGGAGAGGTTCGGCTTGCGACGCCTGATCAGTTCCATCTCGACAAGGGGCTGTGGATCATCCCGCCGGAGATCGTCAAGCAGTTGCAGCTTGAAATGCGTAAGCGTCGGAAGCGTCCGCGCGACGTTCCGCCCTACATCGTGCCATTGTCGGTTCAGGCCGTCGAAGTCGTCCGCCATATGCTCACGCTTGTCGCTCCCACACAGCGCTTCCTGTTTCCACACGCTTACGATCCGAAAAAACAGATGAGCGAGAATACGCTCAACGCAGCGCTCAAGCGCCTTGGCTACAAAGATCGGCTCACCGGACACGGTATCCGGGCAACGATTTCAACCGCGCTCAACGAAATCGGATATCCGAAAATCTGGGTCGATGCGCAATTGTCGCATGCCGATCCGGACAAGGTCAGTTCTGCTTACAATCACGCCGAATATGTCGAGCCGCGTCGGCGTATGATGCAGGACTGGGCGGATCGGCTGGATCTGTTTGAGCATGGTAAGGTGGAGAAGGGCAGCCTGCGGTTGCCGGGTGCGGCAGTGGGGCTTCCCTTTGCATTCGCAGAGCAGTCCGGGGGCGTTTTATCTCACTCGGCAACGGAACCCGCGGCTTGGGCGGGAGAGACCGGAGATGACGGGTTCGCAATCGTGAAGGCCCGGATAACGCGCCTGCCTGCGGTGACCGCCCGCCCCAGTATCGCGGACGCTGTCACGGACGCTCAGCGTGAACGGCTGGAGATGCTGGAATTATTCAACTCGCCTTGCAATCTGTCGGTGGTAGATTTCGCGAAAGCCGTCGGCAAGTCGAGGCAGTCGGTCAATTACGACGTTCGCACTGGCAAGCTACTGGCCCTGACTGTTGGAAATCTCGGCCGCCGAATTCCCGATTGGCATCTTGATCCGCTCAAGGACAGGTTCATCCGTGCGGTTTTGATGCATGGTTGGGACAAGGACGGCTGGCAGATCTATCGCTTGCTGAAGCATCCCTATGGCCGACTGAAAGGACGCTCGCCGATCGATGCGGTAGTCGGAGAGAATTTTCATGACATTCTCATGGCCGTTTGCCTTGCCATGAAAGAGAAAGGCGGGCGTGCGTTGCGTCGAAGCGCCTGATCGCTGTCGGATGATGCGCGGGGGCTTTGGCTCTCTCTACGAGTTGCATTATATGAACCGCGAAATAGCGCCGAGGTGTACCGTCTCGGGGTGGCCAGACCCGGTAGTATCTATGTTGGAAGGTTTGGGTGTGGTGACGGTCGGTGGCAACGCTGCCATTATAAGAGTAGCAGCGGATCATCGATGCGGGTGGCATCGATTTCCATGCGCATCTGTCTGAGATCCGTCCCGCCGGGGATCGCGGTGACGGCCGCGCCGATGATTGCCCACGAGATCGAATGCGAGAAATGCCGCTAGATCGGCACCTTGGCCGATTGGCTATTGGAAGATGGACGGCCGACAATCACGGCAGCAAATCTGAAAGTGCTTAAGACCGCGCTCGAAAAGGCCGGCGTCGAATTCATTCCCTAGAGTAGCGGCGGTGTGGCCGTTCGTTAAGAAGCCTGCCGAGTGACGCAGAAGAGCCTTTGCTCTCCTTTTCCGTTTCTGGATAGGACCATTTCCCTTGATGCCCTTCCTTTAGCCCTTCGCTTTCAAACCCTTCTCCGCCTTCTTGGCATGGCCCAGTTCGCCAGCAACATGCTTCGACTGCCGCAGGCGCGAACGTTACGGTTCAGGGCTATTTGAATGCTGTGACAGCTTACGCACGATCCGGAACCTCTGCCCGACCTCAATGAAGGCTGGCGCAGTGCTGCCCGCTTATTCCGGCGCAGACTTAACAGATTCAGATGGGGATTTATCCCGCCGGCGGACTCGCGTTGTCCATTCCGCTTTCGCTGCTCGATCAGCTTTCCTAGCCGGGCGAGCTTCCGTCCCAGATCATTGTCGCCGACAACGAACAAGGCCAGTTCCTCGAGGGTGACCGAAAACCTCTTCTCGTTGGCGCGAGGAGAGGTTTTTCGTTATGCCCTTATGTCTGAGCGTTTCCTCGATTTCCTTGCTTGAGTGGCCAGCCTGGCGAGGCCGGCCTATTCTCTGCAGCCATCATCGTCCGAGATAGACGAACGTGATCTGGATGCGCTCGTGGCCCAGCTCCCGGCTGATCTGTTGGCGGGCCTCATAATCGACGAGGCGCTGCTCCGGTGTCAGTTGCCGGATGGCCGGGCCACCGGCTGCCGGCGGCTTCCATCCGGTCAAGACTTCGTAGCGCTGCTGGGCGTAGCGATGGCGCAGCCCATGCATGTGGCTGAGGCCGGCTGCCTTGCATTGTCCGTCATAGACATGGCGCTGCTGGATGTAGGTCAGGTGCGCCGGGATCAGTGAGCCGGCCCCGACAAGAACATGGGCATGGTCCAGTATCACCCGCTGCTCGACTGTGGTGATCGGAACCGTCCGCTCCCGTCCGCCCTTGGTCCATGAACCCTTCAGCGCGATATGATCGCCGCGATCGGCATAACGCGGCTGGAACTTGATGCTTTCCTCCCGGCGCAGGCCAAACGCCTGCTGCAATTGAAGGCTCATGCGGACATGGGCATCGGTGACGCGCTCCAGCCGGGTGCCGAGCTCGGCCGCCTTGTTCTCGTTCGTCGCGTACCTACGCTGCGGAATACCGAGCTTTGCATTGTCGGCGGGAATGAGACCGGGCTTGCCGATCTTCTCCGCCCACCAGCGCAGGTGCGAAACCCGGTTTTTCATGGTGCCGGCTGAAAGCCCTTCCTCCTGCCAGCGGCCCACAAGCGCGTCGACATGCCGGCCTTTGAGGGAGGTGGCGCGCATCTGCCGGAAACCAGCTTCGCTCAACTGGCGGGCGGCCAGCGTCAGCGAGTGCATCCGGTCGGCCTGCGTCGCATGGCTGCCGTCGCGATTGCGCCGGCACAGTTGCTTCAGGGTAAAGGTGAGATTGTCCATCTGCTTCAGCCAAAAAGTTCGAATTGCGTGAAGGATCGTCGTTCCGGGTGGAGTCTTGGGTCAGTGTTGATGCCAACCCGCGTGGAAGCGGGATGCCCGCAAGGGCCAGGGGCAGGTGCCCGGATCACCGGTAGTGCCTCGTTCGCGTGAGGCTTCCGCGCTGCTTCCTGTGGGAAGGTCAGCGGCGGGCGATGCATTAGGATCAGGATGTGTCGGACATGGATGAAGCTCCTGTGGTTGGACAAGACGACTGCTGCAGGCGAAAGGCCCGCTGCGGAGGGATGACGGAACGGTGGATGGTTGAAGGACGCGCGCTATCGCACGGCCGTGGAACGACCGACAGGCGAAGCCGGTGATGAGCAAGGCTCTCCCCGCTGGAGCAGGGACGACGCGCGAGATGAGCCTGGGCGCGTCTGGGAATGCCGGCTGGGTACGGCTAGTGCAGTGGGACTAACCGGCGCGGGATCGCTGCGCCAGGCTCCGGTGTTCGACACCCGCCGGAAGGTGACTGCGCCAACACCATGACGGATCATCGTCACGGCTGCTGCAAACAATGCGGTCGTCATCCGTACCTTATTCTGCGGCAGGTCACTCTGTCGTCACTGCGGTAATTCCGCTGTGACGCCAGCAATTTCTTCTTCGGAGGCCGTTGTCACCCTGCCGCAGATACCTGGCTGGGCCTTGCCGCGAGCCAAGCGAGCTGGATGCTGCCTTCGCAGCCGGCATTGCTTTGAAATAGATGGATGATCTCGATTCCGCCGAAACTGTGTGGGCCGGTTGTTGGCGATCGCGCCAAGCCCTGAAATGTGCCACCACTGCCGTTCGGCTGTTGGTCTGCAACGAGGAAGAAGCGGGACTGCGCGACGCCGTTCTGCTGACCGCTGTTGGCGACGATCCTGGCCCGGCGGGCGGGGTGTTTTTGGCCTACAAAAGGCTCGCCACGCGAAAACCTGCGTTTTCCTCGAAAGCGGTGGCCGAACTTGCCGATCTTCTGGGGCTTCACTTGGGACGGCCGGCTTGCCTTGGCGGTCGCTCACGTCGACGATGCGCTCCAGTCCGCCCGCTCACCCCGTTCGCCGCCGCGCTGGTGACGGTGATCCATGCCGGCCGGCCGGATGCCGAACCGCTCGCCTGGATGCCCGCCGACATGTTGGTCGCGGTTAGGCTGAAATGGACCCATCTCGTACCGCTGCCGATGGCCGAGCGGCCCGGCCTTCCGCCCGCTCGGCGGTCGCGGCCGTGTGCGCCCAGGCGCCCCCGTCTTCCCGCGCGCCGTCTGCCTCGCGCTGGTCGAGGGGGGCGGGTACGGCGCTGCGCGCCGCCGGAAGATCGCCCGGCGCGCTGACATGCTGCCTGCCGCGGCGTCGAAGGTGCGCACCAAGGGGGCAGGGGCCGCCACCCGCCTGTTCGAGCGGCTGGAGGGGTTTGGCGCCGTGCGGGAACTCTTTGGCCGGCCGTCTTTTCGGATTTACGGGGTGTGACGATGAGCGGATCGGATACAGCCAAAGCGCCACGCAGCAAAGCACAGGCGCCTCGGACGAATGACGCGAGCGAACGCTTGGTTGATCGGGAATTGGCGGATCTGCCGCCGGCGCTGCGCGAATGGAAGGGCGTGACAAATTACGTGTGGCGAAGCTACGTCTTCTCCCACCTGAAAACCAAGCCATAAGTTAGGATATTCAGTAACATAAACTGTATTGCCAGCGGATATACGGGTTCGATTTCCTTCAACGCCTTTACAAGTTCTCTCCGGTTGAAATCCTTTTCGGCGGCTCCAAACATCAGGCTTCTCATGGAGAATTCGCTGGTGGCGCTGGAACACTATTCCCAGCTGAAGACGGCCTATGTGCCGATGGACAAGTCGAGGCGCCGTATTGAACAAACGGGGGGAGGAGACGCAGCGTCCTTCTTTGCGCAGAACGCCACAGCATCCAGTCCATTTTGACCATTGTGACGCAGTCCGAACTTTACTCGGCCTTGGTCAAGGCCGCGTATTCGGCTGCAAGATAATCCATGAGCGTGCGCACCGAGGGCAGCAGCCCGCGGCGGGAAGGGAAGGCGGCATGGATAATGCCGTTGCGCGGCGCCCATTGCGGCAGGATGTCGACGAGCCGCCCGGCCGCCAGGTCCTCCTGCACGACCATGGTCGGAAACTGGCAGACGCCGATGCCGGAAAGCGCGGCCTGGCGGAGCGCCACCATGTCCTCCGTCACCAGCCGGGGATCGTGCGGCACGGTTGCCGTCGCGCCCTGCGGCCCTTCCAGCCGCCATTCGTGCCTGCCGGCAGGCGGCCCCCAGGAAAGGCTCGGCATGGCCGTCAGGTCTGCCGGAACGAGCGGCCGGGAGAAGCATCCCTCCACCAGGCCGGGGCTAGCGACCAGTCTCTGGGTGCTCTCGGCGAATTTGCGCACCACGAGGTCGCTGTCGACGAGCGGGGGAAAGCGCACGCGGATGGCGACGTCGAACCCCTCCTTGATGACATCGACACGCCGGTTCGTGCTCTCGAGGTGGATATGGACCTGGGGGTGCCTGGCCATGAAGCGCGCGATCATCTCGCCCACCTGGAAATAGATGACGGAGGACGGGCAGCTGACCTTCACGGTGCCGCGCGGCTCCGCGCGCATGCGCTCGATCACCTCCTGCGCGGCCTCCGCCTCCACGACCATCGCGAGGCAATGGCGATAGAATTCCTGGCCAATCTCGGTCACCGTGAACTGCCGCGTGGAGCGCTGCACGAGGCGGACGCCGAGGCTTTTCTCCAGAAGGCCGATGCGGCGGCTGAGCCGCGAACGCGGCATGCCGAGCTTGCGAGCGGCAGCGGAAAAGCCGTTCTGCTCGATCACGTCGACGAAGAAACGGAAGTCATTGAGATCCTGCATCGGGGCTCCATTGTCCTGAATTCAGGACATTCTAGCACGATATTGCCGTCTACTGCCAGATTTGGTGCAGCCGTATATTGATCTCAACAGATTGCCCAACGCAAAGCCCCAAGGAGCACACCCCATGAGAAAGATTCTCGGCATCTACAGCAGCCCCGCGCAGCACTGGGTCGGTAATGGTTTTCCGGTTCGTTCGATGCTGTCCTATGAAACGTTCGGCGAACATGTCAGCCCGTTCCTGCATCTCGACCATGCCGGTCCAGCGGCCTTTTCGCCGACCAACGAGCCGCGCGGCGTCGGCGCCCATCCGCACCGCGGTTTCGAGACCGTGACTCTCGTCTATGAGGGCGAGGTCGAGCACCGCGACTCGACCGGAGCGGGCGGCGTCATCGGCCCGGGCGACGTGCAGTGGATGACGGCCGCCGCCGGCATCCTGCACGAGGAGTTCCATTCGCCGGCCTTCACCCGCCGGGGCGGTACGCTCGACATGGTCCAGCTCTGGGTCAACCTGCCGGCAAAGGACAAGAACGCGGCACCCGGCTACCAGTCGCTGTCCGACCGCGACATCCCGGCCGTCGCGCTTGCCGGCGAGGCCGGCCGCCTGCGGGTGATCGCCGGCGACTATAAAGGCCACAAGGGCCCGGCCCGCACCTTCTCGCCGATCGACCTCTGGGACCTCAGGCTGAACCAGGGCAAGGACGTTTCGCTCGATCTGCCCGAAGGGCACACGGCCGGGTTCGTCGTCCTGCGCGGCTCCGTTCTGGTGAACGGCACGTCCTCGGCCCGCGGCGGCCAGTTCGTATTGCTCGACCGTACAGGCGGCGCCTTCAGCCTTGAGGCCGAGAGCGACGCGACGGTTCTGGTGCTGAGCGGTACGCCGCTCGGCGAGCCGGTCGCCATGCGCGGCCCCTTCGTCATGACCACGCCGGAAGAATTGCAGCAGGCCTTTGCAGACTTTCGCGCCGGCAGGTTCGGCACGATCGCCGCCTGACCTTCAAGCTTGTCCTCGGCGGCTCTCCTCCGAGGCAGACCGGGCCGGAAATGCTTCCGGCCCCTCCCTTCAACCTGCAACTGCAACTAAGGAAAATTGACATGAGCACTCCCGCAAACTTCAACGGCCAGCGTCCTGTCATCGATGCCGATGACGCCGTCATGCTGCTGATCGACCATCAGAGCGGCCTCTTCCAGACCGTCGGCGACATGCCGATGCCGGTGCTGCGCAACCATGCCGCAGCGCTTGCCAAGATGGCGACGCTGTCCAAGATGCCCGTCATCACCACCGCCTCCGTGCCGCAGGGCCCGAACGGCCCGCTGATCCCGGAAATCCACGAGAATGCACCGCATGCGCAGTATATCGCACGCAAGGGCGAGATCAACGCGTGGGACAATCCGGACTTCGTCGCCGCCGTCAAGGCGACCGGTCGCAAGACCCTGATCATTGCCGGCACCATCACCAGCGTCTGCATGGCCTTCCCGTCGATCGCGGCCGTACAGGACGGCTACAAGGTCTTTGCCGTCATCGATGCTTCTGGCACCTATTCCAAGATGGCCGAGGAGATCACGCTCACCCGCGTCGTGCAGGCCGGCGTCGTGCCGATGGATACCGCCGCCGTCGCCTCCGAGCTGCAGAAGACCTGGCACCGTGACGACGCCCAGGAATGGGCGAATATCTACACCAAGATCTTCCCGGCCTACCAGCTGCTGATCGAAAGCTACCTGAAGGCGCAGGACGTCGAGAAGAACCACGAGCAGCTCGACTCGCAGCGCGGTTGACGTGCGGCAGGCAGGGGCCGCGGACCACTCCGCGGCCCTTGTTCCTTGCAACTGCTCTCGGGCAGCACCCGATGGATTCCACACAGGATTTGAAGACGATGAGATATCTGTTCGAGAAGACGATCCTTGCTTCGGTCGGCTCGCTCCTGATTGCCGGCGCGGCTTTGGCCGGCGGGCCGGACCTAATCCTTCACAACGCCGTCATCGTGACCATGGATACGGACAAACCCCGGGCCAGCGCTTTGGCGATTGCGGGCGAGCGCATCACCGCAATCGGTGATGACGAGGCGATCACGTCGCTGAAGACCGATCGGACGCGCGTCATCGACCTGAAGGGAAAAACCGTCATTCCCGGCCTGGTCGATACGCATAGTCATGCCATTCGAGGCGGCCAGACCTTCACCTTCGAAACGTACTGGTACGGTGAGACAAACCTTTCCGACGCCCTTCAAGCGTTGCAGGATGCGGCGCGCGACCGCGCCGAAACTGAATGGGTTGCCGTCGTCGGATCATGGCTTCCCGAACAGTTCGCGGAAAAACGACCTCCAACCTTTGCCGAGCTCACGCAGGCCGTTCCGGATCGCCCGGCCTATATCCAGTATCTCTATGACTACGCGCTCGTGAACGCCAAAGGCGTGGAAGCGCTGAGGCTCGACGATGCGGAGCCTGCAGTTTCTGCGGGCATCACCATCGAGCGCGGCCCGGATGGAAAGGCGACGGGCAAACTGCTCGGCACCATCGCATCCTACAATGCGCTCTTCGCACAGATCGCGCCGCAGGAGGAAGCGCGCAGGAAGGAAAGCCTGCAGGCGTTCTTCACCGCGCTGAACAGTGGCGGGATGACGGGCTTCATCGATCCGTCGGCAGGCCCGGCGTCGAGCTACGACAGGCTCTTTGCCCTGCACCGCGAGGGCAAGCTCACCATCCGCGCCGGATATCGTATCCCGGCCATGAAGTCGGGCGTGGAGGCGCAATGGTTCCGCGATGTCATGGCGTTTCGTCAGCCAGACGCTCGTTTACGTTGAAGGCCATCGTCAGGCGATCGAAGGCAGCTTCGAGACCGCCAAGAAGGAGCTCGGACTCGATCACAACGAAGCCTGGTCAGGGGCATGGCTGGCATCGCCACGTCTCCCTCGCCTTCGCATGATGACGTTGATCCGGTACCGCGCTAGCGACGAGACATCCAAAAAAGACTGCGGATGCTGACCATCAGGATTTGATCCAATGGTCTGTCCGGAGGTTCGCCGCATTGCCGTCAAGCTCGCAGTGTCGCATAGGGGCCTGCCTACGTCATCGCATGGTCACGCTGGAGACGCGCTGGTCAGGCGGCCGCTTGACGAGCTCATCTGAAAACCAAAACGCACCTGTAATGCTAGCTCGCTGACCAGTCTTCCACATGAAGGCCCTCGACCCGGTTGAACTCGCCCATATTGTTGGTGACGAGCATCAGGCCGCGAGCTTTGGCTTGCCCTGCTATCAAGACGTCATAGGGACCTATGGGCGTGCCTTTGGCGGCCAGAGCAGCCCGAATCTCGCCGGCGGCAAAAGCATCGCGCTGGTCGAAATCGAGGATCGGAAAATCTGCGAACAACAAGCGCAAGGTCTCGAGGTTGTGCTGAACCTTCGCACTCTTCTGTGCCCCGAAATAGAGTTCATGCGCGACGATCGACGGCAGGCCGATTGTCCCTTCGGCGTTCTGGAGCACTCGATTGACCAATTCTTCCGATCTGCGGCCGATCAAGGCGATGACCGCGTTGGTGTCGAGGAGATGCGAAATCACGGAAACACCGCATCAAACTCCGGCCGGTCCTGTGGGTCTGGCTGTTCGCGCCCGCTTTCCAAGAAATCCTCGCTTAGGCCGCGCGCCAGCGCAGCCTTCAGCGACGACCACGATTCACCACGCTCGACATGCGGACGCAAAATGAGCGCATCGCCCTCCTGGGTGATTTCCACACGATCGACGTTGAGACGGAATTCCTTCGGCAGGCGAACTGCTTGAGAGTTTCCGGATTGGAATACGCGTGCGACATGTGGCATACGTGCCTCCTTATTGTATATACTTTCTAGTATATACATTGCTTCGATCTCGGATTCAAGCGCCGACATCACGAAGAGCGTCGGCTTGCGCCCACATATTCCGCCCTCCCGAAACGATTGCCGTAGATCGGAGCGCTTATTCTAGGAGATGGGCCGCTGATGCGATTTTTTCAATTTAGCACAGTTCTCGATCTCGCGCTTCAAATGACCCGCTAGGCAGCGTGGGTGATTTCTTCCGTTACGACTTCGAAACGCGAGAGGATTGCCGGCCCGAAGGCGGTCGTCATCGCCACGTCGGTGGCGTCGCGGCCGGTCGCCATCAGGATGCGGCCGATGCGTGGCGTGTTGTGCCGCGCGTCGACGGTATGCCAGTGGCCACCGAGATAGACTTCGAACCAGGCGCTGAAATCCATCGGGTTCGGGTCCTTCGGTACGCCGATATCGCCGAGATAGCCCGTGCAATACCGCGCGGGAATGTTCATGCACCGGCAAAGCGTGATGGCGAGATGCGCGAAGTCGCGGCACACGCCTGTCCGGTCTTTGTATCCGCCATAGGCTGTCCTGAGAGGATCGGCCTTCTGGTAGTCGAATGCGATGTGGTTGTGAACGAAGTCGAGGATCGCCTGGACCCTCGGCCAGCCGAGAGGCGTCGATGAAAACGTCTTCCAGGCGAAGTCTGCAAGGTGGTCGGTATCGCAGTAGCGGCTGCCGAGCAGGTACACCAGCACGTCGTCCGGCAGATCCTTGATATCGTGCTGGAAGGCATTTTCCGGCGTGGGATCTGGCAGGCCACCATCATAAATCTCGAACTCCGTGGAGATCGTGGTAAGCCCCGGCGGCGCGACGATCCGGCTGCAGGCATTGCCGAAGCCATCGATATACCCCCAGCTTTCGATCGGCCGGTCGAAACTCAGCACCTGTTCGGTGAGAAGATCCGCGCGGCGTGACGGATGGATGTTGAGGACCAGCAGCATCGGCGTCGCCTGCTTGCATTCGTAGCCCAGGTGAAACCCAGCGCGTATTTTCATTGTTGCATCCTTATGAGGAGGAACCCCTGCCAAAACGGCTGTTCAGCGGCAACGTCCAGGCGAGGCGGGTGTTCCGCTCATCCATGGAGCCTGGCGCCGAGATCGTCGGTTGTAACGTTCACTTGTACGGACATGCTGTCGAAATCGGAGGCGCTGCCATCGTAGCTACCCCAAAGCGGAACCGCCTGTTTCGGATCGCGGGCCACACCGACGCGGATCAGGTCGCGGTTGCCGACAATGCCGTTGGTGGGGTCGAACTCCACCCAGCCGGCGCCGGGCAGATAAACCTGGCACCAGGCGTGGGTCGACCCACCACCGAGCGTGGTTGAACCATCGCGATCCGGAACGTAGATGTAACCGGTGACGAAGCGTGCAGCGAGCCCGAGCGATCTAGCCGCCTCCATCATCAACAGCGCGAAATCGCGGCAGGTGCCACGCCGGAGCTTGAGGGTTTCGACCGGAGCCTGCGTCCCGTGCTCCAACCGGCGGGCATAAACGAAACCCTCATGGATCGCGTAGCACATCGTCATCAGCAGGTGCCCGGTTTCGGTGGGCTGCCCGATCCGCACGAATTGCTGCGCCCATTTGGCGACCTCACCCTCCGGGTCGGGGTATTGACGCCTGATGGTTCCTTCCAGGTCCGGTGCTTCTTCGGGATCGTATGCAAACGGATAGGTCAAAGCCTCCTCGTCGATCTGCAGATCCATTGCGGCCAGTGGTGTGTGCTCAAGGCGAATGACGGTTTCGAAGCGAAGGTCACGTGAGGCCTTGGCAAAGCCTATGAGGGCGACGCAATTACCGAAGACGTCATGGATCCACCGGACATGGTCCGGTTGCGGCTTCACCATCAGGCGAGAATTCAAAAGCGTCTGATCGAAACTGTCCCTTGGCCGGAACAGCAGCCGATGCTCGCCGAATGCCACGCGTCTCCTGTAGCGATAGGCGGTGACATGCCGGACGGAGAAAATGGTCATCCAATCACCGATGCGTGTTGCGGGGCGGCGCTGACTTCGAAACCTCGATATCGCGTTGTTCGAAAGCAATGCGTGGGCCATTCATAACAGACCGTCCCGGGTAAACACAGGTAATAGTGAAGACGTGGCGGATTGCGTCCGTCGCGACGGTTGCCGAATGAGCAGCACGAGTTGTGTGAAAAACGGGGGATGAGACAGGCCCATGCAGCGGTTCAGCCACTTTGTTTCGACGATGCGTTCCGGGCGAGGATGTTATTGGTTCGACCCCCCCAGCTTCACACGCCTTGTTTTCCACGCAATCGAGGCGCATGAATAGGCTTCCTGGTGGCTGGCCTGGCCTCGCGGTGCAGAGACGCACCCTCTTTCTTGAATACTCGATAGCGAATCTATGCGCCAATGGTGCGGTATGCCGTTCCAGTCGATGCATTGAAACGGGCGGATGCGGGTGTGCGCCGGCTCGGGAGAGCGGCGGGCCACCTCGGGACACGGCCCACCCTAACCAGACGCACGGCGTAGACCATCGTGCATTTCTCCAAGACACTTCTGCTACCCGGCTTGCGTGGCAAGGGATCGCTTGCCTCATTCATTTGCCGGAGCCGGCGTGCAAAGCGCGACACAGGACAACCAGACATGACCGACAACCAGACTATTTCCCGAAACCTCTTACGACAGGTCCGCCCGGATACAACGCGGCATCTCTACGCCGTGGGGCAGGCTGTCCGGCTGAAGGGCGGCTTCCAATCGCGACCTTCGATCGCCGGCATCTATCGCATTACCGGCACCCTCCCGTCGGCCGGTGCGTTTCCGCAGTATCGCATTCGTAATGACGACGAACGTCACGAACGGGTGACAACACAGGACAAGCTCACGCCGGTAAATACTTCATCAGGCGAGGGAGCCACTCTTATCGAAAGGACCTTCGGCCATGGCTAAGGGACAGAAACGTAGCAATCGCGAGACCAGGAAGCCTAAGCAGGACAAGGCCGCACCCAAGCCCGACGCATCATCGTTCGCCAGCCATCTGAAACTTGCTGCAAACAGCAATGCGCCGCGTTCCAAGGGTAAAGCGTGACGACGGTGATTGTCCGAGAGGGGAGGGAAGGTAATGAAGTTCGTAATTGCGTTTTACCGGACTCGAAAAACGGACGATGCCTATGCTGTTATCGGTCGTGAAACCTTGGATGCCATCGATCTCGTCAGCGCAATCGAAATTACCCATCAGCTTTCGAAAACTCTCAACATGCCGCAGAAACCCGACGCGCTGTCCCTTGGTGATCCAGACGGAAACAGGCTCTACACGGGCGAAATCCGCGCGGGAACTCCGGATGAAAGGTTAAAACCCATGAATATTCATGCTGAACACAAGCGACAGGTGCTTAGGGTCGAGGTTTGGGAGAATGAAGGCGGGGCGTCCGCTACCGACGCACTCGACCATCAATACGGAAGGAGGATCGAGAGGGATCGAACCTGGACTGTATATCATGTCTTCACCGGCGTCCCGGCACGGATCAACGGCTGCACGCTGACTGACCTCACCATATCGGACGCGACCGACGGCATGCTGACGCTCAATCGACGCAACGCTCGGCGCAGAAACGAACGCAACAGGTGCCAGTCATGACGCTGGCATTCCCCAACCCGGCCCGCAGTTTCGACGAGGTGCGCAATGCCGTGCGTTTTTTCGGCCATGACGGCATGTTCGAGATCCGTTTTTTCGTCGAGGCCGAGGCGCTGGCCGAGGGCCGCGCACGAGCGGCGGGCATGTCGGAAGCGCAGTGCCTTTCGGCTTTCGATGCGATGCGCACGCCCATCTACGACGCTGCAAGGAGAGTGTATACAAAGCATCGGCGCAATTCGAACACGCTGACCACTTCCGACTTTGGCTAGGCGATGCCAGCTGGCGACCTCTGCCGCCATCAGAGGCATTCCCTCGACTTCGCCTTATTGAATCCTTGCTAACGAGGCGGGGGAGGCTCATGGGGTTTCTTCAGCAGCCATGGTATGGACACTGCTGTTCAAGGGTTAGTTACCCTGGCCCCAATCAAAGGAGGACGACATGTCTTCCGATGCCAGAGTTCCTGAAGTTTCATCGCGTGAAATGGAAATGATCCAGTCCGTGCTGCGCATCAGAACCCGTGACGAAAAGCGCGGCATTGCCCCCGCGCCCCATTCGTGATCCTACTCGATCGCCGCTGAGGCTTTGCCAAGCTTTACCGAAGACTCCTGTCCCCACACACGCAGCTTGCCGAGATCCGATACGAAGCGTGCAAGCTCTTCCTCAAACGGTACCCTCATCAAGAGCATAGCCGATGCCGGCCATTTACAAGCAATGGTATCGCCGACGCGTCGTAGCCGACAAACTTGCAGTGCTGAAAGGCATCGGCGGCGAGGTCGCGGGCCCTCGCGTCTTCACCGGGTCGACGATGCTTCGACGGAGATCAACAGCGCGACAGCGTCGAAGAGGCTGATAAGGTTGCAGAAGGTGTCATGGGCGGACTGGGCCTGCGGAAAGAGCCCAGTCGGGCTCAGGCTTCACGGCATGGATCACGTCCGGGAACTTGATCGCATCCTGATGAGGAAGACTGGGATATTGTTGCCGACAAGATCCCAGTTCCCTCCCTCGTATGGATTTTCACCGCGAAGCCCCGCACTTCGCGTGCAAGGTCGAAGGACCCCTTGCTGCCCGTGACCGTCGAGAAGCGAACGAAGCCGGGCGTGCATTCGCCAAGGCGCTGGAAAGGGTCGGCCCTGGTATAGGCAGCAAGCGCCTCATGGATATCAAAGAAGCGTTCCGGGCCATAGCCACGGGCATGGACGACCCGGTCGGGAATACACTCGTCGTCGAATTGGAAGGTCTTTTCGCGGAAATGAAAGTCGTCAGCAAGGGTGTGTTGCGTTCTGCGGTCTGATGAAGTTCGCCGCCCGCGCCCCGTCCTGGCTTCACATCGTGGATGGTGGCGGCGTCGGCTGCGTCGTGCGGCGATGAAGCGGTTATTTTCTTCATGGATGGCGCTGAACCCGCAGTCATTTCATTAGGCCGGCCGAACGCAGTGCCCCCTCGATGACGGACTGAATATTGTTGCCGGCGCCGCCGCTCGATGGGGGTTGCTGCGTGATCGTTCTTTCCGCAGAGGTCGACGCCTGCGGGCGCTCGCGGCGTTCGAAGGAGGCGGCAAGGCCCCAGGTTCTGGCTATCTGCACCGTCGAGGAAAGACCGACGTCGAGCATGAATGGCGCGGCCCTGCCATAGCCGGTGGATGTGTCGATCGGCGTACCATGCCCCATGCCGGAAATCCTGTAGAGCTCGAGTGCCTCAATGCCGCGATCGTCGCGCCATATGGACCGTGAATGTCGATCGATTGTATCGACCTGGGTGGGCTGGTCCGGAACCGCATGGACGCCACGCCATTGCGCGATGATCGCGGCCGCGTTTTCCGGAACCACCGTGTTGTCGCTCGTTCCCTGCCAGACGGAAACCGTCGGCCAGGCGCCTTCATGTCGCGAGGCGACGCGCAGGTTTGCCTGCAAGGCGGAAGTCTTCGGAATTCCTTCGCCGCGCATGCGGTCGAACGCTTCCGGGACGGTCGAGGCGGCGGCGTATGGGAGACCGGCGATGATGGCGCCGCCGGCAAAGACGTCCGGGTAGCAGGCCAGCATGGCGTTGGCCATTGCGCCCCCGGCAGAAAGGCCGGTGATGTAGATCCGGCGCTCATCGATGCGGTGTTCGATGACCATGCTGGCGATCATCTGCCGGATGGACATCGCTTCGCCCTGGTCCCGCTGGGTGTCGGTGGCATTGAACCAGTTGAAACAAAGGTTCGCATTGTTCTGTCTGTTCTGTTCGGGAAAGAGCGCTACGAAGCCGTAGTCCTCGGCGAGGGCCGACCAGCCGGAGCTGGCATCATAGCCGGCGGCGGTTTGTGTGCAGCCGTGTAGCACGACCACCAAAGCCGGTGCTGCCGGCAATTGCTTCGGCACATGCTGCCAGGCCGTCAGGCCGCCCGGGTTGCCTCCGAAATGATCGAGCTTCCTCAGGATGGAGCCGGCCGGTGCGGCGGGTTTGACGGAGCGCAGCCGCGCAAGCCGTTCGAGCGTATCGGACAGGGATCTCATGGGGGGCTCCGGGTTGTGCGCCGGACCGGCGCATACACTCTAACCCCTCGGCCGCAATAAGGTTGCTGCGCTGCACAATAAAATTGTTCTGCCATATGCTGGAAAAGAAGCCGCCCTCACCGTTGCCAGTGCCCAGCTCAGAAAGCCGTGCGCGGTGTCGCGAAAGAACACCTCGTCCGTGTGAACGCCAGCCCACTTCGTCCGCAGCCGCCGGCCAGATAACCGCCAAGCGCGGAGGCCAGCCACTGAACGACCACGAACCAGATGGCGGCCGTGACGCTGACTGTCGTGAAGGAAGCGCTGTTGCCTGCCCATGGTGAGAGCATCGTGAGGCCCACACTGGAACCTAGGAGAAGAAGAATGATTGTGGTGGCCGCTGCGGCCACCGAGCCGCCGATAACGGGACCCCAAGCCAAAGCCGGCGTGCTGGATTCAACGTCGACGGGCAGGTAGCAACGTGCCGGTCATCGCGACAGCGGGGCTGCTCCGTCGCGTACCAATGCCTCGTCGATCTCTGCCGGCGATACCTGAAGGAACTGGCGTCTGGCCATCGCGACCGAAATCGCGGGAATCTCAAGGTGGGTCGCCACCCTCCGATACGCGGTAAAGCTCAGGCCTTCTATCAACTCCTCGTCAACGACCAGGCGATATGTGCCCGCTTCCAGGGGCTCAGAAAGGGACTCCAGACGAAACGGATGCGTGAACGTGATTTCAGTTTGTGTGGTTCTTTCGGTCATTTCGAACACCGCTTCCCGTCGTCTTCGCCGTTGAGGATTACCACAGCCATCCCTCGATCAGGATGTAGACGATCATCGCAAGGCTCGTTGCGGATAAGACGTAACCGGCCAGGGTCGCAAAATCGTATTTCTTCGGTTGGTGAAATAGGGAAGACATGGCGTCCTCCTCGCTTGGGGCCAGGGTAATAAACCCTCAAACAGCAGCGCCCGTAAGATGGCTGCTGGAACAAGGACTGTGGACCTATTTCCCTCCTTTGGCAACACATCATTTCTGTGGCTTGAAGGCGTGAAACAAAGATTGCCCGCAGTTCGCAAGCAAGCATGTCGCATGAAGCTTGTTTTCGACAAAGTGACCGCCTATATATCATTTATCGGTATTGCTGATGAGCGCTGGAAAATCTCTGCCGCTCGCAATCGCCGCCATCGCTTCATGCTTTTGACCACGGATGTACTGGCACTGGTAGACAAGCGATGATGAGGAAGGTCGGTGCGGTTTCGCCCCGGCCTTTTTTGTTGGCTGACGAGGGCGAAGATGCCGCAATGCGGGCTTGCCTCAGCGCGTCGACTTTTCAATCGCGGATAAGTCACTTTGGAGCTGAATTTTTGCGAGCGGTAACTCGGCAAGGAGGACGAACCCCTCTTGCCTGTAGGAGACGTTCGCCTCACCGAAGGCTTGCAGGCTGGAAACGATGAGGCGCGAGCCGAACCCCTTGCGATCCGGTTCGGAATTCGCGATGCGCGGACCGCCGATCTCTCGCCAGCATGTGACGAGCGTCTCCGTGGCATCGCGACGTTCGATTGCCCATGTTATGTCGACATACCCCTCTGCATTCGACAAAGCTCCATATTTCGAGGCGTTTGTGAGGAGTTCGTGAAAAATCATTGCAAATGATAGAGCCGCTTGTGGTCCGAGGTGCACATCAGGCCCGCTTGATCTGATCCGAGAGCTCCCGTCCAACCCGATGTTCATTTTGGCGGCCGCCACGACGTCCGCGAGCGTTGCGCTTACCCAGTCCCTCTGCAACAGGATTTCATGGGCCTTGGCATAGGCTGCGATACGCAATTGAAGCTTGTCGGTCGCATCGTCCAGGGAAACCGCATTCCGCAAGGACTGTGTCACGATCGCCTGGACGACAGACAGCGTATTCTTCATCCGATGGGCGAGCTCGTGCATCAGGAGACGCTCTCGCTCCGCCCGTTCACGTTCCCCGGTTCTGTCGCGAAGGATTTTGATGAAGCCGATCGTCTTGTCGTCGGGCGCACGCAAAGCCATCATTTCGCCGGAGGCCCAGAACATCGTGCCGTCAGCGCGCAGATGCCATCGCTCGTCATTTCCCCGTCCGCGGTTGAGGGCGGCGGTCATCTCCTTCTGCGGAACGCCATTTTCCCTATCTTCCTGCGTGAAAAAAACCGTCGCCGGTTTTCCGATCATGTCCTCGGCTTCCCAGCCTAGTATTTTGACAGCGCCTTCATTCCAACTCGTCACGAGGCCGTCGAGGTCCATGGATATGATGGCGTAATCGATCGCGCTCTGCACGATCGCCTCAAGGAAGCGCTCTCGTGATGAAATCGTTTCGGCATCGCCAGCAATCTTCATGAAGTCTCTCGAATTCGGCCCCACACGTTATGCCACGGATCACATCGCTTGCGCAGTCATATATGTGCATGCGGAGTGCAGCCGAAATCTAGTGACGATTCATTGCTTTCAAGCACTCGATGATTTGGTCGAAGCGGAATGGCTTTGCGAAGAACTTTGCCCTGGGCGGTAAATCCGCGCTCGTTGGCTGTATCCGGCCGGATGCCACGATGATTCCGGCATCGGGAAAACGCTCGGCAACTCTTTGGGCGAGATCGAGGCCCGTCAGCTTGCCCGGCAGCTGGATATCCGTGAATAGAAGGTGGATCGTCTGCTCGTTTATGATCTTGACAGCATGGTCTGCCGAGCCAGTATCGACGACGTCGAAGCCCGCCTCGTGCAGCGCGTCGACCAATGTCAAGCGGATCAGCACTTCGTCTTCCACTACAAGGGCTGTGCGCACGAGGTTCTCCTGTCAATCCTCACCAACCCTTGGAACCGCGCAACGTTCCTTCTTCGATTGAAGGCGTCGTGATCTCCGTCATCGTGGGAACTGCATTTGTCCAGGAAAGCCCGACGCAGATTGTGCCGGGGGCGCGCACGGCGAGACCGGGCCTCAACTCGCGCGAACTGGAGCGTGACCTCGTGTGGGTCTCGTCATCAGCCGCATTCGGCTCTAAGCGCGGCCGAACGCAGCGACTGAGTTCGGTTCGCTGGGCGTGCCGGCAGCGCCATCGCGCATAACGCCAGACATAAACCGAACGAGTACGGCTTTGGATTGCCGCGCAAGGGGACCTGCCAGCGGCTGCATCCTGGCAGTGACATAGCCCGCCTTATGAAGCATCTGGTTGAGAATGCGGTTGCAGGCTGGGTTGAAATCTATGGCAGAGACTTTGGAAGACATACCGTCCTTCTTTCGTGTTGCGGGCGAAGGAGGTTATCCCACAAGCGGTAGCGCCCGTGTCGATGGCTACCGAAGATTGGACAATGCGCCCCACGCGCAAATTTAGCAACAATTCAATTAAGGTCATTGCGAGGCTGGTGCCAGATAATCCGACCCCAAAGGCGACAGTCCCCGGAATGCGCTTTGTTAAGCCGCCTCAGCTCCGGCATCGTCCGCCTCTCCATATATGGCACACGATATCGTTACTGTCGGAAACTTCGCGTTCATTCAGCGTTCAATTGATGACCCCTATGCTTGGGCGTCACTTGAAAGGAAGAGAACGTGAAAAAGCTATCGATAATAGCAATTGCCATTGCCACGGTATTCTCTGGTTTGTCCCCCGCGCTGGCTGCACCGATGAGCGTACCGTTTAAATCGGTCATTATTCAAAGCGACGTGCAGCAAGTTCAGGACAGGAGAGAATGGCTTCGAGGAGGGCGAGAGGTTCGACGGGACAGACGCGACAGGCGGGAGGTTCGCCGGCCGGGTCGCGACCGCCAGGGTTGGTATAACGGCCAGCGGGGTTACCGAGAACATCGCCGGGGTTATCGCCGTCACAATGACGGTTGGTGGTATCCGCTTGCGGCTTTCGGAGCCGGAGCCATCATCGGAGGCGCGATGTCACAGCCTTCGACGAGCTACGGCGGCAGTCATGTCCAGTGGTGCGCCGATCGCTACCGGACATATCGCGCTTCCGACAACACGTATGTGCCGCGGGCAGGCGTGAGGGCCTATTGCAATTCGCCGTACAACTAATCCGCTACGGCTGAGAACTTCGGCCCCGTCTCGCAAAACGAGGCGGGGTACGACTTTGGGGATAACCGTAAACCAGCAAGCGGTTGTCAAAACCTAAGCGCAATGGGCCGACGTGGCGAATCCTCTTCAAGCATGTCGCTTCGACTGATGCGGCTTGTCCTTCCCGTGAAGCCTCCCCGCGCGCTGGCGGAGCAACTCGAGCAGACTTTCGGCCGCCCGATGGAAACGATCTGCAGGAATGGAACAATGAGCGCGGGGCGCCGATGGCCGGATCGCGTCGCAGGCTAGTGATGTGCTGCCGCTGGTTCGATCAGATTCCCCATGCAATGACCGCCGAGCGGCACCTGATTGTAACTCGGCTTCCTTGGCAGTCCGGAGGCGTTATCGACCCCATGCTTTGCTATGGGACAATGCCTCTTGTGCCGCGAAGTGTATGATCAGCGAGCTACGGTTTGCCCAGCTTCGCTCGCCCCGCCCCCTTGATTGAAAGAGATGAGTCGGACGTGAGGCCAATAAGTCCAGCGCCAATCGCCGCTTCGACGGTCTCGGTGTATTCCTTTCCCGCGAGGCCATACTTCTTGGAATGGTTTTCGACGGTACCAAGCAGCACGGACGGGGACACGCCATATCTAACGCTGTGGAAAGCACTCAAAATAATGAGAAATTTTTCATTCAGGGTCTTCATTGTCTAATCTCAATCCATTTGGTGACAGGGGGCGGCCGCGGCCGCCAAATTGCAGGTATTGGATCCCCACCCATCACCCTGTGCGAATCCTTGAAGTTCATTGATGGTTGGTGCGCTGCGCGTCTTTGTCTGTGCAGCATGGTTTGCTGACGGTTGCGGTTTCACTTTGCGACTTTACGACGTGCTCCCGCGTCGCGAAACGACAGCATTTGGTGCGATGCTTCATCCCAGACGACGAGCTTCACACAGCGGAGGCTTTCCTTGATCGTGATGTGTCCCAAGTCTCGCAGTTCAGGATAGTCACGTAGAACCTCCGGAAGCCGGTAGAAAGGAACACGGCTCGACAGGTGATGGATGTGGTGCATGCCGATATTGCCGCTTATCCAACGCAGGGGGCGGGGCAAGTCGTAGTGCGAGGCGCCGTGCATGGCCGCGTATTGGAACGTCCACTCCGGAGGCCGAGACCAATAGGTGTCTTCGAACTGGTGTTGGACGAAGAACAGCCAGACGCCTGCCGCTCCGGCAAGGAGCACGATCGGCAGATGGATGACGAGAAACGGAACAGGGCCGACCGCCCAGACAAGAAGGGCGGCGAGTGCTGCGATGGCGGCATTCGTTGCCATCGTCGAAACCCATGGCAGGGCGCCGGATCGCATCATGCCGAACGGCAAACGCTGCTTGAAGAGAAAGAGCCACGCGGGACCGATGCCGAACATGACGATCGGATGCCGGTAAAGGCGGTAGCCGAGCCGCCCTCGACGCGTCAACGTTCCATATTCTGCGACAGTGAGCGTGGTGATATCACCGATACCCCGTTTGTCGAGATTGCCGGCCGAGGCATGATGTTCAGCATGGGCCCTGCGCCAGTAGTCGTAGGGTGTCAATGTCAGCACACCGATCGCCCGTCCCGTCCAATCATCCAGGCGGCGCCGGCCGAAGAAGGAGCCATGGCCGCAGTCATGTTGCAGCATGAACAAGCGCAGAAGGAACCCGGCTGCCGGCACAATGAGGATCAGGCCGAACCAGTAACCGAAGTGCATCGACGCCCAAGCGCTGGCCCACAGGAGAACAAAGGGCACAAGGGTTACGGCCAGTTCGAACGTGCTTCGGCCAATATGGGGCTTGCGATAGGCGGAGAGGATTTTCAGCCAGGCTTTTTCATGATCGGGGCTGCTGGGAGCAATTGTGTTTATCCGGGTCATCGGCAGCTGTGGCGTCCTTTCGGTTTTTTGCCGCGGGCAGTAGCTTCCTGTTCGACAATGCCTCTTGCCATGAAGCTTATGTCCGTTGCCTTCTTCTCCGCGTTTGGCTTCGTCGGCTTAGACGAATATTGTCTTGGGCGCGCCATCGGCACTCCTCCTTACCGGCTGCCTTTGACGACGGTCTTCCTTTTGGGCGAGGCGATCAGGCCTTCCCGTTGCGCCTTCTTGCGGGCGAGTTTGCGAGCCCGCCTGATGGCTTCGGCCTTTTCTCGCACTCGTTTCTGTGAGGTTTTTTCATAAGCACTGCGTGCTTTCATTTCGCGAAAAAGCCCTTCGCGTTGCATCTTCCCCTGGTCGACATTGTTGTCGCGAACGAGCACTTGCAAATCTTGTCATTTCAGAGCAGCGCCATTTGCTGTTTCTTCTAGTCGGCCGACAGGACTCCTATAATCTGGCAGGGTTGAGTTGGTTTCCGTCTGACGAAAGAGATCCGGTTTGAGCACCGTATCGCCGAGAGCGAAAATTGCTCGGCTTATAGCTAGCTCTTTTGCGCAATTCATTACGTGTGCAGGAAACAAAGAGGCCGGGCATTACCCCGGCCTCTTTGTCCCCCCGCCGTCTTTGCCGCCAGTTACATCCGTGGTCGGCAAAGAGGCGCATGAATTCTATGCGGCGCGCAGGTTGTCTGCGAAGCTCCTGCCCGACTTGTGGTCCTGAACCACGTCGTAGCTCACCTTCTGGCCCTCGACGAGCGAGTGCAAACCTGCGCGTTCAACCGCGGAAATATGCACGAACACATCGGTGGCGCCGTCATCCGGGGAAATGAAGCCAAACCCCTTGTTCGTGTTGAAAAACTTCAACATGCCTGCATTCATAGCGATATTCCTTTCGGATTCATAGTGAAATCCGCCACCGGAATGGGAATAGGCAAATCGACAATGATAGGAAAGCCAATCAAGCGAAGACAAATCTCACAAAAATTTTCTTTTTGATATCTGTTCTCTGGAAATTATACAAGAGATATAAAAGGTAAAACTGAAATTAATTGATAGAATATAGATTTTTCTTTGGAAAAAACAAATATTGGTGACTAATATTTTGCGAGAAACTCATGACGCTCGCCGCTATCGGCCTGTTCCTGATCTACCTCATTGATGCAGGTCATCGTCACCTATTGGGCCACATGCTCGGCATCCGCATCGCCGTCATTACGCTGATCGGCGCCTTCAAGGTGGAGAGCTGGCCTGTCGCGACGACGGGCGTGGAGCGCGGCGAAGTACTACAGCATTCCGGGACAGTATGATCGGTGGGTTCGTAGTGGGTGTGCCGACCGTCGTGATCATGGTCTTCGGAACGCTTTGGATCACGCGTCACGCGCCGTGAGCACTGTTCTTTCCCAAACCCTATGATTTTCCGAGGCTGTCAGCCGCTTTGCAACAACTCGTCGCATGACGGCCACGGCTGACTTCCCGATTCACCGCGGAAAGTCTCATCTTCGCGAAGGGAAAGGCAAAAGTTTAGCAATCGATCAAATCGAATTGCAAACTTTCCCCCTTAGGCTCCAAGGCATGATTGTTATCGGGGGATAATATCCTTGGCGCTGGACTTGCGGACGATCTATGTCGTTGCATCGCTGACGCTCATCGTCCTGGGCGCACTCCAACTGGCAGCCTACGCGACCGAACGGTTCCAGCGCTGGCCGCTCTGGTGGAGCGCGAGCAACATCCTCACCGGTCTCGGCTGCCTCTGCATCGCCTTGCGCGATCTCGCTCCCGATGTTCTTTCGATCGATATCGGCAATGCCGTCACTCTGGCCGGCTACGTGCTGATGTTCGTCGCGATCCGTGTCTTCGCAGGGTGCCCCGTCTATCTGCGCTACTCGCTCGGAGCGATCCTCGCAGGAAGCGTGGTGATCATCGTCTTTCTCGGCGGCAGCGCCGATACCATGGGCCGCGTCGCCTTCGGCTCGGCGGTATGCGGCCTGATCGATCTCGCGATCATCCGCGAGGGATTGCGGCTGGGCAGGCGGGAAAGGCTCTATTCGGCCTGGCTCCTAGTCGCGCTCTATATCCCGACCGCGATGATCTTTGCGATGCGCGGCACACTGGCACTGACGGGCGATCTCGGAGGAGCAGGGCTGTTCGAGAACGCCAGCAACGATGCGCATGTCTGGCTGGCGCTCACGGCCGTGATGTTCCTGCTGCTGCGCAGCATGGTCATGCTGATGATGGCGGCCGAGCGGAGCCATTGCGAGCTGGCGAGGCTCGCCCTGCACGATCCGTTGACGGGGCTGCTCAACCGCGCGGGATTGTCACGATCGTTCGAGAGGCTGGGCCGCCAGCCGGTCGCTCTTCTGTTCGACCTTGACCACTTCAAGACGTTGAACGATCGCCACGGCCATTCGGCTGGCGATGAGGCGCTTCGGCTTTTTGCAGGCGCCGCGTCCGGGCAACTGCGCTCGGGCGACCTTCTCTCCCGCCTCGGCGGTGACGAGTTCGTGGCGATCCTCGATGGCGCTTCCATCGATGAAGCCGTCCTGATCGCAGACGGGATCCAGCGCGCGTTTGCCGATGTGATCGCCCTGCGAACCGAGCTCACGGTGCATCCGACACTCAGCATCGGGGTGGGCCGGGCGCTCTCGGCGGAGACGCCGTTGGCGCTGCTGTTGCAAGAAGCCGATGCCGCCCTTTATCGCTCGAAGCAGGGTGGGCGCAACAGGGTTGCGGTGAGCGACGGCCACCTCCTCGCCGCATGAGTCGGTCGTTCTGTAATGCCGGCTGCTTTCCACGTCTGGCGCCTGCCGGCAGGGGCGATCGTCCCGTCAGGCGCTTGAATGCGGTGCTGAGATCCGACGACATCAGGATCGTCTCCAACGATGCCGATGACCGTTATTCGAAGGATATGAATGTCGCCGAGCTCTGGAGCGCCTGATCGCTCAGGCATCGAACCGTCGCTTTTGTGCCGTCAATTCCAGCGTCGGCATGCCGTCATCGACGTTGTAGGCGTTTGTAACCGTGTCCAGGCAAAGTGTGGTAAGCACATCGTCATGAACGATGTAAGCCACGTCGTTGACGACAGACAGCAAAAGAACAACCCGGATGCGCCTAACGCCAGCCTCGTCAAATGTTTCGATGACAATATGTTTCTTGTTTTTTCGGACGACCGGACATCGTTCGTTATTGGGCAAGACGCCGAAATCGGGAAAATGACCTGCCCTGGTGCCGATGGGCGGCTTCAAAAACAGCCGGGGAATTCGCTTGGTGCGCATTGTTGCGTGTTTGGGGCGGAAGCCTTGCGACCTTCAGCGATGGCGCCCTTGCCAAAAGCCACCAATGACGAACAGTACGCCTCGCTTTCTCATCCGTCGACCGCAAACTTTGGCGCGCTGCCAGCATGAAACGACTGCAATTGAGGACTTGCCAATGCGGGGCATCAAGCGCAAGGTTCTTATTCCAGCAGCCATTGACAAGGGCGCTGCTGTTTGAGGGTTGGTTACCCTGGCCCTGAAAATGAAGGAGGACTCGATGTCTTCCACTTTCTTTCACAGGCAGCAACGATACGTATGGGCTGCTGCAAGCGGTTACCTGTTTTTTGCAGCCAGCCTGGCGATGATCCTCGTCCTCCTCGCGGAGGGTTGGCTATGGTGATTCTCATCTTCAAAGGTCCCGATCCGGGAGCACGACGCCGAACCGTCCTCCGGCAGATTCTCAAAAACGCTGACTATGAGACCCGCAGCCTTTCGCCGGAGCAGGAGACCAAGAGCGAAGATGCAGCAAACCTTATCCGCTTGATCAAGTCGGCGACGATCGATGCTGGAAACTATCCTCTATCCCGCAGGACTCGCGTGCAGGAGCAGCGCATCAGCGTTGAGGTTTGGGAAAACGAGGGTGGCTCCACTACGGCGTGGCCACTATGTCCAATCGTCTGACAGCGATGATTGTCATCGTGGTTTTGGCGGTCGGCTTTGTTTGGGCCTATCGTCCGGATCAAGGCCGGTATGACCGTCTTCATCCCTCTCAATCGCGTCAGCCCGCATCGTCGCAGTAATTATCCTTCATCAGGGCAAGGATCACACATGGAAGATGCAAGAGCCGATATCGCTGAGCGTGTGAAGAGCATTATTACCGGACAGTTGGCCGTCAAGCAATCGAGGGTCGTCGATGATGCCTCAATCGTCGACGACCTGGGTGCTGATTCCCTGGAAGTGGTCCAAATCGTGATGCTTATCGAAGACGAGTTTGGCATTGCCGTTCCCGACGAGCCGGCCGCGGAGTTCTTGACGGTTCGGGACGCCATCGACTTCGTTGTCGCGTCACGGCAGTGACAGGCAAGCGCATGCCCAGGTTGCTTAGAAACCGTCGCGGACAGAGGAGTCGATGGATGACAGCGACCAGAAAACAGTTCCCCAAGCCGACAAAAGCGAGCGCCGAGAAAAAGGCGGCGGAGACCAACTCAATAGCAAGGAGGATCGTCGATCAGGAGGCGGCAGCGCGAGAAAAGAAGACCGAGAAGCTGCGCGCGCTACGCCTGGCGAAAGAGGCGGCCAATCCCGTACCGCTGCCAAAGCTGAAGCGAAAATAGCAATCGGAGATATTTGTGGTCGAAGGCGCGCGGCAGAAACGGCCAATGGAAACCAAACGCTATGCCATTCGCATACAGCCCAATCTCGAATGGACGATCTATGATGTTTTCACCGGGGCAACTGCCAAGCCCTCAAGCTGGCCGCTTGTGGACCTGCCGTTTGAGAAGGCGTTTGAATATTGCGGCTTTCTCAATTCCATTGATCGGTTTCGGCGCAGTTCCAGGTGATGGCGATAGCACTGGCTGGCGCGTCCTCATCCATTTTCGGGCAATCTGCGAACGGAACAAACCCTTCCTGGCGCAGTTGGGTTGTGTTGGAGGGCGTGATGACCCGGTACTTTTTCAACGTACGCAATGGTCAGGACTTAAAGCTTGACGAGGAAGGGGCGGACTTCGATACCCTCGACCTTGCGATCGATGAGGCCGTCGCTTCGGCACGCGAGATTGTGGCAGAACGTGTGAAGTCTGGAGAGCTGATCGATGGAAAGCGTTTCGAGATCACGACGGAAGCGGGCGAAGTCGTCCATACAATTCCGTTTCGCGCGACGTTTCACCTTGAATGAAGCTTGGATGCAGCTTTGCTCTCATCCTCAGGGGTGGGCCGTCGATCGAGGGCATTTTCGATAAACGCAGAGTCGCTTTGAGGCTTCCCGCGAGGTCCCTTGTCTGATTCACTGCTCCTGTTGGTTTTCGGGAGGTGGAGATGGCGAGGAGCCTGAGCGCCGATCTTCGTGAGTGGGTAATTGCGGCGATTGAAGATGAGATTTCAAGATCGGTGAGCGCCTTACCGCCCACGACTGTCTGGCTGTTCCTGGACCGGGGTGCGGCATCACGTTCAAACAAAGACGGCACACGCCGCCGAGCGGCAGCGCCCCGATGTTCTGCGGCGCCGCATAGCTTGGTTCGACGGCCCGCTCGATCTCGACCCCGAGAGGCTGATCCGAGACTGCCGTGTCCACGCAGAGCAAGGTCTCGCACCTGAGCTTTGCCCCGGCGACATCGTGATCATGGACAACTTGCCCGCTCACAAGATCAGCGGCATGCGCAAGGCGATCGAGAAGAACGGTACCCTGCTCTATTCCTGCCGTCATACTCGCTGGCCTTCAACCCGATCGAGATGGCCTTCTCCAAGCTCAAGGCCCTCCTGCGAAAGGCCGCTGCAAGAACCGACGCGCACTCTGGTCCGTCGTCGCCAACTGCTTCTGCGCGTTCATGTACAACGAATGCAGTAAGGCGAATCTGCTCTAGAAGAGATCTTTCATTAAACGCTCGAATTCCATTTCGGGTTTGCCGTAGGCGTCCCGCGCATATTCTTGCAGCGCGGGTCGGTCTCGGATGACGACGTTACCCCGCTCAGAGCGGATGAAGTGATGACCCTCAAGCACATGGAGGGCAGTCGTAACGCTCGGTCGCCGGACCGCCAGCATGGTAGCAATGAAGTCGTGGGTGAGATGGATCTTGTCGCCCTTGATGCGGTCATGGCACATCAGCAACCATCGGGCGAGGCGGACGTCAATATCGTGGATGGCATTGGAGGTCACCGTATAGGCCAGCTGGACGGAGAAGCTTTCGATCGAACGGATCATCACCTTGCTCATATTGCGGTTCCCGTCCATTCGGAGGCGGAAAGCATCGTACGCCATGCGATAGCCGCCACCCTCCACCATGATGACCACGTCGTGCGGACTGACTTCCACGCCGGCGATAGCGGAGGTAGGCACATAGCCATCGAAGCCGAATATCCCTGCTTCCGTCCGATATCCTTCAGGCGTCGTCACAACCACCGAACCAATGCCGTCGGTGAGAAAGTAGACGTACTCGATCGGTTTCCCAACCCCGGCAAGGGAGGTACCAAGCGGCAACGACACATATTCGAGATCGTCGGCAATCTGTTCGAGATCGGCTTTCGGCAAAGTCGCCAGGAGCCGGTTCTGATCCATATCGGGTTGCAGTGCGGCCATTTGTGCCTCCTCATTCAGAGGAATGATCTATCTTTCGCTCCGCGAACATCAAGCAGGGAGGCAGTCCTCACCGAGGGAAATAGAACAGTCGGGTAGACGCTTAGATGAGAGAACGAATGTCGGCTATTCAATGTCCCCTAACCGTGAACGGACTGGCAGCTTCCGATCCCCCAAAAGCCGTGCGTGGGTATGTCGACTCGATGGACGGATAAACGATCATACGGACTTCGACCAGGCTAAAGCGTCCGCTCCAGCGGGCAGGCGCATAGGACAGGCGTGATCGGTTGCCGCACGCCAGACCGCCTCGGCGACGTCGATGGCGCGCGTGAATTCGGTCGCGCGTTGCCGGTTGGCCACGATCTCTGCCATAACTCCGGCATAGGCTTCGGGCACCTCCATCCCCATGCGGGCACGGGCGTTCGCACCGAACGCGGTTTCAGGCGAAGCACCCGGCAGAACGAGGCGCAGGAAAATACCGAGCGGCTCCAACTCCAGCGCCAGCGATTCCGTGAAGGCATTCACCGCAGCTTTGGTCGCCGTATAGGCGGACAAGAGCGGCAGAGCGCGCAGGGTAACGCTGGACGTCACGTTGACGATCGTACCGGCGCCCCGCTTACGGAACTGCGGCAGAACGGCTTGCGTCATGGCAATGGTGCCGATCGTATTGGTCTCGAACAACTCGCGGATCTTTTCGATCGGCACGCCCTCCAGCGCATTCATGAGGCCGACGCCGGCGTTGTTGACGAGGACGTCGATCGGACCTGCAGCTTCGACGACGCGTTCGATGCTGCCTGCATCCGTCACGTCAAGCGGCAGAACGCGCAGCCGGTCGGACAGCGGCAGGATACCTTCGCGCGGCGTGCGCATCGTGGCGATGACCGTCCAGTCCCGATCAAGAAAGAAGCGCGCCGTCTCCAGGCCGAAGCCGGAAGAGCAGCCGGTGATAAGGATGGTGGTCATGAGATGATCTCCTGTTGGGAATGACAGGAGGATAGGCAAGAAATGCCGGATGTTCTATAATAGAAGGTACGAATAATTTTTGCGATCGTACGAAAATGTCGGATCCCCTCAGCCAAGTCGTCGGTCTCCTGCAACCCAAGGCCGATCTCTCTAAGCTCGTCGTCGCGGGCGGTGCATGGCGCGTGCATCGCACCGACGAAGGCCAGCCCTTCTATTGCGCGGTCCTGGAGGGACGCTGCCGCCTCGAGCTCGCCGGCCAAGCGCCCGTCATGCTCGAGGGCGGCGACTTCGTACTCGCGCCGGCTGCCTACGATTTCGTCATGTCCAGCCTGGCCCCTTGCATAGGAGGGGAGGCGGCAAGGGTCGAGACAAGCCCGGGCGTGTTCCGTCTTGGACCCGAGGGCGTGGCGCCTGATTTGCGCATGCTGGTTGGGCACTGCACCTTCGCTTCGGACGATGCCGATCTTCTCGTTTCACTTCTGCCACAGCTCGTGCATGTGCGCGGCGAGCAGCGGCTGGCCGCCCTGGTGGCTTTCGTGAACGACGAGATGCGCGCGAAGCGTCCCGGCCGCGAGGCCGTCCTGACGCGGCTCCTGGAAGTTCTCCTGATCGAGGCCCTGCGATCGGCTTCAGGCCCGGCGGCGCCATCCGGGCTCTTGCGCGGCCTTTGCGACGACCGTCTCGCCATCGCCCTCCGCTGCATTCACGACCGGCCGGCAGGGGCCTGGACAGTGGATACGCTGGCGCGCGAGGCGGCCCTGTCGCGCACCACCTTCTTCGAGCGGTTCCGGCGCGAAGTCGGGGTCGCCCCGATGGAATATGTCGCCGGTTGGCGCATGACGCTTGCCAAGGATCTTCTGCGTCGGGACAGGATCACCGTCGCAAAGGTGGCCGAACGCGTTGGCTATGGATCAGCCAGCGCATTCAGCACTGCCTTTGCCCGACGCGTCGGAATCCCGCCCGCGCTCTACGCCCGCGCAGGATGAGTAAGGATGATGATTGAGCCGAGACTACCTTTCGGATGCTCCACTCGAAAGGCTGGCAGCGGCCCTTTTGCGGAAGGTCTGCTTTGGGCGGCAGGCCGTGGTATGCTCAACGCGGATATTAGGTCGACTGCTGACCATTTGCATGGCGAGCCCGCATGAGTCAGGTCGCCGCCGCTGCCATCGACTTACGGCGGAAGCACCTTCCCACGATTTGCGTTACGAACCAAAGCACGCATGGCAATTCGATATCGTAAGCGACCACAGGCCGTTCGATGCTGCCGGTCGCGCCACCGACGAGCACAGTGCGTCGAGGTTTCGTTCATGGCCATTCTCGTTACTGCATGTCGCTATTCCTGATGAATGTTTCCCAGAACCGCGTCGCATCGGCGATCCAGCCTTCAGCGCTCGTGCCGGTGCCCGGTCCAAAACCATGGCCCAGGTTTGCATATCTCCGATACTTTACCTCGGTGCCTGCCGTGCGAAGCATCGCCACGCGCTGCTCCATCACAGAGGGCGGCGCTATTCCATCCTGTTCGCCGACGACCACAAAGGTAGGAGGCTCATCGGCAGATGTGTCGGAATGCCCGGTATAGGCCATGATGACGGCAGAGGGCTTGGGAAGGTCGTCGCCTCCGAAAGCCGCAACGCCGTGCGAGCCGATTGCCGCAGCCATTCGAGCACCTGCGGAACTACCCCACAGCGAATAGTTCCGGGTGCTGACGCCAAGCGTCCCGGCGTTTCGGAAAATATAGGAAATGGCGGCGGCCATGTCCTCGGTCGCGGGCCTGCCGCCCGAACCGACCCGGTATTTCAGCACGAAGACGTTGTAGCCTGCCTTGCTGATCTCGGCGGCATAGGGAAAGCCCTCGTGGACGGAGCCGACATAGGAAAAGCCGCCGCCGGGGGCGACGATCGCGAAAGGTGCGCCCGGATTGCCGCGGAAAAAGAAGAGGCCGGTATTCACACGGGCCGGCTCCGCATGTTTCTCCTCGGGGGTATAAACGTCATGGAAGACGGTGTTGCCGGCGCTGATATCGTCGATCATGCGATTGAGCGCGGACACCACGACATCGGGATCGACATTGGTATGATACGGCAGAAGCGAACCGATTTCGCTGAGCTGCATATTTTCATCGTAGGCGCGATCATCCCAGGGCAGAAGCATTCGCGCGTGGCCTGTGAAAGCGGGGTGTTTCAGGAGCTCGGCAAGACGGCTTTCCGGCTTCAGCCGCGCATGCCGTTCTCCCGTCTCGCCCCTTACCGCGACACGTTCACCGCTGGCTGTTGATGAAACGGCCCTGTCTTCATTGGCCGCGACAGAGGAAGCGGCCAGCAAGAGGGAGACGGCAAGACCGGCGGGACGCAGGGCGACTTTGTCCAACGATGGTCTCGACGATCGTTTCGTGGTCATTCGCTTCATCCCTGTTGCCGGAGCCCAGGATCACGGCGCGACGTTCAACGTGTCCAGCCACGCCGTGATCCGCTCTATGGTCTGCCGCTCCTGCGGAGCCTCCATGGAGAAACCCTGGACAAGGCTGGCCTGCCGCGCATGGTCGGCAACGACATCCAGGCTGTCGCCCAGCCCGTAACCGCCATGCGTGATGAGTGGGACGATGGTTTTGCCTGACAGATCGTGCCTGGCGAGAAACGAGCGGACCACGGGCGGTGCGGTCATCCCCCAGATCGGAAAGGCAAGGAATACCGTTCGGCAGGAGGCGAAATCGGGGACTGTCGCTTTCAGCGGCGGTTCGTAGCCGCGATCGGTCTCCTGTTTCGCTTGCTCGACCGTCTCGAAGTAGTCGGCCGGATAAGGATTCTCCGGCTCGATCTCGAACAGGTCGCCTTGCAATGCCCGGCTGACCTGACCGGCGACGACCCGCGTGTTTCCGCTCCGCGAAAAGTAAGCGACCAGTCTCCTTCCTTCCGGGAGTCGGGCCGCCGCGGACGGAGAGACGGACGCTGCTCCCCCGGCCATGACAGGCAAGAGCAGCGAGGTCATGAGGATTTCCCTCCGTGTCGGGTTGTCCGTAGCCATGGCTTTCTCCACTGTTTCCGATCGGGGCCGCCGACCAGTTGGAAACTCCAATCGACCGGCCGCGGCGGCTGGCGCACGCGGCAGGTCAGCTTCCAAGGATCATGTCGGTAAATGTAGCGCCTGCCGCAGCTTGCGATAAGATGCCATAATCCGCATGAGCCTTTTAGATGAGCTAATAAATCCAGATGGAAAACTTCAACGATCTCGCCGCATTCGCCATCGTCGCCAAGGAACGCAGCTTCACGAGAGCGGCTGCAAAGCTTCGCGTTTCGCCCTCGGCCCTGAGCCAGACCATCCGCAATCTCGAAGAGCGATTGGGTCTGAGGCTCCTGACCCGGACGACGCGCAGCGTTGCCTCGACCGAAGCCGGCGAACGGCTGCTGCGCACGCTCGCGCCGCGCTTCGAGGAGATCGAAACGGAGCTGGCGGCATTGAGCGAGCTTCGGGACAAACCGGCCGGAACCGTTCGGATCACGACCGGCGAACATCCCGCGATCTCCATCCTGCAACCCGCGCTCAAGCGCTTCCTGCCGGATTATCCGGACATACAGGTCGAGATCATCATCGACTATGGCCTGACCGATATCGTAGCGGAAGGGTTCGACGCCGGGGTTCGCATGGGCGAGCAGGTCGCGAAAGACATGATCGCCGTGCCCATCGGGCCGCAGATGCGCATGGCGGTCGTCGCATCGCCAGCCTATTTCGAGCGGTATCCGCTGCCGAAATCTCCCCAGGACATGACCGCACACAAATGCATCAATACGCGCCTGCCGACCTATGGCGGCGTGTTTAGCTGGGGCCTTGAGAAAAAGGGCCGAGAAGTGAAGGTGCGGGGCGAAGGACAGCTCATCTTCAACAGCCTCGCCATGCGGCTGTCCTCGGCCTTGGATGGCCTCGGAGTGGCCTACATGCCCGAAGATCAGGTTCTTCCTTATGTTGCTGATGGGCGGCTCATCCGGGTTCTGGAGGATTGGTGCCCCTGGTTCCCCGGCTATCACCTCTATTACCCGAGCCGGCGGCAGCAATCTCCGGCGCTGGCCTTATTGGTGGACATTCTCCGGTATCGCGGCGGCTGACCTGCGTTTCCTGAGCTGGAGTCCCTTCATGGCGTAGTAGGTCAGGCAGATATAGAGGCCGAGAATCGCAATGCAGTGCACGAAGAAGCCCATGACGGATTCCTCGAAGTTCCACCAGTCGAGCGTCATCTGCATGGAGAGCTTCGTGCCGACCGCAAGCGCGAACGAACTCCAGACGCCATGGATCGCGACAAGAATTGCAATCATGCGCAATACGAGCGTGCGAGCGGCGCTCGGCTGCGTGATCCTGGCGAGCTTGCGCGCCACGCCCATGAGCATCGGCCAGCGCAGGCCGAGATGAACGGCGACGATCACCAGCACCCAATAGGCCGCCAAAGTATGAATCTGCCGGACGGTGAAACCGCCAAAGGGCGACATGACGCCGGACAGCGCATGGGAAATCAGCACGCTCGTCACCAGCAAAGCCAGCATCGCAACGAGAAGCAGGAACGTCACCACGATGTTGAACAGGCCCCGCACGTCTCGCCGCGCCTTCGGGATCGCGCCATACCAGCGGCGATTGAAGACATTATGCACGATCACCAGCAGGAACATCGCCGTTCCGGCCAATTCATGGGCGACATTGCCGAGCCACCAGTAGGAGAAGGCGAACAGCAGGAGACCGGCGGCAAGAAGGTCGAGGAACAGCCGGGTGAGAAAGACAGGGCTCAAGCGTCAGGCCTCCCGTTCATTCGACCGGCGTGCCGTCGAAACGGGGGATGCGATAGGCCGTGAACAGATAGTCGCTCCCTTGCTGGCTACTGTGGCAGGACTGACAGCGTGCCGTGTTCTCGTCCATGTTGATCGACCTGTCCGGCCAGAACCATTGGAACTGCCAGTCGCCGGTGCGGCGGCTGTCGTCGTATTCGGCCCCGAAGCCTTCGCCCTTCTGCATGACGAAGTAGCGATAGAGCTCGCCGTCCCGATGATCGACCAGCACGAAATGCGTGCCCGCCGGGATCGGCTGGCCAGCCTTGACGGCCTCCATGGCCGCCGGCGTGGTCATGATGTGCTCCATGACATTGCCGCGCCGGACCGTCGTGTAGTGAACCAGCGCATCGATGTCGGGAAACTGGACGCGGTTGGGTTCCGCATGGACCTGCCAGCCGATGAGACAGGCGGCAGAGGCGGCAAGCGCGCTCAAGGCAACCGGATGTGCGAATGTTTTCATGAGCGGAGCTCGCTTTGATATCGAAAAATGCGGTGCCGGACGGCAGGCCGCCATTCCGGCGGCCCGCGCGGTTTCGTATCGATTGGCGATCAGCGTCCGTACTGATCGTCCGAGACCTTCTCCATCCAGTCGACGGACTTGCCGTCGAGCGCTTCGGAAAAGGCGATATGGCTCATGCCGACCGTGGCGCTGGCGCCGTGCCAGTGCTTGACGCCCGGCGGTATCCAGACGATGTCGCCGGGCCGGACTTCCTGAATGGAGCCGCCTTCCTGCTGCACGAGGCCGACGCCCGCCGTGACGATCAGCGTCTGGCCGAGCGGATGCGTGTGCCACGCGGTCCGCGCTCCTGGCTCGAAAGTGACGGTCGCGCCGCCGATCCGGGCCTCGCCGCTCCCCTTGAAGCGGTCGTCCACGCGGACGGAGCCGGTGAAGTTCTCGGCCGGCCCCGCCGCGGACGGCTGTGAGCCGGTGCGCGTGATCACGACCTCCGAGTTTGCAAAGGCGGGCATGGCGGAAACCAGAACGGTTGCGATCAGGAGAGAGGATTTCATGCCGGCCTCACTTCTGAAAGACCTCTTTCGCGATCGCGAGCGACGAAACCGCACTCGGCCAGCCGGAGTAGAAGGCCATGTGCGTGATGACCTCGATCAGTTCCTCTTCCGTCACGCCGTTCTGACGCGCGATATTGAGATGGGAACGAAGCTGGTCAGGCCGGTTGAGCGCGATGAGGGCCGTCACCGTCGCAAGGCTCCGGTCACGCTTGGAGAGGCCGGGGCGCTCCCAGATGTCGGCATAGAGCACGTCATCGGTCAGTTCCGCCATCTTCGGCGCGATCTCGCCGTAGAGCTGCTGGGCGCGTGACTGCTGTTTCGCCACCGGCGTTTCGGACTGAGCGTGGGCCATGGTGGAAAAACCTCCGGACAGAAGCAGGCTGGCTGCGAGGAACAGGCGTGTGGTGAGCGTCTTCAATGGATGACTCCTTGGGCGTCGGGGATGGCCTGATTTAAATGGGGCGACGCACTATGTGCGGTCGGAGACAAGGGTCCGGGCGAAGAACGGCGTCAGTTTGCCCATCGCGGCTTCGACATACTCGGGAATCCAATAGGTTTCGATATGCGTCGCGCCCTCGATCTTGAACAGCTCCTTGTCCGCCGTGCCGGTGGCCTTCGGATAGGCGTCCTCGGTCATGTAGAGGCTGTCGGCCTTGCTGCCGGCGATCATCAGTAACGGCTGGTCGATCAGGTCGATCTGGTCGGTGGCATCCCACCGCATCAGGTCCAGCAAGCTGCTCGTCGTGTACTTGAAGGTCGAGTTGGGATGCGCGTGCGTCTTCCAGTAATATTCGTAGCCCTGCCGGTACATCTCGAACGGCAGCGCGGCGATCTGCTCGTCCGTAAGATTGGCGTCGCCTGAATAGAGGATTTCTCCGCCGGACATCTCCTGGGCGCGTGCTTCGGAAACCTGCCGCAGGCGCTCCTGGATCGTGCCGAGTTGCGAATCCGCAAAGCCATTGCGGCGAACCCGGCCGGAGTTGAACATGCTCAGCGTCGCGACCGACTTGAAGCGCTTGTCCGCCTTCGCCGCGGACAGCGAGTACCCGCCGCCGCCGCAGATACCGAGCAGACCAAGCCGTTCGGCATCGACGCCCGCATAGCCGGTGATGAAGTCCGCTGCACCGTGAATGTCCTCGATGCGGAACTGGGGCTTGTCCACGCTGCGCGGCTCGCCGCCGCTCCCGCCCTGATAGGCGGCGTCCATCGCAATCGTGATGTAGCCCTGCTCCGCCAGGTGCTGCGCATAGAGGCCTGCGACCTGCTCCTTCACGCCGCCATTCGGGTGCGCCACCACGATCGCGGGGTATTTCCGGCCCGGATCGTAGTTGGCCGGGGTGTAGACGTTGGCGACGATATCGAGGCCGTGGAGCTTGTACCTGACCGGGTGGATATTGACCTTGCCCGGTTCGTTCTTCGTGATCGCCCCGTCATAGACCAGGGTGAACGGGTTCTGCTTGTAGTCGGCTGCGACAGCGGCGGAAGTGATCATTGCCGGAACTCCTATGATTGCACCTGAGAGAACAAGCGCGGAGGCTCCGAGGAACGCGCGCCTTTTCGTGTCGATGACGTCGTCGGTCATGTCGAACTCCAATCTTCGATGTGCGGGGAAGAGCGATCCCCGCGCAGGGGCATCAATTCAGTTTCTTCTCGGCGAGGAACTGCGCGACCTGATCGGCGATCTCGACATTGTTCAGGTCGGACATCGGGAAGTGCGTATTGCCGCGAATGCCGATCTCGGGAAGATGCACCAGCCGGGCATCGCCGCCGCGCTTGTTGATCGCGTCGACCCAAAGCTTAGCCATGGCGAGCCGTACCCGCCAATTGTCCTGTCCTCGTTCCGCGGTTGGTTCGGTTGGAAAGTTGTCGCCATAATAGATGACGATCGGAATCCTGGTGAGCTTCTCGAAGTCCGCGAGCGGCACAGCCTCGGGCTTCAGCGTGCCGGCTGCGCTCGGCATTTCTTCCGGAAGCTCGCCCTCCGGAAAGATGAAGCCGCTGCCCGGTTCGAACGCCACGATCGCCTTGACGTTCTCGCTCCTGATCGCCGTCAGCCAGCCCGGACCGCCGCCCTGCGAATGGGTGAAGAGGATGCCGGGACCGGTCCTGTCGAACAGCGCCGCCATCGCGTTGGAAATCACGCCGGCATCGTAAGGCCCGGTGTTCGGCGTGACGGAGCGGAAGAACTGGTCCTGCGTCTCCGGCTTGCGATCGAACTGGACATTGTCGAAGTAGTCCGGCCACTTGCCGATCCGGAACTGGTCGAAGAAAAGCTGGTCGTTGGGTGCCGGTTCGATCGTCGTCGCGACGGTGCTGTTGCCCGCCCGGCCGCGACGAGGCTGATCGACGACATAGACGGGGAAGCCGCGACGCAGGAAAAGGGTCTGGAAGCCCTCGCGCCCGTCCGGCGTCGTCTCCCAGCTACGCGCCGACTGGAACGCGCCGTGCAGCATGACGATCGGCAGTGCCTTGGGGTTTGGGGGAACCTGATAGAAGGCGTAGAGATGGTCGCCGTGGAACGTCTGTCCCTCAGCGGTGGGGACGTTGTTATTGTATGTGCCGGGGGTGTTCACCACCGTTCCGCCGACGGCGAAGCTTCCTTGATCCTGAATGGTCAGCGGCTCGAACTTCGCTATCTGGTCAGCCATGGCGGCCAAGGGGGAAAGTATTGTCACCATGGCTATTATCGGCGCGGCGAATTGACTGCGTGAACACAAAGCACCCATCCTTCTCGATATTTCGTATCGTTGGGAAAGATAGAGCCAGTCGTATTCCTTGATTAGATGCCGATATCCGGATGCGTCTTTAAGGTCAGCTTCATAATGGCGAACCATGGAAGAGAGTACATCGGGAAAGTCGAGCGCTACGGCCCAGCCCGCTCGGGGCGCACCGAAGGTCCTCCTAAGCGCCGAAAATGCCTCTTGATTTCAGGGCGGCAGGCTGACGGCGAACCCTTGGAGTAGCGCGACACACAAAATGTCTTGGACAACCCAGCTGTTCAGTTTGCAACAGTGGGCGACCGAACCCCTTCCTCCTCCCGCTGCGCGGCCCAGCACAGCAGCGCATCGAGCGCCGGGCACAATGCCTGGCCCCATTTCGTGAGGCAGTATTCCACCTTGGGCGGCACCTGATGGTGAACGATGCGGCGCACGATGCCGTCGCCTTCCATTTGCCGAAGCTGCTGGATCAGCATCTTCTGCGATACCGCCGGGATTGCCCGCTCGAGATCGGAAAACCGCATGACGTTGCCGCCGAACAGGTGGAACAGGATGATCAGCTTCCACCGGCCTTCGAGCAGCTTCAGCACGTTTTCGACGCCTTCGGCCGCCGTTTCGCGCGTATGGCCATGGGAAGACTTACCTTCCGGTGAGTACCTTACTTTTTTATCTGTTCTTGTCATTTGATGAGGTTAGGGCGATTTATCTGCGGAGACAACACAAATCGGAGAACTCTCATGCCGATCACCCTGCCGGAACCGGTCGCGGCCTATTTCGCCGCCGATCAGAACGATGGCAATGCCGTCGCCCTTTGCTTCACCGAAAACGCTATCGTCGTGGACGAGCGCCAGACCCATAGGGGCCGCGACGCCATCCGTCGATGGAAGACGGAGGCGTCCGGGAAGTTCAGCTACACCGCCGATCCCTTTGCGGTCAGCGAGGAAGGCGGTCAGACCGTGGTGACGGCCCATGTCGCGGGGAACTTCCCCGGCAGCCCGGTCGATCTGCGCTATGCGTTCGTTCTGGAAGGCGAGAAGATCGCGCGGCTGGAGATCACCCCATGAGCTTCGATCTCGGCTTGAAGGGCAAGCGCGCCCTGGTGACGGGCGGAACGAAGGGCATCGGCGCGGCCGTGGTCGAGGCTCTGCGCGAGGCCGGTGCGCGCGTGGTGACGACCGCCCGCACCGTGCCGGCCAATTCGACGGAAGATGTCCACTTCATCGTGGCTGACCTCACGACAGCCGAAGGCTGCGCCGATGTGGCCGTCGGCGTGCTCGATCGTCTCGGCGGTGTGGACATCGTCGTGCATGTGGTGGGCGGTTCGTCCGCGCCCGGCGGCGGGTTCGCGGCGCTGGATGACGCGGAATGGTTCAAGGAGCTGAACTGGAATCTCATGCCGGCCGTCCGTCTCGACCGGGCGCTTCTGCCCGGGTTGATCGCGCAAGGGGCGGGCGTGGTCGTGCATGTTACCTCGATCCAGAACCGTTTGCCGCTTCCCGAATCCACGACCGCCTATGCGGCCGCCAAGGCCGCCCTTTCGACCTACAGCAAGAGCCTGTCGAAGGAGGTGGCGCCGAAGGGGGTTCGCGTGGTGCGGGTCTCTCCCGGCTGGGTGGAGACCGAGGCCGCGGTTGCGATGGCCGAGCGCCTGGCCGAACAGGCGGGCACCGACTACGAGGGCGGCAAGCGGATCGTCATGGATTCGCTGGGCGGCATTCCGCTCGGACGCCCCGCCAGACCGGCGGAGGTTGCCGATCTCATTGCCTTCGTCGTCTCCCCGCGCGCCGGCGCGGCAACAGGCACGGAATTCGTCATCGACGGCGGCACGATACCAACCTTGTGACAGGGCTGGGCATCCTCTGCCAGCTTCCGGCTAAAGCGACACATCGCGGCTGATTGCTGGGGCGGTCATGATCTATGATGGCGGGAACTGCGGTATCTACTCTAAACGGCATCTGCTCCCGACCATTGAGATGAGGTTGGAGCGGGACGGCGGCTTATCGCGATATTATCCCGAAGTGGATCGACCGGTTCCGGCCAACCCGGCAGCCTTCTGACTGGCCGCGGCTGGTAGTTTGCAAGACGGGCTATGCGGTCGGTGTAGGGCGGGCGGATGCTGTCGCCGGCTCGGATAGTAGAGGTGATAACCCTCGAAGGTTTTGCACCAGTCGGCAAGCACCGCGACGAGTTCTCCGCTGGCGATATGCCCGGCCACGAAATCGAGCGGCAGATAAGCAAGGCCGAAGCCGGCGAGGCAGGCCTGGCGCACCTGCACGACGCTGGTGAAGACCAGCCTGCCTTCCTCCGCGACGATGACGAAGGCGTTCAGGTCACGCAGATTTCCTGTCCGACATTCTGCTCATCATGGCATCCCGATTGAACTGTCTAATTGAAAAGCGGGACCGGCACTATCTTTCAATCGATCGAATGAAGTGTTGTGCGAATGTGTAGTCACTTTAAGCGGCTTTGCGGAAAGACCTCGGATAACGTTGAAAGATCCGTCGCCGAATGTCTGCTATGCGCCTTCGTGTCGGTCGTCGAGCAGGTCGCAGGAAGATTCCGAAAGCGGTCATCAATCGTTGAGATCGAAACCAAGTCAGCGAATGGTCGAGCTTTCGGGTGATGTGTTAAACGCAGTTGAGAAATGGGCAACCTTCAGGACCCATTTTCTGCTTAGAAGCACGATAGAATCATTTGGAGCGAAGGATAGCGTGCCTCCGGCGTCGTGCCTTGTGATCTCCATGGCGCCGTGATCAGGACAATATACGTCCGCAATCGAAGGTGACCTTGCTCAGAAGGTCCGCCGGCACCTCGATATCGGCCATTGCGGCGGCGACGAGCTCGTCCCGTTTGGCACGGTTTTCATATCCCTTGACTGTCGCAAGATCAGTGCTGCTTGCAGTGGCTATCCGTCCCGCGTTGGCGGAGCATATACCCGCAAGGGTCTCTACGCGCGCAGTTTTCACGGCCTCGGCTCGTGCACTGGTGGTGGAAACCCATCCCGCGTTGAAGGCGATGATCGGCGCGGCCACGAGACCGAGAACGAAACCCACCATATAGGGTTTTGCTTTTTCGATGGTTTGACTGAATGACATGGCTTTATTCCCTCTAATCGATGATTATCGGGATCGATACGGCCCACACTCGGACCTGGAGCCAATGGCAATCCGGACAATTTCAATCTACGCCTTAAACCGCAGAAAGCAAATTAAATTATTGGCTTTTCTTCGAATTTTTACAAAAGTTTCTTTTTTAAAAATAAAAAAACAGAATTTTTTTTTTCATGATATGGTGAAGTCAATCGATAAACACATAATCTTATGGGGTGATGACGGAAATTTACATTCGTAAGTTTCATTTTTTATTTGAATGACCGGAATTTTGTGCATTCTGCAGCGAATTTCTGGATAAGTATCTGACATTTCCTTTTGAGAGTGCGCCAGCGAGAATGTTTGCGCCGCCGATGGCTACTTTTCGCATTGAAGATGCAGTCGTCCACCGCGAGGAGCTTTCCATGAGTCTCAGTTTTCCGAACCCGAGCAGAAGTTACGAAGAGGCTGGCAAGCGCGTCCGCTTCATCGGTCATAATGGTGTGTTTGAAATCCCCTTCTTCGTGGCGGCGGACCTCTTATCAGCGGCGACCTCGGAAGCAGGTTATCTAAAGGCGTTCGACGCCGCCCGAGTCGCCATCAACACGGCGGCCCTCCGCGCTTACTCCGCCGCCCGCAAACCGGTCTACGTCCTGACGCGCGCCGATTTCGCCTGAGAGCGCCGAATACCGGAGCGAAGCTTCGGCGATCTTTCACATCTCCAAAACGACTGCCGGATTTCGCCCGGCCGGCTGCCTGGCCGCATCCAGGCAAAGGAATGATTATGGCCAAAGGCCAAAAGCGTGGCGTCGAAGACATTGGCAGTTCGGAAACCGCCGTTACCGAACGGACCGTCCATCCCGAGACGGGTTCCAGGCCGCTGACGGAGCCGCAAGCGGTTGCGCGCGGGAAAGGCAAGGGCAGCATTCCGCAGTCCGGCTTCGGTTTTAACCGGGCGTCGGGCATGCCGTTGAATGATCCCACCCCGGTGCGGGAAGAACTGTTTGGGATCGAAAGGCTCGAGCAGCACGCCGCCACCCTTGCGCTTGCCCAACCGGTGACGCGGCGACCGCCATCCGTCCAGTCCCTGCACAAGCGCCTGAAGAGCAACGCGGCGGTCCTCCTCGCCGCCTACCGCGCCAGTGCCTTGGAGGTGGAGAACGAGCGCGGCGTCGTGCCGGCGGCGGAATGGCTGCTGGACAACTACCATCTGGTCGAAGAGCAGATTCGCGAGATTCATGATGACCTGCCGCCCAACTACTACAGGCAGTTGCCCAAGCTGGCCGAAGGGCCTTTCGCCGGATATCCACGCGTGTTCGGCATTGCATGGGCCTTCGTCGCGCACACCGACAGCCACTTCGATCCGGAAACGCTCGTTCGGTTCATCACGGCCTACCAAAAGGTCCAACCCCTGACGATTGGGGAATTGTGGGCCGTGGCGATCACCTTGCGCATCGTGCTTGTCGAAAATCTGCGCAGATTGGCCGACCAGATCACCGCCGGGCGCCGCATGCGTGCAGAGGCGGATGCGCTGGCCGACCGTCTTCTGGCGAACGAGGGGCGTGGCAACGAGAAGGTATCCGCCGGTCCCTTGCCCGAGCTCTTTGCGGCCCAGCTTGCCAAGCGGCTACGCGACCATGATCCCAACACGACGCCGGCCCATGGCTGGCTGGAGGCGAGGTTGGCAAAGCAGGGGACCTTTGTGGAAGCTGTGGTGCGCCATGCCCAGCAACGCCAGGGCGCCTCCAACGTCACTGTCAGGAACATCATTACCAGTATGCGGCTGATCGGCGATGTCGACTGGGCCGATCTTTTTGAGAAGGTCAGCCTGGTCGATGCCCGCCTGTCTGTCGATGGCAGCTTCGCCCGCATGGATTTCGCGACGCGCAACCTCTACCGCAGCGCCATCGAGGATCTCGCCCGCGGCTCAGACCTGTCGGAACTCGACATTGCCGGGCTGGCGGTGAAAGCGGCGCGGACAGCGCCGGTTGTCGGGAACGCCGCCTCCCAGGCCGAACGCGTGGGCGATCCCGGCTACCACCTGATCGCACAAGGGCGGCCGGCCTTCGAGCGCATGGTCGGATTCCGCCGGCCCCGGCGCCTGATGGCCGGGCGGCTGGTGGCGCACACGGGTATTGCCGGCTATGCCGGGGCGATCGGCGTGGTGACATCGATGTCTCTCGCCGTTGCGCTATGGTTGCTGTCCGCTACGGGCCTCTCCGCGCTCGGCATGATCGTCTTCGCCGTTCTGGCGCTACTGCCGGCGAGCGATATCGCAACGGCGCTCGTCAACCGTTTCGTAAGCTGGAGCCACGGCGCGACGACCCTGCCGGGGCTGGAGCTTGCGCAGGGCGTCCCGCAGTCATCGCGTACGCTTGTCGTCGTGCCGACGCTCATGACCAGTCGCGCCGACCTGCTGGAGCAGATCGAACGGCTGGAGGTCCATCATCTCTCGGGCGCGGGCGGCGACCTGAGCTTCGCCCTGCTGACCGACGGCCGGGACACCCCGCAGGAGAGTGCCGAGGGCGATGGCGAGCTTCTCGCGCTCGCCATCGAGACCATGGCCGAGCTGAACCGGCGGCACGGACCGGGCCCGGCTGGCGACCGCTTCCTGCTGCTGCATCGCAAGCGCCGGTTCAATGCCGGCGAAAACGTCTGGATGGGCTGGGAGCGAAAGCGCGGCAAGCTGCACGAGCTCAACCGCCTGCTGCGCGGGGCCACCGACACCAGCTTCATGGCGCTTGCGGGAAAGCCGCCGACGGTGCCCCCGGACGTGCGCTATGTCATCACGCTCGACGCGGACACGAAACTGCCGCGCGACACGGTCCTGCGGCTGATCGGCAAGATGGCGCATCCCCTCAACAGGCCGCGTTTCGACGCGGGGCAGCAGCGGGTGGTCGACGGCTATGCGATCATCCAGCCGCGCGTCACCCCGTCGCTTCCCATCGGGCGCGAAGGCTCGCTCTACCAGCGGGTCTTTTCCGCGCCCGGCGGCATGGATCCCTATGCGGCGGCCGTCTCGGACGTCTACCAGGACCTGTTCGGCGAAGGCTCCTATACCGGCAAGGGCATCTATGACGTCGATGCCTTCGAGGCGGCACTTGCCGGGCGCATCCCGGACAATACCCTTCTCAGCCACGATCTCTTCGAGGGCACCTTCGCGCGGGCGGGGCTCGCCTCCGACATCGAGGTGGTCGACGATTTCCCGGCGCGCTACGACGTCGCGGCCCGGCGGCAGCACCGCTGGACGCGCGGCGACTGGCAGTTGCTGCCGTGGATATTCGGACGGCGGGCGCTTCCGGCGCTCGGCCGCTGGAAGATGCTGGACAATCTGCGCCGCACCTTGATCGCACCCTCGGCCTTCGCAGCCCTCGTAGCCTGTTGCGCGATGCCGTTGCAGGCGGGAATGACGGGAGCGCTGCTGATCGCATCCTGCCTCGCCATTCCCGCGTTCCTGCCGCTGGCCTTCGCCATCCTGCCACGCCGCAGCGGCCTGCAGTTGAGCAGCCATGCCGTCAGGCTTGCCGGCGACCTGAAGCTCGCCGCGATGCAGATCGGGCTCGGCCTCGCATTCCTGCCCGACCAGGCATGGCGCAATTGCGATGCCATGCTGCGAACCGCAAGCCGCCTGCTGGTGACGCGCCGGAAACTGCTGGAATGGACGACCGCGGCGACATCGGGAAACCGGACGCGGCTGACGCTTGCCGGTTTCTACCGCGACATGGCGGGCGGCACCGTTGCGGCACTGGCCCTTCTGGCGGCCGCCGTCGCGTTCTCGCCGGCCGCTTGGGCTCTCGCATTTCTGCTGGCGCTACTCTGGCTGGCCGCGCCCGCCATCGCGCTCTGGGTCAGCCGGTCGCCGACGGCAAGGCCGGGCAAGGCGCTTTCGGATGCCGATGCGGTGGAACTCCGGCTCGTCGCGCGGCGCACATGGCGGTTCTTCGAAACCTTCGTCACCCCGCTGGAAAATATGCTGCCGCCGGACAATTTCCAGGAAACCCCGCTGCCGGCCGTCGCTCACCGTACCTCGCCGACCAATATCGGCCTCTATTTTCTCTCGACGGTCGCCGCACGCGACTTCGGCTGGGTGGGAACCCTCGAGGCGCTCGAACGGCTGGAAGCGAGCTTCACGACGCTCAAGCGGCTCGATCGCTTCAACGGGCATTTCTTCAACTGGTACGATACGCGCGATCTGAGAACCCTCGATCCGCCCTACGTCTCCTCCGTCGACAGCGGCAATCTCGCCGGCCACCTGATCGCGCTGGCGAATGCCTGCGAGGAGTGGGCCGAGATGATGCCGCCGGCGGAAAACGGCGAGGGTTTCGGCGATACGCTGGCGCTTGCCCGCATGGCCCTTGCAGACGCGCCCGGTAATCACCGTGCCGTCTTGTCGTCCATTCTCGATGAGGTCGAAATCCTTGTGCGCGGCCCGCAATCCTTCGACGCCGCAACGCCGGCACTGACGCGACTTCTGGACAAGGCGCTGAAACTGGTGGGGCCGGCCGAGGGCGGCGCGGTCGCCGATCTCGTCTTCTGGATCGCGGCGCTCAGACGATCCGCCGTCGAGTCGGCGCGCGACCGGCAGGCGCTCCGCGACGATGCCGCCGCCGTGAAAGGCCGGCTCCAGGCGCTTGCGGGCACGGCCCGCACCATGGCGCTCGACATGGATTTCGCCTTCCTGTTCGACCCCGAAAGGAAGCTGTTGTCCATCGGCTATTCGCTCGCCGACAACGGCCTCGACCCCAACTGCTACGACCTGCTGGCGTCCGAAGCGCGCCTTGCGAGCTTCTTCGCCATCGCCAAGGGCGATGTCGGCACGCGGCACTGGTTCCGCCTCGGCAGGGCGGCGACACCGCTCGGCAGCGGGTCGGCGCTGATCTCCTGGTCGGGCTCGATGTTCGAATATCTCATGCCGTCGCTGGTGATGCGCGCGCCCGCGGGAAGTCTGCTCGACGACACGAACCGGCTGATCGTGGCGCGCCAGGAGGCCTACGGGCGGTCGCGGAACGTGCCCTGGGGCGTATCGGAATCCGCCTTCAATGCGCGGGACATGGAGTTCACCTATCAGTATTCCAATTTCGGCGTGCCGGGACTGGGGCTCAAGCGCGGCCTGTCGGGCAACATGGTCGTTGCCCCTTATGCCACCGGCCTTGCCGCCATGGTCGATCCCCATGCCGCGCTCGACAACTACCGGCGTCTCGAAGCCATGGGCGCCCGCGGCGTTCACGGCTTCTACGAGGCGCTGGACTTCACCCGCGCCCGCCTGCCCGAAAATGCGCGCGTCGAGATCGTCCGCAGCTACATGGCCCACCACCAGGGCATGACCATCGTCGCCATCGCCGTTCTTCTGCAGGACGGGCGCATGCGGGCGCGGTTCCACCGCGAACCCATGATCATGGCCAGCGAACTGCTGCTGTCGGAGCGCATGCCGCGCGATGTGGCGATCGCCCGACCGCGCGCCGAGGAGGTCAAGGCATCGGCAGGCATTTCGCTGAACCCGGCACCGTCGGTCCGCCGGCTGTCGCTGCCCGCCGCCGGCGCGCCGGTCACGCACCTGCTTTCCAACGGACGTTACGCTGTCATGCTGACGGCCTCGGGCGGCGGCTACAGCCGCTGGCGCGATATCGCCGTCACGCGCTGGCGCGAGGATGCGACGCGGGACGATTGCGGCGCCTTTATCTTCCTCAAGGACATGCAGGCCGGCACGGTCTTCTCCCCCACCGTCGCGGCGATGGGCGACAAGGCCGACGCCTCGGTGGTCTTCGGCGAGGACCATGCGCAATATATCCGCCATGACGAGACGCTGACGACGGAAATGGACGTCATCGTCTCCGGCGAGGACGACGGCGAGGTGCGCCGCATCTACCTGACGAACATCGGGCCCCGGGCACGCGAGATCGAGCTGACCTCCTATGCAGAACTGGTGCTCGCCTCCGCGGCGACCGACAATGCGCATCCGGCCTTCGCCAAGATGTTCGTCGAGACCGAGCACCTGGCCGAATACGGCGCGCTCATCGCCACGCGGCGGCGGCGCGCGCCCTCGGAGGCCGAGATCTGGGCCGCTCACTTCGCCGTGGTCGAGGGCGATGCGATTGCCGATCCGCAATACGAATCCGATCGCGCCCGTTTCCTCGGGCGCGGCCGCTCCATCGCCACCGCCGCCGCCATCCATGACGGGCAGGCGCTTTCCAACACGGCGGGCACCGTCCTCGATCCGATCTTCGCGTTGCGCCGCAGCGTGCGGGTCCTTCCCGGCAAGGTGGCGCGGGTCGCCTTCTGGACGATCGTCGCAGGGTCGCGGGAAGAGCTCCTCGAACGCATCGACAAGCATCATGACAAGAATGCTTTCGACCGGGCGAAGACGCTGGCCTGGACGCAGGCGCAGGTGCAGCTTCACCATCTCGATATGGACCTGGAGGAGGCAGCGGACTTCCAGCGTCTTGCAGCCCCCATCCTCTATGCCGACGCGCGCTTCCGCCCGGCCTCGGACGCCATTCTCGCCGGCGCCGGCCCGCAGTCCGGCCTTTGGCCGTATGGCATCTCGGGCGACCTGCCGATCGTGCTCTTGCGCATCGAGGATGTCGAAGACCTTCCCCAGTTGCGCCAGATGCTGCGCGCGCATGAATACTGGCGCATCAAGCGGCTCGCCGTCGATCTGGTGATCGTCAACGAGCGCGCTGCCTCCTATGTGCAGGACCTGCAGAACGCCGTCGAAGCCGCCGTGCGCTCCAGCCAGTCCCGCCCGCGTTTCGGCGACATGCCGGCGCAGGGCGCGGTTCATGTGCTGCGCGCCGATTTCCTGAACCAGGACACGAAAAACCTTCTGAACGCGACCGCGCGCGTCGTGCTGTCGGCCCACCGCGGCCTCATCGCCGACCAGCTCGCGCGTCTTTCCGCCGGCATCGAGCACTCGGCTGCGCTGCCGCCGCGGTTTCCGCCAACGGCCACGGCCGAGACGGTCGCGCAGCCGGAAACGCTGGAGTTCTTCAACGGCCTCGGCGGCTTCGGCAGGAATGGTACGGAATATGTGACCGTGCTGGAAAACGGCGCGACGACGCCGATGCCCTGGATCAACGTCATCGCCAATCCGGCCTTCGGCTTCCAGGTGTCAGCCGACGGCAGCGCCTATACCTGGGCCGAGAACAGCCGCGAGAACCAGATCACGCAATGGTCCAACGACCCGGTCGGAGATCCTTCCGGCGAGGCGCTCTACATCCGCGACGAGGAGACGCTCGACCTCTGGAGCCCGACGGCCCAGCCGATCCGGGATGGCGGGCGCTACGTGGCGTGCCACGGCTTCGGCTACAGCCGCTTCAGCCATCGGGCGCACGGGATCGAAAGCGAGCTGCTGTCCTATGTGCCGCTCGCCGATCCGATCCGCATTTCGCGGCTGACGCTGACCAACCGTTCGTCGCGCCCGCGCCGGCTTTCGGTCACCAGCTATGCCGAATGGGTGCTTGGCACCCTGCGAGGTGCAAGCGCACCGTTCATCGCCACATCCGTCGACGCGGCAACGGGGGCGATCTTCGTATGCAATCGATGGGCTATGGGCTTTCCCGGTCGCGTTGCCTTTGCCGATCTCGGCGGCCGGCAGACCGCATGGACCGCCGACCGCACGGAATTCCTCGGACGGGGCGGCAGTTCCGCGCGGCCTGCGGCTCTCGGGACGAGAATGCCGCTCGGCGCGAAGGTCGGCGCGGGGGTCGATCCGTGCGCCGCGCTGCAATGCACGATCGAACTGGACGCGGGTGAGAGTATCGAGATCGTCTCCTTCCTCGGCCAGGCCGCTTCGGTTGAGGAGGCCGGCGCGCTGATCGCCCGCTACCGCACCGCCGACCTCGATGCGGTTCTTTCCGAGGTTTCCGCGCATTGGCAGACGCTGCTGAAGACCGTGCGGGTCAAAACGCCGGACCGGGCGATGGACATCATGCTGAACGGCTGGCTGCTCTACCAGACGCTCGCCTGCCGGATATGGGCGCGCTCGGCCTTCTACCAGGCAAGCGGGGCCTATGGCTTCCGCGACCAGTTGCAGGATGGCATGGCGCTGGCCTTCGCCCGGCCGCAGGAGGCGCGGGCGCATATCCTGCGCGCTGCCGGACGGCAGTTTCCCGAAGGGGACATGCAGCATTGGTGGCTGCCCCATTCGGGTGCGGGCGTTCGCACCCGGATTTCCGACGACCGGATCTGGCTCGCCTTCGCCGCTGCGACTTATGTTGGAACGGCCGGCGACGCGGCGATTCTCGATGAAGTCATTCCGTTCCTCGAAGGGCCCGCCCTTGCCGAAGGGGAGCATGACGCTTTCTTCCAGCCCGCGCCCTCCGGCGAGGCCGCCTCTCTCTTCGAGCATTGCGCCCGCGGCCTCGACCAGGCCGTCGCGCTCACCGGTCGACACGGCCTGCCCCAGATGGGTACCGGCGACTGGAACGACGGGATGAACCGGGTCGGGGAGGGCGGTGAGGGCGAGAGCGTTTGGCTCGGCTGGCTGCTGATCCGCACGATCGACCTCTTCGCGCCTTTTGCCGAGGGCCGCGATCCCGAACGTGCGGCGCACTGGAAGGCGCATGCCGCAAGCCTCAAGGTCTCCATCGAACGGGAAGCCTGGGATGGCGACTGGTATCGACGCGCCACATTCGATGATGGTGCATGGCTGGGCGCGAAGGACAGTGACGAATGCCGGATCGACAGCATCGCCCAGTCCTGGGCGGTCCTGTCCGGTGCGGCCGATCCCGCTCGCGCCGCCACCGCCATGGCGTCGCTGGAAAGCCATCTGATCCGCAAGGACGACGGCCTCGCCCTTCTGTTCACGCCGCCTTTCGACGCAACGGTGCGCGATCCCGGCTACATCAAGGGTTATCCGCCGGGCTTGCGCGAAAATGGTGGCCAGTACAGCCACGCGGCTATGTGGGCTATCCTCGCCTTCGCCAAGCTGGGCGATGGCGACAAGGCGCACGATCTCTTCACGCTGCTGAACCCGGTCAATCACGCAAACACGCCCGAAGCGGCGGCACGCTATAAGGTGGAGCCCTATGTCATCGCCGCCGATGTCTATTCGGTCGCGCCCCATGTCGGGCGCGGCGGTTGGACATGGTACACCGGCTCCGCCGCCTGGATGTACCGCGCCGGCATCGAGGGCATCCTCGGCCTGCATAGGGAGGGCACGGTTCTTGTCGTGGAGCCTTGCATGCCGAAATCATGGCCGCAGTTCGAGGTGACGATCACAATGGGTGATACCTGCTACGACATCCGCATCGAGAGGGTTGCGGATCGAACGGACCGTGCGCCCTCCGCGATTTTGGACGGCTCTTCTTTACCTTACACCGGCGGTCCAATCCGTTTCCCATTGAGTGGGAGGAGCCACACTCTCCTGGTTGAAGTATGAGGCGGCGAATATGTGAATGCTGTGAGCGCTGAAGTTGTTCATGAGGCACATTTTGTGCGGAGATAACAGATGGGTCTCGTGTTCGAATCCTTTCAAAACCTTGGGGCATAGTGGAATTTGGTGGAAAATTATGGTCTTATGACTGAGATAGAATCTCACCAATCAACGATTTCCGGTACATCAAGTGGTACATCAGTAAATCGTGAACTGGAAGAATGCTATTAGGTCAAAACGTTAGAGCCTGGTTTTGAGTCTCGCTACCCGCTCCAACATTTTTACCCTGCTTTCGCACTCGGCGCCTGCTTGTCGAAGCACGTGTGCTGTTTCGACAAATTTGAGCGGGCCACGACATTCTCGAAGCAATGGCGGTGGCGACAATGAGCGCGGTGGCCCGAACGGCCCTGCGACCGTTCGGACGGTTTGTTGGATGCTTGCGCGGCTTGCAAGCACCAGCAGCTCAACCCGGTTATTTCGGCGGACTGGCAGGCTATTGTGCGGCGGCGAGCGAGCCAAAAGAGACGTCGGTCGTGTAGTTCTCGCGCAGGAACGCGATGAAATTGTCCTGGAATTGTCGCGTGTGGGCATGGGCCAGCTCGTCGGCGAGATCGACGTTCTTGGCGCGGATCGCCTCCAGCATCAGGTCGTGTTCGTCGGTGAGGAGATAACCGTCGTTCGTACGCTCCAGATACTCGAAATGCAGATGCAGCATGCGCTGGCCCTGGTTTAGCAGGCGCTCGTAGAAGGAGGCGAGGTAGGCGTTCTTGCCGGCATTGGCAATCGCCATGTGGAACTGCTTGTTGGCCTCCGACATCCTCAAATGCTGGCCGGTCTTCACCGCCGCCTCGAATTCCCTCTGGCGCCTGGCGATGATCTTCAGGTCCGCCTCGGTGCGCAGGGCCGCCGCAAGACGCGTGTTCATGCGCTGAGCGACATCGAGCGCCTCGACATATTTGGGAAAGCTCGCCACCTCGATCGGCGCGACGATGGTGCTGCGATTGGAGAGCGTCACCACCAGCTCCTCGCCTGCCAGACGGATCAATGCCTCACGCACCGGGGAACGCGACATGTCGAAGCGTTCGGCCAGCGTCATCTCGTCGAGCAGCTGGCCGGGCTGCAGGGTCAGGGCCAGGATCTCGTTGCGCAACGTGTCGTAGACGTGCTTCCAGCCGGTGCCGCGCACGCGTTTCGATTCAGTTTCTTCAGACACTTAGGCACCTTCCTTCCGCTTCCGGCATTGGGCCAGAAAAACAGCGTGACGGCAACGTAAACTTTTCGCTTGACTTTGTCGACACGAAGCCGACTAATTCGTCTAGTCGACACGGAGCCGGCACAAGACCGGACGATGGCGACAGGGAACGGCGCGAGGGCGCAGGCAAACTCGGGAGATTTCAATGAACGTCAAGGCTCTTACCACCGCGGCGCTGCTGGCCGGAACGGCGGCGATTGTTCCGATGGCCGCATATGCGGCCGCCGGCGATACCCTGAAGACCGTGCAGGCGCGCGGTGAGCTCAACTGCACGTCGGGCGACGGCAACTTCCAAGGCTTCTTCGAGATCGACGACAAGGGAAAATGGCACGGCATCGACATCGACTATTGCCGCGCCGTGGGTATCGCCATTTTCGGCAGCGACGAGAAGGTGAAGCTTATCCCGATCAGCTGGGCGCAGCGCTTCCCCTCGCTTCAGTCCGGCGATCTCGACCTCGTCATTAAGGCGACCGGCTGGACGATGAGCCGGGACACCGAACTCGGCGTGCAGTTCAGCACCCCTTACTTCCTCGGGGCCACCCAGTTCATGGTCCACAAGGAGCTCAATGCCGGTTCCGTGAAGGACCTCGACGGCGGGACGATCTGCACGGCCGGGGGCACCAGCACGGAACGGCTGATCGCCGACTACATCAAGGCGAACGACTACGACATCAAGCTCGTCTCCTTCGAGAAGAACACCGAGGCTTCGGCCGCCTATTTCGCCAACCGCTGCGATTCCTTCGCCGAATGGGGTCCGGTGCTCGCGGCGCGGCGCGCCTCCGCTCCCAACCCCGACGAACATGCCATTCTGCCGGATGTCCTTGCGATGGAGCCCGAGGCGGCCGCGATGCGGCAAGGGGACGATGCCTGGGTCGATCTTGTCAACTGGGTGATCGCCGTGGGCCGGATCGCCGAGGAGAACGGCATCACAAGCAAGAACATCGACGAGCAGAAGGCAAATCCCAAGAGCGCCACGGTGGCGAAGCTGCTGGGTGTCACGCCCGGAATCGGCAATCGCCTCGGCCTTTCCGACGACTGGGCCTACAATGTCATCAAGGTCATCGGCAACGCCGAGGAGATCTACGATCGCAATGTCGGCAAGGACTCGCCCTACAAGCTGGAGCGCGGCATGAACGCACCCTGGCAAAAGGGCGGCGTGTTCGTCCCGCCGATCCTCGATTGAGCATCGAGTGGCGCCGGCGCGCGTCGCGCGCGGGCGCTCCTCGCTTTAGCAACAAGAGTTGGGGAGGCGCCGGATGTTCGCCGTGCTGAGGAATCGCAAGCACCGGGACATAGGTCTTCAGGTGCTGTTCATCGGGGTGATCGTCGCAATTCTCGCGTCCGCGGTGATCATCACCCGCCGTAACCTCGATGCCCAGGGCATTGCCGTCGGATGGGATTTCCTGAACTACGCCACCGGCTGGACCATATCCTTCAGCCTGATACCGTACGATATCAATTCGAGCTATGCGCGTGCCCTTGCGGTGGGCTTTCTGAACACGCTCCTGCTCGCGGCGCTGACGCTTTTCCTGGCGACGATCCTGGGGGGCGCCATCGGGACCGCCCGGCTTTCCGCGCACAGGCTGCTGAGCAAGATCGCGCTCGTCTATGTCCAGTTCTTTCGGAACATCCCGCTCATCTTGCAGGCCTTCTTCTGGTATTCGGTCTTCACGCATCTGCCGAATGCGCGCAATGCCTACAACCTCGGTGAATTGGCCTACTTTTCGAACCGCGGTTTCTACCTGCCCGGCCTCAATATCGAACGTGGAGCGATCGGCCTTGCCGTCCTGACGGCCCTGGCGCTTTTGATCGTCGGATATGCCGCACGGCGATTTGCCGTCCTCCGGCGCAACGACGGCCTTGTGAAACTGGCCGGGTTCGTCATTCTCGTCGCGGCCGTCGCCGGCGTCCTGTCGTCGGGCCGGATCGCTGAGACGCCGCTGTTCGACCTGCCGGTCCAGCGTGGCCTGAGGATCGCCGGCGGACTTGAGCTTGCGCCGGAATTCTGCGCCGCCGTCATCGCGATATCCCTGTTCGGCGCGTCCTACATTGCGGAGATCGTCCGCGCCGGCCTGCTTGCGGTGTCCCGCGGCAAGGTCGAAGCGGGCCTCGCGCTCGGCCTCACCGGCTCGCAGATCTTCTGGAAGATCAGGCTGCCGCTCGCCATCCGCATCATGCTTCCGACCCTGACCAACCAGTATGTCTGGCTGGTCAAGGCGACCTCGATCGGCATCGCGATCGGATTCAGCGACTTCTTCATGGTCGTCGCCAATTCGATCAACCATTCCGGCCAGACGCTCTCGCTGATTTTCATCCTCATCGCCGGTTTCTGGGCGATCAATTTCTCCCTCGCCGCGGTCTTGAACGCCGTCAATCGTGCAATCGCCTTGCGGGGCCAGAATGTCCGCTAGGAAGGAAGGCGCCGACATGTCGAACGTTGCGATCGTTTCCGGCGAAATCCCGCCACCGCGCCATGACACGTTTCTCGCCGCCGTGAGGAAGGGATATTTTGCGACGCCCGGCGCGGCCGCCGTGACGAGCGTCTGCCTCGCGCTGATCGCGCTGGCCGTCTGGACCGTGTTCCGATGGGCCGTCCTCGATGCCGTTTGGTCCTCCGGCGGGCCGGACGTGTGCCAGCAAGCGACAGGCGCCTGCTGGGCGGTCATCGCCGCGCGCTGGCGGCTGATCTTCTTCGGGCTTTATCCCTATGACGAGCAATGGCGCTCGGCGCTCGCCTGCGCGGCCATCCTGGCGACCGTTGTGGTGTCCTGCTTTCCCTTCTCCTGGTCCGCGAAGCGGTTGCCGCTGGTCTGGATCGCCGGTTACGGGGTGTTTTACGGATTGATGCGCGGCGGCTTCCTCGGCCTTCCCACCGTGCTCGAGACCCAGTGGGGCGGCTTGTCCCTGACGCTCTTCGTGTTCTCCACGGTGGTCGTCACGGGAATGCCGATCGCGGTCTGCCTTGCGCTGCTGAGGCGTTCGCGCCTGCCCGTCATCGCCCGGACGGTCGCGGTCCTGATCGACGGCATCCGCTCTCTTCCTCTCGTGGCGATCCTGTTCACGGCGGCGATCATCATTCCCTACGCGCTGCCGCACTTCCTGGTCGGCGACAAGCTTTACCGCGTCATCGCCGGTTTCTCGCTGTTCTTCGCGGTCTACCAGGCGGAGATCATCCGTGGCGGGATGCAGGCGCTTCCCGCGGGGCAGGAAGAGGCCGCCCATGCGCTCGGCCTCAACTACTGGCAGACCATGTCCCGCATCGTCCTGCCGCAAGCCTTCCGCCATGCGCTGCCGCCGACCATCAACCAGGTCGTCATAACGTTCATGGAGACCTCTCTGATCGTCATCATCGGCTTCTTCGAGGTCATGGCCTCCGGCAATGCCGCGTTTTCGACGGCCGAGTGGTCCGCCACCTATGTCGAGGTCTACGTCTTCGTGGCCGCAATCTACTTCGCGTTCACCTTCACGCTTTCCCGATACGGCGCCTATCTGGAGAGACGGTTGAACGTGGCGCGTCATTGATCCGATGAAAGGCACGGAGATGAGCACACAAAGCGGCGAGATTGCCGTCGACGTCAAAAGCCTCGCGAAGTTCTATGGAGCCCATCAGGTTCTGTTCGACGTCAGCCTGAGCGTGGCGGCGGGCGAGAAGATCGTGATCTGCGGTCCTTCCGGTTCCGGGAAATCCACCTTGATCCGGTGCCTCAACAAGCTCGAGGATCATCAGGCCGGCATCATCAGGATGCTCGGCACGGAACTCAACGAGGACCTCGCCAACATCGACGAGATCCGCCGGGACGTCGGCATGGTGTTTCAGCACTTCAACCTTTTCCCGCACCTGACGGTACTGGAGAATTGCGTCCTCGCACCGATGCTGGTGCGCAAGCAGGATCGGAGAACCGCCGAGGAGCAGGCGATGCTTTATCTCGAGCGCGTGAAGATCCCGCAGAAGGCCGGAAGCTATCCGGGCGAACTCTCGGGCGGCCAGCAGCAGCGCGTTGCCATTGCGCGGGCCTTGTGCATGCGGCCGGAGATCATGCTCTTCGACGAGCCGACTTCGGCGCTCGACCCGGAAATGATTTCGGAGGTGCTCGACGTCATGATCGAACTGGCGCAGGACGGCATGACGATGCTCTGCGTGACCCACGAAATGGGCTTTGCCCGCAAGGTCGCCGATCGGGTCGTGTTCATGGACAAGGGGCGGATCGTCGAGGAGGCGGCTCCGTCCGATTTCTTCGACAATCCCCGGCACGAACGGTCCAAACTGTTCCTGAGCCAGATTCTCGGTCATTGAGGGGAAAAAGCATGCGTCGCAAGCAACCGAACATCCTGCTTGTCATGTGCGATCAGCTGACGGCCATCGCGCTCTCAATTTACGGCAACAGGGTCTGCAGGACACCGAACATCGACCGCCTGGCGGAACAGGGCTCGGTCTTCGAAAATGCCTATTGCAACTACCCGCTTTGCGCGCCGTCGCGCTTCGCTCTGATGAGCGGACGCCTTCCGTCGCGGATCGGTGCCTTCGACAATGCAGCGGAGTTTCCGGCGGCCGTTCCGACCATCGCGCATTATCTGCGCGATGCCGGCTACTACACCTGCATCTCCGGCAAGATGCATTTCGTCGGCCCCGATCAGCATCATGGCTATGAGGACAGGCTGACGACCGAGATCTATCCGGCCGACTTCAGCTGGGTGCCGCCGAAAACCTATGACGAGCTGGAGGACGAGGAGATCGTCGCCAAGGGCAAGGTGCCGTTCGGGGTCTCCAGCGTCGAGACGATCGCCGACGCAGGCCCGCTCGCCCGCTCCCAGCAGATCGACTATGACGACGAGGTCGCACGGCGGGCGGCGCAGCACATTTTCGACTGGCGGCGCTACGGCGATGGCCGGCCGATGTTCATGACGGTCTCCTTCACGCAGCCGCATGATCCATACGTCATCACGCGGGAATACTGGGACCTCTATACGGACGAGGGCATCGACCCGCCGCGCACCGCGAAGATTCCGCTCGACGCGTTGGACCCGCATAGCCGGTCCCTCTATTTCCACTACAGCCTCGACAAGTTCGAGGTGACGGATGAGATCTACCGGCGCGCGCGCCGCGGATATTACGGCATGATCAGCTATGTCGACCGCAAGCTCGGCGAGTTGCGCAAGACGCTGGAGGATGCGGGCATCGCCGATGAGACGGTGATAATCTTCACATCCGACCATGGCGACATGATCGGGGAACGGGGCCTGTGGTTCAAGAAGAACCTCTTCGATCCCGCCATCCGCGTCCCGCTGGTCGTCTATCGTCCGGATGGGAAGGGGCTTTCGAGGATCGTCGCGCCCGTCTCGCTTCTCGACCTGCTGCCGACCCTCGTCGATCTCGGGGGTGGTGAGGCGGGGGCTTTCGTCACGCCGCACGAGGGCAGGAGCCTTCTTCCCCTGCTCGCCAAGGACGATCCGCAGCGCGTGACCATGGCCGAACACATCGACGGAGGAACGAAGGCTCCCCGCGTCATGCTGCGCCGCGGCGCCAGAAAGATCGTGGTGTCGGAGGCCTATCCCACGCAGTTGTACGATCTTGCCGCCGATCCCGGCGAAACGCGCAACCTGGCGGACGATCCTGCCTTCCAGCCGGAACTCGAACGGCTGCTGGAGGCGGTCGAGGCGATCTGGGATCTGCCGAGGCTCCGTGCGGAGGTCATGCAGAGCCAGCGCGTGCGCCAGTTCGTCAACAGGGCGATGCAAAAAGGCAAGCAGCGCAGCTGGGAACATTATCCCAACCCGATCGAGGAACACACGCGGTTCGTGCGCACCGGCGAGCGTTTCCCCGATGTGGAGCGGCGTTCCTATCTTCCATACGCCGACTATTGATCCCACCGTCCGATATCCCGGGTTGCCGCATCCGCCTGCGCGGCAGCCTTCGCCGCGAACACCTCAGTCAGCCGACATGAGAACGGCCGCGCCGGCGTCCGTCTGGACTGTCACTTCAAGTAAATGATTCCATTGAAGATTCTCTGATCTTGAATTGTAGGCGGGTCGAACCGTCCAACGAACCGTTCGTGTGGTCATCCGTTTTTCAGTCATCTGTTTTTGAGATGACTTCAAACAATCTATCTATTTGTCAATTGGCAAGAATGGCTCTACCCCTTTCATCAACATCGCAGATCGGGCGGCTCGGGTCGCGGCAGTCGCGATGAGCGGGAGGATCGGAAAAGTTTGAGATTGGCGACGGTTTCGGGTGTCCGGGCCGCCGGCGGAGCTTTGCCCAGAGTCCCGACTGACCACACGTATCCCGCAACTTTGCGGGGAACGGGCAATTCTCAGATGGGAGCAGACGAATGGAAGTGACGATCGTTGGAGGAGGCATCGGCGGCTTGACGCTCGCGCTGATGCTCAAGGAGCAGGGGATTGCCTCGCGGGTTTACGAAGCCGCCCCGGAACTCAAGGCGCTTGGGGTCGGGATCAATCTTCTCCCGCATGCCGCGCGTGAAATGTGCAAGCTCGGCCTCGAAGAAGCTTTGGCCAAGGTGGCGATCACCACCAGGGAATCCGGTTTCTACAATCGTTACGGCCAGCATATCTTCAGCGAGCCGACCGGTCGTTATGCCGGCTATGACTGGCCACAGTTCTCGATCCACCGCGGCGACCTGCACATGGTTCTGGTGGAGGCCTTCAAGGCGCGTTGTGGCGCCGACCGCCTGATGACCGGCTGGCAGTGCACCGGTTTCGAACAGGACGACGACCTCGTCACCTTGCATTTCGTCGATCCGCGCGATGGCTCGGCACGTCCTTCGGTGAAGGCCGAAATGGTTGTCAGCGCGGAGGGTATCCATTCGAAGATCCGCAAGCAGCTTTATCCGAACGAGGGGCCGCCGCGTTACTCGGGCATCAACATGTGGCGCGGCGTCACCAAGTGGAAACCGTTCCTTACCGGTGCGAGCATGGTGCGCATCGGCTGGCTGAATACTGCCAAGGTGCTGATCTATCCGATCCGCGACAATATCGACGGCGAGGGCACGCAGCTCATCAACTGGGTCGTGGACATCGCGACGGAGAGCTACAAGTCGCAGCGCGACTGGAACAAGCCGGGCCGCCTCGAGGACTTCTTCGATGTCGTCAAGGACTGGAAGTTCGATTGGCTGGATTGCCCGGCGCTGTTCAAGGCGGCCGACGCCATCCTCGAATATCCGATGGTGGACCAGGATCCGCTCAACCAGTGGACCTTCGGTCGCGTGACGTTGCTCGGCGACGCCGCCCATCCCATGTATCCGCGTGGCGCCAACGGTTCGGCTCAGGCGATCCTCGATTGCCGGGCGCTGACCGACGCGATCGTCAAGGAAGGCGATCCCGTCAAGGCGATGCATGCCTATGAGGCGATCCGCCGCCCGGCCACCGCGCAGGTCGTGCTCACCAACCGCAAGAACCCGCCGGATGCAATCTTGCGCGAAGTCTACGAGCGGACGGGCGACAAGCCGTTCGACGACATCAACAAGGTGATTAGCCACGAGGATCTCGAGAAGCTATCCACCAGCTACCAGAAGATCGCGGGCTACCATAAGGAAAACCTCGCGATGTCGCCGGCCGGGGTTTGATCCCCGGCTTGCCGGCAGCATTTCGTTCGGGAGGTCGGGATGTCGTTACACGAAAGCAGCTTCGCAAAATCGGTCGAAAAGCCGAGCTTCTTCGGCCGCATCAGGCCGGAATGGTTGATCATCGGCGCCGCGGTGCTGATCGTCGGCTGGCTGGCGCTGGTGCCGCTGGTCTTCCTTCTGTGGCAGAGTTTCATGACGCCTGCCGCAGGCGACATTCCGGCCATCTTCACGCTGGGTAACTATGTGCGGGCACTCACCGACAGCAGCATTCTGCCGCTGTTTCGCAATTCTGTGGTCTTCGCAACGGGCACGTCCTGTCTGGCGCTGTTCATCGGCACCCTTTTCGCCTGGCTCAACGAGCGGACGAACACGCCCTTCAAGATGATGTTCTATGCGGCCTCCATCGTGCCTCTGGTCATCCCGTCGATCCTTTTCACCGTATCCTGGATCATGGTGGCGAGCCCGCAGATCGGGCTTTTCAACCTGATGCTCAAAAACATGTTCGGTCTCTCCGGCCCGGTCTTCGACATCTATTCGATGGGCGGCATGATCTGGGTCGAAGGGCTGCACTATTCGCCGATCGCCTTCCTGCTGATGTCGGCGGCATTCCGCTCCATGGACCCGTCGCTGGAAGAATCCGCCCTGATGTCCGGCGCGTCCATCGGCCAGATCATGTTCCGCATCACGCTGAAACTCGTCTGGCCGGCGTTGATCGCCTCGTTCTTCATCCTGTTCATCCGCTCGATCGAATCCTTCGAGGTTCCGGCGCTGCTCGGCATGCCGGTCGGCATCGAGGTCTTCACCTCGTCGATCTACGAGGCGATCCGGGAATATCCGAGCAATGTCGGGCTGGCTTCCGCCTATGCCGTCGTGCTGCTGCTGATCGCTTCCTTCGGCATCTATTTCCAGTCGAAGCTGTCGAGCCAGGGGAGCAAATACTCGACCGTCACCGGCAAGGGATTTCGGCCGCGGCCGTTCGACCTCGGCGTGTGGCGCATTCCCGCCGCGATCCTGATCGTCCTCTACATGATCCTGGTCATCGTATTGCCGTTCCTCGTGCTCTTCTGGTCGTCGCTGAACAAGTATTACAGCGTGCCCTCCTGGTCCGCTCTGAGCCGCCTTTCCTTCGATGCCTATGTCAAGGTCATCAACTACCCGATGGTCGGCCAGGCGGTATGGAACAGCGCGATGCTGTCGCTTGGCGCCGCAACGACGATCATGCTGTTGACCGCGGTCATCTGCTGGATCGTCATCCGCACCAAGCTGCCCGCGCGGTGGCTGCTCGACAATGTCGCCTCGTTGCCGATGGTCTTTCCGGGGCTCGTGCTCGGCCTGTCGGTGATGATCTGCTACCTCTATCTCGACATCGGCATCTACGGCACGACCTGGATCATCTTCATCGCCTATGTGACGCGCTTCATGCCCTACGGCATCCGCTACAACACCACGTCGATGCTGCAGATCCACAAGGACCTCGAAGAGTCGGCAGCGATGAGCGGCGCCTCCTGGAGCCAGAGCTTCGTGCGCATCGTGCTGCCGCTGTTGAAGCCCGGCCTGCTCGCCGGCTGGATCTACATCGTCGTCGTCTCGATCCGTGAACTGTCCAGTTCCGTGCTGCTTTACAGCCCCGGTTCGGAAGTGGTGTCGATTGTCATCTGGGAGCTCTGGCAGAACGGCCAGTATGTCGAACTCTCCGCCTTCGGGGTGATGATGATCATTGCGCTCTTCATCGTCGTCATGCTCGCCCAGCTCGTCGGCAAGAGGTTCGGAGTCAAGGAAGCGTAAGCCGGATTGGGAGGTCCGGCTTTGAGATAAGGGAGGAAGAGATGATCAATCCGAAGTTCCATGAAGGCATTACTCGCAGGGTGCTCGCGCTCGGTCTCGTCGTTGTCCTTGCCGCAGGTCCCGCGTTGGCGCAGTCGGTCGCCGAAGTTGCCGCCTATGACGGACCGGACCGGATGGAAAGACTGGTCGCCGGCGCGAAGAAGGAGGGAACGCTGACACTCTACACGGCAACGCCGGTAGACGACGTCAATCAGGTGATCGCCGCCTTCACCGCGAAGTATGGTATTCCGATAACCTTGTGGCGCGGCAGTTCGGAGGACGTGCTGCGGCGCGCCGTTACCGAGATCAAGGGCGGCCGCCACGACGTCGACGTGATCGAAACGAACGGTCCGGAACTCGAAGCCCTCCACCGTGAAAACATCCTGCAGGCCGTCGATTCACCTGTTTTCTCCGAGATTTTTCCGGATGCGGTGCCGGATCACCGGGAATGGGTCGGCAGCCGTCTCAATGTCATCACGGCCTCCTACAACACCGAGCTCGTTTCGGAGGCGGATGTACCGAAGAGCTGGGATGATCTCCTTGATCCCAGGTGGGCCGGGAGGATCGGCATCGAATCGGAGGCATACGACTGGTTGGCCACGGTGATCCAGAGTTTCCCCTCGCGGGAGGAGGGGCTTGCCTTCTTCAGGAAGCTTGCCGAGACCAATCGCCCGCCCTTGCACAAGGGCCACCCGCAGCTTGCCAACATGACCGCCTCGGGCGAACTGCCGATCACGCTTCAGGTCTATCTCTATCGTGTTCACCAGATGGAACAGGACGGCGCGCCGATCAAGGCCTTGTCGTTGGGGCCAGCCATCGCCCGCATCAACGGGCTCGGCGTCGCACGGACCACCGCGCACCCGAATGCCGCGATCCTCTATCAGCAGTTCACGTTGACGGAGGGACAGAAGATCCTGGCGTCGCGCCATTTTACGCCGACCAACACGAAAGAAGTGCCATTCCCGGCGGGCATGGAGGTCAAGGTCATCGAGCCGACCGGGATGCTCGACGCGCTTACGGAATGGCGCGAGACGTTCGAGACCACCTTTCAGTGACAAGGCCCAGAAATTCTTTGGAGGAGGAACCACATGCCAGACACCCTGAATTTGCTGAAACATTTGACGCGCACGGCGGCTCTCGTCGGAGCCTTCCTGGCGACATCGGCGATGGCGCAGACGATCGACGAGGCCTCCAGCTACAACGGTCCGGACCGCTTGGAAAAGTTGGTGGCTGCGGCGAAGGCGGAAGGGGCGTTGACATTGTACACGGCTACGCCCGTCGAGGACGTTACCGCGATGACCGAGGCGTTCACTGCAAAATACGATATCCCGGTCACCGTCTGGCGCGGCAGTTCTGAAGATGTGCTCCGCCGTGCGGTTACCGAGATCAAGGCGGGCCGCCATGATGCCGACCTGATCGAGACGAACGGGCCGGAACTCGAAGCGCTGCACCGGGAAAACATTCTGCAGCCCGTCTCGTCGCCCATTATTCCGGATATTTTCGAAGGCGCGGTTCCCGCACATAAGGAATGGGTCGGTAGCCGCTTGAATATCATCACGGCGGCCTACAACACCGACCTCGTCTCGGAGGCGGACGTACCGAACGCCTGGAGTGACCTGCTCGATCCGAAGTGGAAGGGCAAGGTCGGCCTCGAAGCGGAGGCCTACGACTGGCTTGCTACCGTCAATGCCAGCTTCCCGAGCGAGAAGGAAGGCATCGACTTCTTCACCAGGCTCGCGGATACCAACGGCATCTCGCTGCGCAAGGGGCATACGCTCCTGACCAATCTGGCGGCCTCCGGCGAAGTGCCTCTGGCGCTGACGACCTATCTCTACAAGGTCGATCAGATGAACAAGGACGGTGCACCGATCAAGTCCCTGCAACTCGGCCCATCGGTTGCGCGCGTCAACGGCCTTGGCATCGCCAAGACCGCCAAGCATCCGAATGCGGCGATCCTGTTCCAGGACTTCACGCTGACGGACGGCCAGAAGATTCTTGCCGAACGCGGCTTCACGCCGACCAACATCAAGATTGCCCCGTTGCCGACGAGCCTCGACGTCAAGGTCGTCGACGGCGCCGCCATGCTCGACAAGCTTGCCGAGTGGCGCGACACCTTCGAGAAGGCCGTCAAGTAGGTGACCGATCGAACGGGGACATCGCGAACGTCCGCGATGTCCCGCTGATGAAGACCGGCCGTGCGGGGAGCGCGGCGGACGTGAGGAGATGTTGAATGCTCAATGTTCAGGGACTAACGACCGAATATGCCGACGGCAAGGGCAAGGCCGTCCGCGCCGCCAAGGATATCTCCTTCGATGTGCCGCAAGGCAAGCTCTTCACCTTGCTTGGCCCGAGCGGCTGCGGGAAGACGACGACGCTTCGCTCGATCGCCGGCCTCGAGCGGCCGGTCAAGGGCAATATCTCCGTCGAGGACGTCACCGTCTATTCCGCCGGCAAGGGCGTCTTCGTGGCGCCGAACCGCCGCAATTTCGGCATGGTCTTCCAGAGCTACGCCATCTGGCCGCATATGAGCGTTTTCGAGAATGCCGCGTTTCCGCTGCGGGTCAGCAAAGCCGGCTTCTCCAAGAAGCAGATCGAGGAGAAGGTCGAGCGGGTGCTGAAGGCGGTGGCGCTGGAGAGTTACGCGGGCCGCGAGGCGACGCGTCTTTCCGGTGGTCAGCAGCAACGACTTGCGCTTGCCCGGGCGCTTGTCATGGAGCCACGGCTTCTGCTTCTCGACGAGCCGCTCTCCAACCTCGACGCCAAGCTGCGCGAGCAGATGCGCTTCGAACTGAAGCGCCTTCAGCGCGAGCTGAACCTCACGACGCTTTACGTGACGCATGACCAGCAGGAGGCGCTGGCGCTCTCCCATCAGATCGCCGTCATGAATGACGGCCAGATTGTCCAGCTCGGCTCGCCACGCGACATCTACGAGGCGCCGCAGACCCGTTTTGTCGCGGATTTCATCGGTTCCTCGAATTTCATGGAATGCAAGGTTGCCGCGCGTGGCAGCGAGGCCGGTCGCTGGGCGGTCGAAAGCCCGGCCGGCACCATCGAAGTCGTATCGGAAGAGGCGCTCGACGTGCGTGACAAGCTCACTGTGGCGATCCGTCCGGAGAACGTCCATCTGATCGAGCCCGGCAAGGAGAACGGTGCGTCCGGCAATCTTCTCGAAGGTCGCGTCGATACCAAGGTCTTCCTCGGCGAATGTGTCGACTACATGGTCTCAGTCGGCGAAACGCGGCTTCTGGCGCGCGTTCATCCGAGCCTTCGCACGCCGATCGGCAATCCCATCCTCGTCAATATCGACCCCGCCAAGGTCAACATCATCACCCGCTGAGTTCCGGATACTGTCATGAACCGTTTGAAGCTTTCGATTGCCACCACCGACTACGATCACTTTCGCGATTTCCGCCTGGGCACCGTCAACGCCGAAGGCATCGAGCACACCTGGTCGATGCTGAGCCATCACGAGATTTTCGCCCGTTTCACCTTCAACCGCGAATGGGACGTGGCGGAGCTGTCCTTTGCCAAGTTCATGGCGCAGGTCAGTCGGCCGGACAGCGACATCGTTGGCCTGCCGGTCGTCTGCTCGCGGCTTTTCCGGTTCTCCTCCTTCTACGTCAACAAGGCGGCCGGCATCAAAACCGTCGCGGACCTGAAAGGCAAGCGGATCGGTGTGCCGGAATGGGCGCATTCCGCAGCCGTCTACATGCGCGGCTGGATGCACAACGAGGTCGGCGTCAAGCTGCAGGACGTGCATTGGGTGCAGGCCGGCGCGAACGCGCCGGGCCGTATCGAAAAGGTGGACCTGAAACTGCCGGAAGGTGTCGCGATCGACCGCATCGCCGACAAGTCGCTGTCTGAAATGCTCGCGTGCGGCGAGATCGACTGCGCGATTATCGCCCGCCCACCGACCTGCTTCCTCGAAGAGGATCCGCGTGTCGAGCGGCTGATCCCGGACTTCCTGGAACGCGAGGAGGAATACTACAGGACGACCGGCGTCTGGCCGATCATGCATATCGTCGCGATGCGGAAACATGTCGTGGAGGAAAACCCCTGGGTGGCGCGCAATCTCTACAATGCATTCGAGGAATCGAAGCGGCGCAGCCTGGAGCGCCTGTTCGATCCGGCGGTTTCGCGCTATCCGCTCGCCTGGATGCCGATCTATGCCCGCAGGATGCGCGATCTTTTCGGCGCCGATCCGTTCCCCTTCGGCATCGACAAGAACCGCAAGACCTTCGAGCAGATGCTGCTCTACACCCATCAGCAGGGCATTGCCGAGCGGCATATGACACCGGAAGAAATCTTCACGCCCGGTATCATGACCAAGGTCGTGGTGTGAGCATGGGCGATCAGGCGGCACTGGTGGAGCTGGTTCATGCGAACCGCATCCTGGCGCATGAGGCGGTGCTGGATGCCTTCGGCCATGTCAGCATTCGCGGCGCAAAGACCGGCTATCACATCTCCCGCTCCCGCAGCCCGGAACTCGTGACGCTGGACGATATCCAGCACTATGACGCGGATTCGAAGATTATCGGCTCCGATACACGCGGCGGTTATCTTGAGCGGATCATCCATGGGGCGATCTACAGGGTCCGGCCGGATGTGCGCGCCATCTGTCATTTCCATTCGCCCGCGATCATGCCCTTCTGCGTGACCGGGCGGCCATGGGTCCCGGTCACCCATGTGGGAGCGACGGTCGGCATGAACGTGCCCCTCTGGGACGAGCAGGCTGCGTTTGGCGACACCGACATGCTGGTCTCGACGCGGGAGCAGGGGGCATCGCTTGCCATCGCACTCGGCCAGCATTCGGCCGTGCTGTTGCGCAATCACGGGGCCGTGGTCGTGGGCGGCAGCATCCGCGAGCTTGTCATGCGCAGCATACAACTCTGCCGCAATGCGGATGTCCTGTTGCAGTCGTTGGCGATCGGCGAGCCGCGGGCGCTGACGCCGGGGGAGGTTGCTCTTTCAGGCGCCAAGAACCTCGATCCGCGCGTGCTTGAGCGGGTATGGGACTACCACCTTTCACGAGCGGGTTTGAATGCTTGAGCGCAAGCCCGCATCAGGCTTCCAATCCTGACCAGCAGTCTGTTCCATGATAGTGTCGCTGGTTCACCATTGGAAAAAGGGAGGCGGGATTCGGTGCGCATTCGCCAGCTTGAGTCATTCGTCTGCATTTGTGAGCTGGGCAGTATCACGCGGGCGGCTGCGGCCTTAAATATCGTACAACCGGCACTCGGCGCGCAAATCAGCGCTCTTGAGGACGAATTGGGCGTAAGGCTCCTGAAGCGGGGCCGTCGCGGTACGGCGATGACGCCGGCGGGCGAATATTTCCTTGTGGAAGCTCGCAAGCTGCTTGCGCATGTCGCCGACGTGAAGAAGTCCATAAAGTCCTTTGCGGAGAATGAGAAGGAGCATCTTTCAATAGGGCTGACGGGCAGCCTGTCCGCCATGCTTGCTGGCACCTTGGCTCGGGAGCTTAGCCATCTCTCCGAATCGATTTCCGTGCAACTGGTCGAAGACATGAGCCACATTCTCCGAGACAGGGTAGCCCAGGGAGATCTCGATTTCGCTCTTGCTTATAACGTTGCGGATCACAAGGCGATCCGAAAGCAACCTGTGCTGCGGGAAGCGGTCTTCTTCATCACGAGCCCGAACTCCCCCTTCGGGGAAGACAAGCCGATCACCATGCCCGAGCTGACGAACGCCACCTTCGTCATTCCGACGGAAAAGGGCCAGATCATACAATTGCTCAAGGAGGCTATGGTAGAATTCGACCTTCCCCTGAACGTCGCTTTCCAGATCGAGTCCATGGACGCGATCAAGGGGCTCATCACCGACGGCACGGCGTGCGCGGTCCTGCCGTTCGGGACGGTGGCGCGCGAGGTCAAGGCAGGGACCCTCATAGCGCGTCGCATCGTGAACCCGCCGCTTACCCGAACGCTCTTCCTTCTGCGTCCGGTGACGCAATTCCAAACGCGTGCGATGCACTTGGCGCAGACCACGATTGAACGGTCCATCGCGTCGCTTGCCGAAAGCTTTGCCTTTGAACGGATCGATTGACCGCTGGCAATCGTTTCCTGAATTCGCTCCAGCACTGCCTGCGGAAATCTGCCCGCGCCGGCGAGCATGTTCAGCTTTGCTTGTCTTAAGCGAGATCGACCGGCGACTGTTCCTGCGATCTGCTGCGCCATCGGCGGTTCACCTTTGCAAAACATATGCACCCGGGGCATCCGCGAGGGGTTTGTAGCCCTTGCGGCGGGCGCCCATCGCCGGGGCGTCGACCCGTTCGGGCGCCGAATGCGCGGCAAGCCAGCCCGTCCAGGCCTCCCACCACGAGCCCGGCCGCGCCTCCGCCGTCTCGGCCCATTCATCGGCGCCCACGCACAGCCCGTCGGCTGTGCGCACGGCGATGCGGTAGCGTCGGCGCGGGCGGCCGGGTTCGCTGACGATGCCGGCATTGTGGCCGCCGCTGGTCAGGACGAAGGTGAGGTCGGTGTTGCTCAGATAGTGGATCTTGTAGACCGACCGCCACGGCGCGACATGGTCGCGCTCGGTGCCGACCACGAACATCGGCACGCGGATGTTCTGGATCGCGGCGGGGCGCCCCTCGACCATGAAGCGGCCGGCGGCGAGCTCGTTTCCGAGATAGAGCCGCTTCAGGTATTCGGCGTGCATCCGGTAGGGCATGCGGGTGGAATCGGTGTTCCAGGCCATTAGGTCGATCATCGGCGTGCGCTCGCCCATCATGTGCTCGTGCACGATGCGCGACCAGACGAGGTCGTTCGAGCGCAGGAGCTGGAAGGCGCCCGCCATCTGGTCGGCCGAAAGATAGCCGCGGTTCCACATCATGCTTTCGAGCACATGCACCTGGCTGTGGTCGATGAAGAGGGCGAGCTCGCCGGGCTGGGTGAAGTCCGTCTGCGCGGCAAGCAAGGTCAGGCTTGCCAGCCGGTCGTCGCCGCGATGCGCCATGTCGGCCGCCGCGATCGCCAGCAGCGTGCCGCCCAGGCAATAGCCCGCGGCATGGACCTTTCGGCCGGGAACGACGGCATTGACCGCATCGAGCGCCGCCATCACGCCGAGCCGGCGGTAGTCGTCCATCGTCAGGTCGCGGTCGGCCGCCGTGGGATTGCGCCAGGAGATGCAGAAGACGGTGTGGCCTTTCTCCACCAGATGGCGCACGAGCGAATTGTGCGGCGAGAGGTCGAGGATGTAATATTTCATGATCCAGGCCGGCACGAGCAGCACCGGTTCGGCCGCCACGCCCTCCGTCGCCGGCGCATACTGGATCAGCTCGATCAGATGGTTGCGGTAGATCACCGTGCCCGGCGTCGCCGCGACGTCCCGGCCGACGACGAAATCCTCCGTGCCAACAGGCGGCTGGCCGGCGGCGAGGCGGCCTGCGTCCTCCACCCAGTTGCGCCAGCCATCGAGGAAATTCATGCCGCCGGACCGCATCGTCCTTTCCAGCACTTCCGGATTGGTCAAGGGCATGTTGGAGGGCGAGAAGACGTCGAGAACCTGGCGGGCGGCGAAGGATAGGACATCCTCGTGATGCGGGGTGACGCCCGGCACCTCGTTGGTGACATTGTGCCACCATTGCTGCTGGAGCAGGAACGCCTGGGCCCAGATGCTGAACGGCGGCTTTTTCCAGCGCGCATCGGAAAAGCGGTAGTCTCCGGGCAGGGCCTCTATGCACGGGGGTGCGTCCGGATCGACCGCCGCCGCGGCAAGATGGCAAAGCAGGCGGACGGCCTTGCGGTTCGCCTTGTCGATCAGCTCAAGACGCTTTCCGGGGGCTGAGGCGAGATGGATCGACCAGTCGATGAGGGCGAGCGCGAAGGCGGCCGGCGACAGCCCGGCGCTGAGCTGACCGGCGATCGCCTCCCGCATGCGGTCGATCGCCCGGAAGGCTTCGCTTCCCAGTTCCTCCGTTCTCGGGACGGGCGGCAGGTACGCCGCTTGCCGGAAGGGCGGCATCTCGCTCGCCGGACTGTTCATGGTCGTCTCCTTCGGCAGGTTCGGGCGCAAGACATGCCCGCTTGAAAGGCAAATCGCATTTCGCATCCGGCCGTGGCCCGCTCTGGGGGGCATCCTGCGGACAGGACGCACCCTATAGAGGGCATTCCCCACCTCCATTGACGCAGATCAAGTTTCATTGCGCGAAACCGCCTGGAATCAGGCCGTACCGAAACGGGAAAACGGGATCTCGTCATGTCCGGTGGCAATGCGACGGATGCGGAGCGGATCGTTGCGGCCTTCGCCTGGCCCATTGTCCCACCGGTGCAGACCCGCTTTTTCGCGCATCGGCGCGACGTCGCGCCTGCTTCTGGATCAGTCCGCCCATGGGTCGCGGCGGGCAAGACAGGCAAGGTCACCGGACGTCATTCGTTTGACTGACATCAAGGATACGGCCTCCGGAACGTGAAAGGAAACAAGCCGGCTATATCGCATGGGGGTAATCGACATGGACCGGAAGCATACGTTCAACATCGGTTATTTCCTCCTGGCGCTCTTCTTGCTCGGCGCATTCCAGGCATGGTTGGCCTGGCGCGAGGTCGTTCCACTCTCTCACACCGAGCTCATGCGGATGGTGGATCAGGGCAAGGTGGCGTCGGTCACGATTACCGAGACGACGATCCAGGGCCAGTTCAAGGAACCACAGGACGGCCGGAGCCTCTTCGTATCGACCCGCGTGGACCCGAACGCGGTCGCCGTGTTCGACAGGGCGGGGGTTGCGGTGACGGGTGGCACCGACAGCAACTGGCTTACCACCATCCTTTCCTGGGTTCTGCCGGTGCTGCTCTTTTTCGGCTTTTGGATGTTCCTGTTCCGAGGCTTTGCCGAGCGGCAGGGCATGGGCGGCCTCATCAACATCGGTAAGTCCAAGGCGAAGGTCTATGTCGAGCGGGAGACCGGCGTGAGCTTCGAGGACGTCGCCGGCGTCGACGAGGCCAAGCTTGAGCTCATGGAGATCGTGTCCTTCCTGAGGGACAAGGAGAAATACGGGCGTCTTGGCGCGCGCATTCCAAAGGGCATCCTGCTGGTCGGCCCGCCCGGAACCGGCAAGACGCTGATGGCGCGGGCGGTCGCGGGCGAGGCCGGCGTGCCGTTCTTCTCGATCTCCGGGTCCGAATTCGTCGAGATGTTCGTCGGCGTCGGCGCGGCCCGCGTGCGCGATCTGTTCGAGCAGGCGCGCAAGGCGGCTCCCTGCATCATCTTCATCGACGAACTCGATGCGCTCGGCCGGGCGCGCACGCCGTTTGGCGGCTATGGCGGTGGCGACGAGAAGGAGCAGACGCTCAACCAGTTGCTCTCCGAACTCGACGGTTTCGATCCGCGCGTCGGCATCGTCCTGCTGGCCGCGACCAACCGGCCGGAGATCCTCGATCCGGCGCTCACGCGCGCCGGGCGCTTCGACCGCCAGGTCGTGCTCGACCGGCCTGACCGCAAGGGCCGCGAAGCCATCCTCAGGGTTCACATGAAGGCGGTGAGGACCGCGCCGGGAGTGAACGTGGGCGATATTGCCGGGATCACACCCGGCTTCACCGGTGCCGACCTTGCCAATCTCGTCAACGAGGCGGCCATCTTCGCCACCCGTCGCGACGCGGACCAGGTGACCATGGCCGATTTCACCGAAGCGGTGGAGCGCATCGTCGCCGGCGCCGAGCGGCGGGGCCGATTGCTCGGCCCGCTGGAGCGGGAGCGCGTCGCCTACCACGAGATGGGCCATGCGCTCGCCGCCGCATCGCTGACGAAGACCGATCCCGTGCACAAGGTCTCGATCATTCCGCGCTCGATCGGTGCTCTCGGTTATACGCTGCAGCGGCCGACCGACGACCGTTTCCTGATCACCGCAAGCGAATTGAAGGAGCGGATGATCGTGCTGCTTGCCGGTCGCGCGGCGGAAGAGGTCATCTATGGTGAGGTCTCGACCGGCGCGGCGGACGATCTGGCCAAGGTGACCGACGTCGCGCGCCAGAGCGTCACCCGGTTCGGCATGAGCGCCGCCATCGGCCAGGTCGTGCTCGAGGCGGAGAAACAGCAGTGGCTGGGCGATGGCGCCCGCCTTCATCCCAGGGACTATTCCGAGGCGACCGCGCGGGAAGTCGATCTTGCGGTGCGCGAGATGCTTGACGAGGCCGCCACGGCGGCGAAGGAACTGCTGCGCTCCCGCATAGACGACCTCAAGGCCGGTGCCCGCCTGTTGCTTGAGCGCGAGACCATCACGCCGGACGATTTCCCGCCGATCCGGCGCGGGGAGGGGATTTCGGAACGGCGGGTCAATCCGTCGGCCACAGGCCGCGCAACGACTTCTTCATAGAGTTTCTGACCTGCACGATCTCGCCATGCGAAACAAGCCGGGCGACGTCAGGCGGCCTTGACCGCTTCTCCGCCTGCTTTGCGGTGAAGACCCGTTGGGCGTCAAGCCGGGATCTCGCTGGATTGCTTGATACGCTCATCGGGATTTCTGTCTTGATGTTGCGCCCCCCTTGATACGACAAAGGCTCGGACAACGCTGGCGGTATCTGCGCGCGGTCTAATGCTCCATGCGAACGAGCCCGCTGGTGCCGTTGAGCGGCAGAAGGTCGGCAGGCCGGATCCCATCAAGAGCACCGGTAAATCAACGCTCCTCGTGTAGCCGGTGGATTTCGGCCGCGATCCGCTGCTTGAGGTCGAATGACGTGATTTCATTTGCGGCAAGCGCACGAAGGGCGTCCACGCACCGCTGATATCCATCCTCGTCACCGAGGCGGCGGCAAAGCCTTGCCGAAGTGAAATGAAAGCGAAGACGGGGAATGAGCTGGTCCGCCATTCCGTCGATCTGGTGTTCCACGCGCTTCAACGCATCGTGCGCTGCCTGCGAAAACACCTCCACCGGCACCTTCCTGTGCAAAACGCAATCAGTGAAGGAGAGGGTTTGCAGCGGGTCGTCCGCGAACGTCCGGACGCAGGTGTCGTAGTAACTGCCTGCCGCGGCGGCGGTTTCGGGCACGGCGGCAAGCAGGATCAGCTTCTCCATCGCGAATTCATGGTCGTGAACCAGTTCGGGCCTGTCGCGTTCAGCCTCGTCGATCAAGCTTCGCGCGCGCTCCAGGTCGTTTGCCAGCATTGCATCGGTAATGTCCCGACGAATGCCCAAATGAATGACATCGTTATCGGAGACATCATTCTCCCAATGCCGGCGCGCAGCTTCTACATCCCATACGCCGTCGAAAACAGCGCGCAACGGGTCGAGAATGGCGTCATCGAGAGGCCCCATCCAGGCAATCTTGCCGTCCCTGTCGATCAGGAACGCGGCCGGGATTCCGCGTTGACCGCTCGCCTCCAGCCACGCGCGCGTCACCAGGCCTCGGGACAGGCCGCCCTGCGCTGGATCGACCTGCTCGTGCGCAAGCAAGGCATCCGTCGGTGTCTGGCGAGCGATCTCGATCGTCCTGTCGAGGTCGCGCACCATGATGGCCACGCCGTACATCGGCACGCCGAGGGCCTTTGCTGCCCTGGAATATGTCGCGATCGCCGGCAGGCAGCCGCTGCATCCAGCGTTCCAAAGGACCACGATGCTGGTCTCGTTGAACACGACGCGAGGAGAATGCGCTCCCGTTGCAAGGTTTCTGGAAAGTACCAGTGCGGGCGCCGCGTCTCCCGGCAGCAGTCGCTTCACCGAACCAGGATTGCTGGTCATGGAGCTTTCCTCCGTGCTTTGAAAACCAGATGGTCGGCGACCGCTGCTTCACCTGCCGCCTTCGCCGTACGACATGGTGCGCCGAAGGCGTTCCGGAAAGAGGCGCGTCATCCTCGACGGCGCGCGGGCGTTATTCACACCAGTCTTTCCTCCTGCATCTTGCGCAATATCGCCCATCACAGGCCGGAAGACGTCTTCATCGCTGCGCGCAAGGCGTGGTTGATGCGCTCCTGCCAGCCGGGTCCTTCCGCTTGAAAATAAGCCAGGACATCGCTGTCGATCTTCAGCGTGACGGGTTCCCGGGTGTTGGGGATCACAGGCCTTTCAACGGCGGGCGCGGCGATCTTCTTTGCCGGCTTGAACAATGCCTCGGCTGCGTCTTTCGGGTTGGCCGGGCGTCGGGGTGTCGTTGCCATCGTCATGTCCTTGTTGTTTCGGTGTGTTGATGCGCGCTTGCGTTCGGCTCGACCAGCGGTCGTACGACCTCCGGCCCGAGTGCCTTCCCGACGTATTCGATGAGGATCGTCTTGGCCTCCTCCAGAGACAGGTCGATGTCGGCATGTCCGCGGCGAAGCCACAGGCCGTCGATCATCGCGGCGAAGCCAAGGACGAAATGGTCGATCTCGCCCTGATCGAGATAGGGTTTCAGGATGCTGGAAACATTTGACCGGAGACGGCGATAGTAGGGGCGCAGCAGGCGTGCGTAACGCTCGTTGTGCGAGGCTTCGGCGTAGAGCGAGATCCAGGCGCTCGCCGTCTGCTTGTCGAAGCGCTGGGCGGGGAAGTTTCCGTCGATGAGGGCGACCAGCCGCTCCCAGCCCGAGCGGGCGCGGCGCAGGTTGCCGACCACCTCCTCGGCGAGGATGCGGTTGTTCATCCGCACCATCTCGAAGAGAACCTCTTCCTTGTCCTTGAAATAGTAGGTGAGGATGCCCTGCGAGAGGCCTGCCTCGGCACAGATCTTCGCGCTCGTCAGGCCCCGCAATCCCTCCTTCAGGAAGATGCGATGGGCCGCGTCGATCAGTTCGACGCGGCGGACGTCCTCGATACGGGTTCGCTGCTTCTTCGGTTTCTGCTGCATGGTTTTCCGTAGCAGATCAAATTTTTGTACGCTTTAACAAATTTTTGCTTGCCTTAAAAATCATCGTCCTTATCCTTCCGGGAAAACCAAGAAAGGGAACGCTTATGAACAGGACAGCACTCGCCATGATCGTTGCGGCCGGCGCCGCATGTCTCGCGCCGGCCCATGCCGCGCTCGCCGCCGACGCGCCGGAGTGCAAGGCGGTGCGCCTTGCCGATCTCGGCTGGACGGATATCGCGCTCACGAACACCACCGCCGAGATCATTCTGGGCGCGCTCGGCTACGAACCGAGCCAGACGATGCTTGCCCTCAACATCACCTTCGATTCCCTCAGGAACGGCGATATCGACGTTTTCCTGGGCAATTGGCGCCCGGTGCAGGATGAAGACTACAAGGCCTATTTCGATGACGGTTCCGTCATTCCCGTTGCCACCAACCTGACGGGGGCCAAGTACACGCTGGCCGTCCCGAAATACGTCTTCGACGGCGGGCTGACCTCCTTCGACGACCTCGAGACGTTTGCCGACAAGCTCGACCGCAAGATCTACGGCATCGAGCCGGGCACCAACAAGCCGCTGCTCGACATGGTGGAAAGCAAGGCGCATGGCCTCACCGGCGACTGGGAGGTCGTGGAATCGAGCGAGGCCGCGATGCTGGCGCAGGTCCAGAGGGCCGTGGAAAACCGGGAATGGATCGTCTTCCTCGGCTGGCAGCCGCATCCGATGAACGTCAACATGGACATGGCCTATCTGGCGGACGGAGACGCGGAATTCGGACCGGACTTCGGCGGCGCGACGGTCCGCACGCTCGTTCGCAAGGGCTATCCCGGGCAATGCCCGAACGTGACGGCGTTCTTCGGCAACCTCGTCTTCGACATCGACTACGAGAATGCGGGCATGAACATGATCATGACGGACGGGCTGGAGGCGCGCGACGCCGCCGAGAAGATGCTGAAAGCGCATCCGGAAAAGCTCGAGGCCTGGCTCAAGGACGTCCTGACCTTCGACGGCAGGCCGGGACTTGCGGCGGTCAAGGCGGAGCTCGGCATCCAGTGACATCTCCCATGATGCGGGCTGCCGTGCTGGCGGCATACGGGGAGCCGTTGCAGATCAGGCAGGTGCCTCGGCCCGTTGCAGGGCACGGCAAGCTGCTCGTCCGGCTGAAGGCCTGCGGCATCTGCCATTCCGACGTTCACATCTGGAAGGGCGACGTGCGGCCGCCGCAGGCGCCGAACCCCTTCATCCTCGGCCATGAGGGCGTTGGCGTGGTCGAGGCGATCGGTGAAGGCGTGCGCGGCTGGGCCGTGGGCGATACGGTCGGCGTGCCCTGGCTGCACGACACCTGCCTGCGCTGCGACGAATGCATCGACCGCTACGAGGCCTTCTGCCAGCACCAGCGGGCGCATGGCCTCAACGTTCCGGGCGGCTTTGCGGAATATGTCGCGGTCGACGCCGCATTCGCCGTGCCGCTGCCGGCCGACGTGGATCCGCTGGCGACGGCACCGGTCATGTGCGCGGGCGTCACCGCCTATGGCGCCATCCGCCGTGCGGGCGTGGCGGCCGGCGAGCGGCTCGCGGTGTTCGGCTGCGGTGGCCTCGGCCTCTATGCGGTACAGATCGCCGCGCGCATGGGGGTGCACGTCCTGGCGGTGGATCGTGATCTGGCGAAACTCGAGCATGCCCGCCGATATGGCGCAGCCGCAGTCGAAACGGCGGGCGAGGGACTTGAACGGCTTCTGGCGGACAATCCCGGCTACCATGCGGCGATCAACTTTGCGCCGACGCCTGCCACCTGGGCGGGGATCGTCGCGTCGGTCCGGCCGCGCGGGCGCATCGTTGCCGCAGCGCTGGTATCCGAGCCCGTGCCGCTCATCCAGGAATGGCTGACCGCGACCGGCGTCACCATCACCGGGACCAGCGTCGGCACCCGGCAGGAAATGCGCGAGGTGGTCGCCCTTCACGCCCGCCAGCCCCTGCTCAATCCGATCGAGGAGATCGACCTCGCGCATGCCACTGACGCCCTTCACGCGCTTGAAAGTGGGAAAGCACGGGGACGTTTCGTGATACGCTTTTGAAGCGGGGCGATGAGGATGGCTCGTATCCAGTCAAGCCCCGGACGGCCTTCCTTGCCGTGGCACCGCGTCAATCCCGAACCTGGCGGATGCGCCAAGAAGCCGTGTGCCGGAGCGCCCGGTACCCGGCTCGCAGAATGCCGGTTGCTTTTAACTTTCACTGATAGACTTTTCCGCCTATCCTGGACAAAGGAGAATGGTTGAATCCTATTGCCGCGCCACTGAGATCAAGCTGAATATGTTGAATAAAGGCACTCTGCCCGCCAAGTCCGACAGTGCTTCGTTAAAGCCGGCGCCGCTGCAGAGGCAGTCGTCCGTCCGCCGTACGATGGAGATCGTCCTCGACACCTGGAACTTCCTCATTCTCCGCGAGGCGTATTTCGGGGTTCGCCGGTTCGACAAGTTCCAGCAAAGGCTGGGCATCCCCCGGCAGACGCTGTCGTCGCGCCTGTCCGCCCTTGTCGCGAACGAGATCATGAGCGTGGGACGGCGGCCCAACGAGCCGGGGCAGCAATATTTCCTGACGGAAAGAGGAAAGGACCTCTTTCCGACCATGCTGTCCCTGATGGAATTCGGCGATAGATGGCTGACGGGCGGCAAGGAGCCGCCCCTGCAACTGATTCACAAGAGCTGCGGCTGCGCATGCCATCCGGTCACGGTCTGCTGCGAGTGCCTGGAGCCGTTCACGGCGCGGGAGGTCGCTCCCCGCGACGGGCCGGGTGCGGGATATGCTCCGGTCGACACGCGCCCGACGTCGCGCCGCAGTTCCGATCCCACGCTTCTGGAGCGGGTGCGGCCTTGCTCCGTCGCACGGACGCTCGGGATCATCGGCGACAGGTGGAGCTTCCTGATCCTGCGGGAGGGCTGGTTCGGTGTGCGCCGCTTCGAGGAGATGCGGGAAAATCTCGGCATCGCCACGAACATCCTCGCCGACCGCCTTGCGCGCCTCGTGCAGGCCGGAGTGTTTCGCAAGGTTCCCTATGGCTCAAGCGAACGTTTCGAATACCGCTTCACCGAAATGGGGCTTGATCTCTACAAGCCGATGCTGGTGATGATGGCCTGGGGAGACCGCTGGCTTGCGGAAGGCAAGCCGCCGATGCGCCTGCGGCACAAGACCTGCGGGCAGGACTTCTCGGCCATCGTCGTGTGCTCCGAATGCAAGAAGCAGATCGCGGCGAAGGACACGGACTACATCCTGCGTTATCCGTTCAACCTGTGACGGCATCGGCCGGGTCGGTGCGCGCTTGCAACATCCGGAATATCCGCTCCGGCGTGACGGGAAGCGTCTCGACCGAGATGCCGAGATGGGAAAGCGCGTCGGACACGGCATTCGCGATCGCCGCCGGCGCGCCGATCGTCCCGCCTTCGCCCATGCCGCGGAACCCGCCCACAGTGTCGGGCAGGTCCGCCTCGATATGCACGATGCCGATATCCGGTATGTTGCTCGCGACGGGAACGAGGTAGTCCGCCAGGCTTGCCGCGACGGCCTGGCCCTGGTCGTCGTGCACGACCTCTTCAAGGAGGGCCGCGCCGATGCCCTGCGCCACCGCGCCCTGCACCTGGCCGTCGACGATCATCGGATTGATGATCTTTCCGCAATCCTCGGCGACCACGTAACGCAGGACCTTGACGCCGTAGGTCTCCGGATCGACCTCGACCATGGCAAGATGGGTGGATGAACAGGCGGTGCCGAGATAGGGGTCATAGGTCTCCGATGCGGCAAGGTCCTCGCGCCGGTCGCGCGGGATGCGGCCCATCTGCGAATAGACGGCGGATGCGACTTCCCCGAGCGTCATCGTCCGGTTCGAGCTCTTGCTGGTGACGATGCCGTCATGCATGTCGAGGTCGTCGACGTCCTGCTCCATCAGATAGGCGGCCGCGCGCAGGACCTTGGCCTTGACGACGCGCGCGGCGAGGGTCGCCGCGCCGCCGCCGAGGACGGCCGAACGGCTGGCATAGGTGCCGCTGGACATCGGCACCAGCGCGCTGTCGCCGTGCTTGACCTCGATATCCTCCAGCCTGCAGCCGAGTTCGTCGACGATCACCTGCGCGAGCGTGGTCTCGAGGCCCTGTCCGTGCGAGGCGATGCCGAAGGCGGCGGTGATCGCGCCGGTCGCGTCGATCTCGATTTTCGAGGTTTCGGTGCCGGTGTTGATGGGCATGCCGGGGGCGACGGAGATGCGCGAGCCGATGCCGGTCAGTTCCGCATAGCTCGCAAGGCCGATGCCGATCCAGCGTCCCTGCCTTCGTGCCTCGTCCCTTTCGATGAGGAGGTTGGGATAGTCGGCATGCGCGCAGGCGCCCGCCAAGCATTCCTGAAACGCGGACTTGTCCCAGATGATGCCGGAGGCGGTCCGGTAGGGGAACTCGTCGGCATTGACGAGGTTCTTGTGGCGGAACGCGACCGGGTCCATGCCGAGCTTGCGCGCCGCCATCTCGATCAGGCGTTCCATCGCGAAGGTCGAGGATGGCCTTCCGACGCCGCGGTAGGGTCCGGTCGGGGGCTTGGGCGTGAGGACGCCCCTGATGCGGCCCCGGTAGTGCTCCATCCTGTAGGGACCGGGCAGGAAGCTCACCACCTGCACGGTTTCGAGGGCCGCGGTCCAGGGATAGATCGAATAGGCGCCGACATCGCCGATGACGTCGGCCCTCAGCCCGATCAGCAGGCCGTCCTGCGTGACGGCGAGCTCGGCCTCTATCAGTTCGTCGAATGCCTGGCTGGTCGCGGACAGGTCCTCGAGGCGGTCGCTGATGAACTTCACCGGGCGCCTCAGCTTGCGGGCAAGGGCGCAGACAAGGATCTCCTCCCCGTAGAGCGATCCCTTGCCGCCGAAGCTGCCGCCGACATCCGGCGCCACGACCCGCAGGCGCGTGCCCGGCAGGCCGAGGCATCCGGACAGGACGTCGCGGATGACGCCGGGGATGTTCGACGAGGTGTAGAGCGTCAGCGCCTGCTTTCGCGGGTCCCATTCGGCGAGGTAGGAGCGGTTTTCCATCGCGACGGCCGTCTTGCGCGTCATCCGGAACCGGCCCTTGACGGTCACCGCGGCGCTTTCGAAGGCGGCGTCGACGTCGCCGCGCTTGAATTCCCGCCGGATGATCGTGTTCGTGCCGGCTTCCTCGTGCAGCAGCGGCGCGTCGTCCTTCACCGCATCGACCTGCCGGATCGCGAAGGGCAGGGGTTCGTAGTCGATGGTGATATGCTCCAGCGCGTCCTCGGCGGCGTAGCGGCTTTCCGCGACGACGGCGACGATGGGTTCGCCGACATAGCGCACCTTGCCGCGCGCCAGCGGCCAGATGGGCGTCGCGTAGTAGTCCGGCATGCGGGAGGTGGGGATCGCCGGCCTGACCTCGCTTTCCAGGTCCGTCGCGTCGTAGATGGCGATGACTCCGGGGACGGAGAACGCCTCGCCGACATCGATGCCGAGGATGCGGGCATGCGGCTGGTCGGAACGGCGCAGCGCGACATGCACCATCCCGGCCGGCGCCATGTCGTCGACATATTGCCCCACGCCCGCAAGGAGCCGCGGGTCCTCGGTGCGCTTCACCCGCTTGCCGACGAGCTTGGGGCGCAGTTCGACGGAATGGTCGCGCAGGCTCATTCGTAAAACTCCCCGCCCTTCCGCAGGGCCAGCCACTGCGCCTCGTCGTGTCCGGAGACGATCGTCGCACCCTTGTCCCGCAGGGCCTTCAGGCGCGCGAGCGCCGCCACGGCGAGCTCCATGTTCCACGTGTTCCGCGGCGCCATGCCCTCGTCGATATTGGCCTGGAGCGGCGCGGCGTCGGAGGCGAGGACGAAGGTGCCGCCGTCCAGCGCCACCTGCGCGACGGTCATGCCGGGCGTATGGCCGGGCATGGGGAGGAGGACGATGCGCCCATCGCCGAAGACGTCGTGCTCCGCGCCGAAGGTTTGGAAACCCTGTGGCTGGTCCCATTCCGGTTTCAGGTAACCCTGGTTTTCGGCGCCGTCCGCCTTTGCCGCCGCGACCTCGGCCTCGTGGCAGAGGAACGTCGCGCGGCCGAAATACCGGTTGCATCCGCAATGGTCGGGATGCAGGTGCGAGCAGATCACGACGTCGATGTCGCCAGCTTCGAGGCCGAGCGTTGCCAGCTGCCGGACAACCGTCTGCTCGGGATCGAATATCGGCGTCATCACCCTTGCCAGCCCGCCCCAGCAGGCTTGCGGGTCGATGGCGGCCTGCGGATTGCAGCCGCTGTCGAAAAGCACGTTGCCCTGCGGATGGCGGATCAAGGTGGCATGGACGGGCAGCTCGATCGTCTCTTCCTTCGCCGCACCGGGAACGAAGACGGAGCGGCGCATGCGCAGCCGGCCTCCGGCGAGAAAATGCATTCTCATGTCAGGGGCCCTCTTTCCTTCGCCAGTTCCCGGACGGCGTTGACGATGTGTTCGTAGCCCGTGCAGCGACAGATGTTGCCGGAGAGCGCCTCGCGGATCTGGTCGTCGGTTTCGAGCGGGTGGTGGCGCAGCATGTCGGTGATCGCCATGATGAAGCCGGGCGTGCAGAAGCCGCATTGCAAGGCGTGATGCTGGCGGAACGCCTCCTGGATCCGCCCGAGCCGGTCCACGCTTCCCTGTCCCTCGACGGTCTCGATCTCCGCGCCCTCGGCCTGCACGGCAAGCATCAGGCAGGACCTCGCGCTGCGGCCGTCCAGAAGGACGGTGCATGCGCCGCAGACGCCGTGTTCGCAGCCGACATGCGTTCCCGTGAGGCCCAGCGCGTGGCGCAGGAAATCGCTCAGCAGCATGCGCGGCTCAACGGTGGCGGTGTGGACCACGCCGTTCACGCTGACGCTGAGGGTGGTTTTCTTTTCAGGCATCTGCAGCGTCCTTGCGAAGCGTGGCCCGCCGCCAGGCATCGCGCAGCGCGCGCCGCGCCAGCGTGCCGGCAAGATGCCGGCGATAGTCGGCGGACGCATGGATGTCGGTGTTGGGATGCAGGCGCCCCTTCAGCGCCTCCGTCACGTCCTGCAGCAGCGCCTGCGAAATCGCCTGGCCTTCGATGCGTGCCTCGATTTCCGGCAGGCGCAACGGCGTCTCGCCCACGCCCATCATGCCGAAACGGACGTCGCGCGCCACGCCGTCGACGATGCGCAGCGTCGTCGCCACGCAGGCAAGGGCAAAATCGCCGTGGCGCCGCGAGAACTCCTCGAAGCCCCAGCCCGTGTCGAGCGGCAGCGTGTCGATTTCGATCGAGGTGACGAACTCGTCCGGCTCGAGCGATGTCATCAGCGAGCCGACGAAGAAGTCCGAGGCGGCGATCTGCCGCTCGCCCCTGATCGAGAGCGCCGCAATCGTCCCGTTAAGGAGGAGCGTCATCATCGGCATCTCCGCGGCCGGATCGGCATGGCAGACGCTGCCGCAGAACGTGCCGCGATTGCGCACCGTCAAATGCGCAACATGATGCATGGCATCGTGCAGGATCGGGATGTGCCGGTGCACGAGCGCATCCGTCGCCGTCATGCGGTGCCGGACCGTCGCCCCGATGCGCAGACGTTCGCCGTGTTTCTCGATACGGTCGAGGCCGGCGATGCAGTTGATGTCGATCAGGATCGCGGGCTTCACCAGGCGGAAATTGATCATCGGCATGAGGCTCTGGCCGCCCGCGATGATCTTGCCGTCGCCGCTCGCGGCGGCAAGGGCTTCGGCGGCCTCGGATGCCGATGTCGCGGCGAGATAGTCGAAGGGCGCCGGCTTCATTTCGCCGCCGTCCGTCGCAAGGGCGCTTGCCGGCATCGTCCGGCCGCGCGCCGCATAGCGGAAAGCCTTGTCATCGCGGCTCCTCCCAGCCTCGCCGATCCCGTGGCGAATTCCAAAATTAACTTGCATTATTAGACTTAAAATAGGATTGTCAAGCAATACCGGCGCCCCGGGACATGAAGGGTTTTCGCCGGAGGACGAGGAGGAAATTCCATGGACATGACCGGCCAGCAGCATATTCCCGCGCGCAGGGAGGATGTGTGGAGCGCCCTGAACGATGCCGACGTGCTGAAAGCCTGCATCCCCGGATGCCAGGAACTGACGAAGTTTTCCGAGACCGAAATGTCGGCCGTCGCCGTCATCAAGGTGGGGCCGGTAAAGGCCCGGTTCCAGGGCGCCGTCACGCTGTCGGACCTCGATCCCCCGAACGGCTATCGCATCACCGGCGAAGGGCAGGGCGGCGTCGCCGGATTCGCGAAGGGCGTGGCGGTCGTTCGCCTGGAAGCGGTCGAGAACGGGACCGTCCTGCACTATACCGTCGACGCCCAGATCGGCGGCAAGCTGTCGCAACTCGGCGGCCGGCTCATCGATGCAACCGCAAAGCAGATGTCGGGGCAGTTTTTCAAGCGGTTCGCCGAGGAGATCCTCGCCCGCCAGTCCCCTGAGGCACCTGCCGCGGGCGATGCCGTCGTTCAGACTGGTGCCGCAAGGCAGGTGGCCGCCGTCGCGTCTTCCGACGGGGGCGCCTCCGCCGCCCCGCGCGTGCTTCCCGCGCCGGCCGCCGCGTCGCCCGCCGGCGCGTCGCTCGGCCTGCCGGTTCTCGCGGCTGTCGTTTTCGCCGCCGTCGTGGTGGCGATGTGGGCGATCCATGGGGGATTGCTGCCGAGCCTTGCGCCGCAGGCGGATGGTCCGGCGCGCATTTCACCGGACATGGGGAGCATCGTGCAGCTCGTCATGGCCGCGGCCATCGGTTACCTGTTCGGGTCTCGCGCAAGGCGCGCCGGCTGAGGCCGAAAACCGGGGCCAAACGTGGCCCCGGAAAAATAGCTTGCACAAGAAGACTTATATCAAGCCCTGGGGCGATCGAGCAGCGCCTTCAGCTCGCCGAACACGCCCCGCCTGAACATCATCACGCACACGACGAAGAACAGGCCGATGATGAAGGTGATCGGCAGGCCGCTCGTCGAAAGAAAATGCTCCAGCCCGACGACGATGCTGGCACCGACGATCGGGCCGATCAGCGTGCCCATGCCGCCGAGAAGGGTCATGAGGATGACTTCGCCGGACATGTGCCAGGTGACGTCCACGAGCGAGGCGAGCTGGAACGCGATCGCCTTCAGCGAGCCGGCGAAACCGGAGAGTGCGGCGGAGAGCGTGAAGGCGATCAGCTTGTAGCGCTCCGACTTGAGGCCCAGCGAGGCGACGCGCGTTTCGTTCTCGCGAATGGCCGAGAGGATGTGGCCGAAGGGCGAGTTGACGGTCCTCCAGATGATCACGAGGCCAAGGACCGTTCCGCCGAGGACCGTGTAGTACATCGCGGTGATGTTGCGGAGATCGACGATCCCGAGAAGATAGCCCCGCGGCACGGCCTGGATGCCGTCCTCGCCGCCGGTGAAGGGCATCTGTACCGCCATGAAATAGATCATCTGCGCGAGGGCGAGCGTGATCATCGCGAAGTAGATGCCGTGGCGGCGAATGGCAAGCGTACCGAAGGCAAGGCCGAGAAGCGCGGCGAACGCGGTTCCCGCGAGCACGGCGAGCTCGAAGGGCAGCTGCCAGACCTTGGCGGCATGGGCGGCGACATACGCCGCCCCGCCGAAGAAGGCCGCATGCCCGAACGACAGGAGCCCCGCATATCCGAGAACGAGGTTGAATGCGGCCGCGAAGAGCGCGAAACAGAGGATCTTGATGAGGAAGAGCGGATAGATCGCCAGCGGCGCGCCGATCATCAGCACGGCGACGAGGGCGAGAAGGAGGCCGCCGGTCGTCCGGAGGCGGCGAGGGGCCGTCAGGGAAGAGGTCGCGGTTGTGCTGTTCATGATCAAGCCTCGCGGGAGAACAGGCCGGACGGCCGGATGAGAATGACAAGGACCATCACCACGAAAACCGCTATGGAGGAGGCCGCGGGATAGAATGTCTTGGTCAGCCCCTCGATGACGCCGAGCGCCAGGGCGGTGACGATCGCACCGCCGATCGATCCCATGCCGCCGATGACGACGACCGCGAAGACCACGATGATGATACTGGAACCCATGCCGGGGCTGACCTGGTAGAGCGGTGCCGCCAGCGCCCCGGCAAAGCCGGCAAGGCCCACGCAGAAGGCATAGGTCAAGGTCAGCATGAGCGGGACGTTGATGCCGAAGGCCTGGACGAGGCTTGGATTTTCCGTCGCCGCCCGCAGGTAGGCGCCGAGCCTCGTCCGCTCGATCGCAAGCCACGTGGCGAGGCAGACCGCAAGGGAGGCGACGATCACCCAGGCGCGGTACACCGGCAGGAACATGAAGCCGAGATTGATGCCGCCCGTCAGCGACGGCGGGATGGGATAGGGCTTGCCGGCGGCGCCGAAGACATGCCGGAAAAGCCCTTCGAGCATGAGGGCGATCCCGAAGGTCAGGAGCAGGCTGTAGAGGTGGTCGATCCTGTAGAGGCGCTTGAGGAACAGCCGCTCCACGACGGCGCCCAGCGCTCCCACCACCAGGGGGGCGATGGCGAGCGTTTCCCAGTAGCCGAGGCCGAGGCTCGACAGCAGGAGCCAGGCGGCGAAGCCGCCGAGCATGTAGAAGGCGCCATGGGCGAAGTTGATCACGTTCAGCATGCCGAAGATGATGGCGAGGCCGAGGCTCAGGAGGGCATAGAAGGAGCCGTTGATCAGGCCGAGCAGCAGTTGCCCGAGCAGGACGGCAATGGGAACCCCGAAGATGTCCGTCATCGGTTTCTACCTATCTGAAAGGAGCGCGTCATGGATCAGACTCCGAGATATCTGTTCAGCCGGTCCATGTTGGCGTCGAGTGCGTGGTTTGGGATCTCGTCGACGACCTTTCCCTGGTCGAGGACGTAGTGGCGGTCCGCGATGGATGCCGCGAAGCGAAGGTTCTGCTCGACCAGGATGATCGTCATGCCGCGATCCTTGAGGATGCGCAGGGCCGCGCCGATCTCCTCGATGATCACGGGGGCGATGCCTTCGGTCGGCTCGTCGAGCAGGATGAAGTCGGCGCCCGTCCGGAGAACCCGGCCGATGGCCAGCATCTGCTGTTCGCCGCCGGAAAGGCGCGTGCCCGATGTGCTGTCCCGCCCCTTCAGGTTCGGAAAAAGGCCGTATATTTCGTCGACCGCCATGCCGCCCGCCTGCCAGGCCGGCGGAAACAGGAGGTTTTCCAGCACGCTGAGCGAGGAGAAGATGCCGCGTTCTTCCGGCACGTAGCCGATGCCGAGGCGCGCGACCTTGTGCGGCGCGACCTTCAGGAGGTCCGCGCCCTTGTAGATGCAGGCGCCGCGCCTCTTTCCGACGACGCCGACGAGGCTGCGCAGCGTCGTCGTCTTGCCGGCGCCGTTGCGGCCGATAAGCGTCACGACCTCGCCTTTGCGCACATCGAAGTCGATGCCGTGCAGCACATGGCTTTCGCCATACCAGGCCTCGAGACGCTTGACGTCAAGGAGGGGAGCCTCAGCCATGGCTGCCTCCCATATAGGCCTTGCGGACTTCGCTGTCGGCGGAAACGTCCGCATAACTTCCTTCCGCGATGACCTCTCCCCGGCGTAGCACCGTGATCCGGTCCGACAGGTCGGAGACGACGCCGAGATTGTGCTCGACCATCAGCACCGTGCGTCCCTTGCCGACGCTGCGGATGAGGGCGGCCGTCCGGCCGATATCCTCCGTGCCCATTCCCGCCATCGGCTCGTCGAGAAGCAGGACTTCCGGGTCGAGCGCCAATGTGGTGGCGAGCTCGAGGGCGCGTTTTCGCCCGTAGGACAGCTCGGCGGCCTTTGTCTGCGCCCGGTCGGCAAGGCCGACGCTGTCGAGCAGCCTTGCCGCTTCCTCGTTGAAGCGGCGGAGCGTCGCGTTCGATTTCCAGAATGCGAATGTCTCCTTCGCGCGGGCCTGCAGGGCGACCCGGACATTCTCATGCGCGCTGAGATGCGGGAAGACCGATGAAATCTGGAACGACCGCACGAGGCCCATGCGCGCGATGTCGGCGGGCGCCATCCGCGTTATGTCGCGATCCTTGAACAGGATCTGTCCGCCGCTCGGCGACAGGAACTTGGTCAGGAGATTGAACAGCGTGCTCTTGCCGGCGCCGTTCGGCCCGATCAGCGCGTGGATCGTGCCGGCGCGGATCTTCAGGTCGACGTTCTTGACGGCGACGAAGCCGCCGAAGGAGCGCGTCAAAGCGCGCGCCTCGATGATGGGTGCGGTGTCCAGCACGTTTTCTCCTCCGCCGGCTTTCTCATTCTCCGGGCGGGCGCCGGATGGCGCGCCCGCCTTCCCACTGTTCGGTTCCGGCATGATCAGAAAAACACATAAAGTCTAATAATGCAAGCTTGCGCTTTGCGGAAAACTCTGCTTACCTTGCTGCGTAAAGGCTGTTGCAGCGCACAAGATGTAGGCCTCAAGCGTAGTCTTAGTATGATAACGCAAGTTGATGATAGGGCCTTGGGAGGAGCTCGGGGCGCCGAACCTGGGAGGAAGAACGATGAAGAACAAGCTTATGCTACTGTCCTGCGCCGCGGCTGTCGGCGCCTTGACCATGTCCGCCGGGGCGCAGGATGCCGCGCCCGTTCGCATCGGCGTGCTCACCGATGTCAGCGGCCAGTTCTCGCATGAGGCGGGCGAGGGGGCGATCACCGCAGTGAGGATGGCGGTGGAGGATTTCGGCGGCGAGGTTCTCGACCGGCCGCTCGAAGTCGTCGTGGCCGACCATCAGAACAAGCCGGAAGTGGCGGTGGCCACGGCGCGCGAATGGTATGAAGCGCAGGGCGTGACGATGATCAACAACCTGATCAATTCCGGCATTGCGCTGGCCGTCACGCAGGTCGCGAAGGACGAGGACAGGATCGCCATCGTCAACGGCTCCGGCTCGTCACGCCTGACGAACGACGGCTGCACGCCGAACAGCATCCACTATTCCTACGATACCTATGCCCTTGCCAACGGGACCGCCAACCAGCTGCTCCTGCAGGGCATGAAGAACTGGTTCTTCCTGACGGCCGACTACGCGTTCGGGCATGCGCTGGAAGCCGATGCGACGCAGATCGTCGAGGACAATGGCGGCGCGGTCTCCGGCGCCGTGCGCTATCCGATCGAGACGTCCGACCACAGCGCCTTCATGCTGCAGGCGCAGGCATCGCCGGCGCAGGTCGTCGCCATGGCGGGCTCCGGCACCACCTTCATCAATGCGGTGAAGTCCGCGGCGGAGTTCGGCCTTGCCGCCTCCGGCAAGACCATCGCGGGCCTGCTCGTCTGGGATACCGACGTTCATTCGCTCGGCCTCGATACCGCGCAGGGCATGATCCTGACGAATGCCTTCTACTGGGATCGCGACGATGCGACGCGGGCCTTCTCCAAGCGCTTCGAAGAGCGCGTCGGCCGCCCGCCGCACATGGGCGATGCGGGAGACTATTCCTCGACCATGCATTACCTGAAGGCCGTCCAGGCCGCCGGTACGACCGACGCTCAGGAGGTCATGGCGAAGATGCGCGAGACGCCGATCAACGACTTCTTCGCCACGAACGGCAAGATCCGCGAGGATGGCCGGATGGTGCACGACATGTACGTCTACCAGGTCAAGACGCCCGCCGAATCCACCGGCGAATGGGACATCCTGAAGCTCGTCACCACCATTCCGGGCGACGAGGCTTTCCGTCCGCTTGCGGAAAGCCAGTGCCCGCTCGTGAAGAAGTGACGCGACGGCGCCCGGCAAGCGGCCGGGCGCTTCCCAGGCGGTTCGAGGGCAGGCGAATGAGCGATATTCTCGTTGAAGACAGGGATGGGGTCGCGGTGGTCACGTTGAGCCGCCCCGGACACAGGAATGCCGTAACCTATGCGATGTGGCGGCGGCTCGCCGATCTGTTCCGCGCCTTCGATCGGGACCCGTCGGTCCGTTCGATCATCCTGACCGGCGCCGGCGACGATTTCTCGGCCGGCGCCGACATCAGCGAGTTCGACGCGGTGCGCGGCGGCCTCGAGGCCAGCAAGGCCTATGAGGTGGTGGTCGATGCCGCGGGAGACGCGATATACGAGGTTTCCAAGCCGACGATCGCCGCCCTGCGGGGATATTGCCTCGGCGGCGCGGCGCACCTGGCCATGTCCTGCGATTTCCGGGTCGCCGAAGGCAATGCGGTCTTCGCAATCCCCGCAGCACGGCTGTCGATCGTCTACGGCATCTCCGCGACCCGCAAGCTGTGCGCGCTCGTGGGGGTGACGCAGGCAAAGCGCATCCTCTTCTCGGCCCGCCGCTTCGATGCCGGGCAGGCTCTCGATATCGGCTTCATCGATCAGGTTGCGGAGGATGCGCTTGCTGCCGCGCACGACCGGGCGGCGGAGCTGGCTGAAAACGCCCCCCTTACGATTGCGGGCGCGAAGTTCATTCTCAACGGCTGCGCGCGCGGGACGCTGGATCACGCCGCGGCCGGCAGGCTGATCGACGAGGCCAGCGCGAGCCACGACTACATCGAAGGCCGGCAGGCCTTCAAGGACAAGCGTTCGCCCCGGTTTCTGGGGAAATGACCCGGCTTCGTTCCGCGGACCGGGCCGCACTGGATTGCGCTGCGCTGCAGCCGTCGGACTATCGAGGAGTTTCGTGAATGCAGACCAATCTGAATGACAAGGTGGCGCTGGTGACCGGCGGCGGAAGAGATGTCGGCGGAGATATCGCCCGGTCTCTCGCGGCGGAAGGCGCCATCGTCGCCGTGAACTACAGCCGTTCGCAGGCCGAGGCGGAGGCGGTGGTCGCCGCGATCGCGGCCGCCGGCGGAAAGGCCAGGGCCTATAGGGCCGACATCAGCGAAAACGATCAGGTCAGGGCGATGGTCGCCGCCATCAAGGCGGATTTCGGGACCGTCGATGTGCTGGTCAACAATGCGGGATACGTCAAATACCAGCGGTTCGTCGACTCGACCCCTGAAGACTGGAAGAAGCAGATCGACATATGCCTCTACGGCGCGATCAATTGCTGCCACGCCGTCGCGCCGCTGATGATCGGGCAGAATTCCGGCCGCATCATCAATCTCGTCGGCGACAGTTCCCGCATCGGCGAAGCCAATCTGGCGCTGGCCGCGGCCGCGCGTGGCGGCACGATCGCGCTCGGCAAGTCGCTGGCCCGTGAATTCGGCCGAAACAACATCACGGTCAACACGGTTTCGCTCGGCCTGATCGAAACGTCCCATTCCGATCCCGATTTTCTCGAGAAGAATCGTGAGAAGATCGTAAAGGCCTACCCTTTGCGCCGCATCGGCAGGCCCGGCGACGTGGCGCCGATGGTGACCTTCCTGGCTTCCGAGGCATCCTCCTGGGTGACCGGCCAGGTGATCAGCGTCAACGGCGGATTCTGCATGGTCTGACCGGGAGGAGCGGGAGGAGAACATGATACACTTCGAGCTTATCGCGCCGGTCGGAGAAATCCTTCGGCGGAATGCGCGCCTGTATCCGGGCAAGATGGCCTTCGAGGACAGGAGACGGTCGGTCTCCCATGACGCCCTAGACCGCGAGACCGCGGAGCTGGCGTCTCGTCTGGTCGCGTTGGGCCTCGCGAAAGACGAGGCCGTCGCGATCTTCCTGCCGAACTCGGTGAACTGGGTCGTCGCCTGCCTTGCCGTCGTGCGGGCGGGAGGGATCGCCGTTCCCGTCAGCATCGAGGCGACCGAGGCCGAACTCGCCTACCGCATCGACGATGCGGGATGCGCCTTCGTGATCATGCCATCGCAGAAGCAGCCGCTGGTGGACGGATTGCCGCCGCGCGCCGGCAAACCGCCCGTCGTGATCGCCGTGGACGAGGAGGCCGGCTTTGGCGCAGCGGCGCCGGCGTCAGCCTTCGAGGATGACCGGGATATCGATCGCCCGGCCTTCATCGTCTATACATCCGGCACGACGGGCCAGCCCAAGGGCGTCCTGCTGTCGACGCGCTCCATGCTCTGGGTGGCGGCGGCATGCTGGGCGCCGATCGCCGGGCTGAACGAGAACGACGTCGTTCTCAACACCCTGCCTCTCTATCATTCCTATGCCCTCAACATCGCGGTTCTCTCCATCATCGCGACGGGCGCGAGCGAATATATCATGGAGAAGTTCTCGACCTCCCAGGCGACGGAACTTCTTCGCACGGGCCGCTTCACCTTCATGCCGGGCGTCCCGACGGTCTTCCACTATTTCCTGTCGGCCTGCCAGGCCAGTGGAGAACGGTTGCTTTCATCCGTCCGGCTTTGCGTCTCCGCCGGAGCGATCATGCCGGGAACGCTGAACAGCGACTTCGAGGCGTTCTTCGGCGTCCCGCTTCTGGATGGCTACGGCATCACCGAGACATCGACGATGGTGACCATGAACTGGCCTGGAAAATGGCGTGTTCCCGGTTCCTGCGGGCTGCCGGTGCCGGGCCTTGCGGTCCGTCTGGTCGATCCGAAAACAGGGCTGGATGTGCCGGCGGGCGTCGAGGGCGAATTGATCTGCAAGGGCCCGAACCTGATGCAGGGCTACCACAACAAGCCGCTGGAGACGGAAAAGGCCATCGTCGATGGATGGTATCATACCGGCGACCTCGCGAAGTCCGACATGAACGGCTTCCTCACCATCACCGGCCGCCTCAAGGAACTGATCATCCGCGGCGGCCAGAACATCGCGCCGGCGGAGGTCGAGGAGGCGATCCTGCTGCTGCACGACACGGTCATGGACTGCGCGGTGATCGGAATGCCCCATGCCATGCTGGGAGAGGTCCCCGTCGCCTGCATCGTCGTCAAGGACGGGCGGCCCTTCGACCAGGAGGATCTGATCCGGCATTGCAAGGCCCGCCTGTCTTCCTACAAGGTGCCCGATCGTGTCTATGTCGTGGCCGAGATCCCGCGCACGGGATCGGGAAAAATCCTGCGGGTCAAACTTCGCGAAAGCCTTCCTGCGGCGTGATGCAGGACGGCACAGGAGGAAATCATGAATCCCTTTGTGTTCAATACGACGAGCCAGATCGTTTTCCGCCCCGGTGCCGCGGCCGAGCTCGGCGGCCTGCTCGGCCCGCGATTTGGCGGGCGCATCCTGTTCGTCACGGACGGCGGCCTCAGGAAGCTTGGTCTGTGCGACGCCGCGCTCGCCTCGCTCTCGGGATCGGGAATGGAGGTCACCGTTTTCGATGCGGTCGAGGCCGATCCTTCGCTGGCGACGGTTGAGGCCGCGGTGGAGGCGGCAAGGGCCGCCGGCGTGACGGGCGTGATCGGCTTCGGCGGCGGTTCCTCGCTGGATGTGGCAAAGGTCGTGGCGCTCGTCTGCGGTTCGGGCGAGGATCTCGATGGCGCGTGGGGCGTCGGCAATGCCAAGGGCCCCCGGCTGCCCCTGGCGCTCGTGCCCACGACGGCGGGGACGGGATCGGAGGTGACGCCGGTCTCGATCATCACGGTGGGCGGCGACGAGAAGCGCGGTGTCTCGTCGCCGGTCATCCTGCCCGACGTCGCGATCCTCGATGCGGAGCTCACCCTCGGGCTGCCGCCGTCGATCACGGCTGCCACCGGCATCGATGCGATGGTGCATGCCATCGAGGCCTATGCCTCCCGAAACGCGAACAACAATCCGCTCTCCAGGATGCTGGCCCGGCAGGCGCTGCAGTTGCTGGGCGCGAACATCGAGACGGCGGTCTTCGACGGCAAGGACCGGGCGGCGCGGGGGGCGATGCTCCTCGGCTCCATGCTGGCAGGCCAGGCCTTCGCCAATTCGCCGGTCGCCGCCGTGCATGCGCTCGCCTATCCGATCGGCGGGACGTTCCATGTTCCGCACGGGCTTTCCAATGCGCTCGTGCTTCCCCATGTCCTGCGCTTCAACGCGCCGGAGGCGGCGTCCGTCTATGCGGAGATCGCCGCCGACACCTTTCCGGATCTCTCGCGCGAGCAGGATGGCGGGCAGCGCTGCGCGGCCTTCATCGAGCGGCTGGCCGAACTGTCGGCACGGCTCGGGCTGCAAGCCCGGTTGCGGGATGTCGGCATCGGCGAGGAGCATCTGGCGGGCATGGCGCGCGACGCCATGAAGCAGACCAGGCTCCTCGTGAACAATCCCCGGGCGGTAAGTGAAGCGGACGCCCTCTCGATCTACAAGGCGGCCTGGTGATGACGGAACGGATCGGACCCGGCGGGCGCTCCGGCTACAAGGTTTTCCGGACGATCGGAACGCGCTGGTCGGACAACGACACATACGGGCACATGAACAATGTCGTCCATTACAGCCTCTTCGACAGCGCGGTGAATGGCTTCCTCATCGAAAACGGGGTTCTGGATATCAGGGGAGGACCGGAGATCTTCCTCGTCGTCGAGACAGGGTGCCGCTACCACGCGGAAATGACCTTCCCGGACGTGGTCACGACCGGCATCCGTGTCGCCCGGCTCGGAAGCTCGTCCGTCCGTTATGAGATCGGGCTCTTCCGCAACGACGAAGACATCGCGGCGGCGGAGGGCTTTTTCATCCATGTGAATGTCGACCGCATGGCACGGCGCCCCGTGCCGTTCGGGCACGCCGCAAGACGCGTGCTTGAACCGCTGCTGGTTTAGGCAGGGTTGCCGGTGGACAAAGGGCGGCCACGGCTATTATCCCAGCGATCCGGGAGGTGTTCCTGAGTGGTCGCCTCCTCGCGGGGGCGTGGATCGAAACCTGTCGCTGCCATTCCCGGCGGGTCAGATGTCGAAATTCGATGGAAGCACCACGACGTCGCGGATGGTGACGTTCCGGGGGCGGGTCAGCATGAAGATGACTGCATCGGCCACTTCGGCGGGCTCGATCAGGCTTCCCGATTCCTTGGCCTTCCGGAGGTTTTCCTCGGGCCAGTCGGCAAGCAGCGCGCTGATCACGGGGCCGGGAGAAACCGACCCGACCCGGATGCCCTTCTTGTTGACCTGCCGGCGCACCGTCTGGACGAAGCAGGTCATGGCCCATTTCGATGCCGAATAGACCGGCTCCCACGGAACCGGATAGTGGCCCGCCACCGAACTCGTCACGATGATGTCGCCGGCGCCGCGCTCGATCATGTGCGGCAGCACGTCATGCACGTTCTTCATCACGACGTTGACATTGAGGTTGAGCATCCGGTCGATATTGGCGGTCTGCGCATCGACCAGGTCTCCGCCTATATAGGTGCCGGCATTGGCGTGAAGGATATCGAGCCGGCCGGTCAGTCGCTCGATGGCGGGCATCAATGTCGCGCAGTCCGCCGGGTCGAGAAGATCGATCACCAGCGGGATCGCGGCACCTCCGAGATCTGCGCAAACGGCATCGAGGGCATTGCGATCACGGTCGACGAGCACGACATGCGCGCCCTCGGCAATCATCGCCTTCGTGCTCGCAAGCCCTATCCCCGAAGCTGCGCCCGTCACCGCCGCGACCTTGCCTTCCAGTTGCTTCACCATGTCCGTGTCCCTTCCGAGTCGGGTTGAGGTTTCGTCAGATCCGGCTGCCTGCGCCTGTCCCAGGTCCGCGCCGTGTCGAGGCATTGCCGCCAGGAGACGACGCCGTCGGTCGTGCCCGCCGAGCGCAGCGAACAGGCGGCCGCCGCATGGCCGAGCCACAGGCTGTCGGCCAGCGGCCAGTTCTCGTGCAGGCCGTAGAGGAAGCCCGCTGCAAACGCGTCCCCCGCGCCGTTCGGCCCGACGATCGCATCGGGCGGCACGCTGGCCGACGGTACGAAAATCATCTCGCCCGTGCGCGTGACGGTGATCGCCCCCTCGGGAAAGTGCACGGTCACGAGCCGCATCGCTCCCCGTTCGAGGACCGTGGCCGAGGCTGCGGCGCAGGCGTCGGCATTCGCCCTGCCGCCGTCCATGGTCGCGATCCCCGCCAGCGCGCCGATCTCGCTGTCGTTGACGATCAGCGTGTCGAGATGCGGCAGGCATGGCAGGATCAGCGCACGCAGGCGCTCCGGCGTGACCGTGCAGAGTTCGAGATTGGTTTCAAGGCCGGCGGCGCGGGCGGCCCTGAGCACGCTTACCCATCCGTTGGCATCCGTCCCCCAGGGGGCATCCATCCGGGGATGGATGCCCGGCAGGCCGAGATGCAGGACGCGCGCCGCCGTTCCGGAAAAGTCGAAATGGTCCGGCGTCAGCAGCGTCCCGGCGCCGAGATCCGAGATATGCGTGCGCTGGCCGCTCGCCTGCGAGATGAAGGCCTCGGTCGTGTGGGTCGGCGCCTCGCGGCTGACATGCATCTGCCGGCAATCGAGCCCCGCCCGGTCCGCCTCGGCGAGCAGCTTGCGTCCCGCATCGTCATCGCCCACGAGCCCGATCGTCTCGACCGGCATCGTCGGGTCGAGGCGCTTGACGTCGATGGCGAGATTGCAGGCCGAGCCGCCGCCGCGCTCTTCCAGCCCCCAGGCGACACCGACGCTGTCCTCGCGCGGCCAGGCGTCGATCTTGCGGTTGCGGTCGAGGCACCAGGTGCCGCCCGTGATGAAACCACGCCTTTCCACTCCGGCCACGGCATCCTCCAGCGGGGTTCAGGCGATCGTGTAGCCGCCGTCGACCGGCATCGACAGGCCGTTGACCATCGCCGCCTCGTCCGACAGCAGGAAGAGGATGACTTCGGCGATGTCGTCGGGGTCGGCAAAGCGGCCGACCGGAATGCGGCCAAGCATGCCGGCGGCCTTGTCCGGGTCGCTCCAGGCCTTGACCGCCATGGGGGTGAGGGTGACGGTCGGGTGCACACCGTTGACGCGGATGCCCTTCGGCGCGAGCTCCCTGGCCATCACCCGCGTCAGCCCGTCGAGGCCGGATTTCGAGGCGCAGTAGGCGGCGTGGTCGGGAATGCCGACAAAGGCCGCGACGCTCGACACGTTGACGATCGCACCCTTTGCGCCTTTCCCCACCCTGTCGCGCGCATATTCCTGCGCCACGATCATCGGCGCCCGGGTGTTGACGGCATAGAGGAGGTCGAAGTTCTCGACCGAGACGTCGAGGAAGGGTTCGAGCTCGGTCGTGCCCGCGCAGTTGACCAGGTAGTCGGCCGGCAGCGCCTTGAGGGCTGCGGCGCGCGTTGCCGCCGCATCGGCGAGATCGACCGGGATCGGGACGCAGCCGATCTCCTTTTCCAGGCTTTCGAGGTCGGCGGCCGAGCGTGTCAGGGCCACGACCTTCGCGCCCCGCCGGGCGAGCATCACGGCGGTTGCCCTGCCGATGCCCTTGCCGGCGCCGGTGACGATCACATGCTTGCCCGTGAAATCCATGTCTTCCTCCTTTACCAGCAGGTGAAACCGGCATCCGCCTTCACGGTCGCGCCGGTGATCAGGCTCGACGCGTCCGAGGCCAGGAAATGCACGACGGATGCGATTTCATGCGGCTGGCCCATGCGGCCCATCGGCGTGTCGCGGATCCAGATGTCCATCATCGCCTTGTCGACCACGGTCCTGGTCATCTCGGTTTCGATATAGGTCGGCGCGACGGCGTTGACGCGCACGCCGCGATCCGCCCATTCGGCGGCAAGCGAGGCGGTGAGATGATGCACCGCCGCCTTCGAGGCGTTGTAGTAGGACTGCATCTGCGGGCGGTTGACGATATAGCCAGACATCGAGCCGATATTGACGATCGCGCCGCGCCCGGCCCGCAGCATGTGCCGGCCGAAGGCCCGGCAGCACCAGAAGACGCCGTTGTAGTTGACGTCGTTGACGCTGAGCCAGACCTCGTCCGGCGTGTCCTCGGCGGCAAACCCGGTGCGGGCGATGCCGGCATTGGCGACGAGCGTGTCGACGCGGCCATGCGCCTCGACGATCGCATCGGCGATGCGGCCGACGGCGGCGGAATCGGTCACGTCGAGCACATGCGCGTCGGCATCATGGCCCTTTTTCGCCAAGGCCTCCCTGCCGGCCTCGGCGATCGCGTCCTCCCGGTCGATGATGACGATCTTGGCGCCGGCCTCGGCGAGTGCCTCGCAGCAGGCAAGCCCGATGCCGCGCCCGCCGCCGGTCACCACCGCGACCTGGCCGTCCATCCGGAATTTCTCGAAGAACACGGCACTTCTCCTTTCAGATACGCTTGCCGCTCTGGCGGTCGAAGAGGTGGACGCGCTGGCTGTCGATCGAGAGCGGGATCGTCTCGCCAGGCCTTGATGCGACGCGGTCGCGCACGGCGGCGTTCAGCGGGTCCTCGCCGATGCGCGCGAAGATCTGGGTTTCCGAACCGGTGGGCTCCAGCACGGAGATGGTGGCGGCGATCCCGCCGGGGCGCAGGTCGATATGCTCGGGGCGGATGCCGTAGACCACGGGTTCCGGGCGCGGCGCGGTCCCGGCCGGCACCGGCAGGACCGTGCCGTGGTCGCTGACGAACACCGTTTCGCCGTCCCGGCCTTCGAGCCTGCCGAGCACGAAGTTCATCGCCGGCGAGCCGATGAAGCCGGCGACGAAGGTGTTGGCGGGCCGGTCGTAGAGATCGAGCGGCGCGCCGATCTGCTCGACATGGCCGTCGCGCATCACCACGATCTTGTCGGCCATGGTCATGGCCTCGATCTGGTCGTGCGTCACATAGACCGTGGTGGTCTTCAGCCGCTGGTGCAGTTCCTTGATCTCGACGCGCATGGTCACGCGCAGCTTGGCGTCGAGGTTGGACAGCGGCTCGTCGAACAGGAACACCTGGGGATCGCGCACGATCGCCCGCCCCATGGCGACGCGCTGGCGCTGGCCGCCGGAAAGCTGCTTGGGATAGCGGTCGAGCAGCTTTTCCAGCGCCAGGATCTCGGCGGCTTTTTTCACCTTGGCGGCGATCTCGTCCTTCGGCCGGCCCTTGAGCTTCAGCGGAAAGCCCATGTTCTCGGCCACCGTCTTGTGCGGATAGAGCGCGTAGTTCTGGAACACCATCGCGATGTCGCGATCCTTGGGCAGGACGTCGTTGACCACGCGCCCGCCGATATCGACCTCGCCGCCGGAGATCCTTTCCAGCCCCGCGATCATCCTGAGCAGGGTCGACTTGCCGCAGCCGGACGGGCCGACGAGCACGACGAACTCGCCATCGGCGATATCGATGTTCACCCCATGGATGACCTGGAGACTACCGTATTTCTTGACGACATTCCTGACGGCGACCTGAGCCATGTGTCTTCCTCATTGGGGCAGAAGGATCTGCATCTTCACCTCGCCCTTCGGCGCGGCGGCGGCGATCTCGAAGGCCTCGACGCTCTCGTCGAAGCTGAAATTGCGGGTGATCAGCGGCTTGACGTCGATCGCGCCGGACGACAGCATGGCGACGCAGCGCGGGAACACATGCGCATAGCGGAACACATGCTCGACGCGCGCCTCGCGCACCATGGCCTTGCCGACATCGTACTGGACGGGATGCACCTGCGAGCCGATGAACACGACGCGCCCGCCGGGGCAGAGCGGATCGAACACGCCTTCCGCGCCCTTGGGATGGCCCGAGCATTCGAAGACGATCTCGACGCCCCATCCGTCGGTGGCCTTCAGGATCTCCGCCGCCAGGTCCTGTCGCTGGACATTGACCGGAACGATCGCGCCAAGCTTTGCGGCGATCTCCAGCTTCGCATCGTCGATATCGCTGACGAAGACGCGGGCGCAACCCGCCGCGAGCGCCGAAAGCGCGGTGACGAGACCGATCGGGCCGGCGCCGATGACGAGCGCGATGTCGCCCGGCTTCACCTGCGCCTTGGTGGCGGCGTGCACGCCGACGGCGAGCGGCTCGACCATCGCCGCCTCGGCGAAGGAGACGTTGTCCGGCAGCTTGAAGGTGAAATCGGCCGGATGGACGACGGTGGGGCGCAGCACGCCGTGGATCGGCGGCGTCGCCCAGAAGCGCACGGCGGGGTCCACATTGTAGAGGCCGAGCCGGGTCGCGCGGCTGTTGGGGTCGGGAATGCCCGGCTCCATGCAGACGCGGTCGCCGACCGCAAGGCCGGTCACGTCCGGGCCTGTCTCGATCACGGTCCCGGAGGCCTCGTGGCCGAGGATCATCGGCGCCTTCACCTGGAAGACGCCGGTGCCGCCATGGGTATAGTAGTGCACGTCCGAGCCGCATATGCCGACGGTGTGCAGCTTGATGCGCACGTCGCGCGGCCCCAGGACCTCCTCGCGCTCGATCGGGAAATCCCTGAGCGACAGCTTCAATCTTTCTTCGAGAACAAGCGATTTCATCGTTCCATTCCATCCTGGCTTGAGGAAATGCCTCAGCCGCGCCAGACGATCAGCACCCCGAGCGCGATCGCCAGGACGTGGCAGACGGTGAGCGGGATCGACTGTTCCAGGAACCGCATCCAGAACAGCTCCAGCGCGACGAACAGGTAGATTCCGACGAAGAGCCGGTCGAACCAGTTCGTCCTGATCGGCAGGAAGCCGGTGCGCCGCGCCGGCCTTTGATCGGTTTGGCGGTCCTCGGCGGTATCGGGGTCGACATGATGCTCCATGGCTTACTCCTTGACCGCGCCGAAGGTGAGGCCCGCCACGATGTGACGCTGCACCATCGAGAAGATGATGAGCGCCGGAATCAGCGTGATCACGGCGATCGAGGCCATCGCGCCCCATTCGGTGCCGGTCGTCGTCACGTATTCCGAAAGGCCCGTGGTGATGGTCCGGGCGTTGAAGCTGGTGAGCGTGGCCGCCAGCAGGAACTCGTTCCAGGCGAACACCCAGGTAAGGATGAAGGTCACCGCGAGGCCGGGCCGGGCGAGGGGGAAGACCACCTCGTGGATGACCTGCCACGTCGTGGCGCCGTCGACCGTCGCCGCCTCGTCGAGTTCCTTCGGTATGCCGTCCATGGTGGGCCTGAGCGTCCAGATCGCGAAGGGCAGGTTGAAGGTGCAGTAGAGCAGCACCATGCCGATCTTGGTGTCGTAGAGCTTCCAGTCGCCGATCGTGAAGACCTGGGTGAACAGCAGGAAGAAGGGCAGCAGGAACACGGCGGCGGGCGCCATGCGGTTGGTGATCGTCCAGAAGAAGATGTTTTCCTTGCCGGCGAGATCGAAGCGCGACAGCGCATAGCAGGCCATGAAGGCAAGCACGGTGACCAGCGCCGCATTGCTGGTCGAGATGACCAGCGAATTATACATGTAGCGGCGGATCGTCTCGTTGGAGAGCACCTTGACGTAGTTGTTCCAGTAGACCGTATCGAGGATCAGGCTCGGCGTGGTGAACAGGTCCACCGCGGGCTTCACCGAGATGACGAAGAGCCAGTAGATCGGAAACAGCGTCAGGAGGCTGAGCAGGATCCAGAAGACGAGGTAGAGGACGGGGCTCGACTGGCGCATCATTCCGCCTCCTTCTTCTGGCGCGGCGCGACCAGCGCCACATAGAGCAGCCAGCACATGACCAGCGTCAGGTAGAGGACGATGACCGATATGGCGGCGCCGTAGCCGTAATCCGTCTTCGGGAAGACGATCTTCCAGATGTGCAGGCCGACATAGCGGGTCGCCGCGCCCGGCCCGCCGGAGGTGAGCATCCAGACCTCGTCGACGGTGCGCAGCGCGTCCATGAGGCGGATGAAGACGGTGGCGAGGATGGCGGGACGGATCATCGGCAAGGTGATGTGCCAGAAGATCTGCCAGCGATTCGCCCCGTCGATCTGGGCCTGTTCGAACGGCTCCTTGGGCAGGGACAGGAGGGCTGCGAGCAGCGTCAGCGTCACCAGCGGCGTCCAGTGCCAGATATCCATGATGACGGTGAGCAGGAAGGCGGCGCCGGCGTCCCGGCCGATATTGAGGTCGTAGCCGAACCAGGTCTTGAGCAGGTAGGGGATGATGCCGATCGACGGCGTGGTCATCAGGCGCCAAACGGAGCCGACGACGATGGGCGCCACGATCAGCGGCAGCGTGTGGACGGTGCGGAACAGGCCACGGCCGGGAAACTCGCGCATGAACAGCTGCGCCAGCAGATAGCCGAGGATGATCTCGCTCACGACCGCGAAGAAGGCGAACTTGATCGTGACGGCGATCGACAGCAGGAATTCCCGGTCGAACACCAGGCGGCGGAAATTGTTCGCGCCGTTATAGGTCATGAGAGGGTCCGCGCCGAACGGGTTCCAGTGGTGGAAGGCGACGTAGAGCACGTAGATGAAGGGCGCGATGCCGAAGACGGCGAGGATCGCAATCGTCGGGGCAAGCATCAGCCAGCCCACCGTGTTCGAACGCATGAAGGCGGTCTCCCGAGGCAACAGGAGCAGGCCGCGGCCTGCCGCGAAGACGGCTGCGTCCGGGCGGCGATCCTGGGAGGTGCCGCCCGGACGCAGGCTCTGCCGAGCTACTTGCGATAGCCGAGGTTGGTCAGTTCCTCTTCGGCCTTGGCCGCCATCTGGTCGAGGCCTTCGTCGGGGCCGATCTCGCCGAGCAGGATGCTGTAGAAGATCGGCGCGGTGGCTTCGCGGACCTGCGCATGGAACGGGAAGGGCGGCGCGCCGGCGAACAGCTTGCCCTCGTTCTTGAGCATCGAGTAGTAGCCGTTCAGCTGCTTGTCCATCTCGATGACCTTGGGGTCGTCATAGGTCGCGGTGTTGGTGATGCGCGGCGCCGCGACGGCCCAGTCCGCCTGTACCGAATCCTGCCCGATGAACTGCAGGAAGAGCAGGGCCGCCTCCTTGTTCTTCGAGGTGATCGGAAGGCCGAAGGCGCCGCCGTCATAGTAGCCGAGATAGCCGGTGCCGCCTTTCACTTCCTCCAGGACCGCCGCATCCGTCGGAGGCAGGGCCACGCCCACATTGCCCACGACCCGCGATTTTTCCGCATCGGAAGCGATCCAGGCGGCGTTTTCGCCGTAGACGAGGCCCTGGGCGACGCGGCCGGCGGCAAACGTGGTGCCGACTTCCGTCCAGGTCGAGGCGGCCGATTCCGGCGGTGCGATGTCGCGCAGGTGCAGCCAGTATTTCAGCGCGGCCTTGGCCTTGTCGCTGTTCATCTGACCGCCGTTCGCGACCGTCGCGGCATAGTTGTTGCCGGCGTCGATGCCCCAGTTGTAGACCCCGAAGGTCGGCGCGACCGACTCGAAGAACTCGTACCATGACGCCGGATGGCCGGTATGCGCCTGGGCCGTCGTGCCCCACAGTTCGAGGCCGTTGTCCTTGCCGTATTTGGTGAAGAATTCCGCGATCTGCGTATACTCCTCATGCGTGGTCGCAGGCTTCAGGTCCTTGCCGGTCTCGGCCTTGAAGGCCTCCTGGATCTTCGGGTCGTTGAAGAGGTCGGTCCGGTAGAGATAGACCTTGATGAAGGCCTCCATCGGCACGCCGAAGAGATCGCCGTCCGCGTTCTTGAAGTAGTTGGCGAAGGTCGTGAAATGCGTCTCGTCGAAATCCGGCGACTTCAGCGACGCATCGTCCTTGAGCGACTGGGTGATGTTGACCAGGAAGTTGCGTGCGAGATAGGCGTAGATGATGTCCTGCTCGATATAGACCATGTCATAGATGCCGGTCTTGGCTTCCATGTCCTTGATGGCCTTGTCGTACATCTGGTCCCAGGAGGTCGTCTCGATCTCGACCTTGATGCCGGTCTTCTTCTCGAATTCCGGTGCCAGCACGTCCTTGATGTAGTTCGACGGCGGCGTGCTCTCGGTGACGCCGTGCAGCACGACGCCCTGGTATTTCGCGCCGGCATCCGACCAGAAGTCGGCTTTTGCGGATATCACGCTCGCCAGCAGGCCGAGCGTGAGGGCCGCCAGTCCAATTCCAGATTTCCTGATCATACACTCCTCCTTGAATGATCCCGCCCGCCGACGGTTCCGGCAGGGCTGTTGGCGTCCGGCATTCCGGACGGTGCCCGAAGCATCCGGTCACACGGCTCCTCCCGTGTCCGGCGGCTTCGTCTGCGATCAGGGGATTTCGGCTCAGGCTCCGTCCCGAGAAGCAATTCCCATGAGCGTGCGCCAAGAGTAGTGCTGGCTAAAAAACGCTGCCACGCGCGGTTTGCGGCCGACCTATACTTTTCCGCCGACGGCGGTCATGCCGGCGGAATAGGCGCGGATTTCCCGGAAGGGATCGGGACGCGAGTCGGTGCCGATCTTGTGGGCGTTGCGCCGGTAGTCGGATGGCGTCCGCCCGCAGATCTTGAAGAACTGCCTGTTGAAGTTGGCGATGTTGTTGAAGCCCACGTCGAAGCAGATGTCGGTGATCGGCCGGTAGGTCTGGGTCAGCAGCGAGCAGGCGGCATAGATGCGCGCAAGGATGACATAGCGCGCGAAGGTATGGCCCGTCTGGCGCTTGAACAGGCGGGAAAAGGCCTGCGGCTCGAGCCGGCAATGGCGCGCCACCGCGGCAAGGTCGATCTGCTGGCTGTAGTTTTCCAGCACGTAGCGCATCGCCGAATCCAGCTCCGGCGGCGGCTCGACCTGCGTTGCGGCGGGCGCGAGGCGCGAAAGCCGGCGCCGGTCGGCCGGATCGCCGGCGAGCGTAATCATCAGCTGCAGGAAGAGCACGATGCGCTCGGCGCCGCGCGCCGATCCCATCTGGGCAAGCAGGCGCCGGCCGGCCATCGCCGTTGCCCCGCGGAATTCCACGCCGTAGACCGCATCCTCGAACAGGGGGCGGATGCAGCCGAGTTCCGGGCAGAGGGCCGTCACCCGGTTTGCCCATTCCGCGGTGAACTGGATCAACATGTCGCGATTGCGCACCAGCTTGCCGGGCTCGATGTCGCTGACCCAGTTGTGCGGCACGTTCGGCCCGGTGAGCACCAGGCAGCCCGGCTCGAACTCGCCGATATAGTCGCCAACCATCATCACGCCGGAGGTGGAGCGCGTCAGATGCAGCTCGTATTCGGGGTGGTAGTGCCATTTGGCCCCGAAATAGGGATAGTCGTGCATGTTCCAGCGGAAGGATTCCGCGGGCGGGCAAATGATCATCTCGAAATCGGGAACGATCCGTAAATCCGCCTTCATCGCGCTCCTCCTCCAACACGGCCCAGTCCGTGACCCTGTCGACCGGCCGGCCGTCATATCCCGCAGCCCCCGTGCCCCGGTCGGCACTCCTGCCGGCAAATCCCTTCCGTACCGCCCGCGCCGGATCGCCGCCGAACAGCCGCGATGCCCGGAAGTCCTCCGCGAGAAGGGAACGTCAGCCTCCGAAGGGCCGTTCGCGCATTTCCCGCTCCGGTTCCGGCACTGGAGCAGCCTATATGTTGCATAATACTACGAATTAATTCACGAATAAAAATGCTGTCAACATCAATCTCGAACGGGCACATCCGGGCCGGATTTAAAGTCTTCGCTGGTGCAAAACACGATTTTTGCAGCGCAGAAGAGTTCGCCAACTCAGTCCATTCCGTCGAATACCCTTCGATTCCGCTTTGCAAAAGCCTCTTGACAGTCGAAGGCGAGATATATTTGTTGCATAAAGCAACATAAATGGCAAGACCATCGGGCCGGGGGAGGCGTCATGGGGCGGCTGGGTATTCATTCCTTCGTATGGACAGGCGGTCAGACGCAGGCCATGCTCGAGGACGCGATGGAGAAATCGGCGTCCTGCGGCTACAAGCTGATCGAGTTCGCCTATCTCCGCCCCGAGAAATTCGATCTCGACCGGCTGGCCAGGCGGGCAGGATCGCTCGACCTCGACATCGCGGTCACCATGGGGCTACCCTTCAGCCATGACGTGTCGAGCGAGGATCCGGAAACGGTGAAGGCCGGGGAAAGGATGCTGGCCGATGCGGTCAGGGTCGTGCGGGATATCGGCGGCAGCAAGCTTGGCGGCATCCTCTATTCGGCCCATGCGAAATACGCGCGCATGCCGTCCAGGGCGGGCTGGGACAACAGCGTCGCGGCGATCGCCAGAACGGCGGACATCGCCCGGTCGGCCGGCGTCGACCTCGTGCTCGAAATCGTCAACCGCTTCGAGACCAACCTTCTCAACACCACCGCGCAGGGGCTCGATTTCATCGCGCAGACCGGTTCGGACCATGTCCGCCTCCACCTCGATACCTTCCACATGAACATCGAGGAGGCGAACCCGGCGGCGGCCATCCGGCTTGCCGGCGACAGGATCGGCTACTTCCACATAGGCGAGAGCAATCGTGGCTATCTCGGCGACGGCGTCATCGACTTCGACCGGATATTCGACGCCTTGCTGGACATAGACTACGGGCGCGACATCACCTTCGAATCCTTTTCGAGCGCCGTCGTCGACGAGAGCCTGTCGCTCGCCTGCGCGATCTGGCGCGACACCTGGACCGACAACATGCCGCTGGCGCAGCATGCAAGGCGCTTCATCGACCTCAAGATGGACGAGGCGAGGCGCCGCCGCGCGACCAACGCCCGCGCCTGAGGGACGGAACATGCGGGACGTGCCGTGGGCAAGGAGGGGTGCCCGTGAGTGACGTGGGTGCAATCGGCGCTTCGCGCGCCACCCGCCAGCGCAACGAGCTGGCGGCCATGCGGGCCCTGCATCGGTTCAGGCGGCTCAGCCGCGCCGAGCTGGCCCGCTTTCTCGGACTGAACCGCTCGTCGTCCGGCCACATCGTCGCGGGCCTGACTCAGGAGGGGCTCGTGCGCGAAGTCGGCGCCCTCGCGCAGGCGCGCGGCCTGCACGCCCATGCCGGCAGGCCTGGCATCCTGATCGAACTCGTGCCCGAGGCGGCGGTGTTCCTGGGGGTCGAGATCGGCGTGGAGCACATCACCACCGTCGAGATCGATCTCGCCTCGCGGATCGTCAGCGCCAACGCCGTTCCCTTCGCGGGCGCCTCCACCGATGTCGGGACCGCCGTGGCGCAGGCTGTCGGAAGGGCGTTCGAATCCCTGTCGCCCGAGCGGCTGGAGCGGTGCGAGGGCATCGGGGTGGCGGCGCCCGCGCAGATGGACCGCCATGGCCGCGTCCGCGTGGCGCCGCTGCTGGGCTGGGAGAACGTGCAGCTTGCCGATCTCGTGCGCGCCGCCCTGCCGGTGCCGCTTCCGGTTCTGGTGGAGAACGATGCGAACGCCTTTGCCATCGGCGCCTCCTATGGCCGCAGCGAGCCCCATTCCGGGGTTGCGCTCTTCCTCGTCATGGAAAGCGGCGTCGGCGGCGGCATCATCGTCGACGGCAGTCTTTTCCGCGGCGCGCATGGCCTTGCCGGCGAAATCGGCCACCTGCGGGTGCAGGGCGGGGATGCGCCCGAGCGGAGCCTCGAGGAGGTGCTCGGGCTCGAATGCATCCTGACGGACTACCGGTCGACCGCGCCGGCCGGCGAGCCGACATTCGCCGCCTTTCTCGCCGATGTGCGCGACCGCGTGCCGGGTGCCGTCGCGATCGCGGAGCGATGGGCCCGAGCCCTGGCCTTCGGCCTCATCCAGGCCTGCCGCATGATCGATGCCGACCGCATCGTGCTCGGCGGCTCGGTCGCCGCGCTCTACCCGCTGATGGCGGCGCGTGTGCTCCACTACATCCAGGCCATGCAGGAAGCGAGCTTTCCGCTGCCGGCGATCGAAACGAACGACGACGAGACGATCGGCCCCGCTTTCGGCGCAGCCTGCATGCTGCACCAGCGCTACCTCTCGAACGAGGAGAGCCCCCGGCTCGCGGAACCGTCGCCGCTTCACGAGCCTGCACCGCCGGCATGATCAACGGTGCGGCGAAAAGCGATCCTTGAAACGGTCTTCGTCCGGAGCCGTGGCGATGGCATGCGGGCGTGTCCACATGCTCCGGGCATCGACCGTGGACATCGCCGGCCTTTCAGCTTTTGACCGATCCCGCCGTCATGCCGGCCAGGAAGTAGCGCTGGGCGACCAGATACAACACGAGCAGCGGAAGCGATCCGAGCACGCTCATGGCCATCATCTCGTTCCACTCGAAGGCATGTTGTCCCATGAGAAGCTGGATTCCGATGGGCACGGTTCTCAGATCCATCGACTTGGTCAGCGTGAGGGCGAAGAGGAATTCGTTCCAGGAGAGCAGAAACGTATAGACCGCGGTCGCGACGATGCCCGGCGTCGATACCGGAACGATCACCCGCCACAGCGCCGTCCAGCTCGAACCGCCATCGACCAGTACCGCCTCGTCGAGCTCCTTCGGCAGCGTGTTCAGATAGCCCGTCATCAACAGCACGGCATAGGGCAGGGTGAAGACCAGGTAGGTGAGGATCAGCGCCAGATAGGTGTCGAAGATCCGGAACGCCACCACCATGCCGAAATAGGGGATGAGCAGGGTGATCGGCGGCACCGTCTGCGTGCTGATGATGAAGATGTTCAGCGTGTTCTTGAAGCGGAACGAATAGCGGCTGAAGCCGTAGGCGGTGAGGATCGCGATGAAGAGCGTCAGCACCGTCACGACGCCGGCAACGAAGTAGCTGTTGATGAAGAAGCGCACTTTCGTCGGATCGTTGAAGATCGTCAGATAGGCCGAAATCGTAAAGTCGTCCGGCAGCAATCTTGGCGGCAGGGCAAAGATCTCCGTGTTGGACTTCAGGGAGCTGAAGACCATCCAGACGATCGGGAAGGCCGCGAAGACCAGGCCGACGGCCAGGCCGGCATAGGTGAGAAGCGTCGGCAGGACCGAGTTCTTGAAGGACCGTTTTCTTGCCATGCCATCTACCTGCGCTGCTGGTGCTTGATGTAGAAATACGTCACGCTCATCGAGATGATGAGGATGACGATGGCGCTCGCCGATGCCAGCGAAAACTCGTACTGGGCGAAAGCGAGCTTGTAGGTGAAGGTGGAGAGCATTTCCGTCGCGTAGATCGGCCCGCCGCCGGTCGTCATCCAGACGAGCGGGAATACCTGCATGGTCCAGATGAAGTCGAGCAGGGAAATGCTGATGATGATCGGCATCAGTTGCGGAATGGTGATGTACCAGAACTTCTGCAATTCGTTGGCGCCGTCGATGCCGGCCGCCTCGTAGAGTTCCTTCGATATGCCCTGGAGGCCGGCGAGCAGGCTGACCATGAAGAGCGGATAGCCCGCCCAGATGTTGGCGAAGGTCAGGGCATGGATCGCGGTGCTGGTGGACGAGAACCATTCCACCTTGGAGCTGATGATATGCAAGGCCATCAGCACGCTGTTGACGACGCCGTTCGGGTCGAGCAGAAGGCGCCAGATGATGGCGATGATGACGGCGGTGAACAGCCAGGGAAGGATGAAGAGGACGCGCAGGATGCTGCGGATCGTCGGATTCACCCGATTGGTGTTGAGCAGCAGCGCGAAGGCAAGCCCGAGGACGAAATGGAAGACCACGCTCATGATGGTGAAGTAGAGCGTCTGGTACAACGATTGCCAGAAGACCGGGTTCTGGAAGATGGTGATGTAGTTCTGAAGCCCGGCGAACGCGGCGTCCCGCTTCATGATGGCGCCGTCCATCAGCGAGTAGCGCAGCACCATCGCCATCGGGAAGAGCATCAGCAGGACCAGGAGAAGCGTGGCCGGGGTCACGTAGAGATACGGCACCAGCTTGCGGAGCGTTTTGTAGCTAAGCCTGCCCTTCTTGCCTGCCTTGCGCGGCGCTGGGGCCAGGGCCGTAATGGAACGGTTCATGGCGGGATTGTCCGATCTGCCGAAAATTGACGACGGACACCGGCAGGGCGCAATCGGCGCTGCCGGTGTCGTTGAGCGTGTGCCGGCTTAGAACTTGGCGAGCCAGGCCTTCTGCGTGTTGGCTGCGGCGTCCTTGGCGCTTTGGCCGCCGTCGAACATCTTCTGCAGCTCGACATTCATGTTGCGCATCAGCTCCTCGGCGACCGGAAGGCCGACGAATTCATTAGCCGGGTAACCGCTCTGGTAGATCTTGAAGGCTTCCGCGAAGATCGGGTCGGAGGTCACGAAATCGGGCTTGGCGTGGACGTTGCCCGGGAAGGCGTTGGCGATGGAGACGAGGCGGCCGTTGACCTCCGGGCTCATCAGGAACTCGACCAGCTTCCAGGCCTCTTCCTTGTGGGCGCTGCCCTCGCTGATGCCGATGCCCCAGGAGGCATAGGGCATGCCGCGCTTGCCGGTGTAACCGTCGGCGGCGGGCAGGGCGGAAATGCTGAAATTCAGCTTCGGGTTACGTTCGCGGATCAGGTTCACGTGGGCGAGCGTGTCGACCATCATGCCGACGCGGCCGTTGACGAACTCCTCGACCTTGTCCTGCTCCTTCTTGGCGAAGATGCCGGGGGAAATCACGCCGTCCTTGTTCAGCTTCTCGATATATTCCAGCGTGCCGACGACGGCCTCGTTCTCGAGATCCGGCTTGCCGTCCTTCATCATCGAGGCGCCGGACGACCAGACCCAGGACATGACGTCGTTCTGAATGCCGCTCGGTGACTGCAGCGACAGCGGCAGCACCCAGCCGTACTGGTTCTTCGAGGCGTCGGTCATCTTCTTGGCGGCTTCGGCGAATTCGCTGCGCGTCGACGGCATCGTCTCGACGCCCGCCGCCGCGGCGATGTCCATGTTGACGAACACCGGATAGACGAAGGAGGCCAGCGGGAACATCACGCTCTTGCCGTCGACCTTGACGATGTCGGCGATCTGGCTCTTGTCGTAGTTGGCCTTCTCCATCAGCTCGTCCATGGACGCGATGGCGCCCTGCTTCGAGAGGCCGTTGACCCAGGCGCCGTCAAGGCCCACCACATCGCTGAGCGTGCCGGAGGCGGCGCCGACGACGATCTGGTCGCGGGTCGTGGCATAGGGACCGCTGACGAGCGTCACCTTGATGCCGGGATTCTTCGCCTCGAAATCGTCCATGATGCCGCGCAGGGCGCCGGCGGGCATTTCGGGCTCCCACCACTGGATGAACTCGATGGTGGTGTCGGCAAAGGCCGAGGCGGCGCAGAGCGCCCAGACCGCCGCGGCGGCCTTCAGAGTCTTGCTGAGCTTTCTGAAATTCATGTCTGCCTCCCGTTAGACTTTCAGGTGATCGATCCTCTCCCAAGATCGTGCCGTGAGTAGGCTGCCGGAACGATCCGACTGTCAACGGGGCTTGCTATGAAATGCGTAGTGAATGGCATATAAAATAGATCAAGGTGATGATTTTAAAGGTAAAAAAAATTTTGCGCGCGTGAACTTCCTGTTGCGGTTTCTGTTGCCTGTGATGTGTTTTTTCTTTACTTTCGTAAACAAACGAAAGTTCGCTGCTGCAGCGGCAATTCTGCACCCCTTGCGGCGTTACGGCCTATGATGCGAGATTGTCAGGTGCCGCCCCGCAATGAGGATTGGAATGGCCAAAAAGACTTACAGATCAATGGACGATTTTGCCGCTGCCTGCGGCGTGTCGCGTCCTACATTGTCGAAATATTTCGACGACCCGACGCAGATCAAGGAGGTGACGCGCAAGCGCATCGAGGCCGCGCTGAAGAAGTCGAACTTCGAGCCCAACCTCTTTGCCAGGCATCTGAACCGCAAGCGGACGAAGAATATCGGCATTCTCGTGCCCAGCATGTCCGACCCGTTCTACGTGCAGGTGGTTTCGCTTATCGAGCTGGAACTGCGTGCCAAGGGATTCTGGCCGGTCCAGCTGTCCTCCCACACGCGGCCCGAGCTCGAGGAGGAGGCGGTGCGGACGCTCCTCTCGCTCAAGGTGGCGGGTGCGATCGTCGCGCCGCTCGGGGCCGGCTCCCGCCGCTCGGCCCTCGGCCGCCTGACCGACGCCATCCCGGTCGTCTGCTTCGACAGCCCGTCGGCCTTCGACCTGCCTTTCGTGGGCAATGACAACATGCAGAGCGTGGCGGCGATCGTGCAGTACCTGTGTCGCTCGGGCGAACCTCCCGTATTCCTCGACGTGCCGCACATGATGGTCAATGCCGGCGAACGGACGGAAAGTTATCGCGCGACGATGCTCCGCGAAGGGCATGAGCCGCTCGTGATCGAGTGCGAATCGGCGCCGTCCTGGGAGTTCGAGCGGCTCGGCTACGAGCAGATGCAGCGCATGCTTGCAAGGGGCGGGCTGCCGGGAAAGACGCTGCTGTGCGCCAATGACCGCTTCGCCTTTGGCGCGATGGCGGCCGCCTTCGCCTCCGGGTTGAGGATCGGGCGTGCGGAAGGCTGCGATATCCGCATCGCCGGCCACGACGACCATCCGCTCAGCCGCTACACATGCCCGTCGCTGACCACGATGGCGCAGAACGCCCCCGAAATCGCGGCCAGGGCCGTCGAGCTCCTGTTGAAATGCATCGAGGACGACGGGGCCGACCGCAAGGGGGCAACGCCCCGGGTGATCCTCGAGGCGACCCTCGTCATGCGGGAGTCTGCCTGAGGTCCACGGGCCGGGGCGGCCGGGCGCCGGCGCCGAGGCGGGGATCCATCCCCCGCCACGCCGCGGCGATCGCGTCCAGCGCCTCGCGGGCTTCCGGGATGGCACGCCCCATCGAGACGAATCCATGGATCTGCCCCGGCCAGACGCGGCAACATGCGCTCCCTTCCGCCTCCAGGCGCCGGGCATAGGCCAGCCCCTCGTCGAACAGTACGTCATGGCCGGCCAGCACGACGAAGGCCGGCGCAAGGCCGTGCAGCGAGGGAGCATGGAGCGGCGAGGCTTGCCAGGTCATCCGGCTGGCTTCGTCCGGCAGGTAGTGGTCGCGAAACCAGCGCATGGCCTCCGCGGTCAGGCCGAAATCGGCGGCATAGCGGCGGTAGCTGTCCGAGGCCTGGCCCTGATCCGTGACAGGATAGATCAGCACCTGGCCGATCACGGCCGGAACCTGTCCGTCCCGCGCCATGAGCGCCGTCACGGCGGCCAGATTGCCGCCGGCACTGTCGCCGGCGACGAGAATGCGGGCCGGATCGATGCCGAGGCCGGCAGCCTCCGCGTGCATCCAGATGAGGGTGGCCGCGCAATCCTCGATGGCTGCCGGGAAGGGGTGCTCGGGGGCCAGGCGGTAGTCCGGGGAGACAACCACGGCATCTGCCGCATTGGCAAGCACGCGGCAGATATCCTCGTGCGTCTCCGGCGCGCCGATCACCCAGCCGCCGCCGTGCAGGTAGAGCAGGGCGGGTGCGGCGTCCGGCGGTGCGCCGCGACCGCGCCAGATCTTCACCCGGATGCCGCGCACATGCCGCTCGATCGTCTCGCCGACGGTTTCCGGCGGCCATTGCTTGCTGGCGAAACCATCGAGATATTGCCTGCGTGCCTCCTCGGGAGTGCAGTCCTCGACGGGTTTTTCCGGTTCGCCCGGCCAGGCGAGGGCGCGCGCGGCGGACGGGTCGAGGCCGGTCATGCCAAGAGGCTCCGCGCTTCGTCCTCGCGCAGTTCGCGCGGCTGTTCCGTCTTGCCGGCAATCGTCTGCCCGACGCCGGTCTCCCCGGCGCGCAGGATTGCCTCCATGACTTCGAGCACGTGCAGCGCCAGCGTGCCGGAGGCACGGGGCGCCCGTCCCTCGACGATGGACCGGGCGAGGTCCGCCAGGCCCAGCATGCGGTAGTTGGCGCGATCCGGCAGCGCGATTGGCCAGTTGACGGCACCGAACAGCGCGCCCGCCGTATCCGTTTCCTCCCACGGCGCGCCGTGGCGCGACAGGGCGACAACCCCGCCGAAATTGTCCGGATCGGGCAGGCGCAGCGACCCTTCCGTGCCGTGCAGCTCGATCGGATGATTGGAGTGGCGGAACACGTCCCAGGAGGCGCCGAAGGTGACGGTCGCGCCGCATTCGAATTCCAGGAGCGAGAGCAGGCTGGTCGGCGTGCCGACCTTGAAGGATGTGCCCTTCTTGGGGCCGTCGGCGGTGATGAGGCGCTCCTCCTGGCCGCTGGTGGCGACGGCCTGCACCCGGCGCACCGGCCCCATGAGGTTGACCATCATGGTGAGGTAGTAGGGTCCCATGTCCATCACCGGGCCGGCGCCGGGCTGGTAGTAGAAGCTCGGGTCGGGATGCCAGTGCTCCATTCCGCGGCCCATCATGAAGGCGGTGCCGGTGACGGGTTTGCCGATGGCGCCCGCTTCCATCAGGCGGCGGGCATGCCGTCCGGCGGCGCCGAGGAAGGTGTCCGGCGCCGAACCGATGGCAAGCCCCCTGGAAGCCGCCGCATCGACCAGCTTGCGGCCCTCGTCGGCCGTCACGCCGAGCGGCTTTTCCGTGAAGACATGCTTGCCGGCCGAAAGCGCGCGCATCGAAACGTCGAAATGCGCAGCGGGAATGGTCAGGTTGAGGACAAGGTCGATATCCTCGTCGTCGATGAGGGAATCGACATCCGTGGCGCGCAGCCCGAACGCCTCGGCACGGCGCCCAGCAGCCTCGCTATCGAGGTCCGCGCAGGCCGTGATCTCGACGCCGCGGAAAAGCGCGGCGTTGCGCATGTATGCAAGTGAGATATTGCCGCACCCCACCACGCCGATCTTGAGCTTCGGTTCGTCCTTCTGTGCCATGTGAAGAATTTATCCTGCTGTTATCATTGAGGGAAAATCGAGATCCGGCGCCGTGTTTATGGACGCAAAGAACAAAGTATGTTGACGCACGATAACATTTTAACTTACGTAATGACAAGACGTCGGGAGGCGTCGTCATCCCTCTGTTCGGGCTGTTTTCGCCGTCGTCTCCGGGCCGGTCCCGCGGTCGGTGACGGGGTGGCCCGTGACTGCGAGGAGCGCCTCCCGTGTCTCGACGCGACGATCAACGGACAGGTCAGGACCCCGTCATGAGCGAACTTCACATAGGCTGCCAGACATTCACCTGGGAAATGCTCGGCAAGGCCTGGACCGGCGGTCCGGACGACCTGGTGCGGGCAATTGCCGCCGGCGGCTATTCCGGCATCGAGATCACCGACACCATGATCGGCGATTATGCCGGCAGGCCCGAAGCTTTCGCCCGCACGCTCGCGGATGCGGGGCTCAGCCTCGTGTCTTTCGCCTTCGGCTCGTCCAGCGGCTTCACCCTGCCGGACCGGATCGCCCCGGATCTCGACACGGCAAGGCGCTGGGTGGATTTCGCCGCGCATTTCCCCGGCGCGCTCGTTTCGATGGGATCGGCGACGGTGGTTTCTTCCGGCGCGCGCGCAGACAAGTTCGAGGTCGCGGCCGAGTGCTACAACCGCGCGGCAGAGATCGGCCGGGCGGCCGGGGTCGCCGTGGCGGTGCATCCCTCCTCGCATCACAATACGCTGCTTTTCACGCGCGAGGATTATGATGCGCTCTTTGTCCGTCTCGATCCTGAGGTCGGCTGGGTGCCGGATACGGGCCATATCCTGCGCGGCGGCCAGCGCATGGACGATACGCTTGCGGCGTTCCGCGACCGCATCCGGTACGTGCACCTGAAGGATGTCGATGCCAAAGGCATCTGGGCCATGCTGGGGGCGGGTGCCTGTGACGTGCGCGCGGTGATCGAGACGGTGCGCGACGCGCCGCGTTTCAACGGCTGGATCGTCGTCGAGGAGGAATCCGACGCGGCCGGGCAGGACCCTGCCGCCGCCGTCCGCGCCAACCGCGAGACGCTGCGCGCGCTCGGATACTGAGCGGCGCCACGTCAGGCGTAGCGGACCTCGACGCCGAGCTTCTCGAGGCGATGGCGGATGCCGTGCGGCATGTTGCTGTCGGTGATGATGAGGTCGACGCGGGAAAGGGAGAATGCCTTCGACGAGGCGCCGATGTCCCATTTGCTCGAATCGGCGACCAGCACGACGCGGCGCGCCATGCGCACCAGATTGCGCTTGGTGCGGGCGATGTCCTCCGAGACGTCCACCACATCGAAGGACGGATCGATTGCGTGCGCGCTGACGAAGGCCTGGTGCGCGACGAGGCCGCCGAGCGCCTTGTCGGAGTCCGAAACGATCGTGCTGACCGTGCTCGGGAACACGCGGCCGCCGATCATGTGCACATCGAGGCCCGGGCGGTACATGAGGTGCTGGGCGATGTTCATGGCCGTGGTGGCCACCACGACATTCTTCACCGGCGGCATCTGCATGGCGACCTGGAGCAGGGTGGAGCCGCTGTCGAAGACGATCGACTGGTTGTCGATGATCTGGCGGGCGGCCATCTGGGCGATGCGCCGCTTGGCATCGAAGTTGCGCTGCATGCGCTCCTCGAAGGCGGCTGCGGGCGAATCCGCCGGCAGGGCGATGGCGCCGCCGTGGGTTTTTATCAGCAGCTTCCTGGCGTCCATGATGTCGAGGTCGGAGCGGATCGTGACTTCCGACACGCCGAACAGGTCAGCGAGCTGGCGCGTGCGGGCCTGTCCAATGCGTTGAAGCTCGATCAGGATCTGCTGGCGTCGCTGTTCTGCAAGCATAACTCGTTCCGTCTGCCGTTCCGCACTTGGTTTCGAAATTCAAAAGATGATTTGCCAGCATTTTTCCCTGCAGCCGCATTCTCATCCAGAAGGCATCATTATAGCGCATAAAAAATCGCCTGCTAATATCGAAATGAAAGAATTCGAAATATTGAAGGTTGTTTTGCTTTCGAGTTAGGGTCCGCGTCAGCAGATACGGAGGAGCCTTTGCTATGGGTCTCGGAACCAAAATTCGCCTTTCTCGCCTGTTCTCAAACCCCTCGGGCAACCTGTTCGGCGGCGCGGTCGATCATTTCGTCGGTTACGGAAATGTGCGGGAGGGGGGCCTGGCGGACCTTCCGGGCGCGCTGCGCCGCGTGATGGCAGGCGGCCCCGACTATGTCAGCATCCAGCCGGGCGCCGCCCGCCATCTGTGGTCCGATTATGCCGGCAAGGCCGCGCTGGTCATCCAGGCCGGCTGCTTCACGGCCGACGACCGGATTCGCCAGCTCATCGCCACCCCGGAGGATGCGGTGCGCTACGGGGCGGATGCGCTGGCCGTCGCCATTCCGGTTCGCGGCAACACGGAGGGCGAGTATATCCGCTGGCTGACCGACACGGTAAACGCCGCTGCGCGCTTCGAAATGCCCGTCGTCGCCCATATCTATCCGCGCGATTTCGCCGACGGCGGCAAGATCGTCTTCACGCCAGATGAAATCGCCTATGCGGTCCGCATCGGCTACGAGACGGGTGTCGACGTGGTCAAGGTCGGCTATACCGGCGACTTCGAGTCCTTCCGCGAAATGGTCGCCACATGCCCCATCCCGGTTGTCATTGCCGGCGGGCCGAAGACCGACACGCTGCTCGGCGCGCTGCAGCAGGCCTCGGATGCGCTGCGGGCCGGCGCGCGGGGCGCCGTGGTGGGCCGCAACCTCTGGGGCCACGGCGACGCGACGAAAGCCGCGCAGGCCTTCAAGCTCGTCATTCACGCCGGCATGAGGCCGGAGGAGGCGCTGGCCGCCGCCGGGGCATGATCCGTGGCGAGCGCCTTTGACGTCCTGGGCTTCGGCGCTCTTGCGGTCGACGACATCCTCTATGTCGATCGCCCGCTTTGCGCCGGGAAGGGAAAGGTGACGAAACGCGTTTGCGACCACGGCGGCAACGTCGCCACCGCCCTCGTCGCGGTTGCCCGCCTCGGCGGGCGTGCGGCCTTCATCGGCTGGCTCGGCAACCCGCCCGAGGATGTCGGCGGACGCGAACTGGAGCGCCAGGGCGTCAGCACGGGATTTGCGCCTCGCCACGCCGATGCCGCGCCCATCCGGTCGGTCATCACGGTCGGGCCGGACGGCGAGCGTTTCATAGCCTATGACGACGACGTGCTGCACGGCACGTCGCCCGATCTGCCGGACGCCGTGCTTGCCCAGGCGCCGGTTCTGCTCATCGACGGTTATGCCGTCCATTCGGAAGCGGTGGTCGTGCGGGCGCGCCGCAGTGGCCTTTCGATCGTGGCCGATATCGAATGGACGACAGGCTCGGCAAGCGACCGGATCCTGTCGCTCGCCGATCATCTCGTGCTGCCGATCGCGTTCGCCAGGTCCTGCCTGAAAGAGGACGACCCGCAGGTTCTCCTCGAAGCGCTCTGGTCGCCTGATCGGTCGGCCGTGGTGCTCACCGACGGCGAGCGCGGCAGTTACCTGCGGCAAAGGGGCGATCCGGTCTTCTGGCATGTGCCGGCCTATAGGGTGCAGGCCGTGGACACGACCGGTGCCGGGGATTGCTTCCATGGTGCCTACGCTCTGGCGCTGGCGGAGGGCGGCAGTCCGCTTGATTGCGTGATCTTTGCCGCAACGGCGGCGGCCATCTCGGTGACCTCGCATGGCGGCCGCAGGGGGCTGCCGGACAGGGCCATGTGCCTTTCCTGGATGGCGGGCGAGCACGCGCCTGTACCTGTGCCCCTCCAGGCCTGAGCCTTCCTGCAAAAGTGCGGAGCGGTTTGCGTCCGCAACCGCGTTGAAGTGCTTCAGTCGTTTCATCGATAGTTGGCAGCCAGCGGCTCGGTGCCGTGGCGAGCGCTGCCATGGCGTCTCCGCCGGCTGGGGGAAGACGATTTCCCAGCACTATAAAATTACGCGCGTTAAAAAATAATATGTCACGCAAATAAACTTTTATCATGTAAATAATTATTTATTATCAATGTATTGTTCTGATGTGTTGATTTCTGAGCGGTCTTGTTTCCCGTTTTTCGTCTTGACTTTGGCAATCAGTCCTGAACCTTCTGTCGAAAACCGGATGGCGGCGGTGGAGGCGGCCGGCCGGTGTTTGGGGACGGTGCGGGGAGGATGCGACGTGGCTGTGGTTGTGCTGGACAGGATCTGCAAGACCTACGGAAACAATTACCATGCGATCAAGGACCTGAGCCTGACGATTCACGACGGGGAGTTCCTGATCCTGGTGGGGCCGTCCGGCTGCGGAAAATCGACGGCGCTGCGCATGATCGCGGGCCTGGAGGATATCACCAGCGGCACGCTGAGCATCGGCGATCAGGACGTCGTGGATCTGCCGCCGAAGGATCGCGACATCGCCATGGTGTTCCAGAGCTACGCCCTCTATCCGCACATGACCGTCTTCGACAACATCGCCTTCTCGATGAAGCTGGCAGGAAAGGACAAGGCGGAACGCTCCCGGCGGGTGAGCGAAATCGCCAAGATCCTGCAGCTCGAGACATTGCTGCAGAACAAGCCGGCGCAGCTTTCCGGCGGCCAGCGCCAACGCGTGGCGATGGGCCGCGCGATGGTGCGCGAGCCCGCCGCCTTCCTGATGGACGAGCCGCTGTCGAACCTCGATGCCAAGCTGCGTGTGCAGATGCGCGCCGAGATCGCCAGCCTGCAGCGCCAGCTGGGCGTGACGACCATCTACGTCACCCACGACCAGACCGAGGCAATGACCATGGGCGACCGCGTGGCGGTGCTGAAGGGCGGCGTGCTGCAGCAGGTGGACACGCCGAAGGCGCTCTACCACAAGCCGGTCAACGCGTTCGTCGCAGGCTTCATCGGTTCTCCCTCGATGAACCTTTTCGAAGGGCGTCTGGAAGGCGGGTCGATCCGCCTTCCAGACTTTTCCGTTCCGTTGCCGGCAAGTGTCCGGGAGCGGGTTCCCGGCCTTTCGGCCTTCGACGGCAAGCCCGTTGTTTTCGGCATCCGTCCCGAAGACCTCTACGACAGCCGCCTGCCGTCGGGCGCGGCCTATCCGACCATTCCCGCTGTGGTGAGAACGATCGAGGAGCTCGGCTCGGAGTTGATCGTGCATCTGAAGATTGAGGCGACCCGCGTCGATTCCGGGGATCCGGACGCGGTGGAGGACCTGAGCGGTGCCGCCAATGCGGTCGCACGGTTCGAGGCCACCAGCGCCATCAAGGCCGGCGAGCGTATCGATCTCGCCATAGATCCGGCCAAGTTGCACTTCTTCAACCTGCAAACCCATGCGGCCCTGTGAGCGAGCGCCCGCAGCGTTGTCCGTGAACGATGATCAAGGGGGCAGAAATGCCATCAGACAGTGACCGCCGTCTTCGAGTTGGTGTCTTGGGCGCGGGCCAGATTGCGCAGGCGGCGCATTTCGAGAGCTGCACCAAGGCGGCGAACGCGGAACTCCATGCGATCTGCGACGTCGCCGACGACCTGCGCGAGCGCATGGTGATCACGCATGGGGCCGAGAAGTCCTACGATGATTACGACAGGATGCTTGCCGATCCGGATCTCGACGCCGTGATCATCGCGACGGCCGATGCCTTCCATGTGCCGGCCTCGCTCAGGGCGCTTGCGGCCGGCAAGCATGTGTTGTGCGAAAAGCCCATGGGGTTGACGGTGGAGGAATGCCTCGACCTGAAGGCCGCCGTCGAAAAATCCGGCAAGGTCTTCCAGGTCGGCCACATGAAACGCTTCGATGCCGGGCTGCAGGCGGCCAGGGCCTTCATTGGCGACGAGATGGGCGAGATGGTGGCGCTCAAAGCCTGGTATTGCGACAGCACGCACCGCTACCCGATGACCGATGCGGTGCAGCCGCTCATCGTCACCAGCGCCAATGCGAGGAAACCCTCGGCCAATCCGAAGGCGGACCTGCGCCGCTATTACATGCTGGCGCATGGCTGCCACCTGATCGACACCGCGCGCTATCTTGCCGGCGATATCGTCTCCGTGCAGGCGCGGCTTTCCGAACGGGCCGGCATCTGGTGCTGGTTCGTGGACGTGGAATTCGCCTCCGGCGCGCTCGGCCATCTCGACCTGACGGTGCAGGTGCGCATGGACTGGCATGAAGGTTTCCAGATCTACGGCAGGAACGGCAGCGTCCTCGGCAAGACCTATAACCCCTGGTACTACAAGACGAGCGAGGTGGACATCTTCCGCGAGGCCGATGGCGCGACGCACCGGGTGCTGGGGGCCGACGGCCATTTCTACCGCCGCCAGGTCGAGGGTTTCGCCCGCACCATTCTGGACGGCACGCCGATGGAGGGCGCCGGCATCGACGACGGCCTTGCCTCGGTGCAAGCCATGGTCGCGATCGCCCGCTCGGTCGAGACCGGCAGGCCCGCCGCGCTCGCCGACATGACGGGCGGCGTGTGATGAAGCTCGGCATCTTCGCCAAGACCTTCGCGGGACGCGCGCCGGAAACGGTTCTCAAGGCGGTCGCCGGTGCGGGCTTTGCCTCGGCACAATACAACATGGCCTGCTCGGGACTTTCCTCCATGCCGGATGCGATCAGCGGGGCCGAGGCGCGCGCGGTCGCGGCTGCCGCCGGCACGACCGGCGTCGAGATCGCCGCGGTGTCGGGCACCTACAACATGATCCATCCCGACCCGGCGGTGCGCGAGGCCGGCCATCGCAGGCTGGCGGTGCTGGCGGAGCGCTGCGCGGCGATGTCGGCCGGTCTCATCACGCTCTGCACCGGCACGCGCGATCCCCTGGACCAGTGGAAGGCGCATCCCGGCAATGACACGCCCGAGGCCTGGCGCGACCTGCTCGAGGCCATGGAGACGGCGGTCGGGATCGCCGAGCGATACGGCGTGGATCTCGGCATCGAGCCGGAGCTTGCCAATGTGGTCAATTCCGCCGAGAAGGCCCGCCGGCTGATCGACGAGATGAAAAGCCCGCGCGTCAAGATCGTGCTCGACCCTGCCAATCTCTTCGAGGTCGAGACGCCCGAGGCGCGGCGGACCATCGTCGCATCCGCGATCGACCGCCTTGCCGACCGCATCGTCATGGCGCATGCGAAGGACCGCCACCCGGATGGCAGCTTCGCAACGGCCGGCAAGGGCGTGCTCGACTACGGCCACTATCTGGGCCGGCTGAAGGCGATCGGCTTTGCCGGCAGCCTGGTCACGCACGGACTTGCCGCCGACGAGGCCGCCGGCGTCGCCGCGTTTCTCACGCGGACGCTTTCCGACACCGGGGCAGGGCGATGAGGGAGATCCGATCCTTCGAGACGGACGACGGCACGCGCCTCAATGTCGACAGCGCGGGCGAGGGCGCGCCGGCCGTCTTCCTGCATGGCCTTTGCGGCGATGCCGGCCAGACGGCCGAGGCCTTTCCCGCGCAATCCGGGTTTCGCCGCGTCACGATCGAGGCGCGGGGCCATGGCCGGTCGCAGGCCGGTCCGTTGGAGCGGCTGTCGATGGCCACCTTCGCCGACGATGTCGCCCGTTGCATCGAGCGCACCCTCGACGTTCCCGTCGTCCTCGGCGGCATTTCCATGGGCGCGGCGATTGCGGTGCGTCTGGCGGTGCGACGGCCGGATCTCGTCCGGGCGCTCGTCCTTGCAAGGCCGGCCTGGCTGGCCGCCTCGGCGCCGCCGACCATGGCCGCCAATGCCGAGGTCGGCCGCCTGCTGGCGCGGATGCCGCCGGAGGCTGCAAGGGCGGCCTTCCTTGCCGGCGCCACCGGCCGCCATCTGGCGGCGGAAGCGCCGGACAACCTGGCCTCGCTCGAAGGTTTTTTCGCGCGGGAACCCGTTGCGGTAACCGCTGCCCTCCTGACCGCGATCTCCGGCGACGGGCCGGGTGTCGCCGATGCCGACCTCGCCCGGATCGCCGTCCCCACGCTGGTGATCGGCCACGGGCGGGACATCATCCACCCCATCGCCTATGCGCGTGCGCTTGCCGACCGGATTCCCGCCGCCCGCTTCGTGGAGATCACCGCCAAGGCGCAGAACAAGGCGCAGTATATCGCCGATTTCCACCATGCCATGCGCACGTTCCTGAAGGATCTCTGAGAGATGACCCCCGCCAAATCCTGGATCGACGACCTGCCGAAGGACCGCCTGATCGCCGAGTTCTCCGTCTGGTCCGCCGATCTCGTGCGGCTTGCCGATGACCTTGCCCGTGTCGATCCGCATGTCGACGTCCTGCATGTCGACGTCGCCGACGGCCATTTCGCGCCGGCCCTGCTGTTCTTCCCGGATCTGGTGGCGGGCCTGCGCAAGGTCTCCGCCCGGCCCATCCACGTCCATCTCATGGTGGCGGATGCGGTCGTGCTGTCGCAGATCGAGCAGTTTGCCGATGCGGGCAGCGATCTCATCAGCATCCATGTCGAGAACGAAGGCGTGGCGGACGCGGCGCTCGACCTGCTCGACCGCCGCGGCGTCGCCGCCGGCATGGTGCTGCGGGTGGAGACGCCCGTCGAACGGCTTCGCCGCCATGCGGCGCGGCTGCGTTTCGTCACGCTGCTCGGCACGGCGATCGGCGTGAAGGGCCAGGGCCTCGACGGGACGGCGGGCACGCGCCTGCAGGAGGCCCGGCAGATCATCGCCGAAAGCGATGCGGACCATCGCATCGTGCTGGCGGCCGATGGCGGTATTCGCGAGCATACCGTGCCGCTGCTGCGCCGGTCCGGCGCCGAGACGGTCGTTCTCGGCTCGCTCGCATTCAACGCGCCGTCGCTTGCCGAGCGCATGGCGTGGCTCCACGCCCTCTGACGCCGGATTGCGCCATGCAGCAGATTGCCATCGGCATCGATCTCGGCGGGACGCAGGTTCGCGCGGCGCTCGTCGGCACGCGGGGCGAGATCGTCGCCCGCGCCGAGGAGCGGACCGACGCCATGGCAGGTCCCGAGCGCGTGCTGGCGCAGATCAAGGCGCTTGCCGACGGCCTTGTCGCTGCCGCAGGCACCGCCGCACCGGTGGGAATCGGTGTGTCCACGCCGGGGCCGATCGACACGATCGCGGGTGTCGCGCGCGATATTCCGACGCTGGCGGGCTTTGCCGACTTCCCCTTGAAGGCGGAACTGCAGAAGCGCTTCGCCTTTCCCGTCAGCCTGGAGAACGACGGCATCGCCGCGGCCATCGGCGAATGGCAGTTCGGCGCGGGCAAGGGGCTCGAGAACCTCGTCTACGTGACCGTCAGCACCGGCATCGGCGGCGGCGTCATCGCCGACGGGCGCGTGCTGCGGGGGCGCAAGGGCATGGCGGGCCATGTCGGTCACATGTCCGTCATGCCGGACGGCGCGCTTTGCCCCTGCGGCAACCGCGGCTGCTTCGAAGCCTATGGATCGGGCACGGCCTTCACCCGCCGGGCTCGGGAGCAGGCCTTTGCCTGCACGGGAACGCGGCTTGGCGCGGATGGCGGGTCCATAGACAGCCGCGCCGTCTTTGCCGCTGCACGGGCCGGCGACGAACTCGCCAACCGGCTTGTCGACGAGGAGGCCGGCATCCTCGGCCGGGGTTTCGTCAGCCTCATCCACATCTTCAGTCCCGAGGTCGTCATCATGGGGGGCGGGCTTTCGCATGAGTTCGAGCGCCTGCGTCCCGGCATCGAGCGCTGCATATCCGACCGGGCCATGCCCGCGTTCAAGGACGTGCGCGTCACGCGCGCCGCACTCGGCCAGAATTCCGGCCTGATCGGCGCGGCCGCCCTGGCGTTCCTCACCCGGAACGTCCACCATGGCCCGGCCGCGTTCGCGGCAGCGCTGTAAACGGGAAGGCGCTGTTCCAGTCGGGACCTCGCATGGCGACGGAAGCCGCCTTGAAACGCCGCGGATCATGGTCGATGGATGCCATCCGGCACATCCGGAAAATCGCGAATTGCAAGAACGCTATCAGGTAAAAATGCCGGCGCCTGGATGCGAGGCTCGCTGCCTGTGTCAATTTTCCTTCATGAAAAGAATCAGCACTTCGCCCTAAGATCCTGCCTTGAAAAAGCGAATCCACATCACGATCTATCCGCTATCTGGCTTGCCTCCGCTCGTTTCCGGCATGTTTCTCCCATACATTTAAGGCTTGCGCATTCGTTGCGAAAGCCTTAAACGCCTGCCAAACCGGACGGGCCGGTTAGCCCAACTTTCGTTCAGTAGGAATAAAAACATGGCAAAAGGTAAGTTTGAGCGCAACAAGCCTCACGTAAACATCGGCACGATCGGCCACGTTGACCATGGCAAGACGTCGCTGACGGCAGCGATCACGAAGTATTTCGGCGAGTTCAAGGCGTACGACCAGATCGACGCGGCTCCGGAAGAGAAGGCCCGCGGCATCACGATCTCGACGGCGCACGTCGAATACGAGACGCCGAACCGTCACTACGCGCATGTCGACTGCCCCGGCCACGCCGACTATGTGAAGAACATGATCACCGGTGCTGCCCAGATGGACGGCGCGATCCTGGTCTGCTCGGCTGCCGACGGCCCGATGCCGCAGACCCGCGAGCACATCCTGCTGGCCCGCCAGGTCGGCGTTCCGGCGATCGTGGTGTTCCTCAACAAGGTCGACCAGGTTGACGACGCCGAGCTTCTCGAGCTCGTCGAGCTGGAAGTGCGCGAGCTTCTGTCGTCCTACGACTTCCCGGGCGACGACATTCCGATCGTCAAGGGTTCGGCTCTGGCCGCTCTCGAAGACTCCGACAAGAAGATCGGCGAAGACGCGATCCGCGAGCTGATGGCTCAGGTCGACGCCTACATCCCGACGCCGGAGCGTCCGATCGACCAGCCGTTCCTGATGCCGATCGAAGACGTGTTCTCGATCTCGGGCCGCGGCACGGTCGTGACCGGTCGCGTCGAGCGCGGCATCGTCAAGGTCGGTGAGGAAATCGAGATCGTCGGCATCCGCCCGACGACGAAGACGACCTGCACGGGCGTCGAGATGTTCCGCAAGCTGCTCGACCAGGGCCAGGCGGGCGACAACATCGGTGCGCTGCTGCGCGGTGTGAACCGTGACGGCGTCGAGCGTGGCCAGATCCTGTGCAAGCCGGGTTCGGTCAAGCCGCACAAGAAGTTCAAGGCCGAAGCCTACATCCTGACGAAGGAAGAAGGCGGCCGTCATACGCCGTTCTTCACGAACTACCGTCCGCAGTTCTACTTCCGCACGACGGACGTGACGGGCATCGTGACGCTGCCGGAAGGCACGGAAATGGTGATGCCGGGCGACAACGTTACGGTTGACGTCGAGCTGATCGTTCCGATCGCGATGGAAGAGAAGCTGCGCTTCGCTATTCGTGAGGGTGGCCGCACCGTCGGCGCCGGCATCGTCGCTTCGATCGTCGAGTAACGATCGCTGGCGATGGCGTAAGCCTGCCGACGGCAAAAAAGTGTGCAAATGGCGCGCAAGCGCGATTTGCACACGGCGCCGGCATCGTCGCTTCGATCGTCGAGTAAGCTTCGGATCCTGGATCTGATGAGGGCCCCGCGGGAAACCGCGGGGCTTTTGCGTTCAGGCGCTTTGAAATGCCATGCTTTTTTAGCCTTTGGCGATAACTCGCCAGGTCTGGGGATAGAGGCGATCGGCACGAGCGGGTAGATTTGCCGCGTCGCCTGGAGCGACATGGCCTGACGGGTGGTGAGCCGCAGGCCCGGCGCCGAGGGATCGTTTCGATCCCGTGTATTGCGGCGGCGCCCCTGCGGGTGGCGGGTCGCGCCGCGCGCATCACGGCAACCAGACACGGGCCTGAACCCTCATGAACGCTTTTGCAGGCGCGGCGCGCGCAGCGCTCGCTCTCTCGATGATTCTTGTGATTCTGCCGGCAGGCGCGGCGCGGGCGGAGGATTCGCTGCTCATCTGGTCTCCGGCAAAACTATCCGGCTATGCCTATCGCCTGCGCCTGGGGGCCAAGGCCGCGACCGCGGCCGAGATGAGCGCCGGGGTGGATCTTGCGGTCACCGCGTCCTCCACCGGCCGTATCCGCGATACGCGCGACAATGCGCGGCTCTGGGCGGAAATGCGCGGGGAGGGGCTGTCCGGTGCGCAGCGCAACGTCACGGCGGGTTACAATCCGCTGACCGGGCGGGTTTCGGCGAGCGCCGGCCTGTCGCGCCGCTGGATGGCGACGCCCTCCTTCGACATCGTCCTGGCGCCCTCGGTTTCCGCCGACGCCAATATGCGCACCGGCGACCGCGGCGCGGTGCGCATGACGCAGCAGGCACGGATCCAGGCCCTGCCGACGGGAACCGACCTCGTCGCCACCGGCTCGACCGCCCGCGGCCAGAAGCGGATCGGTGCGGAATTCGGCGTCGAGCAGCGCGTCTTCGATTGCCTGGACCTCGGCGCCTCCGTACGCCGGCAGGACATGAAGCTGATCAGCACGGTCAAGGCCCGGCTTCGTTTCGCCTGGTGAGGCGGCGCCGGGGCGAGGGCGTGCTAACCTGTGAAAAAATCTCGTCTTCGGGCTTGCCAAGTCGATCCGTGCGCCGTAAAGACGCCATGCCTTGCCGGTGACGGGCGGTTCGCCCGGGACGCGGCAGGCAAATAGGGGTATAGCTCAGTTGGTAGAGCGGCGGTCTCCAAAACCGCAGGTCGGGGGTTCGAGCCCCTCTGCCCCTGCCATTCCCAGCCGGACAGCGCGGACGACTTGCAGCGACGGGGGCGGATGGCGTGGCGGCGTCGTGCCGTCTAAATTCGCGAAAAGCCCGGGCTGCCTCTTGTTAAAAAGAGAATCGGGCTTTATGTAGGGCAAAACAGACACGCGGTGCGTGGGGCTGAGAGTTCAGCTTTACGTGCCGTAATGGCGTGGACATTCAATGGCATCGAAAACGAATCCGATTGCGTTTCTGCAGCAGGTACGCTCCGAGACGGCGAAAGTGACTTGGCCCTCGCGGCGCGAGACGATGATCTCGACCGTCATGGTGTTCATCATGGTTTTCCTGGCCGCAGTGTTCTTCTTCGCTGCGGACCAGTTGATGGGGTGGCTGATCGGCCTCATCCTCAACGCCAGCGCCTGATTGGTTGGAGATGAACATGGCTTCCCGTTGGTACATCGTCCACGCCTATTCAAATTTCGAGAAGAAGGTCGCTGAGGACATCGAGAACAAGGCCCGCCAGAAGGGCCTTGAGCATCTTTTCGAGAAGATCCTGGTGCCGACCGAGAAGGTCGTCGAGGTGCGTCGCGGCCGCAAGGTCGATTCGGAGCGCAAGTTCTTCCCCGGCTATGTGCTGGTGCGGGCGAACCTGACGGATGAGGCCTACCACCTCATCAAGAACACGCCGAAGGTCACGGGCTTCCTCGGTTCCGACAACAAGCCGGTCCCGATCCCGGACAGTGAAGCCGAGCGCATCCTGTCGCAGGTCCAGGACGGCGTCGACCGTCCGAAGCCCTCGGTCTCGTTCGAGATCGGCGAGCAGGTTCGTGTTTCCGACGGTCCGTTCGCGTCGTTCAACGGCACCGTGCAGGACGTCGACGAGGAGCGCTCGCGCCTCAAGGTGGAAGTGTCGATCTTCGGCCGCGCCACCCCGGTCGAACTGGAATACGCCCAGGTCGAGAAAATCTGATTTCGGCGGCGCCTCCGGCGCGGCTCATCTGAAATCCAGCCCTCCTTCGAGGGCTGGCGGCGGAAGTTTCCGCCAATCGCGTGGAAGGGAAGGCGGCCTTTAGCCGGGCGTTCTGACCGTACCACGCAACCGCAGCCGCCGGTCGTCCGACCGGCATCACGGGCCGGGAAACCGGCCGCATTCTGAAAGGCAGAGAGAAATGGCTAAGAAAGTTGCAGGCCAGCTCAAGCTTCAGGTCAAGGCAGGCTCGGCGAACCCGTCCCCGCCGATCGGCCCGGCGCTTGGTCAGCGTGGTATTAACATCATGGAATTCTGCAAGTCGTTCAACGCGGCGACGCAGGAAATGGAAAAGGGTATGCCGATCCCGGTCGTCATCACCTATTACCAGGACAAGTCCTTCACCTTCGTGATGAAGCAGCCGCCGGTGACCTACTTCCTCAAGAAGGAAGCCAAGATCCAGTCCGGCTCGAAGACCCCCGGCAAGGGCGGTTCCATCGGCAAGCTCACCAAGGCTCAGATCAAGTCGATCGCCGAAGCCAAGATGAAGGATCTCAACGCCGCCGATATCGAAGGCGCGATGGCAATGGTCGAGGGCTCCGCCCGCGCCATGGGCCTGGAAGTGGTAGGTTGATCATGGCCAAGATTGCAAAGCGTCTCCAGAAGATCCGTGAAGGCATCGACCCGACCAAGCTCGTTGCCCTGTCGGACGCCATCGCCCTCGTCAAGGAGCGTGCGACCGCCAAGTTCGACGAAACCGTTGAAGTCGCCATGAACCTCGGCGTCGACCCGCGCCACGCCGACCAGATGGTCCGCGGCGTCGTCAACCTGCCGAACGGCACCGGCCGCGACGTTCGTGTCGCCGTCTTCGCCCGTGGCGCCAAGGCCGACGAAGCCAAGGCTGCCGGCGCTGACATCGTCGGCGCCGAAGACCTCGTCGAGATCGTCCAGGGCGGCAAGATCGACTTCGATCGCTGCATCGCGACCCCGGACATGATGCCGCTCGTCGGCCGTCTCGGCAAGGTACTCGGCCCGCGCGGCATGATGCCGAACCCGAAGGTCGGCACGGTCACCATGGACGTCGCCGGCGCCGTCAAGGCATCCAAGGGCGGCGCTGTCGAGTTCCGCGTCGAGAAGGCCGGCATCATCCATGCCGGCGTGGGCAAGGCCTCCTTCGACGCCAAGGCTCTGGAAGAGAACATCAAGGCTTTCGCCGACGCCGTCATCAAGGCGAAGCCGACGGGCGCCAAGGGCAACTACGTCAAGCGCGTTGCCATCTCTTCGACGATGGGTCCGGGCGTCAAGATCGATCCGTCGACGGTCGCCTGATCAGGCACCTGAATTTCGGCACCGCTTCGGCGGGGCCTTGAAAGAATTCCCGGCCGGTCTGGCCGGGGATTTCCGGGGAAACCCGGAACTCCTGTCCGAGATTGCAGGTGGTTAGGCCTTAATCACGTTGCCTGCATGAGACGGGTGAGACCTGGATTTCACTCAGCGTCGGATGACGCGGAATTCGGTTCGAACCTACCTTGCCTGTGCCGCGGTCCTCGACCGAGCGCGGGGGGACAGGATCCTCGAGCGTCGCTCGGGATCTTCTTTTGTAAAGCGGATCCCTGGCGGCAAAGGCAAACCCGGCAGGTCCCGTGAGAAGTCACGGTCCTGTCAACTGGAGATAGGCAGTGGAAAGAGCGGAAAAACGCGAATTCGTCACGGAGCTGAATGAAGTCTTCAAGGCTTCCGGTTCGGTTGTCGTGGCCCGCTATGCCGGCATCACCGTTGCACAGATGAACGATCTTCGTACGAAGATGCGTGCAGCGGGCGGTACCGTCAAAGTCGCGAAGAACCGCCTGGCCAAAATTGCCCTTCAGGGTACGGAGTCGGAAGGGATGTCTGATCTCTTCCAGGGTCAGACGCTCATTGCATATGCAAATGATCCGATGATCGCTCCGAAGGTAGCCATGGACTTCGCCAAGACCAACGACAAGCTCGTTGTCCTCGGCGGCGCCATGGGTGCGACCACGCTCGACGCAGAAGCAGTCAAGTCGCTTGCGACCCTGCCTTCGCTCGACGAGCTGCGTGCAAAGCTCCTGGGCCTCATTGCAGCCCCGGCAACGCGCGTCGCCACGGTCGTTGCAGCACCGGCAAGCCAGCTTGCCCGCGTGTTCGCAGCCTACGCCAAGAAGGACGAAGCCGCGTAAGGCGGTTTTTCGCTGTAAATCAAACACACCAGTTCGAACCGAACAAAAGGAAATATGAAAATGGCTGATCTCGCAAAGATCGTAGAAGACCTCTCCTCGCTGACCGTTCTGGAAGCCGCCGAGCTTTCCAAGCTGCTCGAAGAGAAGTGGGGCGTTTCGGCTGCTGCTCCCGTAGCTGTCGCTGCCGTTGGCGGCGGTGCTGCTCCGGCTGCTGCTGAAGAAGAAAAGACCGAATTCGACGTGATCCTCGCCGACGCCGGCGCCAACAAGATCAACGTCATCAAGGAAGTCCGCGCCATCACCGGTCTCGGCCTCAAGGAAGCCAAGGACCTCGTCGAAGGCGCTCCGAAGGCTGTCAAGGAAGGCGTTTCCAAGGCTGAAGCCGCTGACCTCAAGAAGAAGCTTGAGGACGCCGGCGCCAAGGTCGACGTCAAGTAATATCGGAATGCTGCGGGGGAGGGCGAAAGCCCTCTCCCGTCGATCCTTTCCGCTGAACTGATTACCCAAAAGCCGCTGAAAACGGCTTTTGGGTAATGGGTTCTTCAAGAGGATGGTCTTCACCGCAAGATTGGGCAATCCGGCCCGTCGACCGGCAGCAAGACGAGATTGAACCAACCCATTGGTCGACGGGATCGACTGGCCAGCGAACCCCGTCCGTTGCAGGCCCGGATGCAAATTTGAAGGAGCGACGATGGCTCAGACCCTTTCGTTTAACGGTCGTAGGCGCGTACGCAAGTTTTTTGGAAAAATCCCCGAAGTCGCAGTCATGCCGAACCTCATCGAGGTTCAGAAGGCATCCTACGACCAGTTCCTGATGGTTGAAGAGCCCGCCGGCGGTCGCCCGGACGAGGGGCTTCAGACCGTTTTCAAGTCGGTCTTCCCGATCACCGACTTCTCCGGCGCTTCCATGCTCGAATTCGTCTCCTACGAATTCGAGCAGCCGAAGTTCGACGTCGAGGAATGCCGCCAGCGTGACCTGACCTATGCAGCGCCGCTCAAGGTGACGCTGCGCCTCATCGTGTTCGATATCGACGAGGATACGGGTGCCAAGTCCATCAAGGACATCAAGGAACAGAACGTCTACATGGGCGACATGCCGCTCATGACCGACAACGGCACGTTCATCGTCAACGGCACCGAGCGCGTCATCGTCTCCCAGATGCACCGTTCGCCGGGCGTGTTCTTCGACCACGACAAGGGCAAGAGCCACTCGTCGGGCAAGCTGCTCTTCGCCGCGCGCGTCATCCCCTATCGCGGTTCCTGGCTGGACATCGAGTTCGACGCCAAGGACATCGTGCATGCGCGCATCGACCGCCGCCGCAAGATCCCCGTCACCTCGCTGCTCATGGCGCTCGGCATGGACGGCGAAGACATCCTGTCGACCTTCTACACGAAGTCGCTCTACCAGCGCGACGGCGAAGGCTGGCGCGTGCCGTTCAATCCCGACGCGCTGAAGGGCCAGAAGGCCGTCGCGGATATGGTCGACGCCGACACCGGTGAAGTGGTCGTCGAGATCGGCAAGAAGCTGACCCCGCGTCTGCTCCGCCAGCTCTCGGAAAAGGGCCTGAAGGCCCTCAAGGCGACCGACGAGGAGCTCTACGGCAACTATCTTGCCGAGGACATCGTCAACTATTCGACGGGTGAGATTTATCTCGAAGCCGGCGACGAAATCGACGAGAAGACCCTGCCGGTCATCCTGGCCGCCGGTTTCGACGAGATCCCGGTCCTCGACATCGACCACATCAATGTCGGTGCCTATATCCGCAACACGCTCGCCGCCGACAAGAACGAGAACCGCCAGGACGCGCTGTTCGACATCTACCGCGTCATGCGTCCGGGTGAACCGCCGACCATGGATTCGGCCGAAGCCATGTTCAACACGCTGTTCTTCGATGCCGAGCGGTACGACCTCTCCGCCGTCGGCCGCGTGAAGATGAACATGCGCCTCGACCTCGACGTCGCCGACACGGTCCGCACGCTGCGCAAGGAGGACATCCTCGCCGTCGTGAAGATGCTGGTCGAGCTGCGCGACGGCAAGGGCGAGATCGACGACATCGACAACCTCGGCAACCGCCGCGTCCGTTCGGTCGGCGAATTGATGGAGAATCAGTACCGTCTCGGCCTGCTGCGCATGGAGCGCGCGATCAAGGAACGTATGTCCTCGATCGAGATCGACACGGTCATGCCGCAGGACCTGATCAACGCGAAGCCGGCAGCCGCCGCCGTTCGCGAGTTCTTCGGTTCCTCGCAGCTCTCGCAGTTCATGGACCAGGTGAACCCGCTCTCGGAAATCACCCACAAGCGCCGTCTTTCGGCCCTTGGCCCGGGTGGTCTGACCCGCGAGCGCGCCGGCTTCGAAGTCCGCGACGTTCACCCGACCCATTACGGCCGTATTTGCCCGATCGAGACGCCGGAAGGCCCGAACATCGGTCTGATCAACTCGCTCGCAACCTTCGCCCGCGTCAACAAGTACGGCTTCATCGAATCGCCGTACCGCAAGATCGTCGACGGCAAGGTGACGACGGATGTGGTCTACCTCTCCGCCATGGAAGAGGCCAAGTACCACGTCGCACAGGCCAACTCGGTGCTCGAAGCCGACGGTTCCTTCGCTGAAGAGTTCGTCGTCTGCCGTCACGCCGGCGAGGTCATGCTCGCCCCGCGCGACCAGATCAACCTCATGGACGTGTCGCCGAAGCAGCTCGTTTCGGTCGCGGCCGCGCTCATCCCGTTCCTCGAGAACGACGACGCGAACCGCGCGCTCATGGGCTCGAACATGCAGCGTCAGGCCGTGCCGCTGCTGCGTGCCGAAGCCCCGTTCGTCGGCACCGGCATGGAGCCGGTCGTCGCCCGTGACTCGGGCGCCGCCATCGCGGCCCGCCGCGGCGGCGTCGTCGACCAGGTGGATGCGACCCGTATCGTTATCCGCGCCACCGAAGACCTTGATCCGTCGAAGTCGGGCGTCGATATCTACCGCCTGCAGAAGTTCCAACGTTCCAACCAGAACACCTGCGTCAACCAGCGCCCGCTGGTCACCGTCGGCGACGTTCTGAACAAGGGCGACATCATCGCGGACGGTCCGTCGACCGACCTCGGCGACCTCGCGCTCGGCCGCAACGCGCTCGTCGCGTTCATGCCGTGGAACGGCTACAACTACGAAGACTCGATCCTGATGTCCGAACGCATCGTCTCCGACGACGTGTTCACCTCGATCCACATCGAGGAATTCGAAGTCATGGCCCGCGACACCAAGCTGGGTCCGGAAGAAATCACGCGCGACATTCCGAACGTTTCGGAAGAAGCGCTGAAGAACCTCGACGAAGCCGGTATCGTCTATATCGGCGCAGAGGTTCAGCCGGGCGACATCCTGGTCGGCAAGATCACCCCGAAGGGCGAAAGCCCGATGACGCCGGAAGAAAAGCTCCTGCGCGCCATCTTCGGTGAGAAGGCCTCCGACGTTCGCGACACCTCCATGCGCATGCCGCCCGGCACCTTCGGCACGGTCGTCGAAGTTCGCGTCTTCAACCGCCACGGCGTGGAGAAGGACGAACGCGCGATGGCGATCGAGCGGGAAGAGATCGAGCGTCTCGCCAAGGACCGTGACGACGAGCAGGCGATCCTCGACCGCAACGTCTACGGCCGCCTGACCGACATGCTGCGCGGCCACGTCGCCGTCGCCGGCCCGAAGTCCTTCAAGAAGGGCACCGAGCTGTCGAACGCCGTTATCTCCGAATATCCCCGCTCGCAGTGGTGGATGTTCGCCGTCGAGGACGAGAAGGTCCAGGGCGAGATCGAAGCGCTCCGCGGCCAGTACGACGAATCCAAGTCGCGCCTTGAACAGCGCTTCATGGACAAGGTCGAGAAGGTCCAGCGCGGCGACGAGATGCCTCCGGGCGTCATGAAAATGGTCAAGGTCTTCGTCGCCGTGAAGCGCAAGATCCAGCCCGGCGACAAGATGGCCGGCCGTCACGGCAACAAGGGCGTGGTCTCGCGCATCCTGCCGATCGAGGACATGCCGTTCCTCGAAGACGGCACGCATGTCGACATCTGCTTGAACCCGCTGGGCGTGCCCTCGCGCATGAACGTCGGCCAGATCCTCGAAACCCACCTTGCCTGGGCTTGCGCCGGCATGGGCAAGAAGATCGGCGACCTGCTCGACGAGTACCGCAAGACCATGGACATCTCGGACCTGAAGCGCGAGCTGACGGAAGTCTACGAGAGCGAGGCCAAGGACGAGGTCGCCCATTTCGACGACGCCGCCCTGGTCAAGCTCGCCGAGCAGTCCCGCAAGGGCGTCTCCATCGCGACGCCGGTCTTCGACGGTGCGCACGAGCCGGACGTCGCCAGCATGCTGGAGCGCGCGGGCCTCAACCCCTCGGGCCAGTCGGTTCTGTACGATGGTCGTACGGGTGAGCCTTTCGACCGCAAGGTCACGGTCGGCTACATGTACATGATCAAGCTGAACCACCTTGTCGACGACAAGATCCACGCGCGCTCGATCGGTCCGTACTCGCTCGTCACCCAGCAGCCGCTGGGCGGCAAGGCGCAGTTCGGCGGCCAGCGCTTCGGGGAAATGGAAGTCTGGGCGCTCGAAGCCTACGGCGCCGCCTACACGCTGCAGGAAATGCTGACCGTGAAGTCGGACGACGTGGCGGGCCGCACCAAGGTCTACGAGGCGATCGTTCGTGGCGACGACACGTTCGAGGCGGGCATTCCGGAGAGCTTCAACGTTCTCGTCAAGGAAATGCGCTCGCTCGGCCTCTCCGTCGAGCTGGAAAACTCGAAGGTCGATCCCGCAGCCGAAGCCGGCCAGCTTCCCGACGCGGCGGAATAAGCCTGACAAGGTGCGCGCCGGAAAGGCGCGCACCGTTACCGCTCCCGCTGCAAGGCGAGGGGCGGCTCATCCGTTTCAGGCAGTCGTGCGGCACCCGGGTATCGCCGCATTTGACTGCTAAGCAGAGGGCCACTGGCCCACGAAGGAGATAGGCATGAACCAAGAGGTCATGAACCTTTTCAACCCGCAGGTGCCTGCGCAGACGTTCGACTCCATCCGCATTTCGATCGCGTCTCCGGAAAAGATCCTGTCCTGGTCGTACGGCGAGATCAAGAAGCCGGAAACCATCAACTACCGCACGTTCAAGCCGGAGCGTGACGGTCTGTTCTGCGCGCGCATCTTCGGGCCGATCAAGGACTACGAGTGCCTGTGCGGCAAGTACAAGCGCATGAAATACAAGGGCATCATCTGCGAAAAGTGCGGCGTCGAAGTCACGCTGTCGCGCGTTCGCCGCGAGCGCATGGGCCATATCGAGCTCGCCGCGCCCGTCGCCCATATCTGGTTCCTGAAGTCGCTGCCGTCCCGCATCGCCACGCTCCTCGACATGACGCTGAAGGATGTCGAGCGCGTTCTCTATTTCGAGAACTACATCGTGACGGAGCCGGGCCTCACCGCGCTCAAGGAAAACCAGCTTCTTTCCGAAGAAGAATACATGATCGCCGTCGATGAATATGGTGAAGACCAGTTCACGGCGATGATCGGCGCCGAGGCCATCTACGAGATGCTCGCCTCGATGAATCTGGAAAAGATCGCCGGCGATCTGCGCTCTGATCTGGCCGACACCACGTCGGACCTGAAGCAGAAGAAGCTGATGAAGCGCCTGAAGATCGTCGAGAACTTCATGGAGAGCGGCAACCGTCCGGAATGGATGATCATGAAGGTCGTTCCGGTGATCCCGCCGGACCTGCGTCCGCTCGTCCCGCTGGACGGTGGCCGTTTCGCGACGTCGGACCTCAACGATCTCTACCGCCGCGTCATCAACCGCAACAACCGTCTGAAGCGCCTCATCGAGCTGCGCGCGCCGGGCATCATCATCCGCAACGAGAAGCGCATGCTTCAGGAATCGGTTGACGCCCTGTTCGACAACGGCCGCCGCGGCCGCGTCATCACCGGCGCCAACAAGCGTCCGCTGAAGTCGCTGTCCGACATGCTCAAGGGCAAGCAGGGCCGCTTCCGCCAGAACCTGCTCGGCAAGCGCGTCGACTATTCCGGCCGTTCGGTCATTGTGACCGGCCCGGAACTGAAGCTGCACCAGTGCGGCCTGCCGAAGAAGATGGCGCTCGAACTCTTCAAGCCGTTCATCTACGCCCGCCTTGACGCCAAGGGCTTCTCCTCGACCGTCAAGCAGGCCAAGAAGCTGGTCGAAAAGGAAAAGCCGGAAGTCTGGGATATCCTCGACGAGGTCATCCGCGAGCATCCGGTTCTCCTCAACCGCGCGCCGACGCTGCACCGCCTGGGCATCCAGGCCTTCGAACCGATCCTGGTCGAAGGCAAGGCGATCCAGCTGCACCCGCTCGTCTGCACGGCCTTCAACGCCGACTTCGACGGAGACCAGATGGCCGTCCACGTCCCGCTCTCGCTGGAAGCCCAGCTGGAAGCGCGCGTGCTCATGATGTCGACGAACAACATCCTGCACCCGGCGAACGGCGCACCGATCATCGTTCCCTCGCAGGACATGGTTCTCGGCCTCTACTATTTGTCGATCATGAACCAGAACGAGCCGGGCGAAGGCATGGCCTTCTCCGACATGGGCGAACTGCACCATGCGCTCGAAAACAAGGTCGTGACGCTGCACGCGAAGATCCGCGGCCGCTACAAGTCGGTCGACGGTGAGGGCAAGCCCTACACCAAGATCTACGAGACGACGCCCGGCCGCATGATCATCGGCGAATTGCTGCCGAAAAACGGCAACATCCCGTTCGATATCTGCAACCAGGAAATGACCAAGAAGAACATCTCCAAGATGATCGACACGGTCTACCGCCACTGCGGCCAGAAGGACACGGTCATCTTCTGCGACCGCATCATGCAGCTCGGCTTCAGCCACGCCTGCCGCGCCGGCATCTCGTTCGGCAAGGACGACATGGTCATTCCGGATACCAAGGCGAAGATCGTCGGCGACACCGAAAATCTCGTCAAGGAATACGAGCAGCAGTACAATGACGGCCTGATCACCCAGGGCGAGAAATACAACAAGGTCGTCGACGCCTGGGGCAAGGCCACCGAGAAGGTCGCGGAAGAGATGATGGCGCGCATCAAGGCCGTCGAATTCGATCCCGAGACCGGCCGCCAGAAGCCGATGAACTCGATCTACATGATGTCGCACTCCGGCGCCCGCGGTTCTCCGAACCAGATGCGCCAGCTGGGCGGCATGCGCGGCCTCATGGCCAAGCCCTCGGGCGAGATCATCGAGACGCCGATCATCTCGAACTTCAAGGAAGGCCTGACCGTGAACGAGTACTTCAACTCGACGCACGGCGCCCGCAAGGGCCTGGCGGACACCGCCCTGAAGACCGCGAACTCCGGCTACCTGACCCGCCGTCTCGTCGACGTCGCGCAGGACTGCATCGTCACGCACACGGATTGCGGCACCGACAAGGGCCTCACCATGACGGCGATCGTCGATGCCGGCCAGGTCGTGGCCTCCATCGGCACCCGCGTCCTCGGCCGTACGGCTCTCGACGACATCGATCATCCGGTCACCGGCGAGCGCATCGTCGATGCCGGCAAGATGATCCTCGAGGCCGACGTCGCCGCGATCGAGAAGGCCGGCATCCAGTCGATCCGCATCCGCTCGGCGCTGACCTGCGAGATCCAGACCGGCGTCTGCGGCGTCTGCTACGGTCGCGACCTTGCACGCGGCACGCCCGTCAACATGGGCGAGGCCGTCGGCGTCATCGCGGCGCAGTCGATCGGCGAGCCGGGCACCCAGCTCACCATGCGTACCTTCCACCTTGGCGGCACGGCGACCGTGGTCGACCAGTCGTTCCTGGAAGCCTCGTATGAAGGCACGGTGCAGATCAAGAACCGCAACATGCTGCGCAATTCCGATGGCGCACTCGTCGCGATGGGCCGCAACATGGCGATCACCATCCTCGACGAGCGCGGCGTGGAACGTTCCTCGCAGCGTGTCGCCTACGGTTCGAAGATCTTCGTCGACGACGGCGACAAGGTGAAGCGCGGCCAGCGTCTCGCCGAATGGGACCCCTACACCCGTCCGATGATGACGGAAGTGGAAGGTACGGTTCACTTCGAGGACGTGGTCGACGGTATCTCGGTCCTGGAATCGACGGACGAATCCACCGGCATCACCAAGCGTTCGGTCATCGACTGGCGCTCGACGCCGCGCGGCTCCGACCTGAAGCCGGCCATCGTCATCAAGGACAAGAACGGCGCCGTCGCCAAGCTGTCGCGCGGTGGCGAAGCCCGCTTCATGCTCTCGGTCGACGCGATCCTCTCGGTCGAGCCGGGCCAGAAGGTCTCCCAGGGTGACGTTCTTGCCCGCTCGCCGCTGGAAAGCGCCAAGACCAAGGACATCACCGGTGGTCTGCCGCGCGTTGCCGAACTGTTCGAGGCCCGTCGTCCGAAGGACCACGCCATCATCGCCGAGATCGATGGTACCGTCCGCTTCGGCCGCGACTACAAGAACAAGCGTCGCGTGACGATCGAGCCGGCGGAAGACGGTGTCGAGCCGGTCGAGTACCTGATCCCGAAGGGCAAGCCCTTCCACCTTCAGGATGGCGACTACATCGAAAAGGGCGACTACATCCTCGACGGCAATCCGGCGCCGCACGACATCCTGGCGATCAAGGGCGTGGAGGCACTTGCTTCCTACCTCGTGAACGAAATCCAGGAAGTCTACCGGTTGCAGGGCGTTGTGATCAACGACAAGCACATCGAGGTGATCGTTCGCCAGATGCTGCAGAAGGTCGAGATCACCGATGCAGGTGACAGCACCTACATCGTCGGCGACAATGTCGACCGGATCGAGCTGGAGGACGTCAACGACGCCCTGATCGAGGAAGGCAAGAAGCCGGCCTCGGGCGAGCCGGTGCTGCTCGGCATCACCAAGGCCTCGCTGCAGACCCCGTCGTTCATCTCGGCCGCCTCGTTCCAGGAGACCACCAAGGTCCTCACGGAAGCGGCGATCGCCGGCAAGACCGACGGCCTGCAGGGCCTCAAGGAAAACGTCATCGTCGGCCGACTCATCCCGGCCGGCACGGGTGGCACCATGACCCAGATCCGCCGCATCGCGACGGCCCGCGACGAGATGATTCTCGACGAGCGCCGCAAGTCGACGGGCGCCGGCGTCGCCACCCCGATGCTGGCGGACCTTGCCGGCGGCGAGGGTGCCGCGGCCGAGTAATCGCTGCCGCTTTTGACGATTGAGAAAGCCGCCCGAAATAATTCGGGCGGCTTTTTGTTTATGCGCAAGGACAGGGCAGGCCGGCTTGATCTGGCGCAAGTGGCCAGATTGGAGCGGTTCTAAAGTCCATTCGTATCCCAACGAATGGAGGTAGCCATGAAATTCCTGCTGGCGACGGTCGCCACATCGGTCATCGCGACCGTGGCCCTTGCCGCCGATCCGGTTCCTGCCGATCTGCGCGCAACGGCCCTCGACATCTTCAAACCCCTGCCATCGACCTATCCGGCGGTCAGCGACAATCCGATCACGCCGGAGAAGATCGACCTCGGCAAGGCGCTGTTCTTCGATCCGCGCCTTTCGGCCTCGGGCGTCTTCTCGTGCAATTCCTGTCACAACCTGGCGACGGGCGGCGACGACAATCTGGAAACCTCGATCGGCCACGGCTGGCAGAAGGGACCGCGCAATTCGCCGACGGCGCTGAATGCCGTCTTCAACGAGGCCCAGTTCTGGGACGGGCGCGCGGAAGACCTGAAGGCGCAGGCGAAGGGGCCGATCCAGGCGGGCGTCGAGATGGCGAACACGCCCAACCAGGTCGTCGCGACACTGAAGTCGATGCCGAAATATGTCGAGTGGTTCACGGCCGCCTTCCCGGGCGAGGCCGACCCGGTGACCTTCGACAACATGGCCAAGGCGATCGAGGCCTTCGAGGCGACCCTGATCACGCCGGCCGCCTTCGACGCCTATCTCAACGGCGACGATGGCGCGATGACGGTGGAGCAGAAGGAGGGCCTTGCGCTCTTCATGGACAAGGGCTGCGCGTCGTGTCACAGCGGCATCAATCTCGGCGGCAACGGCTATTACCCGTTCGGCCTCATCGAGAAGCCGGGCGCCGAAGTCCTGCCGGAAAACGACAAGGGGCGCTTCGCCGTGACGGCCACGGCGGACGATTCCTACGTCTTCCGCGCCGCGCCGCTGCGCAACGTCACGCTGACGGCGCCGTATTTCCACTCGGGCAAGGTCTGGAACCTGAAGCAGGCCGTCGCGATCATGGGCACCTCGCAGCTCGGCGAGGACCTGGCGGAGGCCGACGTGGACCGGATCGTCGCCTTCCTCGGCACGCTGGAAGGCCGGATGCCGGAGGTGGTCTATCCGGTGCTGCCGGCAGAGACGGATGACACGCCTCTGCCGAGCGGCGAAATCAAGTAAGGAAGGGGGCGGTCATCAGGCAAACCGGATGATCGCCACTTCTCCTTCGAGTGCGCCCTGATAGGCGGAGGCGTGCGGCTCGTCCTCCGGCGCGCCGGTCAGCGTCCCGATCTGGTCGAGGTCGGCTTCGAGGAAGCCTTCCTCCGAAAGCGCGTTCAGCGCCTCGCGCACGGCGCTGTCGTCGTCCGGCGCACGCAGCATGACGTGGATGTCGATGCCCTCGTCGCCCTCGCGCTCATAGGCCTTGCCGATGATGATGAAGACCATCGGCTCGTCGAGCGTGTTGTTGTCGTTGTCGGCATTGGACGCCATGGCGGATTCCTTTCGGGTCGGTGATGCCGGTTCTATAAAGGGTAGGGCGGCAAGGCCCAAATGCAAAATCGGCGGGCGCACCAAAAGGTGATTCCCGGATGCGTCCGCCGTACGCCGTTCCTGCCGTTGATTCCGTCTTCACGCTTCTTTAATGTTCTCCGGCGATGGCTGGGGAGCCGGCCTGCACCCTGAAAGGGGCAGGGGAGAGTGCCGAAAGCCCTGCTTTTCAGGCAGGACAGCCATTCCGCTTCGGGATTCTTTCGCCCCGCCCCTTGACCTTTTGCCCTTAACTCAGTAGACCGCACGCCATCAGAGCCTATGTGAGGCTGGCTGGTTCGGAACGACTCGTTCTGAAGTTCGCCTCAAACAGGGCTCGACGCACGTTGAGAACATGAATGCTGCACGCATGACGCTGGACTGGCGTCCTCTGCCTATGGAGGTCATCCGCAAAAGCGGATTGGCCTTTTATTGCGCATGAACACGCGTGTGGCCATGTATCCGCCCGCAAGGGTAAACGAGACTAGATTTGCAAGGGATGGTTCTATGCCTACCGTAAACCAGTTGATCCGCAAGCCGCGCCAGGCGCAGGTAAAGCGCAACAAGGTTCCTGCCCTGCAGGAAAACCCCCAGAAGCGCGGCGTTTGCACCCGCGTCTACACGACGACCCCGAAGAAGCCTAACTCGGCTCTGCGTAAGGTCGCCAAGATCCGCCTGACCAATGGCTTCGAAGTCATCGGCTACATCCCGGGCGAAGGCCACAACCTGCAGGAACACTCCGTCGTCATGATCCGTGGCGGCCGCGTGAAGGACCTTCCGGGTGTGCGTTACCACATCATCCGCGGCGTTCTCGACACCCAGGGCGTCAAGAACCGCAAGCAGCGCCGCTCCAAGTATGGCGCGAAGCGTCCGAAATAATACAGTAACCGGCGCCATTTCGCTGGTCGGAACCATTTGAAGAAAGACGAAAAGTATGTCCCGTCGCCATAGAGCAGAAAAGCGCGAGATCAACCCGGACCCGAAGTTCGGCGATCTCGTCGTCACCAAGTTCATGAACGCCATCATGCTGGACGGCAAGAAGTCCGTCGCCGAAACGATCGTTTACGGCGCCTTCGATGTCGTTCAGGGCAAGGCAAAGGCCGATCCGCTCGGCGTGTTCCATTCGGCTCTCGATAACGTTGCGCCGCACGTCGAAGTGCGCTCGCGCCGCGTTGGTGGTGCGACGTACCAGGTTCCGGTCGACGTTCGTCCGGAGCGTCGTCAGGCTCTGGCCATCCGCTGGCTGATCGCCGCTGCCCGCAAGCGTAACGAAACGACCATGGTCGAGCGCCTTTCCGGCGAACTCATGGACGCAGCGAACAACCGCGGCAGCGCCGTCAAGAAGCGCGAAGACACGCACAAGATGGCCGACGCCAACCGTGCATTCTCGCACTACCGCTGGTAACCGAAACTAGACGTCTCGAAAGGAGTCCGTTAATGGCTCGCGAATACAAAATCGAAGACTACCGAAATTTCGGTATCATGGCGCATATCGACGCCGGCAAGACGACGACGACCGAGCGCATTCTCTACTACACCGGCAAGTCCCACAAGATCGGCGAAGTCCATGACGGCGCCGCCACGATGGACTGGATGGAGCAGGAGCAGGAACGCGGCATCACGATCACGTCGGCCGCCACCACGACCTTCTGGAAGGGCCGTGACGGCAAGACCCGCCGCTTCAACATCATCGACACCCCCGGCCACGTCGACTTCACCATCGAAGTCGAGCGTTCGCTGCGCGTTCTCGACGGTGCGATCGCCCTTCTCGACGCCAATGCCGGCGTGGAGCCGCAGACGGAAACCGTCTGGCGTCAGGCCGAGAAGTACAACGTTCCGCGCATGATCTTCTGCAACAAGATGGACAAGACCGGCGCGGACTTCTACCGCTCCGTCTCCATGATCAAGTCGCGTCTCGGTGCGACCGCCGTCGTCATGCAGCTGCCGATCGGCGCTGAAAGCGAGTTCAAGGGCGTCGTCGACCTCATCGAGATGAACGCTCTCGTCTGGCGCGATGAATCGCTCGGCGCCCAGTGGGACGTCGTCGAGATCCCGGAAGACATGAAGGAAAAGGCCGAGGAGTACCGCGAGAAGCTCATCGAGACCGTCGTCGAGATCGACGAGGCCGCGATGGAAGCCTATCTCGAAGGCAACTACCCGGACAACGACAAGATCCGCGAACTCGTTCGCCGCGGCACCATCGACGTGAAGTTCCACCCGATGTTCTGCGGTACCGCGTTCAAGAACAAGGGCGTCCAGCCGCTCCTCGACGCCGTCGTCGACTACCTGCCGTCGCCGGCCGACATCCCGGCGATCAAGGGCATCGACGTCAAGACGGAAGCCGAGATCGAGCGTCACGCAGACGACAACGAGCCGCTCTCCATGCTCGCGTTCAAGATCATGAACGACCCCTTCGTCGGTTCGCTCACCTTCGCCCGCATCTATTCCGGCAAGCTCGAAAAGGGCACGTCGGTCATGAACACGGTCAAGGAAAAGCGCGAGCGCGTCGGCCGCATGCTGCAGATGCACTCCAACTCGCGTGAAGACATCGAAGAAGCCTTCGCGGGCGACATCGTCGCTCTCGCCGGCCTCAAGGACACGACGACGGGCGACACGCTCTGCGATCCGCTGAAGCCGGTCATCCTCGAGCGCATGGAATTCCCCGAGCCGGTCATCCAGATCGCGATCGAGCCGAAGACCAAGAACGACCAGGAAAAGATGGGCCTCGCGCTCAACCGCCTGGCCGCCGAAGACCCGTCCTTCCGCGTCAAGACCGACGAAGAGTCCGGCCAGACGATCATCGCGGGCATGGGTGAACTTCACCTCGACATCATCGTCGACCGCATGCGTCGCGAGTTCAAGGTCGAAGCCAATGTCGGCGCTCCGCAGGTCGCCTACCGTGAGACGATCACGCGCAAGACCGAGAAGGACTACACGCACAAGAAGCAGACCGGTGGTACCGGCCAGTTCGCCCGCGTGAAGCTCGTGTTCGAACCGAACCCGGAAGGCGAAGATTTCGCATTCGAATCCAAGATCGTCGGCGGTGCTGTTCCGAAGGAATACATCCCGGGCGTCCAGAAGGGTATCGAAAGTGTCCTGTCCTCGGGTCCGCTCGCAGGCTTCCCGATGCTCGGCGTCAAGGCGACGCTCATCGATGGCGCCTTCCACGACGTCGACTCCTCGGTCCTCGCCTTCGAAATCGCATCGCGCGCCTGCTTCCGTGAAGCATCCCGCGAAGCCGGCGCCCAGCTGCTGGAGCCGATGATGAAGGTCGAGGTCGTGACGCCGGAAGACTATGTCGGCGACGTCATCGGCGACCTGAACTCCCGTCGCGGCCAGATCCAGGGCCAGGAATCGCGCGGCGTCGCCGTCGTGATCTCCGCCAACGTGCCGCTGGCCAACATGTTCAAGTACGTGGACAACCTGCGCTCCATGTCGCAGGGCCGCGCCCAGTACTCGATGGTCTTCGACCACTATGCGCCGGTTCCCTCGAACGTCGCGCAGGAAATCCAGGCAAAGTACTCCGGTCAGAAGTGACCGGGGTACGCCCCAACTCATTGTATGAATTTCCCCTATCGGGATCAGGAACGGAGAGCCGGAAATGGCAAAAGGTAAGTTTGAGCGCAACAAGCCTCACGTAAACATCGGCACGATCGGCCACGTTGACCATGGCAAGACGTCGCTGACGGCGGCGATCACGAAGTATTTCGGCGAGTTCAAGGCGTATGACCAGATCGACGCCGCTCCGGAAGAGAAGGCCCGCGGCATCACCATCTCGACGGCACACGTCGAATACGAGACGCCGAACCGTCACTACGCGCATGTCGACTGCCCCGGCCACGCCGACTACGTGAAGAACATGATCACCGGTGCTGCCCAGATGGACGGCGCGATCCTGGTCTGCTCGGCTGCCGACGGCCCGATGCCGCAGACCCGCGAGCACATCCTGCTGGCCCGCCAGGTCGGCGTTCCGGCGATCGTGGTGTTCCTCAACAAGGTCGACCAGGTCGACGACGCCGAGCTTCTCGAGCTCGTCGAGCTGGAAGTGCGCGAGCTTCTGTCGTCCTACGACTTCCCGGGCGACGACATTCCGATCGTCAAGGGCTCGGCTCTGGCTGCTCTCGAAGATTCGGACAAGAAGATCGGCGAAGACGCGATCCGCGAGCTGATGGCCCAGGTCGACGCCTACATCCCGACGCCGGAGCGTCCGATCGACCAGCCGTTCCTGATGCCGATCGAAGACGTGTTCTCGATCTCGGGCCGCGGCACGGTCGTGACGGGTCGCGTCGAGCGCGGCATCGTGAAGGTCGGTGAGGAAATCGAGATCGTCGGCATCCGCCCGACGACGAAGACGACCTGCACGGGCGTCGAGATGTTCCGCAAGCTGCTCGACCAGGGCCAGGCGGGCGACAACATCGGTGCGCTGCTGCGCGGTGTGAACCGTGACGGCGTCGAGCGCGGCCAGATCCTGTGCAAGCCGGGTTCGGTCAAGCCGCACAAGAAGTTCAAGGCTGAAGCCTACATCCTGACGAAGGAAGAAGGCGGCCGTCATACGCCGTTCTTCACGAACTACCGTCCGCAGTTCTACTTCCGCACGACGGACGTGACGGGCATCGTGACGCTGCCGGAAGGCACGGAAATGGTGATGCCGGGCGACAACGTGACGGTCGACGTCGAGCTGATCGTTCCGATCGCGATGGAAGAGAAGCTGCGCTTCGCGATCCGCGAAGGCGGCCGCACCGTCGGCGCCGGCATCGTCGCATCGATCGTCGAGTAAGTCTGAAGGCGTCAAGCCGCTGAAATAGGAAGGGCAGGGGACAACCCTGCCCCTCCGGTCTTTGAAAATTTAGCGGACTGGCCTTTCGGCAATTGTGTTTTCGTGTGCGTTCCTTTATGGGAACCGCCAGAATCAAAAACGCGCATTTCCCAAGAGAATCGCGCGGCTAACGAACTAAGGAATAGTCGTATGAACGGCCAGAACATCCGCATCCGCCTCAAGGCGTTTGACCACCGGATCCTTGATGCCTCCACGCGCGAGATCGTGTCGACGGCAAAGCGCACCGGCGCAAGCGTCCGCGGCCCCGTTCCGCTCCCGACCCGTATTGAAAAGTTCACCGTCAACCGTTCGCCCCACGTGGACAAGAAGAGCCGTGAACAGTTCGAGATGCGCACGCACAAGCGCCTGCTCGACATCGTAGATCCGACGCCCCAGACGGTCGATGCTCTCATGAAGCTCGATCTTGCGGCCGGTGTAGACGTAGAGATCAAACTCTAAGTCCGGCGTAAGCCGAAATAACAAGGAAGGTACGTGGCGCAAGCCGACGTCTTCTGAAAACGGGAAACCCGACGGCCGAAAGGCTGAAGTGGAATCCTTAAACCAAGAGGCATGACGGGACGTCACGATCCCGCCAGGACTTCTAAGAGGATTGAACCATGCGTTCAGGTGTGATTGCACAGAAAGTAGGGATGACTCGCGTCTATAACGACGCAGGTGAGCACATCCCGGTAACAGTATTGCGACTGGATAACGTCCAGGTCGTTGCCCAGCGTACGCAGGACAAGAACGGCTACACGGCCGTCCAGCTCGGCGCCGGCTCTTCCAAGGTGAAGAACACGGCAAAGGCACTGCGCGGCCAGTTCGCCGCCGCAAGCGTCGAGCCGAAGGCCAAGCTCGTCGAGTTCCGCGTTTCGGAAGACAACCTCATCGAGATCGGTGCGGAGCTGACCGCAAGCCATTTCGTCGCGGGCCAGCTCGTCGACGTCACCGGCACCACGATCGGTAAGGGTTTCGCCGGTGCCATGAAGCGCCACAACTTCGGCGGCCTTCGTGCAACGCACGGCGTGTCCGTCTCGCACCGTTCGCACGGTTCGACGGGTAACAACCAGGACCCGGGCAAGGTCTGGAAGGGCAAGCGCATGGCCGGCCACATGGGCCAGACGCGCGTCACCACCCAGAACCTCGAAGTCGTCTCCACCGACGAAGAACGCGGTCTCATCCTCGTCAAGGGCGCAGTCCCGGGCTCCAAGGGCGCCTGGATCGTTGTCCGTGACGCCGTCAAGTCCGGCACCCCGGCAGACGCTCCGCGTCCGGCCGCCGTGCGCGCCGCAGCCAAGTAAGGGAGCCTGATCATGGATCTCAAAGTCACGACCCTCGACGGGAAGGACGCCGGCAAGGTCTCCCTCTCCGACGCGATCTTCGGCCTGGAGCCGCGCGAAGACATCATCGCCCGCGTCATCCGCTGGCAGCTCGCCAAGAAGCAGCAGGGCACGCACCAGTCGCTGACCCGCGGTGAAGTTTCCCGCACCGGCGCCAAAATGTACAAGCAGAAGGGTACGGGCCGCGCTCGTCACCATTCCGCGCGCGCTCCGCAGTTCCGCGGCGGTGCCAAGGCTCACGGCCCGGTATCCCGCAGCCACGCCCACGACCTGCCCAAGCAGGTTCGCGCGCTCGGCCTGCGTCACGCCCTCTCGGCCAAGATCAAGGCTGACGACGTCATCATCGTCGACGACCTCGTCGCCGCGGAAGCAAAGACGAAGGCCCTGGCCGGCGCATTCGCTTCGCTCGGCCTCACCAATGCCCTCTTCATCGGCGGCGCTGAACTTGACGGCAACTTCAAGCTCGCAGCACGCAACATCCCGAACGTGGATGTTCTTCCGATCCAGGGTATCAATGTTTACGACATCCTGCGCCGCGGCAAGCTCGTGCTCTCCAAGGCTGCTGTAGAAGCCCTCGAGGAGCGGTTCAAATGACGGATCTTCGCCACTACGATGTGATCGTATCCCCCTCGATCACCGAAAAGTCGACGCTGGTCTCCGAAAACAACCAGATCGTCTTCAACGTTGCCAAGCGCGCTTCCAAGCCTGAGATCAAGGCTGCGGTCGAAGCACTCTTCGGCGTCAAGGTCACGGCTGTGAACACGCTCGTCCGCAAGGGCAAGATCAAGCGTTTCCGCGGCTTCTCCGGCCGGCAGGGAGATGTCAAGAAGGCTATCGTCACGCTTGCTGACGGTCAGTCCATCGACGTCTCCACCGGGCTCTAATCGGGCAGTCGGATAAAAGGAAACAGAAAAATGGCATTGAAAAGCTACAACCCGACCACTCCGAGCCAGCGCCAGCTGGTCATCGTCGATCGGTCGGGCCTTTACAAGGGCAAGCCCGTAAAGGCTCTGACCGAAGGTCTCTCCAAGAGCGGTGGCCGTAACAACCTCGGTCGCATCACGGCCCGCTTCATCGGCGGCGGTCACAAGCGCACCTACCGTCTCGTCGACTTCAAGCGTCGCAAGTTCGACGTCGAGGGCACGGTCGAGCGTCTGGAATACGACCCGAACCGCACGGCGTTCATCGCTCTGGTGAGCTATGCCGACGGCGAGCAGGCCTATATCCTGGCCCCGCAGCGCCTGGCGGCCGGCGACAAGGTCATCGCCTCCAACAAGGCGGTCGACGTCAAGCCCGGCAACACGATGCCGCTGCAGTACATCCCGGTCGGCTCGATCGTTCACAACGTCGAGATGAAGCCGGGCAAGGGCGGCCAGATCGCCCGCTCCGCCGGCACCTTCGTCCAGCTCGTCGGTCGCGATCAGGGCATGGCGATCCTTCGCCTGAACTCGGGCGAGCAGCGCCTGGTTCACTCGTCCTGCCTTGCAACGGTCGGCGCCGTATCCAATCCGGATCACGGCAACATCAACGACGGCAAGGCCGGTCGCACGCGCTGGCGCGGCAAGACCCCGCATAACCGCGGTGTCGTCATGAACCCGGTCGACCACCCGCACGGTGGTGGTGAAGGCCGCACCTCGGGCGGCCGCCATCCGGTATCCCCGTGGGGCAAGCCGACCAAGGGCAAGCGCACCCGCTCGAACAAGTCCACGGACAAGTTCATCATGCGCTCGCGCCACTTGAAGAAGAAGTAAGAGAGGTAGTCAGGAATGGCTCGTTCAGTATGGAAAGGCCCGTTTGTTGACGGCTATCTTCTCAAGAAGGCTGAGAAGGTTCGTGAAGGCGGTCGCAGCGAAGTTATCAAGATCTGGAGCCGTCGCTCCACGATCCTGCCGCAGTTCGTAGGTCTCACCTTCGGCGTCTACAACGGCAGCAAGCACATCCCGGTGGCCGTCAACGAAGACATGGTCGGCCACAAGTTTGGTGAATTCGCTCCCACCCGGACCTATTACGGTCACGGTGCGGACAAGAAGGCGAAGAGGAAGTAACGATGGGTAAGGCTAAAGCCGAACGTCGGCTGAAGGATACCGAGGCGCAGGCTATCGCGCGCACGATCCGCGTCAGCCCCCAGAAGCTCAACCTGCTTGCTGCGCTCATCCGCGGCAAGAAGGTCGACCGGGCTCTCGCCGAGCTTGAGTTCTCGCGCAAGCGTAGCGCCGAGACCGTCAAGAAGACGCTCGAGTCTGCGATCGCCAACGCAGAAAACAACCACGACCTCGACGTTGACTCGCTCATCGTCGCCGAGGCGTATGTCGGCAAGTCGATCGTCATGAAGCGCTTTGCCGCTCGTGGCCGCGGCCGCGCATCGCGGATCGAGAAGCCTTTCTCGCATCTGACGATCGTCGTCCGTGAAGTCGAAGCCAAAGGGGAGGCCGCATAATGGGCCAGAAGATTAATCCGATCGGTTTCCGCCTCGGCATCAACCGTACCTGGGACAGCCGTTGGTTCGCCGACAACGCCGAATACGGCCAGCTGCTCCACGAAGACCTGAAGATCCGCAAGTTCGTCATGGACGAGCTGAAGCAGGCCGGTATCGCCAAGGTCGTCATCGAGCGCCCGCACAAGAAGTGCCGCGTCACGATCCACTCGGCTCGCCCGGGTCTGATCATCGGCAAGAAGGGTGCGGACATCGAGAAGCTCCGCAAGAAGCTTTCCGAGATGACGAACTCCGAAACGCACCTCAACATCGTTGAAGTGCGCAAGCCGGAAGTCGACGCGACCCTCGTCGCCCAGTCGATCGCCCAGCAGCTCGAGCGCCGCGTGGCTTTCCGCCGTGCGATGAAGCGCGCTGTTCAGTCCGCGATGCGTCTTGGCGCCGAAGGCATCAAGATCACCTGCGCCGGCCGTCTCGGCGGCGCGGAAATCGCCCGTACGGAATGGTACCGCGAAGGTCGCGTTCCGCTTCACACGCTGCGTGCAGACATCGACTACGGTACGGCGGAAGCCGAAACCGCATTCGGCATCTGCGGCATCAAGGTCTGGATATTCAAGGGCGAAATCCTTGAGCACGATCCGATGGCCTCTGAGCGTCGTGCAAGCGAAAGCGACAGCCAGGGCCCCGCAAGCCGCGATCGCGATCGTGGCGACCGCCGTCGTGAAAACGCGTAACAGTCGCGTTTGGCAGCCAATATCGGAGAAGTAAAAAAATGTTGCAGCCAAAGCGTACCAAGTACCGCAAGCAGTTCAAGGGCCGCATCAAGGGTGTCGCCAAGGGCGGCTCCGAGCTCGCCTTCGGCGAGTTCGGCTTGAAGGCTCAGGAACCGAACCGCGTGAACGCACGCGAGATCGAAGCGGCCCGCCGTGCGATCACCCGTTACATGAAGCGTGCCGGCCGTGTGTGGATCCGCGTGTTCCCCGACGTCCCGGTCACCGCCAAGCCGACGGAAGTCCGCATGGGTAAGGGTAAGGGTTCGGTCGAATACTGGGCAGCCAAGGTCAAGCCCGGCCGTATGATGTTCGAGATCGACGGTGTTTCCGAGGAAATCGCGCGTGAAGCGCTTCGCCTCGGCTCGGCCAAGCTCTCGGTCAAGACGCGCTTCGTACAGCGCATTGCAGAGTAAGGAGCGAGCGCCATGAAAGCCGCAGACGTCAAGGCGCTGAGCGCCGACCAGCTCAACGAAGAGCTTGCCAAGCTGAAGAAGGAGCAGTTCAACCTGCGCTTCCAGAAGGCCACCGGCCAGCTCGAGAAGACCTCGCGCATCAACGAAGTCCGCAAGGACATCGCGCGCGTCAAGACCATTGCCCGCCAGAAGGCGGCAGAAGCCAAGGCCTAAGGACCAAATAATATGCCGAAACGCATTCTGCAGGGCACTGTTGTCAGCGACAAGAACGACAAGACCGTTGTCGTTCGCGTCGAACGCCGTTTTGCCCATCCGCTGCTTCAGAAGACCGTTCGCCGGTCCAAGAAGTACAAGGCGCATGACGAAACCAACCAGTACAAGGTCGGCGACGTCGTTTCCATCCAGGAATGCGCCCCGATCTCGAAGGACAAGCGCTGGACCGTCGTATCGGCCCACGCTTAATAACATCGGAATTTGCGCCGGGCCCTTGTGTTCGGCGCAGAAATCTGTATGAAGCAGCGCAAGGACGCTCGGAATCACGAGCGTCTTTTGCTTTGAGCGCACGGAAGGTCCCATCGGCTCGCCGATCTGAGGAAACCACCCTGGCAAGAGACCATCCCGCGCGAAAACATGAATTTCCATAAGCTGGACCAGGGGGCTTTTGCCCAACCAGTCCGGTAAAACAAGAAGGCGACCTGACATGATTCAGATGCAGACTAACCTCGACGTCGCGGATAATTCCGGCGCACGTCGTGTCATGTGCATCAAGGTGCTGGGCGGCTCCAAGCGCAAGTACGCTTCGGTCGGCGACATTATCGTCGTCTCGATCAAGGAAGCGATTCCGCGCGGCCGCGTGAAGAAGGGTGACGTGATGAAGGCGGTCGTCGTGCGCACCGCCAAGGACATCCGCCGTCCCGATGGCAGCGTGATCCGTTTCGACAACAACGCAGCCGTCCTGATCGACAACAAGAAAGAGCCGATCGGCACCCGTATCTTCGGACCGGTTCCGCGCGAACTCCGCGCCAAGAACCACATGAAGATCATCTCGCTGGCTCCGGAAGTACTGTAAGGAGCGATGGCCATGCAAAAGATTCGTAAGGGCGACAAGGTCGTCGTGCTCACCGGCAAGGACAAGGGTCGTACCGGTGAAGTTGTTCAGGTCATGCCGAAGGAAGACCGTGCGGTCGTCAAGGGTATCAACCTGGTGAAGCGTCACCAGCGCCAGACCCAGACCCAGGAAGCCGGCATCATCACCAAGGAAGCTTCGATCCACCTGTCGAACATCGCGATCGCCGACCCCAAGGACGGCAAGCCGACCCGCGTCGGTTTCAAGATCGAGGGCGACAAGAAGGTTCGTGTAGCAAAGCGTTCGGGAGTGTCGATCGATGGCTGACACCAAGTATGAGCCGCGCCTCAAGAAGGAATACGTCGAGCGTATCCGCAAGGCGCTTCAGGAGCAGTTCTCCTTCGCCAACGAGATGCAGATCCCGCGGCTTGAGAAGATCGTCATCAACATGGGCGTGGGCGAAGCTACGGGCGACTCGAAGAAGCCGACCGTTGCTGCCGCCGACCTCGCGGCGATCGCCGGCCAGAAGCCGGTCATCACGCGCGCCCGCAACTCCATCGCGGGCTTCAAGGTCCGTGAAGGCATGCCGATCGGCGCGAAGGTCACCCTTCGCGGCGCCCGCATGTATGAATTTCTGGATCGCCTCGTGAACATCGCGCTGCCCCGCGTACGCGACTTCCGTGGTCTGAACCCGAAGTCCTTCGATGGCCGTGGCAACTTCGCCATGGGTATCAAGGAGCACATTGTGTTCCCGGAGATCAACTACGACAAGGTTGATCAGATGTGGGGCATGGACATCATCGTTTGCACGACGGCAAAGACGGACGACGAAGCACGGGCTCTTCTGAAAGAGTTCAACTTCCCGTTCCGCGCCTGACCGTAACGACAAGCGTAAAGAAGGATAACAACTGTTATGGCTAAAACCAGCGCAGTCGAGAAGAACAACCGCCGCCGCAAGCTGGTCGCCGCTCAGGCGTCCAAGCGTGCCGCCCTCAAGGCGATCATCCAGAACCAGTCTCTTCCCATCGAAGAGCGCTTCAAGGCGACCCTGAAGCTTGCCGAAATGCCGCGCAATGGCTCCAAGACCCGCATCCGCAACCGGTGCGAAGTCACGGGCCGTCCGCGCGCATTCTATCGCAAACTCAAGATGTCGCGTATTGCGCTTCGCGAACTGGGCAATCTCGGCAAGGTGCCGGGCATCGTCAAGTCGAGCTGGTAAGGAGACGGGCACATGGCAATGACTGATCCCTTGGGCGATATGCTCACCCGTATCCGCAACGGCGCCGCACGCCGCAAGTCGAGCGTTTCGACGCCCGCTTCCAAGCTGCGCGCCCGCGTTCTGGATGTCCTTCAGTCCGAAGGCTACATCCGCGGATATTCGGAGGTCGAATTCGGCAACGGCAAGTCCGAGCTGAACATCGAACTCAAGTACTATGAAGGCGCGTCCGTGATCCGCAAGATCGACCGCGTCTCCAAGCCGGGCCGCCGGGTCTATGTCTCGGTAAAGTCCATTCCGCAGGTCGCGAACGGCCTCGGCATCACCATCCTTTCGACCCCGAAGGGCGTGATGGCCGATCACCAGGCACGCGAACAGAACGTTGGTGGCGAGATTCTTTGCTCGGTCTTCTAAGGCTGAGCAGGAATTTCCATAACGAACAGACAGGATAAAACAATGTCTCGTATCGGTAAGAAGCCCGTTCCGGTTCCCGCTGGTGTCACCGCGACCGTCGATGGTCAGAAGGTCACCGCGAAGGGCCCGAAGGGCGAACTGTTCTTCGTCGCGAACGACGAAGTTTCGGTGAAGCTCGAAGACAACTCCGTTGTCGTTCAGCCGGTCAACGATAGCAAGGATGCTCGTTCCAAGTGGGGCATGTCCCGCACGATGGTCGAGAACATCTTCAAGGGCGTCAAGGACGGCTACGAGCGCAAGCTCGAAATCAACGGCGTCGGTTACCGCGCCTCGCTCCAGGGCAAGAACCTGCAGCTGGCCCTCGGCTTCAGCCATGACGTCGTCTACCAGACGCCGGAAGGCATCTCGATCGCTGTTCCGAAGCCGACGGAAATCGTCGTCTCCGGCATCAACAAGCAGCAGGTCGGCCAGGTCGCCGCGGAAATCCGCGAATACCGTGGCCCCGAGCCCTACAAGGGCAAGGGCGTCAAGTATGCCGAAGAGCGGATCGTCCGCAAAGAAGGCAAGAAGAAGTAAGGATCACGCGAAATGGCTAGCAGGAAAGAAGCTCTCCAGCGCCGCGCCAACCGCGTGCGCCGTTCCATCAAGGCGGTCGCCAATGGCCGTCCGCGCCTGTCGGTTCATCGCTCGTCGAAGAACATCTACGTACAGGTCATCGACGACGTGGCCGGCAAGACGCTTGCGTCCGCCTCCACGCTCGACACCGATCTGCGCTCGTCCTTGAAGACGGGCGCCGACACGGCAGCAGCCGCTGCCGTCGGCAAGCTCATCGCCGAGCGTGCCGTCAAGGCAGGCGTCAAGGAAGTCGTTTTCGACCGTGGCGCCTTCATCTATCACGGCCGCATCAAGGCTCTCGCCGAAGCTGCCCGTGAAGGTGGTCTGAACTTCTGATCATTCGGCCGGGCGCGAAAAGCGCCCCGCCGATCCTCAGCAGGGTATCGGTCGCTTCCATTGCTGAAATGGAGGCGACTTTCGTCAATCTGCCGATTGCACCCGGAAAAGAAAAAGGAAAAGGACAATGGCACAGGAAAAGCGCGGTCGCGATGACCGCCAGAACCGCGAAGAGCGCGACAGCGAGTTTGTTGACAAGCTCGTCGCGATCAACCGCGTCGCGAAGGTCGTCAAGGGCGGCCGTCGTTTCGGTTTCGCAGCGCTCGTCGTCGTCGGCGATCAGAAGGGCCGCGTCGGCTTCGGCCACGGCAAGGCACGTGAAGTTCCGGAAGCGATCCGGAAGGCCACCGAAGCCGCCAAGCGCGACCTGATCTTCGTTCCGCTGCGCTCCGGCCGCACGCTGCACCACGACGTGCACGGCCGCCACGGCGCCGGCAAGGTGCTTCTGCGTTCGGCCAAGGCCGGTACCGGTATCATCGCGGGTGGCCCGATGCGCGCCGTCTTCGAAACGCTCGGCGTCCATGACGTCGTCGCCAAGTCGACCGGCTCCTCGAACCCGTACAACATGATCCGTGCGACGTTCGACGCTCTCAAGAGCCAGATGCACCCGAAGGACATCGCGGCACAGCGCGGCATGAAGTACGCCACGCTGCAGGCCCGTCGTGCGTCCGCCGGCGTCGCTTCCGAAGAATAAGGAGCTGTGAGCCATGGCTAAGAAAGAAACCGCAAAGAAGACGGTGACTGTCGAGCAGATCGGCAGCCCCATCCGCCGTCCGGCCATCCAGCGCGCAACGCTGGTCGGCCTGGGCCTCAACAAGATGCATCGGGTTCGCACGCTGGAAGACACCCCGTCTGTCCGCGGCATGATCCGTGCCGTCCAGCACCTCGTTCGCGTCGTCGAAGAGAAGTGAGGGGATAGATCATGAAACTCAACGAAATCAAGGACAACGAAGGCTCCTCGAAGAACCGCAAGCGCGTCGGTCGCGGTATCGGTTCCGGCAAGGGCAAGACCGGTGGTCGCGGTGTCAAGGGTCAGAAGGCCCGTTCTGGCGTTGCCATCAACGGCTTCGAAGGCGGTCAGATGCCCATCTACCGTCGCCTGCCGAAGCGCGGCTTCAACAACATCTTCGCATCCGACTTCGTCATCGTGTCCCTGGACCGTGTCCAGAAGGCGATCGATGCCGGCAAGCTCGATGCCAAGGCGACCGTTGACGCAGCCGCCCTCAAGGCCGCCGGCGTCATCCGCCGCGAGAAGGACGGTGTCCGCATCCTCGCTGACGGCGAACTGAAGGCCAAGGTGACCTTCGAAGTCGCCGGTGCCTCCAAGCCGGCGATCGAGAAGATCGAAAAGGCCGGCGGCTCGGTCAAGCTGCTCTCGGCCGCTGCGGAAGCCGCCGAATAATTCGACGAAATTATCGCCCGGTGTGCTTCACACCGGGCGATTTTGCTCCCATATGTGAGCCTCACAACGACGGCCGGGATTCTTCTCCCCGCTGTTGTCCGGAATTAAAAGCCAGGGTGAGGCCGGGATTGCTTGACAATCCGCGTTTCAACCGGTTTAGGCTCCATCCGCCCGCTTTGCTGCACCGGCAGAGGGGCAAGACGAATTTCAGCATGGTCCGTCGGTCCGAGGAGGGGCGAGGGGGCGTGCCAACGGATCAGCCAATCCGGACCTGGCCGGGCTCCCCGCCGCCGGATCGGCTTCGCGGAGAAATGCATGGCTTCGGCAGCGGAACAACTTGCCTCTAATCTCAACTTCTCGACTTTCGCCAAGGCGGAAGATCTGAAGAAGCGTCTCTGGTTCACGCTGGGCGCGCTGCTCGTCTATCGTCTCGGCACCTATATCCCGTTGCCGGGCCTCAACCCCGAAGCCTTCGCGCAGGCCTTCCGCGGCCAGTCGGGCGGCATTCTCGGCCTCTTCAACATGTTCTCCGGCGGCGCCGTCGAGCGCATGGCGATCTTCGCGCTCGGCATCATGCCGTATATTTCCGCGTCGATCATCGTGCAGCTGATGACCTCGGTCGTTCCCTCGCTGGAACAGCTGAAGAAGGAAGGCGAGCAGGGCCGAAAGATCATCAACCAGTACACGCGCTACGGCACGGTGCTGCTTGGCACGCTGCAGGCCTACGGCATCGCGGTGGGCCTTGAGAGCGGGGCAGGGCTGGTCAACGATCCGGGCTGGTTCTTCCGCATTTCCACCGTCATCTCGCTGCTCGGCGGCACCATGTTCCTGATGTGGCTGGGTGAGCAGATCACCTCGCGCGGCATCGGCAACGGCATCTCGCTGATCATCTTCGCCGGCATCGTCGCGGCCCTGCCGAGCGCGCTCGCCGGCACGCTGGAACTCAGCCGCACGGGCGCTCTGTCGATCGGCGTGGTCATCGCCGTCGTGGTCATGGCCGTCGGCGTCATCGCGCTCATCGTCTTCGTCGAACGTGCCCAGCGCCGGCTTCTGATCCAGTATCCGAAGCGACAGGTCGGCAACCGCATGTTCCAGGGCGACACCTCGCACCTGCCGCTGAAGCTCAACACCGCGGGCGTCATCCCGGCGATCTTCGCCTCCTCGCTGCTGCTGCTGCCGGCGACGCTGGCGGGCTTCTCGAACACGGCCGAGCTGCCGGCCTGGGCAACGGCCGTCATCGCCGCCCTCGGCCACGGCCAGCCGCTCTACATGCTGTTCTATGCCGGCATGATCGCCTTCTTCGCCTTCTTCTACACGGCCATCGTCTTCAATCCGAAGGACACGGCCGACAATCTGAAGAAGCACGGCGGCTTCATCCCGGGCATCCGCCCGGGCGAGCGCACCGCCGAATATATCGACTACGTGCTGACCCGTGTCACGGTCATCGGCGCGCTCTATCTCGTCTTCGTCTGTATCCTTCCCGAAATTCTCATCGCGCAGACCGGGGTGCCGTTCTACCTTGGTGGTACGTCGCTTTTGATTGTTGTCAGCGTGACCTTGGATACTGTAGCACAGATACAGGGCCACCTGATTGCTCAGCAATATGAGGGGCTGATCAAGAAGTCGAAGCTGCGTGGCGGAAAGAGGGGACGATGAGACTGATTTTTCTGGGGCCGCCGGGGGCTGGCAAGGGGACGCAAGCCAAGCTCCTGACGGAGAGGCACGGCATTCCGCAGCTCTCCACGGGTGACATGCTGCGCGCGGCCGTCGCCGCCGGCACGGATGTGGGCAAGCGTGCGAAGGCCGTCATGGATGCCGGCCAGCTCGTCTCCGACGCGATCGTCAACGAGATCGTGTCCGACCGAATCGATTCGCCCGACTGTGCCAGGGGCTTCATCCTCGACGGTTACCCGCGCACGGTTCCGCAGGCCGAAGCCCTCGACCAGATCCTCGCCGGCAAGGGCCTCTCGCTCGATGCCGTCATAGAGTTGAAGGTCGACGAGGATGCGCTGGTCAAGCGCATGGAGACCCGCGTGGCCGAGACGATCGCCGCCGGCGGCACCGTCCGCTCGGACGACAACCCGGAAGCCTTCAAGCGCCGCCTCACGGAATACCGCGAGAAAACGGCGCCGCTGTCGAAGTACTACGCCTCGACCGGCAGGCTCCAGACGGTCGATGGCATGGCCAATGTCGACAAGGTGACCGCGGAGATCGCCGGAATCCTGGAGAACGCCTGAGATCGGGCGAAAAAGGATCCGGCCGGGAGTTGACTTTTTCGGCCGATTCCCCTTATGACAGCGCCAACTCGCGACATACCATTGCGATCGGCGCGGATTTCAGAAGAACGAAGTCCGGGTGCGGTCGTTTTCGACATGTCCCGAACCTCACCGCATGATCCCCTGGAGCGGAACGAACCAGGGCAAGGTCATGCGGCATCATAGATGAGCAGCGGCTTTTGCCGTATCGAATGAAGAAGACCACTTGCCGGATGGCAACTGGAAGCAAGGAGAACAGGCGTGGCACGTATCGCTGGCGTCAACATCCCGACTGCAAAACGCGTCGTCATCGCGCTGCGTTACATTCACGGGATCGGCCCGAAGTTTGCACAGGAAATCATCGAGAAGGTCGGCATCCCGGCTGATCGTCGCGTGCATCAGCTCACGGACGCAGAGATCCTGCAGATCCGTGAAGCCATCGACCGCGACTACCAGGTCGAAGGCGACCTGCGTCGCGAGACCTCGATGAACATCAAGCGTCTCATGGACCTCGGCTGCTACCGCGGCCTGCGTCACCGTCGCGGCCTTCCGGTCCGCGGCCAGCGCACGCATACCAATGCCCGCACCCGCAAGGGTCCGGCCAAGGCCATCGCAGGCAAGAAGAAGTAATTTCCCGGAAACGGGGAACAGGAGGCTGGCGCGCCGCGCCGGCCTCTTTTGAGTTTCGAGCGGGGTGTTGCGCCAGGCAAATGCCCCGGTCGGTGGAGCTGCTGGCATTACGGCAGTGACGATATCGCCGCAGATGCGGCCTTCGGGCGCATCTGCAAATACTGTTCAGGGCAGGGTGTCACCCCGGCCCGGTGGAGCCGCTGGAACTACGGCGGTGTCGAGATCAACGAAAGGACTATCCATGGCCAAGGAAGCCGCACGCGTCCGCCGTCGCGAACGCAAGAACATCACCTCGGGTGTTGCTCACGTCAATTCTTCGTTCAACAACACGATGATCACCATCACCGACGCACAGGGCAACGCGATTGCCTGGTCGTCGGCCGGTGCGAAGGGCTTCAAGGGTTCGCGCAAGTCGACCCCGTTCGCCGCCCAGATCGCTGCCGAAGACTGCGCCAAGAAGGCTCAGGAACACGGCATGAAGTCGCTGGAAGTCGAAGTCTGCGGTCCGGGTTCCGGCCGTGAATCGGCTCTGCGCGCCCTCCAGGCTGCCGGCTTCATGATCACGTCGATCCGCGACGTGACCCCGATCCCGCACAACGGTTGCCGCCCGCGCAAGAAGCGCCGCGTCTGATCATCGCATTCGAACTCTCGCGGAAGCCGGTTTCCGGCTTTCGCGGAACTTCAGGGCTCGGCCGTCACGATTGGATGGTGGCGGCGAACGGAAGGCAAAACATATGATCCAGAAAAACTGGCAGGAACTGATCAAGCCGAACAAGGTCGAGTTCACCTCCTCCGGCCGCACCAAGGCAAGCCTTGTTGCCGAGCCGCTGGAGCGTGGCTTCGGCCTGACCCTCGGCAACGCGCTGCGTCGCGTTCTCCTGTCGTCGCTGCGCGGTGCGGCTGTCACCGCCGTGCAGATCGACGGCGTGCTGCACGAGTTCTCGTCCATCCCGGGTGTCCGGGAAGACGTGACCGACATCGTGCTCAACATCAAGGAAATCGCCATCAAGATGGATGGCGATGATTCCAAGCGCATGGTCGTGCGCAAGCAGGGCCCGGGCGTCGTGACGGCTGGCGACATCCAGACGGTCGGCGACATCGAGATCCTGAACCCCAACCATGTCATCTGCACCCTCGACGAGGGCGCGGAGATCCGCATGGAGTTCACGGTCAACAACGGCAAGGGCTATGTCCCGGCCGACCGCAACCGCTCCGAAGACGCGCCGATCGGCCTCATCCCGGTCGACAGCCTGTATTCGCCGGTCAAGAAAGTGTCCTACAAGGTGGAAAACACCCGTGAAGGCCAGGTTCTCGACTACGACAAGCTGACGATGACCATCGAGACCGACGGTTCCGTCACGGGCGAAGATGCGATCGCGTTCGCGGCCCGCATCCTCCAGGACCAGCTCTCGGTCTTCGTCAACTTCGACGAGCCGCAGAAGGAAGCCGAAGAGGAATCGGTCACGGAACTGGCTTTCAACCCGGCGCTCCTCAAGAAGGTCGACGAACTGGAACTTTCGGTCCGTTCGGCGAACTGCCTGAAGAACGACAACATCGTCTATATCGGCGATCTCATTCAGAAGACCGAAGCCGAAATGCTTCGCACTCCGAATTTTGGTCGCAAGTCGCTGAACGAAATCAAGGAAGTTCTCGCTTCCATGGGCCTGCACCTCGGCATGGAAGTGCCGGCATGGCCGCCCGAGAACATCGAAGATCTCGCCAAGCGCTACGAAGACCAGTATTAACCCATCAAACGGCAGGCGACTGCCTGCATGTGAAGGAGAACCGAGATGCGCCACCAGAATTCGGGTCGCAAACTCAACCGTACCGCCAGCCACCGCAAGGCGATGTTCGCCAACATGGCTGCCTCGCTCATTCAGCATGAGCAGATCGTAACCACGCTGCCGAAGGCGAAGGAAATTCGCCCGATCGTCGAAAAGCTCGTCACCCTCGGCAAGCGCGGCGACCTGCACGCTCGCCGCCAGGCGATCTCGCAGATCCGCGACGTTGCCGTTGTCGGCAAGCTGTTCGACGCGATCGCGACGCGCTATGCCAGCCGTAATGGTGGCTACCTGCGCATCATGAAGGCTGGCTACCGTCATGGCGACAACGCCCCGCTCGCCGTCATCGAGTTCGTCGACCGCGACGTCGACGCCAAGGGCGCAGCCGACAAGGCCCGCGTTGCCGCCGAGGCGGACGCTGCCGAAGCCGCCTGATCGAACGAGCGTCCCGACCGGACGTCTTGAAGCCGGACGCGAAAGCGTCCGGCTTTTTCTTTGCGGAAATGGCGCCCGCAAGGATTTGGAAACCATGTCGCTAGGGATTGTCTTTAGCCCCGGGGCTTAAAGTCCCGGCCGAGTTTAATCGAGTTTGGGCGATGGCCGAGAATTTCGCATTCCTGCTGCCGGTGGTTCTCACCCTGTTCGGCGTGGCGTTTCTCATCGTCGCGCGCTTCGGCAACCGTGCCGCCCTGTTCTGGGGCAGCGGTTATCTCTGTGCGGCCCTCGGTTTCCTCGCGCCGCTTCTGCAGGCCGTTGCGCCGGTGCCTCTTGTCGCGATGACGGCGGATGCCGCGTTCCTCAGCGCCTTCCTCCTCTACAGCCAGGGCCTTTCCACCCATTTCGACGCGTCGCGGCATCTCGCCCTTCGTCTCGGCATCGCCGCCGTCGCCTATGGCATCATCGCCTACGCGGTCTTCGTCGCGCAAAGCCTGCGCTTCGAGCTCTTCGTCAGCGATATCGCCTGCAGCCTGCTGCTGCTGGTTGCCCTGCTGTCCTCCTGGCGCCGGTCGGGCACCTGGGTCGATCGCGCGCTGCTCGGGGCCGTCGTCTTCGTGATGCTGGAGACGACCCTGCGCACGATCGTTTTCTTCGTCATGGCGGGCAGCCTCGCCATGGACGCCTTCATCGGCTCGTCCTACGCCTTCGTCATGCAGATCACGGCGACGATCGGCGCTTTGCTCCTGGCCCTGACGGCGCTTGCCTCCGTGGCGCTGCGGATCGTCGAAGGGCACCGCAAGGCAGCGGCGGAGGATCCGCTGACGGGCCTTCTCAACCGTCGCGGTTTCGAGCAGCGCCTCGGCGAGCATGCGGGGAAAACCGAAGCGGCCATCATCGTCGCCGATATCGACTGGTTCAAGGCGATCAACGACCGCTTCGGGCACGCCGCCGGAGACGAGGCCATTCGCGAGGTGGCCACCCTCCTGCGCACGCTCGCCTGGCCCGGCGTCGCGGTCGCGCGCTTCGGTGGGGAGGAGTTCATCGCCTATCTGCCGAACTGCCGCCTGCAGGACGCCCATATGCTCGCGAACACCTTGCGTCTCGCCCTGTCGGAACGCGACCTCGGCCGCATCGGCATCGATCGCCCGATCACCGCAAGTTTCGGGGTGGCGGTCACGGCCGCCGGAGATCACACCATCCATGACGCGATCAGCCGCGCGGACCGGCTGCTCTACCTTGCCAAGAGCAATGGCCGGAACCGCGTCGTCAGCAACGCGGCCGATGTCCCGCTGTCGGCAGGGGCGAAGCTCTTCGTGGTGAAGGACGAGACGAGCGGTCCCGGCCGCGCCTCCTAGAGCATTTCCAGCAAAAGTGCGAAGCGGTTTTGCGTCCGGAAATGCGGTAAAAGCAGGAATCCAGAGCATTTCCTGCAAGAGTGCGAAACGCCTCAGGCCGAGCGTTCCTGTCCGCGAAACGCGGAGGCCCGCGGCTTTCCTCTTCCGCTGCCCCGGATCAGCGGCCGCGCCAGCCGATAGAGGAGAAGCAGCGCCACAAGCCCGATATAGGTCCACGGCTCCAGCCCCACGACCTTCACCGACATGGCAAAATGCAGCGCGCCGGCGGCGGCGATGACGTAGACCAGCCGATGCAGCTTCACCCAGCGCATGCCGAGCCTGCGGATCGACCAGGCATTGGAGGTCAGCGCCAGCGGGATGAGCAGCACGAAGGCGGCCATGCCGATGGTGATGAAGGGCCGCTTGGCGATATCGACCAGGATCGCCGAAAAATTCAGGTACTGATCGAGTAGCATGTAGGTGAGGAAATGCATCAGCACGTACCAGAACGCCAGCAGCCCGAGCGCGCGGCGATAGCGCACCCAGTTGATGGCGAAGAGGTCGCGGATCGGCGTGACGGCGAGCGTGGCGATGAGGAACCGCAGCGCCCAGAGGCCGAGCAGGTGCTCGAATTCCTTGACCGGGTTGCCGGGCAGGCGGCCCGTGGCGCCGAGCCAGAAGCCCCAGGCCGCCGGCACGAGGCCAAGGGCATAGAGCAGCCAGATCGAGGCCGCGTGGTATTTGCGCGGAAGGGTCGGCAGGCGCGCCATCAGTAGTTCGCCCTGAGGTCCATGCCGCTGTAGAGGCCGGCGACCTCCTCGGCATAGCCGTTGAAGGGCAGGGTCGGCCGGCGATTGGCGCCGAAGAAGCCGCCTTCGCCGATACGGTTCTCGCTCGCCTGGCTCCAGCGCGGATGGTCGACCTCCGGGTTCACATTGGCGTAGAAACCGTACTCGTTCGGCGCGGCGAGATTCCAGGTGGAGGGCGGCTGCTTGTCGGTGAGCGTGATCTTCACGATCGACTTGATGCCCTTGAAGCCGTATTTCCACGGCACGACGAGGCGGATCGGCGCGCCGTTCTGGTTCGGCAGCGTCTTGCCGTAGACGCCGACGGAGAGGATCGTCAGCGGATGGCGCGCCTCGTCGAGCCTGAGGCCCTCGACATAGGGCCAGGGCAGGGACTGGAAATAGCCGGACTGGCCGGGCATCTCCTCCGGTCTGACGACGGTTTCGAAGGCGACATATCGTGCGTCGCCCAGCGGCTCCACCTTGTCGAGCAGCGCGGAAAGCGGAAAGCCGATCCAGGGGATGACCATCGACCAGGCCTCCACGCAGCGCATGCGGTAGACCCGCTCTTCCAGCGGCAGGGCCATCAGCTCTTCCAGCCCGAACTCCTTCGGCTTGCCGACAAGCCCATCGACCTTCACCGTCCAGGGCGTCGGCTTGAATTTTTCCGAATTGGCGATCGGGTCGCCCTTGCCCATGCCGAACTCGTAGAAATTGTTGTAGCTGGTCACGTCCTTTTCGGGCGTCAGCGCCTCGTCCACCGCGTAGGGCGATTTCGATGCCTTCAGGGCTTCGGCGAAAGCGGGCATGCCCGACGCCAGAAGCGCTCCACCGGCCGCGGCCGCCAGAAACGAGCGGCGCGCGAGGAAACAGTGTTCCGGCGTGATCTGCGAAGCGGGAATGCGGGGCGGGCGGTAGAGAGACATGGCGGGGCTCGATCTTTTCGGTTGTTTCCCTGGTACCTACGTAAACGCGGCGGATGTTGTTTCAACGGCGGCGAAAGATTTGTGGCGACCACATTTTCGTGCGCGCCGCGTGAGATCGCCGCAATCGGCGCCTCCTCCACAATTTGCCTTTTTTCCCGCGAGATCCTATCTGATCGTGACGCAGAAACGAAGGAGACTCGTCCATGCCGAACGTCCGCATCCTGCTTGCCGCCCCGCTTGCCGTTGCTCTCGCCTTTGCGGCGCCCGCAATGGCCGAGGAGCGCACCGTGCCGCAATCGCGCACGGAAATGCAGCTCTCCTTCGCGCCGCTGGTCAAGCAGGTCGAGAACGCCGTGGTCAATGTCTATGCCGAGCGCGTCGTCGAGCGCCGCTCGATCTTCGACGGCGACCCCTTCTTCGAGGAGTTCTTCGGCCAGCGCATGCCGAACCGCAGCGAAAAGCAGTCCTCGCTCGGCTCGGGCGTCATCGTCGGCGCCAAGGGCATCGTGGTGACGAACAACCATGTCATCGAGGGCGCGAGCGACATCAAGGTCGCGCTGGCGGATGGCCGCGAATATGAAAGCACCGTGGTGCTGAAGGACGAGCGCGTCGACCTTGCCGTGCTGAAGATCAAGGCGGATGCGGATTTCACGGCCCTGCCGCTTGGCGACAGCGACGCGGTCGAGGTCGGCGACCTCGTGCTCGCCATCGGCAATCCGTTCGGCGTCGGCCAGACGGTGACGAGCGGCATCGTCTCGGCGCTTGCCCGCAACCAGGTCCGTTCCGGGGATTTCGGCTTCTTCATCCAGACGGACGCCTCGATCAATCCCGGCAATTCCGGCGGCGGCCTCATCAACATGAACGGCGAGCTGATCGGCATCAACACCGCGATCTTCTCGCGCGGCGGCGGCTCGAACGGCGTCGGCTTCGCCATCCCGGCCAACCTGGTGAAGACCTTCGTCGCCAGCGCCGAAAACGGCAGCGCCACCTTCGACCGCCCGTTCATCGGCGCCACCTTCGATGCGGTGACCTCGGAGGTCGCCGAAGCGCTCGACCTGGATCGCGCCCGCGGCGCGCTCATCTCGCAGGTGCAGGCCGGCAGTCCGGCGGAAAAGGCCGGCATGAAGCCCGGGCAGGTGGTCACCGCCGTCAACGGCGTTCCCGTCGAGCATCCCGACGCCCTCGGCTATCGCCTCACCACCGTGGGCATCGGCGGCACGGCGCGCATCACCGTCATTGCCAATGGCAAGGAAGAGGACCTGACGCTCTCGCTCGACCGCGCGCCCGAGACCACGCCGCGCGACGAGCGGCTGATCGAAGGCCGCAATCCCTTCTCCGGCGCGGTCGTCGCCAACCTCTCGCCGCGCGTGGCGGAGGAACTGCGCATGCCGACCAACCGCACCACGGCCGGCGTCGTCGTCACCGAGGTCAATCGCGGCTCGCCGGCGGCGCGCATCGGCCTCCAGCCGCGCGATATCATCATCGCGCTCAACGGCACCGAGGTCGCCTCGACCGAAAGCCTCGCCTCGCTCGTCAACGAGGACCCGTCCATCTGGCGCGTCGAGATCGAGCGTGACGGCCAGCGCATCCGCCAGTTCTTCCGATGAGCGACCTCTTCGCCCCGCGTGAACCGGAGGAGATGGCGGCAAAGCGGCCCCTGGCCGATCGCCTGCGCCCCCGCACGCTGGGCGAAGTGTCCGGCCAGGAGCACCTGACGGGTCCCGACGGCGTGCTCTCGCGCATGATCGAGGCCGGCTCGCTCGGCTCGATGATCTTCTGGGGTCCGCCCGGCACGGGCAAGACGACGGTGGCGCGCCTCCTGTCCGGCGAAACGGGGCTCGCCTTCGAACAGATCTCGGCGATCTTCTCCGGCGTCGCCGATCTCAAGAAGGTATTCGAGGCCGCGCGCCAGCGCCGCATGGGCGGCCGGCAGACGCTGCTCTTCGTCGATGAGATCCATCGTTTCAACCGCGCCCAGCAGGACAGTTTCCTGCCGGTCATGGAGGACGGCACGATCGTGCTCGTCGGCGCGACGACGGAGAACCCGTCCTTCGAGCTCAATGCCGCGCTTCTCTCCCGCGCCCGCGTGCTCACCTTCAAGCCGCATGACGAACAGAGCCTCGAGGAGCTTTTGAAGCGTGCCGAGGCGATCGAGGAAAAACCGCTGCCGCTCGACGAAGAAGCGCGCGCCTCGCTGCTGCGCATGGCCGATGGGGACGGGCGGGCGGTGCTGACGCTTGCCGAGGAAGTCTGGCGCGCCGCCCGCGCCGGCGAGACCTTCGGTCAGGACGATCTCTTCCGCATCGTGCAGCGCCGGGCCCCCGTCTACGACAAGTCGCAGGACGGCCACTACAATCTCATCTCCGCGCTGCACAAGTCCGTGCGCGGGTCCGATCCCGATGCGGCGCTCTACTATCTCACCCGCATGCTGGATGCCGGCGAGGACCCGCTGTTCCTCTGCCGGCGCATGGTGCGCATGGCGGTGGAGGACATCGGCCTTGCCGATCCGCAGGCGCTCGTCGTCTGCAATGCCGCCAAGGATGCCTACGATTTCCTCGGCTCTCCGGAGGGGGAACTGGCGCTGGCGCAGGCCTGCGTCTATCTCGCCACCGCACCGAAATCGAACGCCGTCTACACCGCCTACAAATCCGCGATGCGCGCGGCGAAGGAAAACGGCTCGCTGCTGCCGCCGAAGCACATCCTCAATGCGCCGACGAAGCTGATGAAGGGCGAGGGCTACGGCGACGGCTACCGCTACGACCACGACATGCCGGACGCCTTTTCCGGACAGGATTATTTCCCGGAGAAGATGGGGCGGAAAACCTTCTACGATCCGCCCGAACGCGGCTTCGAGCGGGAGCTGAAGAAGCGGCTGGAATGGTGGGCGAAGCTGCGCCGGGAGCGGGGCTGAGACCCGCCGCGCCCGTCAGGAGGCGGCGCTGAAGCGCTGCACGGGCTTCTGCGGGGCGGCCGGCACGATCCTGATCGACGACTCGGCCTTGCCGGGATGCCCCTCCATGTCGACCACCACATGCCAGTGGCCGTTTTCCGGGATTTTCAGCCGGATCGGCGACTGCTTGGCGACGCCGCCGAGGAACTTGTGCTGGCGGGCATTCTTGAAGAGATCGAAATTGCCGTGGCTCATCAGCCGCACATTGGCGATGGCCGAGAGCGTGATCTCGATGACCGTACCGGCGCGCTGCATGTCGAGGTCATAGTGCGTGTAGGAGAAGCTGTGTGCCATCGTCTTCCCGGATATATCTGGTTCGGCGCTAATATTCGCATGGCCGGGTTAATGTTCCCTTCCGCGCCGACCGGACGGGCCGATCGGAAATAGAGCAGGCTTTTCAAACCGTTGCCGCCGCTAGCGGAATCAATCCGGCAGGAACCTGAATCCAGCTGGCAGGCGTCTGCCGAAAATTTCGCGAGCCCTGTCGGGGCGGCGCGCTCCGCCGCGTCCTTGGTGCATGAAGCCGGCGGGCCGCCGGCCGGAACCCGAGGAGACGGACCATGCCGAAGCTGACCATCATCACCCTCCTGACCGCCGCCCTTGCCGCCTTCGCCCCCCTTTCGGCGCAGGCGGAGGATGTGGCCGAGAACCCGTTGCAGGGCGAGGCCGGCAAGCCGGACAAGGCGGGGCACCTGACGGTGAACGGCATCGACTACTATTACGAGATCCGCGGCAAGGGCGAGCCGCTGCTCCTGCTGCATGGCGGCCTCGGCCAGATCGAGATGTTCGGCGCCAACCTCAAGACGCTGCAGGACAACCGCCAGGTGATCGGCGTCGACTTGCAGGGCCATGGCCGCACGCCGCTCGGCACGCGGCCGATCGACATAACCGCCATCGGCGCCGACATGGCCGAGCTCGTGGAGGAACTGGGCTACGACCAAGTCGACGTGCTCGGCTATTCCTTCGGCGGCGGCGTGGCGCTGCACATGGCCGCCGGCGCGCCGGACAAGGTGCGCCGCCTCGTCATCGCCTCGGCGCCCTTCGCCAGGAACGGCTTCTTCCCGGAAATGCTGCCGCAGCAGGAGGCGGTCTCCGGAGCCATGGCGGAGATGATGAAGGAGACGCCGATGTACAGGTCCTATGGCGCCGTCGCGCCGGACGTTTCCGAATTCCCGAAGCTGCTCGACGCGATGGGCGCGGCCATGCGCGTCGATTACGACGCCTCCGATGCGGTGGCAAAGCTCTCCATGCCCGTCATGCTGATCTTTGGCGACAGCGACATGATCCGCCCGGAACATATCGTCGAATTCTACCAGAAGCTCGGCGGCGGGCTGAGGGATGCCGGCTGGATGCGGGAGAACATGGCGAAGAACCGTCTCGCCATCCTGCCGGGCCTCACCCACTACGAGACCTTTGCAGCCCCCGCACTCGTCAGCACGGCCCTGCCGTTCCTCGATGGCGAATCCGGTGCGCAAAGCTGGGCCGGGCAGGTGAGCGGCGAATAGTCGAAAAGGAGAAGCCCGGATGCATGGGAGGGCATCCGGGCTTCGTCGCGTCCGTGAGGCCGTCTGCCAGCGGCGGCCATGCTTCGATCGACCCCTGATCGGGGCGCCGGCTAGTGGCAGACGCGGACGCGTTTGATGATCAGGTTGCCGTAGTAGTCGTAGCTCTTGATCTTCTTGATGAAGCAGGCGGGCTGGTAGCCGTAGCTGTAATAGCCGGCCTGCGACGGCGCGGCGAAGGAGGCGGCGGCGGTGAAAGCGATGGCGGCGGCAAGGATGAGATTGCGCATGTCGAAGTCCCCTCTGGTTCGGTCGGGATGGTTCGTTCCATCCAGTGACCGAACCTTCGCATGGGACGGTTTCAGGCGCTGTTCCGCATGGAACAGGGGTCAGCCGAGGCCTGCCGCCCAGGCCTTCACGGTGTGGGCCATGGTGGCGAGGTGGTCGGCGGCGGTAAAGCCGGAAACGCTCTTGCGCGGCTTGAGGTCATGGTCGCCGTCTTCCAGCCACAGGAAGCGGATGCGCTCCGGCAGTCCGTAGCCGGGCACCTCGTTCTTCGTGCCGAAGGGATCGCGCGTACCCTGGCAGATGAGGCTTGGCGTTGCGAGCGCCATGAGGTGGGCCGTGCGCAGCTGCGCCGGCTTTTCCGGCGGGTGGAACGGATAGCCGAGGCAAAGCAGGCCGGCGATGCGGCCTTCTGCAAGAAGCCCGTCGGCCACCATGCTGGCGACACGGCCGCCCATCGACTTGCCGCCGATGACGAGCGGCCCCGTGGCGGCGAGATCCGCGACGGCCGCGCGAAATTCGGGATTCAGCGTCTCGGCCCTGGGCGGCGGGCGGCGGCTGCCTTCGGTGCGCCGGGCGGCCATGTAGGAGAATTCGAAGCGCGCGACGCGCAGGCCCTCCGCCGCCAGGGCATCCGCTGCCGCGTTCATGGCTGGCGAATCCATCGGCGCGCCGCTGCCATGGGCAAGAAGCAGGGTGACGGCGGCATCGTCCGGGCCGGTGAAAAGGAAGGCGGTGCTCATCGCCGGTCAGACCGTTCGCGGCAAGGGCCGGGCATGCGCCGTATCGCCGCTCACTTGGCGTGATCCTTCACCTCGCCGGGGGCGATCGGGTCGCTCGCCGGAAAGGTCTCTTCCAGCGCCTCCTCCAGATAGTCGTCCTGCTCGGCTTTGGCCGACTTTCGCTTCTGCCGGGCGCGTTCCTCCTCGAGCGACGCTTTGGGGCTGTCCTTTTCCGTCGGCATGATCGTCTCCCTCGAAATGGCTTCGCCCCCTAAGATAGGGTGTTTTTCCTCAGGGGCGAGGGGGTCAGGTTTCCGGCAGCGCCAGTTCGGCGATGACGGGCAGATGGTTCGAGCCGAAATTCGGACCGACGCGGCGTGCCCGCACGGAAATATCCGGCGAGACGACGATATGGTCGATCGAGGCGCCGATATAGGCGACCGTGTCGAGTTTCTGGCTGAACCGCGTGACCGGCTGCAGCCAGCCGCCCGCGGTGGAGGCAAGGCCCGCCTGCTTGAGGAAGGCACGGAAGAAGGGCGACCAGGTCGGCGTGTTCCAGTCGCCCGCGACGATGACCGGCGCCGTCTCGAGGTCGCCGCGCACCGCGTCGGCGGCCGCCGAGAGATAGGCGTTGCGATCGTGCCACTGCCAGAGCCGGCGCGGCGTTTCGGGGTGGAAGGCGTAGAGGAAGAGCGGCTTGCCGCGCATGTCCAGTTCCAGGCGGAGCGGCTGCTTGTAGGCGCGCTCCTCGGTGAAGGCGCGCTTCAATTCGGTCTGCGAGCGGATCGGCAGGACGGAGAAGACCTTGATGGCATCGCGCTCGCGTACGTCCGAATTGCTTTCATAGGCATAGAGGCCGGCGGCGGAAAGCGCCTCCTCCCAGCGCTTCGTCGTCTCCTGCAGGATGACGATATCGGGTTTTTCCCGGCGCAGCATCGCGATGAAGACGGCAGGATCCTGCGCATTCCGGACGAAGAGATTGGCGGTCAGCACCTTCAGGCCGCCTGCGGCGGCGGAGGCGCGGGCGGTCGGCACATCGGCCGCCGGGATCAGGGCGACCGCAAGGCCGGCCCCCGCAATCACGATCGCCTTCAGGCGCCGCGTCACCAGGGCGGCCACGACGAGCAGGGCGCCGGTGGCGATGATGTAGGGCCAGGCGAAGGTGAGAAGATCGACGAGCCAGAACCGGTCGGCGGCAAGCACGACGATGCTGACGGCGAAGAGATAGGCAATGACGCCCGGCAGGACGAGGACGCGGTAGGCAAGGGCGATCGGCCCCTTGAACGGCGCTATCGGCATCGACTGTTCCTTCTGCATCACGGGACGGGCAGGTCGATTCCCGCAACGGGAGGCTTGCATGTAACCCGCCCTTTCCCGCATCGCAATGACATCGTGCCTGGCCCGCGGTTCGCGGGAAGGATTGGCCGTCTTGAAATGATTTTCCGCCTTTTGCGCCTTCCGGCCTCAAGTTTGGCATGGCTTTCCAGGGAGCCGCTTGCTCGAAAACAATCGCGATCATAGGTCTGCGTCGAAACGGGAGGGACCATGAACATCATCGAGACACCGGACATGTGGGTGCTGTGCATGCGGCGCCGCCTTCGCATTCCCGAGATCAGGCAGGCGGCTGTGGAGCTTGCGCCGATCATCGAGGGGGCGGTCGGCGACTATGGGCTGACCGTCGCCGGCCCCTGGATCTTCATTGCTCATGGCCTGCCGAAGGACGGCAGGACGCCGTTCGACTGGCAGATCTGCCGGCCCGTGGAGGGTCCGGAGGAATATGGAGGCACGGTGGAACTGCGCCATCTCGAACCCACCATCGTTGCCTCGCGGGTCCACCAAGGTTCGCTGCGCACGCTCTTCACCCAGGGCTATGCGCCGCTGGTCGCGGAGATCGAGCTGTCGCGGCACGTCTTCTCCGGCGAAAGCCGCGAGGTCTATCACGGCTGGAACGGACCGGGCGCGGCCTGTCACAGGATCGAGATCCAGTTCGAACTCGCCCGCTGAATGAAAAAACCCGGGGATCGCTCCCCGGGTTCTCGTCTGTCCTGTGGTAAAGGGCGGCGATTAGCTGCAGCCGCTCGTCGAGCCGCAGGTGTCGCACTTCTCGCAGGTGCCGTTGCGCACCATGGTGAAGTTCTGGCACTCGGAGCACATGTTGCCCGTGTAGCCCTGCGCGATGGAGCGCATGCGGCGCTCGTTCTCCAGCTTCTTGGCGTCGGCCTTGGCACTGGCGGCTTCGGCGGCTGCCTTGTCGGAGAAGAGGGCGGTCACGCCTTCGGGCGTCTCCTCGGCTGCCTCGTCCGCCACTTCTTCCGCGAATTCGGCGGCGCGTTCCTCGTAGTCGCGCTTGAAGGCGACGATTTCGGAGGGGGAGATCGCCGTCACCGGCTCGATCTTGCGGGCCGCGCTGCCGGCGAACGAGGTGATGTTGCTGACGGACGAAGCCTTGGCCGGGGCGGCGGTGGCGGCGCCCTTGGGCTCTGCGAGCGGGCGATCGCCAGCCTGGCCGCCCTGGATGAGCGTCGGCTTGTGGCCGCGCGTCCAGCCGGTCGAGATCAGGTTCGTCTTGCCTTCCTGGATGCCCTTGCCGAGCGCCGTGTTGGAGAAATCGGACGTATCGACATGGGCAAGGTCGTGGCGGCCGAGATAGGAGACGGCAAGCTCGCGGAAGACATAGTCGAGGATCGACGTCGCGTTCTTGATGGCGTCGTTGCCCTGCACCATGCCGGCCGGCTCGAACTTGGTGAAGGTGAAGGCCTCCACATATTCCTCCAGCGGCACGCCGTACTGCAGGCCGAGCGAGATGGCGATGGCGAAGTTGTTCATCATCGCGCGGAAGGCGGCGCCTTCCTTGTGCATGTCGATGAAGATCTCGCCGAGGCGGCCGTCGCCGAATTCGCCGGTGCGCAGATAGACCTTGTGCCCGCCGATGACGGCCTTCTGGGTGTAGCCCTGGCGGCGGTTCGGCAGTTTCTCACGGTCGCGGACGACACGCTCGATGATCTTCTCGACGATCTTTTCCGTCACCGTGACGGCCTGGGCGGCGGCAGGCGCGGCGGCCAGCGCCTCGACCGCATCGTCCTCGTCCTCCGCGTCCTCGATCAGCGAGGCGTTGAGCGGCTGGGAGAGCTTCGAGCCGTCGCGATAGAGCGCGTTGGCCTTCAGCGCGAGCTTCCAGGAGAGCATGTAGGCGTTCTTGCAGTCCTCGACGGTCGCCTCGTTCGGCATGTTGATCGTCTTGGAGATGGCGCCCGAGATGAACGGCTGGGCGGCGGCCATCATGCGGATGTGGCTTTCGACCGAAAGGTAGCGCTTGCCGATCTTGCCGCAGGGATTGGCGCAATCGAAGACCGCCAGATGCTCGGCCTTGAGGAAGGGGGCGCCTTCCAGCGTCATCGCACCGCAGACATGGATGTTGGCGGCCTCGATCTCCTTCTTCGTGAAGCCGATATGCTCCAAGAGGTTGAAGGACATGTCGGCGAGCTGTTCGTCCGAGACCTTCAGCACGTCCTTCAGGAAGTCGGCGCCGAGCGTCCACTGGTTGAAGGCGAACTTGATGTCGAAGGCGGATTTGAGGCCTGCATTGACGGCTTCGATCTTGTCGTCCGGGAAGCCCTTGGCCTTCAGCGCGCCGGGGTTGACGGCGGGCGCCTGGTTGAAGTTGCCGTGGCCGACGGCATAGGCCTCGATTTCGGCGATCTGGCTTTCCGAATAGCCGAGCGTGCGCAGGGCTTCGGGAACGGCGCGGTTGATGATCTTGAAGTAGCCGCCGCCGGCGAGCTTCTTGAACTTCACCAGCGCGAAGTCGGGCTCGATGCCGGTCGTGTCGCAGTCCATGACGAGGCCGATCGTGCCGGTCGGCGCGATCACGGTCGTCTGGGCGTTGCGGTAGCCGTGCTTCTCGCCGAGTTCGACGGCCTTGTCCCAGGCGGCGACGGCATGGGCGACGAGCGCCTCATCCGAGCAATCGGCATGGATGAGGGCGACCGGATTGACCGAAAGGGCCTCGTAGCCGACGGTCTCGCCGTAGGCGGCGCGGCGATGGTTGCGCATGACGCGCAGCATGTTCTCGCGGTTCGGCGCGAAGTTCGGGAACGGGCCGAGCTCGCCGGCCATCTCGGCCGAGGTCGCATAGGCGACACCGGTCATGATGGCGGTCAGGGCGCCGGCGATGGCGCGGCCTTCGGCCGAATCGTACGGAATGCCGGAGGACATCAGCAGGCCGCCGATATTGGCATAGCCGAGGCCGAGCGTGCGGTACTCGTAGGAGAGTTCGGCGATCTGGCGCGAGGGGAACTGCGCCATCATCACGGAGACTTCGAGCACGATGGTCCACAGGCGGACGGCGTGTTCATAGTCGGCGATGTTGATCTTCTTCGTCGCCGCGTCCTTGAACTGGAGAAGGTTGAGCGAGGCGAGGTTGCAGGCCGTGTCGTCGAGGAACATGTATTCCGAGCACGGGTTCGACGCACGGATCGGGCCGGCAGCCGGGCAGGTGTGCCAGTCGTTCATCGTCGTGTTGAAGTGAAGGCCCGGATCGGCCGAGGCCCAGGCGGCGTAGGAGATCGATTCCCACAGGTCCCGTGCCTTCAGCGTCTTCATCACCTTGCCGTCCTTGCGGGCGGTGAGGTTCCAGTCCCCGTCATTCTCGACGGCGCGCAAAAAATCGTCCTTCAGCGAGACGGAGTTGTTGGAGTTCTGGCCGGAGACGGTGAGATAGGCTTCCGAATCCCAGTCCGTGTCGTAGGTCTTGAACTCGATGTCCTTGTAGCCCTGCCTGGCGAACTGGATGACGCGCTTGATGTAGTTTTCCGGAACCTGGTCCTTCTTGGCGGCGCGGATCTCGCGCTTGAGGGCCGGGTTTTCCGCCGGGTCGTAGCACTGGTCGCCATCGGCCGAGCAATTGATGCAGGCCTTCATGATGGCCTTCAGGTGCTTGGCGACGATCTTCGAGCCGGTGACGAGGGCCGCCACCTTCTGCTCTTCCTTGACCTTCCAGTTGATGTAGTCCTCGATATCCGGATGGTCGATGTCGACCACGACCATCTTGGCCGCGCGGCGCGTCGTGCCGCCGGACTTGATGGCGCCCGCCGCGCGGTCGCCGATCTTCAGGAAGCTCATCAGGCCCGAGGAACGGCCGCCGCCCGAAAGCCTTTCGCCTTCGCCGCGCAGGTGCGAGAAGTTGGAGCCGGTGCCGGAGCCGTACTTGAAGAGGCGCGCCTCACGCACCCACAGGTCCATGATGCCGTTCTCGTTGACGAGGTCGTCCTCGACGGACTGGATGAAGCAGGCGTGCGGCTGGGGATGCTCGTAGGCGGACTTGGACTTCGTCAGCTTGCCGGTGAAGGGATCGACATAGAAATGGCCCTGGCCGGGGCCGTCGATGCCATAGGCCCAGTGCAGGCCCGTGTTGAACCACTGCGGCGAGTTCGGGGCGACGCGCTGGGTGGCGAGCATATAGGCGAGTTCGTCCTTGAAGGCGGCAGCGTCTTCCTCGGAGGCGAAATACTTGCCCTTCCAGCCCCAGTAGGTCCAGGTGCCGGCGAGACGGTCGAAGACCTGGCGGGCGTCGGTTTCCGAGCCGTAGCGCTCACCCTCGGGGAGCGCCTTCAGGGCTTCGGTGTCGGGAACGGAGCGCCACAGGAAGGAGGGGACGTCGTTCTCCTCGACCTTCTTCAGGCGCGCGGGCACGCCGGCCTTGCGGAAATATTTCTGGGCAAGGATGTCCGCCGCGACCTGGGAGAACTGGGCCGGCACGTCGATATCGGCGAGGCGGAAGACGATGGAGCCGTCCGGGTTCTTGATCTCGCTCACGGCCTTGCGGAATTCGATCTCCGCATAGGCCGACTGGCCGGGTTTGGTGAAACGACGTTCTATGCGCATTGTCCGTTGTCCTTCGCTGCCGCATCCTGCCTTAAAAACAGGGCGCAATTTATCCCCGTCCGGCCGCAACTGCTTGCAGCCAGCCCAAATCGTCCAGTCCGTGCGGGAAAGCCGATCAATCTCGACTTCCTGTATCTTGTGCTGAGTTTGGCTGCAAATACTAAATATAGTATCAACAGCTTCTTTTTTCCAGCCCAATCGGATGCGGTGGCGTTTCAGGAAAACGAGCGCGAAAAAACCCCTGCGGCGAGCGGATCATCCACCCGGCCACATGCGCATCAAACGCGATTTCGTGATGAGAACCGACCTCGTAACATTACGGTCCAGTCGCCGCCGCAACTTGAATTCATTAACCTCATCTGGCCGATTCCCGTCAAGGGTTGGTTTGTGATGGAAGTTTGAACGCTACATCTTGTGCCTGCCGGCTGTGGAAAATGGGGACATCGCCGGACGCCTGAAAAATCAGCGGGTTCGGGGCAAAAGAAAAGACGGCGAAGCATGTGGCTGTGGAAAAGCGAAAAAAATAACAGGTGAATTCCCGGGATCTTTTCCACCCCCGACATCCGGGAATAGCCATCCGGACGAAGTTGTGAACCGTGGATAAAGTGATTCTCTGCCGTAGCGTCAAAGCGCGTCGAGATTGACGCCGATGGTGATGGCGCCGATGACGGCGCCGGTCGCCGGGTCGCGGATCGGCAGGCTTGCCTGCGACTGCATGAGCTGGGTGGACTCGTCGCGCTCCGCCTCCTCGATATGGAGCGCACCCGCGCCGAAACTCTTCTGCCATTTCGCCTCGTCGCCCTGCCAGTAATCGGAGGTGACGTCGCTCTGGCCGACATTGAGGCCGCGATTGTCCATGACGAAGATTTCGGTGATCAGGCCGTCCGCCGCGCGTTGCCGGCCCTTGAGGTAGAGGGAGAGCGGATTGGAGAGCTGCGCCTCGATCATCGGCCGGTCGGCGCTGGAAAGCTCGCTGCGCCAGCGGGCGTCGAGATCGTCGATCTCCGCCTGGCTGAGCCCGGCATGGGCGGCGTTCTGGGCGATGACGGCGTTGAGGATCGCGGGTTCGTCCAGCCAGGGGCGCACGGCGGCGTCGATGAATTCGGTGACTGCGGTGATGCGCACGTCCGGCTGTCCGCCGGCCGTTTCGCAGAAGAACAGCGCGCCGACGAGGGTCGCCGCGAATGCCGGCCTTGCATAACGCATCTGTGCCCATGCCTCCCGTCACCGTTGGCACACGGTGAACACAAGCACTATCCTTTGCGCGAATTGCGGAAAGATTAAGCCGGCAGGCGCGGTCCCGCATCCACCGGCTATCGGAAAAAGAAAAATCGGATCAGTATGTTGCGATGCAACATTGAAGACGTTTCTCGCCGCCGAGAGGCTCAGCCGCGCGTGCCCTTGGCGATCGGTTCCTGGTAGGTGAAGCCCATGTCCCAGGGGAAATAGATCCAGGTGTCCTGGCTGACCTCGGTGACGAAGGTGTCGACCAGCGGGCGGCCCTTCGGCTTGGCATAGACGGCGGCGAAATGCGCCTTCGGCAGCATGGCGCGCACCTCGGCGGCGGTCTTGCCGGTATCCGTCAGGTCGTCGACGATGAGGATGCCTTCGCCGCCTTCCTTGCTGAGCTCCTCCGAGATGCCCTTCAGGACATGCATTTCGCCCTGCGAGACATAGTCATGGTAGGAGGCGACACAGACGGTCTCGATGACGCGGATGTTCAGCTCGCGCGAGACGATCGCCGCCGGCACGAGGCCGCCGCGGGTGATGCAGACGATCGCCCGCCATTCGCGCCCGCCATCCGCCAGCCGCCAGGCAAGCGCGCGCGCGTCGCGATGAAACTGGTCCCAGGATACGGGGAAGGCTTTGTCGGGCAGCGACATGGCGGGCTCCTGATAGGCGGAAAAAAGAAGATTCCTTCTCCCTAACGCAGTTCGGCCCCCATGAAAATCATCGCCCGGCCGCAGAAGCCGGGCGATCCACAGCGAAGTCGCGGCGGCGGGGCCTACCGCGACATCAGCGTCGGCACGCGGGCATGGCGCATCATGGCGCTGGTGACGCCGCCGAAGAGGCGCTGGCGCAGCCGTGAATGGCTGTAGGCGCCCATGACGATGAGGCCGGCATCGATGTCCGTCGCGCGCCGGTTCAGCACCTCGGCCACCGAATGGCCGTCGGAGGCGCCGGAGGCGACCGTGGTCTTGACGCCGTGGCGGGCGAGCGTCGCCGCAAGCTCCACGCCGCAGAAATCGCGCGACTGCATGGCGTTTTCCGGCGGATCGACGGTAAAGATCTCGACCTCCTTCGCGCCCTTCAGGAAGGGCAGGGCGTCGAAGGCGGCGCGGGCCGCTTCGCGTGAGCCGTTCCAGGCGAGCAGCACGCGCTCGATCGGCGCGGGACCCGCCGGCGCGTTGGAGACGAGGTAGACCGGGCGGCCGCTTTCGTAGAGCAGGTCCTCGATGTCCTCGCGCGCCGGGCCGTCGAGATCGGGGTCGAACTGGCCGGCAATGACGATGTCGGCGCCGCGGGCACTGTCGATGACGCCGGCCGAGGCATAACCGGCGGTGCCGGTGAAGAGGCGCCATTCATAGGAGATGTCGTCGCGTTCGCAGCGCGACTTGAAGGCCTGCTCGACCTCGCGCGACTGGCGCTGGGCGCGCTCCTGCAGGTCGAGCACGGCGTTCGGGTCGGGATATTCCATCGGCGCGATCAGCGTGACCACGACCGGCGCTTCCGCATGGATGCCGATGACATGGCCGCCGGTGCTGCGCGCAAGCGCGAGCGCATGGTCCGTCACCTTGCCGGCGTCCTCGGCGGCGCTCAGCACCGCCACGATGGTCTTGTAGGTCATTTCGGCCTCCTGTTCTGGGTCCCTGGAAGCATGCGCCTGCCGGTGTCGCCAAACCTTGATCGGGATCAAGACGCGGCCTTGGCCGCGGCGATTTCGGCAATCATCTGGAGTATATCACGTTCGGCCGCTTCCGCCGGAGCGTCTTCGCGGCTGCGGATGACGATTTCCGTCGAGAAGCGGTTCTCGCTGAAGCGCGGATAGGAGCCGATGCTGGTTTCCGGGTGCTTCTTCTGGATCTCCGCCAGCGCGCTGCCGATGTCGCCCTCGCCGAAGGGCGAGGCGACGGAGCGCGAGAGCATCGGCACGCCGCCTTCAAGCTTCGGCACGACGGCGTCGAGCATGGCGGTGAAGACCTGCGGCACGCCGGCCATGACATAGACATTGCCGATGTGGAAGCCCGGTGCCGTCGAGACGGCGTTCTCGATATGGACGGCGCCTTCGGGCATGCGCGCCATGCGCTGGCGCGCCGCGTTGAACTCCACGCCGCGGCGCTCGTACATGGCGCCAAGCAGCTGCATGGCGAGCGGATCGTAGAGGCAGGGCACGCCGAAGGCCTTCGAGACGGCATCCGCCGTGATGTCGTCATGGGTCGGGCCGATGCCGCCGGAGGTGAAGACATAGGTATGGCGCGCGCGCAACGCATTCAGCGCCTCGACGATCGCGTCCTCGTCGTCGCCGACGATGCGCACCTCCTTGAGATCGATGCCGGCGAGGAAGAGCACGTCGGCAAGCTGGCCGATATTCTTGTCCTTGGTGCGCCCGGAGAGCAGTTCGTCGCCGATGGCGAGCATGGCGGCGGTGGCGATGGGACGGGAACTCATGGGCGCTCTCTGAAGTTCGGACAGAAATGCCGACCGGAAGGAACGGCATTGTCAATGACGGGTGAACAGTCTGTCGACCGGGCGGCCGCTGGGGGACCGCCACCCCGAAGTGCTACATCCAACGAGACGCCGCGATCAAGCGGAAAGGCATCATCGAAACAGGAGACGACGATGGCAAACGTACTGGTTCTTTACTACTCGGCCTATGGCCATATCGAAGCCATGGCCTATGCCGTGGCGGAAGGCGTGAAGTCGGCCGGGGCGGAGGTGACCGTCAAGCGCGTTCCGGAGCTGGTGCCGGAAGAGGTGGCGACGGCCTCGCACTTCAAGCTCGACCAGAAGGCCGAGATCGCCACCGTCGACGAGCTGGCCAGCTACGATGCCATCATCGTCGGCGCCGGCACGCGCTTCGGCACGGTCGCCTCGCAGATGCGCAATTTCTGGGACCAGACGGGCAGCCTCTGGGCGCAGGGCAAGCTTGTCGGCAAGGTCGGCTCGGTCTTCACCTCCTCGGCCACCCAGCACGGCGGCCAGGAATCGACCATCCTCGGCTTCATCCCGACGCTGCTGCATCACGGCCTCGTCGTCGCCGGCCTGCCTTATGCCTTCCAGGGCCAGATGGGCGTCGAAGCCGTCAAGGGCGGCTCGCCCTACGGCGCCTCGACGATCACCGACGGCGACGGCTCGCGCCAGCCGTCCGAAGTCGAACTGGACGCCGCCCGCTTCCAGGGCGCCCATGTCGCCAGGATCGCGGCCAAGCTTTCGGCCTGACGTTCTCCTGAAACGTCGCCGAACAGAGCGGCGCGGCCTGCATAAGGCCGCGCCGCTTTTCGTAGCCGCGATATATCCTCGCCCGCAAACCGCGCGAAACGCGGGTATCCGGTTCCTCGATCGTCCGACATCCGAAGGTTCGGCTTCATCGCTCTCTTTCCGAGATGGGAAAGGCCGGAGATTTCCGGAACGCCCTATTGACGAACCTCCTCGACTTTCCGAAAAGCGGGACACGCGGGCGTGGCGAAACTGGTAGACGCAAGGGACTTAAAAAGTCTTTTTTCTACCAATCCGCAAAAAAGTTGGAAGGGCAAGAAGTGACTTGGTTTCAATGCCTTATTGGCGCTGCAGTTCGGAGGGGATAGAAGGCTGGTTCGACGCTAGGTGCAGAATAGGAGCAGACAGCGAAGGATAGAATCGGCGGTAGAATGCGGACGTGGCGAAATCGGTAGACGCAGCAGACTTTAATTTGGAGTGCCCGCAGGGAAATCTGCGGAGTAGAACCGCTCAAAGTCGGGGAACGCTAACGGGCAAATGCCCCAAGCCAATCCCGAGCCAAGCCCCGTTTGGGGAAGGTGTAGAGACTGGACGGGCGGCGCCTAAAGCCTTCGGGCCATGGCGAAGGGACAGTCCAGACCACGAACGCCGAACGGCGGCGGCGAAAGCCGAAGTGGTACGAAAATCTGCTTCTCAGTGAGAGTACGGGTTCGAGTCCCGTCGTCCGCACCAATCTTTTACGCATGCCCTCGTGACTGAGGACGGTTCATCAAATCGCGTCGGAACGCCCTCCTGTCGGCGTTCGTTTTGCAGCCCGTGTTGTTTGCAGGAACGCTGAACATACGATTTGGTCATTCACGGTTCTCGCGTGTTTCGGTGATGGTCCCCTTCTTCGAACATCAGCTCTGCTAGAAGATATAGCGGTCTGATTTCGACATCGGTCTTGGAATAAAGGGAATTTTATTTTTTGAGGCATGCGGCAGTCTCGAATTCCTATGCGCTTTGAGGCAACGCAATACGCAGTTGAATCGACTGTGGCGGTTCTGAAGTAATGCGTGCCTTTGATGAATATTGCTCTTGTCGAGCGCAAGGCGTAGCGCCCGTGCTCTGGATATTTCAAGATTACGACAGGCAATGGCGCTTGTGCACGGATGGTGACGCAGACGATGTCGCCTTCCCGTATCGGCAGGATGCAGTCGAAGCCGCCAAGACCTTTGGCCAGATGCGCGGCGCGTACCGCCTTTATCTTCAACTCACGCATGGTCGCTTCACATCGGAATTGTTGAACACTGGTGCTTCAAAGCGTCGGGGTTCAAGTACGGACATCGAGGTTGAACGGACCAATGCCTTATCCCCAGACTGCCAAGACCGAGAAGACCAAGCCGAATTTTCCCGAGGGCGACAAGGAGGTATCGGCGAGTACTAACGGAAGTGGGTGGAAAAGGATCGTTGTGGAAATTATTGTTTTGTCGGCGATGTTTATCATAGCCGCGACCTTCGCCCTGCTTCCAACGGCCTATAGCCTATGGAAGCATTTTTGACGTCACTAGATCACGAGATCACGCCGAGTTGCATTCGGCGTCCGTCCCCACGACCACGGAAAACAGCCATATCGCTGTTTTTTGGGTTTGCGCTCGTCCTCCTGGCGATCGACGTCCTTCTGCTCAGTAATACGGTCGGCTTCGCTGAAACCTTGCCCCCACCGTTCAACAGCCTCGGGTTTATTTCGAGCGTCCGCAAATAAAAACTGGCTATGTAGCTTGAAGGTCGTCCCTCTCGAATTCCTATGCAGCAGCGTCCTAGACATAGCTGCGCACTGGAGCGCGGAGGGAGCGCTCATCGGAAATGGCTGGGAATAATCGAGTCCGGAACAAACAGAACGAGGCACCGCGCCCTCAGAAAGAGCCAGGGAATGGTGGGCTTGGCTTGCTGCTTGTCCTGGCGATTACCGCGATCGGCGTTGGGTATGTCGGCTACCGGCTGTCTCTCGTCTTCGGCCTGATCTAACGAACGATCCAGGCGTGTTATGCGGTTAGACGAGCAGTCGCGAGAGCACATTGGGCGCTATGGCATCAAGCTGGTCGTCGCTGCGGCAATCGCCTACATTCTGAAGAGCGAGAACTTCCTTGCCACATTCGCGCTGTGGACCGGCATATACGGCGTAATGGCCGTCGCTTACGCAGTTCATCGCGGCGAACGATTCGGCAAGACCAGGTTCACCTATTGGGATGAGGCTCTATGGTTGGCGGCGACGGCGTTGGGTCTCTACATTTTCAGTGGCCATCAGTTGGCCGTCTGATCGGCTGCTTCTGTTGGTTCAAAGGAACCGTGCGGATGCGTCGCCAACGCCTGACAACTCGACCTTCAGTTCCTGACCAGGAAGGATTTGCAGCAGCATCGGGATGATCGATCCGGTTGCTACGATATCGCCGGCGCTGAGATAATTACCTCTGGCGATCAGGTCATTCACGAGCCAGAGCGCAGAGTTTATCGGATCAACCAGCCCCTCTCCCGATGCCGACTGAAACACCGGAACGTTATTGATCGACGCTCGCATGTCGATCCTGTCGATGGCCTCCAGGCCTGTCGGCTCATGATATTTGTCGACGATCGTCGAAACATGGAACGCATAGTCAGCGATGGCGGCCAGGTGCGGTTGCTCAGTCAGGTGACCACGTCGCCCGACAAGACCGATAGCCGGTTGGTAGCTGAGGATCGCCTTGCAAAATTGATCGCGAGTGATGGGCCAATGGTCCGCCCTCAGGGGACCTCCTATCGTAAAGACGATTTCGCATTGTGCTCCGATGAAGCCTTGGGGAAGCCGGAACGGCCCGTGGGAGTCCTGAAGAACTGTTCCCACAGGGATCGGGCAGTAGATGGGACTGGCAAGGCCAAGCGTGCTGCGGATGGCGGGGCAAGTGCCTATCAGGGCGTAGCCTACCGCGTCATTGGCGAAGGCCGAGATTGCTGCTGACTGCACCGCCCAGGCGTCATCCTCGCTTCGAAGCAGATCGAACGGAATATCTGAGGTAATTCCCTGCCGACGGTTTTGGCAAAGCAAGTTAGCGAGATAGTCGAGATTTTGGTCAATCATAGAAGCACACTCCCGCGCGAGAGAGGGCGCAAAGTCGTGCTCAGTCAAATAAAAATCCGACTATATGAGTACGTATATTTTTGTCAGGGCTTTTTCTTATGAAAATACTATCGCAGCGCGGCTGAGCTCCCGTCGAAATAATATGCGGCTCTATTTAGCTTGAGGGTCCCACCAAACCGGAAGGATCTGAAGGTATGAAGCCGCTTACACCGTCCCTCGCACCCGCCGCAACGGCCACAGCCGAGGCCGGTCGTCCAACAAGACCGGGGTCTCGGCGTCGGCGGACGCTTTGCCGGGGCGCGGTCGGCGCGGTCGCGATCATGGCCGGTTCGATGATGGGTCTTGGCCAGGCAGCGGCGGAACCCCTGAGCGCGCCGAGCTTTGGTGGTCCTCTGCGCCCGAACCCCGATCCGATGAGTACGGATGCGGGCGTGTTTGGCCGGCTTCATATCACCGGTCAGCTCACAGGTATCGGCAATGCGCAGAGGAACGGCATTCCTAGCATCGATCCCCGGACGGCGGATCCCCTCCTCGATATTGGCAATGCCCAAATACAGGTGCAAACGACTGGGGCGCCTTTGACGTTCTTCGTTCAGGCTGGCGCCTACTCGCTGCCCGCTTTGGGCTCGGCCTATACCCGCGCAACCGACGTAACCGATCAGTTCTACGGGCCTGTGCCGGTTGCCTATGGCAAGCTCCAGCTATCGCCGAATTTCTCAGTTCAGGCTGGTTTGCTGCCGACGTTGATTGGCGCGGAATCGACCTTCACGTTCCAGAATTTGAATATCGCGCGCGGCTTGCTCTGGAACCAGGAGCCGGCCATCAGCCGCGGTGTTCAGGTGAACTATAGCAATGGGCCGCTGAACGCTTCGGTGTCGGTCAATGATGGTTTCTACTCAGGGAATTACAACTGGGTATCCGGTCTGGTGTCTTATGCGGCGACGCCGTCGAGCACGATCACGCTTGTCGCCGCAGGCAACTTTGCAGAGTCCGGCAAGACCGGCGCCGCGACGCCACTGGCGCAGAACAACAGCAGCATCTTCAATGTGATCTACACCTATGTCGACGGCCCGCTGACGCTTCAGCCCTACCTGCAATACACAACGGTCCGCTCGAACAGGGACATCGGGATCGATCGCTCGGCTCAAACATTCGGCGGAGCACTGCTGGCTCGATATGCGATCGATGAGAATTTCTCGATCGCTGGACGCGCCGAGTATATCGCTTCAAGCGGAGGAGATTGCGGCGTCGCCGCTGACTGTGCCCCCACCAATCTACTCTACGGGCCGAAAAGCAGGGCGTGGTCGCTGACAGTGACGCCGACCTACCAGCGCGGGATCTTCTTCGCGCGCACCGAGCTCTCGTACACCCGCATTGATCGGGTCACCGAAGGCTACGGCTTAGGGTCCAGTTTCGACAAGCGCGACCAGGTTCGCGGGATGTTCGAGGCTGGCGTGCTTTTCTAGGGCAGAGTCGAGACGAAATGCGGAGCCATCGGCTCCGCAGACTCTCCGCTTGGTTAGGTGAAATATGGCTTTGGAATTCATCAACTCGAAATCGGCGGCGCCTCAGGCCGCAGCGACTTTGTATCCGGTCCTGCCCGTGCTCTGGGTCTATCGGAACTATGACGATCGCTGGACTGTGCATCTTGAAGGTGAAGACTCGGAGTGGTGCCACCCGACGCGCAATGATGCAGTCGTCGCGGCACGGCTGATAGGCGAGAGCTACGGCTGCTACCGCCTCTATCTTCAACTGTCAGACGGTCGCTTCTGCCTGGAGATGATGAACATCAGCCGGCGGCGCGAGCCCCGTCAGATTGGGTAGTGAGGGTAAAAATTGAGCCAGGCTGTACCAAGCAAGCGCCAAGTCTCCCGACACCTCATCCGTCGCGGCGTGGAGATCATCGTTCTGGTGGTGGTCGCCGGTTGCGCTGTTATTGCTACCGCAGGCCCCAGCATCTATCTGGTGCTCAGCAATGGCGGCTGAATGGAGAGTTGCAGGCCGTCCCGCTCACCCCAGGTTGCCGCGGTCGAAACCGAAGTTCAGCAAACGCGAGCGACGCCGTAGATCGGAATACCTGCTCCTGATGTTTGCTGCGAGCTGTGCCGCGGTGCAGGTCGTAGCGATAGTTTTTCTGAGAGCGGCATGACACGCCCTGCTGCTCCCGCTCTCCAACCCGACGACCCAAGACTTGGTTCGGGCGAAATTCCTCTGACTGCGCTGACAAGCCTGAGGACTCAATTGGAGATGGCTCGAGTTCTCAAGGAACACCACATCTGGCTGGCTGTGAGGATTATCGAGGAGCGCGAAGACCAGCCGCAGTTTCGACGGCACCGCAGGCTCCGTGATCTGCTCGAAGCGGATGCCTTGCTTGAGGGGGTTATCGAACTCGGAGCTCATCTGCAGCCAACACGGCACCCCTGGTCGATGGGGCGCTCGGGAGATCGTTGGCGTTGTAGCGTGGCGTGGAACGATCGAGGAAATTTGCGCAGGTGCATGGGCCGACACGATGACCTGGCGGCCGCCATGCTGATCGCCTTGCTGGGCTCCCTCGATCGTCGCCAGCGTCGGCCAAAAGAACTCTCGAAAGGTGGAGAAGAGGCAGCATGAACCCCAAAGGCGAGCCGCCGTTATTCGGCGGTCTGATGACCGCACTTGTCACCCCGTATAGGGGTGAGGCTATCGATTTCGACGCCTTGGCGGAGCTTGCCAACTGGCAGATCGACCAGGGCGTGCAGGGGCTTGTCGCCTGCGGCACCACGGGCGAGGCGCCGACCCTGTCTCATCCGGAATGGGCGGCGGTGATCCGGTTGTGCGTCGAGGTCTCAAATGGCCGTGTGCCGGTGATCGCCGGCTCGGGGACAAACGACACCCGGCGTACCGTGGAGTTGACCCGCGAGGCCGGTCGCCTTGGTGCAGACGGGGCTTTGGTGGTAACGCCTTACTATAGTCGGCCGAGCCAGGAAGGCCTGTTCCGGCATTTCGAAAGCGTCGCGCAATCCGCGGAGCTGCCGATCATCATCTACAACGTGCCTTCGCGTACTGCCGTTGATATCAGGATCGAAACTCTCGACCGTCTTGCGTACCTGCCCGGTATCGTAGGCATCAAGGACGCAAGTGGAGATCCGACGCGGGTAAGCACGATGGCCGTCCGCTTTGGCGATCGTTTCACGCAGCTTTCCGGACATGACCGATCGATGCTGGCCTTTATGATGACTGGGGGTGATGGCGCGATCTCGGTCGTCTCGAATATCGCACCGATGTTGGCGGCTGCGACCTTCGGAGCGGTACGACGTGGTGATTACCTCGAAGCTCGGCGCATCAACGCCCATCTCTACCCGTTGTTCGATGCGCTGGAACTTGAAACCAATCCATGCCCGGTCAAGTTCGCGTTGCACTGCGCGCGAGGCTATTCTCCTGCTGTCCGCCTTCCGTTGGTGGAAGTGAGCGAAAGCACGGCAGAGAGAGTTCGCGCTGCTATGGCCGATATCGACGCTCTGGCGATCGATACGTCTCTGACCGCCGATCGGTCTCTCATCCCCTCTCGGCCTGAGCAGGCTTCCCCTATACGAACAGCATGATGATGCTGTGTTCTCCAATGAAAATACTATGGAATCCGACTTTCCGTAAAATGGAGAACAAATCCCGAGATCGCTAAATTCAACGTATCGGCGAAGGCAGTCTCTGACTGGACAGTTTGGAGAGCCTGCCGATATCAAGAAAGGATTTCTGCGATGTACCCTCGTGGTTACTACTTTTACGCGATGCAACAACTGAACAAGCCGGGCGCTCGTCAGACGGAAGGCGAGGTCAAGGCCGCCGTGCGCTCTGATGAGCAGATGGCTGATGTCGGAATGTTCCTGCGGCTTGGAGCCGTGATGGCCATCGTGATCGCGGCTGTCGCCATTGTGACCTCACTGGCGGGCTAGCGCCACCGACGTCCAAAGCTCAGTCTTCAACGAACAATCAGGATTATCCCCTATGGCAAGCGCCATTCAACCGAAAGAGCCTCCTCAACCTCTGAATCATTTTTTTGTCGGCCAGGACAATCGAGGATGCTGGACTGTTCGCGATGAGCGCAATCTCGTCGGCGGCTGCTTCGTCAGCAAGGATGCGGCGATTCATTTCGCCCGCCAGGAAAGCAACAATGTGCCAGGCGCCGTGATCTGCATGAGCGACAACCAGAGCCTGAGCCTTGACCCACTGTTTGGGCACCGCGCGGCCGCTTAGCCAGTGGGCGCCATGTTGCCCCGCATTGCTCACCCGATGGTGTCGCGATAGCGGACTAGTCAGGCTTCAATAACAGCGTCTCGAAACGAACGATGCGAAGCCCGCCGACTCGGCCGAGTCGGCGGGCTAACTTTTTGGCCAGAGTCGGTTCACAGCTAGATATCGATTAGATCCTATGGATTTTTTATATCCTAGGCCGGAATTACTATTAGATTCATATTTCTTGGGGCCTTGCCCTCTCTCGAACCTATATGCGGTTCGCGTCCATATTCCCGCCAAATTCCTCCTCCGGCACCCGCGCCTACGCACGGGAGCGCTGGAAGAATTATGGCTGTGGCTTGCTAGGTTTTCCGTCTTGGCTGGCCATTCGTATCAACTGCGGCGCCGGAGGCGAAAGCAATGGACGTTATTGTGCTGGCAATAGGTGTTGGATTTTTCGCACTGATGTTTGGATACATCAGAGTTTGCGAAAAGCTCTGACTGGGAGAAATCAATCATGATCTTGGAATACTTCCTCGGAGCAGGCGTTGCGGTCTTTGTGACTGGCTATTTGCTCTATGCCCTCGCTCGTCCCGAGCGGTTCTGATCAAGACAGTAGCTCGGAAAGAAACCACCGATGACAATAAATGGATGGATACAGATCCTGGTCTTTGCCGGGATCATCATCGCGCTGGTGAAGCCGCTCGGCGGCTATCTCACCCGCGTCCTGAACGGCGAGCGTACGATCCTTTCGGCCATTTTTGGGCCGCTCGAACGGGGACTGTACCGTGTCGCTGGAACGAATGAGAAAGAGGAGCAGCATTGGACGACCTATGCGCTGGCCGTGCTGCTCTTCAACCTCGCCGGCTTCACGGTTCTCTACCTCGTTCAACGTCTCCAGGGAGGGTTGCCGTTCAACCCTCAGGGACTGGGAGCGATTGAGCCGACCAGCGCTTTCAATACCGCTGTCAGCTTCATGACCAATACCAACTGGCAGGGCTATGGCGGCGAGACCACCATGAGCTATTTGACCCAGATGGCGGGTCTTACCGTGCAGAACTTCGTGTCGGCAGCGACGGGCATCGCGATTGCGGTGGCATTGATTCGCGGGTTTTCCCGGGCATCTGGCAAAACGGTCGGCAATTTCTGGGTCGATCTCACCCGCATCACGCTCTACGTCTTGTTGCCGATCTGCTTTGTCGGCAGCCTGGTCCTGGTCTGGCAGGGCGTTCCGCAGAACCTCAACCCGTACACCATCGCAACAACGGTTGAAGGCGCGCAGCAAACCATCGCTCAGGGGCCGGTCGCATCTCAGATGATGATCAAGCATCTGGGAACGAACGGCGGCGGCTTCTTCAACGTCAACGCTTCGCACCCGTTCGAAAACCCGAATGCCTTCACCAACCTCATCCACATGGTCTCGATCTTCGCCATCGGCGCTGCTCTGACCAACGTGTTTGGTCGCATGGTCGGCAGCGAGAAAAAAGGCTGGGCTATCTTCACCGCCATGGGCGTCCTGTTCCTCGCCGGTGTCGCAATTACCTATTGGGCCGAGGCTGCGGGCAATCCGATTCTCCATTCGCTTGGCCTTGAGGGCGGCAACATGGAAGGAAAGGAAACCCGTTTCGGTATCGTCACGTCGGCGCTCTTTGCAGTCGTTACGACCGCTGCGTCGTGCGGCGCGGTCATAGCCATGCACGACAGCTTCATGCCGCTGGGCGGGATGATCCCGATCATCAACATGATGCTCGGCGAAATCATCATTGGCGGTGTCGGCGCAGGCTTCTACGGCATCATCCTGTTCGTCGTCGTCGCGATCTTCGTTGCAGGGCTCATGGTCGGGCGTACACCCGAATATCTCGGCAAGAAGATTGAGGCGAAGGAAGTGAAGATGGCCATGCTGGCTGTCTTGTGTCTGCCTCTTTCGATACTTGGCTTCACCGCGATTGCCGTAGTGCTCGACACGGGTGTGGCTTCGATGGCGAACGCGGGTCCACACGGCTTCTCCGAGGTCCTTTACGCCTACACTTCAGGCACCGCGAACAATGGTTCGGCCTTTGCAGGTCTTTCGGCCAACACGCCTTGGTACAACATCACGATTGGCCTGGCGATGTTGATGGGACGCTTCATGGTGATCGTTCCAGCGCTGGCTATCGCTGGCTCCCTGGTCGCCAAGAAAACGGTTCCCGAGTCCAGCGGTACCCTGCCTACGACCGGGCCTCTGTTTGTAGGTCTTCTGGTGGGTGTGATTCTGATCGTCGGCGGCCTGACGTTCTTCCCTGCACTGGCGTTGGGTCCAATCGTCGAGCACTTCGCCATGCTCGCGGGCCAGACGTTCTGAGAACAGCGATGACGGCCAAATGGCTGAGATCGATCCGATTAGCCATGAATCCTCGCTCCTTGTTTCAGGAGCGAGGAGCGGCGAGGCCGCCCAGGGCATCGACCATCATTCTCGGCATGACACTGGTGTTAGGAGCGGTGGTGCTCCTCGCCAAACTTATCACTGAATTGCTCGCGGCGGTGTGACCGGGTGGTCGCCCCCAAGAACAAACTCGCTGGAGTTTCAAATGAACCAGTCCAAATCCGCGAGCATACTCGACGCTCGCATACTCGTTCCGGCCATAGGAGACGCGTTTCGGAAACTGAATCCGAAGAGCCTCGCTAAAAATCCGGTGATGTTCGTTGTCGCGGTCGTATCAGTCCTGACGACGGTGCTCCTGCTCAAGGATATTGTCACAGGAGCCGAAAGCGTCGGTTTCTCCCTGCAGATCGTTCTGTGGCTTTGGTTCACGGTGCTGTTCGCCAATTTCGCAGAAGCCGTGGCCGAAGGGCGCGGCAAGGCGCAGGCGGATTCGCTACGGCGTACCCGCACCGAGACCCAGGCGAAGCTGCTGTCGAACGGCAACGGCGACTACAAAATGGTGGCAGGCAACAGCCTCAAGGTCGGTGATATCGTTCTGGTCGAACCGGGTGACATCATTCCCTCGGATGGTGAGGTCATCGAGGGGGTGGCCTCGGTGAACGAAGCGGCGATTACGGGCGAGTCTGCTCCAGTCATCCGTGAATCTGGCGGTGATCGCTCCGCTGTCACCGGCGGCACTCAGGTCCTTTCCGACAAGATCAAGGTTCGGATCACCGCTGCGGCAGGATCGACGTTCATCGACAAGATGATCGCTCTGGTCGAAGGCGCTGAACGCCAGAAAACGCCGAACGAAATCGCGCTCAACATCCTGCTTGCAGGGATGACGTTGATCTTCGTGCTGGCCGTGGTGACCATCCCGAGCTTTGCGACCTATGCGGGAGGGTATGTTCCCATCATCGTCCTTGTCGCTCTGTTCGTCACGCTGATCCCGACCACCATTGGCGCGCTGCTATCGGCCATCGGCATCGCCGGCATGGACCGGTTGGTTCGCTTCAATGTTCTGGCCATGTCCGGCCGCGCGGTCGAGGCAGCTGGCGACGTCGACACGCTGCTGCTCGACAAGACCGGCACGATTACGCTCGGCAACCGTCAGGCCAGCGAGTTCCGGCCCATCAGAGGCGTTACCGAAAAGGAACTCGCCGATGCGGCGCAGCTTGCTTCGCTTGCCGACGAAACCCCGGAAGGCCGATCGATCGTTGTGCTTGCCAAGGAAAAGTACAGCATTCGTGCGCGCGACATGGCGAGTCTGAACGCGACCTTTGTCCCATTCACGGCACAAACCCGCATGAGCGGCGTCGACCTGGACGGCTCATCGATCCGCAAGGGTGCGGTCGACGCGGTTCTGAATCATGTCGAGCTGGCTACGGTCGCAACCGGCAGCCCGCGTGCTTCCGCTGAAAGCGTTCGTGAGCTTCAGGGCATCGCCGACCAGATCGCCAAGGCAGGCGGCACGCCGCTCGCCGTGGTGAAGGATGGCCGCTTGCTCGGCGTCATCTACCTCAAGGACATCGTCAAGGGCGGCATCAAGGAACGGTTCGCCGAGCTGCGCCGCATGGGCATTCGCACGGTGATGATCACCGGCGACAACCCGATGACCGCGGCTGCCATCGCTGCCGAAGCCGGCGTCGATGACTTCCTGGCGCAGGCAACGCCGGAGAACAAGCTGGCGCTGATCCGCGAGGAACAGGCCAAGGGCAAGCTTGTCGCCATGTGCGGCGACGGCACCAACGACGCCCCGGCACTCGCCCAGGCGGACGTTGGCGTCGCTATGAACACCGGCACGGTGGCAGCACGCGAGGCCGGCAACATGGTGGATCTCGATAGCGATCCGACCAAGCTGATCGAGATCGTGGAAATCGGCAAGCAATTGCTGATGACGCGCGGCGCGCTGACGACGTTCTCGATCGCCAACGACATCGCGAAGTATTTCGCGATCATCCCGGCGATGTTCCTGGCGTTCTATCCCCAGCTTGGCGCGCTCAACATCATGGGCCTCGCTTCACCGCAGAGCGCCATCCTGTCCGCGATCATCTTCAACGCCCTCATCATTGTGGCGCTGATCCCGCTGTCGCTGAAAGGCGTGAAGTATCGAGCCATCGGAGCGGGTTCGCTGCTGTCCCGGAATCTTCTGATTTACGGGCTGGGCGGCATTCTCGTGCCCTTCGCCGGCATCAAGCTCATCGATATGGCCATCACAGCCGCTGGTCTCGTTTAGTCGAAAGCGGTCATCACAGACACAAGCCGCGGAGCGATATCCATCAGCCGCGGACCACTCAGGACAGAAACGATGCTCAAGCAAATCAGACCCGCGATTTTCTTTATTGTCGCACTAACCGTCATCACCGGTCTCATCTACCCCCTTGGCGTAACCGGTATCGCGCAAGCTATTTTCCCCCAACAGGCCAATGGAAGTTTGATCGAGCGTGAAGGCACGGTCATCGGCTCCGAACTGATCGGCCAGCGGTTCACCGGCGAGCGCTATTTCCATCCGCGTGCGTCGGCGGCCGGCTCGGACGGCTATGACGCCGGCGCCTCCAGCGGCTCCAATCTTGGTCCCACCAGCCAGGCGCTTCGCGATCGCGTCGCCGCTGATACAGAGGCTCAGCGCGCGGCGAACGGTGACCAGGCGGTCCCGATGAACCTCGTGACGGCCTCGGGCAGCGGGCTCGATCCGCACATCACGCCCGAAGCCGCCTACTTCCAGGTGGGGCGTGTCGCCAAAGCGCGCGGCATTGATGAGGCTGTCGTGCGCGCATTGGTCGATGAGCTCGTCGAGCCGCGCATGCTCGGTTTCATGGGCGAGCCCGTGGTCAACGTTCTCAAGCTGAACCTGGCGCTCGACGACGCCAACAGAGGCTGAATCAAGATGTCAGGACGGCTATAATAGCCGTCCTGACCGTTGATCCGGAGTCATTAAGTGTCTGACGACCCAATACGAGAGCAGAGCCGTCCATCGCCTGACGCGTTGCTGGAAAGTGCGCAGCGGGAGACGCGCGGCCACCTCAAGATCTTTCTTGGGGCGGCGCCGGGTGTGGGCAAGACATATGAAATGCTCATGTCGGGCCGGGCTCAGCGGGCCGATGGGATCGACGTGGTCATCGGGGTGGTCGAGACCCACGGGCGGGCCGAGACCGAGGCTCTGGTTGAAGGGTTCGAGATCGTTCCGCGCCGCACTGTGCCCTATCGAGGGCATGTGCTCGATGAAATGGACATCGACGCGATTCTGGCGCGGAAGCCGGCGCTCGTTCTGGTGGATGAGCTCGCGCATACCAACGCGCCCGGCAGTCGCCATCCCAAGCGCTATCTCGATGTCGAGGAACTGCTCGCCAACGGCATAGACGTCTACAGCACGCTCAACATCCAGCACGTCGAGAGCCTCAACGACGTCGTGGCCCAGATCACGCGCATCCGGGTGCGCGAGACTGTTCCGGATTCGATCATCGACCGCGCCGACGACATCGAAATCATCGACATCACACCGGGCGATCTGATCAAGCGGCTGAATGAGGGCAAGGTCTACCTACCCAAGACAGCCAAGCGTGCGACGCAGAACTACTTTTCGCCGAGCAACCTGACCGCGCTGCGAGAACTTGCGCTTCGACGGACAGCCCAACGCGTTGACGATCAATTGGTGACGCATATGCAGGCGCATGCGATCGCCGGGCCGTGGTCGGCCGGCGAGCGCGTCTTGGTGTGCATCAACGAACGGCCCGGAGCGACGGCTCTCGTGCGCTATGGCCGCCGCCAGGCGGACCGGCTTCGTGCGCCGTGGGCCGCTGTTCACGTCGAGACGAGCAAGGATGCCCGGCTCTCCGAGCAGCAAAAGGACAAGATCGCCAGTGCATTGCGTCTTGCCGAGCAACTCGGGGCCGAGGCGGTTACGCTGCCCGGCGAGAACGTTGCGCAAGAGATTCTGGCCTACGCATCGACCAACAACTACACGCACGTCATCGTCGGCATGCCGACCTCGCCCAGGTGGCGGGAGATTTTCGCAGGCTCCGTTTCGCATGATCTGATCCGCGCCAAGACGGACGTGAGCGTGCATGTCATCTCGCCGGGCAACGGCGAGGAAACGCGACCTCCAGCGACGCTCAGTGCGCGGCCGAAACGACGGCTCGACTTCGGCCACTATCTTTGGAGTTCCCTTTACGTCGCCGTGGCGTTGGGCATCGGAACGGCGCTGTCGCGCTTTTTGGATGTCCGCAACATCGCCCTCGTCTTTCTGATGGCGGTGCTGGCCTCGGCGATGGGCGGGGGCCTTTGGCCGGCTTTGTTCGCTTCCGTGGTTGGCGCGCTAGTTTTTAACTTCTTTTTCCTCGAACCGCGCTACACGCTGGATATCGGCGACCCGGAAAGCGTCGTCGCCTTCGCGTTCTTTCTCGGCGTCGCGGTGATTGCCAGCAATCTGGCGGGCCGGGTTCAACGGCAAGCCGTGACGGCGCGCCAAAGAGCCAAAACGACCGAGGGCCTTTATCTCTTCAGCAAGAAGCTCGCCGGTGCCGGTACGTTGGGCGACGTTCTCTGGGCCACGGTCTATCAGATCGCTTCCATGCTTCAGGTCAGGGTGGTTGCTCTGTTGCCGGAGAATGGCCGCATCGCGGTCCAGGCGGGTTTCCCGCCCGATGACACGCTCGACGATGCCGACATTGCGGCGGCCCAATGGGCCTGGGAGCATGACAAGCCTGCAGGGCGTGGGGCGGACACGCTACCGGGAGCGAAGCGCCTTTATCTCCCTCTGAAGACCGGCAGGACACGGGTCGGCGTTATCGGTCTGGACAATGACAAGCAAGGGCCGGTTCTGACGCCCGCAGAACAGCGGCTTTTCGACTCTCTGGCGGATCAGGCTGCTCTGGCGATCGAGCGCATCCAACTGGTCGCGGATGTCGACAATGCGCGTCTGGCCGCCGAGGCGGACAAGCTGCGCTCCGCGCTTTTGACGTCGCTCTCGCATGACCTCAAGACGCCTTTGGCGTCGATCCTCGGGTCGGCGGGAGCGCTGAGAGACTATTCGACATCCCTGACGGACTCCGGCCGGGTCGAACTGCTGACGACGATTGTCGAAGAGGCCGAACGGCTGAACCGGTTCATCGCGAACCTGCTCGACATGACTCGGCTGGAATCCGGCGCTGCGGCGGTATCGCTTACGCCGCTGTTCATCGGCGACAGCGTTGGCAGCGCCCTGCGCCGAGCCGAGAAGATACTGGCTCTCCATAAGCTAAGCCTTGCCGTACCTCCGGATCTGCCGATGGTCCGCCTCGATCCGGTCCTGTTCGAGCAGGTGCTGTTCAATCTGCTCGACAACGCACGCAAATACGCGCCAACAGGCTCGCTGATCTCGATAAGAGCCTGGGCGGAAGACGCCCACGTTGTCTTGCAGATCGTCGATGAAGGGCCCGGCATGCCCTCTGATGATCTGACGAGAATTTTCGATAGCTTCTATCGGGTCCGGAAGAAGGACCACGTTCAGGCTGGGACCGGGCTCGGTCTCTCTATCTGCAAGGGATTTGTCGAGGCGATGGGCGGAACGATTTTAGCGACCAACCGGGCTGACAGACCCGGTGCCATTTTCACGCTGCGGTTTCCGATCGGACCGGAGCCCTCGACTTTGGAAGGAAGGATATGAGTACGTCCGTAGTCAAGATTCTCGTCGTCGATGACGAGCCGCCGATCAGGAAACTTCTGCGCGTTGGGCTGACGGCCGAGGGCTACGCCATGGTCGAGGCCGCAAGCGGCGAGGAAGCCGTCGCGATCCTCACCGAGGAGAAGCCCGATCTGATTTTGCTCGATCTTGGGCTGCCAGATATCTCAGGCCATGACCTACTCGAAAGGTGGCGTGCCGAGCTCATCGAGCTGCCGATTGTGGTCCTTTCCAGCCGGACCGATGAAACGGGCATCGTCAAGGCGCTGGAACTGGGCGCCGACGATTATCTCACCAAACCATTCGGGATGCGCGAGTTAGCTGCGCGCATTCGGGTGGCGCTCAGGCACAAGCTTCAGCAACAGGGCGAACGCCCGATATTCCAGGTTGGCGATCTCTCGGTCGACCTGGTGAAGCGGATCGTCAAGGTCGCAGATAAGGAGGTGAAGCTCTCACCCAAGGAATACGACATTCTGCGCGTCCTCGTGCAGCACGCGGGCAAAGTCATCACACACCAGCACATTCTGAAGCATGTGTGGGGCGGCGCTACAGATGTCCAATATCTGCGGGTCTATGTCCGCCAGTTGCGGCAGAAGATCGAGGCCACACCCGATCAGCCGCAATATATCCTGACTGAAACAGGTGTCGGTTACCGCCTCCGTGAGCCGGATCAGTGACCGCGCGCGTTCGTCTACAGGCGAGCGACTTAACGTGAGTATCCCTATGAACTTGTCATCTGCCATTGCACCAGAGGACGTGATCCTTGATCTATCCATCTCGACGAAAGCGGTCCTGATCAAGAAGCTGGCCGCCCATGCAGCCGCTCGCACAGGGCTAACCGAGGAAGCGATACACACTGCTCTGCTTGGCCGGGAGCGGCTTGGGTCGACCGGCATCGGACATGGCGTCGCCATGCCTCATGCGCCAGTCCCGGGGCTCGAGACATCCTTTGCGGCGCTGATGGTGCTGAAGAGGCCGATCGATTTCGAGGCGGTGGACGACCTTCCGGTCGATGTTGTTTTTCTGCTTCTGTCGGCCCCCGAAGGCAGCAACGAGTATCTGAAGATTCTCGCGGCGGTTGCCCGTAGGATGCGCGATGAGCAAGTCATGAAAATGCTGCGCGGCGCCAAGTCGGAGCATGCCGCTTATTCTATTCTAGTTGAGCAACCGGGATGACGGGCCTCGTACGAGCGGCTGCAGAAGTCGTGGAGGCTAGAGGCATTGTTGGGGTGGGATTGGCAGGGCTGACCATTCCAGCGTCACACCAATTCTGTAGTTGCCAGAATGTATTGATCTTGAGGCAATTATCACTTCCTCCGCCGATTGATTGAGGCGAGCGGATGGATGAGGAGAATTTGCACTGTGAGGACCCAACCCCTCCTCCTGGGCCCACGAAGATCCCTTTTGATCTGAGTTCGCTCCAGTATGTCGTAGCCGCGGCTGAGCATCGCAGTTTTCGACGTGCTGCAGATGCCCTCGGTCAGTATCCGGCGACCGTGAGCCGAGGCGTACAACGCGTTGAGGATGTGGTGGGAGTTTCATTTTTCGAGCGCTGTCCGTCGGGTATTCGCCTAACAAATGCGGGGGAGCAATTTGTCGCCACCGTCCGCCCAGCCATCGACTTGATCATGCAGGCGACACGAACTGCGGGAGCGGCCGGCCGCGGCGAAAACGGTAGTTTGAGCATTGGGGTTCTCACATCGCTTGCGGGCGGGTTTCTGAGAGAGCTGATCGAAAGGTATGCGCTTCTACACCCAAAGGTGGCCATAGAGATCAGGGATGGAGGACGGATAGAGCACATCGCCGCCCTGCGGTCCCGTCAACTGGATATCGCTTTCTTCACAGGCAATGGTGTGATCGCGGGTTTTGAGACGGCTGAACTCTGGCAGGAACGGGTTCATGTAGCGCTATCGGCCGACCATCATTTGGCTGAACGCGAAGCGATTGAATGGCCATGGCTTCGTGATCAGAAATTTCTGGTGACGAAATGTGCGCCTGGGCTCGAAGTCCACGATTACATAGTTCGCCGTCTAGCGGATTACAGTACGTATCCCGCTATCAAGATCATGCCATGCAACCAGGAGACATTGATGAACATGGTGGCGATCGGCCGAGGCATAACCGTTGTGTCGGCCGGCTGGCGCTCTGTCTCCGTCCCTCGGCTCATGCTCCGACCTCTGGTCGAGGACGAAGACATAGTACCGTTCAGCGCGGTTTGGGCGCCCGACCGGGATAACCCCTCACTTCGGCGTTTTCTTTCGCTGGCCTCGAGTCTGGCTGCCAAAGGCGCTGGAGGGCGTCTGCATCGGTTCATCTGATCGTGCCGGACGGCAGGATTTCGCTCATTCGCGATTTCGGCGCGCCTTGGCGAACCCTCGGTCGGTTGCCATGAACCGTTCGAGCATCGGAACGATGAGCTTTTTGGGGTCGATGACGGGCTGGCCGGATTCGCGGCCAAGCGCCTCCGCATATGCACTGAGGTCACGGTGCAGAGCGCCGGGCAGATCCAGCGTTATCTTCACCGGCTTATCCTCGGCGATTGGGCCGAGCTTCAGTTTGCTCATTGCGCTTCTCCATAGGGCTCGAGGACGAGATCGCGCGTGACGATCACCCGGACAGGATACCCCGGCCGGATTGTAAGCGTCGGCGCGACCTGCAACTGACGGCGGATGATCTGCTGACCTGCATCGTTGATCGTATCCTGTGCGCCATCACGAATTGCGCGGATCAGGCGGTCTTCGTCATCAACAGCGAGTTCGGTGCCGACGGCCAGAAGCGTCGAGAGGCCGGCAGCCTTCGCCAGATCCCACCAGTGGTAGTCGACGCCATCTTCCAGTCCGGCGTAGCCTTGCGTATCGGCGCCGGGCTGGCGTTCCAGTACGATCGACCGGCCGTTGGGCATGATGAGACGGTTCCAGACCAGCAGCACGCGACGTTGCCCGAATCCGACATCATTGCTGTATTCGCCGATAATGCGGGTGCCCTGGGGCACCAGCAGGATGTGGCCGGTCGGGCTGTCATAGATGTGCTCGGTGACTTGAGCGGTGATCTGGCCGGGCAGGTCCGAGCGGATGCCGGTGATGAGGGCAGCAGATATGACTGCACCGGCCTGAAGCACATAGGGTGAGGCTGGCGCCATGACGCTATCCGGTGCAACGGTGCGACGATCGACGCCGGCATTGAGAAAGGCGTTCTGCCGGTCCTGGGCAGTCGACGCGCCCGTCTGCCCAGGCAGCCCGAGGCCAGCGAGATTTGGGCTGGCGACGCCAGGAGGCGTTGTGGAACCCGCTGCCGTTCCGGGACCGGTCTGGAAGAAGACGCGGCTCGTTCGTGCTGCTTCTTCCTCGGCCAGACGGCGCTGCTCCTCGGGATCGACCTGGGGCGTGGCCATCACCGGTGGCATGACGGGTTGACCGCGGTTCTGGGCGTCGAGGATCGGCCGCCCGAGATCGCCGGGCAGCGGCGGACCCAGGAGAGGACCGGTGTAATCGCGCGGGAGCCCGGCGAGACCGTCAGCGGTCGCGCGGTTATCCGTCGAATAGAGCTCTTCGTTTCCCGGCCCGCCGTCCCGGGTCTGGAGCGCATAGATGAGGGCGCCGCCAATCCCGATACTTGCGATAAGGCCCACGCTGGCCAGCACCTTGCGTGACAAGCGCGTTACGCGCGGCGGTTCGGCGCGCAGCCGCATCGTGGACGAGGAATCGACAGTGGGACCGGTGAGCGAGGTGTCTTCTTCTCGGTTATCTTCCTGGCTGCTCATGACGAGGGTCTCCCATCAGTACGGAAAATCCTGACGGTCTGCTGGCGATCGCCGCCGCCGAGGCGCAGCTCGGCCGCGCCGAAGAGACGATCGACGATCAGGATGTTCTGGTAGATGCGGCTATTGACGATCTGCGGCTCGCCGTCCGATCCGATGACGAAGAGCGGCGGCATCTCGCCTTGGGCGATGCCGCGCGGAAACTCGACATAGACGCGGCGTCCATCGTCGTAGATGGAGACCGGCCGCCAGGGCGGTGTGTCACCGGCCAGGCCGTAGCGGTAGTTGCGCGCGGACGCGATCGGGATGACCGGCGTGGCCGGAACGGTCTGCCGCTGGCCTACCGGTGGTGCAGGATAGGCCCAGGCCACGGCGGGCATATAGGGTTTTTCGCCCGAGCGCAGCTCGATCATGTAGACGCGGCGGTCCGTGGTCACGACGAGGTTCGTCGTGATGTCGGCGCGCGACGGCTTGACGAGGATATGGACGCGGCGGCTTACGCCGCTACCGCTTTCAGTGTCCCCGATGATCCAGCGGGCGGTGTCGCCGGCGGCGATCGGGCCGGCGCCGGTGAGGTTCTCGCCTGGCTCTAGTGCGATATTGGTGATCTGACCGGGCGCGGCATAGACTTGGTAGAGGGCGCCTTCGCTCCACGGATAGATCTGGATCGAATTGTAATAGCCTTCGCGGCGCGGCTGCACGCGGGCTGCGGTGTTGGCGTTCTCGACGCGTCCTTCCGGCGTGCTGGCCGTGGCGCCGCCTCGTGCCGGCGTCCAGGCCGGGGGCACATGCAAGGGCCTCGGGCGCTGATCGGTGGCGACCGCTGGCACGGCCGGCAGCGGCGGCACATCCGCATCATAGCTGATCTGGGGTGGCCGATTGGTCGCGCAGCCGGCCAGCGCAGTCGCGGAAAGCAGGACAAGCGCCAAAGCGGGTTTACGGAAAGCCTCAAAGGCGGGTTTGCTTATCGTCGGGCGGCTCATTGGCTCATCTCCCGCGACCAGTTGATGGCGTTGACATAGATCCCGAGCGGATTGGCGCGCAGCCTCTCGGCGTCGCGCGGCGTCTGGATCACGATGGTCAGGATCGCGGTCCAGCGCTCTGTCTTGGAGAGCTGGCCATTTTCGTAGTGGCGTTCGGTCCAGGCGACGCGGAACGAGTCCGGCGATGCGCGGATGACGCTCGACACTTCGACGGCGATCTGCTGGCGGCCGACGCGGGTAAAGGGATCGTTGGCGCGGGCATAGTCGTTGAGCGCCGCCGCACCGCGATCCGTGGTCCATTCATAGGCCCGTAGCCAGTTTTGCCGCACGATGATCGGATCGGCCGGGATGGCGCGGGTCTGTTCGATGAAGCGAGCCAGATGGAAGGCGATCTGCGGATCGTTGGGACGATAGTCCGCCGAAGCCGGCGCTACGGTCTGCGCCTGGCCGAGATTGTCGACCTGTACCACCCAGGGCACGACGGTTCCGCGCGCCGACTGCCAGACCAGAGCTGCGGCGAAGCCGGCCGAAAGGACCAGGCTGCCGAAGGCCATAAAGCGCCAGTTCTTTGCCTGGACGCGGGCGGAGCCGATACGCTCGTCCCAGACCTGTGCGGCCTTTTGATAGGGCGTTTCGGGTTCCGGCGTCTTGCCGTAATGGGTAGCGGGACGTTTGAAGAGGCTCATGAGCGGTCACTTTCGGAAAGATTGACGGAAGAGCCGCCGCCGTGGCTGTCGCCAGACCGGACGGCGTGTGCGGCGGCCGAGACGCCATGGCTGAGGGCCTGGCTGCGTTTCATGCGCTTTGCCCAGTCAGGCGCACCGTCGCGCGGCGAACTGGCAGACGCCGCAGCGGCATCACCGCCGCCGATGGTTCCCATGGTCGAAGAGCCGCCGGTCACGCCGAAGCCGGCCTTCGCACCATCGGAGAAGCTGGATTTGACGCTTTCGGTGGCTTTCGATGCGGCACGCTTGAGCGGCGAGACGGCGGCTGAGCCTGCGGCGCGGGCGACGCCCCCGAGACCGGATGCCATGCCGGACGCCCCGGACTGTCCGAGCGAGCCAAGGCTGTAGGCCGACGAAGCGGCGCCTGCTGCGACTGCACCGCCACGAACAGCGGCTGCTCCACCGGAAAGAGCCGCTCCTCCTCCCTTCACGGCAAGGCCGGCTGCCCCGCCTGCGGCGAGGGCCGCTCCGCCTACGGCGAGGCCCGTGCCGACAGCAGCACCGGCGCCAAGCTGCGGACCACCCGACACGAGCCCGTTGGCAATTCCGGGGCCGAAGATGCCGAGGCCAAGAAGGGAAAGTGCTGCGAGCACGACGGCCATGGCGTCGTCGATCGATGGCGTCTGGCCGCCGAATCCTGCGGTGAATTGCGAGAACAAGGTCGAGCCGATGCCGATGACGACCGCGAGCACCAGCACCTTGATCCCGGACGAGACGACGTTGCCCAGGACGCGCTCTGCCATGAAGGCGGTCTTGCCGAACAGGCCGAACGGGATGAGCACGAAGCCGGCGAGCGTGGTCAGCTTGAATTCGATGAGCGTCACGAAGAGCTGGACAGCCAGAATGAAGAAAGCGAGCAGCACCAGCGCCCAGGCAAAGAGCAGGCAGGCGATCTGGATGAAATTCTCGAAGAAGGCGATCCAGCCCATCAGGTCGGAGATGGAATCGAGCAGCGGTCGCGCCGCGTCGAGGCCGGTCTGCGCCACCTTGCCGGGGCGCATCAGGTCTTGCGCGGTGAAGCTCGTGCCAGAGCCTTTAAGACCGAGGCCGGCGAAGCTGTCGAAGATGATATTCGCCAGATTGTTCCAGTTGCCGATGATGTAGGCGAAGACGCCGACGAACAGCGTCTTCTTCACGAGGCGCGCGATGATGTCGTCGTCGGCGCCCCAGGACCAGAACAGGGCAGCGAGCGTCACATCGATGACGATCAGGGTGGTCGCGATGAAGGCGACTTCGCCGCCGAGCAGACCGAAGCCTGAGTCGATGTAGCGGGTGAAAGTCCCGAGGAAGGTATCGATGACGCCTGTGCCGCCCATGATCTATCTCCCTTCGCTCGCAGTGGGAGGGGCCGGCTGCTGTGAGCGGCCGAGGAAGCGATCGCGGGTCTCTGCCCAGACGCGAAGGCATTCGGTATCGTCGATTGCCCTCTGTCCAAGCTGCTGGCACCGGCGTTGACCCTCGCGCAGCGGATCGCGCGAAGGCTCGATGAGGCGCACGGGCTCTGTTGAGGGAGCCTCCTCTTTCCGGGTCATCTCGATCGCCGTCGCGGTGATCGCGACGGCGACGAAGACGACGGCGCCCAGCCGGGCCAGCATCTTGCCGTCCATGCTCTCGCCCTCAGTTGCCGTTGTTGAACATCTGCGCGTTGCCCGGCTGATAACCAGAACCGGGTGTCAAGAATCGGCGGCGTTGCTCCCGCCCCTGTTCGGCCGCCGCAGCCCTCTCGGCCTCAGTCAGTGCGCCCGCGCGACCGTTGGCCGCGAGCAGTGCGACAAGGTCGGAGAGCTGTTGCGACTGGAGCGCGAGAAGCTGGTTACCGGCTTGCGTCGCCTGGAGTGCGCCCGTGGCGCCCTGACTCTGGCCGACTAGCGTCGACATTTCCGTGCGGTTTGTGTCGATGTTGCCGACCACGCCGGCTTGCACGCGCATCGCGTCCTGCAATCCGCCGACCGTGTTCTGCCAGCGCGATCGGGCATCAGTGACGAGTTGCTGGTCCGTCGTGGACAGCGAGACATTGCCGTATTGCTGCTGAAACATTTGATCGATGTTCTGGACGTCGAAGGCGATGTTCTGCGCTTGGGCGAGAAGCTGCTGCGTGCGCTGAACACTCTGTTGAAGCTGCTGGAGCGAGGAATGTGGCAGGCTCGCGAGATTGCGGGCCTGGTTGATGAGCATCTGCGCTTCGTTCTGGAGCTGGGTGATCTGGTTGTTGATCTGCTCAAGCGTGCGCGCGGCGGTGAGCACGTTTTCCGCATAGTTGGAGGGGTCGAAAACGATCCTGCCAAAGCCGAACTGAGCATGCGCCGGCGCGATGAACACAGGAGCAAGCGCCAGCGGGACCGCCAGCATGGTTGCCGCCAACAACGTGGTGCGCGAAGGGGAACGATGGATAGTCATGACTTAGCCTCCTTGGTGGCTTGGGGAATGAGATTGGAGAGATCGGGGATGAGATCGGCGGCCCAATCGACGCCGCGCAGGCGCAGCCAGGCGTCGAGAAAGCCGTCCGGGCCATGTTCCGCGAAGATGCGGGCGATGGCCGCCTGATCGGTTTTCGAGGACGCGGCCGTGAGGGCGAGTCCCACTTCGGACAGGCCCAGATCGAACAGGCGATTGCCGCGCCGCGACTGGCAGTAATAGTCACGCTTGGGCGTGGCACGGGCGAGGATCTCGATCTGGCGGTCGTTAAGGCCGAAGCGGCGATAGATCGCCGTGATCTGCGGCTCGATCGCGCGTTCGTTCGGCAACAACAGCCGCGTCGGGCAGCTCTCGATGATCGCTGGCGCGATCGCCGAGCCATCAATGTCGCTGAGCGACTGGGTGGCGAAGATGACGCTGGCGTTCTTCTTGCGCAGCGTCTTCAGCCATTCGCGTAGCTGTCCGGCGAAGCCCTCGTCGTCGAGCGCCAGCCAGCCCTCGTCGATGATGAGCAAGGTTGGCGAGCCGTCGAGCCGGTCGCCGATGCGATGGAAGAGATAAGCGAGCACCGCTGGCGCGGAGCCGGTGCCGACGAGGCCCTCGATCTCGAACGCCTGCACCGAGCCGTGACCGAGATGCTCCTGTTCGGCGTCGAGCAGCCGGCCATAGGGACCGCCGACGCAATAGGACCGCAGCGCCTGCTTCAGATCGTTCGATTGCAGGAGAACGCAAAGACCAGTGATGGTCCTTTCCCCGACCGGTGCGGAGGCGAGCGAGGTCAGCGCCGACCACAGATGCTCCTTCACCTCTGGCGTGATCTGGATGCCCTCGCGCATCAGAATGGCGACGAGCCAGTCGGCGGCCCAGGCGCGTTCGGGCACCTCATGGATGCGGGCGAGCGGCTGGAGCGAGACGGAGAACTCGGAGCCTTCTGTCAGGTCGCCGCCGAGATCGTGCCAGTCGCCGCCCATGGCCAGAGCGGCCGCCCGGATCGAGCCGCCGAAGTCGAAGGCGAAGACCTGGGAGTTTGCATAGCGGCGGAACTGCAAGGCCATGAGGGCGAGCAGAACAGATTTGCCCGCGCCGGTCGGGCCGACGACCAGCGTATGGCCGACATCGCCGACATGAAGGGAAAACCGGAACGGGGTGCTTCCCTCGGTCTTGCCGAACAGCAAGGGGGGCGACCCGAAGTGTTCATCCCGTTCCGGCCCCGCCCACACTGCGCTTAGGGGGATCATGTGGGCGAGATTGAGCGTCGAGATCGGCGGCTGCCGGACATTGGCGTAGACATGCCCTGGCAGCGAGCCGAGCCAGGCATCGACGGCATTGATGGTTTCGGCCATGGCGGTGAAGTCGCGGCCTTGGATCACCTTCTCGACCAGCCGCAGCTTCTCGTCGGCGATGTTCGGATCGCTATCCCAGACGGTGATGGTCGCCGTCACATAGGCCTGGCCGGCATAGTCGGCGCCGAGCTCCTGAAGCGCGAGATCGGCATCCGCCGCCTTGTTGGCGGCGTCGGTGTCGACGAGCGCGGACGCCTCGTTGGTCATCACCTCTTTCAGGATGGCGCCGATCGACTTGCGCTTGGCGAACCATTGCCGCCTGATCTTCGTCAGCAGCTTGGTCGCATCGGTCTTGTCGAGCAGGACTGCCCGCGTCGACCAGCGATAGGGGAATGCGAGACGGTTGAGCTCGTCGAGGATGCCGGGCGTGGTCGCGGTCGGAAAGCCGACGATGGTGAGGATGCGAAGATGCGAGTTGCCGAGACGTGGCTCCAGACCGCCGGTAAGCGGTTGATCGGCGAGCAGCGCGTCCAGATACATCGGCGTCTCTGGAACCCGCACACGATGCCGATTGGTCGAAACGCAGGAATGCAGATAGGTCAGCGTCTCGGCGTCATCGAGCCAGCCGCACTCGGGCATGAAGCCGTCGAGTAGAGCGAGCACCCTGTCGGTGCGGTCAATGAAGCCCCGGAGGATTTCGTGAGGATCGACGCCGGTCCGATCTCGCCCTTCGTAGAGCCAGGATTCCGTGCGCGCTGCGTCCTCGGCCGGCGGCAGATAGGTGAAGGTCAAGAAGTAGCTGGAGATGAAATGCGTGCCGGCTTCCTCGAAATCAGCCTTGCGCTCGGCGTCGATCAGCGCCGAGGCGGGATCGGGAAAGCGGCTTTCGGGATAGGTCGAGGCCTCATGGCGCTGCGCCTCGACGAAGATCGCCCAGCCGGAACCGAGACGGCGGAAGGCGTTGTTGAGGCGTCCAGCGATGGCAACGAGCTCGGCCGCGACGGCGCTGTCGAGGTCCGGGCCACGAAAGCGCGCCGTGCGCTGGAATGAACCGTCCTTGTTGAGGATAGCACCCTCACCGACGAGGGCGACCCAGGGCAGGTAGTCGGCGAGACGGGCGGCGGTACGGCGATATTCGGCAAGGTTCATCATGGTCGCAGCTCCCTCAGACCGAAAGGTGACCGGGAATGCGCAGATGCCTCCGGCCAACCTCGACGAACAGCGGATCGCGCTTGGCAGCCCAGACGGCGGCGAAGTGGCCGATGACCCAGATGGCGAGGCCCACCAGCCAGAGACGCAGGCCGAGACCGACGGCGCCTGCCAGCGTGCCGTTCATGATGGCGATCGAGCGTGGGGCGCCGCCGAGCAGGATATGCTCGGTCAGCGCCCGGTGGACTGGCACGGTGAAGCCCGGAACCTCGTCGAGTTGTTCGAAGCCGGTCGCCATCAGACGAGCGCCCCGCCGCCAAACGAGAAGAAGGACAGAAAGAAGCTCGACGCCGCGAAGGCGATCGACAGGCCGAAGACGATCTGGATGAGCCGGCGGAAGCCGCCGGACGAGTCGCCGAAGGCCAGCGTCAGGCCGGTGACGATAATGATGATGACGGCGATGATTTTGGCGACCGGTCCTTCGATCGATTGCAGGATCGATTGAAGCGGTGCTTCCCACGGCATGGACGAGCCGGATGCATGGGCGGCGGGCGCGAGGATGAGGCTGGTATAGGTGACGGCGACGGCCGTCGCGACGTGACGGCGAATGCGCCGAGCGCGGCGGATCATGAGGGCTCTCCTGTTGGGCTGGGGGCTTGGGTTGCGGGGGTGATGCGGTAATCGCCGTCGGGGCCGAGACCCTCGACGCGGGCAAGCTCCACCAGCCGGCGCTGCGATCCGCGCCCGGCGAGCACGGCGACGAGATTGATGGTCTCGGCGATAAGCGCGCGCGGGACGGTGACGACGGCTTCCTGGATGAGCTGTTCGAGGCGGCGCAGCGCGCCGATGCCGGTGCCCGCGTGAATCGTTCCGATGCCGCCAGGGTGACCGGTGCCCCATGCCTTGAGGAGATCAAGGGCCTCGGCCCCACGCACTTCGCCGATCGGAATGCGGTCGGGGCGCAGGCGCAGCGAAGAGCGGACCAGATCGGAGAGCGTGGCGACGCCGTCCTTCGTCCGCATGGCGACGAGGTTGGGCGCCGTGCATTGCAGTTCGCGCGTGTCCTCGATGATGACGACGCGATCCGTGGTCTTCGAGACCTCGGCGAGAAGCGCATTTGTTAGTGTGGTCTTGCCGGTCGAGGTGCCGCCGGCAACGAGAATGTTGGCGCGCGAGGACACCGCTGCTCGTAGGGCCTCGGCTTGGTTCGCTGACATAATGCCGGCAGCGACATAATCGTCGAGCGTGAACACCGCCACAGCAGGTTTGCGGATGGCGAAGGCAGGCGCAGCGACAACAGGCGGCAGCAGTCCCTCGAACCGTTCCCCCGTCTCGGGCAGTTCGGCTGAGACGCGTGGGCTGCCGGGGTGGACTTCGGCGCCGACATGGTGGGCGACCAAACGGACGATTCGTTCGCCATCGGCGGGCGCCAGTCGTTCACCCGTGTCGGAGAGACCTTCGGAGAGGCGGTCGATCCAGAGCCGGCCGTCGGGATTGAGCATCACCTCGACGATCGATGGGTCTTCCAGAAACCGTGCGATGGCCGGTCCAAGGGCTGTGCGCAGCATGCGCGCGCCGCGCGTGATCGCCTCCGATTTCTGGTGAGATGCCGCCATGTCGTCCCCTTGCGTTCAGGGACCGTTCGGCTGGCCCTGGATCGGGGACGATTAAAAGAGCCTGAAGTTGGGCTGATTCAACAAGTCTTTGTCGTAGTAGGGCTGTGGCGTGCAAATACAGGAAAACGGCGGCGGAGCCTGGTCATCACCACAATCTGATGGCCGGTGGTCGAAGGAAAAATCTCAAAGAACCGGATAATTGCTCCGGTTTTGCTCGCCATGCCGAGCGGCCTGAGTATGCTAAGCGAATCATGGCGTGTGCTGCGTGCGCCAGGGTCTCACCCTAATACGGAGAAAAAGAACAACTCTTTCCCAGAGGATGCAGCCTTATGGCCTCAACTCAGCCTGTCAGCCCTAATCGGGGCCGTATCAATTCCACGCTCCGGCAATTCCTCGACAATGAAGCCTCTGGCGGCATCCTTCTCATGGCCGTTGCAGTGCTCGCCATCCTCACCGCAAATTCGCCTGTCGCCGGGAGCTACTTCTCGGCGCTGCATGCCTATATCGGCCCGTTGAGCGTCCAGCACTGGATAAATGACGCGCTAATGGCCTTGTTCTTTCTGTTGGTCGGGCTTGAGATCAAGCGCGAGATGTTGGACGGGCAATTGTCGAGCTGGAGTCGTCGGTTGCTACCGGGGGCCGCCGCTGCTGGCGGGATGGCCTTTCCGGCATTGATCTACATTGCATTTAATCTCGGCGATCCTGCCGCCTTGCGTGGATGGGCAATCCCGTCTGCGACCGACATCGCCTTTGCGCTCGGTGTCCTGTCTTTGCTCGGGCCAAAAGTGCCGGCGTCGTTGAAAATCTTCCTCGCAGCACTGGCGATCATTGATGATCTCGGTGCGGTCATCGTGATCGCACTATTCTATACGACCGATTTGAACTTCGTTGCTCTCGGTGGCGCGGCTCTGGTTATCAGCGCTCTGATCCTCCTGAACAGGTTGGGTGTCATGCGCCTTTGGCTCTATCTGGTTCTCGGAGCTGTGCTTTGGGTGCTGGTGTTGCGCTCCGGCGTTCATGCCACACTGGCCGGCGTCATACTGGCGTTGACCATTCCTATTCGCCTCACGCCCGGGACGCCGGAAGCATCGCCCTCGGTTTCGCCGTTGCATCAGCTCGAACATGCCCTGCAAAAGCCTGTCGCCTTTCTGATTGTTCCCATTTTCGGCTTTGCCAATGCTGGCGTTTCCTTTACAGGCGTCACCCCTGCTGTCTTGATCGAGCCACTGACGCTCGGTGTGGCGGCTGGTCTCGTAGTCGGTAAGCTGGTCGGCGTGTTCGGCACCGTAGCCGCTCTGGTGCGGCTAGGTCTTGCCGATCTTCCCGCCGCCGCGAGCTGGGGGCAGACACTCGGCGTTGCGCTGCTGTGCGGAATTGGCTTCACAATGAGCCTGTTCATTGGCCTGCTGGCGTTTGACGATCCTGCGATGCAGGATCGCGTCAAGTTCGGGATTTTAGCCGGATCCCTAATCGCAGGGCTGGCTGGTTATGCGGTTCTTCGTGTATCAGACCGTCGGAAGGCGGCGTCGACGATAGTTTTGTAGGGAATATACTCCCTGTCGGGAGCGCCTCGAACGGATCATCGATCCATCAGGATTGAGCATCGCCTCGACGATTGCAGGTTCCTAATCTTCGCGCCGCGACGGTTAGCGTTATGAAAAGTTAGGGCTTGCAATCTGCCATGGCACTCACCGATCCGGACGAAGAACTTCATCTGACGATGTTGGCGATCGCCCGTCATCAACATCGTCGGGTATTTCGCGCAGGAAGCTTTGGCCTTGCTGCAGGCGCCGTCCGACGGTTTCGATGAAGCCCTCATAGCGTTCGCGGCCTTTTGCCTGTGCTGCTGCGTTTGCATCTCCCGGGAGCGGAGGTGTGACGGAAAGCCAGAAGCGTACGAATAGCGCCAGCGTCTCGGCAGTGATGCCGAGGTCGCGTTCAATGCGTTGAATCTGTCGTGTCATCCGATCGAGCCGTCGGGCTAAAGCGGCCTCGCGCTTGTCGGCGCCGTCCGGCGAGAGGAAGGAGGCTACAGCGGCCTCGACGATTGCTGAGCGCGAGATTTTCTTGCGGTCGGCGAGGTCGGCGATCTGGCGCAGCATGTCGGGTTGGAAATACACGTTCATACGGTCGCGCATGGCTCAGAGATCCATATTGTCGTTGGGGTCCATGGAGACCTGACGCGCGATGCCGCTCATCTGGCGGCGAAGCGCCTGGCGTTGACGCGCGGCATCCTCCGGCTCGTCGTCCAGCAGAGCCTTGAACTCGTCCGCCGGATTGGGTTCGGTCGTTTCCTTGACGATGGCGACGTGATCGGGAAGTTCCGGCTCGCGCCGCAGGCCACTGTTCGCCGCATCCTGTTCAGCCTTCTGAATCTCGGCCAGCAGGACGGCGTCCGGTGTCAGCAGCTTCAGCTCGGTCCATGCATCCTTACGTGTCGTGCGGCTGGTCGTGGCCGGGTCCGGTGGCAGCAGGACGCGCTCGGTGAAGCGTTTGTCCTCGAAATATCGCGCCTTGTTGGCCCGGATCGGCGGTGTTGCCGCCAGCATGACGATCTCATCATTGGGCGGAAGCTGCATGATCTCGCCGGGCGTCATGAGGGGGCGTGCAGTTTCCGAACGCGAGACCATCAGATGACCGAGCCAGGGTGATAGCCGGTGACCGGCATAGTTCTTCATCGCCTTCATCTCGGTGGCGGTGCCAAGCGCATCCGACACACGCTTGGCGGTGCGTTCGTCGTTGGTGGCGAAGCTGACGCGCACATGGCAGTTGTCGAGGATCGAGTTGTTGGCGCCATAGGCCTTTTCGATCTGATTGAGCGACTGGGCGATGAGGAACGCTTTCATGCCGTAGCCGGCCATGAAGGCGAGCGCGCTCTCGAAGAAGTCGAGCCGGCCGAGTGCCGGAAACTCGTCGAGCATCATCAGTACGCGATGGCGGCGGCTCTTGGTGTGCAGATCCTCTGTGAGACGGCGGCCGATCTGGTTGAGTACGAGCCGGATCAGCGGCTTGGTGCGGGAGATGTCAGAGGGCGGCACCACGAGATAGAGGGTCGCCGGACGCTCGTCTTCGATCAGATCGGCGATGCGCCAATCGCAGCGCCGCGTCACCTCGGCCACGACGGGATCGCGATAGAGACCGAGGAAGGACATGGCAGTCGACAAGACGCCGGAGCGTTCGTTGTCGGACTTGTTAAGGAGTTCGCGGGCCGTCGAAGCGATAACCGGGTGCGGGCCCGCTTCGCCCAGATGCGGCGTAGTCATCATCGCCGCCAGCGTCGTCTCGATCGGGCGCTTCGGATCGGACAGGAACCCGGCGACGCCGGCCAGGGTCTTGTCCTGCTCGGCATAGAGAACATGGAGGATCGCGCCGACCAACAGGGAGTGACTGGTTTTCTCCCAATGGTTACGCTTCTCCAGAGAACCCTCCGGATCGACCAGCACGTCGGCGACATTCTGGACGTCGCGCACCTCCCATTCGCCGCGGCGCACTTCGAGCAGAGGATTGTAGGCGGCGGATTTGATGTTGGTCGGGTCGAAGAGCAGTACGCGGCCGTGCTTCGAGCGGAACCCGGCGGTGAGTTGCCAATTCTCGCCCTTGATGTCGTGGACCACGACAGAGCCCGGCCAGGTCAGCAGGGTGGGCACCACCAGTCCGACGCCTTTGCCGCTCCTGGTCGGGGCGAAACACAAAACGTGCTCGGGGCCATCATGGCGGAGATAGTTGCGATCGAGCTTGCCGAGCACCACGCCATCGGGATTGAGCAGGCCTGCGGCCTTGACCTCCTGCGGCTTCGCCCAGCGGGCCGAACCGTAGGTCTCGATGTTCTTCTGCTCGCGCGCGCGCCACACCGACATGCCGATGGCGACCGCGATGGCGATGAAGCCACCGGACGCTGCGATGATCCCGCCCCTGGCAAAGACATCTGGAGCGTAGGCATCGAAGAAATACCACCACCAGAAGATGGCAGGCGGATAGTAGATGGGCACGCCGCCGAGCACGAACCAGGGCGTTCCGAGTTGCGCCTGATAGCCGAGTTGCCACGCCACGTACTGGGTCGCGCCCCATGTCGTGAACAGCACGATGAGGAAGACAACGAGTATCTGGCCCCAGAGGATTTTGGTCGCGGACATTACTTGGGTCCTTTCTTGTTGTTTGCGGAGGTCACAGGCCAAGCCCTCGTTGCCGGCCGAGGCTCCACTCGATGCCGCCGTTGCCCTTGGCGACGCCGGCAATGTGCTGGCCGAGTTTCTTTTCGAGCGGCGGGGTCCATGGCACGAGCTGAAAGCCGAGCCCGTTGTCGATGACGGCGAAGCGGCCGGAAGTAAGCGCCAGACGTTGACGATAGACCCCAGCAACATGCTCACCGGCCTGCGCCTTCTGGAACGGCAGTCCGGTCTCCGCCTGGAGTCTCGTAGCCACGGCATCGAGCTCGCGCTGACGAAGCGTGTTGAGGAGATCGCGCTGCAGGATGATGCGCTGGCCCTGGCGCCGCGCCAGACCCTCCTTGGCCAGATGTTCGGCGCGGGCCTTCATGGCGTCGCGGACCTCGGCGCCGAAACCACCCGTCGACATCGGCATGGCCTCGCGTTCCACAAGGCGATGATCGAGCCAGGTTGCCCCCGGCGCCGTGATCTGCCGATTGAGATCGAAGTCGGACCGGTTGGCGAGTACCAGCGTTGGTCGCCGATCGTCCTCTCCGCCGAAGCGGCGCACCTCGACGACGCCGCCGATGGGCGGGGAATGCTCGAAGGCTTCGATCCCCCGGAAGCGGACATGATGGGCGCGGCCGTCTGTGCCGTCGATCACGGCATAGGCTTCGCCGGTCAGCTCGTCATGCAGACCGCGGTCGACCAGGCGGCCGATGATGGGAGAGCCGGCACCGCCCCCGTCGATCACATAGTCGCTGAAGCCGCGGTCCTGGCCGCGCTCGGTGAAGGCGCGGTGCATGGTCTTGATGATATCGCCGCGCATGCCGAGATCGCGCAGCGTACGTTCGGCCTGAAGCCCGACGGTCCACTCGCCAGGAGAGCCTTGTTCCGCCAGCCCCATCTTTTCGAGATGCTGGAGCCGGCCAACAATCAGGCGGCGGAGTAAAGGATCGGATTTGCCATTGGCCTCGGGCCGCAGGTCGATGAAGCCGGTCTCGTCGGCGGCGATGCGGATCTCGACATCGAGGCGCGTCCAGCGCTCAGCGGTGACCTCCTTCTCCAGCGCGTTGCGGATTTCGTGTTCGGGCTGGGGGCCGAGTTCAAGCGAGACAAGATCCTCGGCGCGCGAGCGCAGGCCGCGGCTGATATAGTCGCGCGAGATCACCAGATCGGCGCCGCTCTGGTCGACGCCGCGCACCAACAGATGAACGTGAGGATTGTCTGTGTTCCAGTGATCTACCGCGACCCAGTCAAGCTTCGTGCCGAGATCGGATTCCATCTGGCTGACGAGATCGCGGCTGAACTCACGCAGGTCTGTCATCTCGCCGGCGTCTTCGGGCGAGACGATGAAGCGGAAGTGGTGCCGGTCGTCCTTACAGCGATCGGAGAAGGCGAGATCGTCGGCGCGCTCGTTCGTCGCGTCGAACATGACGCCGTTCTCCCCGTCGCGGCTGACGCCTTCGCGTTTGAGATAGGAAAGATGCGCCGACAGCGGCGCCGAACGAAACGACTTGCCCTGGTGGCGCACGACGCGTGCCTTGACGACAACACGGCGCGAGGCGCTGAAGATACGCGAGCGGCTGAAGCTGGTCCGGCCACGGCCGAAGGTCGAGTGACCGCGACTTGCCCCACGCTTGGCTGTTCGCACTTCGCCTGAACTGTGCCCCGCTTTCTTTGAGGCCCTCAGCACCTGGTTGATGAAGCTCTTGGGCTTGCCCGCGCGGGTGGATCTGATGCGCCCAGGGCGGATGCGGAAGTCGCTGTCTCCCTCGCTCATGAGAACGCCCCTTCAGAGAGGGGATTCCGGCATAGTGCCGGAAACAGCATTGAAATCGCTGAGCAAATCAGTAATCGCGGCACGCGACCCGACCGACCGGCACGCCAAAAGCCAAGCCATGTCAATGGCTTGCGAGAATTTGGCGATAGGCTTTTATCTCGCCGTCCTGCTGTCGTGCCCTTCCGCTCTCCCCTCTCTCCCGCATCGCCCTCTCCAGACAACGCCATGCCGCGCCATGCTGCGAACACCCTCATGGCTGCTCTCCTTCACCGGCACGGGCGAGGAAGAGGTCGCCGGATTGCGGAGCAATGGCGGTTTCATCGCGCTGCAAAACCGCAGCCGAAGTGTCGTCGGACTGCGCGGTGGATGTCGGTCGACCGGCATCCAGATTGCGCGCGGATGGCGTCACGAAGAGTGGCGCACGACGCCAGGCATTTGGATCGACGGCAGCGACGGCGGTGTTTCCGGATTGGCCGGGCGTCACGTTTCCGACGCCGATCATCGGCGCGAGCGTGGCGACATAGGCGCGGGTTTCGGCCGGGAGGGGACGGCCGGCGAGGTATTCCTCGTACCGCCCGGGACCGGCATTGTAGGCCGCGAGGAAGCCCGGCGATCTGTAGAGATCGTACATCTCGCGCAGATATGCCGTACCCGCCAGAATGTTGTCGCGCGGATCGAAAGGGTCATGGCCAAGGCGGTGGCGGATGCGCAAGTCTGCCCAGGTATCGGGCATGACTTGCATCAGGCCCATCGCCCCGGCCGACGACACGGAGCGGATGTCATCGGCGCTTTCGACGCGGCGCACGGCCCTGATCCAGTGCTCGGGGATGCCGAAGCGCTGCGAGGCTTCCGTCACGAAGGCGGCATGGGGATCGCGAGACGGTTGCTCGGCCGATGGCGCGGTCTGCGCCAGAACGGCGAGCGGCGGCGCCGCGGTGAAGGTCAGGCCGGAAAGGAGAAGGAGGATGATGCGCCGGGCAGCGCGAGGCCGCCCGGCTGACATCGGTGATGCGGGGCCGAAACGAACGATCCGCATGACCTATTTCCGCTCGCCGCGCTTTTGCGGGCGGCTCCAGTGCAGCGACCATGAGGTCGCGTCCGCGCCGTTCTGGAACAGGCGGGCGCGGACCGGCTGCGGGAAGCTGGGGGCATCGATCGTCAGCGAGAGATATTCACCGGCCTTCTCGCTGGACTCCGTCCAGGCCACCCCGATCTCCGGTCCATTGTCATCCGGGCCGAGATGGACGCGATAGTTCGGCGCGTTCTCGACCTCGGATGGTTCGACCGCAACGATGCTGATTTCGTACTGGATTGCGATGGTATGGATGCGGCCGACGAAGCCGGTTTTCTCACGGATGAATTCGCCGATCTGCGGCATGGCGGTTTCCTTTCTGATTGCGGTGGAGGTTGATGCGACGAGCAGCACGCCCGCCGAAGGCAGGGCATTCACCGCGTTGGCGCCTGCCATTCGAAACGGCCTTCGCCGTCCTCGTCGGTCCACAGGGGAACCGCACGGCCGATGACCGAACTCGCTGGGATCGGGCCGAAATACCTCCCGTCGAGACTGTCGTGGACGTCCCAGTTCATGAGGAAGACATCGTCCTTGGCGACGACCCGGCAGCCCTGCCAATCAGGCAGCGCGCGGCCGAAGCGGTCGCGCTCAAGCGCCGTTCCCATCTCCACGCCATCGATCGTGATCAAGGGGCCGGAGCGGCAGACGGTCTGCCCCGGAAGGCCGAGCACGCGTTTCAGGAGCGGCGTGTCGCGCGGCAGATATCCGCGGGTCGCGAGGAAGCTGGCGATCGGTTCGGGCGCATCGATCGCGACCAGATCGGTCACTTCCAGATGACCCGTGGCCTCGACAGAATAGAAGCCGATCGGCGTGCTGGCCGAGGCGTTCCAGATGAGTTTGGTAGGCGTATCGACCCACGTCGAAATCGCGATGGCGCTGGTCGCGACGAAGGTGGCCATGGCCCATTTGAGCTCGGTCATGGCGCGATCCTCCGGCGCTTCAGCCACGCCAGATGCTGGTCCCGCGTGTAGCTGCGCGGCTCTTGACCGGCGGTCAGGCGGTTGTGAACATGCCGCCAGTAGTCGGGCGCTGCGTCAGCCGGTTCGAGATCCATCGCCTCGATGGCGTCGATTAGTTGCAGGACGCGCTCGACGTTGGGCCAGCTCTCGGTCTTGAGCAGGATGTCGCCGCCGGGGCGCACGAAAGGCAACGTCTGATAGGTTTCGCCGGGCTCGATCGCGCGCACGATGTCGATGCGCGAGATGATCGTGCCGTAGTCGTTGGAGGCCCAGCGGACGAAAGCGAAGATCGTGTTTGGCCGGAAGGAAAGGACACGGCGGCGGCGATCGAGGATCGTTTCGCGTGCGTGCTCACCGAACCTGATCCAGTATTCGATCTGCTTTTCCACCCATGTCAGCTCGACATGGGTGAGACGGTCGGATGGTGCGGGCGACGGCATCGGGCCGCCGCGCATGCGGGGTGCCGCGATGCCGGTCATGATGGGTCTCCTGGTGGTTGGGGGAATTCGCGCGCGAGCAGCTCGCGCAACATGTCGGCGACGGTGACGCCGCGCTGGAAGGCAGCAATCTTGATGCGGCCGCGCAGGTCAGGCGTGACGTCGATGGTCAGCCGGGCGGTGTAGCCGGCGCTCGATGATGGCGCAGACGATGGGGCCGACGGGGATCGATCGGCGGCCTTGATCCATTGGTCGGGATCTGTCGGGCGGGCGGCGAAGCCGCGCCTATGTGGCGGCCTCGTCATGGCCTGTCTCCCGTCTCGAGCGGCAGCAGCGCTGTGATCCGGTCGGCGGCTTTGCGCGCCATCGCCGGATCGATTTCGCAGCCGAGATAGCGCCGGCCGGAGAAACGGCAGGCCTCGCCAGCCGCGCCCGATCCGGCGAACCAGTCGCCGACGAGCCCGCCCGGCGGGCAGCTTGTCCGGATGAGGATTTCGATCAGGCCGGAGGGTTTTTCGGTCGGATGAATGGCGCGGCTATGCGCGTTGCGGGCGTAGATGACCGAGCGCATAAGGCGCGGCCCGCCGTCCTCGCTGACATAGTGACCGGCTTCGATATGGCCGGTATGGGGTGGACATTTCTTGCGACGGACGGTGCGCGCGGTCGCGTCGGGCGTGGTCTGCACGACATTGTAGACCGAGCCCCATGGGGCGTCGCTGCGGTAGAACTGCACGACGAGTTCGTGGACGCGCTTGAAGCGGTCGGCGTGAAAGCCGGAGCCGTTTTGCTTCTCCCAGACGATCTCCTGGGCGCATTTCCAGCCGGCGTCGTCGAACGCGGCGGCTGTCGCCATGAAGCAGCGCAGCGAGCCGAACACCCACATCGAGCCGGATTGTCGCAACGCGGCCCTGGCGAGCGGCAGCCAGCCCTCGACGCGGCGATCCCAGGCGAGCGACGTGTCGCCATAGGGAGGATCGGCGAAGATCATGTCGAACGGGCCATGCGCCGGCATGAGGACACGGCAGTCGCCGGTGATGATGGTCTGCGCGAGGAGCGTCATGGCGCCAGCCTCCCCACTTCCGCGGCGAAGGCGGCGATCTCGCGGGCAGCCACACTGTCGTGCTCGGCCTCGAACACGAGGCGGCCGGATTGCGCCAGGTCGGCGAAGGCGACGCGCTGGCCGATGGTCGCCGACAGCAAGGACGGATCGTGCTCGGCAAGCGTCTCGGCCGTCTCGCGGGCGATGACGGTGCGGGCGCCGCAGCGGTTGAGCACGAAGCGGGCGCCGAGCTGCGGGCGATAGATGCGCGCCTCGGCGAGCAGCGCCAGCATTTCGGCTGACGCCCAGCCGTCGAACGGCGATGGCTGCACGGGGATCGGGACAAGGTCGGCGGCAAGCAGCGCCGAACGCATCAGCCCGGCCACACGCGGCGGCCCATCGATGATGACATGATCGGCGTCACGCGCGAGCTCGGGCGCTTCGCGATGCAGCGTGTCGCGCGCCAGGCCGACGACGCCGAACAGGCGTGGCAGGGCCTCGCGGCTGCGCTGCTGCGACCAGTCCAGAGCCGAGCCTTGCGGGTCGGCGTCGATCAGGGTGACTCGCTTGCCCTCACGTGCCCATTGACCGGCCAGATGCAGGGCGAGCGTTGTCTTGCCGACGCCTCCCTTCTGGTTGAGGAGCGCGACGATCATTGCGCGCCTCCCGGCTCATCGCCGAAAGACTGCCGCCGAGCTTCGGAAGATGAAGGGGCACCGTTTACGGATTTACGGAAAGACGTAAGGGGCGTATCATCGCTGGTGGGTGATGATTTGAGGTCCTTTTCGGGCCTCTCGGCGATGTTTTCCACATCGCGCGCGCGCTCTTCAAGGTTAGATTCTTTGTTATACTCTAAGTTAAGGGCGCGATTTCGTCTTTTATTTCCAGAGCTTATACCCTGTTTGGGTTCCCGATAGCACGAGCCTCCGGTTCCCGATAGCACGATAGGTCGGGTTCCTGATAGCACGAGGCCGTCCACAGCTTTTCCACAGGCGCCGGAGGGCTCGAAAGCAAGCAGCAGACGGCCGCCGACCGCGACCTCCAGAAACAGCGTGTAGCCGGGCAGCGGCTGGCGCTGGATGATGTTGCGCAGCTCGAAAGCGAAGCGCCTGAACGGCGACAGGCTGCCGGATTTCTGGTGCAGATGCCGGAAGTCGAAGCGCCAGCCATTGCGCTGCCTGCCGCCATGCTTGCGCACCAGGCGGTAGAGCCAGCGATCCAGGCCGCCGGTCAGGCCGAAATAGGTCCGGTCGATGGTGAGCACGAGCGCATCGTCGAGGACGGCGCGATAGAACCAGTCGGGCACGATCAGCTCGAGGCCGGCAGGCTTGCCATAGCGGTCGGTGCGCTCCTGCCATTCATTGATCCAGGAGAAGCGATGCCGACGGCCTTCTGCCGACTGGCGGATCGATGTGGCGACGGTGGTCGACTGGAGCCGATCGAGCGCGGCTTTCAGGCGCTGGTAGTCGCGCAAGCTGACGCCGCGGCCGATGAAGTTGAGAATTTCGTATGGCGTGGCGGCCATCAGGCGCGAGGTGCGCAAGCCCTTGTCGCGCGCCTCGACGATCTGGCTGGCGGCCCAGATCAGGATGTCCGCGTCCCAGATCGTGGCCATGCCGTGGTCGGGCACGGCCTCCACACGGATGGTGACGTCGCCCGCCACGAAATCGATCGGCGCGGTGCGGTGGCTCTTGGAGAGGGAGAAAAACGGATAGGCCATGAGATCCTGCGCGTCTCGTGGCGCGATGTCGCCGGGAAGCGCGTGGAACAGATCGAGCTGCCCGCGCTCCGGAGATGGGCGATGCCGCGCCTTCATTGAGGAGGAAACCGCAGGGATCAGCGGGCGTGACGGCCGGCATGTGCCGGTGCGGGCTCATGCCGTTTGGCGGGCAGGACACTGCCGCGCGGATCGGAGGTCGAGGTGACAGCGCCGCGGTCCGCCCAGGCTTCGAGATCGTCGATGGCGTAGACGACGCGGCCGCCGAGTTTGCGGTAGGCGGGGCCGGTGCCGTAGGTACGATGCTTTTCGAGTGTGCGTGCCGACAGGCTGAGAAACTCGCCGGCTTCCTTGGTGCGCAGGAAGCGCGGCGGCAGGGTCGCGAGATTGGTGGTCATGGTGGCCTCCGTGGCTTTCGCTGGAGCCGCTGGCGATCAGCGGCGGGACGAAGGCCACGTTGGCGAAGAAGAATTGCGAGGGGGGAGTGCGAACTTAGGGTGGCTAAAATCGCACACCCCTGATCGTATTGCCGGCTATTTACGGCGACGGTGGCGAAGCAGCTTGCGGTAACCGCCATCGATCATGGCGAAGCCGTCCTTGACCAGATCGAGCACGGCGTCGCGCAAGGCAGACGTCTTCCAGGGATCGCTGGCGACGCGCTCAACGCCAAAAATGGCTTCGGCGATCTCGCGGTAGTCGGCATCATTCATGCGCCCGTCGACGGCGCGCAGCATGTTCTTGAGACGGCGGCGTTGTTGAGCTGTCATGCGGGTATCCCGTGGAACGGAAAGGCCGTGAATGGCGCGCCACAGGCGCATTAGCGCCTGAATGCGATCGAGGCTATGAGCATCGAGCGGTATGACGGCGGCGATTGGTTGATCTGGTCTCAGATCGCTCAGCGCGATCAAATGCAGACGGCCGCTTTTGGTGAAGCCAGAGATATGCAGACCTTCGGCGGCAGCTCGCTGGAACTCCATGTCAATATCTCCGAGAACGACGGGGCCGGTCTGCACAAGTTTCGGTGCGGGACCGATATGCAGCACACTGGTGTCGGTTTCCGGGGTCCAGAAGATGGGCTGCTCGAGGGCGTTCAAGCTTGGCCGTGCGGGGAAATCGCAAGCCCCAGCGATTGCCGATCGCTTCGGTGTCGTTGTCCGGCCTCAGGGGCGCTTTGACGATCTTTGCATAGTCCCGCTGATAATCAGGATTGCGTCGCAAGCATTCCCAAGCGAGCGCGTCCACATCTACGTCGTCCCAGTAGTCGTATGGCGTTGATGATCGCCATCCTCTTGTATCGGGCATCATGATGATCCTCCCCGTGCAGCGAATACGCATACAGAGAGAATTGATTCCGGGGATTCGACTGCTTTGCTAGGCCGTGACCGGCAACTGGTGTTGCGTACCGGGCAACACACGGGTCAGTGTGGCAGGCCGCGCCTGAGTTGCCGGTAGCCGTGCTCGGTCATCCAGTGAGCGCGGGCCAGATGGCTGTCATGGACACGGCGGGCACGTTCGGGTTCCGCGATTGGGCAGATACCGAAAAGAACCTGGACGGCCTCCCCCCAGTCAGCGCCATCGGCTTCCGCATCGAGCAAGCGGGCATAGAGTTTGATGTGCTGGCGATCATATTCAGTGAGCGCCAGACTTGTCGGGGCATCGTCGAGGAAATCAATGGTCGTCATTAAAACAGCACGCAGGTCCTTCATTGGCGGAAGGCACTTTTAACCATTTCTACAGGAGGAAGGTGACAGTGAGGAGGCAACGCCCGTGAACGAGTGAAATTAATTGCGTCCGGCGGCTTCCTGTGCATCGACGATAATCACCCCTTCGTTGCGTCCCGAATTGATGAAGGCGATGCCTTCGGCTTCCAGGGCTCTGCGTATTTGATCGCTGGTGCTTTCATACACACGAAGGCCGCTTCCCGACTCCATGCGTTTGAGCGCGGTCAGCGAAACCTTGGCCTTGTCCGCGAGCATCTCCTGGGTCCAGCCCAGCAATGCGCGCGCGGCCCGTGTTTGTCGGGAGGTGATCATGCATGATCACCTCCCACCGGCACCAATTGTCACGCCAGAACTACGACTATTATAGTCGGAGTTAATCAGAAAGGCGACCCGGAATCGGTGTTTAAGGCTGTTTCATGCGGCGTGCGAACTCCGACTGATTCGGTCGTCTTGCGATTGGCATCGACAGACGTGACATGGCCGTGGGCGGAACAGAGGCTTTCCAAAGGAACCTCGACAATGCCTCATTCCCGCATCAGGAGGATTTGACTTTGAAGAGGGCTGGATGCGCACTTTCTCTATGGCGGGCAGATGCCTCACCGGCATCTGTGACTATGGTGGCGTTGATCGGTTGCGGATCAGCGCAGGAGAGGCTGGTAGCTGAGATGGACCTTGCCACGCCCAATGTCGTGATGGAGGCGGACCCGCTCCCGCCGTTCACCTATTGGGCGCCGGAGAGCGCCACGATTCGCAACCATCCGCGTATGGATGGTGTCTGGATCGCGGAGAGCGCCGATGGATCGCGCAGATACTATTTCGGCGATCAGTGCCGGGCGTCAGAATTCCAGCGTTTCGTCGGTCGGCCGCTCGATACACTTCCCGAAGAGCCGGTAGGCGCGACCTAGCGGGTGGCATGTTCGACTTGTGCCGTGACGTCGGATCTGGGCCGCGATCGGATAAATGTGGTCTACGACGAAGAAACGCGGGCGATCACCGAAATCTCCTGCGGATAGCGCCAATCACCGATGCCGCGAGCATCAGAATTGCCCGGCGGCTTGTGCCGCCGGGCTTCTGGCGTCCCGCTCAGAACGGGATCTCATCGTCCTCGATGAACTTGCCATCGTCGTTCTGGGTCTGCTTGGCCCGGCTGAGGAAGTCCACCGTCTCGGCGATGATCTCGCAGCCGTAGCGGTCGTTGCCCTGCTGGTCGGTCCACTTGGTGTAGTGGATGCGGCCGCGGACGAGAACCTTCATGCCCTTCTCGCAATGCTCCTGGACCGTCTTGCCGAGGCCATTGAAGCAGGTGATGCGGTGCCATTCGGTGTCCTGCACCCGATAGCCCTTATCGTCACGGACGACGCGGCCTTCGGAGTAGCGCGGGCGCGAGGTGGCCAGCGTGAAGTTGGTGATGTTGGTGCCGCCCTGGGTGGTTCGAGTTTCGGGGTCCTGGCCGATGTTGCCAGCGAGGATGACGATGTTCTGCATGGTGGTTCTCCGTTGCTTCATCCGGAGGGACCGTCCCTCCGATGATGCCCGGCCAAGACCGTCGGGAGATGCCTGCACTGACGCTCGCGTCAGCTTGACCCGTAAGGCCCGGAGTGGGGCGGGCAGTCGCGCTTGCGCGACAACACGGTCCGGAGCCGCGCGGGTTGCGGTCAGAAACCGAACGGGATTAGGGGATCAGTCAGGAGGAGGGATTGGTCCTTCAGAGAAGCTCAGGAAGGAGTCGACAGCAGACCCTTCGTCCTCACCAGCGACATGGGCCATCTAGGAGCCCTCTCCCGCCACGCTGGCGGTGTCGCCAATTTCAACACGCGGCCGACCACTTCGCGATCATCACTCAGTTCGGAGCGCAGTTGTTTCAGCGCAGGAGCGGTGATCGGGTGGACGCCGATTGAATGGAACCAGCGTCACTTCAACGGACGAGGCATCGTACCAGCTTGCGAGAAGGGCATGAAAGACCGACTGCCGACCGATCGCCAACTATGAACGAGACCAGCCATGACAGGGCTGACCAGTTGCCTGGGTGAGATCCGTCGCGAGAACTGGTGTCGCCGCCAGACAGGCCAAGGAAAAGCGGTGCGAGTCAGGTAAGGACAATATGGCTGATTATGGCCTTGCGATTGAACGAGGTGTCGGAAGCTTCGGTGCTGCGAGCCGCCGGGTCTTCTCGTGCAGGAGACGGATCGGATTTCAGCCGCGCGAGCAAAGTGGGGACCTCGGGTCCCATCACATGGCTGGCGATGCCCAGCCGGAAGCGCCGGCGTGTCGCCGATAAGCTTTCGATAGCGCGGGCATGCGCGGCCAGAAATTCGCGAGCTGACGGGATGAACATCTCGCCGTGAGCGGAAAGCCACGCACGTTCAGCGCGAAAAGACCGCCGTACCGAGGCCGTTGAGATTGGCCATCGCGGCGATGCCGACGATCAGCCCGCTGGTGCCGCAGAGCATGTTCAGAAGTATGGCCGAGTCGATGGCGTTCTTGGCAACGCCATGAGCGAGCGCATAGCCGGCGATGAAGGCAGGTATGGCGAAGGCGGCGAGCGCGATGAGGCGAAGGAGCGGGTTCTTCCCAAAGCCTAAAATGGCAATCACCAAGCCAATGGAAAGGAATGCGGCTCCGATGGCGGCGATGCCCGACATGACGAAACCGGCGTCAGCCGCGTAGACGTGCTGGAAGGCCGTGATTCCGACCATCACGGGCAAGGCGTAGATCGCGAAGTTGAATGCAATCACGCAGAGCGTGATCGAAAGGGAGATGGCGAGCAGGATCAGTGTCATGGAAGCCTCCACATGAAGGGTTGTGGGACACGACAGGCTGCCAGAGGATACGTTCGGCCTGCGACTAGGTTACTTCGCCGTTTCTCCAAGAATGGCTCGAATTGAGCCAGATGGTGTCTCGACAGTCAAGCAAAGGCGGCCGAACCCGCCGAGCGGCGGCGCTTTAAGCGCCGCCGTCGAACTTCATGACCGGGATGCCGAGCTTGCGGGCCTTATCAGCAAGGTTCTCCTGGATGCCCGTGCCGGGAAAGACGATGACGCCGACCGGCAGGACATCGAGCATGGCGTCGTTGCGCTTGAAGGGCGCAGCCTTGGCGTGCCTGGTCCAGTCGGGTTTGAAGGCGACCTGCGGAACCTTGCGGTTGTCGGCCCATTTCGCCGCGATCAGTTCGGCGCCCTTCGGCGATCCGCCGTGCAGCAACACCATATCGGGGTATTTGGCATGGACCTGATCGAGCTTGGCCCAGATCAGGCGGTGATCGTTGCAGTCGAGACCGCCGGTGAAGGCGACCTTGGGACCGGCCGGCAGCATCACTTCGGTTTCCGCCCGGCGCTTGGCAGCGAGGAAGTCGCGGCTGTCGATCATCGCCGAGGTCAGGTTGCGGTGGTTGACCATCGACCCTGAGCGCGGTCGCCAGGCCGATCCGGTGTGGCGCTCGAACTGCTCGGCGGCGACATCGCGGAAGAGTTCCATGCTGTTGCGCCGCTCGATGAAGGTCTGCCCCTCTGCCGTCAGGCGCTCAAGCTCGACGGACTTGACCTCGCTACCATCCTGTTCCCTCTGACTGCTGCGCTGCGCCTGCTCGTTGTCGTCCAGTTCGCGTTCGATCCGGGCGGTTGCGCGGTGGAAGAGATTGACAGTCCCCCAGAGCAATTCGTCGAGGTCGGGCTCGAGGCGGGTGTCGCCGAGGGTGACGATCAGGGCGTCGAAGATGTCGGCGACTGCGCCAGCGACTGTGTTGCCTTCGGGGAGCGGCCTTGGGTCGGGTTCATCCTGAAACGGGCGGTAGCCGTAGAGCTGTAGCTCGGTGAGGATGTGGTCTGTGGAAGATGAGGTGTGGACTGGCTCGAACCCTGTCTCGTCATATTCGGTCTGCATGAGGTGCTTCCTTCGTCGGATCGACCGCGCCCATCGCGGCCTTCATGGCGACGAAAGCCCATGGGCGAGACCGGCTGGCAGTCCTCGCGCCTTCGCGAGGGCCTTGATGGCCGGGTCCGGCTAATTTGTTTCGCGATGCAAAGGCGGGGCTGAGACGGGGTCCCCACGCGACCTGTCGCGTGGGGTGGCTTCCCGCCGGCGGAAATTAGCCGGACCCGGCCATTGCCTGCCTGGCTCGTTTGTGGGCCGCTCGCCCTCTCAAGAAGGCCGTGGGCTGCGGTCTCTCCGACACCTGTAGGAAGCGCCAGACCGGATATGGCAGGGACAGAAGACGGCTCTCCTTCCTCTGCCTTTCCTCCACCGACATCCTCATGCTTCCATGAAACGGCTGACGTCTTCAGGAGCGATCTGAACCCGTAAGGCCGCCCGTAGTGCATCGATGCCGTGGTGGCGCAGGTCCTCATTGAAGTCCCCGAGCCCCGGCGACAGGACAACCGCCTCGATCCCGACGCTTCTCGCCCGCTCGACGAGGCTGTCTCGCGCGCCATCTCCTGCCGGATCGAGATCACGCACGATATAGAGCCGCCGCAGCGACGCCGGGAACAGGATGGCAGCGAGGTGTGCTGCCGAGAGCGCCGCCAGCATCGGCATTTTCGGCAGACCCGAGCGTGCCGACAGCACGGTCTCAATCCCTTCGCCGGCCCCCAGGACATCCTGCGGCACACCGAAGCGGACGCCGTGCCCGAGGAGATGGCCCATCGCCCGCCGAGGGGTATCGACAGGGGCTTTGTCGCTGCCATCGGGCAGGAGCCAGGTGCGATGCGCGCCGGTCTGGACGCCGTCAAGGTCGGTGACGGCGGCGATCATCGCGGGCCACGTCTCGGTGGGGCCATGCCCCTCAGGCCGATAGTAGCAACGGGGGTGGAAACGAAGGTTTGCGGCGTCGTGCAAAGCCGTAATGCCGCGTTTCCGCAGATGCGTTTCCACGATTGTGCGCGCAATCGGCTGCGCCATGGCGAACAGACGCCGTGACGCTTCCGGCGATCCGGCTGGCGCCTTTCCCGGCCGGGGTGTGGGTTGCGGATCAGGGTCGGGTCTCGGCAGGCTGAGAAAGGAGCGGGCTTCCTCGGCGACGTCCTTGAAGTCGACAAGGCCGCAGCTTTCACGGATGACATCGAGCAGGTCGCCATGTTCGGCCGTCGCGGCGTCTGTCCATTTCCCCGCTGCGCCCTTGCCGGATTCCGGTCCGATCAGGCGCACGAACATCGAGCGGCCAGGAGTATTCTGGACATTGCCCACCAGCCAGTAGCGGCCCTCGCGATGACCGTTCGATAGATAGTGCTTGCACACCGCCTCGGCCTGCCGGCCGAGACGTTGCGCGAGTTCGGAGGCGTCGTGGCGAGCCATCTATGCCGCCTCCCGTTCACCGATGCGTTGAACGGGATAGCGGTCCAGGACTCTGGCCAGAATGGACGGACCGCTGGCGTCGGTCGGAATGAACATCCTGAGCTTCCACGAGATGATTTCGTGGAAGAGGCCGTAGGCCCGCAGGCGATCGCGCATCGTGTCGGTGAAACCCGACAGCTCGATGCGGTTCGCGCCCATGACCCGGCTGCGCCGAAGCTGAAGACCCTCTGTCAGATCGAGGATGGTCCTGCCGTCCATCAGCGCGGTGAACGCGTCGTCCGAGGTCAGCGTCGATGTACCGGTCGTCATGGCGCTCGCGACCCAGGCCGGGGAAACGCGGCGGCCGACGATGCGCTCGCCGTCATCGGTCTGGAGCCGGTAAACGCGAGTCGACTCGTTCGGCAGGCGTTTCCAGATCGGCAGCAGCAAGCCGCTCACGACGTGGATTGTGCTGTCGGCGAACTCCGGCACCTCGGCGACTTCGGCTGTCCAGGCCGATGCGAATGCGCCCTGATCGGCTTCGACCCAATGGGTCTCGCCCATCATCTTGACCGGAACGTTTTGCGCCTCCATCGGCCGGATCAGTCGAATGCGCCGTTCGATCTCGCCGTCGTCCAGCATGACGCTGGTGGTCGGGATCTGCACGGCAGCGCGGCCCGAGCGCTCATTGATGAGCAGCTTCGCGCGAGGATCAGCAAGCTGATCAAGCGCCTCGGTGAGCGTCACCGGACGGTTGCGCTCGCGCTGCGTGATGGTCAGCAGCCGGGCTTCGGCGCTAGTGGCGGGATGGACATGGATGGTCTGGCGGTTGGTGACGACGAAGCTCTCGGCGCGGAGCGTTTCCAGCCCGACATCATAGCTGCCGCTGGCGATGGCCCCTTCGATCTTTGCGTTGAGAAGCTGTTCGAACGCGGTGAAGAGCACGCCCTGCAGCTCGATGGTGAGCGCCAGGAGGCGGTTGAGGAAGGTGGTGATCGGCGGCAGCTCATCCTTGATGCCGGTATCGTCCATCAGCTTGAGGCCGGTGGCGTCCTCGAACGTCTGGAGCGAGCAACCCTCGACCTTGCCGCGCACCAGCAGGAGATAGAGCTGACGCAGCGCATCACGGGCATAGTGCGATTCCAGATTGTCCTCGGGACGGAACAAGCCCTGACCGCCGGTCTGGCGCTGGCCGCGCGTGATCGCGCCCAGCGTGTCGAGACGGCGCGCGATGGTCGACAGGAAGCGCTTCTCGGCCTTCACGTCGGTCGAGATCGGCCGGAACAGCGGCGGTTGCGCCTGATTGGTCCGATTGGTACGGCCCAGGCCCTGAATAGCAGCGTCGGCCTTCCAGCCCGGCTCGAGCAGGTAGTGGATGCGCAGGCGCTGGTTCTTCGCGTTGAGGTCGGCGTGGTAGGACCGACCGGTGCCGCCTGCGTCCGAGAAGATCAGGATGCGCTTCTGATCGTCCATGAAGGCGGCGGTTTCCGCGAGATTGGCTGAGCCGGCACGGTTCTCGACGGCGAGCCGGTCAATGCCGCCGGGGCTGGTCTTGCGGACGATGCGCCGTGAGCGGCCCGTTACCTCGGCCACGAGGTCGGTGCCGAAACGCTGGACAATCTGGTCGAGCGCGCCCGGAACGGGAGGGAGCGAAGCCAGTTTCTCGATCAGCTGATCACGGCGGGCGACGGCTTCGCGGCTCTCGACGGGCTGGCCGTCGCGGAAAACGGGCCGCGATGACATATTGCCCTCGCTGTCGGTGAAGGGCTCGTAGAGCTGCACTGGAAAGGAATGGGCGAGGTAGTCCAGGACATATTCCCTGGGCGTGATGTCAACGCGGACGTCGTTCCATTCCTCGGCCGGAAGCTCGGCAAGGCGACGTTCCATCAGGGCTTCGCCGGTCGACACGATCTGGATGACAGCGGCATGACCGTCTTCCAGATCACGCTCGATAGCGCGGATCAGTGTCGGCGTCTTCATGCTGGTGAGCAGATGGCCGAAGAAGCGCTGCTTGGCAGACTCGAAGGCCGAGCGGGCAGCCGACTTCGCCTGCCTGTTCAGCGTGCCGGACCCGCTATTGCCGCCGGTGATGTTGGCGGCCTGCATGGCGGCGTCGAGATTGTTATGGATGACGGCGAAGGCCCCGGCATAGGCGTCGTAGACCCGGGTCTGCTCCGGTGTGAGCTGATGCTCGATCAGTTCATATTCGACGCCGTCATAGGAGAGCGAGCGGGCGGTATAGAGACCGAGCGCCCGTAGATCGCGGGCCAGAACCTCCATGGCCGCGACGCCGCCGGCCTCGATCGCTTCGACGAATTCGGCCCTCGTCGAGAACGGGAAATCCTCGCCACCCCACAAGCCGAGCCTTTGGGCATAGGCGAGATTGTGTACCGTGGTCGCGCCGGTCGCCGAGACGTAGACGATACGGGCATTCGGCAAGGCGTGCTGAAGGCGCAAGCCCGCGCGACCCTGTTGCGAGGCGGCGACATCGCCCCTCTCACCCTTGCCACCTGCGGCGTTCTGCATGGCATGGCTCTCGTCGAAAATGATCACTCCTTCGAAGTCGGAGCCCAACCATTCGACGATTTGTTTGACGCGGGAAACCTTCTCGCCGCGCTCGTCGGAGCGTAGCGTGGCGTAGGTTGTAAATAGGATGCCTTCCGGCAGCCGTATGTCCTTGCCCTGCGGGAACCGCGACAGCGGCGTGACCAGCAGGCGCTCCATGCCGAGCGCCGACCAGTCGCGCTGCGCGTCTTCGAGCAGTTTGTCGGATTTGCTGATCCACACGGCTTTGCGCCGGCCCTGCATCCAGTTGTCCAGGATGATCCCGGCCGACTGACGGCCCTTGCCGGCGCCGGTGCCGTCGCCGAGCATGAAGCCGCGACGGAAGCGGACGGCATTGGGTGCATCGTCGGGCGCGGCCGAGACAACGTCGAAGGTCTCGTCAACCGTCCATGATCCAGCGAGGAAGTCCGCATGGGCTTCGCCGGCGTAGATGACGGTTTCGAGTTGGGCGTCCGACAGCAGGCCGTCGGTGACGAGGCTGGCGGGGAGACGCGGTCGGTAGCTCGGCCTGGGCGGCGCGACCGAGGCCATGGCGGCCGATTGCACGAGCTTGGTCGGGTGAGCCTGAGAACCGGAAATACGGATCGCCTGCAAGCCGTATTCTTCATAAATCGCATCTGTGATCCGGTCGGCCTCGGCAGGCGTCCAGTCTACGGTCTCATAGGCGAGCTCGACGCCTTCGGGTTCAGCGGCGGCGCGAACCGGCGCGGATACAGCGGCGCGCGCGAGATAGCCGCGAGCAGTGCGTGGGGCTGCCGGAGCGGCGACGGGAACCGAGATCGTGGCATCGACGGGCAATCGAACCGGGACGTGCTGTCCGATCCAGCCCACCAGGGTGGCGGCATCCGGAGCGATCCCCGGCGAGGCTGGAAACGCGGCCGGATCATCGGCAGGCAGCTTGTCGATGACGGTCAGGCGCGTGTCGATCGTCGTGCCGTGCTTGGCATAAACAGAGCCGTCGATGGAGGCGGTGAAGACCACGCGACCGTGTTCCTGAAGCCGGACGAAGGCGTCCCGCCAGGCCGGCGTGTCAGGGGCGAAGCTCGAACCGGTGATCGTCACGAGCCGCCCGCCATCGGCCAGGCGCGCCAGCGCCGAGGCGACATGGCGATAGGCGGCGTCCGCCACCCGGCCGGAGACGTTCGCCACGACCGAGAACGGCGGGTTCATCAGGACCACAGTCGGCACGATGCCGGGATCGAGATGATCGTGAATCTGGGCCGCATCGAAGCGCGTGGCGGGCGTGGCCGGAAAGAGGTGGGAGAGAAGATCGGCGCGGGTTTCCGCCAACTCATTCAGCACAAGCGATCCGCCGGCGATCTCGGCCAGGATGGCGAGGAGGCCGGTGCCGGCCGAGGGTTCCAGAACGCGGTCGGCGGGTGTGATGGCGGCGGCGCTGGCTGCGATCAGTCCGAGCGGGATCGGGGTCGAGAACTGTTGGAAGGTTTGGCTCTCTTCGGAGCGGCGCGTATGGGTGGGGAGAAGCCCGGCGATCCTGGTCAGCAGCGGCAGGCTGGCGGCCTGAGACCCGGCTTTGCGGAAAAGCGCCTTTCCGTATTTGCGTAAGAACAGGACGGTCGCCGCCTCGCAGGCTTCATAGGCGGTCTTCCAGCCCCAGGCGCCGCTGGCGTCGGACGCGCCGAAGGCGGCTTCCATCGCGCCTCGCAGGGCGAGAGCGTCAACGCGATTGCCGCGTTCGAGATGAGGGAGAAGGAGAAGCGCCGCCTGATGGATGGCGAGGGCCGTGTCAACGGCAGGGACAAACGCGGCAGCCGGAAGGGTTGCGGCGGCGGAAGCATATGACATGGGAAGAACCTCGGAGAGCGGGAACGGGATGAGCCCGGGCTGCGCTCTCTCTGGACCGCACAGGCTCAAACCCGTCCCGGCCTTCCTCTTCCTCTCAGGTGATCAGCGATGGTGGACGTGAAAAAGCGCCCCAACCGACGGGTGGGGCGCTGAGGGTTTTCATCCGAAACGGCGACCTGCTGATGTGAACGTATAATCGTTTGCCACGATGGTCTCGTCGACGGCGGAGTCCGAATTGAGATGTTCGTATTCGCATTCGAGCTGTCGATAGAGCCAACGGGCGAGATCGCGCATCGCCTCGGTCACCATTTCCTCGGCATCGGCTGTCATGTCCTGACAGGTTGGGCTATCGCGTTCGACCGAGATCGACATGCAATATTCGTGGTAATAGTGACCGCGATGCGTGGCCTCGGCGCGAAGCTGGTAGAAGTTGCGGCGCTGGACGGCTTGCAGGGCGTCGGCGATGCAGTGAAGCGCGCTGTCCTGAGGAGCATAGGACCGGATCTCGGCCGAAGCGTTCTTCCGGTAAGAATAATGCGCCTCGTAGCAGGCGCCATCGCCTTGTGACCAGAAGCCCCGGAACCAGATACGCGGCTCGTGCCGCACGCCGCCGCCCATGAGGCGGACGGTACGGGTCTTGAAGTTGATGCCGATGATTTCCGCGATGCGCTGGAAATCTTCGTACACGGCATCATACCAATCGTAATCGAACCCGCCATCACGATACCATGCGCGGGCCTTTTCTTTCGCCTCGTCCGAAAGCTCTTCGAGCCGATAGACCGTAGTTTCGATGATCTCAGGCATCGGGATCATCTCCGTCCAGCACGGCGGCAAGCCAGCCATCGGTATAGATCCAGTCCACCGTCTCACCGGTGGCGAGGTCGAGCACATGCGCCCCGCCTCCGAAACCATCGATCCGCGGCCTCGAACAAGTGTTGGCGTATTGCATGCCCCATCGCCCGGTCAGGCCAAACTCGGCGGCGCAGCGCATGACGAACCGGATGACATGCTCGGGATCGCCGGTCCCGTCATCGCGCATCCAGAGCTGCGTGCCGCCGTGCTCGGGCTGGATCGACAACAGGAAGCCGTCGGACGGGGGATCTTCGGCGGCGTTCTCGTCGCAGAGGGCATTGTAGAGTTCGAGTGCGCGCGCGGCGTTATCGGCGGTGCCGACGTCGAGCAGGCAGGAGAAGTGGGTGAAATAGTCGGCCATATCAGGCTCCTGAAACGACAAAGCCCGACGCGAGGCCGGACTGATTAAAGCGCAACCCGGTGTCGTTGCAGGGACCGAGATCGCCGCGCGAAACGCGGAGCGCGGCAAGAGCGATGGAGTCTTCCGGCGAACCAGCCTCGCCAAGCGAGACGCTGCGGTCGCGATAATCGGCATCGGTGGCCCCGGCATAGCTGACTGTGCCGAGGCAGGAGATGCGCAACGGCAGCTTTTGCGGCCGCTGAAATCCGCGCAGCCCCTGGTCGGCGAGAATCCGCCCGATCGGGGTGCAGTTGGATTGGCTGGCATGGGTCATCTGGATCACTCCGCGACGGGCGCCAAGAGCCTTTCTCTCAGCATGCAACCCGTCACGGCCAAAGGCCCGACCTCTTCCTCTCATCTGAAGGCGTCCCACTCGGCGCCGTTCCCGGCGATGGGCCAACCATCGCAAGGAGGAAGGCCCGGACGCCTCCTGAGCGTTCCGGGCCGCCGGGAATGAGGCGCTTGCGCGCCTCAGCTCCATGGGTCGAGTTCCAGTTTCACCATCTCGTCGTCGCCGTCGAATTCGTCGGCGGGCATGGCGCCGTGGGTTCCGTCTCCGGCCTGGAACACGACGATCGAGACCATCAGCGTGGTGGCAAGGCTGGCGGCGAAGGCGGTGGCATCTGCGTAGGACATGGGTTCCGGCTCCTGTCTCTGGAGGCGGGGGACCATCCCCCCGCGCGACAGGCGCCCGAAGTGTCTGAACGGGTCTGCAATCACCCTCGCGCGTTCGGGCGTGTCCCGAATCTGCGAGGGCGGCACGCTCGCGTAAGCCGACCCTCCACGGGTTGATTGACAAAGAGACGGCTCAGACCAAGGTCAGCGAATGGAAGCGGGGGGTGGTGTTCTGCCTCTAACAGGATGCCGAAATCCCGTCGCAGGTGCCGCGCCCCGCCAGTCTCCATGCCGGTCTCAGCCGGGTCGGTGTTTCAGACCGGAGACGGAAACCAGCTCTACACGATATGGCAAGGACGGCGGACGCTGGTGAAACCGAAACTCGATCGGGGATGATGGTCAGCTCCAATGCCCTTCGGCGATCTCGCGGACGATCAGGGCGCGGGCCTTCAGCAGCAGGTCATCGCCACAGGTATCGATATGGCCATAGAACCGGGCGCGGGCACCGGACCGGCTCCAGTCGGCATAGTAGCAATATTCGCGGGCATCGATGCGGAAGGCCCGCAAATCCTCGGCCCAATGCGGCTTGGGCTCAACGACGACGGTGATACTGTCGCGCGTCTCCTCCCAGGGCAGCGACCGCTCGGCCGGGAGATTTTCGCGGTCGGTCCGAAAGATGAAGTCGATGTCGATGTGGTCAGCCATGACGACCTCCATAAAAAACGCCCGGCGCGATGGCCGGGCGAGTCGAACGATACGAGGCGGCCTGCGCCGCCCCGTATGCGGTCATTCCGCAGCGACGAGGTGCTGCCGGTCTTCGTCTTCTTCAGCCGCGCCTTCCTCGTCGTCACCGTCGCCGGCGAGGAAGTCGGGCAAAGCCTCGACCTCGCCATCGGTGTCGGCGGCCGCATCACCATCGAGATCGACCAGGCGCAGCGGTTCGGGCAGCCAGCCGGTATCGGCCAAGAGGCGCTCGGCTTCCTTGGCCATGTCGCCCTTTTTCAGATGGTCGATAAGCTGGGCCGCGCGTTCGCCCGCACCCTCGCGCACCGCCGCGAGAATCTGGGTCTTGGTCACGCGACCGAGATAGTTCTCGACCGTGGGCCGCCATCCCGCATCGAGCACCATGTCGAGGCCGGTGGCGCGGGCGATCCGGTCGGCCCCGGCAAGGCGACGATCAAGGCCATGCTGCGAGATACCGGAGGCACTATGAGGGTTCGGACGCTCGTAAAGCGCATTCACGCCATAGCTGACGCAATGGGCGAGAAGCGCCATGCGGCTCGCCTCGTCGAGCGCGGCGATCCAGTCCCAGAGCGCCGCTTCGTCGGAAGGCATGTCGGCCTTCCAGGCGTCGAAGCGCTCGCCGATCGCCTTGACCGACGGGCTGTCGGCGAGATCGGAGCCCTGCGAAGACAAATACCTGTGGCGAACGGAAACCTCCAGGCACCCGGTCGGTGCCGAGTAATGATAGCGCTCCATCACCATGCGGTGGAGCAGCGCCGTCATCGCGACGTGCGGGTTGCTGGCGAGCGCTTCCTGAAGCGCGACGGTGCGATGGGCGGTCAGCTCGATGACGAGCCGCTCCGGCAGCGGCTTGATCCCGCCGTCGTCATCGTCCTCTTCGGGTTCGGCCGGCTGGCCGCCGATGGTGATGACGGCGCGCTGCACGTCGCCGTCATTTCCGCCGGCGACGCTGGTGTTTTCGTTCTCGCCGTGCCCGGCATCGGCCACCGGCTCGTCCTCGGCCCGGACATAGCCGCGCTCGATGATAGGCTCGCCGTCGCGGTCGATGCTGATGAAGACACCGGCGCGGGCGACCTCGGCAGGATCATAGATGACGGGGCGCTTCTCGAAGCCTTCCAGAGCGGCCTCGATCTCGCCCAGCCGCCGATCGATCTCCTCCGGCAGCTCGTCGTGCTCGGAATATTCCGATTCGAGATCGTCGTACTCGTTGCGCAATGCCTCGCGCGCGGCGCGCTCCTCGTCGGTGAGATCGGCGAAGCTGCCGGTGATCTCGCGAAGGCCGTTGTCGTAACCGTAGGGATGGCTGGTATCGACAGCGATCCACTTCCAGCCCTCGGCCGCCACTTCATCGGCAATGGCCTTCAGCTTCTCCGAAACCAGGCGGTCGAGAAGCGCAACGGCTTCGAGCCAGCCGCCGTCGTCCTCGGAGAAGAGGTCGCGCAGCATCGCGCCGCCGGCCTGCTCATAGGCGTCCACGCCGACGAAGCGCACGCGCTTGTCGTCGGTTGGAACGGTGGTCTCGGTCAGGAACTGGCGGACCTGCCAGGGCTGGACATTGTAGGAGCGCTGGACAGCCTCCCAGACCTGTTCCTGGCGGGCATGGTCGGGATTGACGGTGAACGCCTCCAGCATCGCCAGCGGCATGCCGTTGCGCGCATAGACTTCCAGTAGAGCCGGCGAGACCGAAGCCAGGCGCATGCGCTGCGTGATGTAGCGCGGCGTGGTGCGATAGGCGTCGGCGATCTCCTCCTTCGTCATGCCGTCGTCTAACATGCGCTTGAACGCCCGAAACTGGTCGAGAGGATGCAGGCCGAGCCGAAGCACGTTTTCCGCGAGCGAGTCGTCGACAGCCGAGGTCTTGGCGTCGGCCTTCTTGACGAGGCAGGGAACGAGGCCATCGGCGGGAAAGCGTCCGGCCTCGACCAGACGCGCGATCGCCCGGAACCGGCGGCCACCAGCCGGGGTCTCGAAATCGCCGGTCTCGTTGCCGTCGGCATCAAGGATGGCGCGGACATTGATGCCCTGCACGATGTCCTCGCGACGGTCGATGTCGTGGGTGAGATCGTCGAGACCGGCCTCGACGTCGGTTTCGCGGACGTTGCTGTCCGAGAGGCGGATGCGATTGAAGGGAATGTCACGCGAACGCGAGAAGACGATCATCGCGACGGCAGGCTTCTTCGACTTCCTGGCAGCTTTGGCCATGGTGGTTTCTCCGTGACGGGCGGCCGAGACCCTCTCTCGACCTTCCAACCCGTCACGAAATCCCTAACCCCTCTCTCACTCTCGACCGGGCTGCGCGCGACGCTACCAGTCGAAGCGCTGCGGTCGTTCCGCATTCACCCTGTATTTCCGGCGCAAGGCGAGGATCGCCGCCTCCTGCCGGTCGATCTTGCGCCGGAGTCGGTCGAGATCCGGCCCCGCAACCACCAGGAGGCGATCGAGCACTCGCCGGTATTCCGCCTCGTCCGCGCCGGTCCACCGGCTCATGCGCCGATGGTGGTGCCGGGATTTCGGGCGGAGGCGAATCGTCTCCCCCTCGGCGCGATTGCTAAGTACGCGTTCGGCAACGGCGAGATTGCGCCACGCATCCGCAAGCGCGTCCTCCATGCGCGCCAGCATCGAGCGCAGACGATCAGGAGACATCATCACCATCAGACGCCGTCCCGTCGCGCGCGCGCCGCGGCATAGATGATCCGTTCTGCGCGACGAATGCTGCCGGCTTCCCTCGCAGCCTCCGCCCAGACGGAAATCGGAAAGTCGCCGGAAAAGAGAATGTCGCGCTCGATGCCGAGTCCGAAAGGCAGGCGCACCGAGGCTATCTCCTCCAGAGAGAAGTAGCCAAGCTCTGGCTCGCCGAGATCGGCCAGGCCAAAGAGGATGTCGCCGTCTGCATCGAGTTCGGTCGCCAGCCAGACGCCGGCGCCGAGCGGGTTGAAGAATTTGACGACTGGCACATGATCGGTGTCGCGCTGGCGGCCATTGGCGAGAAGCTGCGCGCGCAGTTCGTCGGTCAGGAGAATCACGCGGCCCTCCTGTCGATGGCGGTCTCGGGCGTGGCAGGCCGCAGCTCGTCTTCCGGCAGGAAGGAGAGCAGCCAGTCGGCCGCCTTGCTCGCCTGCGAGGCCGCGCGCACGACGGCGCGGGAATCCTCGCGCATGACCTCCAACCAACTGCCAATGTAATCGGCGTGGCGCACCGTCGGCACGATGCCGAGCGCGGCACAGCTAAAGGCCGAAGTCTGCTCCGCGATCAGCTCTTCGAAGACATATTTCTTCGAGCCGAACGAGCCCGTCAGGTCGCGGTTCAGCCGGCTGTGATGGCCGCTGGCGTGACCGAGTTCGTGCAGCGCCGTCCGGTGCCAGTTGATGGGCTCGAAATAAGCCTGGGGCGGCGGGACCGTCACATAGTCCTGGGACGGGACGTAGAAGGCCCGGTTTCCGCCGATGCGGAAATCGACGCCGGTCGCCTTGATGAGCGCCTCGACCCTCGGCTCGATCAGGCCGGGCGGTGGTGGGGGCGCGACGGTGGCGATGTCGTCGGGCAGCCCGTCGCATTGCGCCACGTTGAAAACCGTAAAGCGCTTCAGGAACGGGATGGCATGCGCTTCCTCGCCGGTCTCGCGGGCGCGGCGCTTCTCATCTTCCGGCGTAAAACGGTCGGCATAGACGACCGTGGTGCCGTGCTCGCCCTTGCGGACATGGCCGCCGAGAGAAAGCGCCTGCCGAAATGTGAGCCAGCCCTGGCAGGGAAAGCCGTGCTCGATGACGGCGCCCCAAAGGATGAGCACGTTGATGCCGCTATAGCTGCGGGAGGTAGCGGCGTTTTTCGGCAGGCCGAGCGGCGCCTTGGCGGCCGACGTACCCCAGGGCTGCACCCATGGCACGCGACCAGCCTCAAGCTCGGTGATGATTTTGGTGGTGATTTCGTCATATAGGTTCGTCCGGTCCGAGCCGGTGCGAACGCTGCGATCATGTCTGGACATCGCGGTTCTCCGCGACGGGCGCCGGAAGACTCTCCTCCGGCCCTCAACCCGTCACGGCAAGCCCGACCGCACTCTCACTCTATAGGGGGCGTTGCGGGGCAGGCTGTGCAGAAACTCAGCGAGGACTCGATGCGGCCGCGATGACGCAAACCGAATAGAGCGGGGTTCTCAGCCCCGCGACATCAGCGCTCCGGTTCCGAAGGCGTTCGAAGCGCGGATAATGTTGAATGCCAGGACCGAGAGGGCAGCTTCGGCTTTCACCCGCCGCAAACCGCGGGTCAGGAAGCGACCTCCGCCAGACATTCGCTTGATGGTGCCGAAGGGATGTTCGACCGTGCAGCGCCGGATCGTCATAAGATCAGGGTTCTCCTGAACCCGACGTTCCATCCGATCAAGCGCGCCCTGATCCACGAGCCTGTGAATGGTGCGCTGATATCCCGGCGTACACTGCTGTTTGATCTGGCAAGTCTGGCAGGCGGGCGTTCTGTAACGGATCGCCCGATTTCGGGTATGCTTGCCCTTGGGATACATGGTTTCACCAGCAGGGCAGCGGATCGTGTCGGTCTGCTCGTCATGGACGAATTGCACGGGGCGGAAGTATTGCGCGCTCATGGCCCCGCGCTTGATCGGCGCTGCCACGCGGACACCGTCCCGTTCGCAACGCGCGACTTCCTGCGCGTTCGAGTAGCCTCCGTCCGCCAGCACTTCGAGCTGGTCGACGTCGAGCACTTCTTTTGCCGCTATCGCCATTGGATGCAGCAACTGGCTGTCGTTGGCTTCGTTGGCGACATCGTTGTGAATGATCAGCCCGCTTTCGATATCGACGACACTCTGGAGATTATAGGCTGGGAACTTCGGCGCCCGGCCATATCCCATTGGTCGTGCATCCGGCTCTCCGAAGACCACGACGTTGGTATCATGCTCAGCGAGTTCGGCCTGCCGCTTTTCCAAGCGCTGCTTACGGCGTTCGAGTGACGCGATCGCGCTGGCAAACGCCGCGCGATTGACCGTCTGATCGCGCGCGCCCGCCGAGTGTTGATCTGCTATGTTGAGGCGGTCGAGATAGTAGGCGATTTCTGTTTCGGTATGAGCGATGTCGCGTGCCAGACGATCCGCTCCTGCAATATTCTTCGCGCTGGCAACCGCCCGCATCTTTGTTCCGTCCAGCGCCACCTTGCCAGGAGTGACCAAGCCGTTCTCGCGACAGAAGCTGATGAATGCGGCGCCCGTGCCGATGATCGCTTCGGGGTTGTCGTGCCGGAACGCTGCAATGGTCCGATAATCCGGGGTCATTCGCCGCATCAGCCAGATGGCCTCCAGGTCGCGCTGGCAGGCGCGCTCCAATTGTCGCGAGGAGCGCAACTGGTTCAGGTAGCCCCAGATGTAGAGCCGCAGCATGTCGCCGGGGTGATAGCCAGGTCGTCCTGTCGGGGCAGAGACGGTGCGCTCGAAGCCGAGCGCCGTGAGATCGAGGGTTTCGACGAAGGCATCAATGACGCGGACGAGAGAGTCCTGCGACACGTAATCTTCAACACAGGCGGGCAGCAGTAACGGCTGGCTCCGGTCATATCCCTCAATAAAGCGTCCCATCGTGCCCCGTCCCGCAAATAATTAAGTGTACCATCCGCAGGTGAATAACCCCAGTAAATGCTTGGCAATACGAGCAATATCTACTGAGCGCGCTTGGGCTTCCCGTCCTCACTGTTCGGCGGCGCTGTCCAGCTACCCGACCATGTGGAAACTTCGGATCGTCCCTGCCTAGACGCTCGCCAATATGTCGATTAGTCTCGACACATGGAATCAGATAATGCCATCCTCGCTTTCGCCGCGCTCGCGCAACCGACCCGACTCGACGTGTTCCGTCTACTGATGGAGCATGAGCCGGACGGGTTGCCCGCAGGCGAGATCGCCCGCAGGTTAGATGTCCCCCACAATACGATGTCCACACATCTGGCGACGCTGACGCGCGCCAGCCTGATAGAGGCGGAGCGGCATAGCCGGTCGATCATTTATCGGGCAAGGCTCGACGCCGTTCGCGCGCTTGCCAGCTTTCTCGTCAAGGATTGCTGCGGCGGCCGACCCGAGATCTGCGCGCCGCTGATCGCCGATTTTTCCCCTTGCTGCTCACCGCAAACCCTCACCGCAAAGGAGGCCACTCATGACTGACCGCATCTTCAACGTCCTGTTCCTCTGCACCGGCAATTCGGCGCGCTCAATCCTCGCGGAAAGCATCCTGAACAAGGATGGCGAAGGCCGATTTCGTGCCTTCTCTGCCGGGTCGCAACCCAAGGGGGCGGTCAATCCCTTCGCGCTGAAGGTGCTGAAGAGCTTCGACTACCCCTCTGAAGGCTTCCGCTCGAAGGGTTGGGAAGAGTTTGCTGGGCCTGATGCGCCTGTCATGGATTTCGTGTTCACCGTCTGCGACAGTGCCGCCGGCGAAACCTGCCCTGTCTGGCCTGGCCAGCCGATGACGGCTCATTGGGGCATCGAAGACCCTGCCGCCGTCGATGGCCCGGATATCCAGAAGGAAGCCGCCTTCGTTGCGGCCTTCCGCTACATGAAGAACCGCATCTCGGCCTTCACGTCCCTGCCGGTTGCTAGTCTCGACAAGGCGTCGCTGCGCACGAAGCTGACCGAGATCGGCCAATCAGATGGCGCGTCGTCTCCCAGAAACAGCGCGGCGTGAGGCGAGCCATGGATGTCATCATCTATCACAACCCGGATTGCGGGACTTCGCGCAACACGTTGGCGATGATCCGCAATGCGGGCGTCGAGCCGCATGTCATCGAATATCTGAAGACGCCGCCATCTCGGGACATGCTGACTCGGCTTATCGCGCGCATGGGCATATCGGTGCGAGAGCTGCTGCGCGAGAAAGGCACGCCCTATACGGAGCTTGGCCTTGGCGACCCGGCGCTGAGCGACGAGCAGTTGCTCGATGCTATGATGGCGCATCCTATCCTGATCAACCGACCCATCGTCGTCAGCCCTAAGGGCGTCCGGCTCTGCCGACCGTCCGAGGACGTGCTCGACCTGCTGCCGCCGCAACGCGGCGCGTTCGTCAAGGAAGACGGCGAGCGCGTGATCGACGAACACGGCCAGCGTGTCGCAACGGCCTGAGGGAATTGCATGTCCACCTTTGAACGCTACCTGACCCTCTGGGTCGCATTGTGCATTGTCGTCGGCATCGCGCTCGGCCATTTTCTGCCGGGCGCATTTCATGCCATCGGCGCGATGGAAATTGCCAAGGTCAACCTGCCGGTGGCGGTACTGATCTGGCTGATGGTCATCCCTATGCTGCTCAAGATCGACTTCGCGGCCCTTGGCGAGGTCGGCCGCCACTGGCGCGGCATCGGCGTAACGCTGTTCATCAACTGGGCGGTAAAACCGTTCTCGATGGCGCTACTGGGCTGGTTGTTCATCGGATGGCTGTTTCGGCCTTATCTCCCGGCGGACCAGATCGACAGCTACATTGCCGGACTCATAATCCTCGCGGCCGCGCCATGCACGGCCATGGTGTTTGTCTGGTCGAACCTGACCAAGGGTGAACCGCATTTCACATTAAGCCAGGTCGCCCTCAACGACGCGATCATGGTCGTCGCCTTTGCGCCGATTGTCGGCCTGCTGCTGGGCCTGTCAGCCATCACCGTGCCGTGGGGCACGCTGGTCCTGTCGGTCGTCCTCTATATCGTCATTCCCGTCATCATCGCGCAGATCATCCGTCGCCGGATGCTGACAAGTGGCGGGCAGGCAGCGCTTGACCGGCTGCTTGCAAAGCTCGGCCCGGCTTCTCTCGTCGCTTTGCTGGCGACGCTGGTTTTGCTGTTTGGATTTCAGGGCGAGCAGATCATCGCGCAGCCGGCCATCATCGGCCTGCTGGCAGTGCCGATCCTGATTCAGGTCTATTTCAACTCCGGCCTTGCCTATCTGCTCAACCGGCTTGCCGGCGAACAACATTGCGTGGCCGGTCCCTCGGCGCTGATCGGCGCGTCAAACTTCTTCGAACTGGCGGTCGCCGCCGCCATCAGCCTGTTCGGCTTTCATTCGGGCGCGGCGCTCGCCACGGTTGTCGGCGTGCTGATCGAAGTGCCGGTGATGCTCTCGGTCGTCTGGATCGTGAACCGCTCCAAAGGCTGGTATGAACGCGGCGGCAAAGTCTCCAGACTGGCGGAGGCGCAGCGCTGATGCCGGACGAGCTTCCCAATCTTGATGCCGGTTGCGTTGATACTCCCAGCCTTGGTCGGCTGCGCGTAACCGACCCTTCTACCCATCCGCCGCGTATCCTGCTGCTTTATGGCTCGCTCCGCGAGCGATCCTACAGCCGTTTCCTGACATTCGAGGCCGAGCGCCTGCTCAAACACTTTGGCGCGGAAACACGCATCTTCGATCCGCATGGCCTGCCATTGCCGGACGGCGCCGAGGTCAATCATCCCAAGGTGCAGGAATTACGTGAACTTTCGCTCTGGTCGGAAGGCCAGGTCTGGACCAGCCCGGAGCGGCACGGCGCAATGAGCGCGGTGATGAAGGCGCAGATCGACTGGATTCCCCTTTCGGTCGGCGCGGTAAGGCCAACGCAGGGCCGGACACTCGCGGTGATGCAGGTCTCCGGCGGCTCGCAGAGCTTCAACGCCGTCAACCAGATGCGTGTGCTCGGCCGCTGGATGCGCATGGTGACGATCCCCAACCAGTCCTCCATCGCCAAGGCCTTTCAGGAGTTCGACGATGCGGGCCGGATGAAACCGTCCTCCTATTATGATCGAGTGGTCGACGTAATGGAGGAACTGATGAAGTTTACGCTTCTGACGCGCGACGTCTCACCCTACCTGACCGACCGCTATTCCGAGCGCAAGGAGAGCGGCGAGGCCCTGATGCAGCGGGTCAATCTGACGGCTGCAACCTGAGAATCTATCCCGCGCCGATCGCACGTCATCGCTCGCAAGAATGCCCCAACCAACGAGGTCCCTTGAATGGATCATAGCCCGCAACAGTCGCAAGGAAGCGTCTCCGAGGTATTCCGCGCATTCCTGAAGCTGGGGCTCACCTCCTTCGGTGGACCGATCGCACATCTGGGCTATTTCCGGGACGAGCTGGTGACGCGGCGAAAATGGCTGAGCGAAAGCGCATATGCCGATTTGGTGGCACTGTGCCAGTTCCTGCCCGGTCCGGCTTCCAGCCAGGTCGGCTTTGCTCTTGGTCTGACGCGGGCGGGATGGCTCGGCGCGTTCGCAGCTTTCCTCGCCTTCACCCTGCCATCGGCCATGATCCTTCTTGCGCTTGCCATGACGGCTACGCGGCTGGAAAGCCCGTTAGCGCTTGGCGTCCTACATGGTCTCAAGATCGTCGCCGTCGCCATCGTGGCGCAAGCCGTGTGGGGCATGGCAAAAAACCTGTGTCCCGATAAGGAGCGCGCCACGATCGCGGTCGTGGCCGTGCTTCTGCTTGCCTGGGCGCCGGGAGCGATCGGGATGATGGCGGCCATACTGCTGGGCGCACTCGCCGGACTGGCTCTTGGCAAAGGACAGGTCACGATTGGCGAGCATCTGCCTGTGCCGGTTTCACGCAAAGCCGGACTGATGACCTTCGCGCTGTTCGTCGCCCTACTGATTGGCCTGCCGGTCCTAGCGGGGCAAGCGCAAGGATGGGCGCTGGCGGACAGCTTCTTTCGTGCCGGCTCGCTTGTCTTTGGTGGCGGACATGTCGTGTTGCCGCTGTTACAGGCTGAAACGGTCACGCCAGGATGGGTGTCCGATGATGCCTTCCTTGCGGGTTATGGCGCAGCGCAGGCGGTCCCCGGACCGCTCTTTACCTTTGCCGCCTGGCTCGGAGCGGTCATGGGACCGGCGCCGAACGGCGTGGCCGGCGCGACGATCGCTCTTGTCGCACTTTTCCTGCCGGGCTTCCTGATCCTGATCGGGGCGTTGCCCTTCTGGGATCAACTGCGCCGTAAGACGTGGGCGCAGTCGGCCATGCAGGGCGCCAATGCCGCAGTCGTCGGAATCCTCGGCGCTGCGCTTTATTCGCCTGTCTTCACCAGCGCAATCGGAGGCATGCCGGATTTCGCACTGGCCTTGATTTGTTTCGTGGCGCTGATGGCCTGGAAAGCTCCGCCATGGGTCGTCGTGTTGCTGGCGGCCGTGGGTGGAGCTGCGCTTAGCCTGGTGATGTAAGGCGGTCTCGAAAGCTATAGGGCTCACTCTGTCAAACCCGAGGTAGCACGATGCTGAATTGTGTCGCGCCACGCCAACGCTAGCCGGCGAGATCCAAGCCAGCGACATCAGGGAGAGTTTCTGCACAGCCTGGGGGTCTCCCCGCAGAAGGAGGTGTGCCGGCGACTGCGGCGCCGGCCAGGGGGAAGGCTTTCCCCCTACATCATCCAATCATCCTGCAATTCGGAGCCCATCACGCACGACCGGCTGTCACGGAGCGTTTGCCCCGCCGTGCCACCGGCGATCCTGTCTGCCCGATTTCTATGTCGCCGAGACTGCGCAGATGCAGCACAGGCCGGGAAGGCAGTTTCACTGTCAGCTCGAGCTCGCCGCCACGGGCAAACGCTGTCTGTAATGGATGAATCGCGTCGGGTTGTGCCAGCATTGTGGCTTGGCGTACGACGGCTTCGCCGAGCGTCATGCGACCATCGAGCGTGTCGAGGACTGCATCGGCACGCTGGACAACAATGCGTCCTAACAGATCGCATTTTTTCGCTACACTGATGCCGGTATCCGACGAAATCTCATCCTCAAGCCCGAGACGAAGCACGACCTGGTTGAAGCGAGACTGGCTGTGCTGTTCGAGCAATTCTACGGCAGCACTCAGGGTCGGACGGGTGAAGGGAGTTGATCGCATGGGACGGCCTACTCAAACCGCAGGCCGAATAGCCCCCCAGTGTCCGTCGCGTCGGTAAGCTTCGTGTCCATGACATAGGAGCGGATATCGAAGCCGGTCTTGAACCCTTCACGCGGCAGCGCGTCAGAGTTCATTGTGACAATGTACTGAAACCCGGCCGCCTCTGCCCGTTCGGCGCCAAGCTGCAACGCCTTCGCAACCTGCCGTTCGTCCACCCCATCGAACAGATGGCTGTCATGGATCAGAAAGCCAGGACCGCGACCGTTCTTCAGGCTGATTTCGGTCAGCATGAGATCGAAGCAGAATATCTGCATGTTCGTGATGCCCTTGCTCCGCTGCCCATCGATATGAACCTCGAATTGCGGGCCACTTCCGGTCTCAGCAATCGTTAGGCTACCCGCCTTTTCGTAAAGGGACTCCGAGAGAGACTCGAAAATGAGGATAGCCTCGCGGATGATGTCGGTCCGTTCGTGGATATCGTCGCGTAGCGCCTTGGTCAGGTTGGCCCGTTCGATGTCGAGTTCAGCCTTGGTGCTTTCGATCCGTTCAGCGGTGTCAAGCCGCTGGCGAAGTCCTTCGACCTCAGCCTCGGCCCGGCCGGCTTCTTCGCGCAGCGATGTATAATGTTCGAGTGCGCCCCCAGAGCGCAGAACACCCATTATCTGCCGCCGCCGCCGGTCGCGCTCGGCTGTGCGCTGATCGCGTTCAGCGATACGAGCCTCTGCCGAGGCAATCTCCGCGGTCAGGTGCGCGCGCCGGTTCTCAATAATAGTCCGGTGGAAACGCTCCACCTCGTCAAAACGCCGCCGCACCATGTCGGGTAGGACGACGCCGGCCTCCGCATAGAGTTTCGTAACATCACCCAAGTCGGGCGCATCCTCATCGACCAGTGATGCGCGGAGCTGTTGCAGGAGATCGCCGTCGATCACGTTCTCGACGTTCATCCCGTCGATCTCGCGTGTAATTTCGTTCGCCTCACGCTCCAGAGCTTTGTATTCTGGCACCACCTCGAACGTTTCAAGCTGCCGGCGAAGCCGCACGGCACGAGCCTCAGCGACAGTCAGCTTCGTTCTGAGGTCGGCCGCCTTGCCGAAGAACCGGCCAAGATCGCCGCTGCGGGCGGCTTTACGCAGTTCCTGAGCGACCTTCTCCTGCGCGCGCAGTTCCTGAAAGCGGCCGGGAATGCTCCAGTCGAGGCCAAGCAGATAGCAGATCGAGACCTGCTGATCCCACGCCTGCTGCATTCCCGAATGTTGCATTGGCTGCTGAAAGCCGCCGCTGTTCTGACGACGGACGAAATAAGAGAAGAGCGAGCGGAATGACGGCTGGAAGCGCTCGGCTTCGTCTCCAGCCGAAATGGGCAGGCCGAACCAGATCTGGCCAAGGTTGGCTTTCCAGTTCTCGTTCGACAATTCGAACAGGCCGGCGCGTGTGTCGAACTGCGGTGGGATTGGCCAGTTCTCGACCGCGCCATTGACAAAGACCCGGCTCGGCTTGGCGCCGCTACGGGCGGCCGAGATGGTTTCTTGCGCTATGTCGACGGATACGTCGAAGGTCCACGCCGTCAGCGCATCAGAACGGAATATGCTATCCTTGCGCGCGTCGGCGCCAAACAGGAAGTGGACCAGCTCGATGAAACTGGTCTTGCCCGCACCATTCCTCGACTGGCGATCGTTGGCGCCCTCGCTCTTGTCGGCCAGCAGGATGTTCAAACCCGGCTTGAAGGTCAGTGTCTTGAAGGACGCAAGGTCGCTGCCGAAACGGCGGATCATGGTTGAACCCTCCGCACCAGGCCGCGATCGAAGTCAAGCGCACCAATCGTAAAGAGCAGGTCGAGCGAGAGAATGAACCACTGATAGTCAATTGGAGCATTGGGCGCATGAAGCGAACGGCGTCCGCGCATCTCGTCCCACAGCCGCGACATGGTCATCGGTCGCTTTAGAATATCGAGAACCTCCGCGCCGACGCCAATGAGCGCGCGATCGGGACGGACATGCTTTGTCGGGAGGATCATGATGCCTCCACAGGAACGGTGGTCGGATCTTCGAAGATGTCGCAGCTATCGAAGAAATAAGCGAGGACTGCTAGTGCCGCTCCCTGACGCTTCGGCTCGCCGTTGAAACCGGCATAATCCTGAAGGTGCTTGAAAATCGTGTCAGCCGGTAGATCGAGGGCTTTCAGCTCGGCATACCGCAGTCGGAAAGCCTCGGCGATGCGTTCACCGAGATCAGGACGGGGAACCTTCTGGAAGAACGTATCAACCAGCGCCGACTTCCGTCGGCCAATGCGCAGAAAAAGGCCGGATTCCTCGGAAAGAGCGTTTTTTTCCAGCTTTTCCGGGGACGGCGGCGTTAGGGGCGGATCGCTCGGATTGGGTTCTTGGCGCTGGAGTGCCTCGATGATCGGCACTAGATCGGACATGACCAGGCGATCAACGATTGCGATTGAGGCCGCTGGGCCGAACAGGGCCTGAAGCGCGGTCAGATCAAGTTTCATGGTGAGATCTAGCAGTTCCGGTTCGGACCATGTTGCGATTTGAACCGGCGTGTGGGCCTGACGAAGCCCGTCGAGATGCTGAACCGCGTTTGGCGGAAGTCCGCGTCCATCGTTATGGACGAACACCCATTCCTGCATGTTACCGCCCCAATGCGCACGGGCGCCGTGGAAGTCAGCATCGACCTTGGCGATAAGGTCGACTTCCTTCATGGCGTCGGGCGCGTAGCACTGGAACACGGAACCTGAAGTGATCCGGCGACCATCGCATTTCAGATCGCCATGGCGACCATAGGGACGTACTTCCTCAAAATCGGGACCGAAGGCATACCCTGCTAGCCGCACGAACCAATCCTGAAAGGCCGCACCCTTCAGTTTGTGAAACGCCAGTTGAAATCGCTCGACGTAAATAGATCGCTGCAACTCATCCATGACGCCGCCTTGGCGACGGCGCGTCGCTCTTTTTTCGCACCGGCTCCGCGCCGATTGGCGTAAGTTCGCCCAGATGATGAATCCTCAGCGCTGGTCGCTCGGGCATCTTAACAGTCAGTTCCAATTCGCCACCAACGGCTTCTACGTAGTTTCGCAAGGTCGATAGGTGCATGTCGGTCTGCTTCTCGATCTTGGAGACGGATGGCTGTGTAATATTCAAAGCGGACGCAATATCCGACTGCGCTTTGCCTGCGATCTGACGAAGTTCGCGCAAACCCTCGATCTCTCGCGTCATATCCTGCTGACGCGCATCTGTGACGACCTGGTGGTCATGAGGAAGGAGAGCAACGATATGGTCGGTGCTTCTACCCATCTTGCTGCCCTTCCTTGATGAGGGTTGGCGTGGTTCCGTCGCTGCCCAAAAGACAGGTCAGCCAATGTCGTGATTCCACCGACAATGAATCTGTGCCTGTATAGCTTTAAGGCTATGTTTGGTCAACGAAAAGGACGCGCGGCGCCTCTGGCGATGCCGCTGTTGATCGGCGGCAACTCGTGGCCCAGGCGTCGAGATCATCCACCGCGTATCGGACCCACTTGCCGAACTTGTGGTAGGCGGGACCGCCCCCGAGGGAGCGGTAGCATTCGAGGGTGTGAGCCGACAGCGCGAGGTATCGCGCTGCGGCTTCGGTATCGACGAACCGGATCGGGCCGGCATCTGCGACGAACTGGGCGCGTCGCAGGATGTCGGGCGACGGCCAGCGGCGTTGGGCTTTGGCTTCCTCACGCATGGGTTGTCTCCTGTGCCTCGGCCCGCTTGCTACCGGACGGTACGGTTCTGTTCTCGCCGCTACGGTGACGGAACGGACGATAATTCCCGAGGCGCGTGCGCGAGGTGTATTTGCCATCCTCGAAACCGAGCGGCTTGCCGTCGGGGCCGAGGGTGGCCGGAGCGGTGACCACCACCGGAGCAATGGAGGGCAACTCTGTGACGGGTGGCGGCGGTGGTGCGGGCGGCTGATGCTCGACACCTATGACGGCCATACGGCGCTGCGTGACGGCCTCCGCCGCAGCCCTGACGGGATCGTCCTCAGTGTGGACGTAGCGCATGAACATCGTCACCGTCTTGTGGGCGGTGAGCGCCATGCCGACCTTTACCGGCACGCCGGAATTGGCGATGTCGGTCGCGGAGCGATGACGGATGCCATGCGTGCCGACATGAGGAAGTCCCGCGCGCTTCAAGATACGCTTCCAGCCTTGGTAGTAGGTGTAGGAAGACATTGGCTTTTCCGGATCGAAGATCGAAGGGCAGACGAAGGGCGAGCTTTCGAGCCGAGGCGCGGTCTCGAAGAGGCGCAGCGCTTCGGCGCTCATAGGCTTCGACATTCCGCCGGTTTTGCTGTCCGGCCAGACGACACGGCGATTGTCGAAATCGATCCACGACCATTCAAGCTCGACGATCTCCGACATGCGCGCGGCGAACTCGAACTGGAGCCTGATCGCGAGAAGGATGAATGGATGCTCCAGCCCTTCCGCGTCGGCGCGATCGAGATACTCGAAGAGCTTGCGCATTTCCGCATCGGTGATGAGACGGGTTTTGCCGCGCTCGGGATATTTCGGGACATGGCGGCAAGGGTTGGAGCCGTCCGGGCGAAGCCCCCAGACCTCGGCGACATTGAACATCTTCCGGCACATCGCGAGCATCCGGTTCGCGCTGACCGGTGATTTCGCCATCTTCTTCATGAGATCGGCGATGTCGGCGCGCGTCACTTCCGGCACTTTCAGATGCCCGAGTTTCGGAATGAGGTGGCGCTTGGCCCGGTCCCGATTCGACTTGACGGTCGAGGGCTTGTTGCGGCCTTCGGAATAGTCGGTGATGAAGCGATCGAAGAGTTCCTTGACCGTTGGGGCCTGACGGCTCGCCATCCGCTCGGCGCTGGGGTCTCCTCCGCGCCGGACTTCGGCAAGCCAGTCCTGTGCGATGCCGCGTGCCTGCTCGACGGTGATCTCGCCATAGCGGCCGATCGCGGGCTTCCGGCGTTGGCCGCTGTTGGTGACATACGCGATCATGAAGGTTTTTCGCCCGGTGGGCGTGACCTTCACGAGAAAGCCGGGTATCGTCGTATCGCGGAGTTCGTAGTCGCGTTCCTGCGGGGTTGCGGCGTCCACCGCCGTCTTGGTGAGTTTGATCTTGGGCATTCCTAACCTCCGTTGAGGCCGGATTTCAGGTGCAGAATAGGAGCACCGCGAAAGCCAGCCGTAGCGAGCACCCGGTTAGGTAAGGATGTGTCGATAACTGAAAAAAGCTAGTGCCTACAGTCGGTTATCGGGAAATCGGATACCCCCGGATAAACAAAGGATAGGCGATAAGGCGTCGCTTAAAATCCCTCGGCCTTGGCTGTGCGGGTTCGATCCCCGCCGCCCGCACCATGCGGCACCCACGGGGTGTCGCAAGTCCTTTGTGGCGGTGATTCGCAGCCGGCCGGCGAAAGGACAGAGCGGCGCGGGTTGCGTGGCTCCTGCAGTCGGAAACCGTCGTTTTTCTGCCGATGCCAGGGCGGACTGTGCCGGTCTTGCAACACAGTTGCTTCCTTCGGCGCCGAAGAGGCGCAATCTATAGGCGAAGTCTTGCCAGGTAAAAGAACTTTCGCTTTTTTAGCGCCCAATGTTTCAATGTGGAGCACCATTGGGGGGCGTAGATGAAATTTCCGAAATACCTGACGAAGGCCTATCTCCAGAAGACCTACGGTTCGCTCAGCGGCGTCGGTGATTTTACGGTTACGCTGACCAAGTTCAGCAAGACCGCCACGACCCTGAAGGCCACCGTTGAAGTCGACAGCAGCTTCGGCGACAGCAAGACCGACATCCTGATGAAGGTCGGCAAGACCACGACGAGCCTGAGCCTGAAGATCGAGGCCGAGGGCTATAGCAGCAAGCTGGCCTATTCCACGGCGCAGACGAAGGCCGGCCTTACCATCAAGGCGACCTACACCGACAGCTTCAATACGAAGATGAACTACAGCCTCAACCTCGAGAAGGATGGGGATTTCAGCAAGTTCAAGCTGGTTTACGCCCTCGGCACCGAAAAGATGACCATCACCTCGACGAAGATTTCCGGCGATGTGGTGACGTTCAAGGCGGTGGACGGTGACGGTGACGTGATCGGCACGGCCAAGATCAACCTCAAGGCCTTCGGCAGCTATTACGACAAATCCGACAAGTATCTCTTCGATTCGTCGAAGACGGCCGAACTCTTCAGCAAGATCCAGCTCAAGTTCACCAGCGTGAAGAAGGCGGGCGAGCCGGCGGACGACGATCACAGCGGCGCCGACGCCTTCGTCTTCAAGAAGATGGCGGCTCCCGACGGCGACCACGACACGGCCGCCTTCGCCGCCCGTCCCTTTGCCATCGAGGATGCCTCGGATGCGGCAGGCTCCGATGCGTTCCACTTCGCAGCGGCGCACGATCTGGGCCAGCCGGTCCACGCATCCGATCTTTTCTGATCGACGATTGAAAACGGCATGACCGAACGGCGGGAGCGGCAACGCTTCCGCCGTTTCCGTTTGGGCTCGCCTCAGCCGGTGACGGCGTTGATGGCGAGGAAGAAGAGGGCGGAGATCGCGGCGGCGGACGGCAGCGTGATGATCCAGGCCCAGACGATGTTGCCGGCGATGCCCCAGCGCACGGCGGTGACGCGGCGCGCGGCGCCGACACCGATGATCGCGCCGGTGATCGTGTGCGTGGTCGAGACCGGGATGCCGAGCCAGGTCGCGGCGAAGAGGGTGATCGCCCCGCCCGTCTCCGCGCAGAACCCCTGCATCGGGTTGAGGCGGGTGATCTTGGAGCCCATCGTATGGACGATGCGCCAGCCGCCCATCAGGGTGCCCAGCGCCATCGCCGCCTGGCAGGTGATGACCACCCAGAAGGGCACGTGGAACTCGTTGCCGAGATAGCCCTGCGAGAACAGCAGCACGGCGATGATGCCCATGGTCTTCTGCGCGTCGTTGCCGCCATGGCCGAGCGAATAGAGCGAGGCCGAGATGAACTGCATGACGCGGAAAGTGCGGTCGACGGCGAACGGCGTCTGGCGCACGAAGAGCCAGGAGACCGTGAGCACGAGGATGAGGGCCAGCAGGAAGCCGATGGCGGGCGACAGGAAGATGGCGCTCGCCGTCTTGATGAGGCCGCTCCAGACGACCGCGTCGAAGCCTGTCTTGGCAAGGCCCGCGCCGACGAGGCCGCCGATGAGGGCGTGCGAGGAGGAGGAGGGGATGCCGAAGATCCAGGTGACGACGTTCCAGATGATCGCGCCCATCAGCGCCGCGAAGATGACGAGCGGGCTGACGATGCCGGGATCGATGATGCCCTTGCCGAGCGTCTCGGCGACATGCAGGCCGAAGAACAGGAAGGCGATGAAGTTGAAGAACGCCGCCCACATGACGGCATATTGCGGGCGCAGCACGCGCGTCGAGACGATCGTGGCGATCGAGTTCGCCGCATCGTGCAGGCCGTTCAGGAAATCGAACAGCAGCGCGATGCCGACGAGGCCGACGAGCAGCGGAAAGGCGAGGGTGGCGTCCATCAGACGTTCTCGATCACGATACCGCTGATTTCATTGGCGACGTCCTCGAAGCGGTCGACGACCTTCTCGAGCTCGCCATAGATCTCGCTGCCGATGATATAGGCCATCGGATCGGTCTTGCCGTATTGCCTGAAGAGGTCCTTGAGGCCCTGGTCGTGCAGCTCGTCCGAGCGGCCCTCGACGCGGGTGACCTCCTCGGCGATCGTGCTGAGGCGGCCGGCATGCACGCCCACCTTGTCGAGCAGCGGAATGGCCTCGGCGATAAGATGGGCGGCCTTGACGACGGCCTCGCCCATTTCCTGCATGCCGGGCTGGAAGCTCGTCTGCTCGTAGAGGCGGATGGTCTTGACCGTCTTGTGCATCATGTCGATGGCGTCGTCCATCGACTGGATCAGGTCCTTGATGTCGCCGCGGTCGAAGGGCGTGATGAAGCTGCGGCGCACGGCGAGCAGCACCTCGCGGGTGATGTCGTCGGCCTTGTCTTCCAGTTCGACGATGCGGTTGCAGTGTCTTTCCATGTCCGGCCCGCCGGCAAGGAGCGACTGCAGGGCTTCGGCAGCGCCGACGACGGTGCGGGAATGCTGCTCGAAGAGATCGAAGAAACGGTCCTCGCGCGGCATGAGTTTGCGAAACAGCGAAAGCATGGGTGCCCCTTACGTGGCTGGGGTTGTCATGCGGCTGTCATAATTGACCGTCAATCCTCTGGAAAGCGCCGATTCCGGCTTGTCACAATTCTCTGCGTGCCTGTGGAAAAGTCGGTCAGGGAACGATCTTGAAGGGCTGCTCGCTGATCGCGACCGCGCCGCTTGCGGCATCGCGGAAGCGGTAGCGCAGCACATAGTCGCCGACCGGCGGGCCGCTGAGATTGAGCGTCAGTTTGGCGAAGACCTCCTGGTTGCGCACGCTGCCCTTGAAGTCGAACGAGCCGAAGGCCTTCTGCTCAGCGAGCACCGTGCCCTTCGGATCGAGCAGTTCCAGGTCGACGGTGAAATGCGATTCGAGCAGGCCTCCGTCGGCCGGCCGCCAGGTGAGGCCGACCGGCTCGACATAGGAGATCAGCGCCTCGCCGGCCTTGAAGCTGGCTTCCGGCCGCACCGCATACATGCCGTAGCCCTCCGGCGCGGCCGAAACGAAGACGGCCTTGCCGATCGAGAAGGGCAGGGTGGCTGCGAAGGCCCCGAAGGCATCGCGGATCGTGTTGTGCGCGCCGACCGTGTCGCCGGCCGCGGCCTGTTCCTCCGCTTTCTTCGCCGCATCCGCGAGGGGACCGGCAAGGGCGAGCGTGGGTGCGAGCGCGGCAGCAAAGGTCATGCGCAACAGGGACTTCGACACGAACATTCCGTCTTCCTCCAGCCGGTTGGCGGCAGGATGCGAAGAAGCATGGCAACAGTCAAGAACGCCCGCAGGTCGTCGCGCGATCAGTTCTTCCAGAAGAGCGGCGTCAGGATGACGAGCACGGTCAGGATTTCGAGGCGGCCGAGCAGCATCAGGAAGGAGAGCACGTAGAGCGCCGCATCGTGGAAGACCGCGAACGTGCCGGCCGGGCCGATCGCCTGCGTGATGCCGGGGCCGACATTCGACAGCGAGGTGGCGGCCGCCGAGACGGCCGTCAGGACGTCATAGCCCATCAGCCCGAGCACGATCGCCCCTACGGCGGAGAGCGCCACATAGGTGATGAAGAACAGGAAGACGCCGCGCTGGAAATCGGCGTCGACCGTCATCGGACCGTAGCGGACGGCATGAATGCCGTCCGGATAGATCAGGCGGTAGAGGCCGGTGCGGATGAAATTGAAGAGGATGATCAGGCGATAGGCCTTCAGGCCGCCGGAAGTGGAGCCTGAACAGCCGCCCATGAAGGTGGCGACGAAGGCGAGCGCCACGATGAAATGGCCCCATTGCGTATAGTCGTCGCTGGCAAAGCCGGTCGTCGAGAGAATGGAGGCGACCGTGAAGAAGGAGTGGGCAAGCGCCTCGTGGAAGCTGACGCCGTTCTCCAGCCGCTGGAATATGCTGGCCGCGAGCGCGAAGAGCACGAGATAGCCGAGGAAGACGCGGATCTGTGGATCGCGCCAGGCATCGATGCGTCCGCGCACGACGAAGAGGATGAGCAGCGAGAAGGGCAGGCTGGAAAGCGTCATGAAGAAGGTGGCGGCCCACAGCAGCGGCAGGCTCTTGAAATAGCCGAAGGAGGCGTCGTGCGTCGAAAGCCCGCCGGTCGCGACCGTCGACATGGCGTGGTTCAGCGCGTCGAAGCGGTTCATGCCGAGCGCGGCATAGATCACGGCGCACAGCAGGGTGATGCCGATATAGAGGGCGAGGAAGGCGCGGGTGTAGCTTGCGATGCGGGCGAAGGGCTTGTCGGCCGTATCCGACGATTCCAGCTTGAAGAAGGACATGCCGCCGACGCGCAGATACGGCATGATGAAGAGGCCGAGCGCGAGGATGCCGATGCCGCCGAGCCAGTGCAGCAGCGAGCGCCACATCAGCACGCCGGGCGGCGCGTGATCGAGGCCGACGATGACGGTGGAGCCGGTCGTGCTGATCGCCGAGACCGATTCGAAGAAGGCCTGCGCGAAGGTGAGGTTCAGCGAGGACAGCCAGAGCGGGATGGCGCCGATGATGCTGCCGGAAAGCCAGAGCATGTTGACGACCAGAAAGCCCATGCGCTTGTTGAACGGCGGCGGGCCGGCGCGCGTGGCCGCGGCGGTGGTGAGCGAGAGACCGCCGGTCATGAAGGCGGAGAGAAAGAAAACCTCCGAATCGGGGTGGCCGTAATAGACGTCGATGAGTGCCGGGATCAGCATCGCCACGGAAAGGTAGATCCCGCTGATCGCTGCGATGTTGATGGCTGATCGGAAGATGGTGGCGTTCAAGTTCTGGTCTCGAAGAGGCCATGGTGGCCAGGGCGGGTGGTAACCGTCGCGTCGATATGCCATAGCCTTTGCATCGTCCAAACTCAAGGATGGCGCGGCGGCGCGGTCCATCCGGTTCGGGCGGGTTCTGCTTCGTGGGCCCCGCGGCCGCGAGGCGTCGGAAAGGTTTGAAGAATGACCGGCTTTCCCTGCCTCTGTCTTCTCCCGAAGGCAAGACACGCAGCATTTTGAACCCAATCCTATCGAACACGGACCAGAGCATGACATCCGACGTCGACACGGCCATGGAGGCCCTGCGCGGACTCTTCCCCGAAACGCCGCTCCAGCTGAACGAACACCTTTCCGCCCGCTACGGCGCGGAGATCTACCTCAAGCGCGAGGACCTCTCGCCGGTGCGCTCCTACAAGATCCGGGGGGCGTTCAACTTCTTCCGCAAGGTTCTCGCCGACGATGCCGGTGCGCGCAGCTTCGTCTGCGCCTCGGCCGGCAACCACGCGCAGGGCTTTGCCTTCGTCTGCCGCCATTTCGGCGTGCCGGGCGTGGTCTTCATGCCGGTGACGACGCCGCAGCAGAAGATCGACAAGACGCGCATGTTCGGCGGCGACTTCGTGACGATCAAGCTCATCGGCGACTTCTTCGACCAGTGCTACAAGGCCGCGCGCGACCATGCGGAGGCGACCGGCGCGCTGATGGTGCCGCCCTTCGACCATGCCGATATCATCGAGGGGCAGGCGACGGTGGCCGCGGAATTCGTCGCGCAGCTGCCCGATGGCAGGCTGCCGGACCTCGTGGTGCTGCCGGTCGGCGGCGGCGGCCTTGCCTCCGGCATCACCGGCTATCTCGACGGCAGGATCGGCCCGTCGAGCTTTGTCTTCTGCGAGCCGGCCGGCGCGCCGAGCCTGCGGCGCAGCCTCGAAAGCGGAACCGTGGTGACGCTCGACCAGGTCGACAATTTCGTCGACGGTGCTGCGGTCGGCCAGATCGGGGCGCTGAACTTCGCCGCGCTCAGCCGCTTTTCCGCCGACCAGGTGATGCTGCTGTCGGAAAACGCGATCTGCGTGACGATGATCGACATGCTGAACGTCGAGGGCGTGGTGCTGGAGCCGGCCGGCGCGCTGTCGCTGACGGCGCTGGACGCGCTGGGCCGGGAGGCGCTGGAGGGCAAGACGGTCGTCGCCGTCGTTTCCGGCGGCAATTTCGATTTCGAGCGCCTGCCCGACGTCAAGGAGCGGGCCATGCGGCATGCGGGGCTGAAGAAGTACTTCATCCTGCGCCTTGCCCAGCGCCCCGGCGCGCTGCGCGACTTCCTCAACCTGCTCGGCCCGGACGACGACATCGCCCGCTTCGAATATCTCAAGAAATCCGCCCGCAACTTCGGTTCGATCCTCATCGGCATCGAGACCAGGGCGCCGGAGAATTTCGCCGCGCTGAAGAAGGCCTTCGACGGCGCGGGCCTGCGCTACCAGGACATCACGGAAAACGAGATTCTGGCCAATCTCGTGATCTAGCGTTCCGCATCCGCCCGCCGCGGCCTTCTGCCGGAGGGTGGAAGCCGCGGCCATGAGGCGAGTATCCACAGCTCTCCCCTTGGAGGCTGCCGCGGCCTGTGTTAGCAATCGGCCATGGCATCGTTCTTTTCAAAACTCTTCGGTCGCGGCGGCGACTCGGCAGCTCCGGCGAAAGTCGCGGAGGAAACCGAGGCCTACAACGACCTCACCCTCGTCGCGGCCCCCATTGCGGAAGGCGGGCAGTACCGCCTTGCCGGCAGGATCGAGAAGCGGGATGGCGAGCGGGTGCTGACCCGCAGCTTCATCCGCGCCGATCTCTTCTCCTCGCGGGACGATACGGTCGCCTCCACCTTCCGCAAGGCCAGGCAGATTGTCGACCAGCACGGCGCCTCGCTCTTCGGCGACGGCGTGGAAAACCGGCAGGTCTGAACGTCGCCGGGCGGATTTTCGCCCGCCGTTGTGAAAAATCGCAAGGAAGCGCTGGAGAACCGGCGCGATTGCCTGTATCCGCGGGAAAACGACTTGTTGCGACTCTCGCGCCGGGTTTAGCTGGCGGGCAGTCGAGGATGCTGCGGACCGCCCATGGGTATTGAAAACCTGATCCTGCTTCTCATCGAGGCCGGGTTCTACTTCGTCTTCATGGTGGGCCTCCTGCACCTGCGCCATCAGTTGGGCATCGGCGTCTTCATCGCCGCGCTCGGCGTGATGCATTTTCTTGAGACCTATCTTGCGGCGGTCTTCTACATCGAATTGCCCTTCGGCGTTATCTCGCCGGGCTCTTCGGTGCTGTTTTCCGGCAAGCTGATGATGATCCTCCTGCTCTATGTGAAGGAGGACGCGGCGGTGGTGCGCGCGCCGATCTACGGCCTGCTTGCGGGCAACTTCCTGACGGTCGGCCTCGGCTTCTTCCTGCGCCATCACCAGACGATCGGCGTGGTGCCGGGACGCATCGCCGATCTCGCCTTCATCGACGAGATGGGCTGGCTGATGCTCTGGGGCACGACGCTGCTCTATCTCGATTCGCTGGTGATCATCCTGCTCTACGAGCGGCTCGGGCGGGTCTTCAGGAAGAGCACGGCCATGCGGTTCTTCGTCTCGGGCGTTGCCGTGCTCACCTTCGACCAGATCGGCTTCTTCGCCGCGCTGCATTTCCTCAACGGTGCGCCGCCGGAGGTCTTCTGGGGCGGCTGGATCGCCAAGATGATGGCGGCGAGCGCCTATGCGGTGCTGATCACCATCTATCTGCATTATTCGCGCATCTCGGCGATTCCCGTCTCGCCGCGGCCGATATCGGATATCTTCGCCGACCTCACCTTCCGCGAGCGCTACGAGGACCTGCTCGACCGCTCCGGCCGCGACGCGCTGACGGGGGTCTATGATCGCAGCCGCCTGGAGTTCGAGGCGCCGCGCATCCTGTCGGCCATGCTGGCGGAGGGCAAGCCGATGGCGCTGATGATCATCGATGCCGATCATTTCAAGCAGGTCAACGACCGCTTCGGCCATCTTGCCGGCGATGGCGTGCTGAAGGAGACAGCCGCCTGCCTGCAGCGGGCGCTGCGCGCCGGCGACCGCCTGTTCCGCTTCGGCGGCGAGGAGTTCGTGGTGATCTGCGAGGACATGCCCCCGGCGGTCGGTGCCGATCGGGCGGAAATGCTGCGCCGGACCGTCGAGGCCGAAATCCGCCGGCCGGACGGCGTGACGGTGACGGTCAGCATCGGGGTCGCCAACAGCTACAGTGACGGCACAACGCTGAACGCGCTGCTTTCGGCCGCCGATGCCCGGCTCTATGCTGCGAAGAATGCCGGCCGCAACCGGGTCGTTTCAAGCTAAGGCCGATTTGCCCGGAATGGCGTGAAACCGGAATGACCTAGACCCCGACATTCGGCCGGTCGATGATCTCGCGCAGCGCGAAGCTCGAATTGATCTTCACCACATGGGGCAGCGCCGACAGCCAGTCGCGGTGGATACGCTCGTAATCCTCCAGGTCCTTGGCGGCGACGCGCAGGATGTAGTCGTATTCGCCCGACATCAGGTAACAGACCAGCACATTGGGGCAGAGCTTCACCGCCGCCTCGAATTCCGCGAGCGTCTTGGCGAACTGGCCGGACAGCGAGATGTGCACGATGGCGATCATCTTGTAGTCGAGCGCCTTGGGCGAGATGCGGGCGTGATAGCCCGTGACGGTGCCGGATTTTTCGAGGATGTCGAGACGGCGCGAACAGGCCGAGGGCGACAGGCCGACGCGCTCGGCAAGCTCCGCGTTGGAAATCCGCCCGTTCTGCTGGAGAGCCTTGAGGATCGCAGTATCGATTGCATCCAAGTGCGCCATTCGAATTTCCTTCGAAAATCATGCTGATATTCGGAGAATATTCGACAGTCAGGCATTTCGCAAACCGGCTTTGCAAGGACATTGCGCCCGTCCTCTGCTTCCATGGTGATCCCACCGGGAACGGCGGCAAGCAAAAACGGGAACAGACTGGGAAAGGAACGCGCATGCGTGTCGGTTGTCCGAAGGAAATCAAGAATCATGAATATCGGGTGGGTCTGACGCCCGGTGCCGTGCGCGAATATGTGGCCCACGGCCACGAGGTTCTCGTCGAGACCAAGGCCGGCGCCGGCATCGGCGCAGATGATGACGCCTATCGCGCCGCCGGCGCGAGGATTGCCGCCACCGCCGCCGATATCTTCCAGAAATGCGATATGGTGGTGAAGGTCAAGGAACCGCAGCCTGCCGAATGGGCGCAGCTCCGCGACGGACAGATTCTCTACACCTACCTGCATCTTGCGCCCGATCCGGACCAGACCAAGGGTCTTCTCACCTCCGGCGTCACCGCCATCGCCTATGAGACGGTGACGGACGAGCGCGGCGGCCTGCCGCTCCTTGCGCCCATGTCCGAGGTCGCCGGCCGCCTCTCCATCCAGGCGGGCGCGACGGCCTTGCAGAAGGCCAATGGCGGCCGCGGCATCCTGCTCGGCGGCGTGCCGGGCGTGCTGCCGGCCAAGGTCGCGATCATCGGCGGCGGCGTCGTCGGCCTGCATGCGGCGAAGATGGCCGCCGGCCTCGGCGCGGACGTGTCGATCCTCGACCGCTCGATCCCGCGCCTGCGCCAGCTCGACGACCTCTTCGGCGGGCGCATCCACACGCGCTATTCGACGATCGACGCGCTGGAAGAGGAGGTCTTCTCCGCCGATCTCGTCATCGGCGCGGTGCTGATCCCCGGTGCGGCGGCGCCGAAGCTCGTCACCCGCGAAATGCTCTCGGGCATGAAGAAGGGCGCGGTCATCGTCGACGTCGCCATCGACCAGGGCGGCTGCTTCGAGACCTCGCACGCCACCACCCATTCCGACCCGACCTACGAGGTTGACGGCGTGGTGCACTATTGCGTCGCCAACATGCCGGGCGCCGTGCCGGTCACCTCGGCCCACGCCCTGAACAATGCGACGCTGCACTACGGCCTGCAGCTCGCCGACAAGGGCCTGAAGGCGATCGCCGAGGACCGGCACCTGCGCGCTGGTCTCAACGTGCACAGGGGCCGCGTGACGAACCGTCCGGTCGCCGACGCCCTCGGCTACGAGGCCTATGCGCCGGAAGCGGTGCTCAACGTCGCCTGACCGGGCACGCAGCGAACAGGATGAGGCCCGGAGCGATCCGGGCCTTTTTCATGCCCGCTCGACGCGGCACTGGTAGCAATTGTTGCGGGCCGAGCGGATGTGCAGGTAGGCGACATCCTCCCGGGCGAGCAGCGTTGCGGCATAGGCCGGTATGTCGGGCGTCGGCACCACGGCGCCGGTGCCGTAGAGGATGCGGTCTTCCGCCGAGTAGCCGCGCACGATGTAGTCGCGGCTTGTCAGCATCGGCGGCGGGGTTTGCGAGGGCGCGTGGGCGGCGCAGGGCTCGGCATGGAGGAAGATCGGCCCGGTTTCCGCATAGGGCTGCACGGCCGGGAAGGGACGGTGCGCCAGGATGAGATAGGGCTCCCCGGCGCCGACCAGCCGCAGGCAATGGCGACAGGGCACGCCGGTGCCGTCGGAGACATGCCGTTCCGGGGCAAGGCCGTAGGCATCCGTGCCGCCGGCCCAATAGGCGGCGGCGGTTTCGGTCGGCAGGGGCAGGAAGCGGATGGACATGGCGGGGGCTCCGGTTGACGTGGCGATACCTTCCCGCCTTTGCCGCGGCCGCGACACCCGTTTCTTGCGGCTCAGCCTGGCTTGCGGAAGAGCTTGTCGCACTGCTCCAGGAGGCGCACGGGGTCGATCGCCGGCTCTGCAAGGCAGAGGCCGACCATGGCCCTGGCGATATGCAGGTAATAGGCCTCGTTCTCCCGGGCGGAGGCGATGTTCTTGGCGATGGCCGCACGCCGGGCCACCACCCGTTTGCGCAACGGGGATGGCAGCACGCGCTCGCCGGCTGCCAGCACGCGATCCCGGATGGCGAGGTGGCGGACGCGCCTCTGCCGCGCGGCGAGCAGGCGCGTCGCCGCGGTGAAGACGAGGTCCGTCGCGTGGCGCTGCCAGATATCGGCAAGGGCGGCGGGGCAGGCGGCGAGGTAGCCCTGGAGCAGGCTTCGCCGCTGTGCGCCCTGGCGACAGAAGGGGCGCATCAGCGTGGCGGCAAGCTCGATGCCCGAGACGTCATAGGTCATCAGCTCGTAGTCGATCAGGCCGATCGCATGGTCGCCCTGCTCGATGATGTTGCTGCCGTAGAGATCGCCGTGGGTCAGCTGGTTGGCGGGAAGCCGGCGCATGCGGGCAAGGCTCTCCTCGATCCAGCGCCGCTCCTCGGGCGTGTGCGCCGCACCGGCGAGGGAAAGATAGGTCTCGTGCGGCAGCACGGGGCGGCGCCGCTCGAAAAGCGCGCCGGCTGCGGCGCCCTCGATCGCGTTCAGCTTCGCCAGCGTCCCGCCGAGCGCGGCGAGGGCCTTCGGATGGGCTTTGCGCGACAGTGGCGTGCCCGGCAGGAAGGAGAGCGCCAGCCAGTGGCCGCCGGCCCGCAGGGCCTCGCGCCGCGAGCGGGTGCCGGCACAGACATGCTGGGCGGAAATGCCTGCTTCCTGGAGCTTTCGCACCGCCGCCTCGAAGCGGTCCTTCGTCGACTTGCGCAGGAAGAAATGCAGCACATAGGTCTGCTGCTCGAACTCCACGATGCGTTTCTGGATGCTGAGGCGCCGCTTGGTGTGCAGGATGCGCACCCGCTTGCTGAGCAAATCGCGAAGGTCGGGCGTGCGGCTGTCCATGCGAGCGAGAAATTCCGTTTGTCTGCCGATCGATCCGTCCACCGGATCCATCGCCTCCGGAATTGCGCGTGACAGTCATATGGCACAGCTGTGACGGCGTTTCCAGCGGCGAATTGGTCTGGACCCGTCGCCCGAAACGCAATCACCGCGGCTGCCGGAGGACCGGGCCGCGGTGATCGTCACGGATTTGTCGCGGATTTTAGCGCACGAACTCATCGATGCGGCGCAGCGTCACGCGCCGGTTGCGCCATTCCTCGCTGAGCGTCTGGACGAGCAGGTAATCCTCGCCGTAGCCGACGGTTTCGAGGGCGCGGGAGGGAATGCCGAATTCCTGCACGAGCAGCCATTTCAGCGATTCGGCGCGGCGTTCCGAGAGGATCTGGTTGGAGGCGGCGGACCCGACGGCATCCGTATGGCCCTCGATCAGGAAGACCGCGCGGCGGCGACGGTTGAGGAGCTGCTCCATGGCGCGGGCGATCTGGCGCACCTTGCGGTATTCCGAGCGCGGAATCTCCGCGGAGCCGAAGGCGAAGTTGATCGACTGGATGTTGATCGACGGCGCGGCGCCGCGCAGGTCCGGCCGGCGCTTGAATTCGCGCACCGTCACCCGTTCCTCCTCGCGCAGGCGGCGCGTGGGGGCCGCGTCGAGCCGGCGAAGGATGATTTCCGAGGACGGCGTCTCCTGCGCGAGCGCGAGGCCCGGAAGGGCGGGAACGGCGAGGGCGGTGGCGAACGCGGTCAGAAAGGCGCGACGTTGCATGGCAGTGTTTCCTTGCTCGATTGATCGTCTGTTGGCCTGAAAGTGCCACGGACGAACTGAAGCGGACCTGAACCGCCCGTTGGGTTCCGTTCAGAATGATTAACGCGGTTCGGAGGGCGGCAGGCAGTCCCGCTTGGCGAGCGCCAGGAGCTCGGCGTCGGACAGCGGCACGAGTTCGGTATCCTTCGTGCCGACCGGCGAGAAGCCGAACATCTGGTAGAGCTGCAGGGCGCGCGGATGGTCGAGATTGTTGGTATCGACCGTCACCCGCTTCGGGCCGAGCGCCCAGGCGGCATAGAGCGTCTGGAGCAGGAACCACTTGCCGATGCCAAGGCCGAGCGCCCGCTCGAACAGGCCGAAATGGGAAAGCTCCACCACCGCGTCGTCGACCTGCAGCAGTTCGAAGAAGCCGGCGGGCGCGCCGTTCACATAGAGCACCGTCACGCTGTTGCGCTTGTCGTGCAGCGTCGCGGCCAGCGTCGCGTCGTCCATGCGCAGCCGGTCCACCCAGTGCCAGCGCCCGCCGACCTGCCGGTAGAGGAAGCGATAGAAGGCGAGCGGGATATCGGGCGCGTTGAGGATGGCGGTTTGCACGTTGACCGGCACCGGCAGGCTCTGCTTCGGCGGCGCGGTCATTTCCAGCGTGGTGACATGCACGGCGATCGGCGCAGGCTGGGACTTCTTCGCCATCAGTCTTTCCCCGTCACCACGGGCGTGTCGTCCCGCCCGCCCCATTCGGACCAGGAGCCGTCATAGAGCGTGTTGTCCTCGTGGCCGAGCGAGTGCAGGGCCAGCGTGATGATGGCGGCGGTGATGCCCGAGCCGCAGGTCGTGACGACCGGCTTGGAGAGGTCGATGCCGGTTTCCTCGAAATGCCGGCGCAGGCTGGCGAGGTCCTTGAACCGCCCGCCCTCGGAAAAGGTGCCCGACGGCATGCTCTTTGCGCCCGGCATGTGGCCGGAGCGCATGCCGGCGCGCGGCTCGGCCTCCTCGCCGGTGAAGCGGCCGGCGCCGCGGGCATCGGCGATCTGCCTTGCGCCGGTCGTGACGATGCCGCGCATCTCCTCGAAGGAGGTGACGGCATAGGGGTTGAAATTGGTGTGGAAGACGGCCGGTGCCGGTTCCGGCAGATCGGTCTGAAGCGGCCGCCCCTCCTTCTTCCAGCCGTCGAGGCCGCCATCCAGCACGAAGACGTTCTTCGCGCCCATGGTGCGGAACAGCCACCAGACGCGCGGGGCGGTGAAGATGCCGGGGCCGTCATAGACGACGATGGTGTCCGTATCGGAAATGCCGAGCTTGCCGACTTCGGCGGCGAAGAAGTCCGGCGAGGGCACGGTGTGCGGCAGCGTGCCGGAATGATCGGCGATCACGTCCTGGTCGAAGAACACGGCGCCGGGAATGTGGCCTTCGGCATATTCGGCCGCGCCGTTGCGGTTCTGTGCGGGAAGGTACCAGGCGGCATCGACGATGCGGAATTCCGGCGCGCCGAGCTGCTTTTCCACGAAATCCGCCGAGACGACGAACCGGCTCCTGTCGTTGGACATGGTCTTCTCCTATGAGGCTGGCAGGGCCTGGCATGCGCACATTGCGCGAAGGGCACTGCAAGAAATTGAATATGCTGGAAAATATCCTAGATCGATTTTGCTGTGGAGCCTATCCCGTCAAGCCTCCGGCGCACCGAAGCGGATGCGGAACCGGCGGTTCTCCTTGCCTTTCTTCTCGATCTTGGCGATGTGGATGGCGCCCACTTCCTGGGTTTCGGACACATGGGTGCCGCCGCAGGGCTGGCTGTCGATGGCGGAGTTCTCGCCGATGCACACGAGGCTGACCCGGCCGAGGCCCATCGGCGGGCGCACGTTCTTCGATTTCACGATGCCGGGATTTTCGGCAAGCTCGGCGTCGGTGATCCACTGCACGAAGACCGGATGGTTCTCCGCAACGAGTGCCATCAATCTGGCCGTCACCTCGTCCTTGTCGATCGTCTCCGTCATGTCGAAGTCGACGCGGCTGTCCTCCTCGCCGACGGCCGCGCCGGTGATCGGGTAGGGACAGACGACGGAGAGCAGGTGGCAGGCGGTGTGCATGCGCATCAGCTTGTAGCGGCGCGCCCAGTCGATATGGGCGACCACCGTCTCGCCGACGACCGGCAGCGCTTCGCCTTCCAGCGGGCGATGGAGGATGATGTCCTTGGTCGCGCCGGTCACCGCCGGGCCGAGCGCGATGCGGCTGCCGTCGGCACGCTCCAGGAAACCGGTGTCGCCGGGCTGGCCGCCCGACGTCGCGTAGAAACAGGTCTGGTCGAGCTCAATGCCGCCGTCCTGGTGCACCGCCGTCACCACCGCCTCGTTCGTCGAAAGATAGAAATCGTCGCGGAAGAGGGCAGTGGTGGTGAGGGACATGGGACCTATTCGACCGGCTGGTAGGGGACCTTGATCCCCGATTTCGCCTTCAGCCATCCCGGAACGGGCAGGCCCTTCGAATCGAGGAAGTCCGCGTTGAAGAGTTTCGACTGGTAGCGGTTAGCATAGTCGCACAGGATCGTCACGATCGTGTGGCCGGGGCCGAGGTCCCGGGCGAGCCGGATCGCGCCGGCAATGTTGATGCCCGAGGAGCCGCCGACGGCGATGCCTTCCTTCTCGATCAGGTCGAAGACCAGCGGTACGGCCTCCGAATCGGGGATCTGGTAGGAATAGTCGGGCGTGAAGCCTTCGAGATTGGCGGTGATGCGGCCCTGGCCGATGCCTTCGGTGATGGAGCTGCCGGAGGATTTCAGCTCGCCATGCGCATAATAGTTGTAAAGGGCGGCGCCGTCCGGATCGGCAAGCGCGATCTTGATGTTGGGGTTCTTCGCCCTGAGGCCCGCCGCGACCCCGGCAAGCGTGCCGCCCGAGCCGACCGCCGAGACGAAGCCGTCGACCTTGCCGTCGGTGTCGCGCCAGATTTCCGGCGCCGTCGTCTCGAGATGGGCGTCGCGGTTGGCGACATTGTCGAACTGGTTCGCCCAGATCGCGCCGTTCGGCTCGGTCTTGGCGAGTTGCTCGGCAAGGCGGCCGGAGAGTTTTACGTAGTTGTTCGGGTTCTTGTAGGGAACGGCCGGAACCTCGACGAGCTCGGCGCCGAGCAGCCGCAATGCGTCCTTCTTCTCCTGGCTCTGGGTTTCCGGGATGACGATGACGGTGCGATAGCCGAGCGCCTGCGCGACGAGGGCAAGGCCGATGCCCGTATTGCCCGCCGTGCCCTCGACGATGACGCCGCCCGGCCGCAGGGCACCGGAGCGCTCCGCCGCCCGGATGATGGAGAGGGCCGCGCGGTCCTTGACCGACTGGCCGGGGTTCAGGAATTCCGCCTTGCCGAGGATCTCGCAGCCCGTCGCCTCCGAGGCCTCCTTGAGCCGGATCAGCGGCGTGTTGCCGATTGCATCCAGAACGGACGGAAGAATTGCCATGGGACCCGAGCCTCGCGTTGTATGCCTAGATTGGAAAGCGTCTTTTCGGCCGGCAAGCGGCGCTTTGCAAGAAATCGTGTTCCCATGGAGCGATCTTCCAGAGGGATTTTTTCCATGGCGGGCCGTCAGGCGGGAGGCCGCGTGTAGACCACCTGGCGAACGTCGATGTTGCGCGCCCGGAAACCCGCCTCGCAGTAATAGAAGTAGAACTCCCAGAGCTTGCGGAAGCGCTCGTCGAAGCCGAGCGGCACGATGCGCTCCCAGGCGGCCCAGAAGCGATGGCGCCATTCGGCGAGCGTGCGGGCATAGTCGTGGCCGAAGCCGATGTCGGAGGCCGTTGCGAGCCCGACCTGCCTGCCGAGAGAGGCAAGGTGCTCGCGGGTCGGCAGCATGCCGCCGGGAAAGACGTATTTCTGGATGAAATCCGGATTGGCCCGGTATTCGGCATAGGCCTCCTGCAGGATGGTGATGATCTGCAGCCCCGCCCGGCCGCCCGGCTTCAGGCATTCGCTGAGCTTTGCGAAATAGGCCGGCCAGTAGCGTTCGCCGACCGCCTCGAACATTTCGATGGAGACGATGCGGTCATAGGTGCCGGTCTCGTCGCGGTAATCCTGGAATTTCAGCTCGACCCGGTCGGCAAGCCCGGCCTTCGCCATGCGCTCGCGCGCGAAGGCGAGCTGCTGGCGGCTGATCGTCAGGCCCGTCACCTTGCAGCCGATCTCGCTGGCGGCGAATTCCGCAAAGCCGCCCCAGCCGCAGCCGATTTCCAGCACATGGTCGTTCGGGCCGATGCCGGTCGCCTCGGCGAGCGCGCGATATTTCGCGACCTGGGCCGAGGTGAGGTCGTTCGCCCCGCGCGAATAGAGCGCGGAGGAATAGGTCATCGTCGGGTCGAGCCACTGCGAATAGAACTCGTTGCCGAGATCGTAGTGCGCCGAGATGTTGCGCTTGGACCCGCGGCGGGTGTTGGCGTTCAGCCAGTGACGGAACTTCTCCACGAGGAGGAAGAGGCCGCGCGGGCCGTTGGTGTAGCTGCGGCCGACATTCGTGTTGACGAGGAAGAGTTCGAGGAAGGCGCCGGCATCCGGGCTCTCCCAGTCGCCGTCCACGTAGCTTTCCGCGACGCCGATCGTGCCGGCGCTGACGGCGCGGTGCACGAGGTTCCAGTTGTTGAGCCGGATGATGGCGCGGGGACCTTGTGTCCTGCCGCGGATCACGAAGGTCTGCCCGCCGGGAACGGTCATCGCCAGCGCGCCGGCCTCCAGGCCCAGCAGGCCGCGCAGCACCATCCTGGCGCGCAACGGCAGGCGCTTCGTGCGTTCGGCAAAATTGGCGGCCGTCAGTGTATCGTGGTCTGAAAATGCCTTTTCTGAAATCATTTCAGTCGTCATCGATTGCCCCTCTGCCAACCCGATGTTGGGTGGAGGCTATCGTCAATGGCGCCGAACGCCAAGACGTGAATCATGACAGACCGGATCATGAAGGGGCCTATCGCGGATCGCAAAAAGGGGAGGGTTTTAACGATCTGTTAGCAAACGTGGTTAATTTTGCGTCTATCCGGCGTGTCGATGGGAACGCAAGTCCCGCCCGGCCGTTTGGAGGGAAACTGGAGACAGCATCATGTTTTTCGGACTTTTTCAGGTGAACCCGGCCATGCCCGAGGACGACATCGCAACCGGCACCTATGCGGATGGTGTGGTCGGAACGCCGCTTGCCGACCGGACGGCCCCGCCGCGTGACCGCAGCCAGGCCTTCCGCCGCACCTTTCCGGACCGGGATTACGGCCTCTCCCGCAAGGCTGGTCAGTCCGGCGCCGGAATGGTGGCCTGACACGAAGGGTGCCGGGAACAAAGGCTTGGCCCGGCGCATTCTTCCTCTGTTCGAATTCCGAACGGAGGAGGCCCCCGATGACGCATCACATCGACAATCGCCAGTTCACGCCGCGCCAGCCCCGCCATGTCCTCGACGTCATCGAACATTGCCGCAGGAATGGGCTGGACAAGGCCGAGGAACGCAAGCTGCTCCGGCTCTTCGGCCGCTTCGCCAGCCGTCACGAACTCCAGATGAACACGAAGCGCCCGCCGGTCAGCCCGCGCTAGGCAATGCGGCTTCATGGAGCGGAAAATCTGTCGATGGCTGAAAAGCAGAAGGGCCGCGCTATCCAGCGCAGCCCTTCAAGAATCTGGCTCCCCGGGCCGGATTCGAACCGGCGACCTGTCGATTAACAGTCGAATGCTCTACCGCTGAGCTACCAGGGATCATCCGCTCGCCGCGGAGTGAGCGCGTAATACAAATGCCTGATCGATTTGCCAAGCGCTTTTTGACAAAAAAATGCACGAGACTTGATTGATTTTGGAGAAGTCTCCAACTGGGAGGTGGACGAGCCTTGGAAAACCAGGCGTTTGGGTGAAACGGACGGCGGATGACGACGCGAAAAACAAATATGCATTTCGGGATAGACCCCCGCACGCGGGAGATCGTGATCGGCTCTTTTCGGATGAAACTGCCGGAATCGCGCTGGCTTCGCACCACGATCGGCGTCCTTCTCATCGTCGGCGGCCTCCTCGGCTTCCTGCCGGTGCTCGGATTCTGGATGGTGCCGCTCGGCCTTCTGGTGCTCTCGCACGATTCTCCCTTCGTCCGCCGCCAGCGTCGCCGCCTCGCCGTCTGGTGGGCCACCCGCAAGGCGCGGCGCAATGCACGCTGAAGGGCTTTGTTGCATCGCGGATGCGGACCTGCTCTAACCGGGCTGGCAAGGTTTGGGCGAGGGGCGCATATGGAATTGCTGTTGAAGGGCGTGGCGATCGGCATCGGCGCCACCGTGCTGATGGACCTGTGGGCGGTTGTCCTCTGGAAGGTCTTCCGCCAGGCGCGGCCGAACTGGGCGCCGGTCGGCCGCTGGTTCTGGCACCTGAAGAACGGCACCGTCTTTCACGACGATATAAGCAGGGCTGAGCCCCATGCGTCCGAGCTCGCGCTCGGCTGGATCGGCCACTACGCCGTCGGCATCCTCTATGGCGTGATTCTGGCGCTGCTGGTCGGGCAGGCCTGGTTCGCCGCCCCGACCTTCCTGCCGGCCTGGATTCTCGGCATCGTCACCGTCGGTGCCGGCTGGTTCCTCCTCCAGCCCGGCCTCGGCATCGGCGTGGCAGCGTCGAAGCTTCCCAATGCCAATCAGGTGCGGTTCCTCAATCTGGTTTCGCACACGGTTTTTGCCCTGGGACTCTACGGAACGGCATTGTTGCTGCGGTGAGGGCAGGGCGCCGGATCGCGGCGGTCAGTCGTTCCGGCGGTCTCGAGGAGCATATGGGACGGCCAGCGTGGTCTCGCGGCAGCGACGTGACGTCAATCGGTCGCCCGACCCCGATCTAACGTTATCGGCAGTCGCGTCCCGCGCTGCTTCTGACAGGTTGTGGTGGCTTCGTCCACCCATCACGGCCTTTTCGCGAGCCTTGAACCGCTTACCGCCCCAAACCGAACTCGACGATGTCGATTCTGCGCCGGGAGAGCAGTTCCAGGGAACGATCCGGCGCGATCCGGTAGACTTCCATATATTCATCGCCGAACCGATCGCGGAACCGGTGTTCGAACGTGCTGCCGATCGGCGCCTTCATCAGCTTCGTGCGCGGCTGGCCCTTGTAGATGATGCTCCCCGGGATCGGTTCCAGGGCGGACGCGGCCGTGCAGCCGGTCAGGGCAAAGGCAATGGCGATCGCCACGACGGTTTTGAGGCTGGGCATCGAAATCTCTCCTTATCTCGCGCACATCGGCCGTATGTCGGCGGCCTTGAGGGTTCCGCAGCACGGGGGCGACATGATGGTGGCGCTACTGGCGATCCGGTCGCACCTGTTGCTTGGGAGTGTATTCAGTGCCTCGACATCTGCGAAGGCGAAGAAGCCGGGCACGATGAAGGTTGTCGCCCGCCTCCTCGCGGGAAATTCAGACCTCATTCCCCGGCCATCTCTCAATAGCATCCATCACGCGAAGGCCATGCGATGCGGAGTGCCGATGAGCGACATAATCGACGACGGCGCGGCGATCACGACAGGAGAGGGCCGGCGGATGGCTCGGGTTGCTGCCCAATCGCCACAACGCCGGCCCAAGCAGATTTTACCGCCCCTGTATCACGCGAATGAACCTCGGGCTCTTTGTCCTGAAATCGCTGTAGGTGATGCGGCCGCTGGCGATACCGTTGAATGCGCGCTGGCAATAGATCCGGGCGACGTCGCGGCGGGGGCTGACATTCATGATCTTCGCCATTTCCGCTTTGCGCGCCGGTGACGCGCGGCGAGCGCCAGCATAGCACTTGTTGACGCCATCACGCTTGGCGGCGGGACTGCCCCTGACAATTTCCTGAGCACGGTTATAACTGGTCTCCGTGACACACCCCGTGATGAACAGGGACGCAGACGCAAGGGCTACAATCGACAACAGCCGCATATAATCCTCCTTTCGGTAACAAACGAGACAGACGATAACGTTTGAGATCCAGAGTTCAATGGATTCGTTGCGCAGCCATTGCTTCGTTCTGACTTGCCACGTCGAACCTTGCATTCGGCGCGATAGGAGAATACGCCGTAAGAGAGGTCGTTCCAGTCGCCTTTTATTCCATTCCGTGTCCCAGAGCCGTAAGGCTGGAAACTTGGCGTCAGGGGCGCCACCAGGCAGCGCGCCAACAGCGCGCGACGGACATAGCGACAACCAATCTCTTCGGAACGTTTCGCCGCCTTCACGATTTCTCTACCGCATTTCATCTTGCAAAGGAGAGACATCATGAAATCGCTGGCTGATATCTTTGAGCACACCCTTCAGGACGTCTATTATGCAGAGAACGCGATCACGAAGGCCCTGCCCAAGGTCGCGAAGGCCGCCAAGAGCGCCGAGCTGAAGAAGGCGGCCGAGGAGCACCTCTCGGAAACCAAGGACCAGATCAAGAAGCTCGAGCAGGTCTTCAAGTCGATCGGCAAGAAGGCGTCGGGCGAGAAGTGCGATGCCATCGAAGGGCTGATCAAGGAAGCCGACGGCCTTATGGAAGAAGCACAAGGCACTGCCCTTGATGCCGGCCTGCTTGCCGCATGCCAGGCTGTCGAGCACTACGAGATCGCGCGCTACGGCTCGCTTCGCGAATGGGCGAAGGATCTCGGTCATGACGAGGCGCACAAGCTCCTGAGCGAAATCCTCGACCAGGAAAAAGCGACCAACAACAAGCTGACGAACCTCGCCGTGACCGCCATCAACAAGACGACGACCGCCAAGAAGGCGGCCTGAACCGCACGACGGGACGCTGCGACACATCGAACGTCACCACCAGACATCGGGAGCCGGGCTTGATACCCGGCTCTCGTTCATCTAGTCGCCGCTTTTCCCAAGACCTGGCGGTCCATCCAGCCGACCCGTGGTCGCCGCCAGCGCGCCGATCGCATCCAGCGCAGTCGCCAGGCCTTGCATCAACAGGGCGATGTCGCGCTCTTGGCCAGATTGGCTGGTCTCCAGTGCTCGCTTCCGCAACGCGGCACTGTCCGTTTTCAGCCGGTTAAAGAGGTTGTCGTCCATGATGTTCTCCTTAAACTTGTTTGTGCCAAGTTTGAAAAACGTACGGCGCATTCTGGCGTTCCATCCGGGCGGGATGGCGTCAGATGTCGGTCACCATTGACGGGTCGGAACGAGGTCACGCGATGCGGTATGAAAATCAGGTCGAATCCTTTGAAGACCCAAAGCCAAATCGATTGCATGAGGAGCGCGCAAGCCGTCGGATACTGTTTGCCCTGCTGGTAGCGGGCGCTGTGGTCGCAAGTCTCTACGGGCTCGGTCTGGTTTTGGCGTCATCCATGGGCGGCGTATAGGCGTCGATGCCTGGGAAGGCGATTTCGCATAAAGGCAGGGGCGGGCCTTCCGGTAAACCGGAAAGGCCCGCCCCACCCAAGACTCCGCCAGGGGACCATCGCGGAGGCGCATCCGTAACCGGCGGCCCTGCACGATGTTCCAGAAGCCCGGGACATTTTTTGTCGCCGGCCCCGTTATGTCCCAAAGAGCAGGAACGGCGGAACGCCGAGTGCCGTCAGCCCCGCGAAGATCAACACAGCCGCCGCCATCAGCGTCTTGTCGGTTTCCTTCCGCTCCTTCGCTCTTTCCAACATTGCAGTTCCTCCACGATGAAACTTTGGCGCGTCAATCCGGACGCGCGCGCTTTGTTCCATCGTTGCCCGGAAACTCGTCCACCATCCGAAAAACACGCCTTTGAAGGTCTCAGGCGTTGAACGGACGGAGCAGTCTTTCGCGGAAAAGACGGGTGACGCCTCCGCCGTGGAACATCGCGACCTCATCTTTGTTTTCAATAAATCACGAAAACAAGGGAGGATGAGATGTTTCAGGCATCTCTCGGCGGCGGCTTCGGCGCGCAAGAATACGGCCTGCGCGCTTCTATCCGAGCCGCGATCGCCTATGACGAGCTTTGCTCCGGTCACAAGATCGAACTCGTCTTCGAGGCGCAGGCCATCGTCATCCACGGACGCGTGCCGCCGGATGTGGCACGGCGTGTGCGCGTGATCATCTACGAGGTTGCCGGGCCAACGCCTGTGTGGGACCGAACTTTCTGGTTGGGCTGAGTACAGCGACTGCCGCACGAACCCTTCGGCTTCACCCGCGCCGCCGGTCTCGATCGGGCCCGGGGTGTCAGCCCCGAACAACGCCGCGGCTCATTGCCCAGCCGGCGGGCTCGAACTGCCAGCGCAGAGAGGCGCAGTCCGCCGGCGGCACAGCCACACCTGAAAAATACATTCGTATTTTCAAGCAATTACGATGCGTTTTTGAAGGGAATGGAGGCCTCGCCGAGAATCGAACTCGGGTGCAAGGATTTGCAGTCCTCTGCGTAACCACTCCGCCACGAGGCCGTCCGTTTGCTATAAAGCGAGTGGTGCCGGGCGTTTAGAACGAATTGAGAAAGGGCGCAAGGGGCTTATTCCGAACACGCAATTTTTTTCATTCGCGCTCGTCTTTGCTTCCGCCTCGGCCAGAGATCCGACATACGATGGAAGGGCGCAGGGGCAGGGTGGCGCGCCCGCAGGCGCGCGCCACATTTATTGTTGCTGCGCCGGGGCGCCGCCTTCGAGGCCGACGAGGGCGATCTTGCCGTATCCGGCACCGCGCAGAAGGTTCATCACATCCATGACATTGCCGTAGTCGACCGCCTTGTCGGCACGCAGCAGGATGCGGGCATCCTTGTTGCCTTCCGTCACCGCGTCGAGTTCCGGGCCGAAATTGTCGCGGGCGATCTCGCCATTGCCGATCGAGACCGTCAGGTCCTTCTTCAGCGTCATGAAGACCGGCTTGTCCTCGCGCGGCGTCGGCTGGGCGACGGAGGAGGGCAGGTCGACATTGATGTCGACGGTGGCGAGCGGCGCGGCCACCATGAAGATGATCAGCAGCACCAGCATGACGTCGATGAACGGCGTCACGTTGATCTCGCTGTTCTCCTCCAGGTCGTCGCCGCCGCCTTCCTTGATCTTGCTCGCCATGACGTCACCCGATCTTCACGACGGAGCCGGCGGCGCGTTCGCTGCGCTGCGCGCCGTGGCGCAGCGAGCGGCGCACGTCGAGGTCGCGGCTGGCCAGCCGCTCGATGGCGGCCGAGGCGTCGCCGAGGTTCTGGCGGTAGCCGGTGATGGCGCGGGCGAGGAAGTTGTAGATCACGACGGCGGGAATGGCGGCGACGAGGCCGATCGCGGTCGCAAGAAGCGCTTCGGCGATGCCGGGCGCGACGATGGCGAGGTTCGTGGTCTGGGCCTTCGAGATGCCGATGAACGAGTTCATGATGCCCCAGACGGTGCCGAACAGGCCGACGAAGGGCGCGGTGGAACCGATGGTGGCGAGCAGGCCCGTACCCTTGGCGATGCGCCGGCCGGCATGGACCTCCATGCGGGCGAGGCGCGAGGAGATGCGCTCCTTCACGCCGCCGTCCGAAACGTGGTCGAGCACCGCTTCGGAGGCATCCATTTCCTCGCGGGCGGCGCGCGTCATGCGGGCGACCGTGCCGCGGTTGCGGCCGAGCGCCTGTTCGCCGTCCTCGAGGCCGCGCGCGACGATCAGCTGCCGCACGGCGCGGCTTGCCGAGCGCTGGGCGGCGGCCAGCTCGGCGAGCTTGGCGAGAAGCACGGCCCAGGTGACGACGGAGGCGAAGGCAAGGCCGATCATCACGCCCTTGACGACGATGTCGGCGGCCATGAACATGCCCCAAGGGGAAAGGTCGTGCGGCAGGCCGGCCTGCCGCTCGCCCGTCGCTGCATCGTCGACGGCGTCGAGCTCGGTCGCTTCCTCGCCGTCCGCCATCCCGTCGGCTTCGCCCGCGGCGGTCGTCGCCGCGTCGCCCGTCGTGGGCCGCGAGGTCGTTTCCGTGGTGGTTGTCGCCGACGTACCGTTCGTCGTGTCGCCGGCGGGCTGTCCGGCATCCGGCTGGCCGTCCGTCTGGGCGGCGGTTCCCTGGGCCTGGCCCTGGGTTGCCCCGGTCTGTGTTTCCTGGGTCTGGGCCAGGGCGGCCGGCGGGGTGGCGAGCGCCATCAGGATGATCGCGAATAGCAGTCGAGACCGTTTCAGCACGGCGTATTCCTCTTGCATGTCTCAATTTAAACGGTGCCCATCCGACAAACGGGCATGGCGCGGACGCTAGGCGCCGCTAAAACCTGACTGCTCAATACGACATTATGGAGGGGGCAGGCAATAATATGTTGAGTAATTTATTCATGATAAACCCCGGAAATTCCGGTGGGCGATCCGGGCGAAACCGCGGGAGCGCGGTTTTTGCGCGCAGACGACCGCCGCCTATGGACACCCGGCCCGAAACCGCTCTAAGAGGATTGCGACGCATCCGGCATCGCAACCGGGCCTTCGTGCCGCGGTCTGCCGCTTACTCACAGGGCTAGAGATGATTGACTACAAAGCAGCGCGCACGAAGATGGTGGACAACCAGATCCGTACGACGGATGTGACGGCGCACGAGGTGCTCGACGCCTTCCTGACCGTCGCGCGCGAAGAGTTCGTGCCCGCGGCCGTCAAGCCGCTCGCCTACATCGACGACGATATCCAGATTGCCCCCGGCCGCTACCTGATGGAGCCGTCGCCGCTCGCCAAGCTGATCCAGCTTGCCGAGATCGCCGGCACCGATGTCGTGCTGGAGGTCGGCTGCGGCACGGGCTACGCCTCGGCCATCCTGTCGCGCCTCGGCAGCTCCGTCGTGGCACTGGAAAGCGACGCGGAACTGGCCGCGCGCGCGACGGAAACGCTCGCCCGCCTCGGCTACGACAATGTCGCCGTCGTCACCGGCGATCTGGAGGCCGGCTATGCGCCGGAAGCGCCCTACGAGGTCATCTTCGTGCATGGCGCGGTGGAATTCGTTCCGGAGGCGCTCTTCGCCCAGCTGCGTGATGGCGGCCGCCTCGTCGTCGTCGAGGGCTACGGCAATGCCTCGCAGGCCCGTCTTTATATCAAGGAAGGCGTGCACGTTTCCGAACGCAACGTCTTCAACACCGCCGTCAAGCCGCTCCCGGGCTTCCGCAAGGCGAAGGAATTCGTCTTCTGAGCCAGCGCCGGCGCGAATCGTTTCGATCGGCCCGTTTGTTGCACTTTCGCAACGGGCCGGTCCTATTGTCGTTACCAAATCCTTCCTGATGGGCCTGACGACTGTTCCTGATTGAACGAAGAGGCATTATCGCGGGCGGAGCGGACCCGTCCGCGGCCGGCCGCCGATGCCGGATGGAGTGTGCCCGGCCTTCGTGCCGGTGAGAAGTGTGTAAAGGCAGCTCCCGCGACGGGCTGGCCAGGATCGGAGTTTCGTACTGTGTCCCTTCTTCGTCGAACCGCCCTTGCGCTCGCGCTCGCCACTGCCGTCCACGTCCTGCCGCAGGCGGCCCTGGCCGAGACGCTGGCCGGCGCCATGGCCAAGGCCTACGAGAACAACCCCGACCTCAACGCCGCCCGCGCCGCACTGCGCGCCATCGACGAGAACGTGACGATCGCCAAGGCCGGCATGCGGCCGCATGTGACGGGCGTGGCCGAGGTGGAGGGTACCCGCACGAACCTCGACGTTCGGCCGGCGGCCAACATTTTCGGGCAGCGCGCCGGCCGGCAGACCGATTACGTCGCCTCCAGCTACGGCATCACGATCAGCCAGCAGGTCTTCGATGGTTTCCAGACGCTCAACCGCGTCAGGGCGGCCGAGGCGAATGTTCTGGCGAACCGGGAGTCGCTGCGGGCCCAGGAGATCTCCATCCTCCTTGCCGCGGTGGAATCCTATTCGAACATTGCGCGTGACCAGCAGATCGTGTCGATCCGCAAGAAGAACATCGCCTTTCTCCAGGAGCAGCTCAGCGCCGCGAATGCGCGCCTGAATGTCGGCGAAGGGACGCGCACGGATGTCAGCCTCGCCGAGGCGGAGCTTGCCTCCGCCAGGGCTCTGCTCACCGCGGCCGTCTCCTCGCTCAAGCAAAGCGAGGCGGCTTATGTGCAGATCGTCGGTGAAATGCCGAAAGGCATCAAGCAGCCGTCGCCGGCCAAGAAGGCGATGCCCAATTCGCTGGACAATGCCGTGGCGACCGGCATGCGCGAGAACCCGAACATCCTCGCGGCCATGCGCAGTGTCGATGCCGCGGGCTTCAGCGTGAAGGAGGCCGAAGGCGCCATGTTGCCCGGTGTTTCCCTGCAGGGCAGCGTCTATAAGTCCGTCAATACCGAGGACGGGCCGAGCGACAGTCTGCAAGGCACCGTGTCCGCCCGGCTTACCGTCCCAATCTATCAGGGCGGCGCGGAATACGGCCAGATCCGCCGTGCCAAGGAGCGGTTCGGCGAAAGCCAGCTGCTGGTGGATTCCGCCCGCATGGAAGTCCAGCGCACGATCGCCACGGCGCATGCGCAATACGAAGCGGCCAAGGCCTCGATCGCGGCCATCCGGGTGCAGATCGACGCCGCCAACCAGGCGCTGAGCGGCGTCATCGAGGAGCGCAATGTCGGCCAGCGCACGACGCTCGACGTGCTCAACGCCCAGCAGAACGTGCTCGATGCGCAGGAGGACCTTGCCGCCGTGCAGCGCAATGCGGTCGTGGCGAGCTATTCGCTGCTGGCCGCCACCGGCAGCCTGACGGTGCGCAGCCAGGGCCTGGAAGTCGCGGAATACCGCGCCGAAGTGCACTACGAGGCCGTCAAGGACAAGTGGTTTGGCCTGCGGACCGTCGACGGTCGCTAGGGTCTGGACTCCATCAGGATAGGTGTTCTGTTGTCATGGACGGGCCGCCTGATCGCAAACAATGCTCGACAAGGCCAAGGTGCCTTGCCTTGCGCTTGTTTGCCTCCATCCAGTCCCGTCCATGACAACAGAACACCTATCCTGTACAGACCCTAAGCCTCGCCCTTGGCAGGGCAAACAAATCTGTGCATCACTCGTAACACATGATTCGCGGCGATTTAGTTCGCCGTCGAACTCGCCTAGGGTTTTCGGGATGTCCGGCAGGTCCCGCAGCGGCTGGCCATGGACGCCGCAGAGAACGGGGATAGAAATGGCTCAGCCAAATGTCGCGCGTGAACCGTCCATGGATGAAATCCTGGCGTCCATTCGCAAGATCATCGAGAACAACGAAGCCATGCCGGATCTTGCGGCCGATGCCGCGGACGACCGGGGCTTCGACATCACGACGGGGAGCGAGGGCCGCACCCTGCTCGATCATCCCGGCGTGATCGAACAGGGGCATGCCGAGGAGCATGTCTCCGCTGCGATCCAGCCGATCCCGCGTGCCGAGCCGGTGCAGGGCGGGCAGCCGGCCCTGTCGCTTGCCGATGTCGCCGCCCGCGTTCGCGCCGCCTCCGAGCGGCATGTCGCCAGCCGTGACATGCCGGAGCGCGAACCCGTTTCCGCCGAGCCGGTGCAGATGCCCGTGCGGGAGGAAAACCCGATCGTGACCGCGCGCATGGCGGCAAGTGCCGGCCGCACCCTGCCGGCGTTCGAGGCCGTCGCGAAGGCTGAGCCCGTTGCCGAGGACGTGGTGGCGCCGGCCGTCGTGCCCCATGCCGAGGAACGCGCCGCCCAGCCGGCTGCTGCCGGCCGGGATGTCGCCGCGATCGTCTCGCCGGCCGTCGGCGAGCGCGTGGCCCAGTCCTTCGGCGCGCTGGCGCAGGCGCTCGACGCCGGCCCGCGCCGGTCCTTCGACGAGATCGCCGAGGAGATGCTGCGCCCGATGCTGCAGGAATGGCTGGACGACAACCTGCCGACCCTCGTCGAGCGTCTGGTGCGCGAAGAGATCGAACGGGTGGCGCGCGGCCCGCGCCGCTGACCGACGCCGCCAATTCTCCAAAAGATTGGTTTAAGCCGCGCCGGAGCCCCCGGGGCGGCTTTTCTTCTGATATTGTTGACTTCGCCCCGGCCATCCGGTTTAGAAAACACAACCGACAAACAGCAGGCCACGCACGAAAATGCTTGAAAAGAACTATGATTCCGCAGCGGTCGAGCCGCGCATTGCCAAGGCATGGGAAGATGCGGACGCGTTCCGCGCCGGCGAGGGGGCAAAGCCCGGAGCCGAGACCTTCACCATCGTCATCCCGCCGCCGAACGTGACGGGCTCGCTGCATATGGGCCACGCCCTCAACAACACGCTGCAGGACATCATGGTCCGCTTCGAGCGCATGCGCGGCAAGGACGTGCTGTGGCAGCCCGGCATGGACCACGCCGGCATCGCGACGCAGATGGTCGTCGAGCGCAAGCTCGCCGCCGAGAAGCTGCCGGGCCGGCGCGAGATGGGCCGCGAGGCCTTCGTCGAGAAGGTGTGGGAGTGGAAGGCGGAATCCGGCGGCCTGATCTTCAACCAGCTGAAGCGCCTCGGTGCATCCTGCGACTGGTCGCGCGAACGCTTCACCATGGACGAGGGGCTTTCCGACGCCGTCCTCGAGGTCTTCGTCTCGCTCTACAAGGAAGGCCTGATCTACCGCGGCAAGCGGCTGGTGAACTGGGACCCGAAATTCGAAACGGCGATTTCCGACCTCGAGGTCGAGAACAGGGAAGTCGACGGCCATATGTGGCACTTCAAGTACCCGCTCGCCGACGGTGCGACCTACACCTATGTCGAGAAGGACGCCGACGGCAACGTCGTCTTCCAGGAGGAGCGCAACTACATCTCCATCGCCACCACGCGTCCCGAGACGATGCTGGGCGACGGCGCGGTCGCCGTCCATCCCTCGGACGAGCGCTATGCGCCGATCGTCGGCAAGCTCTGCGAGATCCCGGTCGGTCCCAAGGAACATCGCCGCCTCATCCCGATCATCACCGACGAGTACCCGGAACCCGATTTCGGCTCCGGCGCGGTGAAGATCACGGGCGCGCACGACTTCAACGACTACCAGGTCGCCCGCCGCAACAACATCCCGCTCTACCGCCTGATGGACACGCGCGCGGCGATGCGCGCCGATGGCGAGCCCTACGCCTTCTACGCGGCGCAGGCGCTGGAGATCGCCAAATCCGGCGACCTGCCGAACGAGGCCGAGGTCGACGACATCAACCTCGTTCCCGACGAATATCGCGGCCTCGATCGCTACGAGGCCCGCAGACGCATCGTCGAGGCGATCAACGCCGAGGGCCTCGCGGTCACCGTCAAGGATGCCGAAGGCAACGACGTGCCCTTCGTCGAGAACAAGAAAGTCATGCAGCCGTTCGGCGACCGCTCCGGCGTCGTCATCGAGCCGATGCTGACCGACCAGTGGTTCGCCGACGCCGCGACGCTGGCCAAGCCCGCCATCGCCTCCGTCCGCGAGGGCCGCACGAACTTCGTCCCGAAGAACTGGGAGAAGACCTATTTCGAGTGGATGGAGAACATCGAGCCCTGGTGCATCTCCCGCCAGCTCTGGTGGGGCCACCAGATTCCGGCCTGGTACGGCCCGGACGGTCAGGTCTTCGTCGAGAAGACCGAGGAGGAGGCGCTGCATGCCGCCATCCAGCACTACATCGCCCATGAAGGCCCCTGGAAGGCCTGGGTCGAGGAGAAGCTGGAGAACTTTGCGCCGGGCGACATCCTGACGCGCGACGAGGACGTGCTCGACACCTGGTTCTCCTCCGCGCTCTGGCCGTTCTCGACGCTCGGCTGGCCGGAACAGACGCCGGAGCTGGAAAAATACTACCAGACCGACGTGCTCGTTACCGGCTTCGACATCATCTTCTTCTGGGTCGCCCGCATGATGATGATGGGCCTGCACTTCATGAAGGACGAGTTCGGCAATCCGGTCGAGCCGTTCCACACCGTCTATGTCCACGCCCTGGTGCGCGACAAGAACGGGCAGAAGATGTCGAAGTCGAAGGGCAACGTCATCGATCCGCTCGAGCTGATCGACGAATACGGCGCGGATGCGCTGCGCTTCACGCTGGCCATCATGGCCGCGCAGGGCCGCGACGTGAAGCTCGACCCGGCCCGCATCGCCGGCTACCGCAATTTCGGCACCAAGCTGTGGAACGCCACGCGTTTTGCCGAGATGAACGGCGTTGCGGCCGATCCGAAATTCGTGCCGGAAGCGGCCTCGCTGACGATCAACCGCTGGATCCTGACGGAACTTGCCCGCACCGCGCGCGACGTCACCGAGGCGATCGAGACCTACCGCTTCAACGACGCGGCGAGCACGCTCTACCGCTTCGTCTGGAACCAGTTCTGCGACTGGTATCTGGAGCTGCTGAAGCCGGTGTTCAGCGGCGAGGATGCCGCGGCGAAGGCGGAATCGCAGGCCTGCGCGGCCTATGTCCTGGAGGAGATCTACAAGCTCCTGCATCCGTTCATGCCCTTCATGACGGAAGAGCTCTGGTCGCACACGGCCGGCGAGGGCAAGACGCGCGAAAACCTGATCTGCCACGCCGAATGGCCGTCGCCGGCCTATGGCGACGAGGCGGCCGCCGACGAGATCAACTGGCTGATCGACCTCGTCTCCGGCATCCGCTCGGTGCGCGCTGAGATGAACGTGCCGCCGAGCGCGACGGCGCCGCTTGTCATGGTGGGCGCCAATGCGCTGACGCGCAAGCGCCTTGAAACGCACGATTCGGCGATCCGCCGCCTTGCGCGCGTCGAGCAGATCCGCCTGGAGGACGCGGCGCCGAAGGGCGCGGCGCAGATCGTCGTCGGCGAGGCGACCGCCTGCCTGCCGCTCGGCACGCTGATCGATCTGGCGGCGGAAAAGGCCCGCCTGGAAAAGGCGATCGACAAGGCGAAGGCGGAAGCCGCGCGCATCGAGGCCAAGCTGTCGAACGAAAAGTTCGTCGCCAATGCCAAGCCGGAGGTGGTGGAGGCCGAGCGCGAGCGCTTCGCCGAGCTGGAGCAGCAGCTTGCAAGCCTGGCAGTGGCGCTTGCCCGCGTGAGCGAAGCGGGCTGATTCCCGTCAAATTTGCAGGGATGCTTTGAAAACCGCGCCGGGTCCCCCGGCGCGGTTGTTTATTCGGCGGACCGCTCGCAATATCTCGGCTGTGTCTAAAAAGTGACAGCCGGCTACCGGATTGGAAAAGATAACTCTTAATTAGTGGAAAGCGCCCGATATTTGAAAAATCGTTTCTGGTCGTTCAACTGCTGAGGGGCTTCATGAAAATCTTACGTAATTTTTTGAACGTCCATCGGAAATCATGGGCAAAAACTGGGGTTTGCCAATCCCGCGCTCCTCTTCGATAGTCGGGATGGAGAGGCGCGAAGCAGAGGCAGCTGCTGTTTGCGCAGGACTTTTGCAGGGGAGGATTGCATGAAACGGAAGAACATCGGCCTTTTGGGGATGACGGCGATGGCCCTGCTGGCCGCCACATCCGCGCAGGCGGGCGGCCTGGAGCGCGGCGGGTACAATATCGACCTGCTGTTCGATCCCTCGGACTATGTTTTCGAGTCGGCGGTGACCTTCGTCAACCCGCAGCGCGACATGAACAATGTCCGCGACAACATTCCCCTCGACGGCGACCTGAACGGCCTGCCGAGCAACGGCATTCGCGACACGGAGAGCTACTGGGTGCCGCGCATCGGCTTCAAGGCGTCGATCACCGATGCGATCGACTGCATGGCCGACTATTCCCAGCCCTGGGGCGCCCATATCAATCCCGGCCGCAACTGGGCGGGTGCCAACGACAATGTCGAGACCAAGATCGAGAGCCATAACTACGCGGCGACCTGCTCCTATTCCTTCGACATGGGGCCGGGCCAGTTCCGCGTGATCGGCGGCGGTTTCTACCAGGAGGTTTCCGGCTTCAAGGACCGCCTCGTCTTCGCCATGCCCGAGGGCTCGCCGCTGAACGGCATGGGCCGCCTGAAGCTGGAAGGCGAGGGCTGGGGCTGGCGCGCCGGCATCGCCTACGAGATCGAGGAATATGCGCTGCGCACCAGCCTCGTCTACAACAGCGCGGTGAAGCTCGACGACATCACCGGCACCATGGACCTCCGGCAGGTGCCCGGCGCCGTCCTGCCGGGTTTTGCGGGTGTCAGCACGCCGGTCTTCGGCTCCGCCGACATGCCCGATTCGCTGGAGTTCAAGTTCCAGACGGGCATCGCGCCGGACTGGCTCGCCTTCGGCTCGGTCAAGTGGACCGACTGGAGCCAGCTGCAGAGCCTGCCCTTCTGCCCGGTCGCCACGCGCGGCATCGACTGCCGCACGAGCGGCCCGACGGAGGTCACCTCGCTCGACCTGCTCTATCGCGACGGCTGGACCGTTTCGGGCGGCATCGGCCACAAGTTCAACGACAAGATCAGCGGCGCGGTGAGCCTGACCTGGGACCGCGGCACGAGCACCGGCATCGGCACGCATGCCGATACCTGGACCGTCGGCACGGGCATTTCCTATGCGGCGAACGAGAATGTCGAGTTCCGCCTGAGCGGCGCGCTGGGCATCCTGACGAGCGGCTCGTCCGGCCAGGTCGTCAAGGACGGCCGCACCTTCGGCCGCCGCGTCTCCTACGATTTCGACAGCGATCTCGTGACGGCGATCTCCACGTCGCTGAAGATCAAGTTCTGATCCGGCGGACCATTGGCGATCAGAATCGGGCCCGGTGTCATCACCGGGCCCTTTTTCTTGGTTAATGTTTCGTTACCTCGTCGCAGGCTTGATGGGGAAACCACAACGACGCCTCAAAATATGTGACGGAATCGCAACACATTTTTTTCCAGAGTTTGCTACACAACCGGGAGAGCGACGAAATGTCCATTTCCCGCCACAAACGGGGCGCAGCGATAACGACATGTAGACGCGTGGAAGCCGCGCCCAGGGAAACGATGAGCCAGCCGATGTCATTGCCGCCGGAGTTGCCGGAAACCCGCACGAGACCTGTGCGTTCCCGGTTCGGCGCTAGGAAGAAGGTCCGGCGCGGAATTGTAGAAGTGATGCCGAAGTCCGAGTTGATGCCGATGAAAGTAGTGGTATTGGGCCTTTGTCTCTCGCTCTCCTTCGGGGCGGCGTCCCAGGCTCTCGCATTCGATCCCCAATCCGGCGTCAGCAAGGAAAGCGGCCCCTTCGATCTCTTCAAGTTCGGCTTCTTCTCCTACAAGGAGGGGCGCAAGAGCGACGCCGTCGAGGCCTACCGCTACGCCGCCGAAAAGGGGCATACGGGCTCGCGCTGGGCGCTCGCCAACATGTATGCCGATGGCGACGGCGTGCCGGAAAACGATCTCGAAGCCTTCAAGATGTACAGCGAGATCGCCCAGGCCGGCGTCGAGCCGGGCTCGGAGGATACGGGCTACTTCGCCAATGCGCTGATCGCGCTCGCCAGCTACTATCGCCGCGGCATTCCGGACAGCCCCGTCAAGGTCGACATGGCGCAGGCCCGCCAGCTCTATTTCCAGGCCGCCTCCGCCTTCGGCATTCCCGAGGCCCAGTTCCAGCTCGGCCGCATGATGCTCTCGGGCGAGGGCGGCAATGTCAGCGTGCACCAGGCCAAGAAATGGCTGAACCGCGCGCGCAACAACGGCCATGCCGGCGCGATGGGCCTCTTCGGCAACATCCTTTTCCAGGAAGGCCAGACGGCCCGCGGCCTTGCCTTCATGACCGCCGCGCTCGATCATTGCCCGCCGAAGGACTGCGGCTGGCTGCAGGCCACGCAGGAAGAGGCCTTTTCCGTCGCCAGCGAGGACGACCGCCGCAAGGGCGTGGCGCTCGCGCAGAGCATCCGGTTCAGCCCGGAAGAATAGCGGCAAGATAGCCCCCCTCATCCGGCCTGCCACCTTCTCCCCGCAGGCGGGGAGAAGGGATTTGTGGCAAGGCCGCGCCCCATCTTCCTTCTCCCCGCTTGCGGGGAGAAGGTCGCGGCAGCGGGATGAGGGGCGGCTCTGTACTCTACGCCGCGTAATCCAGCACTGCCACGACCGGCACGTGGTCGGACGGCTTTTCCCAGTTGCGCACATGCTTTTCGACCGCCGTCGAGACGAGGCGGTCCGAGGCTTCGGCCGACAGCATGAGATGGTCGATGCGGATGCCGAAATTCTTCGGCCAGCAGCCGCCCTGATAGTCCCAGAAGGTATAATGCGGCACGGCATCGCTCGAGGCGCGCACGGCGTCCGTGAGGCCGAGGTTCTCCAGGCGCCGGAAGGCCTGGCGGGTCGGCGGCAGGTAGAGCGCGTCCCGTTCCCAGACCTTCACGTCCCAGCAGTCGTGCGGCTCGGGAATGACATTGTAGTCGCCGGCAAGGATCAGCGGCTCCTCGAGCGCCAGCCGGTCCTCGGCAAAGGCGATCAGCCGGTCCATCCAGGAAAGCTTGTAGGGATATTTTATCGGGTCGTCCGCCGGATTGCCGTTGGGCAGGTAGATCGAGCAGACGCGGATCGCGCCGCCCTCGACGGAGAACACGCCCTCGATGAAGCGGGACTGCACGTCCTCCTCGCCGCCGGGCAGGCCGCGGTTCACCTCGTCCGGCCGGATCTTCGAGAGGAGGGCGACGCCGTTGAAGCCCTTCTGGCCGTGCGTCTCGACATGATAGCCGAGCGCCTCGATCTCGCCGCGCGGAAACCCTTCGTCGATCGTCTTGATTTCCTGGAGCGCGACGATGTCGGGATTGGAGGCTTTCAGCCAGGCGACGAGATTGTCGATGCGCGCCCGCACGCCGTTGATGTTCCAGGTGGCGATCTTGATCGGCATGCAGGTTCCCGTCTTGGTTCTTGAAAGGTCAGATCGAGAAGCTGGTGCCGCAACCGCAGCTGGCGACGGCGTTCGGGTTCTTGATCTGGAAGGACTGGCCGAGAAGGTTGTCGACGAAATCGATCTCGGACCCGTCCATGTAGATGAGCGAGAGCTGGTCGATCAAGACCTTCGCATTGTCCCGCTCGAGCACCAGGTCGTCGTCCTGCTGGTCCTCGACGAGGTCGAACTTATAGGAGAAGCCGGAACAGCCGCCGCCCTCGACGGAGACGCGCAACGCCTGCTTCTCGGGCGAGGCCGTCAGGATCGACGCGATGCGCCGTGCGGCGGCGTCGGAAATGGTAACGGACTTGTCGGTCATGTCTGCCTCCTGCCGGGGTCAAGGTCCGGAGAGAATCGCTATCCTTCCGGAACGGCGCTTCTGCCGCTCCTGGCGTGACCTGCTGCGAACCGTCTCAAACAAATCCTTGAAAAGGCTTGTATTTCAAGCTCCGCTTGCAGCCGGACTTGCCGCTGTGCACACTATAGGTATGAAGGCATTGCGGCCGCGTCAATGGCCGGCGTGAATGCAGGTGAAGAATGACGTTCGACAGACATGCGCTGGGTTTTGGCGCGGGGCAACGCGCCATCTATGCCTCCGACCCCTGGGCGACCCGTGGACGGCTCCATCCGGAAGCGGAAAGCCCGACGCGGTCGGACTTCCAGCGCGACCGCGACCGCATCGTGCACACCACCGCCTTCCGGCGCCTCAAGCACAAGACGCAGGTCTTCATCGCCGCCGACGGCGACCACTATCGCACGCGGCTGACCCACACGATCGAGGTGGCGCAGATCGCCCGCGCGCTCGCCCGCGCCCTGAAGCTCGACGAGGATCTCGCCGAGGGCGTGGCGCTGGTGCACGATTTCGGCCACACGCCCTTCGGCCATACCGGCGAGGACGCGCTGCACGAGGTGCTGAAACCCTTCGGCGGCTTCGACCACAACGCCCAGTCTCTGCGCATCGTCACCAAACTGGAGCGGCGCTATGCCGAGTTCGACGGGCTGAACCTCACCTGGGAAAGCCTCGAAGGGCTCGTCAAGCACAATGGGCCGCTGATCGGGCCGACCGGCGAGTGCACCCATGGCGAGGAGGTGCCGCGGCCGATCCTCGACTACTGCGCCATGCACGACCTGGAACTCGGCAGTTTCGCGAGCATGGAGGCGCAGGTGGCGGCGATCGCCGACGACATCGCCTACAACACCCACGACATCGACGACGGCCTGCGCTCGGGCTACCTCACCTTCGAGATGCTGGAGGAGGTCCCGTTCCTCGCCAGGCTGATGCACGACGTTCGCCAGCGCTATCCGGGCCTCGAAGCCTCGCGCTTCACCCACGAGATCATGCGCCGCCAGATCACCGCCATGGTGGAGGACGTGATCGGCTATGCCCAGCAGGCGATCGGCGACGAGCGGCCGGAAAGCGCCGAGGACGTGCGCAGGGCGCGCCGCTGCCTTGCGACCTTCTCCGCGGAGATGGCGGTCACCGACAAGGAGATCAAGAGGCTGCTGTTCTCGCGCATCTACCGGCATCCGGAGGTGATGCGGGTGCGGGCGAACGCCGCCTCGATCCTCACGGACCTCTATCACGCCTATATGGACGACCCGCAGCTCATGCAGGGGCACTACTGGGTGGACCGCATCGCGACCATGCCGGAATCGGCCCGCGCCCGCCATGTCGGCGATTATCTTGCCGGCATGACCGACAACTACGCGATCAACACGCACCGCCGGCTGTTTGACCATACCCCCGAATTGCGATAGTCAGCCGCCCACCTGAACTTCTTCGCAGGAATGGCCCGGAACGGGTTGCTGCGCGCGGATGGATGAGATGAACCTTTTTACAGACTTCGACAGCAGAATCAAAAACGTACTCGAAGGACTTGAGATCGTCCGTGAAAAGCGTGGCGACCTCGACTTCGGCCGTATCAGCGTCGAGCCGCCGCGCGATGCGAGCCATGGCGACGTCGCGACCAATGCCGCGATGGTGCTGGCGAAGCCTCTCGGCCTCAATCCGCGGGCGCTTGCCGATCTCATCGTCGCCGAGCTGAAGAAGGATCCGGAAGTGGCGGATGTCGGCGTTGCCGGCCCCGGTTTCATCAATGTCCGTCTCTCCGTCGCCTACTGGCAGAAGCTGCTCGCCGCGATCGTCCGGGCCGGGACCGGCTACGGCCGGGGTGCCCTCGGCGCCGGGCGCAAGGTCAATGTGGAATATGTCTCGGCCAACCCGACCGGCCCGATGCATGTCGGCCATTGCCGCGGCGCCGTCGTCGGCGATGCGCTGGCCAACCTGCTCGCCTTTGCCGGCTATGCCGTGACCAAGGAATACTACATCAACGACGCGGGCTCGCAGATCGACGTGCTCGCCCGCTCGGCCTTCCTGCGCTACCGCGAGGCGCTCGGCGAGACGATCGGCGACATCCCGTCGGGTCTCTATCCGGGGGACTATCTGGTGCCGGTCGGCGAGGCGCTGGCCGAGGAATTCGGCACGACGCTGCGCGCCATGCCGGAACACCAGTGGATGCCGATCGTCAAGGAAAAGACGATCGACGCGATGATGGCGATGATCCGCGAGGACCTTGCCGCCCTCAACGTCACGCACGACGTCTTCTTCTCCGAGCGCTCGCTGCATGCCGGCAACGGCGCGCCGATCCGCACCGCGATCAACGACCTGACCTTCAAGGGCCATGTCTACAAGGGCGTGCTGCCGCCGCCGAAGGGCCAGCTGCCGGAAGACTGGGAAGACCGCGAGCAGACGCTCTTCCGCTCGACGGAGGTCGGCGACGACATCGACCGCCCGCTGATCAAGTCGGACGGCTCCTATACCTATTTCGCCGCCGACGTTGCCTACTTCAAGGACAAGTTCGACCGCGGCTTCGACGAGATGATCTATGTGCTCGGCGCCGACCACGGCGGCTACGTCAAGCGCCTGGAGGCGGTCGCACGGGCCGTTTCCGAGGGGAAGTCGAAGCTGACGGTGCTGCTCTGCCAGCTGGTCAAGCTGTTCCGCAACGGCGAGCCGGTGAAGATGTCGAAGCGCTCCGGCGACTTCGTCACGCTCCGCGACGTGGTCGACGAGGTCGGCCGCGATCCGGTGCGCTTCATGATGCTCTACCGCAAGAACAGCGAGCCGCTCGACTTCGACTTCGCCAAGGTGACGGAGCAGTCCAAGGACAATCCGGTCTTCTACGTGCAGTATGCCCATGCGCGCTGCATGTCGGTGTTCCGCCAGGCGGCCGAGGCCTTTCCGGACCTCGATGTCGCCGCGCTCGATCTGGCTGCCGCGATCGACGGCAACATCGCCGATCCGAGCGAGTTGCAGCTTCTGGCGAAGCTGGCAGAATATCCGCGTGTGATCGAGGGGGCTGCACTGGCGCACGAGCCGCATCGCATCGCGTTTTACCTCTATGATCTTGCCAGCGCATTCCATGCTCACTGGAACAAAGGCAAAGAGCAGCCGGAATTACGGTTTGTTAACGATAAAAATAGAGAATTGAGTATCGCCAGACTTGGGCTGGTGCACGCTGTCGCCTCTGTTCTTAAGTCGGGCCTGTCCATTACAGGCACGGCTGCGCCGAACGAAATGCGGTAACGTCACCATTTGCCCACAATAAGCTGGCAAACGCGTTTTTGTAGCTTGTGAGTGGGAAGCAGTATGGCAGACAAGAACTTCGCGCGAAGCGGAACCGCTGACACGGATCTCCTGGCGGACGACGACCCGTTGGCCGAGCTTGCCCGTCTCGTCGACTACGAGCCGCGTCCGCTTCCGGGTGCCGGCAGGTCCTTCTCCGAGCCCGCCCGGGTTGTGCCGCGATTGGACAATCCCGTTCTCGCCCTCGAGGACGAGTTGATGCGGGCCTTCGAGCAATATGACACGCCGCGCCGCGAGAGCGTCGAGCCGGTCGTTGCCGAGCGGGCGGCGCCGCGCCATGTCGAGCCCGTGTTCGATATGCCGGAGCCGGCCGCCGAGGCGCGCGACGCCATCCTCGACACGGTGCCGACGCGCGATGCCGCGCCGGTCGATGCCGGCCATCGCGAGCCTTCCTTCGAGGAGCAGTTCTTCGGCGTCGAGCCGTCCGTCGAGGAAGAGCGCCCGGCGGAGGCGCAGCAGCCGGATGCCGTTGCGAGCGATGCCGGCCACGAGCCTGCCTTCGAGGAGCACGCCGTCGAGCCGCCTTTCGTGGAGGAAGCCTTCGCCGAAGCGGCCGAGCATGACGTCCTCCTCGACGCTGCGCCGGTCGATGCCGCCCACCGTGAGCCCGCCTTCGAGGAGCAGTTCTTCGGCGTCGAGCCGTCTGTCGAGGAAGAGCGCCCGACGGAGGCGCAGCAGCCGGATGCCGTCGCGAGCGATGCCGGCCGCGAGCCCGCCTTCGAGGAACATGCGGTCGAGCCGCCCTTCGCGGAAGAGATCGTCGCCGCGGCGACGCCGGCCGACGTCGAGCCTGAGCTGGATTTCGATCCGGCCCTGCTGCTTGCCGACGAGCTCGAGGCGGCCGTGCACGACGTGCCGTCCGTCGCGATCGAGCCGGCGGCGCATGCCGGCCACCAGTTTGTCGACCGGCTGGAGCCGCGTTTCGAGCCGCCCGTGCGCAGCGAACCCGTTGCCGAGACCCCCGTTGCCGCCAGCGCCGACGAGCGCCAGCCCGTCGTGCTCGGCCTGCAGCCGCTCGCTCCCGAGGAGAACCCGATCGACGAGATCGGCCTCGACCTGGAGCGCGAGCTGGAGCTTTCGATCGGCGATGGTTTCGCCGACGACCTGCTCTCCGAGGGACACAATGCCGAAGCGGCCGCGACCACGCAGGCCGACAGCGAGCCGGTTCTCCAGGCCTTGATGTCCGATGCGGCCGCCGAACCGTTCCATGCCGAGCCGGCCTATGTCCGCGACGAGCCGCACTTCGTCGCCGAAATGCCATTCGAGACGCGGGAAGACCGCGCCCGCGCCGTGGCCGAGGCCGAGACGCAATGGCAGGATGCCGAGCCCGTGCGCGACGCGCAGCCCGACTACCGGGTGGAATCGGTCGAGCCCGGCCGCACCTACGACCAGGACGCCCTGCTGGCGGAGGTCGAGCGCTATCCCGTGCCGGAAAGCCGCTCTCCCCTGACGGCCGCCACCCTTGCCGCCGTCGGCGCGACGCCGCGCAGCGGCATGGCCAACGTTTCAGCGATCTTCGGCCGTGCGACGCCCGTCGCGCACCGCCAGCCGGCCGTCGAGACGGCCCGGACGCCGGTCGCCGAAACCGCGCATGAACCGGTCTTCGAGCCCGCGCAGGAGCCGGTGGCGGACACCTATCGCACGCCGGTCGCCGAGACCCGCCAGGAGCCCGCCGCCATGGCGACCCCGGCTGCCTCGGGCGCTGAGCTCGATCTGGAGAACCTGGAATTCGACCTTTCCGACATCGACCTCGACCTTTCCGATTTCTCGCTCGACGAGGAGCCGGTGCGGCAGGAGGACAAGGCGCCGGAAACCCGGACGGAGGCCGCCGGGCCCGTCGAGGTGCAGACGCCCGTGCGCCGCGAGCCGGCCGTCGCCGTTCCCGTTTCCACCTATACCGCGCCGCAGCCGGTGGTGGCCGAGACGGCCGATGGCGCGCTGCCCTTCGACCCGACGATGATCGCCGATACCGACGAAGGCGTCTCGCCGGTCACCGAGCTGGACGTCCCGCAGCTTCCCGTCATCGAGAAGGAAAAGCCGCCGGCCTACCAGCCCGACTACGATTTCGACATCGACGCGGAAATGGCGCAGCTCTTCAACGAGCCCGCCGCCAAGGCGCGCGGCGAAGACCTGTCGGCCGGCGTTGCCGGCGGTGCCGTTGCCGCCGCCATCAGCCAGCCGATGGCGCAGATCAACGATGTCGACGATTTCGAACGTGCCCTCGAAGAGGACTTCCGCCGCTCGCTGAACCAGCCGGAGCGCATGGCGATCCCCGTCGATCCGGGCCAGGCCAACACGCTCTATGCCGGCGACGGCTACGACGAGGAGCAGTCTCGCCCGCGCCGAGGCCTGCTGATCGCCGCCTCCATCGCGGCCCTGCTGATGGTCGGCGGCGGTGGCGTCTACGCCTGGAGCGCCTTCTCCGGCGGTGCGGCCGGCTCCGGCGAGCCGCGGGTGATCCTCGCCGACAAGGAGCCGGTCAAGATCGTGCCGGAGGAAAAGGGCGGCAAGACCGTGCCGAACCAGGACAAGGCGGTCTATGACCGCGTTGCCGGCGACACGGCCGCAACGCCGCAGCAGGAACAGCTCGTCACCTCGACGGAAGAGCCGGTCGACGTCGTCCAGCGCACGCTGACGCCGGAGACCCTGCCGTTCGATGGTCCGGAAGACGGCGTCGAGGCGGTCATCGCGGCGGAAAACGAAAACCGCGTGCTGCCGGGCGTCGACGAGCCGGAAACGGCAACGGCCGAAGGCGGCAGCAAGCCGCTCGTCTCGCCGCGCAAGGTCAAGACGATGATCGTCAAGCCGGACGGCACGCTCGTCGCCCGCGAGGAGACGGTCGGCGAACCTGCGACGGACATTGCCGGGCTCGATGCCAAGGCGACCGCGACCACCGGCAGCGCCTCGGGAGAGGCCGCCGCGACGGTCGACGCCGATGCTTCGCTGCGCGCCGAGCAGGCGGCCGGCGAAGGCCAGCCGCGCTCCGCGCTTGCGGAGGTCGCCGATGCCGAAGTCGACGACACCGCGCCGGTGCGCACCGTGAAGACGACGACGATCGGCGCCACGACCGGTTCGACGGACGGCAATGCGCCGATCCCGGGCACCCGCCCGATCGATCAGCCGGTCACCGTGGTCGGCACCGTCACCGAGAACGGCAACGTCTCGGGCACGCGGACCGCCGAGGCCACGCCGACGCAGACGCAGACGGCGGAACAGACGCAGGTCGCAGCCGTCGCGCCGGGCAGCTACGTCATCCAGATCGCCTCGCTGCCCTCGGAGGCGGAGGCCCAGAAGAGCTACAATTCGCTCTCCTCCAAGTTCTCCAGCGTCATCGGCGGGCGCGGCGTGGACATCAGGAAGGCGGAGATTCCGAACAAGGGCACCTACTTCCGCGTCCGCATCCCGGCCGGTTCGCGCGAAGAGGCCAATGCGCTGTGCAACCGCTACAAGAGTGCCGGCGGAAGCTGCCTCGTCACCCGCTGAGGTGTCGCCGAATTCCTGGGGAGGCGCGGGCATGGTCCGCGCCTCTTCGATTCCCGCGGGCCGTCGCCGAGTGGCGGGCAGGGCGCGCGCTTCGTTTTCCCCACCGAACCTTTAAGATTGCGGACATGAGCGAATCGAAATCCTTCCTTTCGGGCTGCAAGGGCCTGAGCCTGAGCGCCGACGAAAAAGCCTTCTTCCGCAGCGAGCGGCCCTGGGGCTTCATCCTGTTCGGCCGCAACATCGGCGAGCCGGAGCAGGTGGCGGACCTCACCGCCGAGATGCGTGACTGCGTCGGCGGCGGGGCGGACATTCCGGTGCTGATCGACCAGGAGGGCGGCCGCGTCCAGCGCATCAGGCCGCCGCATGTGCAGCAATATCCGAATGCCGCCGCGCTCGGCGCCATCTACCGCGCCGACGCGGAGAAGGGGCTGCGCGCCGCCTGGCTGATGTCGCGCCTGCATGCCTTCGATCTCCTGCGCCTCGGCATCAATGTCGATTGCCTGCCGGTGCTCGACGTTGCCGTGCCGGGCGTGCACGACGTCATCGGCAACCGTGCCTACGGGCAGGAGCCGGAGATCGTCTCGGAGATGGGCAAGGCCGCGGCCGAGGGCCTCAAGGCCGGCGGCCTGCTGCCGATCATGAAGCACATGCCGGGCCACGGCCGCACCATGGTCGATTCGCACCATGACCTGCCGGTGGTGCACGCGAGCCGCGCCGAGCTGGAGGCCTGTGATTTCGTGCCCTTCCGGCGCATGAAGGACGAGCTGATGGCGATGTCCGCCCACATCGTCTTCACCGCCATCGATGCCGACAACCCGGCGACGACCTCGGCGACGGTGGTGAGCGAGATCATCCGCGGCCATATCGGCTTCGACGGGCTGCTGATGTCCGATGACGTGTCGATGAACGCGCTGAAGGGCGATATTGCCGCAAGAAGCCGGGGAATCATTGCCGCCGGCCTCGACATGGTGTTGCATTGCCATGGCATCATGGAGGAAATGATCGCGGTGACCGAGAATGTTCCGCCGCTCACCGGCGACAGCCTGCGGCGGGCGAATGCGGTGCGTGCGGGCTTCCCGACGCCGGACGGGGCGGACGAGGCGGCGCTGCGCGAGGAATTCAATGCCATGATCGCGGTGGCCTGACAGCCGCCGCAAATGGTGTCCCGCGGTCGCAGCCACGCGGGGCAAGGAAAGGGGCGACGTGCAGGGAACGGGGTCGAAGCCACCGAAGAAGGGACGCGGCGCAGAGGCGCCGATGGCCGACCTGTGGCAGGACGCCGAGGCGCGGGGTCTTTCCGAGGAGAGCCTCGTCGTCGATCTTGCCGGCTTCGAGGGCCCGCTCGACCTTCTCCTGCATCTCGCCCGCACGCAGAAGGTGGACCTCACCCGCATCTCCGTGCTGGCGCTTGCCGAACAATATCTCGTCTTCATCGAGCGGGCGCGCAAGATCCGCATCGAGCTTGCCGCCGACTATCTCGTCATGGCGGCCTGGCTCGCCTATCTCAAGTCGCGCCTGCTCATTCCCAGGCAGGCGAAGGACGACGGCCCCTCCGGCGAGGAGATGGCGGCCAGCCTCGCCTTCCGCCTGAAGCGGCTGGAGGCGATGCGGGATGCGGCGACGCGGCTCGTCAACCGCAACCGCCTCGGCCGCGACGTCTTTGCCCGCGGCATGCCGGAGCACATCCCGACCGAGCGGCGTTCGTCCTTCGAGGCCTCGCTCTACGACCTGCTCAGCGCTTATTCTTCGCTGCGCCAGCGCCATGCGATCACCCAGGTCACCATCGAGAAGCGCAATGTCTGGTCGCTCTCCGATGCGCGCGAGATCCTGTCGCTGCTCGTCGGCGGCTTCGAGGACGACTGGGCGGCGCTCGACAGTTTCATCCTGCGATACCTGAGCGACCCGGCGGAACGCACCACGGCGATCGCCAGCGCCTTCGCGGCGACGCTGGAACTTGTGCGGGAAGGGCGGCTGGAGCTGCGCCAGGACGGCGCCTTCCAGCCGATCTACCTGCGCCGCGGGCCGAAGCCCGAGGGCGACGAGGACGGGAGCGACGGGCGTGGCTGAGCCGGGGGACGACGCACCGCGCGAGGCGGACGGCGGCACGATCGTCGATCCGCGCCGGCTGCACGAGGCCGCGCGCATCGCCGAGGCGCTGGTCTTCGCGTCCGCCGGTCCGGTCTCGCAGGCCTACATCGCCGAGCGCCTGCCGCGCGGCGTCGACGTGCTGCATGTCATGCGCGAGCTGAAGGCGCTCTATGCCGGGCGCGGGGTCAATCTCGTGCAGCTCGGCGACAGCTGGGCCTTCCGCACCGCGCCGGATCTCTCCTTCGTCATCCGGACCGACGAGACGGAGGTGCGCAAGTTGTCGCGCGCCGCGCTGGAGGTCCTGTCGATCATCGCCTATCACCAGCCCGTCACGCGCGCCGAGATCGAGGATATCCGCGGCGTGCAGACCTCCAAGGGCACGCTCGACGTGCTGATGGAGGCGGGCTGGGTGCGTTTCCGCGGCCGCCGCCGCTCACCGGGCCGCCCGGTGACCTTCGGCACGACGCGGGATTTCCTCGATCATTTCGGCCTGGAGGATTTGCGCGACCTGCCGGGCCTCGAGGAGCTGAAAGGCGCCGGCCTCCTGTCCGGCCGCATCCCCTCCAACTTCCAGGTGCCGATGCCGCTGCGCGAGGACGAGCTGGCGGAGGACGAGGACCCGATCACCCAGCTGGACCTGGAGGAACTCGGTCTCTTGACACCGGGCGGAAAAGAAGACGAATAGACGAAGCTTATAGAGCAGTTCCAGCAAAAGTGCGCCGCGGTTTTGCGCGCGGAACTGCGCCCACACAACGGCTGGGGCATCCTTGCGCTTCGAGGCGGCGTGAAAATGCTCTGCAGGACTGTATCGCGAGCGCACAGGCTGGCGACAGGGAAAGACTTCGGCACATGGTTCTGGATCCGTCAGGCTCCAACGGTATCGAGACGAAACGCGCATCGGCGGTAACCTTCGCGGCGCGCCTGTCCTTCGAGGATATCCGCCACAGCTACCACAACAAGGAGACGATCCGCGGCATTTCGCTGACGGCGGAGCCCGGCGAGGTCTTGTGCCTGCTCGGTCCGTCCGGCTCCGGCAAGACGACGCTGCTGCGCATTGCCGCCGGCATCGAGGCGCAGACGGCCGGCCGCGTGCTCCTGAACGACCGCGAGGTTGCCGGCCCCGCCGTCTTCCTGCCGCCGGAGCGGCGCGGCGTCGGCCTGATGTTCCAGGATTTCGCGCTCTTTCCGCACATGTCGGTGCTCGACAACGTGCGCTTCGGCCTGACGGCCCTGCCGCGCGCGGAGGCCGAGGCGGAGGCGCAGGTGGCGCTCGAACGCGTCGGCCTGTCGCACTATGCCCAAAAGTTTCCGCATGTGCTTTCGGGCGGCGAGCAGCAGCGCGTGGCGCTTGCCCGGGCGCTCGCGCCGCGTCCGTCGGTCCTGCTGATGGACGAGCCGTTCTCCGGGCTTGATTCGCGCCTCAAGGATTCGATCCGTGCCGATACGCTGGCGATCCTGCGCCAGTCGCGCGCCAGCGCCATCGTGGTGACGCACGATGCGGAGGAGGCGATGCGCATGGGTGACCGGATCGCCCTGCTGAAGGATGGCCGCCTCGTGCAGGTCGGCACCGCGGAAGAGCTCTATCTTCATCCGAGCAACATCTTCGCCGCCGCCTTTTTCTCGGAAATCAACGAATTTCCCGGCCGTGTGCGCGACGGCGTCGTCGAAACGCCGCTCGGCAATGTCGATGGCAAGCGTTTTTCCGATGGCCAGAAGGTCCATGTGGCGGTGCGCCTTTCGGGGCTGCGCGTCATGGAAAAGGACGGCGAAGTGCCCGCGCGCATATTGTCGCGGCGCTTTCTCGGGGTCGTCGAGCTTCTCGAACTCGCCATACCCGGCACGGACCAGCCGATCCGTGCCCGCGTTCGGGCAGATCAGTTGGCATCCGGATTGCGCGACGTCACGCTTTCGGCTAACCACCGCGACATTCTAGTGTTTGAAAAAGACGGCTGAACGTCTTACATCGGGGTACAAGTTCGAAAGGGAGTCAAGACAATGGGTTCTTTCAGCATCTGGCATTGGCTGATCGTTCTGGTGGTGGTGCTGCTGCTGTTCGGCCGCGGCAAGATTCCGGAACTGATGGGCGATGTCGCCAAGGGCATCAAGAATTTCAAGAAGGGCATGTCCGACGAGGAAGCCGCCGCTGCCGACAAGGCGAAGACGGTCGATCACAAGGCCGACGAGGTCAAGTGACCGGCGTACGGCGCTCCGCGTCCCCCGTGACGCGCAAAGGACGCTGCAGAACCTGGATTTGCCAGGTCGATCCGTGCGGTTTGATATCGTGCGGATCGACCTGGCGGCCGCGAACGGCGGTTCGCGGTCCATGAGGACAGTACCCTATGCTTGATGTCGGCTGGACCGAAATACTCGTCATCGCGATCGTCCTGATCATCGTGGTCGGTCCGAAGGACCTGCCGCAGATGCTGCGCACGTTCGGCCGCATGATGTCGAAGATGCGCGGCATGGCGAGCGATTTCCGCCAGCAGTTCGACGAGGCGCTGCGCGAAGCGGACCTTGAGGACGTCAAGAAGACGATCGGCGAGGCGCAGAAGCTCAATCCGCTGAACACCATCCGCGAGGCGGTCAATCCGCTGCGCCAGATGGGCGACGAGATCAAGGCGGACCTGCAGAAGACAACCGGTTCCGTCTCCTCGGCTGCGCCCGCGACAACGCCGGCCGAAGGCGTCACCGCCAGCAGCACGCCGGTCGCCGTGCCCTCCGAAGCGCAGAAGCCTGCCTCGGCCGAGCCCGTCGCCGCCGTTCCGCTGAAGGCGGGGCCGACCAGGAAAACGACGGCGAGGAAGCCGGCCGACGACGCCGCGAAGGTGTCAAAGTCGCGCAAGGCGCCCGTCAAGGCGGAAGGCGTCGGCAAGGCCGCTGCCAGGCCGGCCGCGAAGACCACTGCCGAAAAGAAGACGGCGCCCGCCAGGGCCAGAACTACAAAGACCAAGAAGGGCGACGCATGAGCGGCGACATCGAAGACAAGCCCCAGCCGCTCATCGAGCACCTGATCGAGCTCCGCCAGCGCCTGCTGTGGGCCGTCGGCGCGTTCTTCGTCGCCTTTCTCGTCTGCTTCTACTTCGCCAAGCAGCTGTTCAACCTGCTCGTCCTGCCGTTCAAGTGGTCGGTGGAGTGGGCGGGGCTGACGCACCGCAATGTCGAGCTGATCTACACGGCGCCGCAGGAATTCTTCTTCACGCAGATCAAGGTCGCCATGTTCGGCGCGCTGGTCATCGCGTTTCCGGTCATCGCCCAGCAGGTCTACAAGTTCGTCGCGCCCGGCCTCTACAAGAACGAGCGCGCCGCCTTCCTGCCGTTCCTGATCGCCTCGCCGATCCTCTTCCTCATCGGCGCCGCGCTGGTCTATTTCTTCTTCACGCCCATGGTCATGTGGTTCTTCCTGGCCATGGAGCAGGGCGGCGGCGAGGGGCAGGTCTCGATCCAGCTCCTGCCGAAGGTGTCCGAATATCTCAGCCTCATCATGTCGCTGATCTTCGCCTTCGGCCTCGTCTTCCAGCTCCCGGTTGTCTCGTCGCTCCTGGTGCGCGCCGGCTTCATCACGTCGGACACGCTGAAGGAAAAACGCAAATACGCGATCGTCATCGCCTTCGTGGTCGCCGCCGTGCTGACGCCGCCCGATCCGGTCTCCCAGATCGGCCTTGCACTGCCGGCCATCCTTCTCTACGAGATTTCCATCTATACGGCCCGACTCATCGAACGGCAGCGGGCGAGCGCCTCGAACGCGCAGGATGCGGACAGCGAGGTCGTCGCAACGCCGGAAGAGGCCGACAAGGCCTGATCTTCGGCGTTGCCGCACTGTGCTGCCGGGCGCGGGTGGGCCTCAATCCACGGAACGCCTGGAACGACAATGCTTGATATCAAATGGATCCGCGACAACGCCGCCGCTCTCGACGCCGCCCTGGCAAAGCGCGGCGCGAGCCCCCTGGCACAGGCCCTCATCGATCTCGACGAGAAGCGCCGCAGCGTCATCCAGAAGGCGCAGGACATGCAGTCGCGCCGCAACGCCGCCTCCAAGGAGATCGGCGCGGCCATGGCGGTGAAGAACGCCGAGCTTGCCGACAGGCTGAAGGCCGAGGTCTCGGCTATCAAGGACCAGCTTCCCGCGGCGGAAGAGGAGGAGCGCCAGGTCACCGCCGAGCTCAACGACGCCCTGTCGCGCATCCCGAACATCCCGCTCGACGACGTGCCGGTCGGCACGGACGAGACCGGCAATGTGGAAAAGCTGAAATGGGGCAGCAAGCCCGGCTGGAACCACAAGGCTCTGGAGCACTACGAGATCGGCGAAGCCCTCGGCTACATGGATTTCGAGGCCGCGGCGAAGATCGCCGGCTCGCGCTTCACCGTGCTGAAGGGCCAGCTCGCGCGCCTCGAGCGCGCCCTCGGCCAGTTCATGATCGACGTGCATACCGGCGAGCATGGCTATACGGAAGTGCATGCGCCGCTGCTGGTGCGCGACGACGCCATGTTCGGCACCGGCCAGCTGCCGAAATTCTCCGAGGACCTGTTCCGCACCACGGATGGCCGCTGGCTGATCCCGACCGCGGAGGTCTCGCTCACCAACCTCGTGCGCGAGGATATCCTCGACCAGGAGAAGCTGCCGCTGCGCTTCACCGCGCTGACGCCGTGCTTCCGCTCCGAGGCCGGTTCGGCCGGCCGCGACACGCGCGGCATGCTGCGCCAGCACCAGTTCATGAAGTGCGAGCTCGTCTCGATCACCGATGCGGAAAGCTCGATCGACGAGCACGAGCGCATGACGGCCTGCGCCGAGGAGATCCTGAAGCGCCTCGGCCTGCATTACCGCATCATGACGCTGTGCACCGGCGACATGGGGTTCGGCGCCCGCAAGACCTACGACCTCGAAGTCTGGCTGCCGGGGCAGGATACGTTCCGCGAGATCTCGTCCTGCTCGGTCTGCGGCGATTTCCAGGCGCGCCGCATGAACGTGCGCTACCGCGGCAGGGACGACAAGGCGACGAAGTTTGTGCACACGCTGAACGGCTCGGGCACGGCCGTCGGCCGCGCGCTGATCGCCGTCATGGAGAACTACCTCAACGAGGACGGCTCGGTTACCGTGCCGGACGTGCTGCTGCCTTATATGGGCGGCCTGAAGAAGATCGAGAAGGCCGCCTGAGGCGGAAGGCGGAGACGACATGCGCATTCTTCTGACGAACGACGACGGCATCCACGCCGAGGGACTGGCGATCCTCGAACGGATCGCCCGTGAACTGACGGACGACGTCTGGATCGTCGCGCCGGAGACGGACCAGAGCGGGCTTGCCCATTCGCTGACGCTCTCCGAGCCGCTGCGCCTCAGGAAGATCGACGACAAGCGCTACGCGCTGCGCGGCACGCCGACGGACTGTGTCATCATGGGCGTGCGCGAGGTGCTCGACGAGAAGCCGGACCTCGTGCTGTCGGGCGTCAATGTCGGCGCCAACATGGCCGACGACGTCACCTATTCGGGCACGATCGCCGGCGCGATCGAGGGCACACTGCAGGGCATCAAGTCCATGGCGCTGAGCCAGGCCTACAACCATGCCGGCGGCCGCGTCGTGCCGTGGGAGGTCGCCGAAAGCTTCGCGCCGAAGCTGATCCGCCAGCTGATGGATGTCGAGCTGCCGGACTGGACCTTCTTCAACATCAATTTCCCGAACTGCGCGCCCGCGGAGCTCAACGGCGTCGAGGTCACCAGCCAGGGCAAGCTCGATTTCGGCCTGACGATCGACGAGCGCATGGATGGCCGCGGCTTCCCCTATTACTGGCTGCGCTTCGGCGAGCGGAAGGGCGATTTCCGCGCCGGCACGGACATCCATGCGGTGAAGAACCACAAGATCTCCGTGACGCCGCTGAAGCTCGATCTCACGGACTACACGGTGCTGGATCGCGTCCAGCGCGTTCTCAACGGCGAGGATGCGGATTGAACACGGGGCGGGTGATCGAGAAGGAGGGGTTTGCCGCGCTGGCGCTGCGCCTGCGCGGCCAGGGCATCAACGATCTCGACCTGCTGACGGCCGTGGAACAGACGCCGCGCACGCTTTTCGTGCCGCCGCAATTCGCCGGCGAGGCCTATTCGCGCCGGGTCCTGCCGCTCGATTGCGGCTCCTTCATCGAGGGCATCGACCTTGCGGTGCGCCTTCTGCATCTCCTGAACCTGAAGGCCGGCCAGCGGATCCTTGAGGTCGGCACCGGTTCCGGCTTCACCGCCGCCGTCATGGGCCGCCTGACGGAGCGCGTGCTGACCGTCGACCGCTATCGAACGCTGGTCACCAATGCGCAGCAGTCGATCGAGAAGGCCGGCATCCGCAACGTCATCGTGCGCCAGGCCGATGGCAGCAACGGCATGCCGGGCGAGGGGACCTTCGATCGCATCCTCGTCACCGCCGCCTTTCCGGCGCTGCCGCGGTTCTTCGCCGAGCAGCTGGTGTCCGGCGGCATGCTGATCGCGCCCGTCATGGTCAGCGAAACCGAGTGCCGCATGCTGAAGCTCGTCAAGACCGGCAGCCGCTTCGATCGTGAAGACCTCTTCGACGTGCCCTACCTGCCGATCGTGCCCCAGATGGCGCAGGCCCTCTGACCCATCCCGACCCGTGTTTCCTCCTCGCTCGGCAGGCTTGGGCCTGCCGAGTCTTTCGGCGTTTTCCCGGAAAATCGATGTTCACAGCTGGCGCGCCTGCACGCCAGGCGAGCGTTTCGGGCGAAAATACAATGCGTTAACCTTTTGTTAACCGACGCAAGCTTCGCGCAAGCTTTAAGGCGTAGGCCCATGACGAAGCAGAAGTTTCCACACAGGGCGCCGGTTTCCCAAGGGATGCGGCGTTCCGATGGAGAGGAAAATGCACGTCTCGAACAGGATCGCCAGCAGCTCGACCAGCGACAGCCTCGCATATCTTGCGACGAGGGCTGCGGGCAAGGCTGCCGAAGAGAATGTCGAGGCGGGCTCGACCGCGCATCTGGCCGGCGGCAGCTACGATCCGTCCGCTCATGTCGGCCTTTCCGTCGACGCGCTGCTGGTCCTCAGCGTTGCGCGGGAAGAGGTGGCCTACAGCCAGCCGGCGCTCACGGATGCCGAGCGGGAGAATCTTGATACGGCCGCGCTCGAGGAGCGGGAGCATGCCGCCTTCGGCCGCTTCCTGGAGGAAGGCGACCGCAAGGCCTATTACCGCGCCTATATCGAATATTTCGACAGCATGCCGGCGGAGGACCAGCGCAGCGCCCGCTATGCCGGCACGCGCGAGCCCGCCGTCGCGGCCCTGCGCGCCATCGCCTACAACGAAAGCGCCCTCGACATGACGGCGCCCGACGCCGCCCTGGAAAACGCGACCGCCGCCGGGGACAGGGCTGCCCGGCGCGCGACGCCCATCGCGGCGATCTTCCAGCCGAGCCAGGCGGACTTCGAGAACGCCGCCCGCCTCGTCACCAGCCGCATCTCGCGCGCCGACGCCATGTATGCGACCGGCTTTTGAGCCGCTTGCGCACGCCTTTCGCCATGGTGCGGGCGAACCATGGTTATCAATTCATCAAAAAACCGATGCGGATAGCCCTGCTTTAACCGGGCAGTAACTCTAACGCGCTTTAATCGGCCTACATCAAGTAGCGTACCGATTGGGTAGTCATATGCGTAAGAGTGTATCGCCGAGTTTTGCCAGGACCACGACCCGCCTCGTTGCGGCCGCCCTGCTGGCCAGCGTCGCGACCGGGTGCAGCTCGGACGTGTCTCGTTTTGGCGGCCTCTTCTCCTCCTCCGGTCAGGACAATATCACCACCAGTTCGGTTCCGCGCCGCACGCTGCTCGGGGGCAATCCGGTTCCGCGCGGCAATGTCGGCAACGGCCAGCAGTTCGCGACGGCCGACCAGCTGGGGTCGCGCGAGGAGGCGCTCAACCAGCCGTTCCCCGATCAGGGCACGGTTTCCTACGACCCGATCAACACCGCGACCACCGGCGGCTCCGGCACGCGGCTGGCGACGACGCCGATGAGCGTCCAGCGCGGCGAGCTCGCCGATCCGACGCTCGGTGCCCGCCAGTCCGCCGAGCGCGAGGTCGCCCTCGGCCAGCAGCTTCCCGAGCGCAAGGCGAAGGCCATCGTCGAGGGCGCCGACAACCTGACGACGTCGACCGTCAACAAGGGCAAGGCCGGCTGGTCGACGCGGAACGCACCGGTCGTCATGCTGCGCCAGGGCGAAAGCGTGAAGACGCTCGCCAATCGCTACGGCGTGCCGGAAAAGGAAATCCTCGCCGCCAACAACCTGAAGCGCGCGTCGGATGCCGAGCCCGGCCAGAAGATCGTCATCCCGACCTTCAGCACCACGGCAAGCGCCGCCAAGGCCTCGACCGACAGCACGCTCAAGGTCGACAACAAGCTGCCGACGCCGGAGCGCAAGGGCGAGCAGAACGTCGCCATCCTGCCCACCACCTCCAGCCGCGAGAAGCTGAAGTCGGAAAGCGGCCAGACGAATTCGAACGTCGCCGATGCCGGCGAAGGCAAGGCCAAGGGCGGCTACGAGGTGCAGCCGGGCGATTCGCTCGCCAAGATCGCGCGCAGCAACGGCGTCTCCGTCGATGCGCTGAAGAAGGCGAACGGCCTTGAGACGGCATCGATCCGCATCGGCCAGAAGCTGGTCATCCCCGCCGGCGGCAGCGTGGCCGCGGCCGAGACGACGACCGACAGGACGGTGACCGCGTCCGTTCCGGTCAAGAAGGAAAAGGCCGTCGAGACGGCGGAGAAGAAGCCTGAAGCCTACAAGGCGCCGGTCAAGACCGTGTCGGTCACCGAAGTCGCGGAAAAGTCCGATGTCACGGAGGAAGCGCCCGAATCGACCGGCATCGGCAAGTATCGCTGGCCGGTGCGCGGCGCGGTGATCGCCGGCTATGGCGCCAATGTCGAGGGCAACCGCAATGACGGCATCGACATCTCCGTCCCGGAGGGCACGCCCATCAAGGCCGCCGAAAACGGCGTGGTCATCTATGCCGGCTCCAGCCTGAAGGAGCTCGGCAACGCGGTCCTCGTGCGCCACGACGACGGCACGGTCACGGTCTACGGCCATGCCGGCGACCTCAATGTCCAGCGCGGCCAGAAGATCCAGCGCGGCCAGACCGTCGCCACCTCCGGCATGAGCGGCAACGCCACCCGCCCGAAGGTGCACTTCGAGGTGCGCAAGAACGCCACGCCGGTCAACCCGATGACGTTCCTGGAATAGGATTCTGGTCGGTTGGAAAAACAGAAAGACCCGGTTCAACCGGGTCTTTCTGTTTGCGGGGGGTACCTGCCGAACCTCTCCACCGTCATGGTGGGCTCGATCCGACTATCCGCCTCCGTGCGCCGGTCGGTGGATCCCCGGCTCAAGGCCGAGGATGACGTCGGAGGGCGGGGTGAGGTTTCCCGATATTACTGAGGCCGGGATCGACCGGGCCTTGCTGTTCCTGACAAAGGCGCCGAACCTCTCCTCCGTCATGGCGGGCTTGACCCGACCATCCACCTTCCGAGCACGCCGGTGGATCCCCGGCTCAAGGCCGAGGATGACGTCGGAGGGCGGGGTGAGGTTTCCCGATATTACTGAGGCCGGGATCGACCGGGCCTTGCTGTTCCTGACAAAGGCGCCGAACCTCTCCTCCGTCATGGCGGGCTTGACCCGACCATCCACCTTCCGAGCACGCCGGTTGATCCTCGGCTCAAGGCCGAGGATGACGTCGGAGGGTGGGGTGAGGTTTCCCGATATTACTGAGGCCCGGATCGACCGGGCCTTGCTGTTCCTGACAAAGGCGCCGAACCTCTCCTCCGTCATGGCGGGCTTGACCCGACCATCCACCTTCCGAGCACGCCGGTTGATCCTCGGCTCTGGGTCGAGGATGACGACAGAGGGTGGGGCGAGGTTACCCTCAAGAGGAAGGTCGGCCCGACGGGGCCCTCTCATTTCATCAGCGGCTTGCCGAGGCGCCCGGCCAGATCCTGCACATATTGCCAGGCGACGCGGCCGGAGCGCGAGCCGCGGGTCGTCGCCCATTCCAGCGCCTCGGCGTGCAGCTGCTCTGCCGGGATGTCGAGGCCGAAATGCCGGGCGTAGCCGTCGATCATCTCCAGATATTCGGCCTGGCTGCACTTGTAGAAGCCGAGCCAGAGGCCGAAGCGGTCGGAAAGCGAGACCTTCTCCTCCACCGCCTCCGACGGGTTGATCGCCGTCGACTGCTCGTTCTCCATCATGTCGCGCGGCAGGAGGTGCCGGCGGTTGGAGGTGGCGTAGAGCAGCACATTGTCCGGCCGGCCCTCCACGCCCCCGTCGAGCGCCGCCTTCAACGACTTGTAGGACGTGTCGTCATGGTCGAAGGACAGGTCGTCGCAGAAGATGATGATCGGGCAGGGCGCTTCCTTGAGGATGTCCATCAGCGCGGGCAGCGTGGCGATGTCCTCGCGGTGCACTTCCACCAGCTTCAGCCCGCTTCCCGTCTCCTTCGCGGCCAGCGCATGGACGGATTTGACCAGCGACGACTTGCCCATGCCGCGCGCGCCCCAGAGCAGCACGTTGTTTGCCGGCAGTCCGCGGGCGAAACGCACCGTGTTGTCGACGAGGATGTCGCGCACATGGTCGACGCCGCGGATCAGCTCGATCTCGATGCGGTTCGGCCGCCTGACCGGCTGCAGGTGCTGGCGGGCCGGCGACCAGACGAAGACTTCGGCGGCGTTCCAGTCGTTGACGGCGGGGGCGGGGCCGGCGAGGCGTTCCAGCGCGGCGTTGATGCGGCCGATTTCGGCGAGCAAGAGCTTGACGTGATCTTCCTGCAATTTCTCTCTCCTCATGCGTCCCTGCCGGGTAGCATGCGGCGGCGGGTCGCGAAAAGGGGGAAAGCGCTTGAAAACAGGCCGCTTCGCAAGGTCGTGTGTTGCATTCAATGCCCGCTTGCCTATATTCCGGCAACCGAAACGGCCCCTCCGGCCGCCCGAATTCACGATTTCAAGGAGTAGTTGATGTTCATTACCGAGGCCTTCGCGCAGACGGCGGCACCCGGCGGGGCAGGCGGCGCAGACATTCTCATGTCGGTCCTGCCGTTTCTGCTGATCTTCGTGGTGATGTATTTCCTCATCATCCGCCCGCAGCGCGCCGCCATGAAGCGCCGCGATGAGCTTCTGAAGAACATCCGCCGCGGCGACCAGGTCGTCACCGGCGGCGGCATCGTCGGCAAGGTCACCAAGGTCGTCGACGACAACGAACTCGAAGTCGAGATCGCCGAAGGCATGAAGGTGCGCGTCGTGCGCAGCGGCGTCAGCGAAGTCCGCGTCAAGGGCGAACCCGTCAAGGAATGACTTGGCCTGCCGCCTGGCCGGGCAATGACCCGGCCGGACGGCCCGACTGGTTTTCAGCCGGCGGCGCGCCGGATTAGTCGAGATCGCGATGCAGCAATCCGCCCGCTGGAAGACCTTTTCTCTCTGGCTCGTCCTTGCGGCGAGCCTTCTTGTCCTTCTGCCGAGCCTTTTGCCGGCGCGCATGACCGTCGGCCTGCCCGGGTGGATGGCGGGCCATCGCCTCGTCCCCGGCCTCGACCTGACAGGCGGCTCCCGCCTCGTGCTGGAGGTTTCGCGCAGCGACATCGCGGCCGAGCGCCTGCGCGCGGCCGTCGAGACCATCGGGAACACCCTGCGCGCCGCGCGCATTGCCCACAGCGACCTCAACGGTGCAGAAGACACGATCGACGTCACGGTAACGGCGACCGACCGCCTCGATGCCGCCCGCACGGCGCTCGCCGGCCTTGGCCTCGGCGCGCTCAGCGAGCCGGAAAGCGGCAAGTTCCGCATCGTGCTTGCCGCCGACGCCGTCGACAGCGCCGCAAGCGCGGCCTCGCTCGGGGCCGTCGATGCGGTGCGCCGCCGGGTCGAGAGCCTCGACATTCCCGAGCTCGTCGTCGCGCGCGGCGAGCGTGATCGCATCGTCGTCTCCATGCCGGGCCTGACCGATCCGCAGCGCGTCAAGGATATGCTGGCGACGGTCGGCAAGCTTTCCGCCCGCCTCGTCGACGACAGCGTGCCGCTCGACACGGCGATCGAGGACGGCGTGCCGGCGGGCTCCGAGGTGCTCTACTCCACGGGCGAGCCGCCGGTCGGTTATGTCGTGCGGCAGGACGATCTCTTCACCGCCGTCGATGTCGCCTCGGCGGAGCCCGCTCCCAACGACGAACCCTTCATCGAATTCGTGCTGAAGGCCGGCGCTGCCGAAAAGCTCGCCGCCTTCACGCGCGAGAACAGCGGGCGCACCATCGCCATCCTGCTCGACGGGCAGGTGATCTCGACCTCGCGCATCCAGGGCGCCATCACCGATGGCGTCGGCCGCCTTTCCGGCGATTTCGACGCGGAAGGTGCGGCGAACCTCGCGCGCATCATCGCGAGCGGCCCGCTGCCGGCCCCGCTCACCATCATCGAGGAGCGCTCGATCGAGCCGGCGCTCGGCACGACCTCGGCCACGACGGTGGTCGTCGCGCTTGCCGTCGCCATCGTTGCCGTCGTCGCCTTCATGACCTTCTTCTACGGCGTGCTCGGCGTCATCGCCTCCTTGTCGCTGGCCTTCGCCATGGTCCTCTCCTTCGCGGTGCTGGCGCTTGTCGGCGCGCCGGTCTCGCTGTCGATGATCGCCGGCATGGTGCTGACCGTCGGCATCGCGGTCGATGCCAGCGTGCTGATCTTCGAACGCATCCGCGAGGAGGTGAAGGGCGGACGGGAGCTCTCCCGGTCGGTCCTGGTCGGCTTCCGCCGTGCCCGTGCCACGGTGCTCGATGCCGCCGTCACCATGTTCATCGCCATCGCGGTCCTCTTCCTGCTTTCGGCAGCTCCCGTGCGCGCCTTCGCGCTTGCCGTCGGCATCGGCCTTTTCGCGACGCTCGTCACCACCTTCACGCTGACGCGCCGCCTTGTCACCGTCTGGCTCAACCGCAGCCACGCGACGCACCTGCCGAAGGGCGTGCGCACCGGCCTCTTCGACCGGCTCAACCTGCGCTTCATGGCGGTGCGCAACGGGGTCTTCCTCCTGACCGCGGTGCTGTCGCTCGCCATCGCCGGCCTGCTTGTCGCCGGCAAGCTCAGGCTCGGCATCGATTTCACCGGCGGCGCGGCGCTGGAGGTTCAGGCCAAGGCCGGCAATGCCGATCTCGACGACATCACCGCCCGCCTGAACGATGCCGGCGTGGACGTGCTGACCGTCACGAAACAGCGAGACGCGCGCCATGCGCTGGTGCGGCTGACATCGGCGGGCGAGGGCGAGAACGCGGAGCAGACCTCCGTGCTGGTCGCCCGCGGCGAGCTGGAGGACGACTACGACTTCCGCCGCGTCGAGGTGGTCGGCCCGGCGATTTCCGGCGAGCTGATCGATACGGCGACGCTCGGCTTCGTCGTCGGCCTGCTTGCGCTCATCGCCTATATCTGGGTCCGCTTCGAATGGCATTTCGCCATCGGCGCGATCATCGCGCTGGCGCATGACGTGTTCTTCACGCTCGGTTTCCTGGCGCTCGCCAAGATCGAGTTCAACGTCACCGCAGTCGCCGCACTGCTGACGATCGCCGGCTACTCGCTGAACGACACGATGGTCGTCTACGACCGTATCCGCGAGAACCTTCGGCATTTCAAGCAGATGCCGCTGCCGATCCTGATCGACGACGCGATCAACCGCACGCTGTCGCGCACCGTTCTGACGTCTGCGACCACGCTGATCGCGCTTGCCGCGCTCGCGCTCTTCGGCGGCGAGGCGATCGGCACCTTCGCGCTGACGCTGCTCTTCGGGGTGGCGATCGGCACCATATCCTCTATCTACATTGCCGGGCCGATCCTCATCCTGTTCCGCCTGCAGCCGGAGCGCTACCGCCCGGGCAAGGGCGGCAAGGGACCGGCCACGGAGGCGACGGGAGCCAATGGCTAAGGGCATCGAAATCCGGGAGGCGCATTTCCCCGGGCGTGCGCCGATCGACGCATATGGCAATGGCGGCTTCCGCTTCGCCGACATGTCGCATCGCGGCTCCATTCTCTGCCTGCCGTCCGGCATCCACGGCTGGAACAAGCAGGAAGGCACGCCGCTGACGCTGGCCGACCTCCAGCGCGTGCTGGACGAGGCGGGCGAGATCGAGGTGCTGCTCGTCGGCACCGGCAAGGAGATCCGTCCGCTCTCGGCCGAGATCAAGGCGGCGCTGACGGAGCGCAAGGTCCGCTCCGACCCGATGAGCACCGGCGCTGCCGTGCGCACGTTCAATGTCATGCTGGCCGAGAGCCGGGCCGTCGCCGCCGCGCTGATCGCGGTGTGACGCGGAAGGCGGTTCTTCGACGTGACCGATACACGGCAAGCCCACTACGCGCACTGTCTGGCGATGCTTCGCGACACCGATCGCGACCGCTATCTCGCCTGCCTGCTGGCCCCGGCGGAAAAGCGCGGCGCGCTTGCCGCGCTCTATGCCTTCAATGCCGAGATCGCCCGCGTGCGCGACGTGGTGCGCGAGGCGCTGCCCGGCGAGATCCGCCTGCAATGGTGGCGCGACGTGCTCGACGGCACGGCAGAGGGCGATGCCATGGCCAACCCGCTTGCCGCCGGCCTGATGGCCTGCGTGGAGGAATACCGGCTGCCGGTCGCCGTGCTGGCGGACATGACCGAGGCGCGCATCTTCGATGTCTACAACGACCCGATGGAGAGCCGCGCTGCCTTCGAGGGCTATGCCGGCGAAACCGCCTCGGCGCTGATTCAGCTCGCAAGCCTCATCCTCGATGCGGCGAGGGCGCCCGGATCGGCCGAGGCCGCGGGGCATGCCGGCGTGGCGCAGACTGTCGCGGGCACGTTGCTGATGCTGCCGATCCACCGGCGGCGCGGCCAGGTCTACCTGCCGGCCGATCTTCTCGCCGCCACGGGCCTGACGCCGGAGGCCCTGCTTGCCGGCGACGACACCGCCGCGGCCGCGCGGGCGGTGGATGCCTTTATCGGCCTCGGCCGGGAACATCTCGCCAAGGCCAGGGCCGCCGGCGGCATTGCACCGGCCAATCGCCCGGCCTTTTTGCCGGTCGCCCTCGTTTCGCCTATACTGGATGCAGTGGAGAAGGCCGGCGCGGCGGCACTGGAGCGTTCTCTCCAGCCTGCCCAGTGGCGGCGACAGTGGTGGATGTGGCGAGCGCTGCGCCGCGGCCCGTTCTAGGCACGAGACTCAATTAGCCCACCATATGACGATTGCGGCGATGAGGATTGTGGCTTTGAAGTTTGCGGCGAGCTTGTCGTAGCGGGTTGCGATGCGTCTCCAGTCTTTCAACCTGCAAAAGGTGCGCTCGATGACGTTTCGCCGACGATAGGGCCTTTCATCGAAAGGATGCTTTCGTTTGCGTGTCGGATTATTCGGAATGACGGGGACGGTTTTTCGCCTGAGCAGGTACTGTCTGAGACGATCACTGTCATAAGCAGTATCTGCGATCAGGAAGTATGCTGCGCTCACGCAGTCCAGCAGAGGAACCGCAGCCTTTACGTCTCCCATCTGGCCCGGCGAGACCAGAAGGTTGAGCGGGCGGCCACGACCGTCTACGAGGACGTGGATTTTCGTAGTCCTGCCACCCCGCGAGCGGCCGATCGCTTGCGTTTGCGCCCCCTTTTCCGCCAGCCGCCGATCGGTGAGCCTTGGCTGTGGTGGAATCGATCATCTGCATGTCGGCAGGGCTGGCTTCAACCAGCGCATCGAACAGCTTCTGCCAGAGGCCGCGCCCTGCCCAGCGATGAAAGCGATTGTAAATGGTCGTCGGCGGGCCGTAGGCGGCAGGGCAATCCTGCCACCGGCAGCCAACACGCAAGACATGGACAATACCGCTGAGAACCCGACGATCATCGACCCGGCGAGCGCCGGGGCGGTTCTTTGGCAACAAGGGCTCGATCGCAGCCCATTGGCGGTCATTCAACCAGAAGAGATTGTTCATGAATTTCCTCCCAGGACAGGAAGAGAATCACAAAGGAAAACTATAATCAATCAGTTGATTGGGTTTTGACCCTAGAGCATTTCCGGTGAACTCCGGTTCACCGGAAATAGCCCAGATTCTTGTTTTACCGCATTATCCGACGCCAAAGCGACTTCGCTTCGGTTGGAAATGCTCCAGGATCCGTCCCCCCTCAGGATAGGTGTTCTGTTGGGGTACGGACCCTAAGGCGCCCGGCCGGGTTCCCGTTTCTTCGCATGTCGCGTAAAATCGCCGCGCATGTCCGCGCGACGTGCCTTGGCACCTGACAAGACGCAAAACTGGCGCAAGCCTTGTCCGCTACAGCGGCAGGATGTTTTTCGTGGAGGAATCGCGCCGATGCTCTGGACCGTCACCATCGCCTGCTTGCTCTTGGCCGGCCTCGTCTTCCGTCAGATGTTTCGCCGGGAGGATGCGCAGGAGATGGCCGGCGAGGATGCCGGGCTCGCGATCCTGGAATTCGGCCGGGCCTTTCCCGAGGAGGCGATCCGCGAGGTCATCGCCACGACGGACGGCCGCACGGTGTTCCTGCGCCTGCATGACGGCAAGGCCGGCTGCATGCATGCCCACGGCCACCACTATTCCTGCCACCGGATCGAACCCGGCACCGTGCGCGTCGAAAGCGCCGGCCCGAAGCGCCTCGCCGTGAAGTTCGCCAATGCCGCCTTCGAGGGCGGCGTCTTCGAGTTCCGCGACGAGCGGGAGGCCGCGGAGGTCTCGCTCTGGCTGCTCGGCAGCTTCATGCCGGCGGTGGTCGGTCTTGGCCCGGAGGCCGCAGGCCGGCAAATCTAAAAAGGCGGGCCAATCGCCGATGGGACGACATTGCCTCCTTTTCCTTTTCCTCTGCGGGGAGAAGGTGGCCCGAAGGGTCGGATAAGGGGGCGTGTCCGTCTTGCGCCTGCAGCCTCTCGTGGAGAAGGGCAAGAGGCGCGCTCCCGGCCTATACGGGTGTCGTGCATTTTGAGGGTGCGGCCGCGGGCCGGCCGCCCGAGGTCAGCGGCCGAGCCAGCGGGCGCAGTCTTCGAGCGCCCTTGCGGCCGTCGCCTGCTTCTTGGCGAGGGCCTTGTCCTTGCCGCGGAACCGCTTCATGCCTTCCGGCTTCGTCACCGTGCCCGGCTCCAGTGGCGGGAACAGGCCGAAATTGATGTTCATCGGCTGGAAGGAGCGTTTGCCCGGCTCGTCGTCGGAGACGATGTGGCCGCCGGTGATGTGGCCGAGCAGCGAACCGAAGGCCGTGGTTTCCGGCGGCAGCGACGGCGTTTCGCCGCGCCGTTCGGCCACCGCGAAGCGGCCGGCGAGCAGGCCGATGCTGGCGCTCTCCACATAGCCCTCGCAGCCGGTGATCTGGCCGGCGAAACGCAGGCCCGGGCGGCCCTTCAGCGTCAGCGAGCGGTCGAGCAGCGTTGGCGAATTGATGTAGGTGTTGCGGTGAAGGCCGCCGAGGCGGGCGAACTCGGCATTCTGAAGGCCGGGGATCAGGCGGAAGATTTCTGCCTGCGCGCCGTATTTCAGTTTCGTCTGGAAGCCGACCATGTTGTAGAGCGTGCCGAGCGCATTGTCCTGCCGCAGCTGCACGACAGCATAGGGCTTGACCGTCGGGTTGTGCGTATTGGTGAGGCCCATCGGCTTCATCGGCCCGTGGCGCAGCGTCTCGCGGCCGCGCTCCGCCATCACCTCGATCGGCAGGCAGCCGTCGAAATAGGGCGTGCCTTCCCATTCCTTGAAGCCCGTCGTGTCGCCGGCGATGAGGGCGTCGACGAAGGCGTTGTACTGCGCCTCGTCCATCGGGCAGTTGATGTAGTCCTTGCCCGTGCCGCCGGGGCCGACCTTGTCGTAGCGCGACTGGAACCAGCAGATGTCCATGTCGACGCTGGCCGTGTGCACGATCGGCGCGATGGCATCGAAGAAGGCGAGCGAATCGGCGCCGGTGCGTTCCTGGATCGCCGCGGCGAGCGAGGGGGCGGTGAGCGGCCCGGTGGCGATGATCGCCTGGTCCCAGTCCTCCGGCGGCAGGCCGGTGACTTCCTCGCGCGTGATGGTGATCAGCGGGTGGCTTTCGAGTGCGGCGGTGACGGCGGCGGAAAAGCCGTCGCGGTCGACGGCGAGCGCGCCGCCGGCCGGCACCTGGCTGGCATCGGCCGCGCGCATGATCAGCGAGCCGGCGAGCCGCATTTCGGCGTGCAGCACGCCGACGGCATTGCTGGTCGCATCGTCCGAGCGGAAGGAATTGGAACAGACGAGCTCGGCAAGGCCGTCCGTCTTGTGGGCATCCGTGCCGCGCACGCCGCGCATTTCATGCAGGATGACGGGGACGCCGTTCTCGGCGATCTGCCAGGCGGCTTCCGAGCCGGCAAGGCCGCCGCCGATGACGTGGATGGGAGCGAGGGAGGAGGTCTGTGTCATGGGCGGTTCGTTACCATGCCCGCGGGCCGACTTCCATGGCGGAACTTCAAAAGCCCGAATCAAAAACGGCACCGAATGGTGCCGTTTGAAGCGTTCCTCGCGCGTCGCCGTTTCCGGCCGCAGCGGCGGAAACCGGCTATGTCTTAGCGGAAGGAACGGGCTGCGATGTCGCGGATGTCGTAACGGGTCAGGCCGATGTCGGACAGCGTGTGGTTCGACAGGTTGCCGAGTTCGTTCATCGTGCGGCGGTAGGAAATCCAGTTCTTTGCAATGCGGATCGGGTTCATGGTCATCTCCTCGAAGTGTTGGCCGGGAGGTCTGTCTCGCCGGTGTGTGAGCTCTATATAGGCGATCCCCTTGTTAATGTGCAGTGCAAAGAAAATGCAGCTGCTATGCATTTGTGCAATAAGACGACCATCAATCGGGCAGATGGATCGCCTGCAGGCAAAATGGGCAGAAAATGCCGCCATTCCAGGCAGATAGGAAAAATGCGTGCCGGGGAAGGGCGGCCCTGCATGTCGCGCATGGAAAATTGCGACATTGTGCGGCGCAAAAAGACGCGCAAACGAAAACGCCCTCCGGCGGGAGCCGGAGGGCGTTCGAAACGGGACCGTTAAAGGTCGATCGGCTTAGTTGGCGGCCTTGCGGGCGATATACGGGATATCGCTGCGGCCGATGCCGAGGTCACGGAGTTCCCGGTCCGACATGCGGCCGAGTTCGTTGACGGTCTGACGGTACTTGCGCCAGTTGTTGAAAGAGCGTGCCAGGTTCATGTTCTTACCCCTTTCTTGGGCTTCCTGCTGGGGCGGCCGCTCGTCCTTGGCGCCGCCCCGATCTGATGATTGGAATATACGCTGCGCCGCCGAAAAGAACAGCGCTGTTACAGCACGGCACCTATGCGTTTTGAGCATGTCAAGCAGAAATTTTGGCAAAATTCAGGCCAAATTCCGGGCGTTCGGCCATAAAGTTTAAGGCCGCTATGCAACATTGCTTGGTTGCGACGCAAAAAACAACGCCCGCCGGGGGAGGAGGTCCGGCGGGCGTTGCTGATATCGATTGGCAGCCTGGGAGGAGGAGGGAGGGCCGCCAATCCTGTCGGGGACGTTGGGAGGAGGAGATCGTCGCCCGACCGATGAGAACCATATAGGCCGCCGCAGCCGTGCGCGGTAGAGCGCGATCGGAATGGCACCTATGCGCAGGGCGCATGTATTCCGCGCTGTGCGGGACAGGGTTGCCCAGGTGTTGGGCGAAACGGTGGGCTTGTCTGGCGATCGGGCCGCTTTGGCGCGGCCTGCCATGCGTTTGCGCAAATAATAACGCCCGCTGGGGGAGGAGATCCAGCGGGCGTCACTAAAGTTGATTGGCAACTGGGAGGAGGAGTGTTGCCAATCGTATCGAAACGACGCTGGGAGGAGGAGTGCGTCGTTCCGAATTCCATGTCGTTCCCCGCTTGCGGGGCCCGGGTCTTTCGGCATCATGCCGGGCGGTTCGACCCCTCCGCCTTCCCGTTCCTCTGTCGCCCTACACTACGCGGCGCCTTGATTTGCGGGCCGGATCGCTTCTGATCCGATGTCTGCACTATAGCCCTGGCCGTCGATTTTGTGCAGTGCAATATGAGCATGGATGATATGCGCCACCTGCATGTCCGAAATCACCGGGCCAATCGGCCTGTAAAGGCCAGTTTTATCCAGTCTTTCTTTATTTCCCGTTAATCTTGGTGGTCGGAGGCCCGTCTTCAAGGGCGACAAGCGCGAATAAATGCCCTTTTAGCGGATTTTTGCTCCGATTGCGAATTTCCGGCCGATCTGTATCGTTCCTGTTGACAAAGCCGGAATCGGCGTGAACCACAGGTGTTTTTCCGAACGGAGCGGGAACGGATGTACAGGGGCAGGCTGGAGCGCGACCTCAAACATTGGACGGCACAGGGCCTGCTCGATGCCCCGACGGCCGGGCGCCTGCTGCAGGAATACGATTCCCGGCCCAGTTCCTTCAGCCTCGGGCGGGTGCTGATGATCATCGCGGCCCTTCTCGTCTCCGCCGCGGTTCTGCTGCTCGTTGCGGCCAACTGGGAAGCGATCCCGCGGCTCGTGCGGCTCGTCGGCATCGTCGGCCTGATCTGGGGCGCCTATCTTGGCGGCGCGGTGCTGGTCAGCCGCGGCGCGGAGCGGCTGGCGGCCGCCTTCCTCGTCTTCGGCACGCTCGCCTTCGGCGGCGCGATCGCGCTTGTCGGGCAGATGTATCATCTCTCCGGCGACACGTTCCAGGCGATGCTCGTCTGGTTCGCCGGCGCGGTCGCCGCCGCCGCGCTCTTCCGCTCCGGCGCCGTCACGGCCATTGCCGGTGTCCTCGCCTTCGTCGTCTCCGGCGCGGACTGGACGCAATCCTACAATGTCGACGAGATGGTGCTGCTCTGGCTGATGCCGCTGATGGCGGCCGTCATCATCCTTCTGGTGCGCTATACCGGCGCGGCGCGGGTGCGGCATCTCGCCTATCTGCTGCTCGTCGCCTGGCTCGCCTTTATCTATAGCGAATACGAGACGCCCGAGACCGCCATCGCGATCGCGGGGCTCGGCGCCGTCGCCTATCTCCTTGCCGCCGTGCCGCAATCGCCGCTCCATGCGCTCGCCCGCAGCGCCGGCGCGGCACCGGCCTTCTATTCCTACCTGGTGCTGGTGGTCGGCCTTCTCGTGCTGCATGCCGAATTCGACGACATCGCGAACCGGCTGTTGCTCGGCATCATCACGCTCGTCGCCGCCATTGCCGGCATCGCGCTGTCCGGCAAGGAGAACGGCGCGGTGCGTTACCTCGGTTATGCGACCTTCGCCGCCGAGACGCTCTATCTCGCCTCCGAGACGATCGGCTCGATCATCGGCACGTCCGGCTTCTTCCTGGTGTCCGGCCTGGTCGTGGCGCTGGTCGCCTGGGCGGTGATCGCGCTGGAGCGGCGCTTTTCCAAGGCTGAAACCAGGGCGGAGGCCTGACCATGACGACATCCCGCTTTCTCCGCGTGCCCCCGCTCGTCGCCGGCATCCTCGCGGCCGCGCTGCAGACCGCCGTACTCGGCTACATGGTCGAAAGCCGTGCTTCGATCCTGCGCAGCGGCGCCGACATCAAGCTGAAGACGCTGCCGGTCGATCCGCGTGATCTGCTGCGCGGCGACTATGTCATCCTGTCCTACCCGATCTCGACCATCCCGAAAGCGATCGTCACCGGCGAGGCGCCGAAGGCGAGCGGCCGCGTGCGCCTTGCCGTGCGGCTGACGCCCGGCGCGGACGGCCTGTGGACGGCGAGCGAGGCGCGCTTCGGCGACCTTGCGCCGGAGGCGGGCAGCGTCATCCTGCGCACGCTGCCCTTCGACTACTATTCCGCCGGCGACGGCGGCCTGCCGGATGCCCTCTTCGTCAACTACGGTATCGAGCGCTACTACGTGCCGGAGGGCGAGGGCAGGGTGCTGGAGGATGCCCGCAACCAGGAGGAGCTGGAGGTGGAGGCGCGCGTCTCGAAGGACGGCACGCCGCAGATCGCCCGGCTGGTCCTTCGGGGGGAGCCCGTCTACGACGAACCGCTCTATTGAGCGCGGTGCCCGAAACCCCGCATTTTTCCTTTGATCCGCCCAAAACGGGTGATATAGAGACGCCGCGCTCGGAAGGCGCCACGGTGCGCGGCTACGCTGCCCGTGGCAAAGCGGTTTCTGAGACGCGGGTATGGTGAAATTGGTAGACACGCCAGATTTAGGTTCTGGTGCCGCAAGGCGTGGGAGTTCAAGTCTCTCTACCCGCACCAGAGCCACCGAACGCCGAAACAGAAGGTTTCGGCGGGTTGTGGATATATGAGAGCGCCATTTTGCTTGCCAAAAGGCCACGAAATTCAGTAAAGCCACTGCCGGCAAATGGACCGGCGGGGTGTTCGCCATAACCGGCAGGCCGGTTTGAGCACCGCCAACTCGAAATGAAGGTTTGAACATGCAGGTTATCGAAACGCTCGCTGAAGGGCTGAAGCGCGAAATCAAGGTCGTCATCCCGGCCAAGGACATGGAAGCTCAGATGAACGAGCGTCTTGAAGACGCCAAGGGCCGTGTCCGCATCAACGGCTTCCGTCCGGGCAAGGTGCCCTTCGCCCATCTCAAGAAGATGTACGGCAAGTCCATCATGGCCGAACTCGTCAACGAGATCGTCCGCGACCGTCCGTCGGCCATCCTTTCCGAGCGCGGCGAAAAGTCCGCGACGCAGCCGGAAATCGCGATGACCGAGGACCAGGCCGAGGCCGAGAAGATCCTTGCCGGCCAGGCCGATTTCGAGTTCACGCTCTCCTATGAAGTGATCCCGGCCATCGACCTCAAGGACAATTCCGGCATCGCCGTCACGCGCGAAGTCGTCGAAGTCGACGCTGCCGAAGTCGACGAGCAGATCCTCAAGATCGCCGAAAGCGCCCGTTCCTACGAGACGAAGAAGGGCAAGGCCGCCGACGGCGACCGCGTCACCATCGACTATCTCGGCAAGGTCGACGGCGAGCCCTTCGACGGCGGCAAGGACGAGGACGCGGAGCTGGTTCTCGGCTCCAACCGCTTCATCCCGGGCTTCGAAGAGCAGCTCGTCGGCCTGAAGGCCGGCGACGAGAAGGTCATCATCGTGACCTTCCCGGCCGACTATCCGGCCGCCAACCTTGCCGGCAAGGAAGCGACCTTCGACATCAACGTCAAGGACGTCGCCGCCCCGGCCGATGTCGAGATCAACGACGAGCTTGCCAAGAAGCTCGGCCTCGAATCGGCCGACAAGCTGCGCGAGATCGTCCGCGGCCAGATCGAGAGCCAGTACGGCTCGGTCACCCGCCAGAAGGTCAAGCGCCAGATCCTCGACCAGCTCGACGAGATGTACAAGTTCGACACGCCGGAGCGCCTGGTCGACGCCGAGTTCGAAAACATCTGGCGCCAGATCAACACGGACCTCCAGCAGTCCGGCAAGACCTTCGCTGACGAGGACACGACGGAAGAGGCTGCGCGCGAAGAATATCGCAAGCTTGCCGAGCGCCGCGTCCGCCTCGGCCTCGTTCTCTCGGAAATCGGCGAGAAGGCCGGCGTCCAGGTGAGCGACGAGGAAATGCAGCAGTCGCTCTACCAGCAGCTCCGCCAGTTCCCGGGCCAGGAAAAGCAGATCCTCGAATACTTCCAGAAGACCCCGGGCGCCGCCGCTTCGCTCCGCGCGCCGATCTTCGAAGAGAAGGTCGTCGACCACCTGCTCGGCGAGATCAAGGTGACGGACAAGACCGTCTCCAAGGACGAGCTGATGGCGGACGACGAGGCCGAAGGTTCCGAGAAGGAAGCCAAGAAGGCCGCGCCGAAGAAGAAGGCCGCCGCCAAGGCCGAAGCCGCCGAAGGCGAAGACGCCGCTCCGAAGAAGAAGGCCCCGGCCAAGAAGAAGGCCGCCGAAGGCGACGCCGAATAATCGGTCCGACCGGATATCATGTAAAGAGGCCGTCCTTCGGGGCGGCCTTTTTGTTTGCGCGGCAAGGGCCGCGTTCCTGCTGTTCTCGCACCGTCATCCACGCGGCGGTTTCCACCCGTGGGTTTTCAAAGAGCATCGGACGGGGCGCTGGAAGCCGCCGGGTCAGAAATATGTATATGACGCCTTTCAGCGCCCCGTTCGGCGGTTTTTGCCCGCGACCTGGGCCTCTCTGCAAAGGCCGGGCCGGGCGGACGTTTCCCGTCGGTTTCCGGGATGACGCCGTTTTCCGTTTTTGCATCCGCCATTGCACGCCTTGGCGATGACGGACGGAAAGGCAAGCCTTTCCGGACGGGCTTCATCCCGGCGGACGATGCCGACGCATCCGCCAGACCGGCCCCCTTGTGTGCCGCACAGGCACGCCCGGCGCGCCGTTCGGGGCGTGAAGCGGAAGGCTCGGTCCAACGCCCGCCGCTTCCCCCGTGTCGCCGGAGGGAGACCATTTTCCGCAGGCCCGGTGCATGGGGTTCTGCGTCTTCCCCCCACGCCCCGCGCCGACCCCGCCTCGCCACGACGCCTCGCGGTGTATCCGCGGCGGGATGGGGAGATTGTAGGCATGGATGGAGGGGGCGGGGAAAATGTGCGGTGGGAACGGGGATGAGGAATAGCTGCGGCGTGGGGCCTGGATCCTCGGGTCAAGCCCGAGGATGACGCAAGACGAGAGGTTTGGAGGTATCGGCGAAGGGGCTGCGTGCCGCGCCATGGGAGGGGCTTGCGCCGCTTCCTCCTCGCCGCCATCCCCGGATGATGCCGGAAAATGATGCAAGAAGAGGAAACTCGTCGGAAAATGCGGGGGCGGCATGCCGTGCCGCTTGAAGAGCAGGCGGCGTTTCCTCCCCTCCGTCATCCTCGGGCTTGACCCGAGGATCCAACGCACCGTGCTTGGCGGGTTTTATCCGACGCTGAGAAGCAACGCCCGGTGATCCGACACTTCCGGCGCCTCCACGACGGTGAAATCCGCAACGCTTACCGGCGCGTTCACCAGCATGTAGTCGGCATAGCGGCCGGGCTTCGTGTAGAGCGAGGTCCGCGTGTCGGTGAAGCCGCGGGTGGTGACGAGGTCGGTGAGGCCGAACCGCGCGAGTGTCTTGAACGTCTTGCTCTCGGGCAGCACGTTGAAATCACCGCAGAGGACGAGGCCTTCGTCCTGGCGGTGCAGGCGCGCGATGAGGGCGACGAGGGCCTCGGCCTGCGCCGCGCGCTCCGGCGTGTCGCCCTTGCCGTCGACGGTTCGAAGGCCGTGCAGCTGTGCGACGGTGAGCGCGCGGTCCGCGGCATAGTCGTAGAGGCGGAAGGCGTGGGCGTTGCGGGGGCGGGGGTGGGGGCCGAAACCGTGCGGGGAGAACGCGCCGTGCACGAAATCGAGCGCCTGGCCGATCACGGCGATATCCTGGCGGATGAAGGTGGCAAGGCCGAACTCCTGCCAGCAGGGACGATCGCCGTCCGCCAGCTCGCCGCGCATGGCCGGCGCGAAGAAGCCGTCATGGCCGGGCAGGGCCGTCGCGATGTCCCGGTAGAGATCGGCGCGCTGCTGGAGTTCCACCGCGCCGTCGCGATAGGTCAGCCATGCCGACCGCGCGGCGATGGCGCGGGGCACCTCCTGCAGGCAATAGACATCGGCATCGACGGCCCTGAGATAGTCGATGAGCGGCGCGTGCAGCATGCCGCCCCAGACGTTCAGCGACAGGATCCTCATGCGTGCCGTTCCTTCTGCCCGTTCTTCCGGCGCTGCAGGCGCAAGACCGCTTCGCATATCTGCCGGAGCGGCCTTGGCCGGCGAAGCGGATCACTTCGCCTGCGACAGGTCGCCCATGCGGTTCCAGGCGTCGAGGCCGGCGATCTTGTAGGCTTCGGCGAGCGTCGGGTAGTTGAACGTGTTCTCGACGAAATATTCGACGGTGCCCTTCAGGTTGAGCACCGCCTGGCCGATATGGACGAGCTCCGTCGCGCCTTCGCCGACGATGTGTACGCCGAGCAGACGCCGCGTCTTCAGCGAGAAGATCATCTTCAGCAGGCCGGAATTGAGGCCCATGATGTGGCCGCGCGAGGTCTCCCGGAAACGCGCCATGCCGCATTCATAGGGGATGCCGCGCTCCTTCACCTCTTCCTCGGTGAGGCCGCAGGTGGAGATTTCCGGCACGGCGTAGATGCCGTAGGGGAAGTATTTCGGCGGCTCCTTGGCGATCGCGCCGACGGCGACGCGGGCGGCGATGCGGCCCTGTTCCATGGAGGTGGAGGCGAGCGAGGGGAAGCCGACGACGTCGCCGGCGGCATAGATATGCGGCACGTCGGTCTGGAAGGTCTCCGGGTTGACGCTGAGGCGGCCGCGCGAATCGGCCGTCAGGCCCGCTGCGGCGAGGTTCAGGCTGTCCGTCGCGCCGACGCGGCCGGCGGCATAGAGCACCATGTCGCAGATGACGTGGCGGCCGTTGTCCAGCGTGATCTCGCACTTGCCGTTTTCCAGCTTCTCCACCTTGTCGGCCTTCTGGCCGAGGATGAGCTTCATGTTGCGGTCACGCAGATCGTGGATGAACTCCTCGACGATCTCCCTGTCGATGAAATCGAGGATCGTCGGCTTCGGGTCGATGACGGTGACCTGCGTGTCGAGCGCGGAGAAGATCGTGGCATATTCGATGCCGATGACGCCGGCGCCGATGACGGCCATGGAGCGCGGCAGCTCCTTGATGTCAAGGAGCTCGTCGCTGTCGAGAACGCTGACGCCGTCGAAGGGAATGCTCTCCGGGCGGTACGGCTTGGTGCCGACGGCCAGCATGATGCTCTTGGCCTGGACGTGAACGGTCTCGCCGTCGTCCTTGACGATCTCCATCGTCTCCGGCGTGACGAACTTCGCCTTGCCGCGCATGTGCTGCACGCGGTTGCGGGCGAACTGGTGCTCCAGCACCTCCACCTCGTGGTCGAGCGTGATGAGCAGGCGGCGGCGCAGGTCGTCGGCGCTGATCTCCTGCTTGACGCGGTAGGCGCGGCCGTAGAAGCCGCGCTCGCGCCAGCCGGAAAGGTTGAGCGCCGTCTCGCGCAGCGTCTTCGAGGGGATCGTGCCGGTGTGCACCGAGACGCCGCCGACGCGTTTTCCCTGCTCGATGACGAGGACTTTGCGACCGAGCTTTGCCGCCTGGATGGCGCCGCGGCGGCCTGCGGGGCCACTGCCCACGACGACGAGATCATATTCCTGCATGTGAGATGGCCCCAGCCTTTTGCGGGAAGAATCATATTGCGATGCAGCAATTGTCTTCGCCGTGCAAATTTTCGTCAACCGAATGTGGCAGCAAACCGTTTCAATCGGATGAAGGAACGCACCCGATTTCGTTGTTTTGTAACGCGATTCGGCGGTTTCCCGCAGGGCGCCGCCCTTCCTTTCAGATCAGTCTCAGCCCCTTGAGGCTGGCATGCCCGTCCTTGCCGATGATGATGTGGTCATGCACCGTGATACCAAGCGGCCGGGCGGTCTCCACGATCGTCTTCGTCATATCGATGTCCGCCCGCGACGGCGTCGGGTCGCCGGACGGGTGGTTGTGCACGAGGATGATCGCGGTGGCCGAGAGCTCCAGCGCGCGGCGCACCACCTCGCGCGGATAGACCGGCGTGTGATCCACCGTGCCGTGGCCCTGCACCTCGTCGGCGATCAGCGTGTTGCGCTTGTCGAGGAAGAGGATGCGGAACTGCTCGCGCGGCTCGTGCGCCATGGCGGCGTGGCAATACTGGATGACCGAGGACCAGGAGGCGAGTACGGTCTTGTTGCGGATCTCGCTCTTCAGCGTGCGCTGGGCGACGGCCGAGACGAGCTTCAGGTCCAGCGCCACCGCCTCGCCGATGCCCTTCACCTCCTGCAGCAGGGCGGGCGTCGCGCCGAAGACGCCGGCCAACGTGCCGAAGCGGTCGAGCAGGGCTTTCGCGACCGGCTTCGTGTCGCGCCGGGGGATGAGGCGGAAGAGCAGGAGCTCGAGGATCTCGTAATCGGCGAGCGCCCCGTCGCCGCTGTCGCGGAAGCGCAGGCGAAGCCGCTCGCGGTGGCCGTGATAGTGTTTGTCTTCCGCTGCCGGAAGGGCTTTGGCGGGCGTCGCGCGGGCGGGGTGCTCGAAGAAATGGCCCCGCTCGTCGAGCGTGTCGAAGAGGTCGTCGGCGGTCGGCGGGTCGTTTCCCGTATCAAGGGGGGAGGTCGTGTCCGTTCGTCCGCGCGATCCCGTCATGGGCGGCCTTAAGCGGAAAGGCCGGGGCGGTCGAGGCCGCCGGGCGAAAGCGTGAAGATCTCGCAGCCATCCGCCGTCACGCCCACCGTGTGCTCGTACTGGGCGGAGAGCGAGCGGTCGCGCGTCACCGCCGTCCAGCCGTCGGAGAGCACCTTCACATGCGGCCGGCCGAGATTGATCATCGGCTCGATGGTGAAGATCATGCCCTCCTTCATTTCCGGCCCCTCGTTGGCGCGGCCGTAATGCAGGATGTTCGGCGCGTCGTGGAAGAGGCGGCCGACGCCGTGGCCGCAGAAATCGCGCACCACCGAGCAGCGCTCGGCCTCGGCATAGGCCTGGATCGCCTCGCCGATGGCGCCGGTGCGGACGCCGGGCCTGACGGCGGCGATGCCGCGCATCAGGCATTCGTACGTGACTTCGAGCAGGCGCTCGGCGGCGCGCTTGATCTCGCCGACGGGATACATGCGGCTCGAATCGCCGTGCCAGCCGTCGAGGATGAAGGTGACGTCGATATTGACGACGTCGCCTTCGCGCAGCGGCTTGTCGTTGGGGATGCCGTGACAGACGACGTGGTTGATCGAGGTGCAGCTCGACTTGGTGTAGCCGCGGTAGTTCAGCGTCGCGGGCAGCGCGCCGTGGTCCATGCCGAATTCGAAGACGAAGCGGTCGATGACGTCGGTGGCAACGCCCGGCTTGACCAGCGGGTAGAGTTCGTCGAGGCAGCGCGCTGTGAGCTGGCAGGCCTTGCGCATGCCGGCAAAGGCCTCGGCGTCGTAAAGGCGGATCACGCCCGTGTTCTTCAGCGGCGCGGAGGTCGCGTCGATATAGGTCACCATGGTCGAACTTTCGCTAGTCTGTCCGCATGTTCATAGATCAGCCAGACCGGGTTCGTCCATGGCGATCGACGCCACGGGCCGGATTTGCTGGGATGTAACGGCGCATTTGACCGCATAGGCCTCGACGCCGCGCGAAAGCGCCCGGCGGAAGCCGGCCGCATAGGCGGGATCGAGATCGGCGCAGATGCGGAACCGCGAACAATCCTCCCGCTGGACGAGATAGAGCATGACCGCGCGGAAACCGGCCTCGGCCATGTCGCCGAGCTCCTCGAGATGTTTCGCGCCGCGTGCCGTCACCGTGTCGGGAAATTCCGCAAGGCCGGCGGCGCGGCGGAAATGCACGTTCTTTACCTCGACATAGGCAAGCGGCCGGTCCGACGCGGAGAGAAGGATGTCGATGCGCGAATTGCGGCCGTATTTCCTCTCCCGCTCAAGGACGGGATAGGTGCCGAGATCGGCGACCAGGCCGGCGCGGATCGCCTCCTCCGCCAGCCGGTTCGGCAGGCCCGTATTGATGCCGACGACGGTGTCGTCCGCCTCCACCAGTTCGAGGCGATGGCGGTGCTTGCGCGTCGGGCTGTCGCTCTGCGACATCCAGATGCGCGAGCCGGGCGCCGTCAGGCCGCGCATCGAGCCGGTATTGGGGCAGGAGCCGGTGATCGCCGAGCCGTCGTCGAGGATGGCGTCGAACAGGAAGCGCTTGTAGCGCTGCACGAGGGTGCCGGAAACGAGCGGCGGATCGAATTTCATGGGCGTCGGCGGTCAGGCGCGCACGCGCACGTAGGAGCCGGGGGCCTCCTCGATCGAGTTCATCGTGCCGCCGGTCTTGCGCGCCGGCACCATGCGGTCGTCCTGCGCCTTGATCCAGTCGTGCCAGTGCGGCCACCAGGAGCCGGGCGTTTCCTTCGCCTTTTCCACCCAGTCCTCGAATTCGCCCTTCACCGGCCCGCCGGTCCAGTACTGGTACTTCATCTTGTCCGGCGGATTGACGACGCCGGCGATGTGGCCGGAGCCGGCCATCACATAGGTCACCTTGCCGCCGAAGAACTTGCTGCCGACGAAGACCGATTTCGCCGGCGCGATGTGGTCCTCCCTGGTGGCGAGGTTGTAGATCGGGATCTTGACGTCCTTCAGCGACAGCGTCTTGCCGGCAAGCGTCATCTCGCCCTTGGCGAGGGTGTTGTTGAGATAACAATTCCTCAGGTAAAACGAGTGGTTGGCGGCGGGCATTCGCGTGGAATCCGAATTCCAGTAGAGCAGGTCGAAGGGCATGGGATCCTGGCCCTTCAGGTAGTTGTTGACGAAGTAGGGCCAGATCAGCTCGGAGGCGCGCAGCATGTTGAAGGCGGTCGCCATCTTCGAGCCGTCGAGATAGCCGGTCGCCTTCATGCCGCGCTCGATGAGGTCGATCTGCTCCTCGTCGGCGAAGACCTTCAGGTCGCCGGCATGGGTGAAGTCGACCTGCGTGGTGAAGAGCGTCGCCGTGCGGATGCGCTTGTCGCCCTCCTGGCCGTGCAGGGCGAGGGTGGCCGCAAGCAGCGTGCCGCCGACGCAATAGCCGATGGCGTTCACCTCGTCCTCGCCGGTCGCCTGGCTGATCGTGTCGAGCGCGAAGCCGACGCCTTCGCGGGCATAGGCTTCCCAGTCCTTGTCCGCATGCCGCTCGTCCGGGTTCACCCAGGAGATGACGAACACCGTGTGACCCTGGTCCACCGCCCACTTGATGAAGGACTTCGCCGGGTTGAGATCAAGGATGTAGAACTTGTTGATCCAGGGCGGGCAGATGAGCAGCGGGCGCTTCAGCACCTTTTCCGTCGTCGCGTCGTACTGGATGACCTGGCAGACGTCGCTCTGCGCCAGCACCTTGCCCGGCGTCAGCGCCATGTTCTCGCCGATGGCGAACTTGCTCGTGTCGGTCTGGCGCAGCTTCAGGTCGCCGCGGCCGGCGGCGATGTCCTCGGCCAGCATCTTCATGCCGCGCACCAGGTTCGCGCCGTTGGAAGCCACCGTCTCGCGGTAGAGCTGCGGATTGGTGGTGATGAAGTTCGTCGGCGAGATCGCGCTGGCGATCTGCTTCACATAGAAGCCCGCCTTGTGGCGCGTGTGCTCGTCAAGCCCTTCGGCATCGGTGACCAGCTTCTCCGCCCAGTCTGAGGTGACGAAATAGGCCTGGCGCAGGAAATCGAAGAAGGGGTTCTTCACCCAGTCCTCGTCGGCAAAGCGCTTGTCCTTGCTATGCGGATCGGGCGCGGCGTCCTGCGCCTCGCCGGAAAGGCGTCCCAGCGTGCGCGACCAGATGTTGAAATAGCTGCCGAGCAGCAGCGTCTGCGCCTCCAGCGTGCGGCGCGGGTCCGTCAGCCAGTATTCGGAGACTTTGGAGAGGGTTTTCACCATGTCGACCATCGGCTCGGAAACCGTGTCGACCTTCTCGCCGCTTTCGCGCGGGGCAAGCCAGGCGGAGGCGGCCTTGCCGAGCTGTTCGATGGTGCGCGCGAAGTTGACCGTCAGCGCCTCGGGATCCTTGACGATGTAGGGCTCGATCGTCGCGGGGTCGAAGGGCTGGAAACCGGGTTTGTTTCCGGCCGCATCGCGTTCATTCGCCTTGCGTTCGTCGGCCATGGTTCCCTCCCGATTTTATTGTTACTTTTGTATTTTTACATTCTCTACGAAACAGATTACAAGGGCCTGACAGCCGCACAAGGCAATATCGGGAACCGGTCGTTTCGACAGGAGCATACAGCCACATGGCGTTCGAAATCAGGCGCTTGCGCGCCGCTCTTCTCATGGCCGCCGCCGCGGCGGCGCTCGCCTCCTGCGCCTCGAGCGAGACGACGTCGAATGCCGGCGCGAACCGGGCCGACGTCTATCCCGACATCACGGCGATCGTCAGCGCCGAGACGCAGCAGATGAGCGACGAGGAGGCGGCCGGCTACAGCGCGCGCCTGACGGCGCTCTCCAACAGCCGCCGCTCGGGCGCGATTTCGGAAGCCGAATACCGCCGCCAGCTCGCCGAATTGCAGGCGCTGCGCGACGGTCATGGCAAGGCGGCGCTTTCGCAAATCGAGAAGACGAATTAGCGCTTGCGTTTCTTGCCGTTTGGCAGCAAAGCGGATGACGGCCAATTGGCCGTCGGCCGGGCGGAGCGCCTTCATTTCGAACGCTTTCGTCCGTATCCGATTTCTTGATTCGCACGGAGTTTTGCGCCGTCCGGCAAGGCCGCCGGAGGGGCTTCGTGCCTAACGGGGTTGAAGATGGAAGAGTTTCACAAGGTCCGGCGTCTGCCGCCGTATGTTTTCGAACAGGTCAACCGTTTGAAAGCAAGCGCGCGAGCGGGTGGCGCCGACATCATCGACCTTGGCATGGGCAACCCCGACCTGCCGACCCCCAAGGCGATCGTCGACAAGCTCTGCGAGGTGGTCCAGGACCCGCGCACGCACCGCTATTCCTCGTCCAAGGGCATTCCGGGCCTGCGCCGCGCCCAGGCCGCCTATTACGCCCGCCGCTTCGGCGTGAAGCTGAACCCGGAGACGCAGGTCGTCGCGACCCTCGGCTCCAAGGAGGGCTTCGCCAACATGGCGCAGGCGATCACCGCGCCGGGCGACGTCATCCTGTGCCCGAACCCGACCTATCCGATCCACGCCTTCGGCTTCCTGATGGCCGGCGGCGTGATCCGCTCCATGTCGGTCGAGCCGGACGAGAGCTTCTTCCCGCCTCTGGAAAGGGCCGTGCGTCACTCGATCCCCAAGCCGCTGGCGCTGATCATCAACTATCCGTCGAACCCGACGGCGCATGTCGCCTCGCTCGATTTCTACAAGGACGTCATCGCGTTTGCGAAGAAGCACGACATCATCGTGCTTTCCGACCTTGCCTATTCGGAAATCTACTTCGACGACAACGCGCCGCCGCCCTCCGTTCTGGAAGTGCCCGGCGCCATCGACATCGCGGTGGAGTTCACCTCCATGTCGAAGACCTTCTCCATGCCCGGCTGGCGCATGGGCTTTGCCGTCGGCAACGAGCGGCTGATCGCCGCGCTGACCCGCGTCAAGTCCTATCTCGACTACGGCGCCTTCACGCCGATCCAGGTGGCCGCGACCCATGCGCTGAACGGCGACGGCTCCGACATCGCGGAAGTGCGTAACGTCTACAAGCGCCGCCGCGACGTGATGGTCGACACTTTCGGCAAGGCCGGCTTCGAGGTGCCGCCGCCGGCGGCCACCATGTTCGCCTGGGCGAAGATCCCGGAAAAGTTCCGTCATCTCGGTTCGCTGGAATTCTCCAAGCTGCTCGTCGAGAAGGCGGATGTCGCCGTGGCGCCGGGCGTCGGTTTCGGCGAGCAGGGCGACGATTATGTCCGCCTCGCGCTGGTCGAGAACGAGCACCGCATCCGCCAGGCGGCGCGCAACATCAAGAAGTTCCTCTCCACGGCGGACGAGACGATGCACAACGTCATCTCGCTGAACGCCCATCGCTGAAAAATCCGCCCTCCGCGTCTCTGCGGAGGGCTTTCTTCCAAAACGTTAGGACATGACCATGGCTGATGCCCTGAAGATCGGCATTGCGGGCTTGGGGACCGTTGGTGCCTCGCTCGCGAAGATTCTCGTCGAACGCAGGGACATGCTCGCAACGACGTGCGGCCGGCCGATCGCGATCGCCGCCGTGACGGCCCGCAGCAAGGGCCGCGACCGCGGCGTCGATCTTTCGGCCGCCGAATGGTTCGACGATCCGGTCGCGCTCGCCCGCGAGGCGAAGATCGACGTCTTCGTGGAACTGATGGGCGGGGCCGGCGATCCGGCCCATGCCGCGGTCAAGGCGGCGCTGTCGCGCGGCGTGCATGTCGTGACGGCCAACAAGGCGCTGCTCGCCGCCCACGGCGTGGAGCTTGCCGGCATCGCCGAGGAGAACGGCTGCATCCTCAACTACGAGGCGGCCGTCGCCGGCGGCATCCCGGTCATCAAGGCGCTGCGCGAGTCGCTGACGGGCAACACGATCTCGCGCGTCTACGGCATCATGAACGGCACCTGCAACTACATCCTCACCAAGATGGAGAAGGAGGGCCTCAGCTTCGAGGCCTGCCTCAAGGAAGCCCAGCGCCTCGGCTATGCCGAGGCCGACCCGGCCTTCGACATCGAGGGCAACGACACGGCGCACAAGCTGTCGATCCTGACGACGCTCGCCTTCGGCACGAAGATCTCGGCCGACGACATCTATCTCGAAGGCATCACCAACATCTCCATCGACGACATCCGCGCCGCCGCCGATCTCGGCTACCGCATCAAGCTGCTCGGCGTCGCGCAGAAGACGGACACGGGCGTCGAACAGCGCGTGCACCCGACCATGGTGCCGCTCGACAGCGTCATCGCGCAGGTCGACGGCGTGACGAATGCCGTGGCGATCGAATCGGACATTCTCGGCGAACTGCTGATGGTCGGCCCCGGCGCCGGCGGCAATGCGACGGCCTCGGCCGTGCTCGGCGATATTGCCGACATCGCCAAGAGCCGCCCGGGCGCGCAGACCGTGCCGGCGCTCGGCCGCCCGGCCGCCGCGCTCATCCCCTACAAGCGCGCGCAGATCCGCAAGCACCACGGCGGCTACTTCATCCGCCTTTCGGTGGAAGACCGCACCGGCGTCTTCGCCAGCATCGCCAGGCACATGGCGGAAAACGGCATCTCGCTGGAATCCATCGTGCAGCGCGCGCAGTCGACGACCGAATCGACCGATCCGAAGACCATCATCCTCGTCACCCACGCGACGATGGAGGATTCCGTCCGCAAGGCCGTGGCATCCATCAAGGGCGAGGGCTATCTTGTCGGCGAACCGCAGGTGATCCGCATCGAGCGGCCGAAGACGGCCTGATTTTGCGGCCTTTGCCGCGTCCGGGCACCCCCCTCTGCCCTGCCGGGCATCTCCCCCACAAGGGGGGAGATCGGCAAAGAAGCGGCGCTATGCTTGAATTGCGACGTTGACGAGGGGCGTGAGACATTGCCTCATCCAATCTCCCCCCTTGTGGGGGAGATGCCCGGCAGGGCAGAGGGGGGTAACACGGCAGGAGCCGCCATGAGCATGCTGGAAAACGCCGACCCCGTCAGCCGGGCCTTCCTGAATGTCGAGCGCTCGGTGACCGGCCAGCGCTGGGTGGCGCGGCTCGACCAGGCGGGGGAGAACCGGGCGCTGGCGATGAGCCAGAGCCACGGCCTGCCGGATCTCATCGCGCGCGTGCTGGCGGGGCGGGGCGTGCCGTTCGAAGGCGCCGTCGAGTTCCTCGACCCGACGCTGCGCCGCCTGATGCCCGAACCCTACAGCCTGATCGACTGCGAGGCGGCCACCGAGCGGCTGGCGCTGGCCATCGAAAGGCGCCAGCGCGTCGCGATCTTCGGCGATTATGACGTCGACGGCGCGGCCTCCTCGGCGCTCCTCTATCGTTTCCTCGCGCATTTCGGCGTGCAGGCGGAAATCTACATTCCCGACCGCATCTTCGAGGGCTACGGCCCGAACCCCAATGCCATCGCCCAGCTCATCGAGCGCGGCGCCGAGCTGATCGTCACGGTCGACTGCGGCTCGACCAGCCACGAATCGCTGGCCGTCGCGAAGGCGCGCGGCATCGACGTCGTCGTCATCGACCACCACCAGGTGGGCGAGGCGCTGCCGCCGGCCCATGCGCTGGTCAATCCGAACCGCGAGGACGACCTGTCGGGGCAGGGGCACCTCTCGGCCGCCGGCGTCGTCTTCCTCGTCCTGGTGGCGCTGCAGCGCGTGCTGCGGGAAAGGGGCGATGCGCGGGCGAAGACCTTCGATCTCCTCGCCATGCTCGACCTCGTGGCGCTCTCCACCGTCTGCGACGTCGTTCCCCTGAAGGGGCTCAACCGCGCCTATGTGGTCAAGGGCCTCGTCGCCGCGCGCCATCTCGGCAATGCCGGGCTGACGGCGCTCCTGAAGCAGGCGGGCATCGGCGGCCCCGTCACGCCCTATCATCTCGGCTTCCTCGTCGGCCCGCGCATCAATGCCGGCGGGCGCATCGGCGATGCGGCGCTCGGCAGCCGGCTTCTCACCATCGACGAGCCGGGCGAGGCCGAGCGCATCGCCAGGCAGCTCGACGACCTCAACCGCGAGCGCCAGGCCATGGAGGCCGCCATGCTGGCCGAGGCGGAGGCCGAGGCACAGGCGGAATACGGCACCGGCGAAAGCGCCTCCGTCATCCTGACGGCCCGCGAGGGCTGGCATCCGGGCGTCGTCGGCCTGCTCGCCTCGCGCCTCAAGGATCGTTTCCGCCGCCCCGCCTTCGCCATCGCCTTCGATCCCTCCGGCAAGGGCACCGGCTCCGGCCGCTCGATCAGCGGCTTCGATCTCGGCCGCATGGTGCGTGCCGCCGTGGAGGAGGGCCTTCTCGTCAAGGGCGGCGGCCATGCCATGGCGGCGGGGCTGACGGTGGAGCGGTCAAACCTCGGCCGCCTGCGCGGCTTCTTCGAAGAACGCGCCGAGCGCGCCGTGCGCGATCTGGTGGCCGTGGAAACGCTGAAGATCGACGGGGCGCTGAGCGCCGGCGGCGCGACGCTGGCGCTTGCCGACCAGCTGGAGCAGGCCGGCCCCTATGGCTCCGGTCACCCGCAGCCGATCTTCGCGCTGCCGGCGCACCGGGTACGCGACGTCAGGCCCGTCGGCGTCAATCACCTGCGCCTGGAGCTCGAAGGCCCCGATGGCGGGCGCCTCGGCGCCATGGCCTTCCGCGCGGCGGAAGCCGATCTCGGCCTGTTCCTGATGAAGCAGCGCGGGCAGGCGGTGCACATTGCCGGCACGCTTTCCGCCGACAGCTGGCAGGGCAGCCGGCGCATACAGTTCCGCGTGCTGGACGCCGCAAAGGCGTTCTGACGGGCGGGTCGCGATTGCCGAAAGGGGGAGGGTGGCACGCCCTAGGGGAGTCGAACCCCTCTTTTCAGAATGAAAATCTGACGTCCTAACCGATAGACGAAGGGCGCGTGCGGTGGGCGTCTTCTAGTCGGGGCCGCTGATTTGCGCAAGCCCTAAATGCAGGAATTTCCAGTTTTTTCCGTGGGGTGTTTCGGCGCGCGGGCCGCCCGGTCAGGGGCGGATGCTCGCACGATCGGCGAGGATCGAGGCGGGGTCGCAGGCGAGCCTCGTCATCTCGTTGCCCCGGGTGTCGTTCGTGAAGGCATCCGTCGAACCGTAGACGCGCACCTCTCCCTGCCGGATGCCGTCGGCCTCGCGCTTGTCCTCCGTCACCACGAAGGCATAGACGTATTTGCCATGGGCATAACCGACGGCCATGGTCAGGTCCGTCGGGTGGTCGATTTCGGTGTCCTTCGTCGAGAACCAGCTCGAATCGGTTTCGAAATACAGGTCCGCCGCCGCGGCGCCGACGGCATAGGTGTAGTAGGCCTCCTTCTTGCCGGGGTGGTCGCCCGGCTCGGGAAGGCGGCAGAACTCGACGCGCGCATGGCGTTCGGGGATATTGCAGGCGAACTGCATCCGCCAGGGCGGAATGCAGTTCGCCTCGGCGCAGACCGGCAGAAGCAATGCGAAAACCAGCGTGGCGAAGGGCCTCACGCGGCGGCCTTCTTCTTGCGAAGCCCGATGAACGCGACAATGCCGGCTGCAAGGCCGTAGAGCGCCCATTTGAACGGCAGGATATCGGCCGTTTCGCTGCGGATGGGCAGGACCGTGACGGTTCCGGGCGACGATTCGAGCCCCGCCTTGCCTTCCGCCCGGGCTGCGGCGATCTGGTCCGGCGACACCTCCCATTCGGCGCCGGTCCATGTGTCGTAAGCCATGGCGCCACCACCGACGGCGCATGCGACAAGGGCGGAGAAGACGAGGTTGCGGGCTATCGACATGCTTGATTTTCCTGCTTATTTCGCTGCGCGCAAGATAGTCGGCGTTCCCTCGGCTGGCAAGCCGCATGGCCGCATGGAACGGGGACAGCGGGAGGCGCGGCAAAATGGCGGGTCGCATCTGGGCGGGATCACGCCAGGCGCTTCGAACGACAGAGGACAGGAGAAAGTGGCACGCCCTAGGGGAGTCGAACCCCTCTTTTCAGAATGAAAATCTGACGTCCTAACCGATAGACGAAGGGCGCGTGCGGTGGGCGTTATCTAGTCGGCACCGGACGGATTCGCAAGACGGAAAATCATGTGGGCGCCAACTTTTTCACAGGTGGAGAAGAAAGAAATGGGCCCAGGGCATTCCCGTTGCCGGCCGGCCCGGCCGAGAGCAGATGGCCGCGCCGATGCGCTGCCCCGCCATCCCGGATTGACGACTGGTAATCCGGCGGACGCCTTCCCATATATGCCGTGCTGAGGACCTGAGGCGCCGCCGTTGACCCTCCCGGCGGGCGCCCGCTGGCTCAGCCTCGTTGCCCCTGTCGGCAACACGCAGCCGCTCGTCCGGCATGCTGGGCCGGGCGGGCGGCGCGACTTGGGCGGTTCGAGACCCCGGAGCGCTGGGCCAAGCTCGACGGGGCCTCTCGCCCGGCCGCGTAAGACTGCAGCCGTGATTGGTAAACGTTCTCGCCCATGCTTCGTTCCGAGACGGAGAGCTGGTCGCATTCTGATGCAGATTGTCAGGGGAGTGGCACGCCCTAGGGGAGTCGAACCCCTCTTTTCAGAATGAAAATCTGACGTCCTAACCGATAGACGAAGGGCGCGTGCGGTGGGCGTCTTATAGAAGGGCGCCTGGGCTTCCGCAAGCCGGAAAAAGCCGTTGTGACAAAAAAATGAAGAGCCGCCCAGGGGCGGCTCTTCGTGCGAAAAGGCATCGATCACAGAGGGTTAGGGCGCTGCCTACTTGCGGCGCCGGCAGCGCCAGTTCCAGTCGCGCTCCGGGCCGATGTCGATATGCACGGATTCGGTGTGGCAATAGGTGCCGACGCCGCCGCGGCCCGGCATGGAGCGCAGATATTCGGCAAGCTCCCACTTGCTGACGCCGGAAATCTGGATGTCCGCCGCCGCGCAGCGCGTGTGCAGCGATTGCTTCGCACGGTTGACCTTGATGTCGCGCAGGCCCGAGGTGACGATGATCGGCTTGTCGTAGTGCTTCTCGATCGTCTTCAGCACCTGCAGCAGTTCCGGCTTGAAACAGCCGGTGCGCACCTTCTCCGTCTGCAGCCACAGGCCGTTCGGCGCGAGGCGGGCAAGGCCGGCGAGCGACGCGACTTCCTTGAACTGCGGGCCGTCGTCCTCGACCTCGTCGGCCTCCGAATGGTCCGTCGAGAACATGGAGCTGGCCATCGACACGCCGGGCAGCGTGCCGAGCGAAGCCTTGCGGGTGGCGCTCGCGCTTTCCCGGTTGAGCACGCGGCGCGGCCCTTCGGCAAAACGGTTGCCGTCGAACTGCTGCCTGGCCTCGCGCTTGTTGGCGAAGAGCGAGGCGAGCGTCATGGTCTTTCGCGGCTCGTCTTTCTTGATGTCGGTCGCGCTCGCCTGGCCGGTGGTGCCGGGCAGCACTGCCGCCGCGTCATCGTCCGCCGGTGTCGCGAGGACAAGGTCCGCCGCATTGCCGGTGGCGGCTTCCGCAGTGAGGGCCGTTCGCGCGGTCTTGGGGATCGGCCCATTTTCCGGCAGCGTGATCTCCGCCTGTTCGTCGCCGGGCGTGGCGAGCGGCTGCTGGCCGGTCGATCCGACCGGCGGCATGTCCTCGACCGGCAGGCGGCCGGACTGGTCCGCCGTCTGCGCCGCGCCGGTGCCGGCATAGAGGCTGTTGACGGAGGCATTGGCACCCGCTGTCTGCGTGGCATAGGCATTGCCGGTCGCGACCGCCTGGCCGCCGGTGCCGTAGATGCTCGCCCTGCCGGCATTCAGCGTCGTCGGCTGCATGACGAGGCCGGACCGGTCGGCGGCAGCGTCATCCGCGACCTGCCGGTCCGCCACCACCGCCGAAGCGGCATCGGCGGTGACGGAGGGCTCCCCGGCCGTTCCGCCGGCAGCCCCCGCGCTCACCACGGGCGTGGTGGTCTCGTCCGTGCTGCCTTCGGCGAGCGTGTCTTCGCTTTCCTGCGCGGCCCTGCCGTCCGCGCGCATATCCGTTGAGACTGCGGAAACGCAGCCCGAGAGCGTGGCAACCGAAACAGCCAGCAGCAATCCATACCGCAGCGCCTTCAGGCCTGGCCACTTTGCCTGCATGTCCTGCAAAGGCTTTCCCCCGCTTTCGACGTTCGCGCCCCCGGTCTTGCCGCCGGTCGGGCCATTTCTTCAAACAGTCGCAACCGCAATCGAGAAAAGCCGAAGGGCCAAGCTGCGGTTGCTGCGATGTTAGCGTTTCGGTCGGTGGTGTAAAGGCCGAAGCGCGTAAAGCCGTGAAACGCAGAACGGGAGGCGATCCGGCCCGAATCGGCCAAGACGCCCCTCTCGCTGGCGATCGACCGGATGGGCAAGAGGTATCCGGCCAAATACGGCGAAACGATGATCGTTGCACGGATGTATAGGACGCAAGCTTTGCCCGGGGCTTGCGTCCGGGAAGGGCTACCAGGCGCCGGTATTGCCCATGGAGGCCCAGGGCTCGGCCGGCGGCAGGCTGTCGCCCTTCTGCAGGATCTCGATGGAAATGCCGTCCGGCGAGCGCACGAAGGCCATATGGCCGTCGCGCGGCGGGCGGTTGATCGTCACGCCATTGTCCATCAGCTTCTGGCAGGTGGCATAGATGTCGTCGACCTCGTAGGCGAGGTGGCCGAAATTGCGCCCGCCGGTATAGTCTTCGCTGTCCCAGTTGTAGGTGAGCTCGAGGCAGGGGGCGGCGTTCGCCTGCGCGGCCTCGGCATCTTCCGGCGCGGCGAGGAAGATCAGCGTGAAGCGGCCTTTTTCGTTCTCGTGGCGGCGCACCTCCTCAAGGCCGAACAGCGTCGAATAGAAATGCAGGGACTGGTCGACGTCTTTGACGCGGACCATCGTATGGAGATAACGCATTGGAATATCCTTTGAATGTGGAATCGTCCGGAAGAGTAGGGTTTTGTCAGCCTGAGGCAAGCCTTGCGGCCTATCAAAGGGACCGGCAAAACTTTCAAAGGGACTTGCGCATTCGCATCGGGACAATGTTATTCTGGTTATCAAGAATCAGTTAACCGTAACTCATGTGACGCGTAAACGAGGGGCTGGCAGATCATGGCGGACAGGGTGTCTTCAAAGGAAATCACGAACCGTGATGACCAGAGCAATGACGCCGTCGATCTCGTCGAGATCACCGGGGTCATCAAGTGGTTCGACGTGGCCAAGGGGTTCGGCTTCATCGTGCCGGACAACGGCATGCAGGACGTTCTCCTGCACGTCACCTGCCTGCGGCGCGACGGCTACCAGACGGTTCTGGAGGGCACGCGCGTCGTCGCGCTGATCCAGAAGCGCGACCGCGGCTACCAGGCTTTCCGCATCCTTTCCATGGACCAGACGACGGCCGTGCATCCTTCGCAGATGCCGCCGGTCAAGACCCATGTGCAGGTCACCCCGTCGAGCGGGCTGGAGCGCGTGCTGGTCAAGTGGTTCAACCGCACCAAGGGTTTCGGTTTCCTGACGCGCGGCGAGGGCACGGAGGACATCTTCATCCATATGGAGACGCTGCGCCGCTTCGGCCTGACGGAGCTGCGCCCCGGCCAGGTCGTGCTCGTGCGCTTCGGCGACGGCGAGAAGGGCCTGATGGCGGCGGAGATCCATCCGGACATGCCGGTTCCCGGCAACAGGGCCCACTGATGGGCCTTTTCGCGCGGACGGCCGGTTTCGCGCGCCTTGCGAGCGCCGTCCTGGCGCTCTTCTTCTGTCTTTCCCTTACCGCCTTTGCGGCGGAGACGTTCGACACCCAGCCGCTGACGATCATCACCAGAGACGGCAAGCGCCATGCCTTCACCGTGGAGCTCGCCATCACGCCGCGCCAGCGCGAGCAGGGGCTGATGCATCGCCGCGAGATGGCGCCGGACCACGGCATGCTCTTCGCCTTCGGCGAGACGCGGCAGGTCTTCATGTGGATGAAGAACACCTACCTGCCGCTCGACATGCTGTTCATCGCCAGGGACGGCAAGGTGCGTGCGATCAAGGAGAACGCCGAGCCGCATTCCGAATCGATCATCGATTCGCAGGGGCCGATCGACTACGTGCTGGAGCTGAACGGCGGCACCGTGCGGCGCCTCGGCATCCGGGCCGGCAACCGCGTCGAGAACGAGCTGATGGATTCCCTGCGCAAGGCGAAATAGCCCGGCCATTTCCTGCGACAAGCGCTTGAAAACACCCATTTCCTGTTGCGGCAGCGGGCGGATGCGTGTATCTCCCCATCGCCGGGACGGACGGAGTGTAGCGCAGTCTGGTAGCGCATCTGGTTTGGGACCAGAGGGTCGGGAGTTCGAATCTCTCCACTCCGACCACGTCCGGCGGGCGTTTCGATGCCAAATGCGCGTCCGGTCATTCCCCCTTTACGGAATCCGGGTTATGCATTCTCGGACGCGCGCCGGCGGAACGGCGCGCCTTTATGCGAGAATTCTGGAGCCGCTTCGATGACCGCGAAGATCTATCGTCCCGCCAAGACCGCCATGCAATCGGGCAAGGCCAAGACCCATCTCTGGGTCCTTGAGTTCGATGCCGAGAAGCCGCGGACGATCGACCCGATCATGGGCTATACGAGCTCCGGCGACATGTACCAGCAGGTCAAGCTGACATTCAAGACCCGCGAGGAGGCCATCGCCTACGCGACGCGCAAGGGCATCGACTACCGCGTGATCGAACCCAAGGAAGCGACCCGCAAGCGCGTTGCCTATCCGGACAACTTCCGTTTCAACCGCATGCAGCCCTGGACCCATTGAGGTTTCGCTGGCCCTGCCAGCCCCGGCCCCTTAGCTCAGCTGGATAGAGCATCTGCCTTCTAAGCAGAATGTCGCAGGTTCGAGCCCTGCAGGGGTCGCCAGTCCTTCCGGAGCACTTCCGCTCTTCCCCGTAAAACGCTCTTTTCGTTTGTTCCGAACGTGGACTGCTCGGCCCGGTCGGCGCGAAGCTTCACAGAAGGAAGTCGCCCGCCTTCAGATGCTCGGTCGCGTCGAGCGCAATCGAAAAATCCGCCGTGCCGTCGCCGTCCACGTCGCCCTGGAGGATCGTGTCGCCGCTTTTTGTCGCGTAGCGCAATTCACCGGCCTTGCCGTGGAATTTCTCCGTGCCGATGAAGTCGAAGGCCTGGTCGCCCTTGACCGTCTTGTCAGCGTCGATGCCCTTTAGGTCGATCCGATCCCCTTCCTTCCGGCTGAAGTCGCGGATCGTGTCGCGCCCGCTCCTGGCGACGGTCGAATCGTGGAGGGACCGGAAGACGAAGGTGTCGGCCCCCGCGCCGCCATGGAGCCTGTCCGCATCGGGGCCGCCTTGCAGGCGGTCGTTGCCATCCTCCCCGTAGAGCCAGTCCCTGCCGAGGCCGCCCCTTATGCTGTCGTTCCCGCTGCCGCCCGCAAGCCGGTCGTCGAGGCCGCCGCCAACCATCCTGTCATGGCCGGCAAAGCCATAGAGGCGATCGGGGCCATATCCGCCGGTGATGACGTCGTTGCCTCTCAACGCCGTTTCCAGGACTTTCCAGTCGTCCGCCTTTCCTTTGGTTCTTGCCGCGTCGATCACCGCGGTCGCCGAAAACGCGGCGCCCTCAAGGGACAGGCCGAGTCTACCCGCGAAAAAGAGGCTGTAGCCCGTGAACGTCCCGCCGATGGGATAGTCGCTGGCATCATAATGCAGCCCGCGGCCGCGAAACAGGGTCGCGTTGCCGCCGCCATAGTCCACCTCGAAGCGCGTGCCGGTGGAGGACCGCACGAGCCCTTCGAAAAGGCCGCTCAGAGTGATGGCCCGCATGTCGATGCTGTGGAAAAGTCCGACCTTCACCTTTGCCATGGCCTGGCTCCCTCAACGGGTAACGGGACCGGTCCACCATCCGCCGGAGGTTCCCGTCGCCTTTCCCGGGGCACGCCTGCCGATATGCCGCGGTCGGCGTGTGATCCCCGGAGTGCCGATTATGGACGAAGGCCGGCGTCTTCCGCAAGGGCCGGGCTTCCATCAAGGCAAGGGTTTACGGAGCCCGGGCCGAGGCGGCCCGGCGACGCAAAAAGGCCGGGGCATCGCGAGATGCCCCGGCCTTGCTCGTGCTTCGGCAGCTCCTAGTGCAGGATCTGGCTGAGGAAGAGCTTCGTGCGCTCGTGCTGCGGGTTGTCGAAGAACTCGGCCGGCGAGTTCTGCTCGACGATCTGCCCCTGGTCCATGAAGATGACGCGGTTGGCGACCTGGCGGGCGAAGCCCATTTCGTGCGTCACGCACAGCATGGTCATGCCTTCCTCGGCGAGCGAGACCATGGTGTCGAGCACTTCCTTCACCATTTCCGGGTCGAGCGCCGAGGTCGGCTCGTCGAATAGCATGATCTTCGGCTTCATGCAGAGCGAACGGGCGATCGCCACGCGCTGCTGCTGGCCGCCGGAGAGCTGGCCGGGATACTTGTTCGCCTGTTCCGGGATCTTGACGCGCTTGAGGTAGTGCATCGCCACTTCCTCGGCGTCCTTCTTCGGCATCTTGCGCACCCAGATCGGGGCGAGCGTGCAGTTTTCCAGGATCGTCAGATGGGGGAAGAGGTTGAAGTGCTGGAACACCATGCCGACCTCGCGGCGCACCTCGTCGATCTTCTTCAGGTCGTTGGTCAGCTCGATGCCGTCGACGACGATCCTGCCCTTCTGGTGCTCCTCGAGACGGTTGATGCAGCGGATCATCGTCGACTTGCCGGAGCCCGACGGGCCGGCGATGACGATGCGCTCGCCCTTCATGACCTTGAGATTGATGTCGCGCAGAACGTGGAAATCGCCGTACCACTTGTTCATGTTGACGATCTCGACGGCGACGTCCGTCGCGGAGACCGTCATCTTTTGCGCCTGGGCCTGGTTTGCCATTGTTGTTGGTTCCTCTCAGTTATCTTGTGTGGCTCGTGTCGAGCCGGCGTTCCACGAAGGCCGAATAGCGCGACATGCCGAAGCAGAAAATCCAGAACACGAAGCCGGCGAAGATCAGGCCCGTCAGCGGCGTGACCGGCGTGATCCAGCCCGAATCCCCAAAACTCGCCTTCACGATGCCGAGCAGGTCGTACATCGAAATGATCGTGACGAGGGACGTATCCTTGAACATGCCGATGAAGGTGTTCACGATGCCCGGGATCACGAGTTTGATGGCCTGCGGAAGCACGACGAAGGTCATTTTGTGGAAGTAGTTTAGACCAAGGGCGTCGGCCGCTTCATATTGTCCTTTCGGAATGGCTTGAAGACCGCCGCGAATAACCTCCGCCATATAGGCGGATGCGAAGATCGATACGCCGATCAGCGCGCGCAGGAACTTGTCGATGTTGTTGCCGGGCTCGAGGAACAGCGGCAGGAGCACGCTTGCCATGAAGAGAACGGTGATCAGCGGCACGCCGCGGATCAGTTCGATGAAGACGATGCAGGCCGTCTTCATGATCGGCATCTGCGACCGTCTGCCGAGCGCAAGCAGGATGCCGGCGGGCAGCGACACGACGATGCCGACGAAGGAGATGATGAGCGTCACCATCAGCCCGCCCCACAGCGAGGTCTCCACGTGGCGCAGGCCGAACGTGCCGCCGAGCAGCAGGAAGAAGGAGACGATCGGGAAGACGATGAGCAGCAGGAGTGCGTTCAGCCCCTTGCGCGGCGCCTTCGGCATGAGGAACGGGATGAGCAGGCCGACGAACATGACGACGACGAGCAGCGGCCGCCACAGCTCGCCGCGCGGGTAGGAGCCGAACATGAACTGCACGAAGCGGTCGTTCACATAGGCCCAGCAGGCGCCGCTCCAGCCGGCGGGAAGCTGGCCGCCCTGATCGGTGGTGAGGCAGGCCGTCCGGTCCGCCCCGGTCCACACGGCCGAGACGAACAGCCAGTTGATCGCCGCCGGCAGGTACCAGACGATCGCCAGGATGGCGACGATCGTCATCGCGCTGTCGGTGACGGAGGCGAACAGGTTGCGGTGAAGCCAGGCGATGACCGAGCTGTCGGAGGCCGGCGGTTTTTCCGCTTCGATGAAGCGGTCGCGGACATAGGTAATGCTTTCAGCCATCTCAGCGCTCCACCAGGGCCATCTTGGCGTTGAACCAGTTCATGAACAGCGAGGTGATGAGGCTGATCGAGACGTAGATCAGCATCCAGATCGAGATGATCTCGATCGACTTGCCGGACTGGTTGAGGATGGTGCCGCCGACCGCGACGAGGTCGGCATAGCCGACGGCGACCGCGAGCGAGGAGTTCTTTATGAGGTTGAGATACTGCGAGGTGAGCGGCGGGATGATGATCCGGAGCGCCTGCGGCAGCACGACGAGACGGGTCGCCTGGCCGGGCCGAAGACCCAGCGCATAGGAGGCTTCCGACTGGCCCTTGGACACGCCGCGGATGCCGGCGCGCACGATCTCGGCGATGAACGAGGCCGTGTAGAGCGACAGCGCGAGATAAAGCGCCAGGAATTCCGGTCCGATGACCATGCCGCCGCGCATGTTGAACGAGCCCGGCACCGCGTAGTCGAACGTCAGGGGGCTGCCCATGACGAGGAAAACGAGGAACGGCAGCAGGAGGACCAGGCCGAGATTGACCCAGAGCACCGGCGGGCGCTGGCCCGTGGCGCGCTGGCGCGCATTGGCCCACACCGTGAACGCGATGGCCGCGACGACGCCGATCAAGAAGGCGATGAGCACCGTGCCGAAACCGTCGCCGAAGACCGGGGCCGGCATGTAGATGCCGCGGTTCGAGATGAAGAAGATGGCGTCCGGATTTTCCTCCAGGTGCTGGAAGATGGAGCGGATCGACGGCAGCAGCGCAAGAACGCCGAGATACCAGAAGAAGATGACGAGCAGCGGCGGAATGTTGCGGAAGATTTCCACATAGACCGTGCAGAGCCGCGCGATCAGCCAGTTGTGCGACAGGCGCCCGATGCCGACCAGAAGGCCGACGATCGTCGCCGTGACGATGCCGGCGGCGGCGACGACGAGCGTGTTGAGAAGACCGACCTGCAGCGCCCGGAAATAGGTCGAGTCGCTCGAATAGGCGATCAGACTCTGCGCGAGGTCGAAGCCGGCGCGGCTGTTCAGAAAGCCGAAGCCGGCCGTCATGTTGGCGCGCGCGAGATTCTGGACGACGTTGTTCCACGCATACCAGATGGCCGCGACGATCACGACGAGCGTCACGACCTGATAGACGATGCTTCTCAGTGCCGGATTGTAGAGAAGAGATACCTTCGGCGGTTCGCCGGACCCTGTTCGGGCATCCGCAAGAGCCATGCATTTCCCCTGACGTTGGTTCCGCCCTGTTTTCCGGGCGTTTGTTCAAAGGGGAGGGCGGTTATCCGCCCTCCCGGAAGGATCGCGCGACTGGCCGATCAGCGAACCGGCGGGGCGTACTGCAGGCCGCCGTTCGTCCACAGCCCGTTCAGGCCGCGGGCGATCTTGAGCGGGGAGCCCTCGCCGACATTGCGCTCGAAGGATTCGCCATAGTTGCCGACGGCTTTGATGATCTGCACGGCCCAGTCCTTCGGCAGGCCGAGATCGGCGCCGATCGTCGAATCAGCCTCTTCGCCGAGGAAGCGCTTGATATCCGGGTTGGCGGATGCCTTCATCTCCTCGACATTGGCCGTGGTGATGCCGAACTCCTCGGCGGCCACCATCGCATAGTGCGACCAGCTCACGATATCGAGCCAGCGCGAATCGTTCTGGCGGACGGCCGGGCCGAGCGGCTCCTTGGAGATGATTTCCGGCAGAACCATGTGGTCGTCCGCGTTGGCCATCTTCAGGCGGATCGAGTAGAGGCCCGAGGCATCGGTCGTGTAGGCGTCGCAACGGCCGGCATTGTAGGCGGCGTCCGCTTCGTCCTGCGCTTCGAAGACGACCGGCTTGAAGTCCATGTTGTTGGAACGGAAGTAGTCGGCGAGGTTGAGCTCGGTCGTCGTGCCGGACTGCACGCAGACGGAGGCGCCGGACAGTTCCAGCGCGGACTTCACGCCAAGTTCCTTCTTCACCATGAAGCCCTGGCCGTCATAGTAGTTCACGGCGCGGAAATCGAAGCCGAGCTGCGAATCGCGGCTGACGCTCCAGGTGGTGTTGCGGGCCAGAAGATCGATTTCGCCCGACTGCAGGGCCGGGAAGCGGTCCTTGGCCGAGAGCGGGGTGAATTTCACCTTGGTGGCATCGCCGAAGACGGCCGCGGCCACGGCCTTGCAGAGGTCGACGTCGAGACCCGCCCAGTTGCCCGACGAATCCTGCGCGCCGAAACCGGCGAGGTTCGAGCCGTTCACGCCGCACTGCACGAAGCCCTTGGCCTTCACGTCAGAGAGCGTGTCCGCCTGTGCTGCCGTTGCGCCAAGCCCCAGTACGGCAGCGCCGACGAGCGCCGTCACGATTGTTTTTGCCATTTTTTCACAACCTTTTTCTGTTGTCTTTGTTTTGTCCGCAGGTCCCGCACCCTTGTCGGGCGCGCCCATGGAACTCGCCACCCTCCCGGCGCGAGGTTGCTTATCTCATGCTCAAAATTTCACAGGGTCAAGTGAGCGCGGCCATTTTCCGGTCGGTAACCTAAATTTGTCGGCTCGTGACCGGATTTTGGGCGAAAGATCGGGGATTTGTGCAGTAAATCGCTCAAAAAATTCGCGTCTTTAACACTTGAAGCGCTTTGGGAGCCGGTATCGCGTCGCCGCATGGGGTTGACCTGCCGCCCCGCCTGTCCAAAAGTCGGCGCCACAAACCCCTCGCATCTTCTTCGGATCGATCATGAAAAACAGAGACGAAATCCTCGCCGGCGCCGGCGTGAACACCCGCCTTGCCCATGCCGGAAACGACCCGGCGGACTATCACGGTTTCGTCAATCCGCCCGTCGTGCATGCCTCGACCGTGCTCTTCCCGAATGCGGCGACGATGGAAAAGCGCGCCCAGAAATACACCTATGGCACGCGCGGCACGCCGACGACGGATGCGCTCTGCGCGGCCATCGACGAGTTGGAAGGTTCTGCCGGCACGATTCTCGTTCCCTCGGGCCTTGCCGCCGTCACGGTGCCGTTCCTCGCCTTCCTGTCGGCCGGTGACCATGCGCTCATCGTCGATTCGGTCTATCACCCGACCCGCCATTTCTGCGACACGATGCTGAAGCGCCTCGGCGTTTCGGTCGAATACTACGATCCGGCGATCGGCGCCGGCATCGAGGCGCTGATCCGGCCGAACACCCGGCTGGTGCACACCGAGGCGCCGGGCTCCAACACCTTCGAGATGCAGGACATCCCGGCGATCGCCGCTGCCGCCCACAAGCATGGCGCCGTGGTCAGCATGGACAATACCTGGGCGACGCCGCTCTATTTCCGCCCGCTGGATTTCGGCGTCGACATCTCCATCCACGCGGCGACGAAATATCCGGCCGGCCATTCCGACGTGCTGTTCGGCACCGTCTCGGCCAATGCCGCCCATTGGGAGCAGCTGCACGAGACGCAGATCACGCTCGGCACCTGCGCCTCGCCGGACGACGCCTACCAGGTGCTGCGCGGCCTGCGCACCATGGGGGTGCGGCTGGAGCGGCATCAGGAAAGCGCGCTGGAGCTGGCCCGCTGGCTGGAGGGCGTCGACGACGTGTCCCGCGTACTGCACCCGGCCTTGCCGAGCTTTCCCGGCCACGCGCTCTGGAAGCGCGACTTCAAGGGCGCGAGCGGCATCTTCTCCATCATCCTCAAGGGGGGGGCGCCGGAGCGCTACAAGGCGAAGGCGCATGCCTTCCTCGATGCGCTCGGCATTTTCGGCCTCGGTTATTCCTGGGGCGGCTTCGAGTGCCTTGCCGTGCATGTGGGCCTCGGCGACCGGCGCGTCGCCAAGGGGCCGGAGGAAGGCCCGGTGCTGCGTCTCCAGATCGGCCTTGAGGACGTGAAGGACATCAAGGCGGACATCGAGCGCGGGCTCGCGGCCGCGCGGGCGGTCTGACGCGGCCGGATGAGGGGCGGTGGATCGCCCCTCATCCGGCCTGCCGGCCATCTTCTTCCGGCTTGCGGCGATGAAGGGATGGATGAGCCCGTTTCCCCAAACAACAGGTTTCTGGATATGGGAAGGCGATGCTTCTTGCGCCTTCTCCCCGCCTGCGGGGAGAAGGTCGCGGCAGCGGGACGAGGGGCCTGATCAGTCCGGCGTGCGGTAGCCGTAGAGCCAGTCGAGATCGCCGGCGAGGTTTTCCGGGCCGCGCAGCGACAGGACGAGATCGCGGCCGAGCGCGACCGGACCGCGGGCGTGATAGGCGAAGCGGTTGAAGGCGCCGCGGCTGCGCACCCTGCCGACCCGTTCGCGGCGGGTCGTCTCGAACCGGCGGAGCGTCTGGCTCGTGCCGGAAGCCCGGGCGAGGTGGTTTGCCAGGAGCGCCGCATCCTCGATCGCCATGGCCGCGCCCTGGGCGGCGAAGGGCGTCATGGCATGCGCGGCATCGCCGATCAGCACGACCTTTCCCCCATCGGTCCAGGCCCCGTCGGGGCATTCGAAGAGCGGCCACATCAGCGGATCGCGCGCCTCGGCGAGCAGGCGGCGGAGATCGGCGTGCCAGCCGGAAAAGGCGTCGAGCAGGCGGCTGCGGGCGGCGGCATCGCCGCTGCGGGACCAGCCGGCCGCCGGTGCCTGCCCGTGCGCGTGGAGGGCGACGATGTTGAAGGCCTGCGCCCCGGCAAGCGGATAGGCGACGAGATGGGCGCGCGGGCCGAGGAAGGCCGTGACGGCGCGCGGATCAAGGACGGGCGGGGCGGCGGCGCAGGGCACGAGGAAACGCCAGGCGATCGTGCCGGAATAGCGCGCGGGCAGGGCGCCGGGCACGTCCTTGCGCAGCGCCGACCAGACGCCGTCGGCGGCGATCACCAGGTCGGCGGGCGCGGCGGCAAGGGCGGCCTCGACGGTGTCGATCCGCCGGCCGGTCGTCAGCGTGGCGAGCGGCTCCCGATGGACGGCCTCGAGCAGCACGGCCTGCAGCGCGGCGCGGGGCAGCACGCCGTAGGGCGCGCCCCAGCGTTTGCGTGCGAAAGCGCCGGCCGGGACCGAGGCGAGGGGAGCGAGGGTGCGGCCCGAGGACAGGAGAACATGGTCCGGCTCGCTCCAGCGCGCGCCGAGTGCCTCGAGAAGGCCGAGATCGGCGAGGATGCGCGAGGCGTTGGGCGAGAGCTGAAGGCCGGCGCCGACCTCTTCGAGCGCGGGGGCCTGCTCCAGGACATGGCAGGCGATACCCCTGCGGGCAAGCGCGAGGGCCGCCGTCAGGCCGGCAATGCCGGCGCCGACGATGGTTGCGGATCGTACCGAGGGCATCGGGGTGCCGGCCGCCCGGCCGCTACGCCGCGACCTGGTTGGTGAAGATGCAGCCGGCCGGGTCGGTCTGGCTGGCCTTGAGGGCCGGATTGTAGCGGTAGAGCGTCGAGCAGTAGGGGCAGACCTTCTCGTTGTCGTCGCCCATGTCGAGGAAGACGTGCGGATGGTCGTAGGGAACCGACGCGCCGACGCACATGAATTCCTTCACGCCGATCTCGATCGAGCGATGGCCGCCGTCGTTCTGGAAATGGGGAATGCTGTGGCCAGCCATGTCATGCTCCTGGGATGCCGTCTTTCTGGCGCGGACCATAGTCGCCTTCGTGGCAAATGTGTAGATGCAAAACCGCCGCGCCCCGGGAGATTTCCGCATGCCGGCCGTTTTCTCCGCGGGCAAAGGGCAGTAAGAGCAGGGGCATGCAAATGAAAGACGGCCTGCGATGAACCTCGATCCCCCGCCCTTTTCCCGTTTCACCCACCATGGCCTGGAGCTCGCCTTCTTCGATGCGGGCGATCCGTCCGGCCCGCCGGTGCTGCTGATCCACGGCTTTGCCTCCAGCGCCAACGTCAACTGGGTGTTTCCCGGCTGGCTGAAGACGCTGGGCGATGCGGGCTACCGCGTCATCGCGCTCGACAATCGCGGCCACGGCAGGAGCGCCAAGCCGCACGATCCCGCGCTCTACACGCCGCCGCTGATGGCCGGGGACGCCGCCGCGCTGCTCGATCACCTGGCGATCCCCGAAGCCCATGTCTTCGGCTATTCGATGGGCGCGCGCATCACCGCCTTCATGGCGCTCGCCCATCCGCACCGCGTGCGCTCCGTCGTCTTCGGCGGGCTCGGCATCGGCATGGTGGAAGGTGTCGGTGACTGGGACCCGATCGCCGATGCGCTGCTCGCGCCCTCGCTCGACGCGGTGACGCACGAGCGCGGCCGCATGTTCCGCGCCTTTGCCGACCAGACGAAATCCGACCGCCAGGCGCTCGCCGCCTGCATCATGACCTCGCGCGACCTGCTGACGGCGGCGGACATGGCGCGCATCGACGTGCCCGCGCTGATCGGCGTCGGGACGAAGGACGACATTGCAGGCGCGCCGCAGCCGCTCGCCGAGCTCATGCCGGATGCAAGGGCGCTCGACATTCCCGGCCGCGACCACATGCTGGCCGTCGGCGACAGGGTCTTCAAGCACGCGGTGCTGGAGTTCTATGCGGAAATCGACGGCCGCTGACACGCCGTTCGCGACAATGGCCGGCCGGCCATTTCGCAGCGACGCCAATTGCTCTATATATGGGCGGGAACGACGACAAGGAGTGCGGCGATGGTCGCGATGAACGAACTGAGGGCCGGCGACAAGCTCAAGGCCATGGATCCGATCTGGAACAGCCTGCGCGAGGAAGCGCGCGTCGCCGCCCAGGCCGAGCCGCTTCTGGCGGCCTTCCTCTATTCGACGGTGCTGAACCACCGCTCGCTCGAGGAAAGCGTGATCCACCGCGTCTGCGAGCGGCTCGACCATCCGGACCTGCAGGCCAACCTCCTGCACCAGATCTTCGACGAGATGCTGGAAGACTGGCCGGAATGGGGCGGCATCCTGCGCGTCGACATCCAGGCCGTCTACGACCGCGACCCCGCCTGCCTGCGGTTCCTCGATGCCGTGCTCTACTTCAAGGGGTTCCACGCCATCCAGACCCACCGCCTGGCGCACTGGCTGCACGACAAGGGCCGGCGCGACCTCGCGCTCTACCTGCAGAGTCGCTCCTCCAGCGTCTTCCAGACGGACATCAACCCGGCCGCGCGCATCGGCAAGGGCTTCTTCCTCGACCATGCGACGGGCCTCGTCGTCGGCGAGACGGCGGTCGTCGGCGACAATGTCTCGATCCTCCACAACGTCACGCTCGGCGGCACCGGCAAGGAGGGTGGCGACCGCCACCCGAAGATCGGCGACGGCGTGATGATCGGCGCCGGCGCGAAGATCCTCGGCAACATCCATATCGGCCATTGCTCGCGCATCGCTGCGGGCTCGGTCGTGCTCAAGCCGGTTCCGCCGAAATCGACGGTCGCCGGCGTGCCGGCCAAGGTCATCGGCGAGGCGGGCTGCAACGAGCCGTCGCGCGCCATGGACCAGCTTCTGGCGGCGTTCGACTACGATCTGTGAGCGGGAAAAGTCGCTTTCTCGCGGAATTCGTGGGTTTACAGGACCCGAAGCAGGTGCGAGAAGCGCGGCAAATCAACCGTTACGGAGACAGATCGTGAAGCCGGAAGAAATCAGGAAGCTCGAGGCCTACTTCAAGCGCAATCTCAACAAGGAGATCGTCGTGAAGGCCCGTCCGCGCAAGGATGAGTCCGCGGAAGTCTATCTCGGCGACGAGTTCCTGGGCGTGATCTTCCGCGACGACGAAGACGGGGAGCTCTCCTACAACTTCTCCATGGCGATCCTCGACATCGACCTGTGATCTGTCGATCATCGCACGGAATACAGGCCCGGCAGCCCTTGGCGCCGGGCCTTTTCGTTGCATGTTCGGTCGCTGGGTCATGGATCTTCGGGTCGAGCCCGGGGATGAGCAAGAGGAATGGTTGGGCAGAGAAGGCAACGAGGCCGCGTTCCGGTACCGCTCGATGGGCTGGTGACACCTGCATCCCCTCCGTCATCCTCGGGCTCGACCCGAGGATCCCGTTAGGCGCGGGAATGCGGTTGCGGGCCCTTTTCATTATAATTTTGCGACAAATAGGCTTTTGTCAGCCGCAATGATCATACCTATCGCGCAAGACCTTGCTTTCCCTGCGGAATATTGCATTGCAGCATCAACGTTGACTTTTTTGTGCATTGCATATAGATTTTGGGCAAATCACCGGGATCCAAAGGAGACTTCGATGTTCAATTTCGACGAGGCAAACAAGAAGGGCAAGGAAGCCGTGGACACGTTCGTCAAGAGCTATACGACCGCTGCCCAGGGCTGGCAGGCGATTGCCACCGAAACGGCCGACTATTCCAAGAAGTCCTTCGAAAACGGCCTCGCGCATTTTGAGAAGCTCTCGGGCGTCAAGAGCGTCGAAGCCGCTCTCGAGCTGCAGACCGCCTTCGTGAAGTCCTCCTATGAAGGTTTCGTCGCCGAGGCCACCAAGCTCAGCGAAATGTACGCCGATCTCGCCAAGGGCGCCTACAAGCCCTACGAAGCACCGGTTGCCAAGGCGACCGCCGCTGCCAAGGCTGCCGTCGCCGCCTGATCCTTTTAGAGTACCGCGTACGCGTATAGCGTTCATCGGCCGGCTGCGGACAACCGCAGCCGGCCTTTGCGCGTTCCGGGGATTGCGCGAGGCTGACGTAGCGGCAGCAAATTTCGCTATTTCCTTCGGATGACCCGCGATTATGATTGCAGTGCGAAGCGGGGGTCTTACAATCGTGGGCCGAGACATTAGATAACAGGTCCGAAGGCACCCTCGGATGAACGGTGCGCCACAGACAAGCGACCGGAAGCTAAAGGGCCCGCAGTCAAGGGAATGAACACGAAAATGGATGTGAGACGGGTTCGAATGCAGGATGGGGAAGGCGGCGGCGACACTCCCGGTCGCAGCACCTCCGTCATTACCCGCACGAAACCCAAGACCAAGAAGCCGAGCCTCTACCGCGTCCTGCTTCTCAATGATGATTATACGCCCATGGAGTTTGTGATCCACATCCTGGAACGTTTCTTCCAGAAGGACCGGGAAGCGGCGACGCGGATCATGCTGCATGTGCACAATCATGGCGTAGGCGAGTGTGGCGTGTTCACCTACGAGGTTGCCGAAACCAAAGTGACACAGGTGATGGATTTCTCCCGCCAGCACCAGCACCCGCTGCAATGTGTCATGGAAAAGAAATGAGGAACGAACGTGCCAACATTTTCTGCCAGCCTTGAAAAGGCCCTCCACCAGGCACTGACCTATGCGAACGAGCGCCATCACGAATATGCGACGCTCGAACACCTCCTGCTCGCCCTGATCGACGACGGCGATGCGGCCGCCGTGATGGGCGCCTGCAACGTCAATCTCGACGTTCTGCGCAAGACCGTCACCGACTATGTCGACCATGACCTCGCCAACCTGGTGACGGGCTACGAGGAGGATTCCAAGCCGACCTCCGGCTTCCAGCGCGTCATCCAGCGTGCGGTGATCCATGTCCAGTCCTCCGGCCGCGAGGAGGTGACCGGCGCCAACGTGCTCGTCGCGATCTTCGCCGAGCGCGAGAGCCATGCCGCCTATTTCCTGCAGGAGCAGGAGATGACGCGCTACGACGCCGTCAACTTCATCTCGCACGGCATCGGCAAGCGGCCGGGCGCGTCCGAGCAGCGCCAGGTGCGCGGCGCGGACGAGAGCGAGAACGAACAGAAGCAGACCCGCAACGGCAACGAGCAGGAGGAGCCCGCCAAGAAGCAGGACGCCCTGACGGCCTATTGCGTCAACCTCAACGAGAAGGCCAAGGGCGGCAAGATCGATCCGCTGATCGGCCGCCATGCCGAGGTCAATCGCACGATCCAGGTCCTGTGCCGCCGCTCCAAGAACAACCCGCTCTATGTGGGCGATCCCGGCGTCGGCAAGACGGCCATCGCCGAGGGCCTCGCCAAGCGCATCGTCGAGGGCAAGGTGCCCGAAGCGCTCGCCGACGCGACGATCTTCTCGCTCGACATGGGCACGCTGCTCGCCGGCACCCGCTATCGCGGCGACTTCGAGGAGCGCCTGAAGCAGGTCGTCAAGGAGCTGGAGGATTATCCGGGCGCCGTTCTCTTCATCGACGAGATCCATACGGTGATCGGCGCGGGCGCCACCTCCGGCGGCGCGATGGATGCCTCGAACCTCCTCAAGCCGGCGCTCTCCTCCGGCGCGATCCGCTGCATCGGCTCGACGACCTACAAGGAATACCGCCAGTTCTTCGAGAAGGACCGGGCGCTCGTCCGCCGATTCCAGAAGATCGACGTCAACGAGCCGACCATCGACGACACGATCGAGATCATGAAGGGGCTGAAGCCCTATTTCGAGGAGTATCACAAGCTCCGCTATTCCAACGAGGCGATCAAGACGGCGGTGGAGCTGTCGGCGCGCTACATCAACGACCGCAAGCTGCCGGACAAGGCGATCGACGTGATCGACGAGACCGGCGCGGCCCAGATGCTGCTGCCCGCCGGAAAACGCCGCAAGCTGATTACCGAGAAGGAGATCGAGGCGACGATCGCCACCATGGCCCGCATTCCGCCGAAGACCGTGTCGAAGGACGACGAGCAGGTGCTCGCCAACCTCGACAAGGAGCTGCGCTCGGTCGTCTACGGCCAGGACCTCGCCATCGAGGCGCTGTCGTCGGCGATCAAGCTGTCGCGGGCGGGCCTTCGCGAACCGAACAAGCCGATCGGCTGCTACCTGTTCTCCGGCCCCACCGGCGTCGGCAAGACGGAAGTCGCCAAGCAGCTTGCATCGTCGCTCGGCGTGGAACTCCTGCGCTTCGACATGTCGGAATACATGGAGCGGCACACGGTCTCGCGCCTGCTCGGGGCACCTCCCGGCTATGTCGGTTTCGACCAGGGCGGCCTCCTGACCGACGGCGTCGACCAGCATCCGCATTGCGTGCTCTTGCTCGACGAGATCGAGAAGGCGCATCCGGACCTCTACAACATCCTGTTGCAGGTCATGGATCACGGCTCGCTGACCGACCATAACGGCAAGAAGATCGACTTCCGCAATGTCATCCTTATCATGACGACCAATGCGGGCGCCTCCGACATGGCCAAGGCCGCCATCGGCTTCGGCTCGTCGAAGCGCGAGGGCGAGGACATGGAGGCGATCAACCGCCTGTTCACGCCGGAATTCCGCAACCGCCTCGATGCGATCATCCCGTTCGGCTCGCTGCCGACGCCGGTCATCCACCAGGTCGTGCAGAAGTTCGTCATGCAGCTGGAAACCCAGCTCGCCGAGCGCAACGTCACCTTCGATCTCCAGCCCGAGGCGATCTCGTGGCTGGCGGAGAAGGGCTACGACGAGAAGATGGGCGCGCGTCCTTTGGCGCGCGTCATCCAGGAGAACATCAAGAAGAAGCTCGCCGACGAGATCCTCTTCGGCAAGCTGAAGAAGGGCGGCGTCGTGCGCGTCTCCGTCGGCGTGAAGGAGGACGGCTCGAAGGGCCTGATCCTCGACGCCGTGCCGGAAACCGCGCCGATCAAGCCGAAGGCCGAGGTCGAGGAGGCAGCCGCCAAGAAGGCCAAGCCCCGCAAGCCGAAGGAGACCGTCGCCGCCGAGGCCGCGCCCGCCAAGGCCCGCGCTTCGAAGAAGGCGGTGGAGGCCAAGACCGAGGAGCCGAAGGACGAGCCGCCACGCAAGTCGTCCGGCGCCGTTCCCAAGGTGCCGCGCAAAAAGTGACGGCTTTACAAATCGCATGGGCCGGGCAGGAAACTGCCCGGCCCATATTGTTGAAGAAATGGCGCAAGCCTTTCCTCCGTCATGGTCGGGCTTGACCCGACCATCCACGCCCCGCCCGCGGTTGTGGATCCTCGGCTCGGGGCCGAGGATGACGACAGAGGGTGGGCGCGGTTTGCGATCGTATGGGACCGGCCTGGCAGGGTAGCCGTCCGGCTTTGTTTTCCTGCAAGAGAATTGAATGACCGCCCCGCCAGAACCCCAATCCCAGAGCCACTGGTTCCTCCTCGGCATGCGCGGCATCTTCAGCCTGCCGGCGATCATCCTGATGCTGTCCTTCGTGGGGTTCGCCGCCTTCACGGCGGAGGCGAAGGTGCCGGTCGAGCAGGTGATGTTCATGACCGGCATGGTCTGGGCGCTGCCGGCCAAGGTGATTCTCGTCGGCTCCATGCTGTCGGGCGCGCATATCGCGACGGCGTTCCTCGCGGTCACGCTGTCCTCGGTGCGCATGATGCCGATGGTGGCGGCGCTCATCCCGGAAATCCGTGACCGCCGCACACCGACCTGGCTGCTGCTGATCGTCTCGCATTTCGTCGCCATCACCGCCTGGGTCTTCGCGATGGAGAAGGTGCGGGACGTGCCGCGCGGCGGCCGCGTCGCCTTCTTCGCCGGTTTCGGCGTGACGCTGACGCTCACCAATATCGTGCTCGTCGGCCTCGTCTATGGCGCGGTCTCGGAGTTCCCGCCGATCGTTTCCGGCTGCCTGTTCTTCCTGACGCCGGTCTATTTCCTCACCTCGATCTGGATTTCCGCGCGCCACCGGGTGATCTACTGGGCGCTCGGCATCGGGCTCGCGCTCGGCACCATCTTCGCGGTGGTCGCGCCCGAATACGATATCCTGCTGGCCGGCGTCGTCGGCGGCACCGCGGCCTGGTGGGGCGAGCGCGCGCTGCGCCGCCGGGAGGCCGCGCGATGAGCTTCGACGGTCTCTGGCCCTATATCTACATCGCCATCGCCGGCTGGCTGGCGACGGATCTCTGGCGCTGGGCGGGCGTCGTCGCCGGCAACCGCATCGACGAACGGTCCGAGGTCCTGAACTGGGTGAGGGCGGTGGCGACGGCGCTGGTGGCGGCGGTCATCGCCAAGCTGATCGTCTTCCCGACCGGCACGCTGGAGGCCTCGCCCCTCTGGCTGCGGCTCGGGGCCGTCGCGTTCGGCGGTCTCTGCTTCTTCATCGGCGGCCGCTTCCGCCAGATCGCCGGCATCGCCGCGGCCATCGCGTTCCTTGCCGCGGGGCTTGCCTTGCTGGGTGTTTGAAACGGGCGATTCCGTGTGGGATTTGCCCCTCACCCTAACCCTCTCCCCGCGTGCGGGGAGAGGGGACTTACCCCACGAACGGGACTTGTTTGAGGAAACCGGCGCGGCATATCCCTTCTCCCCGTTCACGGGGAGAAGGTGGCCGGCAGGCCGGATGAGGGGCCGTGGCGGATATGTCAGCCCTTCAGCGCCTTGCGCAGCTTCTCCGCATTGGCGGCAAGCACGCCCTGGTCCTCCATCGTGCCGGAATGGGGCTTCAGCGGCTGGCCCTCGACGCGCGGGATGACGTGGAAATGCAGGTGATAGACGGTCTGGCCGGCGGCCGGTTCGTTGAACTGCATGACGGTGACGCCGTCGGCCTCGAACGCCTCCTTGGCGGCGGCCGCAACCTTCTGCACCACCGGCAGCAGGCGCGACAGCGTCTGCGGGGCGGCGTCGAGGATGTTGCGCGACGGCGTCTTGGGGATGACGAGCGTGTGCCCGTTCGCCTGCGGCATCACGTCCATGAAGGCGACCGCGTCGTCGTCCTCGTAGACGCGGTGCGCCGGGATCTCGCCGCGCAGGATCTTCGCGAAGATGTTGTTCGTGTCGTAGGCGGTCATGCTCGTCTCCGATGTGCTCAGTCGTGGTCGTCTTGGCCGCTCGCGCGGCGGAAGGGGCCGTGTTCGGCAAGATATTCGCCCGTCGCCTCGACGTCACGGCGCTCGCGCTCGAGATAGTCGGCGACGGCGCGCCGCAGGCCGGGATGGGTGATGTGGTGGGCCGAATGGGTGATGACGGGCAGGTAGCCGCGCGCCAGCTTGTGCTCGCCCTGCGCGCCGGCCTCCACGCGCGCCAGCCCCTTCTCGATCGCGAAATCGATGGCCTGGTGGTAGCAGACCTCGAAATGCAGGAAGGGATGGTCCTCGATGCAGCCCCAGTGCCGGCCGAAGAGCGTGTCGCCGCCGATGAAGTTGATCGCGCCGGCGATGTAGCGGCCGTTGCGTCTTGCCATCACCAGCAGGATGTCGTCCGCCATGCGCTCGCCGATCAGGCTGTAGAAGCGGCGGTTGAGATAGGGCCGGCCCCATTTGCGGCTGCCGGTGTCCATGTAGAAGGTGAAGAACTGGTCCCAGATCTTTTCGGTCAGGTCCCCGCCGGTCAGCCAGTCGATTTCGATGTCGTGCTCGAGCGCCGTGCGGCGCTCCTTCTTCAGCGCCTTGCGCTTGCGGGAGGCGAGCGTTTCCAGGAAATCCGCATGCGAGCCGTAGCCCGCGTTGAGGAAATGGAACTGCTGGTCCGTGCGGTGCAGGTAGCCCGCGGCCTCGAAGACCGGCATTTCCGCTTCCGGCACGAAGGTGACATGCGCCGAGGAGACGCCGTGGCGTTTCGACAGTTCCTTCAGCCCCTCGGCCAGCGCGGCCTGTGTCGCGACGACCGGCTGGTCCGGCCGGTGGAGGAGGCGCGGGCCCGTGGCGGGGGTAAAGGGAATGGAGGCCTGCAGCTTGGGATAATAGCGTCCGCCGGCACGCTCGAAGGCGTCGGCCCAGCCGTGGTCGAAGACATATTCGCCCTGGCTGTGGTTCTTCAGATAGACGGGCAGGGCGCCGAGAAGGGCGCCGTCGTCGCCCTCCAGCAGGAGATGCTGGCCGAGCCAGCCGGTCTCGGCGACGGCGCAGCCTGATTCTTCCAGCGCGGAGAGGAAGGCGTGGCTGACAAAGGGATTGTACGGCACCAGCGCGTCGTCCCTGGAGGCGCCGGAAAGACGCCCCCAGTCGCCCGCCGGAATATCGGCGAAGCTGGTTTCGACACGGATGCGTACCGTCCCGGCCATGTTATGCCGTCAGCGGCTCGCGCGGATCGAAGCCCTCGAAGGTCATCTGGTCCGCGTTGAGCGCCGTGATCGTGCGCGCCTCGTCGTCGCGCACGGTCCAGGTGATGACCTGCCGGCCGAGGTCGCGCTGCCGGCTGACGAAGGCGTTCGGCAGGTGGCCGTAATAGTAGGAGATGAAGTCGAGTCCGAGCTGCATCGCCTCCTCGTGCACGGCAAAATTCTCCGGCCGCGCACCTTCCGCCGTCAGGCCGACGGGGCGGCTGGTGCCGATCGCCTTGAGGTCTTCCAGGAGCCAGTGGTCGAAGCTCATCAGCGCGACGGGGCCGTCATAGTCCTCGATCGCGTCGAGCACGGCCATGGCGAAGCCGTCGTCGTCGCCCTTGCGCCCCTTCAGCTCCAGGACGAGCGGCACGCGGCCCTTCACGAGGTCGAGGAGCTGGCGCAGCGTCGGCACGCCGTCCTCCGTGCCGCCGACCTTCAGCAGGCCGAGTTCGGCGGCGGTGCGCTGGCGCACGTCCCCCTCGATGCCGCAGAGCCGCTTCAGGTCGTCGTCATGGAAGACGACGGGAATGGCATCGGCGGCATAGTGCAGGTCGCATTCGATGGCAAAGCCGGCATCGGCCGCGCGGGCGAAGGCGGAGAGCGTGTTCTCCCAGACCTTGCGGTTGAGATCGTGATAGCCGCGATGGGCGATCGGCCGCTCGGTCAGCCAGGGGAATTTCTGCATCAGGCGATTTCCATGATGGCGTCGATCTCGACGGCCGCATTCAGGGGAAGCGCGGCCATGCCGACGGCGGCGCGGGCATGCTTGCCGGCATCGCCGAGGGCCGCGACGAGGAAGTTCGACGCGCCGTTGATGACGAGGTGCTGCTCGACGAAATCCGGCGCGGAGGCGACGAAGCCGTTGATCTTGATGATGCGCTTGATGCGCGAGAGGTCGCCGAGGGCGGCCTTGGCCTGGGCGAGAAGGCCGAGCGCGCACAGTTCCGCCGCCTTCTGGCCGTCGGGCACGTCGACATTCCTGCCAAGATGGCCGGTGACGGCGAGCTTGCCGTCCAGCATCGGCAGCTGGCCGGAAATGTGGAGCACGTTGCCGCTGATGACGAAGGGCACGTAGTTGGCGGCCGGCGCTGCGGCCACGGGAATGTCGTAGCCCAGTTCCTTGACGCGGTTTTCGATTTCAGCGGACATTCCGGTCTCCGTTTCTTGTCGCCGGTCCATAGATAGGAGCGGCGAGGGGCGGCTGTGAGGGGCATTGCGGCGCGGATCGTCGCAACGGTGGAAATGAAGTTGGCAAGACGTGGATATTGCCTCGCTTTTGCCGGAAGAGTTCATATAACATCACGACCGACTTCAACAGGAGGAAACGGATGTTTCGTTCAGCCTTTGTCGCGGCCCTGACGGCCGGGGCATGCTTCGCCGGCAGCGGCGTTCCGAGCGCCTTTGCCACGCCGGCGACCGGGCTTGCGCCGCACCGCGCCGTCTACGACCTCAAGCTGAAGGACGCGACCGAGCGCTCCGGCATCGCCGGCATGTACGGCCGCATGGTCTACGAGTTCAACGGCAGCCCGTGCGATGGCTATACGGTGAGCTTCCGTTTCGTCACGCAGGTCAATACCGGCGAGGAAACGCGCCTCACCGACCAGCAGACGACCACCTACGAGGACCTGAAGAACGGCAGCTTCCGCTTCCTCACCCGCTCCTTCACCGACGAGAAGCTGGACAAGGAGGTGCGCGGCACGGCGCGCGAGGACAAGGAAGGCGTCAGCGTCGATCTCACCGCGCCGGACACGAAGCAGGTGGAGCTCGCCGCAAGCCGCTTCCCGACCGAGCACATGCTCGACGTCATCGAACACGCCAGGAAGGGCGAGCGCTTCTTCGAGGCGCGCCTTTTCGACGGCTCGGACGCCGGCGACAAGACGCTGATGACGACCGCCGTCGTCGGCAAGAAGGAAATGCCCAAAGCCGGCGATCCGGACGCCGACAAGGCCGGCAGCTTCTCCAAGGAGGCGTTCTGGCCGGTGTCGATCGCCTACTACAACGATACGAGCGAAGGCGACGCGCTGCCGGTCTACCGCATGTCCTTCAAGCTCTACGAGAACGGAATCACCCGTGACCTCACCATGGACTACGGCGAGTTCGTGCTGAGCGGGAAGCTTGCCAAGCTTGAGATGTTCAAGCCGCAGGAATGCAAATAGGCGACGGGCAAAGGACGTCCGCACAACCTCTCCTCCGTCATGGTCGGGCTTGACCCGACCATCCACGCCGCGGGCGCCAGGTGGATCCTCGGGTCGAGCCCGAGGATGACGACAGTGGGTGGGGCGGCGTTCGTTGTCGATGTGGCCTCTTTGGAGACACAGAAGGGGCGCCGACCGCCGTGCAAATGCCAAGGGTAATGTCCTGCATACCGACTTTTTTACCCCGCTGCCCTTGATTTGCCGGGAAACTGCGGTTAAGGGGCAGCCATTCCACACGTGAGGCATGGGATTGTCCGGGAGAAATCCGGGCGGTTCCGCCGGTGGCGTTTCCGAAGGAAGCGCTGATCGCCTTGCGGAGGTTCAACCGGAAAAGGATGACAAGGCATGGCATTGCCCGATTTCTCTATGCGCCAGCTCCTGGAAGCCGGCGTTCACTTCGGCCACCAGACCCACCGCTGGAACCCGAAGATGAAGCCGTATATCTTCGGCGACCGCAACAACGTCCACATCATCGACCTGGCACAGACCGTTCCGCTGCTGTCGCGCGCCCTTCAGGTCGTGTCCGACACGGTTGCCGGTGGCGGCCGCGTGCTCTTCGTCGGCACCAAGCGCCAGGCGTCCGACATCATTGCCGATGCCGCAAAGCGTTCGGCCCAGTACTACGTCAACGCCCGCTGGCTCGGCGGCATGCTGACGAACTGGAAGACCATTTCCAACTCGATCCAGCGCCTGCGCAAGCTCGACGAGATCCTGTCCTCGGAAGGCTCCGGCTACTCCAAGAAGGAGCGTCTCAACCTCGAGCGCGAACGCGAGAAGCTTGAAAAGGCCCTCGGCGGTATCCGCGACATGGGCGGCACGCCGGACCTGATGTTCATCATCGACACCAACAAGGAATCGATCGCGATCCAGGAAGCCAAGCGTCTCGGCATCCCGGTCGTCGCCATCATCGATTCGAACTGCGACCCGGACCCGATCGACTTCCCGATCCCCGGCAACGACGACGCCTCGCGCGCCATCGCCCTCTACTGCGACCTGATCGCGCGTGCCGCCATCGACGGCATCGCCCGCCAGCAGGGCGCATCGGGCCGTGACCTCGGCGCGTCCGCCGAGGTTCCGGTCGAGCCGGCTCTCGAAGCCGAAGCGTAAGGCCAAGGTCGGAGCGAGGCTTTCGTTCCTGCTTTCTTGAGATAACCGAGGCCAGAGAGACGATCCCTGGCCTCGGCTTGTTTGAAGACCCTGTCTGCCCGCGACCCCGGGGTCGTGGTTGAGGCGGCGGGTCGGCGGTGATCTTCATCACCCTGTCACACTTCCGGGTACATTCGTTCCCAAAACCTTGAGTTCGCCGAGGTTTTCCGGCGACACGCAACAAGAACCGACAAGAGGCTCACAATGGCTGAAATCACCGCTGCACTGGTGAAGGAACTGCGCGAAAAGTCCGGCGCAGGCATGATGGACTGCAAGAAGGCGCTGGCTGAAAACAACGGCGACATCGAAGCGGCAATCGACTGGCTGCGCGCCAAGGGCATCGCCAAGGCCGACAAGAAGTCGGGCCGCACCGCAGCCGAAGGCCTGATCGGCATCGCCAGCGCCGGCACGAAGGCCGTCGTCGTCGAGATCAACTCCGAAACCGACTTCGTTGCCCGCAACGATGCCTTCCAGACCATGGTTCGCGGCGTTGCCGACGTGGCGCTGACCACCGACGGCACCGTCGAGGCCGTTGGTGCCGCCACCTATCCGGCAACCGGCAAGTCGGTCACCGACACGATCAAGGACGCCGTCGCCACCATCGGCGAGAACATGAACCTGCGCCGCTCGGTCCTGCTGTCGGTCGAGGACGGCGTCGTCGCGACCTACATCCACAACGCCGCCGCCGACCGTCTCGGCAAGCTCGGCGTGCTCGTCGCGCTGAAGTCGACCGGCGACAAGGAAGCCTTGAACGCCATCGGCCGCCAGGTCGCCATGCACGTCGCCGCGACGGCTCCGCTCGCCATCCGCGCCGAGGAAGTCGATGCTGCCGTCGCCGAGCGCGAGCGCAACGTCTTCATCGAGCAGTCCCGCGCCTCCGGCAAGCCGGAAAACATCATCGAGAAGATGGTGGAAGGCCGCATGCGCAAGTTCTTCGAGGAAGTCGCCCTTCTGTCGCAGGCCTTCGTCATGAACCCCGACCTCACGGTCGGCGCTGCCGTCAAGGAAGCTGAAAAGACCGTCGGCGCGCCGATCGAAGTCGTCGGCATGGCCCGCCTCCTGCTCGGCGAAGGCGTCGAGAAGGAAGAGTCCGACTTCGCCGCCGAAGTCGCAGCCGTCGCCAAGGGCTGATTTTCACATTCCCGCATGGGAAAAGAATGACCCGCCCGGGAAAAGAAGGGGGCGCCGCGTGACAACGCGGCGCCCTTCGTGTATCCGGCTTGCCGAAATGCCTGCCCCGAAATTCTCAAGCGGCGATGGCTGCCCTCAAGCGGGACCGCCCTCGGTTCTGCCCGGCTGCCGGTTCGGGAGAGCAGGTGCACGAGTTCAGGAGCGACCATGACGGCCAAGCCAATCTACAAACGTGTTCTGTTGAAAGCCTCCGGCGAGGCGCTGATGGGCTCGCAGGGTTTCGGCATCGATGTGGCGGTCGCCGATCGCATCGCCTCCGACATCGCCGAAGCCCGGGCGCTCGGCGTGGAGGTCGGCGTCGTCGTCGGTGGCGGCAACATCTTCCGCGGCGTGGCGGTTGCCTCCAAGGGCGGCGATCGCGTCACCGGCGACCACATGGGCATGCTGGCGACGGTCATCAACGCGCTGGCGCTCGCGACGTCGCTGCGCAAGCTCGACATCGACACGGTCGTCCTGTCGGCGATCGCCATGCCGGAGATCTGCGAGAGCTTTTCGCAGCGCGCGACGCTCTACCATCTTTCGCTCGGCCGCGTGGTGATCTTCGCCGGCGGCACGGGCAACCCGTTCTTCACCACCGATTCCGCCGCCGCGCTGCGCGCCGCCGAAATGGGCGCCGAAGCGATCTTCAAGGGCACGCAGGTCGACGGCATCTATTCGGCCGACCCGAAGAAGGACCCGGCCGCCACGCGCTTCGACCGCCTGACGCACAGCGAGGTCCTTGAAAGGGGCCTTGCCGTCATGGATGTCGCAGCCGTCGCGCTGGCGCGCGAGAACCACATCCCGATCATCGTCTTCTCCATCCACGAAAAGGGCGGTTTTGCTGAAATATTGACCGGGGGCGGGCGCGGGACCATCGTAACCGACAACTGATTCTTGAGGCGCGCACGCGAGGCGCGTGCAGCCGCTCTATGAAAACGGGAGTATCCGATGAGTGAAGGTATTGACCTGAAGGAACTGAAGCGTCGCATGGATGGCGCGATTTCGGCTTTCAAGAACGACATCGCGTCGCTGCGCACCGGCCGTGCCTCGGCCAACGTGCTCGATCCGGTGCAGGTCGAGGCCTATGGTTCGCGCGTGCCGCTGAACCAGGTCGCCAACATCTCCGTTCCCGAGCCCCGCATGCTGTCGGTCTCCGTCTGGGACAAGGGCATGGTCGGCGCCGTCGAACGCGGCATCCGCGAATCGAATCTCGGCCTGAACCCGATCATCGACGGCCAGAATCTCCGCATTCCGCTGCCCGAGCTCAACGAGGAGCGCCGCAAGTCGCTCGTCAAGGTCGCGCATGACTATGCCGAAAAGGCCAAGGTCGCGATCCGCCATGTGCGCCGCGACGGCATGGACGACCTCAAGAAAGCCGAAAAGGATGGCGATATCGGGCAGGATCTCTCCCGCAGCCAGTCCGAAAAGGTGCAGAAGATGACCGACGAGACGATTTTGGAGGTCGATCGCTTGCTTGCCGAGAAGGAAAAGGAAATCATGCAGGTCTAGGGCTTCTGCCGCCTGCCTCCGTTCCTCCTTTCCGGATCGTTCATGAACCAGCTCTCGCCCAGCACCGCACCGGCACACGTCGCCATCATCATGGATGGCAACGGACGCTGGGCGAATGCCCGCGGCCTGCCGCGCGCCATGGGGCACCGCAAGGGTGTCGAAGCGGTGCGCGAGGCCGTGCGCACGGCCGCCGAATGCGGCGTGCGATACCTCACGCTCTTCGCCTTCTCCTCGGAGAACTGGAGCCGGCCGGAGAGCGAGATCAGCGACCTGATGGGCCTGCTCAAGACCTTCATCCGGCGTGACCTCGCGGTGCTGCACCGGGAGAACGTGCGCATCCGCGTCATCGGCGACAAGGCGAACCTTTCCAGCGACATCCTGCCGCTCCTGCTGGAGGCCGAGGACACGACCCGCGCCAATACCGGCATCACGCTGGTCATCGCCTTCAACTACGGTTCGCGCGACGAGATCGCCCGCGCCGTGCGCCGGCTCGCGGCCGAGGTCGCCGCCGGCCGCCTCGATCCCGCCGAGATCGGCCCGGAGCGCATCGGCGCCTCGCTCGACACGTCCGGCATTCCCGACCCCGACCTCATCATCCGCACCAGCGGCGAGGAGCGGCTCTCCAACTTCCTGCTCTGGCAGGCGGCCTATGCGGAGCTGATGTTCATTCCCGAGTTCTGGCCCGATTTTTCGCGCGACACCTTTGTCGCCGCGCTGTCGCGCTATGCCATGCGCGAGCGCCGCTTCGGCGGCCTGCAGGCGGCAAAGACGCTTGCGGTGGGTTCGTGATGCACAGCGAACTGCGCCTGCGCATCCTCTCCGGCATCGTGCTCGCCGTCGTCGTGCTTCTCGCGACCTGGCTCGGTGGCCTTGCCTTCCGCCTGCTCGCCTCGGCCATAGCGCTGCTCGTCTACTACGAGTGGTCGACGATCATCCGCCTGCCGGAAACGGACTTCCGCGCCAATGCCTTCGGCTGGCTGTCGGTCGTGCTCGTCGCGGCGCTTGTGCTCTTCGGCTTCGACGAGCTCGCGCTGCCCGCGCTGATCGGCGCCACCCTGATCGGCATCGCCTATGCCTTTGCCCTGAAGGGCAGCGGCTGGCTTGCCGGCGGCATCGTCTATTCCGGCCTTACGGCGATCTCGCTCGCCGCCATCCGCGGCGACACCGCCCACGGCTTTGCCGCCATGCTGTTCATCTTTGCCGTCGTCTGGGCGACGGACATCCTTGCCTATTTCGTCGGCCGGGCGGTCGGCGGGCCGAAGCTCGCCCCGCCCATCTCGCCGGGAAAGACCTGGTCGGGGGCGATCGGCGGCGCCATTTCCGCGGTTGTCGCCGGCACGCTCGTGCACATGATCTTCTTCCCGCTGAACGGCCTGTGGGTGCCGGCGATCGCGCTGGTGCTCTCGGTGTTCAGCCAGATCGGCGACCTTTTCGAATCCTTCATCAAGCGCCGTTTCGGCGTCAAGGATTCCAGCCGCCTCATTCCGGGACATGGCGGCGTCATGGACCGGGTGGACGGCCTTGTTTTTGCCTGCTTCGCCGCGTTCCTCATTGCGCTTGGCGACGCGATCGTTTCGGGCACCGTCAACACGCCGGCCGGCGTGTTCCTTTTCGGCCCGTAGCGGCGACACATTGGGGATTGGGTTCATGGACATGCTGGCTGGCTCCGTTGGATTCGTGACGGGCTACATCCTTCCCTTCCTGGTCGTGCTGACGCTCATCGTCTTCGTGCACGAGATGGGCCATTACCTTGCCGGCCGCTGGTCCGGCATCGGCGTCACGGCCTTCTCCGTCGGCTTCGGCCCGGAACTCTTCGGCTTCACCGACCGCCACGGCACGCGCTGGAAACTCTCCGCCATCCCGCTCGGCGGCTATGTGAAATTCCTCGGCGACGACGACCCGGCCTCCATACCGGACTACGATACCGTCGCCTCGCTGCCGGAGGATGTGCGCAAGCGCACCTTCCTCGGCGCCGCCCTTTGGAAACGGGCGGTCACGGTCGCCGCCGGCCCCATCGCCAATTTCGTGCTCGCCATCGCCATCTTCGCCGTGATGTTCTCCATCTACGGCCGCCAGATCGCCGACCCGATCGTCGCGGAAGTGCGCCCGGACAGCGCCGCCGAAGAGGCGGGCGTGCGGCCGGGCGACCTCCTCGTCGCGCTCGACGGCAATCCGGTCGCGACCTTCGACGACGTGCGCCGCTATGTCAGCGTGCGCCCGGAGCTGACGATCACGGTGACGGTGCGCCGCGACGGCCAGGACCTCGACCTGCCCATGGTGCCCAAGCGCACCGAGATCACCGACCAGTTCGGCAACAAGATCGAGCTCGGCCTGATCGGCATCGTGACCAACCAGGAAAGCGGCAATTTCCGCGTCGTGGAATACGGCCCGGTCGAGGCAGTGGGGCAGGGCGTGCTGCAGAGCTGGCATATCGTGACGGGGACGTTCGACTATCTGTCCAACCTCGTGATGGGACGCATGAAGGCCGATCAGCTCGGCGGGCCGATCCGCGTCGCGCAGGCCTCCGGCCAGATGGCGACGCTCGGTGTTGCCGCCCTGCTGCAGCTTGCCGCTGTTCTGTCTGTTTCCATTGGACTTTTGAACCTGATGCCGGTTCCGGTACTTGATGGCGGCCATTTGATGTTCTATGCGGTGGAAGCTATCCGGGGCAGGCCTGTCGGGCCCGGGGCGCAGGAGATCGCATTCCGCATCGGCATGGCGCTGGTGCTCATGCTGATGGTTTTCGCGACCTGGAACGACATTTCCATGCTCCTCGGCTGAGGTTTGCCGCATTGCCGGCAGGGAATCGAAAAAGGGGGCCGCTTACGCTGAGGCAGTCGCGCTAACGCTCTGTTTACCGTAATGAAACGGATGTAGTGGCCTTCGGGCCACGGTTGGAATTGAAGTAAACAGAAATTAACGCGTACGCTTGCTTGTATGGCAAAAGCGGTTAAAACGGCAAACGTGACCGGAGTCGGGCGCGCGCCTGCCGGGACGTTGAAACGAAGGTAAGTAGTGAAGATGAAAGCTGGTTCAAACTTTTTGAACGCCGTGTCGGCCGTTGCATTGTCGGCCAGTATGGTTGTCACGGGCGGCTCTTTTGCCACGCTTGTCTCCGCCACCGTCGCGGAAGCGGCCGTGATCCGCAGCGTCCAGGTGCGTGGTGCCAGCCGTGTGAGCGCCGATACGGTCAAGGCGAACATCACCATTGTACCCGGCAAGAACTTCTCCAACGCCGACATCGACGCTTCCGTGCGCCGCCTGTTCGCGACCGGCTATTTCTCCGATGTGAGAATCGCCGTCTCCGGCAGCACGCTCGTCGTCACGGTCGATGAAAACCAGCTGATCAACCAGGTCGTCATCAACGGCAACCGCAAGATCAAGGACGAGAAGCTCACGCCCGTCCTGCGCTCGCAGTCGCTCGGCCCGTACAGCGAAACCGCCATCGAAGCCGACAAGCAGGCCATCCGCGACGCCTATGCCTCGATCGGCCGCTCCGACGCCACCGTCACGACGCAGGTCTATCCGCTCGGCAATGGCCGCGTGAACGTCGCCTTCATCGTCGACGAGGGCGACCGCACGAAGATCTCGCAGATCAATTTCGTCGGCAACCAGGCCTACAGCAACAGCCGCCTGCAGGCCGTCATCGTCACCAAGAAGTCGAACTTCCTGTCGTTCCTGACCCGCAAGGACGTCTACAGCGAAGACAAGCTGCGTGCCGACGAAGAGGCGCTGCGCCAGTTCTACTTCAACAACGGTTATGCCGACTTCCGCGTCGTCTCGTCGGAAGCCGTCCTCGACGAAGCCTCCAACGAATATGTCGTGACCTTCACGGTCGAGGAAGGCCAGCGCTACGACTTCGGCCCCGTGAGCGTCGAATCGACGGTCGAGGGCATCGACGGCGAGGAGCTGCAGGGCCTCATCGAATCGCGCCCGGGCAAGGTCTACCGCGCCCGCGACGTGCAGGACACGATGTCCGAGATTTCCAAGCGCGTCGCGGCCAACGGCTATCCGTTCGCCCGCGTGACGCCGCGCGGCAACCGCGATCTGGGCAATGGCACGATCGCCGTCGACTATCTCGTCGACCAGGGCGAGCGCGCCTATGTCGAGCGCATCGAGATCCGCGGCAATACCCGCACGCGCGACTACGTCATCCGCCGCGAGTTCGACATCGGCGAAGGCGACGCCTTCAACCAGGAAGTCATCACGCGCGCCAAGCGTCGCCTGGAGGCGCTCGGCTACTTCTCGACCGTCAACATCTCCACGGCGCCGGGCAGCCAGCCCGACCGCGTCGTCCTGGTCGTCGACGTCCAGGACCAGTCGACCGGTTCGTTCGGTATCGGCGCCGGTTACGAGACGGGCGACAAGGGCGGCTTCAAGCTGGAAGCCTCGATCGAGGAGAAGAACTTCCTCGGCCGCGGCCAGTACATCCGCGTTGCTGCCGGTGGCGGCGAGAACTCGCGCGACTACAACCTGTCGTTCACCGAGCCCTACTTCCTCGGCTACCGCCTTGCGGCCGGCTTCGACGTGTTCAAGAACGAAGACGACAGCGAAGACTACTACAGCGTCGATACGCAGGGCTTCACGCTGCGCGTGACGGCTCCGATCACCGAAGACCTGTCGACGTCGCTGCGTTACAACTACACCAAGCTCGACTATAATTCCGGCGACCTGAGCGAGCTGTCTTCGCCTTACCAGCATGTCGTCGTCAACGGCCCGTGGGTTCGGTCCTCGATCTCGCACAGCCTGACCTACGACACGATCGACGACAGGACCTTGCCGCGCGACGGCATCTTCGCCCAGATCACGCAGGAATTTGCCGGCCTCGGCGGCGATTCGGATTTCTACAAGATCTCGGGCAAGGCCCGGTACTTCCATATGCTCATGGAGGATGCGGACGTCATCGGCTCGATCGCCGTCAGCGGTGGCCACATGTGGGGCCGCAACGACGTGAAGGTCTACGACCAGTTCACGCTGTCGGCAAACGACCTGCGCGGCTTCGAATCGGGCGGCATCGGCCCGCGCGCGACGTCGACGGGCGATGCGCTCGGCGGCACGACCTACTTCACGGCCTCCGCGGAAGCGTCCTTCCCGCTGCCGTTCATCGCGCGTGACTCCGGCTTCCGCGGTGCGGTCTTCGTCGATGCCGGCACGCTTTACGGCAACGACGTCAAGACCGTTGCGGCCGACAGGGTTCGTGGCGAGGACATGAGCCTGCGCGCCTCGGTCGGTGCCTCCATCATCTGGGCATCGCCGTTCGGTCCGCTGCGTGTCGACTATGCTGTTCCGGTCAAGAAGGAATCCTTCGACGAGGTCCAGCGCTTCAAGTTCGGCATCGCAACCCAGTTCTGAGATAGGCAGTCCAGAACTGCGAGAAGACGGGCGTTCTGGAGTCATGCCTATGGAGCATAACTGGTTTTTTCCGCCCCATGACGGCGTTCGCCTGGGAGACCTGGCGGCAAGGCTTGGGGCGGAACTTGCCGACGCCGCGCATGCCGACCGCATCGTGCGCAGCGTCTCGCCCGTGAGCCGGGCGAAGGACGGCGACCTCTGTTACATCCTCTCCCGCAAGTTTCGCGCCGAGCTTGAGACCAGCGAGGCGACTGCCATCCTGTGCGATCGCGCTCTGGCCCCGCTCATTCCGTCGAAGATCGCGGTTCTGCTTTCGACCCGCCCGCACACGGCCTTTGCCCGCGCCGGGGAAATCCTGTATCCCGCCGCCATGCGGCCGGAAGCGATGACCTCGGCGCCCGCCGGCGTCGCCCAGGGCGCCTATGTCGATCCGCAGGCGCGCCTCGAGGACAATGTGTCCGTCGAACCCATGGCGGTGATCGGCAGGGGCGCGGAGATCGGCGAGGGCAGCCGCATCGGCCCGGGCGCGATCGTCGGCGCGGGCGTGCGCATCGGCCGCGACTGCACGATCGCCGCGGGCGTCACGATCCAGTGCGCGCTGATCGGCAACAATGTCATCATCCACCCCGGCGCGCGCATCGGCCAGGACGGCTTCGGCTATGCGCCCGGTCTCAGGCCCGGCATGATCAAGATCGTCCAGATCGGCCGCGTGATCATCCAGGACCATGTGGAGATCGGCGCGAACACGACGATCGACCGGGGCACGATGGACGACACCGTCATCGGCGAGGGCACCAAGATCGACAATCAGGTCCAGGTCGGCCACAACGTGCGCATCGGCCGCCATTGCGGCATCGTCAGCGGCGTCGGCATCGCCGGCAGCACGCGCATCGGCGATGGCGTGATGATCGGCGGCGCGGCCGGCATCAACGGTCATATCACCATTGGAGACGGCGCGCAGATTGCCGCCATGAGCGGTGTCGTCGCCGATATTCCACCGGGCGAGAAATATGGCGGCATTCCCGCCCGCCCGATGCGCGATTTCCTGCGCGACATGGCGGAGATCGCCATGCGTTCCAGCACTCGAGTCCAGAAGAAGGGGGGCAACGATGAGTGAAGAGACCAAGGCGACGCTCGGCGTGGCTGATCTGCGTGAGATCCTGACGTTGCTTCCTCATCGCTATCCGTTCCTGCTCGTCGACAAGATCGTCGACATCGACGGCGACGATTCGGCCATCGGCATCAAGAACGTCACGGTCAACGAGCCGCAGTTCATGGGCCATTTTCCCGATCACCCGATCATGCCGGGCGTGCTGCTCATCGAAGGCATGGCGCAGACGGCCGGCGCGATCTGTGCCCGCAAGACGCGCGCGGGCACCAATCTCGTCTACTTCATGACGATCGACAATGCGCGCTTCCGCAAGCCGGTCGTGCCCGGCGACCGCGTCGAATTCCACGTCGCCAAGCAGAAGCAGCGCGGCAATATCTGGAAGTTTCACTGCGACGCAAAAGTTGATGGGCAACTCGTCGCGGAAGCTGATATCGGCGCGATGATCGTCAAGAAGGAAGACGCCTGATCATGATTGCCGCCAGCGCGAAGATCCACCCGCTCTCCGTCATCGAGGACGGGGCGGTCATCGGTGAGAACGTCGTCGTAGGCCCCTTCTGCCATGTCGGGCCCAAGGTCGTTCTCGGCGATGGCGTGGAGCTTCTGACGCATGTGGTGGTCACGGGCCGCACGGATATCGGCCGCGGCACGCGCATCTTCGCCAATGCCGTCATCGGCGGCGATCCGCAGAGCGTGCATCACGACGGCGCCGAGACGACGCTTTCCGTCGGCGAGATGTGCGTCATCCGCGAAGGCGTGACGATGAACACCGGCACGACCGAAGGCGGCGGCAAGACCGTCGTCGGCAGCAACAACCTGTTCCTCGCCAATTCGCATGTCGCGCATGACTGCCAGCTCGGCAGCCACATCATCCTGTCGAACAATGTCATGCTCGCCGGCCATGTGACCGTCGAGGACCGGGTGATCCTCGGCGGCGGCTCGGCAGTGCATCAGTTCACCCGCATCGGCCGTCAGGCCTTCATCGGCGGCCTTTCGGCGGTCGCCTATGACGTCATCCCCTATGGCATGCTGAACGGCAATCCGGGCATCCTCGGCGGCCTCAACGTCGTGGGCATGAGCCGGGCGGGCATGGAGAAGGCGGCGATCCACGAGGTCCGCCGCGCCTTCAAGCAGATTTTCGAAGGCGAGGGCTCGATCCGCGCCAATGCGGCCGCGATCCGCGCGGATTATGCGAACAGCGTGCCCGTCATGCACATCCTCGATTTCATCGCCGCCGAAAGCGACCGCGCGCTCTCCTCGCCGAACCGCGGCAAGGCCTGAGCGGCATGGCGGACAGCCGGCCCCTCGCGCGCGACCGGCTGGCCATCATCGCCGGCGGCGGCCTCCTGCCGCGCTATGTCGCGGATGCGGCCCGCGCCCGTGGCGAGGATCCCTACATCCTGGCGCTGCGTGACGAAGCCAGCCCGGACTGGTCCGGCTTCGAGCACCAGGTCATCTCCATCGGCAACTATGCCGGCATCGGCGCCACCTTCCGCGCGAAGGGCATCGGCCGGGCCGTGCTGTCGGGCTCCGTCCGGCGCCGGCCGGAATGGCGGGACATCCATGCGCCGCTGAAGGCTCTTGCCGCCGTGCCCTCCATCATCCGCACGCTGCTGAAGGGCGGCGACGATGCGGTGCTGAAGATGGTCATCCGGCTGATCGAGGCCGAGGGGGTGCGTGTCGTCGGCGCGCATGACATCGTGCCGGACCTGCTCGGCAGCGAAGGCCCGCTCGGCGCCGTCGCCCCGGACGCGGCCGCCGAGGCCGATATCGCCGCCGCCGCCGCCGCCGCGCTGGTGCTCGGCCGCCTCGACGTGGGGCAGGGCGCCGTTGCGCTCGGCGGGCGCGTGGTGGCGCTGGAGGGGGCGGAGGGCACGGATGCAATGCTGGAGCGGGTGGCGGGCCTGCGCGCGGCCGGGCGCATCTCCGCGCGCCGCAAGGGCGTGCTCGTCAAGCTCTGCAAGCCGGAGCAGGACCTGCGCGCCGACCTGCCGTCAATCGGCGTGGAAACCCTGCGCCGCGCCCGCGCCGCCGGCCTCGCGGGGATTGCGGTGGAGGCTGGGCGCTCGCTGGTGCTGGAGCGCGCGGCGCTCGTTGCCGAAGCGGATGCGAACGGCCTGTTCGTGACCGGCATCGTGCCGGACAGGGCGGAGATGAGGCAATGACGGGAAGGCCCCTGACGATTGGCGTCGTTGCCGGCGAGGTTTCCGGCGATCTCCTCGGCGGCGACCTGATCGCGGCCTTGCGGGTTGCCCATGCCGGCCCGGTCGCGCTCGTCGGCGTCGGCGGCGAGGCACTGGAGCGGCAGGGGCTTCAATCCCTGTTCGATTTCTCCGAGCTCTCCATCATGGGAATCTCGCAGGTGCTGAAACGCCTGCCATCGCTCATCCGCCGCATTCGCCAGACGGCCGATGCCCTGATCGCCGCGCGACCGGACGTGCTTGTCATCATCGATAGCCCGGACTTCACACACCGCGTGGCGCGCCGCGTGCGCAAGGCACTGCCGGACCTGCCGGTCGTCAACTATGTCTGCCCGAGCGTCTGGGCCTGGAAGGAAGAGCGCGCGCCGCGCATGCGCGCCTATGTCGACCACGTCCTCGCCCTCCTGCCGTTCGAGCCGGCCGTGATGGAGCAGCTCGGCGGCCCGGCGACGACCTATGTCGGCCACCGGCTGATCGGCGATCCCGATATCCGGCACATCCGCGCCGCGCGCCTTGCCCGCGCCGAGCGGGCGCCCGGCGAGCGCGTCTGCCTGCTGCTTCCCGGCTCGCGCGGCACCGAAATCACCCGCCTGCTGCCGGTCTTCGGCGAGGCCGCACGGGAGATCACCGCGCGAAACCCCGGCACGCGCTTCCTCCTGCCCACCGTGCCGCGGCAGGAAGCGCTGGTGCGAAAGCTGACGGCAGACTGGCCGGTGAAACCGCAGATCACCGTGTCCACCGCGCAGAAGTGGCAGGCCTTCACCGAGGCCGATGCGGCGATCGCGGCATCCGGCACCGTCATCCTCGAACTGGCGCTCGCCCGCGTGCCGGTCGTCTCGACCTATCGTTTCGACTGGCTCGCCAACCTCTTCCTCGGCAAGGTGAGGATCTGGACGGCGGCGATCCCCAACATCATCGCCGACTATGCCGTCGTGCCGGAATACCTGAACGACATGGTGCGCCCCGGCAGCTTGACCCGCTGGTTCGAGCGGCTTTCGCAGGAGACGATGCAGCGCCGCGCCATGCTGCAAGGCTACGACCTCGTGCACGAACGCATGCAGACCGGAAGGCCGCCCGGCGAGACCGGCGCGGCGGTCATCCTCGATCTCCTTGCAGCAAAAAAGCCCGGTCGAAACTGACCGGGCTTTTTCATGGATATCTGCTGAAATCAGCGCTTGGAGACGGGGATATAGTCGCGCTTCGGAGCGCCGACATAGAGCTGGCGCGGACGGCCGATGCGCTGTTCCGGGTCTTCGATCATCTCGTTCCACTGGGCGATCCAGCCGACCGTGCGGGCGAGCGCGAAGAGCACGGTGAACATGGTGGTGGGGAAGCCCAGCGCCTTCAGCGTGATGCCGGAGTAGAAGTCGATGTTCGGATAGAGCTTCTTCTCGATGAAGTAGTCGTCCGTCAGCGCGATGCGCTCCAGCTCCATCGCGACTTCCAGCATCGGATCGTCCTTGATGCCGAGCTCGCCGAGAACCTCGTGCGTCGTCTTCTGCATGATGCGGGCGCGCGGGTCGTAGTTCTTGTAGACGCGGTGGCCGAATCCCATCAGGCGGAACGGATCGTTCTTGTCCTTCGCCTTGGCGACATATTCCGGAATACGCTCGACCGAGCCGATTTCGGCGAGCATGTTGAGCGCGGCTTCGTTCGCGCCGCCATGGGCCGGGCCCCAGAGGCAGGCGATGCCGGCCGCGATGCAGGCGAAGGGGTTGGCGCCGGAGGAGCCGGCGAGGCGGACCGTCGAGGTGGAGGCGTTCTGCTCGTGGTCGGCATGCAGGATGAAGATGCGGTCCATGGCGCGCGACAGCACCGGGTTCACCACATAGTCCTCGCACGGCACGGCAAAACACATGCGCAGGAAGTTCGACGCGTAGTCGAGGTCGTTCTTCGGGTAAACGAAGGGCTGGCCGATATGGTACTTGTAGGCCATGGCGGCGATCGTCGGCATCTTGGCGATCATGCGCAGCGAGGCGACCATGCGCTGGTGCGGATCGGTGATGTCGGTGGAGTCGTGGTAGAAGGCCGACAGCGCGCCGACACAGCCGCACATGACGGCCATCGGGTGGGCGTCGCGGCGAAAGCCGGTGAAGAAGCGGCTCATCTGCTCGTGCACCATGGTGTGGTGCGTGACACGGTAGTCGAAATCGTCCTTCTGGGCCTTGGTCGGCAGCTCGCCGTACAACAGAAGATAGCAGACTTCGAGGAAGTCGCCGTGTTCGGCCAGCTGCTCGATCGGGTAGCCGCGGTGCAGCAACACGCCTTCGTCGCCATCGATATAGGTGATCTTCGACTCGCAGGAGGCGGTGGAGGTGAAGCCGGGGTCGTAGGTGAAGGCGCCTGTATTCTTGTACAGCGTGCCGATGTCGATCACATCGGGGCCGATCGTACCGGACCGGGTCGGCAATTCGACTGTCTTGTCACCGATCGACACACCCGCGCTTGTTCCTGTCATAACGATCCTCCGTTGTTTCCAATGGCGGCACGAGGTTGTGCCGGAACCATGAACATGCTCGTTTTGCTAGCCCATTTGCGTTTGCATGCCAAGCGAGACCAAAGGCAAATTGTGCATTGCGAAAACAGGCTTTCCGGCAACGCAATATCTACCCTTTCCAACAAGTTTCAAGCAACTTTTGCGCGTGTTTCATTAAATGCGGAGGTGGCATCCTTTCTGTTTGGCTTAGCATCTGCGGCGGCTACTGCTGATTGAATATTCTTCCGTTCGATTGCATGATGAGGTCCGGACGGGCGGGGCCGCGATCATGGAGAAAGCCGACGTCAAAGAACGGCGGGAAGTGCCCGAGGCCGATGCCTGGCGGGCGGTGCCTGATGGCGCCCGCCTGCCGACCCCGGTTTACGGGCCGCGCAACGGGTCCGTGTTTTCCGGCATGCGGCACGCGGCAATGCGTCTCCGGGGCGCGGCTGCCGCGCGGCAGGCGGGCGCGGCAGCCCTTGCGGAGGAGCGCGCCCACGGCCACTTCTTCCTCTTCGTTCCGGTCTTTCTCGGCGCCGGGGCCGCTTTCTGGTTTGCCGTCGCCTCCGATCCGCCGCTTCTTGCCATACTCCTCTCCGCCTCACTCGCCTTCTGGCCGGCCTGGCGCCTGCGCCACCGGGAAGACTGGGTCGCGCTTGTGGCCGCCGCGGCGTTTCTGGTTCCCGCCGGCATGCTGCTGGCCGCGCTTGAAAGCGCCCGGCTCGGCACGGTCATCCTTGACGCGCCGGTTACCACCGAGATCCATGGCCGCGTGCTCTCGCGCGAAAGCGATGAACGCGGTGCGATCCGTTATCGCATCGCGCTCGATGCGACGCGCGATCCCGTGCTGAAGCGGCAACCCGCCGTGGTGACGCTGCTGGCCCGCAGCCGGCACGCGCCGATCCCGATCGGCGGCGGCATAACCGGGCGCGCCCGGCTCGGCCCGCCCTCCGGCCCGGCGCTTTCGGGTCTCAACGACTTCGCCTTCGACGCGTATTTCGCCGGCACCGGGGCGGTCGGCTATTTCTACCGCGCGCCGGGCACGGCCGCGGTGGCCGATCCGGGGCTTGCCGACCGGATCCGGCAGGAGATCGCCACATGGCGCAACAACCTCACCGAGCACATCCGCGGCCGCATCGGGGGCGATGCCGGGGCGATCGCCGCGGCACTGGTGACGGCCGAACAGCGGGCGATCGGCGTGGAGACGGTGGAGGCGCTGCGGCAGGCGGGGCTTGCCCATGTGCTCGCCATTTCCGGGCTCAACATGGTGCTTGCCGCCGGCACCTTCCTCGTCGGCGCGCGCGTCGTGATGGCGTTGATCCCGGGCTTCTCCGAGCGTTATCCCGCCAAGAAGATCGCCGCCGCCGGGGCGCTCGTCATGGTGACGCTCTACATCCTCGTCTCGGGCGGCGCGATCTCCGCCGTGCGTTCCTGGATCATGATCTGCGTCATGCTCGTCGCGGTGCTGTTCGGCCGGTCCGCGATCAGCCTGCGCAACGTGGCACTTTCGGCGATCCTCATCCTGGTCGCGACGCCGTCCGCCGTCACCAATCCCGGCTTCCAGATGTCCTATGCGGCGACGCTCGGGCTCGTCGCCGGCTATGCGGCCTGGCGCGAACGCCCCGTCCGGCGGGAGGACGGGGGAGGGCGCCTGAAACTCTTCGGCGGCGCGCTCGGCCGCTTCTTCGGCGGGCTCATGCTGTCCTCGCTGATCGGCGGGTTCTCGACCCTGATCTATTCCATCGGCCACTTCCACCGCATCCCGGCCTACGGGCTGGCCGGCAACCTGCTCGCCATGCCCGTCATCAGCGCCGTCGTCATGCCCTTCGGTCTCGTCGCCGTGCTCTTGATGCCCCTTGGCCTCGATGCGGTGCCCTTCGCGATCATGGGCAAGGGCATCGAGTGGATGATCGCCCTTTCGACATGGGTCGCGAACTGGAAGGGCGAGATCGTCACCGGCCGCATTGCGCCCGCCGCCTTCCTTCTGGTCGGCCTCGGCGGCGGCCTTGTCTGCATCCTGCGCACGCGGCTGCGCCATGCGGGAACGTTGCTTGTCGGCCTCGGCCTCGCCATCGCCTGCTGGCCGGCCGGACGCGATGCGCCGGAGGCGCTGGTGTCGGAGGACGGCCGCCTCGTCGCCATCCTTCATGGCGAAACCGTCGCGACGAACCGTGCGCGGCCGCCGGACTTCATCTATGCGCAGTGGCGGCGCGCCCTCCGGCTCGGCGATCTTGCAAAACCGGACATCCGCCGGAGCGCGGGATTGACTATCGAGGACGCGGGCGAGCCCTCCGGTGCAACCGGAGACCGGAAACGGCCCCGGCGCAAGGCCGACCGGCAAAAGGCGAGGGACGCCATGGCCGCGGCTTTCACGGCGGCGAGAGAGGGCGACAATTTCGTTTGCGAGGCAAAGGCATTCTGCGCCGCCGTCTCGCCGAGCGGCTGGCGGATCGTCACCCTGGACGACGTCGCCTTCCTGGGCACGGCCTGCGACGCCGCCGATCTCGTCGTCGTTCCCTTTGCCCTCCGGCTGGAGGTCTGCCGTTCGGGCGCCCGCCTGGTGACGGCGCGTCATCTGAGGCGAACCGGCGCCCTCGAGATCCGGCCGGATCCTGAAGGCGCATCCGGCGCTCTCTCCGGGGCCGACATCACGCCGGCCGTCGAAAGCTTAGCCCGGCCGTGGTCCCGCCATCGCACCTATGACTGGCGCACCGGCACCTTCGATCTTCCGAAGGATCAGTTGTAGCGGCGGATGAGGCCGACCAGCTTGCCCTGGATCTTCACGCGGTCCGGCCCGAAGATGCGGGTCTCGTAGGCTGGGTTTGCCGCTTCGAGCGCGATGGACGCGCCCTTGCGGCGGAAGCGCTTCAAGGTCGCCTCCTCGTCGTCGACAAGCGCCACGATGATTTCACCGGGATTGGCGCTGCTGGCATTGCGGATGATGACCGTGTCGCCGTCGAGAATGCCGGCCTCGATCATCGAGTCGCCCTTGACCTCCAGCGCATAGTGCTCACCGTTGCCGATCATCTCGGCCGGCACGGTGATGTCATGCGTGTTGTTCTGGATGGCGGAGATCGGCACGCCGGCGGCGATGCGGCCCATGACCGGTACGGAGACGGAAGACGGGATCTCCGCGATCGGCGTGCGCTGCGGCGGGGCGGCGGCCGGGGCCTGCTTGCCGCGGCTGCCCTCGATGACCGCCGGCGAAAAGCCGCGGCGCGGCTGCAGGCTCTGGGTATAGGCCTCGGGAAGCTTGATCACCTCCAGCGCGCGGGCCCGGTTGGGCAGGCGCCGGATGAAGCCGCGCTCCTCCAGCGCCGTGATGAGGCGGTGGATGCCGGACTTGGAGGCGAGATCCAGCGCATCCTTCATCTCGTCGAAGGAGGGGGGAATGCCGGACTCCTTCATCCGTTCATGAATGAACAGGAGAAGTTCCTGTTGTTTGCGCGTGAGCATGGCCCCTCCACCGAGAATCGTGTGAAACAAATCCAGAACAGACACTATCTGTTCCATATGTGTTCCGCAAGGGGTTGCTGAAACAATAATAGTACTGTTCAGGCGGCAGGTTCGCGCAGCAGAAGAACCGTGCAGGGCGTGCCCGCCGGGGCCGCCGGGGCGTGGGGCGGGCGGACGAGCAGGCCTTCGGAGACGGCGAACGCCTTCATCATCGAGGAATCCTGCTTGTCGAGGGGCGTGACGAGCAGTTCGCCGGCGGGGCCGCGGGCGATGCGCGCGCGGACATAGTCCTGCCGGTGGTCGTTCTCCTTGAGCGGCACGGCGGCGACGGCCGGATGTTGCCGGTCTTTCGCCGGCAGGCGGGCGAGACGGCGCACGAGGGGAGCGAGGAAGAGATGCGAGCAGACGAGGCTCGAAACGGGATTGCCGGGCAGGCCCACCACCTGGACCGCGCCGAGGCGGCCGACCATCAGGGGTTTTCCCGGGCGCATGGCGATGCGCCAGAAATCGAGTTCCATGCCCGCCTCGCCGAGCACGGGCTGCACGAGGTCGAAATCCCCGACGGAGGCGCCGCCGAGCGTGACGAGCACGTCGATATCCTGCGTCAGCGCGTGGCGAACGGCCTCCAGCAGCGCCTGCCTGTCGTCGCGAACGATGCCGAGGTCGATCACCTCCGCGCCGGCCTCCCGGGCGAGGGCGGCGACGCCGTAGGTGTTGGAGGCGATGATCTGGCTGGCGCCGGGCGGCGTGCCGGGCGGCACGAGCTCGTCGCCGGTGGCGAGCAGGGCGATGCGGGGGCGGGCATAGACCGGCAAGACGGGGTGGTTCATCGCCGCCGCCACGGTCAGCCGGCCGGCATCGAGCACGTCGCCGGCCTTCAGGACGACCTCGCCCTCGGAGAAATCCTGGCCGCGGGGACGGATGTGGCGGCCCTTCGGGGTGAGGAAGGTGGTGCGGATGCGGCCGTCTTCCAGCACCGCGGCATCTTCCTGCAGCAGAACGGTATCGGCGAAGGCCGGCAGCGGGGCGCCGGTGAAGATGCGCACCGCCTCGCCGGGCGCCGCGATGCCCTCGAAGGCATGGCCGGCCGAGGAGAGGCCGACGACCGACAGGACGGAGCCGAGCACGGCGATGTCCGCATGGCGCACCGCATAGCCGTCCATGGCGGAATTGTCGAAGGGCGGCTGCGTCAGCCGTGCGGCGATGTCTTCGGCGAGCACGCGGCCGTCGGCCTCGTGCAGCCCAACCGTCTCCGTCCGCCGCGTCGGCCGGGCGGCGGAAAGCAGGCGGTCGAGGGCGTCCGCGACGCTGAGGAGGGACATCAGCCGGCGTCTCCGCGCCGGTAGTCGCCGGAGCGTCCGCCGGATTTTTCGACGAGGCGGATGCCGCTTATCTCCATTTCGCGGTCAGCGGCCTTGGCCATGTCGTAGATGGTGAGGCAGGCGACGCTGACGGCGGTGAGCGCTTCCATCTCGACGCCGGTGCGGCCGGTGAGCTTGGCCATCGCCTCGACGCGCAGGCCCGGCAGGGCGCGGTCCTCGAAGACCTCCACGGCCACCTTGGTCAGCATCAACGGATGGCAGAGCGGGATGAGGCTCGCGGTCTGCTTGGCGGCCATGATGCCGGCAAGGCGCGCCGTGCCGATCACGTCGCCCTTCTTGGCATTGCCGCTAAGGATGAGCTCCAGCGTCGCCGGCGCCATGCGGACGAAGCCTTCGGCTCTTGCAACGCGCACCGTCTCGGCCTTGTCGCCGACATCCACCATGCTGGCTTGCCCGGCGGCGTCGATATGGGTGAGCGTGCGGGCCTCGCCCGTCATTGCGCGACCGCCATCATTCCGCCGCCAGCATGCCGGCGGAGCCGGTCAGGAGCTCGCGCGTCGCGGCCGCCACGTCGTCCTTGCGCATCAGGCTCTCGCCGACGAGGAAGGTGGAGATGCCGGCCTTGCCGAGCCGTTCGCAATCCGCATGGGTGAAGATGCCGCTCTCGCCGACCAGCAGCCGGTCCTCGGGCACCATGCCGGCGAGCTTTTCCGACACGGCGAGATCCACCTCGAAGGTGCGCAGGTTGCGGTTGTTGATGCCGACGAGCTTGGACTTGAGCTTCAGCGCGCGCTCCATTTCCGGCGCGTCGTGCACCTCGATCAGCACGTCCATGCCGAGCGAGAAGGCGGCGTCCTCCAGCCTCTTCGCGTCGTCGTCGCCGAGCGAGGCCATGATGAGGAGGATGCAGTCCGCGCCCCAGGCGCGCGCCTCCAGCACCTGGTAGCTGTCGAACATGAAATCCTTGCGCAGCGCCGGCAGGCCACAGGCCGCACGCGCCGCCGTCAGGAATTCCGGCGCGCCCTGGAAGCTCGGCGTGTCCGTGAGCACGGAAAGGCAGGCGGCACCGCCGGCCTCGTAGGCCTTCGCCAGCGCCGGCGGATCGAAATCCGGCCGGATGAGGCCCTTGGAGGGACTTGCCTTCTTGATCTCGGCGATGAGGCCGAAGCGGCCCCCGGCCTTCTTCGCCTTGAGGCTGGCGAAGAAGCCGCGCGGCGGCTCCTGGTCGCGGATGCGGGCGCGAAGCTCGGCGGGGGAAACGCGCGCCTTGGCGGCGGCGATCTCCTCCAGCTTGTAGGCCTCGATCTTTTTCAGGATATCGGTCATGGACAATCCTACTCCGCCTTGCCTTCGTTGGAAACCGCGACAAGGCGTTCCAGCACGGTGCGGGCGCGGCCGCTTTCCAGCGCTTCGACGGCAAGCCGCATGCCGTCCTTCAGCGTTTCCGCCTTGCCGGCGACGACCAGCGAGGCGGCGGCATTGGCGAGCGAAATGTCCCGGTAGGGCATGTGCGCGCCGCCGAGCACGGAGAGGAGGGCGGCGGCATTGTGCGCGCCGTCGCCGCCGCGCAGGTCGTCGAGCGCAACCTGGGGCAGGCCGAAATCGGCAGGCGTCAGCTCGAAGGTGCGGATCTTTCCATTTTCGAGGGCGGCGACCCGGGTGGTGCCCGTCGTGGTGATCTCGTCGAGGCCCTCGCCATGAACGACCCAGATGCTTTCCGAGCCCAGGTCGCGCATCACCTCGGCGATCGGCAGCAGCCAGTGCGGCGAGAAGACGCCGAGCAGCTGGCGCTTGACGCTGCCGGGATTGGAGAGCGGGCCGAGCAGGTTGAAGATCGTGCGCGTGCCGAGTTCGACGCGCGACGGGCCGACATGCTTCATGGCGGGATGATGCAGCTGCGCGAACATAAAGCCGAGGCCGGCATCGTGCACGCAGCGCGCGATTTCCGCGGGGCCGATGTCCAGCTTGACGCCGAGGCAGGAGAGGGCGTCCGCCGTGCCCGACTTCGAGCTCAGCGCCCGGTTGCCGTGCTTGGCGACCGGAACGCCGGCGCCCGCGACGATGATCGCCGCGAGCGTCGAGATGTTGTAGGTGCCCGCGCCGTCGCCGCCCGTGCCGACGATGTCGATCGCGTCGGCGGGAACATCGACCGGCAGCATGCGGGCGCGCATCGAGCCGACCGCGCCGTAGATCTCGTCGACGGTCTCGCCGCGCACGCGCAGCGCCATCAGGAAGCCGCCGATCTGCGAGGGCGTGGCGGCGCCGGACATGATGATCTCGAAGGCGCCGCGGGCGTCCTCGCGATCCAGCGTCGCGCCCCCGGCGACCTTGGCGATATAGGGTTTCAGGTCGGACATGCGGTTCCCGTCTCCCTATCGCGCGATGCTCTGCTCGGCGAGCGTGCGGTTGATCGAGACGCCGTAGGAGGCCTGCAGGGCGCTCACCATCTGGTCGAGGATGTCGTCGCCGCTGGCGCGCGCGACGGCGGCGATCTGCTGCTCGTCGCCTGAAAGCGCGTCGGTGGCGGTCTCGGCGTTCACGTCCGTCACCTTCAGCAGGATCTGGCCCTCGCCGTCGACGCCCGGCGTGTTGGCGACATGGCCGACGGGACCGGCGAAGGCTGCGGCGACGGCTGCCGGGCTCAGCACCGGATCCTGGGCGCCGCGGTTGAGGCCCGTCTTGTTCTCCACGGCCATGCCGAGCTCGCCGGCGATGGCGGCAAGGTCGCCGCCCTTGCGCACGCGCTCGGCCAGCTCCTCCGCCTTCTTGGCGAGCGTCTGGCGCTGCTGCTCGGCGGTCCAGTCGGCAACCGCGCGTTCGCGCACTTCGTCGAGCGTGCGGTCGCGGTCCGGGATCACGTCGAGCACCTCGAACCAGGCATAGCCCTCGCGGCCGACATTGATCGGCTGCGTTTCCGTGCCGACATCCGTCTTGAAGACCTCGCCGAGAAGGGTGGCCTTTTCGGGCAGGCCGTCGATCTCCTCGCCCTTCTGGTCGTTGCCCTGGGCGTCGACGGCGTCGAGCGTCACGGCCTTGAGGTTGTTCCTGGCGGCCGCTTCCGCAAGGCTGAGGCCCTCGGCGCGCGCGTCTTCCAGCCGATCATGCACGGCGAGGATGCCGTCGGCGGCCTCGCTCAGCGCCAGCTCGCTGCGCAGCTCCTCCTTCACCTCGTCGAAGGTCTTGACGTTTTCCGGGCGGATGTTCGTCACGCGCAGGATGATCGGGCCGAACGTGCCGTCGATGACCGGCGTCGTGCCGCCGTTCTCGGCGACGGCGAAGGCGGGAGCGGCGAACTTCTGGTCCGGGACGTTCGCCTCGGTGAAATCGCCGAGCAGGACGTCGGCGGCCGTCTTGCCCTGTTCGGCGACGATGGCGTCGAAGGTCGTGCCGGAGGCGAGCTTGGCGGCGGCGGCGTCCGCGCTGGCGCGGTCGGCGAAGGTCAGTTGCTCGATCGTGCGGGTGGCCGGCGTGCGGTATTTTTCCTTGTTCTTCTCATAGTCGGCCCGCAGCGCCTCGTCGGTGATCGCGGCCGTGTCGACAATGTCCTTCGGCTCGAGCGAGACATAGACGACCTTGCGGTATTCCGGCGCGCGGTACTTGGCCTTGTTCTCCTCGAACCAGGGGGCGAGCACGTCGTCGCCCGGTGCCTTGACGGGGTCGATATTGGCATTGCTCAGGATGAGATAATCGACGGTGCGCGCCTCGTTGCGATACTGGCGCAGCGCCGCCGTCAGCACGTCCGGTGCCTTGTAGCCGTCGGAAACCGCCTCGACGACCTGCGCGCGGATCGCCACCTGGCTGCGGTTGTTGATGTAGTCGTTCTCCCTGAGGCCGGCATTGCGCAGCACTGCGGAGAAGGCCATGCGGTCGAACTGGCCGTTGACGCCGCGGAAGGCCGGGTCGTCGGCGATCAGCTGGGCGAGGCGGCCTTCGGAAAGGCCGAGGTTCATGTCGCGCGACAGCTGGTCGAGCGCGGCGCCCGCGACGAGCTCGGCGAAAACCTGATTCTCGATGCCGAAGGCGCGGGCCTGCTCGGCGTTCAGCCGCATGCCGAAGCGCTGCGACATGGTCGCGACCTGGCGCTCGTAGGCCAGGCGGAAGTCCGTCGGCGAGACGCTGACATCGCCGACCGTGACGACGGAATTGGCCGTGCCGGTGATAAGAGAGCTCGAAACGCCCCAGACAGCGAAGGAACCGACCAGAACGATCAGCAGGGCTTTTGCCACCCAAGTATGGGAGGCGCGTCTCAGGGCTTCGAGCATCGTCTAAATTTCCTCAATCACGGCGGCCATGCGGCCGGAGATCGTCTCTTAACGGAAAGTTCGCGGGAATTGAAGTCCGCCCGGCGCGCACGATGCGTGGGAAAACCGGGTCCGGCGCAAATGGGCGGGGCGGTGCCGATTTATTTTGCCGGCAAACAAAAGTTTTCTGAAATTATTGACGGAATACCGCCAGAATGGCCTATCACGATACGAAACTTCGTGCTCGGATGCGCGATCAGGCCGGTGAGTCCCGTTTCCACCGGCCGGAAGGAGGGCAGAACGTGGAATCCACGATCGTCATGATCAATCTTTTCGGCGCGGTTGCGCTGCTGCTCTTCGGCCTGGCGCAGGTGAAGGACGGCATGACGCGCGCCTTCGGCGTGCGGCTGCGCTCGGGCCTGGCGCTCGGCACGCGCGGGCCGTTCCGCTCCTTCTTCGCCGGTTTCGTCGCCACCGTCGCGCTGCAGAGCTCGACGGCGACGGCGCTGATGATCGCCTCCTTCGTCGAGCGCAACCTCGTCAGGGCGCGCATGGCGCAGATCGTGCTGCTCGGCGCCAATGTCGGCACGGCCGTCACGGCCTGGCTGGTGGCGACGGGCATCGAATCGATTTCCCCGCTCGTCATCCTGATCGGCATCGTCTTCTACAAATCGAGCAGTTCCACCGCCCGGCAGGGCCTCGGCTCCGCCCTGGTCGGCATCGGCCTGATGCTCTTGTCGCTGCACCTGCTCAGCCTTGCGACCGAGCCGATGCGCCAGTCTCCGGCGCTCGGCGCCTTCCTGACGCTGCTCGACGGCGCCTGGCCCGTGGCGCTCGCCTTCTCGACGGTCCTTGCCATCATCTCGTCTTCCAGCCTTGCCGTCGTCGTGCTCATCATCTCGCTGACGGCGATGGGCATCCTGTCGCCGGCCCTGACGGTCATCCTGGTGCTCGGCGCCAATCTCGGGGGCGCCGTGCCGCCGGTCATCGCCACCTTGAAGGCGGCCGCCTCGGCCCGCCGCGTCACGCTCGGAAACCTCCTCGTGCGCGGGGTCGGCTGCCTTGCCGTGCTGCCCTTCGCGGGGCAGGTCGCCGAGCTGCTGGCCCTCCTGCCGCTCCCGGCCACGAAGCTTCCCGTCGACGTGCACCTTGCGTTCAACCTTGTGGTGGCGCTCGTCCTCTGGCCGCTGTCCGGCCCGCTTTCCAAGCTGATGGAAAAGCTCGTGCCGGAAGAAAAGCAGCCGGAGACGGGGCCGAAATATCTCGACGATTCCGCGCTTTCGAACCCGGTCGTGGCGCTGTCCGGCGCAACGCGCGAGGTCCTGCGCATCGGCGACATCATCGAATCCATGCTGATCCGCACGATGCGGGCGTTCAACGACAACAACCTGGCGCCGCTGAAGGATGTCGGCGAACTGGAGCGGCAGGTCGACGCCCTGCAGCAGGAGGTGAAGATCTACCTCTCGCGCCTTGGCCGGCAGGGCATCACCGGCGAAAGCGCGGCGCGCTCCATCGTCATCATCGACTATGCGATCAACCTCGAACATGTCGGCGACATCATCGAGAAGGGCCTGCAGGAGCAGGTGCGCAAGAAGATCACCAACGGCCTGAAATTCTCCGACGACGGCTACAAGGAACTCGCCAACCTCTTCAACCTGACGATCGAGAACCTGCGCATCGCCCAGACGATCTTCGTCACGCGCGACGAGGGGCTGGCGCGCCAGCTCGTCGAGGTGAAGGTGGATGTGCGGCGGATGGAGAAGCAGTCGTCCGAAAAGCATCTGGCGCGCCTGCGCGACGGGCGGCTCGACAGCCTCCAGACGAGTTCGCTGCATCTCGACATGCTGCGCGACCTGAAGCGCGTCAACGCCCACCTCGTCTCGGTCGCCTATCCGATCCTCGACGAGAGCGGGCTTCTGACGGAAAGCCGCCTGCGCAGCAGCGCCAGCTGAGAAATCCTCCTGCTTCGGCCCGGGTGGAGAAGCTCTCCTCATGAACGGGCGGGCGGCCTTTGTCGCTCATCCGCGGAATCCCTTTGTCTCCTCCGCCCCGTTTTTGCTAAGGAACGGCGTCGATTTCGGGTGAACGAGGATTCTCATGATTGCAACGAAGCGCAACTGCCTGGCCGTCATCCTGGCCGCCGGCGAAAGCACCCGGATGAAGTCCTCCCGCTCGAAGGTGCTGCATCCCGTGGCCGGCCGGCCGATGATCGCCCATGTGGTCGATGCGCTGGCCGCTGCCGGCATTTCCGATATCGCGCTGGTGCTCGGCCGCGATGCCGACAAGGTCGAGGCGGCGGCGCAGAACCCCGCGGTGACGAGCTCGGTGCACATCCAGACCGAACGGCTCGGCACCGCCCATGCCGTGCTGGCCGCGCGCGAGGCCATCGCGAAGGGCTATGACGACGTGCTCGTCATCTTCGGCGATACGCCGCTCGTCACCGAGGCGCCGCTCACGGCCGCCCGTGCCGGCCTTGCCGGCGGCGCGGATGTCGTCGTCATCGGTTTCGAGGCGGCGGACCCGACCGGGTACGGCCGGCTGATCGTGGAGAACGGCGAACTGCTGGCGATCCGCGAGCAGAAGGACGCGAGCGAGGCCGAGCGCGCCATCACCTATTGCAACGGCGGCCTGATGGCGATCGACGGACGCAAGGCGCTCGACCTCATCGGCCGCATCGGCAACGCCAATGCCAAGGGTGAGTACTATCTCACCGACATCGTCGAAGTGGTGCGCGCGGCCGGCGGGCGGGCAATAGCCGTCGCGGCGCCCGAGGAGGAGCTGACCGGCTGCAACACCCGCGCCGAGCTTGCCGTCATCGAGCGGCTCTGGCAGCAGCGCCGCCGCCGCCAGATGATGCTGGATGGCGTCTCGATGATCGCGCCGGAGACCGTCTTCCTGTCCTACGACACCAGGATCGCCCAGGACGTGACGATCGAGCCGAACGTCGTCTTCGGCCCGGGCGTCACCGTCGAATCGGGTGCCGTCATCCATTCCTTCTCGCATATCGAGGGCGCGCATGTGTCGGCCGACGCCGAGATCGGCCCCTATGCGCGCCTGAGGCCCGGCGCCCATCTCGGCGCGGGCGCCAAGGTCGGCAATTTCTGCGAGGTGAAGCAGGCGGAGATCGGCGCGGGCGCCAAGGTTAACCACCTGACCTATATCGGCGATGCGATCATCGGCGAGAAGACGAATATCGGCGCCGGCACCATCACCTGCAATTATGACGGCATCAACAAGCACCTGACCCGCATCGGCGCCAATGCCTTCATCGGCTCCAATTCGTCGCTCGTCGCGCCCGTCTCGATCGGCGATGGCGCCTATGTCGCGTCGGGCAGCGTCATCACCACGGATGTGCCGGACGATGCCGTCGCCTTCGGGAGGGCCCGGCAGGAGAACAAGGAGGGCAGGGCCGTGCTCGTCCGCGAGCGCAACCAGGCGGCCAAGGCAGCCAGGAAGAAGGCGGCCGAATAGGTTGCTGCCCGCATTAACGCTTGCAATCGAAAGTGAGTGCCGCCGTGTTGCGTTGCGGCAAAAAACCACTACGAAACGAATAGAGTTGAACGAAACGAACCTGCGGAGCGGCCCATGTGCGGAATTGTCGGTATCGTCGGAACCCAGCCTGTTGCCGGTCGCCTCGTCGATGCGCTGAAGCGCCTTGAATACCGCGGCTACGATTCGGCCGGTGTTGCCACCATCGTCGACGGCAGGCTGGTGCGCCGCCGCGCCGAGGGCAAGCTCTTCAACCTCGAAAAGCGCCTCGCCGAGGAGCCGCTCGCCGGCACGATCGGCATCGCCCACACCCGCTGGGCGACGCACGGCGCGCCGACGGAGGCCAATGCCCATCCCCATTTCGTCGAGGGCGTCGCCGTCGTGCACAACGGCATCATCGAGAACTTCTCGGACCTGAAGGACGAGCTCACCGCAGGCGGCGCGACCTTCACCACCCAGACCGACACGGAAGTCGTCGCCCAGCTCGTGGCGAAATACCGCCGCGACGGCCTCGGCCGGCGCGAGGCTATGCACGCCATGCTGCGCCGCGTCACCGGCGCCTATGCGCTCGCGGTGATCTTCCAGGACGACCCGTCCACCATCATGGCCGCCCGCAGCGGCCCGCCGCTCGCCATCGGCCATGGCCGCGGCGAGATGTTCCTCGGCTCCGACGCCATCGCGCTCGCTCCCTTCACCAACGAGATCACCTATCTCGTCGACGGCGACTGGGCGGTGATCGGCCGCGACGGCGTCTTCCTCTTCGACATCGACGGCAACCGCGTCGAGCGCCCGCGCCAGGTCTCGTCCGCCGCCGCCTACCTCGTCGACAAGGGCAACCACCGGCACTTCATGGAGAAGGAAATCCACGAGCAGCCGGAGGCGATCTCCCACGCGCTCAGCCATTATGTCGATTTCCTCGCCCATACGGTGCGGCCGATCGCCGAGGAAATCGACTTCGCCAAGGTGCCGAGCCTTGCCATCTCCGCCTGCGGCACCGCCTATCTTGCCGGCCTTGTCGGCAAATACTGGTTCGAGCGCTATGCCCGCCTGCCGGTCGAGATCGACGTCGCCTCGGAGTTCCGCTATCGCGAGATCCCGCTGAACCCGGCCTCCGCCGCGCTCTTCATCTCGCAGTCCGGCGAGACGGCCGATACGCTCGCCTCGCTGCGCTACTGCAAGGAGAACGGCCTCAAGATCGGCGCCGTGGTCAACACGAAGGAATCGACGATCGCCCGCGAATCGGACGCCGTCTTCCCCATCCTCGCCGGCCCGGAGATCGGCGTCGCCTCGACGAAGGCCTTCACCTGCCAGCTTGCCGTGCTGGCCGCGCTCGCCGTCGGCGCGGGCCGGGCGCGCGGCACGATCAGCGAGGCGGAGGAGAAGACGCTGGTGCGCCACCTCGCCGAGATGCCGCGCATCATGGCAAGCGTGCTCAACACCATCCAGCCGTCGATCGAGCAGCTGTCGCGCGACCTCTCCAAGTGCAAGGACGTGCTCTATCTCGGCCGCGGCACCAGCTATCCGCTGGCCATGGAGGGCGCGCTGAAGCTCAAGGAAATCTCCTATATCCATGCCGAGGGCTACGCGGCAGGCGAGCTGAAGCACGGGCCGATCGCGCTGATCGACGAGAACATGCCGGTCATCGTGATCGCCCCGCATGACCGCTTCTTCGAAAAGACCGTCTCGAACATGCAGGAAGTCGCCGCGCGCGGCGGACGCATCATCTTCATCACCGACGAGAAGGGCGCCGCCGCCTCGAAACTCGAGACCATGGTGACGATCGTGCTGCCCAATGTCGACGAGATCATCGCGCCGATGATCTATTCGCTGCCCATCCAGCTTCTCGCCTATCACACCGCCGTCTTCATGGGCACGGATGTCGACCAGCCGCGCAACCTCGCCAAATCCGTGACGGTCGAATGATCTTTCTGCGCCCGGAACGGCCCGATGACGTCAACGCCATCCGCGCGCTGACGGAAACGGCCTTCAGGACGGCGCCGCATGCCGACGGCACCGAGCACGTCATCATCGACCGCCTGCGCGCCGCGGGCGCCCTGACGCTCTCGCTGGTGGTGGAATCAGATGGCGTGATTATCGGCCATGTCGCCTTCTCGCCGGTCACGGTTTCCGATGGCAGCGCAAACTGGTACGGCCTCGGCCCGATTTCCGTCGATCCGTCCCGGCAGGGCGAGGGCATCGGCGGCCGGCTCGTCGAGGAGGGGCTGCAGCGCCTCAAGGCTCTCGGCGCGGCCGGTTGCGTACTGCTCGGCGATCCCGGCTATTACGGCCGGTTCGGCTTTGCGGCCGATCCGAAGCTGACCCTCGACGGCGTGCCGCCGGAGTATTTCATGCGTGTGGCGTTTTCACCGGTTTACGGCGGGGGAACCGTTTCCTATCATCCGGGTTTCTACGGCTGAGTGGCCTCCCACGCTCGCCAGGTGCTGGATATCCGATGACCGACCTCGTTCCGAGGCAGTCGCTTGCCATGCGACTGCGCAACAATTTCCTGACCGGCCTCGTCATCTGCGCGCCGATCGCCATCACCATCTGGCTGACCTGGACCTTCATCCGATGGGCCGACAGCTGGGTGAAGCCCTATATTCCGGCGCAGTACAACCCGGAAAACTATCTCCAGTTCGCCATCCCCGGCTTCGGCCTCTTGACGGCGCTGGTGCTGATCACGCTCGTCGGCTTCCTCGGCAAGAACCTCATCGGCCGTACCATCGTCGAGTTCGGCGACGGGCTGTTCAACCGCACGCCCCTCGTGCGCACGGTGCACAAGAGCCTGAAGCAGATCTTCGAGACGGTGCTGAAGGACAAGGGCACCTCGTTCAACAAGGCGGCGATGATCGAATATCCGAGCCCGGGCCTGTGGGCGATCGTCTTCGTGGCGACGGATGCGCGCGGCGAGATCGCGACGAAGTTCAAGGCGATGGGCAAGGACATGGTCGCCTGCTTCCTGCCGCCGACGCCGTTCCCGACGGCCGGGTGGCTTGTCTATGTGCCGCGGGAGAAGATCGTGCCGCTCGACATGAGCGCGGAGGACGCCGCAAAGCTCATCATCTCCGTCGGCCTCGTCACGCCGCCGGAAAAGCCGCTCCAGCTCGTCGAGAGCGAGGAAGGATCGAGCAAGGCGAAGAGCAAGAAGAAGGGCTGAGGGAGGGCCTGGAAGGGCCGCTCTCTGAGCCACATCCCATCATCAGGCTTCTCCCGGAATGTCCCCAAGCTTTTCCTGGGTCATCCTCAAACCTCTCCTCCGTCATCCTCAAATCTCCCTCCGTCATCCTCGGGCTTGACCCGAGGATCCATGCGACAAAGGAGGGGCGTGCCGTGATGCCTGGATCCTCGGGTCAAGCCCGAGGATGACGTCGGGGGAGAGCAAGAAGAAGATGTCTCAGGAGATTCGCGGACACGAAGAGAGAGGCGCGGATGATGTCGGCGTCCAGCCTTCGAGCCGCCCCGCGAAGGGGCGGCCGGAAAAGGCTATTCGGTGACGGCTGCGTCCTTCTGGTCTTCCAGAATGATCTTGCTTTCCTCCGCCGGCAGGCGGGACTGTTTCTGGGTGGTCGTGACGCTTGCGGTGGTGATGGTCTTGTCGACCTTGGCTTCCGCGCTGACCTTGTTGTGCCAGGCGCAATCCGCAAAGGCGGCGGATGCCGAAAGGCCGAGCATTGCTGCGACTGCGAGAACTGTCTTCATGGCATTTCTCCTTCTTCGCTGAGGCGAGGGACAGTATGCGCTCACGCGCAGTCTCGGCGAAATCACGATTTTGTGGCCGGCGCGTTTCCGCCCTTCCGTGGGAGTACAAACCCTAGCCGGCGCGCAGGAACCGGATCGCCTCGTCGCGGCGGTAGAGATAGAGCAGCGTGCGGATCGCTTCGCCGCGCTCGCTCGTCAGGTCCGCGTCGCGCTCCAGCACATAGGCGGCGTCCTTGCGGGCGATTTCGAGAAGGTCGCCATGCGCTTCGAGGCTGGCCACCAGGAAGCCGGGCGTGCCGGACTGGCGGGTGCCCAGAAGCTCGCCCTCGCCGCGCAGCTTCAGGTCCTCCTCGGCGATGCGGAAACCGTCCTCCGTCTCGCGCAGGATGGAAAGCCGCGCCCGGCCGTTCTCGCTGAGCGGCCCCTTGTAGAGGAGGATGCAGCTCGACGCCTCCGCGCCGCGCCCGACGCGGCCGCGCAGCTGGTGGAGCTGGGCAAGCCCGAAGCGCTCGGCATGCTCGATCACCATGATCGAGGCATCCGGCACGTCGACGCCGACCTCTACCACCGTCGTCGCCACCAGAAGCCGAGTCTCTCCGGTCTTGAAGGCCTGCATGGCGGCGTCCTTCTCCGGCCCGCTCATCCGCCCGTGCACGAGACCGGCCGCATCGCCGAAGACGCTGGCGAGCGTTGCATGCCGTTCCTCGACGGACATCAGCTCGCTTTCCTCCGTCTCCTCGACCAGCGGGCAGATCCAGTAGGCCTTCTTGCCCTCGGCAAGCGCCGTGCGCAGCCGGTCGACGATGTCGCCGATGCGCTCCTGCGGCATGACGACCGTCTGGATCGGCTTGCGGCCGGCGGGCTTCTCCGTGAGCTTCGACACGTCCATGTCGCCGAAGGCGGCGAGCACCAGCGTGCGCGGGATGGGCGTCGCGGTCATGACGAGCATGTGGGGCGAGATGCCCTTGGCCGTCAGCCGCAGGCGCTGGTGGACGCCGAAACGGTGCTGCTCGTCCACCACGGCGAGCACGAGGTCCCTGTAGGCGACATTGTCCTGGAAGAGCGCATGGGTGCCGATGACGATCTGCGTCTCGCCGGAGGCGATGCGCTCGAGGATGGCGTCGCGCTCGCGGCCCTTGGTGCGGCCGGTCAGGACGTCGATGGTGACGCCGGCGGGCGCCGCCATGCGCGAGAGCGTGGCGAAATGCTGGCGCGCCAAAATTTCCGTCGGGGCCATCAGCACGGCCTGTCCGCCCGATTCGACGGCCGCCAGCATCGCCATCAGCGCCACCGCCGTCTTGCCCGCGCCGACATCGCCCTGCAAGAGCCGCAGCATGCGCTGCTCGCCCGCCATGTCCTTCAGCACTTCGGCGATCGCGACCTGCTGGCTGCCCGTCAGCGAGAAGGGCAGGGCATCGATCACCGGACCGCTCAGCGCGCCGGTCGCCACCACCGGCCGCCCGGCGACCTTGCGCAGGCGCTGGCGCACCAGGGCAAGCGAGATCTGGCCCGCCAGGAACTCGTCATAGGCGAGGCGGCGGCGGGCGGGGGCCTGCGGGTCGAGATCCGTTTCGTCGCGCGGATCGTGCAGGCGGTGGATGGCGTCGAAGGCGGAGGAAAAACCCTGCCGCTGCAGCAATGTCGGCTCGATCCATTCCGGCAGGTGCGGCACGCGCGCGACGGCCGCCTCCACCGACTTGCGCAGCACGCGCGCGGTGAGGCCGGCGGTAAGGCCGTGCACGGGCTCGACCAGCGGCACCGTGTCCGCCTCGCCGAGCCGGGCCATATAGTCCGGATGCACCATGGAGGGGCGGCCGTTGAACCAGTCGACCTTGCCGCTCACCACCACCGTCTCGTCGATCGGCAGGGCCTTTTCCAGCCAGTTGCCCTTGACGCGGAAGAAGGTGAGCGCCAGCTCCCCGGTCTCGTCGTGCAGGAAGACGCGGTAGGGCTGGCTCGATTTTCCGGGCGGCGGCGGCTGGTGGCGGTCGACACGGCCGGTGATGGTGACGATGACGCCCTGCGGCGCATGGGCGATGCCCGGCTGGTTGCGCCGGTCGACGATCGAGTGCGGGAAATGGAAGACGAGGTCGATGACCCGGCAGTCCTCGATGCTCTCCTGGCCGAGCAGGCGCGCAAAGAGATCGCCGAGCTTCGGGCCGATGCCGGGAAGCGAGGAGAGGGGAGCGAAGAGCGGATCGAGCAATGCGGGTCTCATGGCGGCCAAAATCGCCGGACCGGGACGCTTTGGCAAGGCTGACAAGCGGCTTTTGCCGGTCTATAGAAACGCGGAATTATACCTGAGTGAAAGAAAAGCGAGCACGATCATGACGGGCACGACACGCTCCAGCGCCGAGATCGACCCGCGCCGCAAGCGCATCCTCTTCCGTTGCTGGCATCGCGGCATCCGCGAGATGGACCTGGTGCTCGGCGCTTTCGCCGACGCGGAGATCGAGACGCTTTCCGAGATCGAGCTCGACGAGCTGGAGCGCATCATGGCCGAGGAGGACAACGACCTCATCAAGTGGGTGACGGGGGAAAAGCCGGTGCCGGACGCGTTCCGCGACGGCCTCTTTTCGCGCATCGCCGCCTACCGCCCCGATTTCTCGCCGCTCTTCAAAGACGACCGCGCATGATCCCCGGATTTTCCCCCGAACGCGTCGCGGCGGCCGGCCGGCCGATGACCATCGGCGCCGTGCCGTCCGGCGTCGAGCCGCTGATCCTCGCCGAGCTTGCCCGCACCGGCGGCCCGCTCGCCTATGTGCTGTCGGACGGCCAGCGCATCTCCGATCTCGAGCAGATGCTCGGCTTCGTTGCGCCGGACATTCCGGTGCTGACGCTGCCCGGCTGGGACTGTCTGCCCTATGACCGCGTCTCGCCGAGCGCCGAAGTCTCCGCACGGCGCCTGTCTGCGCTTTCCGCGCTGATCGCCCACCAGAAGAAGCCGCATGCGGCCATCGTGCTCGTCACCGTCAACGCCATGCTGCAGAAGACGGCGCCGCGCGCGATCATCGAGAGCCTTGCCTTTTCCGCCCGCCCCGGCAACCAGGTGCGCATGGACGACATCGCCGCCCGGCTGGAACGCAACGGCTTCGAGCGGGTCGCGACGGTGCGCGAGGTGGGCGAATATGCGGTGCGCGGCGGCATCCTCGACGTCTTCGTGCCCGGCAGCGGCGAGCCGGTGCGCCTCGATTTTTTCGGCGATACGCTGGAGAGCATCCGCTCCTTCGATCCCGCCAGCCAGCGCACGACCGGCCAGGCGCGCTCCCTCGACCTCAACCCGATGAGCGAGGTGACGCTGACGCCGGAGACGATCTCGCATTTCCGAAAACACTACCTCTCCTCCTTCGGCGCCGCGACGCGCGACGACGCGCTCTACCAGGCCGTTTCCGAGGGCCGGCGCTATGCGGGCATGGAGCACTGGCTGCCGCTGTTCTACGACGGCCTCGAAACCGCCTTCGACTATCTTGCCGGCTTCCGTATCGTCACGGACCATACGGTGCGTGAGGCGGCCGTAGAACGCTCCCGCCTCGTGCGCGACTACTACGAGGCGCGCGTGGCGTCCGCGACGCCCGGCAAGGGCCAGGTGGCGCAGGCGACGCCCTACAAGCCGGTGCCGCCGGGCCTCCTCTATCTCGACGCAGAACGCTTCGCCCGCGATCTCGACGAGCGCGACGCCATCCGCCTCTCGCCCTTCAACGAGCACGAGGGCGAGGCGCGGCATGTCGAAACCATTGCCGCGCGGCCCGGCATGCGCTGGGCGCGGCCGGCCGGCAGCGAGGATGCGGACAGCGCCCGGGTCAACGTCTTCGACCAGGCGGTGAAGCACATCGCCGACAAGCGGGCCTCCGGCGCGAAAGTGCTGGTGACGGGCTGGTCGGAAGGCTCGCTCGACCGCCTCTTGCAGGTGCTCGCCGAACATGGCCTCGGCAATGTCGTGCCGGTCGGGAAGTTCTCCGATCTCCGCAAGCTGAAGCCCGGCGAGGCGGGCTCTGCCGTGCTCAGCCTCGAAAGCGGCTTCGAGGCCGGCGATGTGGTCGTCATCGGCGAGCAGGATATTCTGGGCGACCGCATGGTGCGGCGCTCGAAACGCCGCAAGCGCGGGGCGGATTTCATCACCGAGGTCGCCGGGCTCGACGAGGGCTCGATCGTCGTGCATGCCGAGCACGGTATCGGCCGCTTCGTCGGCCTCAGAACCATCGAGGCCGCCGGCGCGCCGCATGCCTGCCTCGAACTCGTCTATGCGGACGAGGCGAAGCTCTTCCTGCCCGTCGAGAACATCGACCTCCTGTCGCGCTACGGCGGCGAGGGCACGGATGCGCTGCTCGACAAGCTCGGCGGCGCCGCCTGGCAGGCGCGCAAGGCCAAGCTGAAGAAGCGCCTGCTCGACATGGCGAACGGCCTCATCCAGATCGCCGCCGCCCGCCTCGTGCGCCATGCGCCGGTGCTCGTCTCCACGGAGGGCGTCTACGACGAATTCGCCGCCCGCTTCCCCTATGACGAGACCGACGACCAGGCGAACGCCATCGATGCCGTGCGCGAGGATCTCGGGGCCGGCCGGCCGATGGACCGGCTCGTCTGCGGCGACGTCGGCTTCGGCAAGACGGAAGTGGCGCTGCGCGCCGCCTTCATCGCGGCGATGAACGGCGTGCAGGTCGCCGTCGTCGTGCCGACGACGCTGCTTGCCCGCCAGCATTTCAAGACTTTCTCCGACCGGTTCCGTGGGCTGCCGATCCGCGTGCAGCAGGCCTCCCGCCTCGTCGGCTCGAAGGAACTGGCGCTCACCAAGAAGGAACTCTCCGAGGGCAAGACGGATATCGTCGTCGGAACGCACGCGCTGCTCGGCTCGTCGATCAAGTTCGCCAATCTCGGCCTTCTCATCATCGACGAGGAGCAGCATTTCGGCGTCAAGCACAAGGAACGGCTGAAGGAGCTGAAGAGCGACGTGCATGTGCTCACGCTCTCGGCGACGCCGATCCCGCGCACCCTGCAGCTCGCCATGACGGGCGTGCGCGAGCTCTCGCTGATCACCACGCCGCCGGTCGATCGCATGGCGGTGCGCACCTTCATCTCGCCCTTCGATCCACTCGTCATCCGCGAGACGCTGATGCGCGAGCACTATCGCGGCGGCCAGAGTTTTTACGTCTGCCCGCGCCTCAGCGATCTTGCGGAAATCCACGATTTCCTGCGTCAGGACGTGCCGGAGCTGAAGGTCGCCGTCGCGCATGGCCAGATGCCGGCCACCGAACTCGAAGACATCATGAACGCCTTCTACGAGGGCCGCTACGACGTGCTGCTCTCGACGACCATCGTCGAATCGGGCCTCGACGTGCCGACGGCGAACACGATGATCATCCACCGCGCCGACATGTTCGGCCTCGCCCAGCTCTACCAGCTGCGCGGTCGCGTCGGCCGGTCGAAGGTGCGCGCCTTCGCGCTGCTGACGCTCCCGGTCAACCGCACGCTGACAGGCACGGCCGAGCGCCGCCTGAAGGTGCTGCAATCGCTCGATACGCTCGGCGCGGGCTTCCAGCTCGCCAGCCACGACCTCGACATCCGCGGCGCGGGCAACCTGCTCGGCGAGGAACAGTCCGGCCATATCAAGGAGGTCGGCTTCGAGCTTTACCAGCAGATGCTGGAAGAGGCCGTCGCGGAAATCAAGGGCGACGAGGAGGTCACGGACACCGGCTGGTCGCCGCAGATCTCCGTCGGCACGCCGGTGATGATCCCCGACGACTACGTGCCGGACCTGCACCTGCGTCTCGGCCTCTACCGCCGCCTCGGCGAGATCACCGAGCTCGGCGACATCGACGCCTTCGGCGCCGAGCTCATCGACCGCTTCGGGCCGCTGCCGGTCGAGGTGCAGCATCTCCTGAAGATCGTCTACATCAAGTCGCTCTGCCGCGTGGCCAATGTCGAGAAGCTGGATGCCGGCCCGAAGGGCGTCGTCGTGCAGTTCCGCCACAAGGAATTCCCGAACCCGGCTGCGCTGGTCGGCTATATCGCCAAGCAGGGCACGCTGGCCAAGATCCGGCCCGACCAGAGCCTGTTCCTCGCCCGCGACTACCCGACGCCGGAAAAGCGGCTGACCGGTGCGGCGCAGGTGATGACGCAGCTTGCGGGGCTGGCGAAGCAGGGGGCGTAGGGTCGCCCCTCATCCGGCTGCCGCCACCTTCTCCCCGCAAGCGGGGAGAAGGAGATATGGCAACGGTTTCCTCCCCATTGAATCATTTGAACAGGAATGAAGCGTCGCCCCATCTTCCTTCTCCCCGCTTGCGGGGAGAAGGTGGCGGTAGCCGGATGAGGGGCACCCTACCGGCTCAGTTCTTCCCGATGCGCTCCTGCGCCTTCAGGGCCGCGATCTCGCGGAAGGCGTTGGTCAGCACGTCCACCGACTGCGCGCCCATCACGGCATATTTGTTGTCGATGATGAAGCAGGGCACGCCCGTCACGCCCATGTCGCGGGCCATGCCGATCTCTTCCTTGACCGAATCGACATCCGCGCCGGCCGAGAACAGGGCGGTGACGACGGCCCGGTCCATGCCGCAGGCTTCGGCGATGTCGAGTAGGACGGTGCGGTCGCCGACATTGCGGCCTTCCTCGAAATAGGCCTTGAAGAGGGCGACCGCGACCCGGTTCTGAACCTCGGGGCCTTCGATCATCGCCCAGCGCAGCAGCCGGTGGGCGTCGAGCGTGTTCGGGCTGATCTTCACCGCGGGAAAGTCGAAAGCGATGCCGGCTTCCTGGCCGAGACCCGCCAGCATCTCGTGCGCGCGCGTCACGGCCTCGTCGCCGCCGAGCTTTTCGGCAAGGTGCTTCTTGTGATCGATCCCTTCGGCCGGCATGTCGGGATTGAGCTGGTAGGGGCGGAACGTCACGGCGACGACGAGATCGTCCCCGACGGCCTCGATCGCCTTGTCGAGCCGCTTCTTGCCGAGGTAGCACCAGGGGCAGACGACGTCGGAGACGACATCGATCGTAATGGCTTCCATCCGGGTTTCCTTTCAAGCGCCGGACAATCCCGGCCGCCGCGCAAGCCGCGTTTTGCGGGCCGCGCGGCGCAGTCAACTCTCTGCCGCGTCTGCGTGCGTTCCGAAGGACGCGCGACGCTCTCACCGCCGAGATAGGCCGGCTTGCCGCGGCTTTCAACAGGTTACCTTGCGGTAACCCCAATTCTGGGGATACCCCCTTTATTGTACCCGCTCGTCCCACCATGCGGGGAGCTGGAAGCCCCAGAGCGGCGTCGCTTCCGGCCGGCCGATGTGCTTGTTGCGCGCGATCCATTGCTCGCCCAGATGATAGAGCGGGACGATGTAGTTGCCGGACAGCAGCATCCTGTCCTGGAGGCGCACGGCGGAGCGGAAATCCTCTGCCGTGCGCGCGGAGAGAATGGCGGCCATGACGCGGTCGAGGTCTGGATCGGCGACGCCTGCGAAGCTCTCGCTGCCTTCGGTGTCGCGCGCCTGCGATCCCCAGCGCCGCACCTGTTCGAGACCCGGCGACAGGGAGGAAAGGAAGGCCTTCATGATGACGTCGTAGTCGAAGATCTGGCTGCGGCTCTGATACTGCGAATCATCGACGGTCCTGAGGCTGACCTGGACGCCGAGAGCAGAAAGGAAGCGCTGGTAGGCGAGGGCGAGCTTCTCCTGGTCGGCGTTCTGCGTCATGATTTCGAAGGCGAGCTGCTTGCCGGATGCATCCACCATGCGGCCGTTCTTGATGGAATACCCCGCATTCCTGAAATGGTTCATCGCCTCCCGCAGCACCTTGCGGTCGCGGCCCGAGCCGTCGGTCACCGGCAGGCGATGGGTGCCCTCGAGGACGGCGGGGTCGATGCGGCTCACCGCGTCGCCGAGGATCTCGCGCTCACGCGCGTCGATCGGCGTGTTGAGCGATGACAGGTCGGTGTTCTGCCAGAAGCTTTCCGTGCGCGTATAGGCGTTTTCGAACAGGCTGCGGTTGACCCATTCGAAATCGAAGACATAGAGCAGCGCCTTGCGCAGCTCCGCATTCTGGAAGACCGGGCGGCGCGTGTTGAAGACGAAGCCGAACATGACCGGCGGCAGCTTCGACTTCACCGCATCCTTGATGACCGTGCCGGACTGGACCGCGGGAAAATCGTAGCCGCGCGCCCATTTCGTCGGATTGCCCTCCTGGTAGAGGTCGACGGCGCCTTTCTTGAAGGCCTCGAACAGCGAATTGTCCTGCAGGAAATATTCGACGGAAATCTCGTCGTAATTGTCGAAGCCGACCTTCGAGGGGATGTCCTTGCCCCAATAGTTCGGATCGCGCTCGTAGACGATGCGCTCGCCGGGCTTCACGGCCTTGACCTTGTAGGGTCCGGAGCCGAGCGGAAAGGCGAGCGACGACCGGTCGAAGGTCTCCACATCGGTGGCGTGTTTGGGCAGGATCGGCGAGAGCGCGATCAGGAGCGGCGCCTCGCGGTCGCCCTTCTCGTTGAAGGTGAAGCGGACGCTGTGCTCCCCGGTCTTCTCGAGCTTCTCCACGCCGTTCAGGCGGATGCTGAAGGGCGCACGGCCCTTGTCGCGCAGCAGCTCGAAGGTGAAGATGACGTCCTCGGGCGTCACCGGCTTGCCGTCGGCCCAGCGCGCCTTGGGGTTGAGGTGGAATTCGACGAAGCTGCGGTCGTCGTCCCATTCCACGCTTTCGGCGAGCAGGCCGTACATGGTGAAGGCCTCGTCGCGCGAGCGCAGCATCAGCGATTCGTAGACGAGATTGCCGAATTCCGGGTCCCACATGCCGCGCGCCGTGGTGCGCATGCTCTTGAGGATGAAGGGGTTGAGGCTGTCGAAGGTGCCGACGACGCCGTAGGCAATGCGCCCGCCCTTCTTCACGGCGGGATTGACGTAGCTGAAATGCTTGTAGTCCGGCGGCAGGGCGGGGTCGCCGTGCATGGCGATGCCGTGGAGCGGGGCGGCGTGGCCGAGGGCGGCGGGCAGGCCGAGCAGTGCGGCGGCACAGGCCATCAGGAAGGGGCGCAAGTGTGTCTCCTCATGGGGGTCCGGATGATTCTCGCCATTATACGCGCTCGAAACGAGACGGCAGCGTGGCAGGTGCGGAAATCCGATGCACGCGGGAATTTCATCAAGAAAGGCTGGATATCCGGCGCGGCCCATTGTAACAGGGTTCCCCGAAGCGGGTCATGCAATTGCCTCATTTCGCCGACAGGAGAGCGCACGGCTGACCAATCGCCCAAGTGGGACCCAGGAGGGGCGCTGTCGCTCCGGCACCGGATTTTCAGGAGACCGAACTCGTTATGATCTTCACATCGCACCTCATCAAGCGGACCGTGCTTTCCGCCTTCGCTGCTTCCGTTGCCCTGGCGGCTGCTCCGTCCGCTTCTCTGGCACAGCAGCAGGCTGCACCGCCGAAGGGCTGGTTCAAGGTCTGCACCAAGCAGGAGGACAACGATGTCTGCATCGTGCAGAACCTGCTGACGGCCAACAGCGGCCAGCTCATCACCGCGGTCGGCCTCATCACCGTCGCCGGCAAGACCAACCGCAAGATCATGCAGGTCTCCGTGCCGAGCGCCCGCCTGATCCCGCCGGGCGTCCAGATGCAGATCGACGGCGGCAAGGCGCAGAAGCTCGATTACGCCATCTGCATGCCCGACAAGTGCGTCGCCGAAGTGCCGCTGACCGACCAGATGATCTCCAGCCTCAAGAAGGGCGGCGAGCTCGTCCTGACCTCGGTCAACTTCCAGCGCGCGCCGAACCCGATCAAGATCTCGCTCGAAGGGTTCACCGGCGTGTTCGACGGCGAGCCGATCGAACAGTCGCAGCTCGAAGAGCGCCAGCGCCTGCTGCAGGAAGAAATGCAGAAGAAGGCGGAGGAAGCCCGCAAGAAGCTCGAAGAGGCCCAGAAGGCCGCCAAGAGCCAGTAAGCGTCCCGCTTCGCAGGAACATGAAAAACCCGGCCATCGGCCGGGTTTTTTGTTGGGGCGGCGGAAGGGGTGGTTCAGTGGAAGATACCGCTCTCTTCCTTCCAGCGGTAATGTCCCTTTTCCACGTCCATCAGGGCGCGGACCTGGGGGTGGCGGATCGGTTTGCCGCTTTCATCCGCCACGAGGTTCTGTTCCGAGACATAGGCGACGTATTCCGTGTCGTCGTTCTCCGCGAAGAGATGATAGAACGGTTGATCCTTCGATGGCCGGATTTCGGCGGGAATGGCGTTCCACCACTCCTCCGTGTTGGCGAATTCCGGATCGACGTCGAAGATCACGCCACGGAAGGGGAAAACCCGGTGGCGGACGACATCGCCAATGGCAAATTTTGCGTTACGCATCTTCATGGCGTACCTACCTTTCCACTTATATTTGGGTAAATACGCCGAAACATCAATAGTTCGCGCGTCTCGCACGTCTTTATCCAGGGGGTGGCGCGCTTGCGCCAAGGGTGGTTTCGGCGTACCTCGAAAGGAACGTCTCAGGTGGGTCGGATGGCATGAACAATCAGTGGGGCAGGAGCGGTAGCGGATCGGCGGCGGGCAGTGGCATCGGAGGCATCCTGTTCGCCTCCGTGGTGTGCCTGGCGCTCGGCGGTGCCGCAGGCTACGGCGCCTTCCGCATGATGGACGACGCCGTTCCCCAGGGCGAAGTCGAAGCGCGCGACAGGCGCATCGCCGAGCTTGCCCGCGAGCTGGACGCCCGCGCCGCGCAGGTGGAGGAAAGCACGCAGAAGGCGCAGGCGCTGACCGAGGAGAACGGCACGCTCCGGCGCCAGGTCGAGGCGCTGCGCAAGGATGCAAGCGCGTCGGATTCGGATGTGGCGGTGATTGCGGCCGAACGCACGAAACTCGCGCAGGAGGTCGTGCCGGCGCTCGAAAGCAGGCTCCAGCTGCTCGGCCAGCGCGTCGCGGACGCCGAAGCGCTGAAGACGAAGGCCGAAGACGCCGTCAAGGACCGCGAGCGGCGGCTGTCGCTCCAGAGCGACAAGATCGCCAGCCTCGAGAAGGCCTGCAGCCAGCAGGCCGCGACGCGCAGCGCCGAGGCCGATGACCTGAAGACCCAGACCGCGGCCCTGCGCGAGGAACTGGAAACGGTCCGCAAGGCGGAAGAGGCGCTGCGCACGAGGAACCTGCCGGCCCTCAAGGAGGAGATCACCCGCAAGGACAAGGAGATCGCCGCCCTCGGCGAGCGCACCAAGGCGTTGACGGGGCAGGTCGAGGCGCTCGAGGCGGCAAGCTGCATGGCGCTGCCCAGGCAGCCGAACGACAACAGCCGCAAGGCGGAGCAGGAGAAGGACGCGACCGGGGAGGCTGCCCGGGACACCTCCATCCAGGCGCTCAATCCGCGCGATGGAACGCTTGTGGCAGAGGCGATGCGGGAAACGCCCGGCCTCGATGCCCTCACCAGCCTGCAGCGCGAGCAGCTCGAACGCTCGCTGACGGCGGGTGAATGCGTGACGAGCGCGCTCGGCGGCGTCTTCCGGCGCATTCCGGTCCTCGCGCTCAGAAATCTCATGCGCGACCTCGACAGCGACTGCTGAGCCGCAATGTTGAGCGTGCTGCAGGGCACCTATCGTGATTGAGTACAGACCCCAAGGGAGAGTGGGAATGAAGCGATCTGTTCTTTTGGCCGTGCTCGGGCTTGCGCTTTCCGTCGCAGGCGCTTCGGCTGCGGATTTCGAACGCAACATCATGACCGGCGGCCCGCAGGGCACCTATATCAAGATCGGCCGCGATATCGCAGCGCTCGGCGCCGAATGCGGCCAGACGCTCAATGTCCTCGAAAGCGCCGGATCGCTGGAGAACTTCGTCGGCGTGCGCAACCGCCGCAACACTCAGTTCGGCATCGTGCAGAGCGACGTGCTCGAATACCTGAAGACCTTCGAGAAGAACGATCCCGAGGTGCAGAAGGCGGTCAAGGGCGTGCGCATCATGTTCCCGCTCTACAACGAGGAGATCCACGTCCTCGCCCGCAACGACATTGCGGGCCTCAAGGACCTCGCGGGCAAGAAGGTCGCGGTCGGCAAGAAGGATTCGGGCACCTTCCTCACCGCAACGCTCATCATGGACATCCTGCAGGTCAAGGCCGGCGAGCGCATGGACATCAACCCGGACGAGGCGCTGCCGAAACTCCTCTCCGGCGAGATCGACGCCTTCTTCTACGTCGCCGGCGCGCCCGCCTCGCTCTTCACCGGCAACACCATCGACAAGGCGAAGTTCCACCTCGTGCCGATCACCGAGGCGCCGCTGCTCGCCACCTACACGCCCTCGCGCATCGAGGCCGGCACCTATTCCTTCCAGGACAAGCCGGTCGACCTCATCGCCGTCAAGGCCGTGATGATGACCTACGACTACGACACCAAGCGCAACGCCTATCACCGGGACAGCTGCAAGACCGTGGCGGACTTCTCCAACCTCATCGTCACCGGGCTCGACAAGTTGAAGACGACGGGCCATCCGAAATGGAAGACGGTGGACCTGACCGCCCTGCCGCCCGGCTGGCAGGTCGGCGTCTGCGTCAAGGCCGGCATGGCGCTCGACTACAAGCCCGCCTGCAAGCCAGCCGCCGCCGCCACGAGCGCCACCGACGACAGCAACGAGGAATATCTCAACCTGCTCAAGCAGCGGCTCCAGCCGTAGCGCGCGCTTTTCTCAAGACGGGCATCGCGCGCGATTTAATCCTCGGGTCGAGCCCGAGGATGACGGCGGGGAGGAGAGGCTGGCGGCCTATCGAACGGTGCGGCATGCGGTTCGCTTGCCTGTTTTCGCCCGTCATCCCTTCCTTCGTCATCCTCGGGCTCGACCCGAGGATCCAAACGCTCCCCGACAAAAAAAACCCGGCCTGAGGCCGGGTTCTTCGTTTGAAAACGCCGCTTATCAGGCGGAGTAGTACATGTCGAACTCGACCGGGTGCGGGGTCATTTCGTAGCGCATGACCTCCACCATCTTCAGCTCGATGTAGGAATCGATCTGGTCGTCGTCGAACACGCCGCCGGCCGTCAGGAACTTGCGGTCCTTGTCGAGGCTTTCCAGCGCTTCGCGCAGCGAGCCGCAGACAGTCGGGATCTTCTTCAGCTCCTTCGGCGGCAGGTCGTAGAGGTCCTTGTCCATGGCCTTGCCGGGATGGATCTTGTTCTTGATGCCGTCGAGGCCGGCCATCAGCATGGCGGCGAAGCCGAGATAGGGGTTGCCGAGCGGGTCGGGGAAGCGGATCTCGACGCGCTTGGACTTCGGACCCGTGCCGAACGGAATGCGGCAGGAGGCCGAGCGGTTGCGGGCCGAGTAGGCGAGCAGCACCGGCGCCTCGTAACCCGGGACGAGACGTTTGTAGGAGTTCGTCGTCGGGTTGGTGAAGGCGTTGATCGCCTTGGCGTGCTTGATGATGCCGCCGATGAAGTAGAGGCAGGTTTCCGACAGGCCGGCATATTCGTCGCCGGCGAACTGCGGCTTCGCATCCTTCCAGATCGACAGGTGCACGTGCATGCCCGAGCCGTTGTCGCCGAAGACCGGCTTCGGCATGAAGGTCGCCGTCTTGCCATAGGCATTGGCGACCTGGTGCACGACGTACTTGTAGATCTGCACCTTGTCGGCGCTGCGCACCAGCGTGTCGAACTTGACGCCGAGCTCGTGCTGGCCGGCCGCCACTTCATGGTGCTGCTTCTCGACGGTGACGCCCATCTCGGTAAGGACGGTCAGCATCTCCGAGCGCATGTCCTGGCAGCTGTCGACCGGGGGAACCGGGAAGTAGCCGCCCTTGACGCGCGGGCGATGGCCGAGGTTGCCGGTCTCGTAGTCGGTGTCGTCGTTGGACGGCAGTTCCGAGCTGTCCAGCTTGAAGCCGGTATTGTACGGGTCGGCCTTGTACTTGACGTCGTCGAAGACGAAGAATTCCGGTTCCGGGCCGGCATAGATGGTGTCGCCGATGCCCGAGGCCTTCAGGTAGGCTTCGGCCTTCTTGGCCGTGCCGCGCGGGTCGCGGTTGTAGCTCTCGCCAGAGACCGGGTCGAGGATGTCGCACATGACGACCATGGTGGACTGCGCGAAGAACGGGTCCATGTGCACGGTCGCCGGATCGGGCATCAGCACCATGTCGGACTCGTTGATCGCCTTCCAGCCGCCGATCGAGGAGCCGTCGAACATGACGCCATCGGCGAACATGTCTTCGTCGACGACGCCGACGTCCATTGTCACATGGTGCATCTTGCCGCGCGGGTCGGTGAAGCGCAGGTCGACGAACTTGACGTCGTTTTCCTTGATTTGCTTGAGGATTTCATTGGCAGTCGTCATTTTATGGAGTCCCTGTGTGAGATGACGAGGTGGAAGCCTCGGCCGGACGGCCGGGCGGGATCAGATGGCGTCGACGCCGGTTTCGCCGGTGCGGATGCGGATGACTTCTTCGACGTTGGAGACAAAGATCTTGCCATCGCCGATGCGGCCGGTCTGGGCCGCGTTGCGGATGGCCTCGATGACGGCCTCCGCGTTTTCGTCCGCCAGGACGACCTCGACCTTCACCTTGGGCAGAAAGTCGACGACGTATTCGGCGCCACGGTAAAGCTCCGTGTGGCCCTTCTGGCGTCCAAAGCCCTTCGCCTCGGTGACGGTGATACCCTGCAGGCCAACTTCCTGAAGGGCTTCCTTCACCTCATCGAGCTTGAAGGGCTTGATGATCGCTTCGATCTTTTTCATGAGAAAATGTCTCTCCGCTTCTCCCGTTTGCGCGCGGTTTGCGCGCGCCGCACACTCAAATGCACGTATCATGCCAACTTGAAGCAGGATGCATGCCAGAGCGGATGAAATCCGTTTCCTTGCCGATCCTGCCCGTCCTCACGCGGTGGATGATGCGGCTTTCCAGCCAAAAGGGCCAGCGGAATTTGCCTAAAAAATGTCACTTTCCACGCCCGGCGGCGCCCGCGCACCGCAAGTCCGGCGTGCCTGCCGCATAAAGCTGCAAATTTGAGCATATCGAATATGCAGATGCACAAATAACGGGCTTGTCGACCGGATCGAATCCCGGACTTGTCTCCGTCATGGCTTTGCGCGCATGCTGTCCTCATGCACAAGGACATAGACACACTCATCGTCACGCCGGAGGATATGGGCCGCATCGACCGCGCCGCAGCCCTTGACCTTTCGAGCTACGGCCTGATGGAGCGGGCGGGGCAGGCGGTCGCCGCGGCGGCCCTGCGCCGCTTTCCCGGCGCCCTGCGCTTTGCCGTGCTTTGCGGTCCCGGCAACAATGGCGGCGACGGCTATGTCGCTGCCCGCGCCTTGCAGGAGGCGGGGGCCTCGGTCACCGTCCATGCCCTTGGCGCGACGGCGGCGCTGAAGGGCGACGCCGCGACCGCCTTCGCCCGTTTTCCCGGCGCCGTCGCGCCGCTTATGGCCTATGCGCCCCAAGCGGGCGACGTGGTCGTCGACGCGCTGTTCGGCGCGGGCCTGTCGCGCGACGTGCCGCAGGCGGTCGCTGAGATCATCGAGGCCGTGTGCCGCAAGGCAGTCCTGCCCGTGCTGGCGGTGGACCTGCCGTCCGGCGTCGACGGCCGGACCGGGCAGGTGCGCGGCGCCGCCTTCGAGGCCACCGCGACCGTCACCTTCATGTGCCGCAAGCCCGGCCACCTGCTGCTGCCCGGACGTTCCCTGTCGGGCGACCTGGACGTCTTCGATATCGGCATCCCCGCCCGCCTGTTCGCCGGGCATGCGGACCATATGCGCGTGAACACGCCGGCGATCTGGCGCCTCGATCTGCCGGTGCAGGGCCGCGCGACCCACAAATACGGGCGCGGCCATCTTGCCGTCTTCTCCGGCCCGGCGGCGGCCACGGGCGCCGCGCGCCTCTCCGCCGAGGCGGGCCTTCGCGCCGGCGCCGGCCTCGTCACGCTGCTTTCGCCGCGGGAGGCGCTTTGCGTCAACGCCGCGCACCTGACCGCGGCGATGCTGAAGCCCGTCGACGGCGACGACGACCTTTCCGGCCTGCTCGGTGATGCGCGGCTGCAGGCCTTCGTGCTCGGCCCCGGCTTCGGCGACGGGGAGCGGGCGCGGGGCCATGTCCGCCTGCTTGCCGAAGGCGGCCGCCGCCTCGTGCTCGATGCAGACGGCATCAGCGCCTTCCGCGACGATCCGGCCGCGCTCTTCTCGCTTTTTTCCGGCGGAAGCCCGCGGCTGGTGCTGACCCCGCATGACGGCGAGTTCGCCCGCCTCTTCCCCGATCTTGCAGGGGACGGAACCCTGTCGAAAATCGACCGTGCCCGCCAGGCGGCCGCGCGCAGCAACGCCATCCTGATCCTCAAGGGCGCCGACACCGTGATCGCCGCGCCGGACGGCCGGGTCCTCGTCAACGAGAACGCGCCGCCCTGGCTTGCCACCGCCGGTTCCGGCGACGTGCTCGCCGGCATCGTCGGCGCCCATCTCGCCCAGGGCATGCCCGCCTTCGAGGCTGCCGCCAGCGCCGTCTGGCGTCATGGCGAGGCGGGCCGCATCGCGGGCGAGGGGCTGACGGCGGAGGACCTGCCGGGCGCCATTCCGCCCTGGCCGGAATAGGGCAGGGCAGGCGCCGCGCAAACGCTTTTCCTGCCACGCCTTGCATCAAGCGAAACCGAACCCGGGAGGACCGGCATGATCGTTCAAGCCTGCATCAACGGCGCGCGTCCCGCCGGTTACCATACGCGCCTGCCCCTGACGGCGGAGGCGATGGCGATCGACGCCGCGGCCTGCATTTCCGCCGGCGCGGCGGAGCTCCATATCCATCCGCGCGGGCCGGACGGGCGCGAGAGCCTGTCCGCCGTCGACGAGACGGTACGCGCCGTACGTGAGGCATGCCCCGGCACGCTCATCGGCGTATCGACGGGCGCGTGGATCGAAGGCGACGCGGCAAGGACGCGCGACAGCATCGCGGCATGGCGGGAGCGGCCGGACTACGCCTCCGTCAACCTTTCCGAACCCGATGCGCCCGCCGTCATCGCCCTGCTGCACCACATGGGCATTGGGGTCGAGGCGGGTCTGGCCAGCGTGACGGACGCCGAACGGTTCGTCGCCCTGCTGCCGGATGGCCGGCGCGCGCTGCGCGTCCTCATCGAGATCGACGAGGAACAGGATTTCGGAAAGGCGGACGCCATCGTGGACGGGATCGCGCAGGTTCTCGCCCAGGCGAATGTCCGCCGGCCGATCCTCCTGCACGGCGCCGATGCGACCGTCTGGCACTTTGTCCGGCGTGCATACCGGCAGCGCTGGTCGACCCGTGTCGGGCTGGAGGACGGCTGCCTGCGTCTCGATGGCAGGAGAGCGGCCGGAAATGCCGAGATTGTCTCGGATGCCGTGCGGTTCTTCCGCTCCGCGGCTCCCGGCTGAGGCTCGATGCCGTGAAATTCGGCCGAAGGCTGCCGCACGGCCGGGGGCGTCAGCTCGTGCGCCGCTGCAGCTCGCGCGCGCCATTCGGCGCGTTCACCTTGCCGGAGGTGATGAAGAACGCGAAGACGTCGCGGGGCTTCTTCGCCGGCTGGGTCTTTGGATCGATCTTCGGCAAATCGGCAGGCTCGCCGCCGCCGGACCAGGCCTTGAGCCGCTCCGCCCACTCATCGAGCGCTTCCGGCGGATAGCAGGTCTTGATGTCGTCGGAGCCCTTCTGCAGGCGGGCATAGACGAAATCCGCCGTCACGTCGGCGATCTCGGGATAGTCGGCATGCTGGGCGTAGACGATCGCCGCCCTGTACTTGCGCGCGAGCGCCGCGAATTCCGGCACGAGGAACGTATCGTTGCGCACTTCCAGCGCATGTTTCAGCGCGAGGCCGTCGAGCTTTTCCGGCAGCAGTTTCAGGAAACCCTCGAAATCGTCCGGTTCGAACTTCTTCGTCGGCGGGAACTGCCAGAGGATCGGGCCGAGATGGTCGCCGAGCTCGGTCAGCCCCTGCGTCAGGAACTTTTCCACGGATTCGCCGCCATCGGCCAGGACCTTGCGGTTCGTGGTGAAGCGGCTCGCCTTCAGCGAGAAGATGAAGCCGTCCGGCACGTCGGAGGCCCATTTGGCGAAGGTTTCCGGCTTCTGCGAGCCGTAATAGGTGCCGTTGACCTCGATCGCCGTCAGTTCGCGGCTGGCGAATTCGAGCTGGCGCTTCTTGGCCAGCTTTTCCGGATAGAAGGTGCCTTCCCAGGGATCGAAGGTCCAGCCGCCGATGCCGGTTCTGATGGTGCCGGATGTGCTCATGTCAGTTCTCCTCGACAGACAGGTGGCGGCACGCCTCTCAGGCGGGCGCGATGAAAGGCTGGGAAATGTCCTGGAACACCGGCAGTGCCTCCATGCCGGCGCAATGGGCTGCAAGCGCGGGGTAGGCGGCAGGATCGATGAGGCCGGGATGGGCCTCGCCGACATGCCGCCAGGCGCAGGCGACCGCGATATCCGCATGGGTAATGCGGCCAAACCAATATGGTCCGGGCCGCGCGGCCCGCTCCGCTTCCAGTGCGGCAAGGACGGTTGAAATCTGCAAGCGGCAGCGCTCGACGAAAAAGGCCGAAGGCGTCTCGTGCAGGTGCAGCTCGTAGAACAGGCTGACGCCCTTGTCCGCAAGGCCGGTCGCGAAGGCCATCACCTTCAGCGCCTGCCGCCGCGCGGGCTCTGCCTGTGGCAGGAGCCGCTGTTCCGGCGGCACGAGGCCGTCGAGATGATCGAGGATCGAGGGGCTGTCGGCCACGACGTCGCCATCGTCCAGCACCAGCGTCGGCACCCGCATCAGCGGGTTGACCGCCTGCACCTTGTCGCCTTCGCCGAACACCGACCAGGGCCGATGCTCGAAGGGAAGGCCGTAGAGCCGCAGCGCAATGCCCACGCGGCGCACAAAGGACGAATCGTACTGGCCGATCAGGATCATGGGGTTACTCCGCCGCGACCTTCTTCATCGGCCGGCGTTCCAGCAATTCACGGAGGAAATGGCCGGTATAGGAGCGCTCCACCTTCACCACGTCCTCCGGCGTGCCCTCGGCGATCACCTCGCCGCCGCCATCGCCGCCTTCCGGGCCGAAGTCGATGATCCAGTCGGCGGTCTTGATGACCTCCAGATTGTGCTCGATGACGACGACCGAATTGCCCTGGTTGACCAGTTCGTGCAGCACTTCGAGCAGCTTCGCCACGTCGTGGAAGTGCAGGCCCGTCGTTGGCTCGTCGAGGATGTAGAGCGTGCGGCCGGTCGAGCGCTTCGACAGTTCCTTGGCGAGCTTGACGCGCTGCGCCTCGCCGCCCGACAGCGTGTTCGCCTGCTGGCCGACCTTGATATAGCCGAGGCCGACCTGGTTCAGCGTCGTCAGCTTGTCGCGCACCGCCGGCACGGCGGCGAAGAACTCGACGCCTTCCTCCACCGTCATGTCCAGCACGTCGGCGATCGACTTGCCCTTGAAGGTGACGTCGAGCGTCTCGCGGTTGTAGCGCTTGCCGTGGCAGACGTCGCAGGTGACGTAGACGTCCGGCAGGAAGTGCATCTCGATCTTGATGACGCCGTCGCCCTGGCAGGCTTCGCAGCGGCCGCCCTTGACGTTGAACGAGAAGCGGCCGGGCTGGTAGCCGCGGGCCTTGGCCTCCGGCAGGCCGGCGAACCAGTCGCGGATCGGCGTGAAGGCGCCGGTATAGGTCGCCGGGTTCGAGCGCGGCGTGCGGCCGATCGGCGACTGGTCGATGTCGATGACCTTGTCGATATATTCGAAACCGTCGATGCGCTCGTGCTCGGCCGGGATTTCGCGCGCGCCCATGATGCGGCGTGCGGCCGACTTGTAGAGCGTCTCGATGAGGAAGGTCGACTTGCCGCCGCCGGAAACGCCCGTGACCGCCGTGAAGACGCCGAGCGGGATCGACGCCGTGACATTCTTCAGATTGTTCGCTTTCGCGCCGACGACCTTGATTTCCTTCTTTTTCTTCGGCTTGCGGCGTTCGCCGGGAATGGCCACCGAAAGCTCGCCGGAAAGATACTTGCCCGTCAGCGACGCCGGGTTGGCGATCACCTCTCCGGGCGTGCCCTGCGCGATCACCTCACCGCCATGGATGCCGGCGGCGGGGCCGATATCGACCACGTAGTCCGCCGTCAGGATCGCGTCCTCGTCATGCTCGACGACGATGACGGTGTTGCCGATGTCGCGCAGGTGTCGGAGCGTGTCGAGCAGGCGCGCATTGTCGCGCTGGTGCAGGCCGATGGAGGGCTCGTCCAGCACGTAGAGCACGCCCGTCAGGCCGGAGCCGATCTGCGAGGCGAGGCGGATGCGCTGGCTCTCGCCGCCCGACAGCGTGCCGGAATTGCGCGAGAGCGAAAGATATTCGAGGCCGACATCGTTGAGGAAGCGCAGGCGCTCACGAATCTCCTTGAGGATGCGGACGGCGATCTCGTTCTGCTTGGCGTTGAGGCGCTCCGGCAGGGTCTCGAACCAGTCGCGCGCGACGCGGATCGACATGGCCGTCGCCTCGCCGATATGCAGCTTGTCGATCTTCACCGCCAGCGCCTCCGGCTTCAGGCGAAAACCGTTGCAGGCCGGGCAGGGGGCGGCCGACATGTAACGCTCGATCTCCTCGCGCGACCAGGCGGAATCGGTTTCCTTCCAGCGCCGTTCGAGGTTCGGCACGATGCCCTCGAAGGTCTTCACCGTCTTGTAGGAGCGCGCGCCGTCCTTGTAGTTGAACTCGATCTTTTCCTTGGTGCCGTGCAGGATGGCATTCTGCGCGTCCTCCGAAAGCTCCGACCAGCGGTTGGAGAGCTTGAAGCCATAGGCGGCGCCGAGCGCTTCCAGCGTCTGGTTGTAATAGGGCGAGGAGGATTTGGCCCAGGGCGCGATGGCGCCGTCGCGCAGCGTGCGCTCCGCCTCGGGCACGATGAGGTCCGGGTCGATCTTCTGCTGGCTGCCGAGGCCGTCGCAGGTCGGGCAGGCGCCGAACGGGTTGTTGAACGAGAAAAGGCGCGGCTCGATTTCGGGGATCGTGAAGCCGGAGACCGGGCAGGCGAACTTTTCCGAGAACAGCACGCGTTCGTGCGTCTCGTTCAGCGACTTGTTGGCCGAGCCGCCGGCCGCCGTTTCCTCGACGGGCAGCGGCTTGTCGGCGAATTCGGCGATCGCCAGCCCGTCGGCGAGCTTCAGGCAGGTTTCGAGGCTGTCCGCAAGGCGCGAGGCGAGGTCCGGGCGCACGACGACGCGGTCGACCACCACATCGATGTCGTGCTTGTACTTCTTGTCGAGCGCCGGCACGTCGGCGATCTCGTAGAACTGGCCGTCGACCTTGACGCGCTGGAACCCCTTCTTCATCAGCTCGGCGAGTTCCTTCTTGTACTCGCCCTTGCGGCCGCGCACGACGGGCGCGAGGATGTAGAGGCGCGTTCCCTCGCCGAAATCGATGACGCGGTCGACCATCTGGCTGACCGTCTGGCTCTCGATCGGCAGGCCCGTCGCCGGCGAATAGGGCACGCCGACGCGCGCGAAGAGCAGGCGCATGTAGTCGTAGATCTCGGTCACCGTGCCGACGGTCGAGCGCGGGTTCTTCGAGGTCGTCTTCTGTTCGATGGAGATGGCCGGCGACAGGCCGTCGATCTGGTCGACGTCCGGCTTCTGCATCATCTCCAGGAACTGGCGCGCATAGGCCGAAAGGCTCTCGACATAGCGCCGCTGGCCCTCGGCATAGATCGTGTCGAAGGCGAGCGACGACTTGCCCGAGCCCGAAAGCCCGGTCATGACGATCAGTTTGTTGCGGGGCAGGTCGAGGTCGATGCCCTTGAGATTGTGTTCGCGCGCGCCGCGGATGGAAATGGTCTTGAGTTCGCTCATGGTGTCCAGCGTCAGGAGTCGTTGCGCATCAGTTTCGGATCTGGCCCCTATGTAGGGATGAGACGGGGCGTGTCCATGCGCGGTCAGAGAATTCCGTGCCCGTTTCCGATTCGGTTGACAAGAGTATAGGCATTTATTAGAACAAAAAAAGAACAAAAATCTGCAATTGATCTGTGGATTACCACTCTTGCGGGGCGGCGCCGGCGATCGCCAGCCGATAAGATGCCGCATTCGTGTAGTGAAAATGATGCCGGGCAGTCTTCGCCCGGCGCGACAACGGGAAGTACGGGTATGGCTGGAAGCGTCAACAAGGTGATCTTGATCGGCAATGTCGGGGCGGACCCGGAAATCCGGCGTACGCAGGACGGTCGGCCGATCGCCAACCTGCGCATCGCCACCTCCGAGACCTGGCGTGACCGCAACAGCGGCGAACGCCGCGAGAAGACCGAATGGCACAATGTCGTGGTCTTCAACGAAGGCCTGTGCAAGGTCGTCGAGCAATACGTCAAGAAAGGCGCGAAACTCTACATCGAGGGCGCGCTGCAGACCCGCAAGTGGCAGGACCAGACCGGCAACGACCGCTACACGACGGAAGTCGTGCTGCAGGGCTTCAACTCGACGCTGACCATGCTCGACGGCCGCGGGGAAGGCGGCGGCGAGCGCCGCGGCGGCGGCGATTTCGGCGCGGCGCCGAACTATGACGATTACGGCTCGCGCCCGGCTTCGGGCGGCGGCGGCAGCAGCCGTTCGAGCGGCTCGCTCTCGCGCGACATGGACGACGACATCCCGTTCTGAGACGGCGGGACGAGGCCGGCCGCCGCGCCGGCCTTCGCCGGGCGCTTTCGACGGGCAGGCATGCTGGGAAGGGAAGCGTCATGGACTTTGAAAAGACGGCCGCAGACGTGTTGTTCCTGCGGCCGGGCGAGGGACGCAGCTATCCGCTCGGCCGCATGAGCGCGGTCTTCAAGGCGGACCATGGCGAGACCGGGAATGCCTACAGCGTCTCCGAATGGTGGCTGGGGCCCGGCGCGGCCGGGCCGGGCGCCCATTCCCATGCGGACAATGTCGAACTTTTTTACGTGATCGCCGGTGTCGCCAGCATCCTGGCCGGCGAGGACTGGCTGGAGGCGCCGGCCGGCAGTTTCGTGCGCATTCCGGCGACCGTGATGCATGACTTCGAGAACCGAACGAACGAGCGCGTCGGGCTGCTCAACGTGTTCCTCCCCGGCGGTTTCGAGGAGAACATGCCGGCGATTGCAAAATGGTTCGCAGAAAACCCCTGACCGTCGGAAACCCCGTGCGAGGCGCCGGGCTGTGGTCTGTGAGGAAAGGCATTGTGCCTCCTCCTGCAAGAACCTCGCAGGCTTCTCTCGGGTGAGCCCAGGGCAATCGCCTTGGGAAGGAAACCGTCGCCCCATCCCCTTCTTCCCCTCGGGGGAGAAGGGAAGAGCGGCGACGTCGAGTTCCCTGTGCGATCGCCCGCGGGCGAGCACGACATCCCTCAGCCGATGAACACCGATTTCACGCCGTCCACCACGAACTGCACCGCCAGCGCGGCGAGGATGACGCCAAGCAGGCGCGTGAGGATCGCGCGGCCGGTCTTGCCGAGGAAGCGGTCGATGCGCTCGGCGATGACCAGCGACAGGAACAGGATGGCGATGCAGAGCGCGATGACGCCGATGAGGGCGCCGCGCTCGAGCGCGGAGGGGAAGGAGCCCGAGGTGAGGATCGTCGCGGAGATCGCGCCGGGGCCGGCGATCAGCGGCAGGGCGAGCGGGAAGACGGCGATGTTGTGGATGTGATCGCGGGTGATCGCCACCTCGCTGGTCTTCTCCTTCCGCTCGTTGCGGCGCTCGAAGATCATCTCGAAGGCGATCCAGAACAGGAGCAGGCCGCCGGCGATGCGGAAGGCGCCGATGGAGATGCCGAGCAGCGACAGCACGCCCGCGCCCGTCAGCGCGAAGACGGCGAGGATGCAGAAGGCGATGACGCAGCCGCGCAGCGCCACCTGCGTGCGCTGCGGGCGCGTCATGCCGACGGTGAGCCCCAGGAAGATCGGCGCAAGGCCCGGCGGATCGATGGTCACGAGCAGGGTCGTGATCGCATTGACCAGAAGATCGATGTTGAGCATGTCAGGCGTTCCCCTCGCCGTTGCGCGGCCGATTTTTCCCGGCCTTGTCCGGCTATTGTTAGGGGAGGGCGCCGCGCAAGGGAAGGGCGGCCGGACCATCGCGCCGCCACGGCCATGAAAATGCGCAAATTGGCGGATTTTACTTGGAAAAGCCTGTTCAAAACCCCTCGTGAAATTGGCGCTCCCAGCGCCGGTAGGCTATAAAATTCCCTTCTGATTCTGAACAACGATCGTGACCGAAATTGACAGAGCAATCGACACCCGGCGGCAAGAACCCTCCCGGCATTGAGCCTATTTCCATCATCGAGGAAATGCAGCGGTCCTATCTCGATTACGCGATGAGCGTGATCGTGTCCCGCGCATTGCCCGATGTGCGCGACGGCCTGAAGCCCGTTCACCGGCGCATCCTCTACTCGATGAGCGAGATGGGCGTCGACTGGAACAAGAAATACGTGAAGTCGGCGCGCGTCACCGGTGACGTGATGGGTAAATACCATCCGCATGGCGACGCGGCGATCTACGACGCCCTGGCGCGCATGGCGCAGGACTGGTCGCTCCGCCTGCCGCTGATCGACGGCCAGGGCAATTTCGGTTCCATCGACGGCGACCCGCCGGCCGCCCAGCGTTATACGGAATGCCGCCTGGAAAAGGCCGCCCATTCCCTGCTCGACGACCTCGATAAGGAAACGGTCAACTTCCGCGACAACTACGACGGCACGATGAGCGAGCCGGTCGTCGTGCCGGCAAAGTTCCCGAACCTGCTGGTCAACGGGGCAGGCGGCATCGCCGTCGGCATGGCGACGAACATTCCGCCGCATAACCTTTCCGAAGTCATCAACGGCTGTATCGCGCTCATCGACAATCCGGCAATCGAGCTTCTTGAGCTGATGCAGCACATTCCCGGCCCGGACTTCCCGACCGGCGCGCTGATCCTCGGCCGTGCCGGCATCCGCCAGGCCTACGAGACCGGCCGCGGCTCCGTCATCATGCGCGGCCGCGCCCATATCGAGCCGATGCGCGGCGACCGCGAGCAGATCATCGTCACGGAAGTTCCCTTCCAGGTGAACAAGGCGTCGATGATCGAGAAGATGGCCGAGCTGGTGCGCGAAAAGCGCATCGAGGGCATCTCGGACCTGCGCGACGAATCCGACCGTCAGGGCTACCGCGTCGTCATCGAGCTGAAGCGCGACGCCAATGCCGACGTCATCCTGAACCAGCTCTACCGCTACACGCCGCTGCAGACCTCCTTCGGCTGCAACATGGTGGCGCTGAACGGCGGCAAGCCGGAGCAGATGACGCTGCTCGACATGCTGCGCGCCTTCGTCGCCTTCCGCGAGGAGGTCGTCAGCCGCCGCACGAAATACCTCCTGCGCAAGGCGCGCGACCGCGCCCATGTCCTGGTGGGTCTCGCCATCGCCGTCGCCAATATCGACGAGGTGATCAGCCTCATCCGCCGCGCGCCCGATCCGCAGACGGCGCGCGAGCAGCTGATGGAGCGCCGCTGGCCGGCCAAGGACGTCGACGCGCTGATCCGCCTCATCGACGACCCGCGCCACCGCATCAACGAGGACCTGACCTACAATCTCTCCGAAGAGCAGGCCCGCGCGATCCTCGAGCTGCGCCTCGCCCGCCTCACGGCCCTCGGCCGCGACGAGATCGACGAGGAACTCAACAAGATCGGCGAGGAGATCAAGGATTACCTCGATATCCTCTCCTCGCGCCTGCGCATGATGAACATCGTCAAGGAAGAGCTCATCGCCGTGCGTGAGGAGTTCGGCACGCCGCGCCGCACCGAGATCGCCGAGGGCGGCCCGGACATGGACGACGAGGATCTCATCGCCCGCGAGGACATGGTCGTCACCGTATCGCATGCCGGTTACGTCAAGCGCGTGCCGCTCGCCACCTACCGCGCGCAGCGCCGCGGCGGCAAGGGCCGCTCCGGCATGGCGATGAAGGACGAGGATTTCGCGACCCGCCTCTTCGTCGCCAACACGCACACGCCGGTCCTGTTCTTCTCCTCGCGCGGCATCGTCTACAAGGAGAAGGTCTGGCGCCTGCCGATCGGCACGCCGCAGTCAAAGGGCAAGGCGCTGATCAACATGCTGCCGCTCACCCCCGGCGAGCGCATCACCACCATCATGCCGCTGCCCGAGGACGAGACGACGTGGGAAAACCTCGACGTCATGTTCTCGACGACCCGCGGCACGGTGCGCCGCAACAAGCTGTCCGACTTCGTCCAGGTCAACCGCAACGGCAAGATCGCGATGAAGCTGGAGGAAGAGGGCGACGAGATCCTCAATGTCGAGACCTGCACGGAAAACGACGACGTGCTGCTGACGACGGCGCTCGGCCAGTGCATCCGCTTCCCGGTCGATGACGTGCGCGTCTTCGCCGGCCGCAACTCGGTCGGCGTGCGCGGCATCTCGCTGGGCAGCGGCGACCGCATCATCTCGATGACGATCGTCAGCCATGTCGATGCCGAGCCGTGGGAGCGCGCCGCCTACCTGAAGCGTTCCGCCGCGGAACGCCGCGCCAGCGGCGTCGACGAGGAGGACATCGCGCTGGTCGGCGAGGAGGTCGGCGAAGTCGGCGACCTGTCCGAAGAGCGCTACCAGGACTTAAGGTCCCGCGAGCAGTTCGTGCTGACGGTGTCGCAGAAGGGTTTCGGCAAGCGGTCGTCCTCCTACGACTTCCGCACCTCCGGCCGCGGCGGCAAGGGCATCCGCGCCACCGACACCTCGAAGACCAGCGAGATCGGCGAACTCGTCGCCGCCTTCCCGGTCGAGGACAAGGACCAGCTCATGCTCGTCTCCGATGGCGGCCAGCTGATCCGCGTGCCGGTCGACGGCATCCGCATCGCCAGCCGCGCAACGAAGGGCGTCACCATCTTCTCCACCGCCAAGGACGAGAAGGTCGTCTCGGTCGAGCGCATCAGCGAGCCGGAAGGCGAGGACGAGGCGGACGGCAACGGCATCGAAGGCGAGATCGACGCCGGGGATGCAGCACCGCCCGCCGAGGAATAGGCCGGAAACGGTCCGGCCTTCGCAATCGAAACAAGACGGGGCCTTTCCGGCAGTCACCGGAAAGGGCCCGTCTTCTTGAAACGGAAAAGCCGGACGGGCAGGGAACGACCGTCCGGCTTTTCAATTGTGCGGGCAGCCTGGAGGAAAGGCTACCCGCTCTGACGGCGGCATACGTGCTGCGGCATCCTGCGCCGGGGGCGCTGTGCCGCAGGGGGGCGTTCTCAGACGCCGAAGCCGCCTGCTTGGGTTTTCAGCTTGGCCGCCTTCAGGGCTGCGCGATCCCGTTTCAGTTCAAGGATCGTGCGCGCGAAGTCGAAGGTGAAGACGGTGCTGATGAAGATCGTGAAGAGGATGGTGAGCGCGGCCATGGTGCTATCCCGCTCAACGCAGCCACTTGCCGCGGGCGGCGATTTTCGGCGTTGCCGGGCGATCCTCTTCCCGCAGCGCATGGATGGTCGCGGCGGTAAGGGCGATGAACATGGTCATGCAGAGTAGAGCGAGGGCCATTTTCGTGTTCCTTCAAGCCTAAGGAAACGCATTACTTGTTTCACTGTGTTGTGCCGGGAGAATGCGCGAGGGCGACCTTTGTTCCCGGCTCCGATGCTGCTATTTAGACATGGCCTGCCTGAAATGGTCTTGAACGGCCCGTTCATGCCGCGTTCATGTTCTTGGCAGGGGACAGCGCGGGCTGCGACAGGCCGCGCCCTTGCGGAAAGGGGCCGTCCGTGACAAAAGGCGGCAAACGGGACCCCGCCGATGACAGCTGCCTTCTACCCTGGCTCTTTCGATCCGATCACCAACGGCCATATCGACGTGCTCGTGCAGGCGCTGGACGTGGCGCCCAAGGTCATCGTCGCGATCGGCATCCATCCCGGCAAGACGCCGCTGTTCTCCTTTAAGGAGCGCGCGGACCTCATCCGCCAATCGATCGTCGAGGCGTTGCCGGCGCGGGCAGGGGATGTCAGCGTCGTTTCCTTTTCCAATCTCGTCGTCGATGCCGCGCGCGAGCACGGCGCGCGCCTCTTGATCCGCGGCCTGCGCGACGGCACGGATCTCGACTATGAAATGCAAATGGCCGGCATGAACCGCCAGATGGCGCCGGACGTGCAGACCGTCTTCCTGCCGGCGGGCGTCGCCTCGCGGCCCATTACCGCCACATTGGTCCGCCAGATCGCGGCCATGGGCGGCGATGTCAGTGCCTTCGTTCCGGCGCCCGTCTTCACGGCGCTGAAAGCCCGCAAGACGGGCTGAGCCCATCATCCTGAACCCCCTTAGGGAGCTATCATGAACATCCTCCGTTTCGCCTTTGCAGGAGCCCTGTTCCTTGCGACCACCACGAGCGCCGTCGTTGCCCAGGCGGCCGAGTTCATCACGATCCAGCTCAAGGACGGCCCGGTCGTCGTCGAGCTGAACGACAAGGTCGCACCCAAGCATGTGGAGCGCATCAAGGCGCTCGCCGCCGCCGGCGAATACGACAATGTCGCCTTCCACCGCGTGATCGAGGGCTTCATGGCGCAGACCGGCGACGTGCAGTTCGGCGACATGGAAGACGGCTTCCAGCCGGGCGCGGCCGGCACGGGCGGCTCCAGCCAGCCGGACCTGCCGCAGGAATTCTCCGATGTGCCCTTCGAGCGCGGCACGGTCGGCATGGCCCGTTCGCAGGATCCGAACTCGGCCAACTCGCAGTTCTTCATCATGTTCGCCCCGGGCGACTTCCTGAACGGCCAGTACACGGTCGTCGGCAAGGTCGTTTCCGGCATGGAGAACGTCGACAAGATCAAGCGCGGCGACGAGGCCAGCAATGGCGCGGTCACCGATCCCGACCGGATGATCAAGGTCATCGTCGGCAAGTAATTCACTTTTCGGTGTGTCGCCTGTTGCAATTAAGGAACGGCGACACACCTTTTGCGCAACATGCCTTTGAAGGAGAAAGACCATGGCCGAGATCAAGGATCCGGAAAACACCATCATCATGGAGACCACGAAGGGCAAGGTGGTCATCCAGCTGCTTCCGGATCTCGCGCCGGGCCACGTCGCGCGTATCAAGGAACTGACGCGCGAGGGCGCCTATGACGGCGTCGTCTTCCACCGCGTCATCGAGGACTTCATGGCCCAGACCGGCGACGTGCAGTACGGCAAGACCGGCGGCAAGGACTTCAACCCGGCCCGCGCCGGCATGGGCGGCTCGGAAAAGCCGGACCTCAAGGCCGAGTTCTCCAACATGAGCCATGTGCGCGGCACCTGCTCCATGGCCCGCAGCCAGATGCCGAACTCGGCCAATTCGCAGTTCTTCATCTGCTTTACCGACGCCCCCTGGCTCAACAAGCAGTATTCCGTCTGGGGCCAGGTCGTCGAAGGCATGGAAAACATCGACAAGATCAAGCGCGGCGAGCCGGTGCGCGATCCCGACACCATCGTCTCGATGAAGGTTGCCGCCGACGTGGCGGCCTGATAGAGAACCTTTCGTTTTCGACCGCGCTCGCCCCGGCGGGCGCGGTTTTTCTTTGTGCGCTTTTCAAGAGACAAGTCGATATGGCTGCTTTCCTCTGGGCGCTGCTCGGCATTGCGGCGGGCGCGTGCATCGCCATCCAGGCTCCCATCAATGCGTTGCTCGGCCGCGGGCTCGGCATGCCGGTCGCCGCCGCCTGCGTCTCGTTCTTCGCGGGCGCGCTCGTCCTCGCCCTCGTCGTTCTCGTCACCGCCGCCGCCGAGGGCCGGGCACCGGACTGGCGCGGCGCGGATGCCTGGCTCTATTTTGCCGGCGGCGCGCTCGGCACGGTCTATGTGACGACCGCCATCTTCCTGACGCCGCGCATCGGCGCCGCCGCCGTCATGGCCTTCGCCGTTTCCGGCCAGCTCATGGCCGGCATCCTGCTCGACCGGATCGGCTTTCTCGGCATGGCCGTGCGCGAGATTTCCCTCGGCCGTATCGCGGGGGCCTTGCTGCTCGTCGTCGGCGCGCTGCTGATCCGCTTGTACTGAGGCCCGGCATGCGCGTCGACCTCTTCGATTTCGATCTTCCGGAAGACAACATCGCGCTGCGCCCGGTGAGCCCACGCGAGGCGGCGAGGCTGCTCGTCGTGCGCCCGGGGCAGGAGACGCCCTACGCGGACCGCACCGTCGGCGACCTGCCGTCGCTGCTGCGCGCCGGTGATGCGCTGGTCTTCAACGACACACGCGTCATCCCCGCCCAGCTCGAGGGCATCCGCCATCGCACGGGCGCCGGCGGCCAGAAGGTGTCCGCGACGCTGCACATGCGCATCGCCGGCGACCGCTGGAAGGCTTTTGCGAGGCCCGGCAAGCGCATCAAGCGCGGCGACCGCATCGTCTTCGGCGCGGCGGAGGCGCTTTCGGCGACCGTCGAAGAGAAAGGCGAGGGCGGGGAGGTCACCCTGCATTTCGACGCCTCCGGTCCCGATCTCGACCGCGCCATCGCCGCCGTCGGCCATATCCCGCTGCCGCCCTACATCGCCTCCAAGCGCGAGGATGACGAGGCGGACCGCCGCGACTACCAGACGATCTACGCGCGCGAGGAGGGTGCCGTCGCGGCGCCGACGGCCGGCCTGCACTTCACCGACGCCCTCTTCGAAAAACTCGACGCGCTCGGCGTCGAGCGGCATTTCGTGACGCTGCATGTCGGCGCCGGCACCTTCCTGCCCGTGAAGGCCGACGACACGACCGACCACGTCATGCACGAGGAGATCGGCCATGTCTCCGCGGGGACGGCCGCCGCGCTCAACGCCGTCAGGGCGAGGGGCGGGCGCATCGTCTCCGTCGGCACCACCTCGCTGCGCCTCCTCGAAAGCGCAGCTGACGAAGACGGCACGATCAAGCCCTGGTCCGGCGCGACGGGTATCTTCATTACGCCCGGCTACCGCTTCCGCACGGCCGACATGCTGATGACCAATTTCCATCTGCCGAAATCGACGCTCTTCATGCTGGTCTCCGCCTTTTCGGGCCTGGAGACGATGCGCGGCGCCTATGCCCATGCGATCGCTGGCGGCTACCGCTTCTATTCCTACGGCGACTCCAGCCTGCTTTTCCGGAACGACCGATGACCGAAACCTTCCAGTTCAAACTGCTTGCGACCGACGGCAAGGCGCGCCGCGGCGAGGTCTCCATGCCGCGCGGCGTAATCCGCACGCCGGCCTTCATGCCGGTCGGCACGGTGGGCACCGTCAAGGCGATGTATCTCGACCAGGTGCGCGAGCTCGGCGCCGACATCATCCTCGGCAACACCTATCACCTGATGCTGCGCCCCGGCCCGGAGCGCGTCGCGCGCCTCGGCGGCCTGCACGAGCTCATCCGCTGGCCGCACCCGATCCTCACCGATTCGGGCGGCTTCCAGGTCATGTCGCTGTCCGGCCTGCGCAAGCTCGACGAACAGGGCGTCACCTTCAAGAGCCATGTCGACGGCGCTTTGCACCACATGTCGCCGGAGCGCTCGATCGAGATCCAGGGCCTGCTCGACAGCGACATCCAGATGCAGCTCGACGAATGCGTGGCGCTGCCGGCCTCGCCGAAGGAAATCGAGCGCGCCATGGAGATGTCGCTGCGCTGGGCCGAGCGCTGCAAGACCGCCTTCGGCGACCAGCCGGGCAAGGCGATGTTCGGCATCGTGCAGGGCGGCGACATCCCGCACCTGCGCGTCCGCTCCGCGCAGGCGCTCGCCGAGTTGAACCTCAAGGGCTACGCCATCGGCGGCCTTGCCGTCGGCGAGCCGCAGGAGGTCATGCTCGACATGATCGACACGACCGTGCCGCACATGCCGACCGAGAAGCCGCGCTACCTGATGGGCGTCGGCACGCCGGACGACATGTTGAAATCCGTCGCCCGCGGCATCGACATGTTCGATTGCGTGATGCCGACCCGCTCCGGCCGCCATGGCCTCGCCTTCACCCGCCGCGGCCGCATCAACCTGCGCAATGCGCGCCACGCCGAGGACATGCGCCCGCTCGACGAGGAATCGACGTGCCCGGCGGCGCGCGCCTATTCGCGCGCCTATCTGCACCACCTCATCCGCGCCAACGAATCCCTCGGCGGCATGCTGCTCACCTGGAACAACCTCTCCTACTACCAGGACCTGATGGCCGGCATCCGCAAGGCGATCGAGGAGGGGCGTTTTGCCGATTTCATGGTGGAGACGCAGGAGAACTGGGCGAGGGGCGATCTCGCCCCTCTCTGAGGGCGTGTTCCGCGCTTGGATTGCTCAGATCTGCGGCCCCGGCGCGGTGCGCACCATGTGCACGCCGTTGATCTTGTAGCTGCCGTCCGGCTGCTTCACGACCTGGTAGAGCGCCGTCCAGTCCTTGCCGTCCTGCCCTGAGATCAGCACCTCCTGCACCACCGTGTCATCCGCGACCTTGAAGCGGCCGAAGGCGAAATTGCCCGGGCGGTAGACCGGCGCGTAACCCTTCTTCACCATGTCGAAGAAGGCGTCCTCGGTTGGAAACTTCCCGCGGATGGTCGGCGAGGCGAAGGAATAGGCGGTCTTCGCATCGTCGTTCAGGAAGGCGGTTATCTGGCTTTGGATGATACCCTGTACGGTATCGACGGGTTCTTCCGCCCGGGCATTGGAGAGTGGGAACAGCGAAACGCAAAGGAACACGGCGGCAAGCATTTTCATGGCGCACACTCCTTTTCGGACGAAGCTAGAATAGCATGGACGCCTGAAAAGAACCGCCATGCAGAAGGGTGCACTGGTTGCCGGGGAAACTATTCATGAATTTCGTTATAAAACAGAAATTTGCTGAATAAATATAAAGTATGAATTTAATATCACTTGTTTGTGATATATCGGGGTGTTCCATGGCCGCGCGGCGGCTGGCGGCGCGAATGCCTATGCCTTCCGGAAGACGACGATGTCGCTTCCCTGATAGATCGAGCGGGCGAATTCGTAGAACCCGTGTCGCTCGGCAAGCCGGATGGAGGCCGTGTTTGCAGGGTCGATGATGCAGGTCACAGGCAGGCCGCCGTGGTTCGCCTCCGCCCAGGGCAGCATCGCATCCAGCGCCTCGCTGGCATAGCCGCGGCCATGGAAGCCCGGGAGCAGGCCCCAGCCGGCTTCCAGCGTGTCTTCGATGCTGGGCGTCATCTCGCGGCGCATCTCATGGAAGCCGGCTTCGCCGATGAGCTGGCCGGACGCCTTGTCCGTGACCGCCCAGAAGCCGAAGTTCATGACGCTCCACATGCCGATATGGCGCAGCAGGCGGATCCAAGACTGTTCGCGAGACAGCGGCACGCCGCCGATGTAGCGCACGACTTCGGGCATCGTCCACATCGCGGTCATGGCATCGAGATCGTCCGGGCGAAAGCCGCGCAGGACGAGACGGTCGGTTTCAAGCACAGGGATGTCGGGCATCGGGATCGTGGCGGAGGCTGGAAGATGTGGCGATCTGGGGAATGGACGTCGGCTTCGATCGGGAAAGCCGCTGGCCGGGATTCGGGATATTCTACTACGAATTGTTCGGGACCGTCGATATCGCGTGAACGAAAGTGGCGGTAATCGGCGCAGGCGAGACGCGCCTGGCATCGCGGGACGACGTTTTAATGCGAAGGCATTGAATTCATGGGCGTGCCATAGCCCGTAGGGGGGCGTATCTTCCCGTATCCATAAGTCACATAAGATAGATTATGGAACTAACTATTGCCCGCAAGGACCCAAACCCTCTGGAAATCCGGTTTCCGCCTTGACCCTTCACCACCCGTGGCCTTAAGCGAAACGGCAGACGAAACCAACAGCGAAAGCCCGCCACGATGAGCGATTTGCGCATTCTCTCCGACGCCCATATCCCGGAACTGCCGAACCGCTACAACGGCAAGGTCCGCGAAAACTACGACCTTGCGGACGGCAGCCGCGTCATCATCGCGACGGACCGTCTCAGCGCCTTCGACGTCATCCTCACCGCCATTCCCTTCAAGGGCCAGGTTCTCACCCAGACGGCGCGCTACTGGTTCGAGGAAACCGCCGACATCTGCCCGAACCACGTCATTTCCTATCCGGACCCGAACGTCGTCATCGGCACGCGGCTCGACATCCTGCCGGTCGAGATCGTCGTGCGCGGCTATCTCGCCGGCACGACCAGCACCTCGATCCTGACGAAATACCGCAAGGGCGAGCGCGAAATGTACGGCATCACGCTGCCGGATGGCCTGAAGGACAACGAGAAGCTGCCCGAGCCGATCATCACGCCGACCAGCAAGGCCTTCGACGGCGGTCACGACGAACCGCTCTCCGGCGCGGAAATCCTTGAGCAAGGCCTGCTGACGCCCGCGCAATGGGAAACGGTGTCGCGCTATGCGCTGGCGCTCTTTGCGCGCGGACAGGCCCGTGCGGCCGAACGCGGGCTGATCCTCGTCGATACCAAATACGAGTTCGGCACGGACAAGGACGGCCGCATCGTGCTGGCCGACGAGATCCACACGCCGGATTCGAGCCGCTACTGGATCGCCGACAGCTACGAGCAGAGTTTCGCCACGGGTGGCCGCCCGGCGAGCTTCGATAAGGATTTCGTGCGCGCCTGGGTCACCGAGCGCTGCGATCCCTACAAGGACCCGATCCCGGAAATCCCGCGCGCGCTCGTCGAGCAGACCTCGAAGGTCTATATCCAGGCCTACGAGCAGATCACCGGCAAGACCTTCGTGCCCGACCTTTCGGGCGCGACGGTGCTGGAGCGGATCCGTAACAACCTGAAACCCTATTTCGCCTGATCGTCCGGAAGTTCGATCTCGAAGCTGAGCCCGTCAAACGCCGGTTCCACATGGTCCGGCGTTTCCCCTTGCACCGTGTCGTAATCGAGCGGCACGTGCATATGGGTCAGGATGGCGCGTGCCGGTTTCAGCCGCTCGATCCATTCCAGCGCCTGGCTGAGCGACAGGTGGCTGGAATGGTAGCGGTATTGCAGGGCATCGACGATCAGCACGTCGAGACCCTCGAGCCGCGCGACCGTCTCGTCCGGGAAGTCGCTGATATCGCTGCAGTAAGCGACATTGCCGATGCGGAAGCCGAGCGAATGGATGGAGCCGTGCACCTGGAGGAGGGGCTGGAAGGTGATCGCGCCCCCTCGCCCGCCGATCGTCAACGGCGCATCCATCGGCTCGATCAGGTTTTCCGTCACGATGGGCGGATACATGCTGCCCGGCGGCGTCTTCAGGCAGTAGCCGAACCCCTCGCGGATGCGCTCCATCGTCACCGGATCGGCCCAGATCGGCACCTGCTTGTGGTTCTGCAGCACGAAGCCGCGGATATCGTCGATGCCGTGGATATGGTCGGCATGGGCGTGCGTGTAGAGCACCGCGTCGATGCCTTCCACGCCCGCGGCGATCATCTGCATGCGGAAGTCCGGCCCCGTATCGATGACGACGGTGGTCCTGCCTCCCGGGCCGACCTGCTCGACGAGGAAGGCGGCGCGGCTGCGGCGGTTCTTCGGATTGGCAGGATCGCAGGCGCCCCAGTCGCCGGTGATGCGCGGCACGCCGGGCGAGGAGCCGCAGCCGAGGATGGTGAAGCGCCGTGTCGTGGCCACGGTTACACCCGCGGCATCTTCGAGAAGATGCGGAAGGCGTTTTCGGTGGTGATGCGGGCGATATCGTCCTCGCTGACGCCGACGGTCTCCGCCAGCACGGCGGCGGTGTGCGCCACATAGGCCGGCTCGTTGCGTTTTCCCCGATAGGGTTTCGGCGCGAGGTAGGGTGCGTCGGTCTCGACCAGCATGCGCTCCGGCGGCACGGTTTTCGCGATCTCGCGCAGCTCTTCCGATTTCGGGAAGGTCAGGATGCCGGAGAAGGAGACGTAGCCGCCGAGCGCCACGCCGGTGCGGGCAAGCTCCGGGCCGGAGGAGAAGCAATGCAGCAGGAAGGGAAAGGCCCCCTTCCCCGTTTCCTCGGTCAGGATCGCCGCCATGTCCTCGTCTGCCGAGCGGCTGTGGATGACCAGCGGCAGGCCGGTTTCCCGCGCGGCGGCGATGTGGTTGCGAAGGCCGATGGCCTGGGCCTCGCGCGGTGCATTGTCGTAGAAATAGTCGAGCCCCGCCTCGCCGATCGCCACGACGCGCGGGTGCTTCGAGAGTTCGACCAGCTCCGAGACCGGAATGTCGAGCTCCTCGTCCGCATTGTGCGGATGGGTGCCGACCGAGCAGAAGACGGACGGGTATTTTTCCGCGATCGCCAGGATCGCGGGGAATTTCTTCACCCGCGTCGAGATGGTGATCATCTGCGTCACCCCGGCCGCGTGCGCCCGCGCGACGATAGCGTCGCGCTCCGCTTCGAAGTCGGGGAAATCCAGATGGCAATGGGTATCGATCAGCATTTACGCCTCGGGCGCGACGTAACGCGGGAAGACCGGGGTGGGCGCTTCCAGCGGCGTGCCGCTGACGAGGCGGCCGGCTTCGCCGAGCGCCGCGAAATCGCGCTTTTCGACGGGCGCGGCGACGAGATCGAGCAGCTTGCGGCCGGATTTCGGCATGAAGGGCTGAAGCAGGATTGCGATCTGCCGCACGACTTCCGCCGTCACATAAAGCACGGTGCCCATGCGGACAGGGTCGGTCTTCTTCAGCGCCCAGGGCGCTTCGCCGGCGAAATAGCGGTCGGCCTCGGAGACGACGGCGATGATCGCGGCCAGCGCCTTGTGGATCTGCTGCCTGCCCATCTCCTCGCGGGTGATGGCGTGCAGCGCATCGACGGAGGCGAGCATGGCGCGGTCTGCGTCGGAAAGGTCGCCGCACTCCGGCACCTTGCCGTCGCAGTTCTTGACGATCATCGACAGCGAGCGGCTGGCGAGGTTGCCGATGCCGTTGGCGAGGTCCGAGTTGATGCGGGTCGCGATGCCCTCCTCGCTATAGCTTCCGTCCTGGCCGAAGGAGACCTCGCGCAGGAAGAAGTAGCGGATCGGGTCGAGGCCGAAATGGTTGACGAGGTTGACCGGGTCGACCACGTTGCCGAGCGACTTCGACATCTTCTCGCCCTTGTTGAGCAGGAAGCCGTGGGCGAAGACGCGGCCCGGCAGCGGCAGGCCGGCAGACATGAGGAAGGCCGGCCAGTAGACGGCGTGGAAGCGGATGATGTCCTTACCGATGATGTGGATGTTCGCCGGCCAGTATTTGGCGCGCGGCCCCTCGGGATCGGTGAGATAGCCGGTCGCGGTGACGTAGTTGGTCAGCGCGTCGACCCAGACATACATGACATGCGCCGGGTCGTCCGGAACCGGAATGCCCCAGTCGAAGGTGGTGCGCGAGACCGACAGGTCCTTGAGGCCGGACTTGACGAAGGAGATCACCTCGTTGCGGCGCTCGGCCGGGCCGATGAAGTCCGGATTGTCCTCGTAATGCTTCAGCAGCCTGTCCTGGTAGGCGGAAAGGCGAAAGAAGTAGCTCTCCTCCTCCACCCATTCGACGGGCGTGCCCTGCGGGCCGTAGCGCACGCCGTCGTCGCGCGTCTCCGTCTCGTTTTCCTGGTAATAGGCCTCGTCGCGCACGGAATACCAGCCGGCATAACCGCCCTTGTAGATGTCGCCATTGGCGGCCATGCGGCGCCAGATCTCGGCGCAGGCCTCGTAGTGGCGCTCTTCCGTCGTACGGATGAAGTCATCGTTCGACGCATTAAGAAGAACGGCCATATCCTTGAATTCTTTCGAATTCCGATCGGCAAGATCGCGCGGAGAAATGCCTTCCTTGCGCGCCGTCTGCTGCATCTTCTGGCCATGCTCGTCCGTGCCGGTCAGGAAGAACACGTCGCGCCCGTCCAGCCGCTGGTAGCGCGCCATGGCATCCGTCGCGATCAGCTCGTAGGCATGGCCGATATGCGGCTTGCCGTTCGGATAGGAAATGGCGGTCGTGATATAGAAACGGGACGTATCGGTCATGGCAGCGTTCTGTCTTCGGTTGTGCAATGCCGCAAGGTATTAGACCATGCGGGCGGCAAGGGAAACAGCAAGTTCGCTTAAAGCGCGGCGCGGATGTCGTCGAGCACGGTGATGATCGTCTGCTTGCGATCGAGATTGTAGCCTTGCGCTATGGCGATGCGCTCGCCGAGCTGCGAGGAGAGGTGGGCGAGGCGGTCGGCGCGGGCCAGGTCACCGGAAAGGGCGGCGTTGCGGGCTGCATCCGTCACGAAATCGGTGGCATGCTGGCAGAAGAAGGAGAAGACCGTGTCGCTGTCCTTCGCCGAAAGCACGTCGGCGAGCTTGTGCACGTCGCGGCGCGGCGGCTCGGCCGGCGCCTCGACGATGGTGCGGAAGGCCTCCACGATGTCGAAGCCGCCGTAATTGGTGAGCTTCAGCGCTTCGGAGACGCTGCCATGGGCGGCGGCAAGCACCTCCCCTGCCCGCGGGCCAGCGGGCGATGCGCCGAGGCTGCCGAGGGCGGCGGCGAGATCGTCCTGCGACAGCGGCGACAGCGCCAGCGGCAGGCAGCGCGAGCGGATGGTCGGCAGGAGTTTACCGGGAGCGTGCGTGAGCACGAGGAAGAGCGAGCGCTTCGGCGGCTCTTCCAGGATCTTCAGGATGGCGTTGGCGGCGTTGCGGTTGAGGTCGTCGGCGGGATCGATGATGACGATGCGCCAGTTGCCGGTGCCCGATGTCTGCGCCAGGAATTTTCCGGCCTTGCGCACCTCGTCGACCGTGATGAAGGCCTTCACCTTGCCGGTCTTCTCGTCCACCGGGCGGGTGAGATGCAGGAGATTGTGCGAGGCGCCGGCGGCAAGCTGCCGGGTGACCGGCGAGGCGGGCGACGGATCGGCGATCGTCTCCGGCGCCTCGGCGGGTTCCGGATGGTGGAGAACGTGGTTGGCGAAGCGGAAGGCGAGCGTCGCCTTGCCGATGCCGTTCGGCCCCTCGATCAGGATGGCGTGATGCCCCTTGCCGGAGCGATAGGAGCGCGCGAGGAAAGCCTCCGCCTCGGCATGGCCGAAGAGTTTCGTCTGTTCGGCGGGATGCACCGCGCCGTCGAGAATACCGGGCCGCTCCTCGCTCACGAGACGTGCTCCGGATCCAGCCGGCCGTGGGCGGTGATGGGCAGCAGCGGCTCGACGAGAGCGAGCACCTCTGCGGCGATGGCATCCTGGGCCTGCGTCGCATCCACCACGCGGCAGCGCAGCGGCTCACGCTCGGCGATGTCGAGAAAGGCCTCGCGGCGCTTTTCGTGGGTCTCCAGCTCTTCCTTCTCGAAGCGGTCGGGCGCCTCGCTCTCGCCCGCGCCGCGCTTGCGGGCGCGCTCCAGGCCGATGGCGGCGGGCAGGTCGAAGATGATCGTGCAATCGGGCACGACGCCGTTGACGGCAACGCGCTCCAGCGCCTCGAGGAAGGGCTGTTCGAGATTGCCGGTGATGCCCTGGTAGACGCGCGAGGAATCCATGAAGCGATCGCACAGCACGACCGTGCCGGCGGCCAGCGCCGGACGGATGACCTCCTCGACATGGTCGCTGCGCGCGGCGGCGAAGAGCATCGCCTCCATGCGGATGCCATAGGGTTCGGCGGCGCCCGAGAGGAGGACGTGGCGCACCGCCTCCGCGCCCTTGGAGCCGCCCGGCTCGCGCGTCATCAGCACGGTGAGGCCGCGCGCGCGCAACGCGTCGGCCAGAAGCCGGATCTGCGTCGACTTTCCGGCGCCCTCGCCGCCCTCGAACGTGACAAACAAACCCGGTGCGGCCGACAAATCCTGTTTCCGTTTTTACGCGCGATATCCGGCAGGGCCGGGATGACTCGGGACACTACTAACCCATGTTTCCGGCCGGCGAAACGCTTTTCGCCCTGCTCCACCCCGTCAGATCCAGAAGAAGAACAGTTCGATCAGCGCATCGAGCGCGCGGGCGCGCAGCGTGCCGACGCCCACGCTTCCCGCCGTCTCCACCGGCACCTCGCGCAGAAGCTGCTTGTCGTTCCAGATCTTCAGCATGCCGACCGCCTGCCCCGGCGTCACCGGCGCGCGCACCGGCCAGTTGTAGACGACGCGCGCGACGAGGCGCTGCGAATTGTCCTTCGGCAGGAACACGTCGACCTGCTCGCCCGCGACCAGCGGCACCGTCGAGGCATCGCCGCCATAGACGCTCGCATCGGCGATCGCTTCGCCCTCCTTGAACAGCGTGCGGCGTTCGAAGGAGGAGAGCGCCCATTCGATGATGCGGCGGGATTCGTCGATACGCGCCTTGTCGCTCTCCATGCCGCCCATGGCGAGCACGAGGTGCTTGCCGTCCCGGTTGACCGCCGCGACGATGGAGTAGCCGCCCTCCTCCGAAAACCCGGTGACGAAGCCGGTGACGCCGATATTGAGCGCCAAGAGCGGATTGCGGTTGCGCTGCTTGATCTTGTTCCACTCGAATTCCGGCTCGAGATAGTAGCGCATGTGCTGCGGATAGCGCGTCTGGAGGTGCCGTGCGAGCGCCACCATCTCGCGCATCGTCACCGTGTTGCCGGGGTTCGGCAGGCCGGTCGCGTTGGCGAAGCTCGATTTCTCGAGCCCGAGCGCCCGCGCGTCCGCCGTCATCCGCTCGGCAAAGGCCGTCTCCGAGCCGGCAAGGCCTTCGGCGAGGACGATGCAGGCATCGTTGGCGAACTGCACCGTGACGCCGCGGATGAGGTCTTCCACGCGCGGCGTCGATTTCAGGGCGGCGAACATGGTGGAGGTGCGCGACGGCGCCCCGCCGGTGCGCCAGGCATATTCGGTGACGGGATAGGTCGTGTCGAGCGTCGTCTCGCCGCTTGCGAGCGCCTTGAAGACGCTCGCCATGGTCATCAGCTTGGCGAGCGAGGCGGCCGGCACCGCCTCGTCTTCGGCGCGTGCGAACAGCACCGTGCCGGTTTCCGCCTCGATGAGGTAGACCTGCTTCGCCTTGACGTCGAAACCGACCTGCGGCGCGGCCGACTGGGCGAACGCAAGGCTTGCGACGGACAGCAGGAGGATAAGGGCGGCGAAAAGGCGGCGATGCATGGCGACTCCGGATGTCGTCACACTCCCACAGCCGCCCGCATGGCGCAAACGGCTTCGGGAACGCGGGCGATCGGCGATCAGCCCGCGTTGCCGGCCAGCGCCGAGAGCGGCGTCAGCCTGCCGTCGATCGTCAGGATGGCATCGAAGGCGCCGGCGGCATCCCGCACGCGCTCGTCCGCATAGGCGGCGGCATAGCTCGGATCGGCGGAAAGCTGCGGCACGACGTTCGGCCGCTCGATCGGCAGCGGACCGATCTCCGGCAGCATGACGAACTGTTCCATCGCCTGGAAGGCCTCGCTTGCCGGCGTGGTCTTGGCGAGCGCCGTCATCGTGCTCTCGGCCGGCACGGTCAGCACGCCCTCGCCCTGGCCGACGCCCGGCAGCGCGCTGTTGTCGGCCGAGGCCACCATGACGCCCGTGGCGATCTGCCCGCCCGGATCGACCGCCGGAACGCGCGAGCCCTTGGTGACGTAGGAGGCCATGAGATAGGGCATGTCGTTGCCCTCGAGCGGCGCCTTGCCGACATATTGCACGCGCACCTTGGCCGTGCCGGTGCGCTTCATGTCGAGGAGGTCGGCGGTCTTGGAGGAAACGTCGATCACGCGGCCTTCGTGGAACGGGCCGCGGTCGTTGACGCGCACCACGACGGACGTACCGTTCTCCATGTTGGTCACGCGCGCATAGCTCGGCAGCGGAAAGGTCGGATGGGCGGCGGAAAGATGGTACTTGTCGTAGACTTCGCCGTTCGCCGTCCTGCGGCCATGGAAGGCGGAACCATACCAGGAGGCAAGACCGGTCTTGTTGTAGCCCGGCTCCTCCTTCGGCTGATACCACTTGCCGCGAACCTGGTAGGCCTTGCCGACCTGGTAGCGGCCGCCGCCCTTCGGCACGGCCTGCCCTTCCTCGACGACGCGCGGGCTCGCCTTCACGCCATATTCGGACTCGGCGAAGAATTCCTTGCTGCGCACCTTCTTCTTCGGCGCCGGCGTCGTCGTCGCACAGGCGGCAAGGCCCGCGCAGACCAGAGGAATAGTGAGCAACCTCAGGCCCTTGCCGAACCGGGTCGCGTTCTTCTCGAAGTTTTTATGTCCCACGCCGCTATTGTCCCCGACGGTGTGCCAGCCAACTGCCTTGCCCCTGCAAGCCGGCCGTCAATGCCACTCAGTAAATAACAGTCCGTTAATCATGCCAATAAGATGGCAAAATTGCGAACGGATGGAAGCCCCGTGGCGAGCTTCCATGATTCATGGTTTCCGGATGGTTAAGCGCAAGGCGCTTTCATCGCCGTCTTCAACGTCACGAGGCCGGAACCTGCAGCACGTCGAAGAGTTGCTCCGGGTCGCGTACGCCGTGTCGATAGAGCGTGATGATCGACCGGGCGAGCGACCGCGCGCGGGCCTCGTCGAGGCCGGGAGTGTTTGTTGCCGCCAATCGGGTGAAGACACGCTGCAGGACGACGAGGTCCTGCGGCTCGAATATGCCGATATGCGCGGGGTCTCGAAGCACGTCCATGGCTGCCTCCCCTGTTCCGCATCCAGCCGGCATGATTGCTGTCGGGTGCAGACGCGATTCTAGGAGCAGAATGCGTCAGCAACAAGTCGGGAAATCTTGCAGGACCGGCCCCGCGGCCCTCGCAGGGCATGACGCGCCGGCCCTTTCTCGACCGCCCGATCTCAACCAAAAATTAACCCTGTTCGCAGAGGCTCCGCACAGGGTCGAAGCACCGGGAAAGCCGAGTCAGACCGGGCCATCGAGGGTGGAAGAGATGACAGCGGCAACGACCGGCAACGACGAACACGCCCCCCTCATCTCCCATCGCCTGCTGACGCGCCTGACGATCGGCGTCGCCGTGCTGGCGAGCCTGACGGTGGCGATCAGCGTCGCCGGCCGCATGCTCGGCGAGCGCATCGCGCAGGCGGGGCATACGGAAAGCGCCGAGCTCGTCGACGTGGTCATCGGTCAGGACCAGATCCGGCTTCCCGCCAACACGATCCGCTTCGAGGAGCAGCGCCAGACCGGGCGCACCGAACGGGTCGACCTTTACCTCACCTGGCCGGAAATGCAGGGCTATTCCAATGCGCAGCGCAGCCGGTTCAACGATGCCAGCCGGCCGGAAGGCCTGGTTTTCCTCAATCTTTCGCAGAGCACCATGTCGAAGGACATGTCCGGCCGGCTGGAGCCGATCTACAGCCACCTTTTCGGCGACGAGCCCGGGCCCGGCCCTGCCGGCCTCACCCTGCGGCGCCTGAAGGAGAACTCCGGTTACGGCGACGAAGTGTTCTTCACGGGCACCCTGCCGGACGGCACCGGCTATGCGGTGCGCTGCATGATTCCGGCCGACGAAACGCAATCGACCAGCGCCGATTGCCAGCGTGATATCCACATCGGCCGGGATCTTTCCGTGCTTTACCGTTTTTCGAGCAGACTTTTGCCGCAGTGGCAGGCCATGGAGGCGCGCATTCGCGACTATCTCGGCCGCTCGCTCATCCGCAACGGCCGCCCCTCGTCCACCGGCTTCGGCCGATAAAACACCGCTAACCTCAGAAACCAATGATTCATCATAAACCGATTGGTAACGCTATCTCGCTACTGTGCCGGAAATGGTCGATCCGGGCGGTCAGGTCCGGACAGCATGTGCAATCCGAGAATGAAGAGTAACGTAGTGTCCCGTTCCGTATTCCTCGATTTCCTCCCCCGCTCCTGCCAGGCATTTGCCACTGCGGCGAAAGGTCTGGTGATGATCGGAATGGTCGCCACCGTCGCGGTCGCCACCCCGGCCGAAGCCAATCCGAAATATTCCGGCATCGTCATCGACGCCAAGACGGGCAAGGTGCTCTACAGCGAGGATGCGGACGCGCTGCGCTATCCCGCCTCGCTCACCAAGATGATGACGCTCTACCTCACCTTCGAGGCGCTGGAGGCCGGGAAGATCCGCCTCAACACCCGCGTCCCCTTCTCCAAGAACGCCGCGAGCGAACCGCCGACGAAGCTCGGTGTCGGCGCCGGCAATTCGATCACCGTCGAACAGGCGATGCTCGGCCTCATCACCCGCTCGGCGAACGACGCCTCCACGGCGCTCGCCGAATTCCTCGGCGGCTCGGAAGAGCGCTTCGCCCGCATGATGACGCAGAAGGCGCGCGCGCTCGGCATGACGCGCACCGTCTACCGCAACGCCAACGGCCTTCCCAACACGGCACAGGTGACGACCGCCCGCGACCAGGCCCGCCTCGGCATCGCGCTGCGCCAGCACTTTCCGCAATATTACGATTATTTCTCCGTCCGCAGCTTCCGCTTCGGCAAGCAGACGATCAACGGCCACAACCGGCTGCTCGGCACCGTGCGCGGCGTCGACGGCATCAAGACCGGCTATACCCGCGCTTCCGGCTACAACCTCGTGACCTCGGCCGTGGCCGACGGGCGCAGCGTCGTCGGCGTCGTCATCGGCGGCCGCTCGGGCGCTGCCCGTGACCAGCAGATGCGCAAGCTCATCGCCACCTACATGCCGAAGGCCTCGCGCCGCGGCGGCGGCAACCTGATCGCCGAAACCAAGGATGCCCCGACGCTGACTGCCGAGGTCGCCGGCAAGGCGGTCACCGCATCGGTTTCCGGCAGCCTCGACCTGCCGGAGAACGGCCCGATCCCGACCTATCGCTACAATGAGGCCCGCATCGAGACGGCCTATGCCGCCACGTCGGACGCGGCTTCGGAAGTCGTCGGCAAGCGCGCCCTCGCCGCAACGCTGAAGATCCAGCGCGACGCGGCCGTGCCGCCGGCGGACCTGACCGAACAGGGGGATGCGGGCGGCGCCGTCGACGAGCTGACCACCTCCTCCACCGTTGCCTCGCTCGCCACGGATGCCGTGCCCTCGGGCTGGGTCATCCAGATCGGCGCGACGCCCGACAAGGGCCAGGCACAGGACCTGCTTTCCAAGGCGAAGAACCAGGGCGGCAAGGCGCTTTCCAGCGCGCAGCCCTTCACGGTCGCCGTCAACAGCGGCAGCCAGCAGCTGTTCCGCGCCCGCTTCGGCGGCTTCGACAACCAGGACCGCGCGACGGCCGCCTGCAAGGCGCTGAAGCGCAAGGGTTTCGCCTGCTGGGCCAGCCAGCAGTAAGAACGACCGGACGCGCCGAACCACCGGCGCGCTCCCTCAAATCTCGCCTTGCGCCAGCACAGTCACCGGACAGGTAGTGCATCCCGGGACTGCGGAGCAAGGCAGGCGGAATGTCGCGAAAGCGGCTCTGCCATCCTCGATTGGGTAATGCGTACGAGGCAGATCATGGCGATGAACGAGAACCTGTTCGATGCTCCCCCCGCAGCCGGCGCGGAAAAGCGCAGGTCGCTGAAGGGCACGCTCCACCCGCTGCACGAGGCAGCGATGCGGATCGCGGATATCGGGCTCGGCCGTTCGCGCAACAGGACGAAGGATCTCGTCGGCATGCTGCTCGCCCATGGCGCCAGGGCTTGGCGCTCGGGCCAGCCGGCCGCCGGGATCCATCTCCATGTCGGCGTCAGCGAGTGCCGCCATCCGGTTCGCCTGCGCCTGCGCTGAGGGTCGCCTGAACCGGCGACGCGCCCCTTGCAAAGGGGCCTGACATCCGCTGTGCAGGACCATGCCGGCAATTCCGCTTCCCTTCATCATCGCGCTGCTGCTCGCCGTCCTTCTCCTGAAGCTGGTGCTGCTGCGCCAAACCGCGCTGCGGCCTGCCATCGGCTTCGTCGCCGCCTGCATGGTCGTCGCGTTCGCGGTCGGCGCCCGGTGGTCGTTCGACGCGCCGTTCGTGCGCTTTCTCCAGCCCGTCCTTGCCGCCGCGCTGCCGCCGATCGCCTGGCTCTGCTTCACAGCCGGGCACACCGAGCGCGGCAGGGCCCGCTGGCTGCACCTGCTGCCGGTCGCCCTTGCTCTACTCTTGTCCGCCACCTGGCAAGTCTGGCGGTCGCCGGTCGACCTGCTGCTCGCGCTTCTCTATGTCGGCTACGGGCTCGCCCTGCTGCGCCTCGCCAGGGCCGGGCCGGACGGCTTTGCCGCAGCGCGGCTGAGCGATACGGCCCGGGCCGAGAATGCGGCGCGCATGGCGGGCGGCACGCTCGTCGTGTCGGCGCTGGTCGATCTCCTCATCGCCGTCGATTTCGGCCTTTACAGCGGCGACCATGCCGCGCTGATCGTGGCCGCCGGCAACATTCTTCTCCTGCCCGTCCTCGCCTACGCCGTCGCCACCATCGGGCGCAGCCTGCCGGCGGACGCTGCCGGCGAGACGGCCCCTGCCGACCTGCCGCGCGCGCCGACGGAAGACGACAGCCGCATCGTGGAGGCGATCGACCGGCTGATGCGCGAGAAGGAACTCTTCCGCGACCCCGACCTCACCCTGAACCGGATCGCGCGGCGTGCCGGCCTTCCGCCCCGCCAGATCTCGGGCGCCGTCAACCGCCGCGAGAACCGCAACGTCTCGCAGCTGGTCAACGGCTACCGCATCGAGGCGGCGAAGCGCCTGCTGGCGGAGACGGACCTGCCGGTCACCGCCGTGATGTTTGAGGCCGGGTTCCAGACCAAGTCGAACTTCAACCGGGAATTCCTGAAGGCCACCGGCCGGAGCCCGAGCGACTATCGTCGCGCACCTACGGCAGGCTGACGGCCAGGAAGGCGAGGATGCGATCGGCAACCTCGCGGTGGATCGCCGCGCGGCCGCGGATGCCGCCATCCTTGCAGACGATGCCGTCGCCGGGCGTTTCCGCCTCGATCCTCTCCGCCGCGCCCGGCTTGCAGACCTGCAGGAAGCTGAAATGCATGGCGTCGGGGATGACGACATAGGTGCTGCTCGCCGCCGGAAGCGCCCTTGCGAGGTAGCCCGATTCCCGTTCGGCCGGCATGTCGCCGATATCGGTGCCCGCCGCGATCACCAGGGCCGGCACGCGAAGGGCCGCAAGGCTTTCCGGAGAAAAACCCCGCGCCAGGCCGAGATCGAGCGAAACGAAAGCGCCGATGCGCGGATCGCCGAGCTCGCCCTCGAGCTTCTGGCGGCCGGCACCGGTGCCGTCCAGTCCGAGTTCCACCGTAAGGCTGCAGGCACGCGGGCTCGTGTTCATCGTGCAATCCGCCGCGAACCGCTCCGCATCGAACCGCGCGCCGGCAAGGGCCGCGGCCGTCCAGCCACCGAGCGAATGGCCGATGACGGCAATGCGGTCGGCCGCGATGCGATCGGCGATGTCCCCGTCTTCCAGCAGCGCGTCGATGAGCCGGCTGAGGTCGCGTGGCCGTTCCCAGGGTTTCGCCGCCTCGGCCGCGCTCCTGTCGAAGGTCGTGGTGCCGGGATGGTCCGGCGCGGCGACGATATAGCCGCGCGCGACGAGTTCGCCGGCGAGCCAGCTCAGATTGCGCCAGCTTCCGCCATAACCGTGCGACAGCACGACGAGCGGGTGCGTGCCCGCGCCGATCCCGGCATCGCGGATCGCGGGAACGCCCAGAAAGGCGGGGTTCTCCGCGACGGGAGCCGCTTTTCCGGTATCGGATGTCGGATACCAGACGACCGCGAAGAGCGCGCGTCCCTCCGGTGACCCGGCGATCCTGATGTCGCGGACGCCGAGCGCGCCGGCATTGCAGGATGTTGCGGCGCCGGCGAGAAGCGTGGCGGCAAGGAAGAGTGTTTTCAGCATGGAAGCCTCGTTGGTTGAACGAGGCCGGGATGCGGCAAGCCGTCGGGGAAAGAGACCTGAAACGCGATCGAGGACGTCGGATTTCAGAGAAGGCCGAGTTCGGCGAGCTCGCGCCGCAGTTCCAGCGGCAGGTCTGCCGTGCCGTCGCCCATGTTCATGAGGTCGCGCGGCGCGTCGTCTTCCGTCAGGTAGCGCCAGCCCTGGAAGGCGCGGCGCGGCTGCAGCTCGGTCTCGACGACCTCCGGCCCGAGCACCAGCTCGCAGCGCGAAATGCCGTCGGCATCCGTGAAGGTCTTGATGCCGAGGAGGCGTTGGCGTGCCTGCACCTGGCCCTTGATCACCCAGTAGAGCGAGCCGCCGTCGAGCAGGTCCCGGTCGCGCTTGGGCACCATGCGGGTAATGTGGCTCGAATGCGGTTCCATGCCCGCGGCGATCGCGATCAGCGAGCGTTCGGACACCCATTCGCGCAGGTCCTCGATCGAGTCCGCGCCGACACAGAGTTTGATGAGATGCAGGGCCATGCCCCTTTGAACGCTCTTGCGGCGGCCCGGTCAAGGGGCCGCCATGTCGCACTCCACAGCGTTCGCGGCGAAAGCCTCAGCACTCCACCACATTGACGGCAAGGCCGCCGGTGGAGGTTTCCTTGTATTTCTCGTTCATGTCGACGCCCGTCTGGCGCATCGTCTCGATGCAGGCGTCGAGCGGCACGAAATGCACGCCGTCGCCCTTGAGTGCGAGCGAGGCGGCCGTCACGGCCTTCACCGCCCCGAGCGCGTTGCGCTCGATGCAGGGCACCTGCACGAGACCGGCAATGGGGTCGCAGGTCATGCCGAGATGGTGCTCCAGCGCGATTTCCGCGGCGTTCTCCACCTGCTCCGGCGTGCCGCCCATCACGGCGGCAAGCCCGGCGGCGGCCATGGCGGAGGCGGACCCCACCTCCCCCTGACAGCCGACTTCGGCGCCCGAGATCGAGGCATTGTGCTTGATGATGCCGCCGACGGCAGCCGCCGTCAGCAGGTAGTCGCGGATGCCGTCCTGGTCGGCATCCTCGTGGAAATGCAGGTAGTAGCGGATCGTCGCGGGCACGACGCCCGCCGCGCCGTTGGTCGGCGAGGTGACGACGCGCCCGCCCGCCGCATTCTCCTCGTTGACCGCCATGGCATAGACGGAGAGCCAGTCGTTGGCGAGCAGCGGGTTCGCCTTGTTGGAGCGCCACTCCTCCTGCAGCTTGTCATGGATCGAGCGGGCACGCCGGCGCACCTTCAGCCCGCCCGGCATGATGCCCTCGTTCTTGAGGCCGCGGTCGATGCAGCTCTTCATCGCGCCCCAGATGCGGTCGAGGCCGGCATCCAGTTCCTCGCGCGACATGGTGGCTTCCTCGTTGGCGCGCTTCATCTGGGCGATCGTCATGCCGGAGCGCTCCGCCATTTCCAGCATCTGCTTGGCCGAGGCGAAGGGGAACGGCACCTTCTTGTCGCCTGCCTTCGCCTTGCTGGCGCGCATCTGCTCCAGTTCGGTGTCCGTGACGACGAAGCCGCCGCCGACGGAATAGTAGATGCGCTTGAGGAGCAGCCGGTCGTCGCGGTCATAGGCCGAGAAGGTCATGCCGTTGGCATGGCCGGGCAGCGGGTTCTTCTTGTCGAAGATCAGGTCGTCCTTCGGCCGGAAGGCATAGCCGGGATGGCCGGGCGGCGTGATGCGGCCTGTGCGCTCCACCTCGGCGACGATGGCGTCCATGCGGTCCGGATCGACCGAATCGGGCCGCTCGCCCATCAGGCCGAGGATGACGGCGCGGTCGGAGCCGTGACCGACGCCGGTATAGGCGAGCGAACCGTGCAGGCTCATGCGGATCGTCGCGACCTGCGCGCCCGACGGCCGCGGCCAGTCGGCGGAGAGGATGAGGTCGAGAAAGCGGTTCGCCGCCGACATCGGTCCCATCGTGTGGGAGCTCGACGGCCCGATCCCGATCTTGAAAACATCGAATACCGAAAGAAACATGGTCCGGACTTCTCCCTTGCCTCGGCAGGCGCTCTGATACCTGAAGCTACGTCATCACGCGGCGCACGTAAGGCGATCTCCCGACATCGGGTTTTACCTGCGCGACATGCCGCTTCCAACAGCCCTCGAAACAAAAACAGCGCGCTTCGCGGGGAAGCACGCTGTTCATGTAAGGATGACGGGCTGGTGTTTTCAGATGCCGCCGAAAAGATAGGCGATGACCAGAACTGCGCCGAAACCGAGGACTGCGCGGGCGGTGACGCCCCAGCAGGATTTCTGAACGGTACTTTCCATGATTTCCCCGAATGGAAGATGTCGTTGCAACGGCCGCGGCGGCCCTGCATGGCGGTCTGTTTAATGAAGATTTCATGAAACCGCAATCGCCAAAAATGGCGAAACCAAGGCGTCCCGATCATAGGAGCCCCGCGCCAGGCGCATGACATGTCGCAAAATCAGACGGTTGGGCGGCGCAGCCGCGGCAGCGGTCCGCCGCCTTTTCGCCCAAGGTCTGAACGGGCCCGGGCCGCCGTCCCGGCGACGCTTGCAAAATGCCGAATCCGTGGCACAACGCTTGCCATGAGCACACCGGATTTCGTCGCCCTCGCCCTCTTCCTCCTGCTGTGGACGGGATATTCCTGGATCACGGAGCGGGCGAAGCTCTTCGATCGCGTCAGCCTCACGCGGGCGATGAGCTCGCAGCGCGCCGTCTGGATCCGCAACGCGATGCACCGCGACCTGCGCATGATCGACACGCAGATCATGGCCGGCCTGCAGAACGGCACGGCCTTCTTCGCCTCCACCTCGATCCTGGCGCTCGGCGGCTGTTTCGCGCTGCTCGGCGCAACGGAGCAGGTCTTCGCCATTTTCAGCGACCTGCCGCTGGTCTTCCAGGGCAGCCGCGCCGGCTTCGAGCTGAAGGTCGGCGGGCTCGCGGGCATCTTCGGCTATGCCTTCTTCAAGTTCGGCTGGTCCTACCGCCTCTTCAACTACTGCACGATCCTGCTCGGCGCGATCCCGATGAGCGGCGACATCCACAAGGACCCGGCCGGCGCCGACCTTGCCGCCGACAAGGTCATCCGCATGAACATCCTCGCGGCAAAACACTTCAACATGGGGCTGCGCGCCATCTTCCTGTCGATCGGCTATCTTGGCTGGTTCGTCAGCCCCTATCTCTTCATCGCGACGACGGTCAGCATCATCGTCGTGCTCGTGCGCCGGCAGTTCTATTCCGAAGCGCGCCTCGCCGTTCTCGAACGGCTCGACTGACATCCCCCCGGCGGCCACCTTTCGGCCATCCGCCCGGCGCAAGCTTGGCGTGACATTCTCCCATGGACCAAAGCAATGCGGCGACCCCGACCCATGACGACGACGGTGATTGACGGCAATGTGGCAGGAGAAGGCGCGGTACCGCGCCGCCTTCCGCGCATCCCGCTGATCGACCAGCTCCGTGCCCTCGCGCTGATCGCCATGGCGGTCTACCATTTCACCTGGGACCTCGGCTTCTTCGGCTATATCGAGCCGGATACGGCGACGACCGGCGGCTGGAAGATCTTCGCGCGGCTGATCGCCGGCTCCTTCCTGTTCCTCGTCGGCTTCAGCCTGGTGCTCGGTCATGTCCAGGGTTTTCGCGCAAGGCCCTTCCTCGTCCGCCTCGGAAAGATCGGGCTGGCGGCGGCGGCGATCACCCTGGCCACCTGGTTCGCCTTCCCGGAGACCTTCATCTTCTTCGGCATCCTGCATGCCATTGCCGCGGCGAGCCTCGTCGGCCTCCTCTTCCTGCGCCTGCCGCTCGTCGTGACGCTGCTTGCCGCCGCCGCCGCCGTCGCAGCGCCCTTCTATCTGCGCGCGCCGTTCTTCGATCACCCGGCGCTCTGGTGGGTCGGGCTTTCGGTCGACATCCCGCGCTCGAACGATTATGTGCCGCTGCTGCCCTGGATCGCCCCGGTGCTCATCGGCATCGTGCTCGGCAGGCTCTTCGTCGCAAGCCCGCTTCCTGAGCGGCTCGCCGGCTTCGGCGGTCAGACGAAAGTCTGGTGGAAAAGCCTTCTGGAGACGGCCGGTCGCCACAGTCTCGCCATCTACCTTATCCATCAGCCCGTGCTGATCGCACTGGTCTACGGTTTTTCCCTCGTGGTGCCCGCGCCTTCAGCCGATCCCGTCGTCGGCTATACGAAGAGCTGCATGCGCGCCTGCGAAAGCGAGCGCGGCGACGGGTTCTGCCGCAGTTTCTGCGGCTGCACGCTGGACCGGCTGACGGAAGAGAACCTGCTCACCGACCTCGCGCGCGGTGCGATCGACGTGACGAAGGACGAGCGCATCGCCGCGATCTCGTCGCAATGCACGATGGATGCGGAAACGAAGACCGACCTGAAGGAGTAGGATCATGAACGCCTATCGCATGAAGCCACTCGCCTTTCCCTGGCCCCCGCTGATCTACGGCGCGGCGCTCGCGGCGGCCTTCCTGCTCCAGGCGTATTTTCCGCTCGCGGCGGCCGAGACGAACATCTGGATCGCCCGCACGGCCGGCGGCATCCTGATCGTCATGGCCATCGTGCTGGATGTCTGGGCGATGCGCACGCTGCTCGACTGTCACACGACGATCCTGCCGAACCGCTGCTCGACCCATCTCGTGACGTCCGGCCCCTACCGCTTCACCCGCAACCCGATCTATCTCGGCTATACGCTGGCCACCGCCGGCATCGGCCTTGCGGTGCTCAATCCCTGGTGCATCGTGACCGCCATGGTCGCCGCCGTGCTGACGAGCATCGTCGCCATCAAGCGCGAGGAGCTGCACCTGCTCTCGCGCTTCGGCATCGATTTCGAGCGTTATTGCAACGGGACGACGCGCTGGATCTGACGAGGGGTCAGGTGCCGACGCCGATTTCGGCGAGGCGCGTCAGGCAGGCCTCCTCGACATTGTCGAGTTCGGCCAGCGTTTCCTCGATGTCGCGCCGCTTCTGGCGCAGCTCGTCGCGCTTCTCGCTGACCTTCGCCATCAGCATCTCCAGCTGCCCGACCTCGCCCGGCGGGTCCTTGTAGACGCGGATGATGTCGCGGATCTCGGCAATGGTGAAGCCAATGCGCCGGCCACGCAGGATTTCCTGGATGAGGCGGCGGTCGGCCGGGCGGAAGAGACGCGTGCGGCCGCGGCGCTCGGGGTTGATCAGCCCCTCGTCCTCGTAGAAGCGCAGCGTGCGGGTGGAAACCCCGAATTCGCGCGTCAGCTCGGTTATGGTATAAAACTTGTCCACGCCTGCTCCGATCTCGTCTGGGCGGGCATTTTATTGACTTTTACGTATAAGTCAATTTTCGCTCTTTTCGACGTCTATCCCAACGGAAGATCGTGCCATTCGTTCCCCGCAAAAGCCTCAGCGGATGGCGAACCACCATGTCGCGATCCCGAGGAATGCGAAGAAGCCGACGATATCCGTGACGGCGGTCACGAAGACCGCGGAGGAGACGGCCGGGTCCGCCCCCGCCTTGTCGAGGAAGAGCGGAATGGCGATGCCGGCGAGCGCCGCCGCGCTCATGTTGATCAGCATGGCCGCCGCGATGACGCCGCCGATATTGGCATCATGGAACCAGATGCCGGCGACGAGGCCGATCATCAGGCCGAAGGCGAGGCCGTGCAGCAGGCCGACGCCCGCCTCGCGCCGCACGACGCGCCAGGCGTTGTGGATGTCGAGGTTGCGCGTCGCCAGCGCCCGCACGGTGACGGTCATCGTCTGCGAGCCCGCATTGCCGCCCATGCCGGCGACGATCGGCATCAGCACGGCGAGCGCCACGATCTCCTCGATCGTCGCCTCGAAGAGCGAGATGACCGAGGCGGCGACGAAGGCCGTCAGGAGGTTGACGAGCAGCCAGGGCGCGCGCGAGCGCACGGTCTCGATGGTGGTGTCGGACAGTTCTTCGTCACCAACGCCGCCGAGGCGCATCAGGTCCTCCTCGGCCTCCTCCTGGATGACGTCGACCACGTCGTCGATGGTCAGGACGCCGACGAGGCGGCCGTTCTCGTCGACGACGGCGGCGGAGAGAAGGTCGTACTGCTCGAAGAGCTGGGCGGCCTCTTCCTGGTCCATCTCGGCCGGGATCGGATGGTTCGTCTCGCGCATGATCGCCTCGATCTTCGTGCCGCGCTTGGTGCGCAGCACGCGGTCGAGATCGATGGCGCCGAGCAGGCGGAAGGTCGGGTCGATGACGAAGATCTGCGAAAAGCTCTCCGGCAGGTCGGCGTCCTCGCGCAGGTAGTCGATCGTCTGGCCGACCGTCCAGAACGGCGGCACGGCGACGAATTCGGTCTGCATGCGGCGCCCGGCCGTGCTTTCGGGATAGTCCAGCGAGCGGCGCAGGCGGATCCGTTCGGTGAACGGCAATTTGGAGAGGATCTCCTCCTGGTCCTCCTGGTCGAGATCTTCCAGGATGTAGACGGCATCGTCCGAATCCATCTCGCCGAGCGCGGCGGCGATCTGCTCGTTCGGCATGTGCTCGACGATGTCGAGGCGGATCGCCTCGTCGACCTCGGTCAGCGCCGCAAGATCGAAGTCGTCGCCGAGCAGGGAGACGAGCTGGCGGCGCTGCTCCGGCTGGATGGCCTCCAGAAGGTCGCCCATTTCCGATTCGTGCAGCCGCGCGACGTGCCGGCGCAGGAACAGGAGGTCGCGGTCGGCGATCGCCGCGCCGACATGCATGAGGAAGTCCGAGCGGATCGAACCGTCCTCGGCATAGATGTCCTCGCCGTCGAAGGTACTGTGCTCTGCCTGTCCCTGATGGATACGGTCGTCGTCGCCGGTGTCGTCCATCGGGCCGCTCCTTGTATCGGGCTCGTCCCGCCCGGCATGTCGGCGGCGCTGGGACGACAGGGATTGCGTAGAGGGTTGAGGCGCAGCGCGCCGCCGGGCGGATACGCTGCCTTCCCCCCTGCTAAAGCAAAGCGCGCGGCCGGTCCATCTTCGAAAGCGGCAAAAGCCGGCTGGACGCAAAAATTTCGCAAGCTGTTGCAATTTCACGAAAATCACACGAATCGCGACGCCTTGCGCCGGCATGGCGTTTTCCCCCTGCCGCAAACAGGCTAGGAAGGGCGCACAACCGGCGTCCGGAGGCCCCATGGCGATCCTTCCCATCCTCAGCTACCCCGATCCGCGACTGCGCCTGCCCTGCCGGCCGGTCGAGGTCTTCGATGCGCGGCTGGCGACGCTCGCCGACGATCTTGCCGCCACGATGCGGGCCGCCCCCGGCATCGGCATCACCGCCGCCCATGTCGGCATCCTGGAGCGGCTGACGGTGATCGAGCTCGACGGGCCGGGCTCGCTCAAGGCCTATGTGAACCCGCGCATCGAATGGTTCTCGCCGGAAAAGCAGCGCCACACGGAGGGCAGCGTCTCCATGCGCGGCGTGACCGACGAGGTGGAGCGCCCTGCCCGCATCCGCGTCGCCTACCAGGACCTTTCCGGCGCCCCGCGGACAGAGGAGGCCGACGGCCTGCTCTCGGTCTGCCTGCAGCACGAGATCGACCAGCTCGACGGCATCTTCTGGATCGACCGCCTTTCGCGGCTGAAGCGCGAGCGCATCGTCAAGAAGTACGCCAAGGGCAAGGCCTGAACCGAGAAACCCCTCCTGCACGAAGCGGAATCGCCTCGCGATTTTTTTTGGAACCATCGGTCCCGACCCGCATTCTCAAGCGCGAATGAAGGGACGAGACAAATGCCGACCACCCACTGGAACCGAAAACTGGGCATCCTGCTGCCGGGTGCCCTGCGCCCACGTTTCATCGAGGATATCCGCAATGCGATGTACGTCCTGGCCGAGCTCTGGCCGGTGACCTACGGCAAGGCCTACCAGCGGGCGCTTGCCTTCTGCACCCGCGCGCTGGAGGGCCGCACCAGCGCCGCCCGTGCCCGCCTCGCCTTCATCGCGGCGGCGCGGGAAGCCCGCGTGGAAATCGTCGCCTGAGCGAGGGGCGCCGCCGTTCAACACCGTTGGACCGTGTGCGGATCGAAACAGCGAGCAGAAACAAAAAACCCGGCTGAAAAGCCGGGTTTTTTTGGTGCGGTCGAGAAGACTCGAACTTCCACGGGTTGCCCCACAGCGACCTCAACGCTGCGCGTCTACCAATTCCGCCACGACCGCATCGTGGTAGGTGTCGTCTTGCGGCGACGGGGGTGCATGTAGCAAAAGCATTTGGGGTGCACAAGGCCGTTGCGAAAGAAAAATGACGAAAAGCGAACAATTTCAACAGAGCCTGCGCAAGCCCCCTGAAACCCCTGAAATCCTTGCAGGATTGCGCCTATATCTGGCACAAAGGAACGAAAAGGACGGCCATCATGCAGCGTCAGGACATATCCGCTTCCCTTCTCGCCATTCCCGGCTCGCCGCCGGTGCGCTGGCGCGTCGCGCAGGGTCTCGTCGCCTATGACGAGGCGGTCGAAACGATGGAAAGGGAGGCGGCGGCGATCGCGAACGGCGAGGCCGACGAACTCGTCTGGCTCGTCGAACATCCCCCGCTCTATACGGCCGGCACCAGCGCGGATGCCGCCGACCTCGTGGCGCCCGATCGCTTCCCGGTGTTCTCCACGGGCCGCGGCGGCGAATACACCTATCACGGCCCCGGCCAGCGGGTCGTCTATGTCATGCTGGACCTCAAGCGGCGGCGGCAGGACGTGCGCGCCTTCGTGGCGGCGCTGGAGGAGGTCGTCATTGACGCGCTGTCCTCGATGAACGTTCGCGGCGAGCGGCGCGAGGACCGGGTGGGCGTCTGGGTGCGCCGGCCGGAGCGTCCGCCCCTGCCGGACGGTTCGCCGGCGGAGGACAAGATCGCGGCCATCGGCATCCGCCTGCGGCGCTGGGTGAGCTTTCACGGCTTCTCGCTCAATGTCGATCCGGATCTCGACCATTTCTCCGGCATCGTGCCCTGCGGCATCCGCGGCTACGGCGTGACGAGCCTCGTCGATCTCGGCCTGCCCGTCATGATGAGCGATGTGGATGTGCGCATCCGCGATTCGTTCGAGCATGTCTTCGGCCCCACCGTTTCGGAGGCGGACTGTCAGCCCGTCAGCCTGTCGCAGGCATAGATGATCGCATAGCCGTGCAGGACGATGGCGGCGTAGAGGCCGAAGCCGGCGAGCAGGCGCTGCGGCGCCGTCATCGGGTCGAGCGCCGTGCGCGGCTTCACGCCGCCCCCGCCGATGAGGCTTAGCACGGTGAAGACCGCAAGGCCGGCGATCAGGAGGCCGACCGGCAGGCCGATCCGCCAGCCCACCCAGAGGATCGCCAGCGTCACCAGGAAACTCGCCGAAAGAAGGCCGACGCGGCTCGAAAACACCTGCCGCAGCACCTGCCCGCCGTCGAACCGGTGCATGGGCAGCAGGTTCAGAAGGTTGAAGGCGCCGAGAATCAGCAGGAAGACCAGCAGCACGGCGCCCGAGGAAGGGCCCGCCGCATCGTGCAGCGCGATGAGCGGCGGCACCAGGAAGGCCGGCATGCCGGCGCCCATCAGGGCACAGACCGCCACCTCGAACCGCGAATTGTACGGCCGCCCGCCGACGGCGATGCCGCCGAGCAGCGGCACGAAGATCATGCGCACCCGCTGGTGCCCGAAGGTGCGGTAGGCGGCCATGTGGCCGAGCTCGTGCAGGGCGATCACCACCGTCAGCAGGGTGGACAGCAGGAGGCCATGCGCAGTCAGCCCGAAGAACGGCCAGAGCAGCAGGGTGGAGAGCACCGCGAGGCCGGCCTGCGTCGCCGGGCGCTCCAGCACGCCGCGCACCTCGCCGCTGCCGGTCTCCAGCCATTGCTCGAGCGCCGCCATCTCCCGGCGGAGCTGGATGTAGCGGAAGAGGAGGAAGGCGACGCCGCGATAGCGGTCCGTCTGCTCGACGGTCAGGGCCGTCCCGCCCGGCACCGGGCGCAGCGTGCGCCGCTCCACATAATTGCGCCAGAAGGCGGCATCGAGCGCGCTGTCCTCGATCACCCGCGTTTCGCAGGCGATGTTTTCCGCATCCGCCGCCTCGTTCACCGCCAGCGTGCGGGTGATCGGGTTTCCCCGCCGGTCGGGATGGGAGAAGGTCTGCCGAACCCGGCCGGCCGACAGCCGCTCGCTGGAGACGACCGAAGGGTGCCAGTCCGCCTCGGCGCCGAGCGGGCTGACGAGCGCAGCGAGGCGCGGTGGCGGAGCCTTGAAGATGCGGGTGAGGTGCAGCGTGCGGCGGCCGACCGGCGCGGCGATCAGCAGCCAGATCAGGCCGAGATTGATCGCCAGAAGCAGGATCACCGAAACCGATGTCGACATGCCACCCTCCCCGGCCGTCATGGCAGGTTGCATCGAGCCTAGCGGCAATCTCCTAACAAATGTTAAGATTCGGCCCTGCGCGAAAAATCCGTCAGTCGAAGGCGATGTCGGCGCGGAGCCTGCGGCTCCTGTGCTCGCGCCAGATGATGAAGAGGCCCGAGGCGACGATGATGGCGATGCCGAGCCATTTCGAGGGCGTCGGGAAGTCGCCGAAGATGGCATAGCCGAGCACGGTCGCCGAGATGATCTCGAAATACTGGAACGGGGCGAGCAGCGAGAGCGGCGCCATGCGGAACGCGCGCACGACCAGCATATGCGCATAGCCGGAGAGCGCGCCGAGGATGACGAGCAGGACGAGGCCGAAGAGCGAGCCCGGCAGCGAGGGTTCGAAATCGGCGATGCCGGCCGAATTTCCGAGGAACAGCGCCGCGCCCATGAAGATCGTGCCGCCGAAGCCCGCGATGGTTTGCATGGTCAGCGGCGAATCGGCCTCGCCGATCGCGCGGTTCATGAAGAGATAGATGGAATAGAGGAAGGCGCAGGCGACCGGCAGTAGCGCCGTCCAGCCGAACAGCACGAAGCTCGGCTGGATGACGATCAGCGCCCCGCCGAAGCCGACGACGATGGCGAGCCAGCGCCGCCAGCCGACCCTGTCGCCGAGGAAGGCCGCGGACATGGCGGTCAGGATGAAGGGTTCGACGAAATAGATCGCGAAGACGTCGGCGAGCGGCATGTATTTCACCGCCGCGAAGAAGAGAAGGCTCGCCGCCCCGTGGATCGCGCCGCGCAGCAGGTTGAGCCACGGCCGCTTCGGCCGCAGCATGGCGCTGCCGGCCGCCGTGAAGATCAGCGGGATCGTGCAGACCACCTGGAAGAAGAAGCGGTAGAACGTCACCTGGCCCGGCGACATGTCCGCGAAGGTCGCCATGTATTTGGCGATGGCGTCCATGCAGGGCAGGAGCAGCATGGCGATCGCCATCAGCGCCACGCCCTGCATCGTGCCGGCGCCCGACGGATCGGTGGTGCTGGCCGTGGTGTTCATGCTGCGACTCCTTCGTTCGCCTCTGCATAGTCCTTTTCCGCACGCTGGCAATGCCGGAAATCGCGTCATCGGGGCGGCGCATTTGAGGTAGCCCGGCCTCGCGCCTTGCCTGTAGACTTGCGGCAAGGACAATGGAGGCCGCGATGACCTTTCCCGGCGAGAGCAACACCATCCCCTTCCCTTCGGGCCGCGCCGACGGCGACACGCTCGGCGGGCGCATCTGGCGGGCGCGCGATGCGCTGGGGCTCGGCCTGGAAGACCTCGCCGCCCGCCTCGGCCTGCCGGAAGCCACGGTGAGCGGCTGGGAGCGCGACCATGCCGAGCCGGAGACGAAGGCGCTGTTCATGCTGGCCGGCGTTCTCTCGGTCTCCCCCTCCTGGCTGATCGCCGGCATCGGCGAGGCGCCGGCGGATCCCTCCGGCGAGGAGCACCTGCATCCGCTCCTGCGCCAGCTGCGTGAAATCCACCAGTTGCACGACCAGACCGGCAAGGCGATCGCCGCGCTCGAAACCGAGGTCGCAAAATTGATCAAAAAAGATCAGGGCTGATTTTTTCCGGAAACCGCACTTGAGAGGCCGGACCTGCTCTGCAATGGTCGGCCCGACACAGAATCCGCATAGGGAGACGAAGATGGACGTACGCGCCGCCGTTGCCGTTCAGGCCGGAAAACCGCTTGAGATCATGACCGTGCAGCTCGAAGGCCCGCGGGCCGGCGAGGTGCTGGTCGAGGTGAAGGCGACCGGCATCTGCCACACCGACGACTTCACCCTGTCGGGCGCCGACCCGGAAGGCCTCTTCCCCGCCATCCTCGGCCATGAGGGCGCGGGCATCGTCGTCGATGTCGGGCCGGGCGTCACCTCGGTGAAGAAAGGCGACCACGTCATTCCGCTCTACACGCCCGAATGCCGCGAATGTTATTCGTGTCTGTCGCGCAAGACGAACCTCTGCACGGCCATCCGTTCGACGCAGGGCCAGGGCCTGATGCCCGACGGCACTTCCCGCTTCTCGATCGGCAAGGACAAGATCCACCACTATATGGGCTGCTCGACCTTCTCGAACTTCACGGTCCTGCCCGAGATCGCGCTCGCCAAGGTCAATCCGGACGCCCCCTTCGACAAGATCTGCTACATCGGCTGCGGCGTGACGACCGGCATCGGCGCGGTCATCAACACGGCGAAGGTCGAGATCGGCTCCACCGCCATCGTCTTCGGCCTCGGCGGCATCGGCCTCAACGTCCTGCAGGGCCTTCGCCTTGCCGGCGCGGACATGATCATCGGCGTCGACATCAACCCGGACCGCAAGGAATGGGGCGAGAAGTTCGGCATGACGCATTTCGTCAACCCGAAGGAAGTCGGCGAGGACATCGTGCCCTATCTCGTCAACATGACGAAGCGGAACGGCGACCTGATCGGCGGCGCGGACTACACGTTCGACTGCACGGGCAATACCAAGGTGATGCGCCAGGCGCTGGAATCGGCCCATCGCGGCTGGGGCAAGTCGGTCATCATCGGCGTTGCGGGCGCGGGGCAGGAAATCTCCACCCGCCCGTTCCAGCTCGTCACGGGCCGCCAGTGGATGGGCACGGCCTTCGGCGGGGCGCGCGGGCGTACGGACGTGCCGAAGATCGTCGACTGGTACATGGACGGCAAGATCCAGATCGACCCGATGATCACGCACACCATGCCCCTCGACGACATCAACGAGGGCTTCGAGCTCATGCATTCCGGCAAGTCCATCCGCGGTGTCGTGGTCTATTGACGGACACGGCCCCCTATACAATCGACGTGCGGAGGATGGCAGCATTCTCCGCCGTCGAGCTTTATGCTCTCTTGAGACTGCGCGTCGATGTCTTCGTCGTCGAGCAGGCCTGCGCCTATCCCGAACTCGACGGCAAGGATGAGGACGCGCTGCATCTGCGGCTGCTGATCGACGGCGAGACGGCCGCCTATGCGCGCCTGTGGCAACCGGAGAACAGGGCGCCGCGCATCGGCCGCGTCCTCGTTTCGCCCGGACACCGGGGCAAACGCCTCGGCGAGGCCCTGATGCACGAAGCGATATCGGCCTGCGAGGCGCATTTCCCGGGGCAACCGATCGCCCTTTCCGCGCAAGGCCATCTGGAGCGCTTCTACCGATCCTTGGGTTTCGCGCCGACATCGGGGGAATATGTCGAGGATGGTATTCCCCATATCGACATGCAGCGTCCTGCCGGCCATTCTTGAGACTGCGCGGAACCACGACATACAGGAAATTGCGGCGCCATGATCTACGTTGACGCGGATGCGTGCCCGGTAAAGCCCGAAATCCTCAAAGTGGCGGAACGCCACGGCATGGCGGTGACCTTCGTCGCCAATTCGGGCCTGCGCCCGTCGCGCGACCCGATGGTGCGCAACGTCATCGTCTCGGGCGCCTTCGACGCGGCGGACAACTGGATCGCCGACAATGTCGGCGCCGACGACATCGTCGTGACGGCCGACGTGCCGCTGGCGGTGCGCTGCGTCGAGAAGGGCGCGCATGTCACCGGCCCCACCGGCCGCCTCTTCGACAAGACCAATATCGGCATGGCGAGCGCCATGCGCGACCTCGGCGCGCATCTGCGCGAAACGGGCGAGAGCAAGGGCTACAATGCCGCCTTCTCGCCGCGCGACCGCTCCGCCTTCCTCGAAATGCTCGACCGCCTCTGCCGCCGGGCGAAGAACGCGCAGGCTGGCCCGTCCCCATGAAAAAGGCGCCGGGGCCGAGGATATACGGCAGGCACCTGCCCTTCTATGTCGGCATCGGCGCGGCGGCCCTCGCGCTTTTCCTTGCGCTCTGGCTCAAGCCGGATTTCGCCATCGGCATCGCGGCCGTCGCCTTCTTCCTCTGCTATCTCCTCTTGACCGCCTGGCGCGTGCCGCGCCTGACCGCCGCCCATCTCGAACATTATGCGACGGACACGGACGAGCCGGTCACGGTCATCTTCGCCGTGACGTTCGCGGCCGTCGCCGTTTCCACGGGCTCGCTCTTCGTGGTGCTCAACCGGCCGGCCGCCTCCCTCGGCGAATTCGTGCTCGCCTTCGCCTCCGTCGCGCTCGGCTGGCTGACCATCCACACCATGGCGGCCATGCACTATGCCCATCTCTATTGGCGCCCCGGCAGCACGGAAACGAGCCTCGATGCCGGCCGAAGCCTCGATTTCCCCGGTAAGGCCGCGCCCGGCGCCTACGATTTCCTCTATTTCGCCTTCGTCATCGGCATGACCGCGCAGACCTCGGACGTCGCCATCACCTCCACGGCGATGCGCAAGGTCAACCTGCTGCACGCGATCGTTTCCTTCTTCTTCAACACGGTGCTGGTTGCCGCCGCCGTCAATGCGGCGGTGTCGCTCGCCACCTGAACCCTACGGAGTTCCCAGATGAAAGTGCTTTCCCAGAACACGGCCTTCGGCGGCATGCAGGGCGTGTTCGCCCACGATTCGGAAGCCTGCAAGTGCGAGATGACCTTCGCCGTCTTCGTGCCGCCGCAGGCGATCCACGAGCCGCGCCCCGTGCTGTGGTATCTGTCCGGCCTCACCTGCAGCCATGCCAATGTCATGGAGAAGGGCGAATACCGGCGCATGGCCGCCGAGCTCGGCCTCATCGTCGTCTGCCCGGACACCAGCCCGCGCGGCAACGACGTGCCGGACGAAATCACCAACTGGCAGATGGGCAAGGGCGCCGGCTTCTATCTCGACGCGACCGAGGCGCCCTGGGCGGAACACTACCAAATGTACAGCTACGTGACGGAGGAGCTGCCGAATTTCGTCAGCCAGCATTTCCGCATGGACATGGCGCGCCAGGGCATTTTCGGCCATTCGATGGGCGGCCACGGCGCCATGACGATCGCGCTCAGGAACCCGGAGCGCTTCAGGAGCTGCTCGGCCTTCGCGCCGATCGTCGAGCCCTCCACCGCCGACTGGTCGGCCCCGGCCTTCGAAAAGTATCTCGGCGCCGACAAGGCGGCGTGGCGGCAATACGATGCCTGCGCACTGGTTGCCGATGGCGCCCGGTTCCCGGAATTCCTCATCGACCAGGGCAAGGCGGACGGCTTCCTGGAAAACGGCCTGCGCCCCTGGCTCTTCGAGGCGGCGGTCAAGGATACGGACATCGCTTTGACGCTGCGCATGCACGAGCGCTACGACCACTCCTACTACTTCATCTCCACCTTCATGGACGATCACCTGAAGTGGCATGCCGAGCGTCTCGGCTAGAGCAATTCCAGCAAAAGTGCGGAGCGGTTTTGCGTCCGGATTGCGTGAAAACAAACAGATAGAGCGTTTCGCGATTCGGAGAAAAGCGGAAATGCTCTAAGCCATTGCCATGGCGGGGGCGCATGGCTGGCATGCCGCCCCCGTCCTTGCCCTTCCCCGCCACCGGGGTATAGTGCGCCCCGGTAGACGGCTACCGCCGGATGGCATCCGGTCACGACCGCGGGGACGGCCTCGCTCCTTTCTTATGGAGTGGGCAATGCCCTGGATTTATCTCACCCTCGCCGGCCTGTTCGAAATCGGCTGGGCGATCGGCCTCAAATATACCGACGGTTTCACCAGGCCCCTGCCGACGGCCCTCACCGCCGGCTCGATGGTCGTTTCCATCATCCTGCTCGGCCTTGCCGTGAAGACGCTGCCGATCGGCACCGCCTATGCGATCTGGACCGGCATCGGCACGGTCGGCACCGTGATGCTCGGCATCGTCCTCTTCGCCGAGCCGGTGACCGCCATGCGCATGGGCTGCATCGCGCTCATCGTCACCGGCATCCTCGGCCTGAAATTCGCTGCCTAGAGCGGACGGCTCTAACGGCGATTGTCGAGCGCGAAGGCGCCCGGCCCTGCGGCGGTCAGGTACAGGAAGACGAAGCAGAACAGGATCGCGGCGTCGCCGCGATTATTGATCGGGAAAAAGCTCTGCGGCGCATGCGCCATGAAATAGGCGACCGCCATGAAGCCGCAGAGCACGAAAGCCGCCGGCCGCGTGAAGAGGCCGAGCAGGATCAAAAGGCCGCCGGCGATCTCCAGCGCGCCGGCCAGCCCTATCAGGTTCATCAGATCGCCGAAGGGCTGGTCCGAGGGCGGGAAATTGAAGAACTTTTGCGTGCCATGCTCGATGAAGAGCAATGCCGTCATGATGCGCAGCGCCGCCAGCGCCTGCGGCCGATAGGCGGATAGACCGTCGAACATGCCTTCGTTCCCCTCCGTTTCAAGAAGAAGGGAACTCTATCACGCTTCCCGCACGGATTCGCCTGCTCCTCGCCGAGGCGCATTTCGCGCGATCAGTCGCAGCTGATCGCCTGCGTGACGACGCAGGGCGCCACCTTCTTCCTGGAGCCTTCCGGCAACGCGCGCGAGCGCACCGTCAGCGCCGCCTCGCTGGGAATGACCAGCGGGCGTTTCTCCCCACCCGGATAGGCCTGGATGGAGGTCCTCGTCGGCGTGCGGCGCTTGCCGCCGGCCTCCTTGCGATCCTTGCCGGGACGCTTGCCATAGGTCGCCTTGCCGGTGGCGACCAGCGCCAGGTGATAGGCGAGCGCCACGCGCTTGGCGATGGCATCGCCGAGCGCTGCCTCGCGTCCCCTCTGCTCCGGCATGAAGCTGTTGACCGTCAGGGTCCGGCGCGACGGTTCGCCGGGACCGTCCAGCGTCACCGTCACGCGGGCCGTGCTCCGGCCGTCGCTGCCCTGCCTCACGCCGGAAACCCGCACATCCATTACCGCCCGGTCGATCGCGACGGCCCGGCGCGTCGCCTTGGCAGCCCGCTTCAGGTGCTCGCCGGCGCGCTTCAGCACCGTGGCGGACGCGCTGCCGTCGCCGCTGACGACGATCTTGCGGATGTCTCGGACCGGATAGGCCTCGTCGGCGCTGGCGGCGAAGGGAGTGGAGAACAGAAGGCTGGCGGAAAGAAGGACGCGAACGAGGAACTGCATGAAGTCAAACCGGTATGCGATGTCGGATTTCGGTCGCGCGCCAAAATGGTGCGAACCTCTTAGCAAAGTCTTTTCAGCGCGGAATTTCCGCAAGCACGGCGGCGGCGACGTCCATTTCCGCCCGGCGCAGCGCGCGGCGGTGGAAGGCCTCCTCGTCCGTGCCCCAATGCTCGATCTGCCAGTCCTCGTCGACATGGGCGAGCGTCCAGGCCCTGTCGGCGTCGATGACGCCCTCGGCGAGCGCCAGCGCCAGCAGCGCCGAGCCGGTGAGCGTCGTCACCGTGTGCAGGCAGGCGAGCGCCAGCGGATCGCGGAACGCGGCAAGCGCCTTGGAAAAGGCCTCGATCGCCGGCGCCGGCTGTTCCTGGTGCATCACGCCTTCGACGAGGATGAAGCGCGCGCCCCTTGCATCGGCCGCCCAGCGGATGATCGGGTCCCAGCCCTCGCGCTGCCGCTCGACGAGCCCGGCCGGCGAATCCGCGCGGTAGCAGAGCATGTCCGTGCCGGCAAAGCGCACGATCTCGTCGAAGACCGCGTCGAAATTCGCCGCGACGCCGTCGACGGCCGTGTTGACGAGCCGCGTCACCGGCATTTTCGCCGGGTCGATCTCCTCGCCCTGCCCGTCCCATTCGGCCACGAGCCGGTCGGCGATCGGCCGGGCCGGCACGGCGAGCAGCTTCTTGCCGGGCGTGCGCACCGGGCGGCCGTCGAGCAGGATTCGGTGACCCTCCTCCACCTCGTCCGTCGAAACCGCCTTGTAGAACCGCTTCGGCAACGGGCGCTTCATCTGGATCTGCGCGCGGCGCACCGGGTCGGGATCGCTCATCGCATCGGAAAGGTCGCTCAGGATATCACGCATCGGAAATCTCCAGCCATTCGAGAAGGTCGGCGGGCGTGCGCAGGATGTGGTCCGCGCCGGCCTCGACCAGTTCGGGCACGGTGGCATAGCCCCAGGAAACGCCGATCGCCTTCGCACCCGCCGCCTTCGCCATCTGCATATCGTAGACCGCATCGCCGATGACAACCGTGCGCACCGCATCCACGCCCGCCTCGCTGCAGCATTCCGTCACCATGGCCGGATGCGGCTTGGAGGGGCAGTCGTCGGCCGTGCGCGAGACGAAGAACGTCCTGTCGAAGCCGTGCGCGGCGCGGATGAGATCGAGGCCGCGGCGGGACTTTCCCGTCACGGCGCCGAGGATCAGGTCGTCCTGCCGCTCGAGGCGGGCCATCATGGCGGCGATGCCCGGAAAGAGCGGCTCCTGGAAGCCGGGCTCGGCGCGCACGCCGGTATAGGCCGCCTTGTAATGCGCGGTCATCGCCAGCGCCTCGTCGTCGACATGCGGCTTGCCCTGCATGCGGGCGATGGCGATGTCGAGCGTCAGGCCGATGATCGCCTTGGTTTGCGCGATATCCGGCCGTGCGAAGCCGAAATCGACGAAAGTGCGCGCCATGACCTCATGGATCAGGTTGACGCTGTCGACCAGCGTGCCGTCGCAATCGAAAAGGACGAGCCGCATCAGTCTTCCTCGTCCGCCGCGTTCTGGTCGAAGCCGAAGAGGTTCCAGGTCTGCACCATGTGCGGCGGCAGCGGCGCGGTGACGCGCAGGCGCCCGCCGGACGGGTGCGGGATGTCGATATGGCGGGCATGGAGATGCAGGCGGTTCTGCACGCCGCCCGGAAAGCTCCAGTTGACATCCGCGTCGAAATATTTCGGATCGCCGAGGATCGGATGGCCGATATGGGCGGCGTGCACGCGCAGCTGGTGCGTGCGCCCGGTATAGGGCTCCATCTCCAGCCAGGCGAAGTTCTGCCCCGCCTGCTCGACGATACGGTAGAAGGACACGGCGTGGTCCGCACCGTCCTCGCCGTGCTTGGCGATGCGCATGCGGTCGCCGTCCGGCGTCTGCTCCTTGACGAGCCAGGTGGAGATCTTGTCCTCGCGCTTCTTCGGCACGCCCTTGACCAGCGACCAGTAGGTCTTCTTGGTGTCGCGCTCGCGGAAGGCGGCGGTCAGCTTCTGCGCCGCGCCCCGCGTGCGGGCGATGACGAGCACGCCGGACGTGTCGCGGTCGAGCCGGTGCACGAGCCGCGGCTTCTCGCCCTTCTGGCTCGTCCAGGCCTCCAGCATCTTGTCGATATGCCGGGTGACGCCCGAACCGCCCTGCACGGCGATGCCGGCCGGCTTGTTGAGCACGAAGACCTTGTCGTCCTCATGCAAGAGCATGCGGGCGAGCAGTTCGCCATCGGGGGAATGTTTCAGGTCGCGGCCGGCGATTGGGCCTGCCTTCGGGCCCTTGGCATCCACGTCCATTGGCGGGATGCGGACCATCTGGCCGGGCTGCACGCGGGTGTCGCTCTTGGCGCGGCCGCCATCGACGCGCACCTGGCCGGAGCGCAGCAGTTTCTGCAGCTGGCCGAAGCCGAGGCCCGGATAGTGGACCTTGAACCACCGGTCGAGCCGCATGCCCGCCTCGTCGTTCTCCACCTGCTTGTGTTCGATGCCTGCCATCTTCGCCTTCTTTCGTTGCGCCGTGCTTTAGCGCAAGAACGGGCGAAGGGGAATATTGGAAACGGCGCGCGTCAGAATGCGCGGAAGGTCAGCGTCGTCAGGGATCGCACGATGCCGGGAATGGAGGCGACGTGATCGTTGATGAACTTGCCGATATCCTCCTCGCTGTCGACATAGATCTTCAGGAGAAGGTCGTAGTCGCCGCTCGTCGAATAGAGCTCCGAAATGAGTTCCGTAGCGTAAAGCGCGTCGGCGACCTCGTAGGTCTTGCCCGGAGCGCATTGCAATTGCACGAAAATCGGCTTCATCGGTTCCTCCCGCGCCATCGGCGGCATGCGTGTTCCCGCCCGATTCCGGCGGCATTCCATATCTCTTATGGCGGAATTCCGCCGCCAAAGGCAAGGCCGGCCGATAATCGTACAGACCGTTAAAATTCGATGAAAATGCAACCGTGGCACTTCATGCCTCGGAAAGATGCAACTGATAAATTGCAACGATGCAAAACCAACTCCGTTGAATGCCATGACACAGATCGTGACAGTTTCGCCGGCAACGGCCGCCTACGCATCGCAGGGAATGCGGTCGCAGACGCGTGCGCACACCCTCTTCGAGGAGCGCATCCATGCCTGGAGCGAGGATGCGAAGGTCCGCGGCGATGCCCGCGCGATCGCCGCGCTCACCGTCATCCACCCGCCGGCCCTGGCCCTGGCGCTGATCACCGCCCCCGGAAGCGCGGTAACCGTTTCGCAGGCGCAGCGCCTCTATGTCGAGAACGACCTGCCCGCCGTGCCGGAACCCGCCTGATCCTCCTTCGGAAAACAGCCGTCCTCCAACCTGCCGCCCCTCCGGGGGCTTTTCCTTGCGCGGTCCCTGCCCGGCCTTTCCCGCTACGACAAAAATTCGCTTGGGAGCGACGCAACGCTCTTGCCAAAGCGCGGGCAACGCCTTTATCTGGAGGCGACCTCGCTGGGAGAAGCTGGCCGCCCGACCAAGGGCATGGCCGGTGCCGAAGGAGCAACCGCCCCGGAAACTCTCAGGCAAAAGGACCAGCAAGGTGCCGTCGGAACTCTGGAGAGAAGCGTTTTTCGAGCGCTCGCCGAAGGGATAACAATCTCAGGCGAAGGGACAGAGGGGGCTCAGGAGAGCGGCGCGAAAGCGCCGGGATTGTGAGCCGGTGCCCGTTGGATAGGGGGCGCCACAGGACTGGAGGGCGCCTTTTGGACGGATCGTCTGAACTCAAGAAAACCCCGCTTCATGCGCTGAACCTTTCGCTCGGCGCCCGCATGGTGCCGTTCGCCGGCTACGAGATGCCGGTGCAATATGCCGCCGGCGTGATGAAGGAACATCTGCACACCCGCGCGAGCGCCGGCCTCTTCGACGTGTCCCACATGGGCCAGGTCACCGTGCGCGCCCGCTCCGGCGACAATGCGGACGCCGCCCGCGCGCTGGAGACGCTGGTGCCGGTCGATGTCCTCGGCCTCGGCGAGGGCCGCCAGCGCTACGCCCTCTTCACCAATGACGCGGGCGGCATCCTCGACGACCTGATGATCGCCAATCGCGGCGACCATTTCTACGTCGTCGTCAACGCCGCCTGCAAGGAGGCGGATTTCGCCCACATGCAGGCGAAGATCGGCGACACCTGCGAACTGACCCTGCACGACGACCGCGCCCTCATCGCGCTGCAGGGCCCGCATGCCGAGGCCGTGCTCGCCGAACTGTGGGCGGACGTCTCCTCCATGCGCTTCATGGACGTGCGCGCCTGCGACCTGCACGATGCCGACTGCATCGTCTCGCGTTCGGGCTATACGGGCGAGGACGGGTTCGAGATCTCCATTCCCGCCAGCCTTGCCGAAGCGGTCTGTCGCCGCCTGCTCGACCATCCGGACGTGCTGCCGATCGGCCTTGGCGCGCGTGATTCGCTGCGCCTCGAAGCCGGCCTCTGCCTCTACGGCAACGACATCGACACGACGACGACCCCGGTGGAAGCCGGCCTCGAATGGGCCATCCAGAAGGTGCGCCGCACGGGCGGCGAGCGCGCCGGCGGCTTTCCGGGCGCGGCCGTCATCCTCGGTGAGCTCGAAAACGGCGCATCCCGCCGCCGCGTCGGCCTGAAGGCGGAGGGCCGCGCGCCGGTGCGCGGCGGTGCGGTGCTCGCCACCGATGCCGAGGGCGAGGACGTCGTCGGCACCGTCACCTCCGGCGGCTTCGGTCCGAATGCCGACGGCCCGGTCGCCATGGGCTACGTCACCAAGGCGGCGACGGCGCCCGGCACCCAGCTCTACGCCGGCGTGCGCGGCAAATTCCTGCCCGTCACCGTCGCGGCCATGCCCTTCGTCAAGAACACCTTCAAGCGCTGACCATGACCCGCTCCACCCGGCTATTGCCCCTCACCCCGCCCTCTCCCCGCAAGCGGGGCGAGGGAGACGCGAGGGCGCGGCAAGGCGGATGAGGGGCGGAAGAACGAACGAACCTTCCCATAGAGAGGAACGAACATGCTGAAATTCACCGAAGAACACGAGTGGCTGAAGATCGAAGGCGGCGTTGCGACCGTCGGCATCACGGTGCACGCGGCCGAACAGCTCGGCGACCTCGTCTTCGTGGAACTGCCCGAGGTCGGCGCGACCTTCGACAAGGGCGGCGATGCGGCCACCGTCGAGAGCGTCAAGGCAGCCTCCGACGTCTATTGCCCGCTCGACGGCGAGATCGTCGAAATCAACGAGGCGATCACCGCCGATCCCTCCCTCGTCAACAGCGACCCGCAGGGCGCCGGCTGGTTCTTCAAGCTGAAGCTCGCCAACCCGGCCGATGCGGACGGCCTGCTGGACGAAGCCGCCTACAAGGAGCTTGTCGGCTGATGTCTCTTCCCAAGGATTTCGCCTTTACCGATTACCAGCCCTACGATTTTGCCAACCGTCGCCATATCGGCCCCTCGCCGAAGGAGATGGAGGCGATGCTGAAGGTGATCGGCTATGACAGCCTCGACGCGCTGATCGACGACACCGTGCCGCAGTCGATCCGCCAGGCAAAGCCGCTGGAATGGGGTGCGCCCATGACCGAGCGCGAGGCGCTCGACAAGCTGCGCGAGACCGCCAACCGCAACAAAAAGCTCGTGTCGCTGATCGGCCAGGGCTATTACGGCACGATCACCCCGCCGGTCATCCAGCGCAACATCCTGGAAAACCCCGCCTGGTACACCGCCTATACGCCCTACCAGCCGGAAATCAGCCAGGGCCGCCTCGAAGCGCTGCTCAACTACCAGACCATGGTCTGCGACCTGACCGGCCTCGACGTCGCCAACGCCTCGCTGCTCGACGAGGCGACCGCCGCCGCCGAAGCCATGGCCATGGCCGAACGCGTGGCGAAATCCAAGGCGAAGGCCTTCTTCGTCGACGAGAACTGCCACCCGCAGACGATCGCGCTCTTGAAGACCCGCTCCGAACCACTCGGCTGGCAGATCATCGTCGGCGATCCCTTCACCGACCTCGACCCCGTCGACGTCTTCGGCGCGATCTTCCAGTATCCCGGCACCTACGGCCATGTGCGTGATTTCTCGGGCCTCATCGCCCGCCTGCACCAGACCGGCGCCATCGCCGTCATCGCGGCCGATCCGCTGGCGCTTGCGCTCCTGAAATCGCCCGGCGACATGGATGCGGACATCGCCATCGGCTCCACCCAGCGCTTCGGCGTGCCGGTCGGCTACGGCGGGCCGCACGCGGCCTACATGGCCGTCAAGGACGCCTACAAGCGCTCCATGCCCGGCCGCCTCGTCGGCGTGTCGATCGATGCGCGCGGCAACCGCGCCTATCGCCTGTCGCTCCAGACCCGCGAACAGCACATCCGCCGCGAAAAGGCGACGTCGAACATCTGCACCGCGCAGGTGCTGCTCGCCGTCATGGCCTCGATGTACGCCGTCTTCCACGGGCCGCAGGGCCTCAAGGCGATTGCCCAGAGCGTGCACCAGAAGACCGTCCGCCTCGCCAAGGGCCTCGAAAAGCTCGGCTACACGGTCGAGCCCGACGTCTTCTTCGACACGATCACCGTCCATGTCGGCAAGCTGCAGGGCATCATCCTGAAGACCGCCGTCGCGGAAGGGGTGAACCTGCGCAAGATCGGCGACGACCGCATCGGCATCAGTCTCGACGAGCGCTCGCGCCCCGTCACGCTGGAGGCTGTCTGGCGCGCCTTCGGCGGCAATTTCGAGGTGGCCGCGTTCGAGCCGGACTACCGCCTGCCGGAAGACCTCTTGCGCACCAGCGAATACCTGACGCATCCGATCTTCCACATGAACCGCGCGGAAAGCGAGATGGTGCGCTATATCCGCCGCCTCTCCGACCGTGACCTCGCGCTCGACCGTGCGATGATCCCGCTCGGCTCGTGCACGATGAAGCTCAATGCGACGGCGGAAATGCTGCCGATCACCTGGCCGGAATTCGCGGAGATCCATCCCTTCGTGCCCGCCGACCAGGCGCAGGGCTATCGCTACCTCATCGAAGACCTGTCGCAGAAGCTCTGCGACATCACCGGCTACGACGCCATCTCCATGCAGCCGAATTCCGGCGCGCAGGGCGAATATGCCGGCCTCCTGACGATCCGCGCCTATCACCTCGCCAATGGCGACACGCATCGCGACGTCTGCCTCATCCCGACCTCCGCGCACGGCACCAACCCCGCCTCCGCCCAGATGGCCGGCATGAAGGTCGTCGTCGTGAAAGTGTCGGAGAACGGCGATATCGATATGGAGGATTTCCGTGCAAAAGCAGAGCAGTACGCGGAAAACCTCTCCTGCTGCATGATCACCTATCCCTCCACGCACGGCGTCTTCGAGGAGAATGTGCGCGAGGTCTGCGAGATCGTGCACAGGCATGGCGGCCAGGTCTACATGGACGGCGCCAACATGAACGCCATGGTGGGCCTTGCCCGCCCGGGCGACATCGGCTCGGACGTCTCGCACCTGAACCTGCACAAGACCTTCTGCATTCCGCATGGCGGCGGCGGCCCCGGCATGGGGCCGATCGGCGTGAAGGCGCACCTTGCGCCCTTCCTGCCGAGCCATCCGGAAGTCGCGGGCCTCGGCAATACCGGCGCCGTCTCGGCGGCGCCCTTCGGCTCGGCCTCCATCCTGCCGATCTCCTGGAGCTACTGCCTGATGATGGGCGGCGAAGGCCTGACGCAGGCGACCAAGGTGGCGATCCTCAACGCCAACTATATCGCCGCCCGCCTGAAGGGCGCCTATGACGTGCTCTACACCTCCTCCAAGGGCCGCGTGGCGCATGAATGCATCATCGACACGCGCCCGCTTGCGGCAAGCGCCGGCGTCACCGTCGACGACGTCGCCAAGCGGCTGATCGACTGCGGCTTCCACGCCCCCACCATGAGCTGGCCGGTTGCCGGCACGCTGATGATCGAGCCGACCGAATCGGAGACCAAGGCCGAGATCGACCGGTTCTGCGAGGCGATGCTGGCGATCCGCGAGGAGGCCCGCGCCATCGAGGATGGCACGATGGACAAGGACAACAACCCGCTGAAGAACGCCCCGCACACGGTGGAAGACCTCGTCGGCGAATGGGACCGCCCCTATTCGCGCGAACAGGCCTGCTACCCGCCGGGCGCCTTCCGGGTGGACAAGTACTGGTCGCCGGTCAACCGTGTCGACAATGTCTACGGCGACCGCAACCTCGTCTGCTCCTGCCCGCCGCTGGAGGATTATGCGGAGGCTGCCGAGTAGGAGCTTTGTGTCCCGGCCGTTCCTGTCGGCCGGGTCCGGTTTCCAACGGCGTGTCCCGCAACCTCTCCTCCGTCATCCTCGGGCTCGACCCGAGGATTCACGCCACAGACTGACGAACCCCGGCCGATCCATCGGCCGGGGTTTTTTCATTGCGGGCAGGGAGAGGATCAGGGCGAGACGGCGACGTCCACCCAGAAGCGGGTAAAGCCCTCGGCGAAATCGCGGTAGCCGCTCAGCGTCGAGGGTTTGACGGCATAGGCATTGGCACCGTTCTGATAGGCGCGGTTGACATCGGCGGTGCTGGAGGACGAGGACAGCATGATGACGGGCGTCACCGCCGTGCGGGCGCGCCCGCGCAGCCGCTTGAGCAGGTCCATGCCGCTGGTGCCGGGCATGTTGATGTCGAGCAGGATATAGTCGAAGGCCTCGCGGTCGAGCCGGTCGCTCGCCAGTTCCGCGTCGGCGACATGGGTGATCTCGATCGTGCTGCCGGCATCGCTGAAGGCGCGCATGACGAAGCGCACGTCCACAAGGTCGTCGTCCACGACGATCAGCTTTCTAGCCGAGCCTCCCACGATCGTTCCCCTTTGATTTTACGGGTTGCGGAAACGTCACGACGAAGCGTGCCCCCGGACCGTACTGCGTGTCAAGCGTTATCACCCCGTTGTGGCTCTCGACGATCCGGCGCGCCAGCGCGAGTCCGACGCCGGTGCCCTGGTACACCGCCTCGTCCCGGTGAAGGCGTTGAAACACCTCGAAAATCCGCCCGGCATGCTGCGGGTCGATGCCGATGCCGTCATCCTCGACGACGAAATCGATGCCGCCCGGGCGCTCGCGGCAGTAGACGCGCACGACCGGCGCGGCGCCGGGCCGGCGGTACTTCAGCGCATTGCCGATGAGGTTCTGCGCCAGCCGCTTCAGGAGTTCCGGATCGCCCATCACGTCCGGCATGGGCGCGGCCTCGACACGCCCGCCCGCCTCCTGCACATGGCTTTCCAGCAGCGCGAGCGCGTCGCGCACCACGTCGGAGAGCGAAACGGGCTTCGGCGCCGAGATCCGGTAGGCGATCTGCGAGAATTCCAGCAGGCTGTCGATGATCCGGCGCATGCGTGTGGCGCTCTTGCGCACATGGTCGGCATAGGTCGGCAGTTCGGCGATGTCGCCGCGGTGCAGGTCCTCCGAGATCATCTCGGCGAACATGGAAAGGTGGCGCAGCGGCGCCTTCAGGTCATGCGAGACCGTGGCAGTGAACTGGTCCAGCGCCTCGTTCTTGCGGCGCAGCTCCTTCGTCTGGGCTTCCACCTGCTGCTGCTGGCGCTTGGCCTCGGTGATGTCGCGCCCGACGCAGACGACCTCGCAGACACCCTCCTTGTCGAAGATCGCCACGGCGGTCCAGAGCATCCACATCATCTGGCCGTCATGCCCCTCGATGCAGATCTCCACGGTCTTGACGGGCGCGGCGCGGGTGTAGTTCTCGACGTCCATCAGCGCCGCGGTATGTTCCGGTGCGCAGGCGATATCCGGCAGGTAGCGGCCGATCAGCCCGTCCGTCGTCGAGCCGACGAAATGGGCGTATTTGTCATTGGCGAAGCGGATTGTCAGGTCGCGATCGAACCGCAGGATCATGTCGGGCAGGATCTGCAGCAGCGAGAGATATTCGCGGCGCTTCATCTCCAGCGCCGCTTCGGTGCGCTTCAGCTCCGTTACGTCGACGCGCAGCGCGACGATGTCGCCGGTCTCGGCCACATGGCTCTCGCCGCGGATCCACCGGTCCTTGCCGAACTCGAAGACGGTTCCGCCGCTGCCGGTGTTCCTGTGGCTTTCGAGGCGGGCGCGCACCATTGCCTCGGCCTCCGGCGTTCCCTCCCGGATGCCGGGAAACATGCCCGCGCGGATATTGGCGCGCGTAATGCTCTCCAGCGTCACGCCCACGCGCACGGCATCGCGGGCCGGTCCGCACCGCTCCTTGTAGGAGCGGTTGAACATGACGAGGTGCTCCGTCTCGTCGAAGATCGCAAACCCCTCGGGCATCGTGTCGAGCGCCGCCGCGATGCGCTGGCCCAGCAGGATCTGCTCGCCGTGGCTGCCTCCGCTCAGAAGGCTGCGCAGGAGGATCGCATAGGAGGGCCGTTCGCCCGCATCCGGCATGGCGATCACATGGGCCGTCGCGTCGAAGGTGGTGCCGTTGTCGTGGCGGAAGCAGAGAGCATGGGTATTCTCGCGCCCGCCCGCGGCCTGCCGGGCAAGGCGCGCCGCAGCCGCCTCGCCCGCGAGAACGGCTACGCCCGCCGCCGCCCCGTCGTCGCGGCTCCAGCCGAAGGTGCGGGCCGCCGCATCATTATGGGAAACGAGGCGCCCCTGCGCGTCGACGATGACCACGGGAAAGGGCAGGTTCTGGTAAAGTGCCGCGGCAAAGTCGTCCATCGCTCGCGCCCCTCTCCCTGGCGATCACGCCGGCGCCGGATTCGCGCGCCGCGCGCGGGAGACTAAAGCAATTCCGGCAAAAGTGCGAAGCGGTTTTGCCGGAATTGCGCCGGGACGAAAGGCTGGAGCGATTTCGGAAAGGGCGTGGAAACGCTCCCGGCAAGACCGCCGGAGAAGGAAAGCCGCAAGGATTGACGGGCTCCGCAATGCCCGACCGGCTCAGCCGGCGCGCACCGTCGGCTGGCCGGAGGCCGCGAGGGCCGCAAGATCGGCCGGCTTCAGCTCGACCGATTCGCCGCAGCCGCAGGCGGACGTCTGGTTCGGGTTGTGGAACGTGAAGCCGGAGCGCAGCGTCGTCACCTCGAAATCCATCTGCGTGCCGAGAAGGTAGAGCACCGCCTCCGGCGCGACCCAGACGCTGGCGCCGTTGTGTTCGATCAGGTCGTCCTTGGCATTGGGTTCGGTGACGAGGTCGATGGCATATTCCATGCCGGCGCAACCGCCCTTCTTGATGCCGACGCGAATGCCCTTGGCATCGCCGCCGGCATTGTCGACGATCGCCTTGACCCGGTCTGCCGCCGCGTCGGTGAGTGTCATCACTGCAAAGGCCATGGGCCGCTTCTCCTTCGCCGGCCGGGTTCAAGGCCCGGCGGTCTGCGAATCCGAATCTAGTGTTGGCGGGTTAACGGATCAAGTCACAGCGCTGAGAGTTTGCCCCTCATTCGGCTGCCGCCACCTTCTCCCCGCAAGCGGGGCGAAGGGATATGCCGCACGGTTTTCCCAAACGAAGAGGCATCCCTATCGAGGAAACCATTGCCCGGTCGTCCTTCTCCCCGCTTGCAGGGAGAAGGTGCCGGCAGGCGGATGAGGGGCAGGCCTCAGCCAGTGCCCCTCGCTTCAATACCAGCCCACGGCGACCTGCGCCTCTTCCGACATGCGGTCCGGCGTCCACGGCGGATCGAAGGTCATCTTGACCTCGACGCCGGACACGCCCTCGACCGCGCCCACGGCGTTTTCCACCCAGCCCGGCATCTCGCCGGCCACGGGGCAACCGGGCGCCGTCAGCGTCATGTCGATCTTGACCATGCGGTCGTCTTCGATGTCGATCTTGTAGATCAGGCCGAGCTCGAAGATGTCGGCCGGGATTTCCGGGTCGTAGACCGTCTTCAGGGCGGAGATGATGTCGTCGGAAAGGCGCGCCAGTTCGTCGTCCGGGATCGCCGAATGCACGATGCCGTCGCGGACGTCGGTCTTGTCTTCCGTTGCGTCGAGGGACATGGGTCCACCTCCTCAGGCAAAGAATTTGCGGGCATGGTCGAGCGCGTCGGCCAGGGCATCGACTTCGGCGCGCGTGTTGTACAGGCCGAACGATGCCCGGCATGTGGAGGTGACGCCGAAGCGTTTCAAGAGCGGCTGGGCGCAATGGGTGCCGGCGCGCACCGCCACCCCTGCCCGGTCGATGACCATCGAGACGTCATGGGCATGGATGCCTTCCAGCTCGAAGGAGAAGATCGAGCCCTTGCCCGGCGCCGTGCCGAAGATCTTCAGCGAATTGATCGCCGAAAGCCGCTCATGGGCATAGTCGCGCAGGTCCGCCTCATGGGTGGCGATCGCCGCGCGGCCGATCTTCTCCATGTAGTCGAGCGCATGGCCGAGCCCGATCGCCTGCACGATCGGCGGCGTGCCGGCCTCGAAGCGGTGCGGCGGGTCGTTGTAGGTGACGATGTCCTCGGTCACGTCGACGATCATCTCGCCGCCGCCCTGGAAGGGCCGCATCTCCTTCAGCCGGTCCATCTTGCCGTAGAGCACGCCGATGCCGGAGGGGCCGTAGAGCTTGTGGCCGGTCATCACGTACCAGTCGCAATCGATGTCGCTGACGTCCACCGGCATGTGCACGGCGCCCTGCGACCCGTCGACCAGCACCGGAATGCCGCGCTCGCGGGCGATGCGGCAGATCTCCTTGACCGGCACGATGGTGCCGAGCGCGTTCGACATATGCGTGATGGCGATGAGCCTGGTGCGCTCCGTCAGGCACTTTTCGAAGTCTTCGATGTGGAAGGCGCCCGTATCGTCCACCGGCGCCCAGACGAGCTTGGCGCCCTGCCGCTCGCGGATGAAGTGCCACGGCACGATGTTGGAATGGTGCTCCATGATCGACAGCACGATCTCGTCGCCCGCGCCGATCTTCGGCATGCCGTAGCCGTAGGCGACCGTGTTGATCGCCTCGGTCGAGGATTTCGTGAAGATGATCTCGTCGACCGAGGAGGCGTTGAGGAAACGGCGCACCTTCTCGCGCGCCGCCTCGTAGGCGTCCGTGGCCGCGTTCGACAGGAAGTGCAGGCCGCGATGCACATTGGCATATTCGCTGGAATAGGCGTGCGAAATCGCATCGATCACCGACTGCGGCTTCTGCGCCGAGGCGCCGTTGTCGAGATAGACCAGCGGCTTGCCGTAGACCGTTTTCGACAGGATCGGGAAATCCTTGCGGATCGCCTCGACGTCATAGGCCAGTGCGGGGGCGTGTTCCATCTCGACTTCCTTGTTTACGCAATCCCGGACGCAAAACCGCTGTACACTTTTGCTGGGATTGCTCCTGTTAGGCGTGCTTGTCGAGCCAGTCGGCGATGACGCCTTCCAGCGCCTCGACCAGCGGCTCGTCTTCCAGCTCCTCGACGATCTCGGCGACGAAGGCGTTGACCAGCATGGCGCGCGCCTTGTTTTCCGGGATGCCGCGGGCCATCAGGTAGAAGAGCTGCGTGTGGTCGATGTCGATCACGGTCGCGCCGTGGCCGCACTGCACGTCGTCGGCGAAGATCTCCAGCTCCGGCTTGGCCGAGAAATCGGCTTCGTCGGAGAGCAGCAGCGTGTTGCACGACATCTTGGCGTCTGTCTTCTGGGCGTCCGGCGCAACGCGGATCTGCCCCTGGAAGACGCCGCGGGCGCGATCGAAGATCACGTTGCGGATCACCTCGGTGGAGGTCGTGTTCGGCACGTCGTGGCCGACCGTGAAGGTCACGTCGGTATGCGTCTCGCCGCCGAGCAGGTTGATGCCGCGCAGGATGAGATCGGAGCCCTCGCCCGCCACCACGGCGTGGATTTCCTGCCGCACGAGCTTGCCGCCGGCATTGATCACGTAGAGGCGCAGCTTGGCGTCGGTGCCGAGCGTGATGCGGATCTGGCCGAGATGGGTATCGGCCGCCCCCTGGCCCTGGAAGATGACCCAGGTGACCTCCGCGCCGTCGGCAAGCGAGATGTCGCTGATCGTCGTGACGAAGGCGGCATTGTCGCCGGCCGCCACATGGCGCTCGATGACGGTCGCCTTGACGTTCGCGCCGAAGGTCGCCGGGAATCGCGTATGGACCTGGCCGGCATTCTGGATCGTCTGGATCTCGACTGGCGCTTCAAGTTCGGTGCCGGCGGGGAAATCCAGCACGAAACCGTCGCGCACGAAGGCGCCGTTGATGCGGCCGATCGTGTCGTCGCCGTCGCGGGCGACAAGGCCGTCCGCGGCCGTGCCGTCGGCCAGCGCACCGGCGAAGGTGCGCAGCGTCACGCCCTCGACCGCGCCCCGTGCATCCGCCACTCCGTTGACGACGGAAAGCACCGTGGAGCCCTCGACCAGCGGACCGATCCTGGCGGCGGAGGCCGCCGGATCGAAGGCCGGCACGGCGCGCAGCAGCGCCCTGAGGTCCGTATAGTGCCAGGCCTCGACGCGGCGCGTCGGAAGGCCGGCTTCCTTGAAGTCGCTGATGAGGACATCGCGGGCGGCAAGCACCGCGCCGTCGCCCGGCAGTTCGCCGAGCGCATGGTCGTAGGCTTCGCAGAGCGCCGTCTCGGCGACGGAGAGCTTCATGCCTGTCTGCATGTTCATGAGATCACTCCTTCACGGGTGCCGTCAGGCCGCAGCACCGATGATGTCGGCGTAGCCGTTTGCTTCCAGTTCATGCGCCAGCGTCTTGTCGCCGGACTTGATGACCTGGCCCTTGTAGAGAACGTGCACCGTGTCCGGCACGATGTAGTCGAGCAGGCGCTGGTAGTGCGTGATGACGACGACGGCGCGGTCGGGCGAGCGCAGGGCGTTGACGCCGTCGGCGACGATCTTCAGCGCGTCGATGTCGAGGCCGGAATCGGTCTCGTCGAGGATGCACAGCTTCGGCTCCAGGAGCGACATCTGCAGGATTTCGGCGCGCTTCTTCTCGCCGCCGGAGAAGCCGACGTTCAGCGGACGGCGCAGCATTTCCGGCGCGATCTTCAGTTCGGCGGCGGCTTCCTTGACGCGGCGCATGAAGTCCGGCGTCGTCAGTTCCGCCTCGCCGCGCGCCTTGCGCTGCTCGTTCATCGCCACTTTCAGGAACTGCATGGTGGCGACGCCCGGGATCTCGACCGGGTACTGGAAGGCGAGGAAGATGCCCTTGGCGGCGCGCTCGGCCGGGTCGAGCTCCAGGATGCTCTCGCCGTCGTAGAGGATGTCGCCTTCGGTGACTTCATAGTCCTCGCGGCCGGAGAGGATGTAGGAGAGCGTCGACTTGCCCGAGCCGTTCGGGCCCATGATGGCGGCGACTTCGCCGGCCTTCACGGAAAGGTTCAGGCCGCGGATGATCTCGGTGCCGTCTTCGGCGATGCGGGCGTGCAGATTCTTGATTTCAAGCATGGTTTTCGATCCTGGCTTCGGAGCGCGTCCCGCGCTCCCGTCTTCGTTTCAGAAGCCGAGGAAGAAGTGGACCACCGGAAGGAGCGTCGCCGAAAGGGCACCCACCCCGAACCCCATCGCCAATCGCACGATCCTGTTCGTAAGCGTCGGCGAATAGGCTGCAAGTCCACCGCAAACCACGGCGTAGTACGTCAGATTGACCGGATCCATGTCGTCGCCTCCAGATGAGAGCCGCATCCGCTATTATAACGGATCACGCGGGAACTTCATCGTGAGGCCTGTCCGGCCCCCCGGCGGAACCCGCCGGGACATTCCTTCACCCGATCAGCCGACCGAGCCTTCCAGCGAGATGCCGATCAGCTTCTGCGCCTCGACGGCGAATTCCATCGGCAGTTCCTGGATGACTTCCTTGACGAAGCCGTTGACGATCAGCGCGATCGCCGCTTCGGTCGGGATGCCGCGCTGCAGGCAGTAGAACAGCTGGTCCTCGGAGATCTTCGAGGTGGTCGCCTCGTGCTCGAAATGGGCGGTCGCGTTCTTCGCCTCGATATAGGGTACGGTATGCGCGCCGCACTTGTCGCCGATCAAGAGCGAGTCGCACTGGGTGAAGTTGCGCGCGTTCTCCGCCTTGCGGTGGGCCGAGACCTGGCCGCGATAGGTGTTGTTGGAGAAACCCGCGGAAATGCCCTTGGAGACGATGCGGCTCGACGTGTTCTTGCCGAGATGGATCATCTTCGTGCCGCTGTCGATCTGCTGATGGCCGTTCGAGACGGCGATCGAGTAGAACTCGCCGCGCGAACCGTCGCCGCGCAGGATGCAGGACGGATACTTCCAGGTGATGGCGGAGCCGGTCTCGACCTGCGTCCACGAGATCTTGGAGTTCTTGCCCCGGCAATCGCCGCGCTTCGTCACGAAGTTGTAGATGCCGCCCTTGCCTTCCTTGTCGCCCGGATACCAGTTCTGGACGGTGGAATACTTGATCTCGGCATCATCGAGCGCGACCAGCTCGACGACGGCCGCATGGAGCTGGTTCTCGTCGCGCTGCGGCGCGGTGCAGCCTTCGAGGTAGGACACGTACGCGCCCTCCTCCGCGATGATCAGCGTGCGCTCGAACTGGCCGGTGTTCTTCTCGTTGATGCGGAAGTAGGTGGACAGTTCCATCGGGCAGCGAACGCCCTTCGGCACGAAGACGAAGGAGCCGTCGGTGAAGACCGCGGAGTTCAGCGTCGCGTAGAAATTGTCGGTCGTCGGGACGACGGAGCCGAGATACTTCTTCACGAGATCGGGATGCTCGCGGATGGCTTCGGAGATCGACATGAAGATCACGCCGGCCTTCTTCAGCTCTTCCTTGAAGGTCGTGACGACCGAGACCGAATCGAACACGGCGTCGACGGCGATCTTCGAGGTCTGCACGCCGGCGAGGATCTCCTGCTCGCGCAGCGGAATGCCGAGCTTCTCGTACATCTTCAGAAGCTCGGGATCGACGTCGTCGATGGACTTCGGGCCGGTCTGGTTCTTCGGCGCGGCGTAGTAGTGAAGGTCGTTGAAGTCGATCTTCGGATAGTCGACACGCGCCCAGGTCGGCTCCTCGAGCGTCAGCCAGCGGCGATAGGCCTCCAGGCGCCATTCGAGCATCCAGTCGGGCTCGTTCTTCTTGGCCGAGATGAAGCGGATGATATCCTCGGACAGGCCCTTCGGCGCCTTGTCCATCTCGATCTTCGTCTCGAAGCCGTACTTGTACTGGTCGACGTCTATCTGACGGACCTGATCGATCGTTTCCTGCACCGCAGGCATGTCGTTCTCCAATCTTGCCGGATCCAAGGTCCGGCAGTTTGTCAACGTGTGGCGGGCCTCCCGCCGGTTATGTAAGCGCCAAAGGCGGTTTTTCCCACCCTTTGGCAAGCGAAAACTTGCGTTCCCGCAAGATTCACCTCACGCCGCGTTTCCCGTCATGCGCCGCCGCGAAACGACGCGCGAGAAGACGGCGAGGAAGCGTTCCACATCCTCCGCCGTCGAGCCCGGCCCGAGCGAGACCCGCAGCCCGCCGAGCGCGGCATCGAAGCCCATGGCCGCCAGCACATGGCTCTGCCCGACCTTGCCGGAAGAGCAGGCCGACCCTGCCGAAAGCGCAATGCCCTCCAGGTCGAAGGCGATCTGCCCCGTCTCCGATTTCAGGCCCGGCAGGCTGAAGAACGAGGTGTTGGCGACACGCTCGACATCCGCGCCGTGGATAATGACGTCATTGGTCGCCGCCCGCATGCCGGCCTCCAGCGTGGCGCGCAGGGCGGCGATCCGTCCGTTGCGCTCCGCAAGGTCGGCGGCGGCAAGCCGCGCGGCCGCGGCAAAGCCGGCAAGCGCCGCCGGGTTTTCCGTGCCGGAGCGATGCCCCTTCTCCTGCCCGCCGCCGCGGATCAGCGGCACGGGCATCAGCACCTCGCCGCGCGAGATCAGCGCGCCGGCGCCCTTCGGGCCGCCCAGCTTGTGCGAGGAGACGATCAGGAAATCGGCATCGAGCGCCGCAATATCGACCGGCACGCGGCCGATGGCCTGCACCGCATCGACGACAAGGAGGCCGCCATGGCGGCGCACGGTCTCCGCCGCCGCCTTCACCGGCTGCACGATGCCCGTCTCGTTGTTGGCGAGCATGACCGCCACCATCGGCAGGCCCATCGCCTTGTCATGGCGTGCAAGAAGCGTTTCCAGCGCGTCGAGATCGACGAGGCCGGCGCGGGTGACGGGGATCGTCGTCACGGCCTCGCGCGCAAAACGCCCGCCCTCGCGCATCGCCGGGTGCTCGATCTCGGACACATAGAGATGGCCGATGGCGAGCGGCGTGCGGCCCATGCGGTAGTCGGGCGTCAGGACGAGGTTCGCCGCCTCGGTGGCGCCGCTCGTGAAGATCACATGGGCCGGCCCGGCGCCGACCAGCGCGGCGACGTCGCGGCGCGCGGCCTCCACCAGCATGCGCAGCGCCCGACCCTCGCCGTGTACGGAAGACGGGTTGCCGACGCTGTCGAGCGCGGCAAGAACGGCCTCGCGCGCCGCCGGCAGCAAGGGCGCCGTGGCGTTCCAGTCCAGATATGTGCGCTCCGTCTTCGTCATTCTTTACCCATGCCTGCCAGGCCAAGTTCACGGCGGCGTGCATTTTCCTTGAAATTTCCGTCTGGCTTGCCTTATGACACCAAACGCACGGCGTCCCATGGGCGCCTACACAGTTTCGAATGGTTCTAAACTAGGTTCTAGAAAAGCTGACTGGTTTCGTCAAGACTTCAGTTGACAAGAATCCGTTCCAGAACGCGAACTTGCCGGAGTAAGAATGCCCGAAATCATCTTCAACGGACCCGCCGGTCGCCTTGAAGGGCGCTACCAGCCGTCCAAGCAGAAGAACGCCCCGATCGCCATCGTGCTGCACCCGCACCCGCAGTTCGGCGGCACGATGAACAACCAGATCGTCTACCAGCTGTTCTACATGTTCCAGAAGCGCGGCTTCACGACGCTGCGCTTCAACTTCCGCGGCATCGGCCGCAGCCAGGGCGAATTCGACCATGGCGCGGGCGAACTGTCGGATGCGGCCTCGGCGCTCGACTGGGTGCAGAGCCTGCATCCCGATTCGAAGAGCTGCTGGGTTGCCGGCTATTCCTTCGGCGCCTGGATCGGCATGCAGCTCCTGATGCGCCGCCCGGAGATCGAAGGCTTCATGTCGATCGCCCCGCAGCCGAACATCTACGACTTCTCGTTCCTCGCCCCTTGCCCGTCGTCGGGCCTCATCATCAACGGCGATTCCGACAAGGTGGCGCCGGAGAAGGACGTCAATGGCCTCGTCGAGAAACTCAAGACGCAGAAGGGCATCCTGATCACCCACCGCACGGTGCCGGGCGCCAACCACTTCTTCAACGGCCAGACGGAAACCCTGATGGCCGAATGCGAGGACTACCTCGACCGCCGCCTCGCCGGCGAACTGACGCCGGAACCGGCCGCAAAGCGCATCCGCTGACCGGCCGAGAGGAAAACAGAAAGAAGCCCGGTGACGTTCACCGGGCTTTTTCTTTGCCTTCCGGTCGCACGCCTCAGTTCGCGCGCTTGACGACCTCCAGCACCACCGCGGGCGGCTCCGCCTCGCGCACGCAGTCGCGCCCGGCATTCTTGGCCGCATAGAGCGCATCGTCCGCCCGGCGCATGGCAAAACGCAGCGGCTCGCCGCGCGTCACCTCGGCGACGCCGAAGCTGGCGGTGATGCGCACGGCCGGCGGCAGGCCGGGAATGGGCGCGACGGCACGGGTGGCGCGCAGGGTCTGGGCGAAGAGCAGCGTCGCCTCCCTGCCGGTGTTCGGCAGGAAGAGCGCGAACTCCTCGCCGCCGATGCGCGCGGCGAGCGCGCCTGGCGGCGCCGCGACACGCAGCGCCTCGCCGAAGGCGCGGATGGCGCTGTCGCCGCCCTGGTGGCCATGCGTGTCGTTGACCGACTTGAAATGATCGATGTCGCACAGGATGAGGCCATGCGGCCCGGCGCCCGCCAGCAGCGCGTCGATGCGGTTGTCGAAGCCGCGGCGGTTGAGGAGGCCGGACAGCGGATCGACCTCCGCATTGCCCTTCTCCTCCGCGACGATCTCCAGCACGAGCACGCAGAGCAGCATCAGGCCGACCGTGACGATCAGCACGGCGCCCATGCTCTGCGAGACGAGCGCGAACTGGCTGGCGAGATAGTCCTCCGCCGTGTTGCCCGCCCCGGCGAGCACGGCGGCGAAGGCCTTCACGATGAAATGCCCGCTGGTCAGCGCAAGGAGGACGATGAGCGCCCGGTCGACGAAACTGGCCGGACGCGCCCGCCAGACGGCGAAGGCGCTCATCCCGAGCGCCACCGCGAACGGCGTCTGATAGGGCAGCGCATGGGCGAGCGTGCCGCGCGGCAGGTCGTAGATGACATAGTCGAGCGCGACGAAGGCGACGAAGATACCCGCCAGGACCCACCGGTTGGTGCGAAGGCCGTAGAGATGGCCGACGCCGACGCGCAGCATCAGCATGCCGCCCAGCATGGCGGCGAAGGCGAGGATCGCCCAGAGCTTTGCCGGCGGCACATAGGCGACGAGGAATTCGAAGATGGTGGCGAGCGAGGCGACGGCATAGGTGCCGGCAAACCAGCGGGCGGCGACGCGGTTGCGGCTCCTGGCGGACACCGCCAGGAAAAACATGCAGAAACACTGCGCGATGAGAAAGTTCACCGCCAGCAGGAAGCCCGCGCCACTCATTGGCCACCTAAAGCAAGACACAAAGCCGTTCCGTGCAGGGCGCCCCGGAACGATCTCACCGATTCCTAGACGGTGCCCGCGAAAAAACCGTTAATCGCGGGGGGCGTGTTTCTGCAGTAGGCCGCCGGTCACGGGCGCCGTCACGCCCGTCGTGCCCGGGAAGGTGAGCGGCAGGCCGCGGAGCGAGCGGACGGCGAGATAGGCCCAGGCCTCCGCCTCCATGCTGTCGCCGTCGAGGCCGACCGCCTCGGCCGTCACCACCTCCGCCCCCTCCGTCTCGGCAAGCGCCGCAAGATCGCTCATGATCACCCGGTTGAGCCGGCCGCCGCCGCACACGACATAGAGTTTCGGCCGCTCCGGCAGGTGGCGGGCCGAGCGCAGGATGGCCGCCGCCGTGACATGGGCCAGCGTGCGCGCACCGTCCTCCAGGCTCGCGTCCGGCCCCTCCGGCGGGCGGAAATCGTTGCGGTCGAGCGAGCGGCGCACCGGATCGGTGAAGAAGGCATGGCCGAGATAGCGCTCCGCAAGGCCGGGATCGACGCGGCCCTCCGAGGCGATCATGCCGCCCTGGTCGTAGGGAATGCCGGCATGGGCCTCCACCCACTGGTCGATCAGCGTGTTGCCTGGGCCGCTGTCATAGGCGACGATCGCCCCGCCCGCGCCGATGAAGGTGATGTTGGAAATGCCGCCGATATTGACGAAGACGACCGCCTTGCCGATGGCGCCGGAAAGGCCGGCGGCAAGCGCGGCGTGATAGGCGGGAATGAGCGGCGCGCCCTGCCCGCCATGCGCCATGTCGTTCGCCCGCATGTCGTAGACCACGTCGATGCCGGTCTCGCGGGCGAGCAGACCGCCGTCGCCGAGCTGCACCGTCAGGCCGGCATCCGGCCGGTGCAGCACGGTCTGGCCATGAAAGCCGATGACGTCGATGTCGGATGCCGCAAGCCCGTTCTCCTCCAGGAAGGCGCGCACGGCCTCGCCGTGGCGCAGCGTCAGCGCGCGCTCGATCTCGGCAAGATCGCCCGGCCGTTCGTCGCGCTCGCCGATCGTCTTGGCAATCTCCAGCGCGCCTTGCAGGCGGCGGCGGAAGGCGGCGTCGTAGGGCCGCGCCAGGAAGGGGCCGCGCTCGACGACGGCCTCGCCATCCGTGCGCAGCAGCGCGACGTCGATGCCGTCGAGGCTCGTGCCGCTCATAAGACCGATCGCCGTCCGCAGTCCCGTCATGCCATCCGCTCCAGAATCACTTTAGGAGTGATTATGCGGTGAAACAGTGCTAAACGCCCGGCGGTCCGCCGGAAAATTATCTCCGGCCGCAAACATCCCGCCCAGAGCATCCCGGCAAGAGAGACAGGCCATGTCCGAATTCAAATCCGATTTCCTCCGCACGCTGAAAGAGCGCGGCTTCATCCACCAGATCTCCGATGAAACCGGCCTCGACGACCTTCTCGCAAAGGAAACCGTGACGGCCTATATCGGCTTCGATCCGACCGCGCCGAGCCTGCATGCCGGCGGCCTCATCCAGATCATGATGCTGCACTGGTTCCAGAAGACCGGCCACCGCCCGGTCTCGCTGATGGGCGGCGGCACCGGCATGGTCGGCGACCCGTCCTTCAAGGACGAGGCGCGCCAGCTGATGACGCCGGAGACGATCGACAGCAACATCGCCAGCATCAAGAAGGTCTTCTCGAACTACCTCACCTATGGCGAGGGCCCGAAGGACGCGCTGATGATCAACAATGCCGACTGGCTGCTCGGCATCAACTACCTCGAATTCCTGCGCGATGTCGGCCGGCATTTCTCCGTCAACCGCATGCTCTCCTTCGACAGCGTGAAGCTGCGCCTCGACCGCGAGCACTCGCTGTCCTTCCTCGAATTCAACTACATGATCCTGCAGGCCTACGACTTCGTCGAATTGAACAAGCGCTACGACGTGCGCCTGCAGATGGGCGGCTCGGACCAGTGGGGCAACATCATCAACGGCATCGACCTCGGCCACCGCATGGGCACGCCGCAGCTCTACGCGCTCACCTCGCCGCTCCTGACGACCGCCTCGGGCGCCAAGATGGGCAAGTCTCTCTCCGGCGCCGTCTGGCTCAACCCGGACATGCTGTCGGCCTATGACTTCTGGCAGTACTGGCGCAACACGGAGGACGCCGACGTCTCGCGCTTCCTGAAGCTCTACACGACGCTGCCGATGGACGAGATCGCCCGGCTCTCCGCGCTCGGCGGCGCCGAGATCAACGAGGTGAAGAAAATCCTCGCCACCGAGGTGACGGCGATGCTGCACGGCCGCGAGGCCGCCGAGCAGGCCGCCGAAACCGCGCGAAAAACCTTCGAGGAAGGCGCGATCGCCGAGAACCTGCCGTCGATCGAGGTGTCCGCCGGTGAGCTCGAAGCCGGCATCGGCCTCCTCACCCTCGTCGTCAAGGCCGGCCTTGCCGCCTCCAACGGTGAAGCCCGCCGCCATGTGCAGGGCGGCGCGGTGCGCATCAACGATGCCGCCGTTTCCGACGAGCGCCGTGTCATCGGCACCGCCGACGTTTCGGGCGACGGCGTGATCAAGCTCTCGCTGGGCAAGAAGAAGCACATTCTGGTGCGCCCGGCCTGACCACCGCCTTCTCCCCCGTCATCCTTGGGCTTGACCCGAGGATCCTGTGTGTTTGGTCTGATGTAAGATGGTTGCGGGAAGGAGGCCGAGAGGATCCAGGCCGCCGTTTTTGACGGCAGGCCGCGGCATGGCTTGGTCCCTTCCCGCTTCGCCCATCAACCTGAACAGTTGCATGGGGCTGTCGCCACAGACCCCGCACACAGGAGCAGGCGCCATGACGATACACCATACCTTCATCGGCTGCGACATCGGCAAGGACATGATCGACATCTTCGATCCGAAAACGGCCAGGTTCTGCCGCATCCCCAACGAGCAGACCGCGCTGTCCGCTTTTGCCTGTCGCCTCGACCCGGCCACCGACCTGGTCGTCTTCGAGGCGACAGGTCATTGCGACCGGCTGCTGCGCCTGTGTCTTTCGCAGGCCGGCATCGCCTTTGCCCGCGTCAACCCGAAGACGGCCCGGCGCTTTGCCGAAGCGCGGGGACGGCTGGCCAAGACCGACCGCATCGATGCCCGCTCGCTTTGCGAGATGGGAACCATGTTCGGCCTGACGGCCGAGGCGCCGCCTTGCCCGGTGCGCGAGCGGCTGGCGGCCCTTGCCCGCCGCCGGGATCAGCTCGTCGATGCCCGTGCAACCGAGCGCCGGCATCTTTGCGATGCCTTCGATCCCGCCGTCCGCGCCGACATCGAGGCCATGATCGCCATCCTCGGCGAGAGGATCGCCTCGATCCAGGCTGCGATCGACGAGCAGATGAAGAATGGACATCTCGCTCAGCAGGCGCACCGCCTTACCTCCGCGCCCGGCGTGGGCAAGGTGACAGCCTTGACCCTGCTGGCCCATATGCCCGAACTCGGCAGCCTTTCGCCCAAAACAGCCGCAAGCCTTGCCGGCCTTGCCCCCTTCAATGACGATTCCGGCAGGAGAAACGGCCGCCGCCGCATCAAGGGCGGCAGGCCAAGGGTGCGAAAGGCCCTCTACATGGCGGCCCTCGGCGCAATCAAGGCCTCAGCGCGCCTGCGCGCCTTCCATCAGGCCGTCTCAGCCAGAACAGACTCCGCAAAGGCCGGCATCATCGCCGTCGCGCGAAAGCTCATCACGATCCTCAATGCAATGCAGCGCGACAAAACCAACTTCGCTTGAACACAGTTGCCACGCGGTATCCTCGGCGGTGGATGGTCGGGCTTGATGTACGGCCCTGATACATACCTGACAGGTGTTTGCAGACATACCTGACACTTTTCGGATTGTTTCCGGGAGGTTTGGATGGTTTGGCGGGCGAGGTCTGTTGTGGACGAGCGATTGGAATTCTGCCGGCTGGCAGGGCTTGAAGGGGCGAACGTCTCGCGGCTGTGCGCGCGTTTCGGGATCAGTCGGCAGACGGGCTATGTGTGGCTGGGCCGATCGAAGGCGGGCGAACCGATGACGGATCGCTCCCGCCGCCCGCATACAAGCCCGCGCCGGACGCCGGCCGATCTGGAACGATCGGTGCTCGATCTGCGTGATGACCATCCGGCCTGGGGCGCCCGCAAGATCGCCAGGCGCCTGCAGGACCTTGGCATCGCACCGCCTTCGACCTCCACCGTGCATGCGATCCTGCAGCGTCACGAGAGGATCGATCCGGGCGCAAGGGACGGCACGGCGCCCGGCCGCTTCGAGCGCGAGGCCCCCAACCTGCTCTGGCAGATGGACTTCAAGGGACGCACGCAGCTTGCCTGTGGCCGCTGGTGCCATCCCTTGACTGTCCTCGACGACCATTCCCGTTTCGCCATCGCCATCGCCATCGCCATCGAGGCCTGCACCGACGAGACGACGCAGACCGTGCGCGACCGGCTGGAGCCCATCCTGCGGCGCTACGGTCTGCCGATGGCGATCTATACCGACAATGGCAATCCCTGGGGGACGGGTGTGCCGGGCCAGTGGACACGATTGCGCGTCTGGCTGCTCAAGCTCGGCATCGGCCTCATCCATGCACGACCCTACCACCCGCAGGGCCGTGGCAAGAATGAACGCTTCCACCGCAGCCTGAAAGCCGAGGTGCTCGCCTTTGCCGCGCCGGCCGGCCAGGCACAGGCGCAACGCGCCTTCGATCGCTGGCGCAACATCTACAATCATCACCGTCCACACCAGGGGATCGGCATGGCGGTGCCGGCCAGCCGCTACCGGCCTTCGCCGCGGCCCTTTCCCGATCCGCTGCCAGAGCCGGACTACGACAGCGGCGAGATCGTCCGGCGTGTCGGCACGACCAAAGGCTATATCAGCTTCAAAGGCATATCATGGCGCGTGCCCGACGCCTTCAGAAACGAACGCCTCGCCATCCGGCCCCTCGACCAGGACGGTCTCTACGGCGTCTTCTTCGGCGCAACCCAGGTCGCCAAAATCGACCTCACATCCAACGCTTGACTGTCAGCCATGTCTGCGAACACCTGTCACGCATCTCTCCGGGCTTTACATCAGGCCCGACCATGACGGAGGAGAGGTCTGCGGACTTTGTCGACAACCTGAAGGCCGCCTCCGGGCGGCCTTTTTCATTGGAACTCGAAGATGTTGCGGAAGACGCCGGGGGCGATGATCGACAGCGGGTTGATCGTCAGCTTCGGCTTGTCGAAGGGGCCGGAGAGCTTGAAGGTGATGCCGATCAGGCCGCGGTCGTTGCCGTTGCCGAGCAGGATGCCGATCAGCGGCAGCTCGGCGAACAGCCGGTTGAGGCCGTAGGCCGGCATGAAGGTGCCGGTCATGTCGGTCCGGCCACTGGCATCGCGCACCGTGCCCTGGAAGGTGGCGCCGACGGTTTCGCCGCGCACCACGCCGTTTTCGAGGCTCAGCGCGCCGCCGCCGGTGCGCACCTGGGCGAAGCCGCGGGAGAACTTCACCGCGCTCACGTCGATCTCGCGGCGCACCGCGTCGTTGAGGCTGCGCCCGCTTTCGCCCGCCGGCGTCGAGACCAGCGAGCGCAGCCGTTCTTCCCCGACGAGCGAGAAATTGCGGATGTCGACGGAGCCGCGCCAGATGCTGCCCGCCGTCTCGCGCAGGCGGACATTCAGGAGGCCGCCGCGCATGTGGCTGTAGATATCGGCAAAGCGCGCCACAGCGCCGGCATCGCCGCTGGTGAGCTGGATGGCGTCCGTGCCGCCGTTGCTGGCAAGCTGCGCCACCACGGGGGCGCCGCTCTTCGTCACCGCCGAAAGGTCCATGCCGGAAATGCGGCTGCCCGCCGTGCTGTAGCGGAAGCTGACATTGGAGAGCGTTTCGCCATTGAAGCCGATGGCCCGCGCGAGGTCGGCCCGGATGTTGAGGCCCTGCTTTTCGCCGCCGCCACCGCCGCTCGCGGTCTTGAGGCGTGCCAGCACGGCGCGCACATCGGCCGCCTCGCCATCCGCCACGACCGTATAGCCGGATTTGCCCTGCTCCACCTTCAGCCGGAACCGGTCGTCGGCCGAGAGCCGGACGGTGGAAAAATTCGCCGCATCGAGCCGCGTGCCGCGGAAGCTGAGATTGCCCGCCACGGTGAACCCGTCACCGGCAAAGCGGAAATCGGAAATCCGGGTGACGCCCTCCTTCGTGTCCGCCGTCAGCGTCACCTTGCCGCCGATGCCCGCGCCCTTGGTCCAGCCGATCCAGGGTATGGAGACCGCGGCCGCCCCGACATCCGCCTCCACCGTGCGCGGCCCGTCGCCGTCCTGCTCCAGCCGCACCTCGACCGGGCCTTCCACCACATCCTCGAGGCCCGGCAGCAGCGTGCGGCGGTCCCTGTTGTCGAGCGTGCCGGACAGCACCGTCTTGCGCTTGAAACCGGCCGCCTTGCCGACGGGCTCGACGAGCTCCAGGTCGAGCGTCACGCCGTCGATATCGCCCCTGGCCTTGAGGTCGGCCTTCTGCGGATCGATGGCAAGGAGGCCGCGCAGGCCCGTCACGGTGCGCCCGGCGATCGGCTTGCCGACGTCGACGGCGTCCAGCGAGAGGGCCGCCGTCCACTGCGGCGGCGGCGGGTTGTGGGCGGAGATGACGCCGAAATGCGCCTTGACCTTGGCCTTCACCTGGCCGCTGAAGTCGTCCGGCGCAAAACCGGTGGCCGGCAGGGCGCGGATCGGCCGGTAGGTCACCAGCTCCGCAATGGCGTCGGCATTGCCGGCGACGTCGATGTCCATGTCCGCCATCAGCGGCTTGGTATAGTTGTCCGGCAGCACGAAGGTGCCGCCGGTCAGCGCGACGGAGCGGCCGGACGGGAAATAGGCCGTGCCGCCGTTGATCGCGATCTCCGTGCGCGGCCCGCGCAGGCGGAACTTCCCGGACGTGTCGCGCAGCGGCGGGATCTCGCCGGCGACGTTCATGCGCGCGCCCTCGATGTCGAAGTCGATCTTCAGCTCCTCCGGGCCGAGATGCATCGGCACGCCCGGCAGGCGTTCGCGGCCTTCGGCGACGTAGAATTCGATGCGGCCGTTGGTGACGGTGCCGCCGAAAATGTTCTTGATCACCCAGCTGCGCGCCGTCTTGGCCATCCAGAACGGCCAGAACTGCTTGACGGCGGCCGATTCCAGCTCGCTGGCGATCATCACGAAGCTGACTTCCGGGTCCCGGTCGCCGAAGCGCATGGCAAGGGAGCCGGCGACGTTGCCCTTCTCGCTGGACACCGCCATCTCCTCGAACAGCAGTTTCTTCGTCTCCGGAAGATAGTAGCCGTTGACCTTGGCATCGAAACGGATCGGCGCCTCGGTGGAATCGACGGGGCGGCTCACCGCGTTGCTGAAGACGAGATCGATGGCAAAGCCCTTGTCCGGCCGGTCGGAGATCCGGTCGAGGTCGATGAGGCCGCCGGTGAAGGGAAAATGCGACTGGCCGACGCCGGCATCCTGCGAGGCGAGCTCGATCGAGCCCTTGTCGAAATTGTAGGCGACCTTGAGGGTGGACGGGCGCAGCGCGGCGGCAATGCCGTCGCCATAGACCGCGCCGGCGGCCATGGCGACGTTGAGGCCGAGCACCGGCCTCGTGCCGGCGGCCTCGCGCACGGCATTCACCGAAACATCCGCCGTCGTGTCGATGCCGGCATGCACATTGCCGTTGACGTCGTTGCCGAGCAGGAACTTTCCGAGCGCCACATTGCGGATCGAGCCGTCCAGCGTGCGCACCGAACCCTCGGCGCCCGAGGCCGTCAGGTCGATCTCGCCCTCGGCGCCGTCCATCGAGAAATGCCCGTCGATCGACATGGTGCCGTCGCCGTCGCGGGTGAATTGCAGGCTGGCGATGGCCAGCGTCACCGCCTTGCCGTCCGGCCCCTGGAAGGTCGCGCCGAGATCGGCCACCTTGACGGTCTGCATGCCGTTGGCATCGATGAGATGGCTGACGCCGTCGAGCCGCTCGAAGGTGGTTTCGAGATAGTCCGGCACGTCGGAAATGCGCAGGGCCGTCAGATCGAGGGGCTTGCTCTTGGGCAGCAGCGCCGCGTTGAACATCGCGCCGTCTACGTCGAGCCGCGAGACGGCAAGGCGGCCGGCGGCAAGACCCAGCGGATCGAGCACGATGCCGATCGAATCGGTCGCCGCCAGCTCCTTGCCCGATTCGACCTCGACGATCCGGACGTTCTCCGCCTTCAGCGCGAAACCGTTGAAGCCGGCAAGCCGCAGCACGGTATGATCGACGGAGGCGCGGTAGCGCTCCCCCAGCGCCTGGTTGAGGGCGGCGACGGCGCGGGCGTTCAGCGCGCTGTCGAAAATGCCCGTTTCCACGAGGCCGACAAGCACGGCGCCGAGAAACAGCACGAGCGCGACGGTGGCGGCGACGATGCGGCAGGCGATGCCGGTGCGGCTCGCCTCGACCGCGTGCAGGACGATGGGCTCGTGCGCCTGCGCGGACGGCAATTCATGCAGCGGAACGATGTCCTTTCTGCGGAACACGACTTTCTCGCCGCGGATTTCTCCCATCGTGCGATTGTTTCCTTTGCCCCTTTGTGCAGCGTTGTCCGTGGAATCGCTGCCTGTCGTCCGCTCGCCGCTGGACGATTCGGTGTGCCACTATATATGCGGGAAGCCGGCTCCTTGACTCAAAAAGCCGGCCAAAGAAAGGAAATCCCATGGCAGAACTGGCCCCGGGCACCGATGCCCCGGACTTCACCCTTCCGCGCGATGGCGGCGGCACCATTTCGCTCTCCGCATTGCGCGGCCGGCCCGTCGTCCTCTTCTTCTATCCGAAGGATGACACGGAAGGCTGCACGACGGAAGCGAAGGATTTTACCGCCGCGAAAGCGGATTTCGAGGCGGCCGGCGTCGCCCTCCTCGGCCTTTCGCCCGATCCGGTGAAGAAGCACGACAAGTTCGTCGCAAAACACACGCTCGGCATACCGCTCGCCTCGGACGAAAGCCTCCAGACGCTGGAGGCCTACGGGGTCTGGAAGGAAAAGAGCATGTATGGCCGCACCTATATGGGCGTCGAGCGCACGACCGTGCTCGTTGACGCCAACGGCAAGATCGCCGAGATCTGGCCGAAGGTGAAGGTCAAGGGCCATGTCGAGGCCGTGCTGGAAGCCGCCAGAAAGCTTTAAATTCTAAAGGCAAATATTTGAAATGACGGAACTTCCACATATCGAAAGCCTCCGTGGCGGCACCACGGCGGCCATCGCGGCCGCCGATCTCGACCTGAAGACGGCGCTCGCGCAGGAGACGGCGCGCCGCTGGTTCGCCCGCACGCTTTCGATGCGCTCGCCCCGCGATCCGGCCCTGCCGGCGCGGCCCGGCCGGCCGGAAAGACCGGAGCTCATTCCGCCCAGGCACATGGAGAAGCGCTCGCTGCACACGCTGAAGGGCCGCATCGCGCTTCTCCATGCGCTGGCCCATATCGAGCTCAATGCCGTCGACCTCGCGCTCGACATCGTCGCGCGCTTCACGACGGAGCGCGTGCCGCATTCCTTCTTCGACGGCTGGATGCAGGTGGCCTTCGAGGAGGCCAAGCATTTCCGGCTGATCCGCGACCGCCTGCGCGAGCTCGGCGCGGATTACGGCAACCTGCCGGCCCATGACGGGCTCTGGCAGGCCGCGCACGACACGCGCAACGACCTGACCGCGCGCCTTGCCGTCGTGCCGCTCATCCTGGAGGCGCGCGGGCTCGACGTCACGCCGACGCTGCAGGCCAAGATGCGCGAGACCGGGGACGATGCCAGCGCCGACATCCTCGACGTCATCTACAACGACGAGAAGGGCCATGTGGCGGTGGGCGCGAAATGGTTCCGCTTCCTCTGCGCCCGCGAGAGGAAGGATCCGTCGGCCACCTTCAGGGAACTGGTGCGCGCGAATTTCCGCGGGCCGCTGAAACCGCCCTTCAACGACGTGGCGCGGGCGGAAGCCGGGCTGACTCCCTCCTTCTACCGTTCCCTCGTTTCCGTCAGCCAGAGCTGATATTCAACCCGCACAACCCCTCCGGGAAAGGCTTTGTTAACCCTAACAATGTGTAATTTCCCGCACGAGACCTTGAGAATCGGTCGGGGAGTAGATGGTGGCGGAGCGTCCTGAAAACCGCGTCTTCGGAAAGCGTGCGCAGCAGCATGTCGTGATCCTCGCGAGCGGCGACAAGATCCGCCACATGACCATCCGTCCCTGGATGGCCGCCGTCACCTTCTGCTTTGCCGGCATGTTCACCGTCGGCTATCTCGCCGCCACCTCCTATCTCGTGCTGCGCGACGACCTGATCGGCGCCACCATGGCACGCCAGGCCCGCATGCAGCACGACTACGAGGACCGTATCTCCGCGCTGCGGGCGCAGGTCGACCGCGTCACCAGCCGCCAGCTGCTCGACCAGCAGGTCGTCGAGGAGAAGGTCGAGAAGCTGATGCAGCAGCAGCTCGCCCTCTCCGCCCGCCACGGCAAGCTCGACGCGCTGCTGAACCGCGCGGAGAATGCCGGTGCCGAGGCGACCGGCACCGCGCCCCTGACCGATGGCACGCCTGTCGTCGACGGGCGCCGGGCCGATGCGGTGGGTGCCATCAACGCCATCATGGGCGCGACCGGCGGCGCACAGAAGAAGACGACGCAGCTTGCCTATGCTGCGACGAACGAATCGGTCGCCGATCGCGCCGACCGGCTCTTCTCCAAGGTCACGCTCTCGCTGAAGGACCTGGAACACGAGCAGATCGACCGCATCCAGACGCTGGCGGCCGGCGCCTCGGAGACCGCCGACGCGATCCAGACCATCCTGCGCCGCACCGGCTTCGATGTCACCGAAACGGCGGAGGGCGGCGATTCGGAAACGGCGATCGGCGGCCCGTTTGTCGAGCCGGTCGACGTCACCGATCCGTTCGAGGCCTCGATCAACGACCTCGACGTCGCATTGGACCGCCTCGACAATGCCCGCCGCACGGCGCGAAAGCTGCCCTTCGGCAACCCCGCGCCCGCCAGCAGCATCACGAGCCGTTTCGGCAACCGCACCGATCCGTTCCTCGGCCGTCTCGCGCTGCATGCCGGCATCGATTTTCGCGCCCGCACCGGCACGGAGATCGGCGCAACCGGCGCGGGCACGGTCGTCGTGGCCGGGCGCAACGGCGGATACGGCAACATGGTGGAAATCGACCACGGCAACGGCCTGACGACGCGCTATGCCCACCTTTCCCGCGTGCTCGTCAGGGTCGGCGACCATGTGGAAGCCTCCACCCCGATCGGGCTTTCCGGCACGACGGGCCGCTCCACGGGCCCGCATCTGCACTATGAAGTGCGCCGCGACGGCAAGGCGCTCGACCCCATGCGTTTCCTCACCGCCGGCATGAAGCTGACGACCTATATGGATTGACGTAAGGCAAGGCGATACGCCTTGGTATGACAAAAATATCCGCCATCGGCTTCAAATCTCTCGCGGATTTACCAAATTCGCTGATTTCCTTGACTTTCCGGCACTTTCGGCATATTTGCGCTGCATCCTTGCGGCGATAGGGCCGCTGAACCTCATTGCGTTCGTAAGAACCGGAACGGAAACTGTTTTCCCTTTGACCACTTTTGCTGATCTTGGCCTGAGCCCGAAAGTCCTGTCCGCCGTCACCGACGCGGGATACACGATCCCGACCCCGATCCAGGCGGGCGCCATTCCGCCGGCCCTTGCACGGCGCGACATTCTCGGCATCGCCCAGACGGGCACCGGCAAGACCGCCTCCTTCGTTCTGCCGATGCTGACGCTGCTCGAAAAGGGCCGTGCCCGCGCCCGCATGCCGCGCACGCTCATCTTGGAGCCGACGCGCGAGCTTGCCGCCCAGGTTGCCGAGAACTTCGAGAAATACGGCAAGAACCACAAGCTGAACGTCGCCCTCCTCATCGGCGGCGTCTCCTTCGACGAGCAGGACCGCAAGCTGGAGCGCGGCGCGGACGTGCTGATCTGCACCCCCGGCCGCCTGCTCGACCATTGCGAGCGCGGCAAGCTCTTGATGACCGGCGTCGAGATCCTCGTCATCGACGAAGCCGACCGCATGCTCGACATGGGCTTCATCCCGGATATCGAGCGCATCGCCAAGCTCATTCCCTTCACGCGCCAGACGCTGTTCTTCTCGGCCACCATGCCGCCGGAGATCCAGAAGCTGGCCGACCGCTTCCTGCAGAACCCGGAGCGCGTCGAGGTGGCACCGCCCTCCTCCACGGCCAAGACCGTGACGCAGCGCCTCGTCGCCACCCACGGCAAGGACTACGAGAAGCGCGCCACGCTGCGCGATCTCATCCGCGCCCAGGACGATCTCAAGAACGCGATCATCTTCTGCAACCGCAAGGTCGACGTGGCGGACCTCTTCCGCTCGCTCGATCGCCATGGCTTCTCCGTCGGCGCGCTGCACGGCGACATGGACCAGCGGGCCCGCACGACGATGCTGGCCAATTTCAAGGAAAACAAGCTCACGCTGCTCGTGGCGTCCGACGTCGCGGCCCGCGGCCTCGACATTCCGGATGTGAGCCACGTCTTCAACTTCGACGTCCCGATTCATGCCGAGGACTATGTCCACCGCATCGGCCGCACCGGCCGTGCCGGCCGCTCGGGCGCCGCCTTCACCCTGGTATCCAAGCGCGACGGGAAGTTCCTCGACGCCATCGAAAAGCTGATCGATCAGAAGATCGAATGGCTGAGCGGCGGCATCGAAGACCTGCCGCCGCAGGCCGAGAGCGAGGAGCGCGAGCGTCCCCGCGGCGGCCGCGATCGGGGCGGTCGTGACCGCGACCGCGATCGTTCCCGTGGCCGCAAGGGTGAACCCCGCGCGACCGAAACGCGCATCGAGACCAGCGAGAGTGAAGAGAAGGTGGAAGCCGTGAAAGCTGAACGCAAGGCGGAAGGGCGGCCGCAGAATCCCGCTCGCAATCCGCGTGCCGCAAACCATAGCGCGCCGCGTCCGGCCAATGACGACAGCCGCGATCGCCGCAGCCGTTACCGCCGCGACGAGGACGACGGCCCGACGCCGCTCGGTTTCGGCGACGAGGTTCCGGCCTTCATGCTGATCGCCGGCAAGGCCTGATCTCCCCGAATGTCCATTCCAGGCATCGATGTGCCAGGCCTCGGTTGCGGCCTGGCGATTTTGCGTGAGGGCAGGCTCCTGCTCTACCGGCGCCTGCGCGCGCCGGAGGCGGGTGCGTGGAACATCGTCGGCGGCAAGATCGACCACATGGAGCGCGCCGTGGATTCCGCCCGCCGGGAGGCGGAGGAGGAATCCGGGCTGACCATCGGCGCCGTCGATTTTCTCTGCGTTTCCGAACAGATCATCGCGGACGAACGCCAGCACTGGCTGTCGCTCATCTATGTGACGGAGGATTTCTCCGGCGAGCCGCGCGTCATGGAGCCGGAAAAGCTGCCGGAATTCGGCTGGTTCGCGCTCGATGCCCTGCCCGCGCCGCTCTCTCGCTTTGCCGCCGATGCGGTGAAAGCCTTGCGGAAATGATCAGAACCGGGCCGTCGCGCCGATGATGAAGGTGCGGCCGCGGCCGTTCTTGACGCCGCCGTAATTGTCCATCAGGCCGGAATTCGCCTTCATGTAGGTCGTGTCGAAGACATTCTCGACATTGAAGAAGATCTTGGCGTTCTCGTTGATCTGCCAGGAGGCATGCGCGTCGAACAGCGTATAGGCGTCGACGTCGAAGGCCATGCTCTGGTTGATATAGGCCTGCTTGCTCTTGCCGACATAGCGCATCCGGCCGCCGACCGTGAGCGTTTCCTCCAGGAAGCGCATGCCGGCGTCGATCGTCAGGAAGTCGTCCGGCAGCCGCCCCGTGTCGCTGCCGACGCCGGCGGCGGCGCCCTCCGGCTGCTTGGTGTCGGCAAGCGTCAGCGAGAAGCCGGCATAGTAGCGGCCGGCATCGTAGCCGCCCTCCACTTCCAGCCCCTTCATCACCGTCGTGCCATCCACGTTGACCCAGCGCGCGGCACCGTCCGTGTCGATGTCGTAGGTGATGTAGTCGCGGATGCGGTTGTGGAAGTAGCCGACCTTCAGCCAGGCGGAATCGCCCGGCGTCAGGAGGTCGTCCGCCGTCATGTTGACGCCGAGCTCCCAGCCGCGGCTCTTTTCCGGCACGAGGTTGGGATTGTTGTTGATCGGGTCTGAGGAGCCGTCGAAGCTGTGGCCGCCGGGATAGAACATCTCGGCCGCCGTCGGCGGACGGGCGGTATGGGCATAGGTCACATAGGGCTGCAGCCATTCGAGCGGGCGCGCCGAGAGGGTGACCTTCGGGTTGAGGTCGCCGCCGTCGCGCGACAGCGTCTCCATCGGGCACGGATCGCCGCCGGCGGCACAGCCGTTCGTGCCCGGCGCGTCGTAGCCGCTGATGCCTTCGAGCGACCAGTAGTCGTAGCGCAGGCCTCCGGTCAGGTCGAAGATGCCGTGCGAGATCGTCGCCTCGCTGAAGACGCCCGCCTTCACCAGCGTCCCGTCCGGATTGGCGCCGCGCTTGGCATTGCCCTCGTAGCGGTCGCGGCTGTAGGCGCCGCCATAGGTGAGCTTCAGCTCCGTTTCCTCGCCGAGATCGAAGCGCATGCGGTTGGAGATGTCGAAGCCGGTCGTCGTGTTGGTGCCCTTGCGGCCGTCGAACGTGCTGACATTGCCGTTGGTGCCGTCGAATTCGAGATCGGTGATGTTGAGATAGGCGTTGATCGAGAGGTCGATCAGGTCGCTGCCGGGCTGGTAGCTGTATTTCGCCGTATAGGTCTGGTTCTCGACGATCCAGTTGTAGCCGGAGCTTCCCGGCAGGAACTCGTTGCCGTACCAGACGCCGCCGAGCGACAGCTTGTGATCGGAATTCGGCGCCAGGTTGACCTTGAAGAGGCCCGATTTCGGGTGCTGGTCGCCGGCATTCGGGTAGAGAATGCCCGAGCCGTTCTCGTAGGGGCTCTTCTTCGTGTCGCTGAGCGCGCCGACGATGCCGATCTCGCCCTCGCCCATCTCGGTACGCACGGCGCCGCTGAGAAGGCGCGAATAGTCGAAGCCGTTGGTGCCGGCGCGCACCGAGGTCATCACGCCGTAGTCCCTTCCGGGCAGCAGCACGTCGTCGACGTCGAGCGTGCGGAAATTGGCCGCGCCCGCCAGCGTGCCCATGCCCTCGGCACCCGAGACGGCGCCGCGCGTCACGTCGACGCCGACCAGCATGTTCTGCTCGACATAGAGCAGGCTGTCGAAGGTGCCGCCATGGCCGGACAGGTTGCTGAAGGTCTGCGGCACGCCGTCGATCATGCTGTTGACGCGGCCCATGCCCTGCATGCCGCGGATATTGACGGTGATGCCCGGCTGGTCCGCCGGCTCGCGCGTGAACGTGCCGGGTGCGGAGCGCAGGACCTGCATCACGTCGCCGGCATAGCGGTCCTGGATCTTCTCGCGGTCGGCGGTCGAGACGCCGGCCGGAACGTCGACGATGCCGTCGCCATTGCCGTCGCCTTCCACGTTGATCTGCTGGAGGTCGGTCGCCGTCACGTCCTGCGCGGCGGCAGGGCCAGCGGCCGCCAGCAGCGCCAGAGCAATTCCGGCAAAAGTGCAAAGCGGTTTTGCGTCCGGGATCGCAGCGAAGCAGAAGTTTGGAGCGGTTTTGCGACTGGGAGAGAAGCGGAAACGCTCCAACGCCATGGCCGTGCCCGCAAGAAGCGTCGACGCGTGGAAACGAACCTTTTTCATGGAGACCTCACCGCACTCTGCCCGCGCAATTTTGACGCGCGGACCGTCCGGTAATGGACAACATGACAATATAAGTCAAGTTTGAATGCGGTGTTTTCCGGGCGGCGGTTATTTCGCCCGCAGCGCCGCCTCGTAGGCCCGGCGCACCCAGAGCGCCATGAGGTCGGGATCGTCGAAGGCCTCGTCCGGAATGGACCAGTAGGGCATCTTCACCGGCCTGCCGCTCTTGCCGTCATAGAGCCATTGCCGGCAGCCGGCGGCCGCGAAATCCGGAGCGCTGACCGCGTCGGCCTTGAGCAGGATCTCGTCATAGACTTCCAGCGCCAGGATGCGGCCCTGGTGGTAGATGCCCTTGCCGCCGAACATGCGCTTGATCGTCACCGGTCCCAGCGCCTGGAACATCTCCTCGATCGCGTCCCGATCCATGCCCTACCCTTTCAGAACCCCGCCCGCGGCCAGCACCGCCTCCGGCGTATCGACATCGACATGCGCCGCCGCGCCGATCTCCACGTCGACGACGTCGAGCCCGGCGCTCTCGACGATATGGCGCGCGCCGACATCGCCTTCAAGCTGCAGGATCGCGGCAAAGGTGGTGCGCGGCAGCACGACGGGATTGCCGCGCTTTCCGCCGGAGACGGCCCGCACGATGGCATGGCCGCCGGCCGCGGCAAAGGCGTCGAGCAGCCGGCGCACGTCCTCGCCGGTGACATGCGGCATGTCGGCCAGCATGACGACGACCCCGTCGCAGCCCGGACCGAGCGCGGCGACGCCCGCCCGCAGCGAGGTCGACATGCCCTGCGCGTGATCGGGATTGCGCACGAGATCGACCCTGAGGCCGGAAAGCTCCGCCTCCACCTCTTCCGCCCGATGTCCCGTCACCACCAGCACGCGCGCCGGCCGGGCTGCCAGCGCGGCCTCCGTCGAACGGCGGACGAGCGCCTTGCCGTCGAAGGCGGCGAGCAGCTTGTGGCGGCCGTTCATGCGGCTGGCGCGGCCGGCGGCGAGCACCAGCGCAGCGACGGAGAGCGGCCGTTCCGCCGCGCGGGTATCGCGTGGCTGCGGCCGGCTCGGGATTTCGGCGAGAAGGCCGCCGACGCCCATGCCGGTGATCTCGGCGGGGCCCGGCGTTTCCCCGGCGAGGATGCGGGCGAGGATCCAGTCGAAACCGTTTTCCTTCGGGCTGCGCGCGCAACCGGGCGCGCCGATGACCGGCACCGCGCCCACGCGGCCGAGGACCAGCAGGTTGCCGGGATCGACCGGCATGCCGACATGCTCGACCACGCCGCCGGCAGCCCGGATGGCTGCGGGGATGACGTCGTTGCCGTCGGTGACGGCGGAAGCACCGAAGACGAGCACGAGGTCGTTGTCGGCCGCAGCCATACGGATCGCCTCCGCGACGCCGGCCGCCTGATGCGGCACCCGCACCTCGCCGGTAAGGCGGCTGCCGGAAGGATGCAGGCGCTGTTCGAGCAGCCGGCGCGTCTTGTCCATCACGGAGGGTTTCAGCGTCGGCAGTTCCGTCGCGACGAGCCCGACGCGGCGGGGCGCGAACGGCTTGACTTCCAGCGCCCGGCTGGAGGCCAGCACCGCCGCCGCCTTGCGCGCGAGATCGCCGGCCACCGCCAGCGGAATGATCTTGATCGTCGCCACCATGTCGCCGGCCGTCACGCTGGCATGGTCCGGCAGGGTGGCGATGGTGATGGCCGGATCGACCCGGTTGAACCGGTCGACGGCCGCCCGGTCGGCAACGAAGAGCCCGTTGGCGGCGGCATGGAGATTGATGCGGCCGGTCGCGGGCGGGGTGAAGGTCAGGTGGTCCGGCGGGATCGCCCCGGCGATCAGCGCCGCCGCCGCGTCCTCGTCGAGATCGCCGGCTTCGAGGCGCACGGCGATGACGGTCGCGATGCCGGCGGCAAGCAGCCCGTCGCAGTCCGCCTGCGTCAACACATGCCCCTTGTGCAGCGACAGGCCCGCCACGCGCACGCCATGCGCCAGCCGCGCGCCCAGCGCCCCGGACACCGGAACCTCCCCGAAGATCATGGTCCGGCCCCGAGGAGGGGGCGCCGGCGCAGATGCGCCACGATGTCGGCCAGGATGGCGACGGCGATCTCCGCCGGGCTCGCAGCGCCGATATCGAGGCCGATGGGTGCCGAGATGCGGGCGATCTCCGCCGCGCCGTGCCCCAGCGCCGTCAGGCGCTCGACACGCTTGGCATGGGTCTTCCGGCTGCCGAGCGCGCCGACATAGAAACAGCCGGTGGTGAGCGCCTGCGACAGCGGAAAATCGTCGATCTTCGGATCGTGCGTGACGGCGACGAGGGCGGTATAGGCATCGAGCGGCCGCGCCTTCAGCACATCCTCCGGCCAGTCGGCGACAAGGTCGATGCCGGCAAAGCGCTCTTCCGTGGCAAAGGCGGTGCGCGGGTCGATGATGGTGATGTCGAAGCCGGCGACGCCCGCCATCCGCGCCAGCGCCTGGCTGATATGGACCGCGCCGATGGCCACGATGCGGGCGGGCGGCAGGTGGACATTGAGGAAGAATTTTCGATCCTCGACCTCCACAAGGCCGGACCGGCCCGAGCGGAAGGCGCGCGCGATCGCCTCGCCGAGCGGGCCGGCGACCGGATCGCCCTCGCGGATCACCCGGTCGCGCCCGTCGCCGAGATCGGTCAGGTGGATGACGGCGCGGCGGGCGGCGCGCTCCGTGTTCAGCTTGCGCAGCAGATAGGGATCCATCAGCCGACGCGCTCCACATAGACCCGGATGCGCCCGCCGCAGGACAGGCCGACGCGCCAGGCGGTCTCGTCGGCGATGCCGAATTCCAGCAGCCGCGGCTCGCCGTCCGCAATCACCTCCATCGCCTCGCCGATGACGGCGCCCTCGACGCAGCCGCCGGAAACCGAGCCGTGGAAATTGCCCGCGCCGTCGATCACCAGATGGCTGCCGACGGGGCGCGGCGCCGAGCCCCAGGTCTCGATGACGGTGGCGAGCGCCACCATGCGCCCGTCGTCCATCCAGCGTTCCGCGATGGCCAGCGGATCGAACACGTCGTTGGTCTCCATTCTCCCCTCCTCATGCCGCCGGCAGGAAACGCCGCGGATCGCCGGTGCCGCGCGGCGCCGCGCCGGAAAGCGCCGCCACCAGGTCGGCCATGGCCTCCAGGTTGTGCACTGGCCGCAATTCGTCGACATGCGGCAGCATCGCCCGAACCCCGCGCGCCCGCGCCTCGAACCCTTCGAAACGCAGCAGCGGATTGAGCCAGACGAGCCGCCGGCACGAGCGGTGCAGCCGGTCCATCTCCCTTTCCAGGAGGTCGATGCCCTCGCGCTCCAGCCCGTCGGTGATGAGCAGCACGACGGCGCCCTGCCCCAGCACGCGGCGCGACCAGAGCCGGTTGAATTCCTTCAGCGTCTCGCCGATGCGCGTGCCGCCGGACCAGTCGCTGACCGACTGGCTGCACGCCTCCACCGCGATATCGGGATCACGGTGGCGCATCTGGCGCGTGACATTGCTGAGCCGCGTGCCGAACAGGAAGGCGTGCAGGCGGCGGCGGTGCTCGCCGAGCGCATGCAGGAAATGCAGGAAGATGCGCGTGTACTGGCTCATCGAGCCGGAAATGTCGGCCAGCACCACGAGCGGCGGATGCACCGTCTTCGGCTCCCGGTGGCGCGGCAGGATCAGCGCGCCGCCGGTGCGCATGGCATGGCGCATCGTGGCGCGCGCGTCGATCGCCACCGGCCGGGTGGAGCGGCGGAAGCGGCGCGTGCGCACCTCGTCGAGAGGCAGCACGAGGCCGGCGATGGCGCGTTTGGCGGCGTCAAGCTCGGCCGCGGACATCTGCGCGAAATCGGTCTTGCGCAGCACCTCGCTGCCGGAGGCGGTGAACCGGGCATCGACCTCGATGTCGGGCTCGTCGCGCAGGCGCCGCTCGTCCTGCCGGCCGCCGAACAGTGCATCGGAGACGCGCGTCTCGCCCGCCTTGCGTTTTTCCCGCTCTTCCTCGCGCCGCACCACCGGCGACATCAGCGCGATCATCTTGCCGACGAGATCGCGCGAGCGCCAGAACAGCCGGAACGCCTCGTCGAAGACAGCGTCGTCCTCGTGCCGCTTGACCAGCGTCGCATGCAGCGCCGTATAGAATTCCTCGCGCTCGCCGATGCCGATCGCCCGCACCGCCTCGATGGCATCCGTCACCGCCGCCGGCCCGATGCGCAGGCCCGCCTTGCGCAGCACGCGGGCGAAGAACACGATATTGTCGGCAAGCCGCCCTTCGAGGGCCGCGCCCGCCGGGCCATTGTCCGCCGCCGCCGTCATCGCTCAGCCCGCCGCCGCCAGGTCGGCCTTCACGCCATCCAGCAGCCTGCGCCCTTCCGCGCCCTCGATGCGGGCAATGTCGTCCTGGTACTTGAGCAGCGTCCCGAGCGTGTCGGACACGGTTTCCGGGTCGAGCGCGACGCGGTCGAGCTCGGTGAGCGCGCTCGCCCAGTCGATGGTTTCGGCGACGCCCGGATTCTTGAAGAGATCGAGCCCGCGCAGCTTCTGCACATAGGCGACGACCTCGCGCGAGAGCGCCGCGTTGCAGCCCGGCACCTTGCGGCGGATGATCTCCAGCTCCTGCGCGGCGGCAGGATAGTCGACCCAGTGGTAAAGACAGCGGCGCTTCAGCGCGTCGTGCACCTCGCGGGTGCGGTTCGTCGTGATGATGACGATGGGCGGCTCGGCGGCGCGGATGGTGCCGAGTTCCGGCACCGTCACCTGGAAATCGGACAGCACTTCGAGGAGGAAGGCCTCGAAGGCTTCGTCGGCGCGGTCCAGTTCGTCGATCAGGAAGACCGGCGCCCGGCCGTCCGGCGAGGACAGCGCCTGCAGCACGGGGCGGCGGATGAGATAGCGCTCGGAGAAGATATCGGCCTCGATGCGGCCGCGATCCGTGGTTCCGGCGGCCTCGGCAAGGCGGATCTCCAGCATCTGCGCCGGATAGTTCCACTCATAGACCGCCGAGGAGATGTCGAGGCCCTCGTAGCATTGCAGGCGGATCAGCGGGCGGTCGAGCGCGGCGGCGAGCACCTTGGCGATCTCCGTCTTGCCGACGCCGGCCTCGCCCTCCAGGAAGAGCGGCCGCTTCATGCGCAGCGCGAGGAACAGGACGGTCGCCAGCGACCTTCCGGCGAGATAGTTGCCCGCCGCCAGCATGTCCACGGTTTCGTCGATGGATTGCGGTCTGTTTCCGCGTTGATAGGCCACGCCATTCCTCCGTCTGGAAGAACGAACTTATAGCGTGCGATAGCCCCGGTCCATATAGAGAAGGGCCTCCCCGGGCTCGCCGAAGGAGACGCCCATCACCTCGCCGATCAGCACCATGTGCGTCGCCATGACCTTGAGCTCGACAAGCCGGCAATCGAAGGCGGCCAGCGCGTCCTTCAGCACGGGCGCGCCGGTCACCAGCTCCTGCCAGTTGCCCATGGCGAAGCGCTGCTCGGACGTCAGCGCCGGGTCGCGTCCGGAAAAGGCGTTGGCAAGCTCGATCTGGCTGCCCGAGAGCGTGTTGAGCGCGAAATTGCCGCTCCTGGAGAAGATCGCGTTCTTCGGGTTGGAGGCGTTGACGCAGGCGAGCACCATGGCCGGATTGTCCGACACCGAGCAGGCGGCGGTGATCGTCACGCCGCGCCTTTCGCCCGCATGCGCCGTCGTCACGATCTGCACATGGCCGGCATAGCGGCTCATCGCATCACGGTAGAGCGACGGGTCCAGCATCAATCTGTCCAACACGGCATTCTCCTTCACCACAGGTGATACATGGCGAAAGTGAAGAAAAATGTAACCCCCGTTCTCGAATTTTCCTGTCCCGTCAGAGACAAGGCCGGGCTTTGCGTGGATATTTCTCTTTGACGCTGCCGGCCCGATCCTTACAAAGAGCGTCATCGCGATCGATGGATTGAGAATGAGAACCGCCTTCCTTGCCAGCCTGCTCGGCGCCTCGGTGCTTGCCGCCTCTTCCGCGGCCGCGGCCGGCCTCACCTTCGCCGTGGTCGCGCCGGCGGAAGGGCCGCTCGCCATCCTCGGCCAGCAGGTGCGCGACGGTGCCCGCTTCGCCGCGCAGGCGAACGGCGACACGGTGGTGGAAATTCCCGAGGCCTGCGACGAGAGCGACGGCGCGGCGATCGGCAAGGCGATCCTGGCGGCGGATGCCGTTGCCGCGGTCGGCTTCCTCTGCACGGAGGGGCTTGCGGCCGCCCTGCCCGCCCTTGCCGAGGCGAAGGTCCCCGCGATCACGCTTTCCGTGCGCTCGGGCATCCTCATGGAGGACGCGCTGAAGAAGAACTGGCCGCTCTTCCGCCTCGCCCCCGGCCCGAAGGCGGAGGCCGACAAGGCGGTCGAGGTCATCGTCCGGGACTGGAAGGCCGAGCCCTTCGCGCTCATCGACGACGGCACGATCCACGCCCGCGAGCTGGTCGAGACGATCCGCCTGCGGCTCGAGGAGGTCGGCATGAAGGCCGCCTTCGTCGATACCTATCGCCCGGCGCAGGAGCAGCAGCTCACCCTCGTGCGCCGCCTCGCCCAGACGGGCGTCACGCGCGTCTTCGTCGGCGGCGACCGGACGGATATGGCGGTGATCGCGCGCGATGCCAGGGCGGAGAAGGTGGCGCTGGCGCTCATCGGCGGCGAGGCCCTGATGGGCGCCGATCCGCTCGTGCCGATGACCGACGGCGTCGGGGCGATCGCGCTGCCGGACTACCAGGCCTTGCCGGAGGGCGAGGCCGTCGCGGCGGCGATGAAGGAACGGGGTATCGTCGCGGAAGGCTATGTGCTGCCGGCCCATGCGGCCGTCACCGTCCTTGCGACGGCGGCAAGCCGTGGCGGCGATCTTGCGGCGGCGCTTTCCGGTACGCCCTTCGCAACGGCGATCGGCACCGTCGCCTTCGGGGCCGACCACGAACTTACCGAAAATCCCTATCGCCTGCTCGTCTGGCGCGCCGGCGCCTTCGTGCCGGCGGAGGGAGAATGATGCGGCCCGGCCCGAAGAACCGCCTGACGGATGTCGCCGGGCTCACGGTCGGCAACGCCACGGATCATCTGATCCGCTCCGGCGTCACCGTCGTCCTCTGCGAGGAGCCGGCGACGGCCGCCGTGCAGGTGCTGGGCGGCGCGCCCGGCACGCGCGAGACCGATCTCCTTGAACCGCACAACACGGTCGAGACCGTCGATGCGCTGGTGCTGTCCGGCGGCTCGGCCTTCGGGCTCGATGCGGCATCGGGGGTGCAGGCGGGCCTCCGCGAACGGGGGCGCGGCTTTGCCGTCGGCCCGCACCGCGTGCCGATCGTGCCGGCCGCCATCCTCTTCGACCTGATGAACGGCGGTGCCAAGGACTGGGGCCGCTACCCGCCCTATCGCGAGCTCGGCCATGCGGCGCTTGCCGGGGCGGCGGCGGATTTTGCCACCGGCAGCGTCGGTGCCGGCACCGGCGCGCTGACGGCGACCTGCAAGGGCGGGCTCGGCACCGCCTCCAGCGTGGTCGAGGGCGGCTTCACGGTCGGCGCGCTGGCGGCCGTCAATGCGCTCGGCTCCGCCACCATCGGCGACACCCGGCATTTCTGGGCGGCGCCGTTCGAGGAGGCGGACGAATTCGGCGGCCTCGGCCTGCCCTTCCCGTTCCCGCCCGAGGCCCGCACGCCGCGCACGAAACTGTCGCTCCGGCCGAGCGGCACGGAGAACACGACGATCGCCGTCATCGCCACCGACGCCGTCCTCACCAAGGCCGAGGCCAAGCGGCTGGCGATCGCCGCCCATGACGGCTTCGCCCGCGCCCTCTGGCCGGCCCATACGCCGCTCGACGGCGACCTCGTCTTCGCGCTTTCGACCGGCGGGAGCGGCCGCCGGCCGGCGCCGGAGGACTTCATCACGCTCTGCGCCGCCGCCGCCGCCACCATGGCCCGCGCCATCGCCCGCGGCGTGCACGATGCGACGCCAATGCCCGGCGATGTCCTGCCGGCGTGGGCGCTGCGCTGATTCGGCCGTTGTCCGCCTTTGCCGGGAATGGTATGGCGACGCCAAATTCCTTCCTCACGGAGCCTGACATGACCCTTCCCATCCGGATCGCGCCCTCCATCCTCGCCGCCGACTATGCGAAACTCGGTCAGGAAGTGCGCGACGTCGTTTCGGCCGGGGCGGACTGGGTCCATCTCGACATCATGGACGGCCATTTCGTGCCGAACATCTCCTTCGGCCCCGACGTCATCAAGGCGCTGCGCCCGCACACCGATGCCTTCTTCGACTGCCACCTGATGATCGCGCCTGCCGATCCCTATCTCGAAGCCTTCGCGAAGGCCGGCTGCGACGGCATCACCGTGCATGCCGAGGCCGGCCCGCATCTCGATCGCTCGCTGCAGGCGATCCGCGCGCTCGGCAAGCGCGCGGGCGTGTCGATCAACCCCGCCACCTCGGAAAGCGTGCTGGACTACTTGCTCGACAAGATCGACCTCATCCTCGTCATGACGGTCAATCCCGGCTTCGGCGGCCAGAAGTTCATTCCCGCCATGCAGGAGAAGCTGCGCCGCGTGCGCAAGATGGTCGGCGACCGGCCGATCGACATTGAGGTCGACGGCGGCATCGCGGTCGATACGATCGCCCTGCCCGCCGCCGCCGGTGCCAATGTCTTCGTCGCGGGCTCGGCGATCTTCGGCGACGGTCATGTTGACGCCTACCGCAAAACCATCGACACTCTGCGCAGCAATGCGGAGGGGGCGCGGGCGTGACGATGTTCCGGAAGGCGGCGAGCGCCCTTGCGGCATGCCTGCTGGCGGCGAGCGCGGCCACGGCCGGCGATTTCTCCACCTTCCAGTCGCTCGGCTTCTCGCCGGACGGCAAGGTCTACGCCTTCGAGGAATTCGGCGTCCAGGACGGCTCGGGCTTTCCCTATTCCAACGTCTTTTTCATCGACACGGAAAAGGACACCTATCTCCCGGGCACGCCGATCCGCGTGCGCATCGACGACGAGACGGCGGATGTCGCCCAGGCGCGCGCGCAAAGCCGCGACAAGGCCGGGGCGCTGATCGAGACGCACAAGGTACTCTCCCATCCCGGCGTGATGGCCGCGTTCAACCCGATGGGCGAGGTCGGCGCCGACAGGAGCCGTATCGAATATCTGCAACACGCCATCGAACCGACGCCGGGCGGCAGCTTCGCCCTCGCGCTCGAGGAAATCCCGCTCGCGCTCTCCGAGAAGTGCCGCGACATCACGCCGGAGGGTGGCAAGGGGTTCCGCCTGAAACTCGTCAGGCGCGACGGCGAAGCGGCCGACACGGTGGTGCACGAGGATGCGCGCGTGCCCGACAGCCGCGCCTGCCCGCTTTCCTACCAGCTTTCCGGCGCACTCACCTTCAATCCGATCGACGGCGACCCGGTCCATGTCGCGCTCGTCCTGGTGCGCAGCTTCGGCTTCGAGGGCAGCGACGGTCGCTGGATCGCCGTGCCCTTCCGGCCCTGACCATGGAGCTGGCCGCGGCGGGACGGGACGGGCCCGATGCCGCAGGGCGGCAGTCGTCCGCGCCGATCTTCCCGTCGCTGCCGGTCTGTCTCGGCGGCGCCATCGGCTGGGGCGCGCTGATGGCGGCCGGCGCCCTTCTGTCGCTGGCGCTGCAGGGACGCGCCGAAAACTTCCAGCTCGTGCGGATCCTCGCGATCTACTTTGCCGGCGGCCTTGCCGCCTGGCCTCTCGCCCTGCCGCTGGCCCGGCTCCTCACACGCCATCGGCCGTTCGAAACCCGCTTTGCCGCCCATTTCGCGCTGCTCAGCCTCGGCACCATCGCCGTGACGGCCTTCCTCTTCGCCCTGGACTACCGTCTGTTCTACGCACAGTGGCACCACCCGCCCGGCACGCGCATCTGGATCTACCAGTTCGTCTTCACCATTGCCGGGGCCGTCTACCAGTTCCTCGTCATGGGCCTCAGCCTGTACCTGCCGGTCGGATTGCCCGTCGTTGCGGGCGCCAGCCTGTGGCTCTCCCGATCCATACGTTGAGCTTGCCGGCCATCTTTGCTAAAGCGGCGGCAATTCCCACCCTCCCAAGGAAAGCCAAGAGCCGATGATCCCTCGCTATTCCCGACCGGACATGGTCGCCATCTGGTCGCCCGAAACGAAGTTCCGCATCTGGTTCGAAATCGAAGCCCATGCCTGCGATGCGCTCGCCGAGCTCGGCGTCATCCCGAAGTCGGCCGCCGAGACGATCTGGGAGAAGGGCGGCAAGGCCGAATTCGACGTCGCCCGCATCGACGAGATCGAGGCCGTCACCAAGCATGACGTCATCGCCTTCCTGACGCACCTCGCCGAATTCGTCGGCCCGGACAGCCGCTTCGTGCACCAGGGCATGACCTCCTCCGACGTGCTTGACACGACCTTCAACATCCAGCTCGTGCGCGCCGCCGACATCCTGCTTGCCGGCATGGACCGCGTGCTCGCCGCGCTGAAGGCCCGCGCCTTCGAGCACAAGGACACGATCCGCATCGGCCGCAGCCACGGCATCCATGCCGAGCCGACGACGATGGGCCTGACGCTCGCCCGCTTCTATGCCGAAATGGACCGAGGCCGCGCCCGCCTCGTCGCCGCCCGCGCGGAAATCGCCACCGGTGCGATCTCCGGCGCCGTCGGCACCTTCGCCAATATCGACCCGCGCGTCGAGGAACATGTCTGCGCCAAGCTCGGCCTCGTGCCGGAACCGGTCTCCACGCAGGTCATCCCCCGCGACCGCCATGCCATGTTCTTCGCCACGCTCGGCGTCATCGCCTCGTCCATCGAGAACGTCGCGATCGAGATCCGTCACATGCAGCGCACGGAAGTGCTGGAGGCGGAGGAATTCTTCTCGCCCGGCCAGAAGGGCTCCTCCGCCATGCCGCACAAGCGCAACCCGGTGCTGACGGAAAACCTGACGGGCCTTGCCCGCCTCGTGCGCATGGCCGTCACCCCCGCCATGGAGAACGTGGCGCTCTGGCACGAGCGCGACATCTCCCATTCCAGCGTCGAGCGCGGCATCGGCCCGGATACGACGATCACGCTCGACTTCGCGCTGAACCGGCTTGCCGGCGTCATCGAGAAGCTGGTGATCTACCCGGACAACATGATGAAGAATCTCAACAAGTTCCGCGGACTTGTTCACTCGCAGCGCGTCCTGCTTGCCCTAACGCAAGCCGGCGTTTCGCGCGAGGATTCCTACCGTCTCGTGCAGCGCAACGCCATGAAGGTCTGGGAGCAGGGTAAGGACTTCCTGGAGGAACTCCTGGCCGACGCCGAGGTGCGCGCCGCCGTCACCGAGGAGCAGATCCGCGAGAAATTCGATCTCGGCTACCACACCAAGCACGTCGACACGATCTTCCGCCGCGTCTTCGGCACCGTGTAGCCCACGCTTTCGAGATCGGCCGGCGAAGAGGCTTCGCCGGCCGGCCCCTCTGTATTAGACTTCCCTTGCGTGCAATGGCGCACGTCTTCCCGGGGGCTGAACATGAGGTTTGCTGCTGCCGCGCTTCTCGCCGTGGCTTTCTTTGCCGGAACGGCGCAAGCACAGACACCGCAATCCGTCGTCGAACTTCTGGCCGCCGGCTATGACATCATCAACGTGTCGCCGATCGCCGAAAGCTATGCGGTCTTCCTGGAGAAGGACGACACGGTCGTCATCTGCCAGGTCGGCTTCAAGGACGGCGCCTTTTCCACCGACAGGTGTTATCCGCTGAGTAAATGAGGGCCGGAAACGGCGATGGCGCCAATGGCGCCATCGCTCCCCTCTGACGGGCGGTCTTGCACTCTCCTCCTGGCGCGTGCCGCCCGCGAAACGGCGTCATCGCTGCTCGTCGACGACGATCTTGCGATAGAGATGCCAGGTGGCATGGCCGAGGATGGGCATGATCACGGCGAGCCCCACGAAGACCGGGATGGAGCCGACGACCAGCAGCGCGGCGACGATCAGCCCCCAGCAGGCGACCGGCACCGGGTTCACCAGCGTGGCGCGCAGCGAGGTCTCGATGGCCGCCACGGCGCCGACATCCCGGTCGAGCAGCAGCGGAAACGCGATCACCGTCGTCGCCAGCACGACGAGCGCGAAGCAGAAGCCGATCGCATTGCCGGCCAGCATCAGGAGCAGCCCATTCTCCGAGCCGAAGACGGAGGCGAGGAACAGGGCGAGCGACTGCGGCGGCTCCGGCCCGAACAGGCTGGTATAGAGAAGCTGCGCGAAGACCAGCCAGGCGATGAACAGCGCCATCAGCATGGCGCCGACGGCAAGGATGGATGGCAGGGCCGGCGAGTTGCGCACCTCCAGCGCATGGCGCCAGGAGGCATCCATGCCGCGCTCGCGCCGCCGGCTGATCTCGTAGAGGCCGATGGCGAAGAACGGTCCGAGCAGCGCAAAACCGGCCACCAGCGGAAAGATCAGCGGCAGCATGTTGGCGCCGGAGCTCCAGGTGACGAGCACCACGCCCGCGATCGGATAGATGAGGCTGAGGAAGACATAGTGGGACGGCTTGGCGCGGAAATCGTCGAAGCCGCGGCGAAGCGCATCCATCACGTCGGGAATGCCGATCCGCCGGATCGCCGGGCGCGCCACCATCTGGTCGTGGCCTGCCATCACATGAAATGTCGTCATGACAATTCCTCCTTGCCGGTTCGGGACCGTCTCGGCGCGCACGTGGAGGGCGATCGTCCGCCAGCACGGCGTGCGGTGATTGGCATTGAAGGGGTCGAATCATACACCCGGGGGGATGATTTGTCCCTCCCCCTTGACTTCAGCACTTCGTGAACGCACATGCCGGCGCATGAAAGCCTCAGAAGCAGAAATCCTCATCATCCCCGGATACACCAATTCCGGGCCTGAGCATTGGCAGAGCCGCTGGCAGTCCAAGCTCGGTTCGGCGCGGCGTGTCGAGCAGACCGAATGGTCCAAGCCCGTGCGCGAGGACTGGGTGCAGCGCGTGATCGAGGAGGTCGCGGCCGCCAGCAAGCCCGTCGTGCTGGTCGCCCATTCGCTGGGCGTGGCGGCGGCGATCCACGCCGCCCCGCATCTCGGCAACAAGGTGGCCGGCGCCTTTCTCGTCGCGCCGCCCGATGTCGCCAACGAGGGCATCCGGCCGAAGCACCTGATGACCTTCGGCCCCTATCCGCGTGAGCCGCTCTCCTTCCCCTCGCTCGTCGTCGCGAGCCGCAACGATCCCTTCGGCACCTACGAGCATGCCGACGACATCGCCGCCGCCTGGGGCGCGCTGCTGCTCGATGCGGGAGAGGCCGGGCATATCAACACGGAGTCCGGCCATGGTCCCTGGCCGGAGGGCACGATGGTCTTCGCCCAGTTCCTGAGCCGGCTCAAGGCGCCCGAATGACGGGCGCCTCCCGGCCCCATTAAGAGGAATTTCATAGAAATCCTGCACGCTGGCCCCGTTGAGTTCCAAGCAGGCGCCGCGTTTCATGGCCAAACCATCCGGTTCGACCTCCATTGCCGTGCATGAAACGGAGCGCGAGCCGTTTTATCGCCGGCTTTTCGCGCGGTCCGGATTCGGTTTTGCCGCACTCGATGCCGAGGGGCGCATCATCGAGGCGAACGGGACGTTCCTACGGTCCTTCGGCGTCACCTGTCTTTCCGCCCTTCCGCCCTTTCCGGACTGCGTCTCGCCGAGGGACAGCGCCGTCCTTGCCTTTGCGATGCGCCCGAGCCTTGCCGAGCAGGCGCCGTGGGAGCTTCGCCTACAGCGGCCGGACGGCGGGGAATTCTGGGTTCTGGCGTCCTTCGTCGAGCCCCCGGCCCTACCCGGCGAACCCGTCGCGCCCGCCCTCATCGTCCAGATCACGGATGTCGACGAGCGCAAGCGCAACGCGCTCGAGCTGGCGGAGCGGGAAAGCCGCTGGAACCATGCGCTCGAATCCGCCGGCCAGGGTGTCTGGGACCACGATTTTGCGCGCGGCGACCTTTTCTATTCCCGCCAGTGGCGGGCGATCCGCGGCCTGCGGCCGGACGAGCCAATCGATTCGTCCCTGGAAGGCTGGCTCCAGTCCGTGCATCCCGACGACCGGGCGCATGTCCTGGAGGAGATCCGCAAGCAGGAAACCGGCCAGACGCCGTTCAACGTGTTCTGCTATCGCGAGCGCCACAAGGACGGCCGCTGGGTCTGGATCGAGAGCCGCGGCGCCGTCGTCGATTACGGCCCGGACGGCAAGCCGAGCCGCATCGCCGGCACCGACACGGACATAACGGAGCGCAAGGAGGCGGAAGAGCGCCTCGCCCAGATGTCCCGCCGCCTGGAACTGGCGCTCGACGTGTCGCGCATCGGCGTCTTCGAGGTCAATCTGAGAACCGGCGACGTGCGCTGGGACGACCGCATGATCGAAATGTACGGCCTGACCGAAGAGCCCGACGAAGGCACCTGGGAACGGGCGCTCCATCCGCAGGATCGGCGCAAGGCGACGGCGCGGGTCAGCGACAGCCTCTTCCAGAGCCAGGATTTCGCCAACGAGTTCCGCATCATCCGCGGCGACGGGCAGATCCGCCACATCCGCGGCCGCGCCGCGCCCTATGTCGACATGACGGGCGTGCCGCACCTCATCGGCGCCAACTGGGACGTCACGGACGACATGCGCCTTCGCGAGGAGTTGCAGCACGCCAAGGACCTGGCGGAGGCGCGCAATGCGGAACTGGAGGCCGCCCGGGCGCGGATCGAATATACCGCCCTGCACGATCACCTGACCGGCCTGCCGAACCGCCGCTTCCTGGACGCCACCATCGAGGCGGCCGCGCAGGAGGCGCGGCGATCCGGCAGCCGCCTTGCCGTGCTGCATATCGACCTCGACCGCTTCAAGGAGATCAACGACACGCTCGGGCACCTTGCCGGCGACCAGATGCTCGTCCACGCCGCCGGCGTGCTCAACGATCTGAAAGGCCCCGGTGATTTCGTCGCCCGCATCGGCGGCGACGAGTTCGTCTTCCTGTCGACCGGCTCCGCCGGGCGCAACCTCGCCATGCTCGCCGAGGCGATCGTGTCGGCGATGCGCAAGCCCGTCACCTTCAACGGCCATATCTGCCGCTTCGGCGCGAGCGTCGGCATCGCCAGCCAGTCGGGCGAGGCCATCGATGCCAAGCAGCTCCTCGTCAATGCCGATCTCGCGCTCTATCGCGCCAAGAACCGCGGGCGCAGCCGGCATGAATTCTTCACCAGCGATTTCCAGGCGCAGATCATCGTCAACAAGCAGACGGCCGACGAAATCCTCACCGGCATCGAGCAGCAGCGCTTCCTGCCCTACTACCAGCCGCAGTTCTGCGCCCGCACGCTCGACGTCGTCGGCGTCGAGACGCTGGCGCGCTGGGACCATCCGACCCGCGGCATCCTGGCGCCGGACGCTTTCCTGAAGATCGCCGAGGATCTCGACTGCGTCGCGATGATCGACCGGATCGTGCTCGAGAAATCGCTCGCCGACTATGCCGGCTGGCGGGCGCTCGGCCTCGGCATCGAGAAGATCTCGGTCAACGTCTCCTCCAAGCGCCTGCACGACCCGGAGCTCGCACGCTCGCTGCACACGCTGGCCATCCGCCCGAAATCCCTGTCCTTCGAGCTCCTGGAATCGATCTTCCTCGACGATTGCGACCGCATCGTACTGGAAAACCTCGCCGAGATCCGCAAGCTCGGCATCGATATCGAGATCGACGATTTCGGCACCGGGCATGCCTCGATCGTCAGCCTGATGAAGCTCTCGCCGCGCCGGCTGAAGATCGACCGGCAGCTCGTCAAGCCGGTCAGCCGCTCGCCCGGCCAGCGCAAGCTCGTCGGCACGATCGTCGAGATCGGCCGCTCGTTGAACATCGAGGTCGTCGCCGAAGGCGTCGAGACGCCGGCCCATGTCGCCATCATGCGCGATCTCGGCTGCGACATCCTGCAGGGCTATGCGCTCGCCCGGCCCATGCCGGCGGAGGCCATCGCGGATTTCGTGCGGCGCCAGGAATGGCGCCAGCCGGGCGGCGGGGCACGCGACCTCCAGAACGAGGTCCGCCGGGCCGCCGGCGGCTAGAACGAGAAAAGCCGTCCGGCAAGCCGGACGGCTTTCGATGGTACGGCCTGACGGCGAAAGGCCGGTCAGCCCACTTCGAGCTGCGCGATGGCGACGGCCAGGAGCTCGATCATCTGGACGCGGATTTCGTCCTCGCTGCGGGCGATGCCGGCGGCGTCGAAATCGGCCTTGATCTTGCGCACCACGTCCTCATGACCGACTTCTTCGAAATCGGCGGCGACGACTTCCTTGGCATAGGCTTCCGCCTCGCCGTCCGTCTTGCCGAGCAGGCCGGCGGCCCACAGGCCGACCAGCTTGTTGCGGCGTGCTTCGGCCCTGAAGCGCAGCTCCTCGTCCAGCGCGAACTTGGCCTCGAAGGCCTTTTCCCGATCCTGCATGCTGGTCATCTATGGCTCCCGTAGATTCTCTGACCCGTTAGGCTTTCCGCCCATAAATCAAAACAACGGCAAAAGTGCAATGCGAACTTTCGTGAGGTCCGAACTTCCCGGAAAACGGGGGATCGGCCGTGACAGCGATTGTTAAACTGCGGCATTTCGTTTATGGGAGCGCAAACGAACGACACCTGCGCGACCCAAGCGCGCCAACAACAGAGACAAAATCCATGAACCGTCGCCGCCGTATCTACGAGGGCAAGGCCAAGATCCTGTACGAGGGTCCCGAGCCGGGCACGCTGATCCAGTTCTTCAAGGATGACGCGACCGCCTTCAACAAGAAGAAGCACGATGTCATCGACGGAAAGGGTGTGCTGAACAACCGGATCTCCGAGTACATCTTCACCCAGCTCAACAAGATGGGCATCCCGACCCACTTCATCCGCCGGCTCAACATGCGCGAGCAGCTGATCAAGGAAGTCGAGATCATCCCGCTGGAAGTGGTCGTGCGCAACGTCGCCGCCGGCTCGCTCTCCAAGCGCCTCGGCATCGAGGAAGGCACCGTGCTGCCGCGCTCGATCATCGAATTCTATTTCAAGGCCGATGCGCTGGAAGACCCCATGGTCTCCGAGGAGCACATCACCGCCTTCGGCTGGGCGAGCCCGCAGGAACTCGACGACATCATGGCGCTCGCCATCCGCGTCAACGACTTCCTCTCCGGCCTCTTCCTCGGCGTCGGCATCCAGCTCGTCGATTTCAAGATCGAGTGCGGCCGCCTCTACGAAGGCGACATGATGCGCATCATCATCGCCGACGAGATCTCGCCGGACAGCTGCCGCCTCTGGGACATCGCCACCCAGGAGAAGATGGACAAGGACCGCTTCCGCCGCGACATGGGGGGCCTCGTCGAAGCCTATCAGGAAGTGGCCCGCCGCCTCGGCATCATCAACGAGAACGAGCCCGTGCGCGGCACCGGCCCGGTTCTGGTGAAGTAACACGCCTTCCAAGGATGGACAGACAGACATGATCAAGGCACGCGTAACGGTTACGCTGAAAAACGGTGTTCTCGACCCGCAGGGCAAGGCGATCGAGGGCGCCCTCGGCAGCCTCGGCTTCGACGGCGTCGGCCAGGTCCGCCAGGGCAAGGTCTTCGATCTGGAGCTCGCGACCGCCGACCGCGCCAAGGCCGAGGCCGACCTCAAGGCCATGTGCGACAAGCTGCTGGCCAACACGGTAATCGAGAACTATACTATCGCCCTCGCCTGACGGTTGAAGGAGACGATCGTGACCGATATTTCTCAGGAACTGATGCTTGAGCTCATGAAGCGAATCCAGTCGGATCTCGCCACGCTCAAGGATGGCCAGAGAGATGTGCGGCAAGATATCGTAAGTCTGCGAAATCACATGCATGTCATGCAAGGAGACATCAACAACCTGCATGGCAGCATGGCACAGGTATTGACACGCCTCGACCGTATCGAAAACCGCCTCGAACTGCGTGAACTCGCCGAGGCCCAGGCAAGGTTTGAACCCCACCCATGAAGTCCGCCGTCGTCCAACTTCCCGGCCTCAACCGTGACCGCGACATGATCGCGGCGCTGACCAAGATCTCCGGCCAGGCGCCGGTCACCGTCTGGCAGACGGAAACGGAGCTGCCGGATGTCGACCTGATCGTCATCCCGGGCGGTTTCTCCTACGGCGACTACCTGCGCTGCGGGGCGATTGCCGCCCGCATGCCCGTCATGCAGGCGATCAAGGCGAAGGCCGAGGCCGGCGTGAAGGTGCTGGGCGTGTGCAACGGTTTCCAGATCCTGCTCGAATCCGGCCTCCTGCCCGGCGCGCTGATGCGCAACGCCTCGCTGAAATTCGTCTGCCGCGAGGTGAAGCTCGAAGTCGCCAATGCCGAGACCGACTTCACCCGCGCCTATGAGAAGGGCCAGATCATCCGCTGCCCGGTCGCCCATCACGACGGCAACTATTTCGCCGACGCCGAGACGCTGGCCGCCATCGAGGGCAATGGCCAGGTCGTGTTCCGCTATGCGCAAGGCACCAACCCGAACGGCTCGATCAACGACATTGCCGGCGTGATGAACGCGAAGGGCAACGTGCTTGGCCTGATGCCGCACCCGGAAAACCTCATCGAGGCCGCCCATGGCGGTTCCGACGGCCGCGGCCTCTTCGCCTCGGTGCTCGACGTAATCGCCGCTTAACCGGTCGTTGTTATCAAGGGCGCATGTCCGTCCCCGAAAGGCTTTTCATGCGCCCGCTTCTTCCCGCCAAGCTCGTCCTGCCGCTTCTCGCCGCCGTGGCGCTTGCCGCGTGCCAGGCGAAAACCCCGGCGCCGCAGGTCCGTGGCGGCGCCCTGCCGACCATGGAGCGCGTCGCGCTCGCGGCGAACAGCTGCTGGTTCAAGTCGGGCGACCCGGCCTTCAAGGCCTATCGCCTCGCGCCGGAGCTGAACTCCTTCTCCGGCCGCCCGCGCATCCTCGTCGTCCACCGCAATTCGCCGGAATCGCGCCCGCTGCTCGTCGTGCAGGCGGAGGGCAACCCGGCCAGGCTCGATGCCTTCGGCCCGATGATGGGCGAGGCCGTCGGCCCGCGCATCGCGACCGACGTCAAGCGCTGGGCCGCCGGCGGCAAGGGCTGCTGACCCCGGCCGTCAATCCCAATAGATCGACTTGCGGATTTCCCGCGTCGCTTCGGCACGGCTGACGCCGATGTCGCGGAGCTGTTCGTCCGTCATTTCCACCAGCGCGTGGCGCGTGCGCCGCGTGACGCTCCAGGCGCGGCCTGCGCGCCAGGCACGGCGCAGCATCGCCCGCAGGCCGCCAGGCCTGCCGGATTCTGCCGCGGTGAATATTGTATCGATTGCCATGGTCGTCTCTCCTGAAGCGTCACAAGCTCTCGTGACAAACGGTGCATTCAGGAAATAATTGACTCTCATTGCGGTGCAATCTAAGAATTGGCACCATGACAAATTGGCTTCCCGATCTCCAGGCCTCCGACGGTCCGCTCTATGTGCGCATTGCCGACCAGATCGAGCAGGCGATCAGCACCGGCGCGCTCGCCTCCGGCAGCAAGCTGCCGCCCCAGCGCAACCTCGCCTACGACATCGGCGTGACCATCGGCACCGTCAGCCGCGCCTATACGATGGTGCGCGAACGCGGCCTCGTCAGCGGCGAGGTCGGCCGCGGCACCTATGTGCTCGGCTCGAAAGAGGATGCCGATCCGGCGGCCATGGATCCGGTCAGCGCCCGGCTGGTCGGCACCCGCGCGGCGAATGCACCGCCCGGCAAATTGCGCTTCGACACGACGGCCGCCACCGATGTCGGCCAGTCGACGGCGATCACCGACATCCTCACGGACATCTGCCGGGAGCAGGCGAACGAGATCGCCAGCTACACCCGGAATTTCCCGCTGCAATGGCTGGAGGCCGGGCGGCGCTGGTTGAGGCGGGACGACTGGCAGCCGGCGATCGAGAGCATCGTGCCGACGCTCGGCGCCCATGCCGCCGTCATTGCCGCCGTCTCGGTCATCACCGCGCCCGGCGACCGCATCGTCTTCGAGCATGTCACCTATTCGCAGGTGAGCCGCGGCACCGCCCTCATCGGCCGCCAGACGGTGCTCGTCGAATCGGATGCCCACGGCGTGATACCGGAGGATTTCGAGCGCGTCTGCGTGCAGCAGCATCCCAAGCTCGCCTTCCTGATGTCGTCGGGCCAGAACCCGACGCTCGCCATCATGCCGGAGGATCGCCGCCGCGCCATTGCCGCCATCGCCCGGCGGCACAATGTCTTCCTCATCGAGGACAATCTCTATGGCGGCACGATCGACGCTGGCATTCCGCTCCTCGCCGAAATCGCGCCCGATCGGACCTTCCTCGTCGGGGGCCTCTCGAAGAGCGTGGCGGCGGGCGTGCGCGGCGGCTGGATCGCCTGCCCGCCGCACCTTGCCCAGCGCGTGCGCATCGCCCACAAGATGGTGAGCGGCGGCCTGCCCTACCTGCTCGCCGAGCTCGGCGCCCGGCTGGTGCTGTCGGGCATGGCGGACGCCATCCGCGCGAAGGTCTCCGCGGAAGTCGAGGCACGCGAGGCGCGTGCGCGGGAAATCTTCGCGGGGCTCGATTTCAATTCGCACCCCCGCGTGCCCTTCCTCTGGCTGAAGCTGCCGGACCCGTGGCTGTCCGGCACGTTCCGCCAGGCGGCCTTCGCCGAGGATATCCTCATCGACGACGAGGACGAGTTCAAGGCCGGCCGGTCGGAGAAGACGTTCTACCGCGTGCGCATCGGCCTGTCCTCGCCGGAGAACCGCGCGGATGTCGCGGCCGGCCTCTTGCGGCTGCGCAGCCTCATCGCCCACGGCCCGACGGGTTACGACAGCCCGGCCTGAACAGGCCGTTTCGCCTGTGATTGCGGTCATTTTCCTGTCGCGCTGCCGGGCGGCATAGGTTAAAGAGACCGCAATCCTGCCCTCCACGACAAGACGAGCGACGATGACCATTTCGAACACCCGCCCGATCACCCCGGAGCTGATTGCCGCCCACGGGCTGAAGCCGGATGAATACGACCGCATCCTCTCGCTGATCGGCCGCGAGCCGACCTTCACCGAACTCGGCATCTTCTCGGCCATGTGGAACGAGCACTGCTCGTACAAGTCCTCCAAGCGCTGGCTGCGCACGCTGCCGACCAAGGGTCCGCGCGTCATCCAGGGGCCGGGTGAGAATGCCGGCGTGGTCGATATCGACGACGGCGACTGCGTCGTCTTCAAGATGGAGAGCCACAACCACCCGTCCTATATCGAGCCCTACCAGGGCGCGGCGACAGGCGTCGGCGGCATCCTGCGCGACGTCTTCACCATGGGCGCGCGCCCGGTCGCGGCGATGAACGCGCTGCGCTTCGGCGCGCCGGACCATCCGAAGACCCGCCACCTCGTTTCCGGCGTCGTCGCCGGCGTCGGCGGCTACGGCAATTCCTTCGGCGTGCCGACCGTCGGCGGCGAGGTCGAGTTCGACCCGCGCTACAACGGCAACATCCTCGTCAACGCCTTTGCCGCCGGCCTTGCGAAATCCAACGCGATCTTCCTCTCGGAAGCCAAGGGCGTCGGCCTGCCGGTCGTCTATCTCGGTGCCAAGACCGGCCGCGACGGCGTCGGCGGCGCCACCATGGCCTCCGCGGAATTCGACGAAACGATCGAGGAGAAGCGCCCGACCGTGCAGGTCGGCGACCCCTTCACGGAAAAGTGCCTGCTGGAAGCCTGCCTCGAACTGATGCAGACCGGTGCCGTCATCGCGATCCAGGACATGGGCGCTGCCGGCCTTACATGCTCGGCCGTCGAAATGGGCGCCAAGGGCGACCTCGGCATCGAGTTGAACCTCGATCTCGTGCCGGTTCGCGAAGAACAGATGACGGCGTACGAGATGATGCTGTCGGAAAGCCAGGAGCGCATGCTCATGGTTCTCGAACCCGCCAAGGAAGAGGTCGCCAAGGCGATCTTCGTCAAGTGGGGTCTCGACTTCGCCATTGTCGGCTACACGACCGACGACCTGCGCTTCCGCATCCTGCACCAGGGCGAGGAAGTGGCGAACCTGCCGATCAAGGAATTGGGCGATCAGGCGCCGGAATACGACCGCCCCTGGCGCGAGCCGGGCAAGCCCGCGCCGCTACCGGCCAATCTCGTCGCCGAACCCGCTGATTACGGCCAAGCCGTGCTGGCGCTGGTCGGCTCGCCGAACCAGTCGAGCCGCCGCTGGGTCTACGAGCAGTACGACACGCTGATCCAGGGCAATTCGCTGCAGATCCCGGGCGGCGATGCCGGCGTCGTGCGCGTCGAGGGCCATGCCACCAAGGCCCTCGCCTTCTCCTCCGACGTGACGCCGCGCTATGTCGAGGCCGATCCGTTCGAGGGCGGCAAGCAGGCCGTCGCCGAATGCTGGCGCAACATCACGGCGACCGGCGCCGAGCCGCTCGCCGCCACCGACAACCTCAACTTCGGCAACCCGGAAAAGCCGGAGATCATGGGCCAGTTCGTCAAGGCCATCCAGGGCATCGGCGAAGCCTGCCGGGCGCTCGATTTCCCGATCGTCTCGGGCAACGTCTCGCTCTACAACGAGACGAACGGCATCGCCATCCTGCCGACCCCGACCATCGCCGGGGTCGGCCTCCTGCCCGACTGGTCCGCCATGGCGAGGATCGGCGGCGCCAGGGACGGCGACCAGCTCGTGCTGATCGGCGTCGACGGCAGCCATCTCGGCCAGTCCGTCTATCTGCGCGACGTGCTCGGCCTCGTCGACGGCCCGGCGCCGGAAGTGGACCTCCACGCCGAACGCCGCAACGGCGATTTCGTGCGCTCGGCCATCCGCAACGGCCAGGTCACCGCCTGCCACGACATCTCCTCCGGCGGCCTCGCCGTCGCGCTCGCCGAAATGGCGATGGCCTCCGGCAAGGGCATCAAGGCCAACCTTTCGCAGGCCAACGGCCCGGCCCATGCGCTGCTCTTCGGCGAGGACCAGGCCCGTTATGTGCTGGCCGTCCCGGCCGATCTCGCCAACTTCCTGTGCGCCAATGCGGAAGGCGCGGGCGTGCCGTTCCGCCGCCTCGGCACGGTCGGCGGCGATGCGCTCGTGGTGGACGGCCTGCTGTCGCTGCCGATTGAACAATTGCGCGACACCCATGAATCGTGGTTCCCTGACTTCATGGACGGCAACGGCACCGCCGCTGCCGCCGCGGAATAAGATAAGGGAGCAGTTCACATGCCTATGTCACCCGGCGATATCGAAGACATGATCAAATCCGGCATCCCCGGAGCGAAGGTGGTCATCCGCGATCTTGCCGGCGACGGCGATCACTACGCCGCCGAAGTCGTCGCGGAAGCCTTCCGCGGCAAGACCCGCGTGCAGCAGCACCAGATGGTCTACGATGCGCTGAAGGGCAATATGGGCGGCATCCTGCATGCCCTCGCCCTGCAGACCTCGATCCCGGATTGACCGATCCATGGCCGATCTCATCAAGGAGCTCGTCAGCGGCGTGGTCGATGCAGCCCTCAAGGAGGTGCTGAAGAAGACCGGCATGCGCAAGGCCTCGACGAAGCGCACGCGCCGCAAGACGACGACGACGCGCAAGAAGGCGTCCGGCGGGCTCCTCGGTGACATCCTCGAGGCCGTGCTGAAGCCGGAAAAGAAACCGGCGAAGCGCCCGCGCAAACAGGTGAGCCGCCGTCGCACGGCGGCAAGCCGCAGCCGCCAGCGTGCCGGATAGGCATAGGCGCGGCGAACACGCAACACTTGCGAAACGGTAAGGCAGCCCCCTGCATTTTTTGTGGCGGGGCTTCTGGCAATTGTCACCCGAGGTTGTTATCTAGGGCAAACGGATCATCGCATCGGCCCTTGAAGCCGATTTGCCAAGGAAGACTGCTATGAGTGGCATCCACGATTTCATCGACAACGAAGTGAAGACCAACGACGTCGTCCTCTTCATGAAGGGCACGCCCGAATTCCCGCAGTGTGGGTTCTCCGGCCAGGTCGTGCAGATCCTCGACTACGTGGGCGTGGGCTACAAGGGCATCAACGTGCTCGCCGACGCCGACATCCGTCAGGGCATCAAGGACTATTCCAACTGGCCGACCATCCCGCAGCTTTACGTGAAGGGCGAGTTCGTCGGCGGTTGCGACATCGTGCGCGAGATGTTCCAGTCGGGCGAATTGCAGTCGCATCTTCAGGAACAGGGTATTTCGATCAAGGGCGCTGCCTGACGCTTAACGGTCTTCCCAAGGCCCCAAGCTTTTCAAAGGCGCCGCATCCCAGCGGCGCCTTCTCTCTTTTTCATGGAATATATAGATTATGTCTGGACTTTCCCCTGAATCGGCCCAGCGCCTCAAAGGCATGGGCAAGATGGAATTCATTGCGCTCATGGCGCTGCTGATGGCGCTCAATGCGCTCGCCATCGACATCATGCTGCCCGGCCTGCAGGAAATCGGCGCCAGCCTCGGCGTCGAGAACGAGAACCACCGGCAATATGTCATTTCCGCCTACCTGATCGGCTTTGCGCTCGCGCAGCTCATCTATGGTCCGGTCTCCGACCGCTTCGGCCGCCGTGCGCCCATGTTCGTCGGCCTTGCCATCTATGTCGTGTCGTCGCTCGCCGCGATCCTCGTGCCGAGCTTCGCCGCGCTTCTGGCGCTGCGCTTCATCCAGGGCATCGGCTCGGCCGCCATGCGCGTCATCACCGTCTCGATCGTCCGCGACATTTTCGGCGGCCGCGCGATGGCGGAAGCGATGTCGCTCATCATGATGGTGTTCATGGTCGTTCCGGTGCTGGCGCCGGGCACAGGCCAGATTGTCATGCTGTTCGGCGACTGGCACCTCATCTTCGTCTTCATGGCGGTGATGGCCGCCGTGATCTGGGCCTGGATGTATTTCCGCCTGCCGGAGACCCTGCATCCCGAAGACGTGCGGCCCTTTACGGTGCGCTCGGTCCTCGGCGGCTTCCGCATCGTCCTGACGGACCGCGTGGCGCTCTGCTACACGCTCGCCAGCACCTTCATCTTCGGCGCGTTGTTCGGCTTCATCAACTCGGCGCAGCAGATCTATGTCGGCATCTACGGGCTCGGCGTCTGGTTCCCGGTCGCCTTTGCCGGCGTTGCCGCCTTCATGGCCCTGTCGTCCTTCGTCAATGCCCGGCTGGTCGGCCGGTTCGGCATGCGGCGGCTGTCGCATGGCGCGCTCCTCGGCTTCCTCGGCGTCAATGCGTTCTGGCTGCTGCTGACGCTGGTCTGGGCACCGCACCTGCCGTTCGCGATCTTCATCGTGCTCTTCGCGCTGTCGATGTTCCAGTTCGGCTGGATCGGCTCGAACTTCAACTCGCTCGCCATGGAGCCGCTCGGCCACGTCGCCGGCACGGCCTCCTCGGTGCTCGGCTTCATGGGCACGGCCGGCGGCACGGTCCTCGGCGCCATCATCGGCCAGGCCTTCAACGGCACGGCGCTGCCGCTCGTCATGGGCTTCTTCGTGCTCTCGGTCATCGGCCTCGTCTTCGTGTTGATCGCCGAGCGCGGCAAGCTGTTCCAGCCGCACAACAAGCCGGTTTGAGGGGGGATCGTCGTCGCTCTCCTCCAGCCGGCCCAGCGTGAGAAAGGCACTTGCCCTCACCTCCAGCCGAACCGCTCGCGAGGAAGGCGCCTTACCTCCCCTCCGTCATGGTCGGGCTTGACCCGACCATCCAGGCCCAGGGGGCCGCGTGGATCCTCGGGTCGAGCCCGAGGATGACGAAAGCAGAAGGTTGCGGACAAACAAAAGGCCCGGCTGCGGATGCAGCCGGGCCTTTTCATCGGTGGTCAAGCCGCCTCAGTCGACGAAGACTTCGCGGCGCAGCATCTCCCAGCTGTCCTTGTCCGGCGCGACCAGGAGGCCGCCCTCGACATGGTGCGGCTTGTAGGCCGAGCCGTCGAAGCGCGCGGCATAGGCGCCGGCCTCCTCGGCGATCAGCGTGCCGGCGAGGTGGTCCCAGGGCATCAGCTTGTTGTACATCAGGTAATGCAGGTGGCCGCCGGCAAGGGTGCGGTATTCGTGCGCCGCGCAGCGATAGTTGGAGACGAAGGCCACCTTGGCGAGGTTCGACAGGATGCGCGCCCGGCGCGCCCGGTCGAGGAAGCTGGTCGAGGCCATGCCGGTCATCGCTTCGAGCGGTGCGCCGCCCCGCGTCTTCAGCCGCACGGCCGGGCGGTGATCGCCGGTCTGCCAGGCGCCGCCGCCCTTTTCCGCCATGACGAAGTCGTCGCCCATCGGGTCGTAGATGATGCCGCCGACCGTCTCGCCGCCGGAGACGATCGCCGCCATGACGCCGAAGAGCGGCACGCCGGCCGCGAAGTTGAAGGTGCCGTCGATCGGGTCGACGACGATCGCGACGTCCGCATCCTTGAGCTTCGGCAGCAGCGCCGGATCGGCCGCGACCGATTCCTCGCCGACGAACAGCACGCCCGGAAACTGCGCCGCAACTTCCCGGCTGATGAAGCGCTCGGCCGCCTCGTCGGCTTCCGTCACCAGGTCGTTGGCATCCGCCTTGGTGCGGACATCTCCCTTGGCGAGCGCGCGGAAGCGCGGGCGGATTTCCGCCTCCGCCGCCTGTGCAAGCACGAGGGCGAGGGCATTGATGTCAATCGTCGTCATGGGGCCTTACCGTTTCGAGGGAGGAGAAATCGAAAAGCTTCGGGTCGAGAAGATGGGACGGATTGGTGTGGCCGAGCGCGCGCAGCATGGCGTCCTTGCGGCCCGGCATGCGCGTCTCGATCTCCGCCAGCATCGCCTTCATCGCATTGCGCTGCAGGCCGTCCTGAGAGCCGCAGAGGTCGCAGGGGATGATCGGGAACCGCATGGCGGCGGCGAATTTGGCAAGATCATCCTCCGCCGCATAGGCGAGCGGACGCAGCAGCATGACGTCACCCTCGTCGTTCAGGAGTTTTGGCGGCATGGCGGCGAGCCGCCCGCCGTGGAAGAAGTTCATGAAGAAGGTTTCGAGAATATCCTCGCGATGGTGGCCGAGCACCAGCGCATCGCAGCCCTCCTCCCGGGCAATGCGATAGAGATTGCCGCGCCGGAGCCGCGAGCAGAGCGAACAATAGGTCGCCCCCGACGGCACCTTCTCCTTCACGATGGAATAGGTGTCACGATATTCGATGCGGTGTTTGACGCCGATCGACGTCAGATAGTCCGGCAATATGTGCTTCGGAAAATTCGGCTGGCCCTGGTCGAGATTGCAGGCGACGAGCTCCACCGGCAAAAGGCCGCGCCATTGCAGGTCCATCAGCAGGGCGAGCAGGCCGTAGCTGTCCTTGCCGCCGGAAAGGCCGACGAGCCAGCGCTTCTGGCCCTTCAGCATGGCGAAATCGTCCATCGCCTGCCGGACCTGCCGCAGCAGGCGCTTGCGCAGCTTGTTGAAGGAGACACTGGAGGGAGCGTCCGCAAAGAGCGGATGGCGGCCAGCATCCGGTGCGTCGTCGTCGGTGTCAGCAAAGGCCAGGGTCGTAGATGCCGTCATGGGCCTGCAATGCCCCGAACCGGCCGCACAATCAAGCCCCGAAGACAGACCAGCCGGTGCGCGCCGCCAGCATTTCCAGCGCCAGCGAGCCGATGAGCGAATTGCCGTTCTCGTTCAGCCCCGGAGACCAGACGGCGACCGAGGCCTTTCCCGGCGCGACGGCCAGGATTCCGCCGCCGACGCCGCTCTTGCCCGGCAGGCCGACGCGGTAGGCGAAGTCGCCCGAGCCGTCATAGTGGCCGCAGGTCAGCATGAGTGCGTTGATACGCCGCGCCCGAAGATGCGAGACGACGCGGTGGCCGGTCAAAGGGTTGGTGCCGCTGTTGGCGAGGAACAGCCCCGCCTTGGCGAGCTGCCGGCAGCTCATCGCCAGCGCGCATTGATGGAAATAGACGCCGAGCACCAGTTCGGCCGCATGATCGAGCCTGCCGAAGGAGCGCATGAAATTGGCGAGCGCGAAGTTGCGGAAGCCCGTCGCCTGCTCCGAGCGTGCCACGGCCTGGTCGATGATGATGTCGTCCTCGTCCGCGAGATAGCGCAGGAACCGCACGATCTCGCCGATCGCCTCCTTCGGCGTATGGCCGGCGAGCACGAGGTCGGTGGTGGCGATCGCCCCGGCATTGATGAAGGGATTGCGCGGGATGCCGCCCTCGTGCTCGAGCTGGACGATGGAGTTGAAGGCCGAGCCAGACGGTTCGCGGCCGACCCGCTTCCAGATCGCCTCGCCATGCTTGCCGAGGGCGAGCGTGAGGGTGAAGACCTTGGAAATGCTCTGGATGGAAAAGGCCTCGTCCGCGTCGCCGGCAAGGTGCACCGCGCCGTCGACCGTCACCACGGCGATGCCGAACTTCTTCGGATCCACATGGGCAAGCTGCGGAATATAGTCTGCCACCCTGCCCTCGCCGCACCGTGGCGACAGGTTCGCGTGGATCTCCTCGACAATGCCCTGCAAGTCCGTCATCCCGTTCCCCCGAAACGAAAAAGCCGCCAATCTCTTGGCGGCTCAGACTGACTGGCAAAGTCCCGAACCCCTCTCCTCCGTCATGCTCGGGCTTGACCCGAGCATCCATAAACCGTTGAGAAGGTTGGATCCTCGGCTCAAGGCCGAGGATGACGGCGGTGGGTGGCAAGGCTTGCCGGCAATCTGAGCCGCCAATCTCTTGGCGGCTTTTCCCGATTGCGCAAGGTGTCGCCCGCGAATTAACGCGAGTAGAATTCGACGACCAGGTGCGGTTCCATGATGACGGCGTAGGGCACGTCGGAGAGAACCGGAACGCGAACGAAGGTCGCGGTCATCTTGTTGTGGTCGGCTTCGATATAGTCCGGAACGTCGCGTTCAGCCAGACCGACGGATTCGAGAACCGTGACGAGCTGCTTGGACTTTTCCTTGACTTCGATGACGTCGCCCGGCTTGCAGCGGTAGGAACCGATGTTGACGCGCACGCCGTTGACCTTGACGTGGCCATGGTTGACGAACTGACGGGCAGCGAAGACCGTCGGAACGAACTTGGCGCGGTAGACGATCGCGTCGAGGCGCGATTCGAGCAGGCCGATCAGGTTTTCCGGGGTGTCGCCCTTGCGGCGCTCGGCTTCGGCGAAGATCGCGCGGAACTGCTTCTCGCGGATATCGCCGTAGTAACCCTTCAGCTTCTGCTTGGCGCGGAGCTGGACACCGAAGTCCGAAAGCTTGGACTTGCGGCGCTGGCCGTGCTGGCCCGGGCCGTATTCGCGACGGTTGACCGGGGACTTCGGACGGCCCCAGATGTTCTCGCCCATGCGGCGGTCGATTTTGTACTTGGATGCAGCGCGCTTGCTCATCGCATTTCCTCTTGGTCTTGTTATGCCGGGCCGTTGCCGGACCGGCTGAAGGAAACACGCCCTCCTCTGAACCTTTCGGGTTCCGACAGGCTTCTCACGATCGCGACCGGAGAATCCACGGGACATGTCAAATGAAACACCGGACATTTCTGCCCGGCGTTGGCGGGGTCATTAGGGGAGTTTTACAGGACTGTCAACGAGCAAGGCCCGGAAAATCCGCCTATTCCGCCGCATCGCGGTGGGAATCGGCAAGGTCCGGCCCGTTGGCGTCGCCCGGCAGCGTCTCGCAGCCGAGGTCCGGGAAGGCGACTATGCGGTGGCCGGCAAGATCGCTGTGCACGACCACCAGCCCCTGCTCCTCGAAATAGCCGAGCAGCCGGCGCGCCCGGCGGGCCGAATGCGTGCCGTAGGCCCGCGCGATCCGGGCATCCGAGGGGCAGGTTAGCCCGCGCACCGCGGCCTGCGCGACGAGCAGGAACACGCCCTGCAGGTCCTCGGTGACACTGCGCGACAGATCGAGCGCCCTGCCCCAGATTTCCGTCGCCGCTGTCTCGGCATCGACGCCCGAGCGCGCGACTGCCATCTTGCGGCGGAAGGCGGGAAGCGACAGCGGCGCGCCGGGCACGCGGCGGATGCGGCAGCGCACGAGGAAATCCTGGAACAGTTCGGCATCGGCCCGGAAGGCCGCATCGGGATTGCCGAGGATTTCGGCGAGCGCCTGGTCGAGCAGGCCTTCCCGCTCCTCCGCGGAGATTTCCGGCGCGGGTGCCTTCGCCTCCGCCTGCACCGGCTCCGGCCGCGCCCGGGACAGTTCGGCGAGGATGTCCGTCGTCGGGCGCGGCGCCGGCGGCGCGCGGCGGACGAGCGGGCGGGAAAACTCGTCCGGATCGGGCGTGAAGATCAGGTCTTCCACGTCCTGCGGCGCATCCGGCAGCGGCATCAGCTTGGGGCTGGTCGAGCGCGCGGAGGTCTCGACCGCGCCGATCGTCACCGGCAAGGGGCGGCGCGACAGCGCCGGGCCGAGCGCGACGAAGGAACCGCGCGGCAGGTCGCGGAACATCTCCGCCTGCCGGCGGTCAAGCCCGAGCAGGTCGGCGGCACGCGCCATGTCGATGTCGAGGAAGGTGCGGCCCATCAGGAAGTTGGATGCCTCGGCCGCGACGTTCTTGGCAAGCTTGGCGAGGCGCTGCGTGGCGATGACGCCGGCAAGGCCGCGCTTGCGGCCGCGGCACATCAGGTTGGTCATCGCGCCGAGCGACAGTTTTCGCGCCTCTTCGGAGACCTCGCCGCTGACGGCGGGCGCGAAAAGCTGCGCCTCGTCGACGACGACGAGCACCGGATACCAGAAGTCCCGGTCCGCATCGAACAGCGCGTTCAAGAAGATGCCGGCCGCCCGCATCTGCTCGTCGGCCTCAAGGCCCTCCAGCGAGAGCACGCAGGAGACGCGGTGCTGGCGGATGCGGTTGGCGATGCCGACGAGTTCGGCTTCCGTGCGCTCGCCATCGACCACGACATGGCCGAACCGGTCGGAAAGCGTGACGAAATCCCCTTCGGGATCGATGATGACCTGCTGCACCCATTGGGCGGACTGCTCGAGCAGGCGCCGCAGGAGATGCGACTTTCCCGAGCCCGAATTGCCCTGCACGAGCAGGCGCGTCGCCAGCAGTTCCTCGATATCGAGCCTGGCCGGTGCGCCGCCCTGCACCGTTCCCATGTCGATGCCGACCTTCATCCCGTTCCTCGTTCCAAAATTCCTGATTCGCCGACCGCCACCGGATATCCGGCAAGCCCTAACACGAAACCTTCAGCCGTCACGCCCGGCTTTTTGAAAGAATCCACAAGGTTCTCGCCGAGGCCGCGTTCAAGCGGCCTTGTCATCGAGCGGCTGTATCTCGGGCTGCGCGCGCTGCATCGCCTGCGCCAGGTCGAAATTGGCCTGCATGGCAAGCCATGCGCGCGCCGTGCTGGCCCCTGCCCGTTCCAGGCGCAGGGCGAGATCGGGGCTGACGGCGGCACGCCCATGCAGCACGCGCGAAAGCGCGACCCGGGACATGCCGAGCCGGCCGGCCGCATCCGTCACCGAAAGGCCGAGCGGCTGAAGCACGTCCTCGCGGAGCAATTCACCGGGATGGGGCGGAAGTTTCATCATCGCCGTGTCCTCTCAATGATAATCCTGGTAGTCGACCAGTTCGACGTCGGTTCCGACGAAGCGGAACGTCACGCGCCAATTGCCGTTCACCCAAACCGACCAATGTCCCTTCATCGTCCCCTTGAGGGGATGAAGCCTGAAGCCCGGCAGGTTGACGTCGGCGGGCGTGCCCGCGACATCCAGCAAGCCAAGGATACGCCCCAGCTTGGCGGCATGCGATGCCTGGATTCCCTTCGTCGAACCCGACATGTAGAAGAGTTCCAGACCCTTGTGTCGGAAACTGACGATCATGGCGCAGTGTATCGCGTATCGATACGCGATACAAGCATCAGACGACCCGAAGCCCGAAACCCTGCATCAGGCGGCGCGTCGAAAAGTCCGGCTTGCCGGAGGTGAACACGGCGATGTCCTCGCCCGGGGCGAGGGTTTCCAGCGGGGGCACAAGGCGGCGGGCCTGGCGGGCGATGGCTTCGGCGGGGTCGAGCCAGTCGACCGGCCAGGGGGCGAGCTTGCGGAAGAGGTTGGCCATAAAGGGATAATGCGTGCAGGCGAGCACGACGATATCCGTCTTGCGGCCGTCCTCGTCGACGAAGCAGGGCACGATCTCGGCGCGCACGGCCGCGTCGGAGAAGGTCTCGCCGCGGATATAGGCCTCGGCCATGCGGGCGAGGTTCTCCGAGCCGACGAGGCGCACGTCGCACTGGCTGGCGAAGGACTGGATGAGATCGCGCGTATAGGCGCGTTTCACCGTGCCGGGCGTGGCCAGCACCGAGACGAGGCCGGAACGCGTGCGCTCGGCGGCGGGCTTTATCGCGGGCACGGTGCCGACGAAGGGCATGTGGGGAAATGCGGCGCGCAGATCCGCGCCCACCAGCGTGAAGGCCGTGTTGCAGGCGATGACGCAGACTTCCGGATCGTGCTCGGCGAGCAGTTTCCCGAAGAGATCGATGATATGCGCCTTCAGCGCCGGCTCTTCCCAGCCGCCATAGGGAAAGCCGGCATCGTCGGCCACATAGGTGAAGTGCCGCTCGGGCATCAGCACGCGCGCCTCGCGCAGGACGGTCAGGCCGCCGATGCCGCTGTCGAACATCAGGATGGGCTTGGCCGCCGCCTGTTCCGGAAAGGGCCTATGCGTCGTCACGGGGCACCTTGGGCCGGCGGTTGCGGGTGCGGTTCGGGTTGGTCGCGCCGCGCGGCGATTCGCGGGTGAAGCGATCGAGGCAGGAGATGATGCCGCGCATGACCTGGATCTCCGTGCCGGTGAAGGAAGGACGCGTCAGGATGGCGCGCAGGTTCTCCACCAGTTTGGGCTTTTTTTCGGCGGGCCGGAAATAGCCGCGCGCCTCCAGCGTCTCCTCCACATGGTCGAAGAGGCCCTGCAGCTCCTCCTTCTTCGCCGGGCGCTGCGGCAGCGCGTCGAAGGGCGTGTCCTTGACGGAGGCAAGGCCGCTCTTCATCCACTCGTAGCTCATGAGGAGCACGGCCTGGGCGAGGTTGAGCGAGGCGAAGGCGGGGTTGACCGGGAAGGTCACCAGTTCGTCGGCGAGCGCGATCTCCTCGTTGGTGAGGCCCGTGCGTTCGCGGCCGAAGAGGATGCCGGTCTTCTGCCCGGCGCGGAAGCGCACGCGCAGGTCGTCGGCGGCAACGACCGGCGAGCGGACCTCCTTGTAGCCGTAGCGGTCGCGCGCAGTCGTCGCATAGACGAATTCGAGATCGGCGACGGCCGCTTCCAGCGACGGGTAGACCTTCGCCGCCTCGATGACATGGTCGGCCTTGCTGGCGGCGGAGATCGCCTTCTCGCTCGGCCAGCCGTCGCGCGGATTGACGAGGCGCAGTTCGGCCAGGCCGAAATTCGCCATGGCGCGCGCCACCATGCCGATATTCTCGCCGAGTTGCGGATGAACGAGGATGATCGCCGGTCCCTCGGCGATCAGCGTGCGTTCGCTGTTCGTGCCTGCCATGCCCAAATATCCCTGGAAAGTTCGGGCTTCACTGGCACAATAAGCGGCAAATGAAAAGCATGAAGCCGCTCATTCGGGGGATTCGGCGGCGCTGCCGTTGCCGCCATTGGCGCCGGCCTCGGCGATCTCCACCATTTCCTTCTTCAGGGAGGCGCCCTCCTCGAAGCTCGGGCGCTCGATGTCGTCGATGACCGCCCGGCCGTCCTCCTCGATCATCTTGAAGACCAGCGTTTCCGGCTGCCAGCCGGCAGGCCGCTCGCCGAAGCAATGGCTGTTGTCGAAGGTCACGGTCACGTCTTCCGCGTCGTTCGCCAGTTGCCCCTCGGTGGTCGTCACGTCCTTCAGCGCGCAGCTGTCCTGGCCGCCGATCACCGGATCGTAGTCGAAGGGCGAATCGCCGTCGTCATAGGCCGGGAACTTCGCCGCCGCCTTGTATTTCGCAACGAAATCCTTGCTGTAGAGGCGCTTCAGGAAATCCTCGGAGAAGTAGTCCGTATAGGGCGGCGGCGTGTCGGCGTCCTCGCCCAGGTCCTGCCAGTTGACCGTCGCAGCCGCCATGACCTCCGAAACGGGCGCCTTGAAATCGGCGGCTGCAACGGAAACGGGAAGCAAAAGGGCGAGCGCCACGAGGCCGAAACGCGACATCATATTCTCCACTGGATGACGGCGGGCCGGAACGGGCCGCCGAAGAGCCTTCCTGAAACGGAATTTTGGCGAAACTTATTCTCAACGCCGGCGAAAATAAACCGTCTCGGCAATTGGTCGGCTTTGCCTTCCCGGCCACGAATGCTATAGGGCCAAACGTTCCTTTCAAGTCCACGATCCGGGGCGCAAGGCCCCGACAAAACACGAGGCTCTCCATGGCAAAGATCAAGGTCGCCAACCCCGTCGTCGAACTCGACGGCGACGAGATGACGCGCATCATCTGGCAGTTCATCAAGGACAAGCTGATCCATCCTTACCTGGATATCGACCTCGAATATTACGACCTCGGCATGGAGAACCGCGACGCCACCGACGACCAGGTGACGATCGACGCGGCCAACGCCATCAAGAAGCACGGCGTCGGCGTCAAGTGCGCCACCATCACGCCGGACGAGGCCCGCGTCGAGGAGTTCAAGCTGAAGAAGATGTGGAAGTCGCCGAACGGCACGATCCGCAACATCCTCGGCGGCGTCATCTTCCGCGAGCCGATCATCTGCAAGAACGTGCCGCGCCTCGTTCCGGGCTGGACCAAGCCGATCATCGTCGGCCGCCACGCCTTCGGCGACCAGTACCGCGCCACCGACTTCAAGTTCCCCGGCAAGGGCAAGCTGACGATGAAGTTCGTCGGCGAGGACGGCAAGGAGATCGAATACGACGTGTTCGACGCCCCGTCCGCCGGTGTCGCCATGGGCATGTACAACCTCGACGATTCGATCACCGAATTCGCAAGGGCCTCGTTCAACTACGGCCTGCAGCGCAAGGTGCCGGTCTATCTCTCGACCAAGAACACCATCCTCAAGGTCTATGACGGCCGCTTCAAGGACATCTTCCAGCAGGTCTTCGACGCCGAGTTCGCTGAAAAGTTCAAGGAAGCCAAGATCTGGTACGAACACCGCCTGATCGACGACATGGTCGCCTCGGCGCTGAAATGGTCCGGCGGCTATGTCTGGGCGTGCAAGAACTACGACGGCGACGTTCAGTCCGACATCGTGGCCCAGGGCTTCGGCTCGCTCGGCCTGATGACCTCGGTCCTCATGACGCCGGACGGCAAGACCGTCGAAGCCGAAGCCGCGCACGGCACGGTGACGCGCCACTACCGCCAGCACCAGAAGGGCGAGGAAACCTCGACCAACTCGATCGCCTCGATCTTCGCCTGGACGCGTGGCCTTGCCCATCGCGCCAAGCTGGATGGCAATGCGGAGCTGGCGAAGTTCTCCGAGACGCTGGAACGCGTCTGCGTCGAGACCGTCGAATCGGGCTTCATGACCAAGGACCTCGCGCTCCTCATCGGCCCCGACCAGCCGTGGCTCTCCACCACCGGCTTCCTCGACAAGATCGACGAGAACCTCCAGAAGGCCATGGCGGCCTGATCCAGCAAGACCACGGAAAGCCCGGCCAAGCGCCGGGCTTTTTCGTTGCGGCCTCTTGCGGCAGGGCCCGTGTGCCCTATCCTCCCGGCCGGTTTGCAAGAGGAGGACGGCATGGCCGAGGAACTGGTTTTCTATAGCAACCCGATGTCGCGCGGGCGCATCGCCCGCTGGATGCTGGAGGAGGTCGGCGCGCCCTATCGCACCGAATGGCTGACCTTCGACGGCTCGATGAAATCGCCGGAATTCCTGGCGATCAACCCGATGGGCAAGGTGCCGACCATCCGCCACGGCCAGACCGTGGTGACGGAGGCGGCGGCGATCTGCGCCTATCTCGCCGATGCCTTCCCCCAAGCCGGCCTCGCCCCGCCGCCCGAAAAGCGCGGCGATTACTACCGCTGGCTCTTCTTCGCAGCCGGCCCGCTGGAAATGGCGGTCTCGCTGAAGGCCTTCGGCATCGAGGTTCCCAGGGAGCGCGAGCGCAGCATCGGCTGCGGCAGCTATGACGCGGTCATGGGCGCCCTGTCGCTGGCCGTCACGCGCTGTCCCTACATCGCCGGCGACAATTTCACCGCCGCCGATGTCTATGTCGGCGCCCATATCAGCTGGGGCCTGCAATTCGGCTCGCTGGAGCCCCGGCCGGAATTCAAGGCCTATTGGGATCGCCTGAAGGAGCGGCCGGCCAGCAAGCGCGCGACCGCAATCGACGACGAGGAGATGCACCGCCAGCTTCAGGCGGCGAAGGGTTAGGGCGGGCTTACCGCCAGCCCCCTGCCGTTCAGGCCGCGGCTTCGGCCGCCGGCTGGAGCGGCAGGCAGATTTCCGTCAGAAGCGCGTTCGGCGCAACCTCGCGCGGATTGTTGAGATAGGCCTCGAACATCACCTCGTCGCGGATCGAGCGTCCCGAGGCCGGCAGCCATGTGCCGTAGAGCCAGCGATAGGCCGCGCCCATATCGGCATAGGGGCCCTGGTGGCGCAGCACCGCATAGTCGCCGCCCGCCAGCGTGCGGCGCTCGAGCGGCGCCTCGGCGGGAATGGTCGCATCCGCCGTCACGCAGGCGAAGGAGCGAAGCTCTTCCTCCGCCACGAGATCGGGATCGTCGAGGAAGACGCCGATCATGCGCATGTCCGGCCGGAAGAGGTTGCGGGAGAAGAGCGCGCCATGCAGCGCCTCGAAGGCCTTGCCGATGCCCATGTAGGAACCGGAATGGGCAACGGCAAGCAGCGTCTGCTCGGGAATGGTGCGGATGGTCACGTCGAACATGCGGGAGCACTCCTTGTCGTTCTCGGGTTCGTAGGCGCGATGGGAGCCCTCCTTGCGGTAGCGTGCCGGCGGCATGCCATAGGCAGCCGCGAAGGTACGCGTGAAGGACTGGAGGTTGGCGTACCCCCATCGCGCGGCAATGTCCCGGACGGAGCGGTCGCTGCGCACCAGATCGCCCGCCGCACGGTGCAGACGCAGCCGGCGGACGGTTGCCGCCAGCGTCTCGTTGTGCACGGCGCGGTAGACGCGGTGCCAGTGATGGGCGGAAAGGCAGGCGATCTCCGACAGCCGGTCGAGGTCGAGATCCTCTTCCAGGTGCTCGTGGATATAGGCGGAAACCCGCAGCAGGCGTTTCTCATAGGCCGCCCAGATCCCGCTCTCGCTCATGCCGCTTCCCTCTCGCCGGAACGCATTCAACCAAGCACGGAGCGATTTCACAAATCCTGCGCTTCTGTCATGCTCTGCAATTTCTGCATAGCCTTGCCTTGTGCCATTGCAAAAACGGGCGACTCGGCGTGAGATGCCCCCGCCGGCCCTCCCTTACTCCATCCTCCGGCCTTCCGAGGCACCCATGACCGATACCTTGACGCCGAAGCTCGCCAGCGTTTTCGCGGAGGGCTATGGCCCCGCGCGTTTCAAGGCCGATGCGCTGGCCGGCCTCACGGTGGCGATCGTCGCGCTGCCGCTGTCCATGGCGATCGCCATCGCCTCCGGCGTCACGCCGGATCGTGGCCTCTACACCGCCATCATCGGCGGCTTCCTCGTTTCCGCGCTCGGCGGCAGCCGCTTCCAGGTCGGCGGGCCGGCCGGCGCCTTCATCGTGCTCGTCTCGGCCACGGTCGCCCGCCACGGCGTCGAGGGCCTGCTGGTCGCCACGCTGCTCTCCGGCCTCATGCTCGCGCTGGCCGGCTATCTCAGGCTCGGCAAGTACATCAAGTTTATCCCCTATCCCGTGACGGTCGGCTTCACGGCCGGCATCGCCGTCATCATCTTCGCCAGCCAGATCGGCGAACTGTTCGGCCTGAAGCTGGACGGGCGCGAGCCGGGGCCGATCGTCGAGAAGCTCGAGGCGCTCTGGGCCGCCCGGCCCAGCTTCAATCCGGCCGCCTTCGGCGTCGCGGGGCTTACCATCGCCGTCATCCTGCTGTTGCGCCGCTTCCGGCCGAGCTGGCCGAACCTGCTCATCGCCGTCACCGTCGCCTCGTTCGCCACCGCGCTTCTCGCCCTGCCGGCGGACACGATCGGCACCCGCTTCAACGGCATTCCGCGCGGCCTGCCCCTGCCGGCTCTGCCGTCCTTCTCCCCCGAGCTCGTGCTCGCCGTCCTGCCGGACGCCGTCGCCTTCACGCTGCTCGGCGCCATCGAATCGCTGCTCTCGGCCGTCGTCGCCGACGGCATGACGGGGCGCAGGCACCGCTCCAGCATGGAGCTTGTCGCCCAGGGGGTCGCCAATGTGGGCTCGGCGCTCTTCGGCGGCATCTGCGTGACGGGCACCATCGCCCGCACCGCCACGAACGTGCGCTCCGGCGCCACCAGCCCGGTCTCCGGCATGCTGCACGCGGTCTTCCTCCTGCTCTTCATGCTCGTCGCCGCGCCGCTCGCCAGCTATATCCCGCTCGCCGCGCTCGCCGGCGTGCTGGCGGTCGTCGCGTTCAACATGGTGGAGCGTCCGGCCATCGCCGCCCTCTTCCGCTCCTCGCGCGGCGATGCGGCGGTGCTCGTCGTCACCTTCCTGCTGGTCGTCTTCCGCGACCTGACGGAGGGCATCGTCGTCGGCTTCCTGCTCGGCGCGGTGCTGTTCATCGACCGCATGGGCAAGTCCGTCGACATCCGCGAGGAGACGGTGCCGCGCGTCGTGCGGGCCATCGAGAATGCCGGCGAGGACAGCGGCCTGCCCGAGCGGCCGGTCGCCGGCGACGATCCGGATACGGTGATCTACCGCATCAGCGGCGTCTTCTTCTTCGGCGCGGCGGCCAGCGTCGGCTCCGTGCTCGATCGCATCGCCGACCAGCGGCGCAACTTCGTGCTCGACTGCGCCGACGTGCCCCTGCTCGATTCCACCGCCGCCAGCGTCATCGAGGGCCTGGTGCGCAAGGCCGAGCGGGCCGGCGTGCGCGTCTTCATCACGGGCCTGAAACCCGACATGCGCCGCATGCTGGAAGCCCATGAGCTGCACGCCCCGCGCGTCACCTTCACGGCCACCGTGGACGCCGCCATGGGCGAGATCGCCGCGGCCACGCGCTGAAACCGTGCCGGAGCGGCGCGAACGGCTCTCCGTCCGGTGCTTGTCATGCAAAGGAAAGCGCAGACGCCTCAGCCGGCGCGGGCGACATCCGAGGCGGCCGGGTTCCTCATGCGCTCGGCGACACCCGGAAGCCCCAGCGAGGGCGCTGCGCGCTTCACCTGGTTGCGGCCGGCCTCCTTGGCCGCATAGAGCGCGCCGTCGGCCGCCGAATGCAGGCGGTCGAAATCCGCTCCGAAGGTCGCGACATCCGCAAGGCCGATGCTGACCGAGACCGCGATCTCGTGATCCCCGGCGCGCACCGGCAGGGCGGCGACCTCCAGCCGCAGCGCCTCGGCGAACTGTTCGGCGGGCGCCATGTCGCGCCCCGGCGCAAAGAGCGCGAATTCCTCGCCGCCGAAGCGGCAGAACAGCATGTTCGCCTCCAGGCGGGCGGCGACCTGCGCGGAAAACCGCTTCAGCACGAGATCGCCGGCGACATGGCCGTAGGTGTCGTTGATCGCCTTGAACCGGTCGAGATCGAAGATCATCAGCGTGCCCTGCCGCCGGTCGCCCAGCAGTTTCTGCATGTCGTCCAGGAACGAGCCGCGGTTGGCGATGCCCGTCAGCGCGTCGGTGCGCGAGGCCTGGCGGTAGAGCGCCTCGCCCCGCTCCTTGATCAGCACCAGCATGGCGACGGCGGCAAGGATCGTATGGGCGAACAGTTCCAGGGAGAAGACCGCGAACCAGGCGGAATAGGCCGTGCCATGGCCGAAGGCCGCAGGCAGGGCGATCGCCATGGGAATGCGCAGGCCATAGATGATGCCATGGCTGACGAAGAAGGCCGCCGCAAGCATGCGGGTCGGCAGCGGCTCGGTGCGGTGCCCGCGCCAGATGTCGATGCCGATCCACAGGCAATAGGCGGTGATGATGGTCGAGCTGACGATGATGCGGTTGTTCACATCCTCCGACACCTGCGGGACGAGAAGATAGACGAGGCCCCACAGGACGGGGCCGGCCAGAACGACGGAACGATAAACGCGGCGGCGATCGAAGACGCGGAAGCCGGCCCACATGAACGCATAGCCGCAGGCGGCGAGCGCATTGCCGAGGCCGACGGTCAGAAGCGGCGGGCCGACGGAGCGCAGCGCGAACAGCAGCGTGCAGAGCGAGCCGACCCACATGGACAGGCACCAGTAGCCGGCCGCCCTGTGCCGCCGGTCGGTCAGCCACACCTGCAGCATGAAGATCCCGACGGCGGTCGTCGCCAGGAACGTACAGATCATCAAGGTTGAGATGCTGATGATGTCTTCAATCAAAATACGCACTCCGCACGCGCAGGATGCTAGGGGCAAACCTTGAAGACTTCGCAAACAAAAGCGGCGGGCCGAAGCCCGCCGCCGTGATCCGTTCCTTGCGTGCAGGGTCGTCGCATGGGGAATGAAACGCCACCCCATCCCCTTCTCCCCCGCGGGGAGAAGGGGATGGGGCAATGTCGAACTCGATATATGATCGCCTACCCTTGTGGAGGCACAGGCGATCGCGCGGCTGCGGGAAGGTTCAGCCGGCGATGGCGCCGGCAACCGCCTCGATCGCCGCGCCTGCCCTGGCGCCGTCCGGGCCGCCGGCCTGCGCCATATCGGGACGCCCGCCGCCGCCCTTGCCGCCGAGCGCTTCGGAGGCGCGGCGCACGAGATCGACGGCGCTGTAGCGGCCGGTAAGGTCTTCGGTGACGGCGACCACGGCGCTCGCCTTGCCGTCCGCCGAGACGCCGACGAAGGTGACGATGCCGGAGCCGAGGCTCTTCTTGCCGTCGTCGGCAAGGCTCTTCAGGTCCTTCGGCTCGACACCGGTGACGACCTTGCCGAGATATTTCACGCCCGCGACCTCGCGCACGCCCTCGTCGCCGCCGGCGGTGCCGCCCGACAGCGCCAGCTTCTTCTTCGCCTCGGTCAGTTCGCGCTCCAGCTTGCGGCGCTCCTCGACCAGCGCCTCGACGCGGGCGAGCACGTCGCCCGGCTGCGCCTTCAGTGTCGTGGCGAGCGCCTTCACGCGCTCGTCCTGCTCGGCAAGGTAGGCGCGGGCCGCCTCGCCCGTCAGCGCTTCCAGACGGCGCACGCCGGAGCCGACGGCGCTCTCCGAAAGGATGCGCACGAGGCCGATCTCGCCGGTCGCCGACACATGCGTGCCGCCGCAGAGCTCGACCGAATAGGGCCGGTTCGCCTTGGCGCCGTGCAGGCCGGTGCCCATGGAGACCACGCGCACCTCGTCGCCGTACTTCTCGCCGAAGAGCGCCATGGCGCCTTCCGCGATCGCATCGTCCACCGTCATCAGGCGGGTGGTGACCGGGGCGTTCTGCACGATGATCTCGTTCGCCATGTCCTCGATGACGCGCAGCTCCTCCGCCGACATGGGCTTGGGATGCGAGACGTCGAAGCGCAGGCGCTCGGGCGCGACCAGCGAGCCCTTCTGGGCGACGTGGGTGCCGAGCACCTCGCGCAGCGCCTCGTGCAGCAGGTGGGTGGCGGAGTGGTTGGCGCGAAGGCGCGCGCGGCGGGCATGGTCCACCGTCAGCGCCACGGCATCGCCGACGGAAAGCTTGCCGCTCTCGACGACGGCGCTGTGGACGAAGACGCCCTCGCCCTTCTTCTGCGTGTCGGTCACCAAAAGGCGCGCATGGTCGCTGGCGATCACGCCCGTATCGCCCATCTGGCCGCCCGATTCGCCGTAGAACGGCGTCTGGTTGACGACGATCTGCACAGTGTCGCCGGCACTGGCGCCGTCGATCGTCCTGCCGTCCCTGACGATCGCCTGCACCACGCCCTCGGCCGCCTCGGTGTCGTATCCGAGGAACTCGGTCGCGCCGTGTTTTTCCTTCAGCTCGAACCAGACCGCTTCCGTCGCCTTGTCGCCGGAGCCGGACCAGTTCGCCCGCGCTTCCGCCTTCTGGCGCTGCATCGCATCGTTGAAACCGGAAAGGTCGACATTGATGTCGCGGGCGCGCAGCGCGTCCTGGGTGAGGTCGAGCGGGAAGCCGTAGGTGTCGTAGAGCTTGAATGCGGTCTCGCCGTCCAGCATGTCGCCCTTCTTGAGCGTCACGGTGGCATCCGACAGCAGCGACAGGCCGCGCTCCAGCGTCTTGCGGAACCGGGTTTCCTCCAGCTTCAGCGTCTCGGAGATCAGGGCTTCGGCCCGCACGAGCTCGGGATAGGCGCGGCCCATCTCGCCGACCAGCGCCGGCAGCAGCGACCACATCAGCGGCTCGCGGGCACCGAGCAGCTGCATGTGGCGCATGGCGCGGCGCATGATGCGGCGCAGCACGTAGCCGCGGCCTTCATTCGACGGCAGGACGCCGTCGGCGATCAGGAAGGCGGAGGAGCGGAGGTGATCGGCGATGACCCGGCAGCTTGCGGCCGCCTCGCCTTCCGCCTTGATGCCGACCGTCTCCTCGACGGCCGAGATCAGCGTGCGGAAAAGGTCGGTCTCGAAGACGCTCTGGACGCCCTGCAGGATGCAGGCCATGCGCTCGAGGCCCATGCCGGTGTCGATCGAGGGGCGCGGCAAAAGGCTGCGCTCGCCGGGCGCCGTCTGGTCGAACTGCATGAAGACGAGGTTCCAGAATTCGAGGAACCGGTCGCCGTCCTCCTCGGGCGAGCCGGGCGGGCCGCCCCAGACGTGCTCGCCCTGGTCGATGAAGATTTCCGAACAGGGTCCGCAGGGGCCGGTGTCCCCCATCTGCCAGAAATTGTCGGAGGTCGGAATGCGGATGATCCGGTCGTCGGACAGGCCGGCGATCTTCCTCCAGAGGACCGCCGCCTCCTCGTCCTCGGAATAGACGGTCACGAGCAGCCGGTCCTTCGGCAGGTCGAAGCCCTTGGTCACCAGCGTCCAGGCAAGCTCGATGGCGCGCTCCTTGAAGTAGTCGCCGAACGAGAAGTTGCCGAGCATCTCGAAGAAGGTCAGGTGCCGCGCGGTATAGCCGACATTGTCGAGGTCGTTGTGCTTGCCGCCGGCACGCACGACCTTCTGGGCGGTCGTCGCGGTGGAATAGGGGCGCGATTCAAGGCCCGTGAAGACGTTCTTGAACTGCACCATGCCGGCATTGGTGAACATCAGCGTCGGGTCGTTGCGCGGCACGAGCGGGCTGGACGGCACGATCTCGTGGCCGTTCTTTCGGAAATAGTCGAGGAAAGTCGACCGGATCTCATTCACGCCGCTCATATCGCGTCCTTCATCTCTGCCCATTCACGCCGGAAGACCGGCGCATCACCCACCCAATGTCACTGCAACGACGGTAAAACCGCCTCGCCGGCCGGAGTGCCCGCCCGGAAGACCCCACAAGGCCGCCCTTTTGCGAATTCCGTCGAAACCGCCCGCGCCTGCCGCTTGGATGCGGAAAGGCCGAAAACCTTGGCGCGCGCGAGAACTGAAGGCTTTTATCGCCCGCCTCGGCCCCTGTCCAGACACCAAAAAACCGGCCTTTCGCGAAGAAGAGGCCGGTCTTTCCCATTTTTGCGGAACCGTTGCGCGGCGATTACATGCCGGCCGCGTCGTCGGCGTCGTTCGGATCCGGCCCGCCGTTCTCCAGGAAGCGGTCGGCGATCAGGCCGGCATTCTGGCGCAGTGCCATTTCGATCTCGCGGGCGAGGTCCGGATTGTCGCGCAGGAACGTCTTGGCGTTCTCGCGGCCCTGGCCGAGGCGCTGGCTGTTGTAGGAGAACCAGGCGCCGGACTTCTCCACGATGCCGGCCTTGACGCCGAGGTCGATGAGCTCGCCGGTCTTGGAGACGCCCTCGCCGTACATGATGTCGAACTCGACCTGCTTGAAGGGCGGGGCCATCTTGTTCTTGACGACCTTGACGCGCGTCTGGTTGCCGATCACCTCGTCGCGCTCCTTGACGGCGCCGATGCGGCGGATGTCGAGGCGGACGGAGGCGTAGAACTTCAGCGCGTTGCCGCCCGTCGTCACTTCCGGCGAGCCGTAGACGACGCCGATCTTCATGCGGATCTGGTTGATGAAGATCACCATCGTGTTCGACTTGGAGATCGAGGCGGTGAGCTTGCGCAGCGCCTGGCTCATCAGGCGCGCCTGGAGGCCCGGCAGGCTCTCGCCCATCTCGCCCTCGATTTCGGCGCGCGGCGTGAGCGCGGCGACCGAATCGACCACCAGCACGTCGATCGCGCCGGAGCGCACCAGCGTGTCGGTGATTTCGAGCGCCTGTTCGCCGGTGTCGGGCTGCGAGATCAGCAGGTTCTGGAGATCGACGCCGAGCTTGCGGGCATAGACCGGGTCGAGCGCGTGCTCGGCGTCGACGAAGGCGCAGATGCCGCCCGACTTCTGGGCCTCGGCGATGGTCTGCAGCGCCAGCGTCGTCTTGCCCGAGCTTTCCGGGCCGTAGATCTCGATGATGCGGCCCTTGGGCAGGCCGCCGATGCCGAGCGCGACGTCGAGGCTGAGCGAGCCCGTCGACACCGTCTCGATCTCGACGACGCTGTCCTTCGAGCCGAGCTTCATGATGGAGCCCTTGCCGAAGGAGCGCTCGATCTGGGAGAGTGCCGCTTCGAGTGCCTTGCTTTTATCCACTGCTTTATCCTCTACGAGCCGCAAAGTGTTCTGTGCCATTTGGTCCACCTTTAGGTTATTGAAGCAAGACAGGCAACGAAGCCGTCGATGAAAGCTATGTACACATTTTGTTCTCTTTTTGCAAGGTCCATTCATCCATTTGAATGATTTCGTGAATCGAGCGTGTGTTCTCTTTTCGTTTACGGCTGTTGAAAGCCGTGGCGGAACAAGGATGTATCCGCGCGGGCGCCTCGCTTTTGCCGGCGAATCGCGTCCCTCGCGGGAATGAAGGAAGACGATGACGGGAAAGACGATACTGGTGATGGGCGGCGCCCATGTGGACAGGCGCGGACGCATCGCCGGCGAGACGGCGCCGGGGGCGAGCAATCCCGGCGCCTGGTTCGTGGAAGCGGGCGGCGGCGCCTTCAATGCGGCGCGCAACCTGGCCCGGCTCGGCCGCACGGTGCGGCTCGTCTCGCCGCGCGGGGGCGATGCGGACGGTGCCATCGTCGCGGCGGCGGCGGAGGCGGCAGGCGTCGAGGATACGCCCTTCACCTTCCTCGACCGGGCGACGCCGAGCTACACGGCGATCATCGAGCGCGACGGCAACCTCGTCATCGCGCTGGCGGACATGGAGCTCTACCGCCTGTTCTCGCCGCGCCGCCTGCAGCAGCGGGCGATGCGCGAGGCGGTCGCGGCAGCGGGGCTGATCCTCACCGACGCCAACCTGCCGGCCGAGACGCTGGCGGCGATGACGACGGCGGCGGGCGCCGCGGGCGTGCATATCGCCGGCATCGCCATCTCGCCGGCCAAGGTGCCGCGCTTTGCGGCGAGCCTCTCCGCCCTCGCCTTCCTGTTCATGAACGAGGCGGAGGCACGCACGCTGGCGGGCGCGGCGCCGGAGGACCCGGCCGGCTGGCCGAAGGCGCTGCGCGCGGCCGGCCTTTGCGCCGGCGTCGTGACGCGCGGCGGCCGGGGCGTCGTCGCCTTCGATGCGGAAAAGGCGGTTCTCGTCACGCCGCCGGAGGCGCCCGCGCTCGGCGACGTCACCGGGGCGGGCGATTCGCTCGCCGCCGGCTTCCTCGATGCCTGGATGACCGGCCACGATATCGGCGAGGCGCTGCGCCGCGGGGTCGCCGCCGCGGCGATCACCGTGCGTTCGCCGCTGGCCGTCGCCGAAGAAATGTCGCAGGCGGCGCTTCAGGCCGCACTTTCCCTTGTGCCGGAGGCCGAAGGGATGGCATGAGACTTTTTTGCCGAAATTCCTGCAAGGACACCGCATGACCAGACCCGTTTCCACCCTCCTGCCGATGCAGTATTCGGACGAAGTCGCCGCCGCCAAGAGCCGCGGCGCACCGATCGTCGCGCTCGAATCGACGATCATCACCCACGGCATGCCCTATCCGGGCAACCTCGACATGGCCCGCAGCGTCGAGCGCATCATCCGCGAGGAAGGCGCCGTGCCGGCGACCATCGCCGTCATCGACGGCGTGCTGCATATCGGCCTCGACGATGCGCGGCTGGAAGCGCTGGCGCAGACCGAGGGCGCGATGAAGCTGTCGCGCGCCGACCTCGCCTTCGCGATCGCCGAGCGCCGCACGGGCGCGACGACCGTGGCGGCGACAATGATCGGCGCGGCGCGCGCCGGCATCAGGGTCTTCGCGACCGGCGGCATCGGCGGCGTGCACCGCAAGGCCGAGGAGACCTTCGACATCTCCGCCGACCTCGACGAACTGTCGCGCACCGGCGTCATCGTCGTCTGCGCGGGGGCCAAGGCGATCCTCGACATCCCGAAGACCCTGGAAGTGCTGGAGACGCGCGGCGTGCCCGTCGTCACCTATGACAGCCCGGTCTTCCCGGCCTTCTGGTCGCGCGATTCGGGCCTGATGAGCCCGCTGACGCTGAACAGCCCGGCGGCCATCGCCAATTTCCAGAAGGTGCGCGACCAGCTCGGCGTCGACGGCGGCATGCTGATCGCCAATCCGGTGCCGGAGGCCGACGAGATCGAACGCGAGGAGATGGAGATCTACATCGCCCGCGCGCTCGACAATGCCGAACGCGACGAGATCGCCGGCAAGGCCGTCACGCCCTACCTGCTCGACAGCCTGTTCCGCCTGACGGACGGCCGCAGCCTCAAGACGAACATCGCGCTCGTCGAGAACAATGCGCGGCTGGCGGCGGAAATCGCCGTGGCACTGGCGGACTGAGCCGCCGGCCCGGGGGCCTGCCCTTTGCGTGGGGCGATTGCACAAGGATAGGCAGTCTGCGCTTTGCGTCCCCCCCTCTGGCCTGCCGGCCATCTCCCCCTCAAGGGGGAGATTGGCAAGACGTGCAAACCTGGCTTGATCAGCACCGTTGAAGAGAGGCGAGGCGCTGCTCCATCCGATCTCCCCCCTTGAGGGGGAGATGGCCGGCAGGCCAGAGGGGGGTGCTTTGCCACATGCCGCAGCCTTGCCCTCCACAAAAAGAAACCGGCGGCAACGCTTGCGCCCTGCCGCCGGAAGATGCCGTGCAGCCGATCAGCCGCGCAGGATGCCGCGGCCGGCGTATTTCGCCTGGGCGCCGAGCTGTTCCTCGATGCGGATCAGCTGGTTGTACTTGGCGGTGCGGTCGGAGCGGGCGAGCGAGCCGGTCTTGATCTGGCCGCAGTTGGTGGCGACGGCGAGGTCGGCGATCGTCGAATCCTCGGTCTCGCCCGAGCGGTGCGACATGACGGCGGTGTAGCTCGCCTTGTGCGCGGTCTCGACGGCGTCGAGCGTCTCGGAGAGCGAGCCGATCTGGTTGACCTTGACGAGGATCGAGTTGCCGACGCCCATCTTGATGCCGTCGCGAAGGCGCGCCGAGTTCGTCACGAACAGGTCGTCGCCGACGAGCTGGACCTTTTTGCCGATCTTGTCGGTCAGCGCCTTCCAGCCGTCCCAGTCGTCTTCCGCCATGCCGTCCTCGATCGAGAAGATCGGGTATTTGCCGGCGAGCTCCGCAAGGTAATCGGCCATGGCGCCCGGCTCCAGCGTGCGGCCTTCGCCTTCCAGCACGTACTTGCCGTCCTTGAAGAATTCGGTCGAGGCGCAGTCGAGCGCGATGAACATGTCCTCGCCCGGGCGGTAGCCGGCCTTCTCGATCGACTTCATGATGAAGTCGAGGGCGGCGGGGGCGGAGGCGAGGCCCGGCGCGAAGCCGCCCTCGTCGCCGACATTGGTGTTGTGGCCGTCCGCCGCAAGCTGCTTCTTCAGCGTGTGGAACACTTCCGAGCCCATGCGCACGGCGTCGCGGACGGTGTCGGCGCCGACCGGGACGATCATGAACTCCTGGAAGTCGATCGGGTTGTCGGCATGCGCGCCGCCATTGATGATGTTCATCATCGGCACCGGCAGGACACGGGCGTTCGGGCCGCCGACATAGCGGTAGAGCGGCAGGTTGGCGGCTTCCGCGGCGGCCTTGGCGACGGCGAGCGAGACGCCGAGGATGGCGTTGGCGCCGAGGCGCGCCTTGTTCGGCGTGCCGTCAAGCTCGATCATCGTCTGGTCGACGGCGATCTGGTCCTCGGCGTCGAGCCCGCCGATCGCCTCGAAGATCTCGCCGTTGACGGCGGCGACGGCGTTTTCGACGCCCTTGCCGAGGTAACGCTGGCCGCCGTCGCGCAGTTCGACGGCTTCATGCGCGCCGGTGGAGGCGCCCGACGGAACGGCCGCGCGGCCGAAGCTGCCATCTTCGAGATGCACGTCCACTTCGACGGTGGGGTTGCCGCGGCTGTCGAGAATCTCGCGGCCGATGATGTCGATGATTGCAGTCATGGAGATCGTCCTGTTCCGGGGTTTATAAATCGATTAAAATCCACTTTTAATCGAGGATGCAGAAATTACAATGGCGTGCGTCGCCTTGGGAAAAACGGATGGCATGTCTCCATGTCATCCGTTTGAAATGTCAGGCCTTGGCGATGTCGTCGAAGGCGACGAGCTTTTCCAGGAGCCGCGGCATGTCCTTCAGGTGCACCATGTTCGGGCCGTCCGAGGGGGCGTTGTCCGGATCCTCGTGGGTCTCCACGAAGAGGCCCGCGATGCCGACGGCGATGGCCGCGCGTGCCAGGGTCTCGACGAACCGGCGGTCGCCGCCGGTCGAGCCGCCCTGCCCGCCCGGCTGCTGCACCGAATGGGTGGCGTCGAAGACGACGGGCGCGCCGAGCGAGGCCATGATCGGCAGCGAGCGCATGTCGGAGACGAGCGTGTTGTAGCCGAAGGAGGCGCCGCGCTCGCACAGCATGACGTTGGGGTTACCGCTCTCGGTGAACTTCGCCAGCACGTTCTTCATGTCCCAGGGCGCCAGGAACTGGCCCTTCTTGACGTTGATCGCGCGGCCGGTCCTGGCGGCGGCGACGAGCAGGTCCGTCTGGCGCGACAGGAAGGCCGGGATCTGCAGGATGTCGACCGTCCCGGCGACGACGGCGCACTGCTCTTCCGTGTGGATGTCGGTGAGGACAGGGAAGCCGAAGTCCTTCTTGAGGTCGGCGAAGACCTCCAGCGCCTTTTCAAGGCCGATGCCGCGCTTGCCGGAGAGCGAGGTGCGGTTGGCCTTGTCGAAGGAGGACTTGTAGACGAGGCCGAGGCCGAGCTTGTCGGTCATCTCGACCAGCGCCCCGGCCATCATGTAGGCATGGTCGCGGCTCTCCATCTGGCAGGGGCCGGCGATCAGCGAGAAGCGCTTGTCCTGGGCGAAGGTGACCTTCTTGGCGCCTTCGCCGACGACGACGGTGGAATTGGTGTTCATCTCATTCTCCGAAGACAAGGAGGACGCCCTGCCCGGGTGCCGGCGGCACGAGGAGGCGGTTGTCCCGTTTATGGAAGGCGACGCCGCGTTCCGTCAGGAGGCGCTCGCATTCCGCTGTATTTTCAACCTTGAAGACGACCGCGCGCCCTTTCAGGCCGCGATCCGTGCCGGCGACCGGCGCGATCCCGTAAAACCCCTCCAGGCCCGCATCGTTGAGCACGGTGATGCGCCCGCGCGGCGTATCGACGGACATGCCGAAGGACAGGGCCTCGACCGCGCGCTCGTCGGCCGCCTCCTGCACGAGATACTGGAAATCCGTCGGGTTCTGTTCCGAAAGGACGACCTCCGACAGGGCGGTGACGCCATTCTCGTGCGCCTCCAGCGATTTGCGGTCGGCCGGCAGCGGCAGGATGCGCTGCGAGGCGAAGAAGAAGAAATCGGGGCTGCGCAGGTCGGCGGCGAAGGCAAGGCGGAAGCTGCCGGTCGCGCTGGTCCCGTCGGGCAGCAGCATGTCGCGGGAAAATTCCAGCACCTCGCCGCCGGAAAGGCCGGCATTGGTATAGCGCTGGTCGTCCTCCCAGGCATCGCCGCTCGCCATGGCGATGGCGGAAAAGCCCTCGAGGCCGCGGCGGAAGCGGAAGGCCTGGTCACGCGCCACGAAGACATTGCCGCCGCGCGCCGCTTCCTCGCATTCCTCGCGGTTGGCGATGCCGAGCGGTTCGAGATAGGAACCGTCGGCAAGGAAGACGCAACAGTTCTCCGTGCCGAACGGGTGGCGGGCGTCCCTGGCGACGGTGAAGCCGAGCGCGGTCAGGCGCGCGCGGGCCACCCCGAGGTCGGACACCGGCAGCACCAGATGGTCGATCGGGCGGGGCGTTCTCGAACTCACGGTCATGGCGAAAAATCCGGCGTGTTTCAGGCGCCCCGTGCTTTGCCCGCTTTCGGCGCGCAATGCAAGCGCCAGCACGGCCCGCCGCGCCCTGCGGGAACTTTTCCGCCACCCGATCATTTCCCGCAGCGTCCCCGCACCGGAGCCCGCCCATTTCCAGATCCCGCGACATCACCCGCCAGCGCGACCTCCACGAATCCCGCCCCCTCTGGGCCGGTTCGCCGCGCCTTTCGCTTCGCGCGCGGCCAAGGCCGTCGCGTACCGACTATGACGTCATCATCGTCGGCGCCGGCATTTCCGGGGCGCTGATGGCCCATGCGCTGGCGGACGGCACGCGCTCGGTGCTCGTCGTCGACCGGCGCCTGCCCGTGCATGGCAGCACGCTTGCCAGCACCGCGATGATCCAGCACGAGATCGACATCCCCCTCTCGAGGCTCTCGGACATGATCGGCGCGCCGAAGGCCCGCCGTGCCTGGCAGCGCTCCGCCCGCGCCGTCGAGCGCCTGTCGGGCATCGTCGCCGATCTCGGCCTCACCTGCGGCTTCGAGCGCAAGCAGACCCTGTTCCTCGCCGGCGAGGCCTATGGCCGCCGGGCCCTGCGGGAGGAGGCCGAGGCGCGCGGCGCCGCCGGCATCGCGGCGGAATATCTTGACACCGCCACCCTTGCCGAACGCTTTTCGATCACGCGCACCGGCGCCATCCTCAGCGACATCTCCGCCGCGGCCAATCCGGCGCAGATGGCCGCCGGCATCCTGCGCGCGGCGATGGCGCGCGGCGTGGAGCTCGTCAGCCCGCTGGAGATCACCGACCTGCGCAGCGCCGCGGGCCGGGTGTTCCTGGCGACGGCGGAAGGACGGATCCTGTCGGCCGGCCACGCCGCCTTCTGCTCCGGCTACGAGTTCCTGGAGGCCGTCGCCGACAAGGAGCATGCCATCGTCTCCACCTGGGCCCTCGCCACCCCGCCCGGCACCACGCTGCCGGACTGGCTGAAGACGTGCATCGTCTGGGAGGGCGCCGACCCCTATCTCTATCTCCGCCGCACGCGCGACGGACGGCTGATCGTCGGCGGCGAGGACGAGGACAGCGCCGAGGCCTATGCGTCCGCAAGGAAGCTGCGGCAGAAGGCGGCGACCATCCGCCGCAAGGCCGAAACCCTGCTCGGCCTTGCCCTGCCGGAGCCCGACCACGTCTGGGCGGCCCCCTTCGGCATCACCCGCACCGGCCTGCCGCTGATCGGGCGCGTGCCGGGCCTCGAGAATGTCTTCGCCGTCATGGGCTTCGGCGGCAACGGCATCACCTTCAGCCAGATCGCCGCCGAGATCGTCGCGGCCGGGATCGCCGGCCATGCCGATGCGGATACCGACCTCTTCGCCTTCCCCAGCCGCCAGACTTGACGAAGCGAAGGTCCGGCCGGCCGATATTCCCCTTCCGTTGAATGGCTGCAGGCGCAAAGCCGGGTTATGCTCGCCCGACGTCGACGAAGCCGGACTGCCATGCTGCTTGCCATCCTCTCCGATATCCACGCCAACCGCGAAGCCTTCGAGGCCGTGCTCGCCGCCGTCGAAGGCGCCGGGGCCGACCGCCTCGTGCTGCTCGGCGACATCGTCGGCTACGGGGCGGATCCGGAATGGTGCGCGGAACGGGCGATGGCGCTTGCCGCAGGCGGCGCCGTCGTGCTGCGCGGCAACCATGACGAGGCGGTCGGCAATCCCGCCGTCTCGATGAACCCGACCGCGACCTTCGCCCTCGAATGGACGCGCCGCCAGCTCGGCGGCGAAAGCCGCGCCTTCCTCGCCGCCCTGCCCTTCGAGGCGCGCGAGGGCGACTGCCTCTTCGTGCATGCCGATGCCAGCGCGCCGCCCGCCTGGAACTATGTGCTCGACGCCAGCGATGCCGGCCGGCACCTAGCGGCCTGCGCGGCGCGCGTCAGCTTCTGCGGCCATGTGCACAAGCCGGCGCTCTATTCGACGGCGCCGGGCGGCAGGGTCACGCATTTCCGCCCTGTCGCCGCCACCCCCGTGCCGCTCCTGCCGCAGCGCCGCTGGCTCGCCGTCATGGGCTCCGTCGGCCAGCCGCGCGACGGCGATCCCGCGGCCGCCTACGCGCTCTACGACACACAGAGCGCCGAGCTCCGCTTCCAGCGCGCCGCCTATGACGTGGAGCGCGCGGCCGGGAAGATCCGCGCGGCCGGGCTGCCGGCCTCGCTCGCCGACCGGCTCTTGCGGGGGCGCTGATGGTCAAGGCACGGCTGAAACCCGGCGATGTCATCGACGGCTTCCTCATCGAGGCCATCGCGCACAATGGCGGCATGGCGCGCATCTGGGCCGTGTCGCGGCCCGACATCGATTTCCCGATCCTGATGAAGGTGCCCGTCATCGGCGAGGGCGACGATCCGGCCGCCATCGTCGGCTTCGAGATGGAGCAGATGATCCTGCCGCGCCTGTCCGGCCCGCATGTGCCGCGCTTCGTCGCCAACGGCGATTTCGCGACGCTGCCCTATATCGTCATGGAGCGCCTGCCCGGCACCTCGCTCTATCCGCTGCTGGAGCGCCTTCCGCTGCCGCCGGAGGAGGTCGCCGCGCTCGGCGCGAAGATCGCCGTCGCGCTCGATTCGCTGCACCGCCAGCATGTCGTGCATCTCGACCTGAAGCCCTCCAACGTCATGTTCCGCGAAAGCGGCGAGGCCGTGCTGATCGACTACGGCCTTGCCCGCCACATCCACCTGCCCGACCTGATGGACGAGCAGTTCCGCCTGCCCTACGGCACCGCGCCCTACATGGCGCCGGAACAGGTTCTCGGCACGCGCAGCGATTTCCGCAGCGATCTCTTCGCCCTCGGCGTCCTCCTGTACTTCTTCGCGACCGGCGAGCGTCCTTTCGGCGATCCGCAGCGCCTGAAGGGCCTGAAGCGGCGCCTATGGCGCGATCCGCTGCCGCCGCGCGCCCGCAACGCCGCCATCCCGCCCGCCCTGCAGGAGGTCATCCTGCGCTGCCTGGAGGTCAACCCCGCCTGGCGCTATCCGAGCGCCGCCCAGCTCGCGCTCGACCTGCAGGACCTTTCCGCCGTCAAGCTGACGGCACGGGCGGAGAAGATGAAGCGGGACCCGCTCGGCATGGTGCTGCGCCGCCGCTTCAACCCGGTGCCTATCGAGACCGTCAAGCCGCAGACCGCCGAGGCCCAGCTCGCCAATGCGCCGATCGTCGCCGTGGCGATCGACCTTGCCGCCAGCACGCCGGACCTTGCCGACGCCATGCACAGGACCGTCGCCCGCATCATCGAGAACACGCCGGACGCCCGCATCGCCTGCATCAACGTCTTGAAGATCAACCGCATCGCCATCGACACCTCGCTGGACGAGGAAGGCCGCAACAAGCATGTGCTGCGCCTGGTCGAGTTGCGCACCTGGTCGACAGGCCTTGCCGTCCCCGGCGGCGGCATCACCTTCCATGTGCTGGAGGCCGTCTCGCCGGCCGACGCCATCCTCGATTATGCGCGGGAAAACTATGTCGACCACATCGTGATGGGCGCGCGCGCCGAATCGGCCATGCGCTCCATGCTCGGCAGCGTCTCCGGCGAGGTCGCCGCCCACGCCCCCTGCACCGTCACCGTGGTGCGCAACCGCCCGCGGCCGGGAGGGGCGCCCGATACGGGGTGAGACCCTAAGGAGCGGCAGTCGCGAGTGTAGGGTGGAGCGTGCCGCAATCCCCCCTCTGGCCTGCCGGCCATCTCCCCCTCAAGGGGGATGGCCGGCAGGCCAGAGGGGGGCACCTCGTCAGCCGCGCGCGCTCACGAACGGAACCGCTTGCGATACTCCCCCGGCGTCAGCCCGACGATGCGGGCGAAGACTTTCCGGAAGGCGCCGGGATCGTTGTAGCCGACATCGAGCGCCACGCGGTCGACGGAGCGCGTGGTGAACTGCAGGTGCTCCTGGGCCTTGGCCACCCTCAGGCGCTGGCAATAGTCCGTCGTCGTCAGCCCCGTCGCCTTGCGGAAGCGTCTGAGGAAGGTGCGTTCCTCCAGCCCGGCCTGCGCGGCGAGCAGGTCGAGGCCGATCTCGCGCGCCTCGCTCGCCTGCAGGAAATGCTGCACCTTCAGGATCGCCGCATCGCCATGCAGGAGGCGCGGCGAGAAGGTGCTGTAATAGCGCTGCTCGCGGCCCGGCGGATCGATGACGAACTGCCGGGCGATCTCCAGCATGATCGTCGGCCCGAGGAAGCGGTCGATGAGCTTCAGCCCGAGATCGACCCAGGCCATCACGCCGCCGGCCGTCACGATGTCGCCGTCGTCGGCGAGCAGCCGGTCGGTATCGACGGTGACGTCGGGAAACCGCCGTTCGAACGTCTCGGCGATCACCCAGTTGGTGGTGATCGTGCGGCCGGCGAGAAGCCCCGTCTCGCCCAGGAGGAAGGCGCCGGCGCAGATCGAGGCGAGCTGGATGCCGCCCGCATGGCATTCGCGCAGCCAGGCGGCAAAGGGCGCCGCCTCCTCGCGCCGGATCGGATCGCCGAGCGCCGGCGGCAGGACGAGCACGCAGGGACGCGACGCCGCGTCGCCCTCCGCGTCCACCCGCACCGGCACGCCGTCCTCCAGCCGCCAGTGGCTGACGGTGAGGAGAGGCCCTGCCCGCCCCTTCTTCCGGCCGAGTTCCATCGCCGACCGGAAGAGATCGGTCATGCCGAGCACGGCGGCCATCTGCACGCCGGGATAGAGAACCAGTCCGATCTCGGCTGCACGCGCCATGTCACTTTCACCCCGGATTATGTCGGTCCCGCCAATGGCGAGAGATGGCAGGCCGGGGGCAGAATGTCCACATCGTCCATCGCCTGCAAGAAGGAACCGCCATGAGCAAGCGCGCCATCATCATCGTCGACCTCCAGAAGGACTATCTTTCCTCCGGCAGCTTCGCGCTGGCGGGCATCGATGCCGCCGCCGCCAATGCCGCGCGTATCGTCGAGGCCGGGCGCGGCAGGGGCGACCGGATCATCCATGTCCACCACGTCGCGAAGGAAGCCGCCTCGCCGCTCTTCGCCCCGGGCACGGAGGGCATCGAGCCGATCCCGGCCGTCACGCCGCGCGAAGACGACACGGTCATCGTCAAGAACCATCCGAATTCCTTCCGCGGGACGGCGCTCGACGAGACGCTGCGGGACGGCGGCATCGAGGACGTGGTGGTCGTCGGCGCGATGAGCGACGTCTGCATCGACGCGACGGCGCGCGCCGCCGCCGACCTCGGCTACAACCTCACCGTCGTGCACGACGCCTGCGCCACGCGCGACAAGGCCTTCGGTGATTCGCTCGTCCCGGCCGCCCAGGTCCACGCCACCATCATGTCGGCGCTGGAATTCGGCTACGGCAAGGTCACCACGACCGCCGATTTCCTGTCATAATCCCCGGCAACGGCCGTCCCTGCCCCGGGCGCAAGGGCTATCGCACAGGCAAGGAAACCGTCGCCACATCCCCTTCTCCCCCGCGGGGAGAAGGTGCCGGCAGGCGGATGAGGGGGATGGCGAAGGCAAGAAAAGCAAAGGATTCGTCCGTATCGCCCCCTCATCCGACCCTTCGGGCCACCTTCTCCCCAGGGGGAGAAGGGAAGAAGACGATGCCGCATATGGCCCGGCCCTGGCAGGCGCGGTCTGTGGAGCGCGGACACCCCCGCCAAAGCCCGTCGCGCCGCCCGTCATTCCCCTGTCATGGGACGATGGTGTCTCTTCGCGCGTGAATGCACCCCGGCGGCCGCATCGTGATCCGGCGCCCAGCGGAGTACGCGTGAATGGATACGGCTCAGGCCCTGGCCCTTGCCTCGGGCGCCCTCGTCGCCACCAACCTCCTCAGCATCCTCATCGCCGGTAAGCGGCTGAAGCCGACGGGCGCGGCGCCGCCCGAGATCGAGGAGAGACCGCCCGTCTCCATCGTCATTCCCGTGCGCGGCATCGAGAATTTCTCCGCGGAGACGCTGGAGCGCGCCTTCCGCCTCACCTGGCCGGACTACGAGCTGCTCTTCTGCGTCGCCCATGCGGGCGATCCCATCGTGCCGCTGATCGAGGCGGCGGCCGCCGCCCATCCGCATGTCGCCGCGCGCATCCTTGTCGGCGATGATCGCATCAGCGCCAATCCGAAGCTCAACAATTGCGTCAAGGGCTGGCAGGCGGCGCGGCACGACTGGGTGATCCTTGCCGATTCGAACGTCCTGATGCCGCCCGATTATATCCGGCACCTGATGGGCGGCTGGCGCAGCGATTCGGGCCTCGTCTGCTCGACGCCGCTCGGCTCGCGGCCGGACGGCTTCTGGGCGGAGGTGGAATGCATGTTCCTCAACACCCAGCAGGCCCGCTGGCAATATGCCGGCGAGGCGCTCGGCCTCGGTTTCGCGCAGGGCAAGAGCATGCTCTGGTACAAGCCGATGCTCGATGCCAATGGCGGCATCCAGGCGCTGAACGCCGAGATCGCCGAGGACGCCGCCTCCACCAAGCTCGTCAGCCGGCTCGGCCTCAAGGTGCACCTCGTCTCCTCGCCCTTCGAGCAGCCGCTGGGGCGGCGCACCGGGCAGGAGGTCTGGTCGCGCCAGTGCCGCTGGTCGCGCCTGCGCCGCGTCACCTTCCCCGCCTTCTTCAGCCCGGAAATCCTGCTCGGCGCCGTCCCGCCGCTGCTTCTCGCGCTCGCCGCGGTGCTCCTCGGCGTTGCGCCGGTCCTGCCCGCCGTGCTGCTCGTGCTCGCCGGCCTCTACCTGCCGGAAGCCGCCCTTGCGCTTGCCAAGGGCTGGCGGCTTTCCCTGTGGTCCGTGCCGGCGATGATGGTGCGGGACGCCATGATGCCGGCCATCTGGCTGCGCGCCTGGATCGGCGGCGCCATCGACTGGCGCGGCAACACGATGACGATAGGCACGAATGCCTGCGAATTGAAGGAAGCGCCGGCAGGGCCGTAGGCGGCCCTCAGCCCTTGACGCGCAGCCCCTCCAGCAGCGTCCGGAACCCCTTGACCGCCCGCCTGGAGGTCTCCTCCGGATCGTCGGACTTGGCGATCCACAGGGCGGCATGGCTGCTCGCCCCGTTGATCAGCCGGGCCGCCGCCTCCGTGTCGATGTCCCCCATCACGCCATCGGCCTTCAGCTGCTCGATGCTGCGGCTGAGGGCGGCGATGCAGCCATTGTTGGTCGGCCATTGCGAGACGTCGCCGAGCACGGCCGGCCCGTCGCGGAACATGATGCGCTGGATCTCCGGCTCCAGCGCCATCTCGATATAGGCGACGCATTCCGCGACAAAACCCTGCCAGCGGTCGGGCGCCGCGGCCGAGATCCGGTTGAGCCGCAGGGTCATTTCCGCGTCAATCTGCTGGATCACCGCCTGGAGCAGCCCCTTCTTGTCGCCGAAATGGTGGTAGAGCGCGCCGCGCGTCAGCCCGGCCCCGGCGGTGAAATCGTCCATCGAGGCGGCGGCATAGCCCACCGTGCCGAAGGCCTGCCGTCCGGCGGCGATCAGCTTGGCCCGTGTTTCGGCGATCATTTCCTCACGCGGCTTGCGCATGGCGTCTCCTCATTCACATACGCCGCGTATTTTATTTGACATACGCCACGTATGCAACTATCTCTTCAACATACGCCGCGTATGTAATTATCGAACCCGTCCCTTTCCAGGAGCAGGCCATGTCCAACCCCTACAAGGAAATTTTCAGCGTGCCGGGAACGAAGTCGTTCTCCGCCGCCGGCTTCCTCGCCCGCCTTCCCATCGCCATGGCGCCGATCGGCATCGTCGCCATGCTCTCGCAGACCCACGGCGAATACTGGCTCGCCGGCGCGGTCTCCGCCACCTTCGCGCTCACCAATGCGCTCATCGCCCCGCAGGTCTCCCGCCTCGTCGACCGCTTCGGCCAGGCCGCGGTGCTGACGCCCGCCACGATCGTCTCCGTCCTCGCCTTCCTGGCGCTGATAACCGCCACCCACCAGGGCTGGCCGGCCTGGACGCTCTTCGCCTCCGCCTTCCTCGCTGCCGCCATGCCCTCCATGCCCGCCATGCTGCGCGCCCGCTGGACGGAGATTTTTCGCGACAGGCCCGAGCTCAACACGGCCTTCGCCTTCGAATCGGCCGCCGACGAGCTGGTCTACATCGCCGGCGCCTCGCTCTCGGTCGGCCTTGCCGTCGCGCTCTTCCCGGAGGCCGGCATGCTGGTCAGCACCGCCTTCCTCGCCGTCGGCACGCTCGCCTTCGTGCTGCAGCGCGCGACGGAGCCGGCCGTGCAGCATGTCGCCGGCAGCGCGCCGCAGAAATCGGCGATCCGCCTGCGCCCCGTCCAGATCATCACGCTCGCCCTCGTCTTCGTCGGCGCCACCTTCGCGACCGCCGAGGTCTCGGCCGTGGCGATCACCAAGGACCTCGGCCAGCCGAACGCCGCCAGCCTCGTCATCGGCGTCTATGCCATCGGCTCCTTCGTCGTCGGCCTCGTCCTCGGCGCGCTGAACCCGAGGATGGCGCTGCAGAAGCAGCTGATGATCGCCGTCGCCGTGCTGGCGCTCACCGCCCTGCCGCTGCCCTTCGCCGGCACGGTGCCGCTGCTGGCCTTCGCCGTCTTCGTCAGCGGCATCGCCATCTCGCCCACCTTCATCACCGCCTTCGGCCTCGTCGAACGCCGCGTGCCGTCCGCCATGCTGACGGAAGGCGTCACCTGGGTGACGACCGGCATCGGCATCGGCATGGCGCTGGGCGCCTTCGTCGCCGGCTGGGCGGTGGACAATTTCGGCGCCCAGAACGGCTTCTGGGTCTCCGTCGCCGCCGGCCTCGGCGCGGCGCTCACCATCGGCATCGGCCAGCGCGTCCTCGCCGGCCAGAATCCCGACGACGGGATCGGCGCCCTCGCCCAGGCGGCCGAATGACAAAAGCAGGAAGCCCGGCAGAAATGCCGGGCTCCTTCCATCGCCAAGGCAATCAACCTCTCCGAACCACGGGTGCGTGTGGATCCTCGGGTCAAGCCCGAGGATGACGGAAAGGTGGTCCTTCCAAAAGCAAGAGCCCGGTGTCGCCACCGGGCTCGATTCTTTGACAAGCCTCTCCCAGCCCTCTGCCGTCATCCTCGGGCTTGACCCGAGGATCCACCACCGCACCCGCGGCATGGCTGGTCGGGTCTGGCCCGACAGACGCGAAGGAGGCTTTCCTCAGACGAGGCGGCTCTGTTCCAGCGCCGCTTCCACGAAGCTCGCGAAGAGCGGATGCGGATCGAGCGGGCGGCTCTTCAGCTCCGGGTGGTACTGCACGCCGATGAACCACGGATGGTCGGGATATTCCACCGTCTCCGGCAGGATGCCATCCGGCGACATGCCGGAGAAGACGAGGCCGCAGCTTTCGAGCCGGTCCTTGTAGTCGACATTCACCTCGTAGCGGTGGCGGTGGCGTTCGGAAATATCCGTCGAGCCGTAGATGTCGGCGATCTTCGTGCCGCCCTTCAGCGCCGCGCGATAGGCGCCGAGGCGCATCGTGCCGCCGAGGTCGCCGGACGCCGAGCGCTTCTCCAGCTCGTTGCCCTTCACCCATTCCGTCATCAGGCCGACGACGGGTTCCGCCGTCTTGCCGAATTCGGTCGAGGAGGCCTTCTCGATGCCGGCGAGGTTGCGCGCCGCTTCCACCACCGCCATCTGCATGCCGAAGCAGATGCCGAAATAGGGCACCTTGCGCTCGCGGGCAAAACGCGCCGCGTTGATCTTGCCCTCCGACCCGCGCTCGCCGAACCCGCCGGGAACGAGGATGCCGTGCACCTTTTCGAGGTAGGGCGCCGGGTCCTCTTTCTCGAAGACCTCCGACTCGATCCATTCGAGCTTGACCTTGACGTGGTTGGCGATGCCGCCGTGATACAGCGCCTCGATCAGCGACTTGTAGGCGTCCTTGAGGCCGGTATACTTGCCGACGATGGCGATCGTCACCTCGCCCTCGGGCGTCTTGATGCGATCGGAAACGGTCTGCCAGGCTTCGAGGCGCGGCTTGGGCGCCGGCTCGATGCCGAAGGCGGCCAGCACCTCGTCGTCGAGGCCTTCCTTGTGATAGGCGAGCGGCACGTCGTAGATCGACGCGACATCGAGCGCCTGGATGACCGCCGTCGGGCGCACGTTGCAGAACAAGGAGAGCTTCCTGCGCTCGGCTTCCGGGATTTCCCGGTCGGCACGCACGAGCAGGATGTCGGGATGGATGCCCATCGCCTGCAGCTCCTTGACGGAATGCTGCGTCGGCTTGGTCTTCAGTTCGCCCGCCGCCGGAATGTAGGGCATCAGCGTCAGGTGCACATAAACCGCGGTGCCGCGCGGCAGGTCGTTGCCGAGCTGGCGGATCGCCTCCATGAAGGGCATGGCCTCGATGTCGCCCACCGTGCCGCCGATCTCGCAGATGACGAAATCGTAGTCCTCGTTGCCTTCGATGACGAAGTTCTTGATCTCGTTGGTGACGTGCGGAATGACCTGCACGGTCGCGCCGAGATAGTCGCCGCGGCGTTCCTTGTCGATGATGTTCTTGTAGATGCGACCGGTGGTGATGTTGTCGGTCTTGGTGGCCGAGCGGCCGGTGAAGCGCTCGTAGTGGCCGAGGTCGAGGTCGGTTTCCGCACCGTCGTCGGTAACGAACACCTCGCCGTGCTGGGTCGGGCTCATCGTGCCCGGGTCGACATTGAGATAGGGGTCCAGCTTCCTGAGGCGGACGCGGTAGCCGCGGGCCTGAAGGAGAGCTCCGAGTGCAGCGGCGGCAATGCCTTTTCCGAGGGAGGAGACCACGCCGCCTGTGATGAATACATATCGCGCCATGGGAGTCACCGGATACCTTTTCAAAATCGATTCCGCCACCGAAAAATCACCTTGGGCGTGATTTCGGAAGTCGCAATCGGCGTTTTACACAAGAAGAAGGCCGGTTGGATTTCGCCAACCGGCCGGTTCGTTTTCGGTCCTTGCGGCTTACTGGCCGCTCGGGACGCCGGAGTTCTGCTCCGTGCCCGTTGCAGCGCCCGTGCCGGTGCCCGTCGCGGGCGTGTCGCCGGTGCCGGTCGCCGTGCCGCCATCGGTCGGAACGGCGTCGGTGCCGGTCGTCGCGGGCGTCTGGTTGGTCGTGTTGTTGTTGTTGTTCTGGGTGCCTTCGCCCTGCGATGCGCCGCCGAGCGCGTCGAGCACGCCGCCGGTGCCGGTCGTGCCGGGGATACGGTCGAGGATGTCGGTCGGCTGCGTCTCGTAGCGGGCAAGGATGCCCATGCCGAGCGCCAGCACGAAGAACAGCGTGGCGAGAATCGCCGTGGTGCGCGTCAGGGCATTGGCCGTGCCGCGCGCCGACATGAAGCCGGAGCCGCCACCGATGCCGAGGCCGCCGCCTTCAGACCGCTGGATCAGCACGACGCCGATCAGCGCGACGACGACCATGAGATAGATGACGAGCAAGATGGTCTGCATGTTTTCGGTATCCCGGCCAGATGGCCCAAATGTCAGGTTTGCGGCTCAATATACCAAGCCGCGCACCATTCCAAGCCCTAGCTGTCGATCCGCCCGCCCTTTTGGCCGAAGCGGGTCAGGGTCCCCCCCTCATCCGGCCCTTCGGGCCACCTTCTCCCCGCGGGGGAGAAGGAAACGGGGCGCTTGCGGCTCTCCCCTTCTCCCCCGCGGGGAGAAGGTGCCGGCAGGCGGATGAGGGGGCGACCCGAAACGGGCATTATGAAAGTCAGGCGGTCAGCGCTTCGTATGCGCGGTAGATGGCAAGGAAGTCGTCCGATTTCAAGCTCGCCCCGCCGATCAGCGCGCCGTCGACATTGGCGACGCCCATCAGCTCCTGCGCATTGCCCGGCTTCACCGAGCCGCCGTAGAGGATGCGCATCTTCGCGCCCTCGCCGGCAAAGCGGCCGGTCAGCTGCGCGCGCATGAAGGCGTGCGCCTCCTCGACATCGGCCGCCGTCGGCGTAAGCCCCGTGCCGATCGCCCAGACGGGCTCGTAGGCGATGACGGTGTTTTCCGCCGTCGCGCCGTCCGGCACGGAGGCCGCGAGCTGCGCCTTCAGCACGTCGAGCGTCTTGCCCGCCTTGCGCTCGTCGCCGGTCTCGCCGATGCAGATGATCGCGACGAGGTCGTTCGCATGGGCGATCTCCGCCTTGGCGCGCACCAGCGCGTCGCTTTCCTTGTGGTCCGTGCGGCGCTCGGAATGGCCGACGATGACATGGGTGCCGAAGCAGTCGGCGATCATTTCCGCCGAGACGTCGCCGGTATGGGCGCCGGAGGCCTTCTCGTGGCAGTCCTGCGCGCCGATCATCAGCGGGCTGTCGTCGCAGAGCGCGGTGGCGACATAGAGCAGCGTCGCCGGCGGGCAGATCAGCGTCTCGACCTTGTCGGAAAGCGGCCCCTTCACGCCTTCGGCCATCGCCTTGATCTGGTCGAGCGATGCGCGCGTGCCGTTCATCTTCCAGTTCCCGGCAACGAGCGGGGTTACATCCGGTGTCATGGGGCCTCCCTGTCCTTGAAATTCGCGTGGCTTGCGGCGTAGCAAATCGAAGGCCGCAAGGAAAGCCGGATAGTTCCGGGTGAAGGCGAATAGGCCGCCCCCGTCGGACGTAACATCCAAGGCGCAGCGGGCGCCGAGGGGAAGGCGAAGATGCGGCGCACAGGTTCCTCGACAGGTTTTTTCCTCGTGCTTCTGGCGGGGCTTTTCCTCGCCGGCGGCGCCGTCGCGCAGGCTCCGACCGCCGAGGAGAAGACGCGCGGCCTGATGGGCATCAAGACCAGGGTCGAGGCCGGCACGACCGCCGAGGCGGCGCAGGCCGTCCCCGCCGCCGCGGCAAGACGCGTCGCGCTGGTCATCGGCATGTCGGCCTATACGGCCATATCGCCGCTGCGCAACACCGGGGCCGACGCGCAGGCCGTTGCCGACATGCTGCAGCGGCTCGATTTCTCCGTCGATCTCGTGGTCGATGCCCCCCTCGCCCGCATGCAGGACACCATCGTCGCCTTCGCGCGCAAGACCGAGACCGCGGAAGTCGCCCTCGTCTATTATGCCGGCCACGGCGTCGAGGCGGCGGGGGAGAACTATCTCGTGCCCGTCGACGTCAAGGTCGACGACCCGGCGACGATCCCGCAGCAGGCCGTCAGCCTCGCCTCCGTCCTCGCCAGCGTGGAAAGCGCGCGCAAACTGCGCATCGTCATCCTCGATTCCTGCCGCGACAACCCGTTCCCGACGCTCGTCGGCGCGGCGGCGGCAAACGGGGTGACGCTCGGCGGCGCCGGCCTATCGGCGCCCGATCCCGCCCAGGGCATGATGGTCGTCTACGCCGCGGAGGGCGGCAAGGTGGCGCTCGACGGCGACGGCGCGCACAGCCCCTTCGCCACCGCCATCCTCGAAAGCCTGCCGCGGAAGAATGTCGAGATCGGCCTCGTCTTCCGCCAGGTCCGCGACCGGGTGATGGCGCTCACCGCCAACCGCCAGCAGCCGCATTTCTACGGCTCGCTCTCGGGCGCGCCCTATTTCCTCGCCGGCGAGGACGCCGCCGTCGCCGGCCTTGCCGACAAGGCCGCGCAGTGGCAGGCGCTCAAGCCGGACCAGGAGCAGCAGCTCGCAGCGCTCGCCGGCGAAGGCGACACCCGCGCCATGATCGGCCTCGGCTACATGGCGCTGACGCCGGACACGCAGAAGTTCCAGCCGGAAAAGGCGTTCGGCCTTTTCAGCAGGGCGGCCGAGGCGGGCGATGCCGAGGCGATGTTCGAGCTGGCGAAACTCCACGAGAAGGGCATCGGCACCGCGCAGAACGTGCCCGAGGCCATCAGGCTCTACCGGCGCGCCGCCGATCTCGGCTTCGCCGATGCCATCAACGATCTCGGCTTCCTCTACTATCAGGGCGCGGACGGGCTGGCGCGCGATCCGAAGAAGGCGGTGGAGCTCTTCATCCGCGCGGCGGACCTGCGCCACCCGCAGGCCATGTTCAACGTCGCGGCGCTGATCGACGACGGGCTGGTGCCGGGCAGGACGCCGGAGGATGCCGCCGCCTATCTCTACAGCGCGCTGCGCTCCGGCGTGAACGACGTGCTGGAGCAGCTCACCACCCGCCCGACCATGTTCAAGCCTGCGACGCGGCGCGCGCTCCAGGCGGAGCTGCAGCGCAACCGGTTCTATGCCGGCGCCATCGACGGGGCCATCGGCGCGGGCACGCAGCGCAGCATGCGCATCGCCTTCGGCCAGACGGAATAGCCGGACGAAACAGGAGGAGGGTTTCATGGTTTCGAGCGGACGACTGCATCCCCTTTACGCCGCGGTGCTCACCGCCGCGCTCGCCGTGACCGGCGTTTCCGACGGCTACGGCCAGTCCACCGACCCTTCGCCCCGGGGATCGAGCAATTCGCAGGCCGAGGGGGCGGCAACGCCCAGCGATTTCATCACCAACGCCATTCTCGCCAATCTCGCCGCCGCGCGGTCCGAATGCGGCAGCTACGACCGGATCTACCGCGTCGACTGTCTGCGCCATCGGCTGCTCGACATCTCCCGCCGCATTCCCGAAGGCCCGGCCTATGGGCAGGCGCGGCAGATCGTCGGCCGCGCGGCGAGCCGGCTGGGCAGCATCCAGTCCGCCAATGCCGACACCCGCGTGCCGAAGCAGCGTTCGCGGCGCAATCCCCGGCTGCGCGAGGCCAAGGTCTATACCGCCATCAAGCGGGAGAAGCTGAACCAGGCGATGCAGCAGGCGAGCCGCGTCATCGAGGAAGCCGCGACGCAACTGCTGCGCGCCGGCGAGAACTCGGAAAAGCGCTCCGCCCACTACCAGAAGATCGCCGCCGCCGTCGGCTCGACCAAGGTCCTGCTGCGCTCGGCCTGAATTTCCGGAGAAATTCCAGCAAAAGTACGCAGCGGTTTTGCGTCCGGAATTGCGGGTCGACAAAAGGACCGGGCATCTCGCGGTTCGGCGAAAGGCGGAAATGCCTATTGCGCAAACAGCCAGTTGAGCGTCTCGCGCCAGTCGGTCATGCGCACGGGGGTGCCGTGGCCGCCGGTCTGGAACAGCACGAAGCGCGCCGGCACGCCGGCCTTGCGCAGGCGCCGGAACACCGCGATCTGGTCGTTCGCGGCATAGACGCTGTCGCTGTCGCCATGGGTGAAGAAGACCGGCAGCTTCGCCCTGAAGGCCGGCGTCCTGCCGTAGTCGCCATCGGCCGCCCCGCCCATCAGCACCATGCCGGCAAGGCTCTTCACCGCCGCCGGATCGCGCGCCACGCGGGCGCAGATAAAGCTGCCCATCGAGGCGCAGGCGAGGATGACCGGCGCCTCCGGCGACAGCGCCTTGGCCGTCAGGATGAGGCCGGAGACCCGCGCCGCACCCTTGTCGTCGAAGGAGGGCACGCTCGGCGCGTAATAGACCCCGCCGTTCTGCGCGGCGAGGTTCTTCAGCCGGTTGAAGTTGCCGCCGAAATTCCAGTCGTTGTTGCCGAGCCGCCGGTCGCCGCCGCGGCCGTGGATGAAGATGACGGTAAAGGCCGCACCCTCCGCCTTGCCGGTCATCGCGACATCGATCGGCCCGGCGGGCGTGGCGATCGTCGCGTTCTTTTGCGCCTTCTTCACCGCCGTCGAGACATAGGCCGCCTTCACCCGGCGCTCCGGCACCTGGTCGCGGCCGTTGATGTCGCGCAGTTCCTGGTAGTCGACGACCCTCAGCGCGCCGTCGTCGCCCGTCTCCACCACCGTGCCGTAGCCGAACAGGTCGTCCTTCCAGGGTTTCAGGCTCAGCGCCGCCGCCTCGCCGGCAAGGGAGCCGGCGAACAAGGCGGCCAAAACCAGCCGGGAAAGGCAATGAACTGTGGACTGACGCATGAACTGTGGCTCCCTGGAGGCAGCGATACTTGCCATCCGCCCGCCCGCAACGCAATCCTCCGCCGGCGGTTGGCGCGGCTTGGCGCATCCTGCAGGCCGGGTGACGCCACCCCGCGGCGCACGCGACGGACGGGACGACACGCCGCCCCGGCATCGCGAAAGCCCGCGGAATCTGGCAGAGTCGCAGGTGATTCGCGCAATGACCTCTTTTGCGCCAGACCCCGGTCCGCCATGGACCGGCGGGAAAGCTGGCAAACGGAACAAAATCTGAACGGCCCATGCAAGACGACAGCAACGACCTCTTCGCCAACATGCCCTCCCAGCCCGCAGCGCCGCCGGTCGAAAAGCCGGTCGCGGCGGCCGCCCCTACCCGCGAGGCACGCCCCGCCCCGCCGAGCGAAGGCACCGGCGGCTATGACGCCTCGGCGATCCGCGTGCTGGAAGGCCTCGAACCGGTCCGCATGCGCCCCGGCATGTATATCGGCGGCACGGACGAGAAGGCGCTGCACCACCTCTTCGCCGAAGTCATCGACAACTCGATGGACGAGGCCGTCGCCGGCCACGCCAATTTCATCGAGGTCAATCTCGACGCCGAGGGCTTTCTGACCGTCACCGACAACGGCCGCGGCATTCCGGTGGAAAACCATCCGCAGATGCCGGGAAAATCCACGCTGGAGGTCATCCTCACCGTGCTGCATGCCGGCGGCAAGTTCGACGGCAAGGCCTACGAGACCTCGGGCGGCCTGCACGGCGTCGGCGTCTCCGTCGTCAACGCCCTCTCCGACCTTCTCGAAGTGGAGGTGGCGCGCAACAAGAAGCTCTACCGCCAGCGCTTTTCCCGCGGCAAGCCGCTCGGCCCGCTCGAAGAGCTCGGCGACGTGCACAACCGGCGCGGCACGAAGGTGCGCTTCCATCCGGACCCGGAGATTTTCGGCGCGCACGCGCATTTCGATCCGGGACGCGTCTTCCGCATGGCCCGCTCGAAGGCCTATCTCTTCGGCGGCGTCGAGATCCGCTGGAGCTGCGACCCCGCGCTGCTGCCGGAAGGCTCCGAAACGCCGGAAAAGGCCGTCTTCCACTTCCCGGGCGGCCTCAAGGACTACCTCCAGGCGACGCTCGGCAAGGAGCACACCGTCACCCGCGAGATCTTCGCCGGCAAGAGCGAGAAATCCGGCGGCCACGGCTCGCTGGAATGGGCCGTCACCTGGTACGGCGGCGATTCGCTGATCCACTCCTACTGCAACACCATCCCGACGGCCGACGGCGGCACGCACGAGGCTGGCCTGCGCATCGCGCTGACCAAGGGCCTGAAGAACTATGCCGAGCTGACGCAGAACAAGCGCGCCGCCGCCATCACCACCGACGACGTGATGATCTCGGCCGTCGGCATGCTCTCCGTCTTCATCCGCGAGCCGGAATTCGTCGGCCAGACGAAGGACAAGCTCGCCACCGTCGAGGCCCAGCGCATCGTCGAGAACGCGCTGCGCGACCCGTTCGACCATTATCTCGCCGACAATCCGGGGGAAGCCGCCAAGCTGCTCGACTGGGTGATCGAGCGCGCCGAGGAGCGCCTGCGCCGCCGCAAGGAAAAGGAAGTCAGCCGCAAGACCGCCGTGCGCAAGCTGCGCCTGCCCGGCAAGCTCGCCGACTGCGCGCAGAATTCCGCCGAGGGCGCCGAGCTCTTCATCGTCGAGGGCGATTCGGCCGGCGGCTCGGCCAAGCAGGCGCGCAACCGCGCCAACCAGGCCATCCTGCCGCTCCGCGGAAAGATCCTCAACGTCGCCAGCGCCGGCCGGGAAAAGCTCGGCGCCAACCAGCAGATCTCCGATCTCGTGCAGGCGCTCGGCTGCGGCACGCGCTCGAAATACCGCGAGGACGACCTGCGCTACGAGCGCGTCATCGTCATGACCGATGCCGACGTCGACGGTGCCCACATCGCCTCGCTCCTCATCACCTTCTTCTACCAGGAGATGCCCGACCTCATCCGCGGCGGCCATCTCTATCTCGCCGTGCCGCCGCTCTACCGCATCAGCCAGGGCGGCAAGACGCTCTATGCGCGCGACGACCCGCACCGCGAGGAGCTGATGCGCACCGAGTTCAACGGCCGCGGCAAGGTGGAGATCGGCCGCTTCAAGGGCCTCGGCGAGATGCTGCCGGCGCAGCTCAAGGAAACCACGATGGATCCGAAGAAGCGCACGCTCCTGAAGGTCGCGATCGACGACGTCGACTTCGAGGGCACGCGCACGGCGGTCGACGACCTGATGGGCACCAAGCCGGAAGCCCGCTTCCGCTTCATCCAGGAGCGCGCCGTCTTCGCCGACAACCTTGATATCTGAGGTCTTCCCGCCTTATTTTCGTGGCAATCCCGGCCTCTAACCGGCGCAAGGTATTCCCCCGTCATCCCGCCCTCCGGGTCCCTTCTCCCCGGTGGGGAGAAGATGGCGGCAGGCGGATGAGGGGCATTTTCCAAACGGCGGAAAGGACGGCCATGAAAGCTGCGCTCATCGTCATGACGATCATGGGCTGCGACGACAGCGCAACCCAGTGCCACTATATCGATACGGTCGGCAGGAGCTGGCAGACCGTCGCGCTGTGCGATGCACAGGCCGAGACCTACATCAACCGCCATCAGGACAAGAACTACCCGGTCATCGTGGCGGTCTGCGAGAGCGCCGGCGACCGCATCACCGCCGACATCGCCAAGCCGACCCCCGAGGAGATGCCGGCCGGGACCAAGGCCGAAGTCCCGGTGCCGGCCGAGACCGCCGAGGCCCGGCAGGGCCTTGCAACCCGTGCGCTGAATTTCGTGAAGAAGGCCATCCCCGACAAGGCCGCCCTGAAGGCCGCCGTCACCACGCCGGTGCGCTATGCCGAGGACGGTTATTCCTGGGTGGTCAAGCGCTTCGCCGATTAGAGCATTTCCAGCAAAAGTGCGAAGCGGTTTTGCGTCCGGAAATGCGCCAAACAAAGGGTTGGGGCGTTTTCGCGATCCGGAGAAAAGCGGAAATGCTCTAAGAGCGCCTGAAAAACCTTACGGGATCGATACGCCCGGGCTCACGCCGCATCGCGCGCGGCGATGAGGGCGTAGCTGCGCGCGGTCTGGCGCCGTTCGGCGATGGCCAGCCGCTCGACGAGTTCCAGCATGGACTGGCAGGAGGCATCGCCGGCCGCGCGGGCCCGGGAAAGCAGGCGCTCGGAGACCGAGAACCCGTCGTCCCCGGCCTTCGCCTCCTGCCGCCAGAGCATCGTCGCCTCGGCAAAGAGCGCGCTGATGTCCCGGCCGAGGCCGGCGGCCTCGTAGAGCGCGCGCACCGCCGCCTCGCGCCCGTCGGAAAGGATGGAGCGGACACGCCGCTCCGCTTGGCCGGAGAGATCGGTGATGGCGGCCGCAAAGAACTCGACCCGGCCGGTGCACAGCGCATGCATGAGGAAGACCGGCGTCAGCCGGCCGGTCAGCCGCAGGTGCTCGACGAGCGCGGGCATTTCGGCGGCGCAAACCTCCCCCACCATGCCGATCGTCGCGACATCGCAGGCTTCGCGCGTGATGCGTTCGACGCGGTTCGCGCCCACAGCCGCCTGGATCAGCCCGTAGCCGGCCAGCGCCGTGCCGATCTTCTCCACCAGCGCATGGCGCGCATCGCTCGGCAGGTCGTCGCGGTCGAGCAGCAATGCGCGGATTTCCGCATCGTCGCCGAGCCGGTCGGCAATGCGCGACAGGCTGCGCCGGGAAAGGACGGCGCCTTCGTTCCCCAGCAATGCCGACACATCCGCCACGTCGCCGATCTCCGCCAGCGCCGCCGAAACCGGGCGCGAGACGAAGGCGCGATGGGCGATCAGCATGCGTGTCGTCGCGCTGCCTTTGGCGGCGAGATCGACAAGGTCGCCATCCGTCAGCAGCGACGAACGCAGGATGATGTGGGCGGCGATTTCCGGCTGGTCTTCCGCCAGCGGCAGGATGACGGCGCGCGGCGCGTCCTCGCAATCGGCGAGCGCTTCGGCAAGCGCCAGCCGCACCTTCGGCGCCGGATCGTCGAGCAGGAAGATCATCGCCATTTCCGCGGCGCGGCGGTCGACGGCCGAAATGCGCGCCCGTGCGTAAGCCCGCGCCAACACACTGGCCGCCTTCGCCCGGTCCGCTGCCCGCGCGGTCTCGACCCAACGAAGAAAAGCATGAACGATCAATGGACGCCCCAAACGCCTGCAAAACGCTACTGGAAACACGTTAGCGCCAAAGTGTTTAAGATTGGTTCACCATATCCGTTAACCGGATCGTCATTGCCATTCCCGCCGGCCTGCGCCTATGAAGGGCCATGAGACCGCTGCCCCGCGCCCTTTTCGAAGCGACCGACACCGCCCCCGCCCTTCCCCAGGGCTGCGGCGTGCTGGTACGCGCCGGCACCGCCGGCGACGCACAGGTGAAAGGGAGCTTCGTCATCGTCGACGGGACGGTCGAGGCCGAAACCCTCCGCCGCGCCATCGGCGGCGGCGCCGCGGGAATTGCCCTGTCCGGCTGGCGCACCGGCGCGGACCTCCAGCGCCTCGCCACCCTCCTGTCCGTCGCCGAGGCCGAGGAAGGCCGGGAAGACGGCGGCACGGGAATCCTCGCGATCACGGACGGCATCCTGCCCGCCCCCCTCTCGCCGCAGGGCCTTGCCGGCAAGTCCAGGCGGCTCGCCGCCCTCATCTGGGATCAGGGGCTCTTGAAGCAGACCCTCGGCGCAAGCCGCACGCTCACGCAAACCGGCGAATGGACCGCTGCCTTCGCCGCAGCCCGCAGCGCGGCCCTCCTTGCCGCCGCAGCAGCCGGCATACCGGCCTACGATTCGTTGCCGGACGTGACGGGAGCGGCCTTGGTAACGGCGTGCGAACGCTCGCGGGACAACGGCTTCTTCGGCGGCCTTGCCGCGCATGCGGCGCAGATAAAGCCGATCCGAACCGTCTGGGAAGGCGACTGACCGGAGAGGATCGGCCCGGGCGATGACCGCCCGCGCCCTCACCCCGCCTTCGGCCGCATCATGGCGAAAACCTCCGCCCCGCCGTCGCAGTAGTCCATGTAGCCCATGCGCCCCAGCGGGCGTGCGACGCCCATGTCGATCATGCCGTCGCGCAGGATCTCCGGGCTGATATGGATGCCGACCACCTGGCCGAAGACCACCCAGTTGTCCGATTCCCGCCCGTTGATGTCGACCGGGCGGAAGGCCTGCGTCATCCGGCATTCCAGCACCGCATGGGCCTCGCCCACATAGGGCGCATCGACGAGACGGCCGGCGACCGGCGTGAGGCCGGCGAGCGCGAACTCGTCGACGCCGCGCGGCACGGCGGCGGAGCTGGCATTCATCGCCTCGGCGAGATGCCGGCCGGCCAGCGAGCAGGTGAAGACGCCGGTTTCCTCGATATTGGTCACGCTGTCCTTGTGGCCGCTCGAGGAGAACATCACCAGCTTCGGCCTGTCGCTCACCGCGTTGAAGAACGAATAGGGCGCAAGGTTGCGCCGCCCGTCCGCCGCCTTCGTGCCGATCCAGCCGATCGGCCGCGGCGCGACGATCGCCTTGAACGGGTCGTGCCTCAGGCCGTGGGCGTTCTCCGCGGTCTCGTAGAACAGCGCGTCAGGCCTCATCGCCGACCCATGTGACGATCTCGGCAAGCTCCGGCCGCGGCCGCTCGGTCGGCGGCACGGTGGGCGTGCCGATATGGATGAAGCCGGCGATCCGCTCGCCCGGCCTCACGCCGAGGATCGGATAGGCGCGTTCGTCGAAGGCGTACCATTCGGTCAGCCAGTTCGAGGCAAAACCGTGCGCATTGGCGGCCATCGCCAGGTTGAGGCAGACGGCGCCCGCCGACATCACCTGCTCCCATTCCGGAATCTTGAAATGCGGCGCCGCGCGGCTGACGACGGCGATCACCACGGGCGCGCGGGTGAGCCGGGTGTTCTCCACCTTGACCATCTCGTCCGAAAGGTCCGGCTTGTCGCCCATGGCGATGGCGGCCAGCGCCTCGCTGATCCGCCGGCGCTCCTCGCCGCGATAGACGATGAAGCGCCAGGGCGCGAGCTTGCCGTGGTCGGGCACGCGCGAAGCGAGCGTCAGCATCTCCTCCACCTCGCCCTTCGAGGGGCCGGGTTCGCTCATCTGGAAGGCGGGGATCGACCGGCGGGTCGAAAGATAGTCGATCAGCTTGATTTCGGTTTTCATCGGGCGGGAGTTCCAATACCTTGGCGCGCGGACGCGGCCTTGAAAATGCCATTAGCCGGGTCTTCAAGTGGAGCCTTACAGTCAGGAAGTCAACCGCCCCCATGCGCATGCCCATCCCTCCCGCCGTTGCCATGAGCCTTGCCGTGGCGAGCCTCGTCGCGTCGCCCGTCCCGGCCCGCGCGCAGGAGGCGCTGGACAGTTTCTCCCAGATCACCACGCCGCTGAAGGGCAGCAAGCTCACCTCGTTCAACCCGATCGTGACGGGCGAGGCGACGCCGGCGAACCTCAGGGACGTGACCTGCGAGGCGCTCCTGACGAAGGACGGCAGCCCCATGCAGCACGGGCTGACCTGGCGCGTCTTCTCGCCCATTCCGGGCGCCGACGGCAAGCTGCCGCTGCTGGCTTCCTCCGAGGGCGGCTCCGCCGCCTTCCAGCTTGTGCCCGGCGAATATTTCGTCAACGTCGCCTTCGGCCGCGCGGGCGCCACCAAGAAGCTGGTCGTTCCCGATACCGGCGATGTCGACAAGCAGGTCATGGTGCTCGATGCCGGCGGCATCATGCTGAACGCCGTCTCCGGCTCGGACGTGCGCATCCCCCCGAAGGAGCTCTCCTTCTCGATCTTCGCCGCCGACGTGCGCGAGGACGGCGAGCGCAACCTCGTCGTCGACGACGTGAAGCCGAACTCCGTCGTGCGCCTCAATGCCGGCACCTACCACGTCGTCTCCGATTACGGCACGGTCAACGCCGTCATCCGCGCCGACATCCAGGTCGAGGCCGGCAAGCTGACGCGCGCGACGATCCAGCACCGTGCCGCAAAGCTCACGCTGAAGCTCGTCTCCGAGCCCGGCGGCGAGGCGATCGCCGATACGGCCTGGTCGATCCTCACCTCCTCGGGCGACACGGTCAGCGAAAGCGTCGGCGCCTTCCCGACGCTGGTGCTGGCCGAGGGTAGCTACATCGCCGTCGCCCGCAACAAGAACAAGATCTACCAGCGCGACTTCACCGTGAAGGCCGGCGTCAACACCGATGTCGAGGTGCTGCTCGACGAGAACGCCAACGGGGAGAAGGCCGGCGCCGAGGACGTGGTGGACTGAAAGCCGCATCCAGGCGCGATCGCCTGAAGGCCGGAAAAAGCTCCGGATTCAAACAGATACAGCGTCCGTGCCGACCGGCTCTCAGCCGGCGCGCCGCAGGAACGGCCGCGGCCGGGGCGCCATCGCGAAGACGGCCTCGTGGAGCCGCGCCGTGATGTTCCGGCGGTCGCCCGCATCCAGCTCCGCCCAGGCAATGACGCCGCCGATGCGCGCGGCGATCGTCGCGCCCGAGAGCTTGCGGAACTCGCGGATCAGCAGCGACAGGCGCAGCGTCAGCGAGACCTTGCTGGCGAGATGGAAGAGCCGGCCGTTCTGCCCCTCGAAATAGACGGGGATGACATTCGCCTTGGCCGACTGGATGAGCTTTGCCGGGAACATCTTCCACGGCAGGTCCTCCGCCCGCCCGAACACCTTCCTCGCCGTCGCGACGCCCCCCGCCGGAAACACGATCACCGTCGTGCCCTCTTTCAGAAGCCGCACCGCCTCCGCCCGCGTCTTCATGTTGAGCGCCAGCGCCTCCTTCGTCTCCTCGAAGGAGACCGGCAGCGCATAGGGCTGCATTTCCGGCACTTTCAGCAGGTCGTTGTGGATCATCACCCTGAACGGCCGGCCGAGCTGCTCGGCGAGCGCCAGCACCGCGATGCCGTCGCCGATGCCGAAGGGATGGTTGGCGACGATGACGACCGGCCCCTCGGGCAGGTCCGGCGGCGGCCAGGCGCCCTCGACGCGCAGCCCGACATCGATGAGGTCGAGCATGTCGCCGAAGACCCGCGCGCTCCGCCCGACGACGGAGCTGCGCCAGACATGGTAGAGCCGGGCGTAGCGGTTACGGCCGGCAAGGCCTTCCATGGAGCGGATGAACCATCGTTTGAGGCGCGGATCGTTCTCGTTGGCGTAGGACAGTTCCTTGAACCGCACGGTGTTCCCCAAAAAAGAAATCCCGTGCCGGGTGCACGAGACCTTCGACTCTCGACCTGCGGCGCCCTCTCCTCCGTCATCCTCGGGCTTGACCCGAGGATCCAAACCCTCGAACGAAGGTGGATCCTCGGGTCAAGCCCGAGGATGACGGAGGAGGCGGAGCACGGCCTGTCGCCAGCCTGATCCCGCACTGGCTAGCACGGGATTATTGCAGTTTTCCGACAGTTGCGGCGAAGGCTCACGCCTTGCCGAGCTTGCGCTTCAGGTCCGGCGGCATCGCCTCCAGCGACAGCGTCTCGATCGCCTCGTCAAGCGACATCGCCGTCTGGTTCTGCGAGCCCAGGCGGCGGATGTTGACGGAGCGTTCCTCCGCCTCGCGCCGGCCGCAGACGATGATGACCGGCACCTTGGTCACCGAATGCTCGCGGACCTTGTAGTTGATCTTCTCGTTGCGAAGATCGGTCTCGACGGTCAGGCCGGCATCGCGCAGCTTCTCCGCCACCTCGCGGGCATAGTCGTCCGCCTCGGAGGTGATGGTCGCGACCACCACCTGCTGTGGTGCGATCCACAGCGGCATGTGGCCGGCGAAGTTCTCGATGAGGATGCCGAGGAAGCGCTCCATCGAGCCGCAGATGGCGCGGTGGATCATCACCGGCTGGCGCTTTTCCGACGCCTGGTCGATATAGAATGCGCCGAACCGTTCCGGCAGGTTGAAGTCGACCTGCGTGGTGCCGCACTGCCATTCGCGGCCGATGGCGTCCTTCAGCGTATATTCGAACTTCGGCCCGTAGAACGCGCCCTCGCCCGGCAGGATGCCGGTCTTGATGCGCCCGCCGGACTGCGCCTCGATCTGCTTGAGAACGTCCATCATGACGCTCTCCGCCCGGTCCCACAGCGCATCGGAGCCGACGCGCTTTTCCGGCCGGGTCGAAAGCTTCACGACCACCTCCTCGAAGCCGAAATCCTTGTAGACCGAGAGGATGAGGTCGTTGATGCGCAGGCATTCGGCCGCCATCTGCTCGTCGGTGCAGAAGACATGCGCATCGTCCTGCGTGAAGCCGCGCACGCGCATCAAGCCGTGCAGCGCGCCGGAAGGCTCGTAGCGATGCACATTGCCGAATTCCGCAAGCCGCACAGGCAGTTCGCGGTAGGACTTCAGGCCGTGCTTGAAGATCTGCACATGCCCCGGGCAGTTCATCGGCTTCAGCGCGAAGACGCGCTCGTCATCGGTCTCGTCGCCGGCGACGGTCACCTTGAACATGTTGTCGCGATACCAGCCCCAGTGGCCGGAGGTTTCCCAGAGCGACTTGTCGAGCACCTGCGGCGCGTTCACCTCCTCATAGGTGCCCGCGAGACGACGGCGCATATAGGCGACGAGCGTCTGGAACATGCGCCAGCCCTTGCCGTGCCAGAAGACGACGCCCGGCCCTTCCTCCTGGAAATGGAACAGGTCCATTTCGCGCCCGAGCCGGCGATGGTCGCGCTTTTCGGCCTCGGCGAGGATGTTGAGATAGGTGTCGAGCTCCTCCTGCGTGCGCCAGGCGGTGCCGTAGATGCGTGTCAGCATCGGATTGTTCGAATCGCCGCGCCAATAGGCGCCCGCGACCTTCATCAGCTTGAAGGCCGTGCCGATCTGGCCGGTCGCGGCCATGTGCGGCCCGCGACACAGGTCGAACCAGTCGCCCTGGTAGTAGATCTTGAGGTCCTGCCCCTCGGGGATCGCATCGACCAGCTCGACCTTGTACGTCTCGCCCTTCCCGGCAAAGACCTCCTTCGCCTTGTCGCGCGACCACACTTCCTTGGTGAAGGGCTTGTTGCGCTGGATGATCTCCTTCATGCGCTTTTCGATCTTCGGCAGATCGTCCGGCGTGAAAGGCTCGTCCTTGGCGAAATCGTAGTAAAAACCGTTGTCGATGACCGGCCCGATGGTCACCTGCGTGCCCGGCCAGAGCTCCTGCACCGCCTCCGCCATCACATGCGCGGCATCGTGCCGGATCAGCTCCAGCGCCCGGTCGTCGTCGCGCGTGACGATCTCGATCCGCCCGTTCGAAACGGTATCGGAGAGATCGCGCAGCTCGCCATCGAGCGCAATCGCGACCGCCTTCTTGGCCAGCGACTTGGAAATCGCCTCGGCCACGTCACGCCCCGTCGAGCCCGCGGGATAATCGCGGACGGAGCCATCGGGAAAAGTCAGGGAAACAGGTGCAGACATGAAAGAATCTCCTATCCAGTCCCGCCAACGAATGCGGGTGGTATGCGGGGGGAATGGCCGGATGCGCCGGCGCGTTGCGGTGGGCGGTATACGGGGAATTTGGGGGGATTGGAAGAGCCCTCTAAGAACCTGTGTCCCCGCAAAACTTCAAAAGAACCCCAGCAAAACCGTCCAAGGATTTAGGTGCATAGGTGCTTATAAAATAACCTACGGTACCCAACACTATCAATGCAGAGCTTTTCCCAAGGGACCCATAGAAATTTAACAAAAAACTATCCGAAACAGATGATTTGTTGCTTGAAGTTTCAGTTTCCACAAAAATATCTATTATCTTTCTTAGTTTTATAATCTCTTCCTTTAGAGATTCCACATTCTCATTACTCATCTCAGTAGGGTAATTATCTTTTAAAGACAATCTCCTGAATACCGCAGACAGCTGCTTAAAAACGACAACCTCATCAGGCAAAGCGTTCAGACGCGAAGCATTGAGAAAGCTATCTGTCACAGAATCAAGAAGGTTGGCTGTCTCCAAAGCTGAAATTCTGGAGATATTTGAGTTTCTTAGAACAACAGCTATCTGTGCTGACAATCGGCCACTATCACTGTTTCTTCGCCGTAACTTTTGAAAAATCTCTGACAGTATTTCCGCCGTGTTCAGCGCGCTTTCCCTATTTTCTAAATCCCGATGGACATCCAAGGCCTCCCGCAATTCATCTATAGATTCTCCTAAAAAGGGGAAAACCTCACGGGCTATTGAAAGAGTATCTATGATACGGTCGTGTTGGAATCGCGGCAGACCACAGCGCTCAATCTCGTCATTTAGGCAGCGCATGATGATGTCAGCATTGTGCGTAACAATTTTCGCATCCGAAATAAAATCGAAAAATCCTTGAGAATAATTCGAAAAATATGGGTAACCAGAAAGGAATTCATCCGTAATACCGTGGGAATATAGATAGGTAGAATTGACACTCTGCTGTGGGCTAAAATATGAATGAAAAACTCTTCCTGATGGCAGCATATCGTCTAATTCGACACAGCCGATTTCAACAATTCTTGATGCATTTTCGCAATCGCGATCTGTTGAATTAAGTGACAAAACAACTCTTCTCATATTTCACCTTGAGCTCACACTGTCAGTATCTCGACACCCTGTTACCGGTTTCCAATCATAGATCTCCTCTAAAAAATTCCATCCGCATTTTCCCCACCCCCAAAACCCGCGCTATCCTGAACCTCCTTCCGCCGCCGGACGGATCGCGTAACGTGTCGATGCGGGCGGGAGGAGGCGCTTTCGCTTTCTGCCGAAACGTACGGCAGGGGCGGAAGAGGCGCAGAACGCTGCGGGAATGCGAATTTCCGTTGTGACAGGCTTCCCCCTTCCCCGGGTCTTGCGGGGTCGGTTTGGGTCCGCCATGCAAGCAGGATGGCGGCGCACGTCCCCGAAAAGCGCGGAACGCGGTTTTCGGAAAAGGTATATGCGCCAACAAACTGCGCAGCGAAGCAGTTTTGCGCCTGAAGGAGACCGGACCGTCTCCGAAGAACGCCTTGGGCCGCGCGAAAGCGATGCCACATATCCCATACCCCAGAGGCAACGCTTTCGCGCGGTTCTCCGGACATGAGCAAACCCGATGGAGCGCCTGCGGGGCGTTTTCGCACGCCCGCAGGCAAGGCAGCTGGAAGGCAGGAACGATGGACGAGGTGAAGGACGTAGCGACCACGATGAGCGCGCTGGAGCGCCGCCACATCCGGCGCATGCAGCCGGAGCTTCGCAAGGCGGCGACGGAAGCCGGCCACCACCGGACGTGCCGCCTGCCGCAATGCCGCCGCGCGAAGCGCTGCAGCGGCTGCCATCCCGCCGACGAGATCGCCACGACGCACTTCAAGACCTTCCCGCCCTGCGTGCACGACGACGCCACGCAGGCGAGCCTGCTTGCCGGCTGGAAGGCGCTCTGCGACCGCGACGAACAGGCATGGCTTGCCGCCGGCTATACGCCGGAAACGCTGGACCGGCTGGACGAAGAGTGGTGCCGCGCGATGGAGGAGGACGACGACTGGCCGGAGGATCCCCTCTGTCCGCCGCCCCGCAATGCCGTCGCGTGAGGCCGGGTCAGGAAACGCCCAGCGCCTCCGCCGAGATCCAGAAAACGGCGTCCTGCGACTGCTCCGTCTCCAGCCAGACGAAGTCCAGATGCGGGAATTCCTCCTCCAGGATCTCGCGGCCCGAGCCGATCTCGCAGATCATGCCGCCGCCCGGATTGAGGTGATCGGCCGCCTCGGCGAGGATTTTTCGAACGAGGTCGAGCCCGTCTTCCCCGCCGTCATGCGCCATTTCCGGCTCGGCGCGGAATTCCGGCGGGTAGCCGGCGAGCGCCGCATGGTCGACATAGGGCGGATTGGTGATGATGAGGTCGTAGGTGCGGCCGGCAAGCGGGGCGAAGAGATCGCCCTGAAGGAGCGTCACCTGGTCCTCCACGTCGTGTTCGGCAAGATTGAGCCTGGCGACCTCCAGCGCGTCGGCCGACAGGTCCACCGCGTCCACGCTCGCCTGCGGGAAGAACTTTGCCGCCAGCACCGCAAGGCAGCCCGAGCCCGTGCAGATGTCGACGGCGCTTTCCACCAGCATCGGATCGGGCAGGAAGGACGAGCCGTGCCCGCCGAGATATTCGGAGAACAGGATCTCGCCGATATGCGAGCGCGGCACGATCACCCGCTCGTCGACAAAAAAGCGCACGCCCTGGATATAGGACCGGCCGGTGAGGTAAGCCGAGGGTTTTCGCGTCGTGACGCGCGCCTCGATGCGTGCCGCGAGCAGCTGCCGCTCGGCCGGCAGCAGGCGGGCGTCGAGGAAGGGATCGAGCGTGTCGATCGGCAGGTCGAGCGTGTCGAGCAGGAGGAAGGCCGCATCGTCGCCGGCCGTCGTCGTGCCGTGGCCGTAGCTGAGGTCGGCCGCGTTGAAGCGGGAGATCGCATAGCGCCAGTAGTCGCGCAGCGTGACGAGTTCGGTTGTGATGTCGTCCTGGGTCAACGGCGGCCTCGCTTCGGCTATAGTGGACGGGCGCAATTCCGGCAGAACCGTGCAGCGGTCTTGCATCGGGAATTGCGCAAAAGACGGACAGGGCCTTTCCACCAGCCGCAGGCGAGCGGAAAGGCTCTGGACGGACCCGGCTTTAGAATGGCATGGGCTGGCCGGTCAACCGCGGCGATCAGGGGTTTTACGGGCAGCATGGCGAAAGACAGAGGCAAACGGCAAAAACCGACGCCTGCCGGCAGGACAGCGGCCGCCCCGAAGGCCCGCGCCGCCGCGCGGCCCGAGGCCGCCCCCGCAGGCAAGCGCGCCACCCTGCCCCGCGCCCTCTCCAAGCTCGGCTTCTGCTCGCGCACGGAGGCGGAAGCGCTGATTTCGGCCGGCCGCGTCGCCGTCGCCGGCCGTATCGTCACCGATCCCGAGACCTGGATCGACCTTGCCGACGCGCGCATCACGGTGGACGGCGCGGCGGTCGTCGCGGAAAAACCCGTCTATCTCATGCTCAACAAGCCCCGCGGCCTCGTCACCACCCGGCACGATCCGGAGGGCCGGCCGACGGTGTTCGAATGCCTGAAGCACCTCGATCCCGCGCATCTCTCGCCCGTCGGCCGGCTCGACAAGGCGAGCGAGGGCCTGCTCCTCTTCTCCAACGACACGGAATTCGCCAACGCCCTGCTCGATCCGAAGACCCATGTCGCCAAGACCTACCATGTCCAGATCGACCGCATCGCCGACCGGCTGGTCCTCGACGCGCTGGAGAAGGGCGTCCACCACGACGGCGAGTTCCTGCGCGCAAGGTCCGTAGGCAGGCTGCGCGACGGCGAACGGAATTCCTGGCTCGAGATCGTGCTCGACGAGGGCCGCAACCGCCAGATCCGCCGCATGCTGGAAGCGCTCGATATCGCATGCCTTCGCCTCGTGCGCGTCGCCATCGGCGATCTCGTGCTTGGGGATCTCGAAAAGGGCGCCGTCCGCCCGCTGACGGAGGCGGAAGTCAAGAGGCTTCGCCGGCTCGTCCGCCGCTGAGCACCGCGACTGCGTTTTCCCCGCACTACCGGCCGGCCGCATACTGGGTCGCACGGCGCGAGCCTTGACTCTCCAGTCACTGGAGGTTGCAGACTGGCCGCGACCCAGACCGGAGACCCGATGATGCCCTCCCTGCCCGTTCTTTCCGCGGCCCTCATGGGCGCCTATCTCGCCGCCTTCCTCACCCTGACGGCGGTTTCGGCGCGGGCGGCGGGACGGCCGGCCTGGCTGTTCGGCCTCGGCGGCCGGCAGGGCCTGCCCGCCCTGCTCTTCCGCCTGAGCTTTGCCGGCGGCCTGCTCTACCCCGTGCTTCTCGCCACCGGCGTCGAGCCGGCGCCGGCGTTTCTCGATCCGCCCCCGCCGGTCCGTATCGCCGGCCTGCTGCTGGCGCTTTCCGGCGGCCTCTTCGCCATCCATGCCCAGCGCTGCATGGGCCTGTCCTGGCGCATCGGCTCGGCGGCGGGGCATTCCGGCGCCATCGTCGAAACGGGGCCTTTCCGCCTGTCGCGCAATCCGGTCTTCGTCGGGCAGGTCGCGCTCTTCGCCGGCCTTCTCGTCGCGCGGCCGGATGCGGTCCAGCTCGCACTCACGGCCGCGCTCGTGCTCGCGGTCCGGCTGCAGGTTCGGGTGGAGGAGGCGGTGCTGGTCCAGGATCTCGGCACGGCCTATCGCGCCTACCGGCAGCGGGTGCCCCGGTGGCTGTGAGCTCAGCCGAGCATGGTCGCAAGGCCGTTGACGGTGTTGGCATTGCGCAGGGTGCCGATGCCGAGCTTCTTCGTCGTCAGGTGCGACAGGAGCTTCGTCTCGCTCGGCTTCTGCGAGAAATCCACCCAGAGATCGCCGTCGACGACGGCGAGGCGGATGCCGGGCCTGGCGATCCTTTCGAGCCTCGGCAGAACCTCCGGCCCCAGCGGCGTCCGCATGACGCGGATGCCCACATCCGCGCCGTTGCCACTCGGAAAAGGATTGCCGGCCGCAAGCCGCCGCCAGGCCTCCGCCGTGCGCAGGATGATGTCGGCATGCTTTTCGAAGCGCGCGCGAAACGCCGCTTCCAGCCGGTCCTCGATGGCGCAAAGCGGTTCGTCCTCTCCCTCGAAGATCAGGTTGCCGGTGGCGACCAGGGTGCGCGTGCCGCGAAAGCCGAGGCCTTCGGCCATGGCCCTGAGGTCGGCCATCACGAGCCGCCGTCCGGGGCCGAGCACGATGGAATGCAGAAGAGCGACATAGACCGTCATGGGCGCCAGAACGCCCGTGCGGCGGGCGGCAGCCGGTCGAGGACGCGCGCGAAGGCCGCCGGATCGACATGCCGGCCGAGGGCGGCGGCAACATCGGCGATGGCCGTCTGCGGCGAGACATTGTGGTCGCCGCGAAACGCCTGCACCTCGCGGGTCAGCACGTCCCGTTCCGCAAAGGGCCGGACCGGTTCGGCGATATCCCAGCCCGACACGAAGAGCGCGCGCAATACCGGCGGCAGGACCGCGGCGAAGGCAAGCGCGTCCGCCACAGAAAGCCGGCGGCGGAACACCGTCAGAACGGCCTCCGCCATGGTGAAGGCCTGGTTGGTGGTCTGCAGCATGGCCGTGTCGCGGGCATCGACGAGGAAGGCGTCGAAATCGCGCGAGGCCTGGCGGTATTCCATCGGCACGGTCATGGCGTCACCGCCTCTTTTCCGCGACGCGCCACAGCCGCCAGGGCGCCCACCAGTGAAAGCGCGGCGCCAGCGCCTCCGGCACGGGATCGAAACCATGGGTGCCGCCGGGGCCGCAGCGGGCGACGCGGAACAGCGCCAGGAAGCCGCCCCGCCACAGACCGTGGCGGGCGACGGCCTCATAGCCATATTCCGAGCAGGTCGGCAGGTGGCGGCAACCGTTGCCGATGAAACCGGAAAGCGTCAGCTGGTAGAGCCGGATGAACCCCATGCCGAGGAGGCGGCCCGGCGTCCGGCGGAACGGCCCCTGCCAGTTGCGCCCCCTATGGACAGGCCGCGCACCGGCATGCCGGCAGTCGGGCGCATCGCACATCGCCCCTCACCCGGCCTTTTCCAGCCGCTTCGCTTCGATCTGGCCGATGGCGTCCACCACGGCGTCGAAGGTCAGCATGGTGGAGGCGTGGCGGGCCTTGTAGTCCTTGACCGGCCGCAGGAACCGCATGTCCTCGAAGCGGCCGTCCGGCCCCTCGCCGTCGGCCTTGAGCATGGCCAGCATCTTGTCGCGCGCGTCGCGGATTTCCGCCGTCGTCGCGCCGATGACATGGCGCGCCATGATCGAGGACGAGGCCTGGCCGAGCGCGCAGGCCTTTACCTCATGGGCGAAATCCGTGACCCGGTCGCCGTCGAGCTTCAGGTAGACCTTGACGCGCGAGCCGCACAGCTTGGAATGGGCGCCGGCCTCGCCGTCCGCATCGGCAAGCGTGCCGATGCGCGGGATGTTGCCGGCAAATTCGAGGATACGGCTGTTGTAGATATCGTCCATCATGGTCCCGTTTTCCGCATTTTTTGCGGAATCTTCAATGATCCGAGGAGATTATTCCGGCCTCGTCGGTAAAAAAGCACGGCGTGTCGTCTCAAGCCTCTTTCGCAGGCCTCGCCCGATACTATATGATAACTCGTATTGGGGTGAGCGTTTTGCAAGACGCTGGAGCAATTCCCGGAAACGTGCGAAACGGTTTTCCGTCCGGAACTGCGAAGGCAAGGAGCAAGTCGTTCACCTGTTGTTTGGGAAACCGTGCCGGACGGTCATGCGCACTGAGAAGCGAAGACCCGAAAGCCCCGGAGCCCGCCAACGGAACCCAAGCCTGCAGGGTTAGGCGAATGGCCAGTGGCGAGTCCGATAAACACGTCAGGTAACCTGCAGAAAGGTCAATGGGTCCATGGACGCCATAGTCACCAATTTCCCGCGTGTCGACGATCCGGCCGGCCGTCCTTCGCAAAAAGAGGCGGAGGATGCCGTTCGCGTCCTGCTCCGCTGGGCGGGCGACGATCCGGAGCGCGAGGGGCTGCTCGACACCCCGGCGCGCGTTGCGAAAGCCTATCGCGAGCTCTTCTCGGGTTATGATCTCGCCGCCGAGGACGTGCTGGGCCGCACCTTCGAGGAAGTGGCCGGCTACGACGACATGGTGCTGGTGAAGGACATCCCGTTCTTCTCGCATTGCGAGCATCACATGGTGCCGATCATCGGCAAGGCGCATGTCGCCTATCTGCCGAACGGCCGCGTGCTGGGCCTCTCCAAGATCGCCCGCGTGGTGGAGATCTACGGCCGCCGCCTGCAGACGCAGGAGACGATGACGGCGCAGATCGCCAGATCGATCGACGAGACGCTGAACCCGCGCGGCGTCGCCGTGATGATCGAGGCGGAGCATATGTGCATGGCGATGCGCGGCATCCAGAAGCAGGGCTCGACAACGCTCACCACCACCTTTACCGGTGCCTTCAAGACCGAACCGGCCGAGCAGGTCCGGTTCATGACAATGATCCGGAGCTAGAGCATTTCCAGCCGAAGCGATCTCGCTTCGGCGTCGGATAATGCGGCAAAAGCAAGAGTCTGGAGTATTTCCAGCAAAAGTGCGCAGCGATTTTGCGTCCGGGATTGCGTCAAACAGAAAGATGGAGCAATCGACCGCGATGCCGATCATCTTCGAGACCCCGCCCAAGGACAAGGCCGAGCTCGAAACGGGCCTGGCCTTCACGCCGCGCTTCGACGAGCACGGCCTGGTGACGGCCGTGGTGACGGATGCGAAGGACGGCGAGTTGCTGATGGTCGCCCACATGAACGCCGAGTCGCTGGCGCTGACCATCGAGACCGGCATCGCGCATTACTGGAGCCGCTCGCGCAAGGCGCTGTGGAAGAAGGGCGAGACCTCCGGCAACCTGCAGACCGTCGTGGAGCTGCGGACGGATTGCGACCAGGACGCCGTGTGGCTGAAGGTCGCGGTCGCCGGCCATGATGCGACCTGCCACACCGGCCGCAGATCCTGCTTCTACCGCACGGTCTCGAACGGTCCCGATGGCGCCGTGCTGACCATCACGGGCGGCGCGCCGCAGTTCGACCCGGCGGCGATCTACGGCAAAAATTAAGCATCCCGGCGAATTCCGTCCGGTTTCGGCACGGATTCACCAATTGGCAACCGATCCCGACGCTTAATGTCCTGCATGGCGGCTTCTATCCCCGCCATGCGGATCAGGACATGGAACCCCATCGCTCTCGTGCGTCACGACAGGTTTCCAAGGCCGCCCCCACCGGGGCGACGATCCTGCGGGCACGCGCCCTCCTCCAGCCGAAACAGGACGCACACGGGACAGCCCGGCAGGTTTTCGCCCGCAAAGTTCCCCGCGTCACAGAATGCATCTATCCTGTCATCTATTGTGTTGCCGAGGATGCCGCGATGCCGGAACCGATTGCTTCGCTGCGAATTCCTCTTGGTAACGGAGGTCGGGAATGTTGAACTGGAGTTTCAATCGTAGTCTTGTAACAGCCGATGCATCCGACCCCGGCGGTCCTTCCATGAACGACATGTCCCATATTCCCGCGCCGGCCCCGCCGCGCAAATCGAAGATCGCTCTGGCGCTCGGCGGCGGTGCCGCCCGTGGCTGGGCTCATATCGGCGTGCTGAGGGCGCTGGACGAGGAGGGCATAGAGGTCTCGATGATCGCCGGCACCTCCATCGGCGCCCTGGTCGGCGGCTGTTACCTCGCCGGCAAGCTGGACGAGCTGGAAGCCTTCGCCCGCTCGCTCACCATGCGGCGCATCGCGAGCCTGCTCGACTTCACCATTCGCGGTTCCGGCCTTTTCGGCGGCATGCGGCTGACCAAGCGCATGCAGGAGCATCTGGAAAACCTCTCGATCGAGAGCCTCGACCGACCCTTCGTCGCCGTCGCCACGGAGGTCAACAGCGGCCACGAGGTCTGGATCAACAGCGGCGCGCTGATCACCGCCATCCGCGCCTCCTACGCGCTGCCCGGCATCTTCGAGCCGATCAAGTGCAACAATCGCACGCTGGTCGACGGGGCGCTGGTCAATCCGGTGCCGGTCTCGGTCTGCCGCGCCCATGAGGAGCCGCTGGTCGTCGCCGTCAACCTCAACTACGACCTCTATGGCCGCTCGGCGGTGATCAAGCACAGCGCCAGCGAACAGAAGATCGACGAGCCGAGGCAGGAGGACAGCGCCGCGCGGCTCGGCCTGACGAGCGTGATGGTGCAATCCTTCAACATCATCCAGGACCGCATTTCCCGCGCACGCCTTGCCGGCGACCCGCCGGATCTCGCGCTGCATCCCAAGCTTTCGGATATCGGCCTGTCGGAGTTCCACCGCGCCGGCGAAGCGATCGATCGCGGTTATCTCGAAGCCAAGACCCGCATCACCGAGATCAAGCGCATGCAGGAAGTCGTGCTGATGCGCTGACGAAGAGACTGCATGCAGATACCGGAGCGGGCGGAGCGAGGATTGTCGCTCCGCCCGAAACCGTTCGGGGGACCGGAGGTCAGCTGGCGATATAGGCCTTGATGGCATCCGCCTCGTGCTGGATCGCCCGGATATGGGATTTCACCACGTCGCCGATCGAGATGATGCCGACGAGCCGGCCGTCCTTCTCCACAGGGATATGGCGGGCGCGCAGCGTGCTCATCATTTCCATGAGCTCGTCGACGGTCTGGTTCTCGCCGCAACGATGGACATTGCCCCACATGATGGAGGAAATGGGCTTGTCCAGGCATTCGGCCCCGTTGCGGGCGACGGCGGCAACGATGTCGCGCTCGGTCGCAATGCCGGCGATGCGGTCGTTGCGGTCGAGGATGACGATGGCGCCGATGTGGTTTTCATGCAGATAGACGGCAGCCTGCCTGACGGTGAGCTGCGGGCCGCCGGTAACGACGTTGCGGCCCTTCTCGTCCAGTATCGACTTCACATACATGCGTACCTCCCGTGTGCATCATGACGCAGAGAGGCGGGACACCCGATTGGGATTGCCCTGCCAGTACCGGCGGCATCCGCTTCCTCCCGCGACATGCCGCTCCCGTTCCGGTGTGCATGTGCGAACCGGAACACATCCATGGTGCGCCACGAAAGAGGCGATTGCAAGACCGCTAATGGACTATCGTTAATCCCGGCGGCTTTCCGGCGACCCGACATCGAAGAGCGGGAAGAAGAGGAAGCCGAACAGGAAGCCGCCGATATGGGCCTCCCAGGCGATCACCCCGCCGGCATCCGAGCCGAAGATCTGGCCGAAGCCGATCAGGAAGTTCGTCAGGAACCAGATGCCGGAAAAGACCAGCACGGAGCGGTTGGACAGCGCTTCCGGTATCGTCAGGCGGCGGTTGAGATGGGCGAACTGCCGGCTGATGCGCCCGCTCGGCGAAAAGACGAAGCGGGCCGCGGCCCCCATCAGGCCCGAGACGACGCCGGAGGCGCCGACGACGAGGATCATCGCCCCCCAGTGCAGCGCGGTGTGAAAGGCGACCGCGGCAACGGCCGAAAGGCACCAGAACAGGAAGAAGCGCGCAAGGCCGATGCGGCGCACCACCGGCGCTCCGAAGGCGACCATCCAGAAGGCATTGAAGATCAGGTGCTCCCAGCTGCCATGCAGCAGCGAATAGGTGACCGGCCCCCAGAGCCAGCCAAGATCCTGCTCGGCGAAGGGAATGGCATAGCGGCCGGGAATGAAGGCGAAATGCAGGAGCACGAACTCGTCCGCCGAAGCCGAGAGAAGATAGGTGCGGATCACGTGGATGGCGGTCAGGAGCGCCAGGACCGCGACGAGGCTGCCCGGCAGGTTGAAGGCCGGCTCCCGCTTGCGGATATCCACACTGCCACCCTGCACGTCAACGCCGTCGTTACTCATGACCGATCCACCAAACTCATAAAATACGAATCGCGCTTATACAGAGAAAAGAAAGGCCGTGCAGCTTTCGCTGACGGCCGGCGCCCCCAATCCCCGGGGCTGAAATCGATGTGCAGTAAACCAGTCCCTCATGGAGGGATGCCCGGATGTTCCCCCAAGCCGGCCGGCAGCGCAATCGAAACCAAATATTAACCTTAACGCCGCGCTGGCACGAAACTCGCTCCTTCCCCGGCAAGACCACCGGATGCCCGGCCCTTCGTGCCGAAACGGAACAGAATCGATTGGAATGAGCATGCAGACGAAGGCCATCACGGCCCTTTACGACTACTGGACGCGCCAGCGCGGCGAGCGCCGTGTTCCGTTGCGGAGCGCCATCGAGCCCGCCGACATCGCGCCGATCCTGCCCGACGTCTTCATCCTGGAGCACGGCCGGCTGCACGATCCGCGCTTCCGCCTGGCGGGCACGCGCCTCTGCGCGCAGTTCGGCCGGGAATTGAAGGGAACGGCATTCGACGCGCTCTTTGCCCCCGACCAGCGCACCCGCATCGCGCGGATCACGGAGAATGTGATGGCCCATGCGGCGCCCGCCATCCTGCAGGTCGCGCTCGTCGACGGCCGGCTGGAGACCACGGAGGCCGAGATCGTGCTGCTGCCGCTTGCCAGCAAGGGCAAGGCGGCGGATCGCATCATCGGCGCCTTCGCCCCCCTGCCCGGCCAGCAGCCGCCGCTGTGCGCCTTTCGCTATGCGACGCTCGGCGCGCTCTCGGTCATCGATCCGAGCCGCGCGCGCAGCCTCGAGGGCAACCGGCCGGCCATCCCCATGCCCACCTCCGTCATGGCCATGCGGCCGGCCGGCCTCGGCCAGACGGTGAGCCGCGTGCTGCACCTTCGCATCTTCGAAGGCGGCCGTCCGGCTGACGATGCGTGAGGTCGAAGGCGCAGCCGCAACCGAAAACGCCCCTGAGTTGTCAAAACACGCGACCGTGATCGCTTTTCAACGGGTTGGCAAACCTTCTGTTAACCTCGAAAGATTAAGAGTTGGAAAGAGATAGGATCATCAGGCCCGCGCGCACATGTACTCATTCCAGCAAGCATCGCCCGCCGCCCGCAAGCCGCAGCCCGAGCAGCGCAGCTTCCAGCGCGTCTCGGTGAACCTGCCGGGCCGGCTGATGCTGCCCAACCACGACGAATACGAGTGCACCGTGCTCGACATGTCGCCCGGCGACGCCAGCTTCGTCTGCGCCGCCCGCCCGCGCATGGGCGAGCGCATCATCGCCTATGTCGACCATCTCGGCCGCATCGAAGGCAGCGTCGCCGTCCTCAACGACAACGGCTTCGCCATTCTCCTGACCGCCACGGACCGCAAGCGCGAGAAGCTCGCCGCGCAGCTGACCTGGATCGCCAACAAGCATGAACTCGGCCTGCCGGAAGACCGCCGCCACAACCGCCTGGCGCCGCGCAACACCCGCACCGAACTGACGCTCGACGACGGACGGCGCTATCCCTGCCGCATCATCGACCTGTCGCTCTCCGGCGCTGCCGTGGATATCGAGGTGCGGCCGGCCCTCGGCACGCCCATACAGCTCGGCAACATGAAGGGCCGCGTCGTGCGCCATTTCCAGGAGGGCGTCGCCATCGAGTTCTCCTCCGTGCAGTCGAAGGAAGCCCTGACCGCGTTCCTGTAACATTCCGGGACGCCACGGCGCCGACCTGTTCCAAGAGGGCCCTGCGGGGCCCTTTGCTGTTTCAGGACGGCACAGGCTGCTCTTCGCGAAAATAAACGCAAAAAAATTTTCGGCCCGCCAAGGCGTTTTGCTGTCCCTTCTGGCGATTTCCTCGGTTTTCCGGCCGCCCGTCCGGTGCCGCGGCTCGCGGCTTGCGTTCCCCATCGGCGCGCCCAGCCCGCCAGCCGCCTCCCGAAGAGCGCGGCGCACAACGAAATATCCCTTTTATAATCAGCGAATTACGCCATCTGCCGCGATCTTGGCGCAGGCGGGATTTCGTTCAAATTTTAATCAAATACGCTTCAAATACAGATCAAAACAACGTCGAATTCTATTCTTATTTTATTCTTATGCTCCCTTGATTTGAGCTAAGTTATACTTCTGTTTTTCGCGCAAGATCAAAACATAGCTGTCATTGTGACCCCATCAAACGGGGACAGACACAATGACAAAAACGATCAAGACAGGGACGTTCGCATTCCTCTTCTCTCTCGCCGCCGCAGGCGCCGCGATGGCCCTGCCCGCCAACATTCCGCTGGCCGGCGCAACAAACCAGCCCATCGGGCACTATGAATTCTGCAAGCAGTACAGCGACGAGTGCGGTCCGACCGGCAAGGACACCGGCCCGCTCAAGCTGACGCAGGAAAACTGGAAGACGATCCTCAAGGTCAACTACACCGCCAACACCGAGTTCATGCCGCTGACGGACATGGAAATCTATGGCGTCGAGGAACAGTGGACCTATCCCGACACCGCGGCGGATTGCGAGGACTACGTGCTCATCAAGCGCAAGCGCCTGATGGAGGCCGGCATCTCGCCCTCCAACCTGCTGATCACCGTCGTGCTGCAGCCGAACGGCGAAGGCCATGCCGTGCTGACCGTGCGCACCGACCGCGGCGACTTCGTGCTCGACAACATGCGCAACAAGGTCCTGCTCTGGTCGCAGACCGAATACCGCTACCTGAAGCGCCAGTCCTCGGTGAATGCCGGCAAGTGGGTGAAGCTTCAGGACGGTCGTGCCGACGCCGTCGGTAGCGTCAAGTAACATCCGGCCGCCGCAAGGCGCCGCATGACGAGACTGCCCGGCGAGACCGCCGGGCGCGAGAAAGGGCCCGGTCAGTCCCCCAATCCCCGTCCCCGACCATGGCCCTGCGGCCGGTTCTGCTGTCCCGGAACCGGCCGCGCTCTATTTGGCCCGCTGCTCGGCCCGAAGTTTGAGCGGGCTTGCGCCGAAATGATTGCGAAAGGCGCGTGAAAAGGCGGAAAGGCTGTCGAAGCCGCTGCGCAACGCCACGTCCTGGATCGAAAGCGACGTATCGCGCACCAGCCGCTGGGCGGCCGTCAGCCGCAGGCGCAGGTAATATTTTCCCGGCCCGATGCCGAGGCCGGCGGCAAACAGCGTCTCCAGCTTGCGCGTGGAAAAGCCGAGCCGCCGGGCGAGCGCGGCAATGGTCAGCGGCCTGTCGATGGTGCGCTCCATGAGGCGGATCGCCGCGGCCAGGTCCGGCTGGTGCTCGCCCAGCCGGCCGAGCGAGACGAGCGGCTGCGCATCCGTCGCGGCGTGGGTCTCGTCATAGACGAAGACGCTCGCCACATCGAGCGCCACCGCCGAGCCGAACCGCGCGCGCACCAGATGCAGCATCATGTCGAAAGTCGGCGAGGCACCGCCCGAGGTCCAGAGCGGCCCATCGGTGACGAAGCGGTCGGCCCGCACGTTGAGCGCCGGAAAGGCGGCCGCGAAATCCTCCAGTTCCTCCCAATGCGCCGTCGCATCGCGCCCGTCGAGCAGGCCCGAGCGCGCCAGCAGCCAGCAGCCCGATTCGATGCCGGCCACCACGTCGAACCGCCGTGCCACCTTCTTCAGCCGCGACACGAAGGACCGATCGGCGTGGCGCTCCTGGTTGAAGCCCGCGATGACGAGCAGCGCGTCGCCGCTCGTCACGTCGGCAAAGGCGCCGTCCACGCGGATCTCCACGCCGCAGGTCAGGAGCACCGGCTTGCCGAGCGGCGACAGGATCGTCCAGCGGAACACCGGCTCCGGCACGACGCGGTTTGCCGCGCGCATCGGGTCGAGTGCCGAGGCGAGCGACATGATCGACGACTCGGGCAGAAGGACGATCGTGATATCGAGCGGCCCCTGCCGCGGCGCTTTTTTGCTCATGTGGAAATCGTCAAAAAATATGCGCGTTATGTCAATCGAGAAAATCGCGTTCGGGCATGATCGGCCGCACAGGAGATCTGGAGATGCAGCCGGATTGTGGTGAGAGCCCCTGTACCCCGAACACCCTGATCCGCATTTTACCGGAACGGGTTGGCGAGCCGGCAAGGCGGACCAACCCGTTTTTTTTGACCTTTTCCCGCGGGATCGCGGCCGTCATCGACAGCGACGGGAACCACCCGGGCCCATCCCGCGTTTCATTCTCGAAAAAAGCAGGAAAGGTTTTTGCCATGTTGAATCTCAAGACTGGTCTTGCCGCGGGCGCGCTCTCCCTTGCCCTGGCTCTGACCTCCGTCATCCCGGCCCAGGCCGTGACCTTTGCAAGGGTGCCCGTGCCGGAAGCCTCCGCCGTCGAGAAGGTGCAGTATCGTTACGATCGCCGCGACCGTCGCGATCGCTACGACCGGCGCGCCGAGCGCCGCTGGCACGGCCATCGCGGCTACCGCGACTATCGCCCGGGTTATCGCCGCCATTCGGATGGCTGGTGGTATCCGCTCGCCGCCTTCGGCCTCGGTGCCGCAATCGGCGGCGCTATCGCCAACCAGCCGCAGGCCGGCAGCGGATCGCACCAGAGCTGGTGTGCCAACCGTTATCGCTCGTACCGGGCGTATGACAACACGTTCCAGCCCTATAACGGCCCGCGCCAGCAGTGCGTATCGCCCTATTCGTGATGCGTATGGCGTAGAAGCAAGGAAGGGCAGCCATTCGGCTGCCCTTTTCGCTGCAGTAGATTAGCAAAAATCTTCGGTTTGAATGCGCTTGAAGACTGCGCCACAGGCCGAAAACCCCCTTCAAAACGATCCTTGAAACCGGCTGCCGAGCCGCGGCATCTCATCGTGATTTGATAAAGACTTCCAGCTTGCCCAGCGTCTGCAGGCCCAGTTCGACTGCGCCGAAGCCCTTCGCCGCCTGGAACTCGGCTTCCGTGCTGAACACCATGCCCAGCGTCACCCTTGTTCCTTCGCCCTGATCCTCGAACGATGCCCAGGCGTCGGCATGCTTCGGGCCATTCTCGCCCCATAGCAGCGTATAGGCGATCCTCTCCTCGGGTTGAACCGTGGTATAGAGGTGGTGGTTCGGGAAGATCTTGCCATCCGGCGCGATCATGTCGAAGACCCACTCGCCGCCCGCTCTGAGATCAATCCGCTTCGTGCGGCAGGAAAACCCGTCAGGCCCCCACCATTGCGGCAGCGTCTCGGCATTCATCCAGTTGTCCCAGACGATGCTTCGCGGCGCCTGGATCACCCGTTGCAGGACCATGGTTCGCCTGGCCGTCGCGGAGAGATTGTCCAGTCCGGCATTGAAGCCCTGTCGGTAGCCGGCCTCCATGTTTTCGGCAAGCGAGGAAAGCTGCACCGTCACGGTCAGTCGGCTGCCTTCGTCCGTGCCGGAGAAATCCGCCGTCACGAGAGCCGCCGACTGTGTCACGCCGCCGCAGGAGACCGTCTCGTAGTTCACGCTGCGCAGCCCCGGCTGCAATTCGAGCCAACCACACTCGCAACGAATGTCCGGCTGGCCCTCGACCTTGCAAAGCGAGATTTCGCGCCCGCCCACCTGGGTGTCGGCCTCCAGGAACTCCACGGTGACGGAGGGCGTCGGGGCAGACCAGACCGCCCGCGCGGCCGGAGCCGTCCATGCCTGCCACAGCACCGGTAAGGGCACGGCCACGGTCCGCTCGAAGGTCAGCGTCGCAAAGCGGTCGTCCGCAGGATCGGGTGCCGCAGACAGGCGCTCGGGGTTGCGTTTCGATATCATTGCTTGCGCTCCTTGATCGCCCTCGTCGCGAAGGCTTCCAGCCTATCCAGCCGGGCGTCCCATATGGCCCGCTGTTCATCGAGCCATGTGCGAACCGGCTCCAGTGCCGCCGGCACGATGGCGCAGGTGCGTATCCGCCCGTCCTTGGACGTGACGATCAGCCCTGCCTCCTCCAGCACGGAAAGGTGCCGCATCACCGTGGGCAGACGCAGCCCCGTGGGTTCGGACAAATCCGTAACCCCCGCCGGCCCCTCCGCCAGACGTGTCAGGATCGATCGACGGGTCGGATCGGCCAGAGCGTGGAAAAGCAGCGAGAGGTCGGGATCATGCTTAGTCATAATGCTAACTATCATGCGATGCGCCCGGCACGCAAGAGAAACTTCGCCAACTTGCTAAGTATTATCGAGCCGCCGAAGCAGCCGGCACCTTCCCCGGCGAGCGGAAACGGTCTGTGGCGCTGGTCTGGCGCGGGGTTTCAAAAAAGGTTGAGCTGTTGTGACTGCCTGCTTTTTCGTCCGCTGGCACTCTCGCTGACGATCAGGTCCGCGGCGATCTGTCCGAGGAAAGGCGAAGCCGGTAGCGCGCGCACTGCACCGCGCCAGAACCGCTCCCTGGCGCGGGTCAGGAACAGCCTGTCCTTTGCGCGGGTCATCGAGACATAGAACAGCCGCCGCTCCTCGTCCTGCGTCGCCTCCTCATCCGGCGTCGCCGTCCCCCATGAAAACGGCACCAGTCCGGCTTCCATACCCACCACGAACACGACTGGAAACTCCAGACCCTTGGCCGCGTGCATGGTCATGAGCGTGACGCGCGCGGCACGCTCATCGCGGAAATCGGCCTCGGAGGAAAGCGCCACCGCTTCGCCAAGCAGGACGGGATCGCCGGCCACCTGAACCGAGCCGGAGAGCGCGGTGAGCCAGCCTCTCGCCTCCGCGAGCGCGGCGGCGTCGGTCCTCCGCGCCCTGCGGGCGTCTTCCGCCGCCTGCCCGATGCGCGCGGCAAGGTCCTGCCCCTCCGCCCCGTCCAGCCCGTCGAGGATCGCGGCCACGCCGGGATGGCCGGCGATGGGAGCAGGCGAGCTTTTCATGAACGGAATGCCGGCGCGGTCGAAGGCGGTCCGCAGCGCCGCTGCCTGCGCGTCGGTGCGGTAGAGCACGGCGCAATCGGCAAAGCCGAGCGGCCGGCCGGATGACGTCACGCCACCCGCGCGATTGGCCGCGAGCAGGTCATGGCCGCCCAGCAGGCTTTCGATGGTCGCCGCGACGAACTCCGCTTCCGCTGCCTCGTTCGCTGCCGCATGGGCAATGATCGGCTCGCCCATCGGGCGTGTCAGGCCTGACGAAGGCGCACCGATGAAGCCAGACGCCGCTTTCACGATGGTGCCGGTCAAGCGATAGTTGCGTTGAAGCCGAAGGGTTCTGGCTGCCGGGAAGTCCCGGCCGAAACGCGCGAAGCAGGCGGCGTCCGCCCCGCGAAAGCCGTAGATTGCCTGATCGGGATCGCCGATGACGCAGAGATTGCCGTTGTCCCCGGCCAACAGCCGCAGCAGGCGATATTGCTGCTCGTCCACGTCCTGAAACTCGTCGGCGACGATGTGCGGGAAGCGCGTTCGCCACGCGGCCGCGATCTCCGCGTCCTTATCGAGAAGATCGGCCGGCAGGAGAACCAGATCGTCGAAATCGACCCAGCCCTGCGCGCGTCCGATCCGGTCGAGGACGATGCGGGCCTCCGCTTCCTCACCCGCACCCTTCCCGCCGCTGCGCTTGAGCACCGAGACCGCCTTGACGAGGCGGGCGGCGCGCGTATCGCTGACGCCGAGCGCTTCGGCCAGCGCCGCCTTGCGCTCCGCCTCGCGGGCGATGCGGAAGTCCTCCGCGAGACCGGCCCGGCCGGCATGCGCGTGCAGGATCGCCAGGCCCAGCGAATGGAAGCTGTGCACCGCCACGGCATCCGCCTTCCTGCCGAGAAGCCCCGTGAGGCGGGTGCGCAGCTCCTCCGTCGCCTTGCGCGTGAAGGTGACGGCGAGGCACGAGCCGGCCGGCACGCCGCATTCCAGCACCAGATGGGCGATGCGGTGGGTGAGCATGCGCGTCTTGCCGGAGCCAGGCCCGGCGATCACCATCAGCGGTCCGTCGACAACCTCGGCGGCGCGCGCCTGATCGGGGTCGAGCCCGGCCAGGACGCCGCTGCGGCCCGACGGCTGCATCGCCGGCGCGGCTTCAGGAGATGCCGGGGCATCGCCCGATGCCTTGTCTTTCGCTGCCGGTTTTGCCCGGCGCGCGCGGCTGGACAACGGCGCGTCGAACAGCAGCTGGTTTCCGGCAAGACGGTCCAGCTCCCCGTCCTGAAACAGCCGGATGACGCCGTATTCCCCGTCATAACCCGCCTGCCGGATCACCTCTCCGGAGCGCAGGCGCGTCACGGCCTCGCCGAGCAGCGGGTCGACCCTGGCGATATCCTCGGCCGGCATTTCCTCCAGCACGGCAAGCTCCGGCCCGAGCGCGGCAATGGCGCGGTCATAGGTGTGGCTCACGGCTTTCGAGGCGACGCCGCTGCCGACGATCTCCGAGAGGATTTCCGGCAGGGGCACGAGGCTTGCGACCTTTCCCGCCGTCGCAGGAACCGCCGCGCCCTCCTTGCGGTCGGCGAGCGCCTCGACGCGATGCGCCACACCGACGGTGACGGGCCGTCCGCAGACCGGGCATCGGCCGCCGAGCTCGATCGTCTCTTTGGGGTCGAGCCGCACGCCGCAGGCGCGGTGCCCGTCCATGTGATATTTGCCTTCCTCCGGGAAGAACTCGACCGTGCCGACATAGCCGTCGCCGGTTTCGAGCGCGCGACGGATGGCGAAATAGTCCGGCTCGCAGGAAAAGCGCGTCGCCTCGCGGCCGAGCTTGCCGGGCGAATGGGCGTCGGAATTGGAGGTGAGGCGGAAGCGGTCGAGTGAGGAGATGCGCCAGTTCATGGCCGGGTCGGACGAGAGGCCCGTCTCCACCGCGAAGATATGCCCGGCAAGGTCGCTATAACATTCCTCGATGGAATCGAAGCCCGATTGCGAGCCGAGCGCGGCGAACCATGGCGTCCAGATATGGGCGGGGACGAGATAGGAATCCGGTCCGGACTCCAGCGCGATCTCCAGCAGATCGCGCGAATCGAGGCCGAGGATCGGGCGGCCGTCCGAGGCGATGTTGCCGATGCGCGCAAGGCTTGCCGCCAGCCGGTCGGTGGCGTCGAGATCGGCCGCATAGATCAGGTGATGGATCTTCCGGGTCTTGTCGCCCTTCTTGTAGATGGTCGAAATCTCGGTGCAGATCATGAAGGAGACCGGCCGCCGGCAAGCCGGCGGAAGTGTCTCCCACAGCGCCGCCTCGATTTCGGGCCGCAGGCGAAAGAGCCCGTTGCCCTCGGGCACCAGCTTGTCCTTGATCTCGGCGAGCCACACCGGATGCACGCAGTCGCCGGTGCCGACCACCCGCACCCCCTTGCGCGCCGCCCACCAGAACAAGCGCTCAAGATCGAGATCCCGGCTCGTGGCCCGGGAATATTTCGAGTGGATGTGCAGATCGGCAAGGAACGTCATGACAGGCGCACTCATCTTGTGGGGCATACATCCGGCACGGCTTGATAGCACGCGCAGACAAGGCGGATCACGGATAAACGGCACAAATCACAGCATTCGAGCCGATATGTTGTTTGATGCAGCCGACGCGGAAGAAAGTCGCCGATGGGCGGACCCGTATCCTTCGGTTTCCAAGTCCGGATCGCACCGATTCATTCCTTCCAGCCGCCACGCTGTTCCCGCGCAGGTCCTCGCCGATGATCCATATTACGCCCTCTCAAGCCCACCGGCTTTCGGTCAGAGGTTGCGGCCGCCTTGCAGCGCCGGCGGATCGGACAATCGGGGCAGCGGGCACGGCCGTGCCGGCAGATGGTCTGACCAAGACGTTTCATCAGAATGTGAAGCTCGGCCAGTTCGGCCGCGCTCCATCGAGGCGCCGCCGCCATCACCGCGTCATAAGCGGTCCGCGTGTCGGCCGTGTTCCGGACGAAGCCGTATCGGCCCAACACGCGCAAGACGTACATGTCCACGACGAATGCCGGCATGTCCAACGTGCTGAAGTTGAGCGTGGAGGCCGAGACCTTGCGGCCGACGCCGGGCAGGCGCTCCAGCCACGCGAGCGCCTCGGCAACGCTGAGGCGGCCGAGGAAGTCCAGGTCGAAATCCGGATGACAGGCTCCTATGACGCGAAGCGAATCGCCGAGATGCCGCGCCTTGACATCGGGAAAGGCGACGTCGCCGATCAGGGCCTCGACATCGCCGGTCGACGCCGCTGCGAGAGCGGGCCATTCCGGATAGGCCTCCACGAGCCGCTGATAGGCGGCCAGAGAGACTTCGTCCAGCGTGCGGTTGCTGATCGACGACTTCACAAGCTGGCCGATCGGCGTTCGCGCGCAGATCCGGTCGGGGCGACCGAAAAAGAACCTCAGTTGTTCCCGCACCCACGCCATGTCCGCGACGGCGCCAAAATCGAATACCATCTGCATTTTGTTATTATAGGAACAAAAAGGGAACAATACAAGGCTGGACGACCCGTCGAAGAAGATGCGCCCTCCCCTCAGGCTCGTGGTCATCTTGGCTCGCTGAAGGACCGGATCCAGTTTTCCCAGCTCTTCGGGTTCTGCCATGCACGAAAACGGTCGTCTTCATCGTGAAATCCCTTGCTGCAGTCGGGATGAAGAACCCGTGTGCACAACGTTTGTTGCCCTGAAGCCGCGCCGGCGCGGACGAATGGTTGCGGGAACCGCCGACAATCAATAAGGTCTGCCGGCGGCGCCTATGCCGCCCAGTAGTTCACGAGGTCGACATGGCAACCGGTACGGTCAAGTTTTTCAATCAGGACAAGGGCTTTGGTTTCATCACGCCCGACAATGGCGGGCAGGATGTGTTTGTCCATGTCTCCGCCGTGCTGTCGGGTGGACCTTTGAAGGACGGCACGAAGGTCAGTTACGAGATCGGCCAGGACCGCAAGACCGGAAAGTCGAAAGCGGAAGACGTTCGCGCCATCTGATAGGGCAGCGTCTAGAGCAAGCGGCGGATCTCTCCAATCATCCGGGACATGTCGGTCGGCTTGCCGAGATTGGTAACGCCCTGGAAAAAACCGGATTCCGTGAGCTGGCGTCCTTCGGCGGACGCCAGGAGGAAGGGCACGCCTCGCGATCTGAGCAGCGCAGCCACGGCAGTCACCCTGCCGTCCCTCAGGGTGACATCGAGGACCGCGGCGTCCGGCTTCTCGCGATGGAGGAGTTGCAAGGCATCCTCGATGCTTCCGACCGGGCCCAGAACCTCGAAACCGCCGCTCGTGAGTGCTCGCTCGATCTCCATGGCGATGAAGATTTCATCCTCGACGACCAGGATGCGCGCTACGGCTTGATTATGTCCGTCATCGGAAGACATGCGCATCCCTATACCGGCAGTTTGATGTTGGCGATCAAACCGCGGGCATCGAACCTTTGTTCCGCCGATCCCCCGAGATGTTTCGCGGTCGCGGTGATCAACTCCGTGCCGTATCCGCGATGGACAGGCGGTCGAACCGTCGGCCCATGCTCCTCCCGCCACTCGCAGACCAGCATGGTCAGGCCATCGCTCTCTTCGATCCGCCACGACAGCCGGACCCGCCCCTCCGGAACCGAGAGCGCGCCGTATTTCAGCGCGTTCGTCGTCAGCTCGTGGAACATCATGCTGACTGGCAGGACCTTCGACGATGGAAGGGTGGTGGAGGGTCCCGCTTCGATGTGGATACGGTTACCGCCCGTGGCGGTGACCGCAGCGTCGAGAAGCGCGGAGAGATCCGCGCTCGTTTCTCCCGGCGCGATCTCCTGCGCGCGCAAGGCAAGGTCGATACGCCCCAGAAAGGCGTCGCGATACTCCTTCGCCGTGTAGCCCTCCGTCTGCGTCTGCATGGCGAGTGCGCGGATCACCGAAAACAGGTTCTTCATGCGATGGCGGGTTTCGGCAAGAATGATATCGCTCTCCACCCGCTCCCGATTGCTCTCGGTGACGTCCTCGAAGACGACGAGAATGCTGGTGCTGTTGTTGTCGGGATGGACAAGACGCCGGGCATCGACAAGGAATGTGCGCTTTCCGATGGTTTGAAAATTGTGCGTGACCTCATAGCCGACGACCGCTGCTGTCTTCGGAATGATCTCCGCCATCAACGTTCGCAGATCCGCGATATCCCATTCGCCGTTGCCCAGCGAAAACAGGCTGCGACCGAGAATATCGTCCCGGTCCACCTTGAACGCGTCGATGAAGGCGTTGTTGGCGTTGGTGACACAAAAGACCTGGTCGAGCACGACGAGGGGCTGTGTCAGCGTATCGACGATCCCTTGCGCCTGAACGTGACCGGCGCGCAGCAGGCGATATAAATCTTCAAGGATCATCGTTCGCCTTCCTGCGACCGTTTGAGGGGACCGCCGAACGGACGATACGACCGGGCGGAGACGTCGACTGCTACACTTCCATATTCTCCCAGCCGAGCGCGGTCGCGAGGTAGCCGAGGGCAAAGGCAGAACCGATGCCATAGATCACGAGCAAAGCTTCCAGGGGACCGGGCGACGCACCGAATGCGGGCGGTTCGAGTTGCAGAACCGCCACGGCGCTTAGGGCACCGAGTGCAAAGCCGATGCAAAGGCGGCTCAGAATGTAGTGTACGAGCGCTGGCATTGGACGATCTCACGGTTCAAAATAATCAACGACCCCGACCCGGCAATGTTCCGTTCCGTTATGAGCGGTACGCGCTTGCGTAGAAGGCAGGATGGCTGCGCCATCTGCGTGGACGTTCGTTCAGCAGGCGCTGGTAAACCACCGTCGCGCTGAAAGGCTTCCGGATGAATACCGCGCCCTCTGGCAGCTGTGCGGGCTGCGGGAGCGTCCGGCCGGATGCGACAAGTATCCTGACGGACGGCCGACGCTCGGCGACCTCTTCGCCTCCAGGCAAAACCTTTCCTTCACGCATCCGCGCCAGTGGCAGCACGACCGATCGCCCATGCGCGGGTGCGGACGTCACGCGTCCGCACCGATCGTGTCGGCCATGTACGCTCCCCTGCGGCCCATCTCTTCCGGTGGTCCCGTCGTGCTGTCGCGCGCCGTCTGATGTTCGAGCTCGGCGTTCAGTTCCGCGCCGAGGATGACGATGATGACGGAGACCCAGACCCACACCATGAAGCCGATCGACGCGCCGAGCGCGCCGTAGGTCGCGTTGTAGTCCGCGATGTGACCGAGATAGAAAGTGATCGCCAGCGCCGCAGCAAGCCACGCACCGGTGGAGAAGACCGCGCCCCAACTGAGCCAGCGCAGCTTCGCCGGCTCCCGGCTTGGTCCGAGCCGGTAGAGCGACATGATCGCCACCGCGATCAGCGCCAGCAGCAGCGGCCAACGCGCCAGGCGGATGATCAGCTCCGTCCAGCGGCCGAGCCAGAGATAATCCAGCATTGCCGGAACGATCCCCGCCAGGGTGATGATCAGCACGACCAGCACCAGACTGGCGAAGGTGAACGAAAGAGAGGTCAGATTCAGCCGGATGAAACCACGCTTTTCGGTCTCGCCATAGGCGACGTTCATCGCCTCGAACAGCGCCTTCATGCCGGCATTGGCCGACCAGAGCGCAATAGCCAGGCTGCCGAGCAGTGTGACGGAAAGGCTCGCTTGCGGCGCGGATGTGAGGCTGCGCAGCTGGCCGAGGATCAGCTCGAATGCCTGTTCCGGCATCGCCGAACCGAAGAAGGCGAGACGGTCGACGACCGAGGATGGATCGGCGACGAGCCCGTAGAGCGACACGAACACGCTGATGGCGGGAAAGATCGACAGGAGAAGATAGAAGGTGACGCCCGCCGCGATGAGCAGGATGCGATCGGTGGTCAGGCTGTCATAGAGGCGCCACGCCACATCCCGCAGGCCGAGCGCCGGAATCTCGCCCGGCGAGTCCGCGCGCCGGCCCTTCGGATCCGAAGTCGCAGAAAATCCCTCCATGCCTCTCCCTCTCCTTGTCGCCACGCAGCAACAATGCATGGAAGCGAAAGGAGTTCAGCCGGTTTTGCGAAAGACGCCGCGCCAGCCGGTTCGCAACCGGCTGACCACTTGCGTGTTCATTGCAATTGGAGGATCAAAGTTGCAAAGGCCTTGGGAAACACCATGTTATCGAATGTTCGTTACCATCGGAAACGAGGGCTGGAGCACGGATTGGCATCGATCTCCGTGAAAACCGCAAAGGGGCGTCAAATTGCGTGAGTCCGCGCATTTCCTCGATGGCGGGGGAAGGATGGCCGACGCCATCCGGGCATACGACTGGTCTTCCACCGTCCTTGGCGGCCTCGAACGCTGGCCTTCCTCTCTCAAGATCGCCGTCGGCATGATGGTGAATTCGAAGTTTCCCAAATGCATCGTCTGGGGGCCGGACCTCATCACCATCCATAACGACGCGTTCCTTCCCATCCTTGGCGAGAAACCGCCCGCGCTCGGCAGGCCGTTCAGCGAGGTGTGGCATGAGGCTTGGGACGAGATCGGACCGGTCGCGGAGCGGGCGTTCGCTGGCGAGGCGACGTTCATCGAGGACTTCCCGCTCGTGATCAACCGGCATGGCTATCCCGAGAAAGCCCATTTTACCTTTTGCTACAGCCCGATCCGCGACGAGACCGGCGTGGTCCGGGGAATGATCGACACGGTGATCGAGACAACGGCCACGGTCGACGCCCGACGGCAGGCGAACCTGCTCAACGCAGAACTCGAACACCGCATAAAAAACACGCTTGCGGTGGTCGCGGCGATCGTCAGCCAGACATTGCGAGGCGACGATAACGATGCGGAGGCGCGATCGAGCCTGCTGGAGCGCATTCAGGCGATGGCACAGGCACAGTCGTTGCTGACGCGCGCCGGCGCCACGGAGGCCAGTGTGGTCGATGTCGTCTTTCAGGCGATGGCGCCATTCGAGACCACCAACGAACGATTTCACATCGGTGGTCCGCCGATCATGCTGTCGTCCAGGCAGGCGCTGAGCCTCAGCCTGGCGCTGCACGAACTGGCGACGAATGCCGTGAAGTATGGCGCCCTTTCAAACGAAGCGGGAAAAGTTCGCGTCGAATGGACCGCCGGCCGGCCCGAGACTGGTGAGACGTTTGTGTTCCGCTGGGTTGAAGAGGGTGGTCCGGCGGTGCGCTCGCCAGCCCGCAGGGGGTTCGGCTCAAGGATTATCCAAATGGTATTGCCGCACGATTTCGGCGGCAAGGCAGTGCTTTCGCACGATCCCCTCGGCATTCGGTTCGAGTTGCAAACCGAGATGCGGCATATCGGCGGCACCCCGTCCCAGAGCGATCCATCGGTCGCAAGCGGCGGCGCTGGAGACCGCTGACGACGTTCCTTCAAGAACGATGCCCCATTGGGAACCGAGACATGCCCGCGGGCAAGCTTCGGACGACAGAACAACAGGCGCCATGCAGCGCCTGTTGTTCCTTGAGAAAGGTTGCAGAAGCCCTTGGTTACCGGCCGGGCCTAAGCCCGCACGATCAGAGCCGCCTCTTCGTCGTCGCGTTGCCGTCCGCCAAGGGCGGCAGCAGCGGAAGCGACGAAGGCGCCGACCAGCAAGGACAGGGCACCGAGCAACGCCACCGTGGCGGCTGACTTTCGTGCCTCATCAGCGGCCTGAAGGGCTGCGTTCTTCGCGTCCTCAACCTGCTGCAGCACCTGGTCGACACGCACACGGGCCTCTTCCTGGGGAATCCCGGCGCGGGCAGCGACGATGGTCGCGACATAGGCGCGATCAGCTTCCGGAATTTCACCGTTTGCCGCACCCTGCATCAGGATGCGCGACACCTCGGCGGTCGCCGCCGCATCGTCCGACTGCGCTCTGGCCGCCGCATCCTGGGGACGAAGAAGCAGGTCCGTGAAATACCCTGTCGCAAGATCGGGAGTATCATTGCTTCCAGCTGCCGTCGCCGTGGCGCCGACGGCCGCGGTCGTTGCAACCGACGATGCCGCCTGCACACCGCTTCCGACCAGCGAAGTGAAGGCCGAGCCGGCAAGCCCGGCGACGACGACGGTCGCCAGCGCCCAACTCAGGAGCCCATGCGCGGTATCCCGGAAGAACACTTCGTCGGTATGGATGCCTGCCCATTTCGTGCGAAGCCGTCCGGTGAGATAGCCGCCCAGCGCCGAGGACAGCCACTGCACGACGACGAACCAGATGGCGGCCGTCACGCTGACCGTCGTGAACGAGGCGCTCTCTCCCGACCACGGCGAAACCATGGTGAGCCCGACGCCGGAACCGAGAAGAAGGAGAATGAGGCTCATCGCGCATGCCGCTGTCGCGCCGCCGATGACCGGGCCTCATGCCAGTGCAGGAACATTGGATTCGATGCCGACGTCGGAAACGCCCGTCGTGTAATTGGCCATCGCCGCCCCCTATCGCATGAACAGGACGAGCAGGATGACGATCGGCAGGGGAATGCCCAGGAGCCAGAGAAGAATACCGCGACCCATTTGAAATCTCCTTCATGTCGTGAACGCGTCGAGCGCGTGGAAACAACAACTTCCGCTACGATCGGATGTTCCATGCCGCTGCCCCGGAACAAGGCGGGATATTTCAGGTTAGGGGACTGCAACACTTCCCAGGAGATTTCCATGGCCAAGAAAGCGAGCCCCATCACGAAGATGGAAGAGGCTTCCGTGCATGATCAAAAGCTCCGGCGCGGCAACGGTGGCGAACTGCATCAGATTGCCGAAGACGGTCATCCCGTCCTGACGACGGCGCAGGGCGCCCCCGTCGCGGACGACCAGAACACGCTTCGGGTCGGCGCACGCGGCCCCGCCCTCATCGAAGACTTCCACTTTCGCGAAAAGATCTTCCATTTCGACCACGAGCGCATTCCCGAGCGGGTCGTGCATGCCCGCGGCTACGGCGCCCACGGCTATTTCGAGACCTATGAGTCCCTCGCGGCCTATACACGTGCCGACCTCTTCCAGCGCGCCGGCGAGAAGACGCCCGCCTTCGTGCGCTTCTCCACCGTCGCCGGCAGCAAGGGATCATTCGACCTTGCCCGTGACGTGCGCGGTTTTGCCGTGAAGATCTATACGAAGGAGGGTAACTGGGACCTCGTCGGCAACAACATCCCGGTTTTCTTCATTCAGGATGCGATCAAGTTCCCCGACATCATCCATGCCGTGAAACCCGAGCCCGACCGCGGCTTTCCGCAGGCCCAGTCCGCGCATGACAATTTCTGGGACTTCATCAGCCTGACGCCCGAAAGCATGCACATGATCATGTGGGTCATGTCGGACCGGGCCATTCCCCGCTCCTTCCGTTTCATGGAAGGGTTCGGCGTGCACACGTTCCGCTTCGTCAACGCCAAGGACGAGTCGACCTTCGTGAAGTTCCACTGGAAGCCGAAGCTCGGCCTCCAGTCCGTCGCCTGGAACGAGGCGGTGAAGATCAACGGCGCTGACCCCGACTTCCATCGGCGCGATCTCTGGCAGGCCATCCAGTCCGGCAACTTCCCGGAATGGGAATTGCAGGTCCAGCTTTTCGATCAGGATTTCGCCGACAGCTTCGATTTCGACGTGCTCGACCCGACCAAGCTCATTCCGGAAGAGGTCCTTCCGCCGAAACCCGTCGGCCGTCTCGTTCTCGACCGCATGCCCGACAACTTCTTCGCCGAAACCGAGCAGGTCGCCTTCATGACGCAGAACGTGCCGCCCGGCATCGACTTCAGCAACGATCCGCTGCTCCAGGGCCGCAACTTCTCCTATCTCGACACGCAGCTGAAGCGGCTCGGCAGCACGAATTTCACCCATCTGCCGATCAATGCGCCGAAGTGTCCCTTCGCGCATTTCCAGCAGGACGGGCACATGGCGATGCGCAATCCTGTCGGCCGGGTGAATTATCAGCCGAACTCCTTTGGCGAAGGGCCGCGCGAATCTCCCCGCGCCGGATACCGGCATTTCAACGCGCAGGAGAGCGGTGAGAAAGTGCGCCTGCGGCCGGAGAGCTTTGCCGATCACTACAGTCAGGCGCGCCAGTTCTACATCAGCCAGACGCCGCCCGAACAGCGGCACATCGCCATGGCGCTGACCTTCGAGCTGAGCAAGGTCGAAACGCCTGTTATCCGCGAGCGCGTGGTCTCCCATCTCCTGAACATCGACGAGACGCTGGCGAACAAGGTCGCGGTCGCCCTCGGCATCGACGCCCTGCCGAAGCCGGCCGCGGCGGCGGTCGAGACGCGCCAGGACCTGGAGCCCTCTCCCGCCCTCAGCATCATCCAGCGCGGACCTCAGCGCTTCGAGGGTCGCAAGCTCGGCGTGCTCGTCACCGATGGCGCGGACAGCACGCTTTTCCAGGCTCTCAAGGCGGGCATCGAGAAAGAGAAGGCGGTGATCGAAGTGATCGCCCCGAAGGTCGGCGGCGTTACATTGTCCGATGGCAAGCCGCTGGCCGCTCAGCAAATGATCGATGGCGGTCCCTCCGTGCTCTACGACGCGGTGGTCGTGCTGGCATCGGAGGAAGGCGCAGGCGATCTCCTCAAGGAGGCGGCAGCACGCGATTTCGTTGCGGACGCCTTCGCCCATTGCAAGTTCATCGGCTACACCAAGGCCGCCTTTCCGCTCCTTGAAATGGCCGGCGCTGCCGACTTGCCGGATGAAGGAACTGTCGAGATCGATGGTGCCGATGCCGTCGCCGGCTTCCTGAAAGGTCTCGGCGCGCTGCGCGTCTGGGCAAGAGAGCCTTCGGTCAAGCTTCCCTGAAAGCGAAGGAAGCCCCGGTTTTGCCGGGGCTTCTCTCATCTGCTGGCAGCGGCGACAAACGTAGCCGCGCGATCGTCTGTCCTATGCCTTTGCGCTAGTGTCCGTGGCCGCTGCGATGGAAATAACCGACGGTCGCATGAGAAGGGCAGCATAGAAAATCAAAAATTCTCAATGAAAACAAAGCGCCTTGGCGGAAGAGGTGGGATTCGAACCCACGGTAGGCTTTCACCTACGCCGGTTTTCAAGACCGGTTCCTTAAACCACTCGGACACTCTTCCATCTGAAACGGCGATGCCCTTCCGGTGTCGGAAAAGCTGCGAAAGCCGGTTTTCAGCCGGTTCGCCACCCCTGCAGGCGATGCCGGCTTTTTAGCAGCTTTGGACGCATCGTCAACGTGCGAGCATGCGGTCGGAAAAAGACTTCGTCACGGCACCTTGTTTTGAACACAATGCCTGCCTATATACCCCTCATCGGCATTGCTGATGAGCGCTGGAAAGCTTCTGCCGCTCGCAATTGCCGCCATCACCTGATGCCTTTGACCACGGATGTACTGGCACTGGTGAAAAGGGTGATGATGAGGAAGGTCGGTGCGTTTTCGCCCCGGCCTTTTTTGTTGCCGGAACAATACCCGGCGGGAGAGGTTTCGTTCCGACACCAGAGGAGACTGGCCATGGAACAGACACCCACCGCAAGGCTGGCAGCCGAATATCTGCGCCTCGGCGGCGGCCGGCGCGCAAAGATCGACGACAACCTCGTCGGCACGCGTCAGTGGACACACGATACGCCGGCAGCCGAAGCGTTCTGGAACGAACATATCGCCCCGCTGGACGAAAGGCGCCGCGACGAGGTGATCACCCACCTGCCGACGATCAATCGCGTATAGATCGCCTGCATCCCTCCTGCCTGTGATCGAAAAGCCGCGCCCGGCGCGCACCGTGCGGGCCGGCCGGCGCAATGTGTTATCAAACCGTTACCTGCCCACACTCCGCCACGATCTTCTCCATGAGATGGCCTGCGGCCGGGAACCAATGCACCGGATTCGCCATTATCGTGCCAGTTAGAAGGAGTGCACAGATGAACAAGAAGCTTGGAACTGTCCTTGCGCTGGGCCTTGCGCAGGCTTTTGCAACGACCGCTGGCGCGGCAGACATGGTTATCCGCGAGGAGGCGCCGGCCTATGTCGAGCGCGGCGATCGCGATGGCGTGAAGATCGGCATGCTGACCTGCGATGTCGGCGGCGGCGTCGGCTATGTGCTCGGCTCGGCCAAGAGCGTCGATTGCGTCTTCTCCTCCACGCGCGGCGAGCAGGATGCCTATAGCGGCGTCATCCGCAAGATGGGCGTCGATGTCGGCTTCACCACGCAGGGCCGCATCGTCTGGGCGGTCTTCGCACCGACGGCCGGCTACCATCAGGGCTCGCTCGGCGGCCTCTACCAGGGCGCGACGGCGGAGGCGACGCTCGGCTTCGGCGTCGGCACCAATGTGCTCGTCGGCGGCACCTCCGGCTCGATCCACCTGCAGACGGTCAGCGTCAGCGGCCAGATCGGCCTGAACCTTGCAGCCACCGGCACGTCAGTGACCCTCACGCCGCAAGGCTGATCCGGGAAACGGGCGGCTTCGGCCGCCCTTTTCTTTTGCCCCGTTCCGGCCTTCTGCTAGAATTGCACGGGAGGAGTCTTCCATGATCCGCATCGCCCTCGCCTCTTTCACAGCGCTCTTCCTTGCCGCCTGCACGACCGGCACGCCGCGGGCCGTCGAACCCATTCCCGGCAGCATCACCTATGGCGGCCAGCCGCGCACGAAACTCACCAAGGCGCCGATCGGCAGCACGTTCGAACACACGTTCATCGACCGGTATGGCCGCCCCGTGGTGGAGACCTACCGCATCCAGCCGGATCGCTCGCTCCTCCTCATCCACCGCTACACGCGAATCGAGTATTTCTGAGGTGACGCAGGCCATGGAGACGACAATGCTGGAAAGCACCGATATCGAACTGGAAGACGAACGGCTGAGGCAACTCGACATCCTGGCGCAGGAGCGCGCCATGACGCCGGCGGAGCTTCTGTCGCACTATTCGTCCGACTCCTTCGGCTTCCATGAGGCGGTGCATACCGCGTCCATCGTGCTCGACCTCGTCGACGACCAGCTTCTCCATCACCCCGCCATCGCCGGCAATGACGAATGGTTCCGCCTCGCCGCCCGCGCGAGCGAGGCCCTGTTCAACCTCTACCAGTCGATGGGGGCGGCCCAGCTTGCCACCCGCGCGGCGGACGAGGGCAAGCGGCCGGAAGAGCTGAACGCCAGCAACGACGATTGACAGTTTTCCCGCCTTGCGCGACGGGGCCGGCTACCCTATCCTCTTGAATTCCCATGGATTAAGGATGGACGCGCTTGCCCCATGCGACGCCGCTGATCGCAACCCTCGTTGCCGGTATCTCCCTCGCCTTCCTGGCGGGCCTGGTCGCACATCGTTTCCGTCTGCCGCCGATCGCCGGCTATCTCCTCGCCGGCGTGTTCATCGGCCCCTTCACCCCCGGATTCGTCGCCGACCAGAAACTGGCGAACGAACTGGCGGAAATCGGCGTCATCCTGCTGATGTTCGGCGTGGGCCTGCATTTCTCGCTGAAGGACCTCCTGTCGGTGCGGGCGATCGCCATACCGGGCGCCATCGGCCAGATCGCCGTTGCGACCGTGTTCGGCCTGCTGGTCGCGCTGGCCATGGGGTGGTCTGCCGGCAGCGGCTTCGTCTTCGGCCTGTCGCTCTCCGTCGCCAGCACCGTGGTGCTGCTGCGCGCCCTGCAGGAGCGCCGCATGGTGGAGACGGAAAGGGGCCGGATCGCGGTCGGCTGGCTGATCGTCGAGGATCTCGTCATGGTGCTCACCCTCGTGCTGTTGCCGCCGCTCGCCGGCGTGCTGGGCGGCACGGCGCAGACGGCCGATGTCGACCCGGACTTGACGCGGGCGCTCGGCATCGGCGCGGTCTGGACCGCGGTGGGCGTGACGGCGCTGAAGGTCTCGGCCTTCATCGCGCTGATGCTCGTCGTCGGCCGCAAGGTCATTCCGATGATCCTTCATTACGTGGCGCATACGGGCTCGCGCGAGCTGTTCCGCCTGTCCGTGCTCGCCATCGCGCTCGGCGTCGCCTACGGCTCGGCCAAGCTGTTCGGCGTGTCCTTCGCGCTCGGCGCCTTCTTTGCCGGCATGGTGCTGGCCGAATCGCAGCTCAGCCAGCAGGCGGCGCGCGAGACGCTGCCGCTGCGCGATGCCTTCGCGGTGCTCTTCTTCGTCTCCGTCGGCATGCTGTTCAACCCGGTCAACCTGATCGAGCGGCCGCTGGCGATCCTCGCGACCTTCGTCACCATCGTCTTCATCAAGTCGGCCGCCGCCTATCTCATCGTCAAGGCCTTCGGCTATCCGCGCACCATCGCGCTGGCCATTGCCGCAAGCCTCGCGCAGATCGGCGAATTCTCCTTCATCCTCGTCGTGCTCGGGGTCGGCCTCGATCTCCTGCCGGCGGTGGCGCAGGATCTCGTCGTGGCGGGCGCGCTGTTCTCGATCCTGGTCAATCCGCTGCTCTTCATGGCGGTCGATCACTACGGCGCCAAGCTCGATGCCGCAGAAACACAGGAACCGGAGGGCAGCCCCGATGCGGCGCCCCAGCCGGAGGATCCCGCCGAGGACGGGCCGGAGCCGACGACACTCACCGACCATGCGATCGTCGTCGGCTACGGCCGGGTCGGCAGACGCATCGTCGAGCGGCTGCGCGCCGCCGGCATGCCGGTGCTGGTCATCGAGGAGCGGGCCGGGGTGGCCGCCGCCCTGCGGGAAAGCGGCGCCGAGGCGATCGGCGAACCGGCGGGCGGGCGCGGCGTGCTGGCGCAGGCAAACATCACCGGCGCGCGCTGGTTCGTGACGGCCATACCGGATGCCTTTGCGGCCGGCACGCTGATCGAGCAGGCGCGCTCGGCCAATGGCGCGATCCGCATCGTGGCGCGCGCGACGTCCGAGGCCGAGGCCGAGCACCTTCGCCAGTTCGGCGCCAACCACATCGTCATCGCCAAGGAGGAGGTCGCCGCGGCCATGGCCGACCGGCTGCTCGCCGGGGAGGCGCGCAAGGCGCCGGACGAGGACGGCGCGCAAGGCGAGCTCAACCTCGCCACGCCATCGCCGATCTGACGGGCGCACGCCTTCACGAAGCACCCTGCTGGAACGGCGCTATTTCCCCTCGCGCAGCGCCTGCACGACGCGCTCGCGCCCGACCTTGATGACATTCTCCATCGCCCGGCGCGCGCCGTCCTCGTCCCGCTTGTCGATCTCCTCGACGATGCGGATGTGGCTCGTCGAGACATCGCCGATCTTGCCGCGGTCGGCGGCCGGGGACGAGAGCTTGAAGGCGCCCACGAGGCCCGCCTCGATGAGGCTGCCCAGCGTGCGCAGGAAGGGATTGCGGGAGGCCTCGAGCACGGAGAGATGGAACTTCAGATCGGCCATGGCCAGCGTCTCCGCCGTGTGCTCCGGATCGCCCATGGCGACGGCAAGGCGCATCATCTGGCTGATATCGGCCTCCGTCGCATGACGCGCCGCCAGCGCCGCCGCCTGCGGCTCGAAGGCAAGGCGCACCTCGGACAGGTGCAGCAGGAAATCCTCGTTGACGCCGACGGCGAAGTACCAGGTGAGGATATCGCTGTCGAAGAGGTTCCACTGGGTGTTCGGCGTCACGCGCGTGCCGATGCGCGCGCGCGGCACGACAAGGCCCTTGGCGGCGAGCGTCTTCATCGCCTCGCGCAGCACCGTGCGGGAGACCTTGAAGCGGGCGGCAAGCTCGGCGTCGCCCGGCAAGGTGGCGCCGACGGGATACTCGCCCGCGATGATCGCCCTTCCCAGCTCGTTGACGACCTGCGCGTGGCTGGTACGCGTGTTCATCCCGCTGATGACGGTTTCAAGCAAACCCCTGCGCAACGACGTCCCCTCCTCCGCCAAGGACCACCCATTCTGGTCCAAAGCCATCCGGCAGGTATAGAGCGCGCCGCCGATTCCGCAAAGGCCGATCGTGTCATCACGTCTTCACAAACGAAAAGGCGCCCCTTGCGGGGCGCCTTTCGTGCCGTCATGGGCCGGAGGGTCTCCGTTTTTCTCCGAATAGCGAAAACGCTCCCACCTTTCGTCTTGCCGCAATTGCGAACGCAAAACCGCTGCGCGCTTTTGCCGGAATTGCTCTTGCCGGCTTACTTCGGCAGCTGGTCGTCGACGCCGGCGATGTAGAAGTTCATGCCGAGCAGCGTGCCGTCGTCGGAAACGGCGCCGTCCGCCAGCCAGTCCGAACCGTCCTGCTTCTTGATCGGGCCGGTGAAGGGGTGCAGCTCGCCGGAGCGGATCTTGGCTTCCGCCTCTTCCGCCAGCTTCTTCACGTCGTCGGGCATGTTGGTGTAGGGCGCCATGGTGAGGATGCCGTCCTTGAGGCCGTCCCAGACCTGCTCCGACTTCCAGGTGCCGTCAAGAACCGCCTGGGTGCGCTTGATGTAGTAGGCGCCCCAGGTGTCGACGATGGCGGTGAGTTGGGTGTTCGGGCCGGCGGCGATCATGTCGGAGGCCTGGCCGAAGGCCTTGATGCCGCGCTCGGAGGCGACCTGCATCGGCGCGGTCGTGTCCGTGTGCTGCGTCAGGATGTCGACGCCCTGGTCGATCAGCGCCTTGGCGGCGTCGGCTTCCTTGCCCGGGTCGAACCAGGTGTTGGCCCAGATGACCTTGACCTTGAAGTCCGGGTTGATCGACTGCGCGCCGTGCACGAAGGAATTGATGCCCATCACCACTTCCGGGATCGGGAAGGAGGCGATGTAGCCGGCGACGCCCTTTTCCGAGATCTTCGCGGCGATCAGGCCCTGGATGTAGCGGCCTTCATAGAAGCGCGCATTGTAGGTGGCGACGTTTTCGGCCGACTTGAAGCCGGTCGCATGCTCGAACTTCACGTCCGGGAACTTTGCGGCGACCTTGACCGTGGCGTCCATGAAGCCGAACGAGGTGGTGAAGACCAGCGCGCAGCCGGAACGGGCCATGCGCTCGATCGCACGCTCGGCGTCCGGGCCTTCCGGCACGTTTTCGAGGAAGGGCGTTTCGATCTTGTCGCCGAAATGGTCCTGGAGCGCCTGGCGGCCGATATCGTGCGCCTGGGTCCAGCCGCCATCGGTCTTGGAGCCGACATAGATGAAGCAGATCTTCGTCTTGTCCTGGGCGCTGGCGGCAGCGGCAAAGCCGAGGACGGCTGCCGAGGTTGCGAGAGCGAGAATGATTTTCTTCATTTTATCCTCTGTAGGTTATCAGGAGTGGTTTTCCCGTCTTCTTGTTCTTGCTCACCGGTCGGGCACGAACGGTTTTCCGAGCGAGGCAGGCGTATTGATCAGCGTCATCCGCCGATTGTGCGATATCAGGATGAGGACGACAACCGTGGCGATGTAGGGAAGCGCCGACAGGAACTGCGAGGGGATGCCGATGCCGAGCGCCTGGGCGTGCAGCTGGCTGATCGAGACCGCGCCGAAGAGATAGCCGCCCGCCAGCAGCCGCCAGGGCCGCCAGGAGGCGAAGACGACGAGCGCGAGCGCGATCCAGCCGCGCCCGGCGGACATGTTCTCCACCCATTGCGGCGTATAGACCAGCGAGAGCTGCGCGCCGGCAAGGCCCGCGCAGGCGCCCCCGACCATGACGGCGAGGTAGCGCGTGCGGATGACATGGATGCCGAGCGCATGGGCGGAGGCGTGGCTGTCGCCGATCGCCCGCACCTTCAGGCCGGCGCGGCTGCGGAACAGGAACCAGTTGACGCCGAAGACGAGCGCGATCGACAGGTAGAAGATGATGTCCTGCTTGAAGAGCAGCGGACCGAAAAAGGGAATGTCGGACAGCAGCGGGATCGCGATCGGCTGGAGCTTGATGCCCGACATGCCGACATAGGGCTCGCCGATCTGGCCGGAAATGCCGAGGCCGAGAATGGTGAGCGCAAGGCCGGTCGCCACCTGGTTGGCGACGAGCGTCAAAGTGAGGAAGCCGAAGAGCAGCGAGAACAGCGCGCCGCAGGCAATGCCGGCGAGGACGCCGATATAGGGCGAGCCGGTCGCCTGCGTCACGGCGAAGGCGAGCACCGCCCCCATGACCATCATGCCCTCGACGCCGAGATTGAGCACGCCCGCCCGCTCGCTGACGAGCTCGCCGAGGGAGGCCAGCACCAGCGGCGTTGCCGCGGTGATGACGGTGAGAAGGATCGCTTCGATGATACCCATCAGTGCGCTCCCCCTTCGCTGGACTGCCCAAGCCGGGAGAAGACCAGCCGGATCTTGTACTGGATGAGCGTGTCGCAGGAGAGCACGAAGAACAGGAGCAGCCCCTGGAAGACGCGCGTCACCTTGTCGGAGACGCTGAGCGTGAGCTGCACCGCCTCGCCGCCCACATAGGTGAGCGCCAGGAAGAGGCCGGCGGCGATGATGCCGAGCGGATTGAGGCGGCCGAGGAAGGCGACGATGATCGCGGTGAAGCCGTAGCCGGGCGAGATGATCGGCTGCAGCTTGCCGATCGTGCCGCTGACCTCGGAAATGCCGGCAAGACCGGCGAGCGCGCCGGACAGCAGCATCGAGAACCAGATCATGCGCTTCGACGAGAAGCCGGCGAAGCGCCCTGCCCGCTCCGACTGGCCGAGCACGGTGATCTCGAACCCCTTCAGCGTGTAGCGCATCATGAGCCAGAGGCCGACGGCCGCAATGATGGCGAAGGCAAAGCCGAGATTGGCTCTTCCCGAGGCGATGAGCTCGGGAAGGATCGCTTCCGGCGCGAAATCGCGCGTCACCGGGAAATTGTAGGCGTCCGGGCTGCGCCAGGGGCCGCGCACCAGCCAGTCGAGGAAGAGCTGGGCGATATAGACCAGCATCAGGCTCGTCAGGATCTCGTTGGTGTTCATATGCGCCTTGAGGAAGGCGGGAATGGCGGCATAGAGCGCACCGCCGATCATGCCGAAGACCAGCATCAGCGGCAGGACGAGCGGCGAATGCCAGTCATGGAAGACGACGGGCACGATGGCGCCGGCAATGGCGCCCATGATGAACTGGCCCTCGGCGCCGATGTTCCAGTTGTTCGAGCGGTAGCAGATCGAAAGGCCGGCGCCGATGAGGATCAGCGGTGCGGCCTTGATGGCGATCTCGTGCAGCGACCAGATGTCGAGCAGCGGCTCGATGAAGAAGCTGTAGAGCGCCGAAACCGGATCCTTGCCGATCAGCGCGAACATGATGCCGCCGGCGATCACCGTCAGGCCGAGCGCAAGGAAGGGCGAGAGGATGGAGTAGAGCGTCGAGGGATTGGCGCGCTTTTCCAGTTCAATGCGCATGGGCCACCTCGCCGTCCGTCTTGCCGTACATGCCGCCCATCAGGAGGCCGATCTTCTCGCGGGTCAGTTCGTGCGCCGGATAGGCATCGGACAGCCGCCCCTCGCTGATGACCGCGATCTCGGTCGCGACCTCGAAGATCTCGTCGAGGTCCTGGCTGATGACCAGCACGGCCGAGCCCGCCTTCGCGAGATCGACGAGCGCCTGGCGGATGCGGCTTGCCGCGCCCGCATCGACGCCCCAGGTCGGCTGGTTGACGATCAGCACGGCCGGCTGGCGGTCGAGTTCGCGCCCGACGATGTATTTCTGAAGGTTACCGCCGGAGAGCGAGCCGGCCGCCGGGTTCTCGCCGCTCTTGCGCACGTCCATCGTCTCGGAAATGCGCTTCGAGGCGATGCGCACGACCGCATGGCGGATGACGCCGAGCACGCCGCCGGCAAGGAACGTCTTGCGGTCCGACTGGTTGCGCGCCAGGACGAGATTGTCGGAGAGCGGCAGCGCCGGCACGGCGGCATGGCCGTGGCGCTCCTCCGGCACGAAACCGGCGCCCATCAGGCGGCGCGCCGTGATGCCGAGATTGCCGGCCGCCTTGCCGCGGATGGAGACGGCGGCGGCTTCCGGCACCGGATATTCGCCCGAGAGCGCGTCGAACAGCTCGCCCTGGCCGTTGCCGGCAACGCCGGCGATCGCCAGAACCTCGCCGCCGCGCACCTTCAGACAGACATTCTTCAGCGCGACGGCGAAGGGGGTGCGCGCCGGCACGCTGAGGTGCCGGGCTTCGAGCAGCACGTCACCCTTCGTGTTGGTGCCGGCCGCCGTCACCGAGGCGACGTCGCTGCCGACCATCATGCGCGCCAGCGAGGCCGGCGTTTCCTGGCGCGGATCGCAGGCGCCGGTCACCTTGCCGTGGCGCAGGACCGTGGCGCGGTCGCAGATGCGCTGCACCTCTTCGAGGCGGTGGCTGATATAGAGCACCGAGCGCCCCTCGGCTTTCAGCTTGGCCAGCGTCTCGAACAGCCGGTCGGCCTCCTGCGGCGTCAGCACCGAGGTCGGCTCGTCGAGGATGATCAGCTCCGGGTTCTGCAGCAGCGCGCGCACGATCTCGATGCGCTGGCGCTCGCCGACCGAAAGGTCCGCGACATGCGCCTTCGGATCGAGCGGCAGGCCGTAGAGATGGGACAGGCGCGAGGCCTCCTCCGCCACCTTGGAGAGCGAGATGCCGGGGCTTAGCGACAGGGCGATGTTCTCGGCGACCGTCAGCGCCTCGAACAGCGAAAAATGCTGGAAAACCATGCCGATGCCAAGGCGGCGGGCCGCGCCCGGGCTCGGGATCCGCACGGGCTCGCCCTTCCACAGGATCTGTCCGCTGGTCGGCGCCAGAACGCCGAAGAGCATCTTGACGAGGGTGGATTTACCGGCGCCGTTCTCGCCCAGCAGGGCGTGGATTTCGCCCGGCTGGATATCGAGATCGATGGCGTTACACGCGGCAAACGAACCAAATAGCTTTGTCAGGCTGCGGACAGCCAGCAACGGACTGCCCCCGGACGCTCCAACGGCTGACACTCTTCCCCTCTTTCCTGCAAACCCATCCTGCCGCCCGTTCGGGTCGTGTCAGGGAATGAGCAGCGTCGTTCCACTCGTTTTTCTTGCTTCCAGATCCGTGTGCGCGCGTCCCGCCTCGGCCAACGGATAAGTCTGATGAATATTGATACGCACTTTGTTGCTTTGCACAACATCAAAGAGCGAGTTTGCACATGCATCCAGCGCCTCGCGCGTGGCGATATAGGCAAAGAGCGTCGGGCGCGTGGCGTAGAGCGAGCCCTTCTGCGAGAGCAGGCCCATGTTGAAGGCCTCGACCGGGCCGGAGGAATTGCCGAAGCTGACGAAGAGGCCGCGCGGCTTCAGGCAGTCCAGCGATTGCGGGAACGTGTCCTTGCCGACGGAATCGTAGACGACGTCGACGCCCGCCCCGCCCGTCAGCTCGCGAACGCGCGCGACAAAATCTTCCTTCGTATAGTCGATGACATGGTCGTAGCCATTCGCCAGCGCAAGCTCGACCTTCGCCTGCGATCCCGCCGTGCCGATGACCGTCGCGCCGAGCGCCTTCGCCCATTGCCCGGCAATCAGCCCGACGCCGCCGGCCGCCGCGTGGAACAGCAGCACCGTGCCCGGCTTCACCTGATAGGTCTGGAGCAGAAGGTATTGCGCCGTCATGCCCTTCAGCATCATCGCCGCCGCCGTTTCGAGCGAGATGCCGTCGGGCACCTTCACCAGATGTTTCGTGGCGACGTTGCGCTCGGCGGTATAGGCGCCGTCCGCGGAGGCATAAGCGACGCGGTCGCCGACGGCGAAATCCGTCACGCCCTCACCGAGCGCGGTGACCGTGCCAGCCCCCTCCTTGCCGGGAATGAACGGCGGATCGGCCTTGTAGAGCCCCGTGCGGAAATAGACGTCGATAAAATTGAGCCCGACGGCCGCCTGCCTGATCTGCACCTCGCCCGGGCCCGGCGCATCCAGCGGCACCTCCTCGAGCTTCAAAACCTCCGGTCCGCCGAGACTGCGGACGACGATCGCCTTGGTCATCGAAAATCCTCCAGATTGTTGTTTCTACCGGCCGAGATTGGGAAACACCTGCAGCACGGCCCCGACGACATAGAGATAGATCCCCGTCGCCACCACGCCCCAGACCACCCAGGCCGGCGTATCGAAATGCAGGAGCAGCGCATAGCCGCCGAGCAGCGCCCAGAGGAAGAAAACGGCGAGGTTCAGCGCCCGCAGCCGCTGGACGCGCACCGGATGCAGAAAGTTGATCGGCATGAAGGTGAGGAAGACGGAGACGAAGACGATGATCGACGCCGTCAGCTCGCTCGCCTGGATGACGAACAGCGTGAACACCACCATGTTCCAGACGACCGGGAAACCGGAGAAGAAATATTCGTCCGTCTTCATGCACATGTCGGCATAATAGATGGCGCTCGAAACGACGATGGCGCCCGCGGCCACGAAGGACCAGGGCTCGCCGATCATGCCGCTCTGGTAGAGCGCAAAGGCGGGCAAAAGCACGTAGGTCACATAGTCGATGACATTGTCCAGCGTATCGCCGGACCAGTTGGGCAGCACTTCCTTGACCCGCACCTTGCGGGCGATCGGCCCGTCGATGCCGTCGACGAGCAGTGCCAGGCCAAGCCACCAGAACATGTCGACGAAACGGTGCTCGCCCGCGGCCACCACGCCGAGAAAGGCGAGGAAGGAGCCGGACGCCGTCAGGATATGGACGGAAAAGGCACGGATCTCCGCGTAGGGTACGCGTTTGTAGTTGAAAAACTTCATGGCCCTTCGCAGTCCATCCCTGGGGTTTTCATCGGCGGTGCGCCGACATGCCCTCTTACGCGGTCACTGCCCGTAATATGCATTGATTGCCCGGCATCGCCAGTGCAAATCGGCCACCCGTCCGGCGACTTGGCGCCCTGCGCCGATTCATCCCATGGAAATTGCCTCTTTGCCGGCCTAGATTCTGCCGGTAGAAGCGACCCCGGTCCTGTGGGTAACGCTTGCCGCTTCGGAGGTCGGTCATGAGGCAATTCGATATCGCGGTCGTCGGCGCCGGCCTTGCCGGCAGCCTCGCGGCGCTGGCGCTTGCCGATTCGGGCGCAAGCGTCGCGCTGATCGCCCCGCCCGCCCGCGCAAATGACGGCCGCACCACGGCGCTGATGGACCAGTCCATCGCCTTCCTCAAGACGCTCGGCCTGTGGGAGGAGATCGCCCGCCATGCCGCCGCGCTCGAAACCATGCAGATCCTCGACGGCACGGCGCGCCTGTTGCGCGCCCCGCCCGTCGCCTTCCGCTCCAGCGAGGTCGGGCTGGAGGCCTTCGGCTACAATATCCCGAACGCGCCCTTCCTTGCGGTGCTGGACGCCCGCATCGCGGCGACCGGCAATATCGTGCGGATCGAGAGCGGCGTAACGACCGCCAATGCCTTCGAGGAAGGCGTCGAGCTGACGCTCGAGGATGGCGGACGCGTCCTGGCCGGCCTCGTCGCCGGTGCCGACGGCCGGAAATCGAAGATCCGCGAGAGTGCCGGCATCGGCGTCAAGGCCTGGTCCTATCCGCAGGCCGCCCTCGTGCTCAATTTCTCGCACGACCGGCCGCACGGCAATGTCTCGACGGAGTTCCACACCGAGAGCGGCCCCTTCACGCAGGTTCCCCTGCCCGGCCGGCGCTCCAGCCTTGTCTGGGTGCTGCCGCCGAAGGAGGCGGCGCGCCTCGGCGACCTGTCCGCCGCCGATCTTGGCCACGCGGTCGAGGCACGCATGCAATCCATGCTCGGCAAGGTCACCGTCGAGGGCGCGGCGCAGCGTTTCCCGCTCTCCGGCATGACGGCCGAGCGATTCGGCAAGGGCCGCATCGTGCTCCTCGGCGAAGCTGCCCATGCCTTCCCGCCGATCGGCGCGCAGGGCCTCAATCTCAGCCTGCGCGACATCATGGCCTTGAAGGAACTCGTCCAGGGGGCGACGCCGGCGAACGACGCGGGGATCGGCGAACGCTTCGACCGCAGGCGGCAGGCGGACATCCGCTCGCGCACGCTCAGCGTCGACCTGCTCAACCGCTCGCTCCTCTCCGATTTCCTGCCCGTGCAGTTCCTGCGCTCGGCCGGCCTGCACCTGCTTTCCGCCCTCGGCCCCTTGCGCAGCATCGTCATGCGCGAAGGCATCGAGCCGCTCGGCTCGCTGAAGGCCTTTCGCGACGGCCTACGGGAACGGGTCGCCCGGAAGCAGGCCTGACTTGATGAGATAGAGCAGGATCGTCACCGTCGCGACGGACAGCACCGTCGTGATGAGGATGGTCGCCGACGCCCGCTCCTGCCACACGCCGTATTGCTGGCCGATGACGAAGACGTTGGTCGCCGTCGGCAGGGCGGCGAGCAGCACCGCGGTGAAGACCCAGACCGGATCGAAGTTGCCCGCAAGTCCGAGCACCAGATACATGGCGACCGGCAGCAGCAGGAGTTTTGCCGGCACGATGTAGCCGATCTCCACCGGCACCCGCTTCAAGGGCCGGAGCGCCAGCGTGACGCCCATGGCAAAGAGCGCGCAGGGCGCCGCCGCCTGCGCCAGGTAGTCGATCAGCCGCTGCAGCGGCACCGGCGGCTCGACGCCGGCAAAGGCCGCGCCGAAGCCGGCCGCCGTCGCGATGATGAAGGGATGGGTGACGATCTTGCGCAGCACCCCGCCGGCGATCTTGAGCGCCGGCTGCTTCTCCCCGCCGGCAAGCGCCATCAGCGCCGGCGCGACCATGAAATGCAGCATGTTCTCGAAGCAGAAGACCAACGCCACCGGCACCGCCGCCGGCTCGCCGAAGGCGAGCAGCGCCAGTCCCGGCCCCATATAGCCGATATTGCCATAGGCCGCCGCCAGCCCCTGGATCGTCGCCTCGCCTATCGACGCCCGCCGCAGCCAGAGCCCGATCGCGAAGATCAGGCCGAAGACCAGGTAGGTCGCGCTGATATTGGCGAGGATGAAGTCGATGCGCGTCAATTGCTCGATCGGCGTCTTGGCCACCAGCTTGAAGAACAGCGCGGGCAGCGCGATGTAGATGATGAAGGTGTTGAGCCAGCCGAGCGCCTCGACCGGCTGCCGCGTGATGCGGGCGACCACGTAGCCGAGGAAAATCATGCCGAAGAACGGCAGCACCAGTCCGATGATGTCAGCCATGGGCCGAAGCCTGCTCCCGCTTGCCTGGGGCATGTCGCGCAAGAGCGTGCGGCGGCTCTCTGCGACATGCGAAAAATCGAGGGCCTGACGCGTGACGGCGCGAATCCCGTGGGATCGCGGTGCCTCAGGCCTCGTCCCGACTAGCCGATTTGCGAGAGAATGGGAAACGTTTGCTGGAACCAGATGGCAACAGTGCTGATATAGCCGAAGATGAAGGCAAGGCCGGTGAGGACGAGCAGCACGCCCATCACCTTCTCCACCGTGCCGAGGTGTCGGCGGAAACGCATGAGGAAGCGCATGAAGGCGCCGGAAAAGCCGGCCGCGATCCAGAACGGCACCGCAAGCCCCAGAGAGTAGATCGCAAGCAGGACGGCCCCGTCGCCCACCGTCTCGCGCGCCGCCGCGACGCCGAGGATCGCCCCCAGCACCGGCCCGATGCAGGGCGTCCAGCCGAAGGCGAAGGCAAGGCCCATGATGTAGGCGCCGGACGCCGTCGCCGGCTTGCCGCCGCCCTGGAAGCGCGCCTCGCGGGCAAAAAGCCCGATCCGCAGCACGCCGAGGAAATGCAGGCCCATCAGGATGATGATGACGCCGCCGACCTGCGCGAGAATGTCGAGATGCCGGCGCAGCACCATGCCGATCGTCGAGGCCCCAGCCCCGAGCGCCACGAAGACCGTGGCGAAACCGAGCGTGAAGCAGAAGGCCGCCAGGAGAACGGCCCCGCGCGTCTCGCGCCGCACCGCCACCGCATCCCCGCCCTTGAACTGCTCGACGGAAATGCCGGCCATGTAACAGAGATAGGGCGGAACGAGCGGCAGGACGCAGGGCGACAGGAACGAGAGGGCCCCGGCAAGAAGCGCGCTCAACAGGGAAATATCGGCGATCGACAAAGAACTACTCCGCAGCGGCGGTGAAAGGCGGCCAGGCCCGAAACCGGCCATGCCGCCCCTCCAATGGCGCTTCCTAGTATCCGCCGAAACCCTCTCCTGCCAATCACCTTTTGGAGAACGCGGCGAAATGCAGCAAAAGCTGTTTTTCGCCGCATTTTCCGGGTTGACCCGGCAAATCCTCCTGCCTATGTTCCGCGCACTTCCGCGGGGCGCCTTCGCACCGCCAGGGAGCGCGTAGCTCAGCCGGTAGAGCAACTGACTTTTAATCAGTAGGTCCAGGGTTCGAATCCCTGCGCGCTCACCACCGAAGCACCTGAAATCGTTGAGATAAACCGGGTAGACCGCCTTCTGCATGAACTTTTCATGCGCCATTAGCTTTAACCAGTTTTTCCCGGTTTTTCAGCGTTTACCCAGAGGTGGCGGGGTTTCCGTGGCGCATGGATGGCGCATGTGTGGCCGCCCTGCCCTCACAGATGGCTCCACACAGGAGTCGAACTCAATGCGTCGGGTTGGCCGCGGCGGCCAAGCCCACGACATCCCGACTCGCAGCTTCAGCCTCGTCCTCTTCCTGGATTTCCCGCTCGGCCTGGATCCAATGGCCTAGCGACGTGCCGTCCAGCGAACCTTCACGCTGCCATAACTCAAAGGCCCTCGCCTTGATCCGTCCTTCGCGTTCGTCGTCCATGGTCTTACCGAAGTCCGAAGAACGAAAGAACAGCGATGACGATGACGACGAGGCCGACGATGTATACAATGTTGTTCATAATGGTTCTCCTTTTCTATTTGAGGCCAAACGTGACGGCCTTCAAACTTGTTCCTGTCGACCGGAACCTCATCGTGCCGCAGCCCGTTTCCTCTGCCCCACAGGAGGACGCAGAATGGCAATTGAGAACGCACCGACCGAGAAGGGCAAAGAAGGCGCCCGTGGCCTCCACAAGGCCGCACGGGCCGAAGAGCGCGAAGTTGAGGCTGAGAAGGGTTCGGATCTCGCCAAGGGCGCGGATCGCTTCGAGGAGCGCTCTAAGAGTTCCGACGGCAAGAGTGGCGGCGGGAAGCAGAAATGAAAAAAGGGCCGCCCGACAATCGTTGCCGGGCGGCTTTGATATCAAACACTCATCATCGGGGGCGTAGAGGGGCCGGATCGGTGCCAAAGGGGCGGCAACGCCTGCACCGGCATTCCCGCTTCAAGGCATGCAGAGACGAACGCCTCGCGTGCAACGGCCGCCGATGTTCGGAACTGGAGGGCGGCACGGCATAGTTCACAGGCGCGTGCGTAGCACTCGCCAGTCCGAAGTGGCCATTCCTTTGCGAGGAAGTCGAGAGCGTCGTGGACACCCTGGAACATTCGGGTGATTCCGTTCGTGAACGTAACGGAGATAGGGGTTGCAAAGTACATTTCTGGCAGCATCAAGATCCTCGTTCCAAAAGCTGCCCTGGCGCCAATCGAAGTCGATAGCCTGCGCGTGTGTTTCAAGGGCGCTTGTTGGTCGCCGTGAAAACAAAGATGCCGATCAAAAGTTCCATCCCGCCACTTAAAATGTTGATGCACTAAATAAGGGAAGCGTTATATGGCTCGCTCGACTTGTAATTGTCACATGACAAGTGCACACTGTCTTTATCGGCAGCCTGGTTATTAGGGCGCTGTCGGCCGTGAGGTGACTCCTTTCGCCCCGAACGAGGAAGGGAGCTCGCCATGGATCTCCCACATTTATTACCGCAAGCAGGAATATTCGAACCCGACGATATCGCAGTGATGCGGGATGTCGTCGCCCGCCTGAAAAGGCACGCGAACCGGGATCTCGATGCGATTGCCCTTACCGTAATCCGCGTTTTCCGGGAGGAGCCCGGCGACGCGGAGCACCTCTGGAACCGTTGTCGCTCCCATTTCGGCTGACCGCGGCTTGCCCGGTGAAGCAACTAGAGAAAAACAAAACCGCTCGCCCTTTCAGGCGAGCGGCTCCGTGCGCGGCGCTGCGGCAATGGGCTGCAACCGGTGGGTGGCCGCGCACGGGATGACGATACTACATCGTATAGGGGTCGGCCAGCCGGCCGCAGTGTGGGAGCGGTGGTGCCCGGCTGGCCTCGTGGTGTAAAAAAGGCCGCGCGCCACCAAGCGAGGAGCAGCAGCGCGCGGCACCCTCCTGACCGGACATGACTACGGTCGGGAAGGAAGAAATGGAGCCCCTGGCGAGATTCGAACTCGCATCATCCGTTACCGCTGTCGGGCTAGAAGTCCCGCGCGGGTACAGGGGCGAAATGGTTAGGAGGGATAAACCGCGTATTCGGCGCGCTCGACCCAGGCATATGCGCGGCCGCCCGCACGATTCTCCTCGACCCACTCGTCGACGGCTTCCTTCGCGTGCTCGAAACTGAGCGCGACACCAAGGCAACCGACCTGACCGTTGCGGCACGTCATCATCACGAATCTCGGCTGGGTCATGCCGTCACCTCCGGATACTTGATTCCACTCGCAATCACCGGAACGTATTCCGGGGCGATCGTCATGACACGCTGGTCGCCTCTGTAGAGGTCGACGCCGAGGTCATGCTCGTTGTGACGCAGCATGTACTGCTCGCGGCCGATGAAGACGGTGCTGCCTTCGGGATACCAGTCGCGCCAGTTCATGCCACGCCCCTCCGCATTTGCTCTTCCAGCCCGCCCCAATCGGCGATGCCGGATTCGGCCGGGTCTGCCTCATGGTCGATTCCCCAACCAATCGGGAACCATGACGGCCCGCCCTGCATAATGGACTCGGTCCATCCAAGGTCAGGCTCACCGTCTTCATCCGGCTCGCGGCCGTCATGTTCGGCCTCACGGTCATCGCCCCACATGTCAATGCCGGAGAGGTAGGGTTCAAGATCGGGGTCGCCGTCAGCAGTATCGAGAAGGGCTATGAGCACGTCGATGGCGCGCTCGATCTTGTGGCGCTGGATGTTCATTTCGCAGCCTCCGCATCGAGTCCGACCAGCCTGCGATACATCGCAACCGTCTCCTCGGTGCTGGCTTCGACCTTCGTGATCCGCAACGCCTCCAGGGTGGCGACCTTGAGGCGGAGAAGGTGCGGGTTGCCGTCGTAGCACATGACGTCGGCGTCACTGCCGCGTACACCAAGGATCATCAGGGGCCATTTGCGTCCGCCTTCTTTCTCGAAGTCGATCACGTCGCCGGCCTGAAACTTCGGCGGGTTCTGGCATCGCAGATGACGCCGGAAGGCAGCGATCGTCTTCGGGTTGTTGGCGTTCCTTAACGGACCATTAGGTACGTTTCGTTTCGGCATGGGACACCTCGTTGCGTCTTTCGTATCTAGGTGATACCTTTAGATCACGACGATCCCGATGTCAATACCAAAAGGTCATAGTGATACCAATGGATCAGAATAACCTATCTGGCCGACAACTTGCGGCGGCAAGAACGCTCCTCGGAAAGACGCAGGCTGAGATTGCCTCGGCGGCGAAAATCAGTGTGCCCACTTTGAAGCGAATGGAGGCGAGTGAAGGAAGTGTGTCAGGCATGACGAACAACGTCGCGGCTGTTGTTGCCGCCCTGCTAGACCTTGGAATCGTCTTCATCCCGTCCAACGGCAACGGCCCAGGCGTGCGTCTGAGGGATCGGCAGGAATAGCCTCGCGCGCACGCGCGAGGTGAGACGGCACGCCGTAAGGTGCTCTACGAATTGGAGTTTCCTGAGACGAAGAATGGCGGTGATAGAAAATCAGTTCGCCACAATGGCGAACTGACTGAGGACAAGGCAGACCGCTTCACAAAGACCGCCGCCAACCCCTTGAAATTATTCGGCACCGATCCGTGCCAACGCGTTGATTTCACTCGATGCAAAATTGCATTCAGCGGTATGCGCAGATTTGCGCATACCGTCGAATCCTTCCGCGACAAGCGGGTCATCAACAAGCGCAATAGGCAACTTTCGAGGATCGACAGTCGAGTTGTATTGACGCATTTTTCCGAGAGAGGAGAAGTCATGCTTCAGAAGACCGGGTACTGCATCGCTATTGTCATTCTGTCTGCCGCCTGCTTCTGGGCGGTCGGACAGTGGTACTAGTACTACAGTTGCGTTTTATGCGAGATCATGATTCACTCTCGGCGTTTAGCTGGAGGGAATTCATGTCCGTCGCAAGCTGGTCTGGGTCGATTTTGGCATGGCAACGCGAGCTCAATGCATTGAAGGAGCGACTGGGGCCGATCTTTCGTCGTCGTGAACTGCGATTATCGAGCGGCGCCTTTCTTGATGGCGTGCTGTCGGGAGTAGAGCGCAAGACAGGCTGGCTCATGGCCGAGCAGGCAGGACTGGAGCGGCCTTATCGGATGCAGTCGCTGTTGGGGCGCAGCCATTGGGATGCCGACGCTTTGCGCGATGTCGTTCGGGCCTATGCGGTAGAGGCCCTCGGAGATGCGGACGGCGTTCTCGTGGTAGACGAGACCGGGTTCCTGAAGAAGGGGGAACATTCGGTCGGGGTGGCGCGGCAATATTCCGGCACGGCCGGCCGAATTGAGAACTGCCAGGTGGGGGTCTTCCTTGCCTATGCAAGCCGCTACGGCCAAACCCTGATCGACCGGCGGCTATACCTGCCAAAAACCTGGGTGGACGATGAGGGGCGGCGCGCTTCAGCGCAGATCCCGCAAGAGCAGCATTTTGTCACTAAGCCGGAGATTGCCTGTGATCTGATCGCGGCGGCGCTCGATGCCGGCGTACCCTGCGCCTGGGTGCTGGCCGATGCGCTCTATGGTTCGGATTCGCGGCTACGCAGGATGTTGGAAGGCCGCGGCCAGCCTTATGTCTTGGCAGTGCGTTCCAATCATTGCCTACGCTTTGTACGCGACCAAGGGATCGAGCAAACCGACCCTCAAACGATGGCCGATGGGTTGAAGCCGGAGGTTTGGCAGAGCCATGCCGCCGGCGAAGGCGCCAAAGGCTTGCGGCTCTATGACTGGGCCCGCATCTCTCTTAGCTCTCGCCCGGATCCACAGTGGGAGCGTTGGCTCTTGATCCGCCGCAACCCGCGCGAACCCAACACCCGCGCCTATTATTTTGTCTTTGCACCCGTCGGAACCGAGCTTTGCGAATTGGCCGGTGCTGCCGGATTGCGCTGGACGGTAGAGGAGTGCTTCCAGCGCGCCAAGGATGATCTTGGCCTCGACCATTGCGAGGCCCGTTCCTGGCATGCCTGGCACCGCCACATGACGCTCGTCATGGCGGCCGCAGCGTTCCTTGCTAAGTTGGGCTCCGACCTGCGCCGCAGCGCCGGTGGCAAACCGAACGAAACGAGTCCAAACCCGCCAATCGCCGCCTGACCAACAAACTTGCGCTTCTACCAAGCGTCGCAGAGATCCGCTATCTGATCACCCGGCTCCTACTGCGACCGCCGATCAGGACGGCCTTCGTTCTCGCATGGTCACTCTGGCGACGAGAGCATCAAGCCTACGCAATGAGCGCTCACTACAAAACAAGACACAAAACGCAACTGTAGTACTAGAGTCTGGTCGAGCCCTCGACAACCCCGCCGCGCAATGGCAGAGTTTGCCCACCACGACGATGTAGCCATGCCCGCCAAACCCATCCTCATATACCGCCTGACGCCTGCTCAGATCGACCTCATCGATCGCTTGGCGACGAGCGACGGAATCGTCATGGACGAACTCGCCTACCCGGATTTGGTGGCGTATCAGGAATTGGAGAAGCTCGGTTTCGCCGAAATGTGCATCGAGCCCCGGAAGAAAATCAAGATTGCGATCACCGACCAAGGGCGTCAGGTGCGGGCCGCCAGGTACATCTCCAGCAAGCCGGTCGTTCGCCTTACTGGACCGCAATTCCTCGCAATGCGCCTCCTTGCTGAAAGGCCGCGATCTTACAACGAAATCCCCGCCACCATGAAAGACACGGTGCGCCGACTGCGGTTGCGCGGCTGGGCAACCGTGGGGGAGGATGCCGAGGGGCGGTTCTGGACCGCGCTGACGACGGAGGGATGGGAGATTGTGGATCTGCTGGACTAGGGTCGCTGGGCCGCGCACCGGTACCGCACTGAATTTATTCACGAACCGTACCGATTTCGCTGATCCCGGCCTTCACATACACCCAATTTCTATATTCTATAGCGGCGGGCTCTGAAGGCCCTCCCAGTGGCATGAGCCAATGTGCCACTCGAATTGCCCCGCTTCGGCGGGGCTTTTTTTGTGTCAACCTCGAACGCCCAGTGGGTCGTCGGTAGGGTAGCAAAGAACCAGCACCTGGCGTCGCCTCAGGCGCCGTCCGATTTTCCCCAGCCAAGCTTACGGCACAGCTCTTCACCCGCGATGATCGCTTCCTTCTGGGTCTTGAAGGGGCCTGACAGGTAGTGCGACCTGCCGCGGAATTCGACTAAGACGCCCTTGTTTAAAACGTCATAGACGATGTGCATTCCAATTTCATACTTCATCAAATCACCTCCTGCCCTCCATACGGCCGGCAGCGTGATCGGATCAAATCAATCAGCTCGTTAACCCAAAGAATTGAGGTTAATCAGGAAGCGGTCGTCGGCACCACCGGTTCCATCTTGACTCCTCCCAAAATGAGAACAAAATAGGAACATATTCCACCGAGCGGACCCAATTCCTATAGGTGCCCCATGTCGACCAAAGTCGCTCCACAGCAGGAAATAGACGCAGTCATTGAAGCCTATGGCGGCGACGCGAGCGCTGCCGTGCGCGAATTGCTGGCGGACGCGGACTTCCTCCGCGACCAGCTCTACACCGCGTCTGTGCTCGTCTCTAAGGGTTACGCCCGTGGGTGGAGGCCTCGTTACGAACGCCCCTGATGCGTCACCGGCGCGGCATCGATATTACGGCCGGCAATCCGATGGATCCGGCGACGCTCACCGGCGTCAACGTCTACGTGAACAGCCGCCAGCACTCCGTCGCCTTTCAGGACATACCAGAATGGTACGAACTCGGCGCCCGGTGCTTTCGCTGCAAGCACGCCGGCTACTTGGATCGATGGGAACTGGCGAGAAAATACGGTCGGGCGCGCATGATCATCACCCTGGAGCCGAGGCTACGGTGTACTCGTTGTGGGAACCGCGAGGCCAATGACTTTGTGCTGGCGAAGATGGGGCGAGATTGAGCGGGGGATAGCGTTGCGCCAGGCATCGACACCTGACCGAGCTCGCCGTAGGGTTGAGCCCGCATCAGGAGGAAGCGATGACCCAACCAATACGGCTCGGCGAGACCACGTGGATGGAGAAGCACACACTCATTTCCGCCGAGCGAGCCCATGCTCTTGGCCTGGTGACGCTTTACTGGAATTTCTGCGAGGCAGGACTGGCCGAGCTGGTCACGGATTACTCCGGCATGGAGCCAGCAGATGCAGCGCATTTTCTCTATGGCGCGAGCGCCGTATCCCTACTTGACCTGCTTCGTGGACTTGCCAGGCGAAATGAAAGGTGCCCCGATCTTCTGCAGGCGTTAGAGCACGCGATAACCTGCGTTGATATCTGCCGAAGAAACAGAAATAACTTGGCTCACAGTTGGGTGAATTTCAAAGGTGATAAGCTATTCAAACCCAACCGCGCCAAGGGCGGAAATCCTGTCACAGATGTTTTCTCCTTTGACTTGGATGAGATTAGAAATGTCGCGGAGGATTGCTTTGCTGCTGGTCACTATTTGATGCATTTCGGCCTGCATCGGACCTATCTAGACCATCCGACGATAAGCGCGCCATTGCCAGAAAAACTTCAGATACCACAAACTCTGAAGAGCATTGATCAGATAGCTCCTGATACACCCTGATGCCTTCGGCCAGCATTGCTTTGCTTATATGGTTCATTCTGATTTTCCTTCATGGAGAGACGCATGACAGACGATGAACTAATCGAGCAAGTTGCGCGCAGCATATGCCTAGAGACTGGCAAAGATCCCGACAAGCCCGTGCAGACACGCGAACGCCGAACCGTGCGGGTTGGAAACGCCATAACGCAAGATTTCGTCACCTATCCGACATGGCACGATTTCCGCGAGGAAGCGCGGAAGCACATTGCGGCCTGGAAGGTTCTGCGCGCAGTGTTGCCCATGCCTTATCCGGAAGAAGTCATGCCGGAGTTGCCGTTGACGCCGGATTGATGGTCAGTCGGCTAAATCCCCGCCGCCGCTAAAGCCTCTTGCTCGCCGGCACAAAGCTCGACCCAACCCTCTTCACGGCTGATCCGCCGATAAGCCGAACGGGCGGCATTCACGAAATCGAACCACAGATCGTCAGGAATCTGGACGGCTCGCCGCCCTCCGCGCAAGACCGGCGGCAGCGCCGACAAGTTTCCCTCCGGCCGTTGGACTATGACGCAGTCTCGCAGCAGCCACCCATCGATCTCAGTGTCAAATGTCGCTTTGGCGCCCCCTGGTCCGGGGCGCATGTTCTCAATTCGGATCATTCATTTTCTCCTTATAGTGGGCGATTGCCACCCTCAGCAGTTCCGCTTCCATGACTGCAGACAGCGGCACGGTCTTGGTCTCCCCAGGCGCACCGATCCGCGGCACGGACAGGCCATAGCCATCGCTGCGCCTGATCAACGCGCAGCCTGGCAGCACCAGGCCGCCGACCTCGGCTGTGAATGTGCAGGCCACCCGGCCGGGCAGCCGGTTCATGTGTGAAATTCGGATCATACCCCCTCCGGGTCAGGAACCTTACCCCTCTCAAAACAGCCGATGCGGGTCGAAACTCCCGGCGCTCGGCCACCGACAGACCTAAAAAGCTCGGCAACACCGTTGCCGCCGAGCCGAAAATCGGGATTTCAGGGCGGTTCTGGTGTTGCCGAGGGTTGCCGACCTATTTGAAGATGCCGTTCGTCATTCTATCAATGTGATGCATGACGCGTGGCTCGAGCCGCTCCGCTGTCTGGTCCCAGACCTTCGCCACCTCCCCGCGGAGGAGCTCCACTGGGATGAAAACGCCTGATTTTTGCTTGGCGAACTTGGTTCCCATGCGTTCACGCTTCTGCTGTCCGGACAGCACGAACGGGTTGTTCTTCGTGACGTTGTACGAATATCCGTCGCTGTTCGCTCGCACGAAGATCTGGCCGTTCCATGCGGGCTTGGTCACTCGCTTCGGCCACCATCCCGCCCTCTGAAACGAACCGGGGAAGACCTGCCGCACGCCACGAGGGGCGGCGCTGACGCCACGCCTCGTCTCACGGGGCTTGAAGTGCTTCAGGCTGATGTCCCCACCCTGACCGTGGATTACATAAGTCAGGGTCGAAGGCGTCGATTTCGTGACATTCCTACGCACCGCTTTCATGCCGGTTCGCAACGGGAGCCCGGTCTGCTTCGCGAGGGCACGGCCAGCGGCCGTACCCCCTACGCGTCCGGTTTCGTTGATCGCACGGCTGAAGACTTGCCCAGCCTTGCGAGGCGACTTGAGGGCCGCCGTTGCTTTGGTGAAGAGGGCGAGACCGTCGCCTCTTATGTCGATCTTGAGCATGATCACACCGCGTAAACCCGGCTTGCCGAGCCAACGGCCGTGTCGCCGTCGCTGTCGAGATCGCCCTTGCGGTGCAGAAGCTGGCCGCCTTCGCCGCCGAGGTGTACTTCGCCATCCAGAACGATCTTGCTGGCCTTCAAGGTGATGCCGCTACCGCTGACCTCAATGACCGAGTCGCCGGTTTTGAGGCGAAGGGGAACATTGCTGTCGTTTTCACGTGGGTTGTCGTCGCTATACGTCCCGAAGTCGATGCGGGCGTCCGTCAGGTCGCCGCTTTCGGAAACTACATCGACTTGCTCCCCGACGGCATAGATCACGTCCATCTTGACGGCGCCAGCGCCGACGGTCCTGGCCCGGATCCACGGGGTGAGGTATGGCACGCCGCCTTGCCGTGATAGCTCAACGCGGTAGCGGCCCTTGTCGTCCGGGCCTTCCGCGATCGTGCCCGTGCGGCGGCGATTGTTGTTGCGGCGTTCGGTGTCGGCGACACGCACGCCAATGTGACTGATCTGCTGATCAAGCATTCTGGGTATCATGCAAATACTCCGTCATAACCTTCCCAAGTCGCCTTGGATTTCTCGCCAAGGATGCGCAAAATATCCGCAGCGAACGATTCCGCATCCTGCCGCGCAGGGACGTTGAAGGTTGGTGAGAAATTGAAGGTGTTGCCACCGCTCCGGACCGGGCCACTGGCTGATGCCGCCGAGCCCGCCGCAGCCGCCCTGTAAGCGTCATGCGGGGAGATCATCCCTGACGCGCCCGGACTGAACAACTCCGGACCTTTTTCGCCGACGAGATACAGCCCGCCGCTCCGGACCGGGCCGCCCTTAGCGCGCGCGCCGTCGACGGCTGGCTTTTGTGCAGGAGCCTCTTCGCCGCCACCCAACCAAGAGGGCATGGACGGCCAACTGATAATGCCGGTCAGGTCAATTCGCCCGATCGCCGCCTTGATCTTCGCGGGAAGATCAGCGAACCACGCCAGCAACTCGCCCGCCTTGGCCACGACGCCATCAATGATGCCCTGGATCATGTCGACGCCGGCCTGGAACATCGCAGAATTCAGAGCCTTGAAGCCGTCGATGAGCTTGCGCGTCACCGCATAGGCGTTGTCCTCAATCACCATCTGGTGCTGGCGCGTCAGGTCATTCGACTGGAACAACGAGCCAAGCCAGCTAGCCGCCTCTTTGAACTGCTCCCAAGCCCACTTCGCAGCATCACCAAGAGCAGAGAAGGACTGCGCGAATGGATCGAGCACGGGCCACAGGAAATCGATGGCAGGCTGTAGTTCCTCGCCGATTGCGCGAGCAACCCCTGTCACGATGCTGCTGATACGATCCCAGTTCCTCCACAGGGCAAGTCCGGCGCCGGCGACAAGAGCGACACCCGCACCGATGGCGAACCATGCCGGTGCGGAGATGGTGGCAAGTGCGGCCCCTATGGCGCTGAGCGCTCCGCCAATGGCAGAGACACCCGGCACCGCCAACCACATTCCATGCAGGCCGGTGGTGAAGGTCTGGAAGCCGGTTAGCTTCTGGCCGGACATCGCCCCGAGCGCACGCTGAAGCGCAACAGCTTCCGTTGCGGCCTTCGTGAAGTGCGAGGCCAACCGCGCTACCGGGATGACCATGGATAGGATGCCGCCCTTGGTCCACAAAAAGGCGAAGCGCGCGGCGGTCATGGCGATGTTAAAGCCAACTACCGCAGCCGTTGCGGCAACGATAGCTGAAGTGGCCTCGGGGTAGCGTTCCGCCAGGTCCGCGATGCCGGTGACAATCGGCGCCACCTTGTCAATGACCTGATTGAGAGCCGGCAGCAATGCCGCACCAATCGATGCGGAAATGTTCTCCAGGGCGGCCTGCATTCGCAGAAGCGCGCCTTCCGAAGTTTTCATGCGGCGCACGAAGTCGGCCTCAACAGTACCGGACGCACCCAGGGCCTCGGCACGGATTTTCCTGTAGAGCTCCATATTCTGGATCAATGGCCGCAGGCCCTGCTGGACCTGCGAATCCGCGAAAAGATCACCAATCTTGCTAAGATCGCCCTTCAGGGTCTTGTTCGTGATATCCGCGATGGCCTCAATCGGACTCATGCCCGCTTCAGCGCGCTTTTTCAGTTCGCGCTCCAGGTTCACGCCTAGCTTCTTGAAGGCCTTGACTGTCTGTGGCGCATTGATCTTCTGCAGGACGTTCGACAGGTTCGTGGCCGCCGAAGCCGAGTCGCCCGTGCCTTTTCGAACGATCTGTAAGGCGGCCGAGAGATCGGCCACAGCCGGCACGCCGGTCTGTCCCAGAGCCTGATAGCCCGCCCCAAGAGCGGGGAAATATTGCGCCATGTCCTTGAGTTCGAACGCGCCAGCCTTGCCGGCCTGTGCCATGGCGTCGAGGGCTTTGCCGAACTGATCAGCAGGGACCTTCAGGTTGTCGAGCGCGGCATATCCGGCCGACGACAGATCTGTGATGGACGCCTTATAGGCGAACGCGGCCTTGCCGATCGAAGGTAGCAGGCCGAGCGCGTCACCCTCAGAGGCGCCGAGACCCAGAAGGGTGTCCATGCCTTCCGCCATCTGGCTGCCGGCTTGATTGGTCTGCCGACCAACCAGGCGAAGTTGCTTACCGAGCTCGGCGAGGCGCTTCTGAGGGATATCGGCCTTCTGGCCAATATCCTCGAGCTTGGATTCGAAAGCCACTGCCGCCTTGACCGGAGCCGTAAGGCTCCGCGCTAAGGTGTAGCCGACGGCAACTGCATCGAACATACGGCCACGCATCGCATCCAGAGCGGCCGCATTACGGGCTGCCATCACCTGCAGTTTTGCCAGGGCGGCATGGACACCCTTCGCCCTTCCGCTGACCTTGTCTGTCAGCGAGAGGACAAGTTCAGCTTGCCGTTTCGCCACGGCCGCCTCCATTCTTTAGTTGGATGAGCTCGACGGCCGCCTCGTACCAATCGAGGGTCTTGTCGGGCGGCCACTGCTCAATGACGTTCACGGGGGTGTTCAGTTCGGAGGCGATGAGGGCGACTACGCCGCGCCATCCGCCTCCTCGTCCTCCCCCATGAGGTCGGCCACTGCGACAGCGATCTTGTTGAAGTCGCGCATCGGCACCTGCTTGAACACCTGAAGCGGCACGTCGGCCATCGACGCGAAGGTGGCAATCAGCTTGCCGTTCGGGCCTTCAAACTTGTCGGCTACGATGAGGTCGCCGGTCGTGGCTTCGCGGAACGTCAGGGTCTGGTAGGTTGTGCCGGCATGTTCGATCGGCGTGCGAAGGGTGTAGGATACGGTCATGGTAGTTCCTTTCGGTATGAAAAAGCCCGGCGCGTCGGCCGGGCGATGGTGGTGCATGTGGATGGGGTGAGTTTAGGCCGCCGACAAATCGGCCAAAGCGGCGACGACCGCCTCATCGATCAGCGCTTTGATCTCAGAGGCGGAGGTCATATCGGCCAGTTTGGGCGCCACATCGGCACCGATTGAACGGCACCGCTGCCGAACGATGCCGAATTCGTTGAGGATGTGCCTCGCAGCGTCGTCGATAGTGACCACGCAGGCGCTTTCTCGCTCGAATTCGAGCTGCTTCAGCCGAGCCGCGTAGTTTTCCTTCACGGTTTCCGCATCCGCTCTCGACCACAGCGGCTCGCCGTCAATCTCGGCCACCGTTGTCAACTCGTTGTCCGCAGGCTGACGGATTCCGTGATCGGCAAGGCGTCGTTCCGTGGCGAAGAAATCGACTTCTCGGTCATTGGAGAAAACGAGCAAACCTCTTTTTTTCCAATCGGTTACGGTTTGCCTGGAGACGTCCTTATAGGACGCAAAAGCTGCCTGATTTCCGGTATGGCAGGGTGCATTTGTCAAGTGTCAACTACTTTTCGAAGGATGTGATTCGCGATTGCCGAGGCCTGCGCGTCCGCTTGGCAGCCGGAACCGGATAAGGTTCCTGACCTGGGGGGCTACCGGCCGCCGCGGGCGTTCATTTTGGCGATGACCTTCGCCCAGCCCGTGAGCTCCGCAGGCTTCTCTTCGGTGGCGACGGCGCCGTTGCGCTTGCCGTTGGCGCGAGCAATCACCCTTGCCCAAGACGCCTTCGTCTCTGCCGCCTCTGCGGCCTCCCGTTCAGCACGGCGTCTGGCTGCTTCCTTCACGAGGACGTCATTGCGCGCCGTGACTGGTGCTGATGCCGGCACCGACGCAACCGGAGCGGCAGAGGGCTGTTCGGGCGGCTGATATCCGAAGCGCGCCTTGGCGATCGCGACGTTGCGCTGGGCCATTGCCACGGCTGCCGCGGCGATCATTTCCTTGCGGCGATCATCAGACATTTGCGGTCTCCTTGGGGGCGAGGCTGTAGGAATATTCAGCAACACGTTCCGGGCGCTTAGGTGCTGGCTTGAGTTCAGCAGCAGCCTGCGCTGCGGCATCTCGCTGATCGTATGCCGGTTTCCAGAATGGCGTTGCGCCGGCGTCGAGCGGCGGCAGAACAATCTCGCACCCCAGCGGGGCGGTGCTGTAGCCAGCCTGATCGGGAAGGATTTTCGCGCGACGAAATCGCTTCCGCACCACCTCGAGGACGCCGTGTTCGGTCTGAACCGATCCGTATTGAAGTGGACGTTCATCGCTATCGGACCTGTCGCGCATCATGCCGCGCCGGTTCTTCTCGTGCGCGCGGACACGGCTCTGGAGGTCGTCGCGAATGGGGGACGTTCCATCGATATCAGTCCACATCTCAACGATGTCTTCGGAAATGACCTCCTGATATTTCGGGTGCTGCGAGCGCCCGTATTCCGGACCGAGGATTGCCGGTGCACCTTCCGGGGGGTCCTCATTCGCAGCTTGCACGGCGATCGACGCGGCGGCGACTTCGGCAAGAAGGTCGCGGATGGCCATGGCAGCGCGGGGGTATTCCTTGCGCAGGCGCTTTTCTGCGGCATCGCTAGCAGCCTTCGCCTCGTCATAGCGACGTTGACGCTGATCGGCGGCTTCGGCTTCGAGTGCGTCTGCGTGCTGGCGCTCGAGCTTGGCCAGTTGCGCGCGGATCTGATCGATTTCTATCCCAGCCTCGACCTTGGCATCCAGCAGCTTGCGGAGTGCAGCCTTATCAAGCGTGAGCAGTCCATCGTCATACGCCGCCTCGGCTGCCGTCACGGCAGCTTCCGCTGCCTCCAATTCGGCCTGGGCCTTGGTGATTGCGCTGGCGATGTCCGCGGAGGACTGCTTGCCGAGTATCTTATTGATCAATTTTCCCAACGGGATTCCTTTCAATGCATGACGAGCCGGCGCCGCAGTTCCGCGAGCGGAAGGTGGACGGCCGTGCTGGAGGGTTGGTCGGTAGCGGTGATGATCGGGCCGCCTTGCGGGCGATAGACCCAGATTGCGTCGGCGCCAGATGCGGCGATCTCGCGGGCGATAGGCAGGACTTCGTGCGGCCGGCCCAGACGGTGTCGGAACATCTCGGCCGCGATAGCGATGGTGACGGCTTCAACGCGGTTGTAGATTCGGGCCTTGCCGCGGACCGCGCCGAGGTGGAAGCTAGGCGCGCGGCAAAGCCATTGACGAATGGCGGCCTCTGACAGGCCAAGGAGGTCTGCGAGGTCGCTGGTGGCGAAGGTCAAGAAGGCCTCCTTTCGTTGGTGACGGGCGTTGGGCGTCACGATTGAGGGCAATAAAAAAGGCCGTCCCGAAGGACGGCCAGGTGTCGCGGCCATGTCTGAGAAACCGCGAAGGGAGAATTATCTCTTCATATAGAAAGCGAACGGCACGCCACGAAATGGACTCAGGCCGCAGCTTTCTTCGATTTTTTGTTGTCGTTTACCGGCATCAGGGCCAAGGCGGCCTTTCCGGCTGCTCGCACTAGACGCTTGCCCGCACGATCCGGCCGTGTCGTGTCCACTTTGTGTGCCTCGGCGACGTCGGTCAGGTCTCCACGAGCGAGCATGGTTTCGATGGTCAGCAGGACATCATCCGGTAGGTCTGGGGCGGCCTCCGCTTCACGCCAGATTTCGGGAACCGACAGTCCCTTCTTGTTTCCGCCGACGCGCCCGAACCACGTTGTGGATTGAGCGACATCGTCAGGGCAACGGGTGACAGCGTGGCCGGCCATCTGCTCCGCCAGCCAGGCGCGCAGCGTCGCCTTCTCTTCCGGGATATCAACGCGGGAATGGCCGACTGGAGGATATACCTGTGCAGGCATCGGCGTGCCGCGACGACGAAGATGGAACGCCAGGCACTCGGAGTCGTACAGTGCTTCCATTGCCGCATCGCGATCGTTGCGCGGACGTTCGTTCCAGGAGCGCATATATCGCTCGACCTGCCAGCAGATCGGCACCCGGCTGCCCTTCCGCTGGGAACTCTGTTCGCGTGGGATCTGGACGACGCCGTTCTTGTCGAGCCAGTAGGACAGCAGGCCCTGCTGCGTTTCAGAGGAGTCCACGTTGAACACGGCGCAGCCCAGACGGTAGCGGGTGCCACCGACACGGTACTGCTTCTCCGCTGCCGGGAAGCCCGACCGTAACGCACCGGTACGGGCAGCCAGCCTGCCCTTTGGGACAACGGCCCGTGCGTCATTGGCTGCTTCCACAAGGTCGTCGATATCGGGATGGATGCGGATCCGCTCGTCGTTGCTGCCCAGGTCGTCGTCACGATCGTCCTTGTTCCGGTAGACGGGACGGAAATCGCCCATGATGCTGGCAATGGCCACGACTGCGTCGGGGTCCTGTTCGGCGAGCCAGGACAGTGCCGGATAGCCGCCACGGAAGCGCTCAGGCTTGTTGTCGTTGGCCGGTTTGGGGCGGTAAGGCTGAAGCGTTCTGGCGACTGGCCAGCCTCGCCACGGCTCACCGGTGTGGGTGGCGCTGGATGCGTATTTTGTGCCGTTGATCGTGATCATGCTGCTTCTCCGGGTACGAAGTCAGGATATGGCCGACCAACGTTCAGGCCGAAAATCGCGCCGCGCTCGGTTTCATATCCGATGATATCGTCCGGCTGCTCTCCGGCCACGAGGGGAAACACTTCCTGTCCTTCGACGATCTGCCATCCGATGACCGGCGCCCAGAACTTCTCCCCCTCCGATTTCCAGATGGCCATAAAGCCTGGCTGAGCGGGCAGGTACGAAATCGACATTCTCTTCCTCCTTCATATCCGTACCCCGTACCGTCAAAATTCAGATGCGGTACGGCGTATCTATTTGATATTATTTTACAATCACTGCCGTACCATGAAAACCGCCCCCCTAGAGAAGAGAGAGGTACGGTACGGTATGATCTCGACCATTGGCAGGGAGGGGACGAAGTCCCCCCTCCTGCCATAGAATTTGGTTTGTTTTTGTTACGAAATCAGCTTGGTACGCCTACAAGCAATTGATATTACGACGTTTTTCTCAACGCCGTACCGCCCTTACTCCCTTACGGTACGATCTGAGCCAGTACGGCTCCGCTTTCGTCCAGCCTTTTCGGCCATGCCCTGGACGACGCTCGCCCACTTCCGCTGCTCATGGATATCGGCAGCCGCAGATGACGCAGCTTCCTCTCCCTTCTTCGTCAGCTTCCATTGCTGGAGCTCATAGAGCACATACTGCGCGCGCTTTAGCCGATCCGTGGAGTTCTGCGCGCGCTTCTTGTCGGGCTCGCCTTTCGCATTGGTCCAGCCATGGAATTCAGCAAGGTCCCGCAGAGACCGATTGCCGTTCTGCCGAATGGCGAGCAACATCACCTTGTCGTCGCCGTTGTCGGAATCGGCACGCTGCGCCACCTCGTCGTCCCCAACTGGTGCCGCCATGACGGTCGGGATCGGCCGCCCCTTGCTGTCCACCAGCGCTGGGGCGTTGATCGTCTTCAGGTCGAACGTCAGCGGCTGGAAGTCTGGTCCACGATGCTTCCCTTGCCAGTGCAGCACCGACATCTCCCCCCGTTTCGCCAGGGTGAGGTTCCCGTCGACTTCGTTCAGGAAGGCACCGCCACCTCGAGGAAGCAGGTTATCAGCACCGGCATTCTTGACCGGATGGCTGGCCGCGAGCACGGCCGGGCGCCATTCCATCTTGGCAAGCTCCCGGAGTTGGCGGGCATAGTTCCCCATCTCGACGTTGCTGTTCTCGTCCGAGCCGGTGAAGTAGGCTGCAGTGGTATCCACGATGATCAGGTCAACGCCGCCAAGGTCTCGGGCTCGCTCGGCAATATGGCCGAGGAATTCCGACACAGAGAAGACACCTCTGATGAAATGCACGTCGAGATCGTCCGCATCGAGGACGTGTTCGTGAAGGAGGCCGATCCACCTCATTGTGACGTCGTCGGGGTTCTCGCCGGCGAAGTAGAACACCCGTCCGCCTTTGGTCTCGCGCCCCGCAAACGGCGATCCGAGCGCGGTGCAGAGGGCAAGCAGCAGCGCCACCGCCGTCTTCCCGGAGCCGGTCTGGCCGGTGAGCGAATACAGAAAGCCCGACTGCATGATGCCGTCGACCGCGTAGTCCGGCGGCACGAACCCCCTGACAAAGTCGCCGCTATGAACGAGCTCAGGACCGGCGGGACGGTTGTCATTCGCCGCCGCAGGCATCGCGGCCTTGGCGAGAGCCTGCAACTGCTCAACCGTGTTGCCGGCCGCCAGCCAGTCGGTCACATCGCCTTTGTCCGGCAACCCTGGAAGCTCGACACGCTTGACCGTGGCGATGCCCTGCAGGAGCGCGATCACCTTGTCTGCCTTCTCCGCACCGGGCGCATCGTTGTCAGGGAGAACGAACAGCGTTCGCCCTTTGAGCGGCGAAAGGTCCAACGGCCACGAGCCGTTCGGCGCGGTCGTGGCGAGCACGCCAGCATTGATCAGCGTGTCGACGTCTTTCTCGCCCTCAGCGATGTATACGGGCTCGCCAGGCCGTGAAGCTATTTCCGGCCAGCGGTAGATGATCGGACCGGGACGGCCGGAGAGCCAGCCGCCCTTGCCGTCAGGCTGCCGCTGAAGGAACGTCTTGGATTCGGTGGCGTGCTGATAGCGCAGCACCTGAAATAGAACTTCGCCGTCCAGATCCACGTAGTCGTATTCAGCCGCCAGCCGGAAGCCTCGGCCTGTCAAATGGCCGTCATAGAATGCCCTCGGGGCCTCCCTGGTTTTCAGGAGACCACTATGGGCAGCAGGCGCCTCGACTTTCTGACTGGGCGTGAAGGCCGGCTCGCCGCAGCGCTCGAGCACCCAGTCCTTGATTGCGACGGGGTCCTCACCGCTGAAGCAGTTGACCAGCAAACCACGAGGCGCGGAAGGATCGACCGTGATGGAAATCTCGGGCGAGCCCTTCTTGTGACCAGGAGCATGGGCGACGACCTTGCTGGTGCCGGCGATGACCTTGCCGCCGATCGCTTTCGCGACGGCGTGCGGGTCGAGATAAACGGGCTCAGGCTGCGCGGCTGCGTTCATGGGCGGTCTCGCTCCTGTAGGCATCGATAATGATGGACTTGAGTTCGGCAACGGCCGCTGGCGCGAAGCTCAGGACCGACAGACCACCAGCGTTCGGCGAATAGACTCGAAGATCGCCATTGCCGGCGCGCACGAGGCGCAGACCGTTGACGCGGATCTCCGGTGTCACCTGAACACAAGCAACCGCTAATGTGTTACCCGGCCTGTCGAGCCGGTTGATGGACAATACTTCCAAGGTTTCCTCCTAGATTTTCGCGCACGAAGGCGCTGCCCGCCGACTGTGGGTCGGCGATTTTAAAGAACCGACGAAAACGCACGTCGGATTCAGCTTGCTTATTTCGATCTCAGAAACGGCGGATCTTTAAGCGGCGATTGTCCGCGCGGTTTCCGACGCCCAGTCGGACCAGTGCTCCGCGGGGTTGCCTCCGAGGTACGCGGGCAATGTCTCCTCGATGTCCTGCGCAGATGGGAACGAAACCTCCGCCACCGCAGCCTCTACCTGCCCTTCGATATCGGCTTCAGCCAGAACGCGCTCGCGGATGGCCTCGCGGAGAAAGTCGCTGGTGTCGTCTATGATCGTGTCCAGGACATAGTCGGTGGGCGGGATTACCTTCTCGACACCGTGCTCTTCCATCTTGCGGTCCAGCCACGCAATGAACTGGGGCATGGTCATCGCATTCAACTCGAAGCGCTTTCCCTGCAGCCATGCCGACCAGTCCGTGCCGTCGACCCGGTTCTTGATGTAGTCGGCGACCGGAGCGGTCTTCCCGTCTTTCTCGCGGTCTTCAGGATCGAGGCCCATCTCGTATGCTTCCCAGGGCTCGAGCCCTATATTGATGATCTCGACCTTCCTGCGCCCGCGCGCCCGCGTTTCCTCCTGCAGCGTCTGGAAGATCATAGTTCCGAATGCGTCGGCATCGTGCGCACAGAACACGGTGATATCCTCCTCGGCGTCGTCCGCGAGCATGTCCAGGAAATCCCGCACGGCTCGAGTGCTGAAACCCTTCGATGTCAACAACGCACAGTCATAGCGCTCGGGCCATTCTGCCGACTTGAGCGCTTCGAAGAAGCCTTCCTTTTCGATGAACAGCACCTTGTTGAATGCCCACTTCGGCCGGCGATATCCTTCCACGGTCAATGTGCCGATCGGAAACTCTAGCCCGGTGTGCGGATGATAGAGCGTGCCGCGGGCGTCGCGATACATGCCAGGTATCATCCCCGTGTCTTCCTCATAGGCGGTGATGATCGCGTTGAAATTACCGTATGTGGGCTCGGCGCCGAGTTCAGAAATGATGTACGGTCGAACCGCGTAGTAGAGTTGGCGGCAGTTGAACCGGTACTTCCCGTGATCGCTGACCTTGGCAATCGCCTCATCCAAGACGGACAGAACGATCTCCTTCTGGGAGCGTTTCGCGGGAACTTTCGGCGCCGCCCGCTTGGCACGCTTGACGGCCGACTGGATGGCGGCCGCGATCTCCTTGACGAACGGCGTGAGATCCGGCTCTTTTCCATCGGTGGTGATCGGCACATGGGGGGCGATGATGTTGAAGACGATATGGTATTCGCCCCGCTCAGCATCGAACCTGTGACCGAGACCGCAGCCGTGGATACTGACGCTCTTTTTGTTCCTGTAACCTCGGATTTCACCCGCGATGGGAGTCCGGTTCACAAAGGCGCTGATAGAGACCTTGTCCTCGGCGGACCCGTGGTACTCGCACCACGCTTCTACGACGAAGGGTATTTCCGCCTTCGGATTGCGTGCGCCGATTTGCACTGACCCCGCTTCTACCGCATGCCACTTTGGCAGCGAGTCGATCCTGCCAACGGACCCCAGACGCTTCGGCGACACTGGCTTGGCGTGGGACCGAGCCGCACCCAATAGGGCAACTGCCTGGTCGCGGTCGAGCGACGCGCAAGGCATGCCCTTAAATGCCTCGGCGATCAGACCAGCCTTCGCACCCGAGCACCCATCCAACTGCGCGACAAGTTCACGAACCGGGCGTTCACGGCCCGCCTGAAGCAGCTCGAAGAAATGATCGGCGTCATACCAGAACGGTGAAGCCTTCCCGCCATAAGCCTCCCCTGGGGCCATGCGTATGGCTTCCTCACCCCACCGCATAGCCAGTGGGTCATGCGGCATATCCGGACCGAAGGAAATGCAAATGCGAGTGCCTATCGGATAGTCCGCCAGCGAGGATGACACCGATGTGCCGCCGTCATCTCGCGGAGTAAGTCGATGCTCCGCGTTCCGCGTGGTGACGGTCAGCTTCCCGCCTGACGCCAGCACGGCACCAGCGACGACACGGAGGCCGTTGCCCAGCGCTCCGCGCTTAGGCAACCGCCAGAGCTTGGAGGATACCATCGGCCGGTTGATGGAGAACATGCGCGCGATATCGGCAGGGCGCCCCTCAATGCCGGGACCATCATCCTCAACTATATAGGTGTCGGTCTCGTCAACACGGATAGACGCTGAGCCACCGGCGTCAAGGGCGTTGTCGACCAACTCCTTTAATACGAGACGACGAAGCAGCCGCGCCGGGACGCCCGCCTTCTGGGACAAGGTGCCAATGGATCGGAAGAGAACCCAATCCGGGCGCTCGAATTGAAACTCGGATGTTTTTGGAATGGTGGTTAAGCTTGCTGAATTCTGGTTCGCCGCGACCGGAATTTCAAAGAGATCAGGTGCAGGCAGGCTCATGCCGTGGCCTTCCGCGCGGAAGCTTCCTGCTCGGCTATCCACCATGAGATGGTGGAGCGGCGCGCTGCGACAGTGCCCCCCAGTTTAAAGTGCGGCAAGCCGCATTCATAGATCAATCGGTATGCCTGGCGCTGGGTCACGCCGAGATGGCCAGCGATGGCTTTCGCCCCCATAAGGATTGTTGTGTCGTTGTCGTTGTCGTGCTTCATGTCGTCTCCCTTCAATTGACGTGGGGAACGGCCCCCCACATTTAATATGTGCTACCAATAATCTACCTTTTATATTTCATGTATATCTAATATACAGTTATACCACTGTTTCTATTATCGAAATAAATTCACTCCGCTTCCCTTGTTTTGCACCATGTTCCAATACATATTATGCGCCATAATATCATTATTAGGTTCTCAGATGGCGACGATCACTAAAAGGCGATGGACAACCAGCAAGGGTGAAGAGCGAGAAGCTTGGACGCTGGCGTATAATGATCGATCCGGGAAGCGGCACAAAGAGCAGTTCCCAAAGAAGCGCGAAGCCGAAGCCCGCCGCATCGAGGTTGAGGGACAGATCAGTACTGGAGCGTTCCGCGCAGAGGCCGCGACCAAGACCGTCAAGGACGCCATTGGCGCCTACATCGCCCACCTCGAAAAGCGGCACGGGCGCGGCGAGCAGGTGACGACTATGTATCTTCGCAATACGCGAGGCCAGCTTCGGACACATGTCGAGGCGGAGATCGGCGACACGAGGCTCGCCGAACTGACGGCGCGCACCGTTACCGATCTTGTCGATAGGTTGAAAGACAATGGCGTCGGCCTTCCGACGGTGCGCCGGGCCATAGGTGCACTATCCCGTACCCTCCAATTCGCCGTGGGACAGGATCTCGTCGCCTCCAATGTTGCAAAAGGTGTGCGCGTACTCGGCAAGCGTGGCGAGGGGTCAGAGAAGGTCGTCCCGCCATCCAAAGCCGTGCTTGCGCGGGTAATTAAAGCGGCAGCCGAGTACATGCCAGATGCCCCCAAGGGGTTTGGGCCGGAGGCCGAAGCGCGGTTCAGGAAGCGCGCGGCCGAGGCAAACGACTATGCTCTTCGAATAAAGTTTGCTGCGGCGACCGGCCTGAGGGCGAGCGAGCAATGGGCGCTCAGGTGGAAGCATCTCGATCTGTTAGGTCGATCGGTCACGGTCGAAACCCGGCTTGACGCATTCGGAGAATTCGACACGACCAAGTCTGGTGCCGGGCGTCGAACCGTCCCCCTCAGCCAAGCATTGGCAGACGAACTTGCGGCCCGTCGTAAGGTATCGAAATTCAGCGGCGATGACGATTTTGTCTTTCCGGATTCCAACGGCGGCTTCACCCGGCACACTCAGTTCATGAGCCGTCGGTTCAAGCCTATCATAGAAAAGGCGGAGGTTCCGGCAACGGGCTGGCACGCCCTGCGGCACTTCGCGGTCAGCACCTGGATTGAGGCCGGCCTCCAGCCCAAGGCGGTGCAAACGTTGGCCGGCCACGCGACCTTCCAGATCACGATGTCGAGATATGGGCACATGTTTCCCGCCGAGGATCACGGGGCGGCAATGGATAAAATCGCGTCGCAACTTTACGCCGTTTAACCGGACTTACCGTTAGCCAGTGGCGCATAAATGGCGCATGAAACGCTACATAGACTGATTTCCCAAGGTTCGCATAAAGCCTTTTAATCAGTAGGTCCAGGGTTCGAATCCCTGCGCGCTCACCAAAAAATCAAAGGCTTAGCCTTTGAAATCAGCTCAAACGGGCTAAAATGACCCTCACACATGCCGCGTACAGTCTCGCAGCGCCGCGAATACGCGTTGCTGCGGGATTGCATCGACCATGGTCGAAGAGCGCAGGGAGGCCGCCATGGACATGGAGCTGTTCATTTTTCTGGTTCTGGTTGTCGTTTTCGCAGGCGGCGCAGGCCTCGTGATCGGCGGCGCACGATGGATCGTTTCGCACCTGGTCGGTTTCGCCGACGAAGGACATGCCCACAGGCTGGCCCGGGCCCTTGGCAAACCTGCAGGCAAAGAAACGCAGATGCAGGGGTTGAGGAAGGGATTGATTTTGACGTCGGCCGGAGCCGCCCTCATGCTGGCTGGCTACTACGGCCTCAATGCCTTCACCGCATCCGAAAAAGAGGCGCGGCAACCAAGCGCACAGCTACCCGACTCGTTTTGAAGCCAGCCATGCCGACGCGAATGCGTCGATCTGGGCTCTTCGATCTGCAAAAGCCTCGACACGGATGCTTTCCCCCTTCCCCGACTCGGACCCTGTCGGGCAGGCCACGGGCCGCGACCTCCGCCAAGTCGCGCAAAGCCTGAGGTGACCGGCCGCACTCCCGCTCTTCCGGTCGCGCATATTATGAGCGGCTGGCAGGCCGCCGTCGGAGGTTCTGTCAGTAGACCGCGTATTTCAGAAGCCCGAGCGACCAGTTGACGCTGCGGTTTTCCGTGTCGCGGGTCCAGGTCTGCTGCAGCGTGCCGGCAATGTCGGCGATAGTGGTGCGGGCGTCGAGTTCCTTGGTCAGGCCGTAGTCGTTGGGGGCGACCTTGGTGAGGTCGACGTCGTCGGCGATGACGATGGCGACCAGCACGTTTTCGCTCGGGCCTTCCGCTTCGAAATCGAAGCCGTAATAATCGTCCGGAATGGTGAGCGGGGTGTTGGCGGAGAGCGGCGTGATCTTCTGGGCCGCCTCGTTCGGGAAGATCTGGGTCGCCTTGCCCTCCTTGTCGACGTCGTAGAGGATGAGGTGCCCGCCCGTGTTGCTGGTCACGGTGATGCGGAAGACGTCGCCGTTCTTCAGGCTGTCGGAGGAGAGCGCCACCTTGACGTCGCCGGTCTCGGCCTTGCCGAGGATATCGCCGACGGCATCCACCGGGTCGGCGGCAACATAGGCGGTCTGCTGGGTGTTCTCGACCTTCACCTCCTCGACCTTGCCGTAGTCGGGCGTCTGCTGCTGGGTGTCGCCGCCCGTCTGCGGCTGCTGGTATTGCTGGGCGGTGGCGTCGGCGGTCGGCGTTACGGCGCTGGCGCCGAGCAGGGCGTAGTTGACCTCCAGTTGCGGGTCGAGGCTCTGGCACTGGGTCTGCGCGGCGCAATAGGTCTGCGATTGCTTCTTCACATATTCGAGCAGTTCGGCATTGGAGACGATGCCGTTGCCGTTGCTGTCGCCCGCGGCGATCTCGTGGCCGTTCACATAGGAAAGCGTGAAGACGCCGTGGCGCTCGTCCGGCGGCAGGCGCGTGTCGTCCCAGGCGACCTGGTAGGAGGAGGCGGCGCTCCAGGCCTCCACGCCGTTCTGCTTGGCGATTTCGGGCTTGTCGACCACCGCGACGTCGATGCGCAGGCCGCGCGTCTTGACCGCCTCCACCGGCTTGGCGAAGGGGCGCGGCAGGAAGCGCGCGCTTTCCAGCACCTCGCCGACCTTGGGCGAGAGCGAGCGCGAGATCGTGCCCGAATGGCAGGCGTCGATGACGATGGAGACGGCGCGGTCCTTGAGCTTGGCGAGCATCGCGTCGATCTCGTCGTCGAGAATGACATTGGTCCAGTCGCCGTCGCCGGCGGCGATGTCGAAGGTGGACAGCGCCTCGTCCAGCCCGTCCTCCTCGTCGCCGTTCTGGTCCTTCACCTGAAGGCCGTGGCCGGAGAAGTAGAAATAGACGCGGTCGCCGGGCTGGGTCCCGGCGATGAGCCATTCGTCGATGCTGGCGAGAATGGCGGCCCGGGTCGCATCCTTGTCGCGCAGGACGCGGATCGATTCGGGGGCGAAACCCTGCTTCTCCTTGAGCAGCTTCTCGATCAGCGGCACGTCGTTCTTCGGGCCTTCGAGGAACATCTTCTCGGGCAGCGTGGCATAGGTGCCGATGCCGATGAGAAGCGCCCGGTCGGCCGCCTTGGCGCCGGAAACGAGGCAGAGCGAGAGAAGAAGAGCGGCGGCGTAACGGATCATCAGAGCGTTTCCCGCGTGTAGAGGGGTTGGATGGCGACGCTCGCCTCCTTGCCGTCGAGCCGGGTCAGCAGCGCCTTCAGCAGGGTTTCGGACGTCACGGCCTTGTCGGCGAGCACCGCGCCGATCGCGTCGACCGGTTCCGCGGTCCAGATCGTGATCAGGTGATCGGCGCCGAAGGGCTTGACCACCTCGACATCCGTCAGCTTGAACTGCGAGCTGGCCGTGCCGGCCACCTGCATGTCGAGGAACTGCACCTCGCCCGTATTGGCGAGGTTGAAGACCAGCATGTTCGGATAGCGGCCGGGCGGGGCGTCGAAGCGCAGGCGGTTTCCGGCGGCGTAGATGTCCTTTGCCGGCGTGAGCGAGACGGAACCGGGGTTCTGGCTGGCGAGCGCCTTCAGGAAGTCAAGCAGCACATATTTGTCGACCACAGCCTGGATGCGGTCCGCCCCGACATTCTCCGCCGCCACATCGCCGTTCGGGGTGTAGAAGACGCCGCCCGCCACATCCCAGCGATAGGGCGTGCCGGTGCCGTCGGCGTTCTTCGGCCTGTCGGCGGTGCCGTCGATCTGGAGCGCGATGCTGCCCGTCCAGCCGAGCTCCCTGGCCGGCTTGATGGCCTTCGGCGTGGTCGCGGCGCCGCCGGTATCGGAGGTGTCCGTCGCCGCCACCGTGGCGGTCTCGACCGGAATGCCGCGCGTCAGCCGCACGACGACCTCGCCCTCCGAGCGCGCCACCTGCGGCATGAAGTTCGGCACCTGTAAGGCTTCCGAGCGGTTCTTCACGTTGGAGAAGATATAGTCTTCCAGCTCGATGCGGGTGATGACGCCGTCGCCGTCGCGGTCGGCGCTGCCTTCCACGGCGCGGGCGAAACTCCAGCTGAGCGCGCCGCGCGGCTCGCCGTCGATGATGACCTCCGGCGTCGGCTGGCTTTCGAGCGAGGCGGCGAGCACCGTGACCTGCTTGAAATCGATCTCCTTGAGGTTGGCGCCGGCCAGCGCCTCCTGCGAGGGCGGCGCGAGCTTGACCGTGACGGCCGGCGCCAGCCGGCTCTTGCCGGTGACGGAACGGCTCATGCCGCCGGAAAAGCAGCTGTCGGACACGAAGAGCACATGCACGCCCTTGCTTTCCGCCTCGCCGAACCAGGCGTTCATCTCGTTGTCCACGATGATCTCGTTCGAGGTTTCCGCATAGCGGTTGCGATCGAAGCCCGGCAACTGGAGGAATTCGTCGAGCCCGTCGGCCTCGTCGCCGGCGACCAGTTCGGGCATCTGCGCGCCGTGGCCGGCATAGGTGAAGATGATCGTATCGCCCGCCACCGCCTCAGCGACCATGTCGGTCCAGGCCTTGCGGATATCGTCCTTGCGCGCCTCGGCATTGGTGAATTTCCGCACCGTGAAGCCCGCCGCGCTCATCGCGCGATAGACGTCCTCCGCATCGCGCACCGCGCCGTCGAGGCTGACATCGTTGGGATACTGGTCGACCCCGACGACGAGCGCATGGGTCTGCGCGGCCCGGGCCGGAAGCGGCATTGCGGCGGCAAGGCAGAGCGCAAGAGCGGTTCCGGCAAAAGCGCGAAGCAGCCTTGCGCCGGCAGGTGCGCCAACACAAGATGGCAGGGCGCTCTCGCCTTTCGGGGAAAAGCGGAAAGGCTCCAGCAGGCGGGGCAGCATCCTGGTCATTCCACGTCCACTTCCACCCGGCGGTGCAGCTGGTTCAGCGTCTCCGTGTCATAGGCGCTGGCATCGTCCGGCTTGAAGGGCTGGTCCTCGCCCTTGCCTACCACGGTGATCGTGCCGGCATAACCGTTGCTGGAGAGATAGCCCTTCAGCGTCTCGGCACGCGCGACGGACAGCCTGTAGTTGGCGTCCGCCGAGCCGACGGGATCGGTATGGCCGATCAGCGTGATCGATGCGGGCTTGACCGCCTTCAGGCATTCGGCGAGGTCCTTCGCCGCCTCGATGCCCTCCGGCGTGAAGTCCGCCGTGCCGAAGACGTAGCGCACGGGCGTCGACTTCTTCTTGATCTTCACGCCGCGGAAGGAGACCTTGCAGCCGCCGCGCATGGCAAGCTGCACCGGCCGCGGCGCGGCAAGGCGCATTTCGCTGGCGAGCTTGTCGAGGCGCAGGATGTATTGCTCGTCCGGCGCCATCCAGTCCGGCGTCAGCGTCTCGTTCGAGCCGTCCTCCAGGGCGAGCTGGTAGAAGCGGGCCGCCTGTTCGTAGTCCTTGCGTTCGCGCGCGAGGTCGCCCAACGCATCCAGCACCTGCCAGGGGCCGCCATATTGGCGCTGCAGGTCTTCCAGCGCCTGCCGGTGGTCGGAAAGCTTTCCGCCGGCGCCGACAGCGGCGACGATGCGGTTGAAGGTGACGAGCGATGCGACGCGGCCGGTGAGCGCGCGCTCGTTGGCGCTGCAATTGGCCGTGCCGGCCGTTTCGGCGAGCGCGTGCGCCTTCTGTTCGTCCCCTGCGTTGAGCGCCTCGACAACGCCGGTAAAGGCATCGCAGGCCGCGGCAGCCGGAGCCGCTCCGGCCAGTACGAAAAGTGTCGCTGCAAGGGATCGCTTCAGCATTGTCGGTCCAGCCCTCATATCCTCATGGAAGAAACGGACAGGGGCCTGAAGGCCCCTGCCCCATGCATCATTTGATCTCGAACGTCACCATCTGGACGCCGCTTGCCCCGTTGTCCTTCTCGGCCTGCTTGGCGAGATTGATGGCAAGGCCCCGCGTTACCGGCTGCTTCGTGCTTGCGGCCAGTTCCTTGGCTTTTTCGGCCGTCAGCTTCTGGTCGCCAAGGCCGCCGATGCGGCAATAGGCGATCATCGTTTCGCCGGGCGACGGCGAATCGAAGGTGAGGTTGCCCGTGCCCGGCTGCGGGATCAGGCGGCGTTCCCTGGCATTCAGCGTCGTATTGCCGATCATCACGTCCGGAATGATCTCCACGTTGCCGGTATCCTCCACATACATCACCTGCAGCTCGCAGGCATGGTTGGTGCTCAGTTCAAAGGCAAGGTAGTCCCCCACCTTCGCACTTGTCGATGCCACATGGACGGCAAGTTTCACCTTGCTCTCCTTGGCCTTGTCGTCCTGCTTGTAGGCCGGCACGACATAGCTCGCGCTCGCGGACTGGTCGCCGCCGGTCGCCTGGCCCTGCGTGCCCGCCTGCTGGTAGGCGTCGTTGCTGGCGGCGGCCTGCTCCTGCTTCTGCTCGGGCTGCTGCTGGTAGGCGTCGTTGTTTGCGACCGCCTGCTCCTGCTTCTGTTCCGGCTGCTGGTAGCCGGTATTGCCTGCGGTGTTCACCGCCCCGTCCGGGTTGACGCCGCGCTTCAGCGGCTCGAGCTGGAGCAGCGGCTGCAGCATGAAGGCATATTGCTCCTCGACCTCGACGCGCGGGATCGTGGCCCCCGCCTCGAGCGTGGCGACCCAGTCGAGGCCAATGCGCAGCGCATTGACGTCGGTGAGGCGGCGGATGTCGGACGAGAACTCCTCCGGCGTCATGTCGAACTCGGCCGCAAGCTGCTCGAAGTTCAGCTCGTCCTCGTACTTGTCGGCGAAGTAGGTGAAGATCTCCGCGCCGCCGGGCGCCTTCAGGCTGGTCTTGCCGCCGCCGGCCGTCGGCTCCGTGATGCCGAGGCGGTCGAGCGCGGCGACGAAGCGATCCGTGTCGCGCTTGTAGACCTCGTTCAGCTCCTCCTGCGGCACGTAGATGGCGAGCAGCTCGTCCTGCTGGTCCTTGGAGAACAGCGTCGACGTCTCGATATGCTCGCGGAGCTGGTCGCGCTTCGACAGGATGCCGTCGAAATGGCAGTCGAAGCACGAGCGCGCATTGATGATCTCGACGCCCTTGCCGATCGGCCGTTTGCGGAAGGAGACGATCGCCGTCGGGCCGATGTCGAGCTGGTCGCCCTTGTTGGTCGACAGGTAGTAGCCCTGCATGCCGTTCGGGAGCGAGAAGATCATTTCGCCGCCGTCATGCTCGAAGGGCTGGAGGCCAGCCTTCAGGCGAATGCCCTCCGGACCCGCCGGGAAGCGCTTCAGCACCTGCCGGCCGACGTCGCCGGCGAAGTCGTAGGATTTCCAGTAGTAGCCGCCGAAGGGCATGTCGTGCCGTTCCAGCATGCGGTTGTGGTCGGAAACACCGGACGAACCGTCGGCAAAGCCGGCGCGGACGATGCGGCGGCGCTCGATGTTCTGCTCGACGGGCACGCCGAAGCGCTTTTCCAGCTCGGCGATGTTCGTCGGCAGTTTCATGAGGCGGTTATAGACCTTCGGCCGGGCGCCGTTGCTCATGAACCAGTCGACGCGCATGATCGGCAGCTGCGTCTGCGTCGCCTTGGCAAGCGAGTGCAGCTGGGCGTCGCTGACGGGGTCCACGCCATAGAAATATTCGTTGATCAGGAAGTCGTAGTCCTCCTGGCTCCATTCGAGATCGCGCAGGTCGACGCGCACGAGCAGGCCGTCGGAGCCCTCCACCTCTTCCGGCAGCACCAGTTCCGGCCCGTATGAGAGCGAGTTGAGCAGCTTCTTGAAGCCGCCGGCCAGCACCCTCATGCGCTTCAGGAAGGTCTCGTGCGATTCGCAGCTCATCATGCCGTTGTACTGGTCGCGATAGCTGAAGTAGCGCATGAACGGCTGGTCGTGCTCGTCGACCCTGGAGATGTCGCGCAGCGCCAGCTCGACGAAGTCGAGATATTTCAGCATCGGCCGCGAGCGCTCGGTCTTCGTGGCGGAGACGGCGGTCGGGATGGCGTCCTTGTTCAGCGAGTTGATCCAGTTGGCAAGGCTCTGCACCTCCGCATCGTCCGGGCGCTTGCCGAGCGGCATGCGGCCACTGGTGACGCTGGTGTAGAGCAGCGACTTGGCGGCATCGCCGGGCGTCACGAAGGCCGGATTGGCGGCGATCGAGGCAAGGTCGCCCGCCGGGAACGAGCCTTGCGAGCTTTCGCCCGGGCCATGGCAGTTGCGGCAATATTTGCCGATGAAGGCGTCTGCCGCCGAGGCGAACTCGGCGCTGCCGCCGCCGGCGGTCAGGGCGCTTTCGGCGGTCGCTTCGCTGCAGACCGGCGCGGTGCTGGTCTCGACCGGCGTCACCTTCACCTCGCGGTCGGCGAGGAAGGCGTACATCGCCTGCTTGTCCTCGTCGGGGAGCGTCGAAAGGCCCTGCGCGATGCGGCGCATGACCGGGTCGGACAGCGGCGAACCGGAGAGTTTCTTGCCCTCGTCGATCAGGCCCCTGGTGAAGACCTCGTGCGAGGCAAGGCCGCTCATGCGCGCCTTGGTGATATCGGGCGCGACCGCGCCGGTCAGGCCCTTCTCCCCCTCATAGGCGCGGGCGAGATCGAGGCCATAGGTCGTGGTGCGCGGCGTGTGGCAATCGCCGCAGCCGCCGACATTCTCGACCAGGTAGCGGCCGCGCTCCATCTGCGTCTCCTCGCGCGGCTGGTAGGCCTGCACGGTGAAATGGCTGCGCTTCCAGAGCGTGATCGTCGTCTGGCGGCTGAACGGGAAGGCGATCTCGTGTTCCTTCGAGGCGGCATCGGATTGCGGCAGCGTCTCGATATAGGCCTTGATGTCCAGCACGTCCTCCGGCTTCATGCCGCCATAGGACGTGTACGGCATCACCGGGTAGAGATTGTCGCCGTCCTTCTTGAGCCCGACCATCACGGCGTTCAGGAAGTCCGCATTGGACCAGCCGCCGATACCGTTCGGATGGGCGGAAATGTTCGGCGCGAAGAACTTGCCGATCGCCGTCTGCATCTCCATGCCGCCGGACAGAAGCTCGGTATTGTCGCCGGAGCCGTGGCAGGCGCCGCAGCCGGCGGCATTGAACAGGAGCTTGCCGTTTTCCGCATCCGCCTTGTAGGTGCCGAAGGCATCCGACGCGAACTGGTCGACGGCGAGCGCCCCGGTCGGACAGAATGCCGCCACGGCGAGGCCGAAGGCAGCGGCAAGCCGGGCGCCGGGGCTGAAGAATGATGTGCTGAACATGCGCATGGCTTGTTCCTTTCGCTCCATGGAGCCGGCGCACCGGCTGGAAATGCAATCCTTGAGACACAATTCCGGATGAGAAACCGCCTTGCAGTTTCCCTGGAAACTGTCCTACCGAAACTCGAAACGCTCGAACTCGACACGGCGCGGCGCCTTGCCGAGTTCTCTCAATCCTTTTTCGATCGCCAGCCTGAGCGGCGGCGGACCGCAGAACCACAGGTCGGCCTCGGCCGGGTTCATGCTGGTGCCGGAGACGAGCTTGGTCGCGTCGAAACGCCCGTCCGTCGCAGAATTGTGCAGCACGAAGTTGAAGTTCTCGAGCTTTTCCGCCTGCGCCCGGAACGTGTCGAGGCCGATCGCCTCGGCCCCGTCGCGCACACAGTAGACCATGTGGATGTCCTGCCCCTCGTCGCCCTTCAGCCGGCTCGCCATGGCGAGGAACGGCGTGACGCCGATGCCGCCGGCAAGCCAGATCTGCTTCTTGCCGCCGCGCCTGTGGTTGAAATGCCCGTAGCCGCCCTCCAGCGTCAGCGCATCGCCGACCGCCACCGCCTCGCGCAGCGCCTTGGTGTAGTCGCCGAGCGGCTTGATGGCGAAGCGCACCGAGCCGTCGTCCTCGATACCGGCGATGGTGAAGGGATGCGGCTCGCGCAGGCCCGGCTTGTTGACGCGGAAGAAACCGAACTGGCCGGGCATGGCCCTGAGCTTGCGGCCCGTCGGTTTCGCCGAGATGATCGTCGCCCCGTCATGGCGCTCGACATTCACCACCTCGTATCTTCGCGTGCGCAGCCAGGGCAGGAGCTGGGTATAGGCGTAGCTGAGGATCCCGAGCGCGGCGAAGAGGTTGAGATAGACCGCCAGCAGCACCGTGCCGTCATAGGGACGCTTGATGAACATCTGGTGGAAGGCGACGAGCACGAAGAGCAGGCCGATGAAGCGGTGCGTGATGCGCCAGTACTGGTAGGGAATCTGGAAGCGCGTCTTCGGGATCACCTTCACCAGGCTGAGGACGAGCAGGAAGACGAAGCCGTAGAAGGCCCATTCGCCCGCCGTCCTGGCGAGCACGTTGAGGCCGCTCGTCACCGACAGGCCCTGGAAATCCGGCGCCACGAAATAGTGCACGAGGATAAGACAGAGCACCGCGATGCCGATCTTGCGGTGGAACTGGTAGATGCGGTCGAGCCCGCCGAACAGCTTCTCGATGAAGGGCGGACGCGTCGCCATGAACTGCGCAATGCCCATGGCGACGAAGGCCATGGAGGAGGCCATCAGGGAGAATGTGGTTCCGGCATTGGTATGGCTGACGGCCGGCACGGCCAGCAAGCCGGCAAAAATGATCAAAAGTGTTGCGACGATGGAACCCGCAGTCAACGTATGCCCCCACAAATTCAACTGGTCCGGTCCGAAATCCAAGGCATGCTGGCAAGGCCCATGACGTTCGTCAACCGCATTCCTCCTATCGACGGGCGGGCGCACGGCTTTATTCGGGATGGTTTTTTAGGAACGGGAAATGTCTCGGGACGGCGGGGAGCGCGGCGCCGCAGGCCGGGCACGGATACGAAAAGGGCGCCGTCCGGCGCCCTGCAATGCGTTCCCTATCGCCGGCCCGGCTACTTGGCGAACCGCTTGAGCTCGTCACGCGCCCGGTCGGCGAGCGGGTGGTCCGGATGGCGCGCGATGAACAGTTCCAGCGCCTCGCGCGTGCCCTTCGACTTCAGATTTTCATATTCCGCCTGTACGGCCTTTTCCGGATCGGAGGGTTTCGCCATGATGCCGCCCGTGCCCGCGGGCGCTTCGCCAGCCGCCGCCAGGACAAGACAGGTGCTCGCCACAATAGATATCTTCGATAGCAATTTTAACCTCCGGTCGAATACCATTCGGTAATTATCCGTCCTGTGCTACGGGGCTTCCATCTCACCACGGGAAGCGTGCATGTTTCAAGGGTTCACAGAATCGACCCGAATTGCGGTCTATCCAAGGCACGCCCCACGACATCCAGCATAGCAGGAGAATGCGACATGACAGGTATCGGCAAGACCACCAAGACGATCGGCAAGACCGGCATAACGATGATTGACGGCGTTCTGTCGGGAAATGCCTGGTCGGGCTCGGTGACCTATGCGTTTCCGACCTCTTCCTCCGCCTACACCTATGCAGGCGAACGTGACAACGGCTTCGGCACGATATCCTCGATGCAGCAATCGGCTGCCCGCTTCGCACTGGATGCGAGCTTCGGCAACGCGGCGAACAACGGCTTTTCGGTCGAAGGGTTCACCCGCCTCTCCATTTCGCAGGGAAGCGCGACGAGCTCCAACCTGCGCTTTGCCGAATCGAACGACCCGAGCACGGCCTGGGCCTACTATCCCGGCACGACCGACGGCGACGGCGACCTCTGGTTCGGCCGCTCGTTCGACTACCGCTCGCCCGTCGCCGGCAACTATTCCTGGGCGACCATGCTGCACGAGATCGGCCATGCGCTCGGCCTCAAGCACGGCCATGAGGCGGACGACGGTTTCCCCGCCCTGCCCGCCAGCAAGGATTCGATGGAATATTCCATCATGACCTACCGTTCCAATGTCGGCGGCCCGGCCGATGGCTACAGGAACGGCGAGTTCGACTATGCCCAGACCTACATGATGGCCGACATCGCCGCCCTGCAACGCATGTACGGCGCCGACTTCTCGACCAATTCCGGCAACACGGTCTACAAGTGGAAGCCCGGCAGCGGCGACACGCTCGTCAATGGCAAGGTCGCCATCGATGCCGGCGGCAACCGCATCTTCGCCACCATCTGGGACGGCGGCGGCAAGGACACCTACGACCTCTCCGCCTACAAGACCGGCGTCAGCGTCGACCTCCGCCCCGGCCAGCATTCGAAATTCAGCGATACCCAGCTCGCCCTGCTGAATTTCGAAAGCGATGCCTATGCCCGCGGCAACATCTTCAACGCCCTCCTGTTCAAGGGGGATCAGCGCTCGCTGATCGAGAACGCCAAGGGCGGCAGCGGCAATGACGTGCTGCGCGGCAACCAGGCGAACAACACGCTGCAGGGCAATGCCGGCAACGACAAGCTCTACGGCATGCTCGGCAACGACAAGCTCGACGGCGGCAAGGGCAACGACGTGCTCACCGGCGGCGCGGGCCAGGACGACTTCGTCTTCAAGAAGGGCTACGGCCGCGACACGATCACCGACTTCAAGGACAATGTCGACGATATCGACCTGCGCTCCTACAACTTCTCCAAGATCGACACCGTGCTCGGCAAGGCTTCGCAGGTCGGCGACGACGTGCATATCAAGCTCTCGGCCACCGACATCCTGATCCTCGACGACTTCAAGCTGAAGGATCTCGACGCCCGCGACTTCCTGCTCTGATTTCCAGCAAGAATCCGAGCGCAGCACAGGCCGGAACCCGGGTTCCGGCCTTTTTTCGTGCCACGTCGTAAGGCTGCATCTGATATATCAGAACAATGGACATCTGTTTGGGCGCATGCCACGATGTGATATATCAACAGGGAACCCGACATGACGGACAGCGCGGCCTCGCAAGCCCACCTCGCCTATCTCGCCCTCGAAGGGCTGATCGTCACGCTCAAGCTGAAGCCCGGTTCGCTCGTCACGGAACGCCAGCTCATCGCGCTTGCCGGCCACGGCCGCACGCCGGTGCGCGAGGCGATCCAGAAGCTGGAATGGCAGGGCCTGATCGCCGTGCGCCCGCGGGCCGGCCTGCAGATCACGGCGATCAGGCCCGAGGACCATGCCGAGGTGATGGCGACGCGACGCCAGCTCGAACCGCTTGCCGCCGATCTCGTCGCCCGCCATGCCGGCGAGGCGCATCGCAGCGAGCTCGTCGCCTGCGCGCAGGCGATGACCGCCTGCTCGATCCATTCCGACATGGAAGGCTTCCTTGCCGCCGACAAGGCGTTCGACGAGATCATGGAGGCGGCCTGCCCCAACCGCTTCCTGACGGCCGCCGTCGCCCCGCTGCAGACCCATGCCCGCCGCCTCTGGTTCGCGCGCGCCGACAACCGGCAGATGGACCGCTCGGTGGACCTGCATGTGAAGGTGATCCGCGCCATCCGCAATGCCGACGGCCCGGCCGCCGCCACGGCCATGGCGACCCTCATCGACGATCTCACCGGCTGAAACGAAAAGGGCGGCCCGAAAGCCGCCCCGTCAATCCTCAAGGAACCGTTCGCTCAGTCGACGAAGGCGCGCTCGATGACGAATTCGCCGGGCTTGTTGTTGGCGCCCTCGATGAGGCCCGCCTCTTCCAGCAAAGCCTTGGTTTCCTTCAGCATCGCCGACGAGCCGCAGATCATGCCGCGGTCGACCGCCGGGTCGAAATGCGGCACGCCGAGATCGGAGAACATCTTGCCGTTGCGGATGAGGTCGGTGATGCGGCCCTGAAACGGATAGTCCTCGCGCGTCACGGTCGCATAGTGGCGCAGCTTGTTGCCGACGACTTCCGAAAGGAACTCGTGGTTGCGGATCTCCTCGACGAGGTCGAAGCCGTATTTCAGCTCGGCGACCTCGCGGCAGGTATGCGTCAGGATGACCTCGTCGAACTTCTCGTAGGTTTCCGGATCGCGCATCAGGCTGGCGAAGGGCGCGATGCCCGTGCCGGTCGAGAACATGTAGAGCCGCTTGCCCGGCGTCAGCGCGTCGAGCACCAGCGTGCCGGTCGGCTTCTTGCGCATCAGCACCGTGTCGCCCGGCTTGATCTGCTGGAGATGGGAGGTCAGCGGACCGTCCGGCACCTTGATCGAGAAGAACTCCAGTTCCTCGTCCCAGGAGGGGCTGGCGATCGAATAGGCGCGGTAGACGGGCTTGTCGCCGACCATCAGGCCGATCATCGCGAACTCGCCCGAGCGGAAGCGGAAGCTTTCCGGACGCGTCATGCGGAAGCGGAACAGGCGATCCGTATAGTGCTGCACGCTCGTCACCGTCTCGGCGAAAACGCCGGCGGGGATTGCGGAAGCGACAAAATCTTCGGTCTTGGCAGGTGCGTTCATTTCGGGATCGGTCCTGGCTTCGCGTCGAGAAAATTTGACGATAGGCAGATATTACATGTTGAGCGGCAAAGGAAGGTATTCCGTTCCAATGCGCTGATTGGCCGCGCAATAGTTTGCCGTTCGCGCCGATTTTGCGCAAGGCCGGCCGCCCGGCGTTGATCTTGCGCAAACCTGCCATGAAATTGCGGCTATTCGCCGGCCGGCTCCCGCCCTCAAGCCCGCCGGCGCCAGCTGTAGGAACCGACATCCTCCGAAGGACGCGCGGTCGGCTGGTAGTGGTTGTCGATGCCCGGCAGGCGGTTTTCCGCAAGCCGCTTCAGCGCCGTCGCATTGGTGACGGCGAAGCTGTCGATGCCACAGCGCAGCATCAGCGGGATCTGGTCGATCAGCACGTCGCCGACCGCCCTCACCTCGCCCTTGAAGCCGAGGCGCGCGCGCAGCAGCGAGGCATGGCTGAAGGCCCGCCCGTCGCTGAAGGCCGGGAAGGCGACCGCCACCAGCGCGATGCGGTCGAGATGGCCTTCGAGCCTGCGCACGTCGTCCGCCGGGTTGATCAGCACGCCGAGGCCGGTCTCGTCGGTCTCGGAGACCTTGGCAAGGAAATCGCCGAGGCCGAGGATCGCCTTCTCGTTCGAGCCCGCCTTGGTCTCCTCGCTTTCGATCACCCAGGGATCGTCGGTCACGAAGCCGGTTTCGTTCCAGATTTTCGTCATCACCGGTCTCCTCAGGCTGCCGCGGCGGTCTTGTCGCCGTAGAGCGCATCCTTGAACGGCTGCGGCCCGACGCGGCGATAGGCCGTCAGGAAGGTCTCGGAGGGATCGAGGCGGAGGCCGAGATAGGTATCGACGATCACCTCGATCGCATCCGTCACCTTCTCCGGCTCGAAGCCGCGCCCGATGATCTCGCCGATCGACGTGTTCTCGTCGCCTGAGCCGCCGAGGGTGATCTGGTAAAGCTCCTCGCCCTTCTTCTCCACCCCGAGCAGGCCGATATGGCCGACATGGTGGTGGCCGCAGGCGTTGATGCAGCCAGAGATCTTGATCTTCAGCTCGCCGATCTCGGCCTGGCGCTCGGCCGAGCCGAAGCGGGCGGAGATCTCCTGCGCGACCGGGATCGAGCGGGCATTGGCCAGCGCGCAGTAGTCCAGCCCCGGACAGGCGATGATATCCGTGATGAGGCCGGCATTGGCGGTTTCGAGCCCGGCGGCGACAAGGCCGCGATAGATCGGCTCCAGATCGGCCAGCGCCACATGCGGCAGGATGAGGTTCTGCTCGTGGCTGACGCGGATCTCGTCGAAGGCGTATTCCTCCGCGATATCGGCGACCGCCTCCATCTGCGCGTCCGTCGCATCGCCCGGAATGCCGCCGATCGGCTTCAGCGAGATCGTCACGCTGGCATAATCGGGATGCTTGTGCGGATGCACATTGTGCTGCACCCAGCGGGCAAAGTCGGCATCGGCCTTCTTCCACTGCGCAAGGCTCGCCCAGCCCTCGGCGCGGGAGGCAAGCGCCGGCGGCGCGAAATAGGCGGTGATGGCGGCGATATCCTTCTCCGGCAGCTTCAGCTCGGTGTTCTTCAGTTCGGCGAACTCCACTTCCACCTGCCGCGCCAGTTCCTCCGCGCCCGTCTCGTGAACGAGGATCTTGATGCGCGCCTTGTACTTGTTGTCGCGCCGGCCGTGCAGGTTGTACACGCGCATGATCGCGGTCGTATAGGAGAGCAGATCCTCTTCCGGCAGGAAGTCGCGGATCTTCTTGGCGACCATCGGCGTACGGCCCTGCCCGCCGCCGACATAGACGGCAAAGCCGATCTCGCCGTTGTCGTTCTTCTTCAGGTGCAGGCCGATGTCGTGCACCTGGATCGCCGCGCGGTCACGCTCGGCGCCGGTGACGGCGATCTTGAACTTGCGCGGCAGGAAGGAGAACTCCGGATGCACGGAGGACCACTGGCGCAGGATTTCCGCATAGGGACGCGGATCGGCGACCTCATCGGCCGCAGCGCCGGCGAAGTGGTCGGCCGTGACGTTGCGAATGCAGTTGCCCGAAGTCTGCAGCGCATGCATCTCGACCGTCGCGAGATCGGCGAGCGCATCCGGCAGTTCCGACAGCTTCGGCCAGTTGTACTGGATGTTCTGGCGCGTGGTGAAATGGCCGTAGCCGCGGTCGTACTTGCGGGCGATATAGGCGAGCATGCGCATCTGGCGCGCATTCAGCGTGCCGTACGGGATCGCAACGCGCAGCATGTAGGCGTGAAGCTGCAGATAGACGCCGTTCATCAGGCGCAGCGGCTTGAAGGCATCCTCGGCCAGCTCGCCGGAGAGGCGGCGGCCGACCTGATCGCGGAACTGCTCCACCCGGCTGGAAACAAAGGCGTGATCGAATTCGTCGTAGCGATACATAAGCGTTCCTCAGGCGGCCGGTGCGGCCGTCGCAGTCAGGCCGGCATAACCGGCGGCATAGGCAATGGTCGGGCCGGCGGCGCGGATGCGCTCGCGCATGCGCAGCGGCCGCAGCACGCCATCCACCTCTTCGACGTCGACGACGTTCACGTCAACCACCTTGTTGTCGGCGAAAGCCTGCTTGCCGGTCGCCTCCAGCGCATCGACGGCCTCCTTGTGGCGCGCGACGAAGGCGGCCTGGAGCTGTTCGTTCCAGTTGCCGCCCGCATCCAGCCAGACGGAAATGCCGTCGGAAAGGCGGTTGGCTGTCAGAACCTTGTCGGCCATGTCATGCTCCCAATGCTGCTGTGGTTCGGACCGGCTCGCGGACGGCGAGCGGTTCGGAATGTTCGAAATTGGCGCCGGCGACGGCATCGCCGATGATCACCATGACGGGACCGGTCAGTTCGTCGCGATGCTCGAGGCCCGGCAGGTCCTTCAGGGTGCCATGCAGCAGCCGCTTTTCCCGCCGGCTGGCATTCTCCACGACGGCGACGGTCGTCTCGGCCGGCAGGCCCGCCTCCATCAGCCGGGCGGCGACGGAAGCCGCGACCGTGCGGCCCATATAGACGGCGACGGTGGCGCCGGAGATCGCAAGCCGCGCCCAATCCGGCAGGACCGAGCCCGTCAGGTCGTGCCCCGTCGTGAAGACGAGCGAGGAGGCGACGCCGCGCAGCGTCAGCGGCAGTTCGAAATCGGCGGCCGCGGCGAAGGCGGAGGTGATGCCGGGCACGACCTCGTAGGTGACGCCCGCCTGGCGGAGCGCCGCCATTTCCTCGCCAGCGCGACCGTAGACCAGCGGATCGCCGGATTTCAGGCGCACGACGCGCTTTCCCGCCTTGCCGAGTTCGACGATGAGGTCGTTGATCTCTTCCTGCGACTTGGAGTGACAGCCCTTGCGCTTGCCGACGGAAAGGCGCTCTGCATCGCGGCGCCCCATGTCGACGATGGCCTGCGGCACGAGCGCATCAAAGACGATGACGTCGGCTTCCATCATCACGCGCTGGGCGCGTAGCGTCAGGAGATCTTCCGCGCCCGGGCCGGCGCCGACCAGCCAGACATGGCCGGCGGCGCGGCCCTGCGAAGTGAGAAGCGAATCGGCGGTGCGGTGCGCGAGATCGATATCGCCATTGTTGACGGCGTCGGCCACCGCGCCCTGGAAGAAGCAGCGCCAGAAGACGCGGCGCGTCACGCCGCGCGGCAGGAGGCGATCGACGGCCTCGCGGTAGCCGTTTGCAAGGCTGGCGAGCCGGCCGAGCGAGGGCGAAAGGATCTGGTCGACCTGCGCGCGGATCATCTGCGCCAGGACGGGGCCTGCGCCCTCCGTGCCGATGGCGACGGCGACGGGCGCGCGGTTGACGAGCGCCGGCGTGAAGAAATCGCAATGGTCCGGCTGGTCGACGGCATTGACCGGAATGCGCAGCGCCCGGGCCGCGGCGGAGATCGCACGGTCGGCGGCGGCATCCCCCGTCGCGGCGAAGACGAGCGCCGCATCGGCGATCGCATCGCTGGAGAAGGGCGCGCGCACCAGCTCCAGCCCCTTGTCCGTGATGAAGCGGGCGAAATCGGCCTCCGGCGCCTCGGCGAGCACGACGATCCGGGCATCCGTGTTGAACAGCAGCCGGGCCTTGGCGAAAGCCTCGTCGCCCGCGCCCACGACAACGACCGTCCGGCCGCTGACGCGGAAGAACGCCGGGAATGTCGAAAGCTTCTGGTTTGCTGCGGTCATGGTGTGGTCCGGTTGAAGTGTGCGCACTATCGCGAATAATAGCCAGGAACAAAAGAAACAGAAATTCCAATGGCTCCGGGGGCGCGTATTGTTTTGCTCGCACCTCCCGCATTTTGAGCATAAGTCACCGGCCGCCCTTGCCTGTCCACCGCGGCGACCGCTAAGGAGGCATTCTCACGCCAACGGGGATTCCCATCATGGACCAGTCCGCCCTTGCAAAGCGCCTCCTCGACGTCATCGAAACCGATATCCTGCCGCTGACCGCTGAAGGCGTTGCCACTGGCAACAAGGTTTTCGGCGCCGCGATCCTGCAAAAATCCGATCTGTCGCTGGTCATCGCCGAAACGAACAACGAGATGGAAAACCCGCTCTGGCATGGCGAGGTGCACACGCTGAAACGCCTCTACGAGCGCATCGAGAAGCCGGATACCAGGGACTACGTCTTCCTCTCCACGCACGAGCCCTGCTCCATGTGCCTTTCGGCCATCACCTGGGCCGGCTTCGACAATTTTTACTATTTGTTCAGCCATGAGGATTCGCGCGACAGTTTTGCGATCCCGCACGATCTGCGCATCCTCAAGGAGGTCTTCCGGCTCGATCCCGGCGGCTATGCCAGGACGAACGCCTTCTGGCACTCCGCCGCCATCGCCGATCTGATCGCCACGTCCGACGAGCCCGCGAAGGCGGCATTGAAGGCGCAGGACGCGAGGATCCGCGCCGCCTATGACGACCTGTCGGACGCCTACCAGTCCGGCAAGACCGGCAACAACATCCCGCTCAACTGAGAACCGCGATGGAACCGAGCCGCGACATCGAACGCCTGATCGAGATCATGGCGGCCCTGCGCCAGCCCGAGACCGGCTGCCCCTGGGACGTCGTCCAGACCTTCGAGACGATCAAGCCCTACACGATCGAGGAGGCCTACGAGGTCGCCGACGCCATCGAGCGCAACGACATGGACGACCTGTGCGAGGAGCTGGGCGACCTCCTCCTCCAGGTGGTCTTCCATGCCCGCATGGCGCAGGAGCGCGGCGAATTCGACTTCGGCAACGTGGTCGAAGCCGTCACGCGCAAGATGATCCGCCGCCATCCGCATGTCTTCGCCGGCTCGGATGCGGAAACGCCCGAGGCGGTGAAGCTGCAATGGGATGCGATCAAGCAGGCGGAAAAGCGCGAGCGCAGGGAGCGCCGCGCCCGGCGCGGCTTGCCGGAGGATCCGCTCCGCGGCCATCTCGGCTCCGTGCAGCGCTCCTTCCCGGCCCTCGTCGAGGCGCTGAAGCTCCAGGAACGCGCCGCCAAGGTGGGCTTCGACTGGTCCGAGCCGGCGCCGATCCTCGACAAGATCGAGGAGGAGGTCGGCGAGCTGCGCGAGGCGCTGCGCAACGACGACCAGAAGGCCGTCGCCGACGAACTCGGCGACCTCATCTTCGCGCTGGTCAATATCGGCCGCCATGTCGGCACCGATCCGGAAATGGCCCTGCGCGGCACGAACACGAAGTTCCGCAACCGCTTCTCGCATATCGAGGACAGCCTTGCGGCGAATGGCGAAAGCCTCGAAGCGGCGACGCTGGAGCGGATGGAAGCGCTTTGGCAGGCGGCGAAGCGGATCGAGCGGCAGTTGGAGACGTAAAGGGTTCCAAAGCCCCTCATCCCGCTGCCGCGACCTTCTCCCCGCAAGCAGGGAGAAGGGGCAAGACGAAAGGCCTTCCCTTCATCCGAGACGCTTCAGTTTTCGGGAAACCGGCACGGCACCCCCTTCGCCCCGCCTGCGGGGAGAAGGTGCCGGCAGGCGGATGAGGGGCGAGACTCCCGGCGCCTTCAGCGCTCCCAGTCCTCGACCACTCTCTTGCCGCCGATGCCGAGCCGGCGGTCGAGTTCGGCGGCTTCCGTTTCGGTCAGCCGCAGGTCCAGCCGCACGGTGCCGTCTTCCAGGTCCTCGCGTCCGTCGACGATCGAATGGTCGTAGACCCAGGGCAGAAGCTGCAGCTGCGTGACCGGCAGAATGACGTCGCGGTCGACCAGCACGCCGGAAAGCCGCTGGTTGATCTCGGAAAGCAGCCTGTCGACGCCCTCGCCGGAAATGGCGGAGACGGCGATGACGTTCGGCTGGCCCTCGGCCTTCTGCACCAGCGCCGCGCGCGCTTCGGGCTCCAGCCGGTCGATCTTGTTCCAGACCTCGAGGATGCGCTCGGCGCCGTCCTTCTCGTCGATGCCGAGATCGGCGAGAATGCGCAGAACGTCCGAGGACTGCGCGCCGTTGTCAGGGTCCGACATGTCGCGCACATGGAGGATCAGGTCCGCCTCCAGCACCTCTTCCAGCGTCGCGCGGAAGGCGGCGACGAGGTGGGTCGGCAGGTCCGAGATGAAGCCCACCGTATCGGACAGGATGACGGTGCGGCCCTGCGGCAGCTTCATGCGGCGCAGCGTCGGGTCGAGCGTGGCGAAGAGCATGTCCTCGGCCAGAACCCCCGCCCCGGTGATGCGGTTGAACAGCGTCGACTTGCCGGCATTCGTATAGCCGACGAGCGCGACGATCGGATGCGGCACCTTCTTGCGCTTGGAGCGGTGCAGCTGGCGGGTGCGGCGCACCTGCTCCAGCTCGCGCTCCAGCTTGACGATCTTGTCCTGCAGGAGCCGGCGGTCGGCTTCGATCTGCGTTTCGCCCGGGCCGCCCATGAAGCCGGCGCCGCCGCGCTGGCGCTCGAGGTGGGTCCAGCTGCGGACCAGCCGGCCCTTCTGGTAGTTGAGATGGGCGAGCTCGACCTGCAGCGTGCCTTCCTTGGTGGAGGCGCGCCGGCCGAAGATTTCGAGGATGAGGCCCGTGCGGTCGATGACCTTGGCGCCCCACTCCTTTTCGAGGTTGCGCTGCTGCACCGGCGTCAGCGGATGATCGACGATGACGAGGCCGGCATCGTGTTCGTCGAGCGCCGCCTTGATCTCCCCGATCTTGCCGGTGCCGAGCAGCGTGCCGGGCTTCGGCTGGCTGACGGGCACGATGGCCGAATGGGCGACGGTGAGGTCGATGGCGCGCGCAAGGCCCACGGCCTCTTCCAGCCGCGCCTCGTCGGACCGCGTGGTCACCGTGGGATCGGGTTTTCCGCGCGCGGCCTTCAGCACCGGCACGATGACGACGGCGCGCATATCGTCCCGGTGCTTTTCAGCCTCCGGAACGATGGAATCCTTGGCTTTATCGGATTTCTTAATGATCTTGGGTCCTGTCAGGAGCCGCTTTCCTCGGTCTCGAACATCTGCAGCGGCTGGCCGGGCATGATGGTCGAGATCGCATGCTTGTACACGAGCTGCGAGTGACCGTCGCGGCGGAGCAGCACACAGAAGTTGTCGAAAGAAGTGACAACCCCGGTCAGCTTGACCCCGTTGATGAGAAAGATCGTCAGGGAAATCTTTTGCTTGCGAACGGTATTAAGAAAAAGATCCTGCAGGTTCTGAGAACGTTCCGCCATCGCGCCGCTTCTTTCTGATTGCCGGCCCTTGAGACCGGTTGACTAAAATAAAATGTCCCCACGCCCGACACGACGTGGCGGACCGTCAATTTTGGTATCAAATCGCGGTCTTCTCCGCAACGGCGAAAAAGCCCTCGCGGATTTTCTGTGCCGTCATGCCGGGATGCCCGTTGGCGATCGTGTGGCCGTCGATCGAAACGACCGGCAGGCAGATCGTCGTCGCCCCGGTCACGAACACTTCCCGCGCCTCCAGCATCTCCGCCACGGAAAACCGGCGTTCCTCGACGGCAAGCCCGAGCGCTGCGGCGACATCCATCAGCGTCGTGCGGGTAATGCCGTTGAGGATGCCATGATCGGCCGGCCGCGTGACGAGCGTTCCCGCCCGGTCGACGATCCAGAGATTCGTCGCGCCGCCCTCCGTGACATTGCCCTCCGCATCCACAAAAATCGCCTCCTGCGCGCCGGCCTCCTTCGCCTGCTGGCGGGCCAGCACGTTCGGCAGCAGGCCCACGGTCTTGATGTCCACCCGCCCCCAGCGGTTGTCGGCGACCGTGGCGGCGCGGACGCCCGAGGCATATCGGGCGGCGTTCACAGCCGGGGTGAGGCTTTTCGCCGTGACGACCAGCGTCGGGCGCACTTCCGGCGAGGGAAAGACATGGTCCCGCTTCGCAACGCCGCGCGTCACCTGAAGATAGACCAGGCCGTTGGTCACGAGGTTGCGGCGCAGCACCTGCCGCAGGATACCGATCAGCGCCGCGCGCGGCATCGGCGGGCGGATGCGGATTTCCGCAAGCGACCGGTCGAGCCGGTCGAGATGACGCGACAGATCGACGATATAGCCCTGCTGGACCTGGCAGACCTCATAGACCGCATCGGCAAAGACGAAACCGCGATCCAGGATATGCACCGCCGCATCGGCATGGCGGACATAACGGCCGTTGACATAGGCGATGCGCGGCATGGGGGTTCCTATTTTCAGGTTTGCGGATGCAGACCCGCTCAGAAATACTGGATGCTGACGCGGAAGAGCTGTTCGACATGGCGCACGGCCACCGCGGCGGCGAACAACACGACGCGGTCCCTCGCCTTGATCTTCGTGCTGCCGTCCGGCCGGATCACCGCATTGTCGCGATAGATCGCGCCGATGCGGATGCCGGGCGGCAACTCGATCTCGCGCAGCGGCCTGCCGACGAGCGGCGAGGTCTCCAGCGCTTCGGCCTCGATCACCTCGGCAGATCCTTTCTGCACCGCATAGACCGAGCGGATGCGGCCCTTGCGGACGTGCTGCAGGATGCCGGAGATCGTCACCGCCCGCGGATTGATATGCGCGTCGATGCCGAGCGTCTTGGTGAAATCCTGGTACATCGGATCGTTGATCAGCACCAGGTTCTGCTTGCAGCCGAGGCGCTTGGCCATCACGCTGCCGAGAATGTTGATCTGGTCATTGTTGGTCAGCGCGACGATCAGGTCCGCATCCTGGATATCCGCCTGGAGCAGCATCTTCTGGTCGAGCGCCGAACCGTGCAGCACGACCGCATTGCGCAGCTTGTCGGCGATCGCGACGGCCCGCTCGCGATCGCTCTCGATGATCTTCAGCCGCGTCTTCGCCTGGTAATCCTCGATCGCCCTGGCGACGAAATAGCCGATATTGCCGCCGCCGGCGATGACGATGCGCGCCGCCTCCTGCTCCTCGTGGCCGAACAGCGCCAGCGTGCGCCGGACGTGCCCCTTGTCGCAGACCACATAGGCAAGGTCGCCGGAATGCAGCTGGTCGGTGGAATTCGGCACGAAGAGCTTGCCGTTGGAGAAGATGCCGGTGACGGTGGCGTTGAGGTCGGGGAAGAGCTCGCTGAGCTGCTTCAGCGGCGTCTCGACGACCGGGCAGTCCTCCATGCATTCGATCGCCACCATGACGATGCGGTCGTCGGCAAAGCGCACGACGTCCGTCGCACCCGGGAAGGAGATGCGCCTCAGCACCATCTTGCCCACCTCCACCTCCGGCGAGATGGTGACGTCGATCGGCATGTTCTCGCGGGAGAAGAGGTCGGAATATTCCGGCGCGAGATAGTTCTGCGAGCGGATGCGGGCGATCTTGGTCGGCACGTTGAACAGCGAATGGGCCACCTGGCAGGCGACCATGTTGACCTCGTCGAACAGCGTGACGGCGATCAGCATGTCCGCCTGGTCCGCGCCGGCCTTGGCCAGCACCTCCGGATGCGCGCCGTGGCCGACGATGCCGCTGACATCGAGCGTGTCGGTTATGGCGGCGATCAAGGAGGGCTGCGTGTCGATCACCGAAACGTCGTTGCCCTCCTGCGAGAGCCGCTCCGCGATACCGTAGCCGACGCGTCCGGCGCCGCAGATAATGACCTTCATGCCCAAGAATCCCTCAAGTTCCCGAGGGCCTTATACGCCAAGCGACTTCAGTTTGCGATGGAGCGCCGAGCGCTCCATGCCGACGAATTCGGCCGTGCGGGAAATGTTGCCGCCGAAGCGGTTGATCTGGGCGATGAGATAGTCCCGCTCGAACATTTCGCGCGCCTCGCGCAGCGGCAGCGTCATGATGTGCTGGTCGCCCTGCGTGGAGATCTTCGGCAGCATGTCGCCCACTTCCGTCGGCAGCATGTCGGCGGTGATCGGCGTGTCCGGGCCGTCGCTGCGGGCGAGAATCATCAGCCGCTCGATATTGTTGCGCAGCTGCCGGATATTGCCCGGCCAGTCATGCGCCTGCAGCACCGCGAGCGCGTCATCGCCGATCTTGCGCGAGCGGATGCCCGCCTGCTCGCTGATCTGGCGCATGAACATGTCGACGAGGAAGGGGATGTCTTCGCGCCGCTCGGCGAGCGGCGGCACGCGCACGGGCACGACGGCGAGGCGGTGATAGAGGTCCTCGCGAAAACCGCCCTCGGCGATCAGGCTCTCGAGATTGTAGGCGGTGGAGGAGATGATGCGCACGTCCACCTTCACCCGCTTGGAGCCGCCGACGCGCTCGAACTGCTGGTCGACCAGCACGCGCAGGATCTTGTTCTGCGTCTCGCGCGGCATCTCGCCGATCTCGTCGAGATAGAGGATGCCGCCATGCGCCTCTTCGAGCGCCCCGGTCTTGCGCGGCTGGCCGGGCGTTCCCTCCGTGCCGAACAGCGCGATCTCCATGCGCTCCGGCGTGATCGCCGCCGCGTTCAAGACGACGAACGGCCCGTTGGCGCGGCTCGACTTGCGGTGGATCATGCGCGCGACCAGCTCCTTGCCGGAGCCGGAGGGGCCGAGGATCATGATGCGGCTGTTGGTCGGCGAAACCTTCTCGATGTTCTGGCGCAGCTGCGAGACGGCGACCGAGGTGCCGATCAGCTCCACCGGATCGCCGGAGCGCTTCTTCAGTTCCGTCACCTCGCGGCGCAGCTTGGAATTCTCCAGCGCCCGCTCGGCGATGAGGATCAGCCGATCCGCCTTGAACGGCTTCTCGATGAAGTCATAGGCGCCGCGGCGGATGGCCGAGACGGCCGTCTCGATATTGCCGTGGCCGGAGATCATCACGACCGGCAGGTCCGGATGGCGGCTCTTGATCTCGTCGAGCAGCGCCAGCCCGTCGAGCTTGCTGCCCTGCATCCAGATGTCGAGGAAGACGAGGCGCGGCATGCGATCGTTGATCGCGGCGAGCGCGCTGTCGCTGTCATAGGCGGTGCGCGTCTCGTGCCCCTCGTCCGAGAGGATGCCGGAGACGATCTCGCGGATGTCCTCCTCGTCGTCCACCACAAGAATATCAGACGCCATGGCTCACTTCCCTGTTCTTCTTGTCCGCATCGACGGCCACCACCGTTTCCTCGTAGGGCAGGATCACGCGGATCATCGCCCCGTGGCCGTTGTCGAAATCCGCGGGGGCATCATGCAGTTCCAGCTGTCCGCCGTGGTCTTCGATGATCTTCTTCACGATGGCGAGGCCGAGCCCCGTGCCCTTCTCGCGCATCGTCATGTAGGGTTCGAGGATCCGGTGCCGGTTCTCCGTCGGCAAACCCTTGCCGTTGTCAATGACATCAACGACGAACCGCCGTCCTGCGTCGTCGGGTGTCGCCCGGACGAGGATCCTGCGCTCCTCGCGCGTCACCTCCGGCGGCAGCGCCTCGATGGCCTCCACTGCATTCTTGATGATGTTGCCGAAGGCCTGGCCGAGCATGCGTGCGTCGAACAGCCCTTCGAGCGGCACTTCGCCGAGATCCTTGCGGAAGACGACATGGGTATTGCCCATCTCGCGCAGGAAGACCGCGTCCTTCAGGATGCTGCGCAGGTCCGAGCGCTCCTTCGTCGGCTTCGGCATGCGCGCGAAGGCGGAGAACTCGTCGACCATGCGGCCGATATCCTCGACCTGGCGCACGATCGTGTCCGTACACTGGTCGAAGACGGCGCGGTCCTCCGGGTCGATCTGCTTGCCGTAGCGGCGCCGGATGCGCTCCGCGGAAAGCTGGATCGGCGTCAGCGGGTTCTTGATCTCGTGCGCGATGCGCCGCGCCACGTCCGCCCAGGCGGTGGAGCGCTGGGCGATGACGAGGTCGGTGATGTCGTCGATGGTGACGACATAGGATTCCTTCGCATCCTTCGCCTCCTCGCGCGTCACCTGCACGTTCAGCGTCCGCTCCTTGCCGCCGTGCATGATGTTGACCTGCTTGCGGTAATTGTTGCGGTGGCGGGTGGAGCCCTCGGCCAGCACCGCCGCGATCTCCGGCGCCACCTCGGTCAGCGGCTTGCCGATCAGCTCACTGGCGTTGCGCCCGAGCAGGATCTCGGCCGAAAGATTGGCGATGGTCACGCGGCCGTCCTCCTCGACGCCGATAACGGCGGCCGTGACGCCCGAGAGCACCGCCTCGATGAAACGACGGCGATGGTCGACCTCGTCCTTCGCGTCGAGGATCTGCTCCTGCTGCGCGCGAATTTCCGCGATCATCTTGTTGAAGGTGCGCGAGAGGTTGCCGACGTCGCCATCGACCGTGCGCACCGGCACGCTGACGTCGAGGTTGCCCGAGGCGACGCTGTCGGCGGCGCCGATCAGCTGGCGGATCGGCCGCACGATACGGTCGGCGACGGCAATCGCCGTCCAGATCGCAGCGAGCAGCACGATGAGGGCAAAGCCGAGATAGAGCACGCCGAAGGCGATCTGCAGGGTCGTGCGCCCGGCCTCCAGCGCGCGGTATTCCGCCGTGTTCTCCTCCATCAACCGCATGGAGCGCATGACCTCGGGATCGACGGTGCGGATCGTGTAGAGGAACGCTTCCGGGATGTTGTCGAGCTTGATGATGGCGCCGACGAGATTGGTGCCGCCCGGCGGGATCAGCGTCGGCTGGCCGGCGGCGGAGGCCTTCAGGGCATCCTCCGGCACGGCCGGCAGCTCGTTTTCGATCTGGATGTTCGCCTGCAGGATCGTCGAACCGTCGGCGCGCAGCAGGAAGGCGCCGAGCATGCCGCGGCCGCGCGCCTGGCGCGTCATCAGATCGATGAAACCGGTGCGGTCGAGGCTGTAGAGCTGGCGGTTGCGGTCGAGGTCGTTCGCCATGGAGGCCGTCTGGCCCTGCAGGTAGCTCGCATTCTCCAGCACGTAGGCCTGCGCCACGTTGAGCGAGGAACTGACGATCGACTGGGTGCGGATGGAGAACCAGCGGTCAAGGCCGACATCGAGCGTGATGGAGGCGAAGATGGCGACGAGCACCGCGGGCGTGATCGCGACGATGGAGAACAGCGCGACGATGCGCACATGCAGGCGCGCGGCGGCGCGGCCGCGGCTGCGCGCGCGCAGGAGCCGCAGGATCTCGCGGCCGATCAGGAACACCAGGCCGACGATGAAGACCGCGTTGATCGCCGCCGAGGCGATGACGACATTGGCTTCCGGCTTGATCGGCGTCAGCCCGAGCAGGATGAACAGCGAGATCGTCGCGGCGACGAGCGCGCCGCCGGCCAGCACAAGGCCCGGCAAAGCGAAGGAGGCACGCCGGTCGCTGCCCGCCGCCTTACCGTTTTCGCCTGAGAGCAGGCTCACGCCTTCCGTCATCTGCCGCATCGCTTCCCCGGCCGGACACCCAGAAGGGAACCGGCGTTCTTCTCGTGTTTTCCGGAGCAGCGCCGATCGCGCGAGGGACCGGCCGCGTCCGCGCCCGCATCCATGACGATCAGGCACGCGCGCCTATTCGGCCGCAAACCCCTCTGTTACCCTCAAGCAACAGATTGTGGCCAAAATGCAACGCCTGCGGCCATCAAGTCAAGCAGAGCGCGAACTTCTGTACACAGATACACCCAGCTCGCGAATTTTCTTGCGCAGCGTGTTGCGGTTGAGGCCGAGCAGGTCGGCCGCCTTGATCTGGTTGCCGCGGGTGGCGGTGAGCGCGGCGAGAATCAGCGGATACTCCACCTCGGCGAGCACGCGGTCGTAGAGCCCGGTCGGCGGCAGGCCATCGCCGAAGCTGGCGAAATACTGCCGCATATTCTCCTCCACCGCCTGGGAGATGGAGAGCGAGCCGCTGCGCACCGCGGTCTTTTCGATCGGACTGTCCGGGATATCGGCGCGCAGCTCCGTCTCGATGATCTCGCGGGTGATGACGTCCTGCGGATAGAGCGCGGTGAGCCGGCGCACGACGTTTTCCAGCTCGCGCACATTGCCCGGCCAGGGATGCGCCTTCATCAGTTCCAGCGCCTCCTGGTCGAAGCGCTTGGCGTCGAGCCCTTCCTTTTCCGCCTGCTGCACGAAATGGCGCACGAGGTCCGGAATGTCCTCCGCCCGGTCGCGCAGCGGCGGCAGGCGCAGCGGCACGACGTTAAGGCGATAGTAGAGATCTTCCCGGAAAAGCCCTTGATTTATCGACTGTTTCAGATCCTTGTTGGTCGCCGCGACGATGCGCACGTCGGTGCGGATCGGCGTGCGCCCGCCGACGGTGGTATATTCCCCCTGCTGGAGCACGCGCAGAAGCCGCGTCTGCGCATCCATCGGCATGTCGCCGATCTCGTCGAGGAAGAGCGTGCCGCCCTCGGCCTGTTCGAAGCGGCCGGTCGAGCGGTTCTGCGCGCCGGTGAAGGCGCCCTTCTCATGGCCGAACAGCTCCGATTCGATGAGGTCGCGCGGGATCGCCGCCATGTTGATGGCGACGAAGGGGCCGTTGCGACGCTTGCCGTAGTCGTGCAGCGCGCGGGCGACCAGCTCCTTGCCGGTGCCCGATTCGCCGGTGATCATCAGCGTCAGGTCCGTCTGCATCAGCCGGGCGAGCACGCGGTAGATCTCCTGCATCGCCGCCGAGCGGCCGACGAGCGGCATGCCGTCCTGCGTGTCGTCGTCGAGCCGCGCGGGCTTCCGCTTCGGCTCGGACAGCGCGCGGCCGATGATCGCGATCAGCTCGGTGAGGTCGAAGGGTTTCGGCAGGTAGTCGTAGGCGCCCTTTTCCGAGGCCTTGATCGCCGTCATGAAGGTGTTCTGCGCGCTCATCACGAGCACCGGCAGGTCCGGCCGCGCCTTCTTGATGCGCGGCAGGAGATCGAAGGCGTTCTCGTCCGGCATCACCACGTCGGTGACGACGATATCGCCCTCGCCGGCGGCGATCCAGCGCCACAGCGTCGCCGCATTGGAGGTGATGCGCACGTCATAGCCCGCGCGGCTGAGAGCCTGGTTGAGAACCGTGCGGATCGCGGCATCGTCATCGGCAACGAGGACTGTGGCGCCTGTCATCAATCATGTCCTTTGGTCTTGGGAAAGTCGTCGTCTTCGCTGACGCCGCGGGAGGCCGGCATCAGCACGCGGAAGGTGGTCCGGGAGCCCTGGCTGTCGCATTCGACGATGCCGCCATGCCCGCCGATGATCTTCGCCACCAGCGCAAGGCCGAGGCCCGACCCGTTGGTCTTGGTGGTGATGAAGGGATCGAAGAGATGCGGCAGGAGATCCGCCGGCACGCCCGGCCCGTTGTCGTGCACGCAGAATTCCAGCGGCAGCGAAATCTTCTCCCGCGTGCCGGCGACGGAGAGGCGGATGCCCGGGCGGTAGGCGGTCGTCAGCTGGATTTCGCCGTCCGGCCGGTCGCCGATCGCCTCGGAGGCGTTCTTGATGAGGTTGAGGAACACCTGCACCAGCTGGTCGCGATTGGCGAAGACCGGCGGCAGCGACGGGTCGTAGAGCTCGGTGATCTTGATGTTGCGCGCAAAACCCGCCTTGGCGACGATCTTCACATGGTCGAGCACGGAGTGGATGTTGAGCGGCACGCGGTCGACCGGCCGCTCGTCGGAAAACACCTCCATGCGATCGACCAGCGAGACGATGCGGTCCGTCTCGTCACAGATGAGCCGCGTCAGTGCCCGATCCTCGTCGCCGACGGACGTTTCGAGAAGCTGTGCGGCGCCGCGGATGCCCGACAGCGGGTTCTTGATCTCGTGCGCCAGCATGGAGGCGAGCCCCGTCACCGAGCGGGCCGCACCGCGATGGGTGAGCTGCCGGTCGATCTTGTCCGCCATCGAGCGTTCCTGGATGACGACCACCACCGAACCCGGCTCGGTCGTCACGGGCGCAACGTAGATATCGACGAGCTTTTCCGCGCCGAGCCGCGGCGAGCTGAGGTCGACGCGGTATTCGCTGACCGGCGCCTTGCGCTCGCGCACCTGGTCGATCAGCGTCAGGAGCGGGCTGCCGAAGGGAATGAAGGTGGAAATGTCGTGCCGCGCGAGATAGCCGGCGCTCGCCCCGAAGAAGGATTCCGCCTCCCAGTTGGCAAAGGCGATCAGCCCGCCCGCATCGACGAGGATGACCGGGTTCTGGATGGCGTTGAGCACGGCGAGCGCCAAGTCCGGCGCCTTCGCGACATTGGGGTCCTGGGGCTTGCCCGTCATGCGGCCTCTCCAAGCGTCGACGCCGCGCCGGCGAGCAGCGCCTCGGCCAGTCTGTCGGCAACGAAATCGCTGTCGCGCGCCGTCATGAGCTCGGCCTTGGCCGGGCCGGTGAAGCCGGGAGCGAAACGCTCCAGATACCAGCCGAGATGTTTTCGCGCATGGCGCAGCCCCGCCTCGGCACCGTAGAAATCGAGCATCATGCGATAGTGCTCCACCGCGAGGACGGCGATCTCCGCCGTCGAGGGATGCGCGCAGGCGCCGGCCAGCACCGCCGGATGCCACGGCCGGCCCTGCGCCGAGCGCCCGACCATCACCGCATCGGCGCCGGAACGCCGCAGGATGTCTTCGGCATCCTGCGCGGTATCGACATCGCCATTCGCCACCAGCGGAATGGAGAGCACGTCGCGCACCGCGCGGATCGCGTCCCAATCGGCCCTGCCCTCGTAGAACTGCATGCGCGTGCGCCCGTGCACGGTGATCATCGCCGCTCCCGCCGCCTCGGCGCGGGCCGCGATATGCGGCGCATTGATCGAGCCATGATCCCAGCCGAGCCGCATCTTCACCGTCACCGGCACCTTCACCGCCTTGACGGTCGCCTCGATCAGGCCGAGCGCATGGTCGGGATCGCGCATCAGCGCCGAGCCGGAATAGCCGCCGATCACCTTCTTGGCGGGGCAGCCCATGTTGATGTCGATGATGTCGGCGCCCTCGCCTTCGGCGATCCTCGCCGCCTCGGCCATCCAGTGCGCCTCGCGGCCGGCAAGCTGCACCATGTGGGGCCGGATGCCGCAATTGCGGATGCGCGACCAGCTTTCCCGCGCGTTCAGCGCCAGCTCGCGGCTCGCCACCATCTCCGTCACCACCAGCCCCGCGCCGAAACGCCAGGCGAGATCGCGGAACGGCAGGTCCGTGACGCCGGACATCGGCGCCAGAACCACCCGGTTGCGAAGGCTCCGGCCGCCGACATCGAGCGGCGCTGACAGGGAGGGGATCGTCAAATGCTCATCTTTCAAGCAAGTCATGTCTGTGCACTATTTTTAGCCATTCTTGTCGTTCTTGCCAAGCCGCAATCACATGCCGCCGCAATTTTCCAAAGGACGCTGGAATTGCGCCATCCTTCCGGCTAAACCACCTCAAAACGCTTTGAACCGGGAGGTGCGAGACCGAAATGCTGGCGGAAAATGCGCTATCCTGCGGTGTGGTGATCGTCGCCGCCGGGCGAGGCGAACGGGCCGGCAGCCATGCCGAAGGCCCCAAGCAGTATCGGCGCATCGGCGGAAGGCCGGTCATCTCCCATACGCTCGATCTCTTTGTCAATTGGCCGCACGCCCGGCATATCGTAATGGTGATACACCCCGATGACGCGGCCCTGTTCGAAACGGCCCGCGCCGCCGCCCTTCCCGCCGGAGAGCGCCTCACCGTCGTCCATGGCGGCCCGACGCGCCAGCAGTCCGTGCTGGCCGGCCTGGAGGCCCTTCCGGCGGACGCGGTCAGCCACGTCCTCATCCAGGATGCGGTGCGCCCCTTCGTCGAGCCCGCCATCCTGGAGCGCACCCTCGCCGCCTTCCAGCACGGCGCCCGCGCCGTGCTGCCGGCCGTCGCGGTGGCCGACACGCTGAAGCGGGCGGACGCCAACGGCAATGTCGCCGAGACCGTCTCGCGTTCCGGCCTCTTCGCCGCCCAGACGCCGCAATCCTTCCACCTCGCCACCATCCTGGAGGCCCACCGCCGCGCCAGCGCCTCCGGCCGCACGGATTTCACCGACGACGCCTCGATCGCCGAATGGGCTGGCGTGCGCGTGCATCTCGTCGAAGGCAGCGCCGGCAACGTCAAGCTCACCCTGCAGAAGGATATCGCCATGGCCGACCAGCGCCTTTCCCACGGCCTGCCGGACGTTCGCACCGGCAACGGCTATGACGTGCACCAGCTCGTCGACGGCGACGGCGTCACGCTCTGCGGCCTCTTCATCGCGCACGACCAGACGCTCTCCGGCCATTCCGACGCCGACGTCGCGCTGCATGCGCTGACGGACGCGCTGCTCGCCACCTGCGGGGCCGGCGATATCGGCGATCATTTCCCGCCCTCCGATCCGCAATGGAAGGGCGCGGCCTCGCGCATCTTCCTCGAACATGCCGCCGGCATCGTGCGCGCAAAGGGCGGCACGATCATGAACGCCGACGTCTCGCTGATCGCCGAGGCGCCCAAGGTCGGCCCGCACCGCGAGGCGATGCGCCGCAACCTTGCCGATTTCCTCGGCATCTCCATCGACCGCTGCTCGGTCAAGGCGACGACCAACGAGAAGATCGGCTTCATCGGCCGCCGCGAGGGCATCGCCGCCATCGCCACCGCCACCGTCGTCTACGGGGGAACCGACGCATGAGCCTCTGGCCAAAGGACATCGAAGACACCGCGCGAAAAATCGTCGCCGATTTCACGGAGCGCGGCCTGTTGATCGCCACCGCCGAATCCTGCACCGCCGGCCTCATCGCCGGCGCGATCACCGAGATATCGGGCTCGTCGAGCGTCTTCGACCGGGGCTTCGTCACCTATTCCAACGAGGCCAAGCGCGAGATGATCGGCGTCGCCAATGCGACGCTGAAGGCGCACGGCGCCGTCTCCCGCCCGACCGCCATCGAGATGGCCGAAGGCGCCATCGGCAATTCCGCCGCGAACATCTCGGTTGCCGTGACGGGCATCGCCGGGCCCGGCGGCGGTTCGGAGGAAAAGCCGGTCGGCCTCGTCCACCTCGCCGCGGCCCGCAGGGGGCATGAAACGCTGCACCGGGAAATGCGCTACGGCGATATCGGCCGCAGCGCCGTGCGCCTTGCGACGGTACGCACGGCGCTCGAAATGCTGATCGAACTGTCGGAAGCGGACTGAGCTATTTCGCCGCTCCGGGCAGACAGAGCCCGGTGACGTCGAGCAAGGCCTCCATGCGGACCGCCGCGTCGTCCTGCTCCCACCAGGGAACGCCCGTCGCCAGGTATTCCTTGGCCATCCAGGCATCGTTCGTCTCGTGCTCGCGGCGAACGGCGTCCTGATATTCCTTGCCGGCGCGCTTCTCCGCCATGCATGCGGCATAGTCGTCGTCCGCAAGCACGCGGCTGGCATAGATGCCCTCGAAATCCCCCGTGCTGCCGGCCTTGCCGGTCTCGATGTCGGCGACGCGCGCCGCCTGCTCGCGGGAAATGTCGAGGTCGAGGGTCTCGATATAGACCCGTCGTCCCCAGTCCATCTCCTTGTTCGCCGGATCCACAGGCGCGATCTCGTAGATCCGGCTGAGGAGTTTTGCTCCCGCCATCGCCTCGGAGATGACCGCGACGGTGGTGAGCGTGTAGGTGAGGCTTCGCGCCTCGACCTTTCCCGCCAGTTGCCCCAGCGGCTCGAACCTGCGCGTCACCGTCGCCGTCTCGCCGACGGGCACGGCCCTGATGTCCGGCGTCACCGTCTCCTTCCCGTTGAGGAACAGATACATGTTGGCGACGCGGCCGGGCGGAAAATCCTGGTCGCTGTAACGAAGCGACTCGGGATAGGCGCCGGGGCTGCGCGAACGCGTAGTCACCTTCAGCCCTTCGGAGAGCCAGTAGTTGCCGGCGATCGGGCGTTTGTCGGCATCGAGCAGCAGCACATAGCTTCCGGGCTTGCGCATCAGCGTCAGGTCGGGCTCAGCGGATGCGCCATCGGCCGCGAACATCGAAGAAGCCAGCACAAGAATGCGCAAGCGCCCTATCGTCACAGCACCCATCGTCCGCCTCCCGGCCGTTGATCCTCGGGTGAATGACGGATGGTCGCGCCGTTTTGTTCAGCTGCCGTAGATCGCCGCAGCGCGTTTTTCGAAGGCGTCGGTGAACATGCGGAAGGCGCGATCGAACATCGAGCCCATCAGCGCGCCGAGAATGCGGCTCTTGAATTCGTAGTCGATGAAGAAGTGTACGGAGCAACCGCCGCCCGGCGCCGCCTCGAAGCGCCAGCGGTTGTCGAGATAGCGGAACGGCCCGTCGATGTATTTGACGTCGATCGCCCGCTCGGCGCGGTTGAGGAGGACCTGGGTGGTGAAGGTCTCGCGGATCGCCTTGTAGCCGACGGTCATGTCGGCGACCAGGAGCTCCTTGCCGTCGCGCTCCTTGCGCGAGCGCACGGTCAGCGCCTCGCAAAGTGGCAGGAACTCCGGGTAGCGCTCGACATCGGCGACGAGGTCGTACATCTGTTCTGGCGTGTGGGGGACCGGACGGCGGGTTTCGAACTGAGGCATGGCCGAGAGCTAATATTGCCGCGCGAGGATGGCAAGTAGCCGGCGGTTCTCCGCCTTGGATTTCAACACGCAAACCGGCACATCAGGGCCATATGCCGCAAGCTTCTCATCGATTTCCGGGCTCTCCGTCTTCTCGAAGTTCCAGATATAGGTCAGGAATTCGCGCGTCATCCGCTCCGGGCAACCATCGGCCATCTCCGGCCGCGACCGGCCGCGGAATTTCAGCCAGCGCGAGAGCACGCCGTAAAGCGACGTCCAGCGCGGCGGGCGAAGCCAGAGGACGAGATGCGTGCGCGGCAGGCGCACCGGCAAGGTGCCCGGGCTGGTGCCGTCGATGATCCAGCGCTCCTGCGCCACAATCGCTTGCAGGCGCGCCAGGGCCTCCGCGCGGGGCCGCACCGTCCAGCCCGGCAGCCAGAAGATCTCGCGGTCCATCGAGACATAGGGCAAACCGAGCCGCTCGCCGAGTTTTCGCGCCAGCGTCGACTTCCCGCTGCCCGAGCAACCGATCACCAGCACGCGGTTCGCCGTCGTCAGCCGCTCGGCAGCCTCCCCGATCGTGATCGAAACAGTCATGGGTTTTCTCATGGACATCCGGCCGTCGGCGGGTTGGCAATCCGTGCCGCACGGCGTTAGAGCATTTCCAGGAAAAGTGCGAAGCGGTTTTCCGTCCGGAAATGCGTTGAAACAAACAGATAGAGCGTTTTCGCGGTTCGAAGAAAAGCGGAAACGCTCTAGACGCAGCGAGCGGCAAGATCAAGACGGCGTGTGGTTCGAAGGAATGTCAGGCCGCGGACGGGCCTGGCCGATCGGTCGCCATATCTCACGCTGCAAACCGAGGCGCACAAGCCAATCCTCCAGATACCACCCGATCACCTCCTTGCGTCCGCGCACGAAGGGAATGTGGGCGACATCGAGATTGACGAAGGGCAGGAACGGATTCGGCCTTTGCGATGCGTAGAATTCCACCCGAACGGAACTGCGCGCGGAATAGCCCCGGGCATGGAACCCGAATGTATCGCCGACGACGAGCGTATTGGCCGGCACCGCGAATTTCGTCGGCATGGGCAGATGGAGGCGCTTCATCGCGGACAGCGGGATACGGAAGGAACCGCCGGTCCATCCGCGCGACCCCAGAATGCTCATCCGCTTCTGCCACGCAAGCCGGCGCCGCGTCAGCTTGTGCGAGCCCGCGACATAGGTGAAAGGCCCCTCGTCTGCCGGCACATCGTAGAGGAAATACCAGGCCTTTGCGGTGGAATGGAACGTGTCGGTATGCAGGTCGGTCTGGGGATCCATCTCGCCGGCGCCCTGCGAAGGCGTGCCGAAAATAGTCTGGATGCTCAGCACCGGTTCGACATTGAACCCGCCGACATAACGGATCGGGCCGGTCCATCGTTCACTGTTCAGGAATGCCTTTATCGCGGGGTTTTTCGCCAGGACATCCGGGGTCAGGGGGATACGGCGGGTGACGGCGCGGCCCTCGCGCATTTCGCGTGCGGGTGCCTCAAGGGACTCGACCTCGCGGACCAGCGCCTTGAAGTCCTCGTCCGACAAGAGGTTACGGCGCTCGATGAAGCCATTGGCCGCGAAGAAGGATCGTTCGTCCTTCGTGACGAGATGGCGAAGCCGCTTTCGGCGCCAGCCCGCAATTCTGGCGGCGGTTTTCACCCGCCAGACGTGAAGGCCCTTGCGGTTCAGTCGCTCGCTTCCGAGGATCGGGTTGCGGAACTCCTTGTTTCCCGAAAGGATCTGCAAAGCGTGAATGGGCGCCAGGAGGATATTCCCGATCCTGGCGAGAACGCTGCCTTTGCTCATCCGGTCCTCCACGGTCAAAGCGGCAATGTAGCAGCCGGATCGTGCTGGCCAAGGACTTTTACTCGGCGGCGATGGAGAGCTTTCTTTCTCGCGCAGCCTTCAGCCGGGCGAAGTCGTCGCCGGCATGGTGCGAGGAGCGGGTCAGCGGGCTGGAGGAGACCATCAGGAAGCCCTTGGTATAGGCGACCGTCTCATAGGACTTGAACTCCTCCGGCGTCACGAAGCGGTCGACCTTGTGGTGCTTGCGGGTCGGCTGCAGGTACTGGCCGATGGTCAGGAAGTCGACATCGGCGGTCCTGAGGTCGTCCATCAGCTGGAGCACTTCGTTGCGCTCCTCGCCGAGGCCCACCATGATGCCCGACTTGGTGAACATGGTCGGGTCCAGTTCCTTCACGCGCTGCAAAAGGCGGACGGAGTGGAAATAGCGCGCACCCGGACGAACCGTCAGGTAATTGCCCGGCACGGTCTCCATGTTGTGGTTGAAGACGTCCGGCTTGGCGGCGACGACGCGCTCCAGCGCGCCCGGCTTCTTGAGGAAGTCCGGCGTCAGGATCTCGATCGTCGTCAAGGGCGAAGCCGCGCGGATCGCCCAGATCACCTTTTCGAAGTGCTCCGCGCCGCCATCGGCAAGGTCGTCGCGGTCGACGGAGGTGATGACGACATGCGACAGGCCCATCTGCCGGACGGCCTTGGCGACGTTTTCCGGCTCTTCCATGTCGAGTGCATTCGGCTTGCCCGTCGCCACGTTGCAGAAGGCGCAGGCGCGGGTACAGATCTCGCCCATGATCATGAAGGTCGCGTGCTTCTTGTCCCAGCACTCGCCGATATTCGGGCAGCCCGCCTCCTCGCACACCGTCACCAGCTTGTGCGAGCGCACGAGGTCGCGCGTTTCCTGGTAGCCCTTGGAAACCGGCGCCTTGACGCGGATCCATTCCGGCTTGCGCAGCACTTCCGTATCCGGCCGATGGGCCTTTTCCGGATGGCGCACCCGCGGAGCGTTGGGATCAAGATTGGTGCGGTCGAGAATGGTGACCATGTCGATTCCACTTTCTAGCAGGCTTCTGCGCCTGTCTTGCGGACCCGAAATTTCGAGCCAGCCTTATCTGCGGCAGGCTCGGGCTGCTGTCAAACCTCGCCCCGCCCCTCCGACGCTTATGGATGGTCGGGTCAAGCCCGACCATGACGAAAGAGAGGTTCGCGGCATTTTTCCGAGAGCCTGAGCCCGCCTCATGTGGAGGCGGGCTTTAGCACGTTCAAGCGTTCAGTGCACGCCCATAGGCATCGAGCACGCTTTCCTTCAGCGTTTCCGAAATGGTCGGGTGCGGGAAGATCGTGTGCATCAGCTCCTCCTCGGTCGTCTCCAGGTTCATGGCGATGACGAAGCCCTGGATGAGCTCGGTCACTTCCGCCCCGACGAGGTGGGCGCCCAGAAGTTCGCCCGTCTTCTTGTCGAAGATCGTCTTGACGAGGCCCTGGTCCTCGCCGAGCGCGATCGCCTTGCCGTTGGCGACGAAGGGGAAGCGGCCGACGCGGATGTCGCGGCCCTGCTCCTTGGCCTTCGCTTCCGTCAGGCCCACGGAGGCGACCTGCGGATGGCAATAGGTGCAGCCCGGGATCTTCGCCTTGTCCATCGGATGCACGTTCGGCAGGCCGGCGATCTTCTCGATGCAGATGACGGCCTCGTGCTCGGCCTTGTGGGCGAGCATGGGGGGACCTGCGACGTCGCCGATCGCATAGATGCCCGGCACGTTCGTCTTGCCGTAGCCGTCGATGGCGATGAAGCCGCGGTCGGTCTTCACGCCGAGCGCCTCAAGGCCGATATTCTCGATGTTCGCCTGCACGCCGACGGCCGAGATCATGCGGTCGGCGGTGATCTTCTCGACCTTGCCGTCCTTCATCTCGACATGGGCGGTGACAGAGTTGGCGCCCTTCTCCACCTTGGCGACCTTGGCCTCCAGATGGATCTTCATGCCCTGCTTCTCGAACTGCTTCTTGGCGAGCGCCGAGATTTCCGCGTCCTCGACCGGCATCACCGTCTTCATCACCTCGACGACCGTCACATCGACGCCGAGCGTGCGATAGAAGGAGGCGAACTCGATGCCGATGGCGCCCGAGCCCATGACGAGCAGCGACTTCGGCATTTCCTCCGGCTTCATCGCTTCAAAGTAGGTCCAGATCAGCTTGCCGTCCGGCTCGATGCCCGGCAGCGCGCGCGGACGGGCGCCGGTGGCAATCACGATGTGCTTGGCCTTGTAGGTGCCCTCGGGCAGGACGTTCTTCGGCAGCGGCGCCTGCGGCTGCTGGATCGCCTTGCTCGTCTTGGAGACGACGATCTCGCCGGGCTTGGTGATCTTGGCCTCGCCCCAGATGATGTCGACCTTGTTCTTCTTCATCAGGAAGCCGACGCCGCCGTTCATGCGCTGGGCGATGCCGCGCGAGCGGGCGACGATCGCCTTCAGGTCCGGCGTCACCGTGCCCTCGATCTTCACGCCGTAATCGCCCGGATGCTGGGCATAGTGGAAGATCTCGGCCGAGCGCAGCAGCGCCTTGGTCGGGATGCAGCCCCAGTTGGAGCAGATGCCGGCGAGATGCTCGCGCTCGACGATGGCCGTCTTCAGGCCCAATTGCGCCGCGCGGATCGCGGCGATGTACCCGCCCGGTCCCGAACCGATAACGATGACGTCGTAGGCATTCGACATGAGCGCTTCCACTCCTCTGTTGTTCTTCTGCGCCCGCGATCGGCTGACGCCGCCGCGGCCTTGACGAGGAGCGGAAGCACTCCGCCCCTCAGGGAAGCTCTTCGACCTTTTCCGGCCGCGTCAGCATCCCGTAGATTTCATCCTTGAGCCGCATCCGCGCCTTCCGCATGTCGGCCATGTGGACGTCGGCGACGGGCTCGATATCCGTCTCGGCGCGGTGGATCGCGAGATTCACCGCCTGGTATTCCTCGGAAATCCGGTGGAAGTGGCCATCGACCTCGCGCAGGTGGCGGATCTTGGCCAGATGCTCCGGAAATTCCTCTGCCAGTTGGTGCGGGGTGTTCGGCATGTCCATCTCCTTCTTCTGATGATGGTGACAGCCTAGCGCGCCCGCGCCTTCCCTCCTTGATCCCGGTCAAAGCCCGAGCATCATGCGCGCGACCGGTTCCAGCCCCTTGCCGATCGCCCGCGTGTTCCGCGCGTCGAGATGCACGCCGTCGAGCGGCGTCGTCTCGGCCACCGAGCCCGCATCGAAAAAGCCGCAGCCGCGCTCGTCCGCCAGGTCCGCATAGAGCGTCGCCAGCATCGCCGATTGCTCCACGCCGCCGGCGAACATGGCCGCGAAGGCGGTGTTCGCCGTTTCGCAGAGCGGCGGCGGCGAGACGATCAGCACCTCCGGCCCTTCCGCCGCGTCGAACGACCAGGCGTGGTGGCGCACCAGCTCCACCAGCCGCTCCATGCCCTGCACCGCGCCGAAGGCCGTGCCGCAGATGGCGGGCTTCATGTCGTTGGCGCCGAGAAACAGGATGACGAGGTCGATCGGGTCGTGGCTGTGCAGGATCGTCGGCAGGATGCGCGCACCGTTGCGGTCGCAATCGGCCAGATGGTCGTCATAGGCGGTGGTGCGGCCGTTGAGGCCCTCCGCGATCACGGCGACACCGGGCCCGAGGGCCTTGGCGAGCACGCTCGGCCAGCGATCCTCGAAAGCGTGCCGGTCAAGCGTTTCCGCGTTGTAGCCCCAGGTCAGGCTGTCGCCGTAGCAGAGAATGGTTTTCACAGCATCCCCCCGGAATATTCCCCTCCCCCTTGCGGGGAGGGGTCAGGGGTGGGGGTGGTTCCGCGGAGTTCCATGGCGATCCTTCCAAGGACAGACATCATATCCAGCATCACTTCGCGGTTCTGGAAACGAATGACGCGAAAATTCTGTTCACGAAGATAAGCCTCCCGCTCGACATCTCGTCTTTTCCGTCCCGCATCGGCATGGATTTCACCGTCGACCTCGATAACGAGCCTCCTGCCCAGACATACGAAATCCGCGACGTAACGACCGATTGGCACTTGTCGACGGAAATGAGTTCCCGGAATGCCCGGCAATTCCTTGCGAAGCGCGGCCCAAAGGCGGCGTTCCGCATCCGTCATCGAGCGGCGAAGGCGCGGCGCGTTCATCGCCGCTTCACGACTGGGCGGATTCGATTTTTCGCGATTCCAGACCATGTTCACCGTTCCTGCCCCAATCGGCACCCCCACCCGTCCGCTGCGCGGACACCCTCCCCGCAAGGGGGAGGGAAAGCGTCTCAGACGAGCATCCCCATCGGGTTCTCGATATAGCGCTTGAAGGCCCCGAGCAGCTCGGCGCCGAGCGCGCCGTCGACGCAGCGGTGGTCGGTGGAGAGGGTGACCGTCATCGCGTTGACGATGACCATCTCCCCCTTCTTGACCACGACCCGCTCCGTGCCCGCGCCGACCGCCAGGATCGTCGCATGCGGCGGGTTGACGACGGCGGCGAAGTTCGAGACGCCCATCATGCCCATGTTGGAGACCGCGGTCGTGCCGCCCTGGTACTCCTCGGGCTTCAGCTTGCGTTCCTTGGCGCGCTTGCCGAGGTCCTTCATCTCGTTGGAGATGGCCGACAGGGTCTTCAGTTCCGCCTTGCGGATGATCGGCGTGATCAGGCCGCCCGGAATGGAGACGGCGACGCCGACATCCGCGTGCTTGTGCTTGACCATGTTCGTATCGGTCCACGAGACGTTGGCGTCCGGCACGTCGCGCAGCGCGAGCGCCATGGCCTTGATCACCATGTCGTTGACCGAAAGCTTGTAGGCCGGCTTGTCTTCCCTGCGCGGCGCCGAATCGTTGAGCTGGGCGCGCAGCGCCAGCAGCGCGTCGAGCTCCACGTCGACCGACACGTAGAAGTGCGGGATCGTCTGCTTGGATTCCTGCAGGCGCTTGGCGATGGTCTTGCGCATGCCGTCATGCGGCACGAGCTCGTAGGAGCCCTCGTCGAAGAGCTTCAGCACGGCATCGTCCGACATGCCCTTCGGCGCGGCGGCCGGGGCGGCGGATGCGGCAGCAGCCGGCGCTGCGGCGGCAGCGGGCTTGGCACCGCCGGAGGCCGCAGCCTTCTCGACGTCGCTCTTGATCACGCGGCCGTGCGGGCCGGATCCGGAAACCGCCGAAATGTCGATGCCGGCCTCCTTGGCGAGACGGCGGGCAAGCGGCGAGGAGAACACGCGGTTGCCGTCCTTGGCCGGAGCCGGGCCTGCGGATGCGGTGGCAGCCGGGGCCGCAGCAGCCGGCTTTTCCGCGTCCTTCGGCGCCTCGGCCTTGGCTTCGGCCGGCTTGGCTTCGGCGGGCTTGGCGTCCGCCTTGGGCGCCGAACCGCCGCCGGCAGCGGCGGCGCTCACATCCTCGCCATCGGCGGCGAGGATGGCGATCAGGCTGTTGACCTTCACGCCTTCCGTGCCGGCGGGAACGACGATCTTGGCGACCGTGCCCTCGTCGACGGCCTCGACCTCCATCGTCGCCTTGTCGGTCTCGATCTCGGCGATGACGTCACCGGATTTCACGGTGTCGCCTTCCTTGACCAGCCACTTGGCGAGGTTGCCCTCCTCCATGGTGGGCGAGAGGGCGGGCATCGTAATGTTGATCGGCATTTCGGCGCCCTCCCCTTATTTGTAGCAGACGGTTTTGACCGCCTGGACGACTTCGCCGACATTCGGCAGCGCCAGCTTTTCGAGATTGGCGGCATAGGGCATCGGAACGTCCTTGCCGGCGATCGTCAGGATCGGCGCATCGAGATAGTCGAAGGCCTGCTGCATGACGCGGGTCGCGATCTCGGTGCCGACGGAGGACTGCGGATAGCCCTCCTCGACGACGACGAGGCGGCCGGTCTTCTTGACGGATTCGATGATCGTCGGCAGGTCCATCGGGCGGATGGTGCGAAGGTCGATCAGTTCGACGTCGATGCCGTCCTTCTCCAGTTCCGCGATCGCCTTGATGGCATAGGTCATGCCGATGCCGAAGGAGACGACGGTGGCGTCGTTGCCCTTCTTGTGCACGCGCGCCTTGCCGATCGGCAGCACGAAATCGTCCATCTTCGGCACGTCGAAGCTCTGGCCGTAGAGGATTTCGTTTTCGAGGAAGATGACCGGGTTCGGATCGCGGATGGCCGCCTTCAGGAGCCCCTTCGCATCGGCCGCCGTGTAGGGCATGACCACCTTGAGGCCCGGAATATGGCTGTACCAGGCGGCGTAGCACTGCGAGTGCTGGGCGGCGACGCGCGCCGCCGCGCCGTTCGGGCCGCGGAAGACGATCGGCGCGCCCATCTGGCCGCCGGACATGTAGAGCGTCTTGGCGGCGGAGTTGATGATCTGGTCGATCGCCTGCATGGCGAAGTTGAAGGTCATGAACTCGACGATCGGCTTGAGGCCCGTCATCGCCGCACCGACGCCGACGCCGGCAAAGCCGTGCTCGGTGATCGGGGTGTCGATGACGCGGCGGGCGCCGAATTCCTGCAGGAGGCCCTGCGTGACCTTGTAGGCGCCCTGGTATTCGGCGACTTCCTCGCCCATGACGAAGACGTCCTCGTCGCGGCGCATCTCTTCCGCCATGGCGTCGCGCAGCGCCTCGCGCACGGTGGTCGATACCATTTCGGTGCCGGCCGGGATATCCGGATCGGCGGCGACTTCGCCCTTCGGCTGCGCCGGAACCGGTGCGGCGGCGGAGCCCTGCTGGGTCGGCTTTTCCGCCTCTTCCACCTTCGGGCCGGCGGCCTCGGCCTGCTTTTCCGCAGCCTTCGGCACAGCCATGGCATCGGCGCTCTCGCCGTCCTGCAGGAGCACGGCGATCGCCGTGTTCACCTTGACGCCCTCGGTGCCGGCGGCGATCAGGATCTTGCCGATCACGCCTTCGTCGACGGCCTCGACTTCCATCGTCGCCTTGTCGGTTTCGATTTCGGCGATCACGTCGCCGGACTTGACGGCGTCACCCTCGTTCTTGACCCACTTGGAGAGCGTGCCCTCCTCCATGGTCGGAGACAGGGCGGGCATGAGAATCTCGATTGGCATTGGTGTCCCTCCCCGGATTACAGCAGGATGTCGGTGTAGAGTTCGGATGCATCCGGCTCCGGATCGGCCTGCGCGAAATCGGCGCTGTCGGCGACGATGTCACGGACGTCCTTGTCGATCTGCTTGAGGTCGTCCTCGCTTGCCCATTTGTTTTCCAGAAGGCGGGCGCGCACCTGCTCGATCGGGTCGTGCTCGGACCGCATCTTCTGCACCTCGTCCTTCGAGCGGTACTTCGCCGGGTCGGACATGGAGTGGCCGCGGTAGCGGTAGGTCTGCATTTCGAGGATGATCGGGCCCTTGCCGGAGCGGCAGTGCTCGACGGCCTCGTCGGCAGCGGCCTTGACCGCGCGCACATCCATGCCGTCGACCTGGAAACCCGGGATGTTGAAGGACGCGCCGCGCTGCGAGAAGTCCGTCTGGGCCGAGGCGCGCGAGACGGCGGTGCCCATGGCGTAGCGGTTGTTCTCGATGATGTAGATGACCGGCAGCTTCCAGAGGGAAGCCATGTTGAAGCTCTCGTAGACCTGGCCCTGGTTGGCCGCGCCGTCGCCGAAATAGGCGAGCGAGACATTGTCGTTGCCGCGGTACTTGTTGGCGAAGGCGAGGCCCGTGCCGAGCGAGACCTGCGCACCGACGATGCCGTGGCCGCCGTAGAAATGCTTCTCCTTGGAGAACATGTGCATGGAGCCGCCCTTGCCCTTGGAAAGGCCGCCGCGGCGTCCGGTCAGCTCCGCCATCACGCCGCGCGCGCTCATGCCGCAGGCGAGCATGTGGCCATGGTCGCGATAGCCGGTGATGACCTGGTCACCCTCCTTCAGCGCCAGCTGCATGCCGACGACGACCGCTTCCTGGCCGATGTAAAGGTGACAGAAGCCGCCGATGAAGCCCATGCCATAGAGCTGGCCGGCCTTTTCCTCGAAACGCCGGATCAGCAGCATCTCGCGGTAGGCATGAAGATCGTCTTCCTTGGAGAATTCGGCAATCGTGCCGCCGGTGAAGTCTTTCTTTGCAGGCTTTGCCGCGGTTTTGCGGCTGGACGTGGACGCGGTTTTACGCGGAGCCATTCGTTCCTCCCTATGTTTGCCTCTTGAAGGAAACCATAGGGGAGAAAGTCCGCCTCAGCAATGCCATAAATGCATGGCTTATATTCTTTGCAAACCACTGATTAGTAAGGCAGATTTACGATTAACCAGATTTCGGTTAATCGACTTTCTCAGTGGAAAATCACGATTTCGTCGGCTCTGGACATGTTGAGATAGGAGCGTGCCTTTTCGTCGAGCATGTCGCGCTCGAGCGAGCCGTCGCTCATCAGGGCCACCTCTTTTTCCAGGGTCTGGCGCTGCCGCACGAGGACGTCCAGACGCGCCTGGCGCGTCACTCTCTGCCGTTCGAACTCCTCCATCCCCCTGAGACCGAAGTCGCCATGGACGGAATGATAACCGAAGTAGGAGAGGAATGCGACTGTAATTACCGGCAGAGCCAGCCGGCCGAATTTCCGCTTCTTATGGTGTTTGGTCCACATGCAAGGCAGCCCCGATACGCAATACGGGTTCGACACTAGCGGCAAGCGGTTAACCGACCATTGACCATGATCGACGGGCAAGGAAAAAACCGCATCTGCCGATGCGTTCAGCTTGATGACAAACTCGCTCCCAATACTCCGTCATCCTCGGGCTTGACCCGAGGATCCATTCTTTTCAACGGTTTGTGGATGGTCGGGTCAAGCCCGACCATGACGAAGGAAAGGTTTGCGGACGTTGTCAGCGGCTTGGCCGCATCCGCCGACGCGGTCTTCATTTTCCTTGCGTGGCTCTGCCCCGAGGGCGTACGGCGAGCGGGAAGGCGCTCAGGCGTCGAGCATTTCCCGCACGGCCTCGGCGAGCTGCTTCAGCGAGAAGGGCTTCGGCAGGAAGCCGAACTTGGCGTCCGCCGGCAGGTTGCGGGCGAAGGCGTCCTCCGCATAACCGGAGACGAAGATGAACTTGAGGTCCGGATAGGACTTGCGCAGCTCGCGCAGCAGCGACGGGCCGTCCATCTCGGGCATGACCACGTCGGAGACGACGATGTCGACGGCGCCGTTCAGCTCTTCCATGATGTCGAGCGCTTCCACGCCGGAACCGGCCTCGTGCACGGTATAGCCGCGCGTCTCCAGCATGCGCTTGCCGCCGCGGCGCACGGCCTCCTCGTCCTCGACGAGCAGCACCACGGCCGAACCGCCGGTAAGGTCGCGCGGCTCCTTGTCCGCCGCCTGCGTGGCCACGGCCGCCGGCTGGTCACCCGCCTGCGGCAGCGCGCGCGCATCGCCGGTCGCCTCCGCCGGCACCGCCTCTTCGGTGTGGCGCGGCATGAGGATGCGGAAGGTCGTGCCCCGGCCGACCTCGGAATCGAGATAGATGTAGCCGCCGGACTGCTTGACGATGCCGTAGACCATGGAGAGGCCGAGCCCGGTGCCCTTGCCGACCTCCTTCGTCGTGAAGAAGGGCTCGAAGATCTTGTCGATGATCTCGGGCGGAATGCCGGTGCCCTGGTCGGCCACTTCCACTTCCACATAGTCGCCCGGCGGCAGGTCGCGCAGGTTCCGCGCCGCCGCCTCCTCGGCCTCCACATTGCGGGTGCGGAAGGTGATCGTGCCGCCCTCCGGCATGGCGTCGCGGGCGTTCACCGCAAGGTTGATCAGCACCTGCTCGAACTGGCCGAGGTCGGTCTTCACCGGCCAGAGATCGCGGCCGTACTCGACGTCGATCTTGACGTTGGTTCCGGTCATGCGGTCGACGAGCATGCGCAGGTCGCCGATGACGTCGGTGAGGTTCAGCACCGTCGGGCGCATCGTCTGCTTGCGCGAGAAGGCGAGCAGCTGGCGCACCAGCACGGCCGCCCGGTTGGCATTGCGCTTGATCTCCATGAGATCGGCAAAGCTCGCATCGGACGGGCGGGCGGACAGGAGCAGGTGGTCGGAGGAAAGCAGGATCGCCGTCAGAACGTTGTTGAAGTCGTGCGCGATGCCGCCGGCGAGCGTGCCGACCGCGTTCATCTTCTGCGTCTGCGCCATCTGCGTCTCGAGCGCCTTCTGCTCGGTGATCTCGACGGCATAGACGATGGCCGCCTCCTCCGGCGCCTCGTCGCTCTGGTCGATGACGGCGTTCACATAGAAGCGGAAATGCCGGCCGTCATCGGCCGGGTGCAGCGAATCGAGCGGCGCGATGTCGCCCTGCCGGTCCTTCGCCGCGTCGAGCGCCGATTGCAGGCGCAGGCGGTCCGTCTCGTGCACGATGGTCTCGAGCTTGGCGCCGCGGTCGATATCGTCGCGCGAGACGACACCCGAGAAGAGTTTCAGGAACGGCGCATTGGTGCGCAGGATCCGGCCGTCGCCGTCGACCGAGGCGATCGCCATCGGCGTGTTGTTGAAGAAGCGCGTGAAACGCATGGAGGCGATCGAGGCGGACTGGTCGTTCGCGCTGCCCTCCTCGCGCGCGAGAACGATGGTGCGGCTTTCGCCCGGCGCCCCGTCGCGCGTCGTTGAAACGCGGTGCACGATGCGCACCGGCAGGCTCTGGCCGTTGGTCTTGCGCAGGTCGAGGTCGAGCATTTCCGTGCGCTTCAGGCCGGGCTCGGCCTGCACGGACTGGATGAGCGCCAGCCCCTCGCCCGCCACCACCTCGGCGATCGACAGCGAGCCGGGGTGGAACTTGGCCAGGTCGATGCCGAGCCATTCGGCAAGCGTCGCGTTCAGGTAGACGATCTCGCCCTTGCGGCCGGCGGAGAAGAAGCCGGCCGGCGCGTGGTCGAGATAGTCGATGGCGTTCTGCAACTCCTTGAAGAAGCGCTCCTGGTCGTCCCGCTCGGAGGTGATGTTGGAGATCTGCCAGATGTAGAGCGGCTGTTTCGGCTTGTCACGGTTCGGCAGGATGCGCGCCTTGAGGCGGTACCACTGCGCGCCGGAACCGCCCGAGGCAGCCGGGTTGAGCGACTTGGGGACGCGGAACTCCTCCGCCCCCTCCTTGCCCTCGTGCAGGCCGTTCGTCAGGCGGTAGACGGCCTCGGTCGCATCGCGATTGCGTGACAGCAGGGTTTCGAGCGTCAGCACTTCGGCCGCGCCATTCGCACCCGTCAGTGCGCCATAGGCGGCATTGGCGTAGACGACGCGGCCCTTGCGGTCGGTGACGACCGTGCCGTCGGGATGGGAATCGAGGAAGGCGCGCGCCAGTTCGTCCGAGCGCGTCGCCTGCGGCATGACCTCGATGAAGCCGATCAGCGCGGAAACGACGAAGAAGATGCCGGCCATGGCGAGGACGCCGAGAACCCCGAGCACGAGCTCGTTGTCGAGCTGGTTCTTGAAGACGATGAACGCCCCGGCCGACGCCGCCAGCACGATCGCGAGCAGCACCACACGCAGCGCCACCGCCGGCCGCACGCCGCGGTCCACGATCGGCACATCATCCCCGTCCGGCCGCTTCATCGTCGTCATCAATCCCTCGTCTGCAACAGTGCGGGCCTTGCGCTTGACCCGAACCCGATGCCAGAATCATGTTTATCCGCACGAGGGAAGCGCAAAAAGCCGTCGAGGGAAAGCAAGGCCACGAATTCACAGGGAATATTCCGGGCCAGGGCATGGCAATTCTCCTAGCCTGCCATACTTGCGCGACGATGACGACGGCAATACGCGCTGGACAACCGGTGCGCCGCGCTTGTAGGAGCCCGGGAAAAGCCGTCAAATGCAGCCCGTCGGCCAACAGGCCAAACTGCCGAGCCAAAGTGCCGAGCCAAAGTGCCGAGAAGGAGTGACCGCGCCATGTTCCAGGAGATCCTCGCAGAGAACGGCACGAAGTTCGTCATCGCCGCGGTGGTGGTGCTGCTCGGCCTGCTCTGCCTCGCGCTGGTGCTCTGGATCATCCGGGGCCGCCCCTCCTCGCCCTTCATCCGCGGCGGGCGCAACCGCGCGCCGCGCCTTGCCGTGCTCGATGCCGCGGCGATCGACACGCGCCGCCGCCTCGTGCTGGTGCGCCGGGACGACGTGGAACACCTCCTGATGATCGGCGGCCCGACCGACATCGTCATCGAGACGCGCATCGCCCTGGCATCGGCCGAAAGCGCCCAGCCCGCCGCCGAAAGGGCCGGGCAGAAGACCGAGCGCGCCGAACCCGCGCCGGTGCGGCACGAAACGCCGGTGAAGACGGCCGAGACCCTAGACGCGGCCCGCACGGCCGCTTCGGCCGGCGCGGTCGCGGCGACCACCGGCACCGCGGAGCGCCGCCCCGCGGCAACCCCGGAGGGCGTCTCGTCCATGGCCAAGGTGCTCTATGCCGGCGACGAAGACGTCGCCCCCCGCACCACCCCGGCACAGACCGTCGCCCAGCCGGTCCAGACGGCCCAGCAGGCGCAGACGGGCCTCCAGCAGCGCGCGCCGGAGCGCCGCATCGAGGACGTGCTCGAACAGAACCGCCAGCGTGTCCTGCCGCAATCCATGGCGACGGCGACGGCAACGACCACCGCGCAGGCGACCGCCGGCCAGGCGGTGCAGCGCCCCATCGCCAACCCGACGCTCGCCAAGCCGACATCCCAGCTTGCCGACAATCCGGCCCTCGTCAGCGAATTCGAAAAGATCCTCGAAGCCGAGATGGCCAGCACGGCCGCATCGAGCACCACAGCCCGCACGGCCGCCCAGCCGACGCTCAACCCGACGCAGACCGCCGCAACGATCGGCCACGGGCAAACTCCCGCGAAGAGCCGCGAGGAAACGGAAGCGGAAATGGCGCGCCTGCTCGGCGAAATCGCCGCCAACCGCAAGGCGTAAGGCGGCTCCTTCCCGCTTGTCGCAAGAAAAAAGCCGCTGGAGACACGACGGTTCCAGCGGCTTTGATTTTCGTTTTTCCGGCACCGGGCAGCACGAAGCCTGCCAGCACCGGAAACATCCGGTGTTCGATCACCGCGAACCCTGCCCTCGGACCTCCTCGGATCCGCGGGAAAGGCTTACTCGTCGCGATACACCTTCTCCCGACGCTCGTGGCGCTCCTGCGCCTCGATCGAAAGCGTGGCGATCGGGCGGGCGTCGAGACGCTTGAGGCCGATCGGTTCGCCCGTTTCCTCGCAGTAGCCGTAGGTGCCTTCGTCGAGACGCTGCAGCGCCGCATCGATCTTGGAGATCAGCTTGCGCTGGCGGTCGCGTGCCCGAAGTTCGATGGCACGGTCGGTTTCCGAAGACGCCCGGTCCGCAAGATCCGGATGGTTGGCGCTTTCTTCTGCCAGATGGTCGAGGGTTTCGCGCGCTTCGCGCAGGATGTCGTTTTTCCAGGCGTTCAGCTTCGCTCGAAAGTAAGCCCGCTGGTTTGCGTTCATGAATTCATCGTCCTCGTCGAGGACGAAATTGCTAAGATCGATCTTCTCACTCAACGCGATTCTCCTGAAGAACATCTCAAGGCGCGCTGTATATCCCCACGGGTAGCGTGTTTCAAGTGTGCAGGAACTTACCCACGGTTTTTCGCGCATGCCTCTTTTTTGAACCTTGCCAGACGAATATTTCATCAAGATTACAACAGGATGGCGAAACCGGCCACCAACATCCCCGCACTATAGCCGAAAGGGCGCCGGATCGCCTGCCTCGCGTGTCGTCCTGCCGCAAATATAGGCATGGACTCGCGATCAGCTATGGAGGATAGGACGATTTTCTTTCGCGAGCCTGTTCGCCCGCGGATTCAGACTTATTTTAGCAACTCGTGCTTCTCTCTAACCGCAAGGGCAGGAGCACGCATCGATGTTCAGCAGGACGAAGGCCATTCTTTCGATCGAATCCGGCAATCCGGAGCTCGTCCAGGCGCAGCTTGCCGCTTTTACCAAGCAGGTGCCGCTGCTCTACTTCATGCTCGTGACGAATACTGTCGCCCTCACCATCACCCATTTCGGCGCGGCCCCCGCCTATCTCACCCTTTACATTCCAGGCGCACTCTATGCCGTCAGCCTGTTTCGCCTCGTGCACTGGTGGTTCAGCCGAAACCGGCGCTACACCCATGAAGAGGCGGTCGGCCGGCTGCGTTCGACCTATCGCCTGACCGCGCTGCTCGGCGCCGGCTTCTGCGCCTGGTCGCTCAGCCTCTATCCCTATGGCGACGCCTACCAGCAGTCCCATGTCGCCTTCTACATCGCCAACACGGTCGTCGGCTGCATCTTCTGCCTGATGCACCTGCGCGCCGCCGCGCTGGCGCTGACGGCCATCGTGCTCGGACCGTTCACGGTCTTCTTCGGCACCTCCGGCAATCCGGTCTTCACCGCGCTCGCGCTCAACGTCGCGCTCGTCACGGTCGCCATGGTGTTCATCCTCTTCACCTACTACCGGGATTTCGGCGCCCTCATCCGGTCGCAGAAGGAGCTGACGGCGCGCCAGGCGGAAACCCAGCGCCTCAGCGACGAGAACCATCGCCTCGCCAATCTCGACAGCCTGACCAACCTGCCCAACCGTCGCCAGTTCCGCGCCGAGCTCGAAACGCGGATCGCGCGGGCGGAGAAGAACCGCACGGGCCTTGCCCTCGGCCTGATCGACCTCGACGGTTTCAAGCCGGTCAACGACACGTTCGGCCACGGCATCGGCGACAAGCTGCTCGTCGAGGTCGGCGAGCGGCTCACGGCCTTTGCCGGCCGGGGTCTTTTCCCGGCCCGCCTCGGCGGCGACGAGTTCGGCATCGTCTTCGAGGGCCCGGCCAGCGCGGAGCGGCTCCATGCGCTCGGCGACGAGATCTGCGCCGCGCTTCAGGAACCCTATGTCTTCAACGGCCAGGCGGCGCGGGTCTCCGGCTCGCTCGGCATCTCGATCCTCGGCGAGGCCGGTACCACGGCCGACCGGCTCTTCGACCGCGCCGATTTCGCCCTCTACCTCGCCAAGCAGAATTTTCGCGGCACGACGGTCGTCTTCTCCGCCGAGCACGAGGCCGAGATCAACGAGCAGGGCCGCATCCAGCAGGCGCTGCGCGCCGCCGACTTCGAGAAGGAGATGTACCTCGTCTTCCAGCCGATGGTCGACGCGGACACGAACGGCATTTCCGCCTATGAGGCGCTGGCCCGCTGGGAAAGCCCGGTCCTCGGCACCGTGCCGCCCGGTATCTTCATCCGTGCCGCCGAACGGGCCGGCATCATCGGCCGGCTGACCGAGTTCGTGATGGAGAAGGCGCTGGCGGCGGCGCGGAGCTGGCCGGACCACATCCGCCTCTCCGTCAATCTGTCGACCCGCGATGTCGTCTCCAACAGGACGGTCGATGCGCTTCTCGAGATCATCGCGCAAAGCGGCGTCGATCCCGCCCGCCTCGACATCGAGGTGACGGAGACGGCCGTCATGCGCAACTTCACGCTCGCCGCCGACAATATCCGCCGTTTCGCCGAGCGCGGCATCGGCATTGCGCTCGACGATTTCGGCACCGGCCATTCCAGCCTCAGCTATGTGCACAAGCTGCCGCTCACCAAGATCAAGATCGACCGCGGCTTCATCGTCGATATCGCCACGAACGAACTCAGCCGCAGCATCGTCAAGACGATCGTCGACCTTTCCCGCAACATCGGCTGCGTCTGCGTGGTCGAGGGCATGGAGACCCACGAGCAGGTCGCGGCGCTGCGCGGTCTCGGCTGCCGCATGATGCAGGGCTACTATTTCGCAAGGCCCGAGCGGCTGGAGGACACGCTGGCCTACCGGGCGGCATCCGACACGATCGTGAACACGCCCGCGCGCAAAACCGGTTGATCTTTCCGGCAAGGACGGACATGAAGTCGGAGCGCGGCACGGATCATCTGCCGCAGGCGGATGGAGGACACACTTGGCATCTCTCGGCACGCCGGCCTTCCGGCTCTACATCCTTCGTCACGCCCGCGCCGCCTGGGCCGGGCCCGGCCAGTCGGATTTCGACCGCGCCCTCGACGACGACGGCTTTGCCGAAGCCGAGGTGATCGCCGAGGAGGCGGCCGACCAGGGCTACCGGCCGGACCTCATCATCTCCTCCACCGCCACGCGCTGCCGCCAGACCGCCGAGCCCTTCCACCGCTCGGTCAGCGAGGAACTGACGATCGACTATGTCGATTCCCTCTATTCCGGCTCGGTCGATACCTATGCCGAACTCGCCTTCGCGGAGCGGCAGGAGAGCGCCGTGATGATCGTCGGCCACAATCCGATGATCGAGGAATTCTTCCACCGCCTCGTCGGCAAGGAGATCGCCGAGACCGCCGCGCCCTTCGGCTATCCGACGGCGGGCCTCGCCATCCTCGATTTCGACGAGCGCCCGACCGAGGACGATTATCGCGGCGCCTGCCTTGCCGGCTTCATGACGCCGCGCCCGGCGCACTGACGCGCATCGCGATCTTCCCGGCGCACACCTTGATTTTCCGCATCGCATTGGCGCAAAACCGCTACGGACGTGTGCGCGACATGGTTTGAGCGAAAGGGCCGGCCTCTTTTTCCGCCGGATTTCGTTTCCTATATCGCCTTCGATGCTGGAAAGAGACCTTGCCCCCTAGCCTGACCACCCTGACCGACGAAGCCCTGCTCGCGCTCGACGCGCTGACCGGCCGCGCCACCAATCTCGTCAACCCGTCGATCCGCCTCGGCGTGACGGGCCTGTCGCGCGCCGGCAAGACCGTGTTCATCTCCTCGCTCGTGCACAATCTCCTGAACGGCGGCCGCCTGCCGCTGTTCGAGGCGGGGCGCTCGGGGCGCGTGTCAAAAATCCGGCTGGAGCCGCAGCCGGACGACGCCGTGCCGCGCTTCCAGTACGAAGACCATATCCGCGCGCTGGTCGCCGACCGCCTCTGGCCGGATTCGACCCGCGCCATATCGCAATTGCGCCTGACGCTCGACTATGAGAGCGCCTCCGGCTGGGGGCGCCTCTTCTCGCCCGGACGGCTGTCGATCGACATCGTCGACTATCCCGGCGAATGGCTGCTCGACCTGCCGCTGCTCGCGCAGGATTTCCGCGCCTTCAGCGCGAACACCGTGGCGCTGGCGCAGTCCGGCATCCGCGCGGAGCTGGCGCGCGACTGGCTGGCGCTGTCGGCCACCATGGACCCTGCCGCCGAAGCCGAGGAAGCGACGGCGCGCACGCTGGCGGAAGCGTTCACCGCCTACCTGAAGGCCTGCAAATCCGACGAGCGCTCGCTCTCCACCCTGCCGCCCGGCCGTTTCCTGATGCCCGGCGATCTCGAAGGCTCGCCCGCCCTCACCTTCGCGCCGCTGCCGAACCTTCAGGAAGGCCACCCCGCCAGGGGATCGCTGCATGCCATGATGGAGCGCCGCTACGAGGCCTACAAGACGCATGTGGTGCGCCCGTTCTTCCGCGAGCACTTCGCCCGGCTCGACCGGCAGATCGTGCTGATCGACGCCCTGCAGGCGATCAACCGCGGCGCCGAGGCCGTGCATGACCTGGAGCGCGCGCTCGGCGACGTGCTCGATTGTTTCCGCGCCGGCGCGAACAGCTTCCTCTCCTCCTTCGTGACGCGCCGCATCGACCGCATCGTGATTGCCGCCACCAAGGCCGACCACCTGCACCACGAGAGCCATGCGCGGCTGGAAGCCGTCACCCGCCGCCTCGTCGAGCGCGCCATCGAGCGCATCGGCATGAGCGGCGCCGGCATCGAGGTGATGGCGCTCGCGTCCGTGCGCGCCACCCGCGAGGCGACCGTCAAGCACGAAGGCGAGGACCTGCCGGTCATCGTCGGCGTGCCCATGGCCGGCGAGCGGATCAACGGCGAGATTTTTGACGGCGAACGGAAAACAGCCATATTTCCCGGGGACTTGCCGAAGGATCCGGATTCGCTTTTCAAGGAACTTGAATCCCTGCCTGAAGGTGAGGCGCCGCATCTCTTGAACTTCGTGCGCTTCCGCCCGCCGCATATCGAGGAGACGGGCGGCGGCCTGAAGCTCTCCGTGCCGCACATCCGCCTCGACCGCGCGCTGCAATACCTGATCGGAGACCGGCTCGCATGAACGACCGCCCGCGCAAGCCCGCCGCCTTCTCGCTGCCCGCCGGCTCCCCGCAGCCGCCCGAGCGCACGAAGCCCCGTGCTCCCGCCGCCTTCGACGACGCCGTCACGCTGACGCCGGATGCCGAGGATCCCTTCATCGCCACCACCGCCGACCTGCCGGACCTGACGCCGCCGGTCGCAACCCCGCGCAAGCGCCGCCTGACGCTCGGCCGCATCGCCCTCGGCGCGCTCGGGCTCCTCGTCTCGCTCGCCATCGGCCTCTGGGTCGATGCGCTGATCCGCGATCTCTTCAGCCGCAACGACTGGCTCGGCTATCTTGCCGTCGCCGCCGCCGCCATCGCCGTCCTCGCCGTCTTCGGCCTCGTCGCGCGCGAGCTGATCGGCCTGCGCCGCCTCGCCGCCGTGCAGGACCTCAAGCGCGACGTCGCCGAGGCCGCCCTCTCGCCGAGCCCGTCGGTCGGCCGTGCCATCCTCGCCCGCCTCGTGCATCTCGTCGCCGCCCGGCCGCAGACGGCGCGCGGGCGCGCGCGCCTTGCCGAGACCGAAGGCGAGATCATCGACGCGGCCCACCTCGTCGACCTTGCCGAGCGCGAGCTGATGGCGCCGCTCGACCGCGAGGCGCGCGCGCTGATCCTCGGCGCCGCCAAGCGGGTCTCCATCGTCACCGCCGTCAGCCCGCGGGCGCTGGTCGATCTCGGCTATGTCATCTACGAGAGCAGCCGGCTGGTGCGCGGCATGGCGGAGCTCTACGGCGGGCGCCCCGGCAAGATCGGCATGCTGCGGCTGATGCGCGACGTCATCGCCCATCTTGCCGTCACCGGCTCCATCGCCATGGGCGACAGCCTGGTGCAGCAGGTGCTGGGCCACGGGCTCGCCTCGAAACTCTCCGCCCGGCTCGGCGAAGGCGTCATCAACGGCCTGATGACGGCGCGAATCGGCATCGCCGCCATGGACCTCTGCCGGCCCATGCCCTTCCGCGCGCTGAAACGGCCCGGCATCGGCGATTTCATCGGCGACCTGACGCCGAACATGGCGGGCGGCCGGCGCGACGAGGCGTAATCTGCGGCGCCGTGCTTCAATCACGGCGCGCAAAGGACGCCGCAGCACTGTGGGATCGTTGCAACACCCCGGTTTTGCGGGCCTGCACCGCGGGTAAATGACGAAGGGCAAGACGGGCGGAAACCGTCCATTAACCATTTTCGCGCAAATCTCGTCGCACACAAGCAGGCCGGATGGCCGTCGCCCATCAAGGATCGTTCATGTACTCGCGCACTTCTTTGATCGCCCGCGTCTCCGTAGCGGCCTTCCTCGCAGCCGCCGCCGTCGCGCTTCCCGCCTCCGCCGGCCCGCGCGACAAGGCCTTCTTCGAGCAGGTCACCGGCAGCTGGCAGGGCAAGGGCGAGATCGTCGCGGGCAAGTACAAGGGCACCAAGTTCGCCTGCGACCTGACGGGCGACACCACGCCGGCCAAGGGCGCCGGCATCCAGCTCGACGGCTTCTGCCGCGTCGGCGTCTTCAAGCAGCCGATGTCCGCCCTCATCACCCGGTCGGGCGGCACCTACAAGGGCAAGTTCCTCGACGGCGCCGCCGGCAAGGGCCTCGACATCACCTCCGGCCAGGTCAACGGCAACAAGGTGGTCGTCGGCATCAACCGGCAGAAGCTGAACGGCGCGATGATCGCGCGCCTGGAAGGCGACAACAAGATGAACATCACCATCTCGGTGAAGGTCGAGGACAAGATGGTGCCGGTCATCGGCGTCTCGCTCGACCGCAATCTCGACGACATCGCCGTCGGCTCGATCAAGTAGTCTTCCACCATTCCGGTCCGGCGCTCGCCGGCTCGATGCCCGCGACATCCGCATCCTCCAGCCAGGAGGCCACCGTTCGTCCCTCGACCGCGAGGTCGGGCGCCACGTCCGCAAGCGGCATCAGCACGAAGCCGCGCCCCGTCATGCGCGGATGCGGCAGCTCCAGCCGCCCGCCGGATTGCGCCACGCCCTCATAGGTCAGGACATCGATGTCGATGGTGCGCGGGCCCCAGCGCTCCTTGCGCTCGCGCTTCATGTCGCGCTCGATGGCAAGGCAGGTGTCGAGCAGCGGCTCGGGCGCGAGCGTCGTCTCGACCAGCGCACAGGCGTTGAAGAACCAGTCCTGATCGGTCTTTCCCCAGGGCGGCGTGCGGTAGAGCCGCGAGACGGCCGTGACGCGGCAATCGTCCCGCGCGTCCAGCGCCCGCAGCGCCTCGGCCATGGCGCGCACGGGATCGCCGATATTGCCGCCGAGGCCGAGCGCGGCCCGGCGGAAGGGCTCAAACGGCATGATCGACCGTCACCTGCACATGGTCCAGCACGCCCGGCACCGGCGCATTCGGCTTGCGCACCGTGATGCGTGCGCGCGAAATCTGCGGGAAGCGGGCACAGAGCACGGTGGCGATCTCCTGCGCCAGCGCCTCGATGAGATAGCGGCGCTGGCCGGTGACGATCTTCTCGATCTCCTGGAAGGCGACGCCATAGTCGACGGTCGATTCGATCGCGTCGTCGGAGAGCGGGCGCAGCGGCTTGACCTCCAGCTCCGCGTCGACGAAGAACCGCTGGCCGAGGAATTCCTCGGCATCGTGCAGGCCGTGGCGGGCGAAGAAGGCACAGTTCTTGAGCGTGATCGTGTAGGTGGTGGTCATGGTCTTTCCTGTCTGGCTGCCTGTCAGGCGCGCGCCTCGCGTGCCGTCACCTTGCGCCCCGCGGCGAGCATAGCATCCGCCATCGCCAGCGCATCCCTGTTGATTGCGACATCGTGCACCCTGAAGACCGCCGCGCCGGCAGCCCGCAGCAGCGCGGTGGTGGCGGCCGTGCCGGCATCCCGGCCTTCCGCCTCGCGCCCCGTGACGGCGCCGACGAAGCGCTTGCGCGACGTGCCGGCCAGGATGGGCAGTTCGAAGCCGTAAAGCTCGCCGAAACGCGCCATCAGTTCGAGGCTCTCCTCCGTATCCTTGGCAAAGCCGAAGCCCGGATCGAGCACCATCGCCTCGCGCGCGATGCCCGCGGCCCGGGCGATCTCCAGCGAGCGGCCGAGGAAGAGATACTGGTCCTCCACCACATCCGGCCGCTTCTCGCGGTCACGGCCGGTATGCATGATGCAGAGCCCCGCCCCGGTTTCGGCGGCAATGCCGGCAATGTCGGGTTCGCGCTGCAGGCCGTGCACGTCGTTGACGATATGGGCGCCGGCCGCAACGGCAAGCCGCGCCGTCCCGGCCCGGTAGGTATCGACCGAGATGAGCGCGTCCGTCGTGCCAGAAAGCGCCTCGATGACGGGCAGGATGCGGTCCTGCTCCTCCGCCGCCGACACGGCAGCGGCGCCGGGGCGCGTCGATTCCCCGCCGATATCGACGATCTCCGCCCCCTCTTCGAGACAGAGGATGGCCTGCGCCACGGCCTTGTCGGCGCTGTCGAACCGGCCGCCGTCGGAAAAGGAATCCGGCGTCACGTTGACGATCGCCATCAGAATGCCGCGCGGGCCCAGCTCCAGGGACCGGCCATGGGCGAGCGCCCAGCGAAAGGGTTCGAATGGCGAGAACATGGCGGTTTCCTCCCGCAGTCAACGACGGCGCCGCGCGCCGGGGACGCTACGATACGTTAGAATCTCCCCGACACCCTTAGCTTTAAATCAACGGGTTTGAAGTTAAGGGTATCGAGCGGCATCCCGGAAAGGGTGTTGCGCTCGCCGTGCCTATGCCCCAAGCTTGGGGGAAGTTCAACCGGCGCCTTCAGCCGGCCTGTGCATCGGACGATCCGGTGGCGAAAGGAATGCTGACTGAATGACGACCATCGCCCGCCTGATGGCCCTTGCCGCCCTCGCCTGCCTCGCCGTCCCGCCGGCCCGCGCCGAGACCATCACCTCGAAATCCTTCGCCTATTTTTCCGTCGGCGGGCGCACGGCGGCCGAGCTCGACGAGGAGCTGTCGAAACGCGGACCGGTGATGAAGCGCAGCGGCTCGCGCCATCCCGGCGCCACCCGGATCAAATGGGGCGGCTCGGTGACCTATGTGCGCCGCGGCAGCCGCTGCGCCGTCGGCGAGGCGCGGGTGACCCTCTCCACCGAGATCATCCTGCCGCGCTGGAAGAACCGCAAGCGCGCCACCCCGTCGCTCGCGCTCATCTGGGATACGCTTTCGAGCGACATCAAGCGCCATGAGGAGCGCCACGCCGAAATCGCCCGCACCCACGCCCGCAACCTGGAACGCACGCTGAAGACCCTGCGGCCCGAAGCCGACTGCGAGCGCATGCAGGCGCGCGTCGACCGGGCGACGGCCGATGCCGTCTCCAAGCACGATGCCGACCAGGCGCGCTTCGACCGCATCGAATCGAAGAACTTCAACGACCGGATGATGCGCCTCCTGGTGCACCGGCTGAAGAACCGCACCGAGTAAAGGCGCGCGCTGCAGGCAGGTATTTCCTGGAAGAGCTTCAGTGGAACGGGACCGGGCCAAGGCCCGGGCGCTTTTCCATGCATGAAATGACTGGTTAGTTTTAGCGATAGCGCAATTCCGCAAATCGCCGTATTTTTATACCAACAGTGAACGGGAAGACGATTTTCCTTCCCGAAGTTGCATGAAGCGGTTTGTAACAGGTTCTCCTGGCGCGTCCTTACCAAAGCAGCAGGTGTCTCCTCCCTCTCCTGCCTGCGATGCGCCCTCCTGGCCTCGCTCGTCCTGACCGACCGGCGAGGCTCTTTTTTTGCCCTTCTATTCTTGCGAGCCCCCAGAAACCCGCGATCTTTTCTTCATGCGCGAAGAAGAGACACAAAATGCCGGCCGAACCCGGGTCGGATTCGGCCGCTGCCTCAATCAGTCTGAAGGAAAGATGTCAGGCCTGGCGCTCGGGAACGTGGACCACGAGCCCGTCGAGCGCATCCGACATCTTGATCTGACAGGAGAGCCGCGAGGTCGGGCGCACCTCGTAGGCGAAGTCCAGCATGTCCTCTTCCATCGCTTCCGGCGGGCCGACGGTCGCGCTCCAGGCGTCGTCGACATAGACATGACAGGTCGCACAGGCGCAGGCGCCGCCGCACTCGGCCTCGATGCCGGGCACCGAGTTGCGCACGGCATTTTCCATGACCGTGGAGCCGTTGGCGACATCCAGTTCGTGGCGCGTGCCGTCGAAGGCGACGATGGTGAGTTTGCTCATGATGGCTTCCGGATCCTCAAGACTGCCCGGGGCGGGCGATGGCGCTGCCCGGGCGGACGAATGAACGGCCGGCGGAAAGGTGGTCGGCCCGCCGGTTTTCCGCGGACGTTTCCAACAAAACCCCTCCCCAGTCAACATCGCGCGCCCGGCAGGTTCCGGATGGTCCGGGTGCGACGCCGGCTTTTCCCGCAGCGCTAAAGCCCGTCGCGCAACGGGCGCGGTGGTTTTGCGGCAGCGACGGGCGGTGAAGCAAGGGCCTGAAGCGCAGGAAGCGGATCTGTCGGATCGCGATGCGCTTCAGACACGCGGCAGGACCTGCGGCGATCAGCGGCAGAGTTTCAGGATGAAGTTTTCCGCCTCGACCACGGCGGCGGCGACGCCGGCCAGCGCGATGGCATCGGCCGGATTGTCCTCGAGCGCCGCGGCCGTCTTGCTGACGGCGGTGGCGCCGACGGACTGGGCGGAGCCCTTGAGACGGTGGGCGACCGCGCTCCGCGCCGCGCCTTCCGAGGCCGCCAGTTCCTTCATGCTCGCGCGGGCCTGCCGTGCGAACATCTGCAGCACTTCCAGCTCCAGCCCCTTGTCGCCCATGGTCTGGCGGGCCAGATGTACCAGATCGATCGGCTTTTCCCCGGAATGGGACATGCCGCCTGCATTGTCGGGCGCCTCGAATGCGATGTTGAGCGCTGCCATTTGCCAATATCCTTATAGACGCGGTTTACGCTTGTTTCCTTGTGGTGCACGCAGATGTCGATGCGGGACGGGTGTATTCGCCGCTCCATACAGGGACATGGGACAGCCATTCTGCGCGGCCGGCGCGGCTATCCGATTAAAAGACGGCGCAAAATGGGCATGAATCGCAAACTATGGTTAACGGCTGAAAAATTGCCTTTTTCGCAAGGTTTCCATCGCGATACAGAATCGCCCGATGTTAACTTCCTGTTAAGTTTCGGGCGAAGGGAGATGGCAATGAATTGTGTGATACAGGCTAATGTGTCACTACGATACGACCGGATAGTCCCGGTGGATAAGCCGTGGGCGGAGATACACCGCTTCGCCTTTTCGGTCTATCGAGCGAATTTGGAATGAACGGCGGTCCGGACGCTGCTTGCCATGAGGGTATGCAGCAAGACCGGCCACCAACCGGACCGGTTCGAATGCGCCTGAGCAGCGGCAGCGCGCATGAAGCCCGATCCCGGATATGGTAACGAGGCGTAACCGCATGGCGACGAACAAGTCCACCGAGTCGATCGACGACAAGGCCTTCCAGGCCCTTGAAGAAGCATTGAAAATCGACTTTGACGATCTAGCGCCGGAGACGCCCTCGAAGAAGGACGCTTCGGAAGCCCATGTGCCCGAACCAGCTAACAGCGTTCCCAACAAGACGCAGGAAAAACCTGCCAATCGCCCTGCTTCCGGCGAGACCGCACGGGGCCACGGTCCCGAGCAGGCGCCGAAGACGCCTGCCTTCACGCCCGCCAACGACGGCTCCCGCAAGACGCCGGCCGCGATCCTGAAATCGCTGGACGTGCGCTCGGGCCGCGCCTCGATCCGCATGGCCATCCTGATGTCCGTGCTCTGGGTCATCGGCGGTCTCGGCGTCGCCAACCTTCTCTATGCGCCCGAGATCTGGCAGATCCGCTCGGTCGCCGACCTCGTGGCGCTGCCCGGCGCCATCGGCATGGTCGTCGCCATCGTCATGCCGATCATGCTGTTCTTCGCCTTCGCGATCATGATTTCCCGCGCCCAGGAACTGCGCAGCGCCGCCCGCTCCATGGCGGAGGTCGCGCTCCGCCTCTCCGAGCCGGAAACCGTCGCCAGCGACCGCATCATGGCCGTCGGCCAGGCGGTGCGCCGCGAAGTCTCCGCGATGAACGAAGGCATCGAGCGCACCATCGCCCGCGCCACCGAGCTCGAAACCCTCGTGCATTCGGAAGTCAACGCGCTTGAGCGCAGCTATTCCGACAACGAGATGCGCGTGCGCACCCTCGTCCAGGAACTCGGCGCCGAGCGCGAGGCCATCGTCAGCCACGCCGAGCGCATCCGCTCTTCCATCTCCGGCGCGCACGAGCAGCTGAAGGACGAGCTGGCAAGCGCCGGCGACAACCTCACCCAGCGCCTCGCCACCTCGGGCGAAGCCTTCGCCTCGATGCTCGACACCCGCGCCGCCATGCTGATGGAAAAATCCGACAGCGCGACGCAGACGATCGGCGCCATGCTGTCGGCCCGTACCGACAGCCTGCTGTCGACGCTGAGCTCGTCCGGCCTCGCGCTCGCCAACGAGTTCGACAGCCGCCTCGACCAGCTCACCAAGACCCTCGATTCCCGCGGTCGCGACCTCCTGCAGCAGTTCGAGACCCGCGCCAACTCGCTCGACACGAACACCGAGAAGCTGAACGCCGCGCTGAACGAGCGCGCCAAGCAGCTCAACGAGACGCTGATCGCCCGCACCCGCGAGATCAGCGAAAGCCTGTCGATCGGCCAGCAGGCCGTCACCGGCGGCCTCGACGACGTTCTCCAGGCGATGAACGCCGCGCTCGACGAGAAGGGCGCGCAGTTCCGCCAGAGCCTCAAGAACGCCGCCGACGACACGGTCATGGACCTCGACCTGCGCACCGGCTTCTTCGACGAGCGCATGCAGGCGACCGTCGGCCGGGTCTCCGGCGCCTTCGACCAGCGCGTGGAAGAGTTCGCCCAGGCCTTCGACCAGCGCGCCGGCTCGCTCGACAGCAAGCTGATGGAAAGCCTCGCGCGCATCAACGAGACGGTCGCCAGCGGCCGCGAGGCGATGGACGGCATCCTCACCTCCAGCATCGAGCGCCTCGGCAGCACGCTCACCGACCAGTCCTTTGCGCTCGCGACCACGCTCGCCACCAGCCAGGAAGTCATCGAAAACGCCGTTTCCGGCCATGCCGACGCCATCTCCAGCGCCGTCAGCGGTGCGCATGAGCGCATGGGCGCGGTCCTGTCGGAAAAGTCCGCGGCCCTGCTCGGCGGTCTCGCCGAGGTGCAGAACCGCATCGAGAGCGGCTTCGGCAGCCGCGCGGATGCGCTGGCGGAAAGCATTTCGGGCAGCGAACGCCGCCTGACGGAGGCGCTGGATTCCCGCGGCTCGGCGATCGCCACCGACATCGAGGCCGCCCAGGCCCGCATGGAAGAGGCGCTCGGCGCCCGCGCCAGCGCGCTGGTGGAGAGCATTTCGGGCAGCGAGCGCCGCCTGACGGAGGCGCTGGATTCCCGCAGCACCGCGATTGCCAGCGGCATCGAGGCCGCCCAGGCCCGCATGGAAGACGCGCTCGGTGCCCGCGCCGACGAGATCTCCTCGACGATCGCCGCCAGCCACAACCGCATCGACGGCGCGCTTTCCGAGCGCACCGCCGCCCTCTCCTCCATGCTGAACGAGACCGGCAGCCAGCTCGAACAGTCCGTCGGCGCGGCCGCCAGCCGGGTCGAAAACGCCCTGACGGGCGCCGCCCGCCAGATCGACGACGCCATCACCGGCCGCACGGCCAATCTCGCATCGGTTCTGTCCAACAGCGCCGGCGCCATGCAGTCCGCGATCGATGCGGCGGCAGACCGCGTCGAGACGGTCCTGTCCGAGGGCAACCAGCAGCTCACGGGCGTCCTGCACGGCCAGGCGGCCGAGTTCGCCGAGGCCTTCTCCGGCCGCGCCGCCAACATCGCCGAACAGCTCTCCGGCCGCGCGTCGGAACTGGCCGGCTCCCTCGTCTCCACCCATGAGCAGATCCGCGCGACGCTCGACGACCGCATCGACGCGATCAACCTCGCCATCAGCGAGGGCCGCAACCAGCTCGCCGAAACGCTGAACGACCAGGTCGCCACCATCGGCACCTCGATCGCCACCAGCGCCGGCATGCTGGAACTGTCGATGGAGCAGCTCTCGGATCGCGCCTCGACGCTCGCCGGTTCGCTCGTCTCCACCCACGACGAGATCCGCGCGACGCTCGACGACCGCATCGGCGCGATCAACCTCGCCTTCAGCGAGGGCCGCAACCAGCTCGCCGAGACGTTGAACGACCAGGTCGCCTCCGTCGGCACCTCGATCGCCACCAGCGCCGGCATGCTGGAACTGTCGATGGAACAGCTCTCGGGCCGCGCCTCGACGCTCGCCGGTTCGCTCGCCTCCACCCATGACGAGATCCGCGCGACGCTCGACGACCGCATCGACGCGATCAACCTCGCCATCAGCGAGGGCCGCAACCAGCTCGCCGAGACGCTGAACGACCAGGTGACCACGATCGGCACCTCGATCGCCACCAGCGCCGGCATGCTGGAACTGTCGATGGAACAGCACGAGGAGGCCCTCCGCCGCACCATCGACGGCAGCGGCGCCCTGCTCGACCAGCGCGTGCGCGAAAGCGTCGGCGCCGTTGCCGAACGCCTGGTCGAAACCTCCGCGAAGATCGTTCACGCGGCCGACACCTTCGGCAACCGCATGGAACAGACGGTCGACAACGTCGCCAACCGTTTCGACACGACAGGCAGCCGCCTCGAGGAGAATCTCGGCAAGCTGGAAGCCCGCATCGAGCACAGCGTCGACCACGTCTCCGGCCTCGTCGACACCGCCGCCTCGCGTATTTCCGACACCCTGTCGGAACGCCTCACCGACCTCGACCGCATCGGCGGCGACGTCTCGCTGCGCGTCTCCGACGCCCTCTCCCGGCCGATGGCCGAGGTCGAGCGCATCGGCGACGAGACGACGGCGCGCATCGCCGCCGCGCTTTCCGGCCGCGTCGGCGACATCGAGCGCCTCAGCGCCAGCGCTGCCGAGCGCATCGAAGGCGCCCTCTCCGGCCGCATCGGCGATATCGAGCGCGTCACCGGCGAAGCCGCCGAGCGCATCGACGGCGCGCTGGCAAGCCGCGCCGACCAGATCGCCCGCGTTGCCGGGGAAGCGGCGGACCGCATCGACGACACGCTGATCGCCCGCGCCACCCAGATCGAGATGACGGTCGGCAATGCCGCCGAACGCATCGATGGTGTCCTCGTGGGCCGCGTCGACGAGATCAACCGCGTCGTGGGCCAGGTCGCCGATCGCATCGACGACACGCTGCTGGCCCGCGCGACGCAGATCGAGCTGACGGTCGGCAACGCCGCCGAACGCATCGACGGCGCCCTCGTCGGCCGGGTCGACGAAATCAGCCGCACCGTCGGCGAAGCCGCCGAACGCCTCGAAGGCACGCTCCTCAACCGGGCAAGCCAGATCGAGACGACCGTCGGCAATGCCGCCGAGCGCATCGACGGCGCCCTCGTCAACCGCGCCGACGAGATCAGCCGCGCCGTCGGCGAGGCGGCCGAGCGCATCGACGGCACGCTGGCGAACCGCGCCGGCGAGATCGCCCGCATCGCCGGGGAAGCGGCCGAACGCATCGACAGCACGCTCACGGCCCGCACCGGCGACATCGAACGCGTCACCGGCGAGGCCGCCGAGCGCATTGCCGGCACGATCGACGAGAAGACCGGCCGCATCGAGGAACGTCTCGGCACGATGGACCGGGCGCTGACCATCGGTCTCGACAACGTCAACCGCACGATCGACGGCAAGGCCGCCGGCCTCGCCGCGACGCTGCGCGATGCCGTTTCGCAAGCCGCCCAGGACATGGATGCCGAAGCGATCCGCTCGGCCCAGTCGCTCGCCAAGACCGGCGAGGAATTCGCCAGCCTCAGCTCCTCGCTGCGCGGCGCGGTTTCCCGCGCGGCCCAGGAAATGGGCGCGGAAGCCCAGCGCGCCGCCGAAAACATCGCCCGTACGGGCGAGGAGTTCGCCGGCAACCTGTCGGCCCGCAACGAAGCCTTCGCCCGCGCCGTCGAGGAAACCACCTCGACCGCCGTCGCCCGCTTCGCCGAGACGGAAAGCCGCCTCGCCGACCAGGCCCAGTCGCTGCGCGCCGGCCTCGGCGACGTCGAGAAGGCGCTGGAGGCGCGCGGCGCCTCCATCCGCTCGACGCTCGACGAGCGCACCCGCGAGCTCAACTCCATGCTGGCAAGCCGCACCGAGGAGCTCGCCCGCCTGATCGACGAGGAGGCCCGCCCCGTCATCGACAGCTATGCCACCGTCGGCCGGGAGGCTGCCGAGGGCATCGGCGGGGTCGCCCGCGACGCGGCCGAGCGCATCAGCGGCGTTGCCCGCGAAAGCGCCGAACGCCTGCGCAACGAGAACGCCGCGCTCATCAACGCGATCTCCGCCCGCACGGCCGACACGCTCGCCGCCATCACCAGCCGCACGGAAGAAGCCGCCGGCACGATGCGCGAGATCGAAAGCGGCCTTGCGGCCAATGTCGAAAGCCTGATCGCCCGCCTTTCGGAAAGCAACGGCGCGATCGCCGGCATCGTCGACGCGGCGAGCCAGACGCTCGGTGCCATCGACGGCCGCCTGACGAGCACGGCCGAGCGCTTCTCCACCTCCGCCGAGCGCGCTTCCGACATGGTGTCCACCACGTCGCGCCTGCTCGAGGGCAAGGTTGATCGCCTGTCCGACATCTCCGCCGGCACGCTGTCCCAGATCGGCAGCATCGTCGGGCGCTTCGAGGATCATTCGAAGATCCTGTCGCAGGCCTCCGACCTGCTCGCCGCCGCCCAGTCCAACCTCGTCTCGACGCTGGAAGAACGCCAGGATGCGTTGCGTTCGCTCTCCGTCGGCCTCGTGCAGCGCTCGGAAGAGATCGAGAAGACCATGCAGTCGCTCGAAGGCATGGTCGAGGGCGCCTTCAGCCGCGCCGAGGAACGTTCCAACCTCATCGCCGGCAACCTGCGCGGCGGCATCCAGAGCTCGTTCGCCGAAGTCGGCCGCATCCTGAGCGATACGGAGAAGCGCGCCGAGGCCGCCGCCAATTCGCTGCGCGAGCAGCTGATGAAGGCCGGCGAGGAAGCGGGCCAGTCGGTCGAGGGCTCCTTCGCCCGCGCCGAGGAGCGGACCAGGGAAGTGGCGAACCGCCTGCGCGGCAGCGTCGGCGCCTCGCTCTCCGATGTCGATCGCCTGCTCGCCGAGAGCGGCAAGAAGTCCGAAGCCGCCACGACCGTCATGCGCGAGACGCTGCGCGAGGCCGTCGAGGAGGCCGTCGGCAAGTTCTCCGGCGCGACCGAGGAAATCCGCCGCGCCGCCGCCGATATCCGCAAGGAGCTCGACCAGACCCGCGGCGAGCTGAAGCGCGGCGCCTTCGACCTTCCGGAAGAAGCCAAGGAAAACGCCGCCCAGATGCGCCGCGCCGTCAGCGAGCAGATCAAGGCCCTGCAGGACCTGTCCGACATCATCGGCAAGTCCTCCTCCGCGCTGGAAGTCTCCCGCCCGGCGGTGGTCCAGGCCAAGGTCGTCCAGCAACAGCAGCTGGTGCAGGAAACCCGCGTCGAGCCCCGCCGCGAGGAACCGGTCCAGCTGCGCGGCAGCCTCGGCCTCGAGCGTGCCGCCGCGGCCACCGTGCCGCAGCCCCTGCCCGCGGAGACCGAGGCCAAGACCGCCGGCGAAGGCGGCTGGATGCGCGACCTCCTGCGCGGCGCCGTCTCGCGCGAGGAAGCCCAGTTCGGCCAGCCGCGCTCCGATGGCCAGGCCGCCCGCCCGGACAACCGCAACCCGCGCCATGTCGTCGAATCGCTGAACTCGCTTTCGGTCGATATCGCCCGCGCCATCGATCACGACGCCTCGGTCGACCTGTGGCGCCGCTACCAGCGCGGCGAGCGCGACGTCTTCACGCGCCGCCTCTACACGCTGAAGGGCCAGCAGACCTTCGACGAGATCAAGCGCAAATACGAGCGCGAGCCGGAATTCCGCACCGCGGTCGACCGCTACATCTCGGACTTCGAGAAGCTGCTCGCCGATGTGGCCCGCAACGACCGCGACAAGGTGATGACGCAGACCTACCTCACCTCGGACACCGGCAAGGTCTACACCATGCTGGCCCACGCGGCAGGCCGCTTCAGCTGAGCGGACCCGACAGCACGGACAAACGGCCGCCCGCAAGGCGGCCGTTTCGCGTTAGGGGCCTTGCCTGGCCGCGCCGATAACACACCTTTGATGGCGCAAACCGTCCCAGGCTGCCGATTTCCGGCCGCCGAACCTTAAAATCCGGGCCTCCAGCCGCTATATCCGGTCCGACGCGCCACAAGGCGCATGGGAAGAGAGACGGAAATGATCTTTATACAAGGCTTTGGACGCATCCTGGCGACGCTTGCGGTCGCGGTGATGGTGATGATGACGGTGGTGGACGTGGCCGAGGCGCGCCGCGCCGGCGGTGGGTTCGGCAGCCGCGGCAGCCGCACCTTCTCGACGCCCTCGACGACGCGCACCGCACCGACGGATGCCCAGCCGATCGACCGCACCATGACGCGCCAGCAGTCGGCCCAGCCCTCCGCCGGCCGCAATGCCACGGCCACCAATCCGCGCCCCGGCCTCTTCGGCGGCTTCGGCGGCACGCTGCTCGGCGGCCTGATGCTCGGCGGCCTCGTCGGCATGCTGCTCGGCCAGGGCCTCGGCGGCGGCATCGGCTTCCTCGGCCTGATCCTGCAGGTGCTGCTGATCGCCGGCGTCTTCCTGTTCCTGCGCCGCATGTTCGCGCAGAAGAACGCGCCCGCCTATGCCGGCGCCGCCCATGCCCGCAACGCCGCGCCGGGCGGCGGCCCGGACTTCAAGATCCCGAGCATCGGCGGCGGCAGCCGCCAGGCCGCGCCGCAGCCGAAGGGCGGCGACGAGATCGGCATCAAGCAGGCCGACCTCGAGCAGTTCGAAAGCATGCTGAAGGAGCTGCAGGCGGCCTATGCGGCGGAGGATTTCCGCACGCTGCGCCAGATCACCACGCCGGAGGCGATGTCCTACCTCGCCGAGGAACTCGGCGACAACGCCACCCAGGGCCTGAAGAACGAGGTGCGCGACATCCACCTCGTGCAGGGCGACATTGCCGAGGCCTGGCGCGAAGGCGCCGAGGAATACGCCACCGTCGCCATGCGCTACGAGAGCATCGACGTGATGCGCGACCGCGCGACCGGCGCGCTCGTTTCCGGCGATCCGGACAACCTGACGGAAGCCGTCGAGATCTGGACCTTCGTGCGCCGCAACGGCGGCGACTGGAAGGTCTCGGCCATCCAGGGCGTTGAGAACGCCTGACGGGAAGGGCTGCGCGTCGACGTGCGGCCCCTCATCCGCCTGCCGGCACCTTCTCCCCGCAAGCGGGGCGAAGGGAAGCGCCTTGTGGGCTTCCCCAGACAAATGACGTCGCACTGATTTGGAAAGCCATGCCAATTGCTCCTTCTCCCCGCTTGCGGGGAGAAGGTCGCGGCAGCGGGATGAGGGGCTTTCGCACCCCCGCATCACCGACCGAACACATCAAGAAAATCAGATCGACGCCAGCGTCCAGCCGACGATATCGGCCGTGACCGCGGCGAAGGCCGCGTCGAGCGCCTTCACGAAGGCCGGGTTGCCGGTTCCGCCGACCGGAACCGTCGCGCGAAACACCTTCTGCGCCCGCACCGTGCCGTTGCGGTCATTGAGCAGCTTTGCCGAAATCTCCACCACCGCCGCATCGGCGCCCGCCGTCTGCACCTCGAAGGCGCGGATGTCGGTGACGATCTGGTAGTCGATCGCAAGGCCCTGCCCCGGCATGCCGACGCCGCCGAGGCGGCCGGTGTTCTCGAAGGCCTGCACGAGCTTGGCCTGCACCATCTTGCTCAGGCTGTCGCTCCACTGCGCGCCGGCAAGATACTGGATTTCCGAGGCGGACGGGCGGATGACGATCTGCTCGCCGTCGAGCGCCTTCAGCGCCGAGGGTGGCGGCACGAGGATCTGCCGGCTCCTGGCCGAAGGGCCGTCGGCGGTGGCGACGGAGGTGAGCGCGAACGTATCGTTCTTGGCCTGCGTGCTGCCACAGGCGGCGAGCATTGCCGCCAGAACGGCGACGAGCGCGGCGCGCGCCGCAGTCCCGTTCCGCAACAAACCCTTACCCGAACCCGTCATGTCGTCCTCAAACCCTTGTAACTGCCTGTGTAGCAGCGGCACGACAGGCTGTCACGGCTGCGCGGACGGACAAATTTGCCTTGGACCACCAGCGGTTGGCAGTTGTGGGGATAGGGCCACACTTTACGGCCGGTTCAGCGCCGGTTGCGGCCGTCATACTGCTTGACCGTCTCGCCGCCGAAGAGGAGGCGCTGCGGATTGCGCTCGAAACCGGAGATCGCGCTGTCGAGATTCTGGATCGTGCGGCGCGTGTCGAGCACCAGCGCCTCGACGTCACGCAGGCCCGAGCCGGAGAACCGCTGCAGCCCGTCGGCAATCGGGCCGATCCGGCCGTTCAGCGTATCGGCGGCCTGCTTGATCGACTGCAGCGTCGCCTTGGCCTCGGCGAAGAGCGATTCGGAATCCCCCTCGCCCAGGAAACCGTCGAGCTTGGCGAGCACGCCGTCGACGCGCGTGGCGGCCGCGTTCAGCTTGTTGCTCATCTGCTGCACGTCGGTGATGATCTGGTCGATGTCCTCCTCGCGCGCGCCGATGCGGTCGGCAACGCCGGTGACGGAGGCGATGGCCTTGCGGGCATCGGCGGTCGCGACCGAGATGTTGTCGATCGCGCCGCCGACCTTCTGCGTATCGACCGCGGCGATGAGGCTGTCGACCTTGTCGAGCGTCACCGTCGCCTGCCTGCCGAAGGCATCGAAGGTTTCGGCCGTCTTGCGGAAGCCGTCGACGGTGGCCTTGATGTCGCCGGACGCATCCGCGATGTCCTTGCTGATCTTGTCGACATTGCCGACGAAATCCTCGACCTTCTTCGGGTCGACCGCCTTGATCAGCTCGTCGACCGAGGCGAGCGTCGAATCGAGCCGGCCGGAAAGGTTGCGGAAGGTCTCCGAAAGGCCGCCGACGCTTTGCAGGAACTCGTCCACCTTCTCGCCGTTGCGGGCGAGCGCGCCGGAGAACTGCTCGGCGTTCTGGATCGTCGTCGTCAGCGGCCCGCGCGCATCGGCGACGAAGCCCTGGATGTCGGTGATCGCCGCGTCGGCCCGCTTCAGGATCTTGTCGGCGGTGGACAGGATGTTCGTCACGCTCGACTGCTCCGCCTGCAGCACGGCCGGAACCTCGCTGTCGACGGCCTGGCGCAGGATGTTCGGATCGCCCGCGCTGCCGCCGGAAAGCTCGATATAGGCCGCGCCCGTCAGGCCCTGGACCTCCAGGACCGCGGTCGTCGACTGCTTAACCGGCGCGCTGGTCGAGACCTCCGTCATGGCGACGGAGAAGCGCGGGTCGTCGGCGTCGATGGCAAGGCTGCGCACGGAGCCGACCGGAATGCCGTTGAAGCGCACGGGCGAACCGATGCTGAGGCCGTTCGCCGAGCCCGGGATACGGATGGCCAGCTGCGCCATCTCGCCGCCGCGGCCATACTGCGACATCCAGTAGACGAAGGCGAAGGCGGCGGCCATGACGAGGACGGTGAAGAAACCGACGAGGGCGTAGTTGGCTTTGGTTTCCATGCTTCGGGCTATCCTGCTCGCAGTTCCATCCGCCGGAGCCTGCCGGCCCCGGACACGTCCTTACGTTTTCCGCACGATCGCTCGCGCGCGCTTGCCCCGGAAATAGGACTGCACCCAGGGATCGTCAAAGGCCAGCATGTCCTCGATCGTGCCTTCGACCATGACCTTCTTCTGCCCGAGGACGGCGATGCGATCGCAAACCGAAAACAGGCTGTCGAGGTCGTGAGTCACCATATACACGGTCAATCCGAGGGTGTCGCGCAGTTTGGCGATCAGCTCGTCGAATTCCGCCGCGCCGATCGGGTCGAGGCCCGAGGTCGGCTCGTCGAGGAAGACGAGGGCCGGGTCGAGCGCCAGCGCGCGGGCCAGCGCCGCGCGCTTGATCATGCCGCCCGAAAGCTCGGAGGGATATTTGTTCGCCGCCTCCGGGGCAAGGCCCACCAGCTCGATCTTCAGCCGCGCCAGCTCGTCCATCATCGCCTGCGGCAGGTCGAGATATTCGCGCATCGGCACCTGGATGTTCTCCTTGACCGTCAGCGAGGAAAAGAGCGCGCCATGCTGGAAGAGCACGCCGAGCTTCATGTCAAGCGCCAGACGCTCTTCCTCGCTCGCCTTGTCGAAATCCAGGCCGAAGATGCGGATCGTACCGGAGCGGCGGCGCAGCAGGCGCAGCACCGTGCGCATCAGCACCGACTTGCCGGTGCCGGAGGCGCCGACGAAGCCGAGGATCTCGCCGCGGTAGATGTCGAGATTGAGCTTGTCGAGCACGATATTGCTGCCGAAGCCGACGGTCAGGTCCTTGACCGAGAGCATCACGTCGTCCGTCTTTGCCGAAACCTGCTCCATGGATGTCCTCAGAAATCGATCGCGGCGTAGAACATGGCGAAGAGGCCGTCGACGAGGATGACGACGAAGATGGACTTCACCACGGCGGCGGTGACGTGGCGGCCGAGCGATTCGGCGCTGCCGCCCACCTTCAGCCCCTCGACCGAGGCGACGATGCCGATGATCAGCGCCATGAACGGCGCCTTGATCATGCCGGACACCACGGTCGACAGGTCGATCGCCTCGCGTAGGCGCGACAGGAACGTGTCGAAGGTGATGCCGGAATAGGACCAGGCAACGAAGGCCGCGCCGCCGAGGGCCGCGAAGTTGGCGATGATGGTGAGGAGCGGCAGCGCGACGGTCAGCGCCACGAGCCGCGGGAAGACGAGGACGCCGACCGGGCTGAGGCCCATGACCTTCAGCGCGTCGATCTCCTCGCGCATCTTCATCGAGCCGATCTCGGCCGTGATCGCGCTGCCCGAGCGGCCGGCGATCATGATGGCGGTGAGCAGCACGCCGACCTCGCGCAGCTGGAGAATGCCGACGAGATCGACGACAAAGACTTCCGCGCCGAAATAGCGCAGCTGGAAGGCGCCCTGCTGGGCGATGATCGCGCCGATGAGGAAGGACATCAGGAGGATGATCGGCACGGCGCGCACGCCCATATGGTCGATATGGTGCACGATCGCCGAGGGCGACACGCCGCTGCGCCGTCCGAGCTTCAGCTGGGCGCCGCGCACCGCCGAGCCGAGGATGAACATGGCGGCGACCGCATCGTCCCAGATCTCCATCACGTTGCGGCCGATCGGCTCGAAGACGCGCTCGAACAGCGTGCCTTTCCCGCCGCTCTCATCGCGCGGCTCGGCAAGCTTTTCCGGCAATGCCGAAATCAGGTCGGCATAATGCGTCCCTTCGCGGTCGGTGAAACTCACCGCGCCGCCCTCGCCCTGCCGCTCGGTGATGGCCCGGCGCAGCAGCCAGGCGCCGGCCGTATCCATGGCCGTGACGCCGCCGAGGTCGATTTCCAGCGCGCCGCCCTGCCCGCGGCCGATATCCGCAAGCCGCTTGCTCGCGGCAACCGCGGTCGTGTTCACCCATTCGCCGGAAAGGCGCCAGACCTCCCCGTCCTTGCCGGGCAGCGTTTCGATCGCGATGTCGAGGGGGGAACGGGCGCCGGTCAAGTCTCTTGCATCTTCCCGTGCTTGGGCCAACATGCGCCTGTCTTACCGGCTCGCCGCCCGTCTGTCACCGAACGAACCCGCAAAAGCGGCCTTCCCGCCTCGATTTTTTCAAGCCTGCCAGGATCAGCCCCATGCGCCGCACATTGCTCGCCACCACCGAAAGCTTCCCGATTGCCGGCACTTTCACCATTTCCCGCGGCGCCAAGACGACGGCGGAGGTGGTGACCTGCACGATCGGCGGTTCCGGCCTTTCCGGGCGCGGCGAGTGCGTTCCCTATGCGCGCTACGGCGAATCGGTCGCCGGCGTGCTTGCCGCCATCGAGGACATGCGCGGCGCCGTGGAGGACGGCATGGGCCGCGAGGAACTGGCGCGGATCATGCCCGCGGGCGCGGCGCGCAACGCCATCGACTGCGCGCTGTGGGACCTCGAAGCGAAGCTTTCCGGCGTGCCGACCTCACAGGTGATCAACGCCGCGCCGCCGCGGGAGCTCATCACCGCCTACACGCTCTCCCTCGGCGAGCCCGAGGCGATGCAGCGGCAGGCGGCGCAGGAGGCCGCCCGCCCCCTGCTCAAGGTCAAGGTCGGCACGGCGGACGACGCCGCCCGCATCCGCGCGGTGCGCGCCGGTGCGCCGGAAAGCGCCATCATCCTCGATGCCAACGAGGGTTGGACCCCGGAAAACCTCGCCCGTCACTTCGCCATCTGCGCCGAGGCGCGCATCGCCCTCGTCGAGCAGCCGCTTCCGGCGGGCAACGATTCGGCGCTGCGGGGCGCGGCCCGCCCCGTCCCGGTCTGTGCCGACGAGAGCGTGCACCAGGCGCAGGACGTCCGGGAACTTGCCGACCGCTACGACGCCATCAACATCAAGCTCGACAAGGCCGGCGGGCTGACGGAGGCGCTGGCGCTGCGCGAGGCGGCGAAGGAGAACGGGCTGAAGGTCATGGTGGGCTGCATGGTCGGCACGTCACTCGGCATGGCGCCGGCCGTTCTGCTGGCGCAGGGCGCCGATTTCGTCGATCTCGACGGCCCGCTGCTGCTCGCCCGCGACCGGGAGCCGGGCCTCACCTACGAGGGCTCGACCGTCTATCCGCCGGACGCCGCGCTCTGGGGCTGAGCGCGCGGCGCGACGATGCGGCCGGCGACGACCGAGACGAGGCCGGCCGCGGCGACGAAAGACATCAGGTAGAAGCCGTGAACGCCGTACCAGCTGAAGGCATAGCCCGAAACGAAGGTGGCGAGGGCCGTGAAGACGCCGGTATAGAAGAAATAGAGCCCCTGCGCCGCCGCTTCCTGCTCCTCCGCCACGCGCTCCACCAGCCGGCTCTGCGCGCTCATGTGGATGAGCGCATAGGTGAAGGCGTGCAGACATTGCAGCGCGAAATAGCCGGAAAAGGACATCTCCATGGGAAAGAGGATCCAGCGGCCGACCGCCACGGCACAGCCGACCGTCATCATGGACCAGAGATTGAAGCGGCGCCGCAACTGGACGGCGAAGAGGAAGAAGACCACCTCGGCAAAAACGCCGGCGCTCCACAGGATGCCGACGTCCACCCCGCTGAAACCCATCTTCTGCCAGTAGATCGCCGAGAAGGCGAACAGCATGGCATGGCTCGCATTGACGAGCGAGACGCCGATCAGCATGAGCTGCACATCCGCCTGCCGCAGCGTGCTCTTCGTCGGCATGGTGGCGATCGCGGCGATCGGCGACGGGCGGCGCGGCTTGCCGATCCTGGGGGCGATCACCGCGCCGAGCACCGTCAGCACGAAGGCCACCGCCATCGCCGGCAGCACCATGGCGCCCCCGTAGAGCCCGGCAAGCCAGCCGCCGATCATCGTCGCGACGATGAAGGCGAGCGAGCCCCACAGGCGCATCTTGCCGTAATCGAAATTCCAGCGCCGCACGCCCGATAGCATGATCGCCTCGGTGATAGGCACATAGGGCGAATAGACCGCGCCCTGCAGCGTGTAGAGCAGCAGCACCGGCCAGAAGGACCCGGTCGCAAAGAGCGCGAGCGCCGTCGAAAGCGACAGCAGCGCCGACCAGAGCAGCACGATCGAACGCTCGCCGATCCGGTCCGCGATGATGCCGGCCACCGGCGCGGTGAAGACGCGCACGAACATCGGCACGGCAAGGACGACGCCGATCTGGAAGTCGCTCATCGACAGCGTTTCCAGCCAGACCGGGAAGAACGGCAGCGCAATGCCGTTGACCATCATCGGCGCGCAGAAGACGAGAGCGATGCGCGCGGCGAAGAACGGCGGCGCGCCGGCGGTCACGGTAAACCCGGAAGGGGCATTCATTGGCGGGGAACCTGCGTTGGAACGCCCCGGCTCTAGCATGCCGACGTACGTACGCCAATGCGCTATTTCTGCCCGCGGGCCGGAAGGCCGAACAGGTGAAAGCCGGCTTACGCCGCCTCCGGCTCCCGGGTTTCGATCGCCAGCATCCGGCGCGAGACCGGAACCACCTCGGCAGGGCTCGATGCGAGCATCTGCCAGGTGATCAGCTCCATCTCGCCGTCGTGATGCTCGGCGATCGCCGTGCAGCTCTCCACCCAGTCGCCGCTGTTGATGTAGCGGATGCCGTCGATCTCGGTGATGACGGCGTGGTGGATGTGGCCGCAGATCACGCCGTCGGCATCGTGGCGCCGCGCCTCCTCGACGACCACCTTCTGGAACTCGCCGATGAAGTTCACCGCCGTCTTCACCTGCTGCTTGGCCCAGGAGGAGAAGGACCAGTACGGCAGGCCGAGCCGGCGGCGGATGGCGGCGAAGACGACGTTGATGGCGATGGCCGCGTCATAGGCCCAGTCGCCGAGATAGGCGACGACGCGGGCATGGCGCACGACGACGTCGAACTCGTCGCCATGCAGCACGAGGTAGCGCTTGCCGTCGGCAGCCTCGTGGATGATGCGGTCAGCCACTTCCACGCCGCCGAAATGGGTGCCCGGGAAGTCGCGCAGGAACTCGTCGTGGTTGCCGGGAATGTAGATGACGCGCGTGCCCTTGCGCGCCTTGCGCAGAAGCTTCTGCGTGACGTCGTTGAAGGCCTGCGGCCAGTACCAGTTGCGCTTCAGGCGCCAGCCGTCGACGATGTCGCCGACGAGCACGATCGTCTCGGCTTCGTGATGCCGCAGGAAGTCGATCAGGAAGTCCGCCTTGGCCGCCTTCGATCCCAGATGCACGTCCGAGATGAACAGCGTGCGGAAATGGCGGACATTCGGGTCGGCGAGGGTCGCGGTCATGCGTCTGTCTCCGGGTGGCCGGCCGCCGCGGTGGTCGTCGTAAGGGGCGGCTTTCACCCCGTTGAAAACCAGACTCCTGTTTCAGATTGATGACACACCTATGCCTTTTTCGATGGCAAATAGGCATTGCACAGACCGCTGATTGCGGCTTTATGGAAGACTCGGAAAACCACGTCGCGGCGGTTTCGTGCAAAGAAGGGCCGCAACAAAAACAGCATATGGCAGGGAGCATCATGAGCACGGGTGACAAATCGCGGACGCAGGACGGTCCGGCAAGCGGCGACATCGACCAGCAGGCCCTCTTCTTCCACCGTCACCCCCGCCCCGGCAAGCTCGAGATCAACCCGACCAAGCCGCTCGGCAACCAGCGCGACCTGGCGCTCGCCTATTCGCCCGGCGTCGCCGCGCCCTGCCTCGCCATCCGCGACGACGCCAACACGGCCGCCGACTACACGGCGCGCGCCAACCTCGTCGCCGTCGTCTCCAACGGCACGGCCGTGCTCGGCCTCGGCAATATCGGCCCGCTCGCCTCCAAGCCCGTGATGGAAGGCAAGGCGGTGCTCTTCAAGAAGTTCGCCGGCATCGACGTCTTCGACATCGAGATCGACGCCCCGACCGTGGACGAGATGGTCAACGTCGTCTCCGCGCCGGAGCCGACCTTCGGCGGCATCAACCTGGAAGACATCAAGGCGCCGGAATGTTTCGAGGTGGAGCGCCAGCTGCGCGAGAAGATGGACATCCCCGTCTTCCACGACGACCAGCACGGCACGGCGATCATCGTCGCCGCCGCGGTCCTCAACGGCCTGGAGCTCGCCGGCAAGGCGCTTTCCGACGCCAAGATCGTCGCCTCGGGCGCGGGCGCGGCCGCGCTTGCCTGTCTCAACCAGCTCGTCTCGCTCGGCGCGAAGGTCGAGAACATCTGGGTGCACGACATCGAGGGCCTCGTCTACAAGGGCCGCGAGGCCCTGATGGACCAGTGGAAGAGCGTCTATGCGCAGGAGACCGACAAGCGCCAGCTCTCCGAGACCATCGACGGTGCGGACGTCTTCCTCGGCCTGTCGGCCGCCGGCGTTTTGAAGCCGGAGCTGCTCGCCCGCATGGCGGAGAAGCCGCTGATCATGGCGCTCGCCAACCCGACGCCGGAAATCATGCCCGAGGAGGCGCGCGCCGCCCGCCCGGACGCGATGATCTGCACCGGCCGCTCCGACTTCCCCAATCAGGTCAACAACGTCCTCTGCTTCCCCTACATCTTCCGCGGCGCGCTCGATTGCGGCGCGCGCACGATCAACGAGGAGATGAAGATGGCCGCCGTGCGCGCCATCGCCTCCCTCGCCCGCGAGGAAGTGTCCGACGTCGCCGCCCGCGCCTATTCCGGCGATACGCCGAGCTTCGGCCCGAACTACCTCATCCCCTCGCCCTTCGACCAGCGCCTCATCCTGCGCATTGCGCCGGCCGTCGCGCGCGCGGCGGCCGAAACCGGCGTGGCGATGCGCCCGATCACCGATTTCGACGCCTATCTCGACCAGCTCAACCGCTTCGTCTGGCGTTCGGGCTTCATCATGAAGCCGATCTTCGCCGCCGCGAAGAACGCTGCCCGCAAGCGCGTGATCTTCGCCGAAGGCGAGGACGAGCGCGTGCTGCGTGCCGCCCAGGTGCTGCTGGAGGAGGACATCGCCAAGCCGATCCTCATCGGCCGCCCGCAGATCATCGAGACGCGTCTCAAGCGCTACGGCCTGCGCATCCGCCCGCAGACCGACTTCGAGGTCGTGAACCCCGAGGACGATCCGCGCTACCGCGACTATGTCGACGACTATTTCCGCATCGTCGGCCGCCGCGGCGTCATCCCGGAAGCCGCGCGCACCATCGTGCGCACCAACCAGACGGTCATCGGCGCGCTGGCCCTCAAGCGTGGCGAGGCCGATGCGCTGATCTGCGGCGTCGAGGGGCGTTATGCCAAGCACCTGCGCGACGTCAGCCAGATCATCGGCAAGAAGGAGGGCGTGCTCGACTTCTCCGGGCTCAGCCTGCTGATCTCGCAGCGCGGCGCCACCTTCTTCACCGACACCTATGTCACCTTCGACCCGACGGCCGAGGAAGTGGCGCAGATGACGGTGATGGCCGCGCAGGAGATCCGCCGCTTCGGCATCACGCCGCGCGCCGCCCTCGTCTCCCATTCGAACTTCGGCTCGCGCGATTCCGACAGCGCCTTCAAGATGCGCCGCGCCATGGAGATGGTGCACGAGATGGACCCGACGCTCGAGGCGGACGGCGAGATGCACGGCGACGCCGCGATCTCCGAGGCCCTGCGCCAGCGCGTCATGCCGAATTCGACGCTGTCCGGCGAAGCCAACCTCCTGGTCTTCCCCAATCTCGACGCCGCCAACATCACGCTCGGCGTCGTCAAGACCATGACGGACAGCCTGCATGTCGGCCCGATCCTGCTCGGCGCCGCCATGCCCGCCCATATCCTCTCGCCGTCGGTCACCTCGCGCGGCGTGGTGAACATGGCCGCGCTTGCCGTGGTGGAAGCCTCCAACCCGGCCTGACCGGTCATCCTAGAGCATTTCCAGCAAAAGTGCGAAGCGGTTTTGCGTCCGGAATTGCATAAAAACAAACAGATAGAGCGTTTTCGCGATTCGAGGAGAAGCGGAAATGCTCCAGCCTTACGAAACGGCCGCCGCCTCGGCGGCCGTCTTCGTTTGCGGCGCCGGGCGCCCGGCATCCCGCGCCTCCCACCAGTCGCCGAGCGCGTCGACCAGCGGCAGCAGCGTCAGGCCGGATGGCGTGAGGTCGTATTCGACTCGCAGCGGATAGCCGCCGAAGACCGTCCGCCGCACGATGCCGGCCTTTTCCAGCTTGCGCAGTTCGAGCGTCAGGATGCGGTGCGAGACGGTCGGGTTGTCGCGCCGGAGGTCGCTGAAGCGCTTCGTGCCGTCCTTCAGGTAGTAGATCAGCAGGGTCGGCCAGCGGCCGCTCAAGACCTGCATGACCTCCTCGATCGGGCAGCGGGAAACGAGATCCTTCATGGCGGGCTCCGGCATGGTGACAAAAATGTGCGTAATTTACATGGGGGCAGGCAAGGCTTAGGTCCAGTGTCGCTGCGCAGCGTGGTCAACAGAAATCACGGAGAAGAACATTGGAACCGATCCTCGTCTACGGCTTTCCCGCCGGAAGCTCCATGGGCCTCGTCGCCGCGCTGGAATGGCTGGGAAAGCCCTACCGCCTCTGCCGCGTCGACATGCTGGGCGAAATGCGCGACCCGTCCTATGCCCGCCTCAACGCCCGGCACGAAACGCCGGCCCTCGTCACCGATGACGGCCGGGTGATCACCGAGACCATGGCCATCGCCCACTGGATCGCCGCGCGCGACACGGAACGGCGCGTCAGCTTCGATCCCGCAACGCCGGAGGCCGACCGCATGGTCCAGCTGATGGCCTATCTCAACACCGGCTTCACCGGCGCCTTCAGCCCGCTCTGGGCTGCGCTCGAACTGGAGACGCCGGACCCGGTGCTGGAGGAGTCGCTCCGCCGCTGGGGCCGCGAGGGCGTCATCGAGCGGCACGACAAGCTGGAGGCGATGCTCGGCGACACGCCCTACCTTGCCGGCGACCGCCCGACGCTTGCGGACGGCGTGCTCATCGGCGTCGCCCGCTGGCTCGATTACCACGCGGTCGCCCCGGCAAGCCGCTGGCCCCGCATCGCGGCCATCCGCGGCCGGCTGAAGGCCGACCCCGCCGTCGCGTTCGCCACCGCAGTGGAAAGCGGCGAGACACCAGCCGGCTCAGGCGCCTTCAAGGGCCACGTGCCGCTTGCCGAAGTCATCGCGCGTTTCGGCCGGAGCTAGGCGGAACGCGACTCGAGACCGGGTTGAGGACTGCAAGGCCTTCCCCCGCACGCCTTCGTCATCCTCGGGCTTGCCCCGAGGATCCACGCTCCGGGTGCGGCGTGGATGGCCGAGTGAGAACCGGCCTGACGGAGGAATGGGCGGCGGCCCGGCATCATCTCATATCGCCGAAAGCGCCAGCCGGCGCGTCATGCCGATCGCCGCAAGAAACGCCTCGTCGTGGCTGACGACGAGGAGCGCGCCGTCATAGGCCCGCAGCCCCGCCTCCACCGCCTCGATCGAATCGATGTCCAGATGGTTCGTCGGCTCGTCGAGGATCAGCAGCGCCGGCGGCGTGTCTCCGCCGAGCACGCAGGCAAGGCCGGTGCGCAACAGCTGCCCGCCCGAAAGGCTGCCGGTGGCCTGCAGGGCGGCATCCGCGCGGAACATGAAGCGCGCCAGCGCCGCCCGGCAGGCATTCTCGCCGGCCTCGGGATTGATCCGGCGAAAATTGTCGCGGATCGACAGGGCCGGATCGAGCAGGCTCACCTTCTGGTCGAGCATGGCGGCGTCCGCAAGGAGGCGCACGCTGCCCCGCCAGGGGGCGAGCGCGCCGGTGACGAGCGCCAGCAAGGTCGTCTTGCCCGAACCGTTCGGCCCCGTCACGGCCACCCGCTCCGGCCCGGTCATGGTGAAGGACAGGTCGCGGATGACCGGGTGATCCGCCCGGTAGCCGGCGGTGACGCCGTCCATCCGGAGCACCGTCCTGCCGGCGGAAAGATGCGTCGGCGGTACGGCGACGGTCAGCGGCTGGAGGATCTCGATGCGCTCGCGCGCCGCCGCCACCGCCTCGCCCGCCTGCACCTGCCGGTCCTCGGCAAGCCGCGCATTCGCGCCGCCCGTCAGCTCGCTGCGCTCCTTCATGGCGCCCAGCATGATGCGCGGAATGTCGCCGCGCGCCCTCTTGCGGCGGCCGGCGCTGTCCTTGCGCGCCTTGCGCTCGGCGACGACCTGCATGGTGCGCGCCACCTCGGCGGCATGTTTTTCCGCATCCGCAAGGTCGCGATGGGCGGCGGCAAGCTCCAGCGCCTTGCGTTCGCGATAGGCGCTCCAGTTGCCGCCATAGCGGGTCGCGCCGAGCGTCGTCAGCTCGACGATGGCATCCATGGTCTCCAGCAGCGCGCGGTCGTGGCTGACGACGATCGCCCCCGCCCGCCAGCCGGCAAGGAGATCGATGACCGCCTGCCGCCCGTCGCGGTCGAGATTGTTCGTCGGCTCGTCGAGCAGCAGGAAGTCGGGCTCGCTGAAGATGAGGGCGGCGAGCGCCGCACGGGTGCGCTGTCCGCCGGAAAGGGCGGCAAGCGGCGTCTGCGGCTCCGCCTCCAGCCCGACGCGGGCAAGTGCGGCGGCAAGCCGCGCCTCCAGCGTCCAGTCCGCATCGGCAAGGGCGTCGGCATCCGCCTCCCCGCGCGCGGCGCGGGAAAGCAGGTCGAGCGCCCCGGCGATGCCGAACAGGCTGGCGACGGTTTCCTGCGGGGTGACCTGCACGCTCTGGCGCAGGAGCCCGAGCGTGCCGTTCACGGTGACGCTGCCGGCCTGCGGCACCAGCGCGCCGGCCACGAGCTTCAGCAGCGTCGTCTTGCCGACGCCGTTGCGGCCGATGAGCCCGGCGCGCTCGGCGCCGAAGGTCAGGTCGAGATCGGAAAGGAGGGCGTGGCCGTCAGGCGTGGACCACCGGATTTTCGAGAGGGTGATGGAATGCGGCATGGATACGGATTTCCCCGAGGACAAAACGAAGTCGGTTTGCGGTCGGGTTGAAATCCATGGTGCACCATCCGGTCGGCATTGCGTTGCCGGAAATCTAGGGACGAACCGGCCGCGTTGCAAGAGCGGCGGCCGGGTCGTCCGGTCTTGAGGCTCAGGCCGAGGGCTGCTTCAGCCGCTTCGACCACTCATCGGCCTTGCCCTGGCCGGCATCCTTCCAGGGCGAGCCCTTGAGGCCGAGCTTTGCGCGAAAACCCATGGCGGAGATGATCAGCCGGTTCATGCCGGATGCGATGAAGGGCAGCGAGGCGATGTGCAGGCCGGTGAACGGCAGGAAGGGGTTGCGGCGCAGCGAGCCGTAGATCTCGATGCGCGTCGTCGTCTTGTAGCTCGGGCTGCGGGCATGGAAGCCGTGGGTGTCGGCGACCACCAGGGTGTTCGCCTTCACCGTCATCTTGACCGGCTGGCCATAGCCCAGCGCCGTCAGCTCGTCCGGCATGATGCGCAGCGAGCCGCGCGCGGAATACTTGTTCTCGATCGCATCGGCATTCTCGCTGATGCGGCGCTCCCAGGCAAGGCGCTGCGGCGTCATCTCGTGCGAGCCCGGCACATAGGCGAACGGACCGTCCTCCTCGCCGACATCGCGCAGGAAGAGCCATGCCTTGGCCGTCGGCTGGAACGTGTCGCTGTGCAGCGCGGTCTGCGGATCGGTCGAGCCCTGCGTGACGACGGACGGCAGCGCCATCACCACCTGCACGACGAGCAGCGGCTGGCCGGCATGGGACGAGACGTAGCGCAGGAGGTTTGTGATGCGCGGGTCGTTGCGCGCCGCCTTGAAGCCCGGCAGGCTTTCGAGGTCGCTGTCGTCGATGATCGCGCGGCGCGTGACGGTATCGCCCTGCAGCATGTCGTAGCGCTCGAAATCCCGCTCGGCGATCTCGCGGGTGACCGCCTCGAAGACCTCCGGCGACAGGAAGTTCTCGATCTTCACGAACCCGTTCTCGGCATATTGCCGGCGGTATTCCGGGGCGACGAGGTTCTCCAGCTTCCTGCGGCGCCAGGCGGCCATGCGCATGGCGAGCGAGACGCGCTTTTCGTGCAGGCCCCTCCGGTTCAGCCATTTGCTGCCGATGATGGGATTGTCCGCGAAGGATTTTGCGCCGGACGCGAGCTGGAGCGCGTACCAGGGGCTGAGCAAGATGGACGAAATGCGCATGATGACCTGCCTGCAAGGGCCGGTTTCCGCCAGGGGCGGTTGCGCGGCAAGGGCGCAGACCGGCTGTTGAGTTTGACGAGAGTGCTACACCAAGGCCCAGGGGAGATCAATTGCGGGGCACGGCCAAAAAGATGAATACGCAACTCATATTTTATGACCGGCGTTAATCACAAATCCGGGAGCGCGTTGCGCTTCCCCCGCCACGGCCTATGATAGGGCCGTACGTGCGGCCGATCGCGGCCCATCCACATTCACGGGATCGATGATTTGAAAGGGTCTGTCCGCCTCCTCCTTGCCATTGCGACCGGGCTGACGCTCGCCTTTTCGGGCGGCACGGCGGCGGCGGGCGTGTGCGAGCGGCTTCAGGCGGAGCTTGCCAACCTGCCCAAGGTGGTGGTCGACACCGCAAGCGCCCGCAAATATGCCGGCGCCATCGCCCGCCAGAACATCCAGCTGCGCAAGGCCAGGAGCGACCAGCGCCGTCTCGGCTGCTCGAGCGGCAGCATCATCGTCATCGGCGGCGCGAATGCCGAGGCCTGCGGCACGCTCGCGACGGTCATCGGCAAGATGGTGCGCAACCTCGAAATCCTCGACAAGAAGCGCCGCGAATTTGCCGGCGGCACGTCCTCGCAGGGCAAGCGCAACCGCCTCACCGCCCTCCTGGAAAGCAATGGCTGCGGCGACGAGGCAAGGGTCATGCCGGTCGCGGCGACGGAAACGCTGCGCACGCTCGACGACAGGCGCACCCTGCCGCTCGGCACCGCACCGGAAGGCAGCGAGCGCCTGCAACTGCGCACGCAAGGCGGCAGCAACGGCCATGGCAACCTGCGCACCGTCTGCGTGCGCACCTGCGACGGCGGTTTCTTCCCGATCTCCTCCGGCGCGACGCCGCTCGACTTCCGGCGTGACCAGAAGGTCTGCGCGATGATGTGCCCGCAGACCGAGACGGAATTGTTCTACCAGTCGATGACCAGCGGCCAGGAAACCGAGCAGATGACCTCCACCGTCACCGGCCGGCCCTATTACGAGATGCCGAACGCCTTCTCCTACCGCACGCGCGACCTCTCCAAGCCCGGCACCTGCGGCTGCAATCTTTCTGCCTATTACCAGGAGATGATCAAGCGCGAGAAAGCGCTGAAGGGCGAGGGCGAGACGGCCCGCGCCGGCGCGGGAGACGAGGCGGAGACCGGCTCGATCACCACCATCCGCACCCTGCCCAAGAAGGTGGAAACCCCGGTCAAGGTGCCGGCGAAGGTCGAGGAACGCGACTACGACCCGGCGAACAGCAAGGTGCGCACGGTCGGCCCGGTCTTCCTGCCGGCCAACGAATCCGCCATCGACCTCGGCCGCCCGGTGGATGCCGGCGTCAACTGACGCCCTCCCCCGGCCAGCGCTCCTCGAATACCAGCTCTTCCAGCGGCAGGCGCTGCCGCCATCCCTTCACCGCCAGTTCCGGCTCGCCATAGAGCCGGTCGACGAAGCCGACGCAGAGCCAGGCAACGATCTCCACATGCTCGGGGATGCCGAGGATCGAACGGATGTCGCTGTCGTGGAAGATGCTGACCCAGCCGACGCCCACGCCTTCCGCCCGCGCCGCCAGCCACAGGTTCTGCACGGCGCAGACCGTGGAATAAACATCCATGCGCGGATTGTGCGTGCGGCCGAGCACCACCGCGCCGCCGCGAGTCGGATCGCAGGTGACGCAGATCGACAGCGGCGCCTTCAGGATGCCCTCGAGCTTCAGCGCGCGATACTGCGCCTGCCGCTCCCTTTCGAACATCGCCGCCGCCTCGCCATTGGCCTTCAGGAAGGCCGCATGCACCGCCAGCCGTGTCTCAGCGCCACGCACCAGCAGGAAGTTCCACGGCTGCATGAAGCCGACGGACGGGGCGTTGTGGGCGGCCTGCAGCAGGCGGCCGACGAGATCGTCCGGCAGCGGATCGGGCAGGAACTGGTCGCGCACGTCGCGGCGCGTTTCGATGGCACGGTAGACGGCCTGCCTTTCCTCGCGGGAAAAGGCGCCCGCCCGGACCAGAGGGTCCAAGGGTTCGCTTCGCATCGTCATCTCCCCAACAATGCGTCACGACCTGCCGCCGTCCGCGCGGTTCGGTCTATCGTGCCAGGCCGGTCTTCTGACTTCGGGTCACGCGGCCGACGCCTGCCTTCCCGGTTGAACAACCAGTGGCAAAAGCTTGAATCGATTCAAGCTTTCATGGCGCAGACCATCCCCGTCACAGCGTTGGGCACGTTCCGGACCTAGGCTTTCCGCCCGCACCGGATTCCCGATTCTCCCGCCGGAGCGGGCACCTGACGCGAAGGATATGCGCACGACGCGCGGGCGCGATCAAGCCCGTCCGCGCCACATGTCGCCGCGTCTGCGCCTCAGAGCGGTGCCTCCGGATGGGGCGAGCCGTCATAGGCGCCCCAGACCGACTGGTCGAAGCAGATCACCGAGCCGGTCATCAGGCCGGATTCCGGCGAGGAGAGATAGGCGCAGGCCCGCGCCACCTCGGCCGGATCGACGAGCCGCCCGAAGGGCTGGCTTGCCTCGGCCTTGGCCAGCCAGTCGTCGGCCGCGCCGTGGAATTCGCGCTGGATGCGGTCCTCGCCCTCCGAGGCCATCCAGCCGATATTGAGGCCGTTGACACGGATGCGGTTGCGCAGCACGGCATAGGCCGTGTTCTTGGTCAGCGTCTCCAGCGCGCCCTTGGAGGCGCAATAGGCGGAAATGAAGGGCTGGCCGGCCTTGGCCGACATCGAGCCGATATTGACGATGGTGCCCTCGGTCTTCTCGCGCCGCATCACCTTGATTGCCTCCTGCATCAGGAAGAACGGCGCACGCACATTGACCGCGAACATGCGGTCGAAGAGCTCGGGGCTCGTATCGAGGATCGTGCCGCGGTCGGTGATGGCCGCGGCATTGACCAGCGCATCCACGCGGCCGAAAGCCTCGTCGCAGGCGGCAATGACCGCGCGCGCATCCTCGACCGCGCCGAGATCGGCCTTCACATAGAGCGTCGCCACGCCCGTCGCGCCGGAGATCTCCTTCGCCTTCGCCTCGCCCTTGGCGGCATTGCGTCCGCAGATGACGAGGCCCGCCGCGCCCCGCTCGGCAAAGAGCCGGGCGATCGTCGCGCCCAGTCCCTGCGTTCCTCCCGTGACGACGGCGATCTTGCCGTCCAGCCGCGCACCCTCGCTCATGCCATGCCTCCCTCGCAAACCGGCCGACGCTTCCCGGCGAACCGCAAGAAGCCGACAGGCACCTGACTCACTTCAGCAAGCAAAGCCTCTATCCAACTGTTTCTCAACTCATTTCTGGAGGCCGAAGCGAGCTGGCCCGATTGCCTTTGCCGAAGGTCAGCCGCGATGTGAGAGACCCCTGACCAGAAAACCTGTGGAAACAAGGCGCTAGGGAGCTTCAGCACAAGCGGCCTCAAGCCGCGCGCGCCGTGCCGGCCTCGGCAACCGCGTCGCGGCCCATATCGCCCGCATGGACGGCGCGGTTGCGCCCGCCATTCTTGGCCGCATAGAGCGCGGCATCCGCCATCACCATCACGTCATGCAGGCTGCCGCCATGGTCGGGGAACTGGGCGATGCCGGCGCTGCCGCCGATTGCCAGAAGCTGCCCGTCATGCGCGATCGGCGTCTGCGCATCCCGCACGAGGCTCTCGGCGAGATCGAGGAGCGCCTCCCGGCTGAAGGCGCCGGTGAGCAGCACGGAAAACTCGTCGCCACCGAGGCGCGCCACCGAGCCGAGCGTGCCGATACGCTCGGAAAAGCGCCGGGCGACGGTCTGCAGCACCGCATCGCCCGCCGCATGGCCGTACCGGTCGTTGACGGCCTTGAACCGGTCGAGGTCGAGCGCGAGGATCGAGAAGGGCCTAGCCTCGCCCTTGCGGATCGCGCGGCGCACCTCCTCGTCGAAGCCGCTGCGGTTCTTCAGTCCCGTCAGCGGATCGTGCCGCGCGAGGAAGGCGTTCTGCGCCTCGCTGCGCTGCAGCGCCTTGACGAGCGCGGAAAAGCGCAGCGTGACGAAGAGCATGACGCCGGCAAAGACCAGCACGAACATCGCGATCTGCGGCAGCGCCGATTTCCACACGAAGGTGCCCGGCATGTTCGGCCGCCAGGAGGCGACCATCGGATTGTAGGTGTCGGCGCCGACCGGCGTCATCACCAGCCCCGGCTCCTGCGTCACGATGGGCGTGAAGCCGAGATCGTGCACGCCGAGCCGCCGCTCGGTGTTCAGAAGCATCTTCTGCGAGACGGGCTTGACCGTGATCAGCAGCGTCGGCTGCATCCGGCTTGCGGGAATGTAGAGCGACTTCGGAATGACCGCCTGCACGACGACGATACTCATGACCCGGTCGATGAGGCGCATGCCGGAGACGTGGATTTGCGGCAGCGCCGGCGTCAGGAGGTCGGGATCTTCCTTGGCGCCCTCGACCTGCCAGCCGCCGCGGTCGGGCGACAGCGCCTCCCGGTAGGCCCGCTCCGCCTTCAGCGTGAGGTCGCTCACCCAGTGCAGCTTCTCGCGTGCCTTGCGTTCGGAGACCTTGTCGCCGCGATGGACGCCGAGCACCTTCTCGCCGCCCGGCGTGGTGAAGATCATCCAGGAGAACCCGAAGTCGGCCCACATCCAGTCGCGGATCTGGTCACGCACGAAGGCATCGCCCGGCATGCCGTCCTTCAGTTCGTCGAAGGTCTTGTCCCAGAAGGAAATCTGGCTCTGGTACTGCACCACCTGGTCGATCTGGTGGCTGAACTCGTTGCGTACCAGCGTGCGCTCCGTCTCGGCAACAAAGCTGTCGGCCCGCTCGATCGCATAGTCGAGCACGAGATAATTGGCGGCCCCGAAGAGCAGGACGATCATCACCGCCGCCGTGCGGATCGCCAAACCAACCCCGCGTCGCCGCGTCGCGCGGCCCCCTTGCGCCTTGCCCGTCATTGTTTCCCTGCCTGTCCCCCGCCGGTTTGCCCGGCTTTGTTGAACGAAGGTTAGCTGACAGACGGCAAAATTCGCTTAAGCGGGCTGGTGAGCGAAAACTTAACTCCGGCTGGCCGGATCTGGGAAGCCCGTCGGCTCCCTCTCCTCGCCCGCCGAGAGTTTCCGGCAGATCGACTGCATCAGGACGAGGTTGCGCTGGTCGCGCCAGGTGGTGACGAAACCCCAGGCGAGGAGAAGCAGGATGGAGAGGAAGGCGACGCCGAGGACGACGAGGCCGCCGGTCGCAAGGCCGTAGAGGCCGAAAACCGCCGGCGTCGCGAAATAGGCGATCTGCGCCGAAAGCTGCCGACCGGCCGAAAGGTCGCTCAGCGACCACAGCCGGATCAGCCGGATTTCCTCCTCGGTGAAGGCCGGGCGAGCGGCCGGCGCGTCCACGCCCTACCCCCGGTCGCGATAGCGGTTGGTGATCGGGTAGCGCCGGTCGCGGCCGAAATTCTTCTTGGTGATCTTCACGCCCGGGGCGGACTGGCGGCGCTTGTATTCGGCGATGTAGAGCAGGTGCTCGATGCGGTGCACGGTCGCCGCGTCATGCCCGCGGGCGACGATCTCCTCGGTGCTCATCTCCAGCTCCACCAGGCATTCGAGGATGTCGTCGAGCACCGGATAGGGCGGCAGCGAATCCTGGTCGGTCTGGTTGGGGCGCAGTTCCGCGGACGGTGCCTTGTCGATGATGTTCTTCGGGATCACCTCTCCCGTCGGCCCGAGCGCGCCCGGCGGCACATGTGCGTTGCGCCAGCGCGAAATGGCATAGACCTGCATCTTGTAGAGGTCCTTGATCGGGTTGAAGCCGCCGTTCATGTCGCCGTAGAGCGTCGCATAGCCGACCGACATCTCCGACTTGTTGCCGGTCGTGACGACCATCGAGCCGAACTTGTTGGAGACCGCCATGAGGATGGTTCCGCGCGCGCGGCTCTGGAGGTTCTCCTCGGTAATGCCTTCCTCGGTGCCCTCGAAGAGCTCCGAAAGCGAGGAGAGGAAGCCGGTCACCGGCGCCTCAATCGGCACGATGTCGTAGCGGCAGCCGAGCAGCCGGGCGCAATCGGCCGCGTCCTTCAGTGAATCCTTCGACGTATAGCGATAGGGCATCATGATGCAGCGCACCCGCTCCTCGCCGAGCGCATCGACGGCGATCGCCGCGCAGATCGCCGAATCGATGCCGCCGGACAGGCCGAGCACGACGTTCTTGAAGCCGTTCTTGTTGACGTAGTCGCGAAAGCCCAGCAGGCAGGCGCGGTAGTCCGCCTCCTCCTTCTCGGGAATGCGCGACGTCGGCCCGCCGTCGCAGACCCAGCCGTCCGCATGCTTCTTCCAGGTGGTGAGCGCGATCGTCTCCTCGAACTGGCTCATCTGGAAGGCGAGCGACTTGTCGGCGTTGAAGGCAAAGCTGGCGCCGTCGAAGACCAGCTCGTCCTGGCCGCCGAGCTGGTTGGCGTAGATGAGCGGCAGGCCGGTCTCGATGACCTGCTTCAGGGCGACCTGGTGGCGGATGTCGACCTTGCCGCGATAGTAGGGCGAGCCGTTCGGCGACAGCAGGATTTCCGCGCCGCTCTCGGCCAGCGTCTCGCAGACGCCGAGATCGCCCCAGATGTCCTCGCAGATCGGGATGCCGAGGCGCACGCCACGGAAATTGACGGGACCCGGCATCGCGCCCTGGTCGAAGACGCGCTTTTCGTCGAATTCGCCGTAATTCGGCAGGTCCACCTTGTCGCGCACCGCGATCACCTTGCCGCCGTCGATGACGGCGACCGCGTTGTAGCGCCCAGTCTCGTCCTGCCTTGGAAAGCCGATGATGACGCCGGGGCCGCCCCTGGCGGTGTCGGCGGCGAGATCGTCGACGGCGCGCCGGCAGGCCTTCAGGAAGGCGGGTTTCAGCACGAGGTCTTCCGGCGGATAGCCGGAGATGAAGAGTTCGGTCAGGAGCAGCAGGTCGGCGCCCTGCCGGGCGGCATCCTCGCGGGCGGCGCGCGCCTTGGCGAGGTTGCCGGCGACGTCGCCGACGGTCGGGTTCAATTGCGCAACCGCGATGCGCAGCGTCGCCCTGCCCTGATCTGAGGTCATGTCTTGATCGGAAGTCATGTCTGCGGACCCATCTCCTGCTGGTGCCCGAGCCTGCGGCCGCGCGTCGCTGTCGCACTCTCGAACGGTCGACAAGCTCTTTAGAGCATGACGGGCGTTTTGGGAATGAAGGGCGGAACCTTTGCCGGCGCTTTCGGCGGAAATGTCCGGTTTTCAAGGGGTTCGGCGCATTACCACGGCCCTGCGGCGCAGGAACCAAAACAGGGGAAGAACGTTGCAGAAAACGTTCATCTCCTGTTCAAGATGACAACCGTATGACAGATACACGAAACTTTCATGAAATCTGGAGACGGCCTTGGCCCTGCTCACCTCCGCCACCGTGGCGATCAATGCAAACGAAGAGATCGCCGCCGAGGCAGGCTTCTTCGCGCGTCACGCCAAGGCGCTCGCCGTCCTGCGTTCGCTTGCCGTTTCCGGGCTTCTCGCGCTCCTCACCGTTGTCGTCGTCGAATTCGTCACGCGCGGCTCGCTCGACCAGACATGGAGTTATTTCACCAATCCCGGACAACCGGCCTGGACCACGACCGGCGTCTTCTTCCTGCTCTATCTCGCCATCGACGCGCTGATCGGCCGCCAGCACAAGGCCGTCCTGCTCGTCTCGCCGCTCGTCGTGCTGATGGGCGTGATCTCCCAGCAGAAGCAGGTCTTCCTCACCGATCCGCTCTATCCGACGGACCTGCTCTTCGGCCGCCAGATCCTGGAGCTGATGCCGGTGCTGGTGCAGGACCGGCCGTGGACGGCCGCCCTCCTCGCGCTCGCCGTCATCGCCTCGGTCGTTGGCCTCGTCAGCCTCTGGGTCTTCGCCTGGCGCCGTTTCCGGCCGTTGACGAAGAAGGAGCGCCTGACGCGGCTTGCCGTCGCGCTGCCGCTTCTGGCCGGCTTCGTCTCCGTCATGGACTACAACGAGTTCTCCTGGGTCCGCGACCGGCTGAAGGTCTTCCCGATCATGTGGGACCAGGCGGAGAACTATCGCCACAACGGCTTCGTCATGGCCTTCGCCATCAACCTGCCGATGGCCAACGTGCAGACTCCTGCCGGCTACATGACCGAGGCGATCGACAAGATCCCGTCCAAGCCCATGCCGGTCGGCACGAGCCACCGCGGCAAGCCTGACGTCATCGTCGTCATGAGCGAATCGCTGTGGGACCCGACACGCCTTGAAAGCGTGAAGCTCTCGGCCGACCCGATGCCGGTGATCCGCGAGAACCAGGGCGGCGGCGTCTTCTCCCCGGAATTCGGCGGGCTGACCGCCAATGTCGAGTTCGAGGCGCTGACGGGCTTTTCCAACGCCTTCCTGCCGATGGGCTCGATTCCCTACCAGCAATATGTGCGCAAGCCGATCCCTTCGCTCGCCACCTTCTTCCGGGCCGAAGGCTATACGGCACGCGCCATTCACCCGTTCTCCGGCTGGTTCTGGAACCGCACGAGCGTCTACAAGGCCTTCGGCTTCGAGACCTTCAAGGACGTCGGGAAGATGCCCCCGCTGGAAAAGCGCGGCAACTTCACCTCCGACGAGGCGCTGACGAAGGAGCTCATCCGCCAGGCGGACATGCAGGATGACCCGTTCTTCTTCTTCACCGTCACCCTGCAGGGCCACGGCCCCTATGACGACGGCCGCTACGCGAAGACCGACATCAAGGTCGACGGCAGGCTCGACGCCCGCGACAACCGCATGCTGGCAAGCTACGCCCAGGGCGTCAAGGAAGCCGACAGCAGCCTGAAGATGCTGATGGACTGGGCGAAGCAACGCGACCGCGAGACGATCATCGTCGTCTTCGGCGACCACCTTCCGCCGCTCAACACGGTCTACAAGAATTCCGGCTACATGAAGGGCATCACCGCCTCGCGCAAGGGGTCTCCCGAGCAGATGAAGAAGGAGCACGAGACCCCGCTCGTCATCTGGTCGAACAAATCCGGCGCGCAAAACGAGATCGGCACGATCAGCCCGGCCTTCCTGTCCTACTACATCCTCAAGGAAGCCGGCTTCGAGCATCCCTACTACACCGGCTTCCTCGGCGCGGTGCACGATAAGCTGCGCGTCATCGACCGCTACATGCTGATCGACGCCAAGGGCAACGGCACGGCCGGCTGGGCACGCAAGAAGACGATCGATCCGCTGGTGCGCGACTTCCGCTTCCTGCAGCACGACATCATGTTCGGCAAGCAGTACGGCCTCGAGCGCTTCTTCAATTCCCATGCGGAGCTGATGGCGGCAGGCTCCTGATTTCCCGGCCAATCGGCCTTCAGGACGATCGCTCAACGAAAGAGGCGCCCGATGAGGGCGCCTCGCATTCCATTGCCGGGAAGGATCCGCTGAGCTGAAGCGGAGGGCTCGGTCAGCCCTCCGCCTGCCGCGCCTTCTGCGTGGCGGCAAAGGCCTTGCGCATGTAGCTGTCGCGGTCATAAACGTCGTCGAAATACTCGACCACGCCGTCCTTGTTCGGCCAGGCGGTGAAATAGGCGATGTAGATCGGGATATCCGCCTTGACGTTCAGCGCCTTGTTGCGGCCGGCGGCGATTTCCTTGCCGACCTCCGCCTCGCTGATGCCCAGCACGGCAGCCGCCATCTTGCGGGGCTCGGCAAGGCGCACGCAGCCATGGCTCAACGCCCGCATGTCCCTCTTGAAGAAGCTCTTCGACGGCGTGTCGTGCATGTAGATGGCATGGCTGTTCGGGAACAGGATCTTCAGTTCCCCCAGCGCATTGTCGCCGCTCGGCGGCTGGCGAACGGAAACGCCGGCGGTCGATCCGTACCAGTTGACCGAGGACGACGCCACCGCGCGGCCGCCGACGGCAACCTCGTAGCCCATGCGGTCGAGATAGGACGGATCGTTCCGGAGCTTCGGCAGCATCTCGTTGATGATGATCGACTGCGGCACGCCCCAATAGGGGTTCACCTCGACGGTCTGCACCTTGTCCTCGAAGAAATAGGTCTGGTTCGATTTCGAGCCGACCACCGTGCGCATCGAGAACTTCTCCGCGCCGTTCTCATGGTAATAGACCTGGAAGGCCGGCTGGTTGATGAAGACGTGGCGGGCGCCGAGATCGACCGGCAGCCAGCGCGCCTGTTCCAGCGCCACTTCCAGCTTGGCGATCTTGTCGGCGACCGAATCGCCGCCCGTGAGCTTGCGGATCGATGCCTTCCCGACGACGCCGTCCGGCTTCAGCCCGTTCTCCTTCTGGAAGGCCTCGACGAGCGCGACCAGCTCGGGCGTGTATTCCGGCGTGTCCTTGTAGGTGGCGATGGCAAGCGAATGATCGGTCTTCAGCGCATCCGAGCCGTGCTTGACGATGCCCTTGACGACATTGGCAAGCTCCGGGTTGCTCTGGCCCGGCTTCAGCAGCGTGTCCTCGGCGATGACGACGCGGTCCTCGCCCGACGTTTCGGCCCTCAGCTTGGCGAGCTCCGCCTTCAGCGCCCGGAAATCGGCGCTCGCCGGCGAGCGGCTTTCGAGATAGCCCCTGACATTGCTGCTCATCGCCACGTTCTTCAGCGCCGCGACGAGGTTGACCTCCTTGCGCTTGAAATCGTGGTAGCCGGAAATCCGGTTCGGATCGATGCGGCCGCGCACGGCGTCCTGCACATAGGTGGCGACGGCGGCGGAAAGGCCGACCTCGAAGGCGGCGAGCTCGCTGTAGCGCGCATTCATGTCGGCGCCGTCGAAGCTTTCCGCCGGAATCTTGACCGCATAGTCCCAGGGGTCGAGGCCCACGGACGCCGCATCGGCCAGCACCGCGATGGCGGTCTTCGCCTTGTCGTTGATGCCGGTGCCGTCGATCCAGACGAATTTCCTCTGCGTGCCGTAGAAGGTCTCGACCGCCTTGGCGGCATCCGGCGTCGCACGCACGTCGACGGTGGAGAAGGCGGCGCGCACGCCCGCATCGCCGGCCGGCGCGACATCGGCCGAAATGGAGCTGGTGACGACCGGGTCGGCGAGCGTATCGACGGCGACGCGCTTCAGGGCGTCCGCCTTGTAGGTGTAGTAGCGCGGGCCGGTGACGCGCGGCAGCGGCTTTGCCGCCTGCTTCGTCTCGGCGCCGGGCAGCGCCACGCCGGTCGTGACGCCGGGGAGCGGCTCGGCCTTCTGCTTCTTCTTGCCGTTCAGCCATTCCATGACGGTAAGGGCGTTGGCGGGTGTCGCATGGAGCGAAATGGTGGCGCAGGAGAGAGCCAGCGTGGCGGCCAGCATGGCAGTCTTGGTAAGCTTCATCTGTATTCCATTCCCCGAATGAACCGTACGTCACGGTCTCTGGCGGCGCCCGAACCAGCAGGCCGGTAAGTTATAGGAAAGGATGGTTGATGAAAAGGAAACGCCCCTTCCCGCCCTCTCCGCAAAACCTCACGAATCCGTGACGCCTGACCTGGCAAGCCAGACGGATGAGGCCCGGTAAAAATTTGAATTGCCGGCGATTTTTTCCGCGGGAAGCGCAAATCCCCGAGGATGCGCCCGGAGCGCGAAAAAAACGAGCGGACGATTGTGATGGAAAAGGCACAGCGCCGGAAGCCCCGGCCGGGCCTGCCGGCGATCGCGCGCCGGCCTAATCGATTTTAACCGAAAGTCTCGTCCCGCACGGTCATTCCGCCCCTTGCAACCCCGTCGCAGATGGGCCAGAGATTTGCGCGATTTTTTCGCGCCAGCGCGGGGCCTTGGGGGCACGCGCGTGCCCGGCCTGCCGCCTCCCATGCGGCGGCATTGCCGGCGGCTCACCGAAGCGCATGGGTATTAGCGGGAAGCACAATGACATCGACGCGCACGGAAACGGATACATTCGGCCCCATCGAAGTGGAGAACAGCCGCTATTGGGGCGCGCAGGCCCAGCGCTCGCTCGGCAACTTCAAGATCGGCTGGGAAAAGCAGCCGCTGTCGGTCGTGCGTGCGCTCGGCATCGTCAAGCAGGCCGCCGCCCGCGCCAACATGGAGCTGAACCGCCTCGACCCCGCCATCGGCAAGGCGATCACGGAAGCGGCCCAGGAAGTCATCGACGGCAAGCTGAACGATCATTTCCCGCTCGTCGTCTGGCAGACGGGCTCGGGCACCCAGTCGAACATGAACGCCAACGAGGTGATCTCCAACCGGGCGATCGAAATGCTCGGCGGCGTCATGGGCTCGAAGAAGCCGGTCCATCCGAACGACCACGTCAACATGAGCCAGTCGTCGAACGACACCTACCCGACGGCCATGCACATCGCCTGCGCCGAGCGCATCGTCCATGACCTGCTGCCGGCGCTGAAGCACCTGCATGCGGCCCTCGAAGCCAAGGTGAAGGCTTTCGACCATATCATCAAGATCGGCCGCACGCACACGCAGGACGCCACCCCGCTGACGCTCGGCCAGGAATTCTCCGGCTACGCCGCGCAGGTCGCTTCCTCCATCAAGCGCATCGAGATGACGCTGCCGGGCCTGTGCGAGCTCGCCCAGGGCGGCACGGCCGTCGGCACCGGCCTCAACGCCCCGGTCGGCTTCGCCGAAAAGGTCGCCGCGCACATCACCGCGATCACCGGCATCGACTTCAAGACCGCGCCGAACAAGTTCGAGGCGCTGGCCGCCCACGATTCCATGGTGTTCTCGCACGGCGCGATCAATGCGGCCGCCGCCGCGCTGTTCAAGATCGCCAACGACATCCGCTTCCTCGGCTCCGGCCCGCGCTCGGGCCTCGGCGAGCTGGCGCTGCCGGAAAACGAGCCCGGCTCGTCCATCATGCCCGGCAAGGTCAACCCGACCCAGTGCGAGGCCCTCACCCAGGTGTGCGCCCAGGTCTTCGGCAATCACGCCTCCCTCACCTTCGCCGGCAGCCAGGGCCATTTCGAGCTGAACGTCTTCAACCCGCTGATGGCCTACAACTTCCTGCAGTCCGTCCAGCTCCTCTCCGACGCCGCGGTCTCCTTCACGGACAATTGCGTCGTGGGCATCGAGGCCCGCGAGGACAACATCAAGGCCGCGCTCGACCGTTCGCTGATGCTCGTCACCGCGCTCGCCCCGAAGATCGGCTACGACAACGCCGCCAAGATCGCCAAGACCGCGCACAAGAACGGCACCACGCTGCGCGAGGAAGCCGTCGGCGGCGGCTACGTCACGAACGAGGAATTCGACGCGGTTGTACGCCCGGAAAAAATGATCATGCCGGGTTGAGGCAGAATTTTCGAAAATTCTTTACAAGGGCCGCAGATCATTGAATCTGCGGCCTTTTTTGATGTCCGCCTGCCGTTGCGGCACCTGCAACCGTTAATCATTCCCAAAGCATTTATGTCTAATTTTGCGGGTCGGGAGCCAACGAAGGAAATCAGGAGCAGCCGACATGAACACGGCCGTTGCGCAAAAGGTCCAAGTGCCGGATATCGCCGCGCAAGTGACCTATGCGATGCGCATAATGGGGGTCTCTCCCATCCCGCGGAACTACGAGCTGTTCTATGAGGCCTATATCGGTTCCAACCCCAAGCTGACGCGGGAGCTCGCCGCGCTCGGCAGCAAGGCCTCGCAGGAGGAACTGGACGAGATCGGCGCCCAGTATTTCGGCCATCACCACGGCACCACCGCCATCGACGGCGTGCACACGCGGATCGCCGGCGAGCTCGAGGGCCTGCTGCGCCTCCTCAAGCAGGAGCAGACCTCGCTCGAAAGCTACAACAGGCTGCTCGACGAGACCTTCGTGCGCATCAGCGGCAAGAGCGCCACCAGCGTCGACATCATCAAGAGCGTCATCGGCGTGCTGACGGAGGCGACCGGCGACACCATCAGCCAGGGCAAGGAGATGGTGCAGAACGTCGCGCAGAAGTCGATCGAGATGGACATCGTGCGCAAGGAACTCGACGAGTACAAGCGCATCGCCAACACGGATTCCCTGACGCAGCTTTCCAACCGCCGCGCCTTCGACGACAAGCTCTCCGCCATCTACAATTCGACCTTGTCGCGCAACGTCACCGCGCTGATCCTCGCCGATATCGACCATTTCAAGAAGATCAACGACACCTATGGCCATCCCGTCGGCGACAAGATCCTCGCCTCCGTCGGCAGCCTGATCCGCGCGAACGTGCGCAAGGACATCCTCGTCGCCCGCACCGGCGGGGAGGAATTCGCGATGATCGTCGAGGGCAATACCGAGGAAGAGGCGATGGCGATCGCCGAGCGCATCCGCATCGCGCTGGAGCACACGCCCTTCAAGAACTCCAAGACCGGCGTCAACTACGGCCCGATCACCATATCGCTCGGCTTCTGCATGGCCTCCTGGGCGGAGGGACCGGGCGAGCTCTACTCCAAGGCCGACATCGCCCTCTATTGCGCCAAGAACGGCGGGCGCAACCGCACCATGCCCTTCGAGGACGGCATGAAGAAGGATTTCACCAAGAGCTGGCTGATCTACCGCAAGTAGGCAGCCCGCACCTCCCGAAAACGGCGCCTGCGGGCGCCGTTCCGCATTCTGGCCTCCCGGTTGGAACCGCCGCGCCCGCCACGCGTTCCAGGCGCGGGAGGAACACGCCATGCAGACCGGATTTTTCGAACTGACGATGCTGACCGTCCTGATGCTGAGCAGCCTCATCTGGATCCAGCCCTTCTGACAGGGCGAGAGGCCTGTTCCCGCCGGAACATCGCGGCCGGCACCGCTGTCCTACAACGTCCCCATCAGAACAAGGCGCCGGGCATGAAGCCGCCGGCCGGAAACAGGGACCAGGACAATGAAAACGCTCGCCATCGCACTCTTCGCAGGCCTCCTTTCCACCGCAGGCGCTGCCGTCGCCGCCGACAGGGCGGTCGATCCGGTCGAGGTCGCCTCGCTCTCCTCCTCCACCCAGAAGACGGGCTGGCTGCAGGTCCTTTCGGGCGGCAAGCCGGTGAAGTCGGAGAAGAAGATCGCCGCCGTCTCCCGCGCGCCGATCGCCCGCGAGCTCGTCGCCTTCGGCGAGAAGGTCGCGCCGGGCACGATCATCGTCGACAATTCGGAGCGCCGCCTCTACCACGTGCTCGGTTCCGGCCTCGCCATGAAATATGCCGTCAGCGTCGGCCGCGAAGGCTTCCTGTGGACCGGCTCGGAAAAGGTGACGCGCAAGGCCGAATGGCCGACCTGGACGCCGCCGGAGGACATGCGCGCCCGCGAGGCGAAGAAGGGCAAGATCCTGCCGGTCTCGATGAAGGGCGGCCTCGAAAACCCGCTCGGCTCGCGCGCCATCTATCTCGGCTCGACCATCTACCGCATCCACGGCACCAACCAGCCCTCCTCGCTCGGCAAGGCGCAGTCGTCCGGCTGCATCCGCATGGCGAACGAGGATGTCGAGCACCTCTATGCCCAGGTCACGACGGGCACGACGGTCATCGTCCGCGATTGATGTCCCGGAAGAGGTGGGCGGCCCCACGATCCCCTCAGCGGCAGGCGGAAGCGCCTGCCGCTTTCGCGATGGCGATGAGGTCCGGGCGATATTCGAAGTGCATCGTATCGTAGTGATACCAGCGCCCGCCCCAGACGAAGCCGTGCCGCTCGAAGATCTCGACGATCTCGAGCGGATACTTGTTGGCGTATCCCGGCACCTTGCCGGGCTTGCCGCCCGACCAGACCCAGTAGTCCGCGAATTTCGTGTTGAGATCGAGCGCCGCGCCGAAACTGTGCACGGACATGTTCTTCGCGCCGGAGACCTTGCGCCAGTTGAAGACGCCGGCCGAGGGCGAGAGATAGCGCTTCAGCTCCGGCCTTGCGGCAAGCGCGTCGCGCACCTTTTCCAGCGCCGCCGCGGCCCCCTGGCGCTTCGTCACGCGCAGCGTCTCGCCGAACCATTCCACCGGCACGAGATCGGCCGAGACCGCCTTCGCCGAAGCCCCGTAGAGCCGCATCATCAGCGCATCGCTGCGGATGCGGCCGGGGTCGAAATCGACCTCCGGCGTCCTCTCGCAGGCGCCGAGCGGGTAGATCTGCCGAAGACTGTCCTCGACGTCGCCGGCAGCCAGCGCCGTCTGGTGGTCCTTCGTCCTGCCGTCGTCGATCTGAAGCGGCGGGCCGCCGTCCTTGAAGAGGAGCGTGTTTCCCTCGACCCCGGCAAGGCTTTCCGGATAGGCGGCCACCAGCAGCTCCAGGCGGGCCGCAAGATCGGGCTCCGCCGCACCGGCCGGGAATGCGGCCAGCAGGAGCACGGCCGCAGCGAGGCGGCGGCTGGAGCATTTCCAGCAAAAGTGCGCAGCGGTTTTGCGTCCGGAATTGCGTAGAAGCAAACAGATGGAGCGTTTTCGCGATTCGAAGAAAAGCGGAAATGCTCTAGTTGACCGAGATGTTGATATAGTCGCCTCCCGCGCCGCGCCAGATTTCGACATGGATCTGCACGTCGCCGTCGAGCAGCCGGCGGGCGGCGCTGCGCTCGATGCGGCCGGCGCGGATCATGCGCTCGGCAAGCTCGCGGTTGCGCGGGGACGCGAAGAAGCTGTCGAGGTCGTCGCCCGGCTGGCGCACGCCGAAGCGGTGCACGTTGGCGCGGTCCTGGCGGATGACCTGCCAGGGCTGCGTCAGCCGCTCGTTGCTGGAATTGTAGAGATCGTCCTGGCCGATATAGGCGCCGTAGCTCTCGATCAGCTCATCCGCCCTGGCCGCGCCGGCCGAAACCGCAAGCACAGCGGCAAAAGCCGCCGCAAGAAGTCCTTTTCGCATTCCCTGCTCCACTTTCCGGCCGAGGCCGATCATTGTCGAAGACAAGACGGGCGACGACGGCTGGATATTCGCCGGCGTTCACCACATGGACTTGGCGGCGCGGCCCGGCCATTCCCGGTCATAGGCAGCGCCGTCAAAACCTTTCCTGGCCGACGCGAGCATCTGCCCGACCGTCGGCAGGCACGCCGTATCGCGGAACTTTTCCGGATTCCAGAGGTCGGCGCGCAGCACGGCGCGGGCGCATTGCGAATAGACCTCCTCGATGGTGATGACGACGACGGAGCGCGGATGTTTCCCGTCCATCACGAAGCGCCCGGTGATCTCCGCATCGATGCGCACCACGGCGCGGCCGTTGAGGCGCATGGTCGTGTTGGAGCCGGGAATGAGGAACATCAGCGCGACGCGCGGATCGCGCACGATGTTGGAGAGCGAATCGATCCGGTTGTTGCCGCGCCAGTCGGGCAGCATCAGCGTGCGCTCGTCCTCGATGTGGATGACGGCGCCGGCATCGCCGCGCGGCGAGCAATCGAGCCCTTCCGGCCCGACGGTGGCGAGCGCCATGAAGGGTGAAGCCTCGATCATCGCGCGGTATTCCGGCAGCAGGTAGTCCGTCACCTTGACGAGCGAGACCTCGCCCGGCGCGCCGTAGAGCGCGTTCAGTTCCTCGACCGAAGTGACGATGCTCATGCCTGTCTCCCGTGCTGTGCGCCTAGTGCGGCGCTTCGCACCCTTGCATGACAGGCGCGTGACGGAAAGCCCGTCAGGCGGCGATGCGCGCCGCATCTTCGGCAAGGAATTGCACGATTCGGTCGATCACCGGCTCGGCGGAGACGATGCGGCGATGGCCGAAACCGTTCGCCCATTCGAGCGTGACATTCGGGCCGGAGGCGGCGTAGCGCCGGGCGTGCAGCGCCGGCACCTCCTTGTCGTCCTCCGCATGGAGGACCAGCATGGGGGATTTCAGCCGCCCTGCCCCGTTGGCCGCGTCGAAGGCCGAAAGCGGCGCGCCGGCGATGCGCTCCACATGGTTCTCCAGCGCGACCTGCGCCTTCGGCCCGAGCTTCAGGAAACGGCCGAGGTCCTTGAACAGCCAGGTCATCTCGCTCGGCGAGCCGATCGTCACCAGCCGGCGCGGCCGGTGCGCCGGCACCGACGGCACGAGGCCGCTCGCCGCACAGGCGAGCGAGGCCCCGCCGAAGGAATGGCCGCAGAAATAGTCGAAGCCGCCGAACCGTTGCCAGGCCGCGTCGATCGCCCGGACGGCCATCGGCAGCGTCAGCGTGCGCCCGCGCGCGGCACCGTGCCCCGGCAGGTCGAGCGCCACGACCTCGTGGCCGGCGGCCACGAGCGCTTCCGTCAGCGCCGAAAGATAGGCCGCGCGCGAGCCCCAGCCGTGCACCACGAGCACCCGGCCGGAAAAGCTCTGGCACGGGCGGGCGGCAAAGCGGTGCGCAATCGCCCTGCCGCCGGCAAAGGCGAGCGGCACGCGCTCCGCCTGCCGCATCCACCCCTCGGAACGCGCGAAAAGCTCCTTCTCCTTCGCCGTGCGCGGCCGGCGGCCGGGCGTCGTCGCAAAGAGGCGGAAAGCGGCGCGGCCGGCCGCATCCGGGGAAAACCGCGCGACGCCGGACAGCGCCAGGCGGATGACCTTCAATCCAAAGGATGCCATAGTGGGAATCCATAAAAATGTTCAATACTGAACAATAAAGTACAATGATGAACAAAAATCAAGCCTTCCCCTGGGATCATCCGCGCTTTCGCAGCTGGATCGGCGTGGCGCGCGCCTGCCAGCTCATGCAGCAGGCGATGAGCCGGGCGATCGCCGGTCTCGGCATCAAGCCGCCGCATCTCGACATCCTGGTCAACCTCTATCGCTTCGACGGCATTTCCCAGCAGGAATTGGCGCGAAAGCTGCTCGTCGGCCGCTCCAACATGAGCATGCTGCTGCCGCAGCTCGAAAAGCGCGGCCTGATCGAGCGCAGGGCCGATGCGAAGGACAAGCGCGTGCTGCGCCTGTCGCTGACAGAGGCCGGCCGCAGCCTCACCGAGGAGGCGATGACCATCCAGACCGGGCTGATCGAACGTGCCCTCTCCCCGACCCCGGCGGAGCGCTGCCTGCAGGTGGCCGAAGCGATGGAAGACCTCATCCACATCCTCCAGACGATGGATGCGGACGATGAGCCGGACGATGCCTAGAGCATTTCCAGCCGAAGCGAAGTCGCTGGATAATGCGGTAAAAACAAAAATCTAGGACATTTCCGGTGAACCGGACCTCACCGGAAATGTCCTAGACCGTCGCGACGTCGTCCGCAGGCGTCGATTTCAGCGACAGGAACTCCCAGAGCGCGACGCCGAGCAACACTGCGGCAGCGGCCATGAAGAGCTGGTGGGGCTCGACGAAGGGCACGATCGCCGAGAGCGCGAGCAGCACGCCGATGCCGGCGAGATGCGACAGCGGCCAGCGGCCGCGGATCGCCGCCTTGAACCAGATGTTGCCCGAAAGGAAGACGACCGGCCCGCCGATGATCGCACTCGCCGTCTTGACGTCGGTGGCGCCGTGCGGATGGGCGAGCGCGAACTCCTCGGCCACCGCCGACAGGATGATGCCGGCGACGATGGGGATGTGGGCATAGGTGAAGGCCATGCGCGCGATGCGGCCCGGCGTAGCCGAATGCTCGATGAGATGCGCCGCCTCGCCATGGCCGAAGCGGAAATAGATCCACCACATGGTGGCGGTCGAAAGGAAGGCCGTGGCGAGCAGGATGATGGTGAAGCCGTCGAGCAGTTCCATCCCCGCGACCGTGCGGCCGGTGACGAGGATCGTCTCGCCAAGGCAGATGATGACGAAGAGCGCGCAGCGCTCCGCCATGTGCTCGCCGGAGACCTGCCAGTCGCCGAAGGCCGAGCGCCCGAGGCCCGGCACGACGAAGCCGAGTGCCGGCGAGACATATTCGATGCCGAGCGCGATCAGCCAGAGGACGAGCCGCGCCTCCTGCCCGGCAAGGCCGCCCGCCAGCCAGAACACGGCGGAAAGCGCCGTCCAGACGGTGATCCGCGTGAAGTTGAGGCTGTTTTCCGGCCAGTCGCGCCGCATCGCGAAGGCCGTGAAGGCCGAGCGGCCGACTTGCATGGCGACATAGGTGAGCGCGAAGAGCAGGCCGCCGGCGTCGAAGGCGGTGGGGATGGCGATGGACAGCATCAGGCCGAGGAACATCAGGGCGAAGAGCAGGAGGCGTACCGGCGCCTTGTCCGGGTCCAGCCAGTTCGTCGCCCAGGTCGTGTAGATCCATACCCACCAGACCGCCAGCGTCAGCATCGCCGCCTCGGCAAGGCCCAGCAGCGAATAGTGCGCCGCCAGCGAATGGGAGAGCTGGATGATCGTCAGCACGAAGACGAGGTCGAAGAAGAGCTCGGCGAAAGCCACCTTTCCTTCCTGCGCGGTGCCGCGCGCCCGCAGGAAGGCGGAATGGGCGAAACGGTCGTCGGTCGTCGCCGTCATGGCGGCGGTTCCTTTCGCTCGAGGCGTGAAGACAAAGAACTAGAGCGTTTTCGCGATTCGCGGAAAAGCAAAAACGCTGCCGGCAGACGCCACCCGTAAAGACCGGAATGCCCGACATCGACGCAGCGCCGCCATCCGCGTCACAGCCTCGCGGCAGGCATCGGCAAGCCGAACCGGCAGCCCTCAGCCGGCCTCTTCCTGCTCGTGGCGATGCCGCTCCTCTTCCGCCGCTGCGCGCTCGCGCGCGGTGCGCGCCGCGACGATGTCGGCCGGCTGGGCGTTGCCGCGGATGAGCTGGCGGCCGGCATAGATGCCGCCGACCATTTCCAGCTCCAGCCGCTCGCGGTCGACGTCGCGGAATTCCTCCACCACCTCGGCGGCGATATCCTCGTCCTCGCCCAGCGCCTTCAGCGTCTCGCGGCTGAACACCAGCGCCGATTCGAAGGTCTCGCGGATCTGGAAGTCGACGCCGGCATGGACGAGGTCGACGGCATGGCCGCGGTCGTAGGCGCGCGCCAGGATCGGCACGAGCGGGAACTCCTCGCGCACCACCTCGGCGATCTTCACCGCGGCCTCCTTGTCGTCGAGGCAGATGAGGATCGCCTTGGCGGTCGAGGCGCCGGCGGCATGCAGGATGTCGATGCGCGCGCCGTCGCCGTAATAGACCTTGAAGCCGAAATCGGCGGCGTCGCGCACGAATTCGGCATCCTTGTCGATCAGCGAGAGCGTGTAGCCGCGGGCGAGCAGCGGCTGGCTGACGATCTGGCCGAAACGCCCGAAGCCGATCATCAGCACCGTGCCCTCGACATTCTCCGGCAGGGTCAGCCCCTCGGTAGACGGCTGCTGCTTGGGCACGATGCGGTCGTGCAGGATGACCATCAGCGGCGTAAGGACCATCGAGATGATGATCGTCGCCGTCAGGATGGCGTTCTCCTCGCCGTTGAGGATGCCGGCGGAAACGGCCGCTGCATAGAGCACGAAGGCGAACTCGCCGCCCTGCGCCATCAGCACGGCGCGCTCCAGGCTTTCGGCATGGCAGGTGCCGAGAAGGCGCGCGACCACATAGATCAGGAGGAGCTTCGCGATCATGTAGCCGACGACGCTCGCCACCACGAGCTGCCAGTTGGCGGCGATCACGCCAAGGTCGATCGCCATGCCGACGCCGAGGAAGAAGAGGCCGAGCAGGATGCCGCGGAACGGCTCGATATCGGCCTCCAGCTGGTGGCGGAAGCTCGATTCGGAGAGCAGCACCCCGGCAAGGAAGGCGCCCATGGCCATGGACAGGCCGGAGACCTGCATGGCGAGCGCCGAGCCAAGCACCACGAGCAGCGCCGCCGCCGTCATCACCTCGCGCGCGCCGGAGGCCGCCAGCACCCGGAAGAGCGGGTTGAGCAGGTAGCGCCCCGCCAGCACCAGCGCCACGATGGCGCCGATGGCGATGCCGATGGAAAGCCAGCGGTCGGAGGCATCCGTCGCCGCTGCCCCCGTGCCGAGAAGGGTGACGATCGCCAGCAGCGGCACGATGGCGAGATCCTCGAAGAGCAGGATCGCGATGATGCGCTGGCCCTTCAGCGTCGACATCGTGCCGCGCTCCTGCAGCATCTGCATGACGATGGCGGTGGAGGTGAGGACGAAGCCGGTGCCGGCGACGAAGGAGGGAACGAGCGGAAAGCCCATCGACACGCCGATGCCCGTCAGCGCCGCCATGGCGCCCATGACCTGGATCGCGCCGAGCCCGAATATGTCCTTGCGCATGCCCCAGAGCCGGGAGGGCTGCATTTCAAGCCCGATGATGAAGAGGAACATCACCACGCCGAGTTCGGCGACATGGATGATCGCCTGCGGATCGGCGAAGAAGCCGAGCCCGAAGGGACCGATCACCAGCCCGGCGGCCAGATAGCCGAGCACCGAGCCGAGGCCGATCTTCTTGAAGACCGGCACGGCCGCCACGCCTGCGGCCAGGAGCACGACGACCTGGGTGAGATCATTTGCATTCGCTTCGCCTGCCAAGGGGCATCTCCCGTTCGTTTGGGGGTGGACGCTACCTTCGCCAGGCAGTCCGACATGTTACCGCGGTTTCTCCGAAATATCGCGGCTCATGCCTTTCTCCGCAAGCTCGCGCTCATAGGCGGCGAACAGTTCCGCGCCTTTTTCCCCGAGTTCCCGGAGATAGGACCACGTATAGATGCCGGTATCGTGAAGGTCGTCGAAGCCGATGCGCACGGCATAGTTGCCGGTCGGCGTCATCGAGATGATCGCGACATTGCGCTTTCCCGGCACCGTCACCTTCTGGCCCGGCCCGTGGCCCTGCACTTCCGCCGACGGCGAGAGCACGCGCAGGAGCTCGGCGGACAGATCGAAGCTCAAGCCGTCGTTGAAGGTCACGACGAGGCGCTGGCGGTCCTTCGAAACGCGCAGCTCGGTCGGCCACAGATCGCTCATCCCGTTTCCTTTCCATTTGTTTTCGCGAAGGACTATGCGCCATATCAAGGATGCGCAAGGCGCAAAATGCTGTCATAATCGCCGCACCGGCTTGACGCCGCGCCCCCGGCGCACGACATGTCGGCAATGGAGGACGTGTTTTGAATTCGTATGCAGGCCCGCTGGGTGGCGCGAACCCGATCGCGCAGTCCGACGCACCGATGATCGACCCCTTCGGGCGCGCCATCACCTATCTGCGCGTATCGGTGACCGACCGCTGCGATTTCCGCTGCACCTATTGCATGGCGGAGAACATGACCTTCCTACCGAAGAAGGACCTGCTGACGCTGGAAGAGCTGAACCGGCTCTGTTCCACCTTCATCGCCAAGGGCGTGAGAAAACTCCGGCTGACCGGCGGCGAGCCGCTGGTGCGCAAGAACATCATGCATCTCGTGCGCGAACTCGGCCGCCAGGTGCATGACGGGCGCCTCGACGAACTGACGCTGACGACCAACGGCTCGCAGCTCGCCCGGCACGCGGCCGAGCTTGCCGATTGCGGCGTGCGCCGCATCAACGTCTCCCTCGACACGCTCGACGCGCAGAAGTTCCGGACCATCACCCGCTGGGGCGACCTCTCCAAGGTTCTGGAAGGCATCGACGCCGCGCAGGCCGCCGGCCTCCACATCAAGATCAACGCCGTGGCGCTGAAGGATTTCAACGACCGCGAGATTCCCGATCTGATGCGCTGGGCGCATGGCCGCGGCATGGACCTCACCCTCATCGAGACCATGCCGATGGGCGAGATCGAGGAAGACCGCACCGACCGCTACATGCCGCTGTCGGAGATGCGCGCCCGCCTCGAAGACGACTTCACCCTGACGGAGAACGCCTATCGCACCGGCGGCCCGGCGCGCTACGTCACGGTCTCCGAGACCGGCGGCCGGCTCGGTTTCATCACGCCGATGACGCACAATTTCTGCGAAAGCTGCAACCGCGTGCGCCTCACCTGCACCGGCACGCTCTACATGTGCCTCGGCCAGAACGATGCGGCGGACCTGCGCCTGCCGCTGCGGGCCTCCGACGACGACGCCCTGCTCTCGCAGGCGATCGACGAGGCGATTACCCGCAAGCCGAAGGGCCACGATTTCGTCATCGACCGCCGCAACCGCCCGGCCGTCGCCCGCCACATGAGCGTCACCGGCGGCTGACCCCGCCGAAAGCGAGGTTTTGGTGAACGTCCTTCCGGCCCTCCTCCCCGCCCTCCTTGTCGCCGCCCTTCCCTCCCTCGGCCTTGCCGCCGAGCGGCCGGAGGGCATCGCCGCCGGCGAGGCGGTCGCCAGGGCCGCCCTAGGCGCGGATTGCGACATGAACGGCATGGAGGACGTACCGATGGTCGGTCCCGAGGCGGAAGGATTTGGCCACGCCCTCTACCGCTTCGCCTACAAGCCCGGCTACGACCCGAACGGTCCCGACATCGAGGCCGAGCTCTACCAGTTGTTCTGCGGCTCGGGCGCCTACAATATCCGCAACGCCTTCGTCCTGAAGACCGGCGACAGCGACACGCCGAAACTCATCGCCTTCGCCACGCCGGACCTTGCCTATGAATATGCGAACGAGGAGAACAGCCGGCTGACCGCCGAGCCGAAGATCCGCGGCTTCCGCGCCACCGCGCTGCTGGTCAATGCGAGCTTCGACGAGAAGACCCGCACCATCACCAGCCACACCGCCTGGCGCGGCATCGGTGACGCCTGGGACAGCGGCGAATGGGTCTTCCGCAACGGCGATTTCATGCTGACCCGCTTCGAGTTCGACCCGACCTACGGCGACCCGGGCCCGACGGTGCCGGAAAGCTACGTGGTCTACGAGGCCGGCAAGTAAGGGAATGGCGCAAACGAAAACGGCCGGGCGTCCCCTCGTCCGTCAGACTGCCGAGAAAGTCCCGCAAACCTCTCCTCCGTAAGGCTAGGGCCTGACCCGGTTGCGGCTGAGGATCCTCGGCTCAAGGCCGAGGATGACGTCGGTGGGTGGGAAAAGGTTTGCCGACCCGTTGAAAGAGCCGAACGACCCTCTTTGCTCACCGGCAGGACCACCGCCCTCTCCCCGTCATGGTCGGGCTTGACCCGACCATCCACGCTCCGGGTGCGGCAACGGATCCTCGGCTTACGGCCGAGGCGACGGAGGGCGTTTGTCGTCAAACGGAAAGCGTGCCCGTCACGCCGCGTGGTGCTGCCCGTAATAACCGCCCTCGCGCGTATCGAGGTCGCGCGTCTTGAAGTGGTCGATCTTCTGGTTGAGGACTTCGACGCGATGGCGCAGGCCGTGGATCTCGGCCGTGTTCTCCTCCACCATCGCCGCGTTCTGCTGCGTGATGAGCTCGACCTGGTGCACCGCCTGGTTCACCTCGTTGATGCCGTCATACTGCGCGGCGGCGGCCGCCTCGATCTGGCCGACCAGCGCATGGATCGAGGAGATGTGCTCGTTGATGACGGTCAGCGCCTCGCCGGTCTCGGTGACGAGCGCGACGCCGTTCCTGACCTGCGCCGAACTGTCGGAGATCAGGCCCTTGATCTCGCGGGCGGCACCGGCGCAACGCTGGGCAAGCTCGCGAACCTCCTGCGCGACGACGGCAAAGCCGCGGCCCGCCTCGCCGGCCCGCGCCGCCTCGACGCCGGCATTGAGCGCGAGCAGGTTGGTCTGGAAGGCGATCTCGTCGATGACGCCGATGATCGTGCTGATCTTCTCCGACGACCGGTTGATCTCGCCCATGGCGTCCACCGCCTTGGCCACGACCTCGCCGGAGCGTTTCGCATAGCTGTGCGTCTCGTCGACGGACACCGCCGTCTTCTGGGCGCTTTCGGCCGTCGAGCGCACGATGTCGGTGAGCTGGCGCAGCGCACGCGAACTCTCCTCCAGCGCCGCCGCCTGCTGTTCGGTGCGGCGGGCGAGATCGTCGGCGGAGGTGGCGAGGTTGCCCGTGCCGCCGTTGATCTCCATCGTCGTCGCGCGCACGTCCGACAAGGTGACGCGCAGGGCCTCGACCGCATTGTTGTAGGTGCGCGCCATCGCGACATATTCGGCGGCGAGCGCCTCCGTCATGCTTTCCTCCAGGTTGCCGGCGGCAAGCTGGCCGAGCACGTCCGACAGGGCCGTGAGCGCCTCGGTCTGCTCCGCCTCGATGCGGGCCTGCTCGCTGGCGCGGCGCGCCTGCTCCTCGGCCGTCATCTGGCGCTGGGCCTCGGCCTCCTGCTCCAGCCGGATGTTTTCCCGCGCCGCATCGCGGAAGACGGCGACCGAGCGCACCATGTCGCCGATCTCGTCGCCGCGGTTGCGGCCGTCGATGCTGATGTCGAGGTCGCCGCTCGCCAGCCGCGACATGGCTTCCGTCACCCGCTTCAGCGGGCCGCGCAGGGTTTCGACGAGCATCAGGCCGCCGATGATGGCGAGCAGCGTGCCGGCGACCATGGCGATGATCGAGACGTTGGCGGAGCGCTGGCTGTCCTTCTTGCCCGCCTCCTGGGCGCTGGAGACGAACTGCTCCAGTGTCTGGCTGGCATCGGCGACGGAGGCATAGGCGGCGACGCGCGCGGCCTGCCACTTCTCGCCGACGGAGATGAGGTCCTGGGTGCCCTGCTCGATCCTTGCGAGCGACGGCGCGAGCTTCTGCGAGAGGTCGCGCAGGGCGGCGTTCTTCGTGCCGAGCTTGGCAAGCTCGGCGGCGCTGCCGGCAACGGCCTTCACGTCCGCCAGCACCGCGTCGCGGCTCGGCTGGTCGAGCTTGCGGTGCAGCTCGCTGATATGCAGACGCGTCTCGTCGATGCCCTTGAACGTGTCGCCCATCAGCGTGATCAGCGTCTTCAGCAGCGCGATCTCCGCATCCATGCCGACGAAGCGCTTTGCCGCCGTGTCGGAATTCTTGCCCGCCTCCTTGAGGAAGTCGGCGTCGAACTTGGCGAGCTTGCCGAGCACCGGCACGAACTTCGCCTTCTTGGCGTCCGCGTCGTCGCTGCCGGCAAGGATGTCCTTGATCGCGGCCACCTCCGCCTCGAAGGGCTTGATCTGCTCCAGCGCCTTCGGCGAGGCGATCGCCTTGGATTCGTCGAGCTGCTTGAGGAGCTGCGGCAGGTAGGTCGTCGCCGCCTTGACCTTGTCCTCCGCCTTCATCGCCAGCGCGACGGGCTTGCGGAACTTGCCGATGCGCTCGGCAAGGCCCTGGTAGGCGGCGGCGTCGAACAGCAGCGCCTTGGCGAAGGCTTCCTTCTCGCCCGATTCGTTGCGGATGACGCCGATCTGCTTTTCGGCGAAGGCCCCGTCCCTGGCCATCGTCGCCAGCGCCTCCTCCAGCCCCGCCGTCACGGCGTTGCGCTCCTGGTCGATCGACCAGAGCGTTTCGCTCTGCCCGCGCATGGTGCCGGCAAGCGCCACGACCGAGGCGATCTTCGCCTTCTCGGCCGCATCGGGCAGAAGGGCGTCAAGATCGTTGATGCCGGCCTCCTGCTCGTCGATCCGCGCCCCGAGCGCCGCCCGCGTCTCCTCGCCCGGCTTGTCGACGAAGTCCTGCAGGCCGGTTCGGAGGTTCTGGAAATGCGACAGACTGTTGATCGTCTCGCGCGTCACCGTCATGTGGCCGTTCAGCGTGCTCGCGGTGAAATAACCGACGAGGCCGATGCCCGCGATCAGCGCGACGAGAGGAATGACGAACAGCAGCACCTTGGTGACGATGCGGCGCTGCTGGAGCAGGCGGTCGATGAAGGACATGGGTTCCCCGACGTTTTATGACGACCAAGATCCCGTCGGGTGTTCCTCAAAGCCGAAGCGGCCGCTCGGGCTCGCAGCGCGAGCGCGGCCGGCATCCGATACCGGGGCTTCGGCCGATCTTGCATCAGGCGGCCCGCCCCCACCCGTCGCATCATGCGATCGCTCATTGGGATGACGCAACGATAGGTGGGGAAGCTTAATGAATTCCTTCGGCAAAGCGGCAGAAATTCAAGCTGTTGCGCCGGAATCATCATACTTTCTGCCCAATTTTCATCCAGTCGCCGCTTCGTGCGGCAATCACCCCGTTTGTTCCACCCTCCATGGTGGTGGAATGCGGCGGACAATCCGCCTAAGAAGAACGAAGACACGCCTGGAATCACCTGCATGACCCCCACCGCCAACGCCAAGGGCGCCCTGTTCATGGCCATCGCTATGGCCGGCTTCACCTGCAACGACGCGCTCGTCAAGTCCGTCACCGGCGCCATGAACACCGGCCAGATCCTCTTCGTGCGCGGCCTGATGACGACGGTGCTCGTCGTCGCCATCGCGCGCTGGATGGGGGCGCTCGGTTCCTGGCGGATCGTGCTGCAGCCGGCCGTCGCCCTGCGCATGACCGCCGAGATCATCGCCTCGCTCGCCTATGTCTCGGCGCTCGGCGCCATGCCGCTCGCCAACACGGCCTCGATCCTCCAGGCCCTGCCGCTCGCCGTCACGCTCGGCGCGGCGCTCTTTCTCAACGAGAAGGTCGGCTGGCGGCGGTGGCTGGCCATCATCGCCGGCTTTGCCGGCGTGCTCATCGTCATCCGCCCCGGCCCGGAGGGCTTTTCGCTCGCGGCGGTCTACGTCATCGCCTCGGTCGTCGGCGCTGCCGCGCGGGACCTCTGTACCCGCCGGATCGACCGCGCCGTGCCCTCGCTGTTCATCAGCGTCATCACGGCGGTGTCGATCACCGTCACCGGCGCCGTGATGATCGTGCCGATGGGGGGCTGGCAGCCGGTCTCCGGCGAGGCCTTCGTCCGTCTCGCCGCCGCCAGCGTGCTGCTGCTCGTCGGCTACCAGACCATCGTCATCGCCATGCGCACCGGCGAGATCTCCTTCATCGCGCCCTTCCGCTATACGAGCCTCATCTGGGCGATCGCCATCGGTTTCCTGTTCTTCGGCGAAGTGCCGGACTTCTGGATGACCGTCGGCGTCATGATCATCGTCGCCTCCGGCCTCTACACCTTCTCGCGCGAGAACCGCCGCCAGGTGGCGGAGGCCGTGGCGCAGGAGTCCAAGCCCGAATCCCCCTGACAGGGTTGCGGCCCGCAGCCGCACCGACTAGACCGGAAAGGCGAAACGGACGGCGGGAGCGAGATGACAGCGGCGCATGCGATAGTGGGCGTGATCCTTGCCGGCGGCCTGTCTTCCCGCATGGGACAGGACAAGGCGCGCATCCGCCTCGGCGGCGCCGCCCTCATCGACCGCGCGGCCCGGCGCCTCAAGCCGCAGGTCTCGGCCATTGCCGTCAATGCCAACGGCCCGGTGCTCTTCGAGCGCGGCGAGGAGCTACCGGTCTTCGCCGATCTCGATGCCGCCCGCGCCGGCCCGCTCGGCGGCGTGCTCGCCGCCCTCGACTATGCCAGGCGCCACCACCCCGAGGCGAGCCACGTCGCCACCGTGCCGACGGACAGCCCCTTCTTCCCGACCGATCTCGTCGCCCGCCTGTCGCGCGTCGTCGACACGCCGGAGCGCATGGCGGTCGCGCGCTCGGTCAGCGGCCTTCACCCGGTCTTCGCCCTCTGGCCCGTCACGCTCGCCGCGGACCTTGCCGAATGGCTGGCCGGCGGCGGGGCACTGCGCGTGCGCAGCTATCTCGAGCGCCACCAGGCCCGGGAAATCACCTTCCCGCTGATCGAGACCCCGCGCGGCGAGTTCGACCCCTTCTTCAACATCAACACGCCGGACGATCTCGACGAGGCGGAAAACTGGCTCTGGGTGCTGGAACGATGACACGACCGAAGATCTTCGGCATTGCCGGATGGAAGAATTCCGGCAAGACGGGCCTTGCCGTGCGCCTGGTGAGCGAGCTCGTCTCGCGCGGCTACCGCGTCTCCACCATCAAGCACGCCCATCACGACTTCGACATCGACAAGGTCGGCGCCGACAGTTACCGCCACCGCCAAGCCGGCGCGCACGAGGTCACCATCGTCTCCGGCACGCGCTACGCCATCATGCACGAGCTGCGCGGCGCCCCGGAGCCGAGCTTCGGGGAAATCCTCGCGCGCCTCGCGCCCTGCGACCTCGTGCTCATCGAAGGCTACAAGCGCGAGCCGATCCCCAAGATCGAGGCGCGGCGGCTGGAGGCCGCCAACCGCACGCCGCTCGCCCCCGAAGATCCCCACATCGCCGCCATCGCCGCCGACCACCCCGTCCTGGACACGACCCTGCCCGTCTTCGACCTCGACGACACGGTAACGATCGCCGACTTCGTCGTGGCGGTGACGGGGTTGCAGAAACCGGAAAACTGAGCCGCAACGAAAAAGGCCGCGGGCAAACCCCGCGGCCTTGCGTTCGTCAGGGCCGGCCGATCACTCGGCCATCGCCACCGGCTTCACCAGCGGGGTGACGCGGCGGATGGTGACGCGGCGGTTGAGCTGTTCGGCGGCGTCCGTGTCGATCTTCAGGAAGCGCTCGCCGTACCCCTGCGTGGCGAGGTTCTCCGGCGGGATCTCGTAGACGTCGGTCAGGACGTTGGCGACGGCCTCGGCGCGCTCGTCGGAGAGCACGAGGTTCGATTCGTCCGAGCCGACCGCATCCGTATGGCCCTCGATCAGGAAGGTCTCGCCGGGATCCTTGTCGAGGATCTCGTTCATCGCCTCGGCCACCCTGCGCAGCGTCGAGGCCTGGTTCATCGAGATCTCCGCCGAGCCCGTGGCGAAGGTGATCGTGTCGAGGTCGATACGGCGCACCTTGTCGCGGATACGGGCCGAATACTTCACCTCGTCGAGCGAATAGACACGCTCGACCGGCTCGACCGGGGGTCGTCCCAGGAAGTCGCGATAGTCGATGCTGTCTTCCGCGGACGTGTCGACGATATATTCATCGACCGGGATGGTCAGGCGCATCGGCGGCAGCCGCTCGCCGGGATCGACGAAGGTCGGCCGGCTGTCGCGGTCGATTTCCGGCGCGTAGAACATCACATATTCCCGGCCGCGGCGGTCGATGCGCGAGCGCTGGATGATTTCGCCGTAGCGGTTGCGGATGGTGACGACGCGGTCACCGTTCGGCCGCTCGATGACCTCGCGCACGCGGCCGTTCGGCAGATCCTCGTAATAGGTCTCCGTGGCGCGGCGCGACAGGCGGCGGCCGTCGTCGGAACGCACGATGATGCGGTCGCCGAAATTGATCACGAAGCGGTCGTCGACCTCGCGCTGGACGCGCCAGCCGTCGCGGTCCTCGTAGCGCGGCCGGCGGTCGCGGCGCTCGCCCCGCTCCCGGTCGCCCGGCTCGTAGCGGACGCGGTCACGCCCTTCCCAGCCGACCTGCGCATCGCGGTCGGATTCGGGAACGCGCACGCGCACGTCGCGGCGCTTCTCCTCGCGTTCGCGGCGCAGTTCCTCGCGCGAGCGGTCGCGGCGGTTGTCCCAGTCCTTGTCGCTGTCGAGAACCGCGGCACCGTCGATGAACGGCAGCTCGATCGTCCCGGTCGTGCGCGACGGGTCGCGGGCGATGCGCTCGCGCTCCTTGTCGCGCTCGCGGCGAGGACGCCCCGCCGTCTCGTCCGGGCGCTTGCGCTCCCGTTCGGCCTCGCGCTGGCGCTCCTCGCGGTTGCGCTGCCGCTCCTCGCCCTGGCGCTGCTCGTCGCGTTCGGCATCACGCTGGCGCTGGCGGCGTTCCTCGCGCGCCTTCTGCTGGTCGTCCTGCCGGCGCTGTTCCTCCCGCTCGGCGTCGCGCTGCTGCTTGCGGCGTTCCTCACGGGCGCGCTGCTGGTTCTCTTCCTGGCGCTGCTGGTCGCGCTCCGCATCGCGCTGGCGCTGGCGGCGCTCCTCGCGCGTCTTCTGCTGGTCGTCCTGCCGGCGCTGCTCCTCCCGCTCGGCGTCACGCTGCTTCTTGCGGCGTTCCTCGCGGTTGCGCTGCTGGTTCTCCTCCTGGCGCTGCTGGTCGCGCTCGGCGTCACGCTGGCGCTGGCGGCGTTCCTCGCGCGCCTTCTGCTGGTCGTCCTGCTGGCGCTGTTCATCGCGCTTGCGCTCGCGGCGCTCCTGGCGGGCGCGGTCCAGCTGTTCCTTGGCTTCGCGGTTGTTCTTGCCGCCACCGTCATCCTCGCGGTTGCGCTTGCGCTCCTGCCGGCCCTCGTTGCCGTTGCCCTGGTCCTCGCGGTTGCGGCGCTTGGGAATGAGCAGGTCGTCGCCGAACTGCCCTTCCTCGGCCTGCACCGGAACGACACGCGCCGGACCGGCCAGCGGCAGCACGGGCCGCATCATGGCGGCCTCGACCGGCTGCCAGATAAACGACAGCGAAGCGATGGGCAGGGCCACCGTTGCCAGAAGTCTTGTTCTCTTAAGCATTGGCGTTTCCTCGTTTGCCAGCGTTCGACGCTATTGCATCAGGGTTTGGGGCGAATTTGTGTTTCCGCGCAAGTCGCCCGCCTTCGTTATCAGACGCTAATTCATGTGAGATGAATCTGCGCTGAATGCGTGAGGGCCGCCGGCGGCTGCCGGCGGCCCTCACCTAAACGCATGAAGATGCGATCAGTTCGCCCGCGCCATGGGGCGCACCAGCGTCGTGACGCGGCGGATGGTGACGCGGCGGTTCTGCTGCTCGGCAATCTGCGTCTTCACCTTCAGGAAGCGCTCGCCATAACCCTGCGTCTGCAGGTTTTCCGGCGGAATGCCGTAGACGTCCGTCAGGAGGCTCGCGACCGATTCGGCCCGCTCGTCGGAGAGGACCAGGTTGGACTTGTCGGACCCCACGGCATCCGTATGGCCCTCGATCAGGAAGGTCTCGCCCGGATCCTTGTCCAGCACCTTCTGCATGGCCTCGGCGACGGAGCGCAGCGTGCGGGCCTGCGACATCGGCACGTCGGCGCTGCCGGTGGCGAAGGTGATCGTGTCGAGGTCGATGCGGCGCACCTTGTCGCGCAGGCGCGCGGAATGCTTCACCTCGTCGATCGTATAGACCCGCTCGACGCGCTCGACCGGCGGCTCCGCGAGGAAGTCGTAATAATCCCGGTCCGGATTGCTCGACGTGTCGATGATGTAGTCGCTGACGGGAATGCGCAGGCGCATCGGCGGCAGCTCGTAGCCGACGTCGATGAGGCCCGGACGCGGGGCGTCGCCCTGCAGCTCCGGTGCATAGACGAGGATGTATTCCCGTCCGTCACGGCCGACGCGCGAGCGCTGGATGATGTCGCCGTAGCGGTTGTAGATCGTCACGATCTGGACGCCGCCGGGACGCACGATCGTCTCGCGCACGCGCCCGCGGGCAAGGTTGTCGTAATAGACCTCTTCCGAATCACGGCGCAGGCGCGGGCGGTCGTCGCCGCGCACGATCAGCCGGTCTCCGGCCTCCAGCACCGTGCGGTTCTCGAAGCGCTCGACGACATTCACCTCGGTGACGCTGTTGTCGATCGTCGTGTTGTTGACGGTGTTGTTGTTGATGACCGTGTTGTTGATCACGGTGGTGTTGATGATGTTGGTCGTCTCCGGCACCGCGAAGTCGGGCGCCTCCTTCACGCGCTTGCCTTCTTCCTTGATCGCGGCCTCGATCCTGCCGGGCACGGCCTCGCGCACCTCCTCGGAAATCGTCGCCTGGGCGGCATCGTCGGTGTCGGGAACCGGCACGTCCTCCTCCTGCGCGCGCAATTCCTCGCGCTTCTTGCGGCGCTCTTCGCGGCTGGCCTGGCCGCCGGCATTGTCGGCGTCCTTGTCGCTGTCGAGCACGGCGGCCCCGTTCTCCACCGGCAGCACCACCGTCTCGTCGGTCGTGGCCGGATCCTCGGCGATTTCCTGCTTCTCCTCCTCGGTCATCGTCTCGACGACCTCCGGCACCGGCTCGGCCGCGGGCGTCTCGCCGGTCCCGGCCGTGGCGGGCTGGTCCGTGCCGGTTTCGGCCGGGCTTTGCTCGCCGGCGACCGCCGGCTGTTCCCCCTCGCCCGTCATCGGCTGGTCGCTTTCCCCGGTCGTCGCCTGGTCGCTTTCATCGGTCGCCGGCTGGCCGCTTTCACTGCTCGTCGGCTGGTCGCTCTCCCCGGTCATCGGCTGGTCGCCGGCCGTCGTTTCGGAGGTGCCGCCGTCCTGCTGCGCGGGCTGTTCGGCCTGCTCCTCCCCGGCCGGCTTCTGCTCGTCCTGCGCCTTCTGCTCTTCGGCGGCCTTGCCGTCGTCCGCCTGCCGCTGCTGTTCTTCCTCGGCGGTGCGCCGGGCCTCGTCCTCGGCAGCCTTCTCTTCGGCCGCGGCCTTCTCCGCCTCTTCGGCCGCCTTCTGCCCTTCGGCCTGGCGCTGCTCTTCTTCCGCGGCCGCGCGTTGGGCTTCCTCTTCGGCCGCCTTCTCTTCGGCTGCGGCCTTCTCGGCGTCTTCAGCCGCCTTCTGCTCCTCCGCCCGGCGTTGCTCCTCGTCCGCCGCCGCGCGCTGGGCGTCCTCGTCCGCGGCCTTCTGTTCGGCGGCGGCGCGTTCCGCCTCTTCGGCGGCCTTCTGTTCCTCGGCCTGGCGTTGCTGCTCTTCCTCGGCGGCGCGCTGCGCCTCGTCCTGCTGCTGTTGTTGCTGCTGCTGGAGCAGCAGCTCCTCTTCGCTCGGCTGGCCTTCGCCGGTGCTTTCCTGGGCAACCTCGAACGGCTTCATCAGGGCATCGGCCAGTGCCGGCGTCGCGATCAGCGCGGTCGACAGGACCGGCAGCGCCACGGTTGCGAAAAGTCTGGAGCGGAAAGTCATCGTTTTATCCTCACGGTGTCCCGTCTTGCTCTCTGGAGAGGGCCGCCCGGCGCTTCCGGCCGTTTACGTGCCCGTCACAGTCTTCAAAGGCCTAGCCATCGCCGCCTTAACCCCGCCTGAACGGCGCGCGGTGAGACGCGAGATAGGCCGCGCCCGCCGTCCGGCCAGAGGGGGCTTGCGAAATTGTCGGGGAAACCGGGCGGAAAGACGGCGCGAATCCAGTTGATTTTTGGGCGAAAACCGGTCGATTATCGGCGCCAAGCGGGCAACCCTTGCCCGCTTCACTTCAAGGCCCGGACAACAAGAAAAACCCGAGCGCCTTCAACAGAGAGGATCAACATGCGTATTTCCAAACGTTTCACGCTCGCAGCCTCGGCTGCGGTCATCGCCCTCTTCGCGTCCTCCGCGATGGCTGAAGGCGAGAAGATCGTGATCGGCACGGAAGGCGCCTACCCGCCCTTCAACAATCTCGAATCCGACGGCACGCTGACCGGCTTCGACATCGACATCGCCAAGGCGCTGTGCGAGGAGATGAAGGCCGAGTGCACCTTCGTCACGCAGGACTGGGACGGCATCATTCCGGCGCTCATCGCCAAGAAGTTCGACGCGATCATCGCCTCCATGTCGATCACCGCCGAGCGCAAGGAGAAGGTCGACTTCTCCAAGAAGTACTACAACACGCCGCCGGCCATCGTCGTGCCGAAGGATAGCGAGATCACGGAAGCCACCCCGGAAGCCCTTGCCGGCAAGGCGCTCGGCGCGCAGGGCTCGACGACCCACTCCAACTATGCCGAAGCGCATATGAAGGATGCCGAGGTCAAGCTGTATCCGACGGCCGACGAGTACAAGCTCGACATCGCCAACGGCCGCATCGACGCCGTCATCGACGACGTGGTGGTGCTCTCCGAATGGCTGAAGACCGACGACGGCGCCTGCTGCAAGCTGCTCGGCACGCTGCCGGTCGACCCGGTCATCAACGGCGAAGGCGCCGGCATCGCGGTGCGCAAGGGCGAAACGGCGCTGGCCGACAAGTTCACCGCGGCGATCGCGGCGATCCGCGCCAGCGGCAAGTACCAGGAAATCAACGCCAAGTACTTCCCGTTCGACGTCTACGGCGACTGATCCGCGGCGCATCCCTGTCATGCGGGTTTTTTCTGAACCCATCACCAGAATGCACGGGCGGGAGGGCTTGCTCTCCCGCTCCTTTTGTTTGAGAACGTGCAGATAAGAAAAGACGGATGCATCAGGCAGCCGGACAACAAGCGCAAGGCGCATCGGGGGTTCTTCTGGCATGAGCGGGTTCTTCGCCGCCATCGTCGAGGCGGTATCCGCATTTCTCGGGATCATCGATCCCCTCTGCGGACCGGTCGGCATCTTCAACCTTTTTGCGGGCGACACGCTGCTCGCCTGCGGCAATGCCGGATGGGGCGACGAGATCGCCTTCGGCTTCCTGGTGACGGCGAGCCTTGCCATCGCCACCCTGCCCGTCGGCCTCGTCATCGGCTTCTTCATCGCGCTGGCCAAGCAGTCGGAGGAAAAGTCGCTGCGGCTGTCGGCCAACATCTACACGACGCTGTTCCGCGGCCTGCCGGAGCTCCTGACGCTCTTCATCGTCTATTACGGCCTGCAGATCCTCGTGCAGAACCTGGCGGCCGCGCTCGGCTATGGCGGCGCGGTCGAGATCAACGCCTTCTTCGCCGGCATGATCGCGCTCGGCGTCGTCTTCTCCGCCTATTGCTCGGAAGTGCTGCTGTCGGCCTTCAAGGCCATTCCGCGCGGCCAGTACGAGGCGGGCTACGCGCTCGGCCTGCACCATGGCCGCACCATGCGCCTCATCGTGCTGCCGCAGCTCATCCGCGTCGCCCTGCCCGGCCTCGGCAATCTCTGGATGGCGCTCCTGAAGGACACCGCGCTCGTCTCGGTCATCGGCCTGCCGGATATCCTGCGCCAGACCGGCGTCGCCGCGCGCGTCACGAAGGAAGCCTTCCAGTTCTACGCCATCGCCTGCCTGCTCTTCCTCGTCCTCGCCTTCCTCTCCTCGCTGGTCTTCTCGGCGATCGAAGGCTGGGCAAAACGTTCGGAGGTCGCCCGATGAGCGTCGTCACCACCCTCATTCCGCCGCAGGCCCCGCCGGAAGCCCCGCCAAAGCCCTTCACCGCCGGCCGCTTCTTCGGCAACATCTTCATGGGCGTCTGGCTGGCGCTCACCGTCGGCGTCTTCCTGATGATCGTCGGCGGCTGGGATCCGGAAAAGTTCACCCGTTACGGGCCGAGCTACCTCTCCGGCCTCGGCGTGACGCTGCTGCTCGTCGGCCTCTCCGTCGTGCTCGGCGGCCTCATCTCTCTGCCGCTCGCCTTCGCGCGCATGTCGAAGAACCCGGTCTTCTCGTGGCTCGCCTACGGCTATGTCTACTTCTTCCGCGGCACCCCGCTGCTGACGCAGCTCTTCCTCGTCTATTACGGCCTCGGCAGCTTCTCCGCCGAATTGAAGGCCTGGGGCCTGTGGTGGTTCTTCCGCGACGCCTGGAACTGCGCGCTCCTGACCTTCACGCTCAACACCGCCGCCTACCAGGCCGAAATCCTGCGCGGCGCCATCGAGAGCGTGCCGCGCGGCCAGCACGAGGGCGCCGCCGCGCTCGGCCTGCCCAAGAAGGTCGCCTTCTTCAAGGTCGTCCTGCCGCAGGCGCTCATCGTCGCGCTGCGCCCCTATGGCAACGAGATCATCCTGATGATCAAGGGCTCGGCCATCGTCGCCATCGTCACGGTCTTCGACCTGATGGGCGAGACCCGCCGCGCCTTCTCGCGCACCTTCGACTACCAGGCCTATCTCTGGGCCGCGCTGCTCTATCTCCTCATGGTGGAGCTGCTGCGCAACCTCTGGGCCTGGCTGGAACTGCGCCTGACGCGCCACCTGAAGCGCTGAAACACCTGGCAGCACTCGCGCACGAGTGCTGCCAACACGCTGATTTCAAAGAAATATTCCCGCCTTGGGCCAAATTTAAACCTTTCATTAACCCTGCAGGCGCTCAATCATAGGGACCATCATTCATCACGCGATGAGGTCGCTATGACGAACGACATGGCAATGCAGCTCAAGGGCTACGGCATGACCACGGCCCAGATCCTCTACCGCATGCCGGATCATCCGCAGCTCCTGCAGACCTATATCTGGCAGCACTACGATCTCGCCCCGGAGTTCCCGGAGATGAAGAGCTTCCTGAAATTCTGGCAGGAGAAGCTGGACGGGCCGTTGCACTCGGTGCGCTACGTCCACCGCCGGCTGATCTCGGCGACGGAATGGCGTGCGCTGAAGGGCGAGTTCATTCTCAACTGAGGCGCAGCCATGATCAGACGTGCACGGACCCGTGCGCCAGCTCGCTGTCGGACATGTCCACCTTGAGCGAGAAGTAGAGGATGGCGACATAGAACAGCAGCACGAGGGCGATCACCACGCCGCCGGGCACCGGCCCGAGCGCCGCATTGGCGACCACGTGCTCGAAGGCGAGCGTCATGTCCTTGCCCGCCGTCGCCGGCCGCTGCATCATCGAGGACGAGATCTTCAGCGCCCAGGCGAGCAGCAGGATGAGGTAGAGCCAACAGTAGTTGCGCCGCAGCCGCCGGCAGGCCGCATCGCGGTAGCTGATCAGGAATTCCGGCTTGCGCAGGCTCTTGGCGATCGGCGCGGCCCAGTCGAGGTCCAGCGCGGCGCGCGGATTAAGGATCTCGGCGAAATAGAAGCGCTCGAGCTGGCGCACCCGCGCCCGGTAGACGTCGAAGAACCGGTAGCGCCGCGCCTCGATCATCAGGAGCAGCGAGACCAGCAGCATCGCGAAGAGCAGCACGCCATGGTGGGAGGTCGGCGTCGAGAGCGAGACCGACAACAGCGCCGCCACCACCGTGATCGCCCAGTTCGAGGTGCGGTCGATGCGGTCGCGCCAGCCGGCCATGCGCCCGAGCTCGCCGCGATAGTAGTGCACCATCGTGTTGATCGTCTCCATCGGCGTTGCGGGCAGCGCCGGACTGCCGGTCCGTTTCGTTTCGGTGGAGAGCGGGAAAGGGGGCGTATCGGCGGGCATGTCATTCCTCCCAATGGTCTTTTTGGTTTTGGGAAGAAGATCATGCGCCTCTTTCAGCAATTGATAAATGCCTATTTGCGCCCGAAAGGCGCCATTGCCAAAGCCCTGCCCGGGCCGTAAGAGACGCCTCCATGAAGAAGATCGACGAAGACGCGCTCGCGGAAGCCTACAACCGCGCCCTTTCGCTGGAAAAATCCGGCGATTTCGATGCCGCCGCCAAGGCCTATGCCGAGGTTCTGGCGCTCGATCCGGAAGACCATGGCGGCGCCGCCGTACGCCTTGCCGCGATGGGCCGCGGCGATACGCCGGAAAAGGCGCCCGACGCCTATGTCACCACGCTCTTCGACCAGCATGCCGAGGTCTTCGACAACGTGCTCGTCGACCAGCTCGGTTATTGCGTGCCGCTCACCGTGCGCCAGCGCTTCCAGGCGCTGGGGATGGGTCCGTTCAAGCGCGTGCTCGACCTCGGCTGCGGCACGGGGCTGACCGGCGGCGCGCTGCGCGACATGGCGGAGGACATCACCGGCATCGACCTCTCGGAGAACATGGTCGAGATCGCGCACGACAAGGATCTCTACGAGACGCTCTATGTCGCCGAGGCCGTCGATTTCCTCGACGACAACGACGACGAGCCCTTCGACCTCATCACCGCGACGGACGTGCTGCCCTATCTCGGCGCGCTCGAACCGCTGTTCTTCGGCGCGGCCGAAAACCTCGTGCCCGGCGGCCATTTCATCTTCTCCTCCGAGACCCTGCCCGACGAGACCTTCGCCGGCCGCCCCTTCATGGTCGGCCCGCACCAGCGTTTTGCCCATGCCGCCGCCTATGTCCGCCAGCGCTTAGAGGAGACCGGCTTCGACATCGTCGAGATCACCGACATCACGGTGCGCCTCGAAGAAGGCGAGCCCATCCCCGGCCATCTCGTGCTGGCGAAATACCGCGGCTGACGCGGCCGTTTGCGGATGACGACCGATCCTCGGGTCGAGCCCGAGCAGCATCACCCTCCCTCCGTCATCCTCGGGCTCGACCCGAGGATCCACCGGCGCACCCACCGCATCCGACGAGAAGCACTTTCCCAAAAACCGTTGATCCGCTACACCTCCTGCCAAGGATTGCAGGAGGTTACAGCATGGCAAAGGTTGCATTCATCGGTCTCGGCGTCATGGGCTATCCCATGGCGGGGCACCTCAAGGTCAAGGGCGGCCATGAGGTCGCGGTCTACAACCGCACCTTCGCCAAGGCGGAGAAATGGGCCGCCGAATTCGGCGGCAAGGCCTTCCGTACCCCGGCGGAAGCCGCCGAGGGTGCCGATTTCGTCTTCACCTGCGTCGGCAATGACGACGACCTGCGCTCCGTCACCATCGCCGAGGGCGGCGTCTTCGACGGCATGAAGCCCGGTGCCATCCTCATCGACAACACCACCGCCTCCGCCGAAGTCGCGCGCGAGCTCGACGCCGCGGCCCGCGAAAAGGGCTTCGCCTTCGTCGACGCGCCCGTCTCCGGCGGCCAGGCCGGCGCGGAAAACGGCGTCCTGACGGTCATGTGCGGCGGCGAGAAGGACACGTTCGACAAGGCGCGGCCGGTCATCGGCGCCTATGCCCGCATGGTCGGCCTGATGGGTCCGGCGGGGGCCGGCCAGCTTGCCAAGATGGTCAACCAGATCTGCGTCGCCGGCGTCGTGCAGGGGCTCGCCGAGGGCATCCATTTCGGCATGAAGGCGGGGCTCGACATGGAGGCGGTCATCGAGGTCATCTCCAAGGGCGCGGCCGGCTCCTGGCAGATGGACAACCGCCACAAGACGATGATCGCCGGCAAGTACGACTTCGGCTTCGCCATCGACTGGATGCGCAAGGACCTCGGCATCGTGCTTTCGGAAGCCCGCCTCAACGGCGCGAAACTGCCCGTCACAGCGCTGATCGACCAGTTCTACGGCGACGTGCAGGACATGGGCGGCAACCGCTGGGACACGTCCTCGCTGCTCGCGCGCCTTCAGGGGAAATGACGTGGCGCTCCGCCGCGCCCTCCTCGCCCTGACCGCCGGGGCCGCGCTTGCCGCCCCGGCGCTGGCGGACGACGCGGGCCGGCAGGCGCTCGCCGCCGCCCTGCACGGCAAGATCGCCGCGTGCTGGCTGCTGCCCGCGGACCTGCCGGACCATGTGCAGGCGGTCCGGGTGAAATTCTCCCTGACGGAAGCGGGCGAACTCGACGGCTCTCCGGCAATCGACGGCCCGGTCGGCGGCGATGCCGCGACAAAAACCTTCGCCGCCAGCACGGTGCGCGCGGTCGTGCGCTGCGCGCCCTTTGCCGGGCTGGCGAAGCTTGCGCCCTATGGCGCCTGGAAGACGGTGGTCGTGACCTTCAAGCGGCCGGATTCCTGAAAGCCCGGCCGCAGCGGCGCAAAGCGCCTATTCCTCGCCGCTCTTCTGGTTGTCCACGACCATGTAGTCGAGCGGCAGCTCGGTCGTGTACTTGATCTGCTCCATCGCGAAGGCCGAGGAGACGTCGCGGATCTCGATACGGGCGATCATGCGCTTGTAGAAGGCGTCATAGGCGGCGATATCGGGCACGACGACGCGCAGCAGGTAATCCACCTCGCCGCTCATGCGGTAGAATTCCACCACTTCGGGGAATTCGACGATCACCTCGGAAAAGCGCTTCAGCCATTCCGTGGAATGGGCGTTGGTGCGGATCGACACGAAGACCGTGACCTTGGTGTTGATCTTGACCGGATCGAGCAGCGCGACGCGCTTGCGGATCACGCCGTCCTCTTCCATCTTCTGGATGCGCCGCCAGCAGGGCGTGGTCGAGAGCCCCACCTTCTTGGCGAGATCGGCCACGGCGAGCGTGGAATCTTCCTGCAAGAGGCGCAGGATTTTGCGGTCCAGACGGTCCATTGACTTCCCCTACGAAATTTAATTCCCTCATATACCGCGATTGCAGCAAATTGAAAGAATTGCATTTCATTCCGTAAGGGTTTTCACCCGCTTTCGCAACTCGGGCAGAACCTCCGCCTCGAACCACGCATTGCGCTTCAGCCAGCCGGTGTTGCGCCAGCTCGGATGCGGCAGCGGCAGCACGGCCGGCCCCGCGTTGCGATGGAGGTGCCGGCGCCAGTCGCGCACCGTCTCCGTCATGCTGGCGGCCTTCGCCGCCCCCAGATGCCAGGCCTGGGCATATTGGCCGATCGCCAGCACCAGGTCGATCTGCGGCATGGCGGCGATCGCCCGGGCGCGCCAGAGCGGCGCGCATTCGCGCCGCGGCGGCAGGTCGCTGCCATGGGCGTCGTAGCCCGGGAAACAGAGGCCCATCGGCACGATGGCGAATTTCCGCGGATCGTAGAATTCTTCGCGCGTCACGCCGAGCCAGTCGCGCAGCCGGTCGCCGGACGCGTCGTTGAACGGCAGGCCGCTTTCATGCACCCGCAGCCCCGGCGCCTGGCCGGCGATCAGGATGCGCGCGGCATCGGAGAGGACAGCGACGGGCCGCGGCTCGTGCGGCAGCCGGTCCCGGGGCCCCTTCGCCGGCGCGTCGCGACAGAGCCGACAGGCCGTAATCGCCGCGCCAAGGGCGGCAATCGCGCCGTCGGGTTCCGCATCGTCCATCATGCGTCCGTTCTAAAGCAATTCCCGCAAAGGTGCGAAGCGGTTTTGCGCCCGGAAGCGCGGCGAAACAAAAGGTTGGAATGCCTAAAGCCCGAAAACGCGCAGAATCCCGTCGAGGATGCCCGGCTCCGCATCGTGCACATCTTCCTGCGGCCGGCCGTTCGTCCTGCGCCATTGCTGCGGCATGTCGAATTCCGCCCCCCACAGGCCCTTGCGCTCCGCCCGCGCGAACTGCTCCTCGTCCTCATAGCTGCCATAGGCGACCGCGAGCCCCTCGCGCACCATGCGCGCGCCGAGATCGCCCGCCGTGTTCTCGCAGCGCGCCAGCCAGCGGTCGTATTTGTCCGTGCCCTGCGTCCGGCAGGTGATCGGTCCTTCGCGCAGCAGCTCGGCAAGGCGCGAGCGCGCGGCGGCGCCGCAGCGCCAGTCCGCGCCGTCGCGCCGGCAGGTCTGCGTCAGCTCGGGCGAGTCCATGCCGACGAGCCGGATGCGGTGGCCGTCGAGCGTCAGCGTGTCGCCGTCCGCCGCCCGCGCCGCGCCGGTGAAGGTCTCGCCGCCACCGCCGCCGACGCGCACCACGATCAGCGCCGTCAGCGCCAGGATCGCCATCGCCACGCCGACATCGCGCGCCCGCCTGGTAAGCCCCATGGAATTCCGTTCCTCGCGAAGGGCGGTTCCGGCAAAGGCGCGCGCGGGCAGCCAGCCTCCGGAACCGCGTAAAATGAAAGAGATAGGGTGTTTTCGCGATTCGGAGAAAGGCGCAAATACCCCGGCGTCATGCCGTTACGTCACGATGGTGGCGCGCTGCCGGCGGGCTGTTCCGGAAAATGCCGGAATGGTTCGCAAATGGTTTATGCGCGGCAGCATCTTCTTAAGGATTCCCCCCTAGAATTCAACGCCGTCCGCAACAGTTGCAATCGTGATGAGTACCGGCGTCAGTACATCGACCGACAAGATCATCGTCGACAAGTCGCGCAGCCATAGAAACAAGGCTGTTTCGCGCACCGTCCGCGCGACCCGGGAACGCCTGCAGACCGCCACGGGCATCGCGCCCGGCTTCGAGCGCGAGATGCTGCAGCTGCACGTCGCCTCCGCCGCCCAGAGCGCGCTCGCCATTCCCGTCGTGGTCATGCTGATCGCCGCCGTCGGCGTCTACCTCACGCAGGAAGTCGGCCTCGTCGCCTGGGGGATCCTGGCCCTCAGCGTGCATGCGCTCGGCATGATCGTCGCCCGCAGGGCGCGCGCGCAGGAGATCACCGCCGACAACACCCGCCGCTGGCAGCGCGTCTTCCTCGCCGCCCAGGTCGCCATGGGCCTCACCTGGGCCGCCTTCTCCCTGCAGACCTGCGGCCCGTGCGGCGAGGTCACCTTCGATTTCTACAAGGGCTCGGCCCTGCTCGTGGCGCTGGCCGTCACCGCCATCAGCACCTTGATGCTGCGCCATGCGGTGCTCTATGCCTTCCTGCCGACGGTCGTCGCGCTCTCCGTCTCGGCCCTGCTGCGCCCCGACCCCGCGACCTTCGGCATGGCGGCGATCATCTCCGCCGCGCTGATCTTCCTCATCTTCATGACGAACCGCCTGCGCCACACCAGCGCGCAGCTGCTTTCCTCGCAATCGGAGAAGGACGACCTGATCGCCGAGCTGGAAGTGGCCAAGTCCATGTCGGACGAGGCGCGCCGGCGCGCCGAAGAGGCGAACCTTGCCAAATCCCGCTTCCTCGCCTCCATGTCGCATGAGCTGCGCACGCCGCTGAACGCCATCCTCGGCTTCTCCGAGGTCATGTCGACCGAGGTGCTCGGGCCGCTCAGCAACCCGGTCTACAAGGAATACACCTCCGACATCCACCGCTCCGGCCAGCACCTGCTCAACCTCATCAACGAGATCCTCGACCTCTCGCGCATCGAGGCCGGCAAATACGACCTGTCGGAGGACAGCGTGCATCTCGTCGATATCGCCGAGGACTGCATCGGCATGGTGCAGCTGCGCGCCCGGGCGAAGAACATCACCATTTCCGAGCAGGTCGAAGGCGACATGCCGGCCGTCTGGGCGGACGAGAAGGCCCTGCGCCAGGTCATCCTGAACCTCTTATCGAATGCCGTGAAGTTCACGCCCCAGGGCGGCGAGATCCTCGTCAAGGCGGGCTGGACTGCCGGCGGCGGCCAGTACATCTCGATCAAGGACAACGGCCCCGGCATCCCGGAGGAGGAGATCCCCGTCGTGCTCTCCGCCTTCGGCCAGGGCTCCATCGCCATCAAGAGCGCCGAACAGGGCACCGGCCTCGGCCTGCCGATCGTCCAGGCGATCCTCGCCAAGCACAATGGCGAGTTCATCCTGAAATCCAGGCTGCGCGAGGGCACCGAGGCCATCGCCATCCTGCCGGCCAAGCGCGTGCTGCAGAGCCTGCCCGCCGTCACCGAGACCCAGGCCGTCGCCCCGCGCAAGAAGAGTTTTGCCTGAGACGATCGCAGCGATGCGGCTCGCAGATCCTCGGGTCGAGCCCGAGGATGACAGCGGGGACGATAGGCTGTGCGATCATGGAACCGGTGCGGCATGGGGAAGCGCCGTCATGGACAGCCACCCCTATCTTCTTTCGTCATCCTCGGGCTCGACCCGGGGAGCCTTGAGCCTGCCCGAAACCGCTCAGATGAACTGCGACACCACCACATAGCCGGCATAGACGGCATTGGCGGTGATCAGGCAGAAGACGGCGAAGGAGCCGAGGTCCTTCGAGTGCTTGCCCATCTCCGAGATTTCCGGCGAGACGCGGTCGACGATCTCCTCGATCGCCGTGTTGAGCGCCTCGAAGGCGATCATCAGGAGGAAGAGGATCGCCATGGCAACGTACTGGAAGAACGAGGCGCCGACCACGGTGAACAGCACCATGGCGACGCCGAAGGCGATCAGCTCGTGGCGGAAGGCGGATTCACCGAGCAGCCGCCGCGCGCCGGCCGCCGAATAGGTCGCGGCCGCGAACAGGTGGCTGATGCCCGTCTTCTTCTCGATTGGTGCCTGACCCATTCCCGCAATCCCGTTGTCGCCGCTCTCATGAAACACGCCCGTGTGACGGGCGTGCCTCGAGGTCTCAATCCTGCCATTGAGGCTTTTTGCCGGCCGCCCGTTACGTCCGGTTGCTGACGCCCGCCTGAACGAAGGTCGCCATGCCCGAATGGCAGGCGGCCGCCGCCTTGACGATGCCGGCGGCAAGCGCCGCGCCGGTGCCCTCGCCGAGCCGCATGCCGAGCGCCAGCAGCGGCGTCTTGCCGAGCTTCTCGATCGACTTCAGGTGCCCCGGCTCGGCCGAGACATGGCCGATCAGGCAATGGTCGAGCGCCGCCGGATTGGCCGCGCGCAGGATCGCGCCGGCCGCCGTCGCCACATAGCCGTCGAGGATGACGGGGATCTTCTGCATGCGGGCGGCGAGGATCGCGCCGGCCATGGCGGCGATCTCCCGGCCGCCGAGGCGGCGCAGCACTTCGAGCGGGTCGGAAAGATGCGCGCGGTGCAAGTCGACGGCCTTCTTCACCGCCGCCACCTTGCGCTCCAGCACCGCGCCTTCCGAGCCGGTGCCGGGCCCGACCCATTCCTCCGCCGTGCCGCCATAGAGCGCCAGGTTGATCGCCGCGGCGATCGTCGTGTTGCCGATGCCCATCTCGCCGATGCACAGGAGGTCCGTGCCGCCGGCGACGGCCTCCATGCCGAAGGCCATGGTGGCGGCGCAGTCGCGCTCGGAGAGCGCCGCCTCCTCCGTGATGTCGGCGGTCGGGTAGTCGAGCGCGAGGTCGAAGACCTTGAGGCCGAGATCGTGCGTCACGCAGATCTGGTTGATCGCCGCGCCGCCGGCCGCGAAATTCTCCACCATCTGCGCGGTGACGGAGGACGGATAGGGCGTGATGCCCTGCTGGGTGACGCCGTGATTGCCGGCGAAGATGGCGACCAGCGGGCGCGTCACGGCCGGCGGACGGCCGGTCCAGGCGGCGAGCCAGAAGGCGATCTCCTCCAGCCGGCCGAGCGCGCCCGGCGGCTTGGTGAGCTGCCTGTCGCGTTCGCGCGCCGCCACCAGCGCGGCCGAATCGGGACCGGGCAGGTTGCGCAGCAATTCACGAAAATCATCGAACGGCAGGCCGCTGGCACTCATCTTGGGGAATTCCTTAAGTTTCGGCTTTCAAAGGCGGGTGTTTGGTGTCTCCTAATAGAGGCAGGGCGCGAATCCGACAACCGCATTTGCGGCGGCCGGCGCCGCGTTTTGCGGATGGGACGTCTGGCGGCGTGCCGTGCGGGTGGATCCTCGGGTCAAGCCCGAGGATGACGGAGGAGAGGAAGGGCCAGGACGGTCCGGAGACTTGTGCAGGCATGGGCAGGAACGGGCAGGCTGGCGGCAGAGGTGAGCGCGGTCCAGGCGTCCGCAAGCGGTCCGGGAGCACACAAGCGTCCGAAGCGGCCTTACAGCGGTCGCGGCATCGCTTTTGTCGCCGACCGCCCCCCTCCTCCGTCATCCTCGGGCTTGACCCGAGGATCCATCCGTACGGCACCCCCTTTCCATTAACGGGGACTCACTTGGCCATTCAGGACTACATCGACGACACCGCCCGCTCGGTCGCCTTCCTCTCGCGCGTGCCGGTGCCGCAGCGCCACTTCATCGGCCATGACGGGCGGCTGTCGCGCGCCGTGCGCGCCTTCCCGCTGGCCGGTATCCTGATCGTGCTGCCTGTCGCCGCCCTTGCCGCCCTCCTCTCGGCCCTCCATGCGCCGCCGCTGCTCATCGCCTTCGCCACGCTCGCCGCCCAGGTCCTCGTCACGGGCGCGCTGCACGAGGACGGGCTTTCCGACAGCGCCGACGGCATCGGCGGCGGGCGGGACCGCGAGAGCGCGCTCGCCATCATGAAGGACAGCCGCATCGGCTCCTATGGCGCCGTCGCGCTGATCCTCTCCTTCGGGCTGCGCGCCGCGGCCATCGCCGCCCTTGCCACCACCCTCCCCCCGTCCGGCCTCGGCATGGCGCTGCTTGCCGTCGCCGCGGCCAGCCGCACCGCCATGGTCTGGCACTGGTCGCTGCTGCCGCCCGCCCGGCAGGGCGGCGTCGCCGCCTCGGTCGGCGAGCCGGACGGCGGCGCGACGACCGTCGCGCTTGCAAGCGGCATCCTCCTTGCCGCCGCCCTCCTCTTGCCGCACGGCGGCGTGCTCTCCCTCGGGCTGGCGCTCGTCCTCGCCGTCGCCGCCGTCATCGCCTTCAACCGCGCCGCCCTCGGCAAGATCGGCGGGCATACGGGCGATACGATCGGCGCCACGCAGCAGCTCGCGGAAATGTCAGTGCTCTTCGCCCTTGCCTTGGCGCTCTGACCTGCCGATATAGGAAGGACAATTTTCGGGAGCCGCGATGGAATCGCCCTGCATCCTCGTCTGTTCGATCGACATGGTGACCGGCTACTGCTTCGGTTGCGGCCGCACGCGCGATGAAATCGGCGCCTGGACGCTCTATTCGTCCGATGAGCGCCGCGCCATCATGGCCGAGCTGCCGGCCCGCCTCGCCACCGTCGAGCGCAAGCCGCGGCGCGAGACCCGCCGCGCCCGCATGGCCCGGGAGCGCGACGAAGCATGAGGCTCTACGTCCTTCTCGGCATCCTCGCCGTCGGCCTCGGCGCCCTGATCCTCAACCATGACAACGGCCGCACGATGGGCATGGACAACAACGATTTCGGCCGCCTCGTCACGCTGTCGGCGCTTGCCACGATGATGGCGGCGGGTGTTCTGGCCGGGCGCCGGCAATGGGGCGAAAGCATACGCCAGGCCGGCATCTGGCTCCTGATCATGCTCGCGCTCGCCGCCGGCTACCTCTACCGCTTCGACCTGCAGGAGGTCGGCAACCGGCTCACCGCCGGCCTCATCCCCGGCCGCGCGGTGGTGACGACGGGCGCCGACGGCGAGCAGATCCTCGTCATCCACAAGGGCGTCTCCGGCCATTACGAGGCCGACGTGACGATCGACGGCACGCCGCTGCGCATGCTGGTCGATACCGGCGCCAGCTCCGTCGTGCTGTCCTACGAGGACGCCATGCGCCTCGGCATCAACCCGGACAACCTCGTCTTCTCCATCGACGTCTCCACCGCCAACGGCCGGGCGCTAGCCGCGCCCGTCACGCTGCGCCAGGTCGCGATCGGCCCCATCCTGCGCGGCGCCATCCGCGGCATGGTCACGGAACAGGGCCGGCTGGAACAGAGCCTGCTCGGCATGAGCTTCCTCGAAACGCTCGGCTCGATCGAGATCACGCGCGACGAACTGCGGCTGAAGGACTAGTTCTTCAGCTTGTAGCCCGTCTTGAAGATCCAGGCCGTGATCGTCAGGCACACCGCCAGGAAGCCGAGCACCGTCACGAGGCTGACGACGGGGCTCACGTCGGCGATCTCGTAGAAGCTCCAGCGGAAGCCGGAGACGAGGTAAAGCACCGGATTGAAGTGGCTCACCGCCTGCCAGAAGGGCGGCAGCATGTCGATCGAATAGAAGCTGCCGCCGAGGAAGACCAGCGGCGGGATGATCAGCATCGGGAAGAGGTTGAGCTGCTCGAAGTCCTTCGCCCAGATGCCGATCATGAAGCCGAACAGGCTGAAGCTGACGGCCGTCAGCACGAAGAACAGCACCATCATGAACGGATGCCTGATCGAGATGTCGACGAAGAGCGAGGCGGTGACGAGGATGATCGTGCCGACGATCAGCCCCTTGGTCGCCGCCGCGCCGACATAGCCGATGACGATCTCGAGCGTCGAGATCGGCGAGGACAGGATCTCGTAGATCGTGCCGGTGAACTTCGGGAAGTAGATGCCGAAGGAGCCGTTGCCGATGCACTGGTTGAGCAGCGTCAGCATGATGAGGCCGGGCGCGATGAAGGCACCGTAGGAAACGCCCTGGATTTCCTGCATGCGCGAGCCGATCGCCGCGCCGAAGACGATGAAGTAGAGCGAGGTGGTGATGACGGGCGACACGATGCTCTGCAGCAGCGTGCGGCGCGTGCGCGCCATCTCGAATGCGTAGATGGACTTGATCGCCTCGATGTTCATCGGCCCTCTCCCACCAGTTCCACGAAAATGTCTTCCAGCGAACTCTGCTCGGTGGAGATGTCCCTGACCCGAAGCCCCGCCTGCGACAGCGCGGAAAGGAGCGAGGAAATGCCGGTGCGCTCGCCGGAGGCATCGAACTCGTAGACGAGCTGTCCGCCGCCCTCGGCCAGCGTCACCCCATAGGACGACAGCGCATCGGGCACCGCCGTGAGCGGCTCGGCCAGTTCCACGGTCATCTGCTTGCGGCCGAGCTTCGCCATCAGCGCCTTCTTGTCCTCGACCAGCAGGATCTGCCCGTGGTTGATGACGCCGATCCGGTCGGCGATCTCCTCGGCCTCCTCGATATAGTGCGTCGTCAGGATGATGGTGACGCCGGAGGCGCGCAGGCGCTCGACGAGCTGCCACATGTCCTTGCGCAGCGAAACGTCGACGCCCGCCGTCGGCTCGTCGAGGAACAGCACCTTCGGCTCGTAGGACAGCGCCTTGGCGATCAGCACGCGCCGCCGCATGCCGCCGGAAAGGTGGCGCAGCATCGTGTCCTTCTTGTCGTAGAGCGAGAGGTCGCGCAGGATGCGCTCGATCAGCGCCGGGTTCGGCGGACAGCCGTGCAGGCCGCGCGAGAAGGCGACCGTGTTCCACACCGTCTCGAAGGCGTCGAGCGTCAGCTCCTGCGGCACGAGGCCGATGATCGCGCGGGTCTTGCGATAGTCGGTGAGGATGTCGCTGCCGGCCACCGTCACCGAGCCGCCGCTCGGCGTGACGATGCCGCAGATGATCGAGATCATCGTCGTCTTGCCGGCACCGTTCGGTCCGAGCAGCGCGAGGATCTCGCCCTCCTCGATGTCGAGATCGACGCCCTTGAGCGCCTGGAACCCCGATGCGTAGCTCTTGGTGAGATTGCGAATGGAAACGATGGGCGCCATGGGAGGTCCGAAGAGAGGGATTTCATGCGGAAGGACACCCTATATGGCGTGCCCTTCGCCGATTTTCACCCTGAGGGCGCAAAAAAGTCGCTCAGCCGTAGATGCTGGCGAGAAAGCGCAGCGAGACGAGGATGAGGAAGATGCCGAAGCCGATCTCGAGCTGCCGCTTGCTCATCGAATGCGCCAGCCGCACGCCCCATGGCGTGACGATGAGCGCGATCGGCACGATGAGCGCGACGGCGACCCAGTTGATGAAGCCGGTGGAGAACGGCGGCAGGCCCGGTTCGCCCCAGCCGGCCCAGATATAGCCGACGATGCCGGGGATGGAGATCAGCACGCCGACGCCGGAGGAGGTCGCCACCGCCTGGTGGATCGGCCGGCCGAAGGAGGTCATGTAGGTGTTGTTCAGCACCCCGCCGCCGATGCCCATCAGGCCGGAAAGCGTGCCGATGACGACGCCCGCCACCTGGTTGCCGATGCCCGTCGGCAATTCGTTGCCGACCCGCCAGGTATCGCGGTTGAACAGCATGCGCAGCGCGACCAGCAGCGCGATGGCGACGAAGACGAGGCGGAGGCCGACGCTGGAGATCACCGCCGCGATGACCGAGGCGAGGATGGCGCCGAAGGGCAGCGCGACGAGCCAGCTCTTCAGGAGGTCCGTGTCGACCGCGCCGCGCAGCCGGTGCGCGGTGAAGGAGCGGATCGAGGTCGGCACGATGATGGCGATGGAGGTGCCGATGGACAGGTGCATGCGCACCGCCTCCGGCACGTCGAGATAGCCGAACACCTGGTAGAAGACCGGCACGAGGATCGCCCCACCGCCGATGCCGAAGATGCCGGCGAGCAGGCCGGACACGACACCCGCCGCGACGAGCGCGAGCGCGAAGAGGGCAAGATCGGCGACGGACGGCATGGCAGGCTCCAGGGGATCCGCCAGGACGGCGGCGACTCGCGGGAATTTCGCATTTGCGAAAGCCGCACTGTCATCAAACCGTGACCCATTTCAACCATTGTCTCACGCGAGGCCGCCCGGAACGCCCTTGCACCCCGCTCTCCAGGCGTTTCCATTGCCCTGCGCGCAGCGGCCTTGCTCCCGACCCTGAGGGAGCGATCGGCGGTTCCCATCCGCCCGCTTCCTCCGCGGAAGCCCGCCTTGCATCTTCGCCGGTCCGCGCCGGCGCCGGTGATGGAATGTGACGTTCCAGGCAGCCGCACCCTACGCGCTGCCACCCCTTTTCGACCGGCGGCCCCGCCGGTCTTTTTTTGTCCCGGGATCAGGCAGCTACAGGCTGCAATGCCTGTAGCCGGACTTGCGCACCCTGAGGTCGAAGTGGAAGTGGTCCTTGTGATAGCGGTCGCTGCCGGGGCCTAGCACGGTGGAGAAGTACTTGCAGCTGTCGCTGCGCACCGACTTCAGCAGTCCCTTCTCGCGGAAGGCGAAGAAGCCCTTCTTCTCGATGGCGATCGCCTTGCCGTTCTTCAGCACGATCTTGCCGACGTCTATGGCGTTGCCCTTGGCGTGCTCCGACATGGCGGCGCCGCGCTGCGAGTTCATGGTGCGGCAGGAATAGGAGGACATCTGGTGGATGGCCGAGACGCCCGAGAGGTAGCGCGCGCGGCTGGAGGGAACCAGCTCGTGCTTCACCCAGCGCGCGAAGGCCTCGGTGATCTGGCAGTTGACCTGTGCGGCCGGCTTGATCTGGATGCCGCCGGAAAGGCCGGACAGCTCGATCGGCCAGGCGATGCCGCAGGAGCGCCCGCGGGAAATGCGCGGCACGTCGCGGAACTTGACGCCGAGCTTTGCCAGGCGCTGGCGACAGGCCTTTTCCGAGGCCGGCATGCCGCCCATGGTCTCCGGCATCTGCATCGGGTTGTTGAGGCGCGGCAGGAAGGCGACCTGCTCGCCTCCGCTCGCCTGCCGGCGGCGGGTCGTCGCCTTGTCCGGCACCTGGAGATAGCCGCCGCCGTCCGGCGCCTCGCCAAGCTCGACGCCGGCCTCCGACATCGGGATCGTCGCCGGCTGGCCGACCTGCTGCGGCGTCTCCGAGCCGATGCCGCCGACGACGACCTGGGTGGCGTTGCCCTCCGCGATCTCGCCCGCCTGCGCCTCCGCCAGCCCTTCGACGCGCCCGACACCGAGCTCCGCATCCATGTTGACGCCGCCTTCCGGCACGGTCAGCACGCCGGAAGAGGCCTGGACGGGCTCCGTGATGCCCATCGCCTCGTCGCTGTCGATCATCGGCAGGCGCTTCTTCTGTGCAGGCGCGGCCATCGCCGTATCAGCCTCGACCGGGTAATCCGCGAGATCCCCACCCGTATCGCCGATATCGGCGGCGGGGCGCTGCGAAACCTCCTCCGACGGCCGGATGGCGCCGACGATGTCGTCGGGCGGGGTCATCCCCCCGGAACAGGCGGCCAGCATCGCCGGGACGAGGAACAGCCCGAGCGGTCGGCGCAGACGAGAAACAAACGCAATACCCATTGTCACTTCCGCCAGCCCTGCCCCGCGTCCCGCGGGTCCCGGTTGCGCACATTGTTGTCTGGTCATGGTGCAGGCCGCTTTTGTCCGCATTCGGACGGGACAGGCCCGAAACCGGACGCGAAAAGCGATCGTCCTGCATTTCCAGAGGATTTTCGCGCAACAGGGTAAAGGAACCGTTCCCAGGCGCCCCGCGAGATTGATGGGCATGAGCTTGCTCCGTGGCACCCCCCTCTGCCCTGCCGGGCATCTCCCCCTCAAGGGGGGAGATTGGACGGAGAGCCGTCTCGCCCATTTCAAACGTCGCTGGTTGAACTTTGCCCTCGCCTCTTGCCAATCTCCCCCCTTGAGGGGGAGATGCCCGGCAGGGCAGAGGGGGGTGCTACTACACAGGACAACATTGCCTTATGGGGGAGACACAGGCCTTCCGGCTGACCTCCCCACTACAATTGCGCACGCCCCAACGAAAAACCCCGGCGCCTTGGGCACCGGGGCAAGCGTGTCCGGAGATCGTCTTTTGCGTTATGCCGCGCGGCGCCGGTGGTCCGCCGCTCCGGCTGCGTTCAGCCGGAAATTGCCGAGCAGGGTCTTCAGCTGCTCGCTTTCCTGGGTCAGCGTCTGGCCGGCCGCGTTGGTTTCCTCCACCATGGCGGCGTTTTGCTGGGTCATCTGGTCCATCTGGTTGACGGCCGTGTTCACCTCGGCAAGGCCGGTCGCCTGCTCGCGCGCGGCGGTGGCGATGGAGTTCACCTGGTCGTTCACCTTGTTGACCAGCGCCTCGATCTCGGTCAGCGCATCGCCCGTCGAGCGCACCAGCGCCACGCCGGTGCCGACCTCGGCCGCCGAATTGCTGATCAGCCCCTTGATCTCCTTGGCCGCGTTGGCCGAGCGCTGGGCAAGCTCGCGCACCTCCTGCGCCACGACCGCAAAGCCCCGGCCGGCCTCCCCTGCCCGCGCCGCCTCGACGCCGGCATTGAGGGCGAGAAGGTTGGTCTGGAAGGCGATCTCGTCGATGACGCCGATGATCTGGCTGATGCGGCTGGACGCGTCCTCGATGCGGCTCATCGCGGCGACCGCATCGCGAACGATCGTGCCGGAGCGGCCGGTCGACTGCTTGGTCTCGGCCACCATGCGGCTCGCCTCGGCGGCGCGGTCGGAGGCGTTGCGCACCGTCGCGGTGATCTCGTCGAGCGCGGCGGCGGTCTCCTCCAGCGAGGCCGCCTGCTGCTCCGTGCGGTGCGACAGGTTGTTGGCCGCCTCCGCGATGCCGCCGGCGCTGCCGTGCACGATGTCGGTGGAGCGGGCAATGGCGTTGATGACGCTGGAGAGCGCATCGACGGCACGGTTGAAGTCGTCGCGCAGCTTGGCATATTCCGGCGCGATCGCCTGGATCGAGACCGTCAGGTCGCCATTGGCAAGGCGCTCCAGTGCCTGGCCGACCGTGTTCATGGCGTCCGCCTGGCCCTGGCTCACGGCCTGCTGGCGGCGCTCGCCCTCGCTGCGCTCCTCCTCGAGGCGAACCTGCTGCTCGCCCTCGCGAAGACGAAGCTCGGCGCGCTCGGCAACCGACTGGCGCAGGATCGAAACGACCTTGGCCATCTCGCCGATCTCGTCCTTGCGGTCCGTTTCCGGCACGTCACCGGACACATCCTCATCGGCGATCGCCTGCATCGAGGCCTTCAGGCGCGAGACAGGACCGGTCACGCTCTTCACGATGCCGTAGGCGGCGAGGATGATGGCGAGGCCCCCGAGGGCGAGGATGACCGCCGTTTCGATGGCGTTGCGGCGGAACATGGCGGAAAGGTCGTCCGCATAGACGCCCGTGCCGACGATCCAGCCCCACGGGGCAAAGCCCGCGACATGCGAATATTTCAGCACCGGCTGCTCGAAGCCCGGCTTCGGCCACAGATAGTCGACGAAATCCTGGCCGGTCGGGCTTCCCTTCACGGCTTTCACGAATTCGATGAAGATCTTCTTGCCGGTCGGGTCGGCCATGCCGGACTGGTCCGTGCCGTCGAGCTCCGGCTTGATCGGATGCATGACGATCACGGCGTTCATGTCGTTGATCCAGAAGTAGCCGCTGTCCTCGTAGCGCAGCGCCCGCACCGCGTCCTTCGCCCGCGTCTGCGCCTCTTCGCGGGTCAGCGTGCCGGCGGTCTCGAGCGCGTGATAGTGCTGGAAGAGCGTCAGCATGCTCTCGTCCATCGCCGCCAGCTTCGACTTGCGCTCGGCCACCATCGCTTCCTGGTAATGATAAAGGCTGTAGACGAGCGCCGCGACGACGATGGTCAAGGCAAGACCGACGAGCAATGACAGGCGCATGGATATTCTGAGATTCTTCACCGGGCTCTCCTCAATGGACGCGGCACTCCAACCTTTCCGAAAGTCCGGGAAACCCTTTAAAATCGCCTAAAATTGCGATCATCAATTTTTAGAGTTTGAAAATACTCGAAAATACCGATCGTCGGGTTTCGGCCGGCCGCGACTTGCCCTCTTCCGCCATCGCGCGCATTCCGTTAGACCGGTATCAGCCAGGAAGAGGATGCGCATGACCGACACCAGCAGGCCCAATGGACAACTCACCCTTCGCACGCTTGCCATGCCGGGCGATGCCAATGCCGCGGGCGATATTTTCGGCGGCTGGGTCATGGCGCAGATGGACCTTGCCTCGGGCATCCGCGCCGCCGAGCGCGCGCAGGGCCGCGTCGTCACCGCCGCGGTCAAGGAAATGGCCTTCGACCTGCCGGTGAAGATCGGCGACACGCTCAGCATCTATACGGATATCGTGCGCGTCGGCCGCACCTCGATCACGCTGTCGGTCGAGGCCTGGGCACAGCGCTATCTCACCACCACGCTGGAAAAGGTCACGGGCGCCACCTTCGTCATGGTCGCGCTCGACAAGGACGGCCATCCGACCCCCGTTCCGGTCGAATAGCGGCCGGGAGGCCCGCCATGGAGCACACCGCCCCCGATCCCGCCATCTTCAGCCATGTGCGCGTCGTCATCGGCATGGTGGTGAGCCTCAGCCTTGCGCGCCTGCTGACGGGCGTCGCGCTCTTCATCCAGCATCCGGGCAAGCTGAAGCCCTATCCCGTCCACCTCGCCTGGGCCGGCTTCCTCCTCCTGTTCCTCCTGCATTTCTGGTGGTGGGAGTTCCGCCTGCAGGCGCTGACGACGATCGGCTTCGGCGTCTATCTCTTCCTGATCAGCTATTGCTGCCTGTTCTTCCTGCTCGCCGTGCTGCTGTTTCCCACGACGCTCGACGACTATGCCGGCTACGAGGACTATTTCTACTCGCGCCGCAAATGGTTCTTCGGCGCCTTCGCCCTCGTCTTCGCGGTCGATCTCCTTGATACGGCACTGAAGGGAAAGGCCTATTTCGGCTCCTTCGGCTATGAATATCCGATCCGCAACGTCGCCTTCATCGCGCTCTGCCTTCTTGCCGCCGCAACGGCCAGCCGCCGCTTCCACGCCGCCTTTGTCGGCCTCGGCATCGTCTACCAGCTGAGCTGGATCTTCCGCGCCTTCGACATGCTGGAATAGGGTCAGCCGCGCAGATAGGCCGCGTGCCTGTCGAAGCTCAGCCCGGGGAAGACCGCGGTTTCGAGGTCCCGCGCCGAAATGCCGAACTGCTGGCGCAGCATGGCCGCCGCCAGCTGGCGCAGGTCCGTGGTCGGGCGAAGGTCGCGCCCGTCGAGCAGGTCACTGTCCGAAAGCGACGGCCAGTCGCGGTAGACCTTGCCCCCCGCCACGGCACCGCCCGCCAGGACGGCAAGGCCGCCCGTACCGTGGTCGGTGCCTTGCGAACCGTTCTCCCGCGCCGTGCGCCCGAATTCGGTGATCGCCAGGATCGCCGTCTTGCGCCAGACCGCCGGCGACAGGTTCGCCTTCAGCGTTGTGATGGCCACGGCAAGATCCTCGACCGGCCGCAGAAAGGTACGCGTCTGGCTGAGATGGGTGTCCCAGCCCGTAATGGAGAAGCTGGCGATCCGGTGGTCGGCCGCAAGCATGCCCGCCGTCAGCTTCGCGACGGAGGCAATGCCCGTGGCGCGCTTGTCTTCCGTGCCATGGACCGTGTCCGACAGCATGTCCGTCGCCGTCGCCTCGCGCATTGCGGCGGCGAAGAGCAGATCGTTGCGATAGAGCTGGACAAAGAAGGCCTGCTCGTCCTCGGCGAGCGCAAGGTCGGCGAGTGTCGACCAGACATCGACCGGATTGCTGCCCGAAAGGATCAGCTCGGCCGTCGTGGTGACGTCGATCGCCCGGCGGCCGGCGGAGCGCGGAATGCTGGCGATGGCGCGGTTGAGCCAGCCGGTGCGCTCGTCGCGCACCGCCGCGCCGCCGCTTTCCAGCATGTCCTGCCCGTCGAAATGGCTGCGGCCGTCGCGATAGGGCGTCGATATCGCATGCACGAAGCCGAGCTCGCCCGCCTTCCACAGCGGCATCAGGTCCGCCGCGGCGGGATGCAGGCCGAAGAAGCCGTCGAGATCGAGCAGCCCCATGTCGGCGCCGAGCGCCAGCTTCGGCCGCAGCACCTTCAGTGCCGGATCGCCATAGGGCTGCACCAGCGCCAGCCCGTCCATCGCCCCGCGCAGCACGATCGTCACCAGCCGGTTGTCGCCGGGCATGGCCGCGAAGCTGACAGGCGTGACAAGCGGCGAGGCCGCCACGCAGCAGGCCCCGGACAGGAAGGCTCGGCGGTTGATCTCGCGTGCCATGCCTTGCTCCTAACGCCGGTTGAATTCCGGCGAGGCCAGCACCATTGCCAGCCCCACCGCGCGGTTCGGCGCCCGCGAGACGGTCTCGATCGTATCCGCCCGTGCGGCATCCCCCATCGTCGCTTCCAGAAAGACGCGCGGATCGATCTCGCCGCCGAAGCGTGCCACGAGCCGTCGCGCCCAGGCGATGCGCTCGGTGAGCTGGCTGGCAGTGATCCAGGCGGAAAGCCCCTCCTCCCAGCCTGCCGGGCTCGGCGCCGACCAGATCGGCTGCCCGAACCGCTCGACGGTCCCGGCAGAGAGCCAATTGGCCCTCAGCGCCGGCCTGCCGTCGGCCGTCATCATCGTCACATCCTCGAGCACAGCGATATCGGCCGCCGGCCGGTCGGCCTTCTTCGCGCCATAGACCGGCTCGAGCGTCTTCGCCGGCACGTCCAGCGCCCGAAGCGCAGCGACAACGAAGTCGAACGGCTGGCGCGCTTTGCGCCCCTCCTCTTCCCAGCTCCGCGGATGCTCCAGCATTGCCCGGTAGACATCGAGCAATCGCCCGTCGCTGCGCTTCCACGCCGCCACCATCGCCTCCACCACCGGCTCCGGCGGGTCGTCGGCCAGGAAGTGCACGACGAGCTTGCGGCAGATGTGGCGGCGGGTCTCCTTGCGTGCAGCAAGGTCGTCGAGCAATGCATAAATCTGCTCGATCTCCCGCCGCTTGCCGCCGTAGTCCTTGCCGAGCACCCGGTAGACGCCCGGCTCGGCCGAACGCCGGCGGAAGACCGTCTCGTAGACCGGTGCCCGATACCACCACAGCCCCGTCAGCACATAGGCGGCCGAGCGCACGTCCTCCTGGCTGTAACCGCTGCCCGCGCCCATCGTGTGCAACTCGATGAGCTCGCGTGCGAGGTTCTCGTTGAGACCGCGGCCGGATTCCACCCCCTGCGGAGAATTCGGTCCGATGGAGGCGGTCTGGTCGAGATAGGCGAGCATCGCTGGATGCAGCACGGCTGCCTTCAGGAGATCGGAGAAGGAGCCGGCAAGATGCGGGCGGATGGCCTCCGCCTCATGCATCGGCGCCAGAAGCCGCATGACGCCGCCCTTGCGCACATCGACAGTGAAATGATCGCACCAGAAGGCGACGAGCCGCTCGTAGAAACCGTTGGGCGAAAAGGCGGCCTGGCGGACCTTCAGGTGCCGGTCGCGCTGCATGCTGTTGACGAGCGCGATGTTGTAGGGATTGATGGGACGCATGCCGACGGTCATCAGCATGTCCTTGTCGCGCGCCGCCTTGTAGGCGACGTTGAGCTCGCGGTAGGCGGAAAAGCGCGCGCGCCGTCCCTCGATGCCCTCGTGGGGAAAGAGGCAGGTCTCGCGGGTCCCGCGCTCCACCTGGCGCAGGAGCGCATCGACGCTCTCCGGCGCCGCCTCGCCTGGCCTTCGGCCGTAGCCGAAACGTATCGACGCCATGGTCGTAAAGGTCGTGGTCACGCAAGCCTCATCCGATCCGTCCCATGCTTACGCCGGAATGCGACTATTTTAGGAGCCCTATCCCTTGAACACAAACGTCGCGCCGGCTGCGATCAGCAGGAAGCCGATGGCGTGGTTCCAGGTCAGGCTCTCCTTCAGCCAGAAGACCGAGAAGCCGGCGAAGACGACAAGGGTGATCACCTCCTGGATCGTCTTGAGCTGGGCCGCCGAATAGACCTCGTGGCCGATGCGGTTGGCCGGCACCGCCAGACAATATTCGAAGAAGGCGATGCCCCAGCTGGCCAGAACCGCGACGAGGAGCGGTGCGGACTTGAACTTCAGGTGCCCGTACCAGGCGAAGGTCATGAAGACGTTGGAGAGGCAGAGCAGCACGATCGGCCAGACGGCCGCCGGAGTGAGGCTGAAGGACATCGCGAATCCTGATTCTTAAGGAGGTCGGACAAGGGCATACCCGACCCGCCGCCGCCGTCAAGGCCGCCGCTCCGAAATCGCCCGGAGGGACAGCCCCCCGTCCGGCCGCCGCTCCGCCTTCGCGAGGACGACCAGCGCGACGGCGAGCATCGGCCCGCCGTTGAAGGGATGCAGCGCCCGCAGCATGCCGGACCCCAAATTCTGCCCGGCTATGAACGGCACGGCTTGCGGGACATGGAGCCGCGCGGCCAGCCCCGCCCACCGCCGCGCCGCGGCTTTTCGGGCGATGCAGGAGCGATCGCCGCCAAGGCTCACCCCCAGGCCTCGACGAGATAGCGGCGCGGATCGTCCTCCGGCTCGCCCGCCTTACGCCAGGCTTCGAGCGGGGCGGCATAGTCCCGGCCGGCGGAAAACAGCGAGAGCTCGTCGCGCGTGTCCGCCCGGTAGACGAGGAAGGGCGGCTGCCACGGCAAGCCGCAGCGATGGGCGGTCGCCTCCAGCGGGCGCAGCAGCTCCGCCATGGTGAACCGGTTGGCGCCACCGGGGGCATAGGCTTCCGGCACATTGCCCGCCGTCGCCGCGACGAGCAGCGGCTTGCCCGCCAGCAGGCGGCCCTCCGCCTCGTCGTGGATATAGACCATGCGGGTGAGCACCGCATCCTGCCAGGCCTTGAGGAGCGGCGGCGTGGAATACCACTGGATCGGGAATTGCAGCACGATGCGATCGGCCGAAAGCAGCCGGGCCGCCTCCTCGCCGGCATCGATCCTGCCGTCCGGGTAGAGCGCGTACAGGTCGATGAGCTCGACATCCGGCAGCCGCAGGGCCGAGGCGGCGAGCACGGCATTGGCACGCGAGCGGGCGAGATCGGGGTGAAAGAGAAGGATCAGTGTCTTGCTCATGGCGTCGTCTCCTGTGTTGACGCAACCAGGATGCCGCCCAGCATGAAATCATTCCAATGGATGATTCATATATGCTATTATCGATTTCATGAATTTGCGATCGATCGACCTCAACCTTCTCGTCGTGCTCGATGCCCTGCTCGACGAGGCGCATGTCTCGCGCGCCGCCGCAAAGCTGAACCTGTCGCAGCCGGCGGCATCGAGCGCGCTGGACCGCTGCCGCCACCTGTTCGGCGATCCGCTGCTGGAGCGCGGCAAGGGCGGCATGCGCCTGACGCCGCGGGCGGACGCGCTGCGCGACCCGCTGAAGACCCTCCTCGCCGGCATCGCCGCCGTCGTCGATGCGCCGGAGGAACCGCTCGCCGAGATCCGCCGGACGGTGCGCATCGTCACGGCGGACCATCCGGGCATCCTGATCGTCGGCCCGCTGCACCGGGCGCTCGCCGGCTCCGCCCCCGGCATCGATATCGTCATCCAGCCCTGGCATGGCGCATCGGCGGCGCTGGAGGCTCTGGCGCGCGGGGCGAGCGACATCGCGGTCTCGGTCTTCCCCAGCGTCGACGCGGCCGCCTTCCATTGCGAGACGGTGCTGGAGGAACACTATGTCGTGGCGATGCGCCGGGACCATCCGGCCGCCCGCGGCTTCTCGCTCGACGGCTGGCTCGCCTATCCGCACATCCTGGTCTCCGGCCGCGGCGATACGCGCAGCGGCTTCGACGACCAGCTTTCCGCCCTCGGCCGCAGCCGCCGCGTCGGCATCGTCGTGCCGAGCTTCCTGATGGTGCCGCCGCTCCTTGAGGAAAGCGATCTCATCGCCATGATGCCGAGCCATTGCGTGCCGGCGGATGCGGCGGCCCGCTTCCACGTCGCCCGGCCGCCGATCCCCGTTCCCGGCTTTCCGCTGCACATCGCCTGGCACCGCCGCCGCGAAAAGGATCGCGCCGTCCAGCATGTCGCCGACATGCTGCGCGATCTGCTGGCCGGCGCCGACGCGCCCGCCCTCACCCCTGCATCAGCCCGTCCCGCACCGCCCGCAGGTAGGTCCGGCCGACCTTGATCTCCGTCTCGTCGCGCAGCACCACATGCAGCACGCCGAGCGGCCCGCGCTTCACGCGCACCACCTGGTCGCGCCGCACGATCGCACTGCGGCTGATGCGCAGGAAATCCTCCGCCGGCAACCGCCGCTCCAGCGCCGAGAGGCTCTCGTTGTAGAGAAAGCTGCCCTGCTCGGCGTGCAGCTGCACATAGTCGCCGGCGGCCTGGAACCGCAGCACCTTTTCAGCAGGGATGCGGATGGTCTCCCGGCGCGATTTCACCCAGAATTGCGTCGGCCGCGTCGCCTGTTCGCGCAGCGCCTTGCGCAGCGCGGCGACGGTTTCGCGCAGCTCCGTCACCGCGTCCCGGTTCTCGCGGGCGACGATCATCGCGCGCGCCCGCTCGAGCGCCTGCCGCAGCCGTTCCGGCGTCACCGGCTTCGTCAGGTAGTCCACGGCATTGCATTCGAAGGCGCGGATGGCGTGATGGTCGAAGGCGGTGACGAAGATCGGCAGCGGCGCGTGCGGGCCGGTCTGCTCCAGCACGTCGAAGCCGCTGCCGCCGGGCATCTGGATATCGAGCAGCAGCACGGCGGGTGCGAGAGCGGCGATCTGCTCGAGCGCCTGCGGGACGTCGCCGGCCTCGCCGGCAACGCTCACGCCGTCGATCGCCGCGAGCATGCGGACCATGCGACGCCGGGCGATCGGTTCGTCATCGATGATAAGAACGGAAATTTCGGTCATGCGGTCACGCGGTCCTGATGGGCATGGTCAGGGTCACGCGGAACCGGCCATCGCCGGTCCGACCGTAGTGATACCCGCTCGCGCCGGGAAAGCGCCGCGCCAGGCGCTCGCCGACATTTCTGAGGCCGATGCCGAAGCTCGCCGCGCCGGGCAGCTGGTCGGCAAGCGCCATGTCGTTCTCGACGAGGAGCCAGAGGCGCCCCGCCTCCTGCCTGGCGCGGATGGCGATGGTCACGCCGCCCGCCTTGCGGCAGGCGCCGTGCTTGACGGCGTTCTCGACGAGCGGCTGGAGGATGAGGCTCGGCACCAGGACCTTGCGCAGCTCCTCCGGGAGGTCGATCTCCACCCCCATGCGGTCGGAAAAGCGGCGCTGCTCGATGGTGAGGTAGCCGGTCTGCAAGGCGACTTCCTCCTCCAGCAGCAGGTCCTGCAGCGGATCGAGCGCCAGCGTCGTGCGCAGATAGGCCGAGAGGGAGAAGACCATGTCGCGCGCATCGTCGCGCTCGCCCTCCTCGATCAGCCCGGCCATCGAATTGAGCGTGTTGAACAGGAAGTGCGGGTTGAGCTGGTAGCGCAGCGCCCGCATCTGCGCCGCCATGGCCTCCTCGCGCATCAGCGCCAACCGCCGCTCGTGGTCGCGCAGGTCGAAACTGTAGCACAGGGCGAGGAACAGGCAGCTCCAGCCGAAATAGAGCGACGTGCCGTAGATGACGTTGTAGGCGATGCCCGTCATGTCCCACACCGGCGCCGCGGGATAGACGCAGATCGCGTAGATCGCATGGTCGATGCCGCAGTAAAGCACGCCGCCGACGAGCGACAGCGTGAAGCAGAGCGCGGCCTTCGCCGGCAGCGGCAGCGCCTTCAGCCGGACCAGCAGCATCGTCAGCAGCGCCGCCAGCAGCGCGGCCATCGCCAGGAGAAAGACCTTGCCGACGGCCGAGTCGACCGGATCCGTGCCCGCCAGCCCCCACAGCAGGCTGGAGCTCAGGAAGACGGCAAGCAGATACAGCCCGCCGAAGCGCAACGTTGCCCGTTGCAGCTGCGACTCGCTCTGTTCGGCGTGAGGAATGAATGGCAGACTCGATACAGTGCTCATTGCGCGAATAATCGTTTTTTCCCTGAAAACTGTCGAGTGCCGTTCAGCGACGAAAATCAGCCGTTCACCGAAAGGCCGCCCGTTGGGCTGGCGCTTTGCATCCTTTCGCCGCTCCTGCGCTTCACAAGCCGGACAGCGCCCGACCATTCATGCGCACCGGTTGGCTGGACGCCGCCGATGCTTCATGATTCCGGAGATATTCCATGGCTACACTCAAAGGCGACAACAAGAACAACTTCCTGATGGCGGACCCGATGAACGGCGATTCCGTCTACAAGATCTACGGCTACGGCGGCAACGACCGGATTTTCGGCCACTCCAGCGCCTACAACAAGATTTACGGCGGCAATGGCAACGACATCATCTATGGCGGCGACTTCAAGAACTACATCGAAGGCGGCAAGGGCAACGACCAGATCCACGGCGGCGATGGCCGCGACGTCATCATCGGCGGCGCCGGTGTCGACAAGATGTGGGGCGGTGACGGCGGGGACCGCTTCGTCTTCAAGAGCATTGCGGAGATCGGCAAGGCCGAGGGTCGCCGCGACGTGATCGAGCAGTTCAAGTCGAACACGTTCGACGGCCGCGACAAGATCGACCTCTCCGCCATCGACGCCATCGCCGGCACCAAGAAGAACGACGCCTTCACCTTCGTCGCCAAGGAAGGCGCGGCCTTCAGCGGCAAGAAGGGCGAGCTGACCTGGACCGAGACCCAGCTCAACAACGGCCACTACACCAAGCTCGTCATGGGCGACGTCAACGGCGACAAGAAGGCCGACTTCATCCTGGAAGTCGATTCCTTCGGCGACCTCTACAAGGGTGACTTCATCCTCTGATCGCTCCTCCCAGGCGACGCGAAACGCCGGCCCCCGCCGGCGTTTCGTGTTCCTAGCCGATCTTGCGCACGAGCTGCGCCGTCGCCAGCAGCGTCACGAGATCGCGGATCATCGGCCGGATGTAGCGGTCGAAGTCGATGGGCGTATCCACCGGCGGCAGCTCGAAGAAATCCTTCCTGGTCGGCACCAGCAGGTAGCATTCGCGCCCCGTGAGGGCGAGGCGCACCACATCGTCCCGCCACACGCTCGCGAGATAGTCCAGCGCCTTCGCAAGCGTGCCCTGCACGATCGGCGTCGCCGCCTCCGCGCGGTCGGTGCGGAACTCGTGCGACACGTCCACCTCCACATTGCCGCTCGTCACCAGCGCCAGCCGGGAGCCGCCGAAGAGGTCGCGCATGAAGCGGTGCACGGCGTTCGGCTTGCGCGCGGCGATCAAGAGGCCGGGAAACTCCTCCTCCCGCAGGAAATGGAAGATCACGCCCTTGAAGGTGGTCTGCCGGCTCTTGCCGCTGCCGGTGCTCAGCTCCGTTTCGGAAAGCGTGAAGGCCAGCCCTTCGTGCACGCCGGCGATCATGTCGCCATGCACGGCGCGGTCGCGCTGCACGAACTCCTTGCCCGGCATGCCGGCGATGAAGCGCGGCGTCGCGCCGTGAACGTACTGCACCTCGTCGACGAAGCCGAAGACCAGCGGCAGCATGCGGTTGCGCAGCGTCTGCTGGAAGCGCTTTGCCGGCGCCACGGCGAATTTCCAGACGAAGGTCCCCCCGACGATCAGCGCGGCCAGCGTGACGAAGGTCCAGTCCTCCTCGATCTGCGTCGCGACGAGATAGAGCACGAGCACGGAGAAGAGCAGGTAGACGCCGAGCAGCAGCGTCACGGTGACATACATGTCGCGCGCCACCTTCGGCCGCGCCGCGTTGTACTCCGCCACCGCGCCGTGCAGCGCGTCCAGCGAACCCTCCTTCGGCATCATTGCCGCCTCGTCCACCGTGCTCATGCGCGCTCCCAGACCGTGTTTCGAGGATAACGGCCGGGGGCGGCGGCAAATTCGTTTCCCTTTTGTACTCACGCCCCCTTTCCTTTCCGGATGACTCTCTCCATATTCCCCGCATGGCCAGATCACCGAAGAAATCCCCGCCCTCGAACCCCGGTTTCGAGGAAGCCCCGCAGTCGGACTTTGAGGGCGCGCCGCTCAGCGGCAGCGTCTCCGACTGGGTGAAGCAGCTCGAGGCCGAGGCGGAGGCCGCGAGCGTCGAGAGCCGCCGCGAGGTCGCCTCCAAGGCGGGCAAGCACCGCAAGACGGTGGAGAACGCCGCCCGCCGCCACACCGAGCAGGTCACGGTCTCCAAGACATCCCGCGGCGTCTCGATCGGCGGCTCGTCCGACCCGAAGACCCGCGCCGCCGCCGGCCTGATGCCCGTCTCCGGCCTCGACGTCTCGCTGGAGGATGCCGCCGCGCTGGAGAAGGGCTCCGGCGTCACCGCTACGGTGGAGGCCCTGTCGAAGCTCATCGAGAGCGGCAACCCGCTGTTCAAGGACGGCAAGCTCTGGACGCCGCACCGCCCCGCCCGGCCGGAAAAGTCGGAAGGCGGCATTCCGATCCGCATGATCAGCGACTACCAGCCCGCCGGCGACCAGCCGACGGCCATCAAGGACCTCGTCGACGGCCTTTCCGACGGCGAGCGCAGCCAGGTCCTGCTCGGCGTCACCGGCTCGGGCAAGACCTTCACCATGGCCAAGGTGATCGAGGAGACGCAGCGCCCCGCCGTCATCCTCGCGCCGAACAAGACGCTGGCCGCGCAGCTCTACAGCGAGTTCAAGAACTTCTTCCCGGAAAACGCGGTCGAATATTTCGTCTCCTACTACGACTACTACCAGCCGGAGGCCTATGTCCCGCGCTCGGACACCTATATCGAGAAGGAATCGTCGATCAACGAGCAGATCGACCGCATGCGCCACTCCGCGACGCGCTCGCTGCTGGAGCGCGACGATTGCATCATCGTCGCCTCGGTCTCCTGCATCTACGGTATCGGCTCGGTCGAGACCTACACCGCCATGACCTTCCAGATGGAGGTCGGCGAACGGCTCGACCAGCGCCAGCTCCTCGCCGACCTCGTCGCCCAGCAATACAAGCGCCGCGAGATGGATTTCCAGCGCGGCTCCTTCCGCGTGAGGGGCGACACCATAGAAATCTTCCCCGCCCACCTTGAGGATGCCGCCTGGCGCATCTCGATGTTCGGCGACGAGATCGACGCGATCACCGAGTTCGACCCGCTGACCGGCCAGAAGACCGGCGACCTGAAATCGGTAAAAATCTACGCCAACAGCCACTACGTCACCCCCCGCCCGACGCTGAACGGCGCGATCAAGTCCATCCGCGAGGAGCTGAAGCACCGCCTCGCCGAACTGGAAAAGGCCGGCCGCCTGCTGGAGGCGCAGCGCCTCGAGCAGCGCACGCGCTACGACCTGGAAATGCTGGAGGCCACCGGCTCCTGCGCCGGCATCGAGAACTATTCGCGCTACCTGACGGGCCGCCGCCCCGGCGAGCCGCCGCCGACCCTCTTCGAATACGTGCCCGACAACGCGCTGATCTTCATCGACGAAAGCCACGTCACGATCCCGCAGATCGGCGCCATGTACCGCGGCGACTTCCGCCGCAAGGCGACGCTGGCCGAATACGGCTTCCGCCTGCCCTCCTGCATGGACAACCGCCCCCTGCGCTTCGAGGAATGGGACGCCATGCGCCCGGACACCATCGCCGTCTCGGCGACGCCCGGCGGCTGGGAGCTGGAGCAGTCCGGCGGCGTCTTCGCCGAGCAGGTCATCCGCCCGACCGGCCTCATCGACCCGCCCGTCGAGGTGCGCCCGGCCAAAAGCCAGGTCGACGACGTGCTGGGCGAGATCCGCGAGACCGCGCAGGCCGGCTACCGCACGCTGGTCACCGTGCTCACCAAGCGCATGGCCGAGGATCTTACCGAATACCTGCACGAACAGGGCGTTCGCGTGCGCTACATGCACTCGGACATCGACACGCTGGAGCGCATCGAGATCATCCGCGACCTGCGCCTCGGCGCCTTCGACGTGCTGGTCGGCATCAACCTCTTGCGCGAGGGCCTCGACATTCCCGAATGCGGCTTCGTCGCCATCCTCGACGCCGACAAGGAAGGTTTTTTGCGCTCGGAGACGTCCCTCATCCAGACCATCGGGCGCGCGGCGCGAAACGTCGACGGCAAGGTCATCCTCTATGCCGACCAGATCACCGGCTCCATGCAGCGCGCCATGGACGAGACGAGCCGCCGCCGCGAAAAGCAGGTGGCCTACAACGAGGCCAACGGCATCACCCCGGAATCGGTGAAGGCGAAGATCTCCGACATCCTCGATTCGGTCTACGAGCGCGACCACGTCCGCGCCGACATTTCCGGCGTCTCCGGCAAGGGTTTCGCCGATGCCGGCCACCTCGTCGGCAACAACCTGAAGGCCCATCTCGAAGCGCTCGAAAAGCAGATGCGCGATGCCGCCGCCGACCTCGACTTCGAAGCCGCCGCCCGCATCCGCGACGAGATCAAGCGCCTCAAGGCCGCCGAACTCGCCGTCATGGACGATCCGATGGCGCGGGACGAGGCAAAGGCGCAGGAAGGTGGCAAGGGCGGAAAGGCCGGCCCTTCCCCCTCCGGCACGCCCTCGGGAAAATCGCGCCCCACCTCTCCTCCGTCATCCTCGGGCCTGACCCGAGGATCCACAGCCACAGCCGCAGAAGTCGCCTCAAAATCCCTCTTCCAGAAACCCTCGCTCGACGACATGGGCCCGGGCACCGACACCGAGCGCCCCCTCTTCCGCAAGCCGCACCTGGACGAGATGGGCCGCGACGTCGCGACCCCGGCGGGCAGATCCCTCTTCCGCAAGAACACGCTCGACGAAATGACCGTCGGCCGCACCGAAAAACCCGTCACCGGAGACCTGCCGGACCGCCCCCCGGAAACCATCGGCACCAAGAAGCGCCAAGCCCCCCTCCCCGAAGGCCAGCCCGACCGCGCGGCGAGCGCCGAGGACGCCAAGCCGGTCCGACGGGGGAAGATCGGCGTCGGGAGCTATGAGGATCCGGCGGAGGTAAAGCGCAAGGGGCGCACGAAGGGGAAAACGGGGCGGCCGGGGCGGTAAAATATTGAGGTGAAAACTATAGCTTATACTCAAAAAAATCAAACACACTTGCCAAACACATACTTAACAATATAAATTACATAATTACTTTAAAAAAATACGGAAGCCCGGGGAGCATAATTTATGCATGAACACATACTAGCACAACTCTCTCTTCCGGATCGATACGAGCGACTCACAAGCAAGCTCGGCGCAGATGTTGCAAAAATACTTATTCCACCAAACAATAGCGACGTACTAGGCATACGAGCACTTGCAACAGATGTAGTCACTCGGGACGAAGGCGTTCTTGTTCCTTTATTCGGCAATACCGGAATAGGGAAAACTACTTTTGTTGAAAATATAGGCCAATGGCTTCCATCCGATTTTACGGCTACTATGAATTATGAAGGAGAGCTAACATATCAAGGATTGACTGAGGCAGTATCTGGGTTTTCGAGAAAACTTCCCACGAACAATCGAAAACTTATCCCAGTAAATATTGACCATAGAGAAAACAATCCTCCCTCAGATAGTGAGTTGTCTGCAATAAAACGGTTTTTGCGAACGAATAGTGGTGGCGTTCCCTCTATTATCTTTTGGCCGGAGACAAATCAAAATACCGCAAATGCGCTGGCTGAACGTTATGTAAATATATCGGGAGAAACGGCCATTAAGCTTCCAATAATTTGGAACGGACCAGAAAGAAGAACTTGGATAAACATAGCAAAGCATACACTTAGCTTATCAAATAAAATTGAGAACCTAGAAATGCTGGGAGTCGATCCTGATAATTTTGACCCCGGCTCCTATCCGACGTTAGGCGCATATCTGAGAAAAATATCACAAGAATTTAATGCGCAGGTATTAAAACTCAGACAAGAACTTGAGAAGCCGGTTTCGTTGGTTATCGCATTTGTGAGTGAAAGCAACACTCCAGGAGTATTGTCACAACTGACATCCCCCTCTCATTATGGTTTACTTGATGCGCATGCGCTTATTTCCGTTACATCACAAAGCGTTGTAGGTCGATGGTGGAGTAGTCGACGCGGTCTTCTGACAAGGACAATCGTCCAGCTCAACGCACGTGCAATTTCACTACCTCCAACAGCTGCTGCATCTTGTATCCGAAACTATACCGATACAATGCCTTTATTCGACCAAATCGGATATCGCCGATACGGGCCTGCACGAGCGGTTCGAGATTTAAGTAGGTCAGATCTAGGAAAACTTGTATCCGGTGAAAAAATCTCTCGTTTTGAAGCACGGGGGACTCCGCCAGAAGACGCGGCAGCGGCATTCGATCTCCTCGCCCAACAAGGTTTCAACCTAGGAAGAGACAAGAACTTGAATCGCGTCATGCGCGACTCCATAGAAGGGCTTCTTACAGAAAAATCTGTTTCATTCACAAATGTGAGCTGTGAAACAAAATTACCATTTTGCCCGCTCATTCCTAGACAACGCTATTCATGGTAACGACGACGTGACGTGTATCGAGTACACTTGGAGATCAGGAGACTTCTTGTCTTCAAAGAATAGATCTTCCGTTGCGCAATATATTCTTACGAAGCTTCAAAATTACGCCAGAGAACTCGAATGGAGTAACGATTAGATAGATTTTCACAAATAATTTTAAGCTAATAAAATTCAGCGCGGAAACAACACAACAAAGCGATTTTCCCCACCCCCACCCACCCATGCCATACTCCTCTCATCCCGCCGCGGATACACCGCAAGGCGTTGCGGCGAGGCGGGGTCGGCGCTTTTGGCGGGGGACGGACGTAAGCCGTCGCCAAGGGGGCTCGCGGAAAATGGTCTCCCTCCGGCGACACGGGGGAAGCGCCAGGGCGTCGGACCGGCCCTGTCGTTTCAGCCCCGGACGGCGCGTCGGGCGTGCCTGTGCGGCACACAAGGAGGCCGGGCGTGACGGATGCGTCGGCATCGTCCGCCGGAGCGGCGTTTTCCCGGGAAAGGCGTAAAAACCTTTCCGTCCGGACCGGGCTCAGGGCGAGCCCGCCCGGCGCGCAAAACCGGACAGAACCCGTCCCGGAAACCGGCGGCCAACATTCTTGCACCCGGCCTTTGCAGAGAGACCCAAGTCGCGGGCAGAAACCGCCGAACGGGGCGCTGAAAGGCGTCATATACATATTTCTGACCCGGCGGCTTCCAGCGCCCCGTCCGAAAGCCGATGCACGAACCCCGGCGCGGTTCTTTTCCACGCGCGGCGATGCGGACCCGTGTCCGCACGACTTCAAGCCCGGAGCGAGCGCCGGACGCGGCATGTCTGCACCCCCGGTCCCGCCTCCCCCATCTCAGAGGAAACCCGATGCCCAGGACGTACCAGCTTCCCCCGCCCGACCGTCACCTGCTCGCCCGCGCGGCCGAGATGCTGGCCCTGCCGCAGCGCGTCTGCCGCATCCGCGCCTGCCGCCGCCAGGGGCGCTGCGCCTGGTTCTTCCACGGCACGCAGGAGCCCTGCTGCCTCGCCAATCTCGACGCGGCGCAGCGCCGCCTGTTCGACGACGTCGCCGCGGTCGCGCGCGACGTCCGGGATCTCGGCAATTCCTGGGGCAAGCTCTCCTTCGCCTCGCCCTGGCGCGAGACCCGCGCCCTGCAGGACGCCGCGGTGGAGGTCGCCCGCCCGCTCCTGCGGGGCGCCGCGCTTACCGAGTTCCGCGCCTTCGCCGCCGCGCGGGCGAAAAAGCCGCCGGTGCGCTACGAGGGCGACGAGCCGCCGCTGACGGTTTGAGACGGCGCGGCCGGCCTATTCCGCCGCCTCGCCCTTCACCTCGACCGGCAGGGGGTCGAGCGCGGCGGCGAGCTCGTAGGAATAGCCTTCCAGCATGGAATAGGCCTGCTCGATGGCCTGGATCTGCCCTTCCGCGGTGCGGATCGCCTCGGCGATCGACTGCGAGCGGGCGCGCAGCATGGAGCCGAGAAAATCCGTGCCCGCCTTGCGGCCGAGCCGGTCGATATGCTGGCGCACGCGGTTGCGGTGGCGCTCCAGCTCCAGGATGTGGAAGCGGCTCTTGACGATGTCGTCGGAAAGCTTCCGGCGCATCGCCGCCAGCGGATCGAAGCTGCCGGGCTCGCGCTCGTCGAGGATCACGTCGTTGACCAGCGGTTCGAGCAGCATCAGGCCCTTGAGGTCGCGCGGATCGGCGAGCTGCGGGTCGAAGCCGGTATCGTCGAAGACTTTTCGCCGCACGGGGTCGCGCAGGAGGTCGTAGCAGGTCTGCAGGCGGGCGAACTGGTCCGCGTCGCCGCCGGAATCCGGGTGCATGCCCTTGGCGGCCTTGCGGTAGGCCGCCTTCACCTGGTTGTCGTCGGCATCGCGCTCTAGTCCGAGCATGGCATAGGGATCGATCACGCGGCCACCTGTCCGTCTTCTTCTACTGCGTCGTCTGTCTAGAGCATTTCCAGCAAAAGTGCGAAGCGGTTTTGCGTCCGGAAATGCGGCAAAACAAAGGGCTAGAGCGTTTTCGCGATTCGGAGAAAAGCGGAACTGCTCCAAAGTCTCCGACCCCGAGGGGACGAAATTGTGGTGAGCCCGGGGCGGTGCACAGAAAGCGCTACTCCGCCGCCGCGGCCGCTTCGCTCCGCCCCGACAGCACCGCCGCGAAGGCGGCCGCGATCACCTCCGGCCCCGCCCCCGGCTTGGTCGCATCGGTGGAAAGGATCTGCCGGTATTTCCGCGCCCCCGGAAGCCCCTGGAAGAGCCCGATCATGTGCCGCGTCACATGCGCCACCCGTCCGCCCCGGGCGATCACATCGCCCGCATAGGCCATCATCGCGTCCCGCACCGCCTCCCAATCGTCGGCGGAAAGCGCCCCCGGATCGGAGACACGGCCGGCCAGCGGGCTGCCCCCGTGAAGCGGATGCGGAAAGAGATCGTCCACGCCCGTCAGGATGCCGCTATCCTGATAGGCAGCCCGTCCGAGCATGACGCCGTCCAGCCCCGTCATCTCTTCGAGCGCCTGGCTCAAGGTGTGGAGCCCGCCATTGAGCCCGACGAAAAGGTCCGGGTTCTCCGCCTTCAGCCGGCGCACGAGGCCGTAGTCGAGCGGCGGGATGTCCCGGTTCTCCTTCGGCGAGAGCCCCTGCAGCCAGGCCTTTCGCGCATGGACCCAGACGGCGTCCGTGCCGGCGAGCGTCACGCGCGAGACGAGGTCGCGCAGCGCCACCTCGGGGTCCTGGTCGTCGACGCCGATGCGGCACTTGACGGTGACGGGAATGGCGACCGCCGCCTTCATCGCCGCCACGCAGTCCGCCACGAGCTGCGGCTCGCGCATCAGGCAGGCGCCGAACGTGCCGGACTGCACCCGGTCCGAGGGGCAGCCGACATTGAGGTTGATCTCGGCATAGCCGAACCCCTCGCCGATCCGCGACGCCTCGGCGAGTTTTGCCGGATCGTTGCCGCCGAGCTGCAGCGCGACGGGCTGTTCCACCGCATCGAAGCCGAGCAGCCGGTCGCGATCGCCGCGCAGGATCGCGTCGGCGACGATCATCTCGGTGAAGAGCAGCGCGTTCTTCGTCAGCTGCCGCGCGAAGACACGATAATGCCGGTCGGACCAGTCGATCATCGGCGCGGTGGCGAAAATCTTCGTCCCCGCCGTCACGGCCTGCTGGTAGAATGTCGCTGCGTTCGTCATGGCCGGGCTCATACCCCATCACCGGCCAAAAAACCACCCTCGCTTCTTTCCCCGCCCGCCCGGCGGGGTGCTAGAGTGGCGGGAGGAATCAGAACCGCCGGAGGACCCCATGCCGCTCTATGCCCTCGACGACAAGCAGCCGACGCTTCCCGAAGGCGGGCGCTACTGGGTGGCGCCGGATGCGAATGTCATCGGCCGCGTGGTGCTCGGCGCGGATGTCGGCATCTGGTTCGGCGCCACGCTGCGCGGCGATAACGAGCCGATCACCGTCGGCGCGCGCTCGAACATCCAGGAGGGCGTCATCGTGCACACCGATCCCGGCAAGCCGGTGGTGATCGGCGAAGGCTGCACGATCGGCCACGGCGCCATCATCCACGGCTGCACGATCGGCGACAACTCCCTGATCGGCATGGGTGCGACGGTGCTGAACGGCGCCGTCATCGGCAGGAACTGCCTCGTCGGCGCCAATGCGCTGGTGACGGAAGGAAAGGTCTTCCCGGACAATTCCCTGATCGTCGGGTCGCCCGCCAAGGCGATCCGCACGCTGGACGAGGCCGCCATCGCCGGCCTCACCCGCTCGGCCGAAAGCTATGTGCGCAACTGGCAGCGCTTCAAGAACGGCCTCAAGGCGCTCTGATCCACGCATTCGACCGGAAAAATCCACCGGCGAAACTTCCCCGCACGACAAGGTTGCGGCATACTTCCCCCGCCATCCATGAAGGCCGCGTGAGGGGACCATGCTGCTTCGTCTCGCCATCCTGTTTCTTGCCGTCGTCATCGGCCAGCCGGCCCTTGCCGAGCGCAAGGCCGCCCTCTTGATCGGCAATGCCGGCTATGCCGCGCCGGCGACCGTGCTGAAGAACCCGCCCAACGACATCACGACCATGAAGGCGACGCTGGAGGGCGCCGGCTTCGAGGTGACGGTGCTGCAGGATGCCGGCCGCGCGGCGATGTCGGCGGCGCTGGCCGCCTTCGAGGAGAAGGCCACCGGCGCCGATATCGGCCTCATCTACTATTCCGGCCACGGCATCGAGGTGAACGGCGACAATTTCCTCATTCCGGTCGATGCGAAGCTCGCCTCGGACCGCGATGTCAAATACGAGACGATCCTGCTCGACGACCTGCTGCATGCGCTGGCGGGCGCCACGAAGCTGAAGCTCGTGCTGCTGGATGCCTGCCGCGACAACCCGTTCCTGACCTCCATGAAGCGGCTCTCCACCCGCGGCATCCCGACCCGCGGCCTTGCGCGGGTGGACAGCGCGGAAAGCAACATGCTGATCGGCTATGCCACGGCGCCGGGCGAAGTGGCGCTCGATGGCGAGGGCACGATGAGCCCCTATGCGACGGCGCTTTCCCGCCACCTCGTCGTGCCGGGCCTCGAGGTCGAAGCGGCGCTCCGGGCCGTCGCCAAGGACGTGTTCGAGGCGACGGGCGGCAAGCAGCGCCCCTTCAAAACCGGCTCGCTGTTCGAAACGGTCATGCTCGGCAAGGGATTGGCGCCCGATGCCTCCGGCACGATCGGCCACAACGATCCCTGCCGGGATGCGGCGGCACACTGGGCCGAGATCCGCGAGAGCAAGGACAAGGTGATGTTCGAGGATCACCTGCGGCTTTTCCCGACATGCGCTTTCGCCAACATAGCCCGCCAGCGCATGGCCGATCTCGCGCCCGTCGTCAGCATGCGGGAGGCGACGGGCGAAACGGAGTGTGACCGCCTTGCGGCTGCCGAAAACGACCCGTTCAGGCTCGCTTCCACGAAGCCGATAGGCTTTTACGATATAGACTTCGCCCGCGCCATCCCGGCCTGCGAGGCGGCGATCCGCGACAATCCGCAGGAAAAGCGCTTCTTCTACCAGCTCGGCCGCGCGCTGGATCACGGCGGCCGTTTTCCCGAAGCGCTGGCGGCATACCGCAAGGCGGCCGATCTCGGCAACCACCAGGCCATGCGCAACCTCGCCATCCTCTACGAGAACGGGGAAGGCACGTCCCAGGACTATGCCGAGGCCATGCGCTGGTTCCGCCAGTCGGCCGAGCTCGGCAATGGCCTCGCAATGAACAATGTCGGCCTGCTCTACCGCAACGGCAAGGGCGTGCCGGAGGATCTGAACGCGGCGCTGGAATGGTACCGCAAGTCCGCCGATGCCGGCATCCCCGTTGCCATGCAGAATATCGGCGACTTCTACGACCTCGGCCTCGGCGTGAAACAGGACCTGAAGGAAGCGTTCGCCTGGTACAGGAAGGCTGCCGACGGCGGCAGCGCCGCGTCGATGACGAATCTCGGCTGGGCGCTGGCAAACGGCCGCGGCGTCAAGCGCGACGATGTCGAGGCCATGCACTGGTACCGCAAGGCCGCCGCCGCGGGCGACGCGCAGGGCATGAACAATATCGGCACCTTCTATGAAAACGGCCGGACGGTGAAGAAGGACAAGGAGGAGGCGATGCGCTGGTACCGCATGGCCGCCGACAAGGGCAACACATACGGCGTCCACAATGTCGCCGCGCTTCTCGACGGAGACGTCAAGGACGCGGATCCGAAGGAAGCGGCCCGCTGGTTCGAACGGGCGCTTCGCCTCGGCCACCAGGAATCGCTTCGGCAGGTGAAGGAGAACAGCCGCGCCTGGTCGCTCGCCTTCCGCAAGGAGCTGCAGCGCATCCTGACCGATGCCGGCGTCTATACCGGCCAGCTCGACGGCCAGTTCGGCCCTTCGACCGTTCGTGCCGTCGAGGCGATCTTCAACCGGCAGGCCAGCTGAACCGGGAGCAATCCCCGCAAGGGTGCGGAGCGGCTTTACACAAAAACAAACGGATGCAGTTCGATGACAGCCATCGCTCCAAATGCTCCGTCATCCTCGGGCTCGACCCGAGGATCCAAGCTCCACCCGCGGCATGGATGGTCGGGTCGAGCCCGACCATGACGCAGGAGAGGTTCGCGGACGTCGTCAACTCAGCATGAGCAGGGCATTTCCGCGATCCGGAGGAAAGCGGAAAGCCTCAGGCACAGCCCGCGCAGGTGCCGCGGATCTCGATCGTCGTCTTGCCGGTCTTGAAGTTGCGGTCCTTGGCAAAGCCCTTCAGCCGGTCCTCGATGACATGGTCGTGGAACTCGGTGACCTTGCCGCAGGTCTCGCAGATCGTGAAGGCGGTGATGCCGTGGGCGTGGCAGCCCTCCTCCGGATGGGCGCAGGCGACGAAGGCGTTGATGCTTTCGAGCCGGTGCACGAGGCCGAACTCCAGCAGCTTGTCGAGGGCCCGGTAGACCTGCAGCGGCGCGCGAAACCCGTCGTCGCGCAGCTTGTCGAGGATCGAATAGGCGCTGAGCGGGCCTTCGGAATGCGTCAGCACGTCGAAGACGAGGCCCTGGTTGCGCGTCAATGGTTGCGTGGTCATGCCCGACCTCCCTGGCTTGCCGCCGAATGTTCCGCTCCGCTCATCCTCGGCTTGGTGAGCAGGCTTAGAATGAACAGGGCCAGTGCTGCAACCACGATCGAGGGACCGGAGGGCGTGTCGAATTTCAAGGAACCGAAGAGCCCGCCGACGACGGCGAGCGCCCCGACGACGGAGGCAAGCACCGCCATGATCTCCGGGCTCGTGGAAAAGCGCCGGGCAGTGGCGGCGGGGATGATCAAAAGCGAGGTGATCAGCAGGATGCCGACGATCTTCATGGCGATGGCGATGACCAGCGCCATCAGAAGCATGAAGGCAAGCCGCGTGCGTTCCGGCTGCAGGCCTTCCGCCTCCGCCAGCTCCGGGTTGACCGTCGAGGCGATCAGCGGGCGCCACATCCAGACGATGGCGAAGGTGACGAGGATGCCGCCGCCCCAGACGAGGTCCACGTCGGCGCGCGTGACGGCGAGAATGTCGCCGAACAGGAAGCCGACGAGGTCGATGCGCACCCAGGTCATGAAGGAGACGATGACGAGGCCGATCGCCAGCGTCGCATGCGAGAGGATGCCGAGCAGCGCATCGGTGGAAAGCGTGCCGCGCCGCTGCAGCAACAGGAGGAGGAGCGAGACGGACGCGGCGACGATGAAGACGGAGAGCAGCAGGTTGAACTCCATCAGCAGCGACAGCGCGACGCCGAGCAGCGCCGAATGCGCCATCGTGTCGCCGAAATAGGCCATGCGCCGCCAGACGACGAAACAGCCGAGCGGCCCGGCGGTGATCGCCAGCCCCACGCCGGCAACGAGGGCACGGATGAAGAAATCGTCAAGCATTGCGCCGCTCCTCGCCGCGGTCGGTCGGCGCCGGCCCGTGGTCGCAGCCGCAGTTCGGCCCATGCACATGGCCGATGCGCATCGGCCCCGCCCGCCCGCCGGTCGGCAGGATATCGACGGGGCGCCCGTCGTCCGGCCGGCAGTCGTCGGTGATCGAGCCGTCGGCATGCAGCACGCGGCCGTCCGGCAGGTGCGTATGGTCGTGGTTGTGGTTGTAGAAGGCGAGCGTCTGGCCGGCGCGGGCGCCGAAGAGCTTCAGATATTCCGGGCTCTGGCTGACGATCTCCGGCGTGCCGCGGCAACAGACATGGCCGTTGAGGCAGATGACCGTGTCGGTCTCCGCCATCACCACATGCAGGTCGTGCGAGATCAGCAGGATGCCGCAGCCGGTGGTGTTGCGGATCGTCTTGATGAGGTCGTAAAGCGCGATCTCGCCGGAAAAGTCGACGCCCTGCACCGGCTCGTCGAGCACCAGGAGGTCCGGTTTGCGGGCGATCGCCCGGGCCAGCAGCGCGCGCTGGAACTCGCCGCCCGAAAGGTGCTGCACCTCGGCGCGGGCGAGATGGCGGATGCCGGTCGCCTCCAGCGCGGCGTCGATCTCCGCGCCCTTCAGCGGCGAGGTCAGCGTCATCAGCCGGTCGACGGTCAGCGGCATGGTCCAGTCGACGGACAGCTTCTGCGGCACGTAGCCGACCTTGAGGCCGGCCTTGCGCTCCACCCTGCCCTCGTCGGCCTTGAGCACGCCGATCGCCGTCTTGGCGGTCGTCGACTTGCCGGAACCGTTGGGGCCGATCAGCGTGACGATCTCGCCCGGCGCGATGGAGAATTCCACGCCGCGCACGAGCCAGCGGCCCTGTCGGCGAACTCCGACGCCCGCAAGCGAGACGAGCGGCTGGACGGTCTTGGTCGGGGTCTGCAGCATCATTTTTCCAAAAGCCTGTTGCGTCAGGGTATGGCACACGTTATAGCATAACGCAATTGATGTAATAACATTACATTGCCATTCAAGACGGAGATCCCCATGCAAAAGGCCGTTAGCGCCCTCCTCCTCACCACCGCGCTCCTTTCCGCCGGCAGCATCGCCGCGCGGGCCGAAACGCCGGACGTGGTCGTGTCGATCAAGCCGATCCATTCGCTCGTCGCCGCGATCATGCAGGGCGTCGGCGAGCCGGCCTTGATCGTCGAGGGCGGCGCCTCGCCGCACACCTATGCGCTGAAGCCGTCCAATGCCGCGGCGCTGCAGGATGCCGACGTCGTCTTCTGGGTGGGCCACGGCCTGGAAGCCTTCCTCGAAAAGCCTCTGGAAGCGCTCGGCGACAAGGCGACCGTCGTGGAGCTGGAGGACGCGCCCGGCCTCGAAAAGCTGCCCTTCCGCGAAGGCGGCCCGTTCGAGGCGCATGCGCATGAAGGCGAGGACGGCCATGATCACGCCCACGGCGAGGAAGGCCACGACCACGACAAGGAGGCCGAAGGCGACCATGCGGGCCATGCCGGCGAAGCTGGGCATGAAGGGCACGAACACGGCGCCTTCGACATGCATCTGTGGCTGAGCCCCGACAATGCCCGCGCCATCGCCGCTGAAGCCGCCCGCGTCCTGTCGGAAAAGGATCCGGGCAATGCCGACGCCTACAAGGCGAACCTCGCAGCCCTCACCGAAAAGCTCGGCATGCTCGACAAGGAGATCGCCGCGACCATCGCCCCCGTGAAGGACAAGCCCTTCATCGTCTTCCATGACGCCTACCAGTATTTCGAGCACCATTACGGCGTGAAAACCGCCGGCTCCATCACCGTCAGCCCGGAAACCATGCCCGGCGCCGCGCGCCTCACGGAAATCCGCGAGAAGGTGAAGACGCTCGGCGCGACCTGCGTCTTCGCCGAGCCGCAGTTCGAGCCCAAGCTGGTGAACGTCGTCATCGAGGGCACCGACGCGAAATCCGGCACGCTCGACCCGGAAGCCGCGACGCTGGAGCCCGGCGCGGACCTCTATTTCACCCTGATGCGAAGCATCGCGACGTCGCTGCGCGATTGCCTCGGACAGGCAAGCTGAGCGGGCGATCGCCTGTGGGGAAACCATCGCCACACCCCCTTCTCCCCCGCGGGGAGAAGGTGCCGGCAGGCGGATGAGGGGGTGGCGAAGACACAAACGATCTCCGCCTGTGCCCCCTCATCCGACCCGGAGCTTTGCCTCGGGCTCGCCTTTGGCGAGACCCGTAGGCCACCTTCTCCCCGCAGGGGAAAGGGCGAGCGGCACCGTCGAACTCCACGGGCGACCGCCCTGCCCCGGCCGGAGCGAGACGACGAAGAACCAGGCGGGAGCATCCCGCCTTTTTCAGCCTCACGAATGTAATGGTATAACATTAAAGGCAATCACATCATGGACAACCGCCTTCCCGTCACCGTGCTCTCCGGCTTCCTCGGCGCCGGCAAGACGACGCTGCTCAATCATGTGCTGAACAACCGCAGCGGCCTGCGCGTCGCCGTCATCGTCAACGACATGAGCGAGGTCAACATCGACGCCGCCCTCATCCGCGATGGCGGGGCGGACCTTTCGCGCACCGACGAACAGCTCGTCGAGATGACGAACGGCTGCATCTGCTGCACGCTGCGCGACGACCTCCTCGCCGAGGTCCGCCGGCTGGCGGAGATGAACCGCTTCGACTACCTGCTGATCGAATCGAGCGGCATTTCCGAGCCGCTGCCCGTCGCCACCACCTTCGATTTCCGCGACGAGAACGGCCGGAGCCTTTCGGATGTCGCCCGGCTGGACACGATGGTGACCGTCGTCGACGCCGCCAACCTGCTGAAGGACTACGCTTCCGAGGACTTTCTCGCCGACCGCGGCGAGACCGCCGGCGAAGGCGATACGCGCATGCTGGTGGAGCTGCTCGTCGAGCAGATCGAGTTTTCCGATGTCGTCGTCATCAACAAGACCGGCGCGGCGAGCCCCGACGACCTGCGCGCCGCGCGCCAGATCGTCGGCAGCCTTAACAGCTCCGCCCGCATCATCGAAACGGATTTCGGCCGCGTCGACCTCGCCGACATCCTCGGCACCGGCCGCTTCGATTTCGAGAAGGCGAGCGAGCACCCGCTCTGGTTCAAGGAACTGCACGGCTTCAGGGACCATGTGCCGGAGACCGAGGAATACGGCATCCGCGCCTTCGTCTACCGCGCGAGGAAGCCGTTCCATCCGGCCCGGTTCAAAGCCTTCCTTAACGAGAGCTGGCCCGGCGTCATCCGCGCCAAGGGCTTCTTCTGGCTCGCCACCCGGCCGCACCATGTCGGCGAACTGAGCCAGGCGGGCGCGCTGGTCAGGAGCGGCCGGCTCGGCCTCTGGTGGGCCGCCGTGCCGCGCCCGCACTGGCCGCAGGACCCGGCGGCGGTCGAGGCCATCGCCCGCGTGTCGGATCCCGTCTGGGGCGACCGGCGGCAGGAGCTCGTCTTCATCGGCGCGGACCCGATGGATGAAGCCGCGCTCCGCCGCCGGCTCGACACCTGTCTCGTCGAGGCGGATGCTTTCGAGCCGGCGCGCTGGACGAACCTGCCGGACCCCTTCCCGCTCTGGGTTCGCCAGGCGGGGTGAGAGGATGAGGAGGCCGCCCGGCCTTGCCGCCGGGCGAGCGATCCCGTCAGTCGAGTTCGGCGGACTTCTTCCAGAGGTTGATGTCCGCGCCCTGGCTGTAGGTGTCGATCGCCGCCAGCTCCTCCGCGGTAAAGTCCGGCTTCTCCAGCGCCTTGACGCAATCGACGATCTGCGCGGAGCGGCTGGCGCCGATCAGCGCGGAGGTGATGCGCCCGCCGCGCAGCACCCAGGCGATCGCCATCTGCGCCAGCGTCTGGCCGCGCCGCTCGGCGATCTCGTTCAGCTTGCGGATGTTGTCGATGATCTCGGGACGGATGAAATCCGTCTTGAGGAAGTGGTTCAGCGCCGCGCGGCTGTCGCCCGGAATGCCGCCGAGATATTTCGCCGTCAGCATGCCCTGCGCCAGCGGCGAGAAGACGATGGAGCCGATGCCGAGCTCGTCCAGCGTATCGACGAGACCGTCCGTCTCGATCCAGCGGTTGAGCATGGAATAGCTCGGCTGGTGGATGATGCAGGGCGTGCCGAGGTCCTTCAGGATCGCCGCGGCCTCGCGGGTGCGCTGCGAATTGTAGGAGGAGATGCCGACATAGAGCGCGCGGCCGGAGCGCACGATATGGTCGAGCGCGCCGCAGGTCTCCTCCAGCGGCGTCTCCGGGTCGAAGCGGTGGGAGTAGAAGATATCGACATAGTCGAGGCCCATGCGCTTCAGGCTCTGGTCGCAGGAGGCGATCAGGTACTTGCGGCTGCCCCACTCGCCATAGGGACCCGGCCACATGTCGTAGCCGGCCTTCGACGAGATGATCAGCTCGTCGCGCAGATGGGCGAAATCCGTGCGCAGGATCTCGCCGAAGGCGGTTTCGGCCGTGCCGGGCGGCGGGCCGTAATTGTTGGCGAGGTCGAAATGGGTGATGCCGAGGTCGAAGGCCGTGCGGCACATGTCGACCTTGCGGTCATGCGGCGTGTCGTCGCCGAAATTGTGCCACAGCCCGAGCGAGATCGCCGGCAGCTTCAGGCCGGACCGTCCCAGCCGGTTGTAGGTCATCGTGTCGTAACGGTTGTCCGCAGGCTGCCAGGCCATGATAAATTCCTTCGTTCTTTATGGGCGAGTCTCAATACCGCTCTCGCGCGCATCGCGACAAGAGGCATTCGCCCCTCGCCCTGCAAGCGGGGAGAGAGGACTTGCCCCACGAGCGGATATTGCTCGGGGAAACCGGCGCGGCACATCCCCTTCTCCCCGCCTGCGGGGAGAAGGGGACCGGCAGGCCGGATGAGGGGCAGGCCGCAGGCGATATCATCGCAAAAGCGCCCGCGCCTCCTCGATGCCCAGCGCCGCGGGCTGCGTGCAGGTCGTCACGATGTCGATCGCCCTGCCCTCCTCCGCCGAGCGCAGGATCGCGGTCAGGACATCGATCGTGTGCAGCGACCGGTCGAGCGAGCAGCGGTAGTCGCGGCCGGTCGTCACCGCCTCCATCATGTCGGCAAGGCCGATGCCACGGTAGTTCGCCTGCAGGCCCCAGTCGAACTCATAGTTCTGCGCCGTCAGCGGATGGTCCCAGACCTCCACCGCCCTCGGCTCGCGGTCCGTGCCGGCGACCTCCACCGTGCCGCCGAAGAAATTCGGGTCGGGCACGAAGACGGCGCCCTCGGTGCCGTAGAGCTCCATGTTCTGGTGGCGATGCGCCCAGACATCCCAGCTCGCCATCAGCGCGACCTGCGCGCCGCTGGCAAAGTCGAGGATGGCATGGATGTTCGTCGCGACGGCCACCGGCACCCTCTCGCCGAGGCGCGGGCCGTTGCCGATGGTGCGCTCCTCATGTGCCCGGTTGGCGAGCGCCACGACGCGCCGCACCGGCCCGACGAGGTTGACGAGGTTGTTGACGTAATACGGCCCCATGTCGAGGATCGGCCCGCCGCCCGGCGCGAAGAAGAAATCCGGGTTGGGATGCCAGCTCTCCATGCCCGGCCCCAGCACATGCGCGGTGCCGGACATGATCTTCCCGACCGCGCCGCTGTCGATGAGATGGCGCACGAACTGGTGCGCGCCGCCGAGATAGGTATCCGGCGCCGAACCGACCTTCAGCCCGCGGGCATCGGCGATGCGGCGCAGGTCCTCGCCCTGCTCCAGCGTCAGCACGAAGGGTTTTTCCGAATAGACGTGTTTCCCCGCCTCCAGCGCCCTTTTCGAGACCGGGTAGTGCGCCTCCGGCACCGTCAGGTTGACGACGACGTCGACGGCGGGATTGGCGAGCAGCGCGTCGATCTCCTGCGCTTCCACGCCGAACTCCTCCGAGCGCGCCCTGGACGCGGCCGGGTTGATGTCGGCGCAGGCGACCAGCTTCAGGTTCCTGAAGGTCGGGATCAGCCTGAAATAGGCGCTCGATATGTTGCCGCAGCCGATGATGCCGACTCCGTATTCCTTGCTCATGATGGTCAGTCCTCAGAATGCCTTGATGGTCGCGATCGACCGCATGGCGAGCCGCGCGATGTCCCTGGGATTGTCGTGCTCGACGATGAAGTGCTGGACAGGCGAGCCGGCGAGCGCCTTGGCGAGATCGCCCCACGGCACCACGCCGTGGCCGACATCCGCCCAGCCGTCCTCCTCCGCGTTCTCGCCCTTCGGCGCGATGTCCTTGACGTGCACGGCGGCGATGCGGTCGCCATATTTCCGGATCCAGGCGAAGGGATCGGCGCCGCCGCGGATGATCCAGGCGATATCCGCCTCCCAGGCAAGGTCCGGCCCGCCGGCAAAGAGATGGTCCAGCGGCACGGTGCCGTCGGGCAGCGCGAAGAACTCGAAGTCGTGGTTGTGCCAGCCGAAGGTAAGGCCCGCCTTGCGGATCGGTTCGCCGGCCTTCTGCAGCCGCGCGCCGAGGGCGCACCAGCCGGCGGCGTCCGCCGGGCGGTCCTCCGGCAGAAGATAGGGGCAGTAGACCGCCGCGATGCCGAGCGTGCGGCAGATGGCGAGCACCCGCTCCGGCTCCGCCTCCAGCATGTCGAGGCTGAAATGGGCGGTGGGCATGGTGAGGCCGTTGGTGTCGAGGTCGGCCTTCACCTGCTGGATCGCGGCATCGTCGAGCGAGGCATAAAGGGCGCCATAGCCCTCGACCTGCTTGTAGCCGGCATCTGCGAGAATCCGGAAAACCTCGGCAAAGGGTTGGAAATTGCGGGCGCTGTAGAGCTGGAAGCTGACTGTCTGCATGAAAATTTCCTCGGGTTACTCGGATTGCGTCTGGCAGGAATGAAGATCGAGCCAATGGATTTTCGGAACCGCGCCGCGTTCGGCCGGGGTGAAGATCACCGTTTTCCGTTCGCCCGCCGTGAGGTCGAAGGCATTGTCCGACCAACGGCCGGCGACATCGGCCTCGAGCATGACATGGAGCGCAAGACCGCTGACGCTGGCTGTGACGGCGACGGCGCCGTCCTCGCGCGGCGAAACGTCGAGGGTGAGGCCGGACGGTTCGAGTTCCAGCGCCTTGTAGGTACCGTGCACGTGGTGCCCCTCGCCGCGCATGCCGTTGGACGCCTCGAAGGACCAGAAGAGCAGCGTGTCCTCCGGCAGGTCGGCGGAAAAGACGGAGAACAGCATCTCCGCCCTGTCCGGCCCGCATCGGCCTTCGGCGCTGCGGTAGGGCCGGCGCTCGCCGGAAAGCGGGACGAGCCAGGTGTCGAGCTTCACCGCCACCGCCTCCACCGTGTCGTTGACGACGGAAAAGCCGATGGTCTCGCCATCCCGCGAGGGGATCGCCGCCACGGCGACGGGCTGGAAGAAGCGGCGCGCCATGTAATGCATGGCCTTCCAGCTGCCGCCATGGTCGAGGCTCGACCAGGAGGCGACCGGCCAGGTGTCGTTGAGCTGCCAGTAGAGCGTGCCCATGCAATGGGGTTTCAGCGAGCGCCAGTAGTCGACGGCGGTGCGGATGGCGAGGCCCTGCTGGATCTGGCTGAGATAGACGAAGCTCTCGAAATCCTTCGGGAAGCGGAAATAGCGGAACATGGTGCCGGCGATGCGCTCGTTGCCGCCGGCATTCTTCTGGTGGCTCTCCATCACCGGCGAAGCGATGTTCATGTCCTTCGGCGCGGCGAAGGACCTCATGACGGGCATGGAGGTGTAGGACTGGAAGCCGAATTCGGAGCAGAAGCGCGGGCGCACGGTGCGGTAGTCGTCGAACGACTTGTTCTCGTGCCAGACGGACCAGTAGTGCATGTCGCCGGAACCATCGGCATGCCAGGCATCGCCGAAATCGAGAGTGCCGGAGGCCGGGCTCGACGGCCACCAGATCGCGCCGGGCGCCGCCTTCCTCATCGCCAGCTCGATGGTGCGGTTGAGCCGGTCATAGGAGACGAGATAGCGGTCGCGGTTCTCGCGGCTCGCCTCGAACCAGGTCAGCGCGCCGACCAGTTCGTTGTCGCCGCACCAGAGCACAATGGAGGGGTGCGAGGCGAGCCGCTTGACCTGGTAATCGACTTCGGCGGCGACATTGTCGAGGAAATCGACGGTGGAGGGATAGAGATTGCAGGCGAACATGAAGTCCTGCCAGACCATCAGGCCGAGTTCGTCGCAGAAATCATAGAACCAGTCCGGCTCGTAGAAACCGCCGCCCCAGACGCGGATCATGTTCATGTTGGCTTCAGTGGCCGATTGCAGGAGGTCGCGCACGCCAGCCGGCGTGATCCGGGAGGGCAGCGCGTCGGCGGGAATCCAGTTCGCGCCGCGGCAGAAAATCTCGCGGCCGTTGACCTTCAGGGCGAAGCGGCTTCCGGCCTCGTCCCTGTCGGTGACCAGCTCGACCTGGCGCAGGCCGATGCGGCGCACCACCGTCTCGCCCGGCGTCTCGACGCGGACGGCATAGATCGCCTGCTCGCCATGGCCCGCCGGCCACCAGAGGGCCGGCCTCTCGATGCGGAACATGTGGGTGAGTTGCGTCTCCCCGGCATTGACGCCGATATCGAGCCGGACCCGCTCCTCGCCGAGCGAAAAATGCACGGGCAGGATGCCGGGCGCTTCGGCATGGAAGGTGGCGGTGACGTAGAGATCGACCGCGCCGTCGGCATGGTGGAACTGCCGGGTCGTCACATGCTCGATGCGGGCGACCTCCAGCCGGCGCAGGAAAATTGCGCCGTAGATGCCGAGCGGGGCGATCGCGATGTTCCAGTCCCAGCCGAAATGGCACTGGGGTTTGCGCAGCATGTTGCCGTTGGGGATCGGCGAATTGCCGGGGTGCCAGGGGATGAAGAAGGGCTGCGCCGCCTGCCGCGCGGCACCGGCGGCGATGCTGGAATGGATCAGCACCCGCAAGACGTTCTCGCCGGCCTTCAGCGCCTCGGTGACGTCCGGCCGGTAGCGGCGGAAGCAATTGTCGGCATCGAGCACCAGCACGCCGTTGACATAGACGGAGGCGACGGTGTCGATGCTGCCTATGTCGAGATACCAGTCGCCCTCCAGCATTTCCGGCGTGACGTCGAAGGTCCGCTCGATCGCCCAGTCCTCCAGCGCCACCCATTGCACATCCCGTTCGTTGCGGCCGGCATAGGGATCGGGGATGAGGCCGGCGGAAAGAAGCGCGCTGTGCACGTCGCCGGGCACGGGCATCGGCGCGGTGTGGCCGGTACCGGCGCCGGTGAGCGTCCAGGTTCCGGAGAGGTCGATCGCGGTGGTTTCGGTTTGTTGGATCATTCGCCTATCCCTGAAGCATGAATGCGGGGAAACACCCCCTTTGCCCTGCCGGGCATCTCCCCCTTGAGGGAAAGGCAATTGCAAATGAGGCAAGCCGGCGCTGAAATCCCCTTCTCCCCCGCGGGGAGAAGGTGGCCCGAAGGGCCGGATGAGGGGGTGGCTCGAACGGATCACTCACGCCTTCGACCTCCCCCTCATCCGCCTGCCGGCACCTTCTCCCCGCGGGGGAGAAGGGGATGGAGCAGCCGTTCCGCTCCATAAGCGGTCGCCCTGCTTTCAAGAAAGGAAATTGGCAGGAGGGGAGAACATGACTTGGACTGCAACGCCTGCGATGGGCAAAACATTGCCCCATCCGATCTCCCCCCTTGTGGGGGAGATGGCCGGCAGGCCAGAGGGGGGTGGTCACGATTTCCAGCATGCTAGATCCGCTCCTCGGTCTCCGCATCGAACAGCGAGGCCAGCCCCATGTCGAAGGAAAGTTTCACCGCCGTGCCCGGTGCGAAGCGCCGCGCGCCGCCGACACGGACGGAGAGCGTATGGCCCGCATGTTTCAGCCAGAGCAGGTTGTCGGCGCCCATCGGTTCCTCGATATCGACGGTGGCCTGGTGGGTTTCGGCACCCTCGCCGTTGACCGACACATGCTCCGGCCGCACGCCGAGCACGACCTTGCGGCCGGGCCGGAGCGTCTCGGCCGCATCGTAGCCGTCGAGCGCGAAATCGACGCCGTTCGTCGTGAAGACCGGCCTGCCGTCCCGCCCGGCGATCTCGCCGCGCAGGAAGTTCATCGACGGCGAGCCGATGAAGCCGGCGACGAACATGTTCCGCGGCGCGTTGTAGATCGTGTTCGGATCGGCGAGCTGCTGGATGACGCCGCTCTTCATGATGGCGATGCGGTCGGCGAGCGTCAGCGCCTCGATCTGGTCGTGGGTGACATAGATCATCGTGTTCTTCAGCGACTGGTGCAGCCGCTTGATCTCCACCCGCAGCTCCGAGCGCAATTTCGCATCGAGGTTGGACAGCGGCTCGTCGAAGAGGAAGACGTCGACGTCGCGCACAAGCGCACGCCCGATCGCCACGCGCTGGCGCTGGCCGCCGGAAAGCTCGGAAGGCTTGCGCTTGAGCAGCGGGCCGATCTGCAGGATCTCGGCGGCGCGGGCGATGCGCTTGTCGATCTCCGGCCGCGGCATTTTCGCCACCTGCAGGCCGAAGGAAAGGTTCTTCTCCACCGTCATCTGCGGATAGAGCGCGTAGGACTGGAACACCATTCCGATGCCGCGGTCCTTCGGCTCTTCCCAGGTGACGTTCCTGTTCTTGATGAAGATCTGCCCGCCCGTCGGCTCCAGAAGGCCGGCGATGCAGTTGAGCAGCGTCGACTTCCCGCAGCCGGACGAGCCGAGGAGGACGAGAAACTCGCCGTCGCCGATGTCGAGGTTGAGGTTCTCCAGCACGTTGACCGCGCCGAAGCTGAGCGAAAGGTCCTTGATCGATACGGAATTCTGCATGGCTTACCCCTTCACGGCGCCGGCGGCGATGCCGCGGACGAAGAGGCGCCCGGACACGAAATAGACGATGAGCGGGACCGCGCCGGTGAGCAGCGTCGCGGCCATGTTGACATTGTACTCCTTCACCCCCTGGACGGAGTTGACGATGTTGTTGAGCTGCACGGTCATCGGGTAGACCTCCGGCCGGGTGAAGACGACGCCGAACAGGAAGTCGTTCCAGATGCCGGTGATCTGCAGGATCATCGCGACGACGAAGATCGGCAGCGACATGGGCAGCATGATGCGGAAATAAATCTGCCAGAAGCCCGCCCCGTCGATGCGCGCCGCCTTGAACAGCTCCTCCGGCAGGGCGGAGAAATAGTTGCGGAAGAGCAGCGTCAGGATCGGCATGCCGAAGATCGTGTGCACGATGACGAGGCCGATCAGCGTGCCGTAGATGCCCATTTCGCGCAGCACGATGACGATCGGATAGATCATCACCTGATAGGGAATGAAGGCGCCGACGATGAGGATGGTGAAGAAGATGTCCGCGCCCCTGAACTTCCAGTTGGCCAGCGCATAGCCGTTGACCGAGGCGACGAGGATGGAGATCAGCGTCGAAGGCACGGTGATGCGCACGGAATTCCAGAAGCCGCGCGACAGGCCGTCGCAGTTGAGGCCCGTGCAGGCGCTCGCCCAGGCCTTCGCCCAGGGTTCGAAGGTGATTTCCAGCGGCGGCGAGAAGATGTTGCCGAGGCGGATTTCCGGCATGCCCTTCAGCGAGGTGACGATCATCACGTAGAGGGGCAGCAGGTAATAGAGCGCCGCCACGAGCAGCGTGCCGTAGAGCATGATGTTGCGGCCGGAAAGCGCGCGGCGGGGTTTGGCGCCCCAGGGTTCGGCCCCGGCCCTGGCGGTGGCAGCGGGGACGGGAAGAGTAACGCTGTCAGACACGCTTGCGCCCTCCGAATTCGAGATAGGCCCAGGGGATGATGATGATGGCGACCGTGACGAGCATCATGGTGGAGGCGGCAAAACCCTGGCCGAGGTTCTGCGCCTGGAACATGTAGTCGTAGACATATTTCGCCGGCACTTCGGAGGCGATGCCCGGCCCGCCGCTCGTCTGCGCCACCACGAGGTCGTAGACCTTGACGATGCCGCTGGCGATGATGACGAGCGTGGTGATGAAGACGGGGCGCATCATCGGGATGACGATGAAGAGATAGGTCTTCCACATCGGTATGCCGTCGACGCGCGCGGCCTTCCAGATGTCCTCGTCTATGCCGCGCAGGCCCGCCAGCAGCAGGCACATGACGAGCCCGGTGCCCTGCCAGAGGCCGGCGATCAGGACGCCGTAGATGACGATGTCGGCATTGTAGAGCGGATCGAAGGTGAAACTCGTCCAGCCGAGCGCGCGCACGACGGACTGCACGCCGAATTCCGGGTTCAGGATCCACTGCCAGACGAGGCCGGTGACGATGAAGGACAGCGCGAAAGGATAGAGGAAGATCGTGCGGAAGGTGTTTTCGAAGCGGATCTTCTGGTCCATCAGCGCCGCCAGCACGAAGCCCACCACCAGGCTGAAGACCAGTGTCAGCGCGCCGTAGATGGCGAGATTCTGGATCGAGACGATCCAGCGCGGCGCGTCCCACAGGCGCTCGTACTGGTCGAGGCCGACGAAGTTCGCCCGCGGCAGCAGCTTCGAATTGGTGAACGAATAGACGACGGTCCAGATCGTGCCGCCGAGAAAGATGACGACGGCGGTGAGCATCATGGGAATGGAGGCAATCTTTGAGCTGAGATTGCGCAGCAGTCTGCGGGGACGACCGGTGTGTGCCTGGCCCGTCATGGGTCACTTCCTCCTTGGTCTCGATCAGGGGCAGCGCCCATGGGGCGCCGCCTGGCCGGCGGCGAACCGCCGGCCGATGCCTTCCCGGCAATTCCGCATGCAAGGCCGCCGCGCAGCCTTGCTGGAACTGCCCGCCTGATCAGTCCGCCGACGCGATGATGGCGGCGAAACGCTTCTGCGCGTCTTCCGGCGTCATCGAGGGATTGGCGAAGAATTCGGAGAAGAGATCCTCCTTCTGCTTCTGGCTGTCGGCCGAAAGCAGCTGGTCGGTGCCCTCGATCACATTGCCCTTGGCGAGGATGTCGAGCCCCTTCTTCATGCAGTCGTTCGCCGCGGCGAGGTCCACGTCGCCGCGCACGGGAAGCGAGCCCTTCTTGAGGTTGAAGGCGACCTGGGTGGCCGGCGCGAGCAGCGTGGAGGCCAGCACCTCCTGCGCCTTGGATTTCTCCTCGTCCGCCAGAACCGGGAAATAGAAGGCGTCGCCGCCCGTCGAGATGACCTCGTTCACGCCGAGGCCCGGAAGGCAGGTATAGTCCTTGCCCGCGACCTTGCCGGCGAGCGCGAACTCGCCCTGCGCCCAGTCGCCCATGATCTGGCCGCCGGCCTTGCCGGTGATCACCATATTGGTCGCCTGGTTCCAGTCCTGCACGTTCGTGCCCCTGGACATGCGCCGCGCATCCTCGGCCGCCTTGAAGACCCTGGCCATGTCGGGCCCGGCCGCGACGTCGGCATCCTTGTCCTTGAACACCTTGTTGAACGTGTCCTTGCCGGCGATGGCCACCATCAGCACGTCGAAGGCGCCGGCCGCCTGCCAGGCCTGCCCGCCGACGGCGAGCGGCACGATGCCGGCCTTCTCCAGCGCCGGCGCGGCGGCGACGAACTCGTCCCAGTTCTTCGGCACGGGCACGCCCGCCGTTTCGAACGCGGCGTTCGACAGCCACAGCCATTGCCAGGAATGGATGTTGACCGGCGCGCAATAGATCTTGCCGTCGACCGTGCAGCTGTCGAGCAGGCTGGCCGGCTTGATGATCTCCTTCCAGTTCTCGCGCGTCGCCACGTCGGTGAGATCGCGCAGCAGGCCGGCCTCGACCAGCTCCTCCGCCTGGCGTCCATGGTTGAACTGCGTGGCGCCCATCGGGTCGCCACCGGTCAGCCGGCTGACCATGATCGGGCGGGCCGTGCTGCCGGCGCCGGCGATCGCACCGTCGATCCACTTGTTGCCCGTGGCGTCGAACGCCTTTGCGAACTCGGCGACCGCCGCGGCCTCCCCGCCGGACGTCCACCAATGGGTCACCTCCAGGTCCGTCGCATAGGCGGCGGCGGACGGCAGGACCACGGTTGCCGCCAGCATGGCAGCCATAAAGCGCATTTTCATGAGTCTCCTCCCTCACTGAAACGTTGCAGTAAAACGTAACCCAATCGATTTAATCACGCAACCGGGTCCGGGCCAGAAATCCCGTTTTCCCCAGTACCGGGAATTTTCGAGGAGGGAATACGCCCCATTGCGCAACGCGGGAAGCCTCTCGGCTCCCCTCAATAATAGATTGTTATTATTGATTTAATTATTAGAGCAGTAACGATCATGGAGACCATGGGCCGGCGGTAGAACACCTGGCGCTTTCGCAACGCAACAGGCATTCCGGCGCCGGTGCAAAGGCGAGTCCGTGCATTTTTCGCTCGACAAACAACCTGCATCGTTACAGTTTTGGAGCGAAGCCCATGAAGGAGTGGCGGCTCTGGTTAAAATATGTATAACCGACCGCTAATGCGAAGAGGTGGCAGGCAGGGGATGGACAAGACGATGAGCGAAGGCCCGGCGGCGGCGCTTCCGCATCCGAGCGAGCGGCCGACGCTGAAGACGATCGCCTTCATGACCGGCCTCGGCATCACCACGGTTTCGCGGGCGCTCAAGGACGCGCCGGACATCAGCGCCGAGACGAAGGAGCGCGTGCGCCTCGTCGCGCGCCAGATCGGCTACCAGCCGAACCGCGCCGGCGTGCGTCTTCGCACCGGCAAGACCAACGTCATCAGCCTGATCCTCAGCCTCGAAGAGGAGATCATGGGCCTGACGAGCCCCATGGTCGTCGGCATTTCGGAAGTCCTCGCCACGACGCAGTACCATCTCGTGGTGACGCCCTACCGCACGCAGGGCAACGCGCTGGACCCGGTGCGCTACGTGCTGGAGACGGGGGCGGCCGACGGTGTGATCATCTCGCGCACCGAGCCGAAGGACCCGCGCGTCGCGCTGATGATGGAGCGCAACTTTCCCTTCGCCACGCACGGGCGCACGGAAATGGGCCTCACCCATCCCTATCACGATTTCGACAACGAGCGCTTCGCCTACGAGGCGGTGCGGAAGCTGGTGGAGCGCGGCCGCAAGCGGCTCATCCTGCTGCAGCCGCCGCCCTATCTCACCTTCTACCTGCACATGCGGGCGGGGTTCGAAAAGGGCATCCGCGATTTCGGCGCGATGGCCCTGCCCTTCAACCAGGTGAATCTCGACAACGGCCTCGTCGACATCCGCAGGGCCGCCGAGACCCTGTTCAGCGCGCCGGACGGGCCGGACGGCATCGTTTCGGGCAGCGGCGGCGGCGCGGTGGCGCTGATCGCCGCGCTGGAGGCGAAAGGCCGCAAGCTCGGCCACGACATCGACATGGTGTCGAAGGAGCCGCACATGTTCCTGCAATGGCTGCGGCCGGAGGTCGTGACCATGCGCGAGGACATCCGCCTCGCCGGCCGGGAACTCGCCAAGGCCGTCATCGGCCGCATCGAGGGGACGGCGGCGGAGGAGCTGCAAACGCTGAGCTACCCGATCCCGACGGACGACGCGTAGGCTCGCCCCTCACCTGCCTGCCGGCATCCTCTCCCCGCAGGCGGGGCGAGGAAGGCTGGGCGAACCGGTTTCCTCCCTTCAGCAGAATGAAGGAAAACGGTTCGGCACCCCCTTCTCCCCGCCTGCGGGGAGAAGGTCCCGGCAGGGGGATGAGGGGCAGATCCATGACATCGAAAGCAAACGGCCCGGTCTTGGACCGGGCCGTCTGTTGTCGTCAGGCGTTAAGGCCGGAGCCCCACGGGCCGTGATGGCTGTCGGCGCCGTCGACGCGGTCGAAGCCGTGGGCGCCGAAGAAGTCGCGCTGGGCCTGGATGACGTTGGCCGTGCCGCGGGCGCGGCGGTAGCTGTCGAAATAGCCGAGCGCCGAGGCGAGCGCCGGGACCGGCAGGCCATGCAGCGCGGCGGCGGCGACGACGCGGCGCAGCGCCCCGTCGGTTTCCTTGACCATGGCGGCAAAGGCCGGGGTGACGATGAGGTTCGCCGCATCCGGCGCCTTGGTGAAGGCACTGGTGATCTCGTCGAGGAACTGCGAGCGGATGATGCAGCCGGCACGCCAGATCTTGGCGATGGTCGGCATCGGCAGGTTCCAGCCATATTCCTTCGAGGCGGCGGACATCACCGCGAAGCCTTGCGCATAGGCGCCGATCTTGCCGGCGAGCAGCGCGCTTTCGAGGTCCTTGATGAAGGCAGCCTTGTCGGCGACCTCAAGCGCCGGCACGTCCGGCAGGCCGAGGATCTTTTCGGCGGCTTCGCGCTCCGTCTTGAACGAGGAGATCGAACGGGCGGCGACGGCGGCCTCGATGCCGGTCGCCGGCACGCCCATGTTCTGCGCCTCGATGGCGGACCATTTTCCCGTGCCCTTCTGGCCGGCCTTGTCGAGGATCATGTCGACGATCGGGTTGCCGCTGATCGGGTCCCTGGCGGCAAGAACCTTCTCGGTGATCTCGATGAGGTAGGATTCCAGGCGGCCCTTGTTCCATTCGCCGAAGACGGCGCCGATCTCGGAGGCGCTCATCTTCAGGCCGTCGCGCAGGATGCCGTAGATCTCGGCGATCATCTGCATGTCGGCATATTCGATGCCGTTGTGGATGGTCTTGACGAAGTGGCCGGCGCCGTTCTCGCCGAGCCAGGCGACGCAGGGCTCGTCCTTGTACTTGGCGGCGATCGAGGTCAGCACCTTCTCGACGCGCTTCCACGAATCCTCCGTGCCGCCGACCATGATGGAGGGGCCGTGACGCGCGCCTTCCTCACCGCCGGAAACGCCCATGCCGATGAACGTGAGGCCGCTGTCCTTCAGCGCATCGAAGCGGCGCATCGTGTCGCGGAAGTTCGCGTTGCCGGCATCGATCATGATGTCGTTCCGTTCGAGATAGGGGCGCAGCAGGTCCATCTGCTGGTCGACCGCGGCGCCGGCCTGGATCATGATGATGATCGGCCGCGGCGGGCGGATGGCGGCGACGAACTCTTCGATCGTCTCGCAGGGCACGATCTGGCCCTGGAGCGCGCCGGCCTCCTCGTAGAACTCCTTCGTGCGCGCCACCGTGCGATTGAAGACCGCGATCTTGTTGCCCTTTTCGGCAATGTTGAGCGCAAGGTTGGACCCCATCACGCCGAGACCGATGAGACCGATTTCCGCCTGTGCCACGTTCATACCTCCGTAGGATGGCGCGGCGTGGGATGCTTCCGGACCCATGCCGGAAACGCCGCGCAGAAAGAGAGTGAGGAGCTCCGCTCCAGCGGTGGTGTTTTGGCATTCAAATCGATTTACGACAAGGGATTGTTTGGCTTCGGCGGGATTTTCACCGCCACTTGCATGGTTTCTATGACCCCATATCGGCGTGCCGTCAGCGCTGCGGCTTGTCGTCGCCATCATCGAGGACGCGCCAGGCGGCGCCCTCGACATCGTCATACTGCCCGCTCTTCAAAGACCAGAGGAAGGCGGCGAGCCCGAGCCCGCCGAGGAAGAGCGCGATGGGGATGAGGAAGATCAGCGTGTTCATGCCGCGCGCACCAGGGAATCAAGCGGGCGGGCCTCGTCCGCCGCCCGCACGGCGAAGGCCGGTATCTGCCCGCGCAGGCGCAGCGAGTTCACCACGACGATGATCGACGATGTCGACATGGCGATGGCGGCGATCAGCGGCGTCGCGTGGCCGAGGATGGCGATCGGCACGGCGATAACATTGTAGCCGATGGCGAGCGCGAAATTCTGCCGGATGAGGCGGCCGGCACGGCAGGCGGTCTCGTGCGCGAAGGGCACGGCCTCCAGGCTCTCGTGCAGGAAGACGAAGTCCGCCGCCTGCCGGCCGACATCCGCCGCCGTCGCCGGAGCGATGGAGACGTGGGCGGCAGCGAGCGCGGGGGCATCGTTGATGCCGTCGCCGACCATCAGCACGCGGTGGCCGGCGGCCGCCCGTTCGGCGACCGCTTCCGTCTTTTCCCGGGGCGACAGCGCCGCGCGCCAGCGGGGAATGCCGAGCAGGCCGGCAATGCGGGCAACGGCCGGAGCACGGTCGCCGGAGAGGATCGCCATCGCGATATGCGCGCGCTTCAGCGTGGCGACGGCCTCGCCTGCGCCGGTCCGCAGGGCATCCTCGAAGCGGAAGGTTTCCAGCACCTTGCCATTGCGCGAGAGCACGACCTCGGAAAGCCCGTGTTCCTCCCCGCCGGCCGCGGCGCCGCCGCCGGCGAAGGCGCGGTTGCCGAGGCGATAGAGGCCCTGGGGCGTCTCGGCCTGAAGGCCGCCGCCGGCCACTTCCGTCACGCTTTCGACAAGCGGCATCGGCCCCGGCCAGGCGCCCGCCAGCGCCATCGACAGCGGATGGCGCGAATGGGCGGCGAGCGCCGCGGCAAGCGCGAGATGGGTGCGGTTGAGCCTTTCCCGGTCGACGAGGCGCGGCTTGCCGAGCGTCAGGGTACCGGTCTTGTCGAAGACGGCGGTGTCGATCTCGGCAAGGCGCTCCATGGCCGAGCCGTCCTTGACCATCACGCCGCCGGCAAACAGGCGCCCCGCGGCCACCACCTGCACCACCGGCACGGCAAGGCCGAGCGCGCAGGGGCAGGTGATGATCAACACCGCGATGGCGACGAGCATGGCATGCTTCCAGTCGCCGTCGTAAAAACCCCAGCCGAGGAAGGAGGCGAGCGCCAGCAGGTGCACGGCCGGCGAATAGATCTGCGCGGCGCGGTCGGCGATGCGGCGATAGCGGGCCTTTCCCCCTTCGGCGGCCTCCATGAGACCGATGACCTCCGACAGGAACGAATCGCGCGCCGTGGCGACGGCCTCGACGGTGAGCGAACCGGTGAGGTTCATCGCGCCCGCTTCCAGCCGCGTGCCCGGCCCGGCGGCGAAGGGATCGCTCTCGCCGTTGACGATCGAGCGGTCGATGTCGCTTGCGCCCGAAAGCACGCGGCAATCGACCGGGATGCGCTCGCCGGCGGCAATGGAAAGGTGTTCGCCGACGGCGATCTCCTCGACGGGCCGGTAGTCGCGGCTGCCGTCCGGCCGGATGACCATCGCCCCGCGCGGCGAAAGGCGGGCAAGGCCGGTGATGGCCGAGCGGGCGCGGTCGCGCATGACGTGGTCGAGCGTGCGGCCGATGAGCAGGAAGAAGAGCAGGCTCACCGTGGCGTCGAACCAGGCGTGCTCGGCGCTGTGCAGCGTCTCCCAGAGCGAGACGACATAGGAGAGCGTGATGGCGAGCGCGATGGGCACGTCCATGTTGGTGCGGCCGTGGCACAGCGCATTCCAGGCCGACTGGTAGAAGAAGCGCCCGGCATAGATCAGCGTCGGGCCGGCGATCAGCGCGGAGATCCAGTGGAAGAGGTCGCGCGTCGCGGCCTCGGCACCCGACCAGACGGAGACCGAAAGCAGCATGATGTTCGTTGCCGCGAAGCCCGAGACGGCGACGGCGCGGATCAGCTGGTTGCGCAGCCGGTCGTCGCCTTCCGCCGCCAGCGAGAAGAGATGCGTGTCGTAACCCGTGGCGCGGATGGCGGCGGCGATCTCCTGCGGATCGGTGCGCCGGCCCGCGACCTCCTCCTTCCAGACCACCGAAACGCGCCGGGTGGAGAGGTTGACGCGCGCGCGCTCCACGGCCGGCAGCGCGTTCAGCGCGCCCTCGACAGTGGTGATGCAGGTACCGCAATAGACGCCCGGCACGCTGAGGTCGCTCTGGCGCAGGCCCTCGCCGACCGGGCGGCTCGCCAGCATCAGCTCCTCCGAGGAGGGCAGTGCCGCGCGCTGCGCCTCGACGGCGCCTTCCGTGCCGGGTGCGCAGCAGCTCATTTCGACCCTCCCGCAACGACGGTGCGCACGGTCTGGTGGAAGACCTTCTCGCCGTCCCGCTTCGTGCTGATATCGACGACCCACTGGCCGGCCGGCACCGCCTGCTCGGCCACGAATAGCCCCTCGCCCGCCGGTTCGAGTGCGACCGTGAAATCCTTGCGCTCGTCGACGGGCCGCTTGAAGACCGCCGAGACGTCGTCGGCGACAAGGGGGACGCCCTTCGCATCGGTGACGCGGTAGGCGATGCGGCCTTCCGTCACGGTGAGGTCGCCCTCGATGCCGCTGGCCGCGAGCGCCCGCGCCTCCGCCACCTTACCGTTGAACTGCTGGCTGGCAACATAGGTGTTGGGCACGACGAGGCCGCTCCAGCTGTTCGAGGCATTCCAGGCCATGATCAGGTTGACCGTGATGATCGTGCCGAAGAACAGCACCATGACGCCCGCCATGTGCCAGCCGGTGAAGACGAATCCCTGTTCCTTGCGTTCCATGGCCATCACTTTGCTCCCGGCGTGTTGAAATTGGCGGAATAGACGTCGCGCTCGTGGCCCTGCCGGTCTTCCGCGATAATCTGGAAGCCTTCGGCCGCTTCTGCAAGCCGATCCTTCGGCAGGGTGACGAAAACACGCAGCGCCGTCACCTTGTCCGGATCGGCCGGCACGTCGACGCTGCGGCCGTCGGCGCTGTCATGGCCGGCGATCTTCATCGTCGCGCCGGGCATGCCCTCGATCGACACGGTGATGACGCGCGGCTCGGGGATCATGTTGAGCAGCTTCACCGCGTAGCCGTTGCGGACCGAGCCGTCCGATTCGACGACGAACTGCGGATTGCGGTCGTGGATGACGTTGAGGTCCAGCCGGTCGCGCGAAAGCAGCGCGAAAAGCAGCGCCAGGCCCGCCAGCGACCAGACGCCGAAATAGAGCAGCGTGCGCGGGCGGAAGATGATGCGCCAGTCGAAGTGCCGGATCTTGCCGTCGAAGGCGCCGTCGGCACCGCGCACGCGCTTCGGATCCACCGGCACGGTGCCGCCGGCGGTGGCGAGCGCCATGTTGGCCGAATAGTCCGACAGCGTGGCATAGGCGATGAGGCCGCGCTCCTTGCCGATCTTGTCCATCACGTTGTCGCAGGCATCGATGCACAGCGCGCAGGTGATGCATTCGAGCTGCTGGCCGTCGCGGATGTCGATGCCCATGGGACAGACGACGACGCAGGCATTGCAGTCGACGCAGTCGCCGACGCTCTCGCCGGCGGCGATCGCCTTCTTGGCATGGCGGGTGCGCGGCTCGCCGCGCCAGTCGTTGTAGGTGACGACCAGCGAGCTCTCGTCGAGCATCGCCGCCTGGATACGCGGCCAGGGGCACATATAGGTGCAGACCTGCTCGCGCATCAGCCCGCCGAAAATGTAGGTGGTCGCGGTCAGGATGGCGACGGTGATATAGGCGACCGGCGGCGCCTTGAGCGTCGCGAAATTGACGAGCAGCGTCGGCGCATCGGCGAAGTAGAAGATCCAGGCGCCGCCCGTCGCCACCGCGATCACCAGCCAGACGGCGTGCTTGCTGACGCGCTTCCAGATCTTGGCCAGCGTCCACGGCCCGGCATCGAGCTTCATGCGCGCATTGCGGTCACCCTCGATCGCCCGTTCGACGACGAGGAAGAGATCGACCCAGACGGTCTGCGGACAGGCATAGCCGCACCAGGCGCGCCCGACGGCCGAGGTGACGAGGAACAGCCCGAAGCCCGCCATGACGAGCAGCCCGGCGACGAAGAAGAATTCCTGCGGCCAGATCTCGATGAAGAAGAAATAGAAGCGGCGGCCGGCAAGGTCGATGAGCACGGCCTGGTCCGGCGCATGCGGCCCACGGTCCCAGCGGATCCACGGCGTCAGGTAGTAGATGCCGAGCGTGATCAGCATCACCAGCCACTTGAACTGCCGGAAGCGGCCTTCCGCCCGTTTGGGGAAGATCTTCTTGCGCTTTTCATAGAGCGGCTTGCGAACCTTCGCCGAGTTGACGGGTTCCGCCTCATGGCGCTCGATGGAATTGTAGATCGTCGTGGTATTCTGCTGCATGTCGTCGGCCGCACCTGTCGTTGTGCCGGCACAATGACGCCAACGACGGCCTCCATCGTTGATCTACGTCAAGTTTCGGAAATGGCAGGGCGTGGCGGGTTGCCGCACGGAGAGGACACGATGACGGAGACCATCCTGGCCAAGCGCTACGGCGACTACCGCGAATATGCCGCGGCCGGCGCGCTCTCGGCCGTCATCCGCTGCAGCTGGATGCATCGTGCGCCGGAGGGCCCGCCCGCCGCACGCATCGCCGTCGTACCGGATGGCTGCGTCGACCTGCTGTGGACGGATGAGGGCTTTCTCGTTGCCGGGCCGGACCGCACGGCCGCCTTTCCAAGGCTCCGGCCGGGCGAGACGATCCTCGGGCTGCGCCTGCGGCCCGGCATCGCGCGCCACCTGCTGCGCTGCGACCTCGACGCGCTGACCGGCAAGGTCGTGCCTCTCGCCGATATCCGCGCGCACGGGCTGATCACCCACCACGACCGCCTGCTTGCGGCCTCGGGCCCGCTGCAAAGGCTGCGGCTTCTTCAGGCGCTTTTCGCAGCCGGGATGGGAGAGCTTCCTGCCTCGCGGCCCGATGCCACGGCTCTGCATGCGCTCGCCGCAAGCCGGCCGCCGGACGCCATCGCCGCCGAGATCGGCGTGACGGCGCGCACGCTGCGGCGCATGAGCATCGCCGAGTTCGGCTACGGGCCGAAGACGCTGGCCCGCATCCTCCGGCTGCAGGACCTGCTCGGCCGGATCGCAAGGCCCGGCGCTTCCCTTGCCGGCCTTGCCGCCGATGCCGGCTTTGCCGACCAGGCGCACATGAACCGGGAGGTGCTGGCGCTGACCAGCCTGACACCCGGCGAGATCCGGCGGCAGATGCGCGGCTGACTGTCCGTTTTGTTCAAGACTTCGGTGCGGGACCGCGTATCGTGGCACCGAATGGAGAAAACCGATGACCACCCTGCCCGCCCGTATCATCCACCGCACCATCCGGCGCGACTGGCGCGCCGTCCACGCCTTTGCCGCCCGGCCGGAAAACATGCCGCTCTGGGCCTCGGGCCTTGCCGCCGGGCTGACGCGCGACGGAGAGGACTGGATCGCCGATGGCGGGCCGATCGGCAATGTGCGCGTGCGCTTCGCCCCGCCCAACGATTTCGGCGTCATCGACCACCGGGTGACGCTGCCGGACGGGCGGGTGGTGGACAATGCGCTGCGCATCGCACCGAACGGCGATGGCGCGGAGGTGATGTTCCTGCTGCTGCGGCAACCGGATATGGACGATGAAGCCTTCGAACGGGATGCGGCGCATATAGCGCAGGACCTCGAGACGCTGGCGAGACTGATGGAAGAAAGGGACGTGCAGGAATGAGCACCAGGGGCGCGGATCGCAAGATCGACTATATCGAGTTCAACGTCGCGGACATCGCGGCCAGCAAGGCCTTCTACGGCGGCGCCTTCGGCTGGACCTTCACCGACTACGGCCCGCAATACTGCGAGTTCCAGGACGGCCGCCTCACCGGCGGCTTTACGACGCTCGCCCCGGTCAACGCCAAAGGCGGCCCGCTCGTCATCCTCTTTGCCGATGCGCTGGAAGAGGTGCTGGAGCGGGTGACGGCGGCCGGCGGGACGATCGTCAAGCCGATCTTCGACTTTCCCGGCGGCCGGCGCTTCCAGTTCACGGACCCCGACGGCTACGAACTGGCGGTCTGGTCCGACCGCTGATGTGCCTGCCGTAACGTCAATGTGAACGGCCGAGCGCCTTTTACCGAACGAATTCAGGCTTTTTCAATAAGACGCTCCTAGTCAGGGTCCGCGATCAAAAAGGCACGCGGGCTCTCTCCATGTACAAAATCCTCGGCAAGGCATTGGCGGTCGGCGCTCTCTCGACCCTGGCATCCCTCGCCATCAGCTTCGCCTTCGTACCCCTCATGGGCGGCGAGGTGGCGGGCGCCGGGCTCGTCATGACGATCGCCTGCCCGATCGCCATCTCCATTCCCGTCTCGGCCCTGCATTTCTACCAGGCGGACCGGCTGCGCGCCGCCAATGCCGCCCTTGCCCGCGCGAAGGACGAACTTGCCGAGGCCTATGCCCGCCTCAAGCACCAGGCACAGCGCGACGCGCTGACGGGCGTGCTTAACCGCGCGACCTTCATGGCCGAACTCCACGCCCGCGGCCACGGCGGCCGTTCCGGCGGCCTGCTCTTCCTCGACCTCGATCACTTCAAGTCCGTCAACGACCGTTTCGGCCATGCCGCAGGCGACGACGCGCTGCGCCTCGTCGGGGCGGTGCTGCGCGACCTTGCGGGCAGGAACGACCTTGTCGGCCGGCTGGGCGGCGAGGAATTCGCCGTCTTCCTCGACGAGGCTACGCCGGCGCACATGCTCGACCATTCCCAGACGATCCGCGAGGCAGTGGAGGCGATCGACCTGCACGCGCCGTCGGGCCTGCGGATCGCGCTCGGCATCAGCATCGGCGTCTTCCATTGCGCGCCACGCTTCGATCCCGTCGAGGCGCTCGCCGCCGCCGACCGCAACCTCTACCGGGCGAAATCGATGGGCCGGAACACCGTCGTCGCCTGAGCGCCGCGCCGCCAGCCGGATTGCCAAAAAAGAAAAGGCCGCGGTTTCCGCGGCCTTCGTCGTTTGAGAGAACCGGCGCCTACTCGCCGCCGCCCAGCGAATGCACGAAGACGGCAAGCTGCTTGACGGCCGGATCGCCGAGGCGGGGAAGCCAGGCGGGCATGACGCCGTGCTTCGGCGAACGGACCTGCTGGGCGATGGCGGCCTCGCCCTCGCCCTTCAGCCAGATGGCGTCGGCAAGGTTCGGGGCGCCCATCTCGCGGTTGCCCCTGGCGTCATCGCCATGGCAGGCGGCGCAGTTGTCGGCGAAGATCTGCTTGCCGGGCTCGACGAGGCCGGCATCCGACGGCGTGCCCGTCAGGCTGACGACATAGGCCGCGACCTGCTTGATCTCCTCCGGCTGGAGGATATCGCCATAGGCCGGCATGTCCGAGATGCGGGTCTCGTCGTCGCCGGCATGGCGGATGCCGTGGGCGATCGTGTGGTAGATGTCGTCCACCGTGCCGCCCCAGACCCAGTCGTCGTCGTTGAGGTTGGGGAAGCCCGCCGCGCCGGCCGCGCCCGAACCGTGGCACTGGGCGCAGTTGACCTTGAAGGCCGAGGCGCCGCCGGCGATCGCGAACTGCGAGAGCTGCGGGTCGGCCATGATCTCCTGCAGGGAGGATTTGGCGATGCGGTCGACGAAGCCGGCCTGCGCCTGCTTGGCCTCGGCAAGCTCGACGGCGACATTGGCGCGGCTCGACCAGCCGAGCATGCCGGTCGTCGCATCGGAGATCAGCGGCCAGGCCGGAAAGGCGATCGTATAGCCGATCGCCCAGACGATCGTGGCGTAGAACGTCCAGACCCACCAGCGCGGCATTGGGTTGTTCAGTTCGCGGATGCCGTCCCATTCGTGGCCGGTGGTTTCGACGCCCGAGATTTCGTCAATATGCTTCTCGGCCATGATCAGTCCTCCTTGAGAGGGATTTCAGCGGCCCGTTCGGCGGCCTTGCGGGCGCCGGGGCGAAGGGTGAAGACGACGACGGCAAGGAAGAACAGCGTCATGGCGAGCAGTCCCCAGCTGTCGGCGAAGTGCCGCATGGCGGTATAGGTTTCCATGGGCGTCCTCCTCAGCGGTAACCGGCGGCGTCGTCATAGGTGGAGAAGTCCACCAGCGTGCCGAGCATCTGCAGATAGGCGACGAGCGCGTCCATTTCGGTGAGCCTTGCCGGATCGCCGTCGAAATCGCCGAGCTTGGCCTTCGGGTAGCGGGCCTCCATACCGGACGTATCGGCATTGGGGTCGGCCTGCGCCTTGAGGTCGGCCTCGGCGTTTTCGAGCATCTCGTCCGTATAGGGCACGCCGACCGCGCGGTTGGCCGACAGGTGCATCGCGACGTTCTTCACCTCCAGCCGCGTGTCCTTGAGGAAGGAATAGCTCGGCATCACCGATTCCGGCACGACCGAGCGCGGCTCGATCAGGTGCTGGACGTGCCATTCGTTCGAGTAGCGGTCACCCACGCGGGCAAGGTCCGGGCCGGTGCGCTTGGAGCCCCACTGGAACGGATGGTCGTACATCGATTCCGCCGCCAGCGAATAATGCCCGTAGCGCTCCACCTCGTCGCGGAACGGCCGGATCATCTGGCTATGACAGGTGTAGCAGCCCTCGCGGATGTAGATGTCGCGACCGGCAAGCTCCAGCGGCGAATAAGGCCGCATGCCCTCCACCTTCTCGATGGTGTTTTCCAGGTAGAACAGCGGGGCGATCTCGACGATGCCGCCGATGGTGACCACGAAGAGCGAGCCGACGAGCAGAAGCGTCGCGTTGCGCTCGAGGATCGCGTGTTTGTCAAGAATGGACATCGGGTCCCTCCTATTCGGCCGGCTGCAGCTTCGGCGCGGCGCCCGGGATCGGGGCCTCGTCACGCTGGTAGCCGAGGATTGTCATGGTCACGTTGTAGGCCATGATGAGCGCCCCAAGGAGGAACAGCCCACCGCCGGCGGCACGCAGCACGTAGTACGGGAACATGGCGGCGATCGTTTCGGCGAACGAATAGACCAGGAAGCCCTGCTCGTCGTATTCGCGCCACATCAGGCCCTGCTGGATGCCGGCGACCCACATGACGGCGGCGTAGACGACGATGCCGAGGGTGGCGAGCCAGAAATGCCAGTTGACCATGCGGATCGAATAGAGCCGCTCGCGCTTCCACAGCTTCGGGACGAGGAAGTAGATCGCGCCGAAGGTGATGAGGCCGTTCCAGCCGAGCGCGCCCGAATGCACGTGGCCGATGGTCCAGTCCGTATAGTGGCTGAGCGAGTTGACCGACTTGATCGACATCATCGGGCCTTCGAAGGTCGCCATGCCGTAGAAGGCGACGGCCATGACCATCATGCGCACGATCGGATCGGTGCGGATCTTGTCCCAGGCGCCCGAGAGCGTCATCAGGCCGTTGATCATGCCGCCCCACGAGGGCATCCAGAGCATGATCGAGAAGACCATGCCGAGCGTCTGCGCCCAGTCGGGCAGCGCCGTATAGTGCAGGTGGTGCGGGCCGGCCCAGATATACATGAAGATCAGGGCCCAGAAGTGGATGATCGACAGGCGGTAGGAATAGACCGGACGGTTCACCTGCTTGGGGATGAAGTAGTACATCATGCCGAGGAAGCCGGCCGTCAGGAAGAAGCCCACGGCGTTGTGGCCGTACCACCACTGCGTCAGCGCATCCTGCACGCCGGAGAAGGCCGAATAGCTCTTCACGCCGAGGAACGAGACCGGGACGGCCAGGTTGTTGACGACGTGCAGCATGGCGATCGTCACGATGAACGACAGGAAGAACCAGTTCGCCACGTAGATGTGCGGCTCCTTGCGCGTCATGATCGTGCCGAGGAAGGCGATCAGATAGGCGACCCAGACGATGGTGAGCCAGATATCGACATACCATTCCGGCTCGGCATATTCCCGGCTCTGCGTGATGCCGAGCAGGTAGCCGGTGGCGGCCATGACGATGAAGAGCTGGTAGCCCCAGAACACGAACCAGCCGAGATTGCCGCCGAAGAGCCGGGCGCGCGAGGTGCGCTGCACGACGTAGAAGGACGTCGCGATCAGCGCGTTGCCCCCGAAGGCGAAGATCACGGCCGAGGTGTGCAGCGGGCGCGTCCGGCCGAAATTCAGGAAGGGCTCGATGTTGAGGTCGGGGAAGGCCAGCTGGAGCGCCACGACGACGCCGACCAGGAAGCCGACGACGCCCCAGAACACCGTCGCGATGACGCCGTACTTGACGACCTCGTCGAAATACCCCTCGTCATCCTGCGATGATTTGGTCGCGACGGCCGGCGCGAAGGAGATGCGCCGGACCATGAAGAGCGTGCTGGCAAGCAGCACGAAGAAGAGGACCCACATATGGGCCTCGAAGAGCCTGTCCTGGGCAAACGCCGCGCCGAGCAGCGCGATGAACGCCCCCACGGCCAGGACGATCGTTTCCGTTACAAATTTCATCGTTGGCATCCCCCAACTCGTCGATTTCCCGCAACGGCCGGTTCCCTCGCGGAATCGGCCCTTGCGCTCGACTGAGCCTTCGCAGATGCGGCCGGAAGCATCCTTGACATGGATCAAGGCGAAGACCGGATGCGAGCGGCATCAAGGGACAGGTTGACGCAGCCGCGCGTCGAAACGCAGCGGCACTCCCGAAACGAGGGAACTGACATGACGGACTATACAGGGATCGCCCGGCTGCTTTCCGATCGCCCGACGGACGCCGTTTCGCTGGACTGGTTGAAGAAGGCCCACAACGCACAGCTGACGCTTTGCGAGGCGCTGGAGGACATCGCCGACAGCCTGCCGGCAAACGTCAACCGGCAGAAATGCATGTATGCGGCCAAGTCGCTGATTCCGCTGGTCAACGGCATCCACCGCTACGAGGAGGAGACGGTCTTCCCCTTGCTGGAGCGCATCGCCTCCGGCGACCGGGAACTCATCGATTCCATCGCCCGGCTGAAATTCGAGCATGTCGAGGACGAGTGCTTTGCGGAGGAGCTGACCGACACGCTGACCCGGCTCGGCAGCGGCGACGGCACGGTGAACGCGGAAGCCGCGGGCTACATGCTCCGCGGCTTCTTCGAGTCGATCCGGCGCCACATCGCCTTCGAACAGCAGTTCATGCTGCGCGGCACCGGCCTCACCTCCTGAAGGATCAGGCGGCGAGCGGTCCCTGGGACCGTGCCGTCTCCTGAAGGACGAGGATGGCGCCGAGCACGTTGCCGGCCGCCGACATGCAGGGCGTCATGCGGCAACGCGTGACCACCTCGCCCCGGCGCGGGGAAACATAGTCATACTCCACCACGTCCCCGGCAAAGCAATGGTCGAGATTGCGCTTCACGCGGCTCTCGAAACGCTGCACGCCGATGAACTCCACGATGTGCCGGCCGACGAGGTCGATGGGCTTTTCGCTGAAACGCTCGGCATTGAGCGGGTTGGAATAGAGGTAGCGGTAGTCCGTCGTGATCACGGCGACACGGTCGGGAAGGCTGTCGAGGATCGCCTCGTTGAGCAGCCCGTCCTCCGCCACGCGCGGCGCGGCGGCGGGACGCGTGACCTCCGGCATGCCCATGCGGAACGGCGCGACGGCCTCTTCCGTCCCGAAGTAACGATCCATCAGCAGCTTGAAATGATGGGCCTGCCGGAGCACGCAGGTCTTGTCGTCCGCCTCCTCCCGCAGGAGATCCACCACGAACTGGAACTGAGAACGGAGTTCGGAAGCGTCGCTCGCCTCCTTTTGCAGCACGGCGGCAAGCGCCGGCTCGATTTCCTTGTCCAGCATCGAAACGAGCCTGTCGTTTCCCGTCCTCACGGCATGCTGGAGTTGTGAATACTTAAACCAGAACAACTCTACAAGAGCTTTCAATTCATGCTCCCCGAATTGCTGAAATGTACAGCAATTGCACCACTACATTATTTAAACTGTCCAAAGCCCGATAGAATTTGACCGTTACCTTCCCAAATATGCCGCCAAAAGCGCTTACATTAGCAAAATGGTAACAGCGAACGGGAGGATGTCAAACCCAAAATTCGATAAAATTCGCGTAAATCGGGAAGCTGAACGTATTCAGGTTTCGCAAGGCAAGAAAGAATAGTAAGCAATCAAGTAATAAGGCCGCGCTTGATATTCCAGCGGTCATGATACCACAGCCATTGGCCCGGATATTCGCGCACCCACTGCTCGACCTTGTCGTTCAGTATCTGCGCGGTCGCATCGACATCGACGGCGCCGTTCTCCTTGCGGGGAATGTCCATCGCCGGTTCCAGTTCCAGGCGGTAGCGGTTGCCCGGCAGGCGGATGCAGCGCGCGGGATAGACCTCGCAATCGAACTGGCGCACCAGCTTGGCAAGCAACGGGTTGGTCTGCACCTTCCGGCCGAAGAACGTCGTGTGCAGCCCCTTGTTGAACTTCTGGTCGACCAGCACGCCGACCGGGCCGCCCGCCTCCAGCTTGCGGGCAAGCGTGAAGGACGAGCCGGCATGGGAGGGCACCAGGTGCCCCATGCGTTCACGGCGGAATTCGAAGACCCTTTCCGCGACATAGGGGTTGTTCGGCGGCCGGAAGAGCACCGTCACGTCCAGCCCGAAGGCGGCGCCGGCGACCGGCAGGAGCTCGAAATTACCGGTATGCGCGGTGAAGACGATGAAGGGCCGCGGATTGTCGCGTAGGTCCACGAAGAGCGGAATGCCGGAGACCTCGATGCGGCCGGGCGCCGTGCGCGCGGGATCGAAGTCGAACAGACGGTCGAGAAAGACATATTCGGCCGCAAGCCGGCCCATATTGCCCCAGGCATCGAGCGCGATCGCCGTGATCTCCGCCTCGGTCTTTTCCGGAAAGGCGTTCCTGAGGTTGGTGAGCGTCAGCGTGTGGCGGCGCGTCCTCGGGCCGATCCAGCGCGCCACGCGATCGGCGAAGTTGATCGCACCGTCCGCCGGCAGGAGCTTCAGAAGGCTGAGCAGGCCGAAGACGCATTGCGCCACCAGCCATTGCTTGAACTTCCTGAGCGCCAGAACGAGGCGTGTGACGATCATCCGCACGGCGTCAATCCAGCTTCAGGACGATCTTGCCGAAGATCTGGCGCGATTCCATGCGCTCCAGGGCCGTCGCGATGCCGTCGAAGGTCACTTCGGTATCGATGACCGGATGGACGATGCCGCGCGCCATCTTCTGCATGGCATTCGCCATGTTCTCCATGCGGCAGCCGAAGGAGCCGAAGAGCTTCAATTGCTGCTGGAACAGCATCATCAGGTTCATGTCGGTGGAAACGCCGGAGGTGGAGCCGCAGGTGACGAGCCGCCCGCCGCGCTTCATGCAGAGCATGGAGCCCGCCCAGGTGTCCTTGCCGACATGTTCGAAGACGACGTCGACGCCCTTCTTCCTGGTCAGCTTGCGCACGACGCCCTCGAAGCGGTCCTCGCGGTAGTTGATGACATGGTCGGCGCCGAGCGCCTTGGCCTTCTCGATCTTGTCGTTCGAGCCGACGGTGGTGATGACGGTGCAGCCGATCTTCTTGGCGAGCTGGATCGCCGCCGTGCCGACGCCGGAGCCGCCGGCATGGACGAGGATCGTCTCGCCGGATTCGAGTTTCGCATTGTCGAACAGCATGTGCTCGACCGTGCCGAAGGTGACGGGGGCGAGCGCCGCACCGACCGCATCGACGCCGGGCGGGGCCGGCACGAGCAGGCGGGCGGGAAGATTGACCTTCTCCTGCGCGAAACCATCCAGATGGAAGCCGTGCACGCCGCCGACATGTTCGCAGAGATTGTCGCGGCCTTCGCGGCAGGGCTTGCAGAGGCCGCAGGTGCGCGCGCCGTAGATCGAGACGAGCTGGCCGGGCAGCACGTTGGCAACGCCGGGACCGATCGTCTCGACGACGCCCGCCGCCTCCGCACCGATGACGAGCGGCATCTTGCGCTTGGCAAAGGCCATGCCGCGCCAGCCCCAGACATCGATATGGTTGAGGGCGACGGCCTTGACGCGCAGCGTCACCTCGCCGGGGCCGGGCGCCTCCGGCTCCGGGATGTCGGTGAGTTCGAGCTTGCGGTCATCGAGAAGCTGGAGGGCGCGCATGGCAAAATTCCTATCAGGCGGGTTCGGCCGTCATGACGAGGCTGGCGTTCTGGCCGCCGAAGCCGAAGGAGTTGGAGAGAACCGCGGAAACACGCGCATCGCGCTTCACGTTCGGCACGACGTCGAGCACGATGGCCGGGTCGGGGTTCGTGTAGTTGATCGTCGGCGGCAGGGTGCCGGTCAGCATGGTCTGGATGGAGAACACGGCCTCGACGGCGCCGGCCGCCGTCAGCGTATGGCCGATCATCGACTTGTTGGAGGAGACCGGGATATTCGCCAGCGTGTCGCCGAAGACCGTCGACATGGAAAGATATTCCATCTTGTCGTTTTCCGGCGTCGAGGTGCCGTGGGCGTTGATATAGCCGATGCCGCTCTCGTCGATGCCGGCATCTTCCAGCGCCGCACGGATCGTCGCGATGGCGGGGCCGCCATCCGGCGAGGAACGGGTGCGGTGGAAATGATCGGCCTTCTCGCCGCAGCCCTTGAGGATGCCGAGCACCTTCGCGCCGCGCGCGATGGCGGATTCGAGCGATTCCAGCACCAGTGTGGCCGCGCCTTCGGCGATGACGAAACCGTCGCGATCCTTGCTGAACGGCTTGGACGCCTTGGTCGGCGGGTCGTTCTGCGTCGACAGCGCCGAGAGCAGCGCGAAGCGGATCAGCGCCTCGGCCGTCACCGAGCCGTCGGTGCCGATGGTGAGCGCGCGGTCGGTGCGGCCCTGGCGGATTGCCTCGACGCCGAGCTGGATGGCCGTCGCGCCGGAAGCGCAGGCGGTCGACAGCGTGACGGGCAGCCCGCGGGTGCCGAAACGGTCGGCGAGGCGTTCGGAGATCGCGCCGAAGGCCCAGGCTTCGTGCAGGGCGGGTTCGGCCTTTTCACGCAGCACCGCAAGGAAGCGGTCATAGGCATCGCCCGGACGCTGCGACGGCGGGGCGCGGTCGGCAAGCGCGAAGCGGTCGCGCCAGTCCGGCTCGATCGGCGGGGCGGCAAGGAAGAGCGGACCGCCGAAATCGCCGGAAAGGCCGGCTTGCGCCAGCGCCTCGTCCGCCGTCTCGCGGGCATAGGCATAGGAGCGCTCGACCGGGTTCTCGACGGGCAGCTCGATGAAATCGACCGTGCCGGAAATGCGGGTGTTCAGCCCGTCGACCGGAAAGCGCGTGATGCCGTGGATGCCCGACACGCCGTCGACGAGCGCGGTCCAGTTGTCCTTGAGGCCCTGCCCCAGCGAGGTGATGACGCCCATGCCCGTGACGGCGACGATCGGGCGACCGAGATGATCCCTGTAAGCGGCTTTCGTCATGGCCGGCTCCTACTTCTCTGCGGAAAGGATTGCGACGCCCTCGCCGCGGCCATGGCCGACCGTCGTGACCACGGCGCTTTTCGCCGCTGCGGTCATCGCGGCTTCGGCCGCGGCATCGAACGGAGCGACCTTGACGCCCGCGCCGAGCGTCAGGGCGGCGATGGCAAGGCCGAGCGGGAACTGCGCTTCCAGCGCCTGGCCGGTGACCGCGCTGAAGCCGCGCACCGGGCTGCCGGCAAAACGCGTGTCGAGCCAGGCCTTCTCGCGCGCCGTCGGGCCGTGCTGGCCGGACGCGCCGGAGAAGACCACGGTCCCGGCCCCGGCCGCAGCGCCCTCGGCCAGCCGCTCGAGGCGGGCTTCCAGCCGTCCCTCGTCCCGCGGGCCGCGGTCGCCGCCGATGGCGTCGATGGTCGCATAGATGCGCGCACCCCGCGCCTCGGCATGGGCGCGCGATTCCAGCACGAGGAAGGCCGCGGCCGTGCCGGTGACGATGCCGCCGCCGGCCTTCTCGTCGCGCGACCAGAGCGGCGTCCAGCCGCCCGTCGCATGCGCGCCGATCGCTTCGTAAAGCAGGATGACATCCTGTCGCTCGGCCACCAGCGCGCTGCCGACGAGCGTGTGCGTCGACTGGCCGGAGCGGATGCGGTGAAAGGCCGTCTCGATGGCGGAAATGCCGGCCGCCTCCTCGCCCATGAAGGTACGGGAGGAGCCCGTGACCTTGTGGACGATGGAGATGTTGCCGGCGAGCAGGTTGGAAAGCTGGGCGAGGAAGAGCGTGGGCCGCAGCTCGGTAGTCAACTTTTCGTTGAGCAGGCGCTCGCGGTCATTGCGCTTCAGGCCCTCGTCGACGATCAGCGAATCGACCGCGATATCGCGCTCGCCGCCGCCGGCCGCCACGATCATGTCCATCGTGCCGCAGGCGTCCGCATCATCCTTGAAGCCGGCATCGTCGAGCGCAAGGCCCGCGGTGAACACGCCGAGGCGCTGCCAGTTCTCCATCTGGCGCTGGTCGCCGCGCTTGGTGATCTGCTGGTTCCAGTCGATCTCCGGCATCGGGTGCACCGGATAGGGCGCGAAGCGCTCCGTCTCGATCTTCAGCGCCGGCGCGCCCGCGCCGCCAAGGATCTCCACATGCGCCGCCGCCCCGACACCCTGACAGGTGACGATGCCGACGCCGGTGATCACCACATCGTTGTTCGCCTTCGCCATGCTCACTTTCCTTCCGCAGACGCGTCGAGCGCCTCGAACAACCCCACCTCGCCGGCGCGCGCCCGCACGATATCGGCAAGCGGCACTTCGGCAAACGGCATGGTGCGCAGCTTCAGCTGCGCATCGCAGACCTTCTTGCCGGCAGACGAGATCTTCGCCTTGGTGACGGCATAACCCGACCCGTCATGCTCCAGCACCGCCTCGATGTCGAGCACGGCATCCGGCTCGACGAAGCTGCGCATCTTGGCGCCGTCGACGCTCATCAGGAAGGGCATGGCGGCAAAATCCGTCGCGGCGAGCACGAGGAAGCCGGAGGCCTGCGCCATGGTCTCGATGAGCAGCACGCCCGGGACGAGCGGCATGCCGGGAAAATGACCTTCGAAAACAGGGCTTTTCGCGGGCACGACCGAGCGGGCCCTCAGCACGCGGCGCGCACCGTCGACGGCCTCCACGCGATCGATCATCTGGAAATATTCGAGCAGCATCGGGATACCTCCGGCAGGTTCCGGAAATCGAAAGGCCTGCCGGAAACGGCAGGCCGTGCGCCACAAGCACCGGGATCGTCAGGAGCGCGGCCGCAAGGGCGGCCGACGCCGTTGCCTCAGGCCTTGGCGGCCCGCAGGTCGTCGATCTTGGCGCAAAGGTTCTTCAGGACGAAGTATTCTTCCGTCGCGACCTTGCCCTCGTTGACGTCCTGCGTCCACTGTTCCAGCGGGATCTTGATGCCGAATTCCTTGTCGATCGCAAAGACGATGTCGAGGAAGTCGAGGCTGTCGATGCCGAGATCGTCGATCGTGTGGCTGTCGGGCGTGATCGTCTCGCGGTCGATCTCGCTCGTCTCAGCAATGATGTCGGCAACCTTGTCGAATGTAGCAGTCACGCCCATACCTCATGAATCTATAGTCGGGCGATCCTATATGGAAATAAGACGCAATTGCCAATGGGTTTGATGAGGGCCCTGCGCAGTCGGCGATGCTGTGTTGCGCAAACAGCATGGCCGTGGGCCGCCGGTCAGACCGCGATGGAATGCCGCCCGCGCCCGCTCGCAAGATGCGCATCGAAGACCGCGGCGACGGTGCGCGCGAAGGGCCGCCCCGCCGCGGTCAGGACGAACCGGTCGCCCTCGATGCGGGCGAGCCCGTCGCGGTCCGCAGCGACGAACCCGATCGCCTCGGAACGGATGACGCCGGAGAAGGCCGGATGGCGCACGGCGAGCGCAGCGAAGGAAAAGCCGAAATCGCACATGATCTTCTCGATCACGAAGGCGCGGGCGCGATCCTCTCCGGTCAGCGCATAGCCGCGGACGGCGGCAAGACCGCCCTCCTCCACCCGGCGCAGGTATTCGCCCGTCGCCGGCATGTTCTGGATGTAGCCTTCGGAAAGCTGGCCGATGGAGGAGGCGCCAAGCCCGACCAGCGCATCCGCCTGGTCGTCGGTATAGCCCTGGAAATTGCGGCGCAGCGTGCCCTGCCGCGCCGCCACGGCGAGCCGGTCGGCAGGAAGCGCGAAATGATCGATGCCGATGGCCTCGTAGCCGGCCGAAACCAGCATGCCGGCCGCCAGCGCCATCTGCTCGAACCGCGCGACGACGCCAGGCAGCGCCGCCTCGTCGATCATCGTCTGGTGCTTCTTCATCCACGGCACATGGGCATAGCCGAAAAGCGCGATGCGGTCGGGCGCAAGCGAGAGGACGGCTAGGACCGTCTCGGCCAGCGTCTCCAGCGTCTGGTGGGGCAGCCCGTAGAGGATGTCGCAATTGACCGAACGCACGCCCCGCGCCCGCGCGGCCTCCACCACGCCGCGGGTCTGCTCGAAGGTCTGGATGCGGTTGATCGCTTTCTGGACCTTGGGATCGAAATCCTGGATGCCGAGGCTGGCGCGCGTCATGCCGATATCGGCCAGCGCATCGTGCCGGGCCTCGTCCAGATCGTTCGGATCCATCTCCACGGAGATTTCCGCATCCGCCGCGAAGGAGAAATTCGTCTCCAGACAGGCCTTCAGCGCCCGCATGTCATCCGGTCGCAGGAGGGTCGGCGAGCCGCCGCCGAAATGCAGCGCCGTGACGGGCACCGCCCGCGACACCCGCGTGCCGATCGCGGCGATCTCCGCATGCAGGCCCTTGAGATAGGCTTCGACGGGCTCGTAGCGCAGCGTCTGCTTGGTGTGACAGGCGCAGAACCAGCACAGCCGGTCGCAATAGGGAACATGGGCATAGAGCGAAAGGCGATTCTCCGCCGCAAGGCACCCGAGCCACTGCGCATAGACCTCCGGCCCGATACTTTCGTTGAAATGCGGCGCGGTCGGATAGCTTGTATAGCGTGGAACCGGCGACGAAAGGCGTTCGACGAGGGCGTGCTGCATGGTCATCTCCTTGCTCACACGGGAAATAAACCCGAAACGGTCGCCACCATTTGATTTTGATCAAGTGAAAGCCGGAATGAGTGCGCTAGGATTTGACAATAGTCAGGAAGCGCTATTTTGCCGCGAGGCGGCACGCTTTATGTTCACGACCGCGTGCGGTAGCACGGCAGTATTGCGCCGCGGAGCCGCCGGGCGAAAGGAAAAGCCGACATGGAAATTCGCCGCCAAGATATCCATAACTCCGACATTCCTCTCGTTTGCCGCGCCTGCGAGGCACGCCATGGCGGCGTGTGCGGCGCGCTGACCTCCGAGCAGCTTTCCGAACTCAACAAGCACTCCGTCCGCCACCGGCTGGAAAGCGGCGCCGAAGTCATCGGCCAGGGCGAGACGGTGGTGAACTATTCCAACATCATGCGCGGCGTCGTGAAGCTGACCAAGGTGATGGCGGACGGCCGCCAGCAGATCGTCGGCCTGCAGTTCGCCCCCGATTTCCTCGGCCGCCCCTTCCTGGAGGAAAGCGCCATCACCGCGGAGGCGGCAACCGAAAGCGAAGTGTGCAACTTCCCGCGCGCCGTTCTCGACCGGCTGGTCAAGAGGACGCCGGAACTGGAGCACAAGCTGCACCGGCAAGCCCTGAAGGAACTGGACGAGGCGCGCGACTGGATGCTGACGCTCGGCCGCAAGACAGCGCAGGAGAAGGTGGCGAGCTTCCTCTACCTGATCGCCACCCATATCGACCCGGAGAGCGTCGACAGGTCGGCCTTCGAGCTGCCGCTCTCGCGCGCCGACATCGCCGACTTCCTCGGACTGACGATCGAGACCGTCAGCCGGCAGTTCACCAAGCTGCGCAAGGAAAACGTCATCCGCATCGAGAACAACCGCCACGTCACCGTTCCCGACATGGAGCGGCTGATGCGCTATGCCGGCAACGACTGAGCGGACGTCTCAGCGCGTGATGACGATACGCGTGTTGGACAGCCCGTTGCGGTTGGCCAGCTGGAAGAAGGTCGCCGCATTGTCCGGGTGCAGGCGCACGCAGCCGTGCGAGGCCGGACGGCCAAGGCGCTTCGTCTCATAGGTCGCATGCACGGCATATCCTCCCTTGAAGAAGATCGCATAGGGCATCGGGGCATTGTTGTACTTGCGCGAGCGATGGTTGCGCGAGGCCCATTTCGCCGACCAGGCGCCCGTCGGCGTGCCATAGCCCTTGCGGCCGGTCGAGACGGGCCAGCGATATTTCACCGCGCCGTTCTGAGTAACGACCATGGTCTGCGAAGAAAGGCTGATCCGGGCGGTCAGATTGGCCGACAGAGCGGTCTGGGTCTGGAACAACACAAGAAGGAACGCGACAGCGGTCGCAAAGAAGATACGCATGACTTCCCCTCTATTCGTTTGCGCATGGCTTTAGGGTCTGCACTCCATCAGGATAGGTGTTCTGCAAGCCGCATTTTGTGCCTGAGTAGGAGGAAAGGTGCAGGAAATGGCTGCATTTTCAAACCTTTCTGACGCCCGCAGGCACAAAATGCGGCTTGCCCGAAGGGTTATCATGGACGGGCCGCCTGATCGCAAACAATGCTCGACAAGGCCAAGGGGCCTTGCCTTGCGCTTGTTTGCTTCCATCCAATCCCGTCCATGACAACAGAACACCTATCCTGATGGAGTGCAGACCCTAATGCCAGTCTCGCACCGAGACAGAATATAGACGTTTCAGCCTTCCACAATATTGACGGAGCCACGAAAAGAAAACGAAGTTAAGATGTAAAATTCTATTGAATGCCGCGCGGCGCGCTCACAACAAAGCGGCAAGAAGCGCCGCCAGCAATACAGCGGCAGCAAGAGCAGCACAGGCGGCCGAGAAGATCCGCAAGGACAGATCGATATCCGCCACCGTCGCGACGGTGCGCCCGCTGGCGTTCATCATCGGCTCGTCGACGCGCGTGCCGCCATAGATGCGCGGGCCGGCAAGGCCGATGCCGAGCGCGCCGGCCATGGCCGCTTCCGGCCAGCCGGAATTGGGCGAGCGGTGGAGGCCCGCATCGCGCAGCGCCGTGCCGATCGCATGGCGCGCCGCCGCCCTGCCCTTCACCACCCACGCCCCGGCGGCCAGGAAGAGGATGGAGAGGCGTGCGGCGGGCCAGTTGGCGAGATCGTCCAGCCGGGCCGAGGCCCAGCCGAAATCGAGATATTTCGCGTTTTTGTGGCCGATCATCGAATCGGCCGTGTTCAGCATCTTGTAGGCGAACAGGCCCGGCAGGCCGAAAAGCGCATACCAGAGCGCCGGCGCCACCACGCCGTCGGAAAAATTCTCCGCCAGGCTCTCGATGCCGGCGCGGCAGATGGCCGGCTCGTCGAGCGTTGCCGGATCGCGGCCGACGATCATCGACACGGCCTGCCGCCCGCCCGCAAGGCCGCCGCGCTTCAGGCCGCTGGAGACGGCACGCACATGATCGTAAAGGCTCTTCTGCGCCAGGAAAATCGCGACGACGGCGATCTCGACGAGGGCGCCGACGATGCCGAGCGGCGCGAGCAGCCGGTGCACGAAGAAGCCGAGGAAGGCGCTGGCGGCGAGCAGCACGGCAATGCCGGCGGCGCCGTTGAAGCGCTTCGTATCGGCCGAGAGGCGCTTGCCGTTGAAGAGCTTGTCCATCAGCCCGATCGCCCGGCCGAACAGCACGACCGGATGCGGCACGCGCCGCCAGAGCCTGTCCGGGTCGCCGACAAGGCGGTCGAGCAGCAGGGCCAGGAAAAGGAGGAGAAGCGTTTCGCTCATCGCCCGGCCATCACCTCCGCCAGCGCCGCCGCCAGCCGGGCATCCGAGGTCGTATCCGGCGCAAGGCCGAAGCGCAGCCAGCGCGCATTGTAGTCGAAGGGACGAACGAGGATGTGGCGGCGGCAGAGCCTTTCGTGGATGGCGGGCGCATCCGCATGGTCGACCAGCGCGAAAAGGCCGGTGCCGCCGACGATATCGAGTCCGGCGCCGGCAAGGACGGATTCGAGCGCCGCCTTGCGCGCGTCGATCGACCGGCGGATGGCGGCGGTGTCTGATGTCATCAGGCCGGTGGCGATGGTCAGCGCCGGGCCGGACACCGCCCAGGGGCCGAGCCCGTCCTCGATCCGGTCGACGACCGTCGCCTCGCCGATCACGAAACCGAGGCGGAGACCAGCAAGACCGAAGAACTTGCCGAAGGAGCGGAAGACGAGAAGGCCCGGCATGTTGTCGCCGGCGAGCGGCGCGATGGCGGCTTCGGGGCGCATGTCGCCGAAGGCCTCGTCGACGACGAGAAGGCCGCCGCTGCCGGCAACGCGCCGGTGAAGGTCGAGCAGCGCCTCGCGCGAGAACAGCCGGCCGTCCGGATTGTTCGGATTGACGACGACCACCAGGTCATGGGCATCGCTCGCGGCATTAAGGCCTGCGATGCGATCCACCGCCACGCCGGCATTTTCCAGCACGCGGGCATATTCGCCATAGGTCGGCGAGACGACGGCGGCGCGCCGGCCGGCGGCGGCGAAACGCGGCAGGAGCTGGATAACGGATTGCGTGCCGGGCACGGGAAAGGGCAGCGCGCCCGATGTGCCATAATAGCCGGCGGCGGCGGAGCGGGCGGCATCCTGGCGGTGGCGGTCCGGCAGGCGGTGCCAGGCGGCGACATCCACTTCGGGCAGCGCCGCGGGATTGGGGTTGATGCCCGTGGAAAGGTCCAGCCAGTCCTCCGGCCGGCCGCCGAAGCGCCCGGCGGCGGCGGCGACACCGCCGCCGTGAACGATGCGCGGCGCGGTCATGCCGCCTCCGGCGCAAGATCGATGAGATGCATGTAGGAGCCGCTGACGGTTCCGCAGCGAAGCCCTGCCTCGCCGAGGTCCTCGCCGACCGCGTCCGTGACGGCGAAGAGGCGCTCCGCAGCGCCCTCGCTGGCGACGGTCGAATAGTGGAATTCATGGGCGGTCATTGGCGCCGAAAACCCCGCGCCGGCAAGCGGCGTCACGCGGCGGTAACCGAGATGGCGGCGGCGCGCGGCAAAGCTGGTGACGAGCGGCAGGAGGCCGAGCATGCCGTAGCGGGATCCATCCGCCGCAACCAGAGCCTCCCCCAGAGTCATATAGCCCCCGCATTCGCCATAGATGCGCGCCCCCCGGCGCGCTGCCTCCTGCATGCCTAGACGGAAGGCAGCGGCATTGGCAAGAGCGGCCCCGTGCAGTTCCGGGTAGCCGCCGGGCAGATAGACGGCATCCGCATCGGCCGCGGGCGCCTCGTCGGCCAGCGGCGAGAAGAAGGAGAGGTCCGCCCCCGCCATGCGCCAGCCCATCAGAAGATGTTCGTAGGTGAAGGCGAAGGCGACGTCGCGGGCGATCGCGATGCGCTGGCCGAGCGGCGGCAGGCGCGGCACGGTGCCCTCCGCCCGCGCGCCTCCCCGTCGCGTGGCGATGGCGACAAGGCGGTCCAGATCGCAGCACCGCGTCACCACGCCGGCGGCATGGGCGATGAACGTCTCCAGCATGCCATGCTCGCCGGCCTGCACGAGGCCGAGATGGCGCTCCGGCAGGGCAAGCAGCGGATCGCTCCGCAGCACGCCGAAGATCGCGATGCCGCTCGCCTCCAGCGCTCCGCGCAGCATGGCCTCGTGCCGGGCACTGCCGACCTTGTTGAGGATGACGCCGGCGACGTGGACATCGCCGCGATGGTCCCGGTAGCCCTTCACCAGCGCGGCGACGGACTGGGACATGCGGCTGCAATCGACGACGAGCACGACGGGCAGGCCGAGCAATGCCGCAAGATCGGCCGGCGCGCCGGTGCCGTCGGCGGCGGCGTCGAAAAGGCCCATCATCGCCTCGACCAGCAGGAAATCCCCCGCGCCGGCCTGCCGCGCGGCATTGGCGCGGATGAGCTCCGGACGCATCGCCCAGGGATCGTAGTTGAGGCAGGCCTTGCGGCTGGCGGCGGCGTGGAAGGCGGGATCGATGTAGTCCGGCCCGGCCTTGCCGGAGACGAGGCTAAGACCGGCATCGGCGAAGGCGCGCGCCAGGCCCAGCGTCACCGTCGTCTTGCCGGAGCCGGACGCGGGCGCGGCGATGAGCAGTCCGCTCATGCCGGGTCCTTCAACTTGCGCGAGCCGAACGGATCGGGCGCCAGCGCGCGGCCCTCCGTCAGCGCGCCGAGCCAGTCGAGCGAGGCGCGCAGGCGCACGACCTCGCCGACGACGACGATGGCCGGCGGCTCGAGGCCCGCGGCCGTGACATCCGCCTCCGCGCGCGCCAGCGTCGTTTCCAGCACCTGCTGTTCGGCGGTCGCGGCATTGCAGACGAAGGCGACGGGCTCCTCCGGCGCACGGCCGCCGGCGATGAGGTTGGCGGCGATCTGGCCGATATGCTTCATCGCCATGTACATGACGATGACGGGCGAACCCTTGGCGATGCCCTCCCAGTTGATGCGGTCGGGCACGAGGCCGGAGGAATCATGGCCGGTGAGGAAGGTGACGGCGTGGTTGACCTCGCGATGCGTCACCGGGATGCCGGCATAGGCAAGCCCGCCGATGCCGGCCGTGATGCCCGGCACGATGCGGAAGGGAATGCCGTGCTCGATGAGGGTCAGCGCCTCCTCGCCGCCGCGGCCGAAGACGAAGGGATCGCCCCCCTTCAGCCGCAGCACGCGGTTGCCGGCGCGCGCCAGCTCGACGAGCCGCAGCGAGATGTCCCGCTGCTTGTGCGAGGGCTTGCCGCCGCGCTTGCCGGCGAATTCCAGCACCGCGTCCGGGCCGGCAAGCGACAGGCACTCGGCATTGACCAGCGCGTCATGCACGATGACATCCGCCTGCTGGAGCGCATGGGCGGCGTGCAGCGTCAGGAGGCCGGGATCGCCCGGGCCCGCGCCGACAAGCCAGACACTGCCCCTTTCCATGGGCGGGAGGGCGGCGAACAGGCTGTGCATCAGGCAGGCTCCCGGCTTGAATCGGAAAACGAAGGCGCGGAATCGATGCCGCAGGAAAACGCCGCAAGCGGCTGGAAAGACTCAGCGATCGCCGCCGTGGCATGGGCCGACTTCGTCTTTTCCACGATGAGTCTGCCGCCGCTGCCCGCCTGCGCCAGCGCCGCCGCCTCTGCGACGCCGTGGCAGCCGGTGATGGCGAAGACGCGGTCGGAAGGATTGGCAAGGCGGGGCGTCTCGGCTTCGAGCCGGACGGCCGGAAAGGTCACCAGCGGCACGGAGAAATGCCGGGCGACGGCATGCATGGCCGGCTCTTCCGCGCGTGCGTCCAGCGTCGCGACGAAGGCAACGCCCTCGGGGGCCGGGATGACGGAGAGGGCGAGATCGAGCAGTTCCGCCGGCGGCGTGCCGCGTTCGCAGCCGAGGCCGAGGACGAGCAGACGTCGTCCAGTGTCAGGGGATGGGGCCTTGGCGCGCATTGGGGTCTCTCGCAAAATTCCACGCGAAAGGGCCCGGCCTTGCCGTCCACCGACGGTTCCGGATGAAGCCCCTCTGGGTCGGCCGCACCGGACACCGCTCGGCCCGCCCTGCGGGCACCGTCGCTGGGTTTCTTAGTACCGGAGGGCGTGGGGCCGGTCAAACCGGATTGCGGCATCGCCCGCGCCGGATGCGCCATGCCTCAGGCCGAGACGAGATTGGCCAGCACGATCTCCCGCCAAAGGCGCGTCGGCGACACCCAGGCGTCCGGCGCATTGTAGTTGCCGGAAAAGATGACGCAGGCGATATCCGCCTCCGGCATCAGCCAGAGCCGCTGGCCGCCATTGCCGAAGCCGGCCATCCACGGCCGCTCCCCGCCGAAGGCCGGCACCGGCGCGGCGCCGAGAAACCAGAAATGGCCGTAGTCGAGCCCGTCTCCGGTCGAGATGGCCGGTGCCAGCGAGGCGTCGAGCCAGGCCTTCGAGACGACCTGCCGCCCGCCGGAACGCCCGCCCTCCAGCACGAGGCGGCCGATGCGCAGGAGGTCCGGCGCGGAAAGGCGAAGGCCGGAGGCCGGCGAGGCGACGCCATCCGCCCCACTCAGCCACTCGAACCGCGAAATGCCGAGCGGCTGAAACAGCGCCTCGCGGGCGAAATCCTCGATCCGCCGGCCGGTGCCCCGCTTGATGACCGCCCCGACCAGCGCCGTCGCCCCGCCGCAATAGACCCAGTGCGTGCCGGGCGCATGCAGCACCGCCTGCTCCAGGACGAAGCGATAGCGATCCGGTGCGTTCTCCATGGCGATCTCGCTGTTCAGCGGATCGGCATAGGAGCGGTCTTCGTCCCAGTCGAGCCCGAGCGTCATGGTCAGCGCATGGCCGATCGTCAGGCCGGCGCGCGCCGGATCGGCGGCAAGATCCGGATAGTCGGGAAACTGCGCCAGAAGCGGCGCCTGCGGCGGCGGAACGAGGCCCCGGTCGAGCGCGATGCCGTAGAGCAGGCCGACCACGCTCTTCGTCACCGACCGGAGGTCGTGCAGCGTCAAGGCGTCGAAGGCGACCGTGCCGAGCGGCATGCCCCAGCTTTCGTCGGGCGCCTCACGATAGTGCTCCAGCACCAGCTTGCCGTGCCGGCTGACCAGCACCGCATGCACATCGCGGATGAGGCCCGCTTCGATGCCGGCGAGCAGCTTGCGCGCCAGCGCGGGATCGAACCCCAGCTCCGCGGCCGCCGCCCGTTCCCATTCGCCATCCGTTTGCTGATCTGCGCGCATCGCGGCCTCCCCTCATGGCGCCGCCGGGACATCGGCGGCCAGCCTGTTTGACTAGTCCTGCCCGGCCGACGCAAGCACCTTCATGCGCGCAAGGCCGCCGGGCTTTGCTTTTGCCGCGCAGTCTGACAGAAGGGCTGGCAATCCTCTCCTCGCATTCCCCGAGTCCCGCCGTGGCCGATATCGCCCTTCATATCCTGCTCTTCCTGTTCCTCGCCGCCTTCCTTGCCGGTTTCATCGATTCCATCGCCGGCGGCGGCGGCATGATCACCATCCCCGCCATGCTGATCGCCGGCATCCCGCCGCTCGAAACGCTCGGCACGAACAAGCTTCAGGCCCTGTTCGGCTCCGGCTCGGCGACGCTGGCCTATGCGCGCGCCGGCCATGTCCGGCTTCGCGAGCAGATGCCGATGGCCGTGCTCTCGGCGCTGGGGTCGGCCTTCGGCGCCTTGCTCGCCACCGTGGTGCCGGGCGACCTGCTGAAGGCGATCCTGCCCTTCCTGCTCGTGGCCATCGCCGTGTTTTTCGGGCTGAAGCCGAATATCGGCGATGTCGACAAGCACCGCCGCATGGGCGTCTTCCTCTTCACCGCCACCATCGTGCCGCTGATCGGTTTCTATGACGGCGTGTTCGGCCCGGGCACCGGCTCGTTCTTCATGCTGGCCTTCGTGACGCTGGCAGGCTTCGGCGTGCTGAAGGCGACGGCGCACACCAAACTCCTCAACTTCGGCTCGAATGTCGGCGCCTTCGCCGTCTTCCTCGCCTATGGCGTCGTCCTGTGGAAGGTCGGCCTCGTCATGGGCATCGGCCAGTTCCTCGGCGCACAGGCGGGCTCGCGCGTCGCGATGAAGAACGGCGCCAGGATCATCAAGCCGCTCCTCGTCATCACCTCGATCGCGCTCGCCATCCGCCTGATGGCCGATCCGGGCCATCCGCTCCGCATCTGGCTGGGGTGGTGATTACGGATTTCAGCCCGCCTGTCATGACCTGAGGGCACGACGTCGAAAGGACCCCTCACCTGCCTGCCGGCATCCTCTCCCCGCAGGCGGGGCGAGGAGCGACGGGCGCGCCGTTTTCCTCCTTCTCCCCGCCTGCGGGGAGAAGGTCCCGGCAGGGGGATGAGGGGCGACGCTTCCCTCGCGATCAGTATTCCACGCCCTGCTGCGCCTTGATGCCGGAGCGGAACGGGTGCTTCAGCAGTTCCATTTCGGTCGCGAGGTCGGCGATCTCGATCAGCTCGTCCTTGGCGTTGCGACCCGTCAGGACGACATGCGTCATGTAGGGCTTTTCCGTCTTCAGGAACTCGATCACCTCATTGACGTCGATATAGTCGTAGCGCAGCGCGATGTTGATCTCGTCGAGCAGCACCATCGAATTGCGCTCGTCGCGGATCAGCTCCTTCGCCTTCTCCCACGCCTTCTCGGCCATCGCGACATCGCGCGCGCGGTCCTGCGTTTCCCAGGTGAAGCCCTCGCCCAGCGTGAAGAACTGGCAGAGATCGGAGAAATGCGCCTCGATGAGGTCACGCTCGCCCGTCACCATGGCCCCCTTGATGAACTGCACGACGGCGCAGGGCTTTCGGTGCGCGATATGGCGGAAGATCATGCCGAAGCCGGCGGTCGACTTGCCCTTGCCCTTGCCGGTATGGACGATGACGAGGCCCTTCTCGTCCGTCTTCGTCGCCATGATCTTTTCGCGCGCCTGCTTCTTCTTCGCCATCTTCTCCGAATGGCGCGCGAGCTCGGCTTCGTTCATGCCGGCGGTTTCGTCGTGGTTTTCGCTCATGTCAGCCTTCCCGTTTCGGCAGGTCGTCCTCGCAATGCAGCCAGGAAACCCGCTCGTTCCAAAACCCGTGCTGGGTGATATCAACCCCGCTCGCATCGACCAGCGAGGCGACGTAGAGATCGATGATGCCCGGCCGCTTGTCCGTTTCGTAGCTCATCGGCGAGCCGCAATTGCCACAAAAGCCGCGCCGCACACCCGGCGAGGACACGTAGTGGCGGAGCGTATCGCCTTGAAACGCAAGGTTCTCCGTCGCCACGCAGAAGAATGTCGTCACCGGCGAGGACGTGGCACGGCGGCAGCTTTCGCAATGGCAATGGCCGGTGCTGACGATGTCGCCGGAAAACGAAAATGTCAGGCAACGGCAAAGGCAGCGGCCGGCAAGCTGCATCACGAAGCCCTCCTCTTTCCGAGCATGTCCAGCTCGAAGCGCGCGGAGTTCGAGCGCGGCGTCCAGAGCTGCCGGTCGATCGCCTCGGCGAACCGCGCCGCCATTTCGGCAAGCGCCGCCGGGTTCTTCTCCATCAGGAAGTCGCGCACCCGCTCGTCGAGCACATAGGCCTGGTAGGCGGCCTCGAAATGGTGGTCCTTCACCGCGCCGGTCGTGGCGGCGAAGGCGAACATGAAATCGACCGTCGCGGCGATCTCGAAGGCGCCCTTGTAGCCATGGCGCATGACGCCGTCGATCCATTTGGGATTGACGACGCGGGCGCGCACGACGCGACCGATCTCGTCCTCCAGCGTGCGCACGACCGGCTTTTCCGGCCGCGACAGGTCGTTGTGATAGACGACCGGCTGCCTGCCGGAAAAGTGCTCCGCCGCCGCGGCCATGCCGCCCTCGAACTGATAGTATTCGTCGCTGTCGAGCAGGTCGTGCTCGCGGCTGTCCTGGTTCTGCACGACGGCCTCCAGGCTCTTCATGCGCGCCTCCAGCCGCTCGCGCATCGGCACGCCGTCGCTCGTCCCGTCATAGGCATGCGCGCCCCAGGCGAGCCAGGCCTCGGCAAGGTCGCCGCGCTCCGTCCACAGTCCCTCGTCCATCATCGTCTGCAGGCCGGCGCCGTAGCCGCCGGACTTCGCGCCGAAGATGCGGAAGCCGGCCTGCTTCAGCGCCTCGTCCTCGGACGCGCCCTTGGCTGCCAGCGCAGCCGCCTCCGCCCGCATGCGGGCGGCGATCGGGTTGTCGGCATCGTCCTCGTCCAGCGCGCCGACGGCGCGCACGGCCCGGTCGAACAGCGCGATCTGCTCCGGGAAGGCATCGCGGAAGAAGCCGGAAATGCGCAGCGTCACGTCGACGCGCGGATGGCGCAGCACGGCCGGCGGGATGATCTCGAAGCCCGTGACGCGGCGCGAGGCCATGTCCCAGGTCGGCTTCACGCCGATCAGCGCCATGGCCTGCGCGATGTCGTCGCCGCCGGTGCGCATGTTGGAGGTGCCCCAGGCGGTGATGCCGAAGGAGGTCGGCCATTCGCCGTGGTCCTGCGCATAGCGGGTGACGATGAGCTCGGCGGACTTGCGGCCGAGCTCCCAGGCGGCCGGGGTCGGTACCGCGCGGCTGTCGACGGAGTAGAAGTTGCGGCCCGTCGGCAGCACGTCCGGCCGCCCGCGCGTCGGCGCGCCGGAAGGGCCCGGCTCGATGAAGCGCCCGTCGAGGCCGCGCAGCAGCGCGGCGATCTCGGCCGGGCCGCAGGCGGCGATGGCGGGGCGGATGGTGGCCTCGATCACATCGAGCACGGCGCGGGTGGCGTGCCAGTTTTCCGGGCAGGCAAGCGTCCCGTCCACGAGCCTTGCGGCGAGCAGTTCGATGCGCTCGACCGTGTCGCCCTTGCTGCGCCAGGGGGTGTCGGTCTGCGTGGCGAGGATGGCGGGGCGCGGGCCGGTCCAGGGATCGGAGGGGATGCAGTCGAGCGGGTCGAAATGGAAGCCACCCCCCTCTGCCCTGCCGGGCATCTCCCCCTCAAGCGGGGAGATCGGCTGGGAGCCTGTTTCCGTTTTCCCCGCCGCGTCAAAGCCAACCGCCTCGGCGGCAGATGGAACAGGGTGCGTGCCCCCATCGATCTCCCCCCTTGAGGGGGAGATGGCCGGCAGGGCAGAGGGGGATGCGGCCTCCGCAAAAACATCCGCCGCGATCGCCCGCTGCAGGCTCGCCTCGCCGCCCTCGCCGAGGCCGCGGGGCACGCGGGCGAGCGCCAGCGTCAGGTCGGTCAGAAGCCGCCCCTCGGGCGAGACGCCGAAGACGTGCAGGCCGTCGCGGATCTGCATTTCCTTGAGGTCGCAGAGATAGGCGTCGAGCTTCTGCAACGCCGCCGCCTCGCCATCCGTCCGGGCGATGCCGGCGTCGCGGTCGAGGCCGATGTCGCGCACGAGGTCGAGGATCTGCTTCGTCAGCAGCTTGATGCGCCGCGGATCGCCGCCGGAGGCGTCGTAATATTCGTCGACCAGCGCCTCGAGGTCCTTCAGCGGGCCGTAGGTCTCCGCGCGGGTCAAAGGCGGCGTCAGGTGATCGATGATGACGGCGGCGGAGCGGCGCTTGGCCTGCGTGCCCTCGCCCGGATCGTTGACGATGAAGGGATAGAGATGCGGCACCGGGCCGAGCACGGCTTCCGGATAGCAGGCCTCCGACAGCGCCAGCGCCTTGCCCGGCAGCCATTCGAGATTGCCGTGCTTGCCCATGTGCACGATGGCATGCGCGCCGAAATGCCCGCGCAGGAAGGCATAGAAGGCGAGATAGCCGTGCGGCGGCACGAGGTCCGGCGAATGATAGGTGTCCTTCGGATCGATATTGTAGCCGCGCGCCGGCTGGATGCCGACCAGCGTCTCCCCGAAACGGGCAAGCGGCAGGGCGAAGACGTCGCCGATGACGAAGGGATCGTCTTCCGGCGCGCCCCAGCGGGCGGTCATCTCCGCCTGAATCCGTTTCGGAAGGGAGGCGAAGAAGGCCTTGTAATGGTTGAGGGAAAACGTTTCGCGGATTTCGCGCCCGTCGCCCGCCGCATTGGTCGGGCCGGCCATCAGGTGGGCGATCAGCGCGTCGCCGTCGGCCGGCAGGCCTTCGACCGCGTAGCCTTCCGCCGCCATGGCGCGCAGCACCTCCATCGTGCCGGCGGGCGTGTCGAGGCCGACGCCGTTGCCGAGGCGCCCGTCGCGGTTCGGATAGTTCGCCATGACGAGCGCGATGCGGCGTTCCGCCGGCGCCGCACGCCGCAGCCGCGCCCAGCCGGCGGCCAGCCGGGCGGAAAAGCGGATGCGGTCCTCGACCGGATCGAGGCTGACGATGTTGGTCTCGACGCGCTCGTCGTAGCGCGCGGCCGCCTTGAAGGAGACGGCGCGGGCGAGCACGCGGCCGTCCACCTCCGGCAGCGAGACGTTCATGCCGAGGTCACGCGCCGTCAGCCCCTGGCCGGAGGCCTCCCAGGCCTGGCGCGAGGAGCCGGAGAAGACGACCTGCAGGACCGGCGCACCGGTCTCGTCGAGCACGGTCGGCTTGCGGCCGGCGCCGGGGGCGGACACGGCGAAGCTGGTGGCGTTCAGCACCACTTCCGGCCGGGCCGTGGCGAAGGCGGCCCGCACCGTCTCGATGGAGACGGGCTCCTTGAGGCTGGAGACGAAGAGCGGCAGGGCGCGGACACCTTCGGCCGCCAATGCCTCGATCAGCATTTCGACGGGGCGCGTCTCGCCGCTCTGGACATAGGCGCGGTAGAAGCAGATGGCGGCGGTGGGGGAAGCGCGTTCCTCCGAGGCGGGAGGCGCAACACCCCCCTCTGGCCTGCCGGCCATCTCCCCCTCAAGGGGGGAGATTGGCAGGAGGCCAGGCCGTGCCCCCTCGACACCGTCCGGGGTTGCAGCGTCGCCAGATGGGAAGGAAACCGCGGCCCCATCGATCTCCCCCCCGGAGGGGGAGATGGCCGGCAGGCCGGAGGGGGGGAGCGCTGCCAGCGCCCGCCACGCCTCGATATCGACCACGCCCCGCCCCGGCCACCAGATGCCGGCCTTTTCCAGCGGCGTTGCCGGCTCCGGCTTGGTGCCGCCGAAGACCAGGGCGTCGGCATAGGCGAGGAAGCGGTCCGCATTGTCGGCGCCGCCCTCGTTGAGATAGGCCCAGAGGGTCTGGCGGTCAGTGTCGTCGATGCGGCTGAAGGGCGCGAGGCCCTCGTCCGGCCGGTCGTCGCCGGGTAGCGCCACGAGCCTGATGCCGTTGGCAACGGCGGTCGCCAGCAGCGCTTCCAGCACGTAGCGGAAATAGCTGGCGCCGCCGAGGGCGCGGATGACGATGAGTTTGGCGTGGCGGGCGGTGCGCTCGATATAGGTATCCACCGACATCGGATGGGAGAGCGTGGCGAGGCTGGCGAGCCGCAGCCGCGTTTGCGTGTCGCGCGCGCGATGGGCGGCGGCGATGGCGGCAAGCTCCGTGTCGGCGGCGGAAAGGAAGAGGATGTCGCCCGGCGTCTGGCCAAGGTCGATCGCCTCGCGGCCGTCGGCAATGGTTCCCTTCTGCGCTAGGAGGAGGTGCATGCAGCGCCTCCGCTTTGCCGGCAGGGCAATCGCATATGGATGGAAAACGTTGCCCCCCCCCCTTCTCCCCGGTGGGGAGAAGGGGAGAGCGGCAACGTCGAACGCCATATGCGATTGCCCTGCCCTTGCCGGCGTGCCGGGAGGGCGGATCCTCGGGTCGAGCCCGAGGATGACGACAGGAGGAAGGGGCAGTGGACAACAGCCGCGGTTGTCCCTGCCGCGCCGATCGATAGGCTCTGCGGCCTCTCCTCCCCTCCGTCATCCTCGGGCTCGACCCGAGGATCCACCGGCACGGCACGCCCACAAAGGCCAAACCGTACCTGAAACGCCGAAGGGAGGGACTGCCGCACGCTCATGCCGAAACTCACACCGCCGCGGCGATGGCCGCGCGCACGGCGGCTTCGTCCATGTCGTGCAGGCCGATGACGACGAGGCGGGTGCCGCGGGCCTCGCCCGGGGCCCAGGCGCGCTCGAAATAGTGGTCGACGCGGCTGCCGACGGCCTGGACGAGCAGGCGCAGCGGCTTGCCGGGCACGTCGGCGAAGCCCTTGAGGCGCAGCACGTCGTGTTCGGCGATCACGCCCTTGAGGCGCTCGATGAAGGCGGCCGGCTCGGCGATGGCGGGCAGCTCGACGACGAAGCTGTCGAATTCGTCGTGGTCGTGCTCCTCGCCGTTCTCGTGCTCCAGCTCGTGGTGCGACTTGCGGTTGGCGATGTCGTCCTCCGTGCCGACGCCGAGGCCGAGCAGCACGGCGGCGGCGACCTCGCCGTTCTTCGCCTCGATCATCGAGGGCTTGCGGGCGGTGCGGGAGGCGACCTCGTCACGCACCGACTTCAGGCCTTCGGCATCGATCAGGTCGGTCTTGTTGAGCACGATGAGGTCGGCGGCGGTGAGCTGGTCCTCGAAAAGCTCTTCCAGCGGGCTCTCGTGATCGAGGTTCTCGTCTTCGACACGCAGCGCATCCACCTTGTCGTGGTCGTCGGCAAAACGGCCGGCGGCGACGGCGGCGCTGTCGACCACGGTGATGACGCCGTCGACCGTCACCTGCGTCTTGATCTCGGGCCAGTTGAAGGCCGCGACGAGCGGCTGCGGCAGGGCAAGGCCCGAGGTCTCGATGACGATGTGGTCCGGACGGTTCTCCCGCTCCAGGAGCTTCGTCATGGTGGGGATGAAATCGTCGGCGACGGTGCAGCAGATGCAGCCGTTGGTGAGCTCGATGATGTCGTCCTCACTGCAGGCCTCCGCGCCGCAGCCCTTCAGCACGTCGCCGTCCACGCCGAGATCGCCGAACTCGTTGATGATGAGCGCGATGCGTTTTCCGCCCGCATTCTGCAGGAGGTTGCGGATCATCGTCGTCTTGCCCGCGCCGAGGAAGCCGGTGATGACGGTGGCGGGGATCTTCTGTTGCAGCATGGCTCAACCCTTCATTTTCAGCGGCAGTCCGGCCGCGACAAAATAGACTTCAGGCACGAGGGCGGCGACCTTCTGGTGCAGCCGCCCGGCATGATCGCGGAATTCGCGCGCCATGCGATTGTCAGGCACGATGCCGAGGCCGACCTCGTTGGAGACGAGGACGATGCGGCCGGGCGCCTGCCGGATGGCCTCCAGGAGGCTGGAGGATTCGGCGGCGATGTCCCGCTCTTCCAGCATCAGGTTCGTCACCCACAGCGTCAGGCAGTCGACGAGCACGGCCCGGTCGGCCCGCGCCACGTCCCTTATGCGCGCGGCGAGCGCCAGCGGCTCCTCATGGGTCTGCCAGCCGTCGCCGCGATCCTCCCGGTGCCGCGCGATGCGCGCGCGCATCTCGTCGTCGAAGGCGCGGCCGGTGGCGATATAATGACGCGAGAGGCCGGTCTCGGCGACCAGCCTCTCGGCAAAAGCGGATTTTCCGGAACGCGCACCGCCCAGAACCAGGACGGCTCCGGGCGATGTCGATGTCATGTCAGGCAGCCTTGGCGATCTTCTCGTTGGCAAAGCCGAGCGAGAGGCCGAGCACGATCCAGAAGAACAGGGTCGTGGCCAGGGCGGCGACGGCGAATTCCGCGCCGAGCACGGCCGGAACGTTGCTGGAGATGTCGCCCGGCTGCGGCGCGCCATAGACCTGCGGCGCCGCGATCAGAACGATGCCGATGACCTTGGCGACGATGTTCTGCTTGAGGAACAACAGGTAGAGGCCGGCCGCCGAAAGGATGACGGTCGCGATCCACCAGACCTGGCGGTCGCCGAGATCGGCGGCGGGGAAGCCCGGAAGCTCCGGCGGCAGGCCGATGGCCGGCAGCATGTGCACGGCAAGCCACCCCGCCGCGCCCCAGAGCGCGCCGTTCGCCACCGTGATCGGATGGCCGGAAACGAGGCTGAAGCCGGCGAGCAGCAGGCCGAAGCCGGCGCCGGTGACGAGGTTGGCGAGCAGCGTGCCGGAGAACCGGCTCATGCCGAACATGATGCCGCCCTCCTCGTGATCCTCGCCCTCATGGGCATAGGCGACGGAAACCGGCGAAAGCGCCGAGGCGACGTCCAGGATGACGGCGCCGAGCGAGGAATGGTCCTGCGTCTGTGCGGCGCCCTCCGTACCGGTGCTGGGCGTGGTGCCTTCCGCGGCGGGCGCGGCTTCGTCGCCGCCCTCGAATTCCTCGGCATGCAGGATGAGCGGAACGACCCGGGCCTCCTGGGCGGCCGTCATCAGCACGCCGGAGAACAGCCCGGCCACCAGGGCGGCCAGGAGATAACGAACGATCATGTCGAAAACTCCTTAGTGGCAGGGAAAGCCGTAGGAGTGACGCGTATCGTGGGCCGTGTCATGCAGCACGGCGGAATTCGCAAGGCCCGCGCCGAACACCAGGAAGGCGCCGAGCAGGAGAGCGAAAACGCCGGCGACGAGACGGTCGTTGGCGGAAAGGGTAACAGAAGACGTAGTCGAAACAGCCATGACAACCTCCGTGCAGGCGGCGGGGAAACCTCCCCAGGTCGGACGAAATGTCCTTCGCATTGGCTGGCAGGTCTCCTGGCTCGCAGCGTCCGGCGTTGAAAAACGCCTGCGGGTCGCCCTCGCCTTCCCAGGCTCCGGCATCGCGAAAAGGCGGACGATTCGTAGAGAAAGAGGCGTCCAACCCCTGCTGATCGCGATGCCACCCAGTGGCTTTTCCGGCTGGTTGTCACGGCGCGGGTCGAAGGCACCATTGCCCCGTTCCGCGCAGATCCTCCCGTCCGGATGGGCGTCCCTCGCCACTCTACAGTCGCGGGGTCGGCCGTGATTGCAGCGCCCTGGTTGGGTCCGCCGCGTCACATTCCCATTTACTCCCCGATCCGTTTCCGGATCCGGGAACCATCCAATATCCCGGATGATTATGCTTCCGCCCCTGGGAAGTCAATCGACCGGCAGCGTCATCACCTGTGCTGAAACCGCCGTCCGGCCGTCGCGATCTCAATAGCCGGGGATGATCACCACGCCACCGCCGCCATTGTAATAGCCGTCGTCGCGGTAGTAGCGCTCGTAATAGCCGTCGACCGGGCCTTCGAGCACGTCGTAGTCCTGCTGGTAGCGGCGCTGGCGATTCTGCCGGGCCTCGGCATATTGCGCGGCCTGCCGGAGGGCGCGGTACTGCTGGCGGGAGAGGTAACCGTCGGCACGGTAGCCGGACGCCCCCTGCCAGGCGGCGATCGCGGCGCGGGTGCGCGAACCGAAAACGCCGTCGACGCCATAGGTGTTGAAGCCGAGCATGCTCAGCCAGCGCTGCGCCTGCACGCGGGTCGAACGATCCATATAGGCCTCGCGGCGGTCGACGACCGGCTGCTCGGCCTTCCGCTCAGTCTCCACGGTGGCCGTTTCGCTTTCCTGCTTCGGCTTGGCCGCCTGCCGGGCCGTGTCTGCCAGCGCCGCAAGGCGCTCGCGCGCATCGGCGACGAAACGGCCGTCCGGATATGCATCGAGATAGGCGCGGAAGGCCTTTTCCGAACCGTCGAGCACGGCCTTCTGGAAGGTCTCCTCCTCGCGTTTCGCCGCATCGTCGGCGCGCTCGACGGCAAGGCCGCGGTTCTTCGTGTCCGCGTCCTGCGCTTCGTTTTCGCGGGCGGCGGTGTCGTTCGCCTGCGCAGCCCGTTCGGCGGCGGCCGCTTCCTCGGCGCGTTTTTCGGCTTCCTCGGCAAGGCGGGCCGCCTCGGCGGCCTTGGCCTCGGCGTCGGCAGCGGCCTTCGCGGCTTCCGCCTTCAACCGTTCCACCTCGGCGGCCTTTTCCGCCGCAAGCTTGCGGGCAGCGGCGGCCTCCTCTTCAATCCGCGCCTTCTCGGCCGCGGCAGCCTTTTCCGCCTCGACGCGCCGGGCCTCGGCCTCGCGCCGGGCAGCGGCTTCCTCTTCCGCACGCGCCTTTTCCGTAGCGGCGGCCTCTTCGGCCTTCTGGCGCTCGGCCTCGGCCTTCAGGCGGGCGGCTTCCTCCGCCCTGGCCTTCTCGGCGGCGGCCGCGGCCTCCGCCTTCAGCCGCTCGGCCTCGGCGGCCTGCGCCTCGGCGAGCTTGCGGGCGGCCGCTTCCTTCTCTTCCGCCTCCGCCTTTAGGCGCGCGGCCTCTTCGGCGCGGGCCTTTTCCGCCGCGGCGGCTTCCGCGCGCGCCTTCTCCTCGGCCGCAGCCTTTTCCTCGGCAAGCTTGCGCGCCGCGGCAGCCTCTTCCGCCTTCTTCGCGTCGGCTTCCGCCTTCAGCCGCACGGCCTCTGCGTCGGCCTTGGCTTTTTCGGCTTCCGCCGCTTTCTGCGCATCCTCTTCGGCCTTCAGGCGCGCGGCTTCCGCCTCGGCCTTGGCCTTTTCGGCCTCCGCCACTTTTCGCGCCTCTTCCTCGGCCTTCACACGCGCCGCTTCCGCATCCGCCTTGGCTTTCTCGGCCTCCGCGATCTTGCGGGCCTCTTCTTCAGCCTTGGCCTTTTCCGCGGCAGCCTGTTCCTCAGCCTTCGCCTTTTCGGCGGCCGCCGCCGCGTCGGCCTTGGCCTTGGCATCCGCCTCGGCCTGCTCGGAGGCGCCCGTCGCCGGCTTCGCCTTGGCGGTGGCCTGCAGTTCGGCGATGCGCAGGCGCGCCATGGAGGCGAAGGTGCCGTTCGGATATTGCTTCAGGTAGCCTTCATACTGCGCGACATCGCTGCCGGCGGAGACCTTCTGCCAGAGCGAGAACTCCTCTTCCCAGCGTTTGCCGGCGCTGCCGGCCTCCTTGCCGGTCGCAGCCTGGGCAAAGGCGACCGCCGGCTGGCCGGCGAGCGACAGCCCGACGATGCCGGCGATGCCGAGCCGCACCAGAACGGAGCGTGCGAGAGGTCCAGAACCCATATATCCCACCCTTTCGGATCGCGCGAAGGCGCCAGCGCCCGGCGATCCCGGGCGGATTTCCGTCACTCCTCGCACCGAATTCTGGCGCAACTTTGGTGCGGCAGGCCGGCAGCGGAAGAACCCGATGGCTGAACGTTTCAGAAGGCCGGTTTAATCAGCCCGGGCTAAAAGGCCGTCGAGCCAGCGCGGGTCGAGAACCGCCTCCAGCTCCGCCGCCACGCCGTCGAGCGCTGCATCGACGCTCGCCCGGTAATCGAAGCCGCCGCCCTTGATGCCGAAATCGGCAAGCAGCCCGGCGCGGTAGGCGTCGCTCGACAGAAGACCGTGCAGATAGGTGCCCATCACCCGCCCGTCGGACGAGATCGCGCCGTCCGGCCGGCCGTCGATGCTGACGGGGGGACGCAGCGTGTCCGGCCCGGTGGTGCGGCCGAGATGGATCTCATAGCCTTCGAGCGGCACGTCATATTGCAGGGAGCGGGCCGTGCTGTTGCGCACGGTCTTTTCCGGCGCCATCTCGGTCTCGACCGCCAGCAGGCCGAGCCCCTCGACCTCCCGCTCGCTGCCCTCGATGCCGAGCGGGTCGGTGACGCGGCTGCCGAGCATCTGGTAGCCGCCGCAGATGCCGATGACCCGGCCGCCGCGGCGGCGGTGCAGGGCAAGGTCGCGGTCCCAGCCGGCGGCACGGAATTCGTGGAGATCCGCAATGGTGGACTTGGAGCCCGGCAGGACGACAAGGCCGGCATCGGCCGGAAGCCGCTCGCCCGGCCGCACGAAGACGAGGTCCACCTCCGGCTCGGCCTTCAGCGGGTCGAGGTCGTCGAAATTGGCGATGCGCGAGAGGACCGGCACGGCGACCTTCAGCGCGCCGCCCCCACCCCTGGCGAGCCGCTCCAGCACCACCGAATCCTCGGCCGGCAGGCGCGCCGCCTCTCTCAGCCACGGCACGACGCCGAAACAGGGCCAGCCGGTGAAGCGGGCGATCTCGGCAATGCCGCTGTCGAACAGCGTCACATCGCCCCGGAACTTGTTGATGAGATAGCCGGCGACCATGCGCCGGTCCTCTTCCGGCAGGATGGCGTGGGTGCCGACCAGCGAGGCGATGACGCCGCCGCGGTCGATGTCGCCGACGAGCACGACCGGCACGCCGGCGCGCGTGGCAAAACCCATATTGGCGATGTCCCCGGCCCGGAGGTTGATTTCCGCCGGCGAGCCCGCGCCCTCGACGACGACGAGATCGGCGCCGTCCGCGATCGTCTCGAAGCTTTCCATGACGGCGCCCATCAGCTTCGGCTTCAGCGCCTGGTAGTCGCGCCCCTTCGCCTGGCCGAACACCCTGCCCTGCACGATGATCTGGCTGCCGACGTCCGATTGCGGCTTCAGGAGCACCGGGTTCATGTGCACGGAGGACGGCACGCGGGCGGCCAGCGACTGCAGCCACTGGGCCCGGCCGATCTCGCCGCCATCGGCCGAGACGGCGGCATTGTTCGACATGTTCTGCGGCTTGAAGGGGCGCACCTTCAGCCCGCGATTGGCGGCAATGCGGCAGAGCCCCGCCACCAATACCGTTTTTCCGACATCCGAGCCGGTGCCCTGGAGCATGATCGTTCTGGTCATGCGGCCCTCGTAGCATTCCCGTTCGTTACCGAAAAGCCCTGACTTACCGCAATCTTGCCGCAATCTTCGCGCCGCCGGCGCCGCTTTTTCCCGGAAGGTCGCCATGCGCCGCGAGCATGGCTGTCATGCTGTTCTTTTTGCGACATATCGCGCCGTGAACGACCATGGCTTTCCGTCCGGAGAACGCCTATATCAACGCCATCACACAGCCGAGGCGCGTGGCTTCGGGTTTCAAGGACAAAGACAATGCTGTTCATCTTCAGCAAGCCGAACTTCGTACAGATCGCCTGGAACGGCGAAGCCCCCCAGAGCCAGTCCCGCGTGCGCAACGTCGTCATGGACGCGCCGCTCGGCCCGCTCGGCTTCATCCGCACGCGCAACGTCGGCTGATCCTTCGAGCGCGACGTCAGGTCCCGCTCGTATCCAGCGCCGTCTCTCTCCGGGAGGCGGCGTTTTTTATTGCCTTTCGCAGCCCTGAAACGGCGAAAGCCGTGCATCCCTTCCGGTGATGCACGGCTTGCCAAAATACGCATGGCGGCGTCCGACAAGAACGCGTCGGAGCCCAGGCACCCCGGTACGCAATACCTTTCCGGAGCAGGCGGCGGTGTCCCCCGCCGTGAAAGAACCAATAGCGGCACATCCTTACCGGACCGTTATCGGAAGCTTAAGCAAAGGTGAATCACGAACTTTTTTGAAAATTTTTGCGATAATTGATCGAAGGCCCGAAGCGGCGCATTCGGGACAGGATTTGTCCGCTTTCAGCGACCATCGCACCCGCCCTCGCGAATTGCACCCTGATCATTTGCCCTGATGCGAGCAAACGCCCATTTTTTCCACCGCAAGGTTGCTGGAATTTCAGCCTTTCGGCGCTCCGGGACAACCCAGCGGCCATGGCCTGGCCGCACAGGAGGTTGATTTCTCTATGAGAACCCGTAGGCTGCCCTTGTGACGCACGAAGATAGGTCGCCGGTGACAGGGTTCCGCCGGCAAACCAGAAAAAGGCTCGGCGTCGCTGCAGCAGGGGGATTGGCTCGCCTCACCTGGCATCGGATCCCCGTGGCTGTCGCAAAACTTTCGGGCAGTCGGGACAACGCAGTAGCCTGCGCTGCCTTCCGGGTTGATCGCTGCATCCAAGACTGGGAGGTCTTAATCCATGAAGAAGCTCCTTGCTTCAACCATCCTTGCTGCCGGCCTTTACGGCTTTGCCGGTTCTGCCCAGGCGGCAGATTGCGGCGAGGTCTCGATCGCCGAGATGAACTGGGCCTCGGCGGGCGTTGCCGCGCATGTCGACAAGCTCATCCTCGAAAACGGCTATGGCTGCACCGTCACGCTGGTGACCGGCGACACGATGCCGACCTTCACCTCCATGAACGAGAAGGGCGAGCCGGACGTCGCGCCCGAAATGTGGGTCAACGCCGTGCGCACGCCGCTCGACGCGGCGATCGCCGAAGGCCGCCTGATCCAGCTCGCGCCGCTGCTTTCGGAAGGCGGCGTCGAGGGCTGGTGGATCCCGAAATTCCTCGCCGACGCGCATCCCGACATCAAGACCGTGCAGGACGCGCTGAAGCATCCGGAACTCTTCCCCGCGCCGGAAGACTCCTCCAAGGGCGCCGTGCACAATTGCCCCTCGGGCTGGAACTGCCAGGTCTCGACGGACAATCTCTACCGCGCGCTGGATGCGGACAAGGACGGCTTCACGCTCGTCGACACGGGCTCGGCGGCGGGCCTCGACGGCTCGATCGCCAACGCCTTCGAGAAGAAGAGCGGCTGGCTCGGCTACTATTGGGCGCCCACCGCCATTCTCGGCAAGTACGAGATGACGAAGCTCTCCTTCGGCGTCGAACACGACAAGGCCGACTGGGACGCCTGCACCGCCGTGCCGGACTGCCCCAACCCCAAGGTCAACTCCTATCCGACCTCCGACGTGTTCACCGTCGTGACCAAGGCCTTCTCCGAAAAGGCCGGCGTTGCCATGGACTACATGAAGACGCGCCAGTGGGACAACGGCACGGTCGGCAAGGTGCTTGCCTGGATGGACGAGAACCAGGGCACGAACGAGGACGCCGCCAAGCATTTCCTCGAAACCTATCCGGACATGTGGACCAAGTGGGTCGCTCCGGATATCGCGGAAAAGGTCAAGGCCGCGCTCTGACGACGGCCTGCCGGCAGCCTTTTCCGGCTGCCGGCTTTCCGGCGACCTGAACAAGGGTGCAGGCAAACCGCCCGACGCCCGCTCAAGAAACTGCAGAGGTCGCAAACAGCACAGTATCAGGCAGCCGTTCGTGAGAAGACGGACTGCAAGCCGGGAACCAGAACAAGAATATCCCTGTGCGCGCCGTCCCGTTCGCAAGGCAAGAAAACGCTCTTGCAGAACGGGACAATAACTTCCGGTAGAAGAGGGGAAGAGGATGGCAGGCCTATGCGAACTGTTGCCAGGCTTTCTTTGCAAGTTTCCAGCCTTCAGTGACGCGAGTATCCGCGGCGCAAGAAAAGTCATCGACGACGGCTTCAAGAGCCTCGTCAGGAGCTATGTCAACATCATCGATGCGATGGTCCAGCCATTGCAGTGGTTTCTGAACTATCTGGAGCGGCTGTTCGTCAGCTCGCCCTGGCCGATCATCCTGATCGCGATGCTGGCCATCGTCTATTTCGGCAGCCGCAACACCAAGATCACCATCGGCACCGCCGCCTCCATGTGCGCCATCGGGCTATTGGGCCTGTGGAACGACACGATGGTGACGCTCGCCATGGTGACGGTCTGTACGCTGATCGCCGTCATCGTCGGCATCCCGATCGGCATTCTCATGGCCCGCTCCGACCGGGTGCAGGCCTTCGTCAACCCGATCCTCGACGTGATGCAGACGATGCCGAGCTTCGTCTACCTCATCCCCGTCGTGATGATCTTCGGCATCGGCAAGGTGCCGGGCCTCATCGCGGTCGTCATCTATGCCGTGCCGCCGATGATCCGCCTCACCAATCTCGGCATCCGTCTCGTCGACAAGGAGGTGCTGGAAGCGGCCGACGCCTTCGGCTCCTCCGGCTGGCAGAAGCTGAGGAACGTGCAGATGCCGCTCGCCCTGCCCACCATCATGGCCGGCATCAACCAGACCATCATGATGTCGCTCGCCATGGTCGTGGTCGCCTCGATGGTCGGCGTCGGGGGGCTCGGCAAGAACGTGCTCCAGGCCATCAACAACCAGTTCTTCACGGTCGGGTTCCTCAACGGGTTCGCGCTCGTGGCCATCGCCATCATCTTTGACCGTACAAGCCAGGCCTATGGCAAGCGGCTGCAGAAGCATTCGGAGGTAATTCATGGTTAGTCATGCAATCGAGGTCCGCAATCTCTACAAGATCTTCGGACCCCGCGGCGGCGACTATGTCGATGCGGTCAAGAACGGCCTCGGCAAGGCCGAGCTGAACCAGAAATACGGCCATGTGCTGGGCTTGCGCGACATCAACATCTCCATGCCCGCCGGCGGCATCATGGTGGTGATGGGCCTGTCCGGCTCTGGAAAATCGACGCTGATCCGCCACATCAACCGGCTGATCGACCCAACCGCCGGCGAGGTGCTCTACGACGGCGTCGACGTCTGCCGGATGAGCGAGAACGACCTGCGCGAATTCCGCCGCCACAAGACGGCGATGGTGTTCCAGAAATTCGCGCTGCTGCCGCACCGCACGGTCCTGGAAAACACCGTCTACGGCCTCGAGATCCAGGGCGTGGCGCAGGCGGAGCGTGAGAAGCGCGCCAAGCAGTGGATCGCCCGCGTCGGCCTTGCCGGCTTCGAGAACCACTATCCGAACCAGCTTTCGGGCGGCATGCAGCAGCGCGTAGGCCTCGCCCGTGCGCTGACCAACGATGCCGACATCCTCTTGATGGACGAAGCCTATTCGGCGCTCGACCCCTTGATCCGCGTCGACATGCAGACCGTGCTGCTCGAGCTGCAGAAGGAGCTGAAGAAGACCGTCGTCTTCATCACCCACGATCTCGACGAGGCGCTGCGCCTCGGCGACAAGATCGCGATCCTGCGCGACGGCATGGTCGTGCAGCAGGGCACCGGCCAGGAGATCGTGCTGAACCCCGCGGACGAATACATCACCGCCTTCGTGAAAGAGGTGAACCGCGGCCGCGTCGTCAACGTCGAGACGATCATGGCGCCGCTCTCGGGCAATCCCGAGGGCATGCCGATCGCCAAGGGCACGGTGCTCGAAATGGCCGCCCGCGCCATGACGGCGGCCAACCAGACGCTCGCCCATGTCGTCGACGAGGCGGGCCGGCCGATCGGCGCGATCAGCCTCAACGCCATCATCTCCAGCATGGTGACGCCGACCAGCCACGAGGCGAAGGCGGCCTGAACCGCCCACAGACGAACAAAGAGGGCGCCCCGGGGCGCCCTTTCCTCGTTTGGGAATGGGTCTGCTCCCTCTCCTCTCCTCTCCTCTCCTCACCCTCTTCTCTCCTATCCTCTCCTCACCCCTTTCCCTCTCCTCCGTCACCCTCGGGCCTGACCCGAGGGTCCACACGGCACCCGCGGCTGTGGATGGTCGGGTCAAGCCCGACCATGACGGAAGAGAGGTTTGTGGCCTTCCTCAGCTGCCTTCCTCGAACCAGCCGCCAATCCGTCGTTGCAATCACATAAAGAAATCTTTATATGATGTGACAAACAGAAGGATATGCCGATGACCGCGACGAACCCGCTTGCCCAGCTTCTTGCCGAAAAGCCCTTCCTGCTCGCCGACGGCGCGACCGGGACCTCGCTCTTCGCCATGGGCCTCGAAGCCGGGGAAGCGCCGGAACTGTGGAACGAGGCGAAGCCCGACAACATCACGAAGCTGCACCAGGACTTCGTCGATGCCGGGGCGGACATCATCCTCACCAACACGTTCGGCGGCACGCGCCATCGCCTGAAGCTGCACCATGCGCAGGACCGCGTCTTCGACCTCAACAGGAAGGCCGCCGAGATCGCCCGCGCGGTCGCCGACAAGGCGCCGCGCACGGTGATCGTCGCCGGCTCCGTCGGCCCAACGGGCGAACTGCTCGTGCCGCTCGGCGCGATGACCTATGACGATGCCGTCGCCGCCTTCGCCGAGCAGATCGAGGGCCTGAAGGCCGGCGGCGCGGACGTCGCCTGGATCGAGACCATGTCCTCGCCGGAGGAGATCCGCGCCGCCGCGGAAGCCGCCACCAAGGTCGGCCTGCCCTTCGTCTATACCGGCTCGTTCGACACGGCCGGCAAGACGATGATGGGCCTGCATCCGCGGGATATCCACGGCGTTGCCGGCGATATCGGCGCAGGTCCCCTCGCCGTCGGCGCCAATTGCGGCGTCGGCGCCTCCGATATCCTCTCCTCGCTGCTCGACATGACCGGCGCCGACCCGTCCGCGACCGTCGTCGTCAAGGGCAATTGCGGCATCCCGGAATATCGCGGCGCGGAAATCTACTATTCCGGCACGCCGCCGCTGATGGCCGAATATGCCCGCCTCGCCCGTGATGCCGGCGCGCGCATCATCGGCGGCTGCTGCGGCACGTCCTGCGAACACCTTGCCGCCATGCGCGTGGCGCTCGACGCGCACGAGCCGCGCGAACGCCCGACGCTCGCCGCGATCATCGAGACGATCGGCCCGCTGCGCAACAAGACCGCCGACGAAAGCGCCGCCGCGCCCGCCCGCGAACGCAGCCGTCGCCGCGGCTGAGGCCAGCCACCGGCACGAAGGATCATCAGCCGCCCCGGCCACGCCGCGGGCGGCTTTCCCTTGCCCTGACCTCTGGAAGCAGATAGGCGCCGGCATTACCCGCAAGGTAATCGATCTGCCGCGGAGGGCGCCGTAGGTTTCTCCCATACCGCCACGCACAGGAGAGACCCATGACCACCTATGCCCTCGCCCATCTTCGCAATGTCGCCTTCGGGGCGGAGATCATCGCCTATCTCGAGGCGATCGACACCACCATGGCCCCCTTCGGCGGCCGGTTCGTGCTGCACGGTGACGGCAACAAGCGCGTGCTGGAGGGCAGCTTCTCCGGCGACGTCGTCATGCTGTCCTTCCCGAGCCGCAGCGCCGCCGAGGCCTGGTACGCTTCGCCCGCCTACCAGGCGATCCTGCCGCTGCGCACCCGCAACGCGGATGGCGACGTGCTGCTGATCGACGGCGTCGACGACGACCACAAGGCGACCGACATCCTGCACAAGGGCTAGCGCGCTTCCTCCGCGAGAAATTCCCGCCAGGCCGACAGCCCCGCCTCCATGTTGCGCCGGCCGAAGCCGACGCGGAAACGATCCTGCGGAACGGGCAGGAGGTCGGATACATAGAGGCTGGAGGGCAGCAGCAGCACGCCCTTCTCCTCCACCAGCCGCCGGCAATGCGCCTCGACGCCGTCGGCGCCGCGATAACGCGGGAAGGCGACGCAGCCGCCGTCCGGCTCGGCCCATTCGTAGAGATCCGGATAATCGGCAAAGAAGGCGCCGAGCCTTGCCATGTTCTCCGCGCAGAGCGCGCGGTTGCGCGTGAAGATCGTTTCACGCGCCTTGATCGCGATGCCGGCCAGCACCTCGGAGGGGCGCGCATTGCAGATGGAGAGGTAGTGCTTCATCTTCTCCATGCGCGCCAGCAAGGCATGGTCCTTGCTGGCGATCCAGCCGATGCGCAGGCCCGGCAGGCCGTAGGCCTTGGACATCACGTTGAGCGAAATGCCCTTGTCGAACAGGTCGGCCGCCTGCGGCAGGCGTTTTGCGGCGTCGATCTCCAACCCGCGATAGACCTCGTCGGAAAAGAGATGGATGCCGCGCCCGGCGCAAAGATCGACGAGGCCGCGAAAGACCGCCTGGTCGGCGATGGTGCCGGTCGGGTTGTTGGGGAAATTGACGGCGATGAGTTTTGTTTCGGGGCGCAGCGCGGCGCGCACGTCGTCGAGATCGAGCTGCCAGCGGTTTTCCGGCCGGAGCGCGATGCCCGTGACATGACCGGCGACGGTGACCGGCATCGTCTCCATCGACTGGTAGTTCGGCACGGTGACGATGGCGTGGTCGCCGGGCGCAAGCAGCGCCAGCATGGCGCAGTAAAGCCCCTCCTCCGCGCCGGCGAAGGTCAGGATGTCGGCGCCCGACAGCGTGTCATAGGTCGTCGCGATGGTCTCGCGCAGTTCGGGCGCGCCCCAGGTCTCGGTATAGCCGAGCGCGACGTGCTCCCAGGCCTCGCGATCCTCAGGCCTGGCCAGCGCCAGCAGGTCCGACATGGTCATCGTCTCAGCATCGCTTGCCGTCATGTGGTGGCGCGCCTTGAACTCCCAGCGCGAGAAATGGGTTTCGAGGCGGAAATCCGGCAGCGTGGTCACGGGGTCCTGTCCTTCTGGCTCTGGCGCCGGGCATCGGCGAGATAATTGTAGATCGAGGCGCGCGAGGCGCCGATGAGGCCGGCGAGATGGTCGACGGCATTGCGGGTCTGGAACAGGCCGCGCCCGTCGAGCGCGGCGACGAGCGCCACCCGGTCGCCCTTCTTCAGCGCCGTCAGCGCCAGCCCGCGGGTGCGCAGCCAGTCGTGCAGCGCCGTGTTGATCTCTTCGCGCCAGTCGCCGGCGAAAAGCGAGGCCGGGCGGGTGGCCGCCGCGCCGGCAAAGGCCGAAAGCAGCTTTGCCGCGGCATCGAAATGCGACACGTCCATGTTGATGCAGAAGAGGCCGAGCGCCTGGCCGAAATCGTCCTTCAGCACCGCCGTCACCGACTTCAGGCGCCGCCCGTCCTCGCCGGTCTTCTCGTAGGGGCCGTAGATGCCGCCCTCGCCGGCCTCCTCCAGCGCCTCCTCGACGAGCGATTCCATGCCCGCCTTGCGGCCGGAAAAGGCGTTCCAGATACCGGCGATCAATCCCGTTTCGAGATCGTGCAGCACGACCTCGGCATGGGGATAGAGCAGGGTCGAGATGGCCGCGGCCGTCGCGGTGTGCTGGCGAAGCAGCAGGTCGGCGTTTGATGAGTCGTACATGCGGACAAACAACCCAAAGATAGATAATTTGTCAATATTGGATTTTTAGTCCAAAAATTCGGTCACAGGCTGGCGACCCGCTTTGTCCCTGTCTATCCAGAGCAATTCCAGCAAAAGTCCACAGCGGTTTTGCGTCCGGAATTGCGTTAGAAATGAGCATCAGAGCGATTCTTGGGGGACGATCATGAGTGCCGATCTTGCAGCCTTTCCCGACCGGGAGACCGTGGCCGACAAGCTGGGTGCCCTCGGCGAGGCCGACCAGGCCTATCTGCGCCTTCTGATGGAAAATCCCAAGCAGGACGAGAACCTGCTCGAAGGCCTCGACCTCTATCTCAACCGCGCCGCCGGCGCCCGTTTCCTCAATTCCCTGAAGCTGGAAAGGCTCGGCGAATGGCTGGGCGAGACGGCGCCAGCGCGCCTGCAGATGCGGCTGACCGAGGCCGCCCGATCCAGCCAGCATGCCGCCTATGTCGCCTTCCGTACCGGCCTTACCCGCTCGGGCGGCCTCGAACGGGCCTATCCGAAGGCCTGATCCGCCGGCACCGCCAGCGGCCCGAAGGATTTGCGGATCATGTCGGCCATGCCGTCGATGGTCGGCCCGCTGCGCCGGGGATTGCGCTTCAGCACGACGCGCGAGGCATCGATCGGCGGAAAGCCGTCCGCCGCGGTCAGCTCGCGCGTGCCGGGCGGAATGTTGCTGCGCGATAGCGGCGCGACGGTGAGCCCGCTCATGACCGCCGAGCGCAGGCCCCCGCTGGTGTCGCAGGTATAGGCGATGCGGAAGGGGATCGCGTGCCGCTCCAGCGAGCGCAGGGCAAAGTCCCGGCACCAGCTCGAGCGCCAGTAGACGGCGATCGGCATGGGGCGCTCCAGGTGCCGGTTGTGCGCCACGGAGGTGACCCAGACCGTCGGGTCGATCGCCAGCAGCTCGCCGGTAACCCCGTCGCACCAGTCGAAGATGATGGCAAGGTCCAGTTCGTCGGCCTCCAGCGCCGCAAGCTGCTGGGCGGTGTAGCCGCACAGCACCGTCACCTCGGTATCCGGATGGACTTCCGCGAAGGCCGCCAGCGCATTGGGCAGGACCGTCTGGTTGTATTCCTCCGGAATGCCGACGCGCACCGGCCCGTCCAGCGGCACCGTGCGCATAGCCGCCGTGGTCTCATCGACGAGCCCGACGATGCGCCGCGCATAGGGCAGCAGCCGCTGGCCCTCCCGCGTCAGGGCGACGCCGCGCGGACCGCGCTCGAAGAGCGTCGCGCCCACCGATTCCTCCAGCTTGCGCACCTGCATGCTGATCGCCGACTGCGTTCGCCCGAGCCTGTCGGCAGCATGCGTGACATTGCCGGCCTGGGCGACGGCGACGAAGATGCGGAGCAGGTCACTTTCGAGAGGTGGATACATTGGCGCCATCGCTTTTGCTGATGCCTGCCATAATCGCTATTCGTTTGTGAAATGTCTACGGTTTTGCTTGGCTTGCCCTGCAAGGGAAGGCAAGGCCATGGGAATCATCGGAAAACTCTTGGAACAATGGATGCGGTTTCGCCGCAGGCAGGCGGAGCGGGAGGCCTTGCGGCTGCTCGTTGCGCGGCGGGATATACGGCTGCTGCGCGATGTGGGGCTGACCTTGGTCGAGGGCAGCGAGCGCGGCTATGCCCACCTGCCGCAGGTCAGGGAGCGCCGCTGGACGGCGCCCCTCATCCGGCTGCCGCCGCCTTCTCCCCGCAGACGGGGCGAAGGCGATGCCGCGCCCGCCTCCGCAAGCAATCTTCACGATACGAAGGAAAAGCCTGCCGCGTAGGTCGTTTCTTCGGCTTGCGGCATGGTGGTTTCGCATGGCGGGGCGTTCCCTCTACGGCCTGTCGGCCATCTCCCCTTGAGGGCAAGGCAATCGCCTATGGAATGCAATCGTCGCCGCAACCCCTTCTCCCCCAGGGGGAGAAGGTGCCGGCAGGCGGATGAGGGGGAGACCGAAGGCGTAAATGATTGCAATATCGCACCTGCCTCACCCCCTCATCCGACCCTTCGGGCCACCTTCTCCCCCCGGGGGAGAAGGGGTCGCGGCATCGTCCTGCCCCTATGCGCGAATCCCTTGCCCTCAAAGGGAGATGGCCGGTGGGGCAGAGGGAGTACCGATTGCCTCTGCCCGCAAGGACAAAGTCCGGCGGGCCTGAGGCAAGGCGGCCTGCCCTATTGCGCCTTCTCGCCGGAAAGGCCGCCGGCGAGCTGGACGAGCTTCAGGAACTCCGCACGATAGCCGAACGGGTCGTTGCCCTTCGCCGCTTCCGCAAGGCCGAGGATCGAGCCGTAGGCATAGTCCTGCAGGGCGCTCACGCCCTTCAGCTTCTGCCCGAAGGCGGCGACGGCGACGGAGAAGCGCACATCCGGCGCGGCGGCGTTCACGTCGGCGACGGCATTGGCATCGGTCACCGGCAGGGTGGCGAGTTCGCTCGTGTCGCCATCCGGCTTCTTCCAGCGCATCTTCAGGAAGGCGAGCTCGCCGCTCTCGGCCACGGGCGCCGCTGCCGCGTTCTCCTTGCCGTAGCGCAGCGGGTCGTTCAGCACGGCGGGGCTGCCCTTCGGCGTCACCTCGTAGATCGCCGTCACCCGGTGGCCGGAGCCGATGTCGCCCGCATCCACCTTGTCGTTGTTGAAATCCTCGCGGTTGAGCACGCGGGTCTCGTAGCCGATCAGGCGGTATTCGGCGATGCGCTCGGGGTTGAACTCGATCTGGAACTTGACGTCCTTGGCGATGGGGAAGAGCGAGGCGCCCGCCTCCTCCACCAGCGTCTTCTGCGCCTCGGCCAGCGTGTCGATATAGGCGGCCGTGCCGTTGCCGTTCTGCGCCAGCGTCTGCATCATGCCGTCATTGTAGTTGCCGCGGCCGAAGCCGAGCACGGAGAGGAAGATGCCGCTCTTGCGCCGTTCCTCGATGATGCGCTTCAGGTCGTCGTCGCTTGCCGGGCCGACGTTGAAGTCGCCGTCCGTCGCCAGCATGACGCGGTTGACGCCATCCGTCTTGAAGGCTTTCTCGGCCAGCCGGTAGGCCGTCTCGATGCCCTCCGCGCCCGCCGTCGAGCCGCCCGGCTGCAGCGTGTCGATGGCGTCGAGGATCTTCTGCCGGTCCTTCGCCGCGGTCGGCTCCAGCACCACGCCGGCATTGCCGGCATAGGTCACGATGGAGACGGTGTCCGTGTCCTTCAGCTTGCCGACCAGCAGGCGGAAGGCGCCCTTCAGGAGCGGCAGCTTGTCCGGCTCGTTCATCGAGCCGGAAACGTCGATGAGGAAGACGAGGTTGGCGGCAGGCTGCGCCGTCGCCGCCGTATCGAACCCCTTGATGCCGATATGCAGCAATTCGGTATCCTTGTTCCACGGCGTCGGCAGGACGGTGACGGTGGCGTTGAACGGCTTTTCCGCCGTCTCCGGCCCCTTCCAGTCATAGGGGAAGTAGTTGACCAGTTCCTCCACCCGAACGGCCTCCCGGTCCGGCAGGCCGCCGCCGAGCAGGGCGCGACGCACATAGGAATAGGACGCCGTATCGACATCGGCGGAGAAGGTCGAGACCGGATCGGTGGCGACGCTCTTGACCGGGTTGGGATCGGCCGAGGCGAAACGCTCGCGGTCCTCCGCGGGCACGGGCATCGCGATGGCGTCCGCCGTCGCGGAGGGCTGCGTGATGGCGCGGCTGAGCGACTGCGTGGCGACCGCCTCGCCCAGCGCAAAGGAATCCGGCGCGGCCGCGACGGCCTCCTCTTCCCGGCCTTCGGCAAGCGGAACAGGCTCGGCAGCCAGCCTGTCGGTCGGCTGCGCGGCCTCCGCTTTCGCCTCCGCCCCGGTCGCCTGCCCTGCGCTGCCGTCCCGGGCCTCGCCGCTTTGCAGGGCCGCGGAAAGCTCGCCGGCGTTCGGCGTGGTCTTCTTGGCTTCCTGCTGGCGGGCGCGCAGATCCTGGCCGCCGGACGTTTCGGCGACCTCCGTCGTCACGGTGAGCGGCACGGTGCCGTTGTTCACCAGTTCATAGGTCACGAGGCCGGCGACGGGCACGACGAGCAGCGTGGCAAGGGCCGAGCCGGCGAGAAGTCTGCGGTTCATGATGGGGCTCCATATCCGGTTGAAGATGGAGCTTTGACGCCCGCCTGCGGACGATCCTTGGGGGCTGGCCGCATTTTTTTCCGCGCCGTCGAACGCCTCCATGGCGGCGGCGAGCGCGCGGGCGCGGGCCGCGGGGTCGGCGGCAGGGGCCCTGTCGCGGGCGAGTTTTTCGAGGTCGAGATCACTCATCGTCTGTCCTTCCGTCACGCGGCCGCATCGCGCAAGAGCACCTTCAGGCGCTTGCGGGCCTCGTGCACATGCCAGGAAATCGTCGTTTCGGCGCAGCCGAGCACATCGGCCGCGGCCGCATGGCTGAGGCCTTCGCCATAGATCAGCAGCACGGCGTCGCGCTGCTTTTCGGGCAACTGGCGCACCGCCTGCCAGAGTTCCTCGTTGCCGTCCTCCGCGGGGGCGCCGTCGAGCACCGCCTGTTCGCGCAGATAGGCGGCGTCGCGCCATTCGGCCCGGCGCCGCTTGCGCAGCTGGTCGCGCGCGGCGTTCAGCGTCACCGTATAGAGCCAGGTACCGAAGCGGCTCGCGCCCTTGAAGCCGCGGATGGCGCTTGCAAGGCGCATGCAGACCTCCTGCGCCACGTCCTCGGCATCCTGCCGGTCGCCGCACCACCGCCAGGCGACGGCATGGATGAAATCATAGCGGCTCTCGACAAGCGCGGCGAAAGCCTGCCTGTCGCCCGATGCCGCCTTTTCGACGAGTTCTGTTTCCACGGGTCCATCCCGATTGCTGTGCACTATCCTTTCAGACGTGCGTCGGGCGACGATCCTTGGGTGCCCTTCCGAAAAAATTTCTCACCAGGGCAGATTTTTCACGACGGCGATGATGATGCCCATCACGGCATTGCGGTCGTGACGCCGGATTTCCGGGGCGTAGAGGCTGGAAATGCTGCCATCGAGGAAAAGCGCGTTGCGGCTGTGCAGCCGGTCGCGGAAGAGCGTCGCGAAGTCGTGGAACCGGACCGGATCGTTCGAGATGACGAAGGCGATCCGCCCGTCGGGAAGGCTGCCGACGCCGTTGCGGATCTGCAGGCTCGTGCCGTCGGCAAGGAACCGCGGATGGATCTTGCCGTCGATGACCAGCATCGGCCCGGACTGCGTCGCCTCGCGCGGCGAAAGCCCCGCCCTGGCGAAGGCCTCCGTCTCCATCACGCCGGCCCCGCCCTCGCCAACCCAGAACACGCCGTTCGGCTTGAGGAAGAAATTGCCGAACGCATCGCCCCGGTTGAGCGCGCCCGCCTCCCGCCCCCCTTCCACCAGCAGGCCGACCGGCCCGTAGTCGGGGTGATACATGCCGCCGTTCATGGCGAAGGTCATGTGCTGACCGTTGCGCAGGAGGTGGGTGTTGAGCTGGTCATAGCGCGCGCCGCGGCTGGCGAGCGTCGCCGCGCCGAAGAGCCGGATCGTCTCCTGCGCGGGGTCGAAGGTGCAGACGGTGTAGCGGCCGGAAAGATGCTCGATCTCGGCGCATTTCGGCGGTTCGGCCATGGCAACGCTCCGCAAGGTCAGGGCGGCAAGAAGGAAGGAAAGGAACAGAAGGGCGCGCATGCCCCTGGCTCCGCCGGCAATGCGGCGAATTTAGCAGCAGGCCCGACAAAAGATCAAAGCGACAGCGCCGCCATGTGAAAGCGAAGCTGGGCCTCGTCGTAACGATAGGCCGCCCCCACGGGACAGGCCGCGCGGGAAAGGCAGCCGGCGACCATGCAGCCGCCCTGCCCCGCCGGCATGCGCAGATGCGCCCGGCAGGCGGGCACGTCGAACATGTCGAGACGGACGGCACCGGCGGGACAGGCCGTCAGGCACGGCTTGTCGCGACAGTGCTCACAGGGGTGCGGCGCGGCGCGCAGAGGCGCATCCGCGACCGGCATCGAAAAGCCGAGCGCGCCGCGATAGCCGTGCCAGAGGCCGTAGACGGGGTGGATGAGGATGCCGAGCGGCGAGGCCTTCAGGCCTTCCGCGCGCATCGCCCAGCGCTGGAACGGCTGCCAGGGCGGATCGGAGGGAAACCAGGCGGTCGCGCCGGCCGCCGCAGCGACGGCCTGGACGACCTCTTTCGACCAGGCGTCGAGCGGGTCAGGGCCGCCGCGATCCGCCCGCTCGGCCCGCCAGCGCGAAAAGGCCGGCCAGATCGAGCTGCCGATATTGCCGACGAGCGCGACGCTGGCCGCAGGGCGGCCATCCGCAAGGTCCGGTGCCGCCTCGTCCCCGGCGAAGTTCACGGTGCCGCGCAAAAAAAGACCGTGCGGCTTCAGAGCCGCACGGATCGTATCGAGATCGGGGCGACGCCCCCTCACCGGGTCACGTCCCCCTTGAGTTCATAGTGGGGACGCCAGACTTCCTTCTGGATCATGTCCGCCACCCGCGTTGCTCCGCCTTGCTCCCTGGCGCGATCGGGACCCTTTCAGGTGAAGGCGTCCGGCATCGAGTCCTTGCGGCTCTTGACGTAGGCGAGCAGCGCCTCGTCGATCGCCGGGTCGAGATAGGGCGCCTCGTAGCTCTCCAGCCAGGTGCGGCAGAGCGCGTTGGCGCGGTCCTCGATGCGCTTCTGGCCTTCGATCTCCCACTGCTCGAACGAGTTGTTGTCGGCGAGCGGCGAGCGGTAGAAGGCGGTCTGGAAGTTGGCCTGGGTATGGGCGCAGCCGAGATAGTGGCTGCCCGGGCCGACCTCGCGGATCGCATCGAGCGCCTGCGCATTCTCCGAAAGGTCGATGCCCTCGGCGAACTTCTGCTGCATGCCGAGCTGGTCCTGGTCGATCATGAACTTTTCGTAGGAGGCGACGAGGCCGCCTTCCAGCCAGCCGGCCGCATGCAGCACGAAGTTCGTGCCGGCAAGCAGCGTCATGTTCAGCGTGTTGGCCGATTCGTGGGCAGCCTGCGCATCCGGGATCTTCGAGCCGCAGAGCGAACCGCCGGTCCGGAACGGAATGCCGAGACGGCGGGCAAGCTGCGCCGCGCCGTAGGAAACGAGCGAAGGCTCGGGCGAGCCGAAGGTCGGCGCGCCCGACTGCATGGAGATCGAGGCGGCGAAGGTGCCGAACAATACCGGAGCGCCCTTACGGATGAGCTGGGTGAAGGAAGCGCCGGCGAGAACCTCGGCCAGGATCTGCGTCAGCGTGCCGGCAACCGTCACCGGGCTCATCGCGCCCGACAGGATGAACGGCGAGACGACGCAGGCCTGGTTATGCCGCGCATAGACCTTCAGAGCGCCCACCATGGTCTCGTCGAAGACCATCGGCGAGTTGGCGTTGATGAGGTTCATCATGACCGTGTTGTTTTCGACGAACTCGTCGCCGAAGACGATCTTGGCCATGGCGATCGAGTCTTCCGCGCGTTCCGGCGCGGTAACCGAGCCCATGAACGGCTTGTCGGAATATTTGATATGGCTGTAGACCATGTCCAGGTGACGCTTGTTCACCGGAACGTCCACCGGCTCGCAGACCGTGCCGCCGGAGGAGTGCATGGACGGCGCCATATAGGCGAGCTTCACGAAGTTGCGGAAATCCTCGATCGTCGCATAGCGGCGGTTGCCTTCGAGGTCGCGCACGAAGGGCGGGCCGTAGACCGGCACGAAGACGGTGGCCTTGCCGCCGATATGCACGCTGCGCTCGGGATTGCGGGCATGCCAGGTGAAGCTGGACGGCGCGGTCTTCAGGAGCTCGCGGCAAAGGCCCTTCGGAAAGTGCACGCGTTCGCCCTTGACGTCGGCGCCGGCTTCCTTCCAGAGCTGGAGCGCTTCCGGATCCTCGCGGAACTCGATGCCGATCTCCTCCAGCACCCGGTCGGCATTCGCCTCGATGAGCTGCAGGCCTTCCTCGTCGAGGACCTCGTATTCCTTGATCTTGCGGGTGATGTAGGGCAGCGAGGGGCCCGGACCGCCTCCCGTGCGCGATGCGCGCCGCGCGGCGGCACCGCGCCCCTCACGCGACCGGCGTCCGCCGCCTTCACTGGCGCCCTCGCTTGCCACCTGCTGAATGTCCTCGCTCATGATCCGTCTTTCCTTGTTCTTCCGGCGCTGGAGAAGCGCCTCTCGTCCTATGCTAGCAAGCCGCCGGGGCGGGACGGTTCTCAAAGCGCCAAGCGGTGGCGCACGCTGGATATCGGCACCGTGGCGACTATAGCCGGATTGCGACGGCGATCGTAGCGCCATCCCTCGGTTTGCACTGTCAATTCACGGCTTTACGCGTTATGGATGACAGAAGCGTCCGGCGGGTCGCTTTTCACCATATGCGACGTCGCTTTCGAAATCAGGTCCGCGCAAGAGGAAGGATATTTCTTGTACGACGAGCCTGCCGCCCGCAGCGCCACTGGAGACGAGGAAACAACATGTCCGACGACGAAATCATTCTCGCCGATCTCTCCGACGAAGAGCTCGTGCAGCAGATGCACGACGACCTCTACGACGGCCTGAAGGAGGAAATCGAGGAAGGAACCAACATCCTGCTCGAGCGTGGCTGGGCACCTTACGACGTCCTGACCCAGGCGCTCGTCGAAGGCATGCGCATCGTCGGCGTCGATTTCCGCGACGGCATCCTCTTCGTGCCGGAAGTTCTGCTCTCGGCCAATGCGATGAAGGCCGGCATGGCGATCCTGCGCCCGCTGCTCGCCGCCACCGGCGCGCCGAAGCAGGGCAAGATGGTCATCGGCACCGTCAAGGGCGACATCCACGACATCGGCAAGAACCTCGTCGGCATGATGATGGAAGGCGCCGGCTTCGACGTCATCGACCTCGGCATCAACAACCCGGTCGAGAACTATCTCGAAGCCATCGAGCGCGAGCAGCCGGACATCCTCGGCATGTCGGCGCTGCTGACGACCACCATGCCCTATATGAAGGTCGTCATCGACACGATGAAGGAAAAGGGCCTGCGCGACGACTACGTCGTTCTTGTCGGCGGCGCGCCGCTGAACGAGGAATTCGGCAAGGCCGTCGGCGCCGACGCCTACTGCCGCGATGCGGCCGTGGCCGTGGAAACCGCCAAGGAATTCATGAAGCGCAAGCACAACATGCTTGCCGGCTGATCGTGAATTCGACGGCGCCGGTCTTGAATCGGCGCCGTCTGCTGACGACCTTTAGTTTGCGGCGTTGTCGATGTCCTGGCCGGCGGCCTGCGTCGCATCCACGGCATTGGCCGTATCCCGCCCCATGCCGCGAATGGTGTTGCCGCAGGCGCTGAGCGCCAGGAGCGCGGCGAGAACGATGGTCATACGGGTCAGGTTCGTCCCAGTCATGATTGGAGTCCCTTTTCATGGATGTGGTTGACGCAGAACTTCGGGATGGAAATCCCACCGGTAAACGCATGAACGCGGAAAAAGTTCGCGTCATCGCCTGCGGCGCCATCGCCCGCGAGGTCCTCGCAATCCGCGAGGCGAACGGTCTTTCCCATATCGACCTTCTCTGTCTTCCCGCCATCTGGCACGCCCATCCGGAAAAGATCACCCCCGGCGTGGAGCAGGCGGTCGCCGAAGCGCGCGCCGAGGGGTTTTCGCGCATCTTCGTCGGCTATGCGGATTGCGGCACCGGCGGCCTGCTCGACCGGCTCTGCGAGCGCGAGGGCGTCGAGCGCATCGCCGGCCCGCACTGTTACTCCTTCTTCGCCGGCAACGAGGCCTTTGCGGCCAAGGACGACGACGTCACCTCCTTCTTCCTCACCGATTTCCTCGCCCGCCAGTTCCGCGCCTTCGTCATCGAACCGCTCGGCCTCGACCGTTATCCGCAGCTGAAGGACATGTATTTCGGCAATTACGAGAAGCTCGTCTATCTCTCGCAGGTCGAGGACGAGGGCCTGCAGCAGAAGGCGAAGGAGGCGGCGGACTATCTCGGCCTCGCCTACGAATACCGCTTCACCGGCTACGGCGACCTGACGGGCGAGCTTTTGCGCGCGCGGTAAGGAACGGTTAGCCAATCCGGCCGGATGCCGCCTTGCCTTAAGACGGCGATAAACTCCGCGCGCGACAGTGTCGGCCGAAATTGCCCCTCACCCTAACCCTCCCCCCCCCAAGCGGGGAGAGGGAACGTGCCCGACGAACCGGTCATGATTGAGGAAACCGACGCGGCATTTCCTTCTCCCCGCTTGCGGGGAGAAGGTGGCGGCAGCCGGATGAGGGGCGGACGCAAATGCATAGGCTCCTCGATGACGGCACCGACCATCGCCCTCCTGATCCAGCCCGGCCCCAACCCGGAAATCGTCGTCAACGCCCTCAAGGCCGCTTTCCCGAGCCTCGTCGTCATCGAGGAACAGCCCGAATCGAAAAAGCTCTTCATCCGGCGCCGGGCGAAGAAGCTCGGCTGGGTGCAGGCGCTCGGCCAGCTCGCGACCATGGTCGTCTCGAAATACGGCAAGCGCTTCACCACGAAACGCGCTCAGGAAATCATCGAGGAGTTCGGCGTAAACCCCTCGCCCGATTCGCAAATTCGCCGCATAGCAGTACCCTCCGCCAACAGCCCCGAACTTCTCGAAGCACTCGGGAAAATCCACCCGGCGGCGCTGCTCCTCGTCAGCTGCCGCATGATGAAGGCGCAAACGCTTGCCGCGATCCCCTGCCCCGTCCTCAACTTCCACGCCGGCATCAACCCGCAATATCGCGGCCTGCAGGGCGGCTACTGGGCGCGCATCGCGCGCGACGAGGAGAATTTCGGCGCCACCGTGCATCTTGTCGATCCCGGCGTCGACACCGGCGACGTGCTCTACCAGCAGCGCGTCAAACCTTCCAAACGCGACACGATGCACACCTATCCGCTGCTCCAGACGGCGGCCTCGACCGGCATCATCGTCGAGGCGATGCGCAATGCGGCGGCCGGCAATCTCAAGCCATTGAAAATAGCGGCGCCCTCGCGGCAATGGTATCATCCGCCAATCTGGACCTGGCTCTGGAACGGCGTGACCCGCGGCATCTGGTAAAACCTTCTGTATAGTCGAATCCCGCGTCGTTTTTGAGCATGGGGCAGTCGTGGCGAGTGAAGCCCGCGGCGCGGCCAGACCGCATTGTCAGCGCGAGGAGAATTTTCGACATGGCAGACCGCATCATCGTCTACTGGCGCGACATCCCCGCCCAGGTCATCATCAAGAAGGGCCGCACGAGCGCCAAGCGGGAACTGTCGCTGCGCTTCACCGAGGCGATCGACATGTGCGCCATGCGCACCGGCGCGGCCGAAACGGACGACTACCTCGCCGAATGGCGCAAGGCCGATCCCGTTCCGGTCTCCGACGACCTGGAGGCGGAAGCCGACAGGGCCGCGGCCGAGCTGGAAGCCGCCTATGACCGCGAGCGGCTCGTCGCCCTCGTCAAGGCCGGAGGCCGCGACAATGGCTGACGCCGTCCAGAAACCGGGCAATGCCGCCCCCGCCAAGAAGGCCGCCACCGGCGCCTTCACCCCGGCCGGTGTGTCGCCGAGCCGCCGGGCCCGGCACAAATACACCGTCCGCCTGTGGGCCGTGCGCCATTCCCGCTTCTTCGAGTGGTTCTACCACCGCTTCGCCCAGGGCTTCCTGCTGCTGCACCCCGTCTGGAAGCTTCTCGGCTACCAGCGCGTCGAGCGGCCGATCACCTTCGTCGAACGCCATGTGAAGGGTTTTCTCTTCGACTGTCGCATGTGCGGCCAATGCGCGCTGTCGTCCACGGGCATGTCCTGCCCGATGAACTGTCCCAAGCAGCTTCGCAACGGCCCCTGCGGCGGCGTTCGCGCCAACGGCAATTGCGAAGTGGAGCCGGACATGCCCTGCGTCTGGGTCCAGGCCTGGAAGGGATCGCAGAACATGGCGAAGGGGGATGCCATCATGAACGTGCAGAAACCGGTGAACCAGTCGCTGCGCGAAACCTCCTCCTGGCTGCGCGTGACGGCCGAGGCTGCCGCGGCCAGGGAAGCCGCCGCTGCCGGAAAGGACGCCTGATCCATGGCGCATATCGATGAAAACCCGCTCGGCCCGCACCTGCCGCTCGATCCCCTGCCCGGCCATTCCTCGCTCGGCCGGCTGGAGCGCGTGCTGCGCCGCGGCGAATTCGCCGTCACGACGGAACTCAACCCGCCCGACAGCGCCAATCCGGAAGACGTCTACGAGCGCGCCGCGGTCTTCGACGGCTGGGTGGATGGCATCAACGCGGTCGATGCGTCGGGCGCCAACTGCCACATGTCCTCCGTCGGCATCTGCGCGCTGCTCACCCGCATGGGCTATGCGCCGATCATGCAGATCGCCTGCCGCGACAAGAACCGAATCGCCATCCAGGGCGACGTGCTCGGCGGCGCGGCCATGGGCGTGTGCAACATCATGTGCCTGACCGGCGACGGCGTGCAGGCCGGCGACCAACCCGGCGCAAAGCCGGTCTTCGACCTCGACTGCATGTCGCTGCTCGAGACCGTGCGCATCATGCGCGACAATTCGAAGTTCCTCTCCGGCCGCAAGCTGACGACGCCGCCGAAGGTCTTCCTCGGCGCGGCGATCAACCCCTTCGCCCCGCCCTACGACTTCCGCCCCTATCGCCTCGCCAAGAAGATCGAGGCCGGCGCGCAGTTCGTGCAGAGCCAGTACTGCTTCGACGTGCCGATGTTCCGCGAATACATGAAGAAGGTGCGCGACCTCGGCCTCGACGAGAAATGCTACATCCTCGTCGGCGTCGGCCCGATGGCCTCGGCCAAGACGGCGAAGTGGATCCGCTCCAACGTGCCGGGCATCCACATTCCCGATTCCGTCATCGCGCGGCTCGAGGGCGCCCAGGACCAGAAGAAGGAAGGCAAGCAGCTCTGCATCGACATCATCAACGAGGTGAAGGAGATCGAGGGCGTTTCCGGCATTCACGTCATGGCCTACCGGCAGGAGGAATATGTCGCGGAGATCGTGCATGATTCCGGCGTGCTGAAGGGCCGCCAGCCCTGGAAGCGCGAGCCGAACCCGGTCGACCAGCTCGTTGCCGAACGCATCGAAAGGACCCGCCAGGGCGTCGAACAGAACCAGCAGCAGATGGCCGAGACCGCCGCCCATCATCCCCATTGACCGGAAGACGAACGCCTATGTTGGAGATATCCCCCTCATCCGCCTGCCGGCACCTTCTCCCCCAGGGGGAGAAGGTGGCCCGATGGGCCGGATGAGGGGGCTTCCTCTCCGCCCGCCGCCAGCATTGCAACACCGGAAATCGCGCGCTAGACCAGACCCAGCGCCCCGCCCCAGAGGACCCTATATGACACGCACCATCGTCGCCTCGGCCACCCGCGAAATCGTCATCGGTTTCGACCAGCCCTTCTGCGTCATCGGCGAACGCATCAACCCGACCGGCCGCAAGAAGCTGGCCGCGGAAATGCAGGCCGGCAATTTCGAGACCGTCATCAAGGACGCGCTGGAACAGGTCGCCGCCGGCGCCACCATGCTCGACATCAATGCGGGCGTGACCTCGGTCAACCCGAACGAGACGGAGCCGGGCCTTCTGGTGCAGACGCTGGAGATCGTCCAGGGCCTCGTCGATATCCCGCTCGCCATCGACTCGTCGGTCACGGCCGCCATCGAGGCCGGCCTGAAGGTCGCCAAGGGCCGCCCGCTGGTCAACTCCGTCACCGGCGAGGAGGAGAAGCTCGAAGCCATCCTGCCGCTCGTCAAGAAGTACGACGTGCCGGTCGTCGCGATCTCCAACGACGAGACCGGTATCTCCATGGACCCGGACGTGCGTTTCGCCGTCGCCAAGAAGATCGTCGAGCGCGCCATGGACCACGGCATCAAGCCGCACGACATCGTCGTCGACCCGCTCGTCATGCCGATCGGGGCGCTTGGCGATGCCGGCCGCCAGGTCTTCCAGCTGCTCTATCGCCTGCGCAACGAGCTGAAGGTCAACACGACCTGCGGCCTTTCCAACATCTCCTTCGGCCTGCCGCACCGCCACGGCATCAATGCCGGCTTCATCCCCATGGTCATCGGCGCCGGCATGACCTCGGCCATCATGAACCCCTGCCGCCCGCAGGAAATGGAGGCCGTGCGCGCCGCCAACGTGCTCAACGGCACGGATGCCAACTGCACCAACTGGATCATGACCTACCGCGACCACAAGCCCGCCGAAGGCGGCGCCGTCGCGGCCGCATCCGCAGCACCGGCAGCCGGCGGCGGTCGCCGTGGCGGCCGCGCAGCCCGCGCCGGCGCCGGCGCGGCGCGAGAATAACGTGGCCGGCAGGCGCCAGCTTCGTCGCGACGCCTTCAGCCTCTGGCTGGAGGCGCCTCTCGTGATCGCCATGCGCTGCCACGAGATGCAGATGGCGGCGCTGACGGGATCGACGCAGAACACCGCCGAGATGACCCGGATGGTCACCGAAAAGATGGCTGCCACGGCGGAAAGCGTCGTGGCAGCCAATTTTGCTGTTGCCAAGGCCATGATGACGGCGGCCTCGCCCGAAGCCACGGCCCGCGCCGTCTCCGAAGCCGCGCTGAAACCCTATGGCAAGCGCGTGCGCCGCAATGTGCGACGTCTCTCGGCCAAGAAGGGCTGAGATGCGCCGCTTGACGCCCAAGAGAAAGTACGACCGATGCGCATCGAAGGTGAGAACGAGACCAACATGACGGAAGCTTCGGCAAAGGAACCGTTCGTCCTCTTCATGCCCTCGGGCAAGCGCGGCCGCTTCCCGGTCGGCACGCCGGTCCTGGAAGCCGCGCGCAAGCTGGGCGTCTATGTCGAGAGCGTCTGCGGCGGACGCGCGACCTGCGGGCGCTGTCAGATCGAGGTGCAGGAAGGCAATTTCGCCAAGCACAAGATCGTCTCCTCGCTCGACCATATCTCGGAAAAGGGGCCGAAGGAGGAGCGCTACGAGAAGATCCGCGGCCTGCCGGAAGGCCGCCGCCTCTCCTGTTCCGCCCTCATCCTCGGCGACCTCGTCGTCGACGTGCCGCAGGACACCGTCATCAACGCGCAGGTCGTGCGCAAGGCCGCGACGGATCGCGTCATCGAGCGCAACGCCGCCATCCAGCTCTGCTATGTCGAGGTGGACGAGCCGGACATGCACAAGCCGCTCGGCGACCTCGACCGCCTGAAGGTGATGCTGGAGAAGGACTGGGGCTGGAAGGACCTGCTCATCGCCCCCCACCTCATCCCGCAGGTGCAGTCGATCCTGCGCAAGGGCAACTGGGGCGTCACCGCCGCCATCCACCGCGACATGGATTCATCGCGCCCCTTCATCGTCGCCCTCTATCCGGGCCTCAAGAACGAGGCCTACGGCATCGCCTGCGACATCGGCTCGACGACCATCGCCATGCATCTCGTCTCGCTGCTGTCGGGCCGCATCGTCGCCTCTTCCGGCACGTCCAACCCGCAGATCCGCTTCGGCGAAGACCTGATGAGCCGCGTCTCCTACGTCATGATGAACCCGGACGGCCGGGAAGCCATGACGAAGGCGGTGCGCGAGGCCGTCAACGGCCTGATCGGCAAGGTCTGCGCCGAAGGCGAGGTCGACCGGCACGACATCCTCGACATGGTGTTCGTCGCCAACCCCATCATGCACCACCTCTTCCTCGGCATCGACCCGACGGAGCTCGGCCAGGCGCCCTTCGCGCTCGCCGTGTCGGGCGCGCTGCAATACTGGGCGCATGAACTCGACATCGAGGTGAACCGCGGCGCCCGGCTCTACACCCTGCCCTGCATCGCCGGCCATGTCGGTGCGGATGCCGCTGGCGCGACCCTCGCCGAGGGCCCCTATCGGCAGGATCGCATGATGCTGCTGGTCGATGTCGGCACCAATGCGGAGATCGTGCTCGGCAACAGGAACCGCGTCGTTGCCGCCTCCTCGCCCACGGGACCTGCCTTCGAGGGCGCGGAAATCTCCTCCGGCCAGCGCGCCGCCCCGGGCGCGATAGAGCGCGTGCGCATCGATCCCGCGACGCTGGAGCCGCGCTTCCGCGTCATCGGCGTCGACAAGTGGTCGGACGAGGACGGTTTCGCCGAGGCCGCCGCCAGCGTCGGCGTCACCGGCATCTGCGGCTCGGCGATCATCGAGGTCGTCGCGGAAATGTATCTCTCCGGCATCATCTCCGAGGACGGCGTGGTCGATGGCGCGATGGCGGAGAGGAGCCCGCGCATCCTTCAGAACGGCCGTACCTTCTCCTATCTCCTGCACGACGGCGAACCGCGCATCACCGTGACGCAGAACGACATCCGCGCCATCCAGCTCGCCAAATCCGCGCTCTATGCCGGCATCAAGCTGCTCATGGAAAAGCAGGGCATCGACCATGTCGACACGATCCGCTTCGCCGGCGCCTTCGGTTCCTTCATCGATCCGAAATACGCCATGGTGCTCGGCCTCATCCCGGACTGCGACCTCGACGAGGTGAAGGCCGTCGGCAATGCCGCCGGCACGGGCGCGCTCATGGCCCTCCTCAACCGCGACCACCGCCGCGAGATCGAGCGCACCGTGGCCCGCATCGAGAAGATCGAGACGGCGCTGGAGCCCAGCTTCCAGCAGCTCTTCGTCAACGCCATGGCGCTGCCCAACAAGGTGGACCCCTTCCCGGAGCTTGCCAAGGTGGTGACCCTGCCGGAGCGCAAGGTGCTGGCCGACGACGGCGGCGGCGAAGGTGGCGGGCGGCGCAGGCGGCGCAGCAGGGAATAGCGGCGGCCTCCGGGCTCGGAGTTGCCCCCCTCTGCCCTGCCGGGCATCTCCCCCACGAGGGGGGAGATTGGATGGAGCAGCGTTTCGCCCATCTTGAGCGATGCGATTTAAGCAAGGTGCCCGACTCCTGCCGATCTCCCCCCTTGTGGGGGAGATGCCCGGCAGGGCAGAGAGGGGTATCAGCCGCCCCTGTCTCAGCAGGCGACCTGCAGCATGTCCATCGGCCGGCGCTCGATGCGGGCGAAGGCGGCGCGGATATAGTCCGCCACGGCGAGCGCCGGCGTCTCGGCCTCCTCGTTGACGACGAGGCCGATCAGGTAGTGGCCGAGATCCGGCAGGCCGTCCTTCTCGCCGAGCGCCACCATGTCGTCCCCCACCAGGAAGCGCGCCAGCGGCGCGACCGCGAGGTCCGCCCGGATCGCGGCGCGCTGGCCCATGTGATGGGCACAGAAATAGGCGACGCGGAAATCGCGGCCCGAACGGCTCAGCTCCTCCAGCGCCCGCGCACGCCAGATGCAGCCCTCTTCCCAGACCGATACCGGCAGCGGGTTCTTCAGATGCGCATTGCCGCAGTTCTTGCCGGCCCAGACGAGCTGTTCCTTGAGCAGGACCTCGCCCGGAACGGGGATCGTGCCGTCGGTGGCATTGAAGATGGCAAGGTCGAGCCGCCGCTCGGCGACGGCGCGGCGCAGGTTGCCGCTCGTCTCGATCGACACGTTGACGGCGATCGACGGATAGGTCTCGGCAAAGCGGCGCAGCACTTCCGGCAGGATGAGCTCGCCGACGTCGTCCGGCGCGCCGAGCCGCACCACGCCGTTCATTTCCGGCATCATGAAGCGCGACACCGCCTCGTTGCTGAGCGCGATCAGGCGGCGCGCATAGGAGAGCAGCACCTCGCCATGATGCGTCAGCACCACGGAGCGCGCATCGCGGCGGAACAGCGTGCAGCCGAGCAGTTCTTCCAGCTTCTTGATCTGCATGGAGACGGCGGACGGCGTGCGGTGCACCGTCTCGGCGGCGGTGGTGAAGTTGCCGGTCTCGGCAATCGCCACGAAGGTTTTCAGGATGTCGAGTTCCAGCAAGGGGAGCGTCTGGCGCATCAGCAGGTTCATGCCTACCTCCATGGATCAGAAAATCTGAAGCAAACTGTCACTTCATTTCGTTTGATTGAAAACCGAGATGGGCGGATAGTCAACCTCACAAGCCAACGAGTGAAAGGAAAAACGCCATGGATACGCAGAAATCATACGCGAACGGCGCCGATCTCGCCGTTACGGTTCGTGGAAACGGATTTTACTACGCAATACGGCGCTTCGTGGGCGACGCGATCGAAGCCCGCCGCCGGCGCAATGCGGCCCGCCACACGGCCGAGGAACTGGCGCAGCTGCCGCCCTACCTCAAGGACGACATCAACTGGCCGGCCGTTGCCAACCATGAGGAACACTGATCAATCCAATCAAATATATTCGTTTGATTGATGCATGAGGTTACGACATAGTCACGATCAAGGTCGCGACCTTTCGAAACCTCCCAAGCTCGAAAGGACCCTGAAATGGCAATAGCATTGGAACATCGTCCGGTACGGCGTGCGTCTGGCACCCGTCACGCCGGCAGCCTGTCCCGTCCCGTCCGGGATGCCTTCGAACGGATCGTCTCCGCTTGGCGGCGCTATCGCACCGAGCGCGAGCTGGAAGGCCTGTCCTTCGACCAGCGCAAGGACATAGGCTTCCGTTCGTGGGACAAGACCACACGATGACGGACGACTGTAGCGGCAACCCGCCAAAGGAAGACGACGCCGAACACCGCCGGAGCTGACGTCAAACGTCCCTCCGGCGGTTTTTTTTCATGGCCGCAGGATCGGCACCTTTGGCGCCACCGTTTCCGGCAGGATGCCCGTCACCCGCGGATCGTCGAAGACCTCCACCTGACGCTTCACGGGCGTGAAGCCGGAGCGGATATAGAATGACAGGGCCTGCGGCGCGTCGAGCGTGCAGGTATGCACCCAGAAGCGGCGGATCGGCGGATGTCCCTCCCGCGACCAGGCCCGCGCGATCGCCCGGTTCATCAGCCAGCGCCCCGTTCCATTGCCGATGATCGCCGGCGTCAGGCCGAAGAAGGCGAGCTCGCAGACGCCCGCCTCGCGAAAATCCAGCTCCAGCAGCCCCTCGCCCCGCCCGTCCTTCATCACGGCATGGACCTCGACATCCGGGTGATGGAGGATTTCGGCGAGATCGGCCTCGGCCATGGCAAGGCGCGAGGCCCAGAGCCATTCGGCACCGATGCGGCCGTAGAGGTCGCGATACCAGGCGATCTCCGGCCGGGCGATGCGCTCGAGCGTGATGCCGGCCTGTTCGGGATCGGCGCGCTCGGGCGGCGGTGCCCGCATTTCAAGGCAGGTCACCACGGCGGCGAGCTTGCCCGCCGGCACATCCGAATATCCATCTGGCAGCATCGACATCACCCTGCAAAAATCCTGCTTCCTATGTCGCGAGGCGGGCGTGGTTGTCAAACGGAACGACGCGGTTCCCGTGTATCGGGGCAAGCTGTCGCAATCGGACGATGCCGGCGGCAGGGTCGCAAATGTGCAAGTGCGAAGGCATGGACACAATTCCGCCGGAAGGCACTGGCATTTCAGCGATACGCAGTGGGATTCAGTCGTAACCATCCCTTTCGGTGTCGCAAAAATACTAGCGCGCCTGCCGGACAGCCTGCAACGATTGCGACATCGCGCCTCCAGCATGGACACTCCGATGAACAAGCCAAACGTCAAGAAGCGCTCTCTCGTCTTCTTCCTGGTGCCCAACTTCTCCATGCTGCCCTTCTCGGCGGCGATCGAGACCCTGCGCATCGCCAACCGCATGCTCGGCTACGAGGCCTATACCTGGCGTCTCGCCTCGACGGACGGCCAGCAGGTGCTCTCCTCCAGCGGCATCGGCATCGAGGTGAACTCCTCGCTCGCCGACGAGCGCAAATATCTCGGCGGCGAGAACCGCCCCTCCATGGTGCTGGTCTGTTCCGGCATCTATGTCGAGGACTTCTCCAACAAGTCGGTCAATGCCTGGCTGCGCGAGGTCTACAACCGCGGCATCGCCGTCGGCTCGCTGTGCACCGGTGCCCATGTGCTCGCCCAGGCGGGCCTGCTCACCGGCAAGCGCTGCGCGATCCACTGGGAGAACCTGCCGGGCTTCGCCGAAGCCTTCCCGCAGGCCGACGTCTATGCCGACCTCTACGAGATCGACAGCAACATCTATACCTGTGCCGGCGGCACCGCATCGCTCGACATGATGCTGAACCTGATCGACCAGGATTTCGGCGAGAACCTCGTCAACCGCGTCTGCGAACAGGCGCTGACCGACCGCGTGCGCGGGCCGCACGACCGCCAGCGCCTGCCGCTGCGCGCCCGCCTCGGCGTGCAGAACGCCAAGGTGCTGTCGATCATCGAACTGATGGAGAGCAACCTCTCCGAGCCGCTGTCGCTGCTGGAGATCGCCGACAGCGCGGACCTCTCGCGCCGGCAGATCGAGCGGCTGTTCCGCCAGGAGATGGGCCGCTCGCCCGCCCGCTACTATCTCGAGATCCGGCTTGACCGGGCGCGCCACCTGCTCGTGCAATCCTCGATGCCGGTGGTGGAAGTGGCGGTCGCCTGCGGCTTCGTCTCCGCCTCGCACTTCTCCAAGTGTTACCGCGAACTCTACAACCGCTCGCCCCAGCAGGAGCGCGCCGAGCGCAAGCTGACGCTGTCGGCCATCGCCCGCTGATCGATTAGAGCAGTTCCAGCAAAAGTGCGAAGCGGTTTTGCGTCCGGAACTACGGCGAAACAAGAGGATGGAGCTTTTTCGCGATCCGGAGAAAAGCGGAAACGCTCCAGGCCCCGCCGCGGCGGGGCTCAGCTTGCCAGCGCGCTCATCAGCGACAGTTCGGAGAAGACCCGGTTCCGGCCGGCATGCTTGGCCATGTAGAGGAACTGGTCGGCGGCGTTCAGGTAGTTGTCGAAGGTTTCCCGGCCGGAAATCGCCGCAAGGCCGGCGGAGACGGTGATCGTCAGGGGCTCGCCGTCCGCATTGATCGGCTGGGCCGCCAGCTCCAGGCGCAGCCGCTCGCAATAGTCCAGCGCCCCTTCCAGTTCCAGGCCGTGGAAGATGATGCCGAACTCCTCCCCGCCGAGCCGCGCCAGGAGGTGGCGGTCGCCGACCCGGTGCTTGAGCCGGCGCGAGACGGCCTTCAGCACGATGTCGCCGACTTCATGACCATAGGTGTCGTTGAGGCGCTTGAAATGGTCGATGTCGAGGATGGCGATCGACATGGGCTCGCCCCGGCGCAGCGCCTGGTCGACGAGCCGCGGCCCCGCCTCGAAGAAGTAGCGGCGGTTGTAGATGTCGGTGAGATAGTCTCGCGCGGCGATGCGGTGCAGCGACTGCACGCGCTTCTGGATCGCCGCGACGTGGAAGATGCGGCTGTTGAACTCTTCGACGAGGAACGGCTTCTGGATGTATTCATCGCCGCCGGCGCGCAGGAAGCGGGCGGCCACCATGCGGTCTTCCGAGGTCGACAGGCCGACGACCCGCACGGCATCGTCGCCATGGCGCTGGCGGATCTCGTTCAGGAGGTCGAAGCCGTCCATGTCGGCAAGTGCGAGATCGCAGACCACCATGTCGATGCCGCCATGCGAATCAAGCGCATCGAGCGCCGCCGCCCCGCTTTCGACCGCGATGATCTGGAAGCGTTGCTTGGCGATCAGGTTCACCTGCCGCTGCAGGCTCTCCGGGTCGGAATCGACGACGAGCACCTGCGTCTTGCCGCTCGTCAGAATGCGGTCGACGGCGAGCACCAGCTGCTGGATCGCCGACGGATTGTCCTTGACGACATAGTCCAGCACGTTCTTCGCGAGGATCTGGTCCCGGGTCGCATCGCTGAAGGAGCCGGTGAAGACCAGCGGCGCAATGCCCTTCGAGATCACATAGTCGAGCGCTTCGCAGTTCGGCGCGTCGGGCAGGTTGAGGTCGAGCACGGCCAGCACGAATTCCGGCGCATCGCCCTGGAAGATCGCCCGGACCGCGGCCATGCTGGAACAATGGGTGACGCAAAGGCCGAGCTCCCGCTCGAGCCGGTACTTGAGCGCGGTGGAGAACATGCGCGAGTCCTCCACGAGCAGCACCTGCTGGCCGGAATGGCGCAAGAATGCAGGCCCTCGCTGCGGATTTGTATCCACTCCCACGTCGTCCAGTACCCTGATGATGTTCCGGTCTGGAACGCATTACAAACCACCGGTTTTACCAACTGGTTAATCCGGGAAGAAATATCTCACGCTACGTAAGGGACATATCCGGGTGAATCACGAAAATCCTGTGGAGAATCAGGCCGTCAGGCGCCGCTGGGTCGTCTTGATCTGGGTCAGCGTGTCGAGGTTCTGATTAACGCGGCAGTAGAATTCCTCGTCGATGAACGGGCGCATGATGAAATCGTTGCCGCCGGCCTTGAGGAAGCGGGCGGAAAGCAGGCGATCGGTGGAGGACGACACGCCGATGATGCGCAGCTGATGCGACCCGACCGTGCCGCGAATGCGCCGCGTCAACTCGAAACCGTCGATATCCGGCATGTTGTAGTCGGTGATCATCAGGCCGATATCGGGGTTCGCCTTCAGGAGGGCGAGCGCCGCCGAGCCGCTTTCCGCCGCGCTGACGCGGAAGTTGTAGCGCTTGAGGCGCGTCGTCAGCAACGCCCGGGCCGTCGCGCTGTCGTCGACGATCAGGACGTGGTGGTTGTGGTTGGTGAGGAAGCGGCAGACCGATTCGGCCAGCATGTCGACCGCGAAGATATTGTCCTTCAGGATGTAGTCGACGATCTCCTTGGACAGCAGCTGGTCGCGCGTCTTCTGCTGGAACGTGCCGGTGAAGACGATCGTCGGAATGCTGAGGTCGACCAGATAGTTCAGCGCCTCGCCGTTTTCGGCGCCCGGCAGATTGATGTTTGAGATCGCCAGCGTAATCTTCTCGCTGGACTTGTCATAGGCCAGTTCGATTTCCTCGAAGCTGCGGCAAATCTCCACGTCGATGTCGAAAAGCTCCTTCAGGCGCTTGGAGATCATGGATGTGAAGACATTCGAGTCCTCGGCAATAAGGATGCGGTGATGCGAGAGAGACGCGCCGGAATACTGCATCCCGGAAATGCCGACAAATGCCATGGATATGCCTTCGTAATAACGATGTTCCCCAGATTAAGACGTAGCCGCAACCCTTTGCGAAAGCGTTAAATTTAGAGGGCATGAAAAAGCGGTGGGCGGAACTCTTCCGCCCGGGCACAAGGCAGTCACGCAAAGAAAAGCGGCGCGGTTGATCTTCCGCGCCGCTGGAAATATCCGCCTCGAAGCTTACTTGACCGAAGCCGAGCCGCCTTGGATCTCGACATTCTCGCCGCCGTTCAGCGCGATCCGGTCACCGTTCGGCAGGGTGAGGAAGCAGCCGGACGGGCAGATCGTCTCCGTCGCGCCGGGCTCGAGCGCAACCTCCATGCGGCTGCCGCCCTCCACGATGACGAGCACCTGGGTGTCGCCGTCCTTGTTGGTCACCGAGGCCGCCATGGCCGGAGCGGACATCGCGGCCGACACCAGCAGCATCATGATCATTCGCTTCATCTCTGCCCGGCGCCTCGGCGCCGCCCCTGTTCACAAGCCCTTGCGGAACACTATCGTTCCGCGCCGGGATTTGCATGTGTTTTATGGGGAAACGGCTGAATGGAGCGTGAATGCGGCGTTCATGTGCCGCAAATCGGGCACGGCGGTCAGGTCTTAGGCCCGTCCTCCGCCGGCTTGCGGCGCCGGCCCGCCGCCGGCCGGCGATTCTCCCGGGTCGCCTGGTCGAGCAGCCTGGTGATGAGATCGGCCCCTTCCGGCGAGATCTTGATCGGCACTTCCGCCGCCGCCGGCGCGCCGATGGCGATGCCTTCGGCCCGGAACCGTTCGAGGGCGGCGGCCCGCAGATCGGACTTCACGCCCGTGCCGTTGAGGATATCCGCAAGAAAGGCCCGGATCTCGAAATCCAGTGTCGCCGAGGAGAATGCCTGGAAGACCACCGTGGGCTCGGGATTGCGCAGCAGCCCCTGCTGCCCGCGCACGACCTCGGTGAGGATCTCCTGGACCCTGCGCGGATCGTTGCTGGCATGCACGCTGATCGCCATGTCGATGCGGCCGAGCTTGTTGCGATGCGTCCAGTTGCCGACCTGCCCGTTGATCAGCACCGAATTCGGCACGATCACCGTCTGGCGCTGGAAGGTCTCGATCTCGGTGGCGCGCACGGAGATGCGGCGCACGAAGCCCTCGGTCGTGCCGGCCACCACCCAGTCCCCCACCTTGAACGGCCGCTCGGCGAGCAGGATGAGGCCCGAGACGAAGTTCGAGACGATGTTCTGCAGGCCGAAACCGATACCGAGCGAGAGGGCACCGGCAACGAGCGCGAGGCTGGACAGGTTGATGCCCGCCGCCGATATGCCGACAAGCCCGGCCAGCGCCACGCCGGCATAGCCGACGGCGGTGCGGACGGAATTGCGCACGCCGGCATCGACCTGGCTGCGCGCCAGGACATTGCCGTCCACCCATTTCTGGAACCAGCGGGTGATGAGGAGGCCGGCGACGAAGAGCAGGATGCCCGCGAAGATGCCGATCAGCGAGATGGTGATGCTGCCGATGCGGATTTCCGTGAAGATGCGGTAGGCCCAGGATTCGATGTCGGCGACCTGGAAGCCCCATTGCAGCAGGACGAGCGGCACGAAGAAGACGAAGATCAGCAGATAGATGCTGAGCCCGGCGGCGAGCCCCACCTGATCGAGCGTCACCTGGCCCAGGCCGAAGCGCTCCTCCAGCCGCTTGCCGACCGCCGTTTCGGCAAAGGCATTGGGCGCCGAGACGGCGCGGCCGGAGAGGAAGCCGATATACATGGTCACCACGATCGCGCCCGTGACGACGATCTGCGTGGCGATGAAGCGGGCCATGCCGACATAGCCGAGCAGCGAGGCGAAGATGAGCCCGAGGCCGGTCAGAATCAGGAGGACGAAGATCGACCGCGGCCAGGGCCGCCCCTGCGCGTCGGGCGTTTCCCCCTGGTGCAGCACCGGCTTGATGAAGGCGGTGACGACGAGCAGCGCGCCGATGATGATCGAGGCGAAGAAGCTTTTCACCACCGTCAGCACGACCGGAGAGCCCAGCACCTCGCTGATCGTGCCGAGGAAATAGTCGGCGCCGTTGACGATGGCCATGCTGAAGATCAAGAGCCACAGAAGCTGCGCGCCGCGATCGGACACGCGAACCAGCCGCCAATGTCCGTCACCGGGCGACAGGACCGCATTGGCAAGCTGCGCCACGAAGAAGATCGCCACCATCACGCCCAGCGCGACCGAGGCGATCGGCGCGATGTCGGAGCGCAGCACGTTGAACGTATCGAGGAAGAAATAGCTCGTGCCGGCAAAGGCGCCCACGGCGATGCTCGGCAGGATCGTCGACCAGAAGGCGACGGAAAGCCGCGTGATATAGTGCGGCTTCTGCTGCTGCACGGCACGCGTGATGACGGGGGAAAACAGCCGGTAGCCGCCGGAGAGCAGCACGAGCGCGGCCACCAGCGACAGCGCGACGGCGCCCAGAAGCTGCATGCGCTTGAACTTCCAGACGAACTGCAGCCAGGCCGTCGCCGTGCGGCCGAGCGTCGCCGTCTCGTTCGTGAGCGCACCGGAGGCCTCCGTGAAAAGCGCCGTGTTGATGTCCGTGCGCTTGAGGATGGCATCGGTGAACAGCCGGCGGCGGATTTCCGTGATGCGGTTCGAAAGCTTCGTCGCCTCGATGGAAAGGTTTTCCGCCTCCCCGGTCAGCGCGTTGATTTCGTTGCGCTCTGCGGCAAGCTTCTTGCGTTCCTCCACCACGACGGCGGCTTCGGCCGGCGCGCCCTCGGCCGGCGGGTCGCCGAGTTCGGTCTGGCGCGCCTTGATCGCCTCCAGCCGCGGCCGCGTCGCGACCGAGATGGCCAGGATCGTCCGGTTCAGCGCTTCGGCCTCGATCTTCAGCTCCACGAGCCGCGCGTCGTCATCCTTGTACCGCTCCACCCGCTCGCGAATCGCGTTGAGCTGCCCGCTGGCGCGGTCGAGGTCGCTGCTCGCCTGCTCGATCTGCGTCGCGTCGATGGCGGGTGCGGCCGCGGTCTGCGCCCGGGCGGGCGCGGCCGCAAGCAGGAGAACCGCAAGAAGGACGGAGAGAAGGCGGAAGGTCGGCAACAGGCCATCCTCGTTGAACGGAAACAGACGACGCAGCACAGGCATGCGGTTGCGCACCCTTCTAGCCGCGAATGCGGCCATTTTAAACCGGCATGCCCGCGGAACTAGAAGCCGGCGCCCGGCTCGGCGAGGTAAGCCTCCTCCTCCCGAGTCGAGACGCGGCCGAGAAAGGCGTTGCGATGGGGAAAGCGGCCATACTCGGCGATGACGTCCCGGTGGCGGACGGCATAGTCGAGATACATCTCGTCGCCATGCGCCTCGAAGAGCTCGACGGAAAGATCCTGGTCCGCAAGCGCCTCGGAATGTTCGAGCGGCATGTAGAAGAAATGCCGCCGGTCATAGGAAACGGCCTTATCGGCGCCGACCTCCAGCGCAAGACGCGCCTCGCGCCGGGCGATCCAGTCGGTGGCGAAGGCCATCGGCGAGGCGCGGTACATGTTGCGGGGAAACTGGTCGAGCACGATGATGGCGGCAAGCCGGGCCTCCGGGCTTGCCCGCCACGGCGCCGTCACCGCCTGCGAGAGGGCGAAATGCGTCTCGGCGAAGGTTTCGCGCACATGCGCGTCGAGCGCCGGCGTCGATTGCCACCAGTCCTTGGCCGTCAGCGTCTCGCACCAGAAGCCGACGACCTCCTGCGGTGTCCTGATCCTGCTCTCGCTCATGCCATCCGTCTCCATTCGTCTTGGCGGCAATATGGCGGTGTACGACCGGGTTGCAAGGGGCGGCGTTAGCAAAGCGTTTCCCCTTTTCGTGAGCGCCGCCTTTACCCGGCGGGCGCTAGGCTGCCCGAACGCGATGAAAACGGGACAAACGATGCTGAAATTCACCGGGCTCTCCACGTCCGCCTACCGGAAGACGGGTTTCGACCTGCTCCTCGGACTGGAGGGCTCGACCCGGCGCGCCTATCTCGACACGTCGGCCGATCCGGCACCGACGATCGGCATCGGCTTCAACCTGCGCTACAATCTCGAACCCGTGCTGAAGGCGATCGCCGGCAGCGGCTGGAGCGCGGCGCTGCAGGCCAAGCTGAAGGCCGTCATCGACCAGAGCTATTCCAAAGGCGAGACCGCCCTGCTCAACAGCCGGCTCGACACGGTCATGGCCGACTGGAACGCGACGCGCGATCCCGGCGTGCCGAAGACCTTCGCCTTCTCCTCGAATGCCGAGATCCAGGCGGCGCTGACCGCGCTCTCGCCGCGCTACGAGGCGGCGATCGACACATGGCTCGCCGGCATCCCAAACTCCACCGAGCGCGCCGTGCTGTTCAGCATGGCCTACAACGCGCCCTCTTTGCTCGGGCCGAAGCTGAAGGCCGCGATCCTTGCCGGCGACCGGGCGGAGGCCTGGTACGAGATCCGCTACAATTCCAACGGCGGCGGCCATGCCGGCATCGCCAACCGGCGTTACGTCGAGGCCGAGCAATTCAAGCTCTTCGCGAGGGAAGGCACGGCGACGACGGCAGAAGCGCTCGATGCCGGCCGCATGTATGCCGCCCATCGGGATAAGATCCTCTCCTATGAAAGCCGCTTCGACGCCGATGCCGCCGGCCGCATCAAAGGGTTTTCCGGCATCGATTCAATCTTCGGGGAATATGCCCCCGCCATTGCCCGGCTGAAGGCGGCCCACGGCATCGGCAAGGGCATGGCGCTGGAGGAGCTGCAGGTCGCCTCCGCGTCCCTCCGCAATCTCTCGGGTGACGGCACGGCGCATGATTCGACCGCCAACGACGCCGATCTCCTCGTCGGGTCCTCGCACGCCAATACGCTTTCCGGCGGCCGCGGCCATGACGCGCTTCTGGGCCTTGCCGGCAACGACAGGCTCCAAGGCGGCGCAGGCAACGACTGGCTGAACGGCGGGGCGGGTGCCGACCGGCTGACGGGCGGGGCCGGCGCCGACACCTTCGTTTTCCGCAGCGCCGCCGAAATCGGCCTTGCGGCGCGCGACCGCATCACGGATTTCGAACCCGGCCGCGACCGCATCGACCTTTCCGCCATCGATGCCAACGGCCCCGAGGCCGGCCACAGCTTCACCCTTCTTGCGCGGGGAAAGGCCTTCACGGGCGATGCCGGCGAATTGCGCTGGTACACGGCGACGGCGAACGGCAAGGCCGTCACCATCGTGGAAGGCGACATCGACGGCGACAAGGCCGCCGATTTTCGCCTCGACCTCGACGGCAAGCTGGCGCTCGGCAAAGGCGACTTCCTGCTCTAGTTTCGCCGGAATCGCTGCCGGCCACCCGCCCTCCTCCGTCAAACGCCGCATCGCGGCCGCCCCGCAGGCCCTTGGCGCGGCGGGCGGCGCATTGTCGCGGACCAATGGATACAAGGCCACATATCGGCATGGCCAGCCTGTTCCCCAGGGAACAGCGCGATGCGGACGGTTCAATAGAACAGCGGTTCACCCCGCCGATTGCATGGATCCCCGGCCGCCGGCGGCATGACCATAACGCCCAACCTGCACAGTTCATTCGATGACGAACGAAATTCTGACCATGGGTCTGTTGCTGTGCGCAGGGCACTGGCTGGCCGACTATCCCCTGCAATCGGACTTCCTGGTGAAGGCGAAGGTCGAGGGGCCGCTGCGGGCCTATCACCTTGTCGCCCATGCCGGCATCCACGGCGCCGTGGTGCTGCTGGTGACGGGAAGCGCCCTGCTCGGCCTTGCCGAATGGGTCCTGCACGTCCTGATCGACGAAGCGAAGATCCGGGGAAAGATCAGCTTCGCACAGGACCAGGCCCTCCACCTCCTGTGCAAGCTCGGCTGGCTGGTCGCAAGCGTCGCCCTGATGACACCGTGACGTTCCCGCGTGTTCAGGCCTGCTTCTTGAGGCCCGCGTCGCGGACGATCTCGGCGATCGTGGCGAACTGTGCGGAAAGCGGGTTGCTCTTGCGCCAGACCATGCCGATCGTCCGCGTCGGCCGGGGTTCGGCCAGCGCCGATATGCAGACCGAAGCGGACCGGGTTTCCGTATCCACCGCCATCTGCGGAATGAGCGTCACGCCGATGCCCGCCCCGACCATCTGCACCAGCGTCGAGAGCGAGCTTCCCTCCATCAGGTCGCGCACCGACGCGGCCCCGATATTGCAGACCGAGAGGGCCTGGTCGCGGAAGCAGTGGCCCTCCTCCAGCAGCAGCAGGCGCATTTCATGCAGCCTGTCGGAACTCGGCACCGGCTTTCCGGCGTCCTCCAGAGGCCGCACCAGCACGAATTCCTCGTCGAAGAGCGCGATCTCCTTGAGGGCCGGCTCCGAAATCGGCAGCGCGACGATGGCGGCGTCGAGCTTTGCCTCCGTCAGGTCCTCGATCAGCCGCTGCGTGATCGCCTCGCGCGGCCGCGGATCGATGCCGGGATAGAAGCGCGCCAGCGCCTTGATGATGTCCGGCAGGAGATAGGGCGCGACCGTCGGGATGACGCCGAGGCGGAGGCGGCCGGCGATCGGCCCGTGCGCCGCCCGCCCGAGATCCTCCAGCTCGTCGACCGAGCGCAGGATCGCCCGCGTCCGCTCGGCGAATTCCTCGCCAAGCCCCGTCAGCCGGATGCGCCGCCCGCCCCGCTCGACGAGCGGCACGCCCACCAGGTCCTCCAGCTCGCGGATCTGCACGGAGAGCGCCGGCTGGGAAATCGCGCAGCTCTCCGCCGCCCGGCCGAAATGGCCGATGCGGGCAAGCGCCTCGAAATAGCGCAGATGTTTCATGGTCAGGCCATTCATAACCTGAGCATATCGGAGCCTTTAGTTTTTACAATTGGAGTTTATGACTGGCCTTTGCTACGCCTTGGCAACCCGGAAGACGCTTCACCGCGGCGCCGACCCAAGAGGCGCGCCTGCAAGTTCCCTTCCGGTGTCCTGTCGAATCAAGAAAATCCGTTGGAGGACCAAATGGATACGAAGACGACGACGACCGGCAAGTGTCCGGTCATGCACGGCGGCGCCACCGCCCTCAACAATTCCGTCATGGAATGGTGGCCCAACGCGCTCAACCTCGACATCCTGCACCAGCACGACACGAAGACCAATCCGCTGGACAAGGGCTTCAACTACCGCGAAGAACTCAAGACACTGGACGTGGAGGCGCTGAAGGCCGACCTGCGCGCCCTGATGACGGACAGCCAGGACTGGTGGCCGGCCGACTGGGGCAGCTATGTCGGCATGATGGCACGCGTCACCTGGCATGCCGCCGGCTCCTATCGCGCCGCGGATGGCCGCGGCGGCGCCAATACGGGCAACCAGCGTTTTGCCCCGCTCAATTCCTGGCCGGACAACGTCAACACCGACAAGGGCCGCCGCCTGCTCTGGCCGATCAAGAAGAAATACGGCAACAAGATCTCCTGGGCCGACCTGATCGCGCTCGCCGGCACCATCGCCTATGACGTCGCGGGCCTGAAGACCTTCGGCTTCGCCTTCGGCCGCGAAGACATCTGGGCGCCGGAAAAGGACGTCTACTGGGGTGACGAAAAGCAGTGGCTCGCCCCGAGCGACGGCCGCTATGGCGACGTCTCCAAGCCGGAAACGCTGGAAAACCCGCTCGCCGCCGTGCAGATGGGCCTCATCTACGTCAATCCGGAAGGCGTCAACGGCAAGTCCGACCCGCTGGCGACGGCCGCGCAGATGCGCGAGACCTTCGCCCGCATGGGCATGGACGACGAGGAAACCGTCGCGCTGACGGCCGGCGGCCACACGATCGGCAAGTCGCACGGCAATGGCAGCGCGGGCGATCTCAGCCCGGATCCGGAAGCCGCCGGCCCGGAATTCCAGGGTCTTGGCTGGATGAACACGAAGGGCCGCGGCATCGGCCGCAACACGGTCGTCTCGGGCATCGAAGGCGCGTGGACCTCCGAGCCGACGAAGTGGGACAACGGCTTCTTCGAGATGCTGTTCAAGCATGAATGGACGCTGACCCACAGCCCGGCCGGCGCATCCCAGTGGGCGCCGATCGTCATTGCCGAGGAAGACAAGCCGGTCGACGTGGAGGATCCCTCGATCCGCACCATCCCGATGATGACCGACGCGGACATGGCGCTCAAGGTGGACCCGATCTACCGCGAGATCTCGCTGCGCTTCAAGAACGACTTCGCCGCGTTCTCCGATGCCTTCGCCCGCGCCTGGTTCAAGCTGACCCATCGCGACATGGGCCCGAAGTCGCGTTACTTCGGCCCGGACGTTCCGGCGGAAGACCTCGTCTGGCAGGATCCGATCCCGGCCGGCCGCACGGACTATGACGTCGCCGCCGTCAAGGCGAAGATCGCCGCCTCCGGCCTGTCGGCCGCGGACCTCGTCGCCACCGCCTGGGACAGCGCCCGCACCTTCCGCGGTTCCGACTTCCGTGGCGGCGCGAACGGCGCGCGCATCCGCCTTGCCCCGCAGAAGGACTGGGAAGGCAACGAGCCGGCGCGTCTCGGCCGGGTGCTTGCCGCCCTGGAGCCGATCGCGGCCGCCTCGGGCGCAAGCCTTGCCGACGTCATCGTGCTCGCCGGCAACTGGGGTGTCGAGCAGGCGGCGAAGGCCGCGGGCTTCGACGTCATGGTCCCCTTCGCACCGGGCCGCGGCGATGCGACGGCCGAGCAGACCGATGTGGACGGCTTCGCCCCGCTGGAACCGCTGGCCGACGGTTTCCGCAACTGGCAGAAGAAGGACTATGTGGTGAGCCCGGAAGAGCTGCTGCTCGACCGCGCCCAGCTCATGGGCCTGACGGCACCGGAAATGACGGCGCTCGTCGGCGGCCTGCGCGTGATCGGCACGAACCATGCCGGCACCGCCCATGGCGTCTTCACCGACCGCGTCGGCGCGCTGACGACCGACTTCTTCGTCACGCTCACGGACATGGCCTATTCGTGGATCCCGACGGGCAACAACCTCTACGAGATCCGCGACCGCAAGACGGGTGCCGCCAAGTACACGGCGACGCGCGTCGACCTCGTCTTCGGCTCGAACTCGATCCTGCGCGCCTATGCGGAGGTCTATGCCCAGGACGACAGCAAGGAAAAGTTCGTCAAGGACTTCGTCGCCGCCTGGGTCAAGGTCATGAACGCCGACCGTTTCGATCTGGCTGCCTGACCGGCAGGCCATCCCGTCGGCCGGGATGCCACACGCACACTTCCCCCGCCTGGGCGGGGGAAGGCTTCAGCAGGAATGCAAGGCCGCAAGGCCTGAGCAGTTCCGGCAAAAAAGGCGAAAAAGCCGAAACGCCCTACGACGGATTTGCCGGACTCTTCGGCTGCGCGTCTCCCGACTTCGGCTTGCGGCCCTCCGGTGCCTTTCCGGCGCGCTCGCGCGCATGCGCCTCGGGGCCGGCAACGATCACGCCGGGCTTCTTCTCGTCCCGGCGCTTGTCTTCCTTCGACTTCGAAACCTGAGACTTCTTGTCCATGGCAGCCTGTTCTCCATTGAAAGATGAGAGACGAACGATTCTGCCGGACGCTGGTTCCCTGAGTTTCTTCGCTAGAGTCGCCAGGCGGACGTGATCGTCACGGACATGGTGTCACCCGGCATCGGCCTTTCGCGGCTGAAGGCCCGGAGGGTCTGGCCGTCGGCCAGGTCCAGCGTCACGCTGTAGCGCTCCCCCTCATAGAGCGATGAGCGCACACGCGCAGCGACCCCTTCGCCGCCCAGCCTGACATCCTCCGGCCGGACCAGGACGTCGGCCAGAACCCCGCCGTCAGGCGCGAATGCGCCCAGCAGCACGCAAATCGCATCCCAGTCGAGTTTTCGCGGCATTGCGGCGGGCACGGCGAGCGAAAGGATGGCGCCGCGGCCGATCAGGCTACCGACAAGCCGCCCCTCGGGGCGCGCATAGATCTCCTGCGGCGGCGCGACCTGCAGCAGCTCGCCCCGGGACATGACCGCGATGTCGGTGGCGAGCGCCATGGCCTCGCTCTGGTCATGCGTGACATAAACCATCGTCGCGCCGGAGCGGATATGGAACTCGCGGAAGGTCTCCTCCATCTCCTGGCGCAGATGCCGGTCGAGATTGGCGAGCGGTTCGTCGAGCAGCACGACATCCGGCTGGGTAACGAGGCAGCGCGCGAGCGCGACACGCTGGCGCTGGCCGCCGGAAAGCTCCGCGGGGCGACGGTCGGCGAGATCGGCAAGGCGCACCGTATCGAGTGCCTCGACAATCCGGCGGCGATAGACCTCCTTCGAAACGCCGCGCACCTTCAGCGGATAGCCGACATTGTCGGCCACGCTCATATGCGGCCACAGCGCATAGGACTGGAACACCATCGCCATGTTGCGCCGTTCGGGCGGCAGCGACTGGGCGGGATCGGCCAGGAGCCGCTCGCCGAGGAAGATCGCGCCGTCGCTCGGCGCCTCGAAGCCGGCGATCATCCGCAGCACGGTCGTCTTGCCGCAGCCGGACGGACCGAGCAGCGCAAGGAAGCCGCCCTCCCGCACGTCGAGCGAGACACGCTTCACCGCCGGCTGGCCGGTGCCGAAGTCCTTGCTGACATTGTTGAGGATCAGCTTCGCCACGGCACCGCCCCCTTCGGCAGGTGCTTCGCCATCGCTTCGAGCAGCAGCATCATGACGACGACCATGAGGACCACGAGCACGGAAAGCGCGGAGGCAAGATCGGAGCCGCCACTGTCGTCGAGATTGTAGATCACGACGCCGAGCGTCTGCGTGCCCGCGGACCAGAGCAGCGCCGAAACTGTCAGCTCGTTGCAGGCGATGAGGAACACGAGGATGACGGAAGCGCCCGCGGCGGGCGCGACGAGGGGTACCAGGATATCCTTGAGGCGCGTGAAGAAGCCGGCGCCGGCAAGGCGCGCCGCCTCCTCCAGCGCCGGGTCGAGCTGGCGGTAGGCGCTGACGACGGGCTTCAGGCTGACCGCGAAGAAGCTCGCGAAATAGGCGACGAGGATGATCCAGATCGTGCCATAGAGCGTCACGTTGAAGACCGGCAGCGGGGCCGCGAAGACGAGGATGAACGCCACGGCGACGACGATGCCGGGGAGCGCATAGGGGATCTCGATGAGGCTCGCCACGATGCGCGCGGCCGCATCCCGCCGGCGCGTCAGCATATAGCCCGCAAGCACCGACAGGACGAGCAGGCCGATGGCGGTGACGGCGGCGAGGAACAGGGAGTTGGCGAAGGCGGTCCGGGTGATCGCCTGCCGCAGCAGCACCTCCTCGAAGGCGTGGAAGGACAGGGTCTTAACTGTCAGCGGCACGCCATAGGCCGGCACCAGCGCGCCCGCGAGCAGCGCGAGGAAGGGCGCGACCAGCATGAAGAAGAGCAGGATCACCAGCACGGGCAGGAAGACGAACCGCCACCGGCCGACGGGAAGGCATGCCGCCGCGCCGGACTGGCCGAGAATGCGGTAGTCCCGGCCGCCGAGCGCGCGCTCCTGCACGGCAAGCCCCGCCACCGAGATCAGCGCGATGACGCCGGAAAGCAGCGCGACCTCGCCGAAGGTGCGATCCGTGAAGGCCGCGAACTTGGTGAAGACGAGGGTCGAAAGGGTGTAGATCGACGCCGGAATGCCGAGGATCGCCGGGATGCCGAAATTGCCGATGCAGGAGACGAAGGCGATGGTGGCGCCCGCGATCATGCCCGGCAGGGCGAGCGGCAGGACGATGTCCCGGAACGTGCGCAGGGCCGAGGCGCCGGAAAGGCGCGCCGCCTCCATCCCGTCGCGGGGCACGTTCATCAGCCCCGCCCTGAGGGCGAGATAGACGAGCGGCGCATGCTGCACGCCGTAGAGCAGCGCGATCCCCCCGACCGAATAGAGCGGCTGCGGCGAGCCGAGGGGCGGCGCGATGTGCAGCGCCTTCAGGAGCGGGCTCGATGGCCCGGACATCTGTACCCAGGCGAGTGCCGTCACCTGCGGCGGGATCATCATCGGCAGCACGAAGAGAAAGCCCAGCGTCCCCCGGCCCGGCATGTCGGTCAAGGTCAGCAGGAAGGCGAAGAGCGAACCGATCGCCAGCGAGATGAGGGTGCCGACGATGGCGGTGACGAGCGTGAAATAGGTCGCCGACCAGAGCGCGCGATCGGTGAGCACCGCGAAAGCGCCGCCATCGGCAAACGCGGCGATGCCGGTCGCCGCCAGCCGCATGAGGGGCAGCACGCTGAGAAGGACGACCACGCTTGCGATAAGCGGAAACAGCCAGATGGGCTGGCTGCTTCCCGGGCGAACATATCCGTACATGAAGGTGGCGGTGTGCCTCAGTTCGAGCCGAAATAGCCGGAGAACGTCTTCAGGTCCGCGTCGGTGTTCTTCAGCGCCTCAGCCGCATCGAGCGGCAGCACGCGGATCGTCTCGCGCGCCGGGAAACCGTCCGGCATGGCGATGCCGTTGCGGGCCGGGATGTAGCCGAGCTTGACGAAGCCTTCCTGGCCCTCGACCGAAAGAACGTAGTCGACGAATTTCTTGGCCGCCTCGGCATTCTTTGAGGATGCAAGGATACCGACAGGCTCGGTGACGGCGGAAACGCCTTCGGCCGGGAAGACGAACGCGACCGGCGCGCCCTTCGCCTTTTCGCGGATCGGCATGTAGTCGACGACCATCCCATAGGCCTTCTCGCCCGAGGCGACGGCCTTCAGCACCGCGCCGTTGCCGCCCGCCGCCGTGGCGCCGTTTTCGGCGAGCGCCTTGTAGTAGTCCCAGCCGAGGCCGTCGACGGAGGCCAGCGTCTGGGCGTGGATGAGGGCGGCGCCCGAGGTCAGCGGGCTCGGCATGGTGGCAAGGCCCTTGGCCTCCGGCTTTGCGAGGTCCTGCCAGCGCGCCGGCTTCATCGCCGCCGCGGTATTATAGACGATGCCGGTGGTGATCAGCTTGGTCGAATAGTAGTGGCCGTCCTTGTCGTAGAGGCTGGCATCGTAGTTGCCGGCTTCCGGCGAGAGATAGGCGAGCAGCTTGCCGTCCTGCTTCAGGCGCTCGAGCGTGACGGTGTCGGCGATCAGCAGCACGTCGGCAACCGGATTGCCGGCCGCGATCTCTGCCTGGAGCTTGGCCATGATCTTCGGCGTGCCGTCGCGCACCCAGTCCACCTTGATGTCGGGATGGGCGGCCATGAAGCCGTCGACGGTCGCCTGCGCGTCCTCGTTCGGCTGGCTGGTATAGAGCACGAGATTTGCGGCAGAAGCCGGCAGGACAACGAAGCTGGCGGCGAGGAGAGCGGCGGCGGAGACAAGGGTTTTCATGGGAGCATCCTTCCGGGAACGTCATCGCTCCCTACGCCCGTCGCTTGACACCCATGTGACAGCCTTTGCAGTGCCCCGCCAGGCCCGCGCCGCGATCGGGTGCCGGTCGTGAAACCCGCATCGAACCGAAAGTCCCCTGTTGACTGACGCCGGCAGCTCTGGACGAAAGCCATTCGATCCCGCTTTAACGGCGTGACGCGAAATTTTCTCCCGGACCGTAACGCACCGATCGGAAAACGATGCCAATCCATGAACTTGCGGCGCTCGGCGCCGCGACCTGCTGGGCCCTGACCGGATTGATCTCGGCCGGCCCCGCGGGCCATCTCGGCGCACCGGCCTTCAACCGGGCACGCCAGGTCTTCGTCACCGGTCTGCTGGCGCTCTACGTGCTGTTCACCGGCGTCTGGCGGGAGCTGGACATGGCGAGCGCCGGGCCGCTGCTCCTGTCCGGGCTGATCGGCATCTTCCTCGGCGACACGCTGCTCTTCGAAACGCTCAACCGTCTCGGCCCGCGCCGCTCCGGCATCCTCTTCGCCCTGAACGCGCCGATTGCCGCCCTGCTCGGGTGGCTGGTGCTGGGCGAGACCCTGTCGAGCCTCGCGGTGGCAGGCATCCTGCTGACGGCCTTCGGCGTGCTGCTGGCCATTGTCTTCGGCAAGCGCCGGGCGCAGATGCACCAATGGGAGGCGATCAAGGGGCCGCTTTCGGTCGGCGTGCTGCTGGGCATCGGCGCGGCGACGGGCCAGGCCATCGGCTCCATCCTCGCCAGGCCGGTCATGGCGACCGGCATCGATCCCTTCCTCGCCTCGCTGCTGCGCGTCGGCACCGCCGCCTTCTGCCTCAGCATCCTGCTCCAGCTGCCGATCCCCTCCGTGAAGCCGAGGGGGCCGCTGACGCTGAAGGTCGCGGCGATGACCGCGCTGACCGGCATCCTCGCGCTGGCCATCGGCATGACGCTGCTGCTGTTCGCTCTTTCCGGCGGAAAGGTCGGCATCGTCTCGACGCTCTCCGCCACCTCGCCGGTGATGATCCTGCCCATGCTCTGGCTGAGGACCGGCGAGCGGCCTGCCGGCGGCGCCTGGGCCGGCGCGGCCCTCGTTGTCATCGGCATGGGGCTGATCTTCATGTGAAACGCGCGGAACGCACGGCGGCGTCCCGCGGGCACATCGCAAGCCGGCTCAGCGGCCGTCCTTCGCCTTGAGGCCGGCGGCCGCGATAAGCTCCGTGAGCGTCCGCCGCAGCATCTCGTAGGGCGCGGTGGTTTCGATGGCCTTGTGATACAGGATCCCCGCATCGAAGCTCCAGATTTCGCGCGTCGTCTCCACCTGGCGAATGCCGATATCGCGGAAGCTCCCGAACAGCGGCGCGGCAAGGCAGGCGAGAAAGTCGCCGCTGCGCACCAGCTCGACGACCGCCATGAGGGAACTCGATTCGACCGCGATCCGCGGCGGGCCTATTCCCAGCGACTTCAGGAAGGCGCTCAGGCGCTCGATGGCGTCCGTATCGGCCTGGTAGAGGACCCATTGGAACCGGGACAGATTGTTGAGGTCGAGGGGCGAGCGCTCGAAGATCGGATGGGCATCCCGCGCGAAGATCCCGCTCTGGATGGTGATGAGCGGCCGAAAGCCGATATGGTCCGGAAGCGCCGACAGGTCATGCGGGCTGGCCGAGACCACGAGGTCGAGCTCGCCGGCGAAGAGCTTGGGGTGAATGACGGTGTTGACTCCGACATCGAGGGTCGTGCGGACATCGGGGAAGCGCTGGTGCAGCCGCGTCAGCGCCTTGGGCAGCAGCGTACCGCCCCAGAACGGCCCCCCGCCGATCCTGAGGTGCCCCCGGTGCCCGCTGCGCATCGCTTCCAGCTCGGACGAGGCAAAGCGGCATTCCGTATCGATCATCTGCGCATAACGCAGCAGCGTCTGCCCATAGATGGTGAGGGTGACGCCGCGCGTATGCCTGTCGAACAGCGTTATCCCGCACTCCTCCTCGAGCCGCCGGATGTTCCGCGTCAAGGCCGGCTGGCTAAGCCCCATCTTCTCGGCAGCGGCCGTCACATTGCCCTCCCTCGCAACGGTCAGGAACGATCGCAGCAAGCCGATATTGCGCAGCAGGTCCATAACTCCTCCGTATGGCTTTCGAGCATTTAAGTATTATACGGCATGGCAAAGCTTCACTAGTGTGTGCCACACGAGGCAAGGCGATGCGGGGCGACATGGCGGAGAACCCGGAAGCGAAACGAAGCTGCTGCAGCCTGCCGCGCCGCGAAGGCGCCGGCAATGCGCCGGCGCGAAACGGCGAGGCCCTGCCGGCGACGGCACCGACGCCGGCGGACGTCGCCTGGTTCGACGCGGGCATCGCGACCGTCGGCACCGACAGGCCCGTCATCGACGCGGACGGAGAGGGTCCGGCGCGCCAGGTGGCGGTGCGGGCGTATGGCCTGGACAGGCATGCCGTCACGAATGCGCGCTTCGCCCGCTTCGTGGCGGACACCGGCCATGTCACGGATGCGGAGCGTTTCGGCTGGAGCTTCGTCTTCAAGGACTTCGTCGCACCGGGAACCGTGACCAGCCAGCCGGTCGGCCTGCCCTGGTGGCATCGGGTCGACGGCGCGACATGGCGCCTGCCGGGCGGCCCCGGCGGTCCGCTCCGTGCGGATGACCGGCACCCGGTCGTCCACGTCTCCTGGAACGATGCACAGGCCTTTGCCCGCTGGGCTGGCGGCCGGCTGCCCTCCGAAGCCGAGTGGGAGCACGCCGCAAAGGCCGGCCGGGCGGAGATGCGGTATCCATGGGGGGACGACGAGCCCGGCGACCGGGCCATCCACTGCAACATCTGGCAGGGTCGTTTCCCGCACATCAATTCCCTTGCCGACGGCTATGGCGGCACGGCGCCGGTGGACGCGTTCGAACCGAACCCCGCGGGCCTCTTCAACATGTGCGGCAATGTCTGGGAATGGTGTGCCGACGCGTTTCACGTCCAGCCGCTCACGCAGGTCGCGAAGGCGCGCAACGCGCTCGCAGGCCGGAATGCCGAGCGCCTTCTCAAGGGGGGCTCCTATCTCTGCCACATCAGCTACTGCTACCGCTATCGCATCGCCGCCCGCATGGGGCACAGCGCCGACACGTCGACGGGCCATATCGGCTTCCGCCTCGCCTATGACCGGCCCTGACATTCCTGCGCAGGACGCCCGGGGCTCGTTCGCTGCCTGACGGCCTTTCCCTGTGCCTTCAGGGAGCGCACGCCTCCTCTGCGTACCAGATCGTCCCGGAACAGCGTCCGCAGGTCGCGGAACGAGCGATAGCCGAGAACGCCCGCGAGGCGGGAGACGGTCGTCGCCGACACGCCGGCCCGCCGCGCGATCGACGAACATGTCCCGAAGGCCATGATATCCGGATGCTGCAGGGCGAAGTCCACAAGCAGGGCCAGTTGCCGCGGAAAGGCGGAACCGCTCGCCATGACGAGGGCATGCAGCTCGCGCCAGGTCCGGGGAGGTTCGTGGCCAGGGTTCATGATCCGCTCCTTGCCTGGTGAAAACGGAGAAATGGACATCAGGGCCGGCCCGGAATCCCGCGTGCCGGCCATGCGGCGCGGATCCGCGAACGGACGCGAAATCCCCTGCCCTAGAGACGCCGCCCGCTTTGCGGATCGAAAAGGTGGATGCGGCCCGGATCGGGCGACAGCCGCACCGTGTGCCCGACCCGCACATCCAGGCGGTCGCGCGCGACGCAGGTGACCTCCTGCCCCGCGAGCCTTACGACGAGATAGGTTTCGGCCCCCGTCGGCTCCACCACGCAGACCTCCGCGGCAACGCCGTCTTCGCCAATGCCGATATGTTCGGGCCGGACGCCGTAGACCGCCCGCCGGCCGACCAGTTCCGGAGCCGGCGCGGCAAGCGGCAGCCGGACGTCGCCGGCGAGGAACCCGTCGTCGCGGATCTCTCCCGTCAGAAAATTCATTGCCGGCGAACCGATGAAGCCGGCGACGAACATGTTGACGGGACTGTCGTAAAGCGCCAGCGGCGCACCGACCTGCTCGACGACGCCATCGCGCATGACGACGATCTTGTCGGCCATCGTCATCGCCTCCACCTGATCATGCGTCACGTAGACGGTGGTCGTTCCGAGGCGCTGGTGAAGACTCTTGATTTCCGCCCGCATGGAAACGCGCAGCTTCGCGTCGAGATTGGAAAGCGGCTCGTCGAACAGGAACACCTTGGGGTCGCGAACGATCGCCCGCCCCATCGCGACGCGCTGGCGCTGGCCGCCGGAAAGCTGGCGCGGATAGCGCTGCAGAAGCTTGTCGAGATTCAGGATGCGCGCCGCCCGCTCCACCTTGCCCTGGATCTCGCGCTTGTCCGTGTTCTTGAGCTTCAGCGCGAAGCCCATGTTCTCCGCCACGGTCATGTGGGGATAGAGCGCGTAGTTCTGGAAGACCATCGCGATGTCGCGGTCCTTGGGGGGCAGCTCGTTCACGACGGTCTCGGCGATCCGTATCGTGCCGCCGCTGATCTCCTCAAGGCCTGCAAGCATGCGCAGGAGGGTCGACTTGCCGCAGCCCGACGGACCGACAAGCGTGACGAACTCCCCGTCGTCGATCTGGATGGAAACGCCGTGCAGGGCCTTGAGCGTGCCGTAGGACTTCTGGACGTTGTGAATTTCGACCGAGGCCATCGTCGTGACTCTCCTTGACAATATGAAAGGGGAGCCGGTCCCAACCGGGGACCGGCCCGCAGATCAGCCGGCGGCAAGGCTCGGGTGCTGCCCGCGCTCGACATAGATGCCGACCGTCACGTCCCACGGGATGACGCCCACCCGGGCAGCCCAGGCCTGCCACCGGGCCGCAAGGTCGGCGACGATATCGGGATTGTCCGCCGCAAGGTCGACGAGCTCCGTGCGGTCGGCCGCAAGGTCGTAGAGCTCCCAGCCGTTCGGCTCTTCGCGCACGAGCTTCCAGCGCCCGACCCGGATCGCGGCATTGCCCGTATGCTCCCAGTAAAGCGGTGCTTCGAGCAGCGACCCGCCGCGCAGGAGCGGCAGCAGGCTCCGCCCCTCCAGCGGCGCGACCGCGCGGCCGAGCGCCGGCGGCGGATAGCTGGCGCCGGTCACGTCCAGGATCGTCGGCGCGATGTCGACGAGCTGCGCCGGCGCATCGAGGATCGCCCCGTCCGCAAACCCGCCGGCCGGCCAGTGCACGATCAGCGGCGTCGCGATCCCGCCTTCGTGCACCCAGCGCTTGTAGAAGCGGAACGGCGTGTTGGAGAGGTTCGCCCAGGCGCGGCCATAGCTCGAATAGGTGTCTTCGGCGCCCGGAACGATGTCCGGCGTGTTGCCCACGCGCATCGGCCTGCCGTCGCGCGTCGCCCGCGGCAGGATGTCGGCCCGCTGCATGAAGGTCTCGACATCGAACTGGGGCAGGTCCTCCGGCGAGGCGCCGTTGTCGGAAAGGAAGACGAACAGCGTGTTCTCGAACGTGCCGCTCGCCTTGAGCGCCTCGACGATCCGGCCGATACCGCGATCCATGCCTTCGATCTGGGCCGCATAGGCCTGCATGCGCTTGGCCTGCCACGCCTTGTGTTCCGTGGCCGCCCAGGCCGGCTGCGTCGGATCGCGCGCGCTGAGGGCGGTGTCGGCCGGCAGGATGCCTTCCGCAACGAGGCGCTCCATGCGCTTTTCGCGCAGCGCATCCCAGCCCTCGTCGAAGCGGCCCTCGTAGCGGGCGATGTCCTCCTCAGGCGCATGCAGCGGCCAATGCGGCGCGGTGAAGGCGGCGTAGAGGAAGAAGGGATTGCCGGCGGCCGCCTGCTCCGCGATGAAATCGGCACCATGGGCGGCGATGGCGTCCGTGTAGAAGAAGCCGGGATCCCGCGCTTCCGCCGAGGCGTCGCTCTCCCCGCGCGTCAGCGTGCCGGGGGCGTAGAAGCTGCCGCAGCCGGTCAGCGTGCCGAAGAAGCTGTCGAAGCCGCGGCGTGTCGGCCAGGTGTCGTTCGGCGTGTGCATGTCGGTTGCCAGATGCCACTTGCCCGACAGGCATGTCGCATAACCGGCCGCTTTCAGCATTTCCGCAAGCGTCGCGCAACGGCCGTTGAGGTTGCCGGGATATCCGCGCGGCAGGTCATTGTTCGTGAGGACGCCGATCCCCGTCTGGTGCGGGTGAAGGCCGGTCATCAGCGAGGCGCGCGAGGGGCTGCAGCGCGCGGTGTTGTAGAACTGCGAAAAACGAGCGCCGTTGCGCGCAAGGCCATCCAGATGCGGCGTGGATATTTCTCCGCCATAGCAGCCGAGATCGGAAAAACCCATGTCATCGGCAAGGACAAGGACGATATTGGGACGCTTAGTCATCGATGCTCTCTCAGTTGGTTGCGCCGCCGAAGCGGCTTCGCTTCGGCTGGAAATGCTCCAGGCACGACAGGATCGTTCCGCCGGCCCCGGGGGCCGGCAGTCGCAGGTGTTCGAAATCTCCGTTCCGGAGCCGTCCTGTTCACGCGGCCCGCCGCACCACGGCGGGCTGCGTGACGGGATCAGCCCTCGCTACTTCGCAAAACCGCTTGCCTTGGCGATGTCCGCGAGCTTTGCCTGCAGGCCGTCGAGCGCCGCGGCGACCTCCACCTCGCCCGAGCCGATCTGGCCGATGACCGGTTCGACGGCCTCGAGCATCTGGGCGGCAAAGACGTATCGGATCGAGCCGCGGGCCAGGGGCGCGGAATCGCGCGCCGCTTCCATGATCGGCCGGAGCGCGCCGGCGCCCGAGACGTCGATGTCCTTGCGCGTCGGAATGCCGCCCGCGCCGGCAAAGACCTCCTGCTGCTTCTTTTCCAGCATCCAGACGATGAACTCGGCGGCCGCGCGCTGGCGCTCCGGCGCCTGGCCTGCCGGCACGCAGAGGGACCACACGCCGCTTGCCGGAACCGGCTGGTCGAGCGATCCCGCCGGCACGACCGCATAGCCGCATTTTCCGACGACGGAGGAGCGGGACTCGTCTTCGAGCTGCGGCATGCCGGCCGCCACGAAATGTCCCTGCAGGGCCTGGCCGCTCTGCATGAGCGCAATGCAATCCGCCTGCCCGACCGTCTGCGGCCGGGACGGCCCCAGCTCCAGAAGGCGGCGGAAGGTCGTCGCCGCGGCCTTTGCCGCCTCGCTGTTTATCGCCGGCACGAGCGAGCCGCCGTCGACGGTGAACCAGTCGGCGCCGAAGCCGTAGAGCACATGCATGAACTCGTAGCTGACCGACTGGCCGCCCGTCGTCGGCTGGCCGCGCGTGACATAGCCGTACCGGACCTCGCCGGCCTCCACCGCCTTCTTCCCGTTCTCGATCGCCTCGTCCCAGGTGCGCGGCACCTGCAGGCCCAGCTTGTCGTAGATGTCCTTGCGGTAGACGAAGAGATCGACATTGCCGTTGATCGGCAGGCCCATCACCTGCCCGCCGGCCACGCCCAGCCTTTGCTGCCTGTCCCACAGCGGCAGGTTGTCGTAGGTCAGGATGTTCGGATCGAGCGCATAGCCTTCGATGATCTCGTCGATCGGCTTGATCCAGCCGTTGTCGTAGAACTGGCCGGTCCACGGCTCGTCGAGCTGGAAGATGTCGAAGGCGGCGTTCTTGCTCTGGATCGCGTTGGTCATCTGGGTGCGCATGCCGCCATAGGGGAACGGCCGGAAGGTGATCTTCACGCCCTTTTCCGCCTCATAGGCCGCGGCCGCCTTCTGATAGGCCGGCAGCCAGGGCGTCGTGCCGGTCAGCACGATCAGCTCCCTGACCTCGGCGGCGGCCGCCCCCCATGCCGGAAGGCCTGCCACGCCCGCCGCGCCCGCGGCGGCGATCCCCTTGAGAACCTGGCGCCGGGATAGGGCCAGGCGCACGGTTTCGGTTTGCTTGATCATCTGTTCCTCCCTGAGATCAATCGGTGCATTTACTTGACGGAGCCGCGCGTCATGCCGGCGATGATGCGCTTGCTGGCGAGCACGCTCGCAATCATGATCGGCACCACGGCAAGGCTGCCGACGGCCGAGAGCTGGCCCCAGCGGACCTCGTAGGGCTGCACCAGCGATGCGATGCCCACGGAGAGCGGCGAGGTCGTGCCGCCGGACGTCATCGTCAGCCCCATGAGAAACTCGTTCCACGTCATGATGGCCGTGAAGAGCGAGCTGGTGATCAGGCTCGGCGTGACGAGCGGCAGCATGATCGTCCAGAAGGATCGCGCCTCGCTCGCGCCGTCGATGGAGGCCGCCTCCTGCAGGGCGGGCGGGATCTCGTCGAAGCCGATCTTCATGAGCAGCGTGGCGAACGGCAGGTTGAGGATCGTGTTGAGGATGATGAGGCCGGCGAGCGATCCGAGGAGCCCCGTCTGGATCAGCGTCACGTAGAAACCCGGCACGAGCGCCATCGGCGGCAGCATCGGGACCACGGCGCAGGAGGCGCCGACCGTGGCGGTCAGCCACCACGGCAGCCGCAGCTTGGAAAGGCCGTAGGCCGCAAGCGTCGAGGCGATACCGCACAGGACGACCGTTCCCGCCACGATGACGAGGCTGTTGGCGAGCTGCGCGCGGAAGGGCTGGTCGTCCGCCAGGATGGCGGTCACGTTGTCCAGCGTCAGGTCCAGCTCCCAGAACATGGAGATGATGGCCCGGTCCGACTGGAAGGAAAGCACGATCATCCACGCGATGGGAGCGATGAAGAGCAGCAGCAGCAGCGCCAGAACGGCATCGCAGGTGAGGTCGGCGAGATCCTTGCGCCGGCGCAGCCGCGCGTCGGCAAGGGTCCCTGTCTTGATGGCATGGCTGCCGGCGGTCATGCTTCCACCTCACGCGTTGCAGAAAAGAGCCGGATGGCGCGCAGGTGCCTGACGAGCATGCCCGCACCGATGGCGAGCGACATCAGCGCGACGAGCAGAACGCTGAAGGCGGAGCCATAGCCGTAGTTCAACTGGTCGAAGAAGACGTCACGGATATGCAGCGAGACCAGCGTCGTGGCGCCGTTCGGGCCGCCTGCCGTCAGGAGGTACATCTCGTCGAACGCCTTCACGCCCATGATCGCCCGGATGAAGACCGTTCCGATGATCGCCGGCATCAGCATGGGGATCTTGATGTAGCGGATCACCTGCCACTCGTTGGCACCGTCGCAGCGCGCCGCCTCGATGGCCTCCTCGTCGACCGCGCAGAGCGCCGTGTAGAGCATGAGGAAGGCGACCGGCGTCCAGTGCCAGACGTCGACGATGATGATGGCGACGATCGCGCCGGCCTCCGTGCCGAGCCAGTCCTGGGTCGGCAGCCGCACGGTATCGAGCAGCTTGTTGAGCACGCCGATGTTCGGGCTGAGGATCAGGAGCCAGATGAGGCTCACCACGACGGGCGCCACGATTGCCGGCCACAATAGGACGACCTGCGAGATGCGGTTGAGCCGCCTGCTGCGCTGGACGAGCAGCGCCAGCACCAGGCCGAGGACGACCGACAGGACGACGGTCGCGACCACGAAGAGAGCCGTGACCGCCAGCGAGTACATGGCCAGCTCGTTGGCGAGGATCTCGCGAAAATTGTCGAACCCGGCCGGCTGCCAGACGAACTCCCCCGCCTCGATGCGCAAATGGGAGAAAGCCATGAGAACGACCTGTGCCCAGGAATAGCCGCCGATCCCGACGATCAGGACGAGAAAGGGAAGCGTGGTGGTCTTCGCGAAGACGCTGGACCGCCGCCAGAATGTCAACGCCATGTCGTCAGATACCCCTGCCGCGCTCGGGCGATCCCGTCGCCGCGCGTTCCGGGCAGTCTCCCGCCCATGGCAGGCTTACGCCGCCGTCCGGACATTTCATCTCCTCCCAGATTATGTTCCACCTGATCCTTGCGCCATCTCAGCCATAAACTGAAATGCTTTCTTCTTTAAAATCCATAACCAAGGCGCATGGCGACGACAGGGCATCGCCGACCGCGAACCGCGCGGCACCGCGATCCGGACGGAACTTCGCAGGTCGCTTTGCGGTTACCTTCGAAAGCTGATTCCGTTTGCGGGAGAGATGTCATGAATCGTATTGTTCCGGCCGTTCTGGCCTGCTGTGTCCCGATGCTGTTTCCCACGGGGACGAGCGCCAGCGAGGAGCGGTTTCTGGACAGCCTCGCGGGCGACTATGCCGGACAGGGCCAGGTCCGCCTGCGCACGAACAGAAAGCCGATCACCGTCAGTTGCACATTCGCCTCGACCACGTCGGGCGATTCATTGTCGCTGAAAGGGCGGTGCCGCGGCCTGGTCGTCGTGTCGAGGGCCGTCGGCGTCGATCTCAAGGTTTCCGGCGGAACCTACCGCGGATCCTACATCGGAGCCGGTTCCGGGCCGGCGTCGCTTTCCGGCCGGCGCAAGGGCGAGGCGCTCAATCTCACCATCGGCTGGGCAAAGAAGGTGAACGGCGATCGCCGCGCCAATCTCTCCGTGGCGAAGGCCGGAAATGACGGCCTGACGCTCACGACGACGGACCGCGACCCCTCTTCGGGCAAGATGGTGACGACAAGCTGGATCACGCTTCAGCGCCGGTAAGCGCAGAAAAGGGCCATCGGCCGGCCGGCATGGACCGGCTGGCGACTGGTTCTAGTCCTCGGGGCCGTAGCCCGGCATCCTGTAGATCGTATCGGACCGTTGCTGAATGTCCGGCACGAAGACCCTCGCCATCCATTCCTCGTCCTTGACGTCCTCGATCGCCACCGACACGAGGTCTTCGCCGCACCCCAGCGATGCCGTTACGGCCTGGGTGAGCGCTTCGGCAAGCGCCCTCTTCTGCTCCTCGCTACGCCCCTCGATCATCTTGAGGATCACATGCGGCATCTTCGCCTCCCCGCTGAAACCTGCCGGCCGTCTTTGGAAACCTTCACGGCCATTGCTTTGCCCACTCCTTCAACTCCGCCCTCGCCTTTTCCGGCCATTCCGTCACCGGGGCGGGAAACACCGCGATCCGTTCGCCATGCGGCTTCCAGGCCGCATAGGCGCGGCGATCGCTCGAGGACAGGTAGATCAGACCCGCCTCGTCAAGGCATGCATGCGGACGGCACGCGGTGCCGACGAAATCGTCCCCCTTGAACTGGCCGCTTCCGACGCCGGCCATCAATTGCTGGAACTGCGTGAAATCCGAGCCGAGCACCATCTTGAAGCTTGCTGCGATTTCGGCGTTGTTGAAGGCGTCGGACGGGTGCGTGAAGGTGCGCTCCCGCAGGTTGCTCCAGCCGCGCGCCTCGTCCGGCTGGAAGGCCACGGGGGCAAGCGGCGTCATGCCGCGATCGACGCTCCACTGCCATCGCTCCGTATCCCGCCCGGGAACGCTCGCCGTCGAAAACAGCAGCGTCGAGCCCTCCACCGCGTGCGACACGGGCGTGCAACTGTCCAGGGGACCGTCTATCCTCGGCGCGCCTTTCTCGGGAAACGACAGCACGAAGGGAGACCCCTCGCAGGCATTGCCTCCGACCGAGCTCGTGCCGACCACCACGACCGTTCCGTCGAAGGCATAGATGTCGTCCAGGAAGATGATCGCATTCGTGTGCAGCTCCCGGCCATCGACGGTGAGCACTTTCTCGAAGTCCCGCTCCTTGATCTCGATCGTGCGGCCCGCGATCTTCTCCAGCTCCACCGCATTGGCGGATACGGCAAGGCCGGCAAGCCAGCCGACCAGGGAAAATGAGAGAATCAACCGTCGCGTCATGAAAACCTCCTGCACTTTGCGCGCAGGCTAGGCGGCGCGGCTGTCGATCGCAACCGGGCAATCCGTTTTCGCGAACGCCATGAACGGCGACGTTCGCCGTCACGGCTGCCCCTGCCGCGCGGGGCGCCCCGCTGCTGTCATGTCGCGCAGGCTCATTGGCCGGCTGAAAGCCGCGGGCCGGCCGATCTTCCGTCCTGCCGGCGTTTCAGACCGTCAGATGTTGACGCGCCTCCGGTTCGTCGAGCGTCGCGGCGGCGCCTTCGTGTACGATCGAGCCCCGGTCCATGATATAGACGTGATCGGCAAGCTCGCGGCAGAAGTCGAGATACTGCTCGACGAGCAGGATGGCCATGCCGGTGGAATCGCGCAGGTACCGGATCGCCCGGCCGATGTCCTTGATGATCGACGGCTGGATGCCTTCGGTCGGCTCGTCGAGCACGAGGATTTTCGGACGCGTCACCAGCGCGCGGCCGATGGCGAGCTGCTGCTGCTGGCCGCCCGAAAGATCGCCGCCGCGCCGGCCGAGCATGGTGTGCAGCACCGGGAAGAGGCTGAAGATCTCGTTCGGGATGAAGCGCTCCGAACGCTTCAGCGGCGCGTAGCCGGATTCGAGGTTCTCCCGGACGGTGAGCAGCGGGAAGATTTCGCGCCCCTGCGGCACATAGCCGATGCCCTCCCTGGCGCGACCATAGGGCGCCATGCCGTCGAGCTTCACGCCGTTGAAGGCCACCGAACCCGAGGAGAGCGGGTGCTGGCCGGTGATGGCGCGCAAGAGGCTCGATTTTCCGACGCCGTTGCGACCGAGCACGCAGGTGATCCTGCCCGTCTCGGCCGTGAGCGAGATGCCGCGCAGCGCCTGGGCGGCGCCGTAGTGGAGGTTGGCGTTTTCGACGGTCAGCATGCGGGGGCTCCCCTGGTGTCGGAGGCCTTGGCACCCCCCTCTGCCCTGCCGGGCATCTCCCCCACAAGGGGGGAGACTGGATGGGGCGAGGCCTCGCCCATTACGAACGTCGCGTGGGAGCAAAGCTTCTGCCACTTGCCGATCTCCCCACTTGTGGGGGAGATGCCCGGCAGGGCAGAGGGGGGTAGCGCCGCAGCGAATTCCAGCGACAGGAACACCGAATACACCCTCACCTCCCCAGATAGTTCTCGATGACCTTCTGGTCGGCACTGACGAAATCGATCGAGCCCTCCGCCAGAACCGAACCTTCCGCAAGGCACGTCACCTTGACGCCGAGGTCGCGGATGAAGCCCATGTCGTGCTCGACCACCACCACCGAGCGGGTCTTGGCGATCTCCTTCAAAAGGATCGCCGTCTCCGCCGTCTCGGCGTCCGTCATGCCGGCGACGGGTTCGTCGACCAGCAGCAGTTCCGGCTCCTGCGCCAAGAGCATGCCGATCTCCAGCCATTGTTTCTGGCCGTGGCTGAGGTTGGCGGCGAGGTCGTCCTTGCGGTTAGTCAGGCGCACGGTCGAGAGGATTTCCTCGATGCGGGCCTTGTCCTCCGCGGTCAGGCGATAGAACAGCGTCGAGAAGACGCCGCGGTCGCGGTTGAGCGCCAGTTCCAGATTGTCCCACACGGTGTGGCTCTCGAAGACCGTCGGCTTCTGGAACTTGCGGCCGATGCCGAGCTGGGCGATCTCCGCCTCGTCCTTCTGGGTGAGATCGACCGTGCCCTTGAAGAAGACCTCGCCGGCATCCGGCCGGGTCTTGCCGGTGATGATGTCCATCATCGTCGTCTTGCCCGCGCCGTTCGGGCCGATGATGGCGCGCAGCTCGCCGGGCTCGATGACGAAGGAGAGCGAGTTCAGCGCCTTGAAGCCGTCGAAGGAGACCGAGACGCCGTCGAGATAGAGGATGCTGGTGGGTTTTGCATTGCTTGCGAGCGTGTTCATGCCGGTCACTCCGCCGCCTGGGGTTCTGCCGCCGCGAAGGCGCGCGCTTCTTCCGCCGCCTTCGCCTTGCGATATTCCCGGCGCCGCTCGACGAACTGGCGCACGGTGCCGACGATGCCCTTCGGCAGGAACAGCGTGACGAGGATGAAGAGGCCGCCGAGCGCGAAGAGCCAGAATTCCGGGAAGGCGGCGGTGAAGACGCTTTTTCCCCCGTTGACGAGGATCGCCCCGACGATGGGGCCGATCAGCGTGCCGCGCCCGCCGACCGCCGTCCAGATGACGACCTCGATGGAGTTCGCCGGATCGAACTCGCCGGGATTGATGATGCCGACCTGCGGCACATAGAGCGCGCCGGCAACGCCCGCCATCATGGCCGAAACCACGAAGGCGAAGAGTTTCACATGTTCGACCCGGTAGCCGAGGAAGCGCGTGCGGCTTTCCGCATCGCGCACGCCGACGAGGATCTTTCCGTATTTCGAGCGCACGATGCCGGAGGTGATCACCAGCGAGAGGGCGAGCGCGACGGCGGAGGCAGCGAAGAGCGCGGAGCGCGTGCCCTGCGACTGGATGTTGAAGCCTAAAATATCCTTGAAGTCGGTGAGGCCGTTGTTGCCGCCGAAACCCATGTCGTTGCGGAAGAAGGCGAGCAGCAGGGCGAAGGTCATCGCCTGGGTGATGATCGAGAGGTAGACGCCGTTGACGCGCGAGCGGAAGGCGAACCAGCCGAAGACGAAGGCGAGCAGGCCCGGCGCAAGGATCGCCATCAGCGCGGCGAACCAGAACATGTCGAAGCCCTGCCAGAACCAGGGCAGTTCCTTCCAGTTGAGGAAGACCATGAAATCCGGCAGCAGCGGATTTCCGTAGGAGCCCCGCGCGCCGATCTGGCGCATCAGGTACATGCCCATGGCATAGCCGCCGAGCGCGAAGAAGGCGGCGTGTCCCAGAGAGAGGATGCCGCAGAAGCCCCAGACGAGATCGAGCGCCAGCGCCAGCAGCGCATAGGTGAGGTACTTGCCGAACAGCGAGACGATATAGGTCGGCACGTGCAGCGGGTGATCGGGCGCCGTCAGAAGATTCAGCGCGGGCACGAGGGCGGCGAGCGTGAGCAGGATCGCGACCGTGACGACGATGTTGCGCCCGAGGGCTTTTGCGAGAAACGAGGTGATCATGCTTCCACCGCCCTGCCCTTGAGTGCGAAGAGCCCGCGCGGCCGCTTCTGGATGAAGAGGATGATGAGCACGAGCACGAGGATCTTTCCGAGCACCGCGCCGGCATAGGGCTCCAGCACCTTGTTGAGGATGCCGAGCGAGAAGGCGCCGACCAGCGTGCCCCAGAGATTGCCGACCCCGCCGAAGACCACGACCATGAAGCTGTCGATGATGTAGCCCTGGCCGAGGTTGGGCGAAACGTTGTCGATCTGCGAGAGCGCGACGCCGGCGATGCCCGCGATGCCCGAGCCGAGCGCGAAGGTGAGCGCGTCGACCCACGGCGTCCTGATGCCCATGGAGGAGGCCATGCGGCGGTTCTGGGTGACGGCGCGCATCTGCAGGCCCATCGGCGTCTTCTTCAGGAGGAAGAGCAGGAAGGCGAAGACGGCGAGCGAGAAGAGGATGATCCACATGCGGTTCCAGGTGACCGTGAGGCCGCCGAGCTCGAAGGCGCCGGACATCCAGGACGGGTTGCCGACCTCCTGGTTGGTCGGGCCGAAGATCGAGCGCACGGCCTGCTGGAGGATCAGCGAGACGCCCCAGGTGGCGAGCAGCGTTTCGAGCGGCCGTCCATAGAGGAAGCGGATGATGCCGCGCTCCATGACGAGGCCGACCGCGCCGGTGACGAGGAAGGCGAGCGGCAGGGCGATGGCCAGCGACCAGTCAAAGAGGCCGGGAAAGGAGGTGCGGATGACCTGCTGCACGACGAAGGTCGTGTAGGCCCCGAGCATGACCATCTCGCCATGCGCCATGTTGATGATGCCCATCACGCCGAAGGTGATGGCAAGGCCGATGGCGGCGAGCAAGAGCACCGAGCCGAGCGACAGGCCGTACCAGATGTTCTGGCCGGCCGCCCACAGCGCAAGCTGGTCCTCGATCTGCTGGATGCCGATCTCGATATCGGGACGCAGGCTTTCGTCGGCGGAGGCGAGCGCGGCGGACAGCAGCGAAAGCGAATCCCGCCCGCCGGTCTGAACCACCGTGGCGACGGCCGCCTTCTTCTCCGCCACGGGGCGGTCGGACACCAGGATGGCGGCGGCACGGGCCTTTTCAAGCACGGCCTTCACCGCACCATCGGTTTCCGCGGCAAGCGCCGTGTCCAGGCCATCGAGCGCATCGGCGGTCGGCGTGCGCAGAATCGTGCCGGCGGCTTGAAGACGCACGGAAGTATCGGGGCTCATCAGCGTCAGCCCGCCGAGCGCACCACGGATGACCCGGCGCAAGCCGTTGTTGACCTTGACCTTTTCCAGCGCGGCCTTGGCCTCCTCGCCAACCTCGTCGCCGGTCAGCGCGTCGATCAGCTTGAAATTGGCGCCGGCCGGCTTGACGATGAACACGGTGCCATCGGCCTTGCGCTGGTAGAGATCGCCCTCGGCAAGCGCTTCGAGCGCCGGCACGATCTTGGGGTCGCCCGTCTTCGCCAGTGCCTCGACCTGCTTCTGGTTCTGCTGGAAACTGCCGCCGCCGAGCGCGTTCATCATGGCACGCAGGTCGTCCGCGGCCCGGAGGTCGGTCGCCATCAGGCAGAAAGCGACGATGAGGCATTGCAGAAAACGATGGATGAGCCGCGCTTGCATCTCATGGCCTCGAAGCGTTGGGTGATGTGGCCATCCCGAGCGTCGGGATGGCGGTTCGTCGGGAAGACCCTCTCTGCCTGCCGGGCAATGGCATGTGGCAGGACGATGCCGCATCCCCTTCTCCCCCGGGGGGAGAAGGTGGCCCGAAGGGTCGGATGAGGGGGTGAGACGAGTGGATCATTTTGATCTTTCGCGCCTGCGACCTCCCCCTCATCCGCCTGCCGGCACCTTCTCCCCCCAGGGGAGAAGGAGAATCGTGGCGACGGTTACATTCCATAAGCGATTGCCCTGCCCTTGAGGGAGAGAACCAGGGAAACTTGCACTTTCAGCTTGAGGAGAAGGGTTTTCCGTCCTTCCCTCTCAACCCCTCAGATCACGACCCCTTGCCACCGCACTTGCCGGTGGCGACGTTGAAGTTGCCGCATTCCATGGGCTTGCGCCAATCGGCGATCAGGTCCTTGGAGTCCGGCAGGAAATCCGACCATTCGTCGCCGACGACGAGGCCGGAGGTCTGCCACACGGTCTCGAACTGGCCGTCGGCCTGGATCTCGCCGATCAGCACCGGCTTGGTGATGTGGTGGTTCGGCATCATGGTGGAATAGCCGCCGGACAGGTTCGGCACGGAGACGCCGATCATCGCGTCGAGCACGGCGTCCGTATCGGTGGTACCGGCCTTTTCCACGGCCTTCAGCCACATGTTGAAGCCGATGTAATGGGCTTCCATCGGGTCGTTGGTGACGCGCTTGTCGTTCTTGGTGAACGCCTTCCACGTCTTGATGAACTCGGCGTTGGCCGGGTTGTCGACGGACTGGAAGTAGTTCCAGGCGGCGAGATGCCCGACCAGCGGGCCGGTGTCGAGACCGGCAAGCTCTTCCTCGCCGACCGAGAAGGCGACGACCGGGATGTCCTCGGCCTTGACGCCCTGATTGCCGAGCTCCTTGTAGAAGGGAACGTTGGCGTCGCCGTTGATGGTCGAGACGACGGCGGTCTTCTTACCGGCCGAGCCGAATTTCTTGATGTCGGAGACGATGGTCTGCCAGTCGGAATGGCCGAACGGCGTGTAGTTGATCATGATGTCCTCGGGCTTCACGCCCTTGGAGATCAGGTAGGCTTCGAGGATCTTGTTGGTGGTGCGCGGATAGACGTAGTCCGTACCCGCAAGCACCCAGCGCTCGACTTCCTCGTTCTCCATCAGGTAGTCGACGGCGGGGATCGCCTGCTGGTTCGGCGCCGCACCCGTGTAGAAGACGTTGCGCTGGCTCTCCTCGCCCTCGTATTGCACGGGGTAGAAGAGGATCGAGTTCAGCTCCTCGAAGACCGGCAGGACGGACTTGCGCGACACTGACGTCCAGCAGCCGAAGACGGCCGAGACCTTGTTGACCGAGACCAGCTCGCGGGCCTTTTCGGCGAAGAGCGGCCAGTCGGACGCCGGATCGACGACGACGGCTTCGAGCTTCTTGCCGAGCAGGCCGCCCTTCTTGTTCTGCTCCTCGATGAGCATCAGCATGGCGTCCTTGAGGGTCGTCTCGGAAATCGCCATGGTGCCGGAAAGCGAATGCAGGATGCCGACCTTGATCGTGTCGTCGGCCGCGAACGCGCCATGGAAGGCCGTCGTCGAGAGAATGGCTGCGAGCAGTGCGCCGGTGGCGCGCGCCTTGATGGACATGGTCTGAACCCCTCTGTTCTTTTGACCGCAACGGGGCGGATTGGTTTTTTAGCCGTTGCTGGAGGGGACTATCGGCCGGGCATGCTGCGCTGCACATACGTCATATTGCGTAGATGGGAGGGAGAAGCGGGAAGTTTTTGCGGCGCAGCAGGAATTTCGGGGGCGGTACATGTGTGCTACGAAAGGTCAGTGTGTTGGGCGGGCACCGCCCTCTCCTCCGTCATCCTCGGGCTTGACCCGAGGATCCAAAGCCGCGGGTGCCGAGTGGATCCTCGGGTCAAGCCCGAGGATGACGGAGAGTGGGGACATGGCGCGCCACAACGCACCCAAGGAGGGCCGGGTGAACACGGCCCACCAGACAACCGAGGGGAACGACAGCAACACATGGCCGCACGCCAGCGCATCATCCCGATCCGCCGCGAATACAATCGCTGGGTCGCCAACCAGACGCTGGAGGACTATGCGCTGCGCTTCACCGCCAAGAGCGCGCGGCGCTTCTCGTCGGACCGCATCTCGCAGACGGCCATCGGGGCGATCTCCTTCCTCGCGCTGGAGGCCATCGGCGGCGCGATCACCATGTCCTACGGCACGACCAACGCGCTTGCCGCCATCCTCGTCGCCAGCCTGATGATCCTCCTCGTCGGCCTGCCGATCAGCCGCTACGCCATCCGCCACGGCGTCGACATCGACCTTCTCACCCGCGGCGCGAGCTTCGGCTATATCGGCTCCACGCTGACCTCGCTGATCTATGCGAGCTTCACCTTCATCCTCTTCGCCATCGAGGCGTCGATCATGTCCGGCGCGCTGGAGCTGGCGCTCGGCATACCGCTCTGGATCGGCTACATCATCTCCTCCGTGGTGGTGATCCCGCTGGTCACGCACGGCGTGCAGCTCATCTCGCGCTTCCAGCTCGTCACCCAGCCGTTCTGGATCGTGCTGAACATCCTGCCCTTCGTCTTCATCGCCTTCGCGGACTGGGAAAAGGTCGGCGCGTGGCTCGCCTATTCGGGCCTCAATCATCCCTCCGGCCCGCCCGGCACCTATGCGCCCTTCACCCTCGTTGAGTTCGGCGCGGCCTCGGCGGTCATCTTCGCGCTGATGGCGCAGATCGGCGAGCAGGTCGACTTTTTGCGCTTCCTGCCGCCAGACGGGCAGAGGAAGCTGCACCACCGCATCGCCGTCTTCCTCGCCGGCTCCGGCTGGGTCGTCGTCGGCGCGCCGAAGCTGATCGCCGGTTCCTTCCTCGTCGTGCTGGCGCTCTCGACAGGCGTGCCCTCGACGCGCGCGGCCGATCCGGCGCAGATGTATTACACCGCCTTCGGCTACATGCTGCCGTGGGATAGCGCAGCGCTGCTGCTGATGGTCGCCTTCGTGGTGGTCTCGCAGCTGAAGATCAACGTAATGAACGCCTATGCGGGCTCACTCGCCTGGTCGAATTTCTTCTCGCGCCTGACGCACAGCCATCCCGGCCGTGTCGTCTGGCTGGTCTTCAACGTGGCGATCGCGCTGCTTTTGATGGAGCTCGGCATCTACCGGCTGCTGGAAGAAACGCTCGGCGTCTTCTCCATCGTCGCCATGGCCTGGCTCTGCACCATCTCGGCCGACCTCTTCGTCAACAAGCCGCTCGGGCTTTCGCCGCCCGGCATCGAGTTCAAGCGGGCGCATCTCTACGACATCAACCCGGTCGGCCTCGGCGCGATGAGCTTTTCCGCCGTCGTCGCCCTCGTCGCGCATTTCGGTGCATTCGGCGAAATCTCCGCCTCGCTCGCCCCCTATATCGCCGCCGTCGCCGCCTTCCTCGCCTCGCCGCTGATCGCCTGGGGGACGCGCGGCAAATACTACCTCGCGCGAAAACCGCGCCGGAGCTGGGCGCAACGCGACACCATCACCTGCTCGATCTGCGAACACCCGTTCGAGCCGGAGGACATGGCCTGGTGCCCGGCCTATGCCGCGCCGATCTGCTCGCTGTGCTGTTCGCTCGACAGCCGCTGCCACGACCTCTGCAAGCCGAAGGCGCGCTTCAACGCGCAGGTCGCGGGCGTCGCCAAAACCATCCTGCCCGAGCCGGTGACGACGGCGCTCGCCACCCGCCTCGGCCGCTACGGCATCGCGACGGCCCTGTCGATCACCGGCATGGGCGTCATCCTCGCGATGATCGCCCACCAGGTCGGCACCGGCTCGCCGGAGACGGCGGCGGTGGTGGAGCGCACGATCGCCGTGGTCTTCTTCGTCTTCGCCGTGGTGGCCGGCGTCGTGTGCTGGTTCTATGTGCTGGCGCATGACAGCCGCGTCGTCGCGGAAGAAGAATCCTCGCGCCAGACGACGCTTCTCCTGAAGGAAATCGCCGCGCACAAGAAAACGGACGCCGCGCTTCAGCAGGCGAAGGAGACGGCGGAAGCGGCGAACCGCGCCAAGAGCCGCTACGTCGTCGGCCTCAGCCATGAATTGCGCACGCCGCTCAATGCCGTGCTCGGCTATGCGCAGGTGCTGGAGCGCGACGAGAGCATCCCGCCGCAGCGCCAGGGCGCGATCCGCGTCATCAAGCGCAGCGCAGACCACCTTTCCGGCCTCATCGACGGCCTGCTCGACATTTCCAAGATCGAGGCGGGAAAGCTTCAGGTCTATTCGAACGAGATCAACATCCATGATTTCCTCGACCAGATCATCGAGATGTTCCGCCCGCAGGCGCAGGCCAAGGGCGTCGCCTTCACCCATGAGCGCGCGAAAAACCTGCCGGCCTATGTGCGCACCGATGAAAAGCGCCTGCGCCAGATCCTTGTGAACCTCATCTCCAATGCGCTGAAATTCACCGACAGCGGCACGATCCGCCTCGACGTCTCCTATCGCAGCCAGGTCGCCACCTTCACGGTGGCCGACAGCGGCCGCGGCATCCTCGAAAAGGACCTTTCCCGCATCTTCGAGCCCTTCCAGCGCGGCGATGCCGAACACGGCCGCATGCCGGGCCTCGGCCTCGGCCTCACCATCACGCGCCTGCTCACCCAGACGCTCGGCGGCGAGATCGCCGTGACGAGCGAGCGCGGCAGGGGCACGGAATTCCGCGTGCGGCTGATGCTCTCGGCCGTCGACCGCCCGACGGCGCCGAAGGTGCGCCACATCAAGGGCTATACGGGGCGGCGGCGCACCATCCTCGTCGTCGACGACAATGCCGACCACCGAAACCTGATGGAGGAGGTGCTGCGGCCGCTCGATTTCACCGTGCTGACGGCGAAGGGCGGCGCGGAATGCCTTGCCCTCGTCGAGGGGCTGAGGCCGGACCTCTTCCTCATCGACATCTCCATGCCGGGCATGAACGGCTGGGAACTGGTGGAGCGGCTGCGCGCCCTCGGCCAGCCCGGCCCGGTCGTCATGCTCTCGGCCAATATCGGCGACGGCTCGGCCGCCGCCGCCGAGACCGGGCACAACGACACGCTGGCCAAGCCCTTCGACCTGCGCCAGCTTACCGACAAGCTCGCGCTCCACATGGGGCTCGAATGGACCTACCATGGCGAGGCACGGGCGGAGGAACCGGCGCGCACCCACATCGTCATCCCGGAACGGGACGACGTGGAGGAGTTGATCCGGCTCGGCGAGATCGGCTATGTGCGGGGCATAGAGGCGAAACTGGCCGAAATCGCCCGCACGCCGAAACACCAGCCCTTCACGGAGGCGGTGCGCGCCTACGTGCAGGTGTTCGATCTTGCCGGCTACGACGCCTTCCTGAAAACCATGGACCCGGAGAAAGGACGCCGCCCGTGACGGAACCGGCCACCCCGCGCGACATCGTCCTGCTCGTCGACGATTCCCCCGAAGCGCTCGGCTTCCTGACGGAGGCGCTGGAGCAATCCGGCTTTTCCGTGCTCATCGCCACATCCGGCACGGCGGCGCTCAACATCGTCGACCGCATCACGCCCGACATCATCCTGCTCGACGCCGTCATGCCCGGCATGGACGGGTTCGAGACCTGCCTGAAGCTGAAGGCCAACCCGGCCGTCAGCCCCGTGCCCGTCGTCTTCATGACCGGCCTCACCGAGACGGAGCACGTGGTGCGGGCGCTGGAGGCCGGCGGCGTCGATTACCTCACCAAGCCGATCAACATCGACGAACTGCGCGCCCGCATCCGGGTGCATCTCTCCAACGCCCGCTCCGCCCAGAGCGCGCGGGTGGCGCTCGATGCGGCGGGCCGGCATCTGCTGGCCGTCAGCGGCGAGGGAAAGATCCGCTGGTCGACACCGCAGGCGACGCGCCTCGTCAACGCCGCGACGGGCAGCGACGACGGCCTCGACGCGGTCTCGACCCATATCAACGCCTGGATGAAGACCCGCGGCACCGCGCGCGAAAACAGTTTCGCGATCCGCCAGGCGGGCCAGGCAAGCCTGCAGCTCGCCTTTCTCGGCGCGATCGGCGCGGACGAATATCTCTTCCGCCTCACCGCGGAAAACCGGCTTTCCGAGGATGAGGTGCTGCGCCAGCATTTTGCGCTGACGCACCGCGAATCCGAGGTGCTGCTGTGGATCGCCAAGGGCAAGTCGAACCGGGATATCGGCGAGATCCTCGGCCTCAGCGCCCGCACGGTGACCAAGCACCTCGAACAGATCTACGTGAAGCTCGGCGTGGAAAACCGCGCCTCGGCGGCGGTGAAGGCCGCCCATGTGCTGCACGAGGTCTGACGACGGACAGGCGGCTTCCCGTGCGCCATGAGCTGGGTTGATGGCCACCAGTAGTCGTATCGAATCGAACCAGGGCTGAGCTGGCCGTCGGTGCGCTCCGCGGCCATGGGCGCAACGGATCGCCATTCCGGCCAAAACCCGTCACGCACCGTTGCAGGCGCCGTCCTGGCCGACGCCCGGCGCGGCCAGCATCGGCAAGAAACCGTGAAGCCAGACGCCGAAGCTGGCCGCCCACAGCAGCGCGCTGATGGCATGGTGCAGGGGCGCAAGGCCGGCGGCGAAGGCGAATTCGGGAAGGACGCGGACGAACGCGGCGGCGACCATCAGCAAGGCCGCCCCGTGGGCCTGCCATGGCAGGTGCAGGAGATCGCGGCCGGTATGCCGCAGGCCGGCGATGACCAGCACGGCCATCACCGCGCAGCCGAGTGCCCCGACCGACAGCATGTGCAGGCCGGCGGCAGGGGGAAGGTCGAGGCCGAGCCGCGTTGCGCCGAGCGCCAGGAAACCGGCGCCGGCAAAGGCATTGCCGAGGGCGAGCATGACCACCTCGGTCCTGAAGGCGGGGCGGCCGATGAACCATTCCGCCAGCCGGTCGAGGAACGCGGCGCCCGCCGCCAGCGCCAGCCAGGCCGAAACGCCGCTTTCCGGAAAGATCAGGGCCGAGGCCATGTAGAGCACCGTCATCGCCGCGGCCGCATGGCGCCGCCCGGGATGCGGCCTGTAGGGCGTCGTCTCGCCGGTCGGATCCAGCGCAAGGTTGATCACCACGACATTGATGCGCGAGGCGGACAGCGAAAACAGCACGATGAAGATGCAGAGCGCCGTTTCCAGCAGGCGGGCGGAGAGCGCGACATCGCCGACGAACCAGCCATAGTGCACGCCCGCCGCCACCGCGGCGAAGGAAAGCAGCCAGAACAGGAAGGCGAGATGCTTCGTCGTGCGGCGCTCCAGCATCGCCCGGCCGATCAGGGCGGAAAGCGCGACCAGGAAGGCAAGGTCGAAGACGGCGGCCACGGGGCTCAGCGCATCCGCCCCCACCGCGCCGACCAGGCGCGCCGGCAGCCAGAGGGCGGCAAGGCAAAGCAACGCCCTGCCCCGTGGCGGGCCTGTATCGGTCCATTCCGGCACGGCCGAGCCGAGGAAGCCGGCGAGCGCCATGCCGTAGGTGCCGAAGATCATTTCATGCGCATGCCACTGCGAGGACGGGATGTCGGAGGAAAAGGGCAGCTCGTAGCCGCCCAAGACCACCCAGAGGAACGGCAGCAGCGCGCCATGGGCGGCGGCCAGGGGAAAGAACAGCCGCAGCGCTTCGGCAAGGATCGGCCGCTCCCTCATCGCGCCCGCTCCGTCGCCGAGAAGAGCTCACCGAAGACGGGGTCGCGCGACCATGCCTCCACCTGCTCGAAGATCGCCCGTTCGGAGCGTTCGCCCGGCCGGCCGGCAAGCGCGCGGCTCGCGGCGATGCGTCCGTCCCGGCCCGAGAGAACCGCGATGCGATCGGCCACGCGGACCGCTTCGGCAAGATCGTGCGTCACCAGCAGCACGGAGAAGCCACGGCTGCGGGCGGCGGCGATCAGGAGGTCCTGAAGATGGCGGCGCAGGCCGACATCCGTCGCGCTGAACGGTTCGTCGAGGAACAGCATGTCGGGATCGACGGCGAGCGCCCGCGCCACGTTCGCCCGCTGCCGCATGCCGCCGGAAAGCTCCGCGGGGTATTTTGTGAAGTCCGCCTCTTCCAGGCCGACGGAGAGCGCGAGGCGCTCCGCCGTCCTGCGGCGCGCCGCCTTCCCCTCGCCCCTTGCGGCAAGGCCGTAGGCGATATTGTCCGTCAGCGTCATCCACGGCAGCAGGCGCGGCTCCTGGAACACCACCGCCTGGCGGCGGTATCCGCGCACGACCCGCCCCTTGACCGGCTCGACGATGCCGGCGGCGATCTGCAGGAGGGTCGTCTTGCCGCTGCCGGACGGGCCGAGCAGCGCCACGGCCTCGCCCTTGCCGATGCAAAGGTCGAAATCCTCGAAGAGGCTGCGCCCGAGAAAGGCGTGCCCGACGCGGGAGAAGGTGAGCGCGGGGCTTTGCCTCATCGCTTCACGCCCCAGGGAAGGCCGGCGCTGCGCCAGCGCTCCGCGGCCTCGCGCACCACATGCAGCACGCCATAGTCGGTGGCGAGCGCGAGGATGACGGTGATCGCCAGCCAGGCCGTGACGAGCGGGATGTCGAAAAGCGCGCGTGCCGTCGCCAGCTCGCCGCCGATGCCGCCGGAATTGGAGAGGAGTTCCGCCATCACCGTGACCTTCCAGGCGCTGCCGGCCGTCGTCGTCCAGGCAGGGAAGAGATAGGAGAGCACGTGCGGCAGGGTGATCGTGTGCAGCCGGTAGGCCCATGAGGCGCCGAAGGACTGGGCCATGATGTCGAGCTGCCGGTCGCGCTTGGCGACGCCTTCGAGCGCGCCCGCGAAGGAGAGTGGCGCGGAGGCGATGACCACCGTCATGACGGCCGTGCCGCCGGACGAGCCGAACCAGATCAGTGCCAGCACGATCCAGCCGATCGGCGGCACGCCCAGCATGACCGTGACCACCGGCTTCATCAGCCGCATGGCGGCGAAGGAATAGCCGGCGACGAGGCCGGCCGCCGTGCCGGTCACGGCGGCGAGCGCGAAGCCCGAAAGCGCCCGGCCGGCGCTCTGCGACAGGATCGTCCAGAAATCCGGCCGCGTGGCGAGCGCGCCGATGGCTGCGGCCGTTTCCGCCGGCGACGGCAGGATGAAGGAGCCGTAGATCTCATGCCCGGCCTGCCAGACGGCGAGGAAACAGAAGATGCCGGCAAGGCCCGCCCATCCGGCCCACAGATAGCGCCCCGTCCAGCCGAGGCCGGCGAGAACATGGCTCATCGCATCACACCAGATAGAACCCGTCGCCCGGCAGCTTGCCGCCGATGATCGCCGGATTGGCCTTGGCCAGCACGCCGTAGAAGCTTTCGAGGGTCTTCCTCGCCGCGCTCGCGGGGATCGCGCTCAGGTGGCTGGTCGGGAAGGACGCAGCGATGATCTCCGGCGGGAAGCCGAGCGCGTCCGCGACGGCATTCGCCGCGGCCTCGGGATCGGCCAGCGCATCGGCGAGCGCGGCCTCGATCGCCGCCTGCAGGGCGCGGGCGCCTTCCTTTCCGAGCGCCTGCTGCACCTCGGTCGTCAGCGCGAGCCCGGCCTGCGGGATCTCCGACGTGCCCGCGACGGCCTGCCATTCCGCCTGGACGTCGATGGCGCGGTAGACGGTCATGAAGAGCGATTTCGCCTTGATGATGACGCCGGTCGCCGCTGGTTCGCTGAGGAGAGCGGCATCGACGCGGCCGGTCAGGAGCAGTTGCACCGCCTCGGGCGACGAGGCGGTATATTCGAGCGTCACGTCGCCCTCTCCCAGCCCCGCCTGCGCCAGAAGCCGCGCCATCACGAAATCCGGCATGTCGTTCTTGAACGGCAGGGCGAGCGTCCTGCCCTTGAGCCCGGCGACCGTCTTCAGGCTCTCGTCCTTCGAGACCACGTAGAGGAGGCCGGTGGTCAGCACATCGAGGAGCCCGATGCCGAGGCCCCGGTTGTGCAGGTTGGCGGCGGCATAGCTCGGCATCACCACGGCGCCCATGGAGCCGGAGGCGACGGCGGCGCGCATCTCGTCCGGCGTCTTCCAGGCGCGGAAGACCGCCAAGGGCGCGACGTCCTTCAGGAAGCCGCCCTTGACCGCATGGGCAAGGACGGCGGAGGGCGCGGCCGGCGGACCGTAGAGCGTCAGCGGCGCAGCGGCCCTGAGGATCGCGGGCGCCGCCAGCGTCGTGACCGCGAGCGCGGAGAGGCCGGCAAGAACGTCACGGCGGGTGGGAAGGGTCATGTCCATCGTCCTTTCGTCAGAAACGCGCCTTGATACCGGCGTAGAAGCCGCGGCCATCGCCCGGCAGGTAGACCGCCTGCCCGGGGCCCGCCTGGTCGAGGACCAGGGTGGAGGAGGCATAGGTCTTGTCGAAGAGGTTGGTGACGGCGCCGTAAAGGCTGAAGGCCTCGCTGATGCGGTATTCGGTCTTGAGGTCGACGACCGCATAGGGATCGGCGTAGAGCGTGTTCATGTTGTCGACGGGCGTCTTTGCCGGGACCCATTGCAGGGCCGCGCCGATATCCCAGTCCTCCGTCACCGCATATTGCAGCGCGAGGTGGACGACATGGCGGGGCGCGCCGGCGAGGCGATTGTCGCCGCGCACCGGATCGTCGTCGAAGCGGAAGTCCTGGAACGTATAGGCAAGCCGGCCCGTGAGCGCCTGCACGATCTCGCCGGAGACGCCGAGCTCCAGTCCCGCATGGATCGTCCGGTCGGCATTGACGGCGGCCAGCAGCGAACCGCTGCTGTCGCGCAGGCTGAGAAGCTCGTCGTCCACCCAGGAATAGTAGGCGACAGCATCGACGTTCCACGTCTCGTAGCTGCCCCGCCAGCCGATCTCGACGGTGGTCGCGGTCTGGGCGTCGAGGTTCGGCGTGGAGAAGCCGGTCGCCGAGCTGTTGGGCGTGCCGCCCATGGTGCCGAGCAGGTCGTCATGGGTCGGCGGCTCGAAACTGCGGCTGATCGCGGCGAACAGCAGGTTGCTTTCGTCGGGCCGCCAGCTTGCGGCCAGCGCCGGCGACCAGCCGCTATAGCTGCGGTCATAGCTCGTATCGACCGCCGGAATTCTCGACAGGACCGGCCCGCCGGGCGTGAAGCCCAGCCACGGGCGGGTCGCCGTGCCCCAGAGATCGTCGTTTCCGCGCGTCGCATAGGTGTAGGACAGCGAGGGCGACAGCGTCACCGCATCGCCGACCGGCACATTGAGGCCGGCCGTGAGCGACAGGGTCTTGGCGTCGAGATCGTTCCGGGAGAAGGCCGGCCCGTCGGCGCCGGCGCGATTGATGTTGTAGGTCCGCTCGGCCGAGCCGATGGAATACTGCGCCGTCGTTTCGAAGAGCGGTAGGACAGCATCCGCATCCGGCTGGTAGGCATAGCGCAGGAGGCCGGTCACGTCGCCGCCCTCCGTGCGGCGCACGCCGCTCGACACGGGGAAGCGGAACATGTCCTCGGTATGGGTGTAGCCGAGCCCGATATCGAACAGGTGGTCGTCCAGCACGATGGAGGTGCGCGAGCCGATGAGGAACTGGGTGGCCTCGCGGCGCGGCCTGTCGCGCTCGACATTTGGGCCGAGGCTGGTCGGCGGGCCGAGCGAGATCTGCGTCGGGTCGGCGTTCAGCGCGCTCAGCGTCAGGGGACCGGAAACGTCGAAGCCGAGGTCGGTATAGCCGATGAAGGCGCGCGTCGTGACGCTGTCGGAAATCTCCGCCTCGATCGTGCCGCCGACGCTCGTCCGGCGGGAGCCGTTGTGCCGGCGGAAGCCGTCGCGGCGGCTGCTGTCGATGGAGAAGCTGCCGGCGAAGCGGTCGCTGTCGAAGCCCGTGCGGGCGGAAACCTCTGCCGCGCCGAAACTTCCGCCTCCCGCCGAAACGCTCGTTCCGGCCTCCACCGGCGAGGCGAAGTTGATCGCCCCGCCGAGCACGCTCGCGCCGAGCCGGTTGGCGGTATAACCGCGATAGACCTCGATCAGGCTCGCCTGGCCGGGATTTGCGAGGCCGACGATGTAGGAGCCGTCCGCGCGGTTGATCGGCAGGCCGTCCCGCAGGACGAGGATGCCGCGCTCGACCGGGTTCTGCTGCAGGCCTGAGCCGCGGATCTGCACCCGCGGCTGATCGTTGCCGCCGAAGAAGCGCTGCACGACGACGCCCGGAACGAGGGCGAGCGCTTCGGAAAGTGTCGGCACGGCCCGTGCCGCCGGCTCCTCCCCGCCGATGGCCGCCACCCCGCCGGGAATGGCCGCCAGGCGCTCGCGCGCCCTCTGGACCGTGTCGCTCCACCTTGTGCCATCGACCACGACGGCGTCCAGAACCGTGGTCGAGCCGGGTGTCGCCGACTGTGCCAAAGCCCCCGTCGCCGTCCCGGCCAGAAGAACCGCCGTCACGAAACCAAGTCCACCGATGCGCGCCATGATATCCCCGCTCGCCAATTGCCCTGCCATGGGAATTGCACATCCGGGAAACGCCGCTCTTTGCGCTGGCGCAAACAAGAGTCAAAACTTGAGTATTCCACACATGTTATTGCAGGACGGCGCTACGCAAGGCGCGCTCAAGCAGCGCCAGCGCGATCTATGGCGCGATTTCAACCGTTTCCTGCAATCGCACGAGCTCGAAATCGCTGACGAGAATGTCGATCCTCACGCGCCACCGCCCGGCCAGGGGAAGGATGACGTCCGCGGCCTGCCAGGTTCCGTCGCCCTGCAACGCGGCCCGCCTGCGCATCGGCTCGATGCCCGCTTCCGGGTTCGAGAGGACGAACGTGACCTCCTTCGGGCTGAGGGGCGTGAAGTCGGGCGACAGGATGACGGCGGACAGCCGGACCGGGCCGGCGCGACCCGGCGTGAGGGCGATCTCGGCCATCGCCTTGTCCGAATGGATATGGATGGAGGCCGGCCGCGCCGCCGCGAGCGCCAGTGCGCGCGGCGGCGGCGTGAACCGCCAGGCCGCGGCGACGGCAAGAACCGCAAGGACGATCATGGTCTCCACGATGATCGACCGGACAAGCCGCCGCGTCGCGCCGCGATCCCCGCGCGCGGCGGGCCGGGTGAAAACCCAGCGGTTGAGAGCCACGAGCGAAAACAGGACCGCAAGCAGCGCCATCTTCACCAGAAGCACGGCGCCGTAGGCCGTCGAAAAGAGCGCGCCGAATGCCTGGACCTGAACGACGGCAAGCAGCAGGCCGGCAAGGGCCAGCGCGGCAACGCAGGCCGGGATCAGGCGCGAAAACCGGTCAAGCGCCTGCCGGCCGGCATCGCCGCCCCGCCGCACGGCATAGGCCAGCGGCAGGAGGGCGCCGATCCAGACGGCGATCGTGATCGCATGCACGAAGACGGCGGGTTGCGTCAGCCATTGCGGCGCGGCCGAACTTGCATGGCCGCTCAACGCCAGGGCCCCGCCTGCGGCGAGGAGAGACGCAAGGGACGCCGCACGACCGGCGAATGCCGCGCGCAAGCAGGCAACCACCGCCAGGCAGAAGGCCGCCAGAAGCACGATGACGGTGAGGCCGAAACGCGTGGCGAGACCGGCTTGCCATACCGCTCGATCCATCAGGCCGGACAGCGGGACGCCGAGCGCATCCAGTCCCTGAAACCCCAGCGAGAGGACGGCCGCCGCCAGGCCGAGCAGCGTTGCCCCCCTTATGACGCGCAGGCCATCCGCGCCGCCCGGGATCAGCCAGCGGACAGCGAAGAGGCCGCCGATGCCGAAGAAGAGGCCGACATAGAGCGCGACCCGCGCAAGCCACAGCGCGATCCTGACCGGCCAGTCGGCCGCCGTTTCGGCGACGGGCGGCGCGCTGCTCGGCGCGCCGATCGAAAAGACCGTGGATCCGGCAACCGGATGCCCGTCCTCGGACACGACACGCCAGACAAGGACATGGGTGCCAGCGCCGAGGCCGTCCGGCGGGACGATCTCAAGCACGCGGTCGCGGAGCGCGAAAGTCCCGAGCGTCCTTGCCTGCCCATCCGGCAGGACGAGCCGCAGCACGAGCGGCGAAACCGGCTCGCTGAAGGACAGCGAGAGGCTTTGCGGCGGCGTGTCGACGACCGCGCCATCCGCCGGCACCGACCCCGTCAGGGAGGCATGCGCCATCGCCGCCGCGGCGAGGCAGCACCAGAGGATGCCGGCCAGGAATACCTGGATACAGGCTCGGCCAGGATGGTCCCGCACGAACGCTCTCCGAACGACAGATGCGGCCGGCACCCCGATGGCGCCGGCCTTCACGGGGCCAGAGCGTTTGCGCCGTTCTTCAAATCGCAAAGACACCCCGGCCTCCTGTTTCGCCGCAATCTTGCATGCAAGACCGCGTCATGCCCTTTCTGGACCAGCCTTTAATGGCCGCTTGCGGCCTCGACCAGCTTCACGCCGGGCGCGGGAAGCTCGAGATCATCGGCCGACTGGCCTTCGGCGGGAATCTCGATCCAGCGCTCGGCCATGCCGTCCGGGCACTCCTGCACCACGGGGAAATACAGCGTTTCGCCCGCCTTCAGGTCCTTCGTCAGATAGACCCGCAGCACGAACTCGTCATATTCGTCATCGCCGAGGCTGCCGCCGCTCCATATGATTTCCTTCACGCCTTCGCTGGTCGGCGTGCCGTGGTAGTCGTAGGATTTCGCATAGGCGCCCTTGATCTTTTCAAGCGTCCAGCCGGCCTTCGGCTGCGGCTTGACCGCGATCACGCCCTCCGGGATCTGCACGCGGAGCACATTCGTCGGCCTGCCTTCGCAGCCATGCGGCACCTGGAGGATCGCGCGATAGGTCGAACCGACCGGCGCCTCCTTCGATTGCAGCGAGACATGGGCAAGGGCGGCTCCGGAACCGATGGCAAGGACGGCAACGGTTGCAAGCATTCTTTTCAGCATAGTCAGTCTCCATGAAGCCGGTCATCCCTGCCGGCAAGGTTTGATGGAAGAAAAATTGGAAGGTGCGATCGCGAAGCGCCCGGCGGGGCGCCGACGACAGGACGGACGGAGGCCGGGAGGCACGGCAGTGCGCATCATGCGTGCGTGGAGAACGGGAGCCTCGCGGCGCCCCCTGCCCCGTTGGCCGATATGGCTCGGGCAGGCGCATCGTCACGGTCGCCAGCGGGTGCCGGCCCGGCGGTCAGGCGATGGCGGGAGGGCCGCGCGGATGTCCGGGGAGAGCGTCGTGCGCCGAGGGGACGATGTCGCCATACCCATCGAGAATCCGCTGCGATGGCTGGGCAAGCGGATTGAACAGGATGGGAACAGAGCGGTGGGTCGGAACGAAGGCCGCGGCCATGCCGCAGGCAAGCGTGCAGCAATCGGGAGCGAGGGAACGCTCCTTGCCCGGCGCGGAGGCCGGCTCCTGCTCCTCGGCATGGGTGATGCAGAGCGGATTGCCGAAGGCATCGACCGGCGAAGCGCCGGCGGCGGCTGCAACGGCAAGGGGGCCGAGGAGCGCCTGCAACGCCATCAGGACGGCGACGGCGAAGGCCACCATTCCAATCCGGCACTGTTGCAGATGCGTGTTCATCGAAACCTCTCGCGCCAAGGCTTACCAACCAGGCAGCGCGATGAAAAGGCTCTCCGCCTGCCGAATTGTCGCACAGTTTGCGATGCAGCAATGAGCCGCGCGAAAAGTCGCCGGGCTTGCTAGTAGGCTGCGCGGTAGAGGGCCAGCGCGTCCGCCTCTTCCAGCGGCACGGGATTGTTTGCGAGGAGCCGGGTCTGCAACATGGCGTCCGCCGCGAGCGTCGGGAGCATGTCTTCCGCCACACCGGCATCGCGCAGCCGGCGCGGCGCGCCGGAGGCATCCATCAGTTCCAGCATCCGGGCAAGGAAACGGCGGGCAAGGCCTTCCTCGCTCCCGGCGCCCGCAAGATCCGCCCCGGCCGGCGCGGCCAGCCGGGCGTAGAGTGGCGCCGCGGCCTTCAGGTTGAAGTCGAGCACCGGCCCCAGCATGAGCGCATTGGCGAGGCCGTGCGGGATGTGGCAGCGGCCGCCGAGCGGATAGGCCAGGGCGTGCACCGCGGCCACCGGCGCATTCGCGAAGGCCTGCCCGGCCAGCGTCGCGCCGAGCAGCATCGCTTCGCGCGCCGTGCGGTCGTTACCGTTGCGGCATGCGGCAACCAGGTGGGTGGAGAGAAGCCGCAACGCCTCGCAGGCGAGAAGATCGGATATGGGGTTCTTCCTGTGCCGCGACGTATAGGCTTCGATCGCATGCACCATGGCGTCGATGCCGGTCGCGGCGGTGTGGAGCGGCGGCAGGCCGCAGGTGAGCGCCCCGTCGAGCAGCACGCGGTCGGCATAGAGCTGGTCGGCGACCACGCCCATCTTCGTCGTCTCGCCCGTTGTCAGGATCGTGATGTTGGTCACCTCCGATCCCGTGCCGGCCGTGGTCGGGACCTGCACGAGCGGCAGGCGCCCGCCCTCGACCTTGCCGATGCCGTAGAGGCTGGCAAGGCCTTGCCCGGACCGGATGAGAACGGCGGCGAGCTTGGCCACGTCCATGGACGAGCCGCCGCCGAAGCCGAGCACGATGTCGACCTGCGCGGCCCTGGCGCGCGCGACGCAATCGAGAAGCACGCTTTCGGGCGGGTCGGCGACGACGGCGTCGAACACGGTGACGGTAAAGCCGCTCGCCTGAAGCGAGGCAAGCGCGGGGTCCAGAACGCCCGAGGCCCTGAGGCCGCCATCCGTGACGAGCAGGAGGTTGCGCGCGGTAAACCAGGCACCCAGCCTCTCGCCGATATGGGCCGCGCCGCCCCATTCGACGGCAAGGCTCGCAACGGTGTCGAACTGGAACGGCTGCATGGGATCAGGCCGCCAGATAGCCGCCGTCGACGGGCACAATGGCGCCGTGGATATAGGAGGCGTCTTCCGACAGGAGGAACGCCACGACCCGGGCGATCTCCACCGTGGCGGCCCAGCGGCCGATGGGGATGCGTGCGTCGATCCGGGCGCGCCGCGCCGCATCGGCCCGCGCTCCTTCCGAAATACGCGTCTCCACCCAGCCGGGCGCCACCGCGTTGACGCGGATGCCACTTGCACCCCAGGCGACGGCCAGCGAACGCGTCAGCGCCACGACGGCCCCCTTGCTGGTGCCGTAGGCGGGTGCGACCGGGTTGCCGAACCAGCTCCACATCGAGGCGATGTTGACGACCGCGCCGCCGCCGCGCTGGAGCGCGTCGCGGGCCGCCGTGCAGGAGGAAAGGACGCCGGTGACGTTCACCGCCATGACCTTCTCGAAAACCGCTTCCTCCCATTCCCTGCCGTACTGGATGGTTCCCGCGCAGGTCACGAGCCCGCCGAGTGTTTCCAACCCCTCGAAGACGCGGGCAAGCGAGGCCGCATCGGTGACGTCGCATTCGACGAAGCGGGCGGCATCGGGAAAGCCGTCCTCCCGTTCCAGGCCCGCAGCCGTCACCTGCCAGCCGCGCTCGACGAGCACCTGGGTCGTCGCCAGTCCAATACCTGTCCCCCCGCCGGTGACCACCACGTTCCTTGCCTCTCCCATCGTCAGTTCCTTTCGTCGAGGGCCCGCATCGCGCGCACGAGATCGCCGGCATCGAGCTTGCGGTAGTAGTTCGGCGCATAGGGCGCGGCGAGCGCGATCTCGGCCATGCGCCGGAAATCGGCCTCTGCCGTGATGCCGAATGCCTTGAAGCCGGTGGGCAGGCCGATGCGGCGAAAGAAACCGGCAAGCGCGCGGATCTCCTCCGCGCTGCCCTGCCCGGCGGCGAGCTGCGTCAGCGTGCCGAGCGCGACCATTTCGCCATGCAGCAGACCGCCCAGCGCCGGCATGACCGACAGTCCGCGCACCATGGCGTGGGCAATGGAAAGGCCGCCGCTTTCAAAGGCGAGGCCACTCAGGAGCACTGCCGCCTCGACGACGCGCTCGAAAGCCTCGTCGGGCGCCGTTGCCGCCATGGCGGCCTCGCTGTCGGCGAGAAGGATCTCCTGCGCGCGGGAGACGATCGCTTGCGTCAGTTCCGTCGGCCGGCCCGAGAAGAAGTTGAGCCCGCCGCCGGCCAGCGCGCCCGCAAGCTCGTAGGGCTTCGACATCGCATCGCCGATGCCGGCGGTCAGGAACCGGCGCGGCGCCCCGGCGATGACGGCAGTGTCGACCAGCACCAGCACGGGATTGGTCTTCATGCGGCGCACGCCCTCGACGGCGTGGTCCGGCGTGTAGACGACGGCGATATGGCTGGTGGGGCTGTCGTTGGAGGCGATCGTCGGCACGATGGCGACCGGCAGGCCGCGCTCGATCGCGGCCCCCTTCGCGGTGTCGATCGCCTTGCCGCCGCCGACGCCGATGAGAAGCCGGGCATCGCCCGTCTCCGCGGCGCGCGCGGCGATTTCCGCCGCGGTGCATTCGCCGCCGAACGCCATGAGGCGGGCAGCGGGCAGCTGGCGGAGGATGCGTTCGCCGAGAAGGTTGCGGGCAACCGGATCGATGACCACGGCCACCGGCCCGCCCCCGACGATCGCAACCTCTTCCGCCAGCCGGTCGATGGCGCCCGGCCCCTGCACATAGCGCAGCGGCGCCCCCAGGATACGCATGGTCATGGCATCACCCTTTCACGGCGCCGGCCGTCAGGCCCTGGACGAAGTAGCGCGACAGCGCCAGGAAGGCGGCGAAGAGCGGCAGGGCGATCAGCGTCGAACCCGCCATCACGTCGCCCCAGCGCAGGTCGAAGGCGCCGATCATCGAGGCAAGGCCGAGCGGCACGGTCTTGTTGGCGTCCGAGCCGATCATGACGAGCGCGAAGGTATAGTCCGTCCACGACAGCAGGAAGGCGAAGATCGCGACCGTCACAAGGCCAGGAACCGAGAGCGGCAGCACCACCCGCAGGAACGCGCCGAGCCGGGTGCAGCCGTCGACCATCGCCGCCTCCTCCAGCTCGAAGGGCATGGTCTTGAAGAAGCCCCAGAGGAACCAGACGCCGAGCGGCATGGTGATCGTCAGGTGCGAGATGACGAGCGAGAGCAGCGTGTCGTTGAGCCCGACGACCGAGAACATCGCATAGAGCGGGATGGCGAGCAGCAGCGGCGGGAACATGTAGGCATAGAGCATGCCGGCGATGATCATCTGCTTGCCGCGGATGCGCTGGCGCGTGACGCCATAGGCGATCATCACCGACAGGACCATCGTCAGCGCCACCGTGGTCACCGCGACGATCAGGCTGTTGAGGAACTGCCGCGGGTAGTCGGTCTGCGCCAGCAGGCTGGTATAGTATTCCAGCGTCCAGCGCTGCGGCACCAGCGAGGGGGTCATCAGCATTTCCTGTGTGGGGCGCAGGGAGGAGACGATCATCCAGTAGATCGGGAAGGCGCTGTAGACGGCGAGCACGATTGCCGCGAAGTAGAGCCCCATGCGGCCGGCGATCCGCCGGGGTCGGATTTGCCCGCTCATTTGCCTTGCTCCATCGGGAATACGCGGAAGTAGATCGCCACGGCGACCATGAGGACGAAGAAGGAGAGCGTCGCGATGGCCGCACCGCTTCCGATGTCGTAGAGCGCGAAGGCCTCCCGGTAGGACAGGACCGGCAGATGCTCCGTCGCCCCCAGCGGGCCGCCGCCCGTCGCCAGCCAGACGACGTCGAACTTGTTGAACATCCACACGCCGCGCAGCAGGATGATGACCGTCAGGATCGGCCGCAGCGACGGCAGCGTGACGTGGAAGAACTGCCGGATCGGCCCGGCGCCATCAACGCGCGCCGCTTCGTAGAGCTGGCTCGGCACCGTCTGCAGGCCGGCGAGGAACGTCGTGGTGACGAAGGGCGTCCACAGCCAGACCGAGATCAGGATGACGGAGACCATCGAGGCCGTTTCCGTTTCGAACCAGTAGATCGGCGGCAGGCCCCAGTCGTCCATCAGGATCGTCACGATGCCGAGCGAACCGTCCACCATCCACTTGAACACCAGCACGGCGACGACCGTCGGCAGGAGATAGGGCAGGAAGGCGAGCCCGCGCAGCAGCGACCGGCCGATGAAGTTCTGGTTCAAAAGCAGCGCGAAGCCGATGCCGAGCACCACCTGCAGCACGATCGCGAGCCCGGCATAGACGATGCCGTTCCACAGCGCGTTCCAGAACGCGGCGCTCGCCAGGACCTCGGCGTATTTCGCCAGACCGACCCAGACCGGATCGGCCGTCAGCGACGGCATGTCGTAGAAGCTGAGGGATACCGCGTACAACGCGGGGCCGACGATCAGCAAGAGGGTCGCAAGGATCCCGACGCCGAGAAAGCCGGGCAGCAGCCAGCGGGTCATTCGAAAACTCCTGTGGGAACAAGCCGGGGGAGGAGCGCGCCCTCCCCCGGCGTCTCGTCACTTGATGACGTCGCGCATCTTGGCCGCAGCCTGCGACACCGCCTCGGCCGAGTCCATCTCGCGCAGGATCTTGTTCTGCAGCATTTCCGGCATGACGAAGGATTCGAACACCTTGCCCGGCCGGACGTCCGGCCGCGGGCCCTGCGTGTCGATCGAGGTCAGGACGACCGATCCGTCGGTGACGAGGCTGCGCATCTGGTCGATCTCCGCGCCGAACTGCTTGATCAGCGCATTGTCGCGCCAGCGCTGGTCGTCGTAGATGTCGAGCCGGGCCGGCTGGAAGTGCACGGGCGCCGTGTGCAGGAAGTCGACCATGCGGTCGGTCGTCAGCCAGCGCATGAACTCCATGGCATTGCCCGTGTTGTCGGTCTTCAGCACGACCCAGCCGTCGTAGCCGTGGCTGACCGCCGTCTGCTTTCCGGCGCTGTCCATGTAGGGCATGATGCCGAGGCGCCCGCCCATGTCGGGATTGTCGCGCGCCGCGGCCTCGTAGACCCGGCCCGCATAGGCGCCGTGCGCGACCGTGCCGGCGACGAGGTTCGACAATACATCCGAATAGCCGGCCTGGAGCGCGCCGGGCGGCATGGTGGCGTAGAGCCTTGCCATGAAGTCGAGATAGGCGGCGGCCTTCGGCTTCATCTCGTCATTGTCGATGATGACGTTCCATTCGTCGTCGAAGAGCTTGACGCCCTCGGCCCAGAGGAAGGCGAAGGACATCCAGTTGGCCGCGCCGTTGGAGCCGATGGGGAACAGGCATCCCTTCTGGCGGCCCTCCACCAGCGCCTCGCAATTGCCGGCGAAGGCGTCCCAGGTCTTCGGCACCGAGAGGCCCTTCGTCTCGTAGAGGTCCTTGCGGTAGTAGATCAGCGCGAGGTTGTAGTCGAAGGGATACCAGTAGACCTTGCCGTCGATGGGGAAGAGGATGTTGTTGCCCCATTTGAACTCGTCGGTGAGCTCGTTCAGCGGCACGATCTGCCCTTCTTCGGCGAGGAGAAGGACCTGGCCGATGAAGCCGACATTGGCGACGTCATAGGGCGTGCCGGAACGGATGCCGTTGGTGATCTTGGTGAAGGCCTCGTCGAGCGGCACGGAATCGACGATGACCTCGACGCCGGCCTTCTCTTGATACTCCTTGGCCATCTTGGCGAAGAAGGCGAGCGTGTCCTTGCCCGTCTCGCAGTTCAGGAAGCGGATGGGGCGTTTTTCCTGCGCGCGCAGGGCGGGCGCGGCCAGCCCCGACAGCGCAAGGCCCATGCCGAGCGCGCCCGCGCCCTTGAGAGCCTGCCGCCTCGTCCAGACGCCACCCTTCGTTTTCTCGTATGCCATGTCTTCTCCTCCCATGATCCGCCCTTTGTGCGGACGCTCCCAATGCGTTGGCCGTTATCGGCCGGTGGAAAGCCTTTCGCCGCTTTCGCGGTCGAAGAGATGGATCGCCGCCTCCGGTACGGCGATCCTCATGTCGCTGCCGGGCGCCACGTCGTCGCGCCGGCCGGTCATGACGCGCAGGCGGCGACCCGCAAGCTCGCCGATGAACAGGGTCTGCGAGCCGAGCTGCTCGATGCCGCGGACGGCGAAGGGCAGGCCCTCCCCCGCCGGCACGATCGCCTCCGGCCGCATGCCGACCGTCACGCGCCCCTCCCGGCGCGCCAAGCCCGACGGGGCAGGAAGCGAAACGCCCTCGCCGAGCACCAGCCGCCCGTCGGCGAGGTCCGCATCGATGAGGTTCATCTCGGGCGAGCCGATGAAACCGGCGACGAAGGCGTTGGCCGGGCGGTCGTAGACCTCCAGGGGCGAGCCGATCTGCTGCACCCGCCCGTCCCGCATGATGACGATGCGGTCGGCGAGCGTCATCGCCTCGGTCTGGTCATGCGTGACATAGAGCATCGCCTTGCCGATGCGTCTTTGCAGCAGGGCGATCTCCTCGCGCATGCGCGAGCGCAGCTTGGCGTCGAGATTGGACAGCGGCTCGTCCAGCAGGAAGACGGCCGGATCGCGCACCAGCGCGCGGCCGAGCGCCACGCGCTGCATCTGGCCGCCCGAGAGCTGGCCGGGCTTGCGCTCCAGCAGATGCGTGATGTCCAGCATCTCGGCCGCCGCGTCGACCCGCTTGGTGATCTCGGCCGCGTCGGTGCCCCGCATCTTAAGGCCGAAGGACATGTTCCCCCGGATCGTCTTGTGCGGGTAGAGCGCGTAGTTCTGGAACACCATCGCGATGTCGCGGTCCTTCGGCTCCAGCGCCGTGACGTCGCGCCCGCCGATATGCAGCTTGCCGTCGCTGATCGTCTCCAGGCCCGCGACCATGCGCAGCGTGGTCGACTTGCCGCAGCCCGAGGGACCGAGCAGCACGATCAGCTCGCCCTTGGCGATTTCCAGATCGACGCCTTCCACCGCAACCACCGGGCCATAGGTCTTGCGCAGCTTGCGCAGACTGACTTCCGCCATCACTTCGCCTCCCTGATTGCCCGGACCGTCTCGTGGTTGACCGGGGTCAGCGCCTCCTTGGCCGCCCGGAAGCGGGCAAAGCCCGCATCGTAGACCCCGGCGACGCCCGCGGCCGGGACCAGGGTCTCGGCCACCTTGATGGCGCGGGCCGCATCCGCCGTGTCGGCGAAAACGCCGATGCCGATGCCGGCGATGAGGGCCGCACCGTAGGACGCATCGCCCTCCGCCGGCACCTCGATCGTGAGGCCCGTGACGTCGGCGATGATCTGGCGCCACAGGGCGCTGCGCGTGCCGCCGCCGACGAGGCGCGCGGTGTCGAAGCCCATGCCCCGGGATTTCAGCACCGTCAGGCAATCGCGCAGCGTGTAGGCGATGCCTTCGTAGAGCGCGCGGCAGATGTGCGGCGCCCCGTGCTGGAAGCCGAGCCCCACGAAGGAGGCCCGCAGGTCCGGATCCCAATAGGGGCTCCGCTCGCCGTTGAGATAGGGGTGGAAGAGCAGGCCCTCCGACCCCGCCGGAGCCTCCTGCGCCTTCCGGTCCATGCCGTCGAAGCCGATTTCCGCAAACAGCGCGTCGCGCAGCCACCGGTGGGCGGAGGCGCAGGAATTGGTGCCGAGGATGGCGTAGTGATGGCCGGGAACGAGGTGCGGGTAATGGATGACGTCGTCGGAGAAGACCGGCGCGGCGGTGAGCGTGGAGACCGTGCCCGCCGTCGCCAGCTTCAGCGCGCCGATGCCCGGCCGCGTCATGCCGGCCGCATAGGTTTCCGCATTGGTATCGGACGTGCCGCAGACGACGGGCGTTCCCGCCCGCAGCCCCGTCTCGGCGGCGGCCGCCGCCGTCACGGTTCCGGTCGTCGCCGTCGATCCGACGATCTGCGGCAGCACGCCGGGCTCCAGCCCGGCGATCGCGCACAGCTCCGCCGACCAGCCGTCGCGCTGCGCGTCGGCCAGCATCAGGCCCCAGGCATCCGTGAGGTCCGTCGCATCGCTGCCGTCGAGACGGCGGCGCAACCAGTCCTTGGCGGGCCGCAGGCGGCGGATGCGGGCATGCACCTCCGGCTCCTCCTCGCGCAGCCAGACGAGCTGCGGCAGGGTCCACGTCGGGCTGACCCGGTTGCCGGAAAGTTCGAGGATGCGCGGGCCGCGGGCAGCCCTTTCCCGCGCGACCTGCGGGCCGGAACGCTGGTCGTTCCACATGATGGCCGGGCGCAGGGTCCGGCCCGCCTCGTCCTCCAGGACATGCGTATGGGCGCCCGCCGTCACGGAAACGGCGGCGACGCGGCCGGGATCGATGCCGGCCTGCCAGATTTTGCGGAGCGACTGCACCAGGGCGGACCACCAGCCTTCCGGGTCCTGCTCGCTGAAGCCGGGCTTCGGCGCCAGCGTTTCGACGGGAACGGAGGCGGTGGCAAGGACCTTCCCGCCGGCGGAAATGACCGTCGACTTGAGCGATCCTGCGCCGAGATCGATCCCGAGCAAGAGGATGTCAGACATTGGCACCCCTGTCGCGGTAGGGATCGACGGCGCCGGCACGGGGCGGGAAGCCGAGCTTGCCGGGATTGAACAGGTTCTGCGGATCGACGGACGCCTTGATGCGGCGCAGGAGATCCATCCCGACGCCATGCTCGCCATCCATCCACGGCCCGCGGAAGAGGCCGCTGCCATGATGATGCGCGATGGAACCGCCGTGGGCCAGGGTCTCGCCGGTCGCGATCTCCCACATCTTCTGGTGCAGCGTCAGGGCCACGGCCTGGTCCATGGGCGGCAGGCGCAGGGTCATGTACTGGCAGACGCCTTCCGGATAGACATGCGACCAGTGGGCGCTGAAATGCGCGTCCGGCGACACTTCCGCCGCGATGCGCGCGGCGATCGTGTCGTAGAGCGCGGCCGCATTGCTCCAGTTCACCGTCACCTCGATCGTGTCGTTGTAGTAGCCGCGGTCGAGCCATTGCTTGGTGATCGAGTGGTAGCGCTTCGCGCGCCACTCGTCGAAGGGACGCGTTTCGGTCTCGACCGCACCGACCTCCTGCGCGAAGCCACGCACCAGCGCCGCCTCGGCGGCCACGATGGCCGGCTCGCCGCAGACGACGATGTTGGCCATGACCGGGCGCGTCCGGTAGGCTTCGATGCCCTCGGTGCGCAGCGCGGTTTCCTTTTCGTCGTAGAGACGGACGATCCGCGGATGCAGGCCGGCCTGCATGATGCGCTTGGCGAGCCCCAGCGCGGCGGCCCGGTCCGGCAGGGCCAGCACGATCGCCTCCTCGGCCGCGGGCAGCGTCCAGATGCGCATGGTCAGCTCCGTGATGACGGCGAGCGTGCCCTCGCTTCCCACGATGACATCGAGCACGGAGGGGCCGGAGGCGCGCTTGGGCAGCGGGCGGACTTCCAGCACGCGCCCGTCCGGCATGACGGCCTTCAGGCCGACGACGATGTTCTCGATCTTGCCGAAGCGGCTCGATTCCTGGCCGCCGCCGCGGCAGGCGGCCCAGCCGCCGACCGTCGATATGGTGAGGGACTGCGGCAGGTGGCCGGAGGTGTAGCCTTCGGCATTCAGCGCGTCCTCGAAGGCCTCGCCGTTCATGCCGGCCTCGACCGTCACGAGATTGTTCTCGCGGTCGATGTTGAGGATGCGGTTCATGCGCTGCATGTCGAGCATCAGCTCCTCGCCGAGCGGGATGATCCCGCCGAGGACGCCGGAGCCGCTGCCATAGGGGATGAGCGGCTTGTCGACCTCGCCGGCCTTGCGGACGATCGCCGAGACGTCCTCGGTGCTGGCCGGGCGCAACACCAGACCGGGCAGCGTGCCGACCAGCGCGCCTTCCCGCGCGCGGAAGTTCGCATAGGGCAGACGGTCATGGGCGTAACCGGCACGCGCGGCCTCGTCCACCAGGACGTTTTCCGCGCCGATCAGCTCCGAAAGCTCGGAGACGAGATCACGTTCTTTCAACGGCTTTTCCTCCTCTATGTCCTGCGAAACCCTCGATCTCACCTTGGACAAACGTTTGCTCAATCCATAAACAGTCTATTTCGCAGGGGATGTCAAGCCCGCTGCCGGATTTTTCAAAGAGCGGCGACAGAGGACCGGACGATGAGCTCGTCGGGAGGAAGCAGAAGACAGCCGGCGGGCTTTCCGCCATCCGGCGCAACGCCCTGGATGAGGTCGATCAGCCGGCGCGCGGCGACACGCCCCATCTCCTGGGATGGCAGCGCGACGGTCGTCACCTGCGGATAGACCACACGCGCGAGCAGATCGTCGTGCATGGTAACGACCGACACCTCCTCCGGCACGCGGACGTTTCGTTCGTGCAGCCGGGCGATTGCCGCAGCCGCCGTCAGCAGCGTCGCGGCATGGATCGCCGTCACACCGACGGCGAGCAGCTTGTCCACCGCCGCCGGCACCTCATCGGGACTGTAGCCCGCCTGCACGATGAGATCGTCGCCGTGATCGAGCCCCGCCGCGGCCATCGCCTCTTCCCAGCCGCGCCGGCGCATGTCGCCGTTGAAACGCCCGAGCCGGCCGGCAAGGTGGCCGATCCGGCGATGTCCCATCGCGATCAGGTGCTCCACGCCGATTCGCGCGGCGCGCCGGGTATCGATGGCAACGCAGTTCGCATCGCCGGACAGGTGCCGGTTGAGGACGACATGCGGCAGGTCCGTGCTGCTCAGAACCTGGCGCAGCCGGTTGTCGTCATCGAAGCTGGCGATGATGACGCCCTCGATGATGCTGGAGCGGGAGATGTCGGATATGATCTCGCGCCCATCCCCCTTGTCATAGGAAACAAGCAGCGCGAACCCCCTGCTGCGCGCCTCGATCTCCGCCCCGATGATGGCGGAGGCGAAGATCGGGTTTTCGATCTGCGGCACCACCATGAGCACGGTCGAGGACTTTGCGGTCTTCAGGGCGCGCGCGACCGGATTGCCGTGATAGCCGAGGCGCTCGGCCGTCTTGAGGATGCGCGAGCGGGTCTCCTCCGAAACGCGCCCCTTGTTCTGCAGCACACGGGAGATGGTCGAGACGTCCACGCCCGCCGCCGCCGCGACGTCACGCAGGGTGATGGCTGGATTCTTGTTGCTCATGTAAACCTCCTGCATGCATTCTAACGTCCAATCGCGACAGAGTGGAATTGCAGAAAACCACACGACTCGAAACAACGCGGAAAAGAGAACGACGCGCAGGAAACGGTTGACCGCGGACCTGAAGGCGAACTCCGCCGGAGGTCACACTGGGGCATTCAAAAATACCGGTGCGAAGCGATGGGCACGACCTGCCGGCAGCAACATCATTGACGCGTTGCGCGCAGGGAACAAAAATCGCCTCGGGCGTAAAAAAGCGCCGGGATTTGTAGAAACCGCTACTAGATTTTACAAGAAGAAATCAGCGTAAACCATTATTCTTGGAGGAATAATGGTGGGTGATCACGGGCTCGAACCGTGGACCCGCTGATTAAGAGTCAGCTGCTCTACCAACTGAGCTAATCACCCACTTGACCGCTCCAGCGGTCTGACGGGGCGTATAAAGGCCTTCGTGGAGCTTGTCCATAGCCATCCGGAAAAAAGATGCGTCCGCGGATAAATTTCTTCCGCAGCGCAAAAAACCGTCACAAATCCAATGTTCCCGACGCGATGCGGACCGCCTCGCCGCCGATGCGCGCACCGGCGATCGTCCCGCCCGCGATATCGAGATGGAGGTGGATGAGCGACGGGCGCCCCATTTCGACGCCCTGCTCGATCAGCAACGGATGGTGGCCGTCCACCAGCTTGTCGAAGAAGTGGATGGCGCCGGACATGGCCGCGACCGCGGCCCCCGTCGCCGGGTCCTCGGCAATGCCCATGTCGGGCGCGAACATGCGGCTGTGGAAGCGGGCGACGTGATTGACCCCGCCGCGGCAATAGAGATAGGCCGAGGCGAGCCGTCCCTCGGCGAAGGGCGCGCAGCGCTCCCAGAGCGTGGGGTCGAATTCCACCGCAGCGGCCGCCGCGAGGTCGTGCACCGGGATCATCACGAAGGCGACGCCGGCGCTCCACAACGAGGGAACGTGATTCTCGAAGCCGATCTGGCCGGGCTTCAGGCTGAAGGCATCGGCGAGCGCCTGCCGGTCGAACGCGGCCTCCAGGCGCGCCGTCTTGCGCGGCACGTCGAATTCCGCGAAGGCGGCCTTGCGCGCGCCGAGCCTGACCGCGCAGCGCACCGGACCGACATTTTCCTCCAGAACGCTGACGAGATCGCGCGGGCCCGCCTCGCCGCCCTCGCCCGCCTCGGCGATGGCGATCGCCGCGCCGACCGTCGGATGGCCGGCGAAAGGCAGCTCCCGGCCGGGCGTGAAGATGCGCAGGCGCGCGCTGTGCGCCGGGTTCTCCGGCGTCCTCACGAAGACGGTCTCGGAAAGATTGAACTCGCCGGCAATGCGCTGCATGGTGCCGTCGTCGAGATCATCGGCATCGAAGACGACGGCCAGCGGATTGCCGGCGAGCCGCGTGTCGGTGAAGACGTCATAGATGGCGTAGCGACGGGGCAAGGCATTCTCCCTGTTCGTTTTTTGCCCGAAAGCATCCTGCTAGAATTGCCCGAGGCGCTTCCTGCGGGCAAGGGAAAACCACACCGTGCGCCAATGGGCGTTTCCGCGGCCGGCAGGCCGGAGAACGGGTCACAGGTCGAGCGTCATCACCACCGGGCAATGGTCGGAGGCCTTCGGCCGGTCCCAGCCGACGCGGGGATACCGCTCCACCTCCTGCCCAGGCGGGAAGGGCGTACGGAAGGGCTGGCCGGCGCGGATGATTTCGGGAACGCGCTGCGCGTTGCGCTCGGCAAGCGAGGGCGAGAGCCAGATATAGTCGAGCTGGCAGAGATGGCGCTCCTCCGGCCCCCGGCTGTGATAGAGCGTCCAGCGGTCGTCCACCGGCCGGCGCAGCATCGGGTTCACGGCGAAACCGTCCGCGCTGAAAGCATCGAGCGCGCTCACCGCCTCCTTGCGCGGGATGAAGCGGTAGCCGTTGCGCTTGTCGCCCTCGATCGCCAGTTTCTCCTGATAGTCGTTCATGTCGCCGCAGATGGCGAAGGCCTTGCCCGCCGTATGGCCGGCGCCGAAGCGGTCCTCGATGATCCGGCGCACCGCCTTCGCCTCGGCCATGCGCACCGGCATGGTCGACTGGCGCCCGTCCATGCCCTCCCTGCCCGGCCCCATCGACTTGAAATGCACGACGTAGAGCGTCAGCGGCCGGCCGCCGATGCGCAGGTCCATCTCCAGGCAATCGCGCTTGAAGATCTTGTCGTCCGGGTTGAGCCCCTGCCCGAGATCCGGCGTATGGAGGTCGAAATCGCGATAGGTGACCGCGGCATGGCTGCGGATATCGACGCACTCGATGCGCTGGCCGTCGCGCGTCTCCTCGCGCATCAGCACGGAAACGTCGATGCCGCGGCTGTCATTGCCCTCGATCAGGTATTTCTGCCGGTAGCCGTTGCCGACCATGCGGAAGAGATAGCCGTATTCGAACGCCTGGAGGGCCGCCATGTTGTCGGTTTCCTGCAGGCAGAGGATGTCGGCATCCGCATCGGCGATGGCCAGCGCCGAATGCTGGCGGGCATCGTCGGTGTGCGCGATGGTGCGCGCCTCCTCCAGCCTCTGGTATTCCGCCTCGTTGCGGATGTCGAAGAGGCGCAGCACGCGGTCCTGGCGAAGCTGGTTGCGAAAGCCCGTGAAATCGAAACGGGTCATGAGGTTTTCGATATTGAAGGTGGCGATGCGTAGCGACATGGGGGCTTTCAAGGGTCCTTCGGGCAATGCCGGGCAAGTGTAACCGGCTGACCGGCAATGGAAAGCCGCTTTTCGCACCGGCGCCTGTCCTTCCCGGAATAAACCGGCCTGCCGCGCCGTTACCCAGTGCGGATGATGCGCATCCGGTTGCGGGCGGAGGATCGCTCATGGGGACTGTATCCAGCACAGCACGGGCGTTCCTGGCCGCATGGCTCGCGCTGCTGCTTCTCACCTGCCTGCCCGCCCGCGCCGCGGAAAGCTACATCACCGGTCCCGGCGAGGCCGCCCGCGCGGCAGGACGCGTCACCGAAGCGCTTGGCAGGACGCCGCAGGTGCACACGATCCGAATCACCGAAAAGGAGGTGAACCTCGTCATAGAGGGGGCCGGAACGGGCAACGTGGACGAATGGCGCGTGCGGCAGGCGACCCGCCTTCTCTTCTTCGAAGCCGAGACCGTCGGCGGCCCTTCGGCGCGGTCCGCACCGGCGATGGTGGCCGATCTTGCCAGCGGCCTCTTCCCGCTCGACGCGATTCCCCTTGCCAAGGCCGACCAGGTCGCCACCCGCGCCATAAGCTATGCGAAGCTCGAGAGCGGCGGCGCGGTGCAGTCGATCGAGATCTCCCGGCGCGTGAACCTCCTGCCGACGCCCTCCTACGGCGATATCCGCTGGGCGGTCTACGTCGCCTCGCCGCGCGAAAGCGCCACCGTCTACGCGGATGCCGGAGGCACGATCATCGGCGGCGACCTTTCCAACACCAACCGCGCCCGCCAGATGGATTTCTTCAAGGACGAGGACTGGCCGAAGGAGGCCGCGCTGGAAAGCCTCGCCTCCGTCATCGGCAACAAGCCTGTCGTCCGCGACCTGACGATCTACCCGAAATCCGTGCAGGTGAAGGCCGACCATCCCAGCCTGCCGGAAACCACGGTCGGCTATTCCTGGGACATTTCCGGCGTCACGCGCTCGCCCATCACCTCGCCGATGTTCCCGGGAACGTCGGCCCTGCCCGGCTTTTCGATCGGCGATGTCGACCTCTCCAGGCTCACGATGATCCGCGACAAGGCGAAGGCGGCCTGGCAGAACGACAAGTCGACGATGAGCTACATGATGCTGAAGCTCTCGACCGACGGGCCCGGCAAGCCGGAACTACGCTGGGTGGTACATTTCACCGATCTCGGCCAGCCGGGAGAAATGACGCTGTTTACCGCCAGCGGCACGGTGGAGGTGACGACGGACGGCACGGTACGCGCCGCCAACCTGCCCGATGCCCGCAAGCCGAAGCGCAACTGGCTCGACCCCGCCATGACCTGGCAGACGCTCGGCACGATCGGCGAGCAGTTCGGCAAGAACGCCCGCTTCGCCGAGATCACCGTCAGCAAGGATTCGATGAGCCTGCTTGCCGAAGTGCCCGACACGCCCGGCACCATGCGCGACTACAACGCCAACGACCGCGGCATCACCGCATCGAGCATGATGATGCCCTGGGATGCGGAATTCCGGCCCGAACGGCTCTTCCGCCTGGAGGACCTCGCCTTCTTCTCCGCCGAAAAGCTCGGCGAGCTGACGGCGCGGACCTTCACCCGCCTGCAGGTCGGCACGGAGATGGCGGTGACGCGCTACACCTTCTCCGTCGGCCAGCTGATGGCGCCGGACGGCAGCTTCATGGTGCCCTCGCCGGACGGCAAGGTGACGCTCGAAATCCGGCTGGAGGCCGCCGACGGCTGGAAGGGCGGGCGCATCACCTATTCCTCGACCGGCGAGGAAATCGACATCGTGATGCCGTAGGGCCTGCGACCCGTTACAAGGTCGTCAGCAGCAGGCTGGTTTCCGATTTCGAGACGCCGTCCATGGCGCGGATGCCGCGCAGCACGCGCTCGAATTCCACGAGATTGTCCGCGTGGATTTCCGCCACGAGGTCCCAGGCGCCGTTCGTCGTGTGCAGGGCGCGCACTTCCGGAAGGCCGCGCAGCGCCTTGATGGCGGCCAGCGTCTTCTGGCCGGTGATCTCGATCATCATGATGGCGCGCACGGCGTGCGGATCGTCGGCCTGCGTCACGCGCACGGAAAAGCCGGCGATGACCCCGTCGCGCGTCAGGCGCTCGATCCGGTTCTGCACCGTGCCGCGCGAGACCTTCAGCTCCTCCGCGAGAGCCGAGAGCGAGGCGCGGCCGTCCTTGCGCAGGAGGGCGAGGAGCTTGCGGTCGATCGTATCCATCACACCTGCCGGATTGTCAGTCTTTACTGGCGAAACGGCAATAGCACCCGCAATTTTTCCAGAAAATTGCCGTTTCGCCTGCCGTCGTCCTTGGCTAGCCTTGCGCTTCCCTCAATGCAACCGCTTTCGGCAGGCCCCATGACGAACGACACCGCACATGCCATCGCAACCGCGCGAACCCGCGACCTCTCGCTCCTGATGACCCGCTGGCCGAGCGTGACGGGCTCGCCGGACGAGGCGCATTTTTCGCACAAGCTGCGGGCGCATCTTGCCGAAACGCCCTATTTCACCCGCCATCCCGACCAGCTCTTCACCGTGGACAGCCATGGCGAACCGCTGACGCGGAGCGTCGCGGCGCTGGTGCGCGGCAGCGGGCGGCGCACGGTGGTGCTGGCGGGCCATTTCGACACCGTCTCGATCGCCAATTACGGCACGCTCGCGCCGCTCGCCTGCGATCCGGAACCGCTGACCGAGGCGCTTCTGAAGGAGCTGAGAAGCCGGCCGCTGAATGCCGCGGAAGCCAAGGCGCTGAAGGATTTCGAAAGCGGCGATTTCATTGCCGGGCGCGGCCTGCTCGACATGAAGAGCGGCCTTGCCGCCGGCATCGCGGCGCTGGAGCGTTTTGCCAGGCTGGAGGCCAAAGAGGGCAATATCCTCTTCGTGGCGACGCCCGACGAGGAGAACCGTTCGCGCGGCATGCGCAGCCTGCGCAATGCTCTGCCGGACATCGCCCGGCGCTTCGACCTCGACATTGTCGGCGGCATCAACCTCGATGCGTCGAGCTGCGAGCGCGACGGCGCGGAAGGCCGCGCGGTCTATCTCGGCTCCATCGGCAAGTTCGCGCCCTTCGCCTTCGTCATCGGCCGGCCGACCCATGCCGGCTATCCGTTCAACGGCACGAGCGCCCACCGCATCAGCGCCGAGATCGTCCGGGCCATGGATACGGTGCCGGAACTGAGCGACGCGGCCTTCGGCGAGCATTCTCCGCCGCCCGTCTGCCTTGAGGCGCGCGACATCCGCGATGGCTACGACGTGACCACGCCGGACCGCGTCTGGCTCTCCTTCAACTGGCTGACGCACCGGCGCAGCGCCAGCGACATCGTCGGCGAATTCCAGACCATCGTTTCTAATGCGCTGGAGACCGCGCTTCGAGCGCAGGACGACCACGCCACCCGCTATCGCGGGCGCGACACCGGGAAGACGGCAGGGCTCGTGCTCGACTATGCCGAACTGCTGGAGCGGGCCGCCGCGCGCGGCGGCCATGCAGCGCGCGCCCGGCTCGAGGCCCTCGACCGCGCGCTTGCCGGCAGCACCGACCCCCTGAAGGTCAGCCGCGAGATCGTCTCCGCCGCAGCGACCGAGGCCGGCATCGAAGGGCCGGCGGTGATCATCGGCTTCGGCAGCCTGCATTATCCGCTGGTGCATCTCGACCAGTCCGAGGCCGGCCGCCGGATGCAGGCACGGCTTCAGCCCGTAATGGAAGAGGCCGCGGCACGGCACGGCACCTCGATCAAGTTCAAGCAGATCTTCGCCGGCATTTCCGATATGAGCTTCTTCGGCCATCGGCCGGAGGCCGGCGAGACGGGCCTGCTGACCGCCAACACGCCGTCCGCGGCCTCCACCGACGACACACCGGAGGGCCTGCTCTCCTTCCCGACGGTCAATATCGGCCCCTGGGGTCGCGACTACCACCAGAAGTGGGAGCGCGTGCATGCGCCCTATACGTTCGGCGTCTTGCCGGACCTGGTGTTCGCGTCAGCGCTGGCCTGCCTGGAGGAATGACGCAGTCGGGACTTCGGCCCCTCATCCGGCCTGCCGGCCACCTTCTCCCCGCAAGCGGGGCGAAGGGGATATGGCGCACCCGCTTCCCCAACCAATAGCTGTTTCGTGGGCCACGTCCCCTCTCCCCGCCTGCGGGGAGAGGGTTAGGGTGAGGGGCAAACCCCACCCGCGTCGAACGCGATTCAGGCCGCAAGCCACTCGCTGGCGAGCAGCCGGCCGAGGCGGGAAATGCCTTCCTCGATCGTCGCACCGTCGGCGCAGGAGAAGCTGAGGCGCAGCGTGTTCGCGCCGCTGCCATCCGCATGGAAGGCCTGGCCGGGCACGAAGGCGACCTTTTCCGTCTCGATGGAGCGGGCGAGCAGCTTTGCCCCGTCCATGCCGGCCGGCAGCGTGACCCAGACGAACATGCCGCCCTCCGGTTTCGTCCAGCTGACGCCCTCGGGCATGTATTTCTGCAGGGCGGCGAGCATGGCGTTGCGGCGGGCGCTGTAGGCGGCCCTGATCTTCGCCACCTGCGCGTCGAAACCGCGCTCGGCGACATGGGCGATGGCCATCTGGTTGATGGTCGAGGAATGCAGGTCCGCCGCCTGCTTCATCAGCACGAGCTTGCGGATGACGGGCGCGGCCGCGACGATGTAGCCGACGCGCAGGCCCGGCGCGAGCGTCTTGGAGAAGCTGCCGCAGTAGATCGTGCGCGCCGCGTCAATGCTGCCCTTGCGGGCGATCTCCAGCGCCAGGATCGGCGGGATGGCCTCGCCGTCATAGCGCAGCGACTGGTAGGCGGCATCCTCGATGACGGGGATTTCCAGCTCTTCGGCGAGGTCGAGCAGCTTTTCGCGGCCCGCCCGGTCAACCGTCTCGCCGGTCGGGTTGGCGAAATCGGCGGAAAGATAGGCGAACTTGACGCGGCCGCCGGCTTCCGCCGCCGTCGCGTGATAGGCATCCGGCGTGCGGTTGCCGGAAAGGTTCAGCCGGTCGTAGGTCGGCTCATAGGCGTTGAAGGCCTGCAGCGCGCCGAGATAGGTCGGCCAGGTGACGAGCGCGGTGTCCTTGGGCGAGAGGAAAAGCTTTCCGAGATAATCGAGGCCCTGCTGCGAGCCGGAAACGATGAAGACGTTTTCCGCCGTACAGGGGATGCCGATCTTGCCCATCTCGCCGGCGAGCCAGTCGCGCAGCGGCTTGTAGCCCTCGCTGACGGAATATTGCAGGCCCGCCGCCGCGCCCTCGCCGGCCAGCACATCGGTATAGGCGGCCGAGAAGGCTTCCTTCGGAAACAGCGCCGGATCCGGGATGCCGCCTGCGAACGAGATGATATCGGGCCGTTCCAGGAGTTTCAGCAATTCGCGGATTTCGGATGCCTTCATGCGCGACGCGCGCGTGGCGAAGGCTTGTTCCCATTTGAACATAGGGGGTTTCCTCGGACGTTGTTGTTTGAACGCACCTCATCACGGTGCGGTTTTTATGTCAATAATACTGACCTAAATAATCGCAACAACAAAACATGCCCGCGCCCCAAGATTTCGTACGGGACTAATCTCGCCGGAGCGCCCGTGCCCCGGCGGCGGTTTCAGCCGCAGGCGGCGCTCAGGTGGCGCGGTCGCTGTAAAGGCTGAGCAGCACGAGCGTGGCTATACTGCCCAGGATAAAGAGATCGAACCAGGCGAAGTATTGGACAATCGTGGACATCGCATTTTCCTCCCGGCGACGGAACGAAACACGCCTGTATTTTGTTCCTGTTCGCCCTCCGGAGCAAGTTTATTACTTGCTGCACTGCAAAGAGGCGGAAGATGCACTGCATTATTTCAGAAGACCTGAAATAGAAAGCCGGGCGGAAAACCCGCCCGGCCCGTTGTCCTGCGCAAAGCAGAAGCGATTGCCGATCCCCGCATTGCCGGCAGGCATACCGACAGGAAGCGGGATCGGCAGACCCGTTAGTTGACGGCCTTGTCAACCAGCTTGTTCTTGCCGATCCACGGCATCATGCCGCGGAGTTTCGCGCCGACTTCCTCGATCTGGTGCGAGTCGTTGTTGCGGCGGATACCCTTGAAGCGGGCGCCGCCGGCCTTCCATTCCTGCATCCATTCGGAGGTGAACTTGCCGGTCTGGATGTCGTGGAGGACGCGCTTCATCTCGGCCTTGGTCTCGGCGGTGATGATGCGCGGACCCGTGACGTATTCGCCCCACTCGGCCGTGTTGGAGATCGAGTAGTTCATGTTGGCGATGCCGCCTTCATAGATCAGGTCGACGATCAGCTTGACTTCGTGCAGGCACTCGAAATAGGCCATTTCCGGCGCGTAGCCGGCCTCGACCAGCGTTTCGAAGCCGGCGCGGATCAGCTCGACGAGACCGCCGCACAGGACGACCTGCTCGCCGAAGAGGTCGGTTTCACACTCTTCCTTGAAGTTGGTCTCGATGATGCCCGAACGGCCGCCGCCGACGCCGCAGGCATAGGAGAGCGCGAGATCAAGCGCGTTGCCGGATGCGTTCTGGTGAACGGCGACGAGGCAGGGAACGCCGCCGCCCTTCTGGTATTCGCCGCGAACCGTGTGGCCCGGGCCCTTCGGCGCGATCATGACGACGTCGACCGAAGCCTTCGGCTCGATGAGGCCGAAATGGACGTTGAGGCCGTGCGCGAACGCGATGGCCGCGCCGTCGCGGATGTTGCCGGCGATCTCGTTCTTGTAGATGTCGGCCTGGAGTTCGTCCGGGGTCGCCATCATCAGGAGGTCGGCCCACTTGGCGGCGTCCGCAACGGTCATAACCTTGAAGCCGTCGGCTTCGGCCTTCTTGATGGTCGGCGAGCCGGCCTTGAGGGCGATCACGAGGTTCTTGGCGCCGGAATCCTTGAGGTTGAGGGCGTGGGCACGGCCCTGCGAGCCGTAGCCGACGACGGCGACGTTCTTCGCCTTGATGAGGTTGAGATCGGCATCACGATCGTAATAGACGCGCATCGATGGTTCCTTCCCTTCGCTAGTCTGTTTGCGTTGAACCGGCGGGCCTGCCTGCCGGCTTATCCTTTCGCGCCGTAAAGCGTCAGGAAGGCATCGACCGCCTTCTCCGCGCGGGGCGAGAATTCATTCTTGAGCGCTGCGGCATTCTCGCCGAGCAGCATGCGCAGGTGCATGTCGGAGACGATCAGGCCGTAGAGCGTGCCGTATGCCTCGTCCGCACCGTCGAAGGCAAGCAGCTTCGCCTTGCGGCCCGCCTCCAGGAGGGCAGCGGCGCGCCTGCTGATCTGCCGGCGGCCGCGCTCCTGCAAGAGGCGGCCGAGACCGGCGCCCTCGCGGCTCGCCTGGCCGATGGCAAGGCGGTTCAGCGCCAGCGACACATCGCCGGAAAGCACGTCGATCAGGTCGCGGGCAAAAGCGAGGAGATGCTTGCGCAGCGTCTCGGCCGTCAGTGCGCCCGCGCTCACCTCGACCGTGCGCACCTTGCCGGCCTGGTAGGTGATCATCGCCGAGATCAGCCCGTCGCGGTCGCCGAACCACTTGTAGAGGCTTTCCTTCGAACAGTTCGCCGCGCGCGCCACGCCAGCCGTCGTCAGCGCCCGCTCGCCGCCCTCCACGAGCAGGCCGAGCGCACGCTCCAGCACCGCGCCCTGACGTTCCGTCAGTCCCGCGGCCGCAGCCCCCGCTTTTGCCTGTTCGAACACCTGCAAGACGATCATCCATCCGTTTGCGTACCGTACCGTACGGTTCGGCAACCTTCTAGCGATCTCCGCATGGCCGGTCAACAGCCTTCTTCCAACGAATGAAAGAGAAGTGATTTGCCGTGCCGAATCTCTTTCCAGGCCGGGCCATGCGACATGCAATAATCGCTGCAATGCACAATGAGGCGGAAATTTTCTTTCCGCTATGTCGCTGATTTGAAACATAACTCTACGCCAAACGGACAGAGGGCCTGCCCGGCACAAAATTTTTCGCTTCCCAATCCGTTTCCGCTTGTTAAGATTTGTGAGACCTGCGGTGCAGCAGGCCGTTCGCATCGCGCGTCGGCACGCCGGCATCGGGGCTCTCAGTCAGGAGTATGAAGCCAATCGCCCTTACGCCAAGGAGACAGAAGATGATGAATTTCCTGCCAGACCTTCACGAAGGACATGCGCCCATCACTCTGCAGCAGCTGTTCGGCGCCGCCCTCGAGGCGCTCGACGCGTGGGAAGACGAACGCGCCGAACCGATGGTGATCTACGAGGACCAGATCATCCCGATAAGCATCGTTTTCGAAAGCATGCGGGCGTGCACCGATATCCTGCCGCGTACCCTGGCGGACATCGTTTCCGACACGCTTGCCCGCAATCCGGCGACGGCCGAGACGGAGATCGGCACCTTCGGCGATGCCGCCCATCTTGCCGGCGCCCTTGTCGAGCAGCGTCGCCTGTGCGGCGAGGCCGCCATCGCCGCCTTCCTCGATCATCACCGGGTCGACAAGCGCCGCCCGGCCTGATTCTCAAGAGGTCCCGTCCAGAACGGGACCTTTCTTGGCATGGCCCGACGGCCCCGCGAATAAGGGGCAGGCGCTGCGCGTTAAAGCTTCGCCTGCCCTCCTGCGACGGATCCCGCCATGCTTCGTCTCCTTGCGTCCATCCTGCTTCTTTCCGCCCTGCCCGTCCACGCCGCCGGAGAGCCGCCCTATGTCGGCACCTGGGATTGCGAGGTCTCGACCTTCACCTTCACCGCCGACACCTATGATTCGGGCGAAGGGCCGATGCCCATCCTGAAAAGCGAGCAGGACGGCGGCGCCTACATCCTGACCTTCGCCGACGACTATCGCATCGGCCTTGCCAACATCACCGACAGCGGGATGGACTGGGCCTCCGAGGCCAGCGGCGACACGTTCCACTGCAAGAAGATCGGGAACTGAGGGTGCGACGATGAGGAAGCCGATCCCTTTTTGCCCTGCTTGCCCTGGCGGCCACCGTCGCCATGGCCGAAGCGGCCGAAACCCGCTGCGGCTGGCTGCAGAACCCGACACCCGCCAACTGGTGGCTCGACGACAGCGAGGGGACCTGGACACTGATGACGCAGGGCGCCGGCAACGAGCCCGCCGGCTTCGACCGTATCCCCCGACATTTCCGCCGGCGACTATGTGCGCACCAACGGCAATTACGGCTATGCCTGCGCCTGCATGATGGTGGAGACCGATGCCGCGGAGGGCCGGATCACCGCCATTCACAGCGTCCGGCAACTGCCGATCTCGTAATGCGCGAACGATACGGCGCTGCCGGCGGTCGAATGAAAACCGTAGGCGATCCGGGCCGCGCGCATCTTGACCCGGAGCACCGAACCACTTATTTCTCCCGCATCGAGATTTGAACGTTGACTTCTGCATTTGCAGGCGCTTGCGCCTGCAGTTACGAACCTACCCTTCAAATTCGACCTCCCATGGTTGCCGTCCCGGCGACCGAAGATTGATTTGACGGCTTAGGAAAGGTTTCGTCATGGCAACTGGTACCGTAAAGTGGTTCAACACGACCAAGGGTTACGGCTTCATTCAGCAGGACAGCGGTGAGCCGGACGTTTTCGTCCACATCTCCGCCGTTCAGCGCGCTGGCCTCGCAGCGCTCAACGAAGGTCAGAAGGTCAGCTTCGAGCTGGTCCGCGACCGCAAGTCCGGCAAGATGTCGGCTGACCAGCTCGTCGCAGCCTGATCGGCCGCGACAGCATTGAAATCGGAAAGGCCGGAGCGATCCGGCCTTTTTTGCGTCCGCCCCTCGCACACTTGGCCATGCAACGGCAGCGACGCAAATTACTTGACTCAGTCAAATAAATGGCGACGATGATGATCGAAGGAGATCATCATGACGGCCATTGCCCCTGAGGAACCCGGTGCGGACACGATCGAAGCGGTCCGCGCCTTCAACCGCTTCTACACCAACCGCATCGGCGTGCTCGACCGTGCCTATCTCGACACGCCCTATACGCTGACGGAAGCGCGCGTCATCTACGAACTCGCCAATGGCGGCGCCACCGCCGCCTCGCAACTGACGACGGAACTGTCGCTCGACCCCGCCTATGTCAGCCGCATGCTGAAACGTTTCGCGGGGGCGGGCATGGTCGACATCCGCCAGGACCCGGCCGATGGCCGCGGACGGCTGCTGAGCCTGACGGAGAGCGGCCGGGCGGTCGCCGCCGACCTCGCCACGCGGTCGCGGGAAAGCATCGCGACGCTCATCGAGCCGCTCGACGCAGCGGCGCGACACAGGCTGACGGCGGCGCTCAGCGCCGTCACGGCCCTCCTTGCCGGGCAGGAGCCTTCAAGCCCGATCCGGATCCGCCCCCACCGGGTCGGCGACATGGGCAGGGTGATCGCCAGCCAGGCCCAAAGCTATGCGGAAAGCTACGGCTGGAACGAGGAATACGAGGCGCTCGTCGCCGAGATCTGCGCGAAATTCCTGCGCGACTTCGATCCGGCCCGCGAGCACTGCTGGATCGCCGAACAGAACGGCGCGCTCGTCGGCAGCATCTTCTTGGTGAAGGCCAGCGAGACGGTGGCCAGGCTGCGCCTGCTGCATGTCGCCGAGGCCGCGCGCGGCCATGGCCTCGGCACCCGCCTGGTGACGGCGTGCATCCGCTTTGCGCAAGACGCCGGCTACAGGCGGCTGGAGCTCTGGACGAACGACATCCTGACTGCCGCCCGCCGCATCTACCAGGCCGCCGGCTTCACGCTGGAGAAGGAGGAGACGCACCACAGCTTCGGCCAGGACCTCGTGGGGCAGACCTGGGCGCTCGACCTTGCCGGCTGGCAGGAACCGCTCACGCCTCCTGCAGCGCGCGCTCCAGCCAGCGGCACTCCTGAAGCCCGGCCCGTATGAACGGATCGACAAGCGTGCCGGAGACGATCGCCGCAAGGACCTGCGGTGCCGGCGGGATTTTCGCGACGGTCGCCACAAGCCGGTCGCGCAGCCAGGCGATCGCCCGCGAATCCGACTGGTAGAAGGGCGTGAAGACGTAGGAGAGCAGCTGGAACAGCCGGACATGGTTGCGCCGGGCGGCCGCATAGGCCGCCAGCCCTTCCTCCAGGGAGGCGGCCGTGGACAGGGCATGCGCCAGCGCCGCCGCATCGAGCAGCGCCATGTTCGCCCCCTGCCCGAGCTGCGGGCTGGTCGAATGGGCGCTGTCGCCGATGAAGGCGATGCCGTCCGCCACGGGCGGCAGCGTGGTGCGGTGGGCATAGCGGGCGAGCGTCAGCTGGTCCCAGTCCGTGATCTGGTCGAGGAAGGGCGCGGTCTCGGGCCAGTAGTCGAGGATGCGCCCCTTCCAGCGCTGGAGGCCGGCCTGCTGCACCGCGCCCGCATCCGCCGCCTTGAGACTCCAGAAAAAGGCGACCTTGCGCCCCTCGCCCGCATGGGCCCGGCCGACCGGCAGCACGCCGATCATCACCTTCGCCGCGTCGTAGCGTTGCGCGAGCGCCTGCGCATCGTGCGGTATGCCGTCGCAATCGAGCGTCGCCCAGAAGGCGCCCCAGGGCAGTTCGCGCACAGCGGGCGCGACGACGGACGCGGCGGCAAGCTGGGAACGGGCGCCCGTCGCGTCAACCACCAGGTCGTAGTCGCCGACGATCTCGCCCTCTGGATCGTGCAGGGCGGTGCGCGCCTGCCGCGTCTCGGCCTTGGCGAGCGTGATGCCGGTGCGGATGGGCAGGCCCACGGCCGCCACCGCATCATGCAGGGTGGCAAAGAGCGCCGCCCGATGCACGGCAAGGCCATAGCGGCCGCCGGCCAGCGCATCGTAGCGCACGTCGAGCACCGTCCGCCCGCTCCGCGCGTCGGCCCCATGCAGCCGGTCGATGCGGTTGCCCAGCGCATGAATGGCCGGGGAAAGGCCGAGCGCATCGAGCACGGTGAGCCCGGTCGGCTGCATCAGCAGGCCGGAACCGACGGGGGACGGCTGCTCGAAGCGTTCGATCAGCTCCACCCGGTGGCCGGCGCGCGACAGGAACAGCGCCGCCGCAAGCCCCGCGGGCCCGGCGCCGGCGATACCGATATCGAGTGGCTTCATGGCCGCCTTCCCTGCATGCGGCTCCGGAGCCCAGCGGCCGGAGCGTCAGTCCTTTACCGCGTCGTAGGCCTGTCGGGCGGCCCGGATCGCGGCATGGTTCTCGCTAGACCACTGCACGAGGGAGCGCAGAAGAGCAAGGAAGGAATGGCCGAGCGGCGTCAGGCAATATTCGACGCTCGGCGGCTGGGTGGGATAGACGGTGCGCGTCAGATAGCCGTCGCGCTGCAGGTCGCGCAGCGTCTGGGTCAGCATGCGCTGCGAAATGTCGGGGATGAAGCGGCGCAGCTGCGAAAAGCGGCGCGGCCCATCGGCAAGGCCGAGAATCATCAGCGACGTCCACTTGCCGCCGACGCTGTCCAGCACGTCGCGCACCGGACAATCGTCCATCGACATGGCGACGCCGTCGATGAGAATGACGCGCTCACCCTCGGCACGGTCGACGATCCTGTTCATGGCCGGTTCCCTCCAGGTAACCACCGCAGAAAAAACTGCCTTCTTTACAGCTCCTATCAGATTACCAGATAAGAGCAAGTCTCAATTAGAGACCAACGCGCAGCAGGACCAGGGCGCCTCCCCGCCACGCCTGCAGGAACGGTCCGCAAGGGCCCAGAAAGGCCCAGAAAGGCAAAACATGACCGACACAGTTCTCGTTACCGGCGCCTCCGGCCAGCTCGGCCGCCTCGTTATCGACGCGCTCCTCGCCTCCGGCAAGCTCGCGCCCGCCAACATCATCGCCACGACCCGCGACGTCTCGAAGCTCGCCGCCTATGCCGACAAGGGCGTCACCGTGCGCGCCGCCGATTTCGACGATCCGGCCTCGCTCGACGCGGCCTTCGCCGGCGCCGGCAAGGTGCTGATCATCTCCACCGACGCGCTCGACACGCCCGGCAAGCGCCTCGCCCAGCACAAGGCCGCCATCGCCGCCGCCGCCAGGGCGGGTGCGAAGCACATCCTCTATACGTCGATGCCGCAGCCGGACAATTCACTCGTCACCTTCGCCCCCGATCATCTCGGCAGCGAAGAGGCGATCAAGGCGACCGGCATCCCCTACACCATCCTGCGCGACGGCTGGTATGCGGAAAACCTCTTCATGTCGTTGCCGCATGCGCTGCAGACGGGCTCCTGGTACACCTCGTCCGGTGCGGGCAGGATCGCCCACATCACCCGCGCCGACACCGCCGCCGCCCTTGCCGGCGCCGTGCTGAAGGCCGGCAACGAGAGCCGCACCTACACGCTGACCGGCCCGAAGACGCACACGGCCGAGGAGATCGCCGCCATCGTCTCCGCAGCGACCGGCAAGCCGCTTGCCGTCGTGCATGTCACGGATGCCCAGCTTGCCGAGGGGCTGAAGGCCGCAGGCCTGCCGGAAGGCTTCGTGCCGACCATCGTCTCCTTCGACGCCAACACGCGCGAAGGCAGGATCGCGATGGTGACGGAAGACGCCGAGGCGCTTTCCGGCCGTGCGCCGACAGCCTTCGAGGACTTCGTCGCCGCGAACAAGGCCGCGTTTCTCGGTTGATGCCATTCAAGGTGCGGCGCTCGAACGGGCGCCGCAAGGCCTGTCAGACGTCCTGGCCGCAGGCGCGGCAGAAGCGCCGCACGGTCTCCGCCATGCCATGTTCCAGCGCGTCGGCGGTCAGGCCATGCCCGATCGACACTTCGGCAAGACGCGGGATGCGCGCGACGATCGCCGGCAGGTTGGCGACCGTCAGGTCATGGCCGGCATTGACGTCGAGGCCGAGCTCGAAGGCGATATCCGCCGTCTCGCCAAGTCGTTCGACGATCCGCGCCGCCTCGGCCGGATCGTCGTAGCAGCCGCCATAGGGGCCGGTGTAGAGCTCGATCCGGTCCGCGCCGACCTCCTTCGCGATGGTCAACGCCTCACGGTCGGGATCGCCATCGGCAAAGACCGAGACGCGCAGCCCCAGCTTCTTCAGCCGGCCGACGATGTTGCCGAGGAGATTATGGTTCTCGCGGAAGTCCCAGCCGTGGTCGGAGGTCGCCTGGGAGGGATCGTCGGGCACGAGCGTCACCTGCTCGGGGCGATGCTCCTCGACGAGCCGCATGAAGCCCTCTTCCGGAAAGCCCTCGATGTTGAATTCCGTGCCGGAAAACTCGGTGTCGATGAGGCTGCGGATCGGCGCGAGATCGGAAAAGCGGATATGGCGCTGGTCCGGCCGCGGATGCACGGTAAGGCCGCTCGCGCCTGCCTGAAGGGCGATCCGGCCAAGGCCGGTGACGCTCGGCCAGGGCAGGTCCCGCCGGTTGCGCAGCATGGCAATGGCATTGAGATTGACCGACAGTTTCGCAGGCATGGCGACGCAAACTCCTCTTGCAGGCCACAAGCTCTAGCCTGTTGTTTCCACAAGGGCAATCGCCGCAAGGCGGCCGCAGGCCGGCGCCTTGCGGCTTTGTGGCGGGAGCCTGTGCATGCCCCCTTGCCGTTGCGCAAGAATCACCGGTAGAATCCCGATGATTTTAGGGGATGCCGGGTCGGCGTCCCGTCTTGGGGAACGGGAAGGAAATCGGGCAGCAGCGATGGTCTCCTCTGTGGCGACACCATGAGCAGGACCGACAGGCCGGCGTGCGAACGTGTGCGGCGTGCGCTTGATGCCATCATCACGAGCGAGGCCTTCGCCCGCTCCGGGCGGTTGCGCTCGTTCCTTTCCTATATCGTCGAAAGCGAGCTCTCCGGCAAAGCCGCCCAGCTCAAGGGCTACAGCATCGGCATCGACGTCTTCGGCCGGCCGCCGGGTTTCGACGCCGGCAACGACCCGCTCGTGCGCGTCCAGGCCGGCAAGCTCAGGAAACTGCTGGAGCAGTACTACGAGACGGAAGGCGCAGGCGACCGCCTGCGCATCCGCGTGCCGCTCGGCAGCTACGTTCCGGAATACAGCGCCGCCGAGGACGAGCCGGAAGCGGTGGACGACGCCTCCGCCATGCCGCCGCCCACGGTACGGGCCGCGCGGCACAAGCCGGAAGTGCGTCGCTCCTGGCTCCCCGCGCCGGTCTCCTCGCCGCTCGCCCTTTTCTCGCTGCTGCCGCTGTTCTTCCTTGCCCCTTCCATCTACCCGGATGCCTCCAGCGCGGCGATCGCCAAGGCGCAGCTGGCGCTGTCGGTGCAGAACAAGCTTGCCGGCCTCGCCCAGGCGCTGCCGAGCCTCCACATCCTGCAATGCTGGCCATCGGGCGGCGAATGCAATGCGCTGGCCCGCGCCATCGCCGGCTCCGCCGGCTACCACAGGACCGTGCACCTCGTCGATTTGCGCGAAGCGCCGGAACCGCACGCGCTCTCCTACGCCCTTCGCATCGAGAACCGTCCGAACGGACACGGCGTTTACGCCCGGCTGATCCACGAACCGTCCGGGACCACGGTTTTCACCCGCCATTTTTCACACGAACAGCTCCGCAGCGAAGGCGGCCTTGCCTATGAGGCGGTCGCTTTCGCCGCCCGCGCCCTCACGGCCACCGGCCCGCTCTATCGCCATGCCATGCGCACGGGAACGGCCAGCAGCCTCATGGAATGTCTCGCGCAGGCGGAGCAGGACCCGCCGCGCGGAACACCCGGTGCCGGTGAGCCGATCGCCTGCAACCTGGCGCCGGCGACGCTGGCCGGGGTCTCGCCGGCGGAGAGCCCCGTCACCACCCTGACGCGCTGAGGCTCCCGCATCCAACCGGCAGGCGGCGCCAGAAAATACATCCCTAGATATAACGATAGGCACGCCCCTCCCTTGGGTTTATTTTATGATGCAGGGCGGATTGGTAGTGTGTGCCGCTCGGATTCAGGATTCCGCACAATCGAGTCGCGAACGGAATCTGGAATCCCTGCACGATCGCATACAGTTTCATCGGCATGCACAGCCGGCGAAGCGGTGAAGGGCATTGTCCGCCGGCGCGTCATCCAGCCTTCGCAGGGAGGCTGGTCATGGGCCGGCGACCGGGGGTTAAGCACATGACCAATCTACTTCTTGCGGGCTGCTTTCATGATGACCAATGAGTCGAAGAAGGCCGACAGCCGCTCGGGCGCGCGCAAATCCATCCGTTTTCTGCCAATCGCGCCCCTGCCGGAGAACCTGCCCGAAGGACGCCTTGCCATTGCGGACATGGCCAACGCCTTCGGCGTGACCCATCGCACGCTGCATTTCTACGAGGAGAAGGGCCTTTTGACCGCGGCCCGCGTCGGCCCCATGCGGGTCTACGGCCCGGATGAGATCCAGCAGATGGCGGTGGTCAACACCTGTCGCGAGACGGGCATGCCGGTCGCGGTGATCCAGGAACTGCTGGAACGCCTTTCCGCCGCCGAAAGCCAGGAGGAGGCCGACGGCGTCTTCCGCAACGCCATGACCGCCCGCAAGCGCGAACTGGTGGCGCAGCAGTCGACGATTCGCCGTCAGATGCAGCAGATCAGCGAACTGCTCGACTTCAGCTCCGCCCACGAACCGGAGACGAACGACAACACGCCCCGCGCCCACCTGACGCCGGCCGAACTGCGCTGCCTCGCCCTGATGGCGGAAGGCTACCCGACGAGCCGCATTGCCCGCGCGCTCGAGATCGAGCCCGGCGAAGTGCAGGTGATGGAAAAGAACATCATCGCCAAGTTCGACAGCAACAACCGTTTCCAGGCCGTCGCCAAGGCGGTCATGCTCGGCATCGTCGGTCACTGAGACCGGCGAGACGGGCCGGACATGACGACCGGCCCCTTCCATCCGCTTCCTGAAAAGCGGTCCGTCGCGCGGGTCCTGTCTATCGCACGACGGTGAGCGTTTCCGCGGCGCGCGTAATGGCGGTGTAGAGCCAGCGTTCGCGCGTGTCGCGGAAAGCAAAACTTTCATCGAACAGCACGACATTGTTCCACTGCGAGCCCTGCGCCTTGTGCACGGTCAGCGCATAGCCGAAATCGAACTCGTCATAGCGCTTGCGCGTCGACCAGGGGATTTCCTCGTCGAGATTCTCGAAGGCGGCCTTCAGGAGCTTGATCTTGGCCGCGCCGCGATCCATGTCGTCGTCCTCCGGCCGGATCATCAGGTTGATGCCGGGCTTCACCGTCTCCTTGGACGAGCTCATCACCTGCCAGAGCGAGCCGTTGAGCAGGCCCTTGGCCGGGTCGTTGCGCAGGCACACCAGCTTGTCGCCGGATTGCGGATAGTCGGTGGTAAAGCCCTTCAGCTCGCGCAGGCGCTGGTTGTAGCGCCGCCGCGTCCGGTTCGTGCCGACGAGCACCTGGTCGGCATCGAGCACGAGCGTCTGGTCCACCTCGTTGCGGCCGATGACGCGCGCGGCGCCATAGTCGCCATAGGCGATGTCGCTGCCCTCGCGCACCTGCATGGCGAGCTGGATGATCGGATTGTCGCGTGCCTGCCGGTGGATGTCCGTCAACAGATAGTCCGGCTCCTGGTTGGTGAAATAGCCGCCGCCGGAAACGGGCGGCAGCTGGCCGGGATCGCCGAGCACGAGGATCGGCGTGCCGAAGCTCATCAGGTCCTTGCCGAGCGCCTCGTCGACCATCGAGCATTCGTCGACGACGACGAGGGCGGCCTTGGCGACCGGGCTCTGGCGGTTGATGGAGAACATCGGCGAGACCGAGGTCTTGCCCGTCTCCTCGTCCGCCACCTCCTCTTCCCCGCGCGGACGGTAGATCAGCGAGTGGATCGTCTTGGCGTTGGTCGCGCCCTTGGAGCGCAGCACCTGGGCGGCCTTGCCGGTGAAGGCGGCGAACAGCACCTCGCCGTCGACATTCTCCGCAAAGTGGCGGGCAAGCGTCGTCTTGCCGGTGCCGGCATAGCCGAACAGGCGGAACAACGGCTCGCGCCCGTCCTTCAGCCACCGCGCGACGGCCTTCAGCGCGTCATCCTGTTGGGGTGCAAATTCCATGACCGGACTTGGCAGGATTCGGCGCCGCGAGGCAAGGGGGACGTGGCCGTTTCGCGGGCTGGCGGACGGATTCGGCGCCCGGGCGATTTTCCCCTGTTCGCCGACGCCCTGCCGCGCTATTGAGGGCGCAGTTTTCCGGAGCGATCCTTGTCCCGCGCCTCCCCTCCCTCGAAGAGCACCGTCCCGCCCGCGGGATTCGGCAGGCTGCCCGCCCTCCTGCAATGGTTTGCGGTCGGCGCGCTCTCGGTCGTCATCACGGTGCCGCTGGAATTCGGGGGCTTTCCCGCCGCCCTGCTGATGGGACCGATGCTGGCCGGCATCGCCGTGGCGCTGGGCGGGGGAACGATCCGCCTGCCGCGCATCTTCTTCTTCTTCGTCCAGGTCGTGCTGGCGCTGATGATCGCCACCACGGTCTCCGAGGATTTCCTCGGCACCTTCCAGCGCAACTGGCCGCTGATGCTGTTCGTCGTGGTCTCCGTCATCAGCATGAGCACGCTGTGCGGCTGGCTGATCACGCGCACCGGCATCCTGCCCGGCACGACGGCGATCTGGGGCTCCTCCGCCGGCGCCGCCTCGACCATGATGATGATGGCGGAAGCCTACGGCGCCGATGCCCGGCTTGTCGCCTTCATGCAATATCTGCGCGTCGTCTTCGTTGCCAGCCTTGCCACGCTCGTCGCCCATTTCGGCGGGCACGACGGCGCGGCGGTGCCGCCGCATGCCTGGTTCGAGCCGGTGCCGCTGCCGCCGCTCGTCCTGATACTGGCGGTCGGCATCGTCAGCGGCCTCGCCGGCCAGAAGCTGCGCATCCCGGCTGGTGCCTTCCTGGTGCCGTTCGCCCTGGCCGCCGTGCTCAATGCCTCCGGCGCCATCAGCATCGAGCTGCCGCAATGGCTGCTCGTCGTCGCCTTCACGCTGCTCGGCTGGAACATCGGCCTCGGCTTCACCCGCGCCATCCTCCTGCATGCGCGCCGGGCGCTCCTGCCGACGGTGCTTTCCATCCTCGCGCTGATCAGCTTTTCCGGCCTGCTTGCCGGCCTGCTGATCCTTCTCCTCGGCATCGACCCGCTGACGGCCTATCTCTCGACCAGCCCCGGCGGCCTCGATTCCATCGCCGTCATCGCCGCCTCCAGCAAGGTCGACGTCGCCTTCGTCATGACGCTGCAGACGGCCCGGCTCATCCTGGTGACCCTGTTCGGCCCGTGGCTTGCGCGATTCGTCGCCGATCGGGCTTAGGATCGATCGACATCCAGCCCAGGCCGGCATGAACCGAAAGGCCATTGGTCCTGGTCCATCGCGTTTTCAAGACGGATGGGTTTTCCATGCGGCGTCGCCTCGGCGGCGCGCGCCCAGCGGTCGGACAGCGCGGCCTGCTCCGCCTCGCTCGCAACGCCACGGACAGCCAGCAGCGAGGACAGCGCGGCAACCCAGCAGTCGAAATAATCGGCACCATCGGCCGCCCTTGCGGGCCGGTGAACCTCGCGCGACAAGGCCTCGGCCCACTCGCCCCAGGTGAAGACGCCCCGTTCGTGGAGGCGCACCGTCATCGCGAAGGCCTGCGCCTGCCAGGGTTCGGCGAAGACCGGGTCGCCTTCCCGGGATTTCGGCAGGCCGGGCGAATCGGCCGGCGTCTCACACCGGCTCAAGATAGCTCTCCCAGGCATCGATCGAGACGGTAAGGCCGGGCGCGGCCCCCTCGCCCCAAATCTCCGCCCCGTCGAAGACGACGGTATAGACCCATTGCGGGTTCTCGCCCTTGCCGTGCGCGCTGTCGTCCGGAAAGACGAAGGAGCCCTGCACGGTCTCGACCACGCCGACCTTGCCGCGGGCGTAGCGCGGCAGGCGGGTATGCGTCGCCGGATTGACATTGCGGGTGCGCACGCGCGCGCCGGCGGCAAACCGCGGCGCCGTGTCGACCGGCCGGTCGCATGGCCCGCCCCTCGCAAGAATGGCCGGCACCATCTGCGCCGTCAGCACGCGCTTCGGCGTCGCGCCCTTCTCCAGCATCCGGCCCTCGGCAAGCTCCGCCCCGCTGACGAAGCCGTGGCGCTGCAGAAGCGTTTCCAGCGCCCGGATCCAGATCTCGTAATAGCTCGCGGCAAGGTAGGTGGCCGGCGGGATGTTTTCCCGCGCATGGCGGCTTTCGTCGATGGTCCAGGCGCCGAAGGCGCCGCAGGAAAGCGTCACGCCGAGCGCCCGCTTTTCCCACTCGGCATGGAAATACGGCTCGTTAACCTCCGGCGCGACGGGGCCGAAACCGTGCAGGCCGCCGAGATCGTGCGGCCCGTTCATGCCCGCGCCTCGGGAGAAAGCGCCAGCCCGGTGCCGATCATGGCATCGCGCGTCACGAGATCGGCGAGCGCTTCCTGGTCGAGCCCCTCGCTGCCCGCCGGCCGCTCCGGCACGACGAGATAACGCAGCTCCGCCGTCGAATCCCACACGCGGATCTTCCGGTCGGCCGGCAGCGTGACGCCGAATTCCGCCAGCACGCCGCGCGGGTCCATCACGGCGCGCGCGCGATAGGCCGGCGCCTTGTACCAGACGGGCGGCAGGCCGAGCACGGACCAGGGATAACAGGAGCAGAGCGTGCAGACGACGAGGTTGTGCGTCTCGCCGTCGTTGAACACCGCCCGCATATGCTCGCCCTGCCGGCCGGTATAACCGAGGCTGGCGATCGCCGCCGTCGCATCCTGCTTCAGCCAGGCGGCAAAATCCGGCTCCGCCCAGGCCTTGGCGACGACGCGCGCGCCGTTGCGCGGGCCGATCTTCGTCTCGTAGGTCTCCACGATGACGTCGATGGCCTCCGGATCGATCAGGCCCTTCTCCGTCAGGATGGTTTCGAGCGCGCGCACGCGCGCTTCCATCGGCGAAAAATGGTTGTCGTGATGATGATCGTCGTCGTGGTCATGCATGTGCATGGCAGTCCCTGCGCTCCGGTCCGGCCTTCCTTTTACGCGTCTAGCGCAGCATCGGCCAGAGGCTTGCGACGAGCAGCAGGGCCATGGTGATGTTGAACCATTTCAGCCGCACCGGATCGGAGAGCCACTGGCGCAGCGCCGAGCCGAAGCCGGCCCAGGTGGAGACGCTGGGGAAGTTGACGATGGCGAAGGCGATGCCGACGATCAGCACGCTCATCGTGTAGTTCGCCGCGTTCGTATAGGTCGCCATGGCGGAGACGGCCATGACCCAGGCCTTCGGATTGACCCACTGGAAGGCGGCGGCTTCAAGGAAGCTCATCGGCCGCGCCCCCGTCTTGCCTTCGCCAAGCGAGCGCGACGTGCCGATCTTCCAGGCGATCCAGATGAGGTAGGCGCCGCCCGCGAACTTCAGCAGCGTATAGACCAGCGGCACGGCCTCCAGGAGCGCGCCGAGCCCGAAGCCGACGGCAAGCAGCAGCACGAGGAAACCGACGCCGATGCCGCACATATGCGGGATCGTGCGCACGAAACCGAAGTTCACGCCGGAGGCGAAGAGCATCATGTTGTTCGGGCCGGGGGTGATGGAGGTGGTGAAGGCGAAGACCAGAAGCGCCAAAAAAATCTCGATCTGCATGGGAGGTCCTGAATATCCCGGTTGTTTTTTCCGATTGATAGTCCATCTCCTTGCAACGACCAGCCAATTCTTGTCATGCATGCAATTTGGATGGCTGATGCATGGCCCATGCAAGCGGAGCGCAACATGAAAGCGGAACTACCGGCAGTCACCCTCCCCGGCGGTCGGCAGGTGCCGGCCCTCGGCCTCGGCACCTGGCACATGGGCGAAGGCGATGCCTCGATGGCCGAGGAGGTAAACAGCCTGCGCGCCGGCATCGACCTCGGCATGACGCTGATCGACACGGCGGAAATGTATGCCGACGGCGGCGCCGAGACGGTGGTCGGCGAGGCGATCCGGGGCCGGCGCGATGCGGTGTACCTCGTCAGCAAGGTGCTGCCCTACAATGCGAGCCGCAGCGGCACGATCGCCGCCTGCGAGGCGAGCCTGAAGCGCCTCGGCACCGACCATGTCGACCTCTACCTCCTGCACTGGCGCGGCCGCCATCCGCTCGCCGAGACGGTCGAGGCCTTCGAGGCGCTGAAGGCTGAGGGCAAGATCGGCGCCTGGGGCGTCTCCAACTTCGACAAGGACGACATGCTGGAACTGCTCGACGCCGCCGAGCCCGCCCGCCCCGCCGCCAACCAGGTGCTCTACAACCTGTCCCGCCGCGGCATCGAGTTCGATCTCCTGCGCTGGAGCCAGGTGCAGGGCATCCCGATCATGGCCTATTCGCCGCTCGACGAGGGCCGCCTCGTCGGCCATCCGGTGCTGGAGGAGATCGGCCGCATCCACAAGGCGAGTTCCGCCCAGGTCGCCCTCGCCTTCCTCCTGACCAGGCCCGGCGTCATCGCCATCCCGAAATCCGGCTCGCCGGACCGGGTGCGCGAAAACTTCCACGCCGCCGAGATCCGCCTGACCTCGGAGGACCTCCGCCTCCTCGACGAAGCCTTCCCCCCGCCGACGCGCAAGCGGCCGCTGGAGATGATATGATCCTTCTGAAAAGAAAAGGGCTTTTCCTTTTCCTGAAAAGCCCTCCCCACCCGCGACGTCATCCTCGGGCTTGACCCGAGGATCCACGTGACACGGCACGCCTTGAGTTTGTGGGTGGATCCTCGGGTCAAGCCCGAGGATGACGGAGGAGAGGCTTGAGGCTCTGCCAAGACGTCCAACGCGGAAGCTTCGTCCGACAGGTTGAAAGCACTCGCCCCCCTACCCGCTCACATGCCCTGCGGGCCGCGGTTCATCGCGGCGATGCCCGTGCGACACACTTCGCTGAGGCCGAGCGGCTTCATGATCGCGACGAACTGGTCGACCTTGGACGATTTTCCCGTGATCTCGAAGATGAAGTGGTCCGTGGTCGCATCGACGACCTTGGCGTGGAAGGCGTCGGCAAGGCGCAGGGTTTCCGCGCGCATCTCGCCGGAGCCCGTGACCTTGACCAGCGCCACCTCGCGTTCGATCGGCCGTTCCTGGCCGAGCACCTTCGCGCGAACGGTGAGATCGACGACCCGGTGCACCGGCACGATGCGTTCGAGCTGCGACTTGATCTGTTCGAGAACGCTGGGCGTGCCGCGCGTCACGATGGTGATGCGCGAAAGATGCGCCTCGTGCTCGGTCTCGGAAACCGTGAGGCTCTCGATGTTGTAGCCGCGGCCGGAGAACAGGCCGATGACGCGGGCAAGCACGCCCGGCTCGTTGTCGACGAGCACGGAGAGCGTGTGGCTCTCCGCGACCTGGGTTTCCTTGGCGATGAAATAGGCAGAGCCGGTGGGCTGAAGGTGTGCGTTCATGATGTTCTTTCCTCACGCAATTCCAAATGCAAAACCGCTTCACGCTTTTGCTGGAATCGCTCTCCTTTCCATCAAACGAGCTGACGGCCCTTGGCGTCGATCGCATTGGCGACCGCTTCGTCCGTGGCCTCGTCGGGCAGCAGCATTTCGTTGTGCGCCTTGCCCGAGGGGATCATCGGGAAGCAGTTGGCGAGGTTCGCCACGCGGCAATCGAAGATCACCGGGCGCTTGACGTCGATCATCTCCTGGATCGCGCCGTCGAGATCGCCGGGCTTGTCGCAGGCGATGCCGACGCCACCATAGGCTTCCGCGAGCTTGACGAAGTCAGGCATCGCCTCCGTGTAGGAGTTCGAAAGGCGGTTGCCGTGCAGCAGCTGCTGCCACTGGCGCACCATGCCCATGTACTGGTTGTTCAGGATGAAGATCTTGACCGGCAGGTTATACTGCACGGCACAGCTCATCTCCTGGATGCACATCTGGATCGAGGCATCGCCCGCGATGTCGATGACGAGGCTGTCGCGGTGCGCCACCTGCACGCCGATCGCCGCCGGGAAGCCGTAGCCCATCGTGCCGAGGCCGCCCGAGGTCATCCAGCGGTTCGGCTGCTCGAAGCCGTAGAACTGCGCCGCCCACATCTGGTGCTGGCCGACTTCCGTCGTGATGTAGGTGTCGCGGTCCTTGGTCAGCTCGTAGAGACGCTGGATGGCATATTGCGGCATGATCACGTCGTCGCTCGCCTTGTAGGCGAACGAGTTGCGCGCGCGCCACCTGGCGATCGACGCCCACCAGTCCGCCTGGATCGCCTTGTCGTAATCCTTCGCAGCAGCGCGCCACTGGCGGACCATGTCCTCCAGGATCGCACCGACATCGCCGAGGATCGGAACGTCGACGCGGACGTTCTTGTTGATCGAGGACGGGTCGATGTCGATATGGATCTTCTTCGAGTTCGGCGAGAAGGCGTTGAGGCGGCCGGTGATGCGGTCGTCGAAGCGCGCGCCGATGCAGACCATGACGTCGCAGTCGTGCATCGCCATGTTCGCCTCGTAGGAGCCATGCATGCCCAGCATGCCCAGCCAGTTCTTGCCGGAGGCCGGATAGGCGCCGAGGCCCATCAGCGTCGAGGTGATCGGGAAGCCGGTGATCTCGACCAGCTCGCGCAGCAGGCGCGAGGCTTCCGGCCCGGAATTCACGACGCCGCCGCCGGAATAGATGACCGGCCGGCGGGCCGAGCGCATCAGGCTGACGGCGGCCGCGATCTGGTTCGCGTCGCCCGTGAGCTTCGGCTGGTAGCTCTTCTGGATGGGCGCTGCGGAGGGCGGCGTATAGGTGCCGGTCGCGAACTGGACGTCCTTCGGGATATCGACGACGACGGGGCCCGGACGGCCGGACTGCGCGATGCGGAAGGCCTCGTGGATGATGCGGGCGAGATCGTTGACGTCCTTGACCAGCCAGTTGTGCTTGGTGCAGGGGCGCGTGATGCCGACCGTATCGCATTCCTGGAAGGCGTCCGACCCGATGAGCGTGGTCGGAACCTGGCCGGTGAGGCAGACGAGCGGGATGGAATCCATCAGCGCGTCCTGCAGCGGCGTGACGGCATTGGTCGCGCCCGGGCCCGAGGTGACGAGCATGACGCCGACCTTGCCGGTGGAGCGGGCATAGCCTTCGGCCATGTGGCCGGCGCCCTGCTCATGGCGCACGAGGATGTGCTCGATGTCGTCCTGCTGGAAGATCTCGTCATAGATCGGCAGGACGGCACCGCCCGGATAGCCGAAGATATGTTCCACGCCATTGTCTTTCAGGGCCTGCAAGACAATTTCGGCGCCCGTCATCTGATTTTCTGTTCCGCTCATCGGATTTCCGTCCGTCTCTTTCGTATTTCGGGTGATTATCGAATTTCTGGGCATAAAAAAAGGCCCCTTGGAGGAGCCTGTTTACCGCGCATGGGTGCTTTCGCCGGGTGGTTACACCACCCTGCCCATGCGCGTTCCCACCACAAGAATGATAGAGGTCAGATTTTTCATGGGGCGAAGTGTTAACGGCAAAGCCCCCGCGCGTCAACGCCTTTCCGTCTGTTTCGCAATGGCACGGATTCTGGCGCGAGCGTCAAATTACAACCAAAGGATGCACCAGGACGAAACGTCTTATTAAGCGGCAATCATTAGACTTCGCCTTTGATGGCAAGGAGTGCCGTGATTGCTGAACAGTGATTTTCAGAATTCCATTGTAGCCGGCGAGCAGGATCGCCGGAATGGCCTGTCGACGGGCAACCGGCTGCTCGGCCGCGTCGTCGCCTGCAATGGGTCGCACGCCACCATCAGCGCCGTCGCCGAGAGCGGGGAAACCGCACTCACGGAACTGTGGGCCGTCGGCCGCCTCATCTCCATTTCCGTCGGCCGCAACCGCGTCGTCGCGCTCGTCTATTCCATGTCCACCGACCAGCAGAGCTGGGTGGAAAACCACGACACGGTCTTCCGCATCGAGGTGGAACTGCTCGGCGAGGTGCATGTCAGCGCCGACGGCCGCGAGGAATTTTCCGCCGGCATCACCGATTACCCGCATCTCGGCGCCATCGCCCACCGCATCCGCGCCTCGGATCTCGCCAAGGTCTACGACACCGGCAAGAACGATGTCTGCGCCATCGGCAAGCTGACGCAGGACGAGACGCTCGACGCGACGATCCATGTGCCGTCCATGCTGGAGAAGCACTTCGCCATCGTCGGCACGACCGGCGTCGGCAAGTCCACCTCCGTCACGCTGCTGCTGCACAAGGCGATCCAGGCCGATCCGCGCCTGCGCGTGCTCATCCTCGACCCGCACAACGAATTCGCCTCCGCCTTCGGCGAGCTTGCGGTCATCATCGATACCGATACGCTGGACCTGCCCTTCTGGCTGTTCCGCCTGGAGGAATTCGCCGAAGTCGTCTTCCGCGGCCGCCCGCCGGTGCCGGAGGAGATGGACATCCTGCGCGACCTGATCCCGGAGGCCAAGCGCGCCTTCCGCGGATCGAGCGACAACGGCCTGATGCGCCGCACGAGCGAGAAAAGCTCGGTGACGGCCGATACGCCGGTGCCCTTCCGCATCGCCGACCTGCTCGCCCTCATCGACGAGCGCATCGGGCGCCTCGAAGGCCGGGCGGAAAAGCCGCACCTGCGCTCGCTCAAGGTCAAGATCATGTCGGCGATCAACGACCCGCGCTACCATTTCATGTTCTCCTCGAACACGATCACCGATACGATCCTCGACACGATCGCCCGAATCTTCCGCATTCCCGGCGACGGCAAGCCGGTGACCACCTTCCAGCTCGCCGGCATCCCGTCCGAAGTCGTCAATTCGGTCGCCTCCGTGCTCTGCCGCATGGCCTTCGAAATCGGCCTGTGGAGCAATGGCGGCGTGCACATGCTGGTCGTCTGCGAAGAGGCGCACCGCTACGTGCCGGCCGACATGAAGCTGGGCTTCATGCCGACGCGCCAGGCCATCGCCCGCATCGCCAAGGAAGGCCGCAAATACGGCGTCTCGCTCGGCATCATCACCCAGCGCCCCGGCGAGCTCGACCCGACGATCCTCTCCCAGTGCTCGACGATCTTCGCCATGCGCCTTGCCAACGAGCACGACCAGGAGATTATCCGCTCAGCGATCCCCAACTCCTCGTCCTCGACGACCAGCTTCATCTCCTCGATCGGCAATGGCGAGGCGATCGCCTTCGGCGAGGCCGTGGCCGTGCCGATGCGCATGCGCTTTTCGCGCGTCGATGCCAATCGCCTGCCGAAGGCGAACGGCACCGGCGTCAAGATCAGCGACGAGACGCCGCAAAGCGTCGACCTGCGCTCCATCGTCGCCCGCATGCGCGCCATCACCGGACCCGACATTTCCGGCTTCCAGAACGCCTATCTCGCCGCCCAGGGCCAGAATGGCTCCTTGCCGACCGGCTACGAGGATGCGCCCTACGAGGACGAGGAGGATTACATCGAGACGCTGCAGGCCGCGCGTCCCGCCGCCCAGCCGTCCCAGCACGAGCCGTACCGGCCCGACATGCTGCCGGGCGCCCAGGGCGCCTACGACCCCTCGCCTCAGGAGCGTTTCGAGGCGATCCGCCGGGAATTGGCCTCCGAGCCGCAGCGCCCCGCTGCCGATCCCTATCGCCAGCCGGCACGCCCCGCGCCCGCCTTCGGCGAGCAGCAGGAGCCGCGGCGCGAGGGCTCCATCCGCGAACAGCTTCTCAAGAAGCCGCTGAGCAGCCTGATCCGGCGCTAGGGCGAGCGGAACCCTCCTGCGTCTTGAGACTTGTGGTGCCTGTCGCGGAAGGCCGCTACGGACCCTCACTGGTCGTGCCCGCGGCGGCCAGCGGGTCGATGCGCTGCCAGCTCTCGTCGAGCTGGTTGCGGAACCAGGTCATCTGGCGCTTGGCATATTGCCGCGTCGCCGCCGCGCCGCGCGCGACGACCTCCGCCGCACTCATCGTCCCGGCCAGCATCGCCGCGATCTGCGGCACGCCAATCGCCTTCATGACGGGCATGGCGGGCGAAAGATCGAGCGCCAGCAGCGCCTGCACCTCCTCCACCGCGCCGGATGCCAGCATGTCTGCGAAGCGCCGGTCGATGCGGGCGGCCAGCACCGCGCGGTCCGGCAGGACGACCAGCTTCTCCGCCCGGTCCGCATCGATGACGGCCGGCCCCGTCGCCGCCTGGAAGGCCGAGATCGACTGCCCCGTCGCCTCCAGCACCTCCAGCGCCCGCACGATCCGCTGGCCGTCGCCCGGCTTCAGGCGCGCCGCCGTTTGCGGATCATGCGCCTCAAGCACAAGGTGCAGGGCCTCGGCCCCCTCGTCCGCAAGCCGGCCGCGCAGGTGCGTGCGGACGGCCTCGGGAATCGCGGGCATGTCGGAGAGCCCGCCCGTCAGCGCGCGAAAATAAAGGCCGGTGCCGCCGACGAAGACCGGCAGTTTCTCCCGCTGCCGCAATTCCGCAACGACCGTCGCCGCCTCGCGCAGCCAGTCGCCGGTCGAATAGGCCGCGCCGGCCGGCACATGGCCGTAGAGCCGGTGCTCGATGCCGGCCATGTCCGCCGGCTGCGGGCGGGCGGTGAGCACGTTCAGCGTGTCGTAGACCTGCATGCTGTCGGCGTTCACCACCACGCCATCGTGCTCGGCCGCCAGCCGTACGGCGAGCGCGGACTTGCCGCTGGCCGTCGGGCCCGTTATCAGGATCGCGTCCCGCTTTCGATCAAGGTTTCTCATCATGGCTTTCGTTGCCACGCTTGTCGCCAATCCGTCAAACCCCGTCCTGACGCCTAGCCTTGCAGAAAAGGCCGCCGATGCGGTCAAGGCGTCCGGGCTCTACTGGCTTGCCGACGGCATCGCCTGCGACATCGCGCTGCGCGACGGCAGCGACCTTGGCGCCGCGGAGGCCGCAATCCGCGCCGTCATCGGCGGTGAGCCGGTCGATCTTGCCATCCAGGAAGCGGAAACGCGGCGCAAGAAACTGCTGATCGCCGACATGGATTCGACGATGATCGGCCAGGAATGCATCGACGAGCTCGCCGCCGAAGTCGGCCTCAAGGACAAGGTCGCGGCGATCACCGCCCGTGCCATGAACGGCGAGATCGCCTTCGAGCCCGCGCTTCGCGAGCGCGTCGCCCTTCTCAAGGGGCTCCCGGTCTCCGTTATCGACGAGGTCATCGAAAAACGCATCACGCTGACGCCGGGCGGACGCGAACTGATCGCGACGATGAAGGCCAAGGGGTATTATACCGCCCTCGTCTCCGGCGGCTTCACCGTCTTCACGAGCCGCATCGCCGCCATGCTCGGCTTCGACGAGAACCGCGCCAACCTGCTGCTCGACGCCGACGGCAAGCTCACCGGCGCGGTGGCGGAGCCGATCCTCGGCAAGCAGGCCAAGGTCGACGCCCTCATCGAGGTTTCCGAACGGCTCGGCATCTCGCCGGACGAAGCCATGGCCGTCGGCGACGGCGCGAACGACCTCGGCATGCTGCACCTGTCGGGTGCCGGCGTCGCGCTGCACGCCAAGCCGGCCGTCGCGGCCGAGGCGAGGATCCGCATCGACCACGGCGACCTCACCGCCCTGCTCTACCTCCAGGGCTACCGCAAATCCGACTTCGTGACCGGCTGATGCCCATCGCCACGACCAGGCGCCTGGCGCTCAGGAACTGAGAGGAAAGGGACCGGGACCTCTTCCACGAGATCAATTCCGATCCCGTGGTGATGGAATTCTTCCCGTTCCAGCGCACGCGCGCCCAGTCCGACGAGCTCTTCGAGCGCATCCGCGGCATCATCGCCGAGACCGGCCTCGGCTTCTACGCGCTCGCCGAGCGGGAGAGCGACGCCGCCCTCGGCTTCTGCGGCCTTTCCCGCACGACGGACCGGCTGGAACCGCACCTGCCGGCCGGCTCGGTGGAGATCGGCTGGCGGCTGGCGCGACGCCACTGGGGCCGGGGCTACGTCACCGAAGCCGCCGAACGGCTGCTCGCCTACGGCTTCGAGGAAAAAGGCCTTGCCGAGATCGTCTCCTTCGCCGTCGCCGGCAACACGCGCTCCATCGCGGTCATGCGGCGCATCGGCATGCGCGCCGCGCCGGAGCGGAATTTCGACATGCCCGGCCTCGACGACCCCACCCTTCGCCCGCATGTCCTCTACGCGCTGGATCGCGCGGGCTGGCAGAGCCGCTGAGAGCCCCCATAAAACGGCCGCTGAAGCAACGCTCCAGCGGCCTGATTCCATCTCGCAGCTTTCGCCCGCAAGCCCCTGAAGGGACTCGCCCTTAATCGATGCGCACGGTGATGTAGCGCAGCGCTCCGGTGCGGTTGGCGATCATCATCAGCGCGTTGCGGCGGTCTTCCGACTTCAGCTTGGCGATGCGGGTCTTGACCTCTTCCGCCGTCGTCACCGCCTCCTGGCCGATCTCGACGATCACGTCGCCGGGCACGATGCCGCGCTCGGCGGCGGCCGAATCGGGCGCCACCTCGGTGATGACGACGCCCTTGACGCTTTCGACGATCTCGAAGGTCTTGCGCGCCTCCTCGCCGAGGTCGCTGATGCCCATGCCGAGCACCGTGTCGGCCTTGCTGGGCTGGGCCTCGCCGGTCTCGGGCGCCATGCCTTCCTCCGTGGTGCCCTCGCCCTCCGTCACCTCGTCCTCGCCGGCCTGCTTCTCGCCGTCCTCGAGGCGGCCGAGCGTGACCTTGACGGTCATTTCCTTGCCGTCGCGCAGCAGCACGACATCGACGGCCTTGCCGACCGGGCTTTCGGCGACGACGCGCGGCAGGTCGCGCATCTCGTCGACATCCTTGCCGTCGAAGCGGATGATGACGTCGCCGGTCATGATCGAGCCGTTGTCGACCGGCCCGCCCTTGATGATGCCGGCGACGAGCGCGCCCTTGGCCTGGCTCATGCCGATGCTTTCGGCGATGTCGTCGGTAACCGGCTGGATGCGCACGCCGAGCCAGCCGCGCCGTGTCTCGCCGAAGTCGCGCAGCTGCAGGAAGATGTTCTGCGCAAGCTCCGTCGGCACGGAGAAGCCGATGCCGATCGAGCCGCCGGAGGGCGAGATGATCGCCGTGTTGATGCCGATGACCTCCCCCTTCATGTTGAACAGCGGGCCGCCGGAATTGCCGCGGTTGATGGCGGCGTCCGTCTGGATGAAGTTGTCGTAGGGACCGGCATTGATGTTGCGCCCGCGTGCCGAGATGATGCCGACCGTCACCGAACCGCCGAGGCCGAACGGGTTGCCGATCGCCATCACCCAGTCGCCGATGCGCATGGTGCGGGAATCGCCGAAGGGCACCGCCTTCAGCGGCGCTTTCGGCTCGACCTTCAGGAGCGCAAGGTCGGTCTTCGGGTCGGTGCCGACGAGCTTGGCCTTCAGCTTGGAGCCGTTGGCGAAGTTCACCTCGATATCGTCCGCGCCCTCGATGACGTGGTTGTTCGTGGCGATGAAGCCCGAGGGATCGATGACGAAGCCGGAGCCGAGCGAATTGACGGTCTGGCCCTGGTTGCCCTCCTCGCCGCCTTCCCCCTTGAAGAACTCGTCGAAGAAGTCCTGGAAGGGCGAGCCTTCCGGCACCTGGGGAACGGGCGCCTTGTCGTCGCTCTTGACGTTCTGCGAGGTGGAGATGTTCACCACGGCATCAAGCAGGCTTTCGGCGAGGTCGGCGACCGATTCCGGGCCGTTCGGCTGGACCTGCGCCGCCGCCGGAACGGCAAGCGGTCCCCCCGCGACCAGCGAAAAACTCACCGCGAACGCGAGTACCGCATGGGCAACGCTGGACCTCATCTTCAAAGCCATGGTCGGCATCCTCTTTCGTCTGGATTGTCGCAGCGAGTGTTTGCCTCGGATACGGCAAAAATCAGTCCGCCGCGCTGAAATCATGTGAAGTCTTGCCCGTCTTCGCGGGCAGCCGCAAGGGCCGCGTTCACGCGCCGCGGATGAACCAGACCATGGCGACGCCCAGCGCCACGGCGGCGAGCCCCGACATGCGCAGCTGGCTTTCCGGAATCTGCGGCAGCATTTCCGCCATGCGCTTCAAAACCGAAGGGGCCAGTGCGTACACCAGCCCCTCGATGATCAGGAAGAACGCGATCCCCATCAGGAAATCGGACATGCCGTTCTCAGTTTGCGGTCGATGGCGTCGTCGCCGTGCCGTTGCCGGTGCCCGTCGCCGCACCCGAGGTCGCAGGCCTCATGCCCGCAGCGTCCTCGAAGTAGCGGAAGAACTCCGACTGCGGCGACAGAACCAGCGTGGTGTCGGACGAGGTCATCGAGGTCCGGTAGGCGCTCATCGACCGGTAGAAGTCGAAGAAGTCCGGGTCCTGCGAGAAGGCTTCGCCGAAGACGCGGTTGCGCTCGCCTTCGCCCTCACCTCTGAGGATTTCCGAATCGCGCTGCGCGGCCGCGATGAACTCGACGACCTGGCGGTCGGCGATGGCACGGCGTCGCTGGCCCTCTTCGTTACCGCGGGCGCGGATGAGTTCGGCTTCCGCCAGACGCTCGGCCTTCATGCGGTCGAAGGTCTGCTGCGAGACTTCCTGCGTCAGGTCCGTGCGGCGGATGCGCACGTCGGAGATCGTGAGGCCGAGGTTCGAGGCGTCGTTCGTCAGTTCGCCGCGCACTTCACGCATCATCGAGGCGCGCTCTTCGGAAAGCGCGGATTCGAAGCCGCGCAGACCGTAGACCCGGCGCAGCGCCGCATCGAGACGGGTGCGCAGGCGCGCTTCCGCCGATTCCCGGTCGCCCGAGACCGCTTCGCGGAAGCGGCGGGCATCGGTGATCTTGTAGACCACGAAGGCATCGACCTCGTAGAACTTGCCGCCCGAGACCTGGACGCGGATGTCGTCGAGGTCGAAGCGCAGCGCCTGGTCCTGGATATACTGCACGCTGTCGGCGTCCATGAAGCCGAAGGGCAGCTTGAAGTAGAGGCCGGGCTCGGCTTTGACGTCCTGGATCTGGCCGAAGCGGATGACGATCGCCTGCTGGCGCTCGTTGACGACGAACACCGAGGAATAGGCGATGAAGAGGAGAACGCCGATGGCGATCAGGATTGCCGGTACACGATTGCCCATTACTGCGTGCCTCCCGCCTGCTGCTGGCTGGTCGACCGGCCAAGTTCGTTGAGGGGAAGGAACGGAACGACGCCCTGGCCGCCCTGCTTCTCGTCGATGATGACCTTCTTGGAATTCTGCATCACGCCTTCCATGGTTTCAAGGAAGAGGCGCTTGCGGGTGACGTCCGGCGCTGCCTTGTACTGTTCGTAGATGGACAGGAAGCGTGCCGCCTCACCTTCCGCTTCCTTGACGACGCGATCCTTGTAGGCGGCCGCCTCTTCGCGGATCTGCGCGGACTGGCCGCGGGCAAGACCCAGCTTCTGGTTGGCGTACTGGTTGGCTTCCTCGACGAAGCGGTCCTCGTCCTGCTCGGCGCGCTGCACCTCGTCGAAGGCATCGGCCACCTCGCGCGGCGGGGCCGCGTCCTCGATGGCGACCGTGTTGATCGAGATACCGGAGCCGTAGGCGTCCATGGTCGCCTGGATCGTCGTCTTCACGCCTTCCGCGATCGCCTGGCGGTTGTCGCGGAAGATGTCCTGGGCGGGACGGCGGCCGACGACTTCGCGCATGGCGCTTTCGGCAACCTGCTGCAGCGTCTCGGCCGGGTATTCGAGGTTGAAGAGGTAGGACTGCGGATCGGTGACAGAATAGAGCACCGAGAACTGGACGTTGACGATGTTCTGGTCGCCCGTCAGCATCAGGCCGGAGCTGTCGGAATTCGAGGAGGCCGTGCGGCGGCCGATATTCTGCTGCTGCTCGGTGATCTTCACGAGTTCGACGGTTTCCAGCGGCCAGAGGTGGAAGTGCAGGCCGGGCATGGAGACTTCCTGCTTCGGCTTGCCGAAGCGCAGCTCGACGCCGCGCTCGTCCGGCTGGACGGTGTAGATGGAACTCATCAGCCAGAAGACGCCGACGAGCAGCAGCGCGATGACCACGACGCCGCCGTTGATGCCGCCGGGCATGACGTTCTTCAATTGGTCCTGGCCGCGCCGGATGATGTCCTCAAGGTCGGGCGGGCCGCCATTGCCGCTTCCGCCGCCGCCGCGGGGGCGGTTCGGTCCCTGCCCCCATGGCCCCTGATTGTTTCCGCCGCCGCCGCCCCAAGGGCCGCCGCCGCCGTTCTGATTGCTCCAGGGCATCAATACCTCTTTCTTTATATCCCTACGTGCCGCATTTCGCGGAGTGTTTCACCGCGCAACGCGAGGTGAACCCGTTATAGGTATCCCTCCGGCACCTTTCAACAAATCCGCGTGGGCTTGCGGGCCTGTGCGGCAAAATAGTTCGTGATCGGGGGCTTATGCGGCCGCTTTTCGGCGCCAGGTGACAAAACGCATGGCGTGGCTGTCCTTCTCGCCCTGCGGAATCGGCTCTTCCACCGCCTTTTCGAAGACGGCCGGGTCGATGTCGGGAAAGCGCGCATCGCCCTCCACATCCGCCTCGACATGGGTGGCATGCAGGATATCCGCCCGGTCGAGGGCCTGGGCGTAGATCTGCCCGCCGCCGATGACGCAGACCTCGTCGACGCCCAGTCTTCCCGCCTCCCGGCGTGCGGCGGCCAGCCCCTCCTCGAGCGAGGAGACGACCTCGGCGCCGGGCGCGGAAAAGGCCGCGTCGCGGGTGATGACGATATTCGGCCGGCCCGGCAGCGGCCGGCCGATCGATTCCCAGGTCTTGCGGCCCATCAGCACCGGCTTGCCGAGCGTCAGCTGCTTGAAGCGCTTGAGGTCCGACGGCAGGCGCCACGGCAGGTCGCCGTCGCGGCCGATGACGCCGTTCCTGGCGACGGCCACGACGAGGACGATCTTGGCTTCAGTCATGCGGACACCTGGAAATCAGACGGCGATGGGCGCCTTGATGGTTGAATCGGCTTCATAGCCGATCAGGGTGAAGTCCTCGAACTTGAAGGAGAAAAGGTCCTTCACATCGGGATTGAGCTTCATGAAGGGCAAGGGTTTCGGGCGGCGCGTCATCTGGGTGCGCACCTGCTCGAAATGATTGGAGTAGATGTGCGCGTCGCCCAGCGTGTGCACGAAGTCGCCCGGCTGCAGGCCGGTCGCCTGCGCCACCATCATGGTCAGCAGCGCATAGGAGGCGATGTTGAAGGGCACGCCGAGGAAAATGTCGGCGGAGCGCTGGTAGAGCTGGCAAGAGAGCTTTCCGTCCGCCACGTAGAACTGGAACAGGCAATGGCAGGGCGGCAGCGCCATCTCGTCGACCAGCGCCGGGTTCCACGCCGAGACGATGTGGCGGCGCGAGTTCGGATTGCGCCTGATGCTGTCGAGGACGGCGACGATCTGGTCGAGATGGCGCCCGTCATGGGTCGGCCAGGAGCGCCACTGGTAGCCGTAGACCGGGCCGAGCTCGCCCTCGGCATCGGCCCATTCGTCCCAGATGGTCACGCCGTTCTCGTTGAGATAGGCGATGTTGGTGTCGCCCTTCAGGAACCACAGGAGTTCATGGATGATTGAGCGCAGGTGCAGCTTCTTGGTGGTCAGCACCGGAAAACCTTCCGAAAGGTCGAAGCGCATCTGGTAGCCGAAGACGCCGCGCGTGCCCGTGCCGGTCCGGTCGGCGCGGTCGGTGCCGTTTTCCATCACATGGGCGAGAAGGTCGAGATATTGCTGCATGGTCGCCGCCGATTCGTTGTCCAGCGTGAGATACTAGAGCGGGAACGGCGGCGTCCAAAGCGTGAAATCGGGTTGTCCCGGTTTTCCTCAGGCGAGCGCGCCGAGCGTGCCGAGCTCCTTGGCGGTGAGATAGTAGAAGGTGACGCGCGATTTGGTGCGGTCGTCGGCCATGGTCTTGCAGACGGCCTCCACGGCCTTGTCGGCCGCCTCGCCCGTGATGCCGAACTTCTTGGCGCACCACTTTTCCTTGACGCGGTTCAGCTCTTCCGGGTCGGAGCAGGAGACGAGCGAGGAGTCGCGGTTGCGCAGCGCGATGCCGAGATGGCTCACGATCTTCTTGACGATGGCCTCGTCCGCACCGCTGTCATACTTGCGGACATCTGCGAGATAGTCGGTCATGGTAGCTCCTCTACGATCTCTCGGCCGCCGCCGTCATGACGGACCTGCCGCGTGCCATGTTTTTCATGCGGTCGCGGCAAGTCAAGTGCTAATAAAGCCCGACCATCCCGTCCCGCTCGCCGGCTTCCAGGGCCGAGGCCCGCGGAAACCCCGCCCTCCGCTCGCCGAAACCGCCCGAGCCCGAAAACTTTGCCAGATCCCTGTCACAAAGCCCTTTTCTTGGGGGCCGAGAGCGCCTATATGAAAGGTGCTGCCTCGGCAGCTATGGCAATAAACGGGCGGTGTAATAAACCCATTGGACCCGGGGGCGGTACCCGGCGCCTCCACCAAAAACCGGTCTTTCCAGGCGGACCGGCTTTTGATGGGGGCGAAATAGGATCGACAAGGGCGTAAAGATCGACTTTTTGCTCGGCATTGTACCACCGTTATCGGGCTAAACTTGTAGTTGCAAACGACAACTATGCGGAAGCTCGTCTCGCTGCCTAATGGCGGTGTGACACTTCACTCAAAGTCCTGACGGGTCGCACCGGCAGGCGGGGTCCGAAGGCACCTGGCAACAGAAGCCTTCACCTTCTCCAACCTCTTGAAATGGTCTATAGCTGTGCCAGATGACTCGTGCCGACAGGTATGAGGCCGGGGCAGTTCCAGCAAAAGCGTGAAGCGGTTTTGCGTCCGGAATTGCGTCGAAACAAGGGACGGAGCATTTCTGCGTTTCGAAGAAAAGCACAAATGCTCTCATGCAATGCCTGAACACAAAGGCTGGAAGAAAGACAGGAACGGATGGCGCAAGACCATATTCGCTATGACATTCTCGCCCAGGACGCGCTGCGCAGCGTCATCCGCAAGGTTTTGTCCGAGGTCGCCGTCACCGGGCACCTGCCGGGCGAGCACCACTTCTTCATCACGTTCCTCACCAATGCCCCCGGCGTGCGCATCTCGCAGCACCTGAAGGCGAAATATGCCGAGCAGATGACCATCGTCATCCAGCACCAATTCTGGGACCTCAAGGTCACCGAGAGCCTGTTCGAGATCGGCCTTTCCTTCTCCGACACGCCGGAAAAGCTCGTCATCCCGTTCAACGCCATCCGCGGCTTTTATGACCCGTCGGTAAGCTTCGAACTGGAATTCGACGTGCCGGCCGTCGAGGAAGACGGACACTCCGCCGAGATCACGGCCTACCCCGCCTTCGCGGAAAAGGCGGAGGAAGCCATCGAGGAGCCGACGCCGCCGACCGGTGGCGACGACAACAACAAGGGCGGCTCCGTCGTCTCGCTCGATTCCTTCCGCAAGAAGAACTGAGGTCGCGCGATGAGCGGCGACGTCGTCAATCTCCGCCAGGTCCGCAAGCAGAAGGCCCGCTCCGAAAAGGAAAGGCAGGCCGAGCAGAACCGCATCAGCTTCGGCCGCACCAAGGCTGAAAAGGCACTGACGCGCGCGCTGAACGACAAGGCGCAGAAGACGTTCGAACAGGGCCATCTGGAACGGCCCGGCCGCGACCCCGAGGATGGCGAAGGCTGATCTTTCAAGCCCTTGCCGCCGGGACCGGACTCGATACCGGAGAACGTTCCGGCGCTTTCAAGGCAAAGCGGGCAGCCCCTTGCTCCCCGCGCCTTCGGGCAAGCAAGAACCGTTGCGCGCTCCCGGAATGCTCCAACCGGACGGCGCCGGGGCGCAGGAATGGGCATGATCCGCAAATATTCGACGACCCTGCACGGCCACCGCACGAGCTTCTCGCTCGAGCCCGCCTTTCATGACGCGCTAAGAGCTATCGCCGACGAGCGCGGCCTGCCGGTCGCCGCCCTCATTCGTGAAATCGACGATGCCCGCGGCGTCGAGGGCAACCTCTCCTCGGCGCTGCGCCTCCATGTGCTGGACTGGCTGAAACGCAAGGCAGACGGCGCAACGTAGCGCACGGCCCGCAAGAGGCCTTGCCGGCTTCCCGGCGGGCCACATCCGCGGCGGCATGGACCACAATTCGCTGTTCCCGAAACGCGGAACGGCTCAGTTGACACCCGGCAGTGCGTCGAAATTCAGGTTCTGCCCGCTGTCGACGGGCGGCAGTTCGCCGCCCCGCTCCACGCCCTCCTCCGGCGAAACCGGAAGGCGGCGGCGTTCCGCCTCTTCCTCCGCCCGGCGGGCCTCATCCGCCGCGCGCTGCTCGGCGCGGCGGCGGGCCTGTTCCTCGGCCTCCAGCAGGCGGCGTGCGTCGTCCGCGGCCTTGCGGCGAGCGCTTTCGGCCGCTTCCGCCGCTTCCCGCGCGGCCCGTTCCTGCTCGGCGCGCACGCGCGCCTCCGCACGGCGGCGCTGCTCTTCCTCCATCTGCAGGCGCATCGCCTCGGCCAGCGTGGCCCGCGCCTCGGCGCGCGAACGATAGAGGGCCGCCTCGCGCCTGAGGCGCTGCTTTTCCAGCACGTTGGCCTGCAGGGTCTCCACCCGGCGGCGCTCCGTCTCGAAGCGCCGCAGCGACAGGTAATTGGCGAGCGGCTGCACGTCGAGCGCGACACCCGGCGCCTCCACGAGGCCGCGATAGTCAAGCACCACTTCGGGCTCCGCGCCCGCCAGCGCCTCCTCGCCCGCCGCGTAGGTGACGGACAGCCGGCCCGCCATCGCATCGCCGGCAAGGTCGATATCCGCATCGCCGGAGAAACCGGCCCTGCCATCCCCGGCCGTCACGCTCTGGACGCGCAGCTTGCCGCCGGCAAGCGCGAAGGGCATGCGCACCGTGCCCAGCGCCGCCTCGCCCTTGAGTATCGCATCCGCCGCGAAACCGGCGACGCGCTCGGGCGTGATATCATCCTCGATACCGTCGGCCGCCGTCAGCAGCGCCGGCAGCGCGCCGGTATCGAGCCCGCGCAAGGTGAGATCGGAGAGCCGCGCCTCGCCCGAGCCGCTGGCGCCCTCGACCATGGCGCGCACGCTTTTGCCGGAAGCGTCGACGGCCAGTGTCACATCCGCCTTGCCCATGGCGACGGCGCCCTGCGGGCCGCTCCAGACGATCCTTGCCAGATCGGCGCCGGAAAGCTCCGCCCGTGCCTCGAACAGGCCGTTCTCCTCCGCATTGGCGACCTTGAGCCGTCCGGCAAGCCGGCCGCCCAGCCAGTCGCCCGCCATGTCGGTCAGCGCCAGTTCGCCCCCCTTCCAGACGAGGTTGCCCGAAAATCCCTCCACCGCGCCGTAGAGCCCCGGCCAGAACGCCCCGGCCTGCAGCGCGACGGACACATCGGCGGCATCCTGAAGCGGCTGCACGAGCGGCGCGGTGTTCAGCCCGCCGTCAAGAGGATCCGTCACCGGCCCGGCGACAGCCTCGGCGAGGAAGGCGAAATCGACCGTATCGAAACGCAGCGCGCCCGTTCCCTTGAGCGTCGCCGCCGTGCGGTCGAGCGTCAGGCGGCCGGAAAAGGCGTTGCGCTCGGCCTCCCCGACTATGTCGGTGATCGTGATGGCCTCGGCGCTCGTGGCGACGGACGCCTGCAGCGCAAGCGGCAGGCCGGCGCCAGCCTGCGGCACGGCGATGCCGTTCATCATCAGATAGGGCTCGATGTCGTCGCTTTTCGCCGAAAGCGCGAGCGTACCGGCCGGGAAACCGGCGGCGGAGAGCGCAGCCGTGCCCTTGATGGAGATCGTCGTGCTGCCCGCGTTGAAGGCCGCAGAGACATCGGCCGGACCGTCCTCCGGCTGCGTCACGCGGAAGGTGACGCTGCCGTCGGGGTCCGCATCGAAGGGCAATGGGTCGAGCCCGACCTGCCCGGCCAGCACGACCGACTGCGGATTGAAGATGCTGCCTTCAAGCTCGAAATTGCGCCCCACGAGCAGGTCGGCGGGTGTCGCTGCGGAGAATCTCATCTCGACCCGCCCGTCGTTGACCGGGCCGCTGAGCGTCAGCGTCGCCGGATTCTCCGCCCCTGAGACGGCCAGGCGGACGGCGAGGTCCGCATTGTCGTAGTAGCCGGAATTGGCAAGGAAACGGGCGAGCACGGGATGGGCCGGCAAGTGCCGCGCCAGCAGCTCGGCCACCGGACGCATCGCGGCCGCCTTCACCCTCATGTCGAGCCCGGCGCTCGGCGCAAGAAGCGAGCCGCCGAGCGTGCCGCTGGCCGAGACGGCCGCGCCGTCCAGGGAGGCGATGTTGAGGCGGCTCAGCGTCAGAAGGCCATCCCTGACGGACAGCGCCGCGTTGACGCCGGAGGCGCTTTCGCCGAAGGCGAGGAAACGATCGGCCTTGACGTCGAGCGCGATCGAATGATCCAGCACGGTCGAAAGCGAGGCATCGCCCGCGACAAGGCCGACAAGCGCCTGGAGCGATTCCAGCGCGACTTCGTTGCCGCGCAATTGCAGCGACAGGGTGGGCGCGGCATCCGCGCGCGATTCCCGCTCGATACGCCCGAGCAGCGAGGCGCCGCCGATGGCGATTTCGAGGTTTTCGAAGCGCTGCAGTTCGTCGGTGAGGTTCACTTCGGCGGAAAAGCCCGCCGTCTTGAGCTTGCGGATTTCCGGATCCACGGATCCGGCAAGCCATGTCGCCAGCCCCGACGGCTGGTTCGAGGCGACCAGCAGGTCGCCGACGAAGCCGCGGTTCTGCCTGAGCGTCAGCCGGCCCTTGGCCTCCAGCGTGGTGCGGCCGGGCAGAAGCGCATCCGCCCGGTCGATCCGCCAGCCCTCGCCGTCCGGTTTCACGTCGAGGCGCACCTCGCGCACCGTCGTATCGCCGACCACCACGGCCGGCAGGAACAGGCTGGCGCGGCCGGGCACCTGGGGGATCGGGATGTCGGCGGCGATCGCCAGCAGCGCCTGGAGTCGCTGGCGGGCGGAAACCTGCGGGTTGCGGCCGGTCTTGCCCCCCTCGCCGTTGTTGCCGATGCGCGAGACGTCGATCTGCTGGCCGTCGGCGATCAGGAGGAATTCCGGTGCGCGGCCGGTGTCGAGCGTCGCCTCGCCCGTCACCACATAGGGGTCCTCGGACGGGCCGGCCTCGAGGCGATAGTCCGGCACGCGGATGCGCTCGTTGGAAAGCTCGAACTTGCCGGCGACGCGGATCGGATCGGCCGGTCCCTCGCCCTTCGGCCGCGGCTTTTCCGCGATGGTGAAGTCGCCGTGATATTGCGGGCGGAAATCGACGACCTTCAGCGCACCGTCGAGATCGGCGGTGAAGGCGAGCCGGTCGGGCACGATGCGGGCGCGCAGGGAAAGCGCGCCGTTCTCCGCCTGGCCGCTCGAAAGCTGGAAGGCCCCGCTCTCGCCGTCGAGCGCCGCGCGCCCGTCGATGCGCCACGGGCCGGCGAGCGACTTTGCCGAGACCTGCGCATCAAGGCCGGTGACATGGCGGGTGCGGCCGGTCTGCGCATCGACGAATTCGATCTCGCCGCCGGTGATCGTAACATTTTCGAGGATGACGGTGCGGGCCGGGATATCGGACTTGCGGCCGCGCGCCCAGTCCAGCGTGCCGTCCTCGAAAAGCCTGATGCGCGCCTTCGGCTCCTCGATGCGCATGTCGAAGATCAGCGCCTCGCCGGAGAGGAACGGCGCCAGTTCCGCATCCATGGAGAAGCGCGCCACCTCAACCAGCGGCTGCCCGTCCTCGGGCGCCCCGACACGCACGTCGTTGAGCGTCACGGAGGGGAACGGGATCAGCCGGGCATCGACGCTGCCATGCACCACGACGGTGCGGCCCATGATGCGGCTCGCCTCGCGCTCGAAATCCTGGCGGAAGCTGGTCCAGTCGACGAAGAGCGGCGCGAGCAGCGCCGCAAAGAGCGCCACGACCACCAAGCCGCCAACGAAGAGCATGATTCTCGAAAGCACGCCGCCTGCCTTGAATTTCGTTTCACCGCCTCAGGATAACGACTAATTGCCCGAGAGGGTCGAAAAAATCTTGCCGGGGTTCAGAATGTTGTCCGGATCGAGCGCCTGCTTGATCTGCCGCATCAGCTGGACCGTGCCGCCGAGCTCGCCCGGCAGGAAGGCCTGCTTGCCCTGGCCGATGCCGTGCTCGCCGGTGCAGGTGCCGTCCATGGCGAGCGCCCGGGCATTGAGTCGGCCGACGAAGGCCTCCACCTCGGCGACATGCGCCGGGTCCTTGTCGTCGAAGACGAGGCTGACATGGAAATTGCCGTCGCCGGCATGGCCGACGATCGGCGCCAGGAGCCCGTGCTCCTCGATGTCGACCTCCGTTTCGGCCACGCAGTCGGCAAGGCGCGAGATCGGCACGCAGACATCGGTCGCGATCGCCTCCCAGCCGGGCCGCAGCGCCTTGGCCGACCAGTAGACATTGTGCCGCGCCTTCCAGAGCTTCGCGCGCTCCTCCGCGTCCGCGCTCCACTGGAACGCCCCGCCGCCGCACTCGGCGGCGATAGCGCCGAACTCCTCCGATTGCAGGCGCACGCTGTCCTCGTTGCCGTGGAACTCGACGAAGAGCGTCGGCTGCTCCGGCAGCGTCAGGCCGGAATAGGCGTTGCAGGCCTTGATCTGCAGCGTGTTGACGAGCTCGATGCGGGCGACGGGAATGCCGAGCTGGATGGTCATGATGACGGCATTGCAGGCGTCCTTCAGCGTCGGGAAGCCGCAGATGCCGCCGGCGATGACCGAAGGAATGCCCTGGAGGCGCAGCGTGATCGAGGTGAGCACGCCGAGCGTGCCCTCGGCGCCGACGAAGAGCCGCGTCAGGTCGTAGCCGGCGGAGGATTTTCGCGCGCGGCGGGCGGTGCGGATCTCCTCGCCGGTGGCCGTGACGGCGGTCACGCCGAGCACATTGTCCTTCATCGTACCGTAGCGCACCGCATTGGTGCCCGAGGCGCGCGTCGAGGTCATGCCGCCGATCGAGGCATTCGCGCCGGGATCGATCGGGAAGAACAGGCCGGTATCGCGCAGGTGGACGTTCAGCTCCTCGCGCGTGATGCCGGGCTCGACGGTGCAGTCGAGGTCTTCGGCATTGACCTCCAGCACCCGCTTCATGTTGCTGAAATCGATGGAGATGCCGCCGTTCGGCGCGTTCACCTGCCCCTCCAGCGAGGAGCCCGTGCCGAACGGGATGACCGGCACCTTCAGTTCGGCGCAAAGGGAGACGACGGCCTTCACCTCGTCGGCATTCTCGACGAAGACGACGCCGTCCGGCAGCTGGGCGGGAATATAGGTGGTGGTGTGCGCATGCTGGGCGCGGATCGCCTCGCCCGTCTGGAACCGCGCCCCGAAGCGCCCGGCAAGACGCGGCAGCGCCGCGGCGATGCCCTCCTCGTTGCGCGCGCCGCCCCTGATATCCGCCAAAGCCATCGTCAAATCCTCAACCCTGTGCGGATTTACTCAGCAAATTGAGGGACGTCTGTCCAGCCGCAATTGCGCGAAGGATAAAAGTCTTGGCGGCCCCTCATCCGGCCTGCCGGTCCCCTTCTCCCCGCAAGCGGGACGAAGGGATATGCCGCACCGATTTCCCCAACAAATACCCGTTCGTGAGGCAAGTCCCCTCTCCCCGCTTGCGGGGAGAGGGTGAGGGGCAACTCGCCACAGGGCGGATAGCGCCGTGAGGCTTCACTCCGCCGCCTGCGGCAGGACTTCTGCCGGCGGCGGCGACGCCTCGTCCTTGCGCTTGCCGAGCGTCTCGGCATGGGCAAGCTCCGCGGCGAGGCGCTTTTCCTCGTCGGCATGCGGGCTGGTGAAGCCGGCGATGACGAGATAGGCGACGGGCGTCAGGTAGAGCGTGACGACGGTGGCAAGGCCGAGGCCGCCGACCAGCACCCAGCCGAGCGAGATGCGCGCCTCCGCGCCCGCTCCGCTGGCGAGGATCAGCGGCAGCGCGCCGACGACGGTGGCGATCATCGTCATCAGGACCGGGCGCAGGCGGATGTTCGAGGCATCCTCGATGGCGCTGCGGATATCCTGCCCGCGGTCGCGCAGCTGGTTGGCGAACTCGACGATCAGGATGCCGTTCTTCGCCATGATGCCGACGAGCAGCACGAGCCCGATCTGGCTGTAGATGTTCAGCGTCGTTCCCGTCATGATCATCGCGAAGACGGCGCAGGCAAGCCCCAGCGGCACCGTCACCATGATGATGATCGCGCTGACGAAGCTCTCGAACTGCGCGGCGAGCACGAGGAAGATGATGGCGAGCGCGAAGCCGAAGGTGATGAAGAGCCCGTTCGAATTCTCCTGCAGCGTCGCCGCTTCCGCCATGGGCAGCACGCGGGAACCTTCCGGCAGCAGCGGCGCGGCCATCTCCTGAACCAGGGAAAGCGCCTCGCCGAGCGCCAGGCCGTCCTTCAGGCCGGCGGAAAGCGAGACGGCGCGCAGCTGCTGTTCGCGCGAAAGCTGCGGGGCGACGGCCTTCTCCTCCAGCGAGGCGATGGACGACATGGGCACGATCTTGCCGTCGCCGGTCTTCAGGAAGATGTTCTCCAGGTCCATCGGGTCGTTGATCGGCTGCGTCGTCGAGGACAGCTTGACGGGATAGGCCTGCCCCTCGACATAGATGTCGACGACGCTCGTGCCTTCCAGCATGGCCTGCAAGGCCGCGGAGAGACCGGTGATGTCGATGCCGAGATCGGCGGCCCGCTCGCGGTTGACGGTCACGGAAAGCTGCGCCTGGTTGGCCTCGTAGTTCAGCCGCACGTTCTGGAAGCGCCCGCTGTCCTCGATCTGGCGCACGAGCTCGGCGGCCGCATTGCCGAGCTTGGTGTAGTCGTTGCCGACCAGCGCGACCTGCAGGCCGTTGCCGGCGCCGCGGATGCCGAGGCTGTTCGGCTGCATGGCGAAGGCGCGCACCGAGGGCACGGCGCCGACCGCCGCGTTGATGTCCTGCACGATCTGCTGCTGCGTGCGCTCGCGCTCGCCCCAGGGCGCCAGCGTCAGCACCATGAAGCCGCTGTTCGTCGAGCCGCCCTGGCCGGAGATCGAGAAGATGTTGACGATCTCGCCGCTGTCGTAGAGCGGGCGCAGCTTGTTCTCGATCAGCTTCATCTGGTCCTGCGCATATTCCAGCGACACGCCCTGCGGCGCGTTCACGCGCAGCATGACCATGGATCGGTCCTCGCTCGGCGTCAGCTCGGACTTGATGGTGAAGAAGGAGGTGGCGCCCGCCGCGGTGAAGATGAGCGCCACGACGAAGACGATGAAGGGCGCGCCGAGGCAGGCATGCAGCGTCGAGCGGTAGAGGCGCGAGGCCGCGCCGCCGATGCGGGTGAGAAGGCCCGTATGCCCGTGCGTCATGTCCTTGGTCAGCATGCGCGAGGCCAGCATCGGGCACAGCGTCAGCGCCACGAAGGAGGAGAGTAGGATGGCGAAGGCGAGCACGAAGCCGAATTCGCGGAAGAGACGCCCCGCCTGCCCGGGCAGGAAGGAAAGCGGGATGAACACGGCGGCGAGCGTCGCCGTCGTGGCGATGACGGCGAAGAACACCTCCAGCGTGCCGAGGATGGCGGCCGCGCGCGGCTTCAGGCCCTCGGCCCGGCGGCGCACGATGTTTTCGAGGACGACGATCGCATCGTCCACCACGAGACCCGTCGCCAGCACGATCGCAAGCAGCGTGAGGATGTTGACGGAGAAGCCGGCCATGTAGATGGCCGCGATCGTGCCGATCAGCGCGATCGGCATGCTGATCGTCGGGATCAGCGTCGCGCGCCAGTCGAGCAGGAAAAGATAGATGACGAGCGTGACGATCGACACCGCGACGATGAGCGCGATCTCCACTTCGTGGATCGCGCCGTCGATGAAGACGGCGTCGTCGCTGGTGATCTTGATCTCGGTGCCCTCCGGCAGGATGTTGGCGAACTGCGCCACCATCTGCTTCACGCCGGCGGAGATATCGAGCGTGTTGGACTGCGCCTGGCGGATGATGCCAAGGCCGATGCCTTGCCGGCCGTTGGAGCGCAGCGCGGTGGAGCCCTCGTCCGGCCCCAGCGTCACCAGAGAGACGTCGCCGAGACGCACGCGGTTCTTCAGGATCAGGTTTTCGAAGTCGGCAGGCGTTTCCAGATCCGCCGTCGCGCGCACGGTGATGTCCTGGCTCTGGCTCTTCAGCGAGCCGGCGGGCACGTCGAAGGCGGCCGTTGCCAGCGCGTTGCGCAGGTCCGCGACCGTCAGGCCGCGCGCGGCGAGCTTCGACTGGTCGACGTCGACGCGGAAGATCTTCTCCTGGTCGCCATAGACGGCGACATCGGCAACGCCCTCCACGGAGGCGAGCCGGTCGGTGATCTCGTTTTCGGCGAGAAGCGTCAGGTCTTCGAGCGAGAGCGTGTCCGAGGTGAGCGCCAGGCGCATGATCGGCTGGCTGTCCGCATCCGCCTTGACGACGCGCGGTTCGTCGGCCCCGTCGGGGATCTGGTTCGCCACGCGGCCGAGCGCGTCGCGCACGTCGTTGGCCGCCTGGTTGACGTCGGTCGTGTCGGAGAATTGCAGGGTGACGCGGCTGCGGCCGAAGGAAGAGGACGAGGAAATGTCCTTGATGCCCTGGACGCGCGAGACGGCGCCCTCGATCACATCGGTCAGCTCGCGGTCGACGGTTTCCGGCGAGGCACCGTCGAACGTCGTGGAGACGCTGATCACCGGCTGGTCGACGGAGGGCAGCTCGCGGATCTCCACGCCGTTGAAGGCGGCAAGTCCGGCGACGACGATCAGCGTGTTGAGCACGAGGGCGAAGATCGGCCGGCGGATGAAGAGCGCGGTAAAACCCGCCTTGCCGGAAGTATCCAGTCCGCTTGCCCCGCCCGACATTACGAGCCCTCCGACACGGAGGACGTCACCTGGCCGTCCTGCTCGGCCACGGTGCGCACCGCGCCGCCCGGCCTCAGCGTCTGCACGCCTTCGGTGACGATCTGGTCGCCCTCGGCGATCTCGGCCTTCACGAGAACCTTGTCCGGATTGCGCTGCACGATATGGACCGGCACGCGCTCGACCGTCTCGCCCTTCACCCGCCAGACATAGGAGCCGTCGGCGCTCCACAGCACGGAAAGCGGATCGACGCTCGGATAGAGGTCGCCGGCAAAGCGCATGGTCACCTGGAAGGACATGCCCGCGCGCAGGAGGTCCTCGGGATTGTCGATCTGGGCCCGCACGCGAAGCGTCCGGCTCTCCTGGTCGATGCGGTTGTCGATCGCCTGCACTTCGCCGGTGAAGGTTTCGCCCGGCCGCGCGACCGCCGTCGCCGTCACCGCGCCGCCGACACGCACGCTCGTCGCAAACCGCTCCGGCACCCAGAAATCGACGAGGATTTCCGAACGGTCGTCGATGCGGGCGATCGCCGACGAGGTGGTGACGTAATCGCCGGGATTGACGGAGATGATGCCGACGACGCCGCCATAGGGCGCGGTGATGTCGCGGCGGCGCAGCGTCAGCTCCGCGTTCTGCAAGGCGAGTTCCGCAGCCTGCAGCGCCGTCTGGGCGTCCTGCAGCTCGGCGGTGCTCATGGTGGATTTCAGGTTCTCGATGCGCGTCAGCTTCTGCCTAGCGCTGTCGCGCGCCACGCGCGCCTGGTCGGCGGTTATGCGCTGCTCATCGCTGTCGAGGCGGGCGATCACCTGCCCCTGCTCCACCCGGTCGCCGGATTTCACCAGCACTTCCGTGAGGTTCCCGGTGGCATAGGGCGTGACGGTTACCGTGCGGATCGCCTCGCCGTCGCCGATGGCGTTGAGCCGGTCGTTGACGACGGACATGGCCACAGGCTTGGTGGCGACAAGCGCCGGGCCGCCGCCGAAGCCGCCGCGGCGGCCACCTTCGCGGCCGCCCTGCGCCTCGCCTTCGCCGGCCGGCGCGATGGCCGCGACGAGCGTGCCGGGCAGGCCCGTGGCCTCCAGCGTGGCATTTGCCCCGGGCACGAAGCGACCCCAGAGCAAGACCCCGGCCGAAAGGACGCCGAGGCTTATGAGGAGCTGTTTCCAAACCCGCATGCAATCTGTCTCCGAAGGAAGCGAACCGTCACCTGTTGCGGCGCGACATAGGCCAAGTATCCCGCTTTGAAAATGAACGGGCAATGAAAGAATGTGATCATTACCGAAATGTAAGATTGGCAGGCTGCTCTGTTACCGAAATGTAAGAAAAGGCGGAGGAATCTTCCCGTCCCGCCCCTTCCGCGAGCACGCACATGACTGGACGCCTCCTGCGCTTGTGGTAGCTTTTTCCCGGCCCCGGCGGCCAAGCCCTATTTCAGTATTCTTTCATCAACGCATTGAACGACAGGGGGAATTCCATGTGTGACGCCTGCGTCATCGATACCGTCAAGAACCGCATGCTTTCGAGGAGGAGCTTTTTCCGCGCCGCTGCCGCGGGCGCTGCCACGGTCGCGGCCGCAAGCTCCGGGGCGCTCAGCCCGGCGCTCGCCCAGGCGCCGACGAAGGCAACGGACCTCACCCATGAGCTCTACGAGGAATTTCCGACCTTTTTTGGGGAGCAGCAGTTCTGGCGCGAGCAGAAGTTCAATTACAAGGAACACAAGTTCAATCTCTTCGAACTGCGCGTGAACGAGCATACCGGCACCCATCTCGACGCGCCGCTGCATTTCTCCGAGGACGGCAAGTCGGTGGCGGAAATCCCGGTCTCCGATCTCGTGGTGCCGCTCGCCATCATCGACATCCGGGAGAAGGCCGCCGCCAATGCCGATGCGCAGCTGACGCCGGACGACATCAAGGCCTGGATCGCGGCCAACGGCGAGCTGCCGGAAAAGGCCTGCGTCGCGCTGCTTTCCGGCTGGGACAAGCATCTCGGCACCGACAAGTTCCGCAATGCCGATGGCGAGGGAAAGATGCACTTCCCCGGCTTCCATGTCGAAGCGGTGCAGTATCTCGCGGAAAATTCGAGCGCGGTCGGCATCGCCGTCGATACGCTCTCGCTCGACTACGGCATCTCGCCGGATTTCGCGACGCACTATTCCTGGCTCGCCTCGGGCCACTGGGGGCTTGAGGCGGCCGCCAATCTGGGAGAGCTTCCGGCCAGGGGCGCGACCCTCATCGTCGGCGCGCCCAAGGTGCGCGGCGGCACGGGCGGCCCGACCCGCGCCATCGCGCTGGCCTGATCCCCATCCGGCCGGCGGTTCCGCCGCCGGCCCATTCCCCCGGAGGAACCATGAGCACCGTCAAGCCCGCCGACGATATGGAAGCCGACCCGCGCGTCAAGGCGGTGTTCGACGACATCCGCGCCACCCGCAAATCGGACTTCGTCAACAATATGTGGCGCTACCTCGCCTTCGACCCGGCGCTGCTGGAGCGCACCTGGGCGGAGGTGAAGGCCGTCATGGCGACGCCCTCGGCGCTCGATCCGCTGGTCAAGGAAATGCTCTACATCGCCGTCTCGGTGACGAACGGCTGCAGCTACTGCGTCCATTCCCACACCGCCGCCGCGAAAGCCAAGGGCATGACGGATGCGCACTATGCCGAGCTGCTGTCCATCGTCTCGCTCGCCGGCAAGACGAACCAGCTCGCCACCGCCCTGCAGGTGCCCGTGGACGACGTCTTCGACGCCGACCGCGCAAGGGCCTGAAGGCCGCCGCTTTCCACAATCCTGCGGCCATTCTTCTTCCCCGCGGAATAAAAGCAGAACGGAAAACTGGCCTTTCGGGACCGAATCACTACATTGAGCCGCATGATCAGCGGTTACGACGACATTCCCTTCTTCGACGAGGACCCGCAGCTGGCCGGCAAGCCTCCGGCCAAGCCCGCCGGCGGCATCGCCGCGCGCGCCATGGCGGCGCGCGATGCGCACCGGGCGCCGGATTATCTCTCCGGCCTCAACCCCGAGCAGCGCGAGGCCGTGGAAACGCTCGACGGCCCCGTGCTGGTGCTCGCCGGCGCCGGCACCGGCAAGACGCGCGTGCTCACCACCCGCATCGCCCATATCCTCGCCACCGGCCGCGCCTTCCCCAGCCAGATGCTGGCCGTGACCTTCACCAACAAGGCGGCACGCGAGATGAAGGAGCGCATCGGCCTCCTCGTCGGCGGCGCCGTCGAGGGCATGCCCTGGCTCGGCACCTTCCACTCGATCGGCGTCAAGCTGCTGCGCCGCCATGCCGAACTCGTCGGCCTCCGGTCGGATTTCTCCATTCTCGATACCGACGACGTTGTGCGGCTGATCAAGCAGATCATCCAGGCAGAAGGCATCGACGACAAGCGCTGGCCGGCAAAACAGTTCGCCGGCATGATCGACACCTGGAAGAACAAGGGCCTCGACCCGGCGCAGATCCCCGAGGGCGACGCACGTGCCTTCGCCAACGGCAAGGGCCGCGAACTCTACGTCGCCTACCAGAACCGCCTGAAGACGCTGAACGCCTGCGACTTCGGCGACCTCCTGCTGCACCCGATCCGCCTGTTTCGCGCCAATCCGGATGTTTTGGCCGAATACCACCAGAAATTCCGCTACATCCTCGTTGACGAGTACCAGGACACCAACACCGCGCAGTACATGTGGCTGCGCCTGCTCGCCCAGCGGCCGAAGGGCACGCCGCAGAACGTCTGCTGCGTCGGCGACGACGACCAGTCGATCTACGGCTGGCGCGGCGCGGAGGTGGACAACATCCTGCGCTTCGAGAAGGATTTCCCGGGCGCGAAGGTCATCAAGCTGGAGCGCAACTACCGCTCCACCGCCCATATCCTCGGCGCCGCCGGCCATCTCATCGCCCACAACGAGGATCGCCTCGGCAAGACGCTCTTCACCGACCGGCGCGATCCCGACGACGACAAGGTCGTCGTGCACGCCGCCTGGGATTCGGAGGAAGAGGCCCGCGCCGTCGGCGAGGAGATCGAACAGCTCCAGCGCAAGGAGCATAAGCTGAACGACATGGCGATCCTCGTGCGCGCCTCCTTCCAGATGCGCGAATTCGAAGACCGTTTCGTCACGCTCGGCCTCAACTACCGCGTCATCGGCGGCCCGCGCTTCTACGAGCGGCTGGAGATCCGCGACGCGCTCGCCTATTTCCGCCTGGTCAGCCAGCCGGCCGACGACCTCGCCTTCGAGCGCATCGTCAACACGCCGAAGCGCGGCCTCGGCGATACGACGATCCGCAACCTGCACGACTATGCGCGCGCCCGCGACATCCCCATGCTCGCCGCCGCCGCCGATATCATCGAGACGGACGAGCTGAAGCCGAAGGCGCGCAAGGCCCTCTTCGACGTCGTCACCGATTTCCGCCGCTGGCAGTCGCTGCTGGAGACCATGCCGCACACCGAGCTTGCCGAGCAGATCCTCGACGAGAGCGGCTACACCGCCATGTGGCAGGCCGACAAGTCGGCCGAGGCGCCGGGCCGCCTCGAAAACCTCAAGGAACTCATCCGCTCGATGGAGGCCTTCGAATCGATGCGCGGCTTCCTCGAACATGTCTCGCTCGTCATGGATGCCGAGCAGAACGAGAACCTCGACGCCGTCTCGATCATGACGCTGCACTCGGCCAAGGGCCTCGAATTCGAGACCGTCTTCCTGCCCGGCTGGGAGGAAGGCCTCTTCCCGCACCAGCGCTCGCTCGACGAGGGCGGCCGCTCGGGGCTGGAGGAGGAACGCCGCCTCGCCTATGTCGGCATCACGCGGGCCAAGCGCCGCTGCCACATCTGGTTCGTCTCGAACCGCCGCATCCACGGTCTCTGGCAGACGACCCTGCCCTCGCGGTTCCTGGACGAACTGCCGGAAGCCCATGTCGAGGTGGCCGAGGTCGAGCAGTCCTATGGCGGTTACGGCCGCGGCGGCTACGGCCAGTCGCGCTTCGACAAGCAGGAGCCTTTCCAGAACGCCTATTCGACGCCCGGCTGGCGGCGTGCCCAGGCGAACCGCACCGATGCGACGCGCGACAACTGGGGCTCACGCTCCGGCCATGCGGTCGAGCGCATCGGCTATGGCGAGAGCGGGCCGCGCGCGCGCACCATCGACGGCGAGCTCGTGGCGAAATCGACCGTGAGCGAGCCGTCGAAATTTGCGATCGGCGACCGCGTCTTCCACATGAAATTCGGCAACGGCAACGTGGCGGCGATCGAGGGCAACAAGCTGACGATCGATTTCGACCGCGCGGGCCAAAAGCGCGTGCTGGACGGCTTCGTCGAAAGGGCCTGAGCCGGCTTGATCTTTACCGCTGTTCCCCCCTCTGCCCTGCCGGGCATCTCCCCCTCAAGGGGGGAGATCGGCAAGAGGCGAAAATCTTGCTCAATCGGCAACGACAAAGAGAGAAGCGAAACGCTGCTCCACCCAATCTCCCCCCTTGAGGGGGAGATGCCCGGCAGGGCAGAGGGGGGTGCCACCGCCTCCCATGAGAGCAATCAGGCGCCGGCCTTGCGATAGAGCGCGGCGAGCTGCATGCGGGAGGACGGCAGTTCCGGCACCACGACCAGCATGGTCACATGGCCGCGCTTGAAGGCGTTGAGGAACGGCTCGTAGTTCTGGAAGGCGACGCAGCCATGCGAGCCCTTCTGGCCGCGCAGCAGGTTGGTGTGCGTCAGAAGACCCGTGCGGTTCTTCGGATCGCGACCGTCGATCGACGTCATGCGGATCGCCTCGACGCCGTGGAAGCGCCGCTCGCGCATCTTCAGGCGATAGATGCCGGCCGGCGTCGGCCCGTTCATCTTGACATGCTCATAACGCGGATTGTCGCGCATCTTGCCGATGCCGGAATGGGCACGCAGCTTCGTGCCGTCGGGCATGTAGACCGTCGCGTTGGAGACATCGTAGATCGCGACCTTCGTGCCGCGGCCCGGCCAGCCGGTGCCGCTGCCGCCCTTGCTCTTGAAGAGGTCGCCGAACAGCGAGCGCTCGGGCTTGACGAGGGCGACGTCTTCCTTGTCCCTGGTCTTCGCATCCTCGCGCCTGGTGCGCGCGACGGGCTTTTCCTCCACCGCCGGCTTTTCGATGGTGACCGTCTCCAGCGCGGGCTTTGCCTCCGGCAGCGGGATCTGGCCGAGGAGGTTTTCCTCCTCCGCCTCCGGCTTCTGCATGACGAGGCCGAAGGGCTGGATGTCCTTGCGGGCGGAAACGTCCTCGACGAGCGCCGTCACCATGGCCGGCTGGCCGGTGATCCGCTTTTCGTCTTCCACGGAACGCTCGGCGCGGGCGATGGCTGCCTCGATCATCGCCGCCTTCGCCTTCTCCCGCTTGACGGCGGCGGCGAGCTGAATGGAAATCCGGCGCTGATGAGCGACCTGGATGGCCTCCGCGGTCAATTGCTTCTGGCGCAGCTCGCTTTCCGACGGCGACGAGAGCCGCGAAAACTTCGCGACCTTCACCATGCGCTCGGTGTGGTTCTTCTCCGTTGAAACGGGTTTGCCGTGAAGGGAAGCGGCGATTGTCTTCTTGCCCTCGGAAAGCAGGGAAGCCGCATCCTGCATTGCGCCGAGCGTCGAGACGACAGCCCAGGCGGAACCGGCGATGACGCCGCAAGCCAAGAACGTGCTGAGAAGGATACCCCCCCGGCGGGATTTCGACGCGGAACGCGCGGAACTGTATACAGACGCCATAATACTCGTTACCCGATACTCGTTACTCGACGCGGCCGCGGAAAACACGCTCCGGAAGCCGTTACGCTTGCGGCAGGCGGCGGGATCACGCGTCCCGGGCTTCTGCCGAACGAGCAAAGAATGGCGAAATATGGTAAGCAATTCCTAAACGGCGCCTCGCGTTTTTGAAGGAGTCTGCCGGACGGTCCTCAACATCCGGCAAAGCTGCCTTTCACGAGAATGCGGCGCGGGCGTGTCGAAAGTCCGCGTATCCCTAGAACTGGGGATGCCGGGAAAGCCAGTCGGTGGCCGCCTCGTAGCGCGCGGCGGCGGCCAGCACGTCGCGGTCGGCCCGCGGGCGGCCGATGATCTGGATGCCGGCGGGCAATCCGTTCGCGCCGAAACCGGCCGGCATGGCGGCGACGGGAAGGCCGGCCAGCGTCGGGCCGATGACCACCTCCATCCAGCGATGATAGGTATCCATCGCCCGCCCCGCGATCGCCTTCGGCCAGTCGAGCCCGGCTTCGAAGGGGAAGACCTGGGCGGAGGGCAGGATCAGGAAATCGTAGGTCTCGAACAGGCCCATGACATGGCGCAGCCAGTCGCTGCGGCCGAGCGAGGCGGCATAGACCTCCGCCGCCGAGAGGTTCCGGCCGTTCTCGATTTCCCAGATCATCTCCGGCTTCATGCGCGCGCGCCGGTCCGGATCGGCGTAGTCGGCCGCCTGGCCGTTGGCGACGAGGAAGTGGCGCAGCGTGCGCCAGGTCTGCCAGAGCCGCGCCATGTCGAAGCCCGGCGGCACCTCCTCCACGCGGCATCCAAGCCGCCGGAAGACGTCGAGCGAGGCGCCGCAAAGCTCCAGCACGCCGGGCTCGAAGGGAAGGTAGCCACCGAAATCGCCGAGCCAGCCGATGCGGGCGCCGGAGAGATCGTGGTCGGCATCGAACGCGAGGCCATCGTCGGGAAGCGACAGCGGGTCGCGCGGATCGTGGCCGGATTGCGTCGCCAGGAGGGCAGCGGCATCGGCGACGCTGCGCCCCATCGAGCCGTTGACCGCGAGCTGGCCGAGGAAGAGCTCGGTGTTGAGCGAGGGCACCCGGCCGAAGGACGGGCGGAAGCCGACGACATTGTTGAAACCGGCGGGATTGCGCAGCGAGCCCATCATGTCGCTGCCGTCGGCGACCGGCAGCAGCCGGGCCGCCAGCCCCGCCGCCGCGCCGCCCGAGGAGCCGCCGGCACTCCTGCCGGTATCGTAGGGATTGCGCGTGACGCCGAAGACCGGATTGTAGGTGTGCGAGCCGAGGCCCATTTCCGGCGCATTGGTCTTGCCGATGACGATGGCGCCGGCCGCCCGGATGCGCTCGACATGGATGTCGTCGTAGTCGGGCACGAAATCCGCATAGTTGGCCGAACCGAACGAGCAGAGGATGCCCTTCGCCTCGGAAAGGTCCTTCACCGCGAAAGGCATGCCGTGCAGCCAGCCGTGACGGTCCCCCGCCGCAAGCGCCCGGTCCGCCGCCTCCGCCTCGGCCAGCAGCACATCGGCCGGGCGCAGGCTGACAAGAGCGTTGAGGCGCGGGTTGATCGCCTCGATGCGGGAAAGATAGGCCGCCATGACGCTGCGGCAGTCGAGCCGACGCTCGGCGATGGCGGCGGAAAGGGCAAGGGCGGAAAGGTCGGTGATGTCCTGCAAGGTCGGCTCCGGCATTCGTCTGGAACAGAGCTAGCAGGCGGAAGGAAGGAGCGCCAGCCGGTCCTAGCCGGGCGGGACGCCCTGACGGAAGGCGAGCGCGAAGAAACCGACAGCGGCGAGCGAGCCGACCGTGCGCACGTGGTTCCACATCGTCCAGACGCCGAGATAGCGCTGCCAGAGGGCCGCCTGTTCAGGGCTGCCGGCGGGTGCGGCGGCGAGCGCCTCGTTGAGCGGCACGTTGAAGACGATCGTCACGCCGATGACGGCGAGGAGGAAGACGACGCCACCCGCCGCAGCCAGCAGGCCGCCGGCTCCGCCCTGCAGGAAACCGAGGACCGCCAGCACCAGCGACAGCAACGCCCCGCCGAAGAAGGCCGAGAAGAACCAGGGGTTCTGGATGACGGCATTGATGGCGTTCATCGCCGCTGCCCCTTCGGCCGGCGAAAGGCGGGCGAAGGCCGCCATGATGCAGACCGAGAAGATGAAGAACAGCCCGGCATTCAGCGCCGCGGCGAGAATGGAAAGGAAGGTCAGGATGGGAAAGGCGCTTGCCATGGTCGGGTCCTCCAGAAGCCGTTTCGTCCGCATCACGGGCGCGCTCGAAAAAATCGCGTGGCGGTCGGCCGGCCCCGCGCGCGGCATCGCCGCCCAAAAATATGAGCAATCCTCATATTTGCAAAATGTGAGAAATCCTCGTATTTGTCAAGACCAATCGAAAGTCCTCTCGGAAAGACCGATGGCCGAACCGCAGACCCGCCGCGCACCGACCCAGAAACGCAGCCGCGAACGGGTGGACGCCATCCTCGCCAATGCGACGGACATGATCGCGCAGGCGGGCAGCGACGCCCTGCGCATGAGCGAGCTCGCCCAGCGCACGGGCATCTCGATCGGCTCGCTCTACCAGTATTTTCCCGACAAGAGCGCCGTGGTGCACGCCCTTGCCGAACGCTGCAATGCGGAAAGCCGCGCCTGCATCGCCGAAGGCCTTGCCGCCGTCGGCAGCATGGAGGCGCTTGCCGACGCCTTCGGCAGCCTGATCGACACCTATTACGCGATCTTCCTCGCCGAACCGGTCATCCGCGACATCTGGTCCGCCGTGCAGGCGGACGGGGCGCTGCGGGCCATGGAGGTGGAGGAGAGCCGCCGCAACGGCGCCCTGCTCGCCGCCCGGCTGCGGATGCTGCGCCCCACGGCCGATGCCGCCCGGATCGAGGCGACCGCCCTCCTCGTCATGCATCTCGGCGAGGCGACGATGCGCCTTGCCGTCTCGGTCGACCGGGCGGAAGGCGACAGGCTGGTCGCGGCCTACAAGCGCATGGCGATCCGGGAGCTGACGGCCCTGTAGCCTATCGGGCGCGCCGCGCCTCCAGCACCTCGGCCGCCTCCAGCAGCGTGGCGAAGAGATAGGCGATCTTGTCGCTGCGCGTATCGCCGTACCAGATCTGCGGCACCATCACGCGGAAGCGCGTTTGGAGCAGATCGGCCAGCGCCTCGGTGTCGCCCATCCACTCCAGCATGTCGGCATAGAGGTTCATCACGCTCGGCGCGGGAAAGCGCGACAGGAGGTCCTCGAAGCCCTGTTTCGCCATGTCAGGATCGCAGAGCGTATCGGCAAGCGCGTGGTCGCCGACATCGGTGTTGGCCTGCTGGATCAGCGCGTAGAAGCCGAGGCCGAAACGATCCTGCGTCAGCGCCGCCGCCCGGCGGGCGAAGTTTTCGAGGTCCTGCGCATCGCGCCCCAGCCAGCGCGGCATGATCATGCGGGCATGCGATCGGCAGATGTCGATATTGTAGCGATCGAGCTGCCAAGCCTGTTCGAAGCGCGCCGTGAATGTCTCGAAATCGCCGTCATTGGCCGAGCGGCGGTAGTCGCTCATCCGCCAGCTGAAATTGTCCGGGTCGGCCTGGCTGTCGAGCACGGCGTCCGCCGTCTCCAGCAGCGCCTCGCAGCTCTGCCGCTGCTCCGCCTGGACGAGGTGCCCATAGGCGGTGCCGCGCTGCACGAAGGCCGCCACGCGCAGCGCATCGGCATAGGTCGCGGCGGAAAAGGCCGACGGGCTGCGTTGGAAGAAGGCCCGGAAAGGCTCCAGCATGGCGACATGCGCCGGCGCCTCGTCTTCCGGCAGTTCCAGGAACGGTTCGACGAACCATTCCTTCACCAGCGAATAGAGCGGCCGGCCGCTTTCCGTGATGACGCTGCTCGCCCGCGCCGCCTCGAAAGCCCGCTGGTAGGCCTCGAAATCGCCGTTGCGCCAGGCGGCGCGCATGGCGTCGCGCTGCGGCACGAGGGCCGGTATCTCGTCGTGGAGATCGACGAGATAGAGGTCGTAGTCGCGCACCAGCCGCTCTTCCGGGGACAGCAGTTCCTGCGGCGCGGCGCTCGCCCGACCGAGCATCCTGGTGCGCAGAGCGGCAAGAATATCCTTGAAAACCATGTCGATCCGCTTTCTCAGCCCCGGCATGCCTGCATTCCGCCCGCATGCGGCGGGAACCAGCGGAAGACGGTTGCAGCCCGGCGGCTATTCGCCTGTCATCACCGATTTTTGAAGAGCGCATGCCCTTTCCCTCCGCCGGTCGTGATACATTTCCAAACCCCGGATGCACGGATAGGTGACGGCCATGCTGACAACGCTTGCCTTGCTGATGAGCCTGATGCCCGGCGCGGAACTCGCCGCCGCGGACCAGGAGGTGGATGTGGAGCTGGTGCTGGCGGTCGACGTCTCCGGCTCCATGGACCTCGAGGAGGCGCAGGTGCAGCGCGCCGGCTACGTCGATGCCCTGCGCCACCCCGACTTCATCAATGCCGTGCGCGACGGGCTGACCGGCCGCATCGCCATCAGCTATTTCGAATGGGCCGGCACGATCCGCGACAATTCCCTGGTGCCCTGGCAGATCATCTCCGGCCCGGAGGACGCCGACGCCTTCGCCGCCCAGCTCGAAGCCCGCCCGATCGCCACGCGCCGCGGCACGTCGATCTCCGGCGCCATCGCCTATGGCGCGCAACTGTTCGATGCCAACGGCTATACCGGCCTGCGCCGCGTCATCGATGTTTCCGGCGACGGCCCGAACAATTTCGGACCGCCGGTGACGCCGGCGCGCGACGCGGCGACCGCGCTCGGCATCATCATCAACGGTCTTGCCATCATGATCCGCCCCTCCGCCGCCTACGGCTCGCTCGACAACTACTATGCCAACTGCGTCATCGGCGGCCCCGGCGCCTTCGTGCTGCCGGTGCAGGAGCCGGAGGATTTCGCCATCGCCATCCGCCGCAAGCTGATCCTCGAAGTCAGCGGCGCCGAGCCGCCCGCCCGCATCATTCCGGCCGCCGGAGAACCGGCCGATTGCCTGATCGGCGAAAAGCTGAGGCCCAGCTACATGGAGCGCTTCTACCCGGAACTCGACCGCTGAGCCCTGTTCCACCCGAAACAGCGCCGCCCGGTCCCCCATGCGACAGTCACCCTACTGGATGAATGGTTCGTCCATTGACTGGTAGAGAGGAGACTGAAATGCGCAAGTTCATCATGTCCGCCGTTGTCGCGACCGTCGCAGCGGTGTCCTTCGCCGCCCCCTCGCAGGCCGGCGGCTTCTACATCGGCTTCGGCCATGGCTGGGGCGGCTATCACCACGGCTATGTCAGCCACTACCATGGCCATCACCGCCATTGCTTCTGGAAGAAGATCAAGCGCTACAACAAGTGGGGACACGTCGTCTACAAGCGCGTGAAGGTCTGCCGTTAAACACCAGCACCGGCGCGGTTTTCCGCGCAGAATCCGCCCTGCCCCGGCCGCCTCGCGGCCGGGATTTTGCCGTTACGAAAACATACAGCGTTCGCAACCTATTCCTTTTGAACGGAAATCGTGCTTATATTGAATGAACGTTCAGCAAAATACAGGGGAGCGACATGAACGAGATGATCCGCGATATCAGCGTTCCGAACGACTGGGACAGGAGCGGACTTCCCGGCTGGTGTTATCACAGCCCCGCCCTCCTCGAACTGGAGAAGCAGCATGTCTTCCGCGAGCACTGGCAGATCGCCTGCCACGTCTCCGACATTCCCGAGCCCGGCAACTACCTCGCCATGGACGTCGTCGGCGAGCGCGCGCTGATCCTGCGCGGGCAGGACGGCGCGGTGCGCGCCTTCCACAACATCTGCCGCCATCGCGGCTCGCGCCTCGTCGCCGACGAGAAGGGCAGCTGCCGCAACGCGCTGGTCTGTCCCTTCCACGGCTGGGTCTACAATCTCGACGGCACGCTGCGCGGCGCCGCGCGCCCCCGCAGCTTCCCGCCGCTCGACAAGAACGAATTCGCGCTGAAGGGGCTGGAATGCGAGGTCTGGCAGGGCTTCGTCTTCATTCGCTTCGCGCCCGGCCCGCAGCCTTCCGTCGCTGACCTGATGAAGCCCTTCGAGGAAGAACTGGCGCATTACCGGACGGAAGAGATGGTGCCGACCGGCGATATCTGGACCCAGGAGACGCCGGTCAACTGGAAGTCCGTGCGCGACGTCGACAACGAGGGCTACCACGTCGCCATGGCGCATCCCGCCCTGCAGGACCTCTACGGCTCGACCTATTACGACGAACCCTTCGTCGACGGCCTCTGCCGCTCCTTCGCCACCTACAACCCGCATGCCGGCCGGCGCTGGAGCGTGCGCAACTATGTGAAGATCTCGCCGGAAAACCATGCGCTGCCCGAGCGGCTGCGCAAGGCTTGGATCTATTTCGGCCTGTTCCCGAACGCCGTCATCGCCGTCACGCCGGAGACCGTGCAGTTCTACCAGGAATTCCCGCTCGGCGTCGGCCGGACGCTGCTGCGCGGCGGCATCTACCGTTACCGAGAGGAGGAGCGCGCCCATCGCCTCGCCCGCTACCTCGCCTTGCGCATCGACCGCGACACCCAGGCCGAGGACGTGCAGCTCACCGTCTGGTCGAACGAGGCGATGACCTCCAACGCCTTCGCCGGCTTCTACCTCTCCGACCTCGAATACGGCGTGCGCACCCATCACGACCACCTGCGCCGCGTGCTGCCGGTGGTGACGCTGAAGGAGGCGCCGGAGGAGAAAGCGATGGCGGAGGCCAATGCCGGGCTACGGCAAGGCTAGGCTAGGCTTCTCCGATAGGCCGTGGGTGCCGCGTGGGTCCTCGGGTCAAGCCCGAGGATGACGATAGGAGAGAAGCACGGCGGGCAAAAGCGACATGGCCGCATGCCGCACCGCTTGACAGGTGGGAGCCTCCTCCTCCCCACCGTCATCCTCGGGCTTGACCCGAGGATCCACACCACACCGCAGGCCCAACGCGAAGAGCCTCAGCCCTTCCAGAGCCCTTCGCGCGCCAGGTCGTCCATCGTCAGTTCGATCCCCTTGCGCAGGATCGATGCCATGTCGTCGATCTGTTCCAGCGAAATGGTGAGCGGCGGCGACATCACGCACATGTTGATGAGCGGGCGCACCAGGAGGCCGAGTTCCTGGCAATGCCGGTCGATGCGCTTGCCGACCTCCAGGTCGAGCGTCAGCGGGTTCTTGCTGACCCGGTCGGCGACGCATTCCACGCAGGCCATCAGCCCGAGGCCGCGCACCTCGCCGACCAGCGGCAGGTCCTCCAGCGCCTTCAGGCTCGCCTGGAAATGGTCGGTGACGGCGCGCGCATGGTCGAGCAGCCCGTCCTCCAGGATGTCGAGGTTCTTCAGCGCCACCGCGCAGCCGACCGGATGGCTGGAATAGGTCAGCCCATGCGCGAACATCGCCTCCGAATGGTTCGAGCGGCGCAATTCCTCGAAGAGGCGCCCGGCGATCATCACCCCGCCGAGCGGGAAATAGCCCGACGTCACGCCCTTGGCGAAGGTGATCATGTCCGGGTCGATGCCGAAGACGTCCTGCGAGGCGAAGACATGGCCGAGGCGGCCGAAGGCGGTCACCACCTCGTCGGCGATGAAGAGGATGTCGTTGGCGCGGCAGAGCGCGTGCATGCGCTTCAGGTAACCGGCGGGCGGCACGATGACCCCGCCGGACGCCATGACCGGCTCGGCGATGAAGGCGCCGATATGTTCCGCCCCCCTCTCCTCGATCACCGCGCGGAACTCCTCGACGAGGAAATCGCAGAAGGCCTCGACGCTCATGCCCTCCGGCCGGCGGAACGGATCGGGGCAGGACAGCTTGACGACGAGATCGCCGGCGCTGTCCATCCAGTCATGGTCGCGCGGCCGGCCGTTGAGCGAGGCGGAGAGGTACGTCGAGCCGTGATAGCCGCCCTGGCGCGAGACGATCAGCTTCTTCTCCGGCCGGCCTTTCACATTGTTGGCGAACTGCATGAAGCGCAGCGCCGTCTCGACCGCCGACGAGCCGCCGGTCGTGTAGAAGACATGGTCGATCCCGTCGGGCGCATGGCCGGCAAGGCGGGCGGAGAGCACGGCGGAGGGCGCGTTGGTCGTGTACCAGGGCGAATTGTAGGAGAGCTCCATCGCCTGCGCGGCCATGACGTCGGCCAGTTGCCTGTTGCGATGGCCGGCATTGACGCACCACATGCCGGCAGGCCCGTCGATCAGGCGCCGGCCGGCGGCATCGGTCACATAGATGCCCTCGCCCGCCTCGATGCGCCCGCGCGCCTCCGCGCCGATGGAGCCGGAAACCGGCCAGGGCTGCACCAGATGGCGCTCGGCCAGCCGGGTGAGTTCGTCGCCGGCCGCTTCGTCGGCACGCCGGTCCTCGTTCGCCGTCTTCGGAATTGCCGCCATGTCCCTCTCCATCGATTATTTGCCAGAAAGAATCTCGGAACAACGATATGAAAGATTTTGATTTTCCCAATCATATTGAATGTTCGTTCAATCAATATTGCAGAAACAGGGCTTGATTTCAACGGGGATTTCGGCGCATGCTGTCCACCAGGGAACAGCAGCGTGCCCGAGAAGGAGTACGCAGAGGCCGAAAAGGCGCAGGCGCATGGGAACGGGAAATCTCACGCTCTACGAGAGTTGTCGCGGCGGGAGTTGCGGCCGATGACGGCGGCGGCGTTCGGCGCGCTTGCCGATACGCCCTCCTCCGGGAGGCGCAAGGCCTGGATGCGCAGCGAGGAGGCCCGCGGCCTCGCCCTGATCTCGCCGACCTTCCTCTATGCGCTGGCGCTGCTCTTCCTCCCGGTCCTCATCGTCATCGCCTACAGTTTCTGGACCCAGGACTATCTCGACATCGACCGCACCTTCACGCTGGAAAACTACCGGCAGGCCCTCACCGAGCCGATCTATCGCGACCTCTTCGTCCGCTCGCTGTGGATCTCGCTGACGGTCAGCATCGTCACCGTCGTCTTCTCCTATCCGGTCGCCTGGTTCATCTCCTTCCACGGCGGGGTGCACAAGAACCTCTGGCTCTTCCTCGTCACCGTGCCCTGCTGGACGAGCTATCTTCTGCGCGTCATGTCGTGGAAGGTCATCCTCGGCTATGGCGGCGTCATGAACACCGGCCTCATCTCGATGGGCCTCATCGACAAGCCGCTGACCTCGCTGCTCTACAATTCCAACGCCGTCGTCATCACGCTGGTGCACAGCTGGGCGGCCTTCGCCATCCTGCCGATCTACGTCTCGCTGCAGAAGATCGACCGCACGCTGATCGAGGCGGCGCGCGATCTCGGCGACAGCCGCCTGAAGGCCTTCCTGCGCATCACCCTGCCGCTCTCGCTGCCCGGCATCATCTCCGCCTTCCTGATCGTGATGATCCCGACCGTCGGCGACTATGTCACGCCGCGCCTCGTCGGCGGCAAGGACGGCGTGATGATCGCGACCGCCATCCAGGCACAGTTCGGCAAGGCCGCCAACTGGCCGCTCGGCGCTGCCCTCTCCGTCACGACCATGGTGCTCGTCTCGCTCACGGCGGCGGCCGTCGTGCTCGCGCTGAAGTTCACCGTCAGGAGGATCAGATGAGCCTCCTCACGCGGCGCCTGCGCGTCCTTCCGTTCCTGCCGGCCTATGTCGCGCTCTATTTCCTCTTCCTCTACCTGCCGATCCTGCTTCTGCCGGTCTTCTCCTTCAACGATGCGGCGACGACCACCTTCCCCCTCGCCGGCTTCACCACCAAGTGGTACGCCTCGCTCGCCGGCAATTCGGTCATGCTGCAAGCGGCCTGGAACAGCCTCGTCGTCGGCGTCGCCGTCTCGCTGCTCTCCACCGTGCTCGGCATCTGCGCCGCCCGCGCCATCACGCGCTACCGCTTCCGCGGCCAGAGGGCGGCGGCCGGCCTCATCATGGCGCCGCTCTTCCTGCCGGAGATCATCGTCGCCGTGTCGCTGCTGATGATCGTGCTGGCGATGGGCGTCGAACTGTCGCTGATCACGGTCATCCTCGGCCAGACGGTGTTCTGCGTGCCCTATGCCATGTCGGTGCTGGTCTCCGGCTTCGAGGGGTTCGACCGCAGCCTGGAGGAGGCCTCCTACGATCTCGGCGAGACCGCCATCGGCACCTTCCGGCGCGTCACGCTGCCGGTCGTCGCGCCGGCCATCGTCTCCAGCCTGCTCGTCACCTTCACCATCTCACTCGACGAGTTCATCCTTGCCTTCTTCCTTTCCGGCACCGAGCCGACGCTGCCGGTCTATATCTGGGGGCAGTTGCGCTTCGCGGCGAAGCTGCCGGGCGTGCTGGCGCTCGGCACCGTCATGCTCGTCGCCTCCATCCTGATGCTCACCCTCGCCGAGATCCTGCGCCGCCGGGCCGAGCGCCGCACGCAGATGGCATTCACGCTGCCTTAGAAACAGGAGCCGGACATGGCCGACCGCCCGATGATCGAGATCGCCAACGTGTCGAAGTTCTACGGCATCTATAAGGCGCTCGACGATGTCTCGCTCACCATCGGCGAAGGCGAGTTCTTCTCGCTGCTCGGCCCGTCCGGCTGCGGCAAGACCACGCTCCTGCGCTCCATCGCCGGCTTCGAGACGCCGACGGCGGGCGAGATCTTCATCGACGGCGTGCCCTCCCTCGCGCTGGCGCCGAACCGGCGCCCGACCAACATGGTCTTCCAGAACTACGCCATCTTCCCCCATCTCGACGTCGCCGAAAACGTCGCCTACGGCCTGAAACGGCTGAGGCTTTCCGCGCAGGACGAGAGGAAGCGGGTGGGCGACGCGCTCGACCAGGTGCGCCTTTCCGGCCTCGGCCAGCGCAAGGCGCATGAACTTTCCGGCGGCCAGCGCCAGCGCGTGGCGCTCGCCCGCGCCCTCGTCATGCGGCCGAAGGTGCTGCTGCTCGACGAACCGCTCTCCGCCCTCGACAAGAAGCTGCGCGAGGAGATGCAGGTGGAGCTGCGCACGCTGCAGAAGGCCGTCGGCATCACCTTCATCCTCGTCACGCACGACCAGTACGAGGCGCTCGCGCTCTCCGACCGCATCGCCGTGATGTTCGGCGGCCGCATCGCGCAGATCGCCAGCCCGAAGGAAATCTACCAGCGCCCGCGCACCCGCAAGGTCGCCGATTTCCTCGGCGGCATGAATTTCCTGAAGGCGAAGGTGCTGGGAGAACAGGGCAATGCCGTCTCGGTCGACGCCGCCCGCTTCGGCGCGGTCAACCTCGACAAGCCGCAGGGCTTTGCCGCCACAAACGGCCACGTCACCGTCGGCATCCGCCCGGAACGGCTGCGGCTCCTGTGGGACGACGACCGCGCCCCGCACGAGCTTGCCGGCCGCATCGAGAACCGCGCCTATTTCGGCGAGGTCACGCATCTGACGGTCGGCGTCGACGGTCTGGAACAGCCGCTCTCGCTGGTCGAGACGAACAATTTCGGCGCGGACGACCTGCCGGTCGGCGCGGAGATCCGATTGGCCTATGATCCGGAGGCGTTCGTGTTGCTGGCGGAGGATGAGGCGATACGGCGGATCTGAGCGAATAGCGAATAGCGAATAGCGAATAGCGAATAGAAGGTAGCGACGCCAAAACTATTCGCTACTCCCTATTCGCTATTCGCCCCCTCCCTCAATACCCCGATTTGATCTTCTCGAATTCCGCGATCATCTTCTGCCGCAGCTCCGTCGGGATCGGCGCCTGGAACAGCGTGTTGGCGACGAAGGCGTCGACGTCCGCATAGCCCTTGTCGGCGAGGATCTTCGGATCGACGGCGGCCATGCCCTTGGCGTTGGAATGGCCGTAGCCCCAGCTCTCGACCATGTAGGCCGCAATGCCCGGATCGGTGACGGCATTGAGGTAGTCATAGGCAAGGTCTGCGCTGCCTTCGCCGCCCTTCAGCCGCGAATAGCCGCAGACCCAGGTAGACAGCCCCTCCTTGGTGTCCTTCTTGATGGCGACCGGCTGGCTTTCGGCCTGCAGCGTCGTCGCCGTCTCGTTCCAGGCCCAGGCGAGATCGACCTCGCCGCTCGCCAGCGCCTGGCTGAGGTCGGTATTGTCGGTCCAGTAGAGCCGCACGTTCTTGTGCACCTCGCGCAGGAAGGCGGAGGCCTCCTCGAACTGCGCGTCCGTCAGGCTCGCCCAGTCCTTGACGCCGATGGCAAGGCTCGCCAGCGCATAGGCATCGTCCACATTGTCGCCGATCGAGACGCGGTCCTTGAACTTCGGATCGGCGAAGGCCCTGAGCGAGGCGATTTCTTCCGGCTTCACCGTGTCGGTGCGGTAGGTCAGCACCGTGTTGCCCCATTCGAAGGGCAGGAACCAGGCCGTGCCGTCGTCCGAGGTCATCAGGTTCTTCATGCCCTTGAAGGCCGGCAGGATATCGTTCCACGCGGCCAGCCTGGACGTGTCGAGCGGCTCGAGCAGCCCGGCCTCGCGCCATTTCACGATGCTTTGCGCGCAGGGATGCGCAAGATCGGCCTTGAAGCCGGAGCGCAGTTTCTGGAAGGCCTCCTCCTCGTCGCCGAAGAACGAGAAGTCCGGCGAGCCGCCGTGCTTTTCCGTGTAGGCGGGGTGGAAGGCGGGGTCCTCGTAGCCGGACCAGTCGAAGACCGTGAGCGTATCGGCGGAAAAGGCTGGAAGGGCGTTTCCGAGGGCGAGGAAGGCGGCCAATGCCGCTATCGTGGTGCGTTTGGCCGTGTGTGCAGTCTTCATACCGTACTCCTTCCCCGTTTCGGGTTCCCTATTGTGATTGTGGTCCTTGCAAGGTGAGATGCTTCGGGAAGATCGCGACGACGAAGGTGATCGCCGCCTCCAGCGCCTTCTCCCGCGTGGTGCCGTCGCCCATCATCAGGCGCAGCCACAGGCCCTCCAGCATGGCGCAGAGCGAGAGCGCCATCGGCTCCGGCTCGTAGGCGTAATCGCCCTCCGCCTTCAGCGCGGCGCAGAGCGAGATCACGGTCTCCTGGTATTTCACGTCGCGCGCGCCGCACAGCGCCTGGTAGGTCGGCCGGGACTTGGCCTCGCCCCAGAAGGCGCACCAGGCGGCAAGCTTGCGCTTGGTGCAGATCTTGCGGTCGAAATCCGCATGAACCAGCGCCCAGACGCGGCTCGCCGCATTCGGGCCGGCCTTTTCCAGCGCCGCGTTCCAATGGTCCGCATATTCCTCGGACATGAACTGCAGCGTGGCGATAAGCAGGTTTTCCTTGCTCTCGAAATGGAAGTTGACGATGCCGCGCGAAAGGCCGGCACCGTCCGCGACATCGGCGAGCGTCGTGTCGGAATAGCCGCGCCTGGCGAGCGAATCGATCGTCGCCTCGACGAGCTGCTGCCGCCGCGTCTCCTTGGAGGCCTTGCGCCCCCGCTTCTCGCCGTCGCCCGAGCCCTGTTCAGCCCCGCCTGCCCGCATCTTCACCGCCACCTTGCCTTTGGGATTGCGCATCGTCACGGTCACGGGCGAACTCCCGCGGCCGGCTTGGTGCCGCGCAGATGAGCCGGACAATGCTCCCCGCTGTCAAGAACCTTCTGCATGGCCGTCCAGGTGCGGATGTTCTTGGCGACATAGGCCTCGCCCACCGCCGCCACCGCCTCGGCATGGAGCGGCCCTTGCAGCCGCGCCAACTCGCCGCGCGCCACCTCGCGATACCAGGCATTGCGGCTCTCCACCCTGCGATCGGCAAAGCCCGCCGCCGCCATGGCCTCAAGATAGCAGCGCGGCGAGGCCATGCCGAAGCTCAGCCCTTCGGCGGCGATGTAGTCCTGCATATCCGGGCTCGGCGCGCCGTCATGGCCGATCAGCCAGTCGGATGCGGCCAGAACGCCGCCCGGCTTCAGCACGCGGAAAAGCTCGGTAAACAGCGCCTCCTTGTCCGGCACATGGATCATCGCATCCTTGGAGAAGACGACGTCGAATTCATTATCGTCGAACGGCAGGCGGCCCGGCGGGCTGGAGACGAAGCGCGCGACCGCGCAAAGCCCGGCACTTGCCGCCGCCGCCCGCGCCCGGTCGATGACCGGCTGCTCCACATCGTAGCCGACGATCTCGGCCGGGCCGTGGGTCCTTGCGATATGCAGCGTGATACCGCCGGCCCCGCAGCCGAAATCGAGGACACGCCTGCCCTTCAAGTCGACGCCCGAAAGGACACGGTCGACCTCCGCCGGCCCGCCCGGCGAAAGGTAGCCCTCGCCCCACAGGACCGCGAGGAAGCGGATCGCCGCCTCGTCATATTCCGGCTCCGCCGCCGCACCGTCCCTGCCCGTTGCCGTCATGGCCTCCGTCACCCTTCGGCCGCATGGCCGGCGCGCTTTTTCCCTGGCCGAAATTCTAGCGCATAATCAGGCGATTGCAAGATACTTGCTGAATGATCATTCAGAATATCTGGACAACATTTTGCTTTTGATGCAGCTTTTAGAAACAAGGGAGACATCAAAAATGCAAAAGTACGATGCCCTGATCGTCGGCGGCGGCCATAACGGGCTGGTTACCGCCTGTTATCTCCAGCGCTCCGGCCTGAACGTCGCGGTGCTCGAAAAGAACCGCTGGGTCGGCGGGGCGGCGACGAGCCGCGAACTGGCCCCGGGCTTCCTCTACTCCAACTGTTCCTATGTCTGCTCCCTCTTCCGGCCGGAGATCATGCGCGACCTGGAACTGCCGAAACACGGCCTCCAGGTCATCGCCTACGAGGGCGGCGCGGTCTTCACCCGCGACGGCGACTACCTCGCCTCCTACCGCGACCACGACAGCCACCGCCGCGAATTCGCGCGCTATTCGAAACGCGACGCCGAGGCCTACGAGCGCTATGCCCGCGACGTGACGCGCCAGTGCCGCTTCATCCAGCCGCTCCTGATGCGCACCGCCCCCGATCCCTTCGGCTTTCGCCCGCGCGACCTCTCCGAATTCCTCTATCTCGCCAGAAAGTTCGGCGAGTTCAGCCCGCAGGAAATGGCAGAGACGCTGCGCTTCTGGACCATGTCGATCTCCGATTTCCTCGACGAATATTTCGAGACCGACGTCATCAAGGCCTATCTCGCGCTGTCGGGCATCATCGGCACCGCGCTCGGCCCCATGTCGCCCGGCACCGCCTATGTCCTGCTGCACCACTACATGGGCGAGGTGGACGGCTCCGTCGGCGCCTGGGGCTATGCGCGCGGCGGCATGGGCGCGGTGACGCAGGCGCTCGCCCGCTCCTTCGAGGCTTCCGGCGGCACCATCCGCACCGATGCCGAGGTCTCGAAAATCCTCACCCGCGGCGGGCGCACCACCGGCGTCGTGCTCGCCAACGGCGACGAGGTCAACGCCGGCCTCGTCGTCTCGAATGCCGACGTGAAGCGCACCTTCCTGAAGCTCGTGGACGAGGACACCCTGCCCGGCGACTTCGTCCACCGGGTCAGGCATTTCAAGATGCGCGGCTCCTCCGGCAAGGTGAACATCGCGCTCGACAGCCTGCCGGAGTTCCCGGCCCTGCCGGAAGGCTCCTCCTGCATACGCGGCGACATGCATTTCACCGATTCGATCGAGCGCATGGAACGCGCCTATGACGACTGGAAGGCGGGCCGCTGGTCGGCCGATCCCTTCCTCGACATGGTGATCCCGACAACGCTCGACCCGACCATGGCCTCGCCGGGAAAGCACTTCATGAGCTGCTTCGTGCAGTATTGCCCGCCGAAGCTCCAGGGCCGCGACTGGACGGATGCCGACCGCGACGCCTTCGCCGAGACGGTGATCGGCCAGATCGCCGACTATTCGCCGGGCTTCCGCGAGCGCATCGTGCATATGGAGGTGCGCACGCCGCGCGAGATCGAGAACGAGGTCGGCCTGACGGAGGGCAACATCTTCCAGGGCGAGCTCACATTCGACCAGTTGCTCTTCAACCGGCCGGTGCCCGGCTATGCCCAGTACCGCAGCCCGATATCCGGCCTCTACATGTGCGGCTCCTCCACCCATCCGGGCGGCGGGGTGATGGGCGCGCCCGGCCGCAACGCCGCCGCCGAGATCCTGCGCGACCTGAAGCGTTCCCCCGAACAGATGAGCAAAGCCCATGACGTCATTTGATGCCATCGTGATCGGCGCCGGCCACAACGGCCTTGCCGCCGCCACCCGCCTCGCCAAAGGCGGCCGCAAGGTCCTGGTGCTGGAAGCGGCGAACGAACCGGGCGGGGCGACGCGCGGCCGCGAGTTCGCCCCCGGCTTCCGCTCCGCCGGCCTTGCCCATCTCGTCAACCGGCTCGATGCGGACGTGGCGCGCGACATCGGCCTCGACCTTGCCGGCGCCGATACCTTGCTGCCGACCACGGTTCTCGACGGCTCGGGAAAGGCCGCCGTGCTGCACGGCGCCTATGGCGAGCGCATCGACGGCGTCTCGCCTGAGGAGGCGGAAGCCTTCGCGGCGCTGCGCACGAAACTGGTCTTCCAGGCGGGCATCCTGAAGCGGTTCCTCCGCCGCCCGCCGCCGCAGATCGGCGCGCTCTCGCTCGGCGACCTCTCCACCTTCGCCGCTACCGGCTTCGGCCTCATCCGCAAGGGGCGCGGCGAGGGTCGCGATTTCCTGCGCATGCTGCTGATGAACGTCGCCGACGTCGCCGACGAATATCTTTCGGACGACCGGCTGAAGGGCCTCCTCGCTTTCGATGCGACGCTCGGCATCCATCTCGGCCCCCGCTCGCCGACCTCCCTGCTCGGCCTCTACTATCGCCTGACCGGCGAGGTCGCGGGCAAGGCCGGCGGCCAGTTCGTGCCGGCAGGCGGCATGGCGCGCGTCGCGCCCGCCTTCCTGCGCGCCGCCGAAAAGGCCGGCGTCACCCTGCGCTGCGGCACGCCCGTCGGCCGCATCCTCGCCGATCGCGGCCGGGCGAGCGGCGTGGTTCTCGGCGACGGCACGGAGATCGTTGCCCCCGTCATCGTCTCGGCTATCCACCCGCAGACGACCTTCCTCCACCTCGTCGATCCCGCCGAAAGCAGCACCGGCTTCGTGCGCTCGGTGAAGAACGTGCGCAGCCACGGCAATGTCGCCAAGCTCGACCTCGCGCTCGACCGCATCCCGAACTTCACCGGCCTGCCGGCGGAAGCCCGCGGCGGGCGCATCGTGCTCGTGCGCTCGATGGAGCAGGTCGAGGAGGCCTTCAACCCGGCGAAGTACGGCGAATTCTCCAGCGACCCCGTCATGGAGGTGACATTGCCGAGCCTTGCCGACCCGTCATTGGCGCCCAGCGGCGGCTGCACAGTGTCGGCACTCGTGCAATATGCGCCCTACCGCCTCAAGGCGGGCTGGGAGAGCGGCAAGCCGGCCTTCCTCAGGATCGTGCTCGACACGCTGGAACGCCATGCGCCTGGCCTCGGAAAGTCCGTGGTCGCGGCCAGCCTGATGACGCCGGTCGATATCGAGGCGGAATACAACCTGCCGGGCGGCCATTGGCATCACGGCGAATTGCAGGCCGACCAGCTCCTCGTCAACCGGCCGACCGGCGCCGCTTCCGGCTACCGCACGCCCATCGAGGGCCTTTATCTCGCGAGCGCCGGCGCGCATCCGGGCGGCGGCATATCCGGCCTGCCGGGCTGGAACGCGGCCCGCCACATCCTTTCGGGAGCGAGCGCATGAACGCCATGACGAAATCCGCCGCGGAGCTGCGCCGCGCCGCCCGCAACCATATCCTCGCGCCGCGGCTCGAAAGCCCGTTCCATGATCGTCTGATGGCGCTGAGCGAGGTCAACGACTGGTACAACTGGGCCGGCTACAAGGCGCCGCATGCGCTGTTCGACGGCGAACTCGAATATTTCGCCATCCGCTCCACCGCCGCCCTCTTCGACATCTCGCCGATGGTGAAGTACCGCATCGCCGGCCCGGATGCCGAGCGCTACCTCAACCGGCTGACCCTGCGCGACGTGCGCAAGCTCGGCGTGAACCGCGTGCACTACACCGCCTGGTGCGACGACCACGGCCATGTGCTGGACGACGGCACGCTCTTCCGCCTCGGCGAGAGCGAATTCCGCCTCTGCTGCCAGGAACGCCACCTGCCCTGGCTCCTCGACAGCGCCTTCGGCTTTGCGGTCGACATCCACGAGGAGACGGAGGAGGTCGCCGGCCTCGCCCTGCAGGGGCCGACGAGCTACGCGGTGCTGCGTGACGCGGGCTTTGCCGGCGTGGAGGCGTTGAAACCTTTCCACATCGGCATCTTCCCGCATGAGGACGGCGACGTGACCATCTCGCGCACCGGCTTCACCGGCGATCTCGGCTACGAACTCTTCGTGCCCCGCGCCAGGGCGCTCTCGCTGTGGGACCGGCTGTGGCGCGCCGGCGCGCCGCACACGATCCGCGCCATCGGCTACGGCGCGCTCAACCAGGCGCGCATCGAGGCCGGCTTCATCGTCGCCAACACGGATTTCGTCACCGCCGAGGGGGCGCTGCGCGCCGACCGGGTGCGCATGCCGGACGAGATCGGCCTCGACTGGCTGGTCGATCCGGACAAGCCGAATTTCAACGGGCGCCGGGCGATCCTCGACGCGCGGCGGAATCAATCTCTCAAGCACATCCTCGTCGGCCTTGAAATCGAAGGGAATATTCCCGCCGAGCATGCCATCGTCTATCATCGGCAAAAGCACGAGGCGGGCCTCGTCACCGCCGCGATCTGGTCGCCGACGGCCAAGCGCAACATCGCCATCGCCAGCCTCGAAAGGCCCTACGGATCGAAGCTCACGGAGGACCTCTGGGTGGAGATCTATGCGATGCGGGAGCTGAAATACCAGAAGCTGATGAAACGGGCGAAGATCGTGCCGCGCCCCTTCGTCAGGCTCGCCCGACGCACAGCGAGCCCGCCGGGCCTCACCTGACATGGACGAGGAGACCCGCCGCAACTGGGAGATCATCGCCATGCCGCCCGGCGCCGAATGGTCCGGGCGCGCGCGCTATGCGGCGGCCATGTATTTCTGCCAGCGCGGCGAGATGGCGCCGGAGGTGCTGGAGGTCTATCGCATCTGTTCGCGGCTCGATGCAGAGGACCCGGTTTCCGTGCTGCGGCGCTGGAAGATCGGCGGCGAGTGGATCGAACGGCTCGAGGCCTATCGCGCCGAGGGGGCGTGCGAGGAATAGGTCGCGAACAGGCGGCGGAGGGCATCCCTGCCTTCGCTGGCAATGTCGAACCTGCGGCCGAACAGCAGCCATTCCGAGCACAGGCCCTTGATGACCCAGCGCAGCATGGAGGCCGCCGAGCGCGGCGTCCAGCAGGCGCAGAGTTTGCCCTGTTTCTCCGCCTTGGCGAAGGCGGCTTCCAGCGCCTGCATGTGCTCGTCGTCGAGATCGTTCTGCCGCTCGGAGATCGCGGAAAATTCGCCGGACGTATCGCAGCGCAGGAGGATCGACAGGATGCGCTGGCGGTGCTCGTCGGTGGCAAGCAGTTCGAGCCATTCGCGGCCGACCCGTTCGAGCACCCCGAAGACATCGGCGTTTTCGGCTTCCAGCTCGCGGGCGATCAGGTCCTCCTGCGGCATGGGCAGCGAATTGTAGAGCTCCAGCACGAGATCCGCCCGGTTGGCGAAGTGCCAGTAGATGGCGCCGCGGGTGACCCCCGCGGCACGCGCCACATCCTCCATGGAGGCATGGGCGACACCTTTTTCGTAGAAGACCTTTTCTGCCGCCAGCAGGATCTGCTGGCGGGTTTCCTTGGCCTCTGCCTTGGTCCGGCGCATGGCGGCCTACTCCGCCGGGCTTGCCGCCGGTGCCGGCTCCTCCTTTTTCTTCCTGCCGTAGCCGAACAGCTTCATCACGAAGACGAAGAAGACCGGCACGAAGAAGATGGCGAGCACGGTGGCGGTGATCATCCCGCCCATCACGCCCGTGCCGATGGCGCGCTGGCTGCCCGAGCTTGCGCCCGTCGCGATCGCCAGCGGCAGGACGCCGAGCGTGAAGGCCAGCGAGGTCATCAGGATCGGCCGGAAGCGCAGGTGGCAGGCCTCGATCGTCGCGTCGATCAGCGACCTGCCCTCCGCCATCAGGTCCTTGGCGAACTCGATGATCAGGATGGCGTTCTTCGCCGAAAGGCCGATGATCGCGATCAGGCCGACCTTGAAGTACACGTCGTTCGACATGTCGCGCAGCGTGACCGCGATGACCGCGCCGATGACGCCGAGCGGCACCACGAGGATGACCGCGAACGGGATCGACCAGCTTTCATAGAGCGCCGCAAGGCACAGGAACACCAGGAGGATCGAAAGGCCGACGAGGATCGGCGCCTGCGAACCGGACTGGATTTCCTGCAGGGACTGGCCCGTCCACTCATAGCCGAAGCCCGGCGGAAGCTGGGCGGCAAGCCGCTCCATCTCGGCGATGGCATCGCCCGAGGAGAAGCCCGGCTTGGTGTCGCCGCTGAAGCGGACGGACGGATAGCCGTTGTAGCCGACCGTCTGCGTCGGCGCCTTCACCCATTCCACGCTCGCAAAGGCCGAGATCGGCACCATGCCGCCGTTCGAATTGCGCACGTTGAGGTTCAGGAGGTCGGCCACCTGCATGCGCTCGCCCTGGTCCGCCTGGACCGTCACGCGCTGCATGCGCCCGGCATTCGGGAAGTCGTTGACATAGGTCGAGCCGAGATTCGTCGAGATCGTCGAGTTGATGTCGGCGAAGGTCACACCGAAGGTGTTGGCCTTCTCGCGATCGATCATGACGTTGACCTGCGCCGCATCCGGCATGCCTTCGACGCGCACGCCCGCCACGACATTGCTCTGCGCGGCAAGGCCGAGAAGCTGATCGCGGGCCGCCGAGAGCGCCTCCTGGCCGAGGCCGCCGCGGTCCTGCAGGCGGAAGGAGAAGCCGCCCGTCGTGCCGAGACCCTGGATCGGCGGCGGCGACAGCGCGAAGCTGATCGCATCCTTGATCTGGCTCATCGCGACGGTCGCCCGGCCGGCGATCGCCTGCGCGGCGTTTTCCGGTCCGCGCTCGCTCCAGTCCTTCAGCGTCACGAAGGCTAGGCCGGCATTCTGGCCTGCACCGAAGAAGGAGAAGCCGTTGATGCCGACGATGGTGTCGACCGCCGTTTCCTGGCCGAAGATCTTCTCGGTCTGGGACAGCACCTCGTCCGTGCGGTGGCCGGTCGCTTCCGAGGGCAGCTGCATCATGACGATGACGAAGCCCTGGTCCTCATCCGGCAGGAACGAGGACGGCAGCTTCATGAACATGTAGCCGAGGCCCGCGAGGATGGCGAGGTAGATCACCATGAACCGGCCGGCACGGCGGATCAGCCACCCGACGCTGCCGCTATAGCTCCTCGACGTCCTGTCGAAGCTGCGGTTGAACCAGCCGAAGAAGCCGCGCTTGGCATGGTGATGCCCCTTCGGCACCTGCTTGAGGAAGCTGCCGGCCAGCGCCGGCGTCAGCGAGAGCGCCAGGAACGCCGAGAACAGGATCGAGACGACCATCGTCAGCGAGAACTGCTGGTAGATGACGCCGACCGCGCCCGGGAAGAAGCCCATCGGGATGAAGACCGAGGCGAGCACCAGCGTGATGCCGATGACGGCGCCGGTGATCTGCTTCATCGCCTTGCGGGTCGCCTCCTTCGGCGGCAGGCCCTCTTCCGACATGATGCGCTCGACGTTCTCCACGACGATGATCGCATCGTCGACGAGGATGCCGATGGCGAGCACCATGGCGAACATGGTCAGAACGTTGATCGAGAAGCCCATGGCAAGCATGACGGCGCAGGTGCCGAGCAGCGCGACGGGTACGACGAGCGTCGGGATGATCGTGTAGCGGATGTTCTGCAGGAACAGGAACATCACCAGGAAGACGAGGCCAACCGCTTCGAGAAGCGTGTGCAACACCTTCTCGATCGAGACCTTCACGAAGGGCGAGGTGTCGTAGGGGATCGAATATTCGAGGCCGGGCGGGAAGAACTGCGCCAGTTCGTCCATGCGCGCCTTGATCGCCTCCGACGTCTGCATGGCATTGCCGGTCGGCGAGAGCTGCACGCCGATCGCCGCCGAAGGCTGGCCGTTGAGACGGGTCGAGAAGGAATAGGTTTCGCCGCCCACCTCGACGCGGGCAACGTCACGCAAGCGCACGGCCGAGCCGTCCGCATTGGCGCGCAGCACGATGGAGCCGAATTCTTCCGGCGTCGTCAGTTGCCCCTTGATGTTGACGGGCGCTGCGATCTGCTGGGTGATCGGGTTCGGCTGGGCGCCGATGGAACCGGCGGCGATCTGCGCGTTCTGCGCCTGCACGGCGGCGGTGATGTCGGCCGCCGTCAGGTTGAGCCCGAGCATCTTGTCGGGGTCCAGCCAGATGCGCATGGAGCGCTGCGTGGCGAAGAGCTGCGCACGGCCGACGCCCGGCACGCGCTGGATTTCGGAAAGGATGTTGCGGTTGAGATAGTCGCCGAGGCTGATGGCGTCCATCGAGCCGTCGGTGGAGGTCAGCGAGACGATCAGGAGGAAGCCGGAGCCCGCCTCCTCCACCTGCACGCCCTGGCGGCGCACGGAATCGGGAAGGCGCGGCTCGACGCGGCTGATGCGGTTCTGCACGTCGACCGAAGCCTGGCTCGGATCGGTGCCGGGCGCGAAGGTGATGTTGATCTCGGCCGAGCCCGCAGCGCTCGAGGTCGATTCGAAATAGAGCATGCCCTCGACGCCGTTCAGCTCATCCTCGATGAGCTTGGTGACGCTCTGGTAGGTGTCCTGCGAGGAGGCGCCGGAATAGGTGGTCGAGACCGAGATCTGCGGCGGCGCCACGTCCGGATATTGCGCGATCGGCAGAAGCGGGATGGAGATGGCGCCGGCGATCATGATGAAGATCGCGACGACCCAGGCGAAAATCGGCCTGTCGATGAAAAAACTGGGCATCGTCCGGATCCTTACTTTGCCTGCTCGGCCTTGGCGGCGTCGTCGCCGCCTTCGGCCTTGCCGGTCTCGCCGGTCTGGGCAGCGCCCTCCGTGGTGGCGGCGTCGCCCGCCTGGGCCGCGCCGCCTTCGGCAGCCGGCTGCTGGGCGCCGGCGACCGCGCCCGGGTTCCATTCCGCCGGAATGACTTCACCGCCCGGCTGAACCTTCTGGAAGCCTTCGACGATGATCTTCTCGCCATCCTTCAGGCCATCGGTGATGACCCAGCGCGTGCCGGCCGCGCGGCCGACGCGGACGCTGCGGGTGCCGGCCTTGTTGTCGGCGGAGACGACATAGACGAGCGCGCTGCCCGACGAGTCGCGCTGGACGGCCTGCTGCGGCACGAGCACGGCATTCTTCTCGATGCCCTGCTCGATCTGCACGCGCACATACATGCCCGGCAGGAGGTCGCCGTCCGGGTTCGGGAATTCGCCGCGCAGCGTCACCTGGCCGGTCGTCTCGTCGACGGCGGCCTCGGAGAACAAGAGCTTGCCCGGATGCGGATAGGCCGAGCCGTCGTCCAGCACCAGCTTGACGTCGGCGGAATTGTTGTCGGCCATCAGGTCGCCGTCCTCCAGCGCCTTGCGCAGGCGCATGAGATCGGTCGCCGACTGGGTGAAGTCGGCATAGACCGGATCGAGCTGCTGGATCGTCGCGAGGTTCTCCGTGCCGTTCGCCGACACCAGAGCGCCCTCGGTGATGAGCGCGCGGCCGATGCGGCCGCTGATCGGCGCCTTGACCTCGGTATATTCGAGATTGAGCTTCGCGGTCGCAAGGCTCGCCTCGGCGATCGCGACATCGGCATCCGCCTGCGCCAGCTGGGCGACGGCGTCGTCGTAGGTCTGCGCGGAGGCGACGTTCGACTTGCGCAGCTGCTCCTGACGCTCGGCCGTGTTCCGCGCCTGGGCCTGGACGGCCTTGGCACGGCGCAGCGTCGCCTCGGCGCTGTCGACCTGCACCTGGAACGGCGCGGGATCGATGCGGTAGAGCACGTCGCCTTCCTTGACCTGCGAGCCCTGCTCGAAGATGCGTTCGATGACGATGCCGGTCGCCCGCGGGCGGACCTCGGCCGTGCGCGTTGCCGCGATACGGCCGGGAAGGTCGTTGGTGATCGGCACGTCTTCCGTCTTCACGGCGACGACGGCCACCTGCGGCGGCGGAAACGCAAAGCCGCCCTGCGGCGCCTGCTCGTCCTGACAGCCGGCGAGAATCAGAAGGGCGCCGAAGGTCGCAATCGAAATCGGTCTCGTGAAACGCATGGGTTCTTCCATAAGCGGTGCCGCCCGAAGCGCGGCAGGGTCCTGAAAACGTGAAGATGCGGTGATCGCAGGACCACCGCATCGCAACATACAAACAACGCTGTATGTTAGTTTCTGACGTTTGACAATCGCTGCCGCGGCGCCAATCACGGACTTGTGATGAGGGTCCTCATCGTATGGCACGACCATTTGCATCGAAACGATGCAGCTGGTTTTTCGCCGGCGTGGCGAAGACCACATCGTCCGGTTGATAGTGGTGCTCCCCGAACAGGCGGACGGTGAAGGCCCCGACCTTCTCCGATTCCAGATAGACGATGGTATCGGCGCCGAGATGCTCGACATGCACGGCCTTCGCCTGCCAGTCGCCGCTCTCGCGCGACAGCGTGATGTGCTCCGGACGCACGCCGATGGTCTTGGCGTCGGAGGCGCCGAGGCGCCCCGCATCGATGAAGTTCATGCCCGGGGAACCGATGAAGCCGGCGACGAAGAGGTTGGCCGGCCGGTTGTAGAGCTCCATCGGCGAGCCGACCTGCTGGATGACGCCCGCATCCAGCACCACGATCTTGTCCGCCAGCGTCATCGCCTCGACCTGGTCGTGCGTGACGTAGATCATGGTGGCCTTCAGCTCGCGGTGCAGCCGGGCGATTTCGAGGCGGGTGTTGACGCGCAGCGCCGCATCGAGGTTGGACAGCGGCTCGTCGAACAGGAACAGCTTCGGCTCGCGCACGATGGCGCGGCCGATGGCGACGCGCTGGCGCTGCCCCCCGGACAGTTCCGCCGGGCGACGGGCGAGGTACTTTTCCAGCGACAGCATGCCCGAGGCCTTGGCGACGCGCTTTTCGATTTCGTCCCTCGGGGCGCCCGCCTGCTTGAGGCCGAGGCCCATATTGTCCTTGACCGTCAGGTGCGGATAGAGCGCGTAGGACTGGAACACCATGGCGATGCCGCGCTTTGCCGGCGGCACGGTCACGACTTCCGTGCCATCGATGGTGATCGAGCCGGAGGTCGCATCCTCGAGGCCGGCGATGATGCGCAGCAGCGTGGACTTGCCGCAGCCCGAGGGGCCGACGAAGATGACGAATTCGCCGTCCTTCACGTCGAGGTCGATGCCCTTGATCACGTCGACATTGCCGAAGGACTTGCGTACGGATTTGAGTTGAAGAGAGCCCACTGATATCCCCTTAGAGCTTGACCGGTTGGCCGGTTCTGACACTTTCATCGGCCGCCAGGCAGATCCTCAGCGACTGCACCGCGTCGTCCATGTGCCGGGTGAGGTCGATGTCCTCGCGGATCGCCTTCAGCACATAGGCCTGCTCGCGGTCGCACAGTTCCTGGTGGCCGGGCTCGCCGGCCATCTTCAGGTCCTCGTCCGGCGACAGGAACCTGCCGTCCGGGCCGGTGGCCGCGTTGTGCAGGCGGATGACCGCCGTCTTGGTGTGGGTGTCGATGTCGTCCGACTTGGCGTTCGGGTCCATGACAATCGAGACGGAGCCGTTCGGCGACATGACGTCCTTCACGAAGAAGGCCGTTTCCGAGATCATCGGCCCCCAGCCCGCCTCGTACCAGCCGAGCGAACCGTCGTCGAAGAGCACCTGGAGATGGCCGTAATTGTACATGTCCGGCGCGATCTCGTCGGAGAGGCGCAGGCCCATGCCGCGCACCTCGACCGGCTTGGCGTCGGTGATCTGGCACATCACGTCGACATAGTGCACGCCGCAGTCGACGATCGGCGGCGTCGTCTGCATCAGCGCCTTGTGGGTCGCCCAGGTCGGCCCGCTCGACTGCTGGTTCAGGTTCATGCGGAAGACGTAGGGCCCGCCGAGCTTGCGCGCTTCCTCGATGAGCCGCATCCAGGAAGGATGGTGGCGCAGGATGTAGCCGACGACGAGCTTGCGGCCGTTCGCCTTCGCGCAGGCCACCACCCGCTCGGCATCCGCCACGGTCGTCGCCAGCGGCTTTTCGAGGAAGACATGGGCGCCCGCTTCCATCGCGGCGATCGCATATTCGGCATGGCTGTCCGAATAGGTATTGATCGAGCAGAGCTCCGGCTGCAATTCGCGCAGCGCCTCCGGGAAGGACGGATGGATCTCGTAGCCTTCCAGCCCGGCCGGGACGGGAACCTTCGAGCGGTTGACGAGGCCGATGATCTCAAAGCCCGGATTCTCATGGTAGGCGAGCGCATGGCTGCGGCCCATATTGCCGAGGCCGGCGGACAGGACGCGGATGGGGGACGTGGCAGAACTCACTTGACTGCTCCCGAGGTGATGCCGCGGATCAGCTGCCGCGAGAAGATGAAGTAGAGGATGAGGACGGGCAGGATCGCGAGCGAGAGCGCGGCGAGCACTGCATTCCAGTTGGTGACAAACTGGCCGATGAAGATCTGCGAGCCCAGCGTCACCGTCTTGGTCGCCTCGCTCGGCGCCAGGATCAGCGGGAACCACAGGTCGTTCCAGATCGGGATCATGGTGAAGACCGCGACCGTCGCCATGGCCGGCCTGACGAGCGGCAGGACGAGGCGGAAGAAGATCGCATATTCCGAAAGGCCGTCGATGCGTCCGGCATTCTTGAGGTCGTCGGAGACGGTCCGCATGAACTCGGAGAGGATGAAGACGGCGAGCGGGATGCCCTGCGCGGTATAGACGAGGACCAGCGCCGTCAGCGTGTTGACCAGCCCCGTCGCCACCATGCCCTGCAGGATCGCCACCGTGCCGAGACGGATCGGGATCATGATGCCGATGGCAAGGTAGAGGCCCATCAGCGTGTTGCCGCGGAAGCGGTATTCCGAGAGCGCGAAGGCGGCCATGGCGCCGAACAGCAGCACCAGCGCGATGGAGGCCACCGTGACGATGAAGCTGTTCTGGAAGTAGGTCGCGAAATCCCCCTGCCCCAGCACCGTCGTATAGCCGACGAGGTCGAAGGTCTCCGGCGTCGGAAGCTGCATCGGGTTGCGGAAGATGGCGTTGCGGTCCTTCATCGAGTTGATGAGCGTCAGGAACACCGGGAAGACCGAGATGATCGCATAGCCGATCAGCGCCAGGTGGACGAGCGACGTGCGGGTCAGCGAAGTGCGTGCTTTGGACATGTCCGGCCCTCCCGATCAGAACTGGTAGCGACGCATGCGCCGCTGGATGGCGAAGAGATAGAGCGAGACGCCGGCGAGGATGATGAGGAACATGACCGTCGCGATCGTCGCGCCCATCGAGCGGTCACCGAGCTGGAGCTGGAAGCCGAAGAAGGTGCGGTAGAGCAGCGTGCCGAGGATGTCGGTGGACTTGTCAGGCCCGGCAAGCGCCCCCTGCACGGTGTAGACGAGGTCGAAGGCGTTGAAGTTGCCGACGAAGGTGAGGATCGAGATGATGCCGATGGCGGGCAGGATCAGCGGCAGCTTGATCTTCCAGAACTGGCTCCAGCCGGTAACGCCGTCGCATTCGGCCGCCTCGATCACCTCTTCCGGGATGTTGAGCAGCGCCGCATAGATCAGCATCATCGGAATGCCGACATATTGCCAGACCGAGATCAGCGACACGGCGATCAGCGCCGAACCCGGCTTGCCGAGCCAGGGCGAGAAGAAGGACTTCAGGCCGACCAGATCCATCAGGTAGGGCGAGACGCCCCAGATCGGCGAGAGGATCAGCTTCCAGATGAAGCCGACGATCACGAAGGACAGCAGCGTCGGCAGGAAGATCGCCGTGCGGTAGAAGGCGGCAAAGCGCAGCTTCGGAATCGACAGCATGGCCGCGAGCGCCACCCCGATCGGGTTCTGCACCAGCATGTGGATGATGAAGAAGATGACGTTGTTCTTCAGCGCGTTCCAGAAATCGGCCGCCCAGCGCTCGTCGCCGAACAGCACCTTGAAGTTGCCGAGGCCGACGAAGGCCGGCTGGCCGTCCACCGTGTTGAACAGCGACAGGCGCAGCGTCTCGATGAGCGGCAGGATCATGACCGCCGAATAAACGATGAAGGCCGGCAGCAGGAAAACGCCGATATGCCAGCGCCTTGGCCGCCTGATCGGCCCCGTTGCCTCATGGGAAGAAGGTATGTCGCTCATGGCCCAGCGTGCCCCGTCCGGTTGTTGTTGGTTAGGTCCGCATGCACGGACGCGTTGCGCGGCCGGTTGTGCCGCACATGACAAATTCAGCATACACGATAGTGCCGGGGTCGCTCCCCGATTTTGCCTTGCGGCGTCCTGACCTATCCATCTTCGGAAAGATCGGGGGCACCCAGCCCCTCATCCGGCCTGCCGGCCACCCTTCTCCCCGCAAGCGGGGAGAAGGAGACTTGCCGCAACGTCTCGGTCCCCTCTCCCCGCTTGCGGGGAGAGGGCTGGGGTGAGGGGCATCCCCCTCCCCGCACATCTATTTTGTCCCGGTCTTAGTTAGCCGGCTTGTACCAGCTGTCGAGGCCCTTCTGGAGCTTCTCGCCGGCCACCTCAGGCGTGTCCGTGCCGTTGATGACGTTGGCCGATTCGGTCCAGGTCTCGTTTTCGAGGTTCGGCGTGCCGCGCGACAGGATCTGGTAGGTCGAGCGGATCGTCGGCTGGCACTTCTCGCGCCAGGAGACGAATTCCTGCGCCAGCGGGTCGTTCATCTTCACGGCCGTCGAGTTCAGGCTGAAGAAGCCCGGCAGCGAGTTGGCGTAGATGTCGGCAAATTCCGGCGAGGCGACGAAGCTCAGGAACGTCTTGGCGGCCTCTGCATTGCCGCTCTTGGCGTTGAGGCCGATGCCGATGTCGTTGTGGTCCGAGATGTAGCAGGTGTCGCCGGCATTCTTCACCGGCGGCGGGAACGCGCCCATCTTGAACTGCGCCTGCGTGTTGAACAGGCCGATTTCCCAAGAGCCGGCCGGGTAGATGGCAGCGCGGCCGAGCGTGAAGAGGTTCTGGCTGTCCGGATAGGTCTGGGCTTCGAAACCGTCGCCGAGATAGTCCTTCCACTTGGCGAGAACGCGGTAAGGCTCGACCCAGGCGTCGTCGGTCAGCTTCTGCGTGCCGGCGATCAGCGCCTTGCGGCCTTCCTCACCCTTCCAGTAGGTCGGGCCGATGTTCTGGTAGCCCATGGTCGCGGCCTCCCAGAGGTCCTTCGTGCCCATGGCCATCGGGATGTAGCTGCCCTCTTCCTTGATCTTGTCGAGCGCGGCGAAGAATTCGGCTTCCGTCGCCGGAACGGCGATGCCGAGCTGGTCGAAAGCGTCCTTGTTGTAGATGAAGCCGTGGATGACCGAGGCCATCGGCACGCAGAAGGTCGTCGCGCCGTCGTCCGTCGTCCAGGCGGACTTGGCGACGTCGGAGAAGTTCTCCATGCCCGGCAGGTCGTTCAGGCCGGCAAGGTGCCCCTTGTTGAAGAGTTCGAGCGAGGCGTCGAACGGACGGCAGGTGATGAGGTCGCCGGCCGAGCCGGCGTCGAGCTTGGCGTTCAGCGCGGCGTTGTATTCGGTCGGCGCGGTCGGCGAGAAGACGACCTTGATGCCGGGATTCTTGGCTTCGAAGGCCGGGATGATCTTTTCCTGCCAGATGGACAGGTCGTCGTTGCGCCAGCTTTCGACCGTCAGCGTGACGTCCTGCGCCTGGGCAAGCCCGGCCGTGCCGAGGATGCTCGTGGCGAGCAACAGGCCTTTGATTGCGGTGCGTGTCATTTCATTCTCCCCTTTTATGCGCCGCGGCGCGTTTTGAGACCAGTTTATCCAAGGGTTTTCAGGGCGCGCCGGAGGCTCTGCCCCGCGCGGTCCAGCGCCGCCTCGGCCGCGCCGGCATCCCGCGCCCCCGCAGCGAGCAGCACGGCCGTCTTGACCGAGCCTTCGGAGCGCTGAAGGAGGCGTTCCGCCTCGTCGAGCCCGACACCGGAAATGTCGGAGACGATGCGGCAGGCACGTCCTCTCAGTTTGATGTTGTCGGCCTTGAGATTGACCATGTGGCCATCGTGCACATGGCCGAGATGCACGCCGACGAGCGTCGAAAACATGTTGAAGGCGATCTTCTGCGCCGTGCCGGCGCCCATGCGCGTCGAGCCGGAAATGACCTCCGGCGGCGTTTCGAGCAGGATCGCGACATCGGCCCCCTCGAACAGCGCGGCGCCGGGATTGTTGGCGAGCGCCACGACCCGGGCGCCCTTCTCCTTCGCATGGGATGCGATCGCCAGCACATAGGGCGTGCTGCCGCTCGCCGAAACGGCGACCACGCAGTCGCGCGCGCCGATGCCTGCCGCCGCGGCGTCGCCGACGGCGAGCGCGCGGTCGTCTTCGTAGCCGCCCGCCAGGTCTTCGAGGCTCGCAGCCCCGCCGGCGAGCAGGATGACGATGCGATCGCGGGAAATGCCGTAGGTGCCGGGAAGTTCGAGCGCGTCGGCCATGGCCATCAGGCCGGAGCTGCCGGCGCCCACATAGACGAGGCGTCCGCCAGACAGAAGCGCATCGGCCGCAAGACGGGCGGCAGTGGCGATATCGGCAAGCGCCGCATCGACGGCGCCGGCCGCGACCTTCTGGGCATCCGCAAGCACTTTCAGCACATCCACGGGCTGACGCTCGTCCAGCCCGCTTGCCTGATCGTGTCTGCCTTCTGTCCTGCCTGCAGCCATCGCCGTGTCTCCTCTGGCCGGAATTAATGCCAAAAAAATACCAATTGTCCATAGGAAATTAATTTTTGAGACCACTTTTTTGATCTCAAATATTTTTATCATTTAAAAGCAGTAGTTTAAACGAAAGCTTATTTTCGACATCACCATACCCCTTGGTTAATGGTATTTTTTTGGTATCGTTGTGCTCGGAGGTGCCCATGACAGACCTTATTCTCGGTATCGACGGCGGGGGGACGAGTTGCCGCGCGGCGGTCGCACGCCCGGACGGCACCATCCTGGGGCGCGGCAAGAGCGGCGCGGCCAATATCCTCACCGATCCCAACAATGCGATCATCTCCATCACGGAAGCGGCCAGGGCCGCCTATCGCGACGCCGGGCTCGACGAGGCCGGCGTCGATGGCGCCTCCGCCTTCCTCGGCCTTGCCGGCACCAATGTCGGCGATCTCACCCGCTACGTGCACGACCGCCTCCCCTTCCGCCATACGGACATCGATTCCGACGGCCTGATCGCCCTGCAGGGCGCGATCGGCGATACGGACGGGGCCGTCGCGATCCTCGGCACCGGCTCCATCTATATGGGGCGCAAGAACGACGTGGTCCGCTATGTCGGCGGCTGGGGCTTTACCGTCGGCGACCTCGGCGGCGGCGCGCGCATCGGCCACGCGGCGCTCCAGGAAGCGCTGCTCGCCCATGACGGCGTGCATCCGCGCTCGGGCCTCACGGATGCCATTCTCGACGAGTTCAAGCACGATCCGCGCGGCATCGTCGAATTCGCCCGCCTCTCCAAGCCCGGCGATTTCGGCCGCTATGCCCCCCTCGTCTTCACCCGCGCGAAGGAGGGCGACCCGCAGGCGATCGCCATCGTCACGGCGGGGGCGGCAAGCGTCAACGAATCCCTCGACGCCATCATGGCGCTGGCCGGCGCGCCGCGGCTCTGCCTGCTCGGCGGCCTTGCCCCGCTCTATCCGCAATGGCTCTCCGAGCATCACCGCGCGATCCTGGTGGAGGCCGAGGCGGACGCCCTGACCGGCGCCGTGGCGCTGGCCGCCAAGGGTTACAGAGAGCGAACGGGAGCTGCCGCATGACCACGCCCCTTGCCGCGATCCTCACGCCGGAAAGCCTGCAGTCGGGCGTGCCCGGCCCGCTCTATATCAAGCTGCGCCAGATGCTGGAGGAGGCGATCACCTCGGGCAAGCTGAACTACGGCGACGCCCTGCCCGCCGAGCGCGACCTTGCCGACCACGCCAATGTCAGCCGCGTCACCGTGCGCAAGGCCGTCGACGACCTCGTCAAGGACGGCCTGCTGGTACGCCGCCACGGCTCCGGCACCTTCGTCGCCAAGCCAGTCGCCAAGGTACAGCAGTCGCTCTCCCGCCTCACCTCCTTTACCGAGGACATGGCCCGGCGCGGCCTCGTCACCCGCGCCGAATGGCTGGACCGCGGCCTGTTCCACCCCTCGCCGGACGAGATGATGATGCTCGGCCTTCCTGCCGACGCCCTCGTCGCGCGGCTCGGACGCCTGCGCGTCGCCGACGACATGCCGCTCGCCATCGAGCGCGCCTGCATCTCGGCGGAATTCCTGCCGGATCCGATGCAGGTCACGACCTCGCTCTATGCCGCGCTGGAAAAACGCGGCTGCCGGCCGGTGCGCGCCGTGCAGCGCATCTCCGCCTACAACATGAAGGATCCGGACGCGGCCATGCTCGGCGTGCCCGCCGGCTCCGCCGGGCTTTCCATCGAGCGGGTGTCCTATCTGCGCTCCGGCCGGGTGGTCGAGTTCACCCGCTCCATCTATCGCGGCGATGCCTACGATTTCGTCGCCGAACTGACGCTTTCCGAGACGTGACCAACCGCAAAGGCAATTCCATGCAGACCAACATGCGCAAAGAGATCAACGAAATCCCGGAAGCGGCGGCGCGGCTGCTCGAAAATTCCGCCAGCGCCGTCACGGCGGCCGGCAAGGCGCTCCGGGAGCGTGATCCGCAGTTCTTCGTCACCGTCGCCCGCGGCTCCTCCGATCATGCCGCGCTCTTCCTGAAATATGCGATCGAGCTCACCGCCGGCCGGCCCGTCGCCTCGCTCGGCCCGTCGCTCGCCTCCATCTACGGCGCGAAGCTGAAGCTCGGCGGCGCGGCCGCCATCGCCATCTCCCAGTCCGGCAAGAGCCCCGACATCGTCGCCATGGCCGACGGCGCGACCAAGGGCGGCGCGATCTCCATCGCGCTCACCAACACCCTGCCCTCGCCGCTGGCGGATGCCTGCGCGCACTCGCTCGACCTCTCCGCCGGCCCGGAACTTTCCGTCGCCGCGACGAAATCCTACGTCAACTCCATCGTCGCCGGCCTTGCCGTGCTCGCCGAATGGACGGGCGATTCCGACCTCGACCGCGCCGTGAAGACCCTGCCGGAACAGTTCGCGAAGGCCGTCGCGCTCGACTGGTCCGACCTTGCCGGCGACCTCAAGGATGCCCAGTCGCTCTACGTGCTCGGCCGCGGCCCGGGCCTTGCGATCGCCAGCGAGGCGGCGCTGAAGTTCAAGGAAACCTCCGGCATGCACGCCGAGGCCTATTCCTCCGCCGAAGTGCTGCACGGCCCGGTCGCCCTCGTCGGCCCGTCCTTCCCGGTCATCGCGCTTGCCGCACGCGACGCGGCGGAAGCCTCGGTCACCGGCATGGCCGACAGCCTCGCCGACCGCGGCGCCTATGCCTGCGTCACCGCCGCCGGCGCAAAAAGCGCGCGAAAGCTCCCCTTCGTCGCCACCGGCCATCCGATCACCGATGCGCTCGCCCTCATCGTGCCGTTCTACGGCTTCGTCGAGGCCTGGTCGCGCGGCAAGGGCCTCGATCCCGACAAGCCGGTCAACCTGAAGAAAGTGACGGAAACCCGATGACAGCGCTCACCGCCCTTACCGGCGCCCGCATTTTCGACGGCGATCTGTGGCACGAGGACAGCGCGCTGCTGATCGCGGACGGCAAGGTCGCGGCCATCGCGCCCCTTCGCGATGTGCCGGCCGACGCCCGCGCCGTGCCGATGGACGGGCTGTCGCTCGTTCCCGGCTTCATCGACCTGCAGGTCAATGGCGGCGGCGGCGTTCTGCTCAACGAGCGGCCGGACCTCGAAGGCATCCGCACGATCTGCGCCGCCCATGCCCGCTTCGGCACGACGGCCCTCCTGCCGACGCTGATCACCGACAATGTTCAGGTGACGACGGAAACCATCGCCGCCGGCCTTGCGGCGCAGCAGGCGAAGGTGCCGGGCTTCCTCGGCCTCCATCTCGAAGGCCCGCATCTTTCGGTCGCCCGCAAGGGCGCGCACGACCCGAACCTCATCCGCCCGATGGAAGACGACGACCTCGCCCGCACCGTCGCGGCGCGAAAGGGCCTCGATGCCCTCCTGATGACGCTGGCACCGGAAAACGCCACCAACGACCAGATCGCCGCGCTCCATGCGGCGGGCGTCACCGTCAGCCTCGGCCATTCGGATTGCAGCTACAGGACCGCCGCCGCCGCCGTCGAGGCCGGCGCCGGCATGATGACCCATCTCTTCAACGCCATGAGCCCGCTCGGCCACCGCGAGCCCGGCATGGTCGGCGCGGCGCTCGATCTCGGCCATCTCAATGCCGGCCTGATCGCCGACGGCTTCCATGTCGATCCGGCCTCCATCGGCGTGGCCCTGAGGGCCAAGCGCGGCCCCGGCCGGATCTTCCTCGTCACCGACGCAATGTCGACCATCGGCACCGACATGACGAGCTTCTTCCTCAACGGCCGCGAGATTTTTCGCGAAGGCGGGCGCCTGACGCTGGCCGACGGCACGCTCGCCGGCGCCGATATCGACATGGCCTCCTGCATCCGCTTCATGCGCGACCATGTCGGCCTCGACCTGGAGGAGGCGTTGCGCATGGCCTCGCTCTACCCGGCCGAGGCGATCGGCATGACCGGCCGCAAGGGCCGTCTCACCCACGGCCACGACGCCGACATCGCCGTCATCGACGGCAATATCGACGTCCTCTCCACCTGGATCGCCGGCACGCCGGTCTTCGCCGCCTGATGCCTCCGCTGCGGTTCTTGCGAGCCGCGGCGGAATCGGCTCTACCCCGTCGGATGATCTGACGTATCGATCCGGGAGCGCCCCATGCAATTGATCTTCGACGGCCACAACGACGTCCTGCTTCGCCTGTGGGAGAATGCCCGCAAGGACGCCGACCCGATCGCCGAATTCATCGACGGAACGGACCAGGGCCATATCGACGCCCCGCGCGCGAAGAAGGGCGGCCTTGCCGGCGGCTTCTGCGCCATGTTCATCCCGCCGGTGGAGGACTATCCGCCGCGCGAGGTCGACGAGAACGGCCACTACAACATCCCGATGGTCGGGCCGCGCGAGCATGCCGACGCACTGAAGATCGCGCTCGACATGGCCGACATCGCCGCCCGGCTGGAACAGGCCGGCGGCCTTTCGATCTGCCGCTCCACGGCGGCGATCCGCGCGGCCATGGATGCCGGCCGTTTTGCAGCCGTGCTCCATATCGAGGGCTGCGAGCCGATCGCCGAGGACCTGTCGAACCTCGAAAGCTTCCATGACAAAGGCCTGCGCTCGCTCGGCCCCGTCTGGAGCCGCCACAACCTGTTCGGCCATGGCGTGCCCTTCGCCTATCCCTCCTCGCCCGATACCGGCCCGGGCCTGACGGCGGCCGGCGTCGAACTGGTGAAGGCCTGCGACCGGCTCGGCATCATGATCGACCTCGCCCACATCACCGAACAGGGTTTTTGGGACGTGGCACGCGAAAGCACGCAGCCGCTCGTCGCCACCCATTCCAACGCCCACGCCCTGACGCCGATCTCGCGCAACCTCACCGACCGCCAGCTCGACGCGATCCGCGAGCGCAAGGGCATTGCCGGCCTCAACTACGCCACGACCATGCTGAGGGCCGACGGCCTCGAAAACCCCGAAACGCCGCTTTCCGACATGGTGCGCCACATCGACCACATGGTGGAGCGCATGGGCATCGACTGCGTGGCGCTCGGCTCGGATTTCGACGGCGCGACCATTCCCGGCGCGATCCACGACGCCGCCGGCAGCCAGGCGCTCGTCGAGGCGCTGCGCCAGGCCGGCTACAGCGAGGACGACCTCGCAAAGCTCTGCCGGGAAAACTGGCTGCGGCTCCTCAAGACCGTCTGGCGCGAAGCCTGACCAGAACAACCGGAAGGACATCATGGCCAAGCCCCTCATCGAACTCTGCGTCGAAGGCATCGACGGTTTCATCGCCGCCCAGGACGCCGGCGCCGACCGCGTGGAACTCTGCGCCAGCCTGGTGGAGGGCGGCCTGACGCCGAGCCTTGCGACGATCCGCGCCGCGGTGAAGGCGGCCAGGATCCCCGTCCATGTCATCATCCGCCCGCGCGGCGGCGACTTCCTCTATTCGCAGACGGAATTCGAGACGATGGTGGAGGACGTCATCGCCCTTAGGGACGAAGGCGTTTCCGGCGTCGTCATCGGCTGCCTGACGCCCGACGGCAGGATCGACGAGGCGCGCACGAAGCGGCTGGTCGAGGCCGCCCGGCCGATGTCCGTCACCTGCCACCGCGCCTTCGACATGACGGCCGATGCCGGCGAGGCGCTGGAGGCGCTCATCCGCTGCGGCGTCGACCGCGTGCTGACCTCCGGCCAGCGCGACACCGCGCTGGAGGGCCTTGCCATCCTCAAGGCCGCCAACGAACAGGCCGCCGGCCGCATCGTCATCATGGGCTGCGGCGCGCTCGATGCGGACAACATCCGAAAGGTCCGCGACGGCGCCAATCTCACCGAGCTGCACTTCGCCGCGCTGAAGACCGTGCCCAGCGGCATGGCCTTCCGCAACCCGCATGTCGGCATGGGCGGCACCGAGAAGGACCGGGAATACGAGGTGACGCTGACCAACGGGGACGCGGTGCGCGCCACCATCGCCGCGGCAAAATCGTGAGAACAAGTGCGGCAAAAGCGAAATTGCTTCAAGGGCCGGCTTGCAAGCGGGCCGCGCCTCCTTACGTTGAACACGGAACAAGGAGACCTGCCATGCCGCTGACGATTTCTGCCGCCCCCCGCCTCCGCACGGCCATCGCCGCCGGCCTGATGGCGCTTGCCGCCCTGCCCGCCGCTGCCGAGACGGTCGGCAAGGTCGGCGTCGACTGGATCGGCAACGACATCTACATCGACGCGGTGACCGATCCGGAGGTGTCCGGCGTCACCTGCCACGTCACCTATTTCGACCGCAGCGTCATCGACCGGCTGAAGAAGGGCAACTGGTTCGAGGACCCCTCGAACAACGCCATCTCCTGCCAGCAGACCGGTCCCATCACCATCGGCGACATCGATCTCGACCGCAGCGGCGAGGAGGTCTTCAAGTCCGGCCTGTCGCTGATCTGGAAGTCGCTGATCGTCACGCGCATCTACGACAGGAAGAACGACACGCTGATCTATCTCGCCCATTCGCGCGAACTGACGGAAGGATCGGCGAAGATGTCGATCTCCACCGTGCCGCTCTATGGCGAGACGGTCACCTGGACCAACGGCAAACCCTGAAAAAACGCCCCGGCACCTGAAGAGGTCCGGGGCGTTTCCATTGATGGGGCAGCGGTTTACTTGACGTAGACAACCTTGCCGCCATCACCCGATGTCTGGATCTCGATGACGTTCTGCAGCTGGACGTTCTTGGACGCCAGTGCTTCGGCAAGGCCCGGCTCGCCCTGAAGCTCGGCCTGGACCTTTTCCATCGTGATCGGGTCGTTGGCCTTGAGGCTCAGGCGCTCGGCTTCGCCGCGCTTGCTGTCGTCAGCCTCCAGCGAGGACAGCGTGACGACATTCACATTGTCCGCGCTGATCGAGCCCGTGGACATGCTGTCCGAGGTCATGGGCACCGTGGCATCCTGGGCATAGGCGATGCCCGCCGCCGGCGCGGCGACAAGAAGCGAAGCAAGGGCAATGGTAACGGTCTTCTTCATAAGAATTCTCCATGTTTTCTCTATGGGAAGCATGGAGGAAACGATGCGGGCTTCGCATGGTTCCTGATAAATCGCCGCGAAACCGCGCATTATTAAATGTTAATTTAGGATACTATACTGCAGATGGCGTCAAACGGCAGAAGGCACCCCGCCGCAAGCCGGCCGGGCGCCTGAAATCCGAAGGTTCCCGCCGCCGCGATCAGGCGGCCTGGGCGAGCTCGTCGGCGATGACGGTGTCGAGGTTGAGGAAGCAGACCATCGACTTCTCCAGCGCGACGATGCCGCGGCAGAAGGCGCGCTGGGCTTCCGGGATGATTTCCGGCGCCGGCTGGAGGGCTTCGCTCTTGATGGTCATCATGTCGGAAACCTGCTCGACGAGCAGGCCGACGAGCTTGCCGGCAATGTCCGTGACGATGATCGCCGAGCGCTCGGACGGCTCCGTCATCTTCATGCCGAGACGACAGGCCATGTCGATGACCGGGATCACCGCGCCGCGCAGGTTGATGAGCCCGAGCACATAGGGCGGCGTGTGCGGCATCGGCGTCACCGGCGCCCAGCCGCGGATTTCGCGGATGGCCATGATGTCGATGCAGAATTCCTGCTCCCCGAGATGGAAGGAGACGATTTCGAGATAGGCGCCGGACTGCTTCAGGGCGTTGGACATGGTGAGGCTCTTTCCAATCGACGATGGACTTGTTGGAATGCGCTGCACGCCGTCTCCGGCGCACGGCGGACATCATGTCCAGCGGGTCTGACCGGCCCTTTGCGCGTTGTCCGAAAGTGGCAAAGAGAGATTAAACAATGGCTAAGGAACGGCACCGGAAACTGGTATTTCAGCAACTTTTGATGAAATACCGGGCTCCGGAACACCTTCCGTTACGGCAGTCCGGGCCGTTTTGAAATCCCGCGGTTCCGGTCTATACTTGCCCCCATGGACAAGACCGCCCGCCGATACACCGCCCTGCCCGCCGCGCTCATCGTGCTCGGCCTCGGCGTGATGGCCGCCACCGCCGCCTTTGCCGGCTGGGTGGAGCATGGCACGGCGATCTTCCTCAGCCTTGCCGAATCCGGCATGGCTTGGTGCTTCTGATCACAATTCCGCGAGACGCCGATCCCGCTTCGCATTGCGGCAATTGGCCCGTTTGCGCGCGTCCGGCCGAAGGACTATGACACCGGCAGACCTCGGACCTTGCTTATCGAAGGACTGCCATGAAGACCCTGCGCCTCGTACTGTGGATCGCCGTCGCGCTCGTCGCGGCCCTGCTCGGCTGGCTGACGCTGGAAATGACCAGGACGAAGGAAGAGGTCGCGGGCGGCCCGTTCGGCGTGCCCTTCGAGCTCGTCGCGCAGGATGGCAAGCCGATCACCGAAAAGGCCTTCACCGGCAAGCCCACCGCCCTCTTCTTCGGCTTCACCCATTGCCCGGAAGTCTGCCCGACGACGCTGTTCGAGATGAACGGCTGGCTTACCAAGGTCGATCCCGACGGCTCGAAGCTGCAGGCCTATTTCGTCACCGTCGATCCCGAGCGCGACACGCCTGAGCTGATCGGCCAGTATGTCGGCAACGTCTCCAAGCGCATCACCGGCATTTCCGGCCCGGTGGACAAGGTGCTGGACATGGTCAAGGGCTACCGCGTCTACTATCGCAAGGTGCCGCTCGACGAAGAGAAGCCCGGCGGGGACTACACGATGGACCACACGGCCTCCGTCTTCCTGCTCGACGCGACCGGACGATTCGTCGGCACCATCGCCTACGGCGAGAACCCCGAGGTCGCCGAGCAGAAGCTCGCCAACCTGATCAAGGGATAAGGCTGCCGGCGGGCGATCCGCCTTTGCCCTCGGCTTTCGGACATGCTAGGCGGGCCTGAAACAACAGGGACCCCGAGCCGTGAGCGAAATCCGCCTCTACATCACCACGACCGAGAAGCGGGCCGAGATCGCCCTCTCGCTGATGACCGACGTCTTCGAGGACGAAGGCTATGCCATCGCGACGATGGAGATCGACGAGAAGAAGGACATCTGGGAAGCCTCCGTCTACATGTTCCGTAGGGACGAGGCGGAGATCCACGCGCGTTTCGCCGCGCTGCTTGCCGGCGAGTTTCCCGATGCGACGATCGAGCGCGAGGAGCTTCCCGACATCGACTGGATCGCCAAGTCGCTGGAGGGCCTGAAGCCCGTGCGCGCCGCCCGTTTCGTCGTTCATGGCTCGCATGATCGCGGCAAGGTGCGGGCCGGCGAGATCGCCATCGAGATCGACGCGGGCCAGGCCTTCGGCACCGGCCATCACGGCACGACGGCGGGCTGCCTGGAGGTGATCTCCGACGTGATGCGCGTGCGCAAGGTCAGGCGCGTGCTCGACCTTGGCACCGGCAGCGGCGTGCTGGCGATCGCCGCGCGCAAGCTTGCCCCGGTCACGGTGCTGGCGACGGATATCGATCCGGTCGCCACCCGCGTCGCGCGCGAGAACGTCCGCCTCAACGGCATCGCCTCCGGCATCACGCTGGAGACGGCGCCGGGCTTCCACTCCACCGCCTTCGGCCGCCACGGCCCCTTCGACCTCATCATCGCCAACATCCTCGCCCGGCCGCTGATGCGCATGGCGCCGCAGCTCGCCGCCCAGTTGGCGCCGCAGGGCGACGTCATCCTGTCCGGCATCCTCGCCTCGCAGCGCTGGAAGGTGCTTGCCGCCTATAACGGCGCGGGCCTGCGCCATGTGCGTACGATCTGGCGCGAAGGCTGGGTGACGATCCATCTCGACAATCGCCGGTAACGCACCGGCTTGAAGCGGGGTGGCAACATCCCGCTTCAACATCAGAGAATTGCAGGCAAAAGAAAAGGCGGTGCCAGAGGCACCGCCTATGGGCCGGCGAACCGACCTGCCCGCGAGCTTGAGGAGGAGGAGTGCTCAAGCGGGCCTATGTGTTCCGAGCGCCTTCCCGGAGGAGGGAGGAGGAGTGACCGGCAAGACGCCTGATCGGAACACCTAGTCTTTTGCCTTTCGGCAGTTCATTTTGCGATCCGAAGGACTGGAGGAACTTTCACTTCGTTTCGCTTGAAGCGCGTTTTGTTTCGCTTCGTTGGCGCCGCTTATACTGGATTCGAAAATTTGCGACAGGGCCTTTGGAACATGGGTGCCATGCACGGAATGCATAAGTCCAATTACAGACCTCTTCCCGATGCCGCAGGGTTTTCCTGAGCATGGCCGCCACCGTCATCCCGCTCATCGCGCTTGCGGTCATCGTCTTCGTGCTGTGGATCGCGATCCGCGCCAATATCGAAGCGCGCAAGATCCCCTACCGGGTCGAAAGCACCACCCGCACCGCGGCGGAGCGCCGCCGCATCGCCGAATCCCTGCGCGATGCCCTCAGCCGCAAGCCGCTCGGCGCGGCGCTGGCCGAACGGCTCTGGCGCAAGCTGACGAACGAGATGCCCGGCAACGGCGTGATCTACGACCATCACCGGGATTTCTGCGGCCAGGGCCTCATCCGCACCGAAGACGGCGTCATGCTGGCCGACGTGCAGGACGGCGGGGTCTATTTCGGCCCGCTCATCACGGAGTGGAAGACCGAGGAGGACTTCGTCGCCTTCCTCGCCCGCCAGTCGGATTTCTCGATGAGCGGCTGGGATGCCGGCGAACCCGCCTTCTTCACCGAGGACGACTGGTATCGCAACAACCAGCGCCTGACCCGCGCTGTGCTGGAGCGCTATCTCGCCCGCCTTTGACGCGGCCGGCCGATGGGCTAAAGCCCATCGCGATCTTCCAGATTCGCTCCTTGCGCTTTAGCTCTCTGGTTTTTCGCATGTCGTTGGCGCAAAACCGCTGCACACTTTTGCGCGACATGCTTTAGATTGCCGGCACGATTCATCGCCATACCGGAAGTCTTCCATGTTCCAGAGTTTCGACGTCACCTCCACGCCCCAGTTCGGCCGCGAACGCGCCGAGGCGCTGCGCGCCACCTTCGATGCGCTCGGCATCGACGGCTTCCTCGTGCCGCGCGCCGACGAATACCAGGGCGAATACGTGCCGGCCTCGGCCGAGCGCCTTTCCTGGCTGACGGGCTTCACCGGCTCGGCCGGCGTGGCGCTCGTCATGCGTGGTGCGGCCGTGGTCTTCGTCGACGGCCGCTATGTCACGCAGCTCGCCGAGCAGGTGGACGGCAGCGTCTTCACCGGCGGCGACCTCGTCGGCGAACCGCCGCATCTCTGGCTGCAGAACCATGCCCCGAAGGGCTTCCGCCTCGGCATCGACCCGTGGCTGCACACCGGCGCGGAGGTGCGCCGGCTGGAAAAGGCGCTTGCCGGCCTTGGCGGCGCCCTCGTCTTCCTGCCCCACAACCCGCTCGACAAGGCCTGGACCGACCGTCCGGGCGAACCGCTCGGCCGCGTGACGATCCAGGCGATCGACCAGGCCGGGGAACTGGCCAGGGACAAGCTCGCCAAGATGGCGGAGGCGACCGCCGGGGCCGGCGCCGATGCCCTCGCCGTCACCGATCCCTCCTCCATCGCCTGGATCTTCAACATCCGCGGCAGCGACGTGCCGCACACGCCGCATCCGCTGGCCCGCGCCATCATTCCGGCAGAGGGTCGCCCGCAGCTCTTCCTCGACAAGCGCAAGACCGGCATCGAGCCCGAGGCCTATCTCACCCAGCTCGCCGACCTCGTGCCGCCCTCGCAGTTCGACGAGCGCATCGCGGCGCTCGCCGCCGAGGGCAAGCGCATCCTGATCGATCCCGACCAGGCCCCCTTCGCGCTTGCCGAGATCGTGCGCCGCAAGGGCGGCACGCTGGTCGAGGCCGCCGACCCGGCCCGCCTGCCCCGCGCCTGCAAGAACGCCGTGGAGCTGCAGGGTTCCGCGCGCGCCCACCTTCAGGACGGCGCGGCCATGGCGGAATTCCTCGCCTGGCTCGACGGGACGACGCCCGGCACGCAGACCGAGATGGCCGTCACGAAGAAGCTGGAGGCCGTGCGCGCCAGCGTCGGCGAGCGCCACCAGAACCCGCTGAAGGACGTGTCCTTCGACACGATTGCCGGCGCCGGCGCCCATGCCGCCATCATGCACTATCGCGTCACCACCGCGTCGGACACCGTCATCGAGCCCGGCACGCTCTTCCTCATCGATTCCGGCGCGCAATACATCAACGGCACGACGGACATCACCCGCACGGTGGCGATCGGCGCGGTGCCGGACGAGCAGAAGCGCTTCTTCACCCTGGTGCTGAAGGGCATGATCGCGATCAGCACCGCGCGCTTCCCGAAGGGCACGCGCGGCTGCGACCTTGATCCGCTCGCCCGCATCGCGCTGTGGAAGGCCGGCGCCGACTTCGCCCATGGCACCGGCCACGGCGTCGGCTCCTATCTTTCGGTGCACGAGGGCCCGCAGCGCATCTCGCGGCTTTCGACGCAGGAGCTGCTTGCCGGCATGATCCTGTCCAACGAGCCCGGCTACTATCGCCCCGGCGCCTTCGGCATCCGCATCGAGAACCTGATCCACGTCCTGCCGGCGGCCCCGGTCGAAGGCGGCGACATGGACATGCTCGGCTTCGAGACGCTGACCTTCTGCCCGATCGACCGCCGGCTCGTCGTGCCCGCGCTGATGACGGACGAGGAGCTCGCCTGGCTCAACGCCTACCACGCGGATGTGCGCGAGAAGATCACGCCGCTGCTGGCGGACGACGCGACGAAGCGCTGGCTGGAAAAGGCGACGGCGCCGGTCAGCCGATGACCTGACGCAGGACCATCACGACGACCCAGCCGATGGCCAGCACCGGCAGCAGCGAAAGACGCAGGCCAACGAGGAGGGCGACCGCCATCGTCAGGCTGACATCCAGCCCGCCCGTCACGGCTGCCGGCGCCACGAGCGTGGTGAGCACGGCGGCCGGAACGGCGTTCAGCGCCGCTTCGGCGCGCGGCGGGATGCGCTTCATGCGCGTGATGAAGACATAGCCGCCGACACGCGTGAGATAGGTCGCGATCGCGCCGGCAGCGATGATCAGCAGCGTCTGCATATGGAACAGCGTATCCATGCTCACGCCTCCCCTTCCACGACATCGCCGACCGCGGCCTCATCGCCGTCGAGCGGCATGAGCGCGGCAACGAGGATGCCGGCCAGCGCACCCAGGCTGACATGCCATGGCGAACCGACGAAATGCAGCGCCAGGATCGAGCCCGCCGAGGAGGCCAGCACCACCGGAAGCCAGTTCGCCCGGCTGCGGAAGCCGAGCACGAGGCCCATGAAGTAGATCGGCAGCAGCACGTCGATGCCGATCGCCTTGGGATCGCTGATCAGGTTGCCGAGCAGGCCGCCGACGACCGTCAGGCAGAGCCAGGGCACATAGACGCTGAGGCCGAGCACCAGGGACCAGATATAGCTGACGCGGATGCCCGCATCGGCGCGGCGTTCGGTTTCGGCGAACTGCGGATCGGTGAGGAAGAACAGCGACGTCGCCTTCTGCCAGAAGGTGAGGTGCCGGATATGGGCGGCGATCGCCGCCGAATAGAGCACATGCCGGAAATTCACGGCGAAGATCGACAGCACCACCAGCCAGGGCGCGACATTGTGATCGAAGAGCTCGACGCCGACGAGCTGGCTGGCGCCGGCATAGAGCGTCGCGCTCATCAGCGCCGCCTCCGCGATCGTCAGGCCGTTGTCGATGGCGACGGCGCCGAACAGGACGGCAAACGGCGCCGCGGCGATCGCCACGGCGCTGCCACGCCGGAAGGCATCGCGGATTTCATCTTTCGTGGCGGGGGTCATGGGTCTGCTCTATCTCGGGATCGTACAGCCATAGAGCAGCAAGGGTCCACCTGCAAACCAATATGGCTGATGCATCGTTCAGCGCCGTTGATCGATCAGCGTCGAATTTCGCCTGATGCTGATGGATGTAGCCCCCTCTCCTCCGTCATGGTCGGGCTTGACCCGACCATCCACAACCCCGGGTGCCGCGTGGATGGTCGGGTCAAGCCCGACCATGACGAAAGAGAGGTAGAGCCAAGCGAAAGAGAGATGGCGCCGGGCGGAAGAGAGGTGGAGCCATGGATATGGCGCCAGACGAATAGAGAGGTGGCGCCCAGACGGAAGAGTGGCGCCCGGCGGTGCCGAAAATCACCCCTTCTTGAGCTGGAACGTGTGCTCGGGCCCCGGGAAGCTGCGCGCCTTCACCTCTTCGGCATAGGTCGCGAAGGCCTCGCTCATGACGGGCGCGAGATTGGCGAAATGCTTGACGAAGCGCGGCTTGAAATCCGTGAAGATGCCGAGCACGTCGTCGACGACCAGCACCTGGCCGTCACAGGCGGGCGACGCGCCGATGCCGATGGTCGGCACCTTGACCTTGCCGGTGATCTCGCGCGCCAGCGGCTCGACCGTGCCCTCGATGACGATGGCGAAGGCGCCGGCTTCGTCGATGGCCGCGGCGTCGCGGCGGATCTTCTCGACTTCCTTGTCGTTGCGGCCGAGCGAGCGGTAGCCGCCCGTCGTGTTGATGAGCTGCGGCATCAGGCCGACATGGCCGAGCACCGGGATGCCGCGCTGGGTGAGGAAATGCACCGTCTCGGCCATTTCCGCCCCGCCCTCCAGCTTGATCGCCGAACAGCCGGTTTCCTTGAGCACCCGGGCGGCCGTCGCAAAGGCCTGTTCCTTCGACTGCTGGTAGGAGCCGAAGGGCAGGTCGACGACGACGCAGGCATTGGACGAGCCGCGCATGACGGCCTGGCCATGGGCGATCATCATCTCGATCGTCACGCCGACGGTGGAATCAAGGCCGTAGAGCACCATGCCGAGGCTGTCGCCGACCAGCATGAAATCGACATGCGGATCCATGAGCTTGGCGACCGGGGTCGTGTAGGCGGTGAGGCTGACGATCGGGCGCTCGCCCTTGAGGGCCCTGATATCGGCGGGCGCCAGTCGGCGCTTGGCGGTGTGTACGCTCATGTCACGCTACCTTTTTCGCGTTTTTCGGGCCAAGAACCCGGTTATCGAGGAGTTTCGTGCTCCCAAAGCGCACGAAAAGCAACAAAAGAACCGGCCTGTCGCCGACCGTGTCGATCTTGGCGAGCGTCTGCGGATCGCGGATCGCGACCACTTCGGGCCTTGCCAGCGGCTCGCTGGCAAGGAAGGCGGCAACGCCCGCCTCCAGCCGTTTCGCATCGGTCTCGCCGGCCATGATCAGCCGTTCGGCCTCCTCCAGCGCGCGCGGCACGATGACCGCAGCGGCGCGCTCCTCGGCCGATAGGTAGACATTGCGGGAGGAACAGGCGAGCCCGTCCGCCTCGCGCACCGTCGGCACGCCGATCACCTCGACCGGCTGAGCCAGGTCCTCGGCCATGCGGCGGATGATGGCGAGCTGCTGGAAATCCTTCTCGCCGAAATAGGCGCGGTCCGGCTGGGCGATGTTGAAGAGTTTCGTCACCACCGTCGCGACGCCCGCGAAATGACCCGGACGCACCGAGCCTTCCAGCTCGCTGCCGAGCGTCGGCACGTCGACGACGGTCTCCATCGGCCGCGGATACATGTCCGCGACGCCGGGCGCGAAGAGATAGTGCACGCCTTCCGCCTCCAGCATCGCCTGATCGCGGGCAAGATCGCGCGGATAGCGCGCCAGGTCCTCGTTGGCGCCGAACTGCAGGGGATTGACGAAAATGGTGGCGACGACGATGTCGTTGCCGGCACGGGCGCGGCGGGCAAGCTCCATATGGCCGACATGCAGGTAGCCCATGGTGGGCACGAGGCCGATCGTGCGGCCGTCCAGCCGGTGCGGGGCCAGCGCCGCGCGCAGGTCCGCGATGGTGGTGAAGGTCTGCATCGGCGGTTCCTCCTTGCTCTCGCCCTCTCCCGCGGGCGATGCCCCCGCTCGATCTCTGCGGATCGTTTGAGGAGGCGCCGTTTTCTATCTTGTGCAGCGCAAAAAGACAATCGGCAAACACCTTTGGCGGCGATAGGGCTCGCCGCTGGGCAGGGTTGCGTTTTGCGCACTGTACTTTTCGCGCAAGGGCCAGTAGAGAGCGCACCAGCAAGCTCGTCGCGGACGGGCTGAGAGCGCGACGCATGATCGTTGCGGAACCCGAATTCCGAAAGACCCTCGATGACAAGTTTTGAAGGCCTCGCTCCGGCGATGGCAAAGGCGTTGGAAAAACGCGGCTATACCACTTTGACGCCGGTGCAGGTCGCCGTCTCCGACCCGAAGATCGGCGATGCGGATGCGCTGGTCTCCGCCCAGACCGGCTCCGGCAAGACCGTCGCCTTCGGCCTCGCGCTCGCTCCGACGCTGCTTCAGGGCGAAGAGCGTTTTGCCCGCGCCGGGAACCCGCTTGCCCTCGTCATCGCCCCGACCCGCGAACTCGCCATGCAGGTCAAGCGCGAGCTGGAATGGCTCTACGAGATGACCGGCGCCGTCATCGCCTCCTGCGTCGGCGGCATGGACGTGCGCAACGAACGGCGCGCGCTGGAGCGCGGCGCCCATATCATCGTCGGCACGCCGGGCCGCCTGCGCGACCACATCACCCGCGGCAATCTCGATCTGTCCGCTATCCGCGCCGTCGTGCTCGACGAGGCCGACGAGATGCTCGACCTCGGCTTCCGCGAAGACCTCGAATTCATCCTGGAAGCGGCCCCGGAAGACCGCCGCACGCTGATGTTCTCGGCCACGGTGCCGAAGGAGATCGCCGCGCTCGCCAAGAACTACCAGCGCGAGGCGCTGCGCATCTCGACCGCCGCCGAGCGCGAACAGCATGTCGACATCGACTATCGCGCCCTGCTGGTCGTGCCGGCCGACCGCGAGAACGCCATCATCAACGTTCTGCGCTACTACGATGCGCAGAACGCCATCGTCTTCTGTTCGACGCGCGCGGCGGTGAACCACCTGACCGCCCGCTTCAACAACCGCGGCTTCTCGGTCGTCGCCCTCTCTGGCGAACTCAGCCAGAACGAACGGACCCACGCGCTGCAGGCCATGCGCGACGGCCGCGCCCGCGTCTGCATCGCCACCGACGTCGCCGCGCGCGGCATCGACCTGCCCAATCTCGAGCTCGTCGTGCATGCCGACCTGCCGACCAACCCGGAAACCCTGCTGCACCGCTCGGGCCGCACCGGCCGTGCCGGCCGCAAGGGCGTCAGCGCGCTCATCGTGCCGCTCAGTGCCCGCCGCAAGGCCGAGCGCCTGCTGCAGGCGGCGAACCTCAAGGCCAATTGGGCGACCCCGCCGTCCGCCGAGGACATCCTGCGCCGCGACGACGAGCGCCTGCTTGCCGACCCGATGCTGACCGACGCGATCGGCGAAGACGAGGTCGAGACGATCGACGCCCTGGCCGCACGCTTCGATGCCCGCCAGCTTGCCGCCGCCGTCGCCCGCTTCTTCAAGGCCGGGCGTTCGGCGCCGGAAGACCTGGTCGAGGTGTCGCTCGAACAGCGCAAGCCGCGCGAACGCGGCAACGACTTCATCCCGGCCGAAACCAAGCGCCCGCGCGAGGGTTTCGGATCGAGCGTGTGGATCTCCGTCTCGGTCGGCCGCAAGCAGCGCGCCGAGCCGCGCTGGCTGATCCCCATGCTCTGCCGCAACGGCAGCATCACCAAGAACGAGATCGGCGCGATCAAGATGCAGCCGGAGGAGACCTATATCGAGCTCTCCGCCGATGCCGCCGACGGCTTCCTCGGCCATCTCGGCCCGAACAGCATGCTGGAGCGCGGCATCCGCGTCACCGTGCTGGAAGGCCAGCCCGACCTGACGCCGCAGCCCTATACGCGCACGCCCGGCGAGAAGACGCAGCGCTACGACCGGCCGGAACGCCGCGCCGACTGGAAGCCGAAGGGTGACTTCGACAAGAAGCCGCGTTTCGAGAAGAAGCGCGATTTCGACAAGCCGGAAGGCGCTGCCGCCAAGCCGCACTGGAAAGACCGCGAGGACGGCGGCAAGAAGCCGGCAAAGCCGTTTGCCGGCACAAAACCCTTCAAGGGCAAGCGCGATGAAAAATTCGCCAGGCCCGAAGGCGCCGCGCGCAAGCCGAAGGGCAAGAAGCCGGACCGCTTCTGACGCGGCCGGCGCGTTTGGCCGTGGTTTGGCGACACACCGCGCGCCATTCTCAACGTCATCCTCGGGCTTGACCCGAGGATCCAAATCCACGGCGTGCCGGTGGAATGGATGCTCGGGTCAAGCCCGAGCATAACGGAGGAGAGCGTGGCAGGAGCCCAGGCCAACAGGCCTGTCGATCCAGCGCGGAACTTTCATCACCGCGCCGCATTACCCTCGCGCTTTTGCGAGGGGATTTTCATGACACGCGCCGAGGGCGATAAGGACGAATTCAGCCGCTTCGTGACCGGGCTCGGCCGGGGCGTCGCCGGCGCCCTCCTCCTGGCGCTGCCCATGCTGATGACCATGGAAATGTGGTATCTCGGCTTCTACATGGCGCGCGAGCGCCTGTTCCTGCTGCTGCTGCTCAACATCCCCCTGCTCATCCTGCTCGCCCACCGCATCGGCTTCGAGAAGACCTTCAGCTGGCGCGAGGCGACACGCGACGCGGCGATCGCCTATGGCATCGGCATTACGACCAGCCTGGTGGTGCTGACCGCGCTCGGCCTCCTGCGCGGCGGCATGCCGGCGAGCGAGCTTGTCGGCAAGGTCGCCCTGCAATCGGTTCCCGCCAGCATCGGCGCCATGCTCGGCCGCAGCCAGCTCGGCCATGACGAAGGCGACGCCGATACGAAGGAGACGAGCTATCCCGGCGAACTGCTGCTGATGGCGGCCGGTGCGCTGTTCCTCTCGCTCAACATCGCGCCGACCGACGAGATGATGGTGCTCGCCTACAAGATGACGACCTGGCACGCCCTCGTCGTCGCCGTCCTCTCCATCGCCCTCATGCACGGCTTCGTCTATGCGGTGTCCTTCACCGGCGGCCACGAGCTTTCGCCGCAAACACCCTGGTGGCACGCCTTCGTGCGCTTCACCCTGCCCGGCTATGTCATCGCGCTGGCGATCAGCATCTTCGCGCTGTGGATCTTCGAACGCCTTGGCGACAGTTCGCCGGTCGAGATCATGCTGTCCGTCATCGTGCTCGGCTTTCCCGCCGCGCTCGGCGCCGCCGCCGCGCGGCTGATCCTGTGAGGCCGACATGACCCGTTCCGAACAGGGCCGCCACAGGGAACGCCACGATCCGCACTGGATCGAGTGGCTGACAGGCCTCGTTTCCGCCCTGCTGATCGCCGGCATGCTCGGCTGGGTAGGCTGGGAAGCCTTCACGCGGGAAGCGATGCCGCCGGACCTTTCCGTCACCGTTCTCGCCACGCAGAAGGCGAAGGCCGGATACCGCATCACCTTCGACATCGCCAATTCCGCGACCACGACCGCCGCCGCGGTCACCGTCATCGGCCGGCTGATGGACGGCGACAAGATCATCGAGGAGAACCATGTGATCTTCGACTATGTCGCCGCGGAATCGAAATCGACCGGCGCCCTCCTGTTCGAAACCGATCCGGCCGGGCGGCAGGTGGATATCCGCGCCGCCGGCTACACCGATCCCTGACCGCCGGCGGCCTTGAAACCGGGAACCAATTTCATCGCCGGGGATTGAACAGAGCACAAGTATCCGTGTCCGCAGATGAAAGGACATGGCCGATCCCACAAGGTTCTTCCCCATGGAATGGCCCATTCTCATTCTGCTGATCACCCAGATCCTTCTTCCAGCCTTCTTTCTGCTCTGGCTCTGGCTGCCGAGCCCGGCCGACCGGCTCGGCTGGCTCACGCGCGTGGTCTATGGCGCGGCCTATTTCGCCTTCGTCACCGTCATCGGGCGCTGGGATTTCCTGGGCACGGCGCTGACCCTCCTGCTGCCGGCCGCCTTCGTCGCGGCGACCGGCCTTTCCTATCTGCGCGTGCGTCGCCGCCGCTGGAACGCTTCATCCTCGGTGCTGCGCACGCATGGTTTCACCGCGGCCATGGCCGTGTTCTTCCTGGCGCTGACGGCGCGGGCGCTCTCCGGCTACGGCTATCAGGAGACGGCGGTCGATCTCGCCTTTCCCTTTGGCGCCGGCACCTATTATGTCGGCCAGGGCGGCGGCACGGCGTCGATCAACCACCACCACGGCAGCCAGAGCCAGCGCTTCGCCCTCGACATCGTCGCCCTCAACGGCTTCGGCATGCGCGCGGCAGGGCTGATGCCGGAGGACCTTTCGGACTACGCGATCTACGACCGCGAGGTGAAGAGCCCCTGCAACGGCATTGCCATATCCACCCATGACGGGATCGACGACAACCGCATTTCCGAGACGAACACCGAGGCGCCGGCGGGCAACCACGTCATCCTCGCCTGCGGCACGGCGCGCATCCTGCTCGCCCATTTCCGCAAAGGCTCCATCGTGGTCGCCGACGGCGCGATCGTCACGAAGGGCGAAACGCTCGGGCGCGTCGGCAATTCGGGCAATTCCTCCGAGCCGCACCTGCACATGCATGCCTATCTCGGCGGCACGCGCGACTACAACGAAGGCCAGGGCGTGCCGATGACCTTCGATGGCCGCTTCCTCGTGCGCGGCTCGACCGTCACGGTGCCTTGATCCGCTCGAACCAGCCGTCTTCGTCGATCACCTCGACGTTGAATTCCCGTGCCTTGTCGAGCTTGGAGCCGGCGCCCGGCCCCGCCACCACGAGATCCGTCTTCTTGGAGACCGAGCCCGCCACCTTGGCGCCCAGCCGCTCGGCCATGGCCTTCGCCTCGTCGCGCGTCATCTTTTCCAGCGAGCCGGTAAACACCACCGTCTTGCCGGCGACCGGGCTCGAGCTTGCCACGACCACCTCGGCCGCCTCCGGCGTCACCTCCTGCAACAGCCGGTCGATCACGTCGAGATTGCGCGGCTCCTTGTAGAACTCGACCATCGCCCGGGCGACGACCTCGCCGATGCCATCGATGCTGTTGAGCTCGTTCCACGCCTCGCCGGACAGCGAGACGGAGGCCTTCATGCCCTCCTCGAAGGCCGCATAGGTTCCGTAGGCACGCGCCAGGAGCTTGGCATTGGTCTCGCCGACATGGCGGATGCCGAGCGCATAGATGAAGCGGTTGAGCGCGATCGACCGGCGGGCATCGATGGCGTCATAGAGCTTGCGTACGCTGACCTTGCCGAAACCGTCGATGTTCTCCAGCTTGGTGAGCGAATCGGCCTGCCGCTTCTCCAGCGTGAAGATGTCCGGCGCGGTGCGGATCGTCAGCGACGGATCTTCCGCCGCGAAGAAGAAATCGATCTGCTTGGCGCCCAGCCCCTCGATGTCAAAGGCATTGCGCGAAACGAAATGCTTCAGGTGCTCCACCGCCTGCGCGCGGCAGACGAAACCGCCCGTGCAGCGCGTGACGGAATCGAGCCGGCCCGTCTTCTCGTTGCGCTCGCGCACGGCATGGCTGCCGCAGACCGGGCAGGTCTTCGGGAATTCGTAGCGCTGCGCCTCCGCCGGCCGCTTTTCCATCACCACGTCCAGCACCTGCGGAATCACGTCGCCCGCGCGCTGCACGATGACCGTGTCGCCGATGCGGATGTCATGATCCTCCGCGCGGATGCGCTCGCCGCTGTTGCCGATGCCCTCGATATAGTCGGCATTGTGCAGCGTCGCATTGGTGACGACCACGCCGCCGACCGTGACGGGCGTCAGCCGCGCGACGGGCGTCAGCGCGCCGGTGCGGCCGACCTGGATGTCGATCTTCTCGACGGTGGTGAAGGCCTGCTCGGCCGGGAACTTGTGCGCCGTCGCCCAGCGCGGCGAGCGGGAGCGAAAACCGAGGCGCTCCTGCAGCGCGAGCTCGTCCACCTTGTAGACGACGCCGTCGATGTCATAGTCGAGGTCCGGGCGGGTAAGGCCGATCTCCCGGTAATGCGCGATGATGTCGTCGACGCGGGAAAGCCGCCTGGTCAGCGGGTTGACGGGGAACCCCCAGCTCTTCAGGGTCTCGATCATGCCGTATTGCGTATCCGCCGGCATCGCCGACATCTCGCCCCAGGCATAGGCGAAGAAACGCAGCTTGCGGCTCGCCGTGACGCTCGCGTCGAGCTGGCGCAGCGAACCCGCCGCCGTGTTGCGCGGGTTGACATAGGTCTGCTTGCCCTCCGCCGCCATCTTCTCGTTGAGCGCCAGGAAGTCGCTCTTGGCCATGTAGACCTCGCCGCGCACCTCCACGACGTCCGGCGCGCCGGCCGGCAGGCGGTTCGGGATTTCTGCGATGGTGAGCACGTTGGCGGTGACGTTCTCGCCCGTCGTGCCGTCGCCGCGCGTCGCCGCCGTCGTGAGGCGCCCGTTCTCGTAGCGGATCGACATGGAAAGGCCGTCGATCTTCGGCTCGGCGGTAAAGGCGATCGAATCGTCCGGCAGGCGGCCGAGGAAGCGGTAGACGGAGGCGACGAAATCCCGGACGTCCTCGTCGGAGAACGTGTTGTCGAGCGAGAGCATCGGGCGCGAATGGGTGATCGGCGCGAAGGTCGGCAGCGGTGCGGAGCCCACCCGGCGCGACGGACTGTCGTCGCGGACGAGCGCCGGGAACCGCGCCTCGATCGCCTCGTTGCGCCGCTTCAGCGCGTCGTAGTCGGCGTCCGAAATCTCCGGCGCGTCCTGGCCGTGATAAAGTTCGTCATGGCGCGCGATTTCCGCCGCCAGATAGGCAAGCTCGGCTGCGGCCTCTTCTTCGGTGAGATGCTCGACGGGGGTTTTCACATTTGCCATGGCCTGCTCCGGATTAGGCCACCGGTTTTAGAGAAAAGCTGACGAAAGGAAAGATGGTGTGGGCGACTGTTCAATCGAGCATCGCAGTGTTGGCCACCCCCCTCTGCCCTGCCGGGCATCTCCCCCACAAGGGGGGAGATCGGCAAGCGGCTGGAACCTTGCTCAAATTGAGTCGCTGAAGGCGGGCAGAATGTCGCTCCATCCAATCTCCCCCCCTTGTGGGGGAGATGCCCGGCAGGGCAGAGGGGGGTGGCCGCAGAAACGCTGCGCTGGCAAAGCCCGCGCCGCCTACACCCCGCCCGACAGCAGCCGCGCCGCGGCCGCCCTCGCCTCGTCCGTCACCGAGGCACCGGCCAGCATGCGGGCGATCTCCTCGGTGCGGGCGCCGTCATCCATCCGGGCGACGCGGGTGGCGACCGTCTCGCTGCCTTCGACAGGCCCCTTGGAGATGAGGAGATGCGTCGCCGCGCGGGCCGCGACCTGCGGGGCGTGGGTGACGGAGAGCACCTGCACGGTCGAAGAGAGCCGCTTCAGCCGCTGGCCGATGGCATCGGCCACCGCGCCGCCGACTCCGGTGTCGATTTCGTCGAAGACGAGGGTCGGCGCGGAGCCGCGATCGGCGAGCGCCACCTTCAGCGCCAGCAGGAAACGCGAGAGCTCGCCGCCGGAGGCGACCTTCATGATCGGGCCGGGGCGCGTGCCGGGATTGGTCTGGACGTGGAATTCGACCGTGTCGATCCCCTCCTCCGCGCCGCCTTCCGGGTCGGTGGTGATCTCGACGGTGAAGCGCGCACGCTCCAGCTTCAGCGCCGGCAGCTCGGCCATCACGGCGGCGGCGAGCGCCTCTGCCGCATGGTGGCGCTTGTCCGAAAGCGCGCGGGCGGCAAGTTCGAAGGCGGCGCGCGTCTCGGCAAGATGGGCCTGAAGGCGCACCAGCTTCTCCTCGCCCGCATCGAGATCGGCAAGGTCGGCGATCATCTTGGCGGCGAGCGCCGGAAGGCCGGTGACGGGCACGGAATATTTGCGGGCGGCCGCGCGCAATGCGAAGAGGCGCTCTTCCGTGCGCTCCAGCTCCTTGGGGTCGTATTCGGTCTTGCGCAACGCCACCTCGACGGCCATCTGCGCGTCGGAAAGCTGGTTCAGCGCCTGGTCGAGCAGTTCGACCGTTTCCTCCAGCAGGCCCGGCGCCTCGTGGCTCTTGCGCTCCAGCCGGCGCACGAGCGCGGCGATGAGCGGCACGGGCGAGGCATTGCCGTTCAGGAACTCGCTCGCCTCGTTGATGTCGCCGGCAATGCGCTCGGCCTTCATCATGCGCGCGCGGGTTTCCGCCAGCGCATCCTCCTCGCCGTCCTGGGGCGAGAGGATTTCGAGCTCCTCGACGGAGGAGCGCAGGTAATCGGCCTCGCGGGCCGCCGCCTCCACCTTCTCGCGGTGGCGGCGCAGCGTGCGCTCGGCTTCCTTCCACTGGTGATAGAGCGTGCCGACGTCAGCAGCCGCCTCGCCAAGGCCGCCGAAGGCATCGAGCAGCAGGCGGTGCGCATCGGTGTCGACGAGCGCGCGGTCGTCGTGCTGGCCGTGGATTTCGACGAGACGCTGGCCGGCCTGGCGCATCAGCTGCACGGAGACCGGCTGGTCGTTGACGAAGGCCTTGGTGCGTCCGTCGGCGGATTGCTGGCGGCGGAAGATGAGGTCGCCGTCGTCATCGATGCCGTTGTCGCGGAGCAGCGCGCGGGCGGCATGGCCGTGCGGCACGTCGAAGACGGCCGTCACCTGGCCGCGCTCCAGGCCGTGGCGCACCAGCGAGCCGTCGCCCCGCCCGCCGAGCGCCAGCGAAAGACTGTCGAGAAGAATGGACTTGCCGGCGCCCGTCTCGCCCGTCAGCACGGAAAGGCCCGGCTCGAAAGCGAGGTCGAGCCGTTCGATCAGGACGATATCGCGGATCGAAAGCTGCGCCAGCATGCGGTGTTTGCTCTTCGGTCAGACGCCGAGCAGGTTCTTGCCGGCGCGGGAAATCCAGGATCCGGTATTTTCGCGCGGCTCCAGCCCCTTCGATTGAAGCAGCTTGTAGCTGTCGGCATACCACTGGCTGTCGGGATAGTTATGGCCGAGCACCGCCGCCGCCGTCTGCGCTTCCGTATCCACGCCCATGGCGTAATAGGTCTCGACGAGACGGGCGAGCGCTTCCTCGATCTGGTTGGTCATCGGATATTTCTCGACGACGACGCGGAAGCGGCTGGCGGCCGCGATATATTCCTTGCGCTCGAGATAGTAGCGGCCGACCTGCATTTCCTTGCCGGCGAGCTGGTCGCGGGCAAAGCGCATCTTGGTCTGCGCGTCCTCGACATATTCCGAATCGGGATAGTTCTCGACGACGGCCTGCATGGCTTCCAGCGTCTGCGCCGAGGCGCGCTGGTCCTGCGTCACGCTCGGGATCTGCTTCCAGTAGGCAAGGCCGACGATGTATTGCGCATAGGCCGCGTCTTCCGAACCTGGATAGAGGTTGAGATAGCGTTTGCCGGCGGCGATCGCCTCCTCGTTGCGGCCCTGACGGTAATTCGTGAAGGCCGACATGACGAGCGCCTTGCGCGCTTCCTCGGAGAACGGATGCTGGCGGTCGACGGCCTCGAACTTGCGGCTCGCCTCGCCCACCTTGCCGGCATTGAGGTTGGCAAGGCCCTGGTTGTAGAGCTTGTCGGCCGGTTCGGTCTCGCCGGTCAGCTTGGTGATGTCGATGTCCGGATCCGACTGGCACGCGGAAAGGACGACAGGCGAAGCCGCCGCAAAAAGCGTAAGATAGACAATGCGCGCCGTCTTCTTCACACCAACAGACCCTGCAACAACCATGTGACAATCCCAGTTCAACGGACGCGGTGCGGTAACCCGCCGCGCGCGCCCCGCGTTGTATCTCCAAATGCGTGAAGACCGCAACGCCATGCCGGCGCATTAACGCATTTTTATGGCAAGGCTGTCTGGAAGCGCACGCCTTACAGGGACCAGGGCGCAAACTCGGGGGCGTTGACGGCGATCAGCTCGCGCTGGCCGGCGCGCGAGCGCGGCGCGGAGGCTTCGACGACCTCGTAGGCCGTGCGGTCGCTGAGCAGCGCCTTCAGCGCATGGGCGTTCATCCTGTGGCCGCCGCGATAGGAGCGGTAGCAGCCGATGAACTGCGCACCGGCAAGCGCAAGGTCGCCCACGGCATCGAGCGTCTTGTGACGCACGAACTCGTCCTTCGCGTAGCGCAGGCCCTCGACATTGATCACGGTGTTGTCGTCGGAGATGACGACGGAATTTTCCAGCGACGAGCCGAGCGCATGGCCGGAGGCCCAGAGCTTTTCCACATCGCGCATGAAACCGAAGGTGCGGGCGCGCGACAATTCGCTGCGGAAGGTCATCGGCGTCAGATCGCCCTTCCAGGCCTGGCGGCCGATCAGCGGGCAATCGAAATCGATCTCGACCTCGAAGCGCGTGCCGTCATAGGGCGAGAACTCGGCCCAGGAAGCGCCGGCCTCGACGCGCACCGGCTTGACGATGCGGATATAGCGGCGCTTGACGGCGAGCGGGATGAGGCCGACCTGGTCGATCGCATCGATGAAGGGGGCAGAGCTGCCGTCCATGATCGGCATTTCGGCGCCGTGGACCTCGATGAGGACATTGTCGAGGCCGAGCGCATAGAGCGCGGCCATGACGTGCTCGACAGTGGCGATCGACGTCGCGGGCGTAAAGCCGAGCACGGTGCACAGGTCCGTGTTGCCGACCTGCGCGGAGACCGCGCGGTACTCGCTCACGGTGCCGTCGTCGTGCAGGCGCTGGAAGAGGATGCCGCTGTCGGCTTCGGCCGGATTGAAGGTGATCGATACGGCCGCGCCGGAATGGACGCCCGTGCCGGCAATCGTCACCGGGCTCGCAATCGTCGTCTGGAAACCGAGCATACCGATCGTCATGTGCATTCGCCTCGTCTTACTGTCGGCTCATTCTTCGCCGACATTCTTATTTCACGGGCTCGCGGGAGCCCCGGTATTTCATTGGCCCAAGGAAACCCTTGGCCGGGCGCGTTGCGCCCACCGACAAGTCCGCCTCAACGTCTGGAGTGATTTGATGCGCTCCGGCGTGATGCCGGCATCCGATCCCTGACTGGCCCCTGTGCCTAGTGTGAATGTAGTAGGTCCCTCAGGGTTACACAAATCACTGTTTCTTTCGTTTTGTTACGCTCCACATCAACGGCAAACTCTTGAATTTAGACAAGAATCAAAAATGCCCGGACCACGGTCCGGGCATTCTGTCAACGGGCTCCGAGGAAGGCCTCAGTTCGACTGGCGGCGCAGGAACGCCGGGATTTCGAGCTGGTCGTCCTCACCGAGCGAACGCGGCTGCGGATTGGCGCGGCCATGATCGTCGAGCTGACCGCGGCGCGGGGCGTAAAGGCTGGCTTCGGCCGACAGCGGACGGCGCTGCTGCTGGGCCTGCGGCGCCGGCTCCTGGGCGGCCTGCGGCTCCTCGTGACGGCCGAGCGAGGACGTCAGGCGCTTGAGGAGGCCCATCGGGCCGCGCTCTTCGCTGTGCGAGGCGACCGGCTGCTGGGCGGCGCGGTGGTCGATCTCGGCCTGCACGACGGGCGGGAAATCCTCGATCTTCGGCATGCGCATCGTCTGCGGCTCCTGACGGATGATCGGAGCGGACGGCTCGACGCGCTGCTGCATGACCGGGGCCTGCTGCATCGGCTGCTGCTGGACCGGGCGCTGCACCGGCGTCTCGGCCGGGGCGGCGAACAGGCGGTTCTGCAGGCGCGGCTCTTCCTGGACGGAAGCCACCGGCTGCTGCACCGGAGCCGGACGGTTCACCGGAATGGCGAGTTCCCGCTCGAGGTTCTCCTCCGAAGCGCGGATGGCCTCGGCGATCGGATCGACGACCGGCTGCTGGGCGACCGGCTGCTGCATGACGGGCTGCGGGACCGGCTGGGGCTGCGGCGCTGCGGCCTGGACCTGCGGCTGGGCCGGAACGGCGGCGGGGCGGACTACCGGCTTGCTGTGGCTGCGAAAGTCAGCATGACGTGCAGCCACCTCCGAGGCCGCGCGGTCGATGCCGGTTGCAACGACGGAGACGCGGATCAGGCCTTCGAGCTCTTCGTCGAAGGTTGCGCCGAGAATGATGTTTGCGTCCGGATCGACTTCCTCGCGGATGCGGGTCGCGGCTTCGTCGACTTCGAAGAGGGTGAGGTCACGGCCGCCGGTGATCGAGATCAGGAGGCCCTGCGCGCCCTTCATCGAGGTTTCGTCGAGCAGCGGGTTGGCGATCGCCGCTTCCGCTGCGGCCATGGCGCGGCCTTCGCCCGAAGCTTCGCCCGTGCCCATCATGGCGCGGCCCATCTCGCGCATCACCGAGCGGACGTCGGCGAAGTCGAGGTTGATGAGGCCTTCCTTGACCATGAGGTCGGTGATGCAGGCGACGCCCGAATAGAGCACCTGGTCGGCCATCGCGAAGGCGTCGGCAAAGGTGGTCTTGTCGTTGGCGATGCGGAAGAGGTTCTGGTTCGGGATGACGATCAGCGTGTCGACCGACTTCTGCAGTTCCTGGATGCCTTCTTCGGCAAGACGCATGCGGCGGCCGCCCTCGAAGTGGAACGGCTTGGTGACGACGCCGACGGTCAGGATACCCTTGTTGCGGGCCGCCTGCGCGACGACCGGCGCTGCGCCCGTGCCCGTGCCGCCGCCCATGCCGGCGGTGACGAAGCACATGTGGGTGCCGTTCAGGTGATCGATGATCTCGTCGATGCACTCTTCCGCGGCGGCGCGGCCGACCTCCGGCTGCGAGCCGGCGCCGAGGCCTTCCGTGACGGCGACGCCCATCTGGATGATCCGCGAAGCCTTGGTCATGGTCAGCGCCTGGGCATCGGTGTTGGCGACGACGAAATCGACGCCTTCCAGGCCCGCGGTGATCATGTTGTTGACAGCATTGCCACCGCCCCCGCCGACACCGAAGACGGTGATGCGGGGCTTCAGCTCGGTGATGTCCGGCTTCTGGAGCTTGATAGTCATTGCAGTGTTCCTTTCGTTTCCGGCTGCTTCGCCCAGCCGGTCTATTCCCAAAACTCTAGTGTCGGTCTTTCCCGGCCGTAACGCCGCCGGGAAACCCGTCAGAAACTCTCCTTCAGCCACTGGCCCATGCGGGCGATGCGGCCGTTGCCACCCGTCAGCTGCGAGAGCATGCCGCCCTGCACAGCGTGTTCTTCCAGTTCCGCGACCTGCGGATAGATCATCAGCCCCACCGCCGTCGAAAAGGCCGGCCCCTTGGCCGCCGTCGGCAGGCCGGAGACGCCGAGCGGGCGGCCGATGCGGACGTTGCGGGCAAGGATGCGGCGGGCCGCTTCCGGCAGGCCGGTGAGCTGGCTGGCGCCGCCCGTCAGCACGATCCTTTTCCCGACGATCGGCGAGAAGCCGGAGCGCTGGATGCGGTCGCGGATGAGTTCGAGCGTCTCTTCGATGCGTGCCCTGACGATGCGCGACAGCAGCGCGCGCGGCACATGGGTCGGCTGGTCGCGGTCGTCCTCGCCGATCGGCGGGACGGTGACGATGTCGCGCTCGTCGCTGGCGTTCGGCAGGGCCGAACCGTGCACGACCTTCAGGCGTTCGGCATCCTCGATGCGGGTCGACAGGCCACGCGCGAGGTCCGTCGTGACGTGATGGCCGCCGAGCGAGACGGCATCGGAATGCACCAGCTTGCCTTCGGCGAAGACGGAGATCGTCGTCGTGCCGCCGCCCATGTCGATCGAGGCGCAGCCGAGTTCGACCTCGTCGTCGACGAGGGCCGAAAGGCCGCTCGCATAGGGCGTCGCCACCATGCCCTCGACGGAGAGGTGGGCGCGGTTGATGCAGAGTTCGAGGTTCTTCAGCGCGGCCCGTTCGGCCGTCAGCACATGCATGTCGACGCCGAGCACATCGCCGAACATGGAGAGCGGATCGCGGATGCCGCGCTCGCCGTCGAGCGAGAAGCCCGTCGGCAGCGAATGGAGGATGGCGCGGTCCTGGCGCAGCGACTGCTGGCCGGCGACGGCGAGCACCTTGCGCAGGTCGTTGGCGTCGACCTCCTGGCCGCCGAGATCGATGGTCGCGGTGTAGACGTCGCTCTGCAGGCGGCCGGCCGAGACGTTGACGATCAGGCTCTCGATGGTGAGGCCGGCCATGCGCTCGGCGGCATCGACTGCAAGGCGCACGACGCTTTCGGCGGCATCCAGATCGGTGATGACGCCGTTCTTCACGCCGCGCGATTTCTGGTGGCCGATGCCGATGACCTCGACATTGTGCGTGCGGCCGGGAAGGATCTCGCTTTCGGCGCGCGGCGTCAGCCGGCCGATCATGCAGACGACCTTGGTGGAGCCGATGTCGAGGACCGAAACGACATGCGCCCGCTTGGAGGAAAGCGGCTTCAAGCGCGGCAGGCCAAAATGGGACGAACCGAAAATGCTCATGTGCGCTTCGCTGCCTTCTTCAGGTCCTTCGTTCTCTGCTCGACCGCCGCATTGCGGCGTTCCAGCGCCCCTTCCGTCAAACGGACCGTCGTACGGTCTTCGAGCCGGAGATCGACGGCCGCGATGTCGCGCTCCAGGATCCCCTGCTCCGCTTCCAGCGTCGCCAGCGTGTCCATGGCGCGCGGCACGTTGTGCTCCGGCAGCTTGACGACGATGCCGTTGTCGAGCCTCAAGTCCCAGCGACGGCCGGCGACCCGGATATAGGCCTTCACCCGCGCCTTGATTTCCGGCCAGTTGTCGAACTCGTCGGCAAAGCCGGCCGCGGCCGTCTCCGCGTCGCGGCCGACGAACAGCGGCAGCGTCGAGAACTTGTTGTCGCGCAGCGGCGCGATGACGCTGCCGTTCTTCTCAATCAGCGACAGGTCGGAGCCGTGCTGCCAGATGGCGAAGGCTTCCCGCTCCTTCAGTGCGATCTCGATCGTGCCCGGATAGACTTTCCGCACGGATGCGTCCTCGACCCAGGGCAGCTCGGTGAGCTGCTTGCGGGCTTCCTTGACGTCGAGGGCGACCAGCGAGGTCGTGCCGTCGAGGCCGAGGCGCTCCAGAATGTCGATTTCCGATGTCTCGCGGTTGCCGGAGACCTTGACGTCCTCGATGGCAAAGCCGATCGCCGTCGTCGAGGCCTGGGCGACATCCTGCGAATGGCCGCCCAGCGACATGCCGTAAAGGCCCGTCGCGCCGATGAACAGCACGGTGGCGACGCTGCCGGTGTGGCGCGGAATATGGATGCGGCCGGCCGCGAGGCTGACCAGGAACCGGACGATCCGGCGCAGCGGACGCGGCAGCACGCGACCGGCTTCCGTTTCCGGAATCCCGACGGGGCGCACCCTGCTCTTCTTGACGCTCAACGCAAACACGACGCGTCCTCCACCATCCACCGCAAGAATTCACCAAAGGAATGGCCGGCATGAACGGCCATTTCGGGCACCAGGGAGGTCGGGGTCATGCCGGGCTGGGTGTTGATTTCCAGCCAGATAAGCTCGCCATTCTCGGAGAATCGGTCGTCGTAACGGAAGTCGGAACGGCTGACGCCACGGCACCCGATCGCTTGATGCGCCTTGAGGGAGAGTGTTTGAACTTTTTGGTAAATATTCGGTGAAATTTGCGCCGGGATGACGTGTTTCGAGCCGCCTTTCACATATTTGGAATCATAGTCGTAGAAAGCGTGGCCCTGCGGCACCACTTCCGTCACGCCGAGCGCGACGTCGCCCATGACGCCGCAGGTCAGCTCCCGGCCGTAGATGTAGCGCTCGACCATGACGCTGTCGCCATAGCGCCATTCGGACGAGGTGATGATCTGCGGGGGATGCGACTGGTCTTCCTTGACCATGACGACGCCGAAGGACGAGCCTTCACGCACCGGCTTGACCACGTATGGCGGCTTCATCGGATGCGCCGAGGTGAAATCGAAGCGGTCCATCAGCCGCTGCTCGGCGATCGGAATGCCGGCGGCCTTTGCGATGATCTTCGCCTGCGCCTTGTCCATGGCGAGCGCCGAGGCGAGCACGCCGGAATGGGTATAGGGGATCTGCAGATATTCGAGGATGCCCTGGATGGTGCCGTCCTCGCCGAAGGGCCCGTGCAGCGCATTGAAGGCGACGTCCGGCTTCAGTTCGGCAAGCACGCTCGCGACGTCGTGGCCGACATCGACGCGGGTGACCTTGTAGCCCTCGGCCTCAAGCGCGTCGGCGCAGGCGTTGCCCGACGAAAGGCTCACCGGCCGTTCCGACGAAAAACCACCCATCAGCATCGCGACATGCTTCACGCTCATAGAACCCCCAACTGAATTCCGTACTCTGGTGCTCGTCCCTTGCGCGGACCTGATTTGCTTGCGATCCGACTCGGGCAGCGAGGTAGGATCACTAGAACGTCATTAAGGTTAATGAAGCGTTTACTTTCGTTAACCGGAGCCGCCCGGAGGCGAATTTTCCTGTCCCGAATCAAGTCTCGCTTCGATTCTCTCTCTGGAATCAGAGAGTTGTGGCCGACGCAAGAAAAAGAAGAATTTAGAATTCTCTAAAGCGGAGCCGGAGGACGGGCCCATGGCCGCAAACCCCTGGTAAACGCAGGCACCGCCTCCAGCGCACGAAAAGTACGATTTTTCGCCGGCCTGCGTACTTTTGTTGTTTCGCTGACCGCCCGGTTGGCGTAATAAACCGCCGCTGCCTCCCAAGACAGCTTCAAAAACCAAGAAAAGGCACCCTTGATGAGTGACACGCTCGCTTCCGGGTCGCCGACCGCAACGCATTCCAACCGCGCTGGGCTCAACTCCCCGGCGCGCGTTCTTTTTGCAAGCCTGGTCGGAACGACCATCGAATTCTTCGATTTCTACGTCTATGCCACGGCCGCCGTGCTGGTCTTCCCGACGCTGTTCTTCCCGAACAGCGATCCGACGACGGCCCTCCTCGCCTCTTTCGCGACCTTCTCGATCGCCTTCTTCGCCCGCCCGCTCGGCGCGATCGTCTTCGGCCACTATGGCGACCGCATCGGGCGCAAGACGACGCTGGTGGCGGCGCTTCTGACCATGGGCGTCTCGACCGTGATCATCGGCCTGCTGCCCTCCTATGAGACGATCGGCGTTCTCGCGCCGCTGCTCCTGGCGCTTTGCCGCTTCGGCCAGGGCTTCGGCCTTGGCGGCGAATGGGGCGGCGCGGTGCTGCTGGCGACGGAAAACGCCCCGCCCGGCAAGCGCAGCTGGTACGGCATGTTCCCGCAGCTCGGCGCGCCCGTCGGGCTCTTCCTCTCCTCCGGCGTCTTCTGGCTGCTGCTGCATGTCATGTCGCAGGAATCGCTGCTCGCCTGGGGCTGGCGCATCCCCTTCGTCGCCTCGATCGTGCTGATCGCCGTCGGCCTCTGGGTTCGCCTGTCGATCACCGAGACGCCGGCCTTCCAGAAGGCCATCGAAAAGCAGGAGCGTGTCGAGGTCCCGGTCGTGGAGCTCTTCCGCAACCACAAGCGCAGCCTCGTGCTCGGCACCTTCGTGGCGCTTGCCACCTTCGTGCTGTTCTATATCGGCTCGGCCTACCTGCTCTCCTACAATGTCAAGGTCCTGAAGCTGCCCTTCGTCGAGGCGCTGGAAGTCCAGCTGCTCGGCTCGGTGCTGTTCGGCCTCTTCATTCCCTTCGCCGGCAAGCTCGCCGAAAGGTTCGGCCGCCGGGAGGTGCTGATCCTCACGACCGTGCTGATCGGCGCCTTCTCGTTCCTCCTGCCGGAGCTGATGACGAGCGGCGAGAGCGGCATCTTCGTCTTCGTCATTCTCGCCATGGCGCTGATGGGCATGACCTACGGTCTCATCGGCACGGCGCTCGCCGCCCCCTTCCCCACCAAGGTGCGCTATACGGGCTCGTCGATCACCTTCAACTTCGCCGGCATCTTCGGCGCCTCGCTCGCGCCCTATATCGCGACGTGGCTGCAGGCGAACTACGGCATGACCTATGTCGGCTACTATCTCGGCATATCGGCCGTGATCACGCTGGCCTGCATCCTGCTTTCGGGCAAGGAAGAGGTCTGAGCCCTTCGGGACCTTCGAGAGAAAACCCGCCGCGGCGACGCGGCGGGTTCTTTTTTTCCGCGATCAGTCGTCCTCGCCGACAACCTTCCAGATCACCGCGCCGATCACCGCGCCGAGGACCGGAGCGAGCCAGAACAGCCAAAGCTGCGAAAGCGCCGCCGTATCGGCAAAGAGCGCGACGCCGGTCGAGCGGGCCGGATTGACCGAGGTGTTCGTCACCGGGATCGAGATGAGATGGATCAGCGTCAGGCCGAGGCCGATGGCGATCGGTGCGAAGCCGACCGGCGCACGGCCATGGGTCGAACCGAGGATGATGATGAGGAAGAAGGCCGTCAGCACCACTTCGGCAACCAGCGCCGCCGTCAGCGAATAGCCGCCGGGTGACAGGTCGCCATACCCGTTCGAGGCGAATCCGCCCGCCTGGAAGCCCGTCTTGCCGGAAGCGATGAGATAAAGCACCACCGCCGCGACGACCGCGCCCACGACCTGCGCCACGATATAGGGCACAAGGCTGGACGCCGGGAACTTGCCGGCCACCGTCAGGCCCACGGAGACGGCCGGGTTGAAGTGCCCGCCGGAAATGCCGCCGACCGTATAGGCCATGGTGAGCACCGTAAGGCCGAAGGCGAAGGCGACACCGAGATGGCCGATGCCGACCTCCGGGAAGGCGGCGGCCAGCACCGCGCTGCCGCAACCGCCGAAGACGAGCCAGAACGTGCCGAGGAATTCGGCTGAGAGTTTCTTGAACATGAATGCCCCCTGGTCAAAACCCCGCTGGAGCGGGGCTTCATCGCGCAACCAACGCGCGACCGAGCATAGCCTTCGCTAAACCCGCATGAACAGGGGCTGAACGAAGAAAATGAATCTGCGCGCCTGCTAATCAAGCACGCATATTCGCCTTCAATGCAAGGGTGGGATCGGACTGCGCCGCGCCGCTTTCGCCGACCAGCCTCCAGGCCGCCGCGCCGACGACGGCGCCGAGCATCGGGGCGAGCCAGAACAGCCAGAGCTGCGAAAGCGCCGCCGTCTCGGCAAAGAAGACAACGCCCGTCGAGCGGGCCGGGTTGAGGGAGGTGTTGGTGACCGGGATCGAAACGAGGTTGATCGCCGTCAGGCTGAGGCCGATGACGATGGGCGCGACATCCACCGGCGCGCGGCGATGGGTCGAGCCGAGGATGATGAAAAGGAAGAGCGCCATCAGCACCACTTCGCTCACCAGGCCGGCCGTCAGCGAATAGCCGCCCGGGGAGAGATCGCCATAGCCGTTCGCGGCAAAACCGCCCGGCCGGAAGCCCGCCTTGCCGGAGGCGATGAGATAGAGAACGGCGCCCGCCGCCGTCGCACCCGCGACCTGCGCCACCATGTAGGGCAGGATATGGCCGGCCGGAAACCGGCCGGCGACGGCAAGGCCCACGGAAACGGCCGGGTTCATGTGCCCGCCGGAAATGCCGCCGATCGTGTAGATCATCGCCATCAGTGCGATGCCGGCGGCAAGAGAGACGCCGGCAAGGCCGATGCCGACCTGCGGAAAGGCAGCAGTCAATATCCCGCTGCCGCAGCCGCAGAAGACGAGCCAGAACGTGCCGATGAACTCGGCGGCAAGTTTCCTGTTCATGAATACCCCCATCAGGACCCTGGCATGCAGGGCCGTCGCGCGCCGGAGGCGCGACGTCACACGGTTTCGTTTCGGTGAACTTGCCTGTGGGGGAGAGGGCGTTTCTCGAACGCCCCAGCAAGAATCGTGTCGGATCAGGCCGTTGCGCGGCCCAGGAACTCCTTGACCTCGTAGCCCGGCATGAAATTGCCGAGGCGCTTGATTTCCCATTGCAGCATGATGCCGGAATGCTCCAGCACGCGGCTGCGCACGGTCTCGCCGAGATATTCCAGCTCGTAGCCGGTGGCCTGGCCCGTGTTGATCATGAAATTGCAGTGCATCGGCGACATCTGTGCGCCGCCGATCATCATGCCGCGGCAGCCCGCCTCGTCGATCAGCTTCCAGGCCGAATGCCCCTCGGGGTTCTTGAAGGTCGAGCCGCCGGTCTTCTCGCGGATCGGCTGCACGGTCTCGCGGTGCTGGCGCACCGCATCCATCCTGCCGCGGATATCGGTCTTGTCGCCCGCCGCGCCCTGGAAGACGGCGTGGGTGAAGATCAGGTCGGACGGCGCGGCGGAATGGCGATAGGTATAGCCCATGTCCGCATTGGACAGCACATGCGGATTGCCCTTGCGGTCGATCGCGTGCACCTCCACGACAAGATCCTTGGTCTCCCCGCCATTGGCGCCGGCATTCATGCGCAGCGCACCGCCGATCGAGCCGGGAATGCCGTAATAGAATTCGAAGCCGGCAATGCCGTGGTCGAGCGCCATGGCGGCGATGTTCTTGTCCGGGCAGATCGCGCCGGCCTTGATCCGGTTCTCGCCCGCGAGCTCGACATCGCCGAAGCCCTTGGCCGAGAGACGGATGACGACGCCCGGAATGCCGCCGTCGCGCACAAGGAGATTCGAGCCGACGCCGGTCACGGTGACCGGCACCTCCTCCGGCACGAGCTTGAGGAAGATGGCGAGGTCCTCGCTGTCGTGCGGATGGAACATCAGCTCGGCAAGGCCGCCGGCGCGGAACCAGGTGACGCGGTCCATCGGTGCATCGGGCGTCAGACGGCCGCGGACCTCCTTGATCCCCTCGCCCAACGACGCCAGAAGTTTCGCACCATCCACCTGCTTCATGCCACCTGCCCCGAAATGCCTGCCAATTCCTTCGGCAGCGCCTGCGCCCAATACGTGATGCTGCCAGCCCCCAAGAGAACCACAAAGTCACCGGGCTTTGCAATGCCGGCGACGACGGGCGCCAAAGCTTCCGGCGACGGCAGGAAGCGCGCATCCCGGTGGCCGGCGGATTTGATGCGGGAAACCATCTCCTCCGCGGTGACGCCGTCGATCGGGTCCTCGCCCGCCGCATAGATCGGCGCGATCATCACCGTGTCGGCCTCGTTGAAGCAGCCGGCGAACTCCTCGAACAGGCTCGCGACGCGGCTGTAGCGGTGCGGCTGGTGAATGGCGATGACGCGGCCCGCGCAGGCCTCGCGCGCCGCGCGCAGCACGGCCTTGATCTCGACCGGGTGGTGGCCGTAGTCGTCGTAGACGTTCACGCCGTTCCAGCTGCCGGTCAGCGTGAAGCGGCGCTTGACGCCGCCGAAGCCGGCAAGCCCCCGGGCGATCGCCTCCGGCGACATGCCGAGACGCTGGGCAACGGCGATGGCCGCAGTGGCATTGGAAACGTTGTGGCGGCCCGGCATCGGCAGGCGCAGGTCCTTCAGCGCGATGACCTGGCCGGTGCGGCGGCGGCGGATCTCCACGTCGAAGACGGAGATCGCGCCGTCCATGCGGATATTGGAAAAGCGCACGTCGGCCTGCGGGTTCTCGCCATAGGTGATGACCTTGCGGTCCTCGATGCGGCTGACCATGGCCTGCACCTCCGGATGGTCGAGGCACATGACGCCGAAGCCGTAGAACGGCACGTTCTCGACGAACTGGCGGAAGGCCGCGCGCACGGCGTCGAAATTGCCGTAGTGGTCGAGATGTTCCGGGTCGATGTTGGTGACGACGGCAATGTCGGCGGGCAGCTTCAGGAAGGTGCCGTCCGATTCGTCCGCCTCCACCACCATCCACTCGCCCTCGCCCATGCGCGCGTTCGTGCCGTAGGCGTTGATGATGCCGCCATTGATGACGGTCGGGTCGAGGCCACCGGCCTCCAGAAGCGTCGCGACCATCGAGGTCGTCGTCGTCTTGCCATGCGTGCCGCCGATGGCGATGGCATTGCGGAAGCGCATCAGCTCGGCGAGCATTTCCGCGCGGCGCACGACCGGCAGCAGCTTTTCGCGCGCCGCGACGAGTTCCGGGTTGTTCTTCTTGATGGCGGTGGAGACGACGACCACTTCGGCGTCGCCAAGGTTTTCCGCCTTGTGGCCGACGAAGACATCGATGCCCTTCTCGCGCAGGCGCTGCACATTGGCGCTGTCCGCCTGGTCGGAGCCCTGCACCTTGTGGCCGAGATTGTGCAGCACCTCGGCAATGCCGCTCATGCCGATGCCGCCAATGCCGATGAAATGAACGAGCCCTATGCTCTGCGGCATCTTCATGGCCGTTCTCCCTTGAATTGTGCGCCCTTGAACTGTGCAATGGGCCTGCCGCCCGCAATAGCCTCAACCATCGAGGCGAGCAAGCGCGCGGCATCCGGTTTGCCCGCCTTTCTGGCGTTTGCGGCCATGGCCGTCATGCCCGCCGGGTCATGCATCGCCTTGGAGACGATGCCCGCCAGGCGCTCCGTCGAAAGCTCTCCTTGCGCGATCACCTTCGCCCCGCCGCCCGAAGCCAGCGCCGCGGCATTCGCCGCCTGGTCGTGATCAAGCGCATAGGGATAGGGCACGAGGATGGCGGGACGGCCGATGACCGAGACTTCGGAGACGGTCGAGGCGCCGGAGCGGCTGATGACGAGATGGGCGTTGCCGATGCGCGACGCCATGTCGGTGAAGAAGGGCGAGACATCGGCCGGAATGCCAAGCTCGCCATAGGTGCGCACGACCTCGTCGCGGTCTTCCGGCCGCGCCTGCTGGGTGATTCTGAGCCGCGCCCGGTCGGCGGGTTCCAGCGCCGCGATCGCCGAGGGGATGGCCTTGGAGAAGAACTGCGCGCCCTGGCTGCCGCCGAAGACGACGAGGCGGAATTCGCCCTCCGCCGAGGCCTGGTAGGGAATGGCCGCGGCTTCGAGCACGGCGGGGCGGACCGGATTGCCCGTCGTCACCGTCTTTGCCGCATATTGCCCGCCCGTCTCCGGCAGGAAGCCGCCGGCAATCGCCTTCACGCGGTTCGCCAGCGCCTTGTTGGCGCGGCCCATCACCGCGTTCTGCTCGTGGATCATCGAGGGGATGCCCATGCCCGTCGCGGCGAGAAGCGGCGGAACGGTGGGATAACCGCCAAAGCCGACGACCACCTTCGGCCGCAGGCGCGCCATCAGTTTGCGCGCGACGCGAATGCCCTTCCACAGCGTGAAGAGCGATTTCACGACGCTGACCGGGTTCTTCGAGCCGATCGTCGCGGAGGGAACGACATGGATTTCGTCCGCCGGAAATTTTCCGGCAAAACGCTCGGCGCGGCTGTCGGTGACGAGATGCACCGACCAGCCGCCGGCCTTCAGCTCATGCGCCAGCGCCTCTGCGGGAAAGAGATGGCCGCCGGTGCCCCCGGCGGCGAGGAGAACGATGCCTTTGCTCATGGAGTGCATGCCTTGTGCGTTGCGGAGGCATTACCCCCCTCTGCCCTGCCGGGCATCTCCCCCTCAAGGGGGGAGATTGAATCGTGGCACCGCCTTGCTTCCAGCCGGTCTCCCCCCCTGAGGGGGAGATGCCCGGCAGGGCAGAGGGGGGTGAAACCCACATGCGCCATCGAACCGGTCACTCCGCAGGCGCCACGATGCCGCCGCGGAAGAGGCTGCGCTCGGAGGCGCGCTTTTCCGGGCGGTGGCGGGTCAGCGCCAGAATGAAGCCGGCCGTCACGCAGATCGCGATCATCGACGAGCCGCCGTAGGAGATCAGCGGCAGCGTCATGCCCTTGGCCGGCAGCAGCTCGAGGTTCACGCCGATATTGATCATCGACTGCGTGCCGATCTGCAGCACGAGGCCGGCGACGGCGAAACGCGTGAAATCGTTGCGCTCCTTGAAGGCATGGTTGAGGCCGCGCATCACCACGAAGGCGAAGATCATGACGATGACCATGCAGAAGAGGATGCCGAACTCCTCGGCCGCGACGGAGAAGATGAAGTCGGTATGGCTGTCCGGGATGATGCGCTTGACGGTGCCCTCGCCCGGCCCCTGGCCGAACCAGTCGCCGCGGATGATGGCTTCCCGCGCCGTGTCCATCTGGAACGTGTCGCCCTCACCGGTCAGGAACTTGTCGATACGGCCGGCCACATGCGGCAGGAAGGTGTAGGCCGTCAGGAGGCCGCCGACGGCCGCGCCGCCGAGCACGATGATCCACAGCCACGGCATGCCGGCCATGAAGAACATGCCGCCCCAGACGGCAGCCGTCAGGATGGTCTGGCCAAGGTCTGGCTGGGCGACGAGCAGCGCCGCGACGATGCCGAAGAGGATGATGGCGAAGAGGTTGCCGGGGATTTCCGGCTGGCGGGCATGTTCGGCAAAGAGCCAGGCGCAGATGACGACGAAGGCCGGCTTCATGAATTCGGACGGCTGGATGGAGAAGCTGCCGATCGAGATCCAGCGCCGCGAGCCCTTGACCTCGACGCCGAAGAACAGCGCCAGCACCATGGCCGCAAGCGAGACCACGAGAAGGATCATCGCCGCGCGCCGCACCTGGCGGGGCGACATGAAGGAAATGCCGAACATCACCGCGATGGCCGGGATCAGGAACACGGCGTGGCGCTTGACGAAGTGGAAGCTGTCGAGCCCGAGGCGCTCGGCAACCGGCGGGCTGGCCGCGAAGGACAGCATGAAGCCAAGGCCCATCAACAGGATGAAGGCCGCCAGGAAGAACCGGTCTATCGTCCAGAACCAGTCCGCCAATGCACCACGTTCGGCACGACTAACCATGTCTCGTTCCTCTCACTGAGCGGTTCGGGTTCTGCTGCGTCCACTCCCTCTCCTCCGTCATCCTCGGGCTTGACCCGAGGATCCATTTGCACCGTGCGTGCCGCGTGGATCCTCGGGTCAAGCCCGAGGATGACGGAGGAGAGAGGAGCAAGGTCGCAAATCCCGACACCATCCTAAACCTCGACCAGCATGGACACGCCCGGCAGCGCCGAAACGTGTTTCACGAAGGCATCACCCCTGACTTCAAAGTTCTTGTACTGGTCGAAGCTTGCGCAAGCCGGGGAGAGCAGAACGGCAACCGGGCCGTTTCCTTCCCGCTCGGCATCCGCCGCCGCGTCCTGGACCGCCCGTTCCAGCGTGCCCGACATGTCGAAGGGCACGGCCTCGCCGAGCGTCGCCGCGAAGGCGGGCGCCGCCTCGCCGATGAGATAGGCCTTGGCGATCTTCGGAAAGAAAGCACCGAGCGAGGAAATCCCGCCCTCCTTCGGCACGCCGCCGGCGATCCAGTAGATGCGCTCGAAGCTCGACAACGCCGGCGCGGCCGCATCGGCATTCGTCGCCTTCGAATCGTTGACGAACAGCGTCTCGCCCTTGCGCCCGACCGGCTGCATACGGTGCCTGAGGCCCGGGAAGGAGGCAAGGCCGGCGCGGATCTCGTCCTCACTGAGGCCGACCGCAAGGCATGCCGCGACGGCCGCGGCGGCATTCTGCGCATTGTGGGCGCCGCGCAGGGTCTCGATCGGGGAAAGGTCCGCGATCACGCGGGTCGCTCCGCCCTGCGCCAGGACGAGGCGCGGGCCATCGGCATAGATGCCGTCGGCCAGCACGTTGCGCTTGGAGATGCGCACGACCTTCGTGCCGGCCCGCTCGACGCGGTCGGCGATGCGCTCGCAGAAACTGTCGTCGACGCCGACGATCGCCGTGCGGCTGCCGGCGACGAGGCGTTCCTTGACGTCGGCATAGTGCTCCATCGAGCCGTGGCGGTCGAGATGGTCGGGCGTCAGGTTGAGAAGGATGCCGGCGGACGGGTTCAGCGTCGGCGCCAGGTCTATCTGGTAGGAGGAGCACTCCACCACATAGAAGCGGCCGGCCTTCGGCGGATCGAGCGTCAGCACCGCCGTGCCGATATTGCCGCCGAGCTGGGTATCGCGCCCGCTCGCCTTGAGGACATGGGCGATCAGCGCCGTCGTGGTCGACTTGCCGTTCGTGCCGGTAATGGCGACGAAGGGGCAATCGGGCGCATGCGCCCGGCGCTCGCGCGCGAAGAGCTCGACATCGCCGATGATCTCGACGCCGGCGGCGCGGGCAAGGTCCGCGCTCCAATGGGCTTTGGGATGGGTGAGCGGCACGCCGGGCGAAAGCACCAGCGCGGCCACGGCCTTCCAGTCGAGCCTGCGCAGGTCGCCCGTCCGGATGCCGGCGGACGACGCGTTCTCGACGCTCGACGCGCTGTCGTCCCAGGCGATGACCTCGGCGCCGCCCGCGGCAAGCGCCAGTGCCGTCGCAAGACCGGAGCCGCCGAGCCCGAAGAGCGCGACCGTCTTTCCCTTGAAGGTGGTGACGGGGATCATGACCGGCTCACCGCAGCTTGAGCGTGGAGAGGCCGACCAGCGCCAGCACCACGGCGATGATCCAGAAGCGCACGACGACCTGGCTTTCCGTCCAGCCCTTCTTTTCGAAATGGTGATGGATCGGCGCCATCAGGAAGACGCGCCGGCCCGTGAGCTTGAAGGAGGCGACCTGGATGATGACCGACAGCGTCTCCATGACGAAGAGGCCGCCGATGATCGCCATGACGATCTCGTGCTTGGTGGCGACGGCGACCGTGCCGATGAGGCCCCCGAGGGCCAGCGAACCGGTGTCGCCCATGAAGATGGCGGCCGGCGGGGCGTTGAACCACAGGAAGCCGAGGCCGGCGCCGATGACCGCGCCGAGCACGACGGCAAGCTCGCCCGTGCCGGGCACGAAATGGATCTGCAGGTAGTTCGCGAAGACGGCGTTGCCGGCGAGATAGGCGATGACGCCGAACGAGGCGGCCGAGATCATGACGGGAACCGTGGCAAGGCCGTCGAGCCCGTCCGTCAGGTTCACCGCATTGCCGGCGGCAACGATGACGAAGCCGCCGAACAGCACGAAGAAGATGCCGAGATTGATCAGGAAATCCTTGGCGAAGGGAAAGGCGATGGAGGAGCCGAAGGTCGAGCCGGCCGCCCCCGTCGCAAGCGAGGCGCGCATCATGAAGTAGGTCGCCACGCCCGCGATGATGAATTCGAGGCCGAGGCGCGCCTTGCCGGAAAAGCCCTTCTCCGTCTGCTTGGTGACCTTGAGATAGTCGTCGTAGAAGCCGATCGCGCCGAAACCGAGCGTCACGAGCAGGGTCGCGACCACATAGACGTTGGAAAGATCGGCCCAGAGCAGCGCGCTGCCGACGATGCCGGCAAGGATCATCAGGCCGCCCATGGTGGGCGTGCCGGCCTTCTTGAAATGCGTCTGCGGTCCGTCGGCACGGATCGGCTGGCCCTTGCCCTGGCGGATGCGCAGCGAGGAGATGATCATCGGTCCGAAGAGGAAGACGATGGTGGCCGAAGTGAACAGCGCAGCGCCCGTCCTAAAGGTAATGTAGCGGAACAGGTTGAACACCTGGACGGTGTCAGCCAGCTCGACGAGCCAAAGCAGCATTGTCACCCTTTCCCCAAAAGGTTCCCCGCATCATCCGCGGCGTGACCGACCGCGGACGGAGATGTCGATTCCATAAAAAAGAAGGCCCGGCGGGCATCTGCCCGGCCGAACCTCCCTCAAAGCTCGCGTTCCCTCTCCGGGAACGTCGGATATTTGTCAAGCAGGGCCGCCACGATACGGCTGAATCCCGTGCCCTTCGACGATTTCACGACCAGGACGTCGCCCGGCTGCACCGCATCGAGCGCATGGGCGGCAAGCGCGTCCGCCGTGTCGCGGTATTCCGTCGCCACGCCCTCCGGCAGCACATCCCGCAGCGCCGCCATGTCCGGTCCGCCGAGCCAGACGTCGCCGATGCCCGCCTCCAGAAGCGGTTCGGCAAGGCCGGCATGGACGAGAGGCGAATGCTCGCCCATTTCCAGCATGTCGCCGAGCACGGCGATGCGCCGGCCCCGGCCATGCGGCTCGGCATCGCGCAACAGCGCGATCACCGCGCGCATCGAGGCCGGGTTGGCATTGTAGCTCTCGTCGATCAGCGTGAACCAGCCGCCACCCTTGGCGAGCCGGTAGCGCCGTCCCCGCCCCTTCTCCGCCTGCATGGTGGCAAGCCCCGCCATCGCCTTTTCGATATCGCCGCCGGCAAGATGCACCGCGCCGAGCACGGCGACGGCGTTTTCGGCAATGTGCCGCCCGGGCGCGCCCATCGGCACTTCCAGCGTCTGCCCGCCGACCGCGGCGCGCAAAAGCCCGCCCTCGGCGCTCGGGATGAAATCGAGCAGGCGGAACTCCGCCTTGGCATCGGCGCCGAAGCTGTGGATATGCGAGACGCCGGCCGTCTCAGCCGCCTTTTCGAGGAAGGCGAACTGCTCGTTGTCGCGGTTGAGAAGGGCGTGCCCCCCCGGCACGACACCCTCGAAAATCTCCGCCTTGGCGGCGGCGATCTCCTCGAGATCGCGGAAATTGCCGAGATGGGCCGGCGCGATCGTCGTGACCATCGCCACATGCGGGCGCACCATGGCGACCAGCGGGCGAATCTCGCCGGGATGGTTCATGCCGATCTCGAAGACGCCGTAATCGGTGGTCTCCGGCATGCGGGCGAGCGTCAGCGGCACGCCCCAATGGTTGTTGAAGGAGGCGACGGAGGCGTGCACGCTGCCGGAGGGGCCGAGCGCCTGGCGCAGCATCTCCTTGGTCGTCGTCTTGCCGACGGAGCCGGTGACGGCGATGATGCGGGCCGCGGTGCGGTCGCGCGCCGCGCAGCCGAGGTCGACGAGCGCCTGGAGCACGTCCGGCACCACGATCATCGGCGTGACGAGCCGGCCGAGCGCCGGCAGCTTGCCTTCGCTGACGACGAGCAGCGCCGCGCCGTTCGCGACCGCGAAGCTTGCGAAATCATGGCCGTCGACGCGGTCGCCCTTGATGGCGAAGAAGGCTTCGCCCGGCGCGATGTTGCGGCTGTCGATGGAAATGCCGGTGACGCCCTGCGGCAGGTTGCCGATGGGGCGGCCATTCAGGGCGGCGACAAGATCAGGCGTGGTCCAGAGCCATTTCAACGGTCGAGTTCCTCCAGGGCCTTGCGCAATTCCGCGTGGTCGGAGAACGGCAGCGTGACGGTGCCGACGGTCTGCCCCTCCTCATGCCCCTTGCCGGCGACGATCAGCGTGTCGCCGGATTGCAGCATGCGGACGGCGCTGCGGATCGCCTCGGCGCGATCGCCGATCTCGGTCGCGCCCCTGGCCGCCGCCATGATTTCGGAGCGGATGACTTCGGGCACCTCGGAGCGCGGATTGTCGTCGGTGACGACCACCACGTCGGCAAGGCGCGTTGCGATCTCGCCCATGATCGGCCGCTTGCCCTTGTCGCGGTCTCCGCCGCAGCCGAAGACGACGATGACGCGGCCCGTCGTGAAGGGGCGCACGGAGGTCAGCACGTTTTCCAGCGCATCCGGCTTGTGGGCATAGTCGACATAGGCGAGCGCGCCGTTCCTGGCGTGGCCCACCAGTTCGAGCCGGCCGGAGGCGCCGATCAGCTTTTCGAGCGCGGCCATGGCGACGGCGGCGGGAACGCCGGTCGACATGGCAAGGCCTGCCGCCACCAGGGCGTTCGCCACCTGGAAATCGCCGGCGAGCGGGATATGCACTTCATAGATGTCGTCGCCGACATGCACTTCGGCGGTCTGCTTGTGGCGGAAATGCTCGACGCGCTTCAGCGTCAGGTATTCGCCCTTGCGGCCGACCGTGCGCACATCGAGCCCGGCCTTCCGCGCCGCCTCGATCGCAACGCCCGACCATTCGTCGTCGGCATAGATGACGGCGGGCGCGCCCTTGGCGAGCAGCGTATCGAACAGCCGCATCTTCGAGGCCATGTAGTGCTCGACCGTCGGGTGGTAATCCATGTGGTCGCGGCCGAGATTGGTGAAGGCGGCGGCGGCAAGCTTCACGCCGTCGAGACGCGCCTGGTCGAGGCCGTGGCTGGACGCTTCCATCGCGGCATGGGTGACGCCGGCATCGGCAAGCTCGGCGAGCAGTTCGTGCAGCGACACCGGATCGGGCGTCGTCAGCGAGCCGTAGTCGTTGCGGCCGGGCGCGACGACGCCGGTCGTGCCGATCATCGCGGCGGCGTGGCCGGCATGGGCCCAGATCTGGCGGGTGAAGGAGGCGACGGAGGTCTTTCCGGCCGTGCCGGTCACGGCGACCATGGTTTCCGGCTGGCGGCCGTAGAAGCGGGCGGCGGCAAGCGCCAGGAACCGGCGCGGCTCGGCAACGGGGATGACCGGGACGGAGGCTTCGGCCGTGCTGCCGGCGGCAACGGCAACCGCGGCGGCGCCGCGCGAGACGGCATCGGCGATGAAGGCGCTGCCATCGGCCCTGGTGCCCGAGAGTGCAACGAACAGATCGCCCGGCTTCACCTTCCGGCTGTCGCTGGTTATGCCGCCGATGTCTATCGCGGCTGCGGCGGAAAGGTCTTCGGTTTCGGGTCCGGCGAGGTCACTGATCTTCATTGTCCGCTCTGCTGCTTTCCAGTGGAAGCCGTTTCCATTCGAATCGGCCTCCCGTCTTCTCCATTCAATAAGACACAAGCAAGGCAGACCCGTCCTCACCAAATTTCGGCTTTACACCGAGAAGGGCGGCCGAGCGGCGGATGATCTCGCCGACCATCGGCGCGGCGTTGAGGCCGGCGGTGCGCCCCCCGCCCTCGCCCGTCTGCGGCGCGTCGATGAAGGTGAGGACCACATATTTCGGGTCGTCGATCGGGAAGGCGGAGAGGAAGGCGTTGAAGTTCTGGGTGTTGGAATAACGGCCGCCGACGACCTTGTTGGCCGTGCCCGTCTTGCCGCCGACATTGAAGCCCGGAACGAGCGCGCGGCGGCCGGAACCGTCGTTCGCGTTGAGCTTGAAGAGGTAGCGCATCTTGTCGCCGGTCTCCGGCTTGACGACGACCTTGGCCACCTCGTTCGCCTCCTCCACCGTGCGCGGCAGGAAGGTCGGGTTGATCAGGAGGCCGCCGTTCATCAGCGCCGCCGCGGCCACCGCCGTCTGCAGCGGCGTCGTCGAGACGCCGTGGCCGAAGGAGATGGTGATCGAGTTGATCTTCTTCCATTCGCGCGGCTGCGTCGGGGTCTTCACCTCCGGCAGCTCGGTTTCGAGCCGGGTCAGAAGGCCGAGCCGCGTCAGGAACTCCTTGTGGCCGGCAATGCCGACGACGTCGGCCATCTTGGCCGTGCCGATGTTGGAGGAGTACTGGAAGATCTCCGGCACGGTCAGCACGCGGTGCTTGCCGTGGAAGTCCTTGATGGTGAAGCCGCCGATGCGGATCGGCGCGCGGGCGTCGAAGCTGTCGGTGATCTTCACCTTGCCCGAATCGAGCGCCATCGCCGTCGTGAAGCTCTTGAAGGTGGAGCCCATCTCGAACGTGCCGTTCGACATGCGGTTCATCCAGCCTTCCTTGGCGCCTTCGGCCGGGTTGTTGGGATCGTAGTCCGGCACCGAGGCCATGGCGAGGATCTCGCCCGTATGCACATCCATCACGACGGCGCCGGCGGCGATCGCCTTGTATTTCTCCATGCCCGTCGCCACGACGTCGCGCACGATGGCCTGGACGCGCAGGTCGATGGACAGGCGCACCGGCTCCAGCTTGGCATCGCTCGTCATGCCGATCGCGGCGAGGTCGGCGAGCCCCTGGTTGTCGATATAGCGTTCCATGCCGGCAATGCCGCGGTTGTCGATGTTGACATGGCCGACGATGTGCGAGGCGGTGACGCCACCCGGATAGAAGCGGCGCTTTTCCGGCCGGAAGCCGACACCGGGAATGCCGAGCGCCAGGATGCGGCTCTGCTGCTTGGGCGTCAGCTGGCGCTTCAGCCACTGGAAGCGGGATTTCGAGGTGAGCTTGCGGTAGATGCCGCGCCGGTCGAGGTCGGGCATGACGGTGGCGAGCATTTCCACCGCCTCGTCCGCATCGACGATCTTGTGCGGCTCGGCATAGAGCGAGACGGTGCGGATGTCGGTGGCGAGGATCTCGCCATTGCGGTCGACGATGTCGGGGCGCGAGGCCATCAGGTGGTCGGCGGGGCCGATCGAGGACACGGTTTCGGGCGAGGCCATGCCATATTGCACGAGGCGGCCGCCGATGACCGCATAGACCATGCCGAAGCAGCAGATGATGACGGCGACGCGGCTGCGGGCCTGCGAGCCGGAGCGCTTGCGCGTTCCCTCGAAGGCATGGCCGCCATTGCCGGCCGCGCGGTTGTTGTTGCCGCCGGCGCTGAAATGCGCCTTGCTCTTGAGGTCCATGATGCGGGAGAGAAACGACATCAGTTTGCCACCGATCCGGTTTGGATTGCGTCCGTGCCTTTGGCTTTCTTCTTGTTCTTCTGGGCGACCTTCTCGTCCTTCTCCGGCGCCAGCGCCGGCAGTTCGGCCGTCGGCATGGGCAATTCGTTCGGCTGGGCGAGCTGGGTCGATTCGGTCGGCACGAGCTTCAGGTCGGCCTCGAAGGTCTTCACCAGGCGGTTCAGGCGGTTCGGCTGGGTCAGGAGAGCCCAGTCGGCCTTGAGGAGGTCGATCGTGTCCTCCTCCAGCTTGATCTCGGCGTCGAGCTTGCGCACCTCTTCCAGCTTGTTCTCGGCCTGGTGCTTGATCGAATAGGTGACGGTGGCGGCTGCCGTCATGACGGCGATCATCACGACATCAAGGGTACGGAACATCACTCAGCTTCCCATCTTCGCAAGGTCGGCAAGGTTCGGCAGGTTGAAAATGGACAGATCATCCGTCCCGGCGGGGGCGCTCGTGCGCTCGCCTGCCCGCAGCTTCGCGGATCGGGCGCGCGGATTGACCGCACTCTCCTCGTCGCCAGCCGCCACCATAGGGCGCCCGACTGGTGCGAAGGTTGCGGCCTTGTCGTGGACTTGCGGCAGATGCCTGGAGCCCGCCGCCTTGCCGGCGCGATCCTGGAAGAATTTCTTGACGATCCGGTCCTCCAGCGAATGGAAGGAGACGACGACCAGCCGCCCGCCCGGCTTCAACACACGCTCGGCGGCGAAGAGGGCTTCGGCAAGTTCGCCGAGCTCGTCGTTGACGAAGACGCGCAGCGCCTGGAAGACGCGCGTCGCCGGGTGGATCTTGTCCTTGGCCTTGCGCGGCGTCGTCAGCTCGATGAGGTTGGCGAGCTGGCGCGTCGTGGTGAAGGGTTCCTTCTCGCGCGCCTTCTCGATGGCGCGGGCGATGCGCCCGGCCTGCTTCTCCTCGCCGAGGAAGCCGAAGATGCGGATGAGATCGGAGACCTTTGCACGGTTCACCACATCGGCGGCCGAGACGCCGGTGGCCGACATGCGCATGTCGAGCGGCCCGTTCTTCTGGAACGAGAAGCCGCGCTCCGCCTCGTCGATCTGCATGGAGGAGACGCCGATATCGAGCACGACGCCGTCGAGCCCGCCCGCGGGCGCGTGCTCGGCAAGCTCGGAAAAGCGCGAATGGATGAGGGTCAGCCGGCCGCCGGATGCTTCGACCAGCGCCTTGCCGCCGGCAATGGCGTTGGGATCGCGGTCGAGCGCGATGACGTCCGCCCCCTCGGCAAGGATGGCGGACGTATAGCCGCCCGCGCCGAACGTGCCGTCGAGGATGACCTGGCCGGGTTTGGGCGAAAGCGCCGCGAGGACCTCGGAGAGAAGAACCGGAATGTGACGGACCGGTCCGCCATCGGCATCAGAAAAACCTCCGCCAAGATCCGCCGCCATTCCGATTCTCCGTCTTACCCCAAGCCCAGACCTCGCGTCCTGAACTCTTCCCGGGCAGCCGCCTGCGTGGCTAGGAATGTCTGCGGTGCCCAGAGCTGAAAATGATCCGCCCGACCGACAAAGGTCACCTCCGCGGTGATGCCCGTATAGTCGCGGATAAAATCCGTGACCGGCAGGCGCCCTTCCGAATCGAGCTTCATGAAGACCCCGCCCCCGTGAACCAGGAGCGACATCCGGTTGGCTTGCGGCGAAAGAACGTCCTCGCTGGCGATCTGGCGCTCGAAACGATCGAGCAGATCCAGCCCGCCGACGCTGATCGCCGGAAACAAGAAATCCTGGAAGCAGTACAGCTCCCGGATGTCGCGCTGCGACAGGACGGAGCGAAAGGCCGACGGAACGGAGACCCGCCCCTTGGCATCGATCCTGTTTGTCGCATTCGACAGGAACCGGTTCATGACGCGATACAGCCGCTTCCAGAGCCCAGGCGCTGTGCATCCGCCCCGGCCGACCCAACACAACACCGCGCACGCAAGCCAGCCCTGATGCGTCGCCTACGCGACGCACCGTCCCCAGCCGGTTAGCCTCAAAGCTTTGCGATGATCGGACGCTCATGCGTCCTCGTGCAGTGTGAGTTTGGGATACCATGGGACCATATGGGCGTCAATGGGAAGTGACCTCGTTCCCCGTGATGAGACCGTCAAATGTTTATAAGGCGTTAAGTTTAACAAATGGTTAGGAAACCCCTGCCAACGCCTTGTATTTGCGTGGGTCGGAACACCGCGGGCGTGCGTTTCGGCACGCGGCAAGCCATGCGCGAACCCCAAGGAATTCAGCGCATTAACGCGTCATGAAAAATCGTTCTTCAGGGGAGAGATTTTTGCCAGTTGGCCTGTAAGCCGGGTTCTGTATGGCTCCGGCTTGCGCCGGAACGTGGCAGCCATTCATCTGGGACCGGACTTGCGCCCGGCCTCTTGCAACCCACCCGGATGACCGGCCCGGAAACGGGCTGAAGCGCTTGCGCGCTTCGCGTCATCCCTATTCGGTTTTGCTCCCGGTGGGGTTTACCGTGCCGACCATGTCGCCATGGCCGCGGTGGGCTCTTACCCCACCCTTTCACCCTTACCTTCCGGGGAAGGCGGTTTGCTTTCTGTGGCACTTTCCCTGGGGTCGCCCCCGCCGGACGTTATCCGGCACCGTGTTTCCGTGGAGCCCGGACTTTCCTCACCCTGCGGCCTTTCGGCCCTTGCAAGGCGCGGCTGCCCGGCCAACTGGCAGGCGCTGACTAACCGATACGGAAGGGAAAGACCAGTGTCTTAGCGGAAATGAACCGCGAAATCCGTCATGTAGTCCGGTTCGTCCATCTTCCCGCGAATCACCAGGTCCGCGCCGATGCGGCCGATCTCGTCGGAACTCTTCGCCGCCGCCCCGTTGCCGCCGGTCAGGAGCGCGATGCGGTCGCTCCCCACGAAGCCGGCATAGGGATAGCCATGCACCGTATAGGTCGTGACGCAGGGCGCGGAGACGAGGCGGACCGGATCGAGGTCGGGAATGGAGCGTGCAAGCAGGCGCTTCAGATGCACGATCGCCTCCGGGCGCCCCTCGCCGCGGAACCAATCGCGAATCGCCTCTTCCTCCTCGATCTCCACCTCGGTCGGGTCGCCGCCGATCTTCAGGTAGGAATGGCCGTCCGGATAGACGATCGGCGGCAGGAAGTAGAAATGATCGGCCGGGCCGGCGCTCTCGTCGATCCAGGACGGCATGGTGCGATAGGCCTCCGCCTGCTCGGGCGACAGCTGCGCCAGCACGACGGTGCGCGCCTTGATGGCAAGCGCCGGTACCTTCGGCAGGAGCCCCGGTGCGCGAGAGAAACCGCCGGTCGCCACCAGCACGCGCCCGCCGGTGACCGTGCCGCCCGCCTTCAACGCCACCGAGGCGCGGTCGCCGGCATCCGTCACCGACAGGGCATCGTCGGGAATGGAAACGCCGCCGGCCTTTTCCATGCAGGCGACCTGCGCCGCGACGAGCTTGCGCGGGTCGATATAGCCGGCGCCCTCCACCTCGAAGACGCCGGCGGAACTTTCCGGCAGGTCGAACCAGGGGAACCGCGCCCGCAACGTCGCCCGGTCCAGGAGCGGCGCCTCCAGCGCATAGCGCTCCGCGACGGCCTTGACGGCATTGATGAAGTCCCCGCCGGCGGGGCCGCTGATCAGGCAGCCCGTCTCGCCGTAGAAGCCTATGCCGCTCTCCGCCTCGATGGCGCGGTAGCGGGCGATCGACCGCTTGGCGAGCAGCGCCCAGTCCGGGTCCTGGTCGATCGTGCGGGTGATGCGGCCGCTGTCATAGTGGCTGGCGAAGACGCCGTCGTGTTTCTGCCAGTCGGCCGGCTCTCCCCGCCCGACGAGCGCGACGGAAGCGCCCTTTGCCGTGAGGTGGCGCGCCGCCGCCGCCCCCATCATGCCTCTGCCCACGACGACGAAATCGAAATGCCGATCCATGCCCTACCCTCGCTTTTCACCGGTGGCATAGCATGGCCGCGGGCCGATTCCAGCCCGCGAAACGTCGCGCCGGTCAGTCGATGATGCTCTGCACCTTGCCGCAATAGCGCTTGGAGACCGGGTTCATGCGCTTGGCGCCATGGCCGGCATTGTAGCGCAGGATCGTGCCGCAGGTCGTGCCGCCGGAAAGGTCGTGCGCCATGGCGAGGTACTTCATGCCGAACTTGATGTTGGTCTCGGGATCGTAGAGGCCCTTGGCACCGCCACGATAGCCCATCATGCGCGCCGTCGCCGGCTTGATCTGCATGAGGCCGATCTCGCCGGCGCTGCCGCGGGCCCGCGGGTTGAAGTTGCTCTCGACGCGCACCACCGCATGGGCGAGGTCGACGGGCACGCCATAGGCCTTGGCATAGGTCTGGATCAGGCCGGAATAGCCGGCCGTCTTGCGCTCCGCCGACAGCGGGTTCTCCGCCTTGGGATAGCCGGTCGTGCTCTTGTAGGTCTTCAGCCTGCCGACGACCACGCCGTCCTTGTCGATGACGGTCTTGCGCTTGGTGCTGCGCTTGCTGGAAACCTTGCGCGGCTTTTCCTTGCCGGCGGCCTCCTGTTTTTCGGAGGTCTGGAACAGATACTGTTTCTTGGCCGGGCCCCGAGAAGGTTCGGCATGCGCCGTGGCGGCGGAAAGAACGGACACACAAAAGCAGGCCGCACCGAAGGCGGCAAGAAGTCTTCTCATCTAGTCATCGTCTCCAAAAGGCGCAAAGGCAGAGCCCCGGCCCGCGGCATCTCAAGCCGCGCAGCCCGCGCAAACGTCTCGATCCTCATTGATTGCGATCAGGCCCTGACCGCATGCTGCGCTGCAATGAACGCAGGCGGAAAGAACATGCCCAATCGGGTCAGGATGTGGCGAAACGGTAAACTTCTGTTACAGACCGTAATATTCGAATATTCGGATAGGCTGTCAGGCGGCCAGCCGCGGCAGCGCGGAAAGCAGCCGGTGCAGCGTGTCGATGGTCGAAAAATCGGCAATGCCATCGACGCGTTCCGGCCGGAAATGGCGCTGGAAAGCGGCGACGGCGCCTTCTGTTTTTTCCGAGTAAACCCCATCGATTTCAGTGCCATAGCCGTAGAGCGACAGCATGGTCTGAAGGGCTTCGACCGGCTGGCCGGCATCCCCCTTCTGGAAGAACCGCCCGCCGGCGATCGGCGACGGCGCCACCCAGTGCCCGACCCCTCCGGCATGGAGGCGGCCCCAGGGGAATTTTTCACCCGGATCGACCTTGCGGACGGGGGCAACGTCGGAGTGCGCGAGCACCCGTTCGGGAGCGACCCCCCATCTCCTGCCACAATCGAGACACAGTTCGACGACCGCATCGACCTGCGCGTCGGGAAACTCCGGCAGCCCGCCGGGATGCCCGGCATTGGCGATCTCGATGCCGATGGAAGCCGAATTGATATCGGTCTCCCCCTTCCAGAAGCTTTTCCCCGCATGCCAGGCGCGGTCCGCCTCGCGCACGAGCTGCTCGACGCGCCCGTCCTCGTGCACGAAGTAGTGACAGGAGACCTGGCTTTCCGGCGCGCAGAGCCATTTCAGCGCGCCGTCCGCGGTGTCCATGCCGGTATAATGCAGGAGGATGATATCCGGCGTGCGCCCGCCCGCCCGCGCGCCAAAGTTCGGCGACGGCGCGGCGGTCGCACCAGGGTAGTCACATGTGAATGCGCTCATGCAGCGCAGCGTTCCTTCTCGATCGCCTCATAGGCAGCGTTGAGCGCGGCCATGCGGTCGTTCGCAATCTGACGGAACTCGGCCGGCACGCCACGCGCCACCAGCCTATCAGGATGGTGCTCCGAGGCAAGTACCCGGTAACGCTTGCGGATTTCCGCAAAGTCGTCGCTCGGCTTGACACCCAGCACCTTGTAGGGGTCGCGGCCGCTGGCATGGACGTGCCGCGCCGTGATCTGCTCGAAGCGCTCGTCCGCCATGCCGAAGATCTCGGCGACGCGGCCGAGGAAGGCCATTTCCTTCTCGTGGATCAGGCCGTCGGCCTTCGCGATATGGAACAGGCCGTCGACGATGTCCTCGAGGATCGGGCAATTCTTCTCGCAGGAGACGCAGAGCGCCTTCATCTTCTCCGCATAGGCCTCGTAGCCAGCAACATCCTGGCGCGCGAGGTTGTAGAGCCGGGCGACATTGGCCGCCTGGTTGTCGGGATACTTGAAGATATCCTTGAAGGCATCGACCTCGGCGGTCGTCACGATGCCGTCCGCCTTCGCCATCTTGGCGGAAAGCGCGATCATCGCCACCGAGAAGGCGACCTGCTTGCGGGTTTCCGGGTCGCCCTCGAACAGCGTGCGCACGGCCTCGACCACGCCCGACAGCACATTGCTGGCGGCGTCCGAGACCATGCCGACGAGGCGATCCCATACGGCACTGATGAAGCAACTGGGCGAATTCTGGAACATAAGGTGATCTTGATCAGACAATTGCAGGGAAAGCAAGGCAGGAAATGGCTGGATGACAAAATTTTGATGCCCCTCAATAAGTGGAGGCATCAAATTTTCCGGGCGTCCGGTTTTCGCCTGTGGAGCATGAGAGATATCCGTCATGGAGTGCGGATAAGTTTGCCGCGCCGTTCCCCTGCCGGGGATTCTGCGCTAGAGCAACTGCACCATCGAGACGGGCTGACGCCGAGGAGGAATTATGGCCAAGCAGAAAGTCGCAATGCTGACCGCGGGCGGGCTCGCCCCCTGTCTGTCATCCGCCGTCGGAGGCCTCATCGAACGCTACAGCGACATCGCACCCGACATCGAGCTCGTCGCCTATCGCTCGGGCTACCAGGGCCTCCTGCTTGCCGACCGCATCGAGATCACCCGGGAGATGCGCGAGAAGGCGCCCCTCCTCCACCGCTATGGCGGCTCGCCGATCGGCAACAGCCGCGTCAAGCTGACGAACGCTGCCGACTGCGTGAAGCGCGGCCTCGTCAAGGAAGGCGAGAACCCGCTGCGCGTGGCGGCCGAACGGCTCGCCAAGGACGGCATCACCATCCTGCACACGATCGGCGGCGACGACACCAACACGACGGCGGCCGACCTTGCCGCCTATCTCGGCGCCAACGGCTACAACCTCACCGTCGTCGGCCTGCCGAAGACGGTCGACAACGACGTCGTGCCGATCCGCCAGTCGCTGGGCGCCTGGACGGCCGCCGAAGTCGGCGCCGGCTTCTTCGACCATGTCAGCAACGAGCAGAGCGCCGCGCCGAAGACCCTCGTCGTGCACGAGGTGATGGGCCGCCATTGCGGCTGGCTCACCGCCGCCACGGCGCGCGCCTATATCCAGAAGACCGGCGGCAACGACTATGTCGACGGCTTCATGATGAACAAGCAGCTCAAGAACATCGACGGCCTCTACCTGCCGGAGCTGGACTTCAACCTGGAAGCCGAAGCCGAGCGCCTCAAGGGCATCATGGACCGCGCCGGCTTCGTCACGCTGTTCGTCTCGGAAGGCGCCTGCCTCGATGCCATCGTCGCCGAGCGGGAAGCCGCCGGCGAAACCGTCAAGCGCGACGCCTTCGGCCATGTGAAGATCGACACGATCAATGTCGGCAACTGGTTCTCCAAGCAGTTCGCCGCCCTTCTCGGCGCCGAGCGCTCCATGGTGCAGAAGTCGGGCTACTATGCCCGCTCCGCCCCCGCCAACCGCGACGACCTCCGCCTCATCCAGAGCATGACCGACCTTGCCGTCGAAAGCGCGCTCAACAAGGTCTCCGGCGTCACCGGCCACGACGAGGGCCAGGGCGGCAAGCTGCGCACCATCGAGTTCCCGCGCATCAAGGGCGGCAAGCACTTCGACACCTCGGCAAAATGGTTCGGCGAAGTGATGGACACCATCGGCCAGAAGTGGAAGCCGGCGGCATAACGCCTTCCCGCGAAAACGCTGCTTGACGGCGAAAATCCGTAGTGGCTTGCTCCCCGGATCGCACTCGATCCGGGGAGTTTTCATGTCCTTCGAACATTGGCTTGCCTTCGCCGCCGCCTCCGCCGTCATGCTGGCCATTCCCGGCCCGACCATCCTCCTCGTGATCTCCTATGCGCTCGGCCACGGCCGCCGCACGGCGGGTGCCACCGTCGCCGGCGTCGCGCTCGGCGACTTTACCGCCATGACCGCCTCGATGCTCGGCCTCGGCGCGCTGCTCGCAACCTCGGCGACGATCTTCACCGTGCTGAAATGGGTGGGCGCGGCCTATCTCGTCTGGCTCGGCGTCAAGCTGTGGCGCGCGCCCGTGGCGGCCGGTGCCGAGGGCGCGGCCCCGGCGGAGGAAAAACCCCTCCGCATCTTCGCCCATGCCTATGTGGTGACCGCGCTGAACCCCAAGAGCATCGTCTTCTTCGTCGCCTTCCTGCCGCAGTTCCTCGACCTCTCGCGGCCCGTCCTGCCGCAGATGGTGATCTTCGAGGTCACCTTCCTCGTGCTCGCGACGCTGAACGCCTTTTCCTACGCCCTGCTCGCCGCCGCGGCCCGCAAGACCATCCGCAAACCCTTGGTCCAGAAGGCCGTCAACCGCACCGGCGGCACGCTGCTGATCGGCGCCGGACTGCTCACCGCCGGCCTCAAGCGGGCGACCGCCTGACGCATGGCCAAGCCTACGGGTTGCCGCCCCGCGCCCGATCGGCTATGGACGGGACACGGCCACGGCCGATTGATTTGCAAAGACGGGGGCGCTCCGGCGCCCGCGCACCCCGGCAAACCGAGAGCGACGACCATGGCTGATACCCCCGTTTCCCGTCCGGCACGCATTGCCACGCTTGCCTGCGCAGGCCTTCTTGCGACCCTTGCCGGCTGCGCCAGCGTCGCCGACGACGCGACCTCGGCGCGGACCGTGACGCCCGCATCGGCGGAGACCACGGATATCGCCGCCGCCGACGGGACGACGACGGAAGTCTCCTATGCCGCCCTGCCCGACGCCAAGCCGGGCACGGAAAACACGCCGGACGCCCTGCCGACGCCGATCGCCGTCGCGGCCGGCACCGCGGACGCCGCCGTTCCGGTCTCGGCCCTTGCGGAAGCCAGGCCCGTGACGGGCGCAGCCGCGGCCACCGCCGCGCTTGCCGGCAACGAGGCCGCAGGCGTCGCGACCGCGACGCAGCAGGGCTTCGACACCGTCATCGGCGTTTCCGTCATGGAACCGGGCTTCGACAGCGGCGAGCCGGAAGGCCTCGAACAGCTCGTCGCCAGCCGCAAGATCGTGCCGCTGGCAAAACCCGCGCTGGTCAGCAACGCCGTGCTGACGACGGAGACCCGCCTCCTCGTTCCGCAGGCCGAGCAGCCGTTCAAGAAGTCGGGCACGCCGATCGACGCGCTTATCAGCAAATATGCCGCGCTCTACGGCATACCGGAATCGCTCCTGCACCGCGTCGTCAAGCGCGAAAGCACCTACAATCCCAAGGCCTACAACCGCGGCCACTACGGGCTGATGCAGATCAAGTACGCCACCGCCAAGAGCATGGGCTACGAAGGCCCGGCCGAAGGGCTGTTCGACGCCGAGACGAACATCAAATATGCCGGAAAATACCTGCGCGGCGCCTGGATGGTGGCCGACGACAAGAATGACGGCGCCGTGCGCCTCTATGCGGCCGGCTATTACTACCATGCCAAGCGCAAGGGCCTCCTCGACGAGACCGGCCTGAGGTAAGGACTTGCCCCTCATCCGGCTGCCGCCACCTTCTCCCCGCAAGCGGGGCGAAGGGGATCGCGGAGCGGGTTTCCTCCCCATTGTTGCCTGAGTATCGGTGTCCGTACGATTTGCGGGAAGCCGGGTCGGCATAGGCCTTCTCCCTGCCTGCGGGAAGAAGGTGCCGGCAGGCAGGGAGAAGGGCAACCGCTCAGCGCGCGTCCTTAAGCCAGAACGTCATCGACTTTTCCGTCTCCTCCGCTTCGCCGATATCCTGCCAGGCGAGCAGGGTGCGCAAATCCGCGCGCCGTTCATAGCCGCGCTTTCCCCAGAATTCATCGAGCGGAACATAGTCCGCCGGCCGCAGCGGGTGATCCGCCGGACGGTCGACGGCGCAGAAGGCGCACCAGTCGAAGCGGCCGAGGCGGCGGGCATAGGCCTCGCGCTCCTCGAAGAACCGCACGCCGAGCCCCCTGCCCCGATAGGCGGAAAGCAGCACGGATTCGCCGAAATAGAAGACCTTCGCCGGATCGATGCCCGCGGCAACGAACGGCACGCGGAAAACCTGCGAAGCGTCCGTCATCGGCACGCCCGTCGAGGCGCCGACGATGCGCTCTCCGTCCAGCGCCAGAACGAAGAGGCTTTCGGGCGATTGCGCATAGGTCGCAAGATAGGAGGCCTCGTAGTCCTCGCTGCCCTCGTAGAGGTAGGGGAAGGCGCGGAAGACCTCGATGCGCAGGCGCGCGAGGTCGGCGATATGCGGCGTCACGGCCGTGCCATGAACAATCTTGATCTGCATGATCCGTGAATATTCCCAGCGGTTTGAACAATGCTATAAGGCGGTCGGGCTTCGCCCGAAAGCATTTCCGGCAAAACTGCGGAGCGGTTTTGCGTCCGGAAATGCTAGAGGACAAGGAGATGGAGCGTTTTCGCGATTCGGAGAAAAGCGGAAGCGATCCGGAGCAACGATATGAGGGATGACATGCCGGCAAAAGAGACGATCCGCGCCTACTACGATGCTTTCAACAGGCAGGACATGGAGGCCTTCTTCGACCTCCTGCACGAGGACGTCATCCACGACATCAACCAGGGCGGCCGCCAGGTCGGCAAGGACGCCTTCCGCGATTTCATGGCGCACATGAACCGCAGCTACCGCGAGACGCTGACGGACATCGTCATCATGTCGAACGACGACGGCACGCGCGGGGCGGCCGAATTCACGGTCAACGGCCAGTATCTCGTCACCGACGAGGGCCTGCCGGAGGCCAACGGCCAGACCTATGTGCTGCCCGCCGGCGCCTTCTTCGAGATCCGCGACGGCAAGGTCGCGCGCATCTCCAACACCTACAACCTCAACGACTGGATCGCTCAGGTCGGCGCCTGACCGGCCTCGAGGTCCGCCGCGTCCAGGATGTCGAGGACGCGTTTCACCAGCGGCTGGGGCCGGTAGCCGAGTTTCGACGGCGTCAGCCCCAGCCGGATCACCGCAAGCCCCTTGGACGGGATGATGGCGGCTGATTGCCCGTCGTGCCCCAGCATCCAGAAGGTCACGTCCGGCAGGCCGTAATCCGCATCGCTCCGATCGCCCGGGCCTTTCGTCCAGGTCTGCATATGGCTGTAGGCCCCGCCCGAGGCTCTCGTCGGCATCGCCATGGCCCCGACGAAACCGGCCGGCAGCAGCCGGTTGCCCTTCCACACCCCGTCGTTGAGCAGGAAGAGCGAGAAGCGGGCCCAGTCGCGCGCGGTGGCATACATGTAGGACGAGCCGACGAAAATGCCGGTCTCGTCCGTTTCCATGACCGCGCTCGCCATGCCGAGCGGCGCGAACAGCGCCCGCGCCGGGAAGGACAACGCCTGGCTCCGGCCGCCGAGCGCGCCCATCCAGATGCGTGACAACAGCACCGCCGTGCCGCTGGAATAGGTGAAGCGCTCGCCCGGATTGGCGTCGAGCGGCAGCGACAGCACGAAGCGCGACATGTCCGGTTCGAGGAACAGCATGCGCGTCACATCCGCCACGCTGCCGTAGCTCTCGTTGAAGGCGAGCCCGCTTTCCATGGCCAGGAGCTGGCCGAGGGTGATCTTCGAGCGGCCGTCGCCGCGCCATTCCGGGAAGAGATTGTCCATGGCCGGCGTCAGGGCGCCGGCCTGCATCAGCCGGCCGACCAGCGCCGCGTTGACCGACTTCGTCATCGACCAGCCGAGCAGCGGCACCGCCTGCGAGAAACCGTCCGAATAGGCTTCCGCGACGATGCGCCCGCCATGCACGACGACGATCGCACGCATGCCGGGACCGGCAAGCGCGGGATCGGCAAGAAGCGCGGCGATGCGCGCGTCCTGCGTCACCGCCTCGCCATCGGGCCAGGCGGCGGCCGGGTCCGCCGGCGGCACCTTCGGCAGGGCGACATCGGAAACCGCCTGCCGCGCCGCCTCGAAATCGCCGTCCGGCACGCCGGAGCAGCCGAACCCCTCGTGCCAGGCGGCGTAACCCGGGGCGAAGAGGCCGAGAAGGTGCGTCGTCACCGTCTTGCCGGCAAGATCGACATCCTGCCGCATGAGCTTCAGGAGCGGATGGCCGGGCGCCTGAACGTCCTCGGCAAGCACCTGTTGCGGGTCGCGACCGGAAATGAAGACGCTGGAGCAAACGATCTTGGCGGCATAGCCCGAACCGACGCTGAGCAGCGCGGGCGGCGATACGATGAGCCAGCTCGCCCCAACCAGCACGAAGAGGGCAAGGAGGGAAAGCGTCCAGGCGGCAAGCCTGTAGAATCGTCTCATACCGGCCTCTCCTTCCAGCCTCGAAGACAATCAGGATTTGCCTGTCATGAAAAGGCTTTTCGCGGTCACGCCGAAAGCCGTTTGTCGGTTTGCGCCAGGAAGCGCATCACGTCCGGCCCGGCCACCGGCCCCGAGATCAGATAGCCCTGCGCCTCGGAGGCGCCGCGCTGGCGGATGAAGTCGAGCTGGCCCTCGGATTCGATGCCCTCCACCGTCGTCGTCACCTGGAACGTGCGGCCGAGTTTCAGGATGATATCGACGAGGTCTGCATCCCGCTTGCTCTCCATCATGGCCCGCGCGAAGGAGCGGTCGATCTTCAGCTGGTCGATCGGGAAGGCGCGCAGGTTGTTGATCGAGGAGAAGCCGATGCCGAAATCGTCGAGCGCAACGCGCACGCCATGGCTGCGCAGCTCCGAAAGGCTTTCCCGGATCACCGTCTCGTCGACCGAGAAGACGGATTCCGTCACCTCGATCGTCAGGCGTCCCGGGGCAAGCCCGGTCTCCATGAGGCATTGCTTGACATAGCCGACGAAGGCACGGTCCTTGAACTGGTCGCCGACGACATTGATGGCGACGCCCGCCGGTGCCGGCCAGGTCGCCGCCTCGCGGCAGGCCTCGCGCACCACCCAGTTGCCGAGCGGCAGGATGAGCCCGGTCTTTTCCGCCGCCGGAATGAACATGTCGGGCATGATCCGCCCCTTTTCGGGATGCCGCCAGCGCAGCAGCGCCTCGAAAGCGCGCACCGTGCGGCTCTCCACGCCGACGATCGGCTGGTATTCCAGGAAGAACTCGTCGGCACGGATCGCCCGGGCGAGGTCGTGCTCGATGGCGGACCGGGCCTGCACGTCCGCGGCCAGCGCCGCATCGAAGAAGCGGAAGCCGCTGCCGGGCATCGCCTTCGCCTCGTAGAGCGCGAGATCGGCGCGTTTCAGAAGCTCGGACATCGACGTGTCGCCCGCTTCCATGAAGGTCACGCCGATGCTGCAGCCGCTCGTGACCCGGTGGCGCTTCAATTCGAACGGCTCGGCGAAGAGGTCGCAGATCGTGCGGCAGACATCCTCGATCTTGCCCGCCGAGGGCCGTCCCGCGATCGTCACGACGAATTCGTCGCCGCCGAGCCGGTAGATGCCCGTCGTCGCGCAGAGCGCGCGCCGCAGCCGCCCGGCGATGGCGGCAAGCAGCGCGTCGCCCGCATCGTGGCCGAGGCTGTCGTTGACGAACTTGAAGCGGTCGAGGTCGAGCAGCAGCAGAGCCGGCCGGTCCGCCTCCTCGCTCTTCTCGACGACAGCCTGGATGTCGCGCTCGAGGCAGAACCGGTTGGCAAGCCCCGTCAGCCGGTCGTGATGGGCATCGTGCGTCAGCCGCTGCTCGGTCTGCCGGCGCTGGCTGAGCTCGGCGATGAGCAGCGCCTTCGAGCGGCCGATCTGGTAGAAGCCGACGCCGAAGAAGACGGGCATGAGCGCAAGCGCCGTGGCGGTGGGGGCGGAAAAGCCGAAGAGGCTCTCCTGCGCGGTATCCCGCAGGAGCTGGTCGGCGGCAAAGCAGAGGGTCGGAAGGAAGGCTCCGAAAATCGACCCCGTCAGCGCATAGCGCTGCTCGATCCTCGGCAACAAGGTTTTCAACATCATGTAACCCTAAACCGTTGTTATCATGACAACAGGGTGCGTCGGGCCAATGCCGGCCCCACGGATGTTTCTAGCGAACAAAGAATGACAGAGTGTTAAGGGAGCGTTGGCATCCGCCCCCCAAGATTCAAGGGGGTATTTTTCTTCGGAACCATCGCGCCCTTTCCGCGTTGGAGACCTTGTTGTCATTCGTGCGTGGGGCTTCGTGCGAGTATCCGAGTGGGAAGGACCATCAGATGAAATCCATGATTTTCGGTGCCGCCGGCATCCTCGTCAGCGCCGGTGCGCTCCCGGCCTTTGCGGCGGACATGACCATTGCCGAACCGCCGGCGGAAACGCCGATCGTCGAGACGGCGGCCGGCGTCTATGATTGGGGTGGCTTCTATGTCGGCGTGAACGCCGGCTATGCCTGGACGAATCTCAATTCCGGCGGCCCGGCCCCCGCCATAGACAGAAGCCTCGACGATTTCGCGCTCGGCGCCTATGCCGGCTACAACTTCTTCAACGACGGCTGGGTCTACGGTGTTGAAGCCGACATCAAGCACGACTTCAACAACGAGCGCTTCGCCTCGGGCGGCACGCGCTACGAGGCGGAGACGAACTGGGGCGGCTCGGTGCGCGCCCGCCTCGGCTACGCCTTCGACCGCACCCTGATCTACGGCACGGGCGGCTGGGCCTTTACCCGCGCGGAGCTTGAAAACAGCGACACCGGCGTGAAGGAGAAGGACACGGTCCATGGCTGGACGATCGGCGCGGGCGTCGAGCAGGCCTTCACCGACACGGTGGCGGGCCGCATCGAGTACCGCTACACGGACTACGGCAACTCCGACATCTTCGATGCCGCCGGCCGGCGGGGCGACCTCGATTCGCATTCGATCATGCTCGGCGTGAGCATGAAGTTCTGACGCAAGCGGTATCCAGCCGCCAAAACCCCTCCCCGTGCTGAACGGTGAGGGGCTTTCGCGCGCGGCTTAACGGCCTGCTAACCATAATTTTACGGAAACATGCGAGTGGTGTTCGATCCGTCTCGCGCGTCCGCCCTTTACGACCCGCCCCGTTCGAGGCAGGATTAGGAAACGCGCAACAACGGGACCCCCATGCGTCGGCTCATTCTGGCTCTGCTGCCCCTCGCCCTTCTTGCTTCGTCCTGTTCCACCACCGACTACGACCTCGTGTCGACCGCCTCCGTGCCGCCGCGCTTCGACGACAAGGACCCGCAGGATTTCGGCGCGCGCAATCCGCATCGCCACGAGGTTCACGGCATCGACGTTTCCAAATGGAACGGAGACATCGACTGGCCGGCGGTGAAGAAGAGCGGCGTCTCCTTCGCCTTCCTGAAGGCGACCGAGGGCACCGACCGTCTCGACAGCCGCTTTGCCGAATACTGGCGCGGCGCGCGCGCGGCCGGCGTCGCCCACGCGCCCTACCATTTCTACTATTTCTGCTCGACGGCGGACGCCCAGGCCGACTGGTTCATCGCCAACGTGCCGAAGGAGGCCGTTCAGCTTCCGCCGGTGCTGGACGCCGAATGGAACCCCGTCTCGCCGACCTGCAAGCTGCGCCCGCCTCCGGACGAGGTGCGCACCGCCCTGCAACGCTTCATGGACCGTATCGAAAAGCACTACGGCAAGCGCCCGATCATCTACACGACGGTCGATTTCCACCGCGACAACCTCGTTGGCCATTTCGAGGCCTATCCCTTCTGGCTGCGCTCGGTGGCGAACCATCCGGAGAACATCTATTCGGCGCGCAAGTGGGCGTTCTGGCAATATACTTCGACAGGCGTCGTGCCGGGCATTTCCGGCAATACGGACATCAACGTCTTCGCCGGCTCCGCGAAGAACTGGAACAGCTGGGTGAAGACGGTTTCCCGCTGACCGCACCGTGATTCCGTGATGACCTCGGCGCCTCGCGGCCGACGCGCGGCGCCATGAAGGCACAATCGCGTGAAAAGGGCGACGGCGCGCCGCGGCCGCCGTTTTCTTCTTGCTTCCGTCACATTCATCTGAGACAGCCGGGCCAGCAACGGACCAAGGAGCATTCGAGATGCGGCTAAACCTGAAGACGAAACTTGCAGCAGGCCTCGTGGCCCTTCTTCTCGCCGGCAGCGCGCACGCCCAATCGACGGCGGCCTGCGGCGGCGACTTCAATGCCTTCCTTCAGGGCGTGAAGGCCGAGGCGCTGGCACGCGGCGTTCCGGCCGATGTCGCCGACCGGGCGCTTGCCGGCGCCGCCATCGACCAGAAGGTGTTGTCGCGCGACCGCGCCCAGGGCGTCTTCCGCCAGACCTTCCTCGAATTCTCTAAGCGCACGGTCAGCCAGTCGCGCCTCGATATCGGCCGCAAGAAGCTGAAGGACCTCGCTCCGGTCTTCCAGCGCGCCGAGCAGGAATTCGGCGTGCCGGGACCGATCATCGCCGCCTTCTGGGCGATGGAAACCGATTTCGGCGCCGTGCAGGGCGATTTCAACACCCGCAACGCGCTGGTGACGCTCTCGCACGACTGCCGCCGGCCGGAGCTCTTCCGCCCGCAGCTTCTCGCCGCCATCGAGATGGTCGGCCATGGCGACCTCGACCCGAACGGCACCACGGGCGCCTGGGCCGGCGAGATCGGCCAGGTGCAGATGCTGCCGAAGGACATCATCGAATTCGGCGTCGACGGCGATGGCGACAACCACGTCAACGTCAAGCAGTCCTCGCCGGACGCGATCCTGACGGCCGCCAAGTTCATCCAGCACCTCGGCTTCGTGAAGGGCCAGCCCTGGATCCAGGAAGTCTCCGTGCCCGATGTGCTGCCCTTCGAGAAGACCGGCCTGCAGCCGGGCATGAAGGCGGCCGACTGGTTCGCCCTCGGCGTCAAGCCGCGCGACGGCGACACCTCCTTCGGCAACCTGGAAGCCTCGCTGGTGCTGCCGCAGGGCCGCAAGGGCCCGGCCTTCATCACCTACCCCAACTTCAAGATCTATCTCGAATGGAACCAGTCGTTCATCTACACGACGTCGGCGGCCTATTTCGCGACCCGCCTTGCCGGCGCCCCGCCCTATGAGCGCGGCACCCCGGAGGAAGGCCTTTCCGAGGATAGCATGAAGCAGCTGCAGACCAAGCTGCAGGGCCTCGGCCACGATGTCGGCAAGATCGACGGCATCCTCGGCTCCGGCACGCGCGCCGCGATCCAGAAGGAACAGCTGCGCCTCGGCCTGCCCGCCGACGGCTGGGCGACCCAGGCCCTGCTGTCCGCCCTGTGACGGAAATCGGGTGGCGCCGCGCAAGCGCGGTGCTATAGGCATGAAGAGACCCAGAGCGGCAGCCCGGTTTCGGCCGGGCTGCCGCTCTGTCTTTCTGCCCGTGCGCCAGGCCGGCAGACGGCAGCGTGCCAGGGAGAGAACAATGGAACAGCCGGTATCGGTATCAGCAATGCGCATGAGCGCACGTACCTGGGGCCTGCTTGCCCTGCTCGGCATGATCTGGGGCGGCTCCTTCTTCTTTGCCCGCGTCGCCGTCGCCCATGTTCCTCCGGCCACCCTCGTGCTCCTGCGCGTCGGCATCGCCGCGCTTGCGCTGCATGTCTATGTTGCCGGCCGGTTCGATATCTACGCGACGCTGCGCGCCCGCTGGCGCGCGTTCCTGCTGCTCGGCCTCATCAACAATGCCGTGCCGCACATGCTGATCTTCCTCGGCCAGACGCAGATCGGCGCCGGCCTTGCCTCCATCCTCAACGCGACGACGCCGATCTTCACCGTGCTCATCGCCAACCGGTTCACGCTGGACGAAAAGCTCTCCTCGCAAAAGATCGCCGGCTGCCTGATCGGCCTCGTCGGCACGGCGGTGCTGATCGGCCCGCGCGCGCTCGCGCCCTTCACCGGCGACAGCGGCCCGCCGCTCTGGTCCGTCGTCCTGCCCGTGCTTGCCGCCGCCTCCTATGGCCTTGCGGCAACCTACGGCAAACGCTTCCGCGACGTCGCGGCGCCTGTCACCGCCGCCGGCCAGCTCACCGCTTCGACGCTGCTGATGCTGCCCGTTTCCTTCGCCCTCGATACGCCCTGGCAGATCCCCCTGCCCCCGCTGCCGGCCATCCTCGCCGTCCTGGCGCTGGCGCTGGTCTCGACGGCCTACGGCTACATCCTGTTCTTCCGAATCATGGCGGCCGCCGGCGCGACCAATACCTCGCTCGTCACGCTGCTCGTGCCGCCGAGCGCTATCCTCGCCGGCATGCTCTTCCTCGGCGAAACCCTGACGCCGCTCGGCATGCTCGGCATGGCCCTGGTGCTCCTCGGCCTCGTGGTGCTCGACGGGCGCCTTTTCGCCCGTTTCCGCACCGCCTGAAAAATGCGGGAACAAAGCGCATTCCCGGCCGTTTCATGGCAATCCGCCGGAATGGCCGCCCGACTTGCGCCACATTGGTAAATGCACAATGTCGGCATTCGTCATCTGGTAGGGATTGTGAATTTTTTGTGGCGGCCACGATAGAGGAGAAAATTCAGCAGGTTAGCATTGTGAATAAGGGCCCGGCGAATGCCGGATGTTGCAACGCAGCAACAAAACGCCTTTCCAATACGCTTTTTTAGGTCGTAATATCGATCCGCAAACGCAAGGAGGTAGCCATGGGACTCACACATTCCTTGAATGTTCTGATGATCAGTGCAGCGTTCCTCTTCATCGCAACGATGATCTTCATCTGAGGCGATCAAAGCGCAGTCCGGGAGGCCAGGGACGAAAAAACCAAAAAGACCCTGCCGAAACGAATTCAAGAAGGATGCATGGCCCGGAGACGGCGCCATGCATTTTCATTTCGGCGATCGGTTCTGTCGGGCGGGACCGGCGGTCAGGCCGCCGCCCCGGCCGCATGGCGCGCGTTCCGGGCAAAGCCGGCGCGGTCGCAGACCGCCGAGACGAGCGTGGCGCGGTTCATCGTATAGAAATGGAATTCGCCGACACCCCGGGCGATGAGGTTCTCCACCTGGCGGGCGGCGAGGTCGATCGCCACGGCCGCGCGCTCCTGCGGCCGGTCGTCGATGGGCGCCAGCCGGTCGGCCAGCCAGCCCGGCACGGATGCCCCGCAGAGGCCGGCGAATTTCTGCACCTGGGCGAGGTTGTGCACCGGCAGGATGCCCGGCACGACCGGGATCGCGATGCCGGCCTTGCGCACGCGCTCCAGGTAGCGCTCGAAATCGTCGTTCTCGAAGAAGAACTGGGTGAGCGCGCGCGTCGCGCCAGCATCCACCTTGCGCTTGAGCATGTCGATGTCGGCGGCAACATCCGGGCTCTGCGGATGCTTTTCCGGATAGGCCGACACGGAGATCTCGAAATCGGCGAGGCCGCGCAGGCCGGCGGTCAGCTCCGCCGCATTGGCATAGCCGCCGGGATGCGGCTGGTAGGGCGTGCCGACGCCGCCCGGCGGGTCGCCGCGCAGCGCCACGAAATGCCTGACGCCGACCGCCTGGAACTCGGCGACGACGGCGTGCACCTCCTCCTTCGTCGCGCCCACGCAGGTCAGGTGCGAGGCCGCCGGCAGGCCCATCGAGAGGAGATGGCGGACGGTGGCGAGCGTCGGGGCCTTGGTGGAGCCGCCGGCGCCGTAGGTCACCGACATGAAACCCGGCTCATAGGCCGAAAGCGCGGCGGCCGTCTCCCACAGCTGTCCTTCGGCCTCCGCCGATTTCGGCGGGAAGAATTCGAAAGACAGGCGGATGTCCTTGCGGGCTGGGCTGGCGGTCGCCGGTTTCATGTCAACTCCTCCTGCGGATGGCAATGGTGTCGGCCGCCCGTTCGCGCTGGTCGCGGGCAAGCCAGATGGTGACGGTCAGCGCATCGGCGGCCGAATGCGCGGGCTTGAGGTCGACGATCTCCTCGACGGCAAGCCCTGCCTTCTCCAGCCATTCGGCGAGCGTCTGGTGCGAGAAGCCGAGGCGGATATGGGCATGCTCGTCGCGCAGATGTTCGAGCGCGTGCGGGGCAAGGTCGATGATGGCAAGGCGCCCGCCGGGGGCGAGCATGCGCGCGGCCTCCGCCACCGCGGCCTCCGGCTCGTCCAGGAAGTGCAGCACCTGATGGATCGTCACGACGTCGAACTCGTCACGCTCCAGCGGCAGGTTGAAGATATCGCCGTGGCGGATCGACGCCTTGGTGACGCCGGCCCGGTCGAGATTGGCGCGCGCGACCGCCAGCATGTCGCGGCTGGCATCGACGCCGACGCCGCGCCTGTAGAGCCCTTCGAACAGCTGCAGGATGCGCCCCGTGCCCGTGCCGAGGTCGAGGAAGGCGTCCACCGGCTCCGCGCCGATCATCGCGGCGAGCTTCGCCTCCACCTCCGCCTCGCTGACATGCAGCCGGCGCACCGCGTCCCATTCCGCGGCGTTGCGGCTGAAATAGGCCTGCGCCTTGTCGGCGCGGATCTTCTTCAGCACCCGCAGCCGCTCGTCATCACGCGCGAAAACCGCATCCGCCGGGTCGGCGGCCTCGAGGAGCTGGCGGACGAGCGCCACGGCCGATCCGCCCTGGCTCAGCCGGAAGAAGGCCCAGGCGCCCTCCTGGTAGCGATCGACCAGCGCGGCCTCGGCGAGCAGCTTCAGGTGGCGCGAGATGCGCGGCTGGGACTGGCCGAGGATATCGGTCAGGTCGGTCACGGTCAGGTCACCATGCGAAAGCAGCGCGAGAAGGCGAAGGCGCGTCGGCTCGCCCGCCGCCTTCAGGATCTCCACGATGTCGTCCAGTCCGAGTTTCTGCGTGTCGCCCATGGCTTATCCAATCAAGACATAAAGATATGTTTATGTGATTAACCCGTGTCGCGCAAGGGCAAATCCGTGTCGCCGATCTTCCCACCGATACGCCCAAAGAAAAACCCCGGCGAACCGGGGTTTCTCAAAGGGCGGGACGCAGCGCCGATCAGCGCGTCAGGCGCTTGTAGGTCACCCGCTTCGGGTTGACGGCATCCGCGCCGAGGCGGCGGATCTTGTCCTTCTCGTAGTCCTCGAAGTTGCCCTCGAACCATTCGACGTGGCTGTCGCCCTCGAAGGCGAGGATGTGGGTCGCCAGGCGGTCAAGGAACATGCGGTCGTGCGAGATGATGACGGCGCAGCCGGCGAAGTTTTCCAGCGCGTCTTCCAGCGCCCCCAGCGTTTCGGTGTCGAGGTCGTTGGTCGGTTCGTCGAGCAGGATGACATTGCCGCCGGCCTTCAGCATCTTGGCGAGGTGCACGCGGTTGCGCTGGCCGCCCGAGAGCGTGCCGACCTTCTGCTGCTGGTCGCCGCCCTTGAAGTTGAAGGCGCCGCAATAGGCGCGGCTGTTCATCTCGTGCTTGCCGAGCTTGATGATGTCGTTGCCGCCGGAGATCTCCTCCCAGACGGTCTTGTCGCCGGCGAGCGCATCGCGGCTCTGGTCGACATAACCGAGATCGACCGTCTCGCCGACGGTGATCGAGCCCGAATCCGGCTGCTCCTGGCCGGTGATCATGCGGAAGAGCGTCGTCTTGCCGGCGCCGTTCGGGCCGATGACGCCGACGATGCCGCCGGGCGGCAGCTTGAACGTCAGGTTCTCGATCAGCACGCGGTCGCCGTAGGACTTGGTGAGGTTCTCCGCCTCGATGACCACGTTGCCGAGGCGTTCGCCGACCGGGATGACGATCTGCGCGTCGCCGGGGCGGCGCTCGGCCGCGGCCTGCACCAGTTCGTCATAGGCGCGGATACGGGCCTTGGACTTGGCCTGGCGGGCCTTCGGCGAGGAGGCGATCCATTCCTGCTCGCGGGCGAGCGCCTTCTGGCGGGTCGCCTCTTCGCGGCCTTCCTGCTGCATGCGCTTGGCCTTGGCCTGCAGGTAGGCGGAATAGTTGCCCTCGTAGGGGATGCCGCGGCCGCGGTCGAGCTCGAGGATCCAGCCGGTGACATTGTCGAGGAAGTAGCGATCGTGCGTGATCATCAGCACGGAGCCCGGATATTCGCGCAGGTGCTTTTCGAGCCAAGCGATCGTCTCGGCGTCGAGGTGGTTGGTCGGTTCGTCGAGCAGCAGCAGGTCCGGCTGGGCGAGCAGCAGCTTGCAGAGCGCGACGCGGCGCTTTTCACCGCCCGAGAGATTGTCGACCGAGGCGTCGCCCGGCGGGCAGCGCAGCGCGTCCATCGCCATCTCGACCTGGCTTTCGAGGTCCCAGAGGTTCTGGCTGTCGATGATGTCCTGGAGCTTCGCGCCCTCTTCCGCCGTCTCGTCGGAATAGTTCATCATCAGTTCGTTGTAGCGGTCGAGGATCGCCTTCTTGGGGGCGACGCCCTCCATGACGTTCTCGAGCACGGTCTTGGACGCATCGAGCTGCGGCTCCTGCGGCAGGTAGCCGAGGGTCGCGCCGTCGGCAAGCCAGGCCTCGCCGGTGAACTCCTTGTCGAGGCCGGCCATGATGCGCAGCACGGTCGACTTGCCGGCGCCGTTCGGGCCGAGGATGCCGATCTTTGCGTCCGGATAGAACGACAGATGGATGTTCTCGAGGATCTTCTTGTTGCCATAGGCCTTGTTGAGCCCCGACATGTGGTAGATGAACTGACGTGCCATGAAAACGCGCTCCGGATCGGACAAATTTGCCCGCTATGTAGGCGAATTCTCCGCCCGCGGCAATCTGAGAAAGCCGCATCGCGCCCCGGGGCGGAAACACCGCCCCGCATCGCCGTGACACCCTCCGCGGCAGCACCGCAGTCCAGATCGGCGCAGCAGCCCGCCCGTCCGCCACTCCTACCCCGCCTGCCCCGCGCCCGTCGTCCCCTCGGTGCAGCGGGACTTCGTCGGCGAGGCGGCGGCGATGCGGTCCGCGAGCGTCGGCGCGTCGCCGGCAAGGCCGATGGTGAGGCCGGTCACGACGGGCCCGCCGTCCGTCTTGCGGCAGATGAGGCGCACCCGCTCGCCGGCCCCCGCCCCGAAGGCCGCGTCGAAGGCGGCGCGGACTTCGGCAAGGGTGATCGCCGCCCCCGCCTTCTGCGTGAAGAGCGCGCGCACCGGCGAGGCGTTGAGCGCGTCGAGCAGGTCGAGCGAGCGGCTGTAGTAGTCCTCCGGCGAGGCGGCGACGCAGCTGCCGCTGCGCAGCCATTGCTGGCGGTCGAGGCCGAGGCGCGCGGCGGGCATCGCGGCCATCAGGCGCGCCTTCGTGCCGGAAGCGAGCACGAGATCCGGCAGCTCCGTCCACTTGCCCTTGCGCGCCTGCTGCTTGAGGCCCGCCTCGACGCCGCAATAGCTCTTGCGCAGCTGGAAGCGGCTGAGCAGCGAGAACTGCCTTGCGGCCGGCGCGTCCACGGAGAAATCCGCGCAGCCGCGGCTTTTCGGCCGGGCGGCGCAGTAGCCCGCCTGCCAGCTGACGGATAGGACCTCGCGCGCGCCGCCGCCTGCCGGCGCCGTCTGCGCGGCGGCGGGACGGAAACCGGCAGCCAGCGCGAGACACGCGAGAAGCAACGGCAGGACGGCAAGGAAAAGGACGGCTTTGAAAATCAGTGCGGCATTGGTCGTCATGACCGGCTCCCCCAACGAGAACAAAACAAGATCATTTACAACCAAAGATCCGGAAAATGCAACCATGAATCGGAAAAAACGCGACATGCGGGAGAAAATCGAAAAATACACGCCGCATCCCATTGTCTTTCAACGGCAAATCGCGTTGACCTTGCCAGAACGGGAGGGCCGAAACGGGAGGATGGACCGGTGTTTTCGCAGGTTTCGACGCTGCAAAGCCCGAGCGGGGCGAGCCTTGCGCTGCGGCACGAGGCTGCCCGGGGCATTCCCCGCGGCATCCTGCTGATCAGCCACGGCCTTGCCGAGCACAGCGCGCGATATGCGGCGTTCGCCGCGCGCCTGGCGGCGGAGGGGTTCCATGTCTATGCCCACGACCATCGCGGCCACGGCTTCACCAGCGCGCCGGATGCCCCGCGCGGCCAGTTCGCGCCGAAGGGCGGCATCGCCCGGGTGATCGCGGACATGCGCGCCGTGCGCGACCATGCGGCGGCACGGCATCCCGGCCTTCCGGTCGTGCTCTTCGGCCACTCGATGGGCGGGCTCATGGCGCTCGCCTTCGCCGAGGCACACCCCGGCGATATCGACGCGCTCGCCGTGTGGAATTCCAATCTCGAACCCGGGCTTGCCGGGCGCGTGGCGCAGGCCGTGCTGGCGGCAGAACGCATGCTGAAGGGATCGGACGTGCCGAGCAGCGTGCTGCCGCGCCTGACCTTCGGGGCCTGGGGCCGCTCCATCGCGAACCGCCGCACGGATTTCGACTGGCTGTCGCACGACCCGGCCGAGGTGGACGCCTATATCGCCGATCCCCACTGCGGCTTCGACGTCAATGTCGCCATGTGGATCGACATCTTCGCCGTCACCTTCGCCAATGCCTCGGCACAAGGGCTTGCGCGCCTGCCGAGGCGGCTGCCGATCCATCTCGTCGGCGGCGCGGAGGACCCGGCGACGGATTTCGGCCGCGCCGTGCACGCCTTTGCCGGGCGACTGAAAAAATCGCGGCTTGAGGACGTCACGACAACCGTCTATCGCGGCATGCGTCACGAAACGCTCAAGGAGAGCCGGCCGCTCCGCGATCCCGCCGTCGACGCCTTTGCCGGCTGGTGCCGGCGGGTGGCCGACGCATGGACCCGCGCCCCGGAACACGCATGACCACATCCGCCACCATCGCCCCGCTGCGCAACGAGGTCGGCCTCGGGCTCCTGCTCATGGTGCTCTCGGTGCTCATCTCGCCGATCATCGATATCTTCGCCAAGCTCGCGGTCACGTCGGTCCCCGCGACCGAGATCACCTTCGTGCGCCTGCTCTTCCAGATGACCGTGCTGGGGCCGATCTGTCTCCTGCGCGGCACGCTTTTGGACGTGACCTTCCGGAAGATGGGCCTGCATGCCGCCCGCGGCCTGCTGATGGCCATCACCATGATCACCTTCGTCACGCCGCTCGCCGTCATGGAAGTGGCCGATGCCATCGCCATCTTCTTCGTCGAGCCGATCATCCTGACCATCCTCGGCTCGATCTTCCTGAAGGAGACCATCGGCTGGCGGCGCTACACGGCCTGCGGCGTCGGTTTCCTCGGCTCGCTGCTGGTCATCCAGCCGAGCCTGCAGGAGGTCGGCCCGATCGCGCTGCTGCCGGTCGTGGCGGCCTTCTCGCTCGCGCTGTTCTTCCTCCTCACCCGGCTCGTCGCCCAGAAGGAGGATCCCTGGTCCATGCAGTTCTATGCCGGCCTCTGGGGCGCGCTGTTCTCCGGCCTGCTGCTTCTTGCCGGCGGCAGGCTCGGCATCGCCATGCTGACGCCCGTCGTGCCGGACATGGCGAACACGCTCTACATCGCCGGCGCCGCCGTCGCCGCCACCATTGCCGGCGTGCTCGGCGTCTATGCCTATCGCTCGGCGCCCGCCTCCACGCTCGCCCCGCTGCAATATCTGGAGATCGTCTCGGCGACGATCCTCGGCTGGTTCGTGTTCGGCCATCTGCCGGATGCCGTGAAATGGCTCGGCATCGCCATCATCATCGCCTCCGGCCTCTATGTCATCTGGCGCGAACGCAAGCTCAACAAGACGGCGACGATACCGCCCGTCTCCACGCCGATCTGACGTCGCCCGGCCGCGCAAAACGGCGCGGCAGGCATCATGTCAGTCTGAGCCGTCATGATCTCCCCGCGGGCGCCGGCTATCGTGCCCGGCAGCTTTTTGTTATCCAAAGGGAAACGGGCGAAAGGCCCGGCGTCCGGCCGCGTTCCGGCACCGCCGGGAAGGGAGTGCACGATGGAGAAGTCGAACCTGCCGCTATCCGGCATAAGGGTCATCGAGCTGGCGCGGGTCCTCGCCGGGCCCTGGGCCGGGCAGATGCTGGCCGACATGGGCGCCGACGTCATCAAGATCGAGAACCCCGACGGCGGCGACGACACGCGTGCCTGGGGCCCGCCCTTCGTGACCGGCAAGGACGGCGAGAACCTCTCGGCCGCCTATTACCACTCCACCAACCGCGGCAAGCGCTCGATTACCGTCGACCTCAAGACCGAGGAAGGCCGCGCCGTCGTCCACCGCCTCATCGCGACGGCCGACGTGGTCATCGAGAACTTCAAGGTCGGCGGCCTCGTCAAGTACGGGCTCGATTACCAGAGCCTCGCCAAGGCGCACCCGAAACTCGTCTACTGCTCGATCACCGGCTTCGGCCAGGACGGCCCCTATGCCGCCCGCGCCGGCTACGACTACATCGTGCAGGGCATGTCCGGCTTCATGTCGGTGACCGGCGCGCCGGACGGCGAGCCGATGAAGGCGGGCGTCGCCATCGCCGATATCTTCACCGGCATCTATGCCGTCGCCGCCATCCAGGGCGCGCTCATCCATGTCATGAAGACCGGCCGGGGCCAGCATGTCGACATGGCGCTGCTCGACGTGCAGTCGGCCGTCATGGCGAACCAGAACATGAACTTCCTTGCCTCCGGCAATGCGCCGACGCGGCTCGGCAACGCGCATCCGAACATCTCGCCCTACGAGGTGGTGCCGACGTCCGACGGGCACATCATCCTCGCCGTCGGCAATGACGGGCAGTTCCGCAAGCTCTGCGGCATCCTGAAGCTCGAGGGCGGCGCCGACGACGAGCGCTTTGCCACCAACCGGGCGCGCGTCGCCCATCGCGGCGAGGTGCGCCGCCTCGTCACCGGGGCGACGGCCGGTGTCAGCAAAGCCGAGCTTCTCGCCGCCTGCGAGCGCGAGGGCGTGCCGGCCGGGCCGATCAATTCCATCGCCGAGACCTTCGCGGATCCGCAGGTGAAGGCGCGGGGCCTGCGCATCGACCTGCCGGATGCCGACGGCAACCGCATTCCCGGCGTGCGCACGCCGATCGTCTATTCGGGCACGCCCCTTGTCTATGACCGGCCGAGCCCGCGGCTTGGCGAACATACCGACGCCGTGATGGCGGAACTCGATATCCTCGAAGCAGGAAAGAAAAGCGCATGAAGACCGGTGGCCAGTTGATCGTCGATGCTCTCGTTACCAATGGCGTCAGGCGCGTCGCCTGCGTGCCGGGCGAAAGCTACCTCGCCGTGCTCGATGCGCTGCACGACACCGATATCGACGTGCTCGTCTGCCGCCAGGAAGGCGGCGCGGCGATGATGGCGGATTGCTGGGGCCGGCTGACGGGCGAGCCCGGCATCTGCATGGTCACGCGCGGGCCCGGCGCCACCAATGCCTCGGCGGGCCTGCACATCGCGCGGCAGGATTCAATCCCGATGATCCTCTTCATCGGCCAGGTGCAGCGCGATGCGCGCGAGCGCGAGGCCTTCCAGGAGGTGGAATACCGCCGCGCCTTCACCGAGGTCGCCAAATGGGTGGCGGAAATCGACGACGCCCGCCGCATTCCCGAATTCGTCACCCGCGCCTTTGCCGTCGCCACCTCCGGCCGTCCGGGCCCGGTGGTGCTGGCGCTGCCCGAGGACATGCTGACGGACACGGTCGAGACGGTCGAGGCGAAGGCCTATGCGCCGGTCGAGGCCCATCCCGGCCGCAGGCAGGTGGAGGAACTGGCAGGCCGTCTTGAAGCCGCCGAGCGCCCGCTCGTCATCCTCGGCGGCACGCGCTGGTCGGAGGAGAGCGTCGCCGGCTTCACGGCCTTCGCGGAGCGCTGGTCGCTGCCGGTCGCCTGTTCCTTCCGCCGCCAGATGCTGTTCGATCACCGGCACCCGAACTATGCCGGCGACAGCGGCATCGGCGTCAACCCGGCGCTCGGCAGGGAGATCCGCGAGGCGGACCTCGTCATCCTGCTCGGCGGGCGCTATTCGGAAATGCCGTCCTCGACCTACAGCCTGCTCAAGGTGCCCTACCCGCAGCAGACGCTGGTGCATGTCTATCCGGATCCGTCCGAGCTCGGCCGCGTCTACCGGCCTGACCTTGCGATCTGCGCCGCGCCGGAGGATTTCGTCGCCGCGCTCGACGGCCTCGCGCCGAAGGCCGCCCCGCACTGGGCCGCGCGCACCGCCGCCATGCACGAATCCTACCTGAAATGGTCGACCCCGCCGGAAACCGGCCCGGGCGGCGTGCAGATGGGCCCGATCATGGCTTGGCTGGAGGAAAACACGCCGGAGGACACGATCTTCACCAACGGCGCCGGCAACTATGCCACCTGGGTGCATCGCTTCCACCGCTTCCGCCGCTTCGCCACGCAGGCCGCCCCCACCTCCGGCTCGATGGGCTATGGCCTGCCGGCCGCGGTTGCCGCCAAGCAGCTCTTCCCGGAGCGTGAGGTCATCTGCTTTGCCGGCGACGGCTGCTTCATGATGCACGGCCAGGAATTCGCCACCGCCGTGCGCTACAATCTTCCGATCATCACCGTCGTCGTCAACAATGGCATCTACGGCACGATCCGCATGCACCAGGAGCGGGAATATCCCGGCCGCGTCAGCGCCACGGACCTCACCAACCCGGATTTCGCCGCGCTCGCCCGCGCCTATGGCGGCCATGGCGAGACGGTGGAGGAGACGGAGGACTTCGCGCCCGCCTTCCTGCGCGCCCGCTCGAGCGGCAAGCCGGCGATCATCGAGGTGAAGCTCGACCCGGAAGCGATCACGCCGACGCGCACGCTCTCGGATATCCGCAGCGGGACGTGATGTTTTTAAGGGCGTGAAAGCCCCTCATCCCGCTGCCGCGACCTTCTCCCCGCAAGCGGGGAGAAGGCGGATGGGGCGATGCCTCGCCTTCCAAAATATCGTCGATGCTTTGGGAAACCGTTGCGGCATTCCCCTTCGTCCCGCTTGCGGGGAGAAGGTGCCGGCAGGCGGATGAGGGGCCAGGCCCTCAGCCGCGGATATGCTGCGTCTGCTCGTAGATCTTCGTCGAGCGCATGCCGGAGCGGCAATAGCCGAGCATCGGACGCGGCAGTTCGTCGAGCGCGTCGACCATGCCGTGCACGGCCTCGGCCGTCACGCCCATCGGGCCGACCGGCACATGGGCGACCTCGATGCCGAGTTCCTTCGCGCGCGCCGCGATGACGGAGAATTCCGGCTGGTCGGGCTGCTCGTGGTCCGGGCGGTGGCAGACGATGGATTTGAACCCCAGGGCGGCGATGGCGTCGAGATCCTCGACGGCGATCTGGCCGGAGACGGAATATTCGTCGTTGATCTCGCGGATATCCATGGGCGGTTCCTTCTAGAAAACAGGGGTGCTCACCGTTTAAGCCCGCGCCGCGGGAGCGTCAATCACGCAAAATCTATAGCAATTCCCGAAAAGGCGCGAAGCGTGCCGCCCCCGGAACGCGCGAACGCCCCTCTCCGCTCGAAAAGCGCACAAATATCCTAGCGGACCTCGAAGGCAAGGCCGTAGCCGACGCTTTCGCCGGGCGCGAAATCGGCGGCCTCGCCGGCGGCGATCAGCTCGGCGCGCGGCACGAGTCGGTGCGAGACGGGCTCGATGCCGAGCACCGCCGAGCCCGGCGACAGGTTCCGCCAGACCTGGAGATGCGGCAGCGTATCCGTGCGGAAGCGGATATGGACGCTGCGACCGCCAAGCGCCGCGATCGGGCCGATGGCGATCTCTGCCCAGCCGTGCGTCGCCGTTTCGGCCGCCGGCACGCAGAAGATCTCGCGGTCGCCCTCGCCGAAGCGCCACGGCAGGCTGCCGCCGGGCAGCATCGCCCCGGTCAGCCGCGTATCCGCATCGAAGAGGCCGGTGCCGAAATTGATGTGATACATGCCGAAGGGCGGCCAGGACGTGTCGCCCGTATTGGTGACGCGGTCGTCGAGCGTGATGTGGCCGGTGCGCCGGTCGGCCCGCCAGCGGCGCGCGAGATCGGCCTTGCCGCCATGGGCGAGCGAAACGGCGACGCGCCCCTCGCAGACCACCTCCCCCTCGTCCTCCTCGATCAGCACGTCCCGTGCCGGCGAGGAGGAGAACGAGCCGTGCAGCGGATAGAGCCGCCCGTCGGCCGCGCCCTCGACCGGCACCGGATGGCGGATGTGATCCGGACCGCAGGTGAACAGGAAGCCGGGCAGCGCCTTGTCGATGCGCGGATCGCCGTCCGACGGCACGGCCGCCCCCGGCGCGAGATCGACGCCATGGAAGACGGCGCCGGCGACATCGAGCACCGATTGCGGCGTCAGGTCGAGGCGGAAGGGCTGGTCGGGCGTTTGGGCGGTAAGGGCAAAGGTCATCCGGGACTCCGGCAAGGGGCAATCGAACGGCGGCATGCTAGAGCAATTCCCGCAGAAGTGCGACGCGGTTTTGCGTCCGGAACCGCAGAAAAACAAAAGGATAGCGTGTTTTTTGCAAACCGGCGGAAAACGGGAAACGCTCCACGGCAGGGCGGCGGAACATTACGCCTGGCAAGGCTCGTCTCTCATCGTTCCAAGGGAACCATCACGGCCGGTCACAAGTTTTTGCAATACGCGTTGACCTTACGTTCACCATCGATTCAGTTTTTTCATATTAAGGTCTGAATTGAAGTGTTCCGTCCGCGCGATATGTGCAAGCAGGCAGGTCAAGAGCCGTGAATTCTATTTTTAAAACAAGCCTTTCGCTCCTTGCAGCGGCTTCCGTCCTGGGAATCGCCGCCCTGCCGGCACATGCCCAGCAGCGTTTCTCCGCGCGCGACACGGTCCTGGTCTCGCCGGAAGGCGATATCCTCGACTATGTTCCGGACGACGGCAGCGTGCGCGCGATGCGCGACAACCGCGGCCGCACCGTCTATGTCGACGGCTGGGGCAACATCGTCGCCACCGCCATGCAGGCCGACCGCTACTTCGCCCGCGGCGACGATTATCGCCCGCGCCGTGACCGCTACCGCGAGATGCGCGGCTATCCGGAAGCGAACCCCGACTATTTCCCGCCGGCGCCCGAGGCCGACTATGGCGATGAACTGACGACGAGTTCCGTACCGGAAATGCGCGAAGGCCTGCCGGGCAGCATCGAGCGCCAGCCCCTGCCGGATGCCGATTTCGGCGGCTCGCAGGCCCTGCCCGATTTCTCCGACGACAGTGCGGCCCTGCCGGAAACCGGCACCGATCCCGATGCGGAGTTCGTGCCCGGCCCGAAATTCCACCCGGCGATCGCGATCGGCAAGGTGTCGTCCGCCGAGATCACCGCGCTTCAGGTCTTCCTCGACCGCGAGGGCTTTTCGCCGGGCGTGATCGACGGCAAGAAGGGCTCGAACGTCACCAAGGCGATCGAGGCCTGGCAGCAGGCGACGGGCGAGACGCTCGACCCGAACAATGCCGACGACATCCTGGAGCGGCTGCGCCTGTCCGGCGGCCTTGCCTTCACCACCTACGAGATCACCGCCGCCGACGCGGCAGGTCCCTATGTCGCCGCCATCCCCGACGACTATGCCCAGAAGGCGGCGCTGCCGCATCTCTCCTTCACCTCGACCACCGAGATGCTGGCCGAGAAGTTCCACATGGACGAGGCCTATCTGAAGGAGATCAATCCGGGCGTCGACTTCACCATTCCCGGCACGATCATCAAGGTCGTCGACACGGGCGAGAGGAAGACCGGCAAGGTCGCCAAGATCCTCGCCGACAAGGGCCGCAAGCAGGTGCTCGCCTATGACGAGAACGGCACGCTGATCGCCGCCTATCCGGCCAGCATCGGTTCGGCCGACACGCCCTCGCCGTCCGGCACGGTGACGGTCGAGCGCATCGCGCTCAATCCGGGCTACACTTATAATCCGAAGATCAACTTCCAGCAGGGCAACAACAACAAGGTGCTGACCCTGCAGCCCGGCCCGAACGGCCCGGTCGGCACGGTCTGGATCGCGCTGTCGAAGCCGACCTACGGCATCCACGGCACGCCGGAACCCTCGAAGATCGGCAAGACCCAGAGCCACGGCTGCATTCGCCTGACCAACTGGGACGCGACGGAGCTCGCCAAGATGACCAGCGCCGGCGTGACGGTCGAATTCGTCGACTGACGATCGGGGGTAGCCCCTCATCCGGCTGCCGCCACCTTCTCCCCGCAAGCGGGGAGAAGGGATATGCCGCGCCGGCTTCCTCGCTCAATGACCGCTTGCAGGTAAGCCTCTCCCGCTTGCCAGTAATCGGATATGAATGAACCGTTGCTCCATCCCCTTCTCCCCGCTTGCGGGGAGAAGGGGCCGGCAGGCGGATGAGGGGCGGCCCGACGGCAGAGAAGGCCAGCGGTCAAGCCGCCCGCACATACCCCGATCCCTGGGCCGGGCGGGCCTCGCCGCTGGTGCGGAAGGCGCTGAGCTGGGCGGCGATGGAGGCGGCCTCCTGCGTCAGCGCCTGGCTGGCGGCATTGGCCTGCTCGACCATGGCGGCGTTCTGCTGGGTGATCTGGTCCATGGCATTGACCGCCTGGTTGACCGCCTGCAGGCCCGTCGCCTGTTCCGCCGTGCTGGCACGGATGGTGTTGAAGACGGCGCTGACCTCCACGACCTGGGTGACGATCTGGCGCAGCGACTGGGCGACCTCGCCCACCGAGCGCACGCCGTCCTCGACCTGGCCATGCGACCTGGCGATGAGGTTCTGGATGTCCTTCGCCGCATCGGCGCAGCGCTGGGCGAGCGCCCGCACTTCCGAGGCGACGACGGCAAAGCCGCGCCCCGCCTCGCCGGCCCGCGCCGCCTCGATGCCGGCGTTGAGCGCCAGCAGATTGGTCTGGAAGGCGATCTCGTCGATCACCTCGATGATGTTGGCGATGGCCGAGGAGGAGGCCTGGATCTCGCCCATGGCGACGATCGCGTGCTCCACGATCTCGCCGCCGCGCTGCGCATTGTCACGCGCCGCCATGACGAGGGCGTTCGCCTCGTCGGCGTTCTGGGCGGTCTGGCGCACGGTGGTGGTCACCTGCTCGACGGCGGCCGCCGTCTCCTCCAGGTTCGCGGCCTGCCGCTCCGTGCGCTTGGCAAGGTCGTCGGAGGCCGCCGCGATCTCCTGCGCGCTGAGATGGATGGAGCCCGCGCCGGCGCCGATATTGCCGATCGCCTGCGAGAGCGTGGAAATGGCGTGGTTGAAATCCTCGCGCAGCGCCTCGTAGGCTTCCGGCAGCGGGCCGGTGATGCGCGCGGTGAGGTCGCCGTCGGAAATGCGCTTCAGCGCGGCGCCGAAACTGTCGCTGACGATCTTGCGCTCCTCGGCGACGACCTGCGCCTGCACCGCCTGCTGCTTGGCGAGATCCGACATGTCGTTGTAGACGGAGATGGAGAGGTCCATGTCGAGGAACATGGCCTTGAGCAGGCTGGAGAAGCGCGCCGCAAACTCCTCCGGCCCGATTTCCTGGCGGACAAAGAACCCCTGCTTCGGCCAGAGCGATTTCACCGCCTCCGTCAGGAGATGCTCGACGATCAGCGCATAGCCGCCGATATACCAGCGCGGCTCCAGGCCGATGCGCGCATGCACATGGCCGATCGTCTGCACCTTGGACGCGTAGTCGCCGGTGAAATCGCCGGCCGCGATGTTCGCCCAGTGCCCGAGCTGGGCATTCTTCGCCCGGTTCATATGGGCATCGTTGGAGAAGAGGTGGTTCACCTCCGGGCTCTTGCGCACGATCGCATAGAACTTGTCCAGCGCCGGGCCGAGCTCCTTCTCGATGAAGGGTTTCAGCGTACGGAGCCGCTTCAGCGCTGCCTCGTCGAGGCCGAGATAGTCCAGACGGCGCGCGATGTCGTGGTTCTGGCTGGCGGTCTGCGGGACTGGCTTCATTCCGGGGGTATCCTGGCAACTCGAGAAAACGGGGAAAGCAGCGGAAAATCGGGGCAACGGCGCCGGGCGGCACCGCGTCTTGCCCGTAACCCTTCATGGGTCCCCGCGGCGGCGCATCGCCGGCGAGGTCGCTTTCTGACGCGATATCATTAGGTTAAGCGTGGTAAATTGTTCATTACCGGCATGGCGTTGCGGCGCGAAAAACGGCTGCGCCCTTTGTCGCAGCCGTTCTTGTCAATCGTCAATCCGGAAGGCTCAGGCCGCCCGCTGCAGCGTGCGGAAGAAGCCGCGTTCGGTGGCGATGCGCTTGCGCACCGGCAGGAGGCGCAGCACTTCGTCGGCAAAAAGGCGCGCATTCTCGCAGGCCTTGTCGAGATTGCTCACCTTGGCCGCATCCATCGTATAGAGCGTGCCGCCGCAATCGAAGATGTCGCGGAAGGCGGTGCGCTCGCCGATTGGCGTGTCGAGCACGGCAACGCCGCGGGCGGCGAGCAGCGCCTTGATGGCGCTCATCGCGCGGGTCGTCACCAGCGAATTCATGCGGGTGAGCACGACCGAATGGTTGATGCGGATGCCCGCCTTCTCGTCGAACTGCTTCAGGAGTTCGAGGATATGCGCCGCCCCGCGCGCATCCATGGCACAGCCCTGCACCGGGATCATCACATGGTCGGACAGGCCGATGGCGGTGGCGACCAGCGCGTCTCGCGCGCCGGCGAGGTCGATGATGAAATAGTCGGTCGTATCGCGGTTCTCGCGGATATGGCACTGGATGGAAGCCATGGTGACTTCCGAGATGACGGCGATGTTGCGCTGGCGGCCGGAAACCTCGTGCCAGTGGCTGATCCAGCGCTGCGGGTCCGCATCGAGGATGGTGATGCGGTGGCCCCGGCTTGCAAGCTCGGTGGCAAGGATCAGCGCCGCAGTGGTCTTGCCCGCGCCACCCTTGGCATTGGCAAATGTGATGACTGGCATGTCTTTCCTCATGAATGCTGCGAGCTTTCTCATCGCTCTCGTCAGGCGGCCCGGTGAGAATGGCGCCCGCTTGCTCAAACCTTTCAAAACATGGTTAACGAAATGGAAACATGCGCATGGCGAAGATTAACGAGAACGGCGCCGGACTTTCGCCTTCTCAAGCAAAAGGCCCGGAAAACCATGGTTTTCCGGGCCTCTGTCATTTGTTAACGGCAAGAATTCAGATGCACTCGACGAAGAGGCGCTTGGCCGCGTCCAGCGTCAGTTCCACCGGGTTGCCGCCGGCCGTCGGATCGACGATCGCCATGGCGGCCATCTCGTCGATCCGGTCCGTGCCGACGCCGAGCGCCGACAGCTTGTCCGGCACGCCGAGCTCCTCGCGCAGGCGCAGCACATAGTCGAAGAAACCGTCGAAGCCGCCGGATATGCCGAGATAGGCGGCGGCGCTGGCGATCTTCGCCTCGATGGCCGGGCGGTTGAAGGTCAGGACCGGCGGCATGACAACGGCATTGGTCATGCCGTGGTGCGTGTTGTAGATGGCGCCGACCGGATGCGACAGCGAATGGATCGCGCCGAGGCCCTTCTGGAAGGCGACGGCGCCCATGGCGGCCGCCGACATCATGTTGGCACGGGCCTCGATATCGGTCCCGTCCTTGTAGGCGCGCGGCAGGAATTCCTTGACGAGGCGCATGCCCTCCAGCGCGATGCCCTGGCTCATCGGGTGGTAGAACGGCGACGAATAGGCTTCGAGGCAATGGGCGAAGGCGTCCATGCCGGTGCCCGAGGTGATGACCTTCGGCATGCCCACCGTCAGCTCCGGATCGCAGATCGTCACCGAGGGCAGGAACTTCGGATGGAAGATCACCTTCTTGGTGTGCGTTTCGGAATTGGTGATGACCGAGGCGCGGCCGACTTCCGAGCCGGTGCCGGCCGTCGTCGGCACGGCGACGATCGGCGCGATGCCGTCGGAATTGGCGCGCGTCCACCAGTCACCGATATCCTCGAAATCCCAGACCGGCCGCGTCTGGCCGGACATGAAGGCGACGGCCTTGCCGAGGTCGAGGCCGGAGCCGCCGCCGAAGGCGACGACCCCGTCATGGCCGCCGTCACGGAACGCCTTGACGCCGGCTTCGAGGTTCCTGTCGGTCGGGTTCGGATCGACCTCGGCGAACATCGCCCGGCCGAGGCCGGCGGCGTCGAGAATGTCGAGCGCTTCCTTCGTGATCGCCATGGTCGAAAGGCCGCGGTCGGTGACGAGCAGCGGCTTCTTCATGCCCACGGCCTTGCAGTGGTCGGCGAGTTCCTTGATGCGACCGGCCCCGAACTTGATCGCGGTCGGGTAGCTCCAGTTGGCGGTGATGGTCATGCTCTTCAAGCTTTCCTGAAATGGTAGGATTTCGGTCTCGTGAGGTTGTGGAAGCCGATGACGGAGAGCGAGCCGCCGCGGCCCGTTTCCTTGACGCCGGTCCAGCAGAGCGCCGGGTCGAGATAGTCGGCACGGTTCATGAAGACGGTGCCGGTCTCAAGGTCCCGGGCGATGTTTGCGGCGCGATCGGCGTCCTTCGTCCAGAGCGAGACGGTGAGGCCGTACTTGCAGTCGTTCATCAGGGCGAGCGCTTCTTCATCGCTCTTGACCTTCATGATGCCGACGGCCGGGCCGAACGTCTCTTCCGTCATGAATTCCATCGAATGGTCGACATCGACGAGGATCTGCGGGGCGACATACGCACCGCCGTCATCGGCCGGGAAGAGTTTTGGATCGACCAGAGCCTTCGCGCCCTTCGCGACCGCATCGGCGATCTGCGAGCGCACGGTCGCGGCGAAACGCTTGTGCGCCATCGGCCCGAGCGTCGTTTCCGGATCGAGCGGGTTGCCGAGCTTGTAGTTGGACACCCAGGCGACGGACTTTTCGACGAAGGCGTCGTAGAGCTTCTCGTTGACGTAGATGCGCTCGATGCCGCAGCAGCACTGGCCGGAATTGTAGGTCGCGCCGTCCATCAGCGTGTCGACGGCGGCGTCGAGGTCGGCGTCTTCCATGACGTAGCCCGGATCCTTGCCGCCGAGCTCGAGGCCGACCGGCGTGAAGGTGCCGGCCGCCGCGCGCTCGATCGACCGGCCGCCCTCGACCGAACCGGTGAAGTTGACGAAGTCGAACGCGTTGCCGGCGATCAGCGCCGAGGTCGTGTCATGGTCGAGGAAGACGTTCTGGAAGACATCCTCCGGCACGCCCGCCTCGTTGAAGGCGCGCACCAGCCGTTCGCCGACGAGCAGCGTCTGGGCGGCGTGCTTGATGATGACGACATTGCCGGCCATCAGCGCCGGCGCGACCGTGTTGATCGCGGTCATATAGGGATAGTTCCACGGCGCGATGACGAAGACGACGCCATGCGGCTCGCGCTCGATGCGGCGCTCGAAACGCTCGCTGTTCTCGATGACGATCGGCGCCAGCGAGGAGCCGGCGATCTCGGCGACGTAGTTGGAGCGCTCGTTGAAGCCCTTGAACTCGCCGCCGTAGCGGACCGGGCGGCCCATCTGCCAGGCGATTTCCGGCACGATCTCGTCGGCCATCTCGTTGACGCGGGCAACGCCCTTGAGGACGAGCTGGACGCGCTCTTCGAGCGGGCGCCTGGCCCAGGCCTTCTGCGCCTTCTTCGCGCGGGCGACAGCCTCTTGCGCGGCCGCCAGCGGCATCGCCTCGCGCTCGGCATAGACCGAGCCGTCGACGGGGGATATGCATTTGATCACAGTCATGATCGACTTCCTGTTGGTTCTATTCGGAATTTCAGTTCTGGCGCTCCGGTTGCCCCTCATCCGGCCTGCCGGCCACCTTCTCCCCGCAAGCAGGGAGAAGGAAATATGCCGTGCCGTTTTCCCAGACCAACACCCTTTCGCAGGGCAGGTCCCCTCTCCCCGCTTGCGGGGAGAGGGCTAGGGTGAGGGGCAATTCCCGAAACGCTTCTACGCCCTCTCGAAGCCGCGCGCCACCTCCCAGTCGGTGATGCGGCGGTCGTATTCTTCCTGCTCCCATTCGGCCGCGCGCACATAGTGGTCGACGACGTCGTCGCCAAAGGCCTCGCGCAGCATGTCGGATTCCTTCAGCGCGGCGGCCGCGCCGCGCAGGGTCTTGGGGATCTCGCGGATGTCCTTGCCGCCATAGGCGTCGCCCTCGAAGGGTGCCTCCAGCTCCAGCTTCTGCTCGATGCCGGCCATGCCGGCCGCCAGCAGCGCCGCCATGGCGAGATAGGGGTTGAGGTCCGATCCGCCGACGCGGCATTCGATGCGGATGCCCTTGGTGCCCTCGCCGCACAGGCGATAGCCGGCGGTGCGGTTGTCCTTGCTCCAGATCGCCTTGGTCGGCGCGAAGGTGCCGGCGACGAAGCGCTTGTAGGAATTGATGTAGGGCGCGAGGAAATAGGTGATCTCGCTGGCATGGGCGAGCAGGCCCGCCACATACATGCCCATCAGCTCCGACATGCCGTACTTGCCGTCCTTGTCGAAGAACTTCGGCTCCTTGCCGTCGAGGCTCCACAGCGACTGGTGGATATGCGAGGAGGAGCCGGCCAGGTTGTAGTTCCACTTGGCGAGGAAGGTGACGGCCTTGCCGCGCTGCCAGGCGATCTCCTTGGTGGCGTTCTTGATGATCGAATGCCGGTCGGCCATGGTGAGGGCCTCGGCATACCGCACGTTGATCTCCTCCTGGCCGGGCGAGGCCTCGCCCTTGGAGTTCTCGACCGGAATGCCGGCGCCCTGCAGGCCGTTGCGCAGCGCCCGCATGACATCCTCTTCCTTGGTGGTCTGGAAGATATGGTAGTCCTCGTTGTAGCCGGACGCCGTGCGCAGGTCGCGGTAGCCGCTCTCGCGCGCATCGTCGAAGGTCTGGTCGAACAGGTAGAATTCGAGCTCGCTCGCCATGAAGGGCTTCAGGCCCATGGCCTCCAGCCGCTTGACCTGCTTCTTCAGCACGGCGCGCGGCGAGTGCGGGACCTCGGCATGGGTGTGGTGGTCGAGCACGTCGCAGAGCACGAGCGCGGTGCCTTCGAGCCACGGCAACTTGCGCAGCGTCGCAAGGTCCGGCTTCATCGTGTAGTCGCCGTAGCCGGCGGCCCAGCTCGTCGACCGGTAGCCGGGAACGGTCTCCATCTCCATGTCGGTCGCCAGGAGGTAGTTGCAGCTGTGCGTCTCTTCATGAGCGCTGTCGATGAAATACTGCGCGTGGAAACGCTTGCCCATCAGGCGCCCCTGCATGTCGACGAGGCATGCCAGAACGGTATCGATGCGGCCCTCGGCCACATCCTTCTTCAGGTCGTCAAAACTATAGGTCATGGTCATCGGTGGCGGTCCTGGCGGTTGCTGCTTCATGCCGGACCGGGCCTTGCCGGCCCGGCCCGGAGGGATTGGATGCGATCAGCCGTTGACGTAGGGCGGACCGGCCTTGTTGATGATGGCGTTGTAGTCCTCGAAGATCTTCACGACCTTGGCGGCCGTCTCGCTCTGGCCGGCGATCTCCTTCCAGAACACCTTGGCCGCATCCTCCACGACCTTCCACTCCTCGGCCGGAATGCTGGTGAGCTTCAGCTTCGTGCCTTCGGCGCGCAGCTTCGCCTCGCCGCCCCAGTACCATTGGTCGCGGTAGTTGTTGCCGGCCTCGATCGCCGTCAGGACCAGCTTCTTCAGGTGGTCCGGCAGTTCCGCCCACTTCTGCTCGTTGACGAAGAAGGAGCCGATCCAGGCGCCCGAGATGTTGTTGGTCAGGAAGTGGTCCGTCACGTCGGCCCAGCCGACCGTGTAGTCCTCGGTGATGCCCGACCAGGCCATGCCGTCGAGCTCGCCGGTCTGCACGGCGACCTGTGCGTCTTCATAGGGGATCGTCACCGGCACGACGCCGAACTGGCTGAGGAAGCGGCCGGCCGTCGGGAAGGTATAGAGGCGCAGGCCCTCGAGGTCCTTGACGGAGGTGATCGCCTTCTTGGTGTTGAAGTGGCAGGGATCCTGGCCCGAGGAGGAGAGCCAGACGACGCCGCCGACCTTCTCGTAGGACGACTTCCAGATGTCGGCGAGGCCGTATTGCTTGAAGAGCACCGGCACGTCGAGGATCTGCTTGGTGGCGAGCGGGAAGTAGCCGCCGAAGGTGGCGACGTCCGCCGGGGACGCCATGGAATCGTCGTCCGAATGCACGGCATCGATCGTGCCGGCCTGAAGCGCGCGGAACAGTTCGCCCGTCGGCACGATCTGGTCGGCGAAGTAGAGCTCGATCTCCAGCTCGCCCTTGGCGGCGGCGTTGATCGCGTCGATGATCGGCTTGGTGACGTGCTCGCCGAGCGCGGCGCCCGCATAGGTCTGGAAACGCCACTTGATGGCGGTCTGCGCCTTCACGATGGCGGGGGCGGAAAGCGTGGCGGCGCCGGCCGCGCCGATCGTGACTGCCCCGGCCCGTGTCAGAAATTGCCGTCTGTTGGTCATATCTCTATCCCTCTGGTTAAACGTCTCGGTTTTGCCGGGAACGGCCGTTCATCCCGGTCGGTCAATCGTCTTTTCTTCTCTCGGCCTCATTCTCCCTTGCAGGCCGGCGACTGCCGCCGCCGGCGAACCGGTTATTTGGCGTAGTAGTTGTTCGGCAGCCACGTCGCGATCTCCGGGAACACGCCGATGATGATCAGGCTCGCCACCATGATGCCGACGAAGGGCCAGATCGACTTGTAGATATCGGTCATGCCGATCCCGGGCGGCGCCATGGCACGCATCATGAACAGGTTGTAGCCGAAGGGCGGCGTGATGTAGGCGATCTGGCAGGTGATCGTGTAGAGCACGCCGTACCACACGAGGTCGAAGCCGAGCTTCTGCACCAGCGGGATGTAGAGCGGCGCCACGATGACGAGCATGGCCGTGTCGTCGAGGAACATGCCCATGACGAGGAAGGAAAGCTGCATCAGCACCAGGACCTGCCAGGGTTCGAGGCCAAGGTCGCCGAGAAAGAAGCGCTCGATCGACTTGACCGCGCCGAGACCGTCGAAGACGGCGCCGAAGCACAGCGAGGCGATCAGGATCCACATGAACATGCAGGTGATGCCGAGCGTCTTCTGCAGGACGTCGTTCCACAGCCGCACGCTGAGGCGCCCGCGCCACCAGGCGACCAGCGCCGAGCAGATGGCGCCGATGGCGGAACTTTCCACCAGGCTCGAAATGCCGCTGAGGAACAGCCACATCATCAGCGCGAAGATGCCGAGCGGCACGATGCCGGCAGACAGGAGCGCCACTTTCTCGCGGAAAGGCACGTTGCGTTCCGACGGCGGCAGGGCGGGGCCGAGCGCCGGGTTCACGCGGCAGCGCACATAGACGTAGATCGCCATCAGCGCCGCCATCATCAGGCCCGGCAGCACGCCGGCGAGCCAGAGCTGGCCGACCGGCACGCGGGCGATCATGCCGTAGAGCACGAGCACGACGCTCGGCGGCAGGAGGATGCCGAGCGTCGAACCGCCCTGTACGACGCCCGTCATCATGACCTTGTCATAGCCGCGGCGCAGCAGCTCCGGCAGCGCGATGGTGGCGCCGATCGCCATGCCGGCGACCGAAAGGCCGTTCATGGCGGAGATGACGACCATGAGGCCGACCGTGCCGAGCGCCAGGCCGCCGTTGATCGGCCCCATCCAGACGTGGATCGCCTTGTACATGTCCTCGGCGATGCCCGATTCCGACAGCATGTAGCCCATGAAGACGAACATCGGCACCGTCAGCATCGGATACCATTTGACGAGCTTCATCACCGAGGCGAAGCCCATTTCGGAGCCGCCCGTGCCCCATAGCAGGAAGGCCGCGACGACGCCGACGAAACCGATGACGGCAAAGACCCGCTGCCCGGTGAGCAGCAGCACCATCATGCCGGCGAACATCGTGATTGCGATGAATTCGTAGCTCATGCGATGGGCCTTCCCCGCAACTCGGCGATATCCTTGAAGAGCGAAGCGGTGGCCTGCGCGAGCATCATCACGACACCGAAGGTCATGACGATCTTGATCGGCGCCATATAGGGCGCCCAGGCGGTAAAACTCTTTTCCTTGAACTGGATGGCATAGGTCGTGCTGGTGATGCCGCCATAGAGCATGAAGCCGAGGAAGACGATCAGCGCGATCGCCGTGACGGTGTCGAAGGCCGCCCGCTTCTTCGCCGACCAGGTGCCGTAGAACAGGTCCATCCGCACATGGTCGCCGGTCTGCATGGCGAAGGCGCCGCCGAGCATGTAGTAGGCCGCCATGGTGAACTGCGCCGATTCCAGCGTCCAGTTCGCCGGCAGGTGGAAGGCCTTCGAGACGGAGGAATACAGCAGAATCGCGAACATCGCGAAGATCAGGTACATCGCGAAAAGGCCGACACGCCGGTTGAACGTGTCGACAAAGCGAACATAGGTCTTGATGAAATCAGGCATGGCCCCTGCCCCCGTTCCGGACGACGGCAATCTCAGTCGGGCCGGGCCTCCGATATGACAAAGCAAGCATCCGCTTGGCCTCTCCTGTTTGTGTTCTTCTCCGTCTCCACGGATGTCGTTCCCCGGGTCTTTGTTATTGGATTGCGGGAAGGCTCTTCTTGAGCAGTCCCGCCAGATAATCGGCCACGACCCTTTGGCCGGCTTCGTCCTTCACGAGGTCGTTGCGGACCTCGATCATCACATTGGCAAGGCCGTTGGCAAGGCCGTGCTCCCTCAGCGTATGCGTCACCCCGTCCTCCGGTCCATACGGTTCGTTGCGGCGGATGTCGAAGGGCCCGGCGCTGCCGGCCGCCGCCAGCATGGCATCGGCAAGGCGCGTGTCGGCATCGTGCAGGATGCCGATCTCGACGGCGCGCGGCTTGCCGAAATAGACCGGCGTGAAACTGTGCATGGTGACGATGACCGGCGCCCTGCCCTCAGCGATCCGGCTCTTCACAAGGCCGGACAGCCTGTCGCGGAACGGCAGGTAGAGCGCTTGCGTGCGGGCATCGCGCGCCGCCTGGTCGAGCCCGGCATTGCCCGGAACGGCGAAGACCTCGCTCTTTTCCGGCATGGCGGCCGGCGATTCCGGCGGACGGTTGCAATCGTAGACAAGGCGGGAGAACCGCTGGAAAACCAGTGTCGCGTCAAGGCTTTGTGCCATGAGGCGCGAGACGGCGAGCGCGCCCGGATCCCAGGCGATATGGCTTTCGAGCGCTTCCTCGGTAAGGCCGAGCGTGCCGAGCGCCTTCGGCAGCAGCCGGGATGCATGCTCGCAGACCAGGACGACCGGACCGCGGGCAACACCATTCTCCAGGGCGACGGGGTCGCCCTCCTCTCCAGTCAGAATTCCCATCAGCCTGATCCCCTCGACCGGCTCTTATCGTTTATGAAGAGAATTCTTCACAGCCCTGCCGCTGTCAACGGGGTAGTGAAAAAATCTCTTCAAAAAAACATTTGACTCGAATTGTGACAGCGATGTTTAATTTCCCGAACTCCGGCGAAGACCGGAGCGCAGGGGAACAATTTGACACTCAACCAAGCATCCATGACGGTGTCGGATGTGATCAGTGCCCATTTCGACGCGTTGACGCGCGCCGAAAAGCAGCTGGCCACGTCATTGCTCGACAACTATCCCGTCTCCGGCCTCGGCAGCATCACGACGGTGGCGGAAAACGCCGGCGTGTCGACGCCCACGGTCGCCCGCATGGTGCAGAAGCTGGGATTTCGCGGCTTCCCGGATTTCCAGGCCCGCCTGCACCATGAGCTGGAAGCCACCCTGTCGAGCCCGATCAGCAAGCACGACCGCTGGGCGGCCAGGGCGCCCGGCACGCATATCCTCAACCGCTTCGCCGACGCGATCATGACCAACCTGCGCCAGACGCTCTCGCAGGTGGAGACCGCCGACTTCGACAGCGCCAGCGCCCTCCTCGCCGACCGCCAGCGCAGCATCTATATCATCGGCGGGCGCATCACGAAGGCGCTGGCCGACTACCTCTTCACCCATCTCCAGGTCATCCGCCCGAACGTCACGCAGATCGCCGCCAATCCCAGCTCCTGGCCGCACTACGTCCTGAACATGAAGGCCGGCGACGTGCTCGTGATCTTCGATATCCGCCGCTACGAGCAGGAGATGGAGACGCTCGGCCGCGTCGCCCGCGAGCGCGGCGTCGAGATCGTGCTCTTTACCGACCAGTGGGCCTCGCCCGTCGCCAAGGTCGCGGCGAAGGTCTTTCGCGTGCACATCGAGGCGCCGTCGGCCTGGGACTCGTCCGTCGTGACGCTGTTCATCGTGGAGGCGCTGATCGAGGCCGTCCAGAGTTCGGGCTGGGAGGAAACCAGCGGCCGAATGAAGACGCTGGAGGGCCTCTTCGAGGCCAGCCGGCTGTTTCGCAAACCAAAACCGGAGGTTCCCGGAAAGCCCTGATCGACATCCGAAAAAAACGAAATAAAACTGTCACATAAGCTTCATCTGCCGCCAGTATCAGCTTCGCCGAAGTTGACTGACTCACAAAAGGAGAACACCCGTGATGTCACATACGAAACGTCTGCTTTCGCTCTCCACCGCGCTGGCGATCGCCGTTCCCTCGCTCGCCTTCGCCGAGCCGAGCGCCGAGCTCATCGAGGCCGCCAAGAAGGAAGGCATGCTGACGACGATCGCGCTGCCGCACGACTGGTGCGGCTATGGCGAGGTCATCGCCTCCTTCAAGGCCAAGTACCCGGAAATCCAGGTCAACGAACTGAACCCGGATGCCGGCTCGGCCGACGAGATCGAAGCCATCAAGGCCAACAAGGACAACAAGGGCCCGCAGTCGCCCGACGTGATCGACGTCGGCCTGTCCTTCGGTCCGTCGGCAAAGGCCGAAGGCCTGCTGCAGCCCTACAAGGTCTCCACCTGGGACGAGATCCCGGACACCATCAAGGATCCGGAAGGCTACTGGTACGGCGACTACTACGGCGTGATGTCCTTCTTCGTGAACAAGGACCTCGTCGAGAACACGCCGAAGGACTGGGCCGACCTGCTGAAGCCGGAATATTCCGGACAGGTCGCGCTTGCCGGCGATCCGCGCGCCTCCAACCAGGCCATCCTCGGCGTTCTGGCCGCCGGCCTCGGCAAGGATGCGAAGGCCGGCAAGGAAGCCGGCGAAGCGGGCCTTGCCTACTTTGCCGAAATGAACAAGGCCGGCAACTTCGTTCCGGTCATCGGCAAGTCCGGCACGCTGGCGCAGGGCTCCACCCCGATCATCATCGCCTGGGACTACAACGCGCTCGGCTGGGCCAAGACCCTCAACGGCAACCCGCCGACGGAAGTCGTCGTTCCGGAAAAGGGCGTCCTTGCCGGCGTCTACGTCCAGGCGATCTCGGCCTATGCGCCGCATCCGAACGCCGCCAAGCTGTGGATGGAGCACCTCTATTCCGACGAGGGCCAGCTCGGCTGGCTGAAGGGCTATTGCCATCCGGCACGCTTCAACGCCATGGTCAAGGCCGGCAAGATCCCGCAGGACCTGATCGACGCGCTGCCGCCGGCCGAATCCTATGAGAAGGCCTACTTCCCGACGCTCGAGGAAGTGGACGCCAACAACGCCGCCGTGACCGGCGCCTGGGACTCGGTCGTCGGCGCGAACGTGCAGTAACGACAGCATCCCCGTCGCCCCGGCCCGTCGCCGGGGCGACGATTGCGGTATGCCAATGACGGCAACCCCATGAGGCCAACTTAATGTCATCAGACAGCTCAGCAGCACCGCCCCCCGCGCGGGCGCCCTTCCGCCTCCCGCTGCACTGGCTCGGCGCGGCGCCGTTCGCGATCTTCGTCCTGTTGTTCCTGATCATGCCGACGATGCGCATCGTCGTCGGCGCCTTCCAGACGCCGGACGGAAGCTTCACGCTCGACAATATCCGGGGCCTGTTCACCACCTCCATCCTCTCGGCCTACTGGATATCGATCAAGATCTCCATCGCCTCCGCCCTGCTCGGCTGCCTGATCGGCTTTTCCGTCGCATCCGCCGTGGTGCTCGGCGGCCTGCCGAAATGGATCCGCGGCCCGCTCCTGACCTTTTCCGGCGTCGCCTCCAACTTCGCCGGCGTGCCGCTCGCCTTCGCCTTCCTTGCCACACTCGGCCCCGTCGGCCTCCTGACGGTGTTCCTGAAGTCGCAGCTCGGCATCGACCTGCGCGCGCTCGGCTTCAACATCCTGTCCTTCTGGGGCCTGACGATCACCTATCTGTTCTTCCAGATCCCGCTGATGATCCTCATCATCACGCCCGCGCTCGACGGCCTGAAGCGCGAATGGCGGGAAGCGGCGCAGATCCTCGGCGCGACGAACGCGCAGTACTGGCGCATGGTCGCCTTCCCGATCCTGCTGCCCTCCTTCCTCGGCACGCTGGCGCTGCTCTTCGCGAACGCCTTCGGGGCCGTCGCCACCGCCATCGCGCTCACCGGTTCCTCGCTCTCCATCGTGCCGATCCTGCTCTTCGCGCAGATCCGCGGCGACGTCTTGGGCAACCCGCATCTCGGCTATGCGCTCGCCTTCGGCATGATCGTCGTGACGGGCATCGCCAACACGATCTACATCTGGCTGCGCGCCCGCAGCGAAAGGTGGCTGAAATGAGAAAGTTCTGGGCCTGGGGCGCCCTCATCTTCGGAATGCTCTATTTCATCCTGCCGCTGCTCGGCATGACCAACTTCTCCCTGAAGATGCGCCGTGGCGTCTATTCGCTGGATGCCTATGCCGTCGTGCTCGGCGATCCGCGCTTCCAGGCGACCTTCACCTATTCGATCCTGATGGCGCTCGCGACCATCGTCTTCGGCGTGCTGCTCGTCGTGCCGACCGCCTACTGGGTGCGGCTGAAGCTGCCGGGCCTTCGTCCCTATATCGAATTCGTCACGCTGCTGCCGCTGGTCATCCCGGCCATCGTCATCGTCTTCGGCTATATCCGGCTCTACAACACCTCGAGCTGGCTGCCGCTGACCGGCTCGATCACCGGCACGAACATCCTTCTGATGTTCGGCTATGCGACGCTGGCGCTGCCCTACATGTACCGCTCCGTCGATACGGGCCTGCGTTCCATCGACATCGCGACGCTGACGGAAGCGGCTCAGAGCCTCGGTGCCGGCTGGACGACGATCCTCGCCAGGATCATCCTGCCGAACGTGCTGGTCGCGGTGCTGTCGGGCGCGTTCCTCACCTTCGCCATCGTCATCGGCGAGTTCACCATGGCCGCCCTGCTCAACCGTCCGGCCTTCGGTCCCTACATGCAGCTGCTCGGCGCCAACCGCGCCTACGAGCCGGCCGCGCTTGCGGTCATGTCCTTCGCGCTGACCTGGGGCTGCCTCGGCCTGATCCAGCTTGTTTCCCGTTTCCAGAAGGGCGCGCAGAGCGCGACTTAAGGACTTTCCATGAGCTTTCTCACCCTCACCAGCCTTCAGAAGTCCTTCGGCCCCGTCCAGGTGGTCAAGGATTTCAACATGTCGATCGAAAAGGGCGAGTTCATCTCGTTCCTCGGCCCGTCGGGCTGCGGCAAGACCACCGTGCTGCGCATGATCGCCGGCTTCGAGACGCCCTCGGGCGGCGCGATCACCATCGACGGCAAGAGCCAGCAGAACCTGCGCCCCAACCAGCGCAATATCGGCATGGTGTTCCAGGCCTACGCCCTCTTCCCGAACATGAACGTTGCCGAAAACGTCGCCTTCGGCCTCAAGGTCGCCGGCCGGCCGAAGGCCGAGATCGACGCGCGCGTCAAGGAGATGCTCGGCCTCATCAAGCTCGACCACCTCGCCGACCGCTACCCCTACCAGATGTCCGGCGGCCAGCAGCAGCGCGTGGCGCTCGCCCGGGCACTCGCGCCCAAGCCCCAGGTCCTCCTGCTCGACGAACCGCTCTCCGCCCTCGACGCCAAGATCCGCGTGTCGCTGCGCGAGGAAATCCGGCAGATCCAGCAGCAGCTCGGCATCACCACGGTCTTCGTCACCCACGACCAGGAAGAGGCCCTGTCGATCTCCGACCGCATCGTCGTGATGAACGCCGGCAAGGCGGACCAGATCGGCAAGCCCGCGGACATCTACAACCGTCCCGCCACCCGTTTCGTCGCCAACTTCGTCGGTACGCTGAACCTCATCGAGGCGAAGGTCGTCGATCCTGCCGCCAACCGCGTCTCGATCGGCGATCAGGGCGTGACGCTGCGCGAGCCGCTCGGCAATGCGAAGGCCGGCGACACCGTCTCGCTGGCGCTGCGCCCGGAAGCCGGCTCGACCGCCCCCGACGCCAGGGGCGACACGGCGCTGACGGGCGAGGTCGTCTCCTCGAACTTCCTCGGCTCGGTCATCCGCACCCGCATGAAGGTCGGCGACAGCATCATCTCCTTCGACATGTTCAACAGCCCCGGCCTCGTGCCGCCGACGGTCGGCGAGACGGTCACGCTGCGCTTCACGGCCGGCGATCTCCTGGTCATCCGCGACTGAGCGTGCAGGCACGGCCGCGAAGCGGTTTTCCAGGTTTCGGCCGTGCTTTGGAAAAATCTGTCGTGAATTGCGTCTTTTGCGTCGCCCGCGGATTTGATCTGCGGGCTTTCGCCGGCTAGTCTCCCATCGTTCTCAGGGCGGGGTGAAACTCCCCACCGGCGGTATCGGGCGTGAAAACCCGGAGCCCGCGAGCGCCTTGCCCCAAAGGCAAGGGTCAGCAGATCCGGTGCGATGCCGGAGCCGACGGTCACAGTCCGGATGGAAGAGAGCAAGCAGGAGCCACCCGCCCGCAGCGGCGGGGTCGCGTCCTGCGTGTTCGCCCAAGGGGACCGTTGCAAAATGGCTCAACCCTTGAAAGGCCTCGACATGAATGTGAATGCCACCCCCGCCGCCCGCATCGCCGTCATCCGTGCCCGCTGGCACGCCGGCATCGTCGACCAGGCGGTCGATTCCTTCGTCGCCGAATGGACCGCGCTCGGCGGCCGCGCCGAAGAGGTCGACATCATCGATGTGCCCGGCGCCCTCGAAATCCCGCTGCATGCCCAGCTTCTCGCCCGCACCGGCCGCTATTCCGCCATTCTCGGCGTCGCCCTCGTCGTCGACGGCGGCATCTACCGCCACGATTTCGTCGCCGGCACCGTGGTGGACGCCATCGTGCGCGTCGGCCTCGACACTGGCGTGCCGGTGCTCTCGGCCGTGCTGACGCCGCACAATTTCCAGGAATCGGACGCCCACATCGCCTTCTTCCGCGACCATTTCGTCATCAAGGGCAGGGAAGCCGCCAACGCCGCCCGCCAGATCATCGACGCGCGGGCGCAGGTCGCGCTGGCGACGGTCGCTTGAATCACGATTTGAAGACGCGAAATCGATCCGTCAGGATAGGCCCGCAAGCCTTTGAAAAGACTTGACGCAGCCCGGCAGCGATGCCGGGCTTTTCCCTTGCACCTCCCTCTCCTCCGTCATCCTCGGGTCAAGCCCGAGGATGACGGAGGAAGAAGGAGAGTGGTCCCGCCTTCGCTAACGACGCACCGGCCGCCCCGCCTACCCCTGAAGGTTCTTCAGATAGATCGACAGCAGCTGGATCTGCGAGGAGATGCCGAGCTTGCGGTAGACGTTGCGGCGATGGACCTTCACCGTGCCGGTGGAGATGTCGAGCTTCAGGCCGATCGATTCCGACGAGTGTCCCTGCAGGACGAGCTCGATGATCGAGGCCTCGCGGTCCGTCAGGTTCAGCTTGCGCCACACCCTGTCGGCCGCGCTCAAGGGCTCGCTCCGCCGCCCCCGCCCCTGGCCCGTCTCCGCGAAGCGCCCGGCAAGCCCGCTCCAGGCGCGCCGCACCACGGCGGCGACGAAGGGTTCTGCATCGCTGAGCAGGGCGAATTCCGGCGCGGGGAAGACGCCGGTCTTCTCGCGCCGCATCAGCGAGACCACCACCGTCACGCCGTCGTCCACCGGCACGAAGAAACCGATCTCCTCGGCAAGCCGGGTCTGCGAATAATAGGTGCGGAAATATTCGCTGGAGAAGAACCGGTCCGGCGCCAGCTCCCGCATGCGGAAGACGCCGGCGCGGCCGGCGCGCGTCGTGCGGTAGAACGGATCGAGCAGGTAGGGTCCGGCCTGGTAGAGCGTCACGAAGACGTGGTGGTCGTCCGCATCGAAGGTGCTGAAGAGGTCGATCGGCCGCGCCTTCTCGTGATAGGCGAAGATGACGATGTCGTCGAAGCGCACCAGCGCCCGCATCATCGCAAGCAGGGTCTCTCCGGTCTGCCGGTCGGAGCTCTCCGGCGCGCCGGCCCAGTCGGCCAGGGTGCGAAAAAGTGCCGTGAAATCGACCCGCATGGCGCCGCTGCTCCCCCGATTTCCCCCGCGGCAGCCGGAATGGACTGCCGCCGGATATACTCCTTCCACAGCCGATTTACGGATAAAATACCTCTCTCGGGGTATATACCACCCATCGGCCGCTGACTAGCATCCCCCTCGACGGTGGCCAAGGCGGCAGAGATCGCCAAGAGACCAACAACCGCAGGGAACAGACGTGACATCCGCCCCAACGAACGACATCGAGTTCCGTTCGGTGACCAAGCGCTATGGCGCGGTGACCGCGGTCTCCGACATCAATCTTTCCGTGCCGAAGGGTGCCTTCGTCGCGCTTCTCGGTCCGTCCGGCTGCGGCAAGACCACCTGTCTTCGCATGATCGGCGGCTTCGAGCAGCCGAGCGAGGGCGAGGTGCTGATCGCCGGAAAGGTCGCCAACGGCGTTCCGGCCTATCGCCGCCCGGTCAACATGGTCTTCCAGCACTATGCCCTCTTCCCGCATTTCGACGTGGAGAGGAACGTCGCCTACGGGCTGAGGCAGCTGCGCCCGAAGCTGCCGGCGGCGGAGATCGCCCGCCGTGTCGGCGAGGCGCTGGAGATGGTGCGCCTCACCGGTTTCGCCGGGCGCCGCATCCATGAGATGTCCGGCGGCCAGCAGCAGCGCGTGGCGCTCGCCCGCGCGCTCGTCAACAAGCCCTCCGTGCTGCTGCTCGACGAGCCGCTCGCCGCGCTCGACAAGAAGCTGCGCACCGCCATGCAGATCGAGTTGCAGACGCTGCAGCGCGATCTCGGCATTACCTTCGTGCTCGTCACGCACGACCAGGAGGAGGCGCTGTCGATGAGCGACCTCGTCTGCGTGATGAGCGCCGGCCGCATCCGCCAGCTCGCGACGCCGCAGGAGGTCTACGACCGGCCCGCCGATCTCTTCGTGGCCGATTTCGTCGGCAAGACGAACCGTTTTGCCGGCACGCTGGAAACCGGCGGCACCGTGCGCCTCGGCAATGGCGCGGCCCTGCCCGCCGCGCGCGCCGATCTTGCGCCGGGCGCGGTCACGGTCGCGCTTCGCCCCGAGGCGATCCGCCTTTCGCGCGGCGCGGCCGGCGCGACCACGCTGGAAGGCACGGTCACGCATCGCATCTTCCTCGGCTCGGCCGCCGAATATTCCGTCGCCGTCGACGGGCTCGGCGACCTGCTCGTCACCGCCGAACGCCACAGCCAATCGCAAAACGACCTCGTCGCGCCGGGCGAACGGGTCGCCATAAGCTTCGATCCCGGCCAGACGCATATCTTTCCGGCCTGAGGGAAACAGGCCCAACAGGGGAACAGCATTATGTCGAAATGGTTCAGAGAGAATGCCCCGATCAGCGCTCGGGAACTGACGGACGAGTTCATGCGGCTGAAACGCGGCTCCGTGACGCGCCGCCACTTCCTCGCCGTCACCGGCCTCGGCCTTGCCGCCGCCGTGCTGGCGCGCCAGCCCGGCCTCTTCACCGGCGAGGCGCACGCGCAGGAAGACCTCGGCTCCGCCATGTCGCTCGCCACCTGGCCGAACTACCACGACCCGGCGACCTTCGAGGCCTTCACCGCCGCGACGGGCGTCGCCGTCGAGGTCAACGTCTTTGGCTCGAACGAGGAGATGCTGGCCAAGCTCCAGGCCGGCGGCACCGGCTGGGACCTCTTCGTGCCCACCAACTACACGATCTCCACCTATGCCGGCCTCGGCCTGATCGACCCGCTCGACCTTGCCAAGGTGCCGAACTTCGACCCCGGCACCCAGAACACCCGCTTCACCAACGAGGGCACGGTCGACGGCAAGGTCTATGCCCTGCCGAAGAACTGGGGCACGACGGGCATCGCCGTCAATGCCGACAAGGTGAAGTCGAAGGTGACGAGCTGGAAGGAGTTCTTCGAGGTCGCCATGACCGAGGCGGACGGCCGCGCCATGGTGCACGACTACCAGCTCACCACGATCGGCAACGCCCTCGTCTCGCTCGGCTTCTCCTTCAATTCGGTCAAGCCCGAGGAGCTGGCCAAGGCCGAGGAACTGCTGATCAGGGTCAAGCCGCACCTCTACGCCATCAACAGCGACTACCAGCCCTCCATGCGCGCCTCCGACGCCTGGATGACCATGTGCTGGACGAACGACGGCGCGCAGCTCAACCGCGACATCCCGGAAATCCAGTTCGCGCTCGGCTCGGACGGCGGCGAGATCTGGTCGGATTTCTACGCGGTGCCGACAAGCGCCACCAACAAGCCGGCCGGCTACGCCCTGCTCAACTTCCTGATGGACCCGCAGAACGCGGTGAAGGAGCACATCGCCAACGGCGCGCCGACGACGGACAGCCGCGTGCTCTCGCTGCTGCCGGCCGAAATCACCGGCAACAGGATCGTCTATCCCGACGAGGCCGCCCTGACCCCGCTCGAATTCGGCGCCGCCGTGACGCTGACGGACCCGGCCCGGGCGGAGCTGATGGCGCGGTTCAAGTCGGCGTAGCGGAAAGCCCCTCATCCGGCTGCCGCCACCTTCTCCCCGCAGGCGGGGCGAAGGGTATGCGGCGCCCGCATCATTCCCTTCGAGAGGGAACGGGACGCAGCCACACATTTCCTTCTCCCCGCCTGCGGGGAGAAGGTGGCCGGCAGGCCGGATGAGGGGCGACCCTCGCATGTTGCAACAGGATCAACCGCAATGCCCCTGACGATGACGACGAAAAGACGGCTGGTGACGGCGGCGCTGCTGGCGCCGACCTCCGCCTGGCTGTTCGTCTTCCTCGTGCTGCCCTTCATCGCCATGCTGGTCTTCTCCGTCGGCGAGCGCGGACCGGCAGGCGGCTACCAGGCGGCGTTCACCTTCGCGCAATATGCCAACCTGCCGGCCCGCTCCGCCGCCTACTGGAACACCCTCATGCTTGCGCCCGCCGGCGCCTTCCTCTGCCTCCTCGTCGCCTATCCGACGGCCTATTACCTCGCCGTCAAGGCGAGCCCGCGCCACCGGCTGCTGCTCGTCTCGCTGGTCGTCGTGCCGTTCTGGACGAGCCTGCTCGTGCGCACTTATGCCTGGATGTACATCCTCGGCTCGCGCGGCATTCCCAATCTGCTCGACATGATCGGCATTGCCGACGTGCGCCTGCTCAACACGCCCGGCGCCGTACTGCTCGGCATCGTCTACGGCTACCTGCCGCTGATGATCATGCCGATCTATGTCAGCCTCGAAAAGCTCGACCGGCGCCTGCTCGAAGCCTCCGCCGACCTCGGCGCAAAACCCCTGTCGACCTTCTTTTCCGTCACCCTGCCGCTGTCGCTGCCGGGCGTCATGACGGGCGTCGCGCTCGTCACCATCCTGCTTCTCGGCGAATATCTCATCCCGCAGCTCCTCGGCGGCGGCAAGGTCTTCTTCATCGGCAACGCGCTGGTCGATCTCTTCCTGCAATCGCGCAACTGGCCCTTCGGCTCGGCCATCGCCGTCACGCTGGTCGCCGTCGTCGTGGTGGTGCTGATGGTCGCCATGCGCATCGCCTGGAGGATTTCCGGCACGAGACAGGTGGACCTCGTCTGATGCGCGCGCTGATCACCGCCGTCTATCTCTTCCTCTACGCGCCGATCGCGCTCGTCGTGCTGTTCTCCTTCAATGCGGGACGCAATGCGAGCGAGTTCACCGGATTTTCCGTCGAATGGTACGGCAAGGCGCTCGCCAATCCGTTCCTCATCACGGCCTTGCAGAACAGCCTGATCATCGCCCTCGTCAGCGCCACGCTCGCCGCCGTCTTCGGCACCATGGCCGCGCTCGGCCTCGAACGGCTGGGCAGCCGCGCCCGCGCGGTCTTCGACGGCCTGCTCGCCGCCGCCATCGTCGTGCCGGGCGTCGTCATCGGCATCGCGACGCTCGTCGCCCTCGTCGCCGTCTTCGGCGCGATCAACCCGGCGATCGCCGCCATCTGGCCCGGCGAAAAACCGCCGCAGCTCGGCCTCGGCTACGGCTCGATCATCGCCGCGCACGGCCTCTTCACCATGGCGCTCGTCACCATGATCGTGAAGGCGCGCATCGCGACGCTCGGGCGCGACATCGTCGAGGCCTCGGCCGATCTCTACGCGACGCCGCTCACCACCTTCCGCGACATCGTGCTGCCGCAGATCCTGCCCTCGGTGCTCGCCGGGTTCCTCCTCGCCTTCACCTTCTCCTTCGACGATTTCATCGTGGCCTTCTTCGTCGCGGGCTCCAAGACGACGCTGCCGATCTACGTCTTCGCCTCGATCCGCCGCGGCGTGACGCCGGAGGTGAACGCCATCGCGACGATGGTGCTGGTCGCCTCGCTGCTCCTGATCCTCATCGCCCGCCTGCTGATGCGGGAGAAAACCCGAAAATCGCCTGCCGGAGAGTAAGACCGATGATCCTGAAGAACCGCGTCGCCATCGTCACCGGAGCGGGCTCCGGCATCGGCCGGGCCGGTGCGCGCATCATGGCGCGCGAGGGCGCCACCGTCTGCGTCGCCGACCGCGACGAGGCGCGCGCGGCCGAGACCGTCGATTTCATCCGTGCCGACGGCGGCAAGGCCGAGGCGGTCATCGTCGACGTCACCGACGACGTGGAGCTGAAGATGGCGGTCGCGTCCGTGCTGTCGCGCCACGGCCGCGTCGACATCCTGCACAACCATGCCGGCGCGCAGGTCGCCGGCGATCTGGAGAGCGTGCCGCTCGACGGGCTCGACCTCTCCTGGAACCTCAACGTGCGCGCGCACCTGATCGCCGCCCGCCTCGTCATGCCGGCCATGAGGGCGCAGGGCAAGGGCGTCATCCTCAACACGGCCTCCTCCTCCGGCGTGCTCTACGACCGCGAGATGATCGCCTATACGACGACGAAACACGCCGTCATCGCCATGACCAGGCAGATGGCCGGCGACTATGCCCGCCACGGCATCCGCGTCAACGCGCTCTGCCCGGGCTGGGTGGACACGCCCTTCAACGCCCCTTTCATCAGCCAGATGGGCGGACGCGAGGCGATCGAAGGCTATATAAGGGAAAAGGTGCCGATGGGCCGCTGGGCGGATGTCGAGGAGATCGCCGAGCCGATCCTCTTCCTCGTCTCCGACCGGTCAAGCTACATGACCGGCCAGATTCTCGTGGTCGACGGCGGCGAGACCGTGACCTAGAGCATTTCCGGCGAACTCCGGTTCGCCGGAAATGCTCTAGATTCTTGTTTTTCCCGCATTATCCGACACCGAAGCGATCTCGCTCCGGCTGGAAATGCTCTAAGCGCCGACGGCCGCGCCCATCGGTCCCTGATGCACGACGATGCGGGCGTGATAGGGCACGCGCTTGTAGAGGTCGAGCACATCCTGGTTGATCAGCCGCACGCAGCCGGACGACGTCGCCTTGCCGATCGATTTCCATTCCGGCGAGCCGTGCAGGCGGTAGAGCGTGTCCTTGCCGTTCTGGAAGATGTAGAGCGCCCGCGCGCCGAGCGGGTTCTTGATGCCTGGCTCCATGCCGCCGTTCTCGACGGAATACCTGGCAAGGCTCGGCGTGCGCGCGATCATGTCGGCCGGCACCTTCCAGCGCGGCCAGGGCTGGCGCCAGTGGATGATGCCTTCGCCTTCCCAGGCGAAGCCCTCGCGGCCGATGCCGACGCCGTAGCGCATCGCCGTGCCGCCCGGCTCCACCACATAGAGGAAGCGGCCGGGCGTATCGACGACCACCGTGCCCGGCGTCTCGCCGGTCGGGTCCTTCACGCGCTGGCGATAATATTTCGGATCGATTTCCCGGTAGGGAATGGCAGGGATGAGATGGCCGCCATCCTCGACGGCGGCGTAGCGCGCGGCGAGCTCCTCGTCGCTCGCCGGCACGATCGGATAGCTGACCTTCTGCGGAACCGGGGCATTCCTGACCGACGTTTCCGTGGTTGCGCATCCTGCAAGCGTCGCGGCGGCGCCCATGAAAAACGCTCTGCGCGACAATGTGCACACCGTAGGCATTCTCTTTACGATCTCCTTGGGAAGAAAAGGGAGGTTTGTCAGATGGCTAGCCAAACCGCGGGCGGGCTGGCAAGAAACATCGGGATCACTTCTTCGGCATTAGTGCCTGCCCGGCCGGGCGGCCAGTGCACGAAGGACACGGCTCACCGGAAAACGGGGGAAACACGATGGCGCCTGTGGAAATCGACCCTGCCCATGTCCGCGAATTTCCCGGACAGGAAGCGTTCCATCGCTGGCTGGCGGAAAACCACGCCACGGCGCCCGAGGTCTGGATCAAGATCCACAAGCGCGCCTCCGGCCTTGCCTCCATCGATCCCGAGGAGGCGATCGAGGTTGTGCTCTGCTGGGGCTGGATCGACGGCATCCGCAAGGGGCTCGACGAGAAGAGCTTTTTCCAGCGCTACTGCCCGCGGGGCAGGAAGAGCGTGTGGAGCAGGAAGAACGTCGAGACGGTGGGCCGGCTGATTAAGGACGGGCGGATGACCGAACACGGCCTTAAACATGTGGAGGCCGCCAAGGCGGACGGCCGCTGGGACAAGGCCTATGGCAGCGGCAAGGACATGAAGATCCCGCCGGACCTGCAGGCCGCGATCGACGCCGAGCCGGCGGCAAGGGCGATGCTCGGCAGGCTCACCGAGCAGAACCGCTTCGCCCTCGCCTTCCGCGTCCACACGATGAAGACCGAGGCCGGCCGCAGGCGGAAGATCGAGACCTTCGTGGAGATGCTGAAGCGCGGCGAGACGATCTATCCGCAGAAACGGAGGTAGATCGTCCGGCTCATCCGCCTGCCGTCGTCGACAATCAGTCGCGGCTGGCCGAGCGCTGGCCGGCAAGCCAGTTGTGCCAGTCGTTCACGCTGCCGTAGAAGACGTTGAGGTCGATCTTGCCGGTGACGCCGTGCGACAGGCCCGAGCCGGAATACTGCCAGAACACCCAGCGGCGGTTCGGATAGCGCTTGGACGGGTGCGCGGCGACGGAGCGCAGCCAGAACGGATGGTTCGTCAGCTCGCCCGAAAGATTGTCCTCATAGAAATCCGGCGCCGTATAGATGATCGGCCGCTTGCCGTAGTGGCGTTCCAGCATCTCGGAGAAGACGCGGATCTTCTCGACGTACTGAGCGCGCGTGAGACGCTTCTTGCAGCGCGATTCACCGTTGTATTCCGCATCGATGACCGGCGGCAGCGCATCGGGATCCTTCGGCACGTTGCGGATGAACCATTCGGCCTGCGAGCTTGCGACGCGGCACCAGTAGAAGAAGTGGTAGGCGCCGCGCTTGATGCCGGCTTCCTTGGCCTTGCGCCAGTTCTTCTGGAACATCGGATCGAGATGGTCGCCGCCATCCGTCGCCTTGATGAAGGCGAAGTTGGCGCCCTGCATGCGCAGCTTCACCCAGTCGATATCGCCCTGCCAGCGCGAAACGTCGACGCCGTGCACCTGATAATGCTTGGGCGCACGCTTGCCGAAATTGATCGGATGGGCGTCGCGGAACTGCTGGCTGTAGACGCGGGAGCGTTTCCGCGAGCCGCCTTCGGATGCGGGTTCCTCGGCCGTCACGGCCTCCGCCGGCCGTTCGGCGGGAATGGCCGATTGCTGGGTGACGCTCTCGAAGACGTGGGTCCCCGCCGCCGGGCCGGCCCAGGCGAGCATCTCCGCGCCGTCCGCCGTCACCTTGCTCTCGCCGACGGCGACCTCCGGCACGGGGCCGCTCGCCTTCGAAACCGAGGCGGTGGTCTCCGAGGACGGCTTGATGGCGAGCGCCGACACGGGGTTGGAGCTCGACGCACACCCCGTCATGGCGGCACAGGCAAGGAGGACCGTTGTAAGGACCGAAAGACGCATAGGCACCCGCACGCAAAACAAACCGAAGCCCCGCCCTTTCGACACATGGACGGAATTACTAACGGAAGATTACCGCGAAATATTAAATGCAACGTTTACGGCCATCGCGACATTTCAGGGAGTTAGCCCCGCCCGCATCACGATCCCCGCCGGCTGCCCTTCACAAATGCGTGTCCGCGCGGCGAAAGCCGGTAGCCGACGGCAAGGCTCTCCGTCAGCCCCAGTTCCTTGAGCTGCCGGATCTTCCGCTTGAGCGCCAGCTTTTCCACGCCGAGCCGTTCGGCCATCTCCGCGGCGGTGCGCCGGTCCCTTTCCGCGATCATGGCAAGCACCGCGCGTGTCCACGGTACCGCACGGTCGAGCGCGTCCAGCCGGGCGTCCAGCGCGGCGATATCGGACGGACCAACCGTATCGTTTTCACGCAGGCTTTCCCGCGGGTCCTTGCCCGCGACATGGAAGGCGATCCGGTAAAGCTGCCCCTCCGGCCGGAGGTCGCCAAGCAGGTCGGCCCGTGCGGCATAACCGGCCGCCCGCACATCCGCGTCGGGAACGGTGTGAATATCCACGGCCGCGACACTGTCGATAGCGAGCACACCCACGGCGGTGCGCAGCGTGCCGCCGGCGCGCACTGTCGGCCTCGACCAGCGGCGGAAGGCGAGCGTCACCTCGCCCCTGCCGATCCTTTCAAGCATGTCCGCCTTGAACAGCATCGCCCCTCGCCGGCATCAACCCACCGTCACGTAGCCGATGCCCTTCTTCGCGATCTCGTCGAGCGATTCGTCATAACCGGCATCGGCATAGCGGATGACGCCGAGCGACGTGTCGTTCGTCAAGGCGTGTTCCAGCCGTTCCGCACCGTCCGCCGTGCCGTCGGCGACGAGCGTCACGCCGCAGCTCGTCATATAGCCCGCATAACCGCCGCCGCCCGAATGGATGACGACGAGATCGGCCATGGAGGAGGAGAGCAGCATGGCGTCGAGCAGCGGCCAGTCGGCAATGGCGTCCGAGCCGTCCTTCATGCGCTCGGTCATGATGTTCGGGTGCGCCATGGCCCCGGCATCGAGATGGTCGCGCGAAAAGGCGACCGGCCCCTTCAGTTCGCCGGCCGCCACCAGCCGGTTGACCGCCAGCGCCAGCGCCGTGCGCTCGCCGTGGCCGAGCCAGGCGATGCGCGCCGGCAGGCCCTCGAAGGGCACGTTGTCCCGCGCCAGCCGGATCCAGTTGGTGACGATCCCGTTGTCCGGGAACATCTCCAGGACGAGATCGTCGATCCGCGCGATGTCGCTCTCCGCGCCGGACAGCGCCATCCAGCGGAACGGCCCGATGGCCCGCGCGAAGAGCGGCCGCAGATAGGCCTCGGTGAAGATCGGGATGTCGAAGGCATCGGCGACGCCCCCTTCCCGCGCCTGCGTGCGGATCAGGTTGCCGTTATCGAACACCTCGGCGCCCTGCCTCTGGAATTCCAGCATGGCCGAGACATGCTCGACGATGGAGGCGCGGCTTGCCGCCATCAACTGCCCCTGCCCGTCGTCGCGCAGGCCCCGCACCTGGTCGAGGCTCATGCCCTTCGGCACATAGCCGTAGACGAGATCGTGCGCCGAGGTCTGGTCGGTGACGATGTCGGGCACGATGCCGCGCCGGGCGATCTCCGGATAGATTTCCGCCGCATTGCCGACGAGCCCGATCGAAGTCGCGCGCTTCTCCTTCACGGCTTCGTCGATCATCCTGAGCGCCGTATCGAGGTCCGGCGCGACATGCTCCAGATAGCCGACGGCCTTGCGCGCCGCCGCGCGCGCCGGATCGATATCGACGCAGAGGATGGCCGCCCCCGCCATGCGGCCGGCGAGCGGCTGCGCGCCGCCCATGCCGCCGAGGCCGGCCGTCAGGATGAAGCGGCCGGCGAGGCTGCCGCCGAAGCGCTTCTCCGCGATGCGCATGAAGATCTCGTAGGTGCCCTGGATGACGCCCTGACTGCCGATATACTGCCAGGCCCCGGCCGTCAGCCCACCCCAGCAGATCAGCCCCTTGCGCTGGAGCTCGTAGAATACCTCGGCCTTCGCCCATTGCCCGACGATGTTGCAGTTCGCCATGATGACGAGCGGCGCCTTGGCATGGGTCTTCAGCAGGCCGACCGGCTTGCCGGACTGGATGACCAGCGTCTGGTCCTCGTCCATCTCCGTTAGCGCCTTGACGATGGCCCTGTGCGCCGCCCAGTTGCGCGCCGCCTTGCCGAGCGCGGCATAGACGATGAGATTGTCCGGATCCTCGCCGACCGACAGAACGTTCTCGAGAAGCCGCAAAAGCCCCTCCTGCCGCCAGCCCCTGGCGCGCAAAACATCGCCGCTCGGGATCGGATAGTTCGGATGGCGCGGATTGGGCTTGGGCATGGTCGTCTCCTCAGCGTTCATGGGGAGGTTCACCCCCCTCTGCCCTGCCGGGCATCTCCCCCACGAGGGGAGAGATCGGCTGGACGCGATGGCATCTCTTCATTTGCAACGGCAGCGTGAGGCTAGACGTTGCCTCTCCAATCTTCCCCCTTGTGGGGGAGATGCCCGGCAGGGCAGAGGGGGGTGCAGCCGCACCCGTCCGCTTAAACCGTCGTCTCCAGCGCATACCGCGCCAGCTCGATCCCCATCGCCTTCTCCACCGACGGATAGACGGTCGGATCGAGCACGCTGGAGGCGAGCGGGATGATCGTCTTCGGCACGTGCAAGACGAACACCGTCATGCCGGCCTCAAGCTGGCCGACGCTGAGCGGCTCGCCCTCGGGCGAGAGCGTGGTGATGACGTCGGGGTACGTGGCGAGGCGCTTTCCGCCCGCCGATTCCACCGCCATGTATTCGTTCATCACATGCAGCACGGAGGCATCGTCCCCCCTGCCGACCGTCACCGTGCCGATGTCGAAGGCTTCCTTCGTGTAGACCACCGACTTGTCCGTGATGACACCCTCGGACAGGATCGAGCCGCCCGTCGTCCTGACGATGGCGTCGATGATCGCCGCACCGCCCTTGCCCTCGGCGGCGATGATCGCCTCGCCGAGCTCCAGGGCCAGCGAGATGCCGCCGAGCGCCGCGTTCCTGCGCACATAGGAGGCGCGCAAGGGATTGCGGCAGGAGGCGATGAAGCCGCCGGACATGTCGGAGGCCGTGCGCAGGATCGGCGAGACCTTCGCGGTCGCGCCGCGCACGACGAGCTCGATATAGCGGTTCTCGTCGCGGTTTCCCCCGACGGCGGTCTGGATCATCTGCTCGGGCGAGCCTGCCATGCCGATCGACCCCATGTCCCCGGTCGGATGCGCCCGCATGTCGCCGACGGCGTCGAGCACCTTCGTGCCGAGGATCGCCGCGGGCAGCCAGCCGTTGAGCGTCGAGGACTTGCCGTTCTGCCCGACCATCAGCGCCGCGACCTTCTCGCCGAGCGCGTCCTGCAGAAGCTCCACCGCCTTCACATAGTCGACGCCGCGCATTTCCCAGGGCGTGGTGGAGGCCGGCGCGCCGATGGCGGCGGCGGTCGCCACCCAGTCGTCATCGGACAATTCATCGATGGAGACCAGCTCCGGCTTGCCGATCGAGACGGCGGCATAGCCGAGCATGCGGCCATGGTCCGCCCAGCCGCCGCCGCCGGCTGCATAGACCGAGCCGCCCTTGACCGCCGCCTCGACGTCTTTTTCCTTTAAGATCCGGCCCATCGGGCGTCCTCCTGACTCAATGTCTTATCCAGTTGAATCACCGCGTTAAAAAGCACCGCCGCGCCGAGCGCGATATCGTCCGTCTCGGCGAACTCCTCCGGCGCATGGCTGCGCCCGCCAAGGCACGGCACGAAGATCATCGCCGCCCGCGTCACCTTCGCCAGGAAGGCCGTGTCATGCCCGGCGCCGGAGGCCATGCGGCGATGGCTTGCGCCGGCCATCTCGCAGGCCGCATCCAGCACATCGAGCAGCAGCGGATCGCCGGGCGTCGGCATGTTGTCGGAGAGGCGGCGCGGCGGCGCGATGAGCGTGCCGGTCTCCCGTGCGAGCTGCTCCGCCATCTGCTCGACGGAGGCGGCAAAAACATCCATCGTGGTGCGGTGCTCGGCCCGCGCGTCGATCAACAGGCGCGCGCGCGACGGCACGACATTGGCCGCGTTCGGCGCGATGGAGAATTCGCCGACGGTCGCCGTGAAATGCCCCGGCCCTTCCGAGAGCGACTTCGCCAGCGCCTCGATGCCCGTTACCAGCCGCGCGGCGGCCGCAAGCGCATCGGCGCGCGCGCCCATCGGCGTCGTGCCGGCATGGTCCGCCCGGCCCTCGACGATGATCTCGATGCGCGTGATGCCGGCGATCGCCGTCACCACGCCGATATCCAGTTTCTCCGTTTCCAGCACCGGCCCCTGCTCGATATGCAGTTCGAGGAAGGCCGCGATGTCCTTGCGGGCCTGCGCCTGCAGGCGCGCCGGATCGCCGCCGATATCGCGAATGCCCTGCTCCAGCGTCAGGCCGCCGCTCTCGCACGCCAGCCAGTCCGCCGGCAGGACGCCGGCCATGCCGCGGCTGCCGATGCAGGAGACGCCGAAGATCGACACTTCCTCGGCAAGGAAATCGACGACCTCCAGGTCATGGTCGAGTTCGATCCCCTGGTACGCAAGGGCGCGGGCGACTTCCAGCGCCACCGCCACGCCGGCGATGCCGTCGTAACGCCCGCCATCCGGCACCGTGTCGGAATGGGAGCCGAGCATGATCGTGCCGAGGCCCGGTTTCCTGCCCGGCCGGCGGGCGATGAGATTGCCCGCGGCGTCGATGCGCGTTTCGAGCCCGGCCGCCCGAAACCTCTGGTCAAGAAAATCCCGCCCCGCCGGGAACAGAGCGGTAAAGGCACGCCGTGTGTAGGGCCGGCCGGGCTCGGTGAGCCGGGCAAGCCCGTCGATCACATCCTCTATGCGGGCGGGATCGACCGGCAGATTGGTTCGCGGCGCCGCCATCAGCGGCCACCTGCGGAAACGAGCGTCGGCAACGGGCGCACGAAGGCGCCGGACCCGGGTTCGGCGAGCACCCGTTTGCCGTCGAAGGCGAGCTTGCCGCGCAGCCAGGTCGCCGAGACGCGCCACGGCAGGCGGATGCCGTTATAGGGCGACCAGCCGACGACGTTGTGGCCGCTCGCCGCCGCGTCATAGCTATAGGGCTCGGGCGTCAGCACGGCGATGTCCGCGTCCTTGCCGGCTTCGAGCGCGCCCTTCACATGATCGAGCCGGAAATGCCGGGCGGGGTTCAGCGCCATCAGCTCGGCCGCCCGCGTCAGCGGAATGCCGCGCTCCAGCGCGCCCTTGACGAAGAGCGGCACCATGACCTCCAGCCCCGGCACGCCGGAAGCGTTGGCCAGCATGTCCGGATTGGTCTTGCGGTCCTCCGACCAGCTCACATGGTCGGTGGAGACGAGCGTCACATTGCCCGCGGCGACGTGCCGCCAGAGCTTTTCGACCTCGGCGCGCGGGCGGATCGGCGGGTTGATCTTCGCCTTGCCGCCGAGCCGGGCGACGTCGTTCTCCTCATCGAGCGTGAGATAGTGGATGCAGCACTCGATGGTCGCCCGAAACCCCTGCGCGCGATAGGCGCTGGCGATCTCGTAGCCCCGGCCGAGCGAGCAATGCACCACATGGGCCGGGCAGCCGGTTGCCGCGCCGGTCTCGTAGATCTGGTTGGAGGCGATGAGTTCCGTCAGCGGCGGGCGCGACAGGCCATGGGCGCGGTAGTCCGTGATGCCGGCCGCCTTCACCCTGGCGATCGCGGCGCGCACCGCCTCGTCGTCCTCGTTGTGCACGCCGGCCGTCAGACCGGTCGGGGCGATGGCGCGGAAGCAATCCTCCAGCAGCGCCGCCGGGATGCGCGGAAAGCGCTTCGGGTCCGTGCCGAAGGTGGAGAACTTGAAGGCCGCGACACCCGCCTCGACCATTTCCCCGATCCGCGCCGGCCCCTCCTGCGGATCGACCGTGCCGTAGAGCGCGAAATCGACGCGCGCCTGCGGCCCGGCATGGTCCACCTTGCGCCGCACGGCCTCGGCCGAGCACACGAGGTTGCCCTCGTCATAGGGCATGTCGACGATGGTGGTGACGCCGCCCGCCGCCGCCGAACGCGTCGACCAGATGAAATCCTCCTGGTTCTTCTGCGACAGCGAATGCACCTGCGCGTCGATCGCGCCGGGCAGGATCAGCGCGCCCGAAAGGTCGTGCCGCTCCCTCGCCGCCGGCATGGCCCCCTGGCCGACATGCGCCACCTTGCCGTCACGCACGGCGACATGGCCGCCGTCGACGATGCGATCCGCCAGGACCACGGTGCCTTTCAGGACGAGATCGAAATCGGCCATGGTCTGTCTCCGTCAGGGCTTGAGGGCGAAGAAGGCGTCGAATTGCGCCATGGGCGCGGCCTCGACGAAGGCGGCAAGCGCCTCGGGGCTGGCAAGATCGCGGTCGAGCGCCTCGATCTCGGCGGAAAGCGGCCGGTCCTTGCGGTAGAACGGGCTGATCGCCCGCGTGCGCTGGTAGGCGATGGCGACGACGCCGGCGACATTGTCGCCGGCAAGGTCGATCGCCTGGGCGGAGAGCATGGCTTCGAGGGCGGCGAGCTGGCGGAGGTCCCGCACCTGGCTCTCCATGCGCTCGACGATCAGCGGCAGGAAGGTCGCCTCCTCCTCCAGCCCGCCGGCGACGACGATGGACTGCGCCGAGATCGGCACCGCCAGCGACTGGATGCGCATGTAGAGCTCCACCGCGAGCTTCAGCAGCGGCCCGAAGCCCGTCGCCGTCTCGCCGGGCGCCACGAGGTTGACCGGCAGGTTGCGGCGCACGCCGTTGGCGAGCAGCACGCAGCGGTTCAGCACGTTGCGCGCAAGATGGGCGAACCCCGTCTGCGCCGCCTCGACATAGAGCGTCGTCGAGAGCGGCAGCGAGCCGCCGGAGGCCATGACGTGGTTGTCGAGCACGACCGGATTGTCGTCGGACTGCGCCGTCGCCTCGACGATGCGCTCGGCGGCGTTCATCAGCGTATCGAGGCAGGCGCCGAAGACCTGCGCGGTCATGCGCAGGCTGAGCGGATCGTGGATCGCCGACGGTTTCGGCCAATGGCCGGAGGCGGCCTGCGCCTCGAACCAGGTGCCGGCAAGTGCCTCGCCATGGGCCGAGAGCCTTGCCGCCACGCGCCAGGGATCGGCCGAGGCGCCGAGCGCCAGCGAGGAGAGAACGCCCGTCACCATGAGGTTGCGGATCGCCATCGCCGCCTCGCGCACCACATTGGCCGCCGCGGCATGCGAGATGGCATTGACGCTGAGGGCGGCCAGCGCATCGCGCGGCTGCATGCGATAGGGTTGGAGGCCGGCGCGCTTCAGCGCCTCCAGGGCCGGCAGGCGTTCGCCGCCGTACCACGCCTCGCCCTCGCCGGTCAGGACCGACGCGATCTGGCCCATCAGGCCGATATCGGCGCACCCCATCGAGCCATGCCGGCGCACGACGGGCACGACATCCCGTTCGAGCAGCCCGAGCAGGGCGTCGATCAGCTCCGGGCTGCAGCCGGAATAGCCGCCGAGCGCCGTGTTGACGCGAATGCCCATTGCCTTGCGCACGATCGGCAGCGTGAAGGGCTCGCCGGTGCCGAAATGGTGGGCCCTCACCAGGCTGTTGTTGAACTCGATGAGGTCGTCGGCCGTCCAGAGCTTGTCCTTCATCGAGCCGACGCCGGTATTCGCGCCGTAGATCGGCAGGCCCGTGGCGAGGCGATCGGTGATGACGCGGCGCGACGTGCCGACACGCCCCATGCCGATCTCGCAGGCCACCGGCCGACGCGCAGCCGTGCCGATCGCCTCCAGCGTCGCGAAATCGAGCGGCTGGCCGGTCAGATAGAGCGTGTCGGCGGAAGCGAGCATTTTCAAAAAGCCTGTCTCGAACGGCAATTCCGGCAAAAGCGCCTGTCCGGAATGCGTAAAACCGAATGCGGATGTTATGCGGAACGCGGCCCGAACCCATATCCCAAAATCCGTACGGTTCATGCTATGAACCGTACAGACGGAAAACCCGAAGGAGCCGCCCGTGGATCTATCCACGCTTCGCCTTGTGCACAGCATTCTCGAAGAACGCGGCATCCGCAGGGCGGCGGCCGCGGAAGGACGCCCCGCCTCCAGCGCCAGCGCGGCGCTGCGCCGGATGGAGGCCGTGCTGTCGGTGCCGCTGGTGCGCCGCGACGGGCAGGCGCTCGTGCCGACGCTCGACGCCGAGGCCCGCCTGCCGCGCTTTGCCGAAATCGCCGAAGCGGCCGCCGCGCTCGCCGCCCTCGGCAAAGGCGGGGAAACGAGGCCGGCCGTCTCGCTCGCCGCCCTTTCCCGCTTTTCCGCGACGGCCCGCGCCGGCAGCATCAACAGCGCCGCCAAGTCCCTCGGCCTCGGCCAGCCGCAGCTCACCCGCCAGCTCAGCCATCTGGAGGCGGCGATCGGCTGCAAGCTCCTCGCGCGTTCGGCGACGGGCATCACCTGCACGCCCGCGGGCCTGGAAGCGCTGGCGCTCGCAGAACGCATCGGCGCGGCCTGGGAGTCCCTCTCCACCGCATCGGCCGAACGGTTCCGCCGCAGCGCCGCCACCTGGCGGCTCGGCGCGATCATCCCCTTCGGCCATGAAAGCGAGATCGCCGCCATGCTCGCCCGCCTCGCCGTGGCGTGGCGCGCGGCGCGGCCCCGCCAGCCGCTCTTCCTCTCCTCCACCACGGCGGACGAACTGGTCTCGGGCCTGAAAAACCGCCGCTTCGACCTGATCCTGCTCGACACCGACCGCTACCCCGCCGAATTCGAAGGCAGCCTGATCGGCCGCTCCCGGCTGGCGCTTGCCGGCCCGCGCAGGCTGGACAGCGCCGAGAAGCAGGATTTCGCCACGCTGCTATGCCAGTACCCGATCGCCGTGCCGAGCCCGCGCAGCGGCCTGCGGCAGATGACCGACCGCTTCCTCGAAGCGACGCTTTCCCCCGCCGAGCGCACCCGCCTGACGCTGGTCGAGGTGGATTCGATCCCCGTCATCATCAACCTCGTGCTCGGCCACGGCCATCTCTCGGTGCTGCCGGAGCACTCCGTCGCCAACATCAAGCCGCCGCCGGCGCTGCTGCCGCTCGATGACGCCTACCAGCAATCGCTGAGCCTCGTCTGGCCGCGCGACGCGCTTTCCCGCAAGGCCGCCGAGACGATGCTCGCGCTTCTGACGAAAACCTAGCCCTTCGCCCCGGCCCTCAGCCGGCGACGGGTCTCCGTCGGGCTCTCGTGATAATGCGCCCGGTAGCTGCGCGAGAAGGCGGAGGAGGAGTTGAAGCCGGTGAGCGCCGCGATATCGGCGAACTCGGCCCTCGTCTCGATGACCTTGCGGCGGGCGGCGTTGAGGCGGAGCGCGAGATAGTGCTGGTGCGGCGCGACGCCCATCGTCTCCTGGAACAGGTCCTGGAGATGGCGCGCGCTGACGCCGACGCGCTTTGCAAGCCGCGTCAGGGTGAGCGGCGCGTCCACCGTCTCCTCCATCAGCCGCACCGCCTGGCTGACGCGCTGGTCGGCGACGCGCATGTTGCCGAGCGCCGGCACCTGCAACAGGCCGCCGGTGCGCTCGTGCTCGTAGATGAAGAGCCGCGAGACTTCGAGCGCCAGCGAATAGCCCTGCCGGCGGCGGATGATCTCCAGCATCAGGTCGAGCGTCGGCAGCGAGCCGCCGGTGGTGATGCGCTTGCCGTCGATGACGTAGCGCTGCCGCTCGACGTCGATCTGCGGATAGGCGGAGGCGAATTCCTCCATGTCCTCCCAATGGATCGTCACGGAGTGGCCGTCGAGCAGGCTCGCCTCGGCAAGCAGCCAGCTGCCCGATTCGATGCCGGCCATGGCGATGCGGTGGCGGGCGGTCTGCGAGAGCTGGCGGCGCAACAAAGGCGTCGCACTCATCTGCCATTGATAGCTCGACAGCACGAAAAGCGGCTGGGTCTCCCGCTCCGGCCGGAACGGACCGTCCACCGGCACGGGGATGCGGCTGCGCGTTTCGACCGGCAGGCCGTCGGGCGAGAAAATCCGCCAGCGGTAAAGGTCCTGGCCGGAGATGCGGTTGGCGGCGCGCAGGGGCTCGATGACCGAGGCGACGAGGATGAGGTTCGTCTCGGGCAGGACGAGAATATCGATGTCGAGCGTTTCGGAGGAGGGATCCAGCATGCGGCAATCCTGCGGCTCCGTCTCCCGAATTGTCAAGGATGGATCCGAAAAGTGAAAGCACTGCGCCTTCTCTTGGCTCGTAATGGCTTCAACGAGAATACTGGGAGAACGACAATGCCCCTAGCGATGAACCGCGACGTTTTCATCACCTGCGCCGTCACCGGCTCCGGCGACACCGCCGGCAAATCCCCCCATGTGCCGCGCTCGCCGAGAGAGATCGCCGAATCGGCGATCGAGGCCGCCAAGGCCGGCGCCGCCGTCGTGCACTGCCATGTGCGCGATCCGGAAACCGGCGCGCCGAGCCGCCGCAACGACCTCTACCGCGAGGTGACCGAGCGCATCCGCGACGCGGAAGTCGACGTGGTGCTGAACCTCACCGCCGGCATGGGCGGCGACATGATCTTCGGCAACACCGAGCAGCCGCTGCCGCTCAATCCCAACGGCACCGACATGGCCGGCGCGACGGAGCGCGTCTCCCACGTCGCCGAATGCCTGCCGGAAATCTGTACGCTCGATTGCGGCACGATGAACTTCTCGCTCGGCGACTACGTGATGACCAACACGCCGTCCATGCTGCGCGCCATGGGCCGGATGATGACCGATCTCGGCGTGCGCCCGGAGATCGAGGCCTTCGACACCGGCCATCTCTGGTTCGCCAAGCAGCTCGTCGAGGAAGGCGTCATCGAGGATCCGGTGCTCATCCAGCTCTGCATGGGCATTCCGTGGGGCGCGCCCGACGACCTCAACACCTTCATGGCGATGGTCAACAACGTGCCCTCGAACTGGACCTTCTCGGCCTTCTCCATCGGCCGCAACGCCATGGCCTATCCGGCCGCGGCGGTGCTTGCCGGCGGCAATGTCCGCGTCGGCCTGGAGGACAACCTCTATGTCGGCAAGGGCCAGCTCGCCACCAATGCGCAGCTCGTCGACAAGGCCGTCAACATCATCGAGAGCATGGGAGCCCGGGTCATCGGCCCGGCCGACGTGCGCGAGAAGCTGAAGCTTACGAAGCGGGCACCGCGGGGCTGACGGACCGGGTTGCCCCTCACCCTAGCCCTCTCCCCGCAAGCAGGGAGAGGGGACCTGCCAGACCGGACGTTCGGGACGGAGGAAAACGGCGCGGCATATCCCTTCTCCTCGCTCGCGGGGAGAAGGTGGCGGCAGCCGGATGAGGGGCAACAAACCGCGCACACGGAAAAGAACATGAGGGAACGCACAGCATGACCACCATCACCAAGGCAGCCTGTGTCGGCGGCGGCGTCATCGGCGGCGCATGGGTCGCCCGCTTCGCGCTGGCCGGCATCGACGTGAACATCTTCGATCCGCATCCGGAAGCCGAACGCATCATCGGCGAGGTGATGGCCAATGCCGAGCGCGCCTATGGCATGCTCACCATGGCCCCGCTGCCGCCGAAGGGGAAGATCACCTTCTGCAAGAGCCTGGAAGAAGCCGTGCAAGACGCTGACTGGATTCAGGAAAGCGTGCCCGAGCGGCTGGAGCTGAAGCGCGGCGTGCTGACGAAGATCGACGCGGCGGCAAAGCCCGACGCCCTCATCGGCTCCTCCACGTCGGGCCTGATGCCGACAGACCTCCAGCGCGACATGAAGCATCCCGAACGCCTGTTCGTCGCGCATCCCTACAATCCCGTCTACCTGCTGCCGCTCGCCGAACTCGTCGGCGGCCAGAAGACGTCGCGCGCCGTCTTGGAAGACGCCAAGGCCAAGCTCGCGCCGATCGGCATGAAGGGCGTGATCATCAACAAGGAGATCGAGGCCTTCGTCGGCGACCGCCTGCTGGAAGCCGTCTGGCGCGAGGGCCTCTGGCTCATCAAGGACGACATCTGCGACACCGAGACGCTCGACGACGTGATCCGCTATTCGTTCGGCATGCGCTGGGCGCAGATGGGCATGTTCGAGACCTACCGCATCGCCGGCGGCGAAGCGGGCATGCGCCACTTCCTCGCCCAGTTCGGCCCCTGCCTCTCCTGGCCCTGGACGAAGCTGACCGACGTCGTCGACCTCGACGACGCGCTCGTCGAAAAGATCGCCGGCCAGTCGGACGCCCAGTCCGGCGCGCGCGGCATCCGCGAGCTGGAACGCATCCGCGACCAGAATCTCGTCGGCATCATGCACGCGCTGAAGGCGGGCGACGAAGGCCGTGGCTGGGGTTCGGGCAAGCTGCTCGCCGAGTTCGAGGCGCATCTCTGGGCCAAGGCCGGCAAGGCGAAGGTCGAGGTGTCCGCAAGCGAACCGCTGCGCCTCGTCGACACCAGGGTCAACGCCGCCTGGGTCGACTACAACGGCCACATGACGGAGCACCGCTATCTCCAGCTCTTCGGCGACACGACCGACGCGCTGCTGCGGCTGGTCGGCGTCGACTTCGCCTATGTCGAGGCCGGCCACAGCTACTACACGGTGGAGACCCATATCCGCCATCTCGGCGAGGCCAAGCTCGGCCAGGCGCTCTACACGACGCTGCAGCTGCTCTCCTTCGACAACAAGCGCATGCACTACTTCACCCGCATCCACGACGCGGCGACGGGCGACGTCATCGCGACGGCCGAGCAGATGGTGCTGCATGTCGATTCGAAAGCCGGCAGGAGCGTCGACGCGCCCGCCGAGGTACTGGCGAAGATCGCGCCGATCGCCGAAGCCCATACCGGGTTGCCGAAGCCGGACGGCGCAGGCCGCAGCGTCGGGCAAAGAAAGAACTGACGACGCGAGCCGCCACCCCCCTCTGCCCTGCCGGGCATCTCCCCCTCAAGGGGGGAGATCGGCAAGGGGCAAGGCGGTGCCACAATCAATCTCCCCCCTTGAGGGGGAGATGCCCGGCAGGGCAGAGGGGGGTGGCCACAAATGGCACCTCTCACGAAAAGAGTATGGGGAGGACTTTTCCATGAACTTCGCATTGACCGACGAACAGCAGATGATCGTGGATACGGTCCGCGCCTTCGTCGAAACGGAAATCTATCCGCACGAAAACGAGGTCGAGCGCACCGGCCATGTGCCGCCGGAGCTCGGCCGGGAGATCGCCCGCAAGTGCAAGGAGATCGGCTTCTTCGGCTGCAACATGCCGGAGGAAGTGGGCGGCGCCGGCCTCGACCACACCTCCTTCACGCTCGTCGAGCGCGAGCTCGGCCGCGGCTCCATGGCGCTGACCGTGTTCTTCGGCCGCCCCTCCGGCATCCTGATGGCCTGCAACGACGAGCAGCGCGAAAAATACCTGCTGCCCGCCGTCAGCGGCGAGAAATTCGACGCCCTCGCCATGACCGAGCCGGATGCCGGCTCGGACGTGCGCGGCATGAAGTGCTTTGCCCGCAAGGACGGCGACGACTGGATCGTCAACGGCACGAAACACTTCATCAGCCACGCCAACATCGCCGATTTCGTCATCGTCTTCATCGCCACCGGCGAGGAGGACACGCCGCGCGGCAGGAAGAAGCTGATCACCTGCTTCCTCGTCGACCGCGGCACGCCCGGCTTCGAGATCCGCGACGGCTACAATTCGGTCTCGCACCGCGGCTACAAGAACTGCATCCTCAATTTCGACGAATGCCGCCTGCCCTCCGCCCAGATCCTCGGCGAGGTGCACAAGGGTTTCGACATCGCCAACGACTGGCTCTACGCGACGCGCCTCACCGTCGCCGCCACCTCGGTCGGCCGCGCCCGCCGCGCCTTCGACTACGCCCTCAACTACGCCGCCGAGCGCAAGCAGTTCGGCAAGCCGATCGGCGCGAACCAGGGCGTCTCCTTCAAGCTCGCCGACATGATCACCGAGATCGATGCCGCCGACCTCCTGACGCTGTCGGCCGCCTGGCGGCTCGACCAGGGCCTGCCGTCGAACCGCGAGATCGCCTCGGCAAAGGTCTACGCCACGGAAATGCTCGCCCGCGTCACCGACGAGGCGATCCAGATCTTCGGCGGCATGGGCCTGATGGACGACCTGCCGCTCGCCCGCTTCTGGCGCGATGCCCGCGTCGAGCGCATCTGGGACGGCACGTCGGAAATCCAGCGGCACATCATCAGCCGCGACCTGCTCCGGCCGCTGGGGGCGTGAGCATGGCGAATCCCGGATTTGCCCCTCACCCTAGCCCTCTCCCCGCAAGCGGGGAGAGGGAATGTGCCAAACGCCATGCCTTGAAACGGGAAAACGGCCCGGCATATCCCCTTCTCCCCGTCCTGACGGGGAGAAGGTGCCCGGCAGGGCGGATGAGGGGCAAGGCAACACCCGGAAAGCTCCACGCATGACTCCCCGCCCCCTCGACCGCCTCATCCGCCCTAGGTCCATCGCCGTCTTCGGCGGCAAGGAAGCCCGCCGCGTCATCTACCAGTGCGACAAGATGGGCTTTTCCGGCGAAATCTGGCCGGTGCATCCGCGCGAGGAGGAGATCCTCGGCCGCAAATGCTACCGCTCGGTCGCCGACCTGCCCGGCGCGCCGGACGCCTCCTTCGTCGGCGTCAACCGCGAGCTGACCATCGGCATCATCCGCGACCTTGCGGCCCGCCGCGCGGGCGGGGCCGTCTGCTACGCCTCCGGTTTCCGCGAGGCCGTCAGCGAGCTTGCCGATGGCGACGACCTGCAGAAGGCGCTGGTTGCGGCCGCAGGTAGCATGCCGATCCTCGGGCCGAACTGCTACGGCTTCATCAACATGCTGGACGGCGCGCTGCTCTGGCCCGACCAGCACGGCATGCTGCGCATCGACAAGGGCGTCGCCGTCCTCACCCAGTCGTCCAACATCGCCTGCAACATTTCCATGCAGCAGCGTGGCCTGCCGCTCGCCTATATCCTGACCGCCGGCAACCAGGCCCAGACCGGCCTTGCCGATCTCGCCTGCGCGGTCCTCGAAGACCCGCGCGTCACCGCCGTCGGCTTGCATATCGAGGGCTTCGACAGCCTCGAAGCGCTGGAACGCCTCGGCCAGCGCGCCCGCGACCTGAAGAAGCCGGTCGTCACGCTGAAGGTCGGCAAGTCGGAACAGGCGCAGCTCGCCACCGTCTCGCACACCGCCTCCCTCGCCGGCAACGACGCGGTCTCCTCGGCCCTCCTCGCCCGTCTCGGCATCGGCCGCGTCGAGACGCTGCCGGAGCTTCTGGAAACGCTGAAGCTGCTGCATGTCGCCGGCCCCCTGCCGAACCACGACATCTCCTCGATGAGCTGCTCGGGGGGCGAAGCCTCGCTGATGGCCGATGCCGGGGTGAAGCGAAAGGTGAACTATCGCGCGCTCGAAGATTTCCAGCGCCAGCCGCTGCGCGAAACGCTCGGCCAGATGGTGACCATCTCCAACCCGCTCGACTACCACACCTTCGTCTGGGGCAACCGCGAGAAGCAGACTGCCGCCTTCACGACGATGATGCGGGGCGGCTACGGCCTGAACCTCGTCGTGCTCGATTTCCCCCGCCTCGACCGCTGCGATGCGGCCGACTGGGTCACCACCTGCCACGCCGTCATCGACGCCTCGAAAGCCGCGGGCGCGAATGCCGGCATCGTCGCCAGCATGGGCGAGAACATGCCGGAGGAAACGGCCGAGATGCTGATGCGGAACGGCGTCGTGCCCTTCTACGGCATTGAGGAGGCACTTGCCGCCGCCGACGCCGCCGCCGGCATCGGCGAAGCCTGGGCCGGGCCTCAGTCTCGGCCGCTCCTCAAGGCGCCGGCCGGCGAAGGCGAGCCCGTCACCCTCACCGAGCATGAGGCCAAGCAGGCGCTTGCCGCCCATGGCCTGCCGGTGCCGGAGGGTCTTGTCGCCGAGACGGCGGACACGGCCGCCGACGCCGCCGAAGAGCTCGGCTTCCCGGTCGTGCTCAAGGGCCTTGGCGTCGCGCACAAGACCGAGGCGGGGGCGGTGAAGCTCAATCTCGCGAACCGCGAGGCGGTGCTGGAGGCCGCGAACGCCATGGCCGGCGTCGCCGCCGGCTTCCTCGTCGAGAAGATGGTGGGCAAACCGGTCGCCGAGCTCATCGTCGGCGCCATGCGCGATCCGGTCGCCGGCCCCGTTCTGACGATCGGCGCGGGCGGCATCCTCGTCGAATTGCTTGAAGATTCCGCGATCCTGACCCTGCCGACGGACGAAAGGACGATCCGCGAGGCGATCTCCGGCCTGAAGATCGCAAAACTGCTCGGCGGCTATCGCGGCGCGCCGAAGGGCGATATCGACGCCCTTGTCGCCGCCGTCGCATCAGCGGCATCCTATGTCGTTTCAAACGCTTCAATAATCGAAGAACTGGACATTAATCCAATAATGGTGCTGCCGGAATGCGACGGTGTCGTCGCGGCCGATGCGCTGATCCGTCTGAGGAAAAACCCATGACCGGACCGATAAGACAGCGCCGCGAGGGCGGCATCCTGGAAGTGACGATCGATCGCCCAAAGGCGAACGCCATCGACCTTGCGACCAGCCGCATCATGGGAAAGATTTTCGCCGACTTTCGCGACGACGAGAGCCTGCGGGTCGCCATCGTCACCGGCGCGGGAGAAAAATTCTTCTGTCCAGGATGGGACCTGAAGGCCGCCGCCGCGGGCGACGCGGTCGATGGCGACTATGGCGTCGGCGGTTTCGGCGGCATGCAGGAACTGCGCGACCTCAACAAGCCGATCATCGCCGCCGTCAACGGCATCTGCTGCGGCGGCGGGCTTGAAATCGCGCTCTCCACCGACCTCATCCTCGCGGCCGAGCACGCGACCTTCGCCCTGCCGGAAATCCGCTCCGGCACGGTGGCCGACGCCGCCTCGATCAAGCTGCCGAAGCGCATCCCCTACCACATCGCCATGGACATGCTTCTGACCGGTCGCTGGCTGGACGTTCAGGAGGCGCATCGCTGGGGTTTCGTGAACGAGATCCTGCCCGCGGAAAAGCTTCTGGACCGGGCCTGGGAGCTCGCGCGCCTGCTCGAAAGCGGCCCGCCGCTCGTCTATGCCGCGATCAAGGAAGTGGTGCGCGCCGCCGAGGGCGAGACCTTCCAGGCGACGATGAACAAGATCACCCGCCGGCAATTCCGGACGGTCGATATCCTCTATTCCAGCGAGGACCAGCTCGAAGGCGCCCGCGCCTTCGCGGAAAAGCGCGATCCCGTCTGGAAGGGGCGATAGGAGAAGCGCCCCTGCATCGGGCGCGATCCGCATTCTTCCATAAGCTCAGCTTGTGGCAGGAATAGATAATTTAGGACGTTACACGCGGCTTCTGCGTGGGTAGCTTATGAACAAAGCGCCGCATCCACGGCAGAAAGAGGAGGCTTTCGGGAGACGGAAATGCGTTGCCACCGCCATAAAAAGCCGGTTGCAAGGTTGCCTTTGAGGACAAAAACAGAAATCCTGCCAATCATAACGACAAATGCCCACAAATGGGCCAGCGAAAGGGAACAGGGGAATGACTGATTACACCAAATATCTCACCAGCCAGGTCACGCTCGGCAGGATGAACCGCCGCGAGTTCATGGGCCGCGCCGCCGCGTTCGGCATCACGCTCGCCGCCGCCGGCACCCTCTTCGACACCGCGGCCAGGGCGCAGGAACCCAAGCGCGGCGGCAATCTGAAACTGGGCCTGGAAGGCGCCGCCGCGACGGACTCCAAGGATCCGGCCAAGGCGCTCTCCCAGTTCATGTTCGTCGTCGGCCGGAACTGGGGCGACATGCTCGTCGAATCCGAGCCGCTGACCGGCCAGCCCGTGCCGGCGCTCGCCGAATCCTGGGAACCTTCCGCCGACGCCTCGACCTGGACGTTCAACATCCGCAAGGGCGTGAAATTCCATGACGGCAAGGAATTGACCGTCGATGACGTCATCAAGACGCTGCAGCGCCACACCGACGAGAAGTCGGAATCGGGCGCGCTCGGCGTCATGAAGTCGATCAAGGAAATCAAGGCCGACGGCGACAAGCTGGTGCTGGTGCTGACAGAAGGCAACGCCGACCTGCCGCTGCTGCTCACCGACTACCATCTCGTCATCCAGCCGAACGGCGGCCTCGACGATCCGAACGCCATGATCGGCACCGGCCCCTACAAGGTGACGAGCTTCGAGGCGGGCGTGCGCGCCACCTTCGAGCGCAACACGGACGACTGGCGCCAGGACCGCGGCTTCGTCGACACGATCGAGATGATCGCGATGAACGACGCGACGGCCCGCATCGCCGCGCTCTCCTCCGGCCAGGTGCACTATATCAACCGCGTCGATCCGAAGACGGTCGATCTCCTGAAGCGCGCGCCGACCGTGGAAATCCTCTCCACCTCCGGCCGCGGGCACTACGTCTTCATCATGCATTGCAACACGGCGCCGTTCGACAATGTCGATCTGCGCCTGGCGCTGAAATATGCGATGGACCGCGAGACCATGCTGGAGAAGGTGCTCGGCGGCTACGGCAAGGTCGGCAACGACTTCCCGATCAACGAGACCTATGCCCTCTTCCCCGAAGGCATCGAGCAGCGCGCCTACGACCCGGACAAGGCGTCCTTCCACTACAAGAAGTCCGGTCACAGCGGCTCGGTCCTCCTGCGCACGTCGGACGTCGCCTTCCCGGGCGCCGTCGATGCCGCGGTCCTCTACCAGGAAAGCGCCAAGAAGGCCGGCATCGAGATCGAGGTGAAGCGCGAGCCCGGCGACGGCTACTGGTCGAACGTCTGGAACGTCCAGCCCTTCTCCACCTCCTACTGGGGCGGCCGCCCGACGCAGGACCAGATGTATTCCACCGCCTATCTCTCGACGGCGGACTGGAACGACACCCGCTTCCTGCGCGAGGACTTCGACAAGCTGCTGCTCGAGGCCCGCTCGGAACTCGACGAGGCCAAGCGCAAGGACATGTACCGCACCATGGCCATGATGGTGCGTGACGAGGGCGGCCTGATCCTGCCGATGTTCAACGACTTCGTGAACGCCTGCGGCAAGAACGTGAAGGGCTACGTCCACGACATCGGCAACGACATGTCGAACGGATATGTCGCAACCCGCGTGTGGCTCGACGCCTGATGACCGGCAACGGACCGGCGCACGGTCCGGAGCTGACAGCAACGGCGGCTGCGGGCGAAGCCCCGCAGTCTGCCGGCGTTGCCGGGTCGGTTGCGTCCACTGGAGCCCCCGTCGACGAAGGCACGCCTTCGTTCTGGGCGAAACTCAGCAAGAGCAGCCCCCTGGTTGCGCTCATCCTGCAACGCCTCGCGCTCAGCGTGGCCTTGCTCTTCGCCGTGTCCCTGATGATCTTCGGGGGCGTGGAAGCCTTGCCGGGCGATTTCGCGACAACCTATCTCGGCCAGTCCGCAACGCCCCAGGCCATCGAGAACATCCGCAAGGACCTCGGCCTCGACCAGCCGGCCACCACACGCTACTTCAAGTGGCTCGGCGGCGCGATCCAGGGCGATTTCGGCAATTCCTGGGCGTCCAAGAACTCGGTCAGCGAGCAGATCGGCAAGCGCCTCGGCAATTCGCTGTTCCTCGCCTTCTTCGCGGCGATCATCTCGGTGCCGCTCGCGGTCGGCCTCGGCATGCTCGCGGTGCAATACCGCAACCGCATGCCCGACAAGATCATCAACGTCATCTCGCTGGCGGCGATCTCGCTGCCGGAATTCTTCGTCGGCTACCTGCTGATCCTGTTCTTCGCCGTGCAGATGGGCGTCGCGACCTTCCCGGCGACGGTCTACGATTCGATGACGATCGGCCAGCGCCTGTCGGCCATCGCCCTGCCGACCGCCACCCTCGTCCTCGTCGTGCTCGCCCACATGATGCGCATGACGCGGGCGGCGATCCTCAACGTCATGTCCTCGGCCTATGTCGAGACGGCGGAGCTGAAGGGGCTTTCGAGCCTGCGCATCATCGCCAAGCACGCGGCGCCGAACGCCGTCGCGCCGGTCATCAACGTCATCGCGCTCAACCTCGCCTATCTCGTGGTCGGCGTCGTCGTCGTCGAGGTGGTCTTCGTCTATCCCGGCATGGGCCAGTACATGGTCGACGCCGTGACGGTGCGCGACATGCCCGTCGTGCAGGCCTGCGGCCTGATCTTCGCCGCCTTCTACATCTTCCTCAACATGTTCGCCGACATCCTCGCGATCGTCGCGAACCCGAGATTGAGGCATCCGAGATGAGACTTTCCACCATCCCCATCAGCGCATGGGTCGGCATCCTGGGCATCCTGCTCGCCGTCTTCTGCGCCCTCTTCGCCCCGCTCATCGCCCCCTATGGCGAAAGCCAGATCGTCGGCGCCGTCTGGCAGCCGATGGGCGGCGACCATCTGCTCGGCACCGACAATCTCGGCCGCGACCTCTTCTCGCGGCTGATCTTCGGCGCGCGCACCACGATCTTCGTGGCGCTGGCGGCGACCGTGCTCTCCTTCTCGCTCGGCATGCTGCTCTCCTTCACGGCGGCGGTGACGGGCGGGTTCGTCGACCAGGCCTTCTCGCGCTTCAACGACCTGATGATGGCGATCCCGACGCTGATCTTCGCCCTCGTCGTGCTCGCCGTCCTGCCGCAGCAGCTCTGGATCCTCATCCTCGTGATGGCGGTCCTCGACAGTACCCGCGTCTACCGCATCGGCCGTGCCGTCGCGCTCGATGTGGCGGTCATGGAATTCGTGGAGGCGGCAAGGCTGCGCGGCGAAGGCACGGGCTGGATCATCTTCCGGGAGATCCTGCCGAACACGCTCTCGCCGCTGCTCGCCGAATTCGGCCTGCGCTTCGCCTTCTCGATCCTCTTCCTCTCCACCCTCTCGTTCCTCGGCCTCGGCATCCAGCCGCCGGCGGCGGATTGGGGCGGCATGGTGAAGGACAACAAGGACGGCATCATCTTCGGCATTTCCGCAGCCCTCATTCCGGGCGGCGCGATCGCCGGGCTCGCCATCTGCGTCAACCTCGTCGTCGACTGGCTGATGAAACGAACCTCCAGCCTCAAGGGAGGGCGCGGCGATGCCTGATCTTCTTTCCGTCCGCAACCTCAAGATCGAGGCGACCAGCTATCCGCCGGGCGAACCGCCGAAGACCGTGACGCTCGTCGAAGGCGTGAACTTCGACGTGCAAAAGGGCAAGGTGCTCGGCCTCATCGGCGAATCGGGCGCCGGCAAATCGACCATCGGCCTCACCGCGCTCGCCTATGGTCGCGGCGGGGTCCGCATCACCGGCGGCGAGGTCAAGCTCAACGGCGAAGACCTGTTGAAGCTCGGCCCGGCCGGCATCCGCAAGGTGCGCGGCTGCAAGGTCTGCTACGTCGCGCAATCCGCGGCAGCGGCTTTCAACCCCGCCCACCGGCTCGGCGAGCAGGTGATCGAGGCCTCGCTGAAGCACGGCGTCATGAGCCGTGCGGAGGCGGAAAAGCGCGCGCTCTACCTCTTCAAGGTGCTCGGCCTGCCGAACCCGGAAACCTTCGGCCAGCGCTATCCGCACCAGGTCTCGGGCGGCCAGCTCCAGCGCGCCATGACCGCCATGGCGCTCTGCCCGAACCCTGAACTCATCGTCTTCGACGAGCCGACCACCGCGCTCGACGTGACGACGCAGATCGACGTGCTCGCCGCTATCAAGCACGCCATCGAGGAGACCCACACCGCCGCGCTCTACATCACCCACGACCTTGCCGTCGTCGCGCAGATCACGGACGACATCCTCGTGCTCCGGCACGGCAAGATGGTGGAATACGGCTCGGTGAAGCAGATCATCGAGACGCCGACGCAGGACTATACCCGGGCGCTGGTCAACGTGCGCGGCACCAAGCGCGAGGAGGCGCCCGACCAGTCGGACACGCTCCTCAAGGTCGACAACATCACCGCCGGCTATTCCAACGGCTTCAAGGTGCTGCAGAACGTCTCGCTGCACCTGCCGAAGGGCCAGACGCTGGCGGTCGTCGGCGAATCCGGTTCCGGCAAGTCCACCCTCGCCCGCGTCATCACCGGCCTGCTGCCGCCGCAGGAGGGCACGATCAGCTTCGACGGCACGCCTCTGCCGCGGGCGCTGAAGGGCCGGACGAACGACCAGCTCCGCCGCATCCAGATGATCTACCAGATGGCCGACACCGCGATGAACCCGCGCCAGACGGTGCGCGACATCATCGGCCGGCCGCTCACCTTCTACTACGGCCTTCGCGGGGCGAGGAAGACCGAGCGGGTGAAGGAACTGCTGGAGCAGATCGAGATGGGCGGCCGCTTCGCCGACCGTTATCCGGCGGAGCTCTCCGGCGGCCAGAAGCAGCGCGTCGCCATCGCACGGGCGCTGGCGGCCCAGCCGGAGCTCATCCTCTGCGACGAGCCGACCTCCGCGCTCGACCCGCTGGTGGCCGAAGGCATCCTGAAGCTTCTCCTGAAACTCCAGGACGAGACCCACGTCTCCTACATGTTCATCACCCACGACATCGCCATCGTCCGCGCGATTGCCGATTCGGTGGCCGTGATGCACCGCGGCCGCCTCGTGCGCTTCGGCCCGAAATCGAAGGTGCTCTCGCCGCCCTTCGACGACTACACCGACCTGCTTTTGAAATCGGTCCCCGAAATGGAGATCGGCTGGCTGGAGAAGGTGCTGACGACACGCCGCATGGAAAGCGCCGGCAACTGACGGAAGCGGGCGGCCAAGGCCGCCCGTCTGACTTTTGAGAGCTCGCTCCATTCTCCATCGTCATCCTCGGGCTTGACCCGAGGATGACGATGGAGAATGGAGCGAGGTTTAGCAAAACAAGACAGCTCCATGAACTGCATAGCTCCACTCAATTCTGCGTGCAGGCCACATCCCCCAGCCGGCTGGCCGATTCGCCTTCGGCCATCACCGTCTCCTCGCCACGCGCGGTGCAATTGCCCTTCTCGCCGACGCCCGTGCGGAATTTCACCATGGGCTGGCCCTCGATCATGATGCTCGGCACGATCTCGTAGAGTTCCGGCGGGCAGTTCACCACGTCGGAGAGGCGCAGCGCCGGCGCACCGCCGATGAAGACGCTCTTCGAACCGGACATGGCGCAGGATGGAATGGGCTGGGGCGCATCCTCGGCCACGGAAACGGACGGCCCCGCCGCCCCGAGAGCGAAGCCCAGAAAGGCAACCGCAAACCGCAAAGATTTCATCATCTGTCTCCCTTTTCACGCACCGCACGCGACAGCGCACGCAACGTTTCCAATGCCCGTTCGCCATCCCGCTCCGGCACGAATATATGGTCGTGATGGTAGCCGGCAACCACGTTGGCGCTGATCCCCTGCCCCGTCAGCGCCGTCGCGAAGGCCGCCGTCAGCCCCACCGCCTCCAGCGAGGAGTGCACGGTGAGCGTGATCATCCGCATCGGCGGGCTTGCCGCCAGCCCTTCCGCCGCCTCGGCCGGCAGGATCAGCGTCACGCCCTCCGCCTCCCGGAAGAGACCGACCGGCCCGCGAGAAAGATGGCCTTCCAGATCCCCGGCCGGCACGCAGGCATAGACGAAGGCCCCGTCCGCCAGCGCCGGCTCCATCGTCGCCAGCAATGCGTCGAGATCGGTGATCCCGCTCATGGATGCGCCATCCGGCGCACGGCATCGCACAGCGCCGCAAAACCGGCCTTCGCGCCCGCGCTCATGAATCGCGCGCGCAGCCAGGCGTGGATCATCTGCTTCTCCTCGCGAAACTCCACCGCAACACCGGCAAGCGCCAGCCGCGCCGCATAGGCCCGCGCATCGTCGCGCAGCGGATCGAAATGGGCGCCGGTGATGAAGGCGGGCGGCAGGCCGGCAAGGTTTTCCGCCCGCAACGGGAAGGCATGCACGGCCTCCTCCGGCGCCTTGTAGACCTCGCGGTAATAGGCGACGTCGGCGGTCGAAAGACCCGGCGCCTCGGCCATCTCCAGATAGGAGCCGGAGGCAAGGTCGCCGCCGAGGCCCGGATAGACCAGCGCCTGCCCGGCAATGCCCGTCAGCCCCTCGTCGCGCGCCTTCAGCACGATGCCGGCGGCAAGGTTGCCGCCCGCGCTGTCGCCGACCACCACGACCGGGTGGCTTTCCAGGAGAAGCTCGATCAGCACGGCCCAGCAATCGTCGAAAGCGGCGGGCCAGACATGCTCCGGCGACAGGCGGTAATCGACGGACACGAGTTCGGCGCCCGCGGCCTCGGAAAGCTCGGCACAGATCGCATCATGGCTGTCGAGCGAGCCGACGACGAAGCCGCCGCCGTGGATGTAGAAAAGCCGCGTCGCGCTCGTCACCGCCGCCGGGCGATAACGGCGCACCGGGATGCGCCCCGCGATGACACCGTCCTGCTTGATCATGCCCGCCGGCGGCGGCGCGTCGAAGGCGGCGCAGAGCGCATCGTACCAGCCGCGCTGCCGCCCGATATCCGCGTCGACGGCATCGGCGGGATAAAAATCCTCGCAGCGCTTGTGGAAGGCCAGGATGCCCTCCTCGGTCGGCATGGGGCGTTCGGTCATGGCGGCTCCTCGTTGCCGGCGCCGTTCCGGCGTGACGGAATGGGCGCCGGGGCGTGTCCTGTCGCATTGTCCGGTGCCGGAGCGACGCTGCCCCGGCTGGAAATGGCGGGGATCATAGCAGCGCGCACCCCGCGCGCCTGTCCCGTCCGCGGCTTTCCCAAGGAATTTTCGGCGCTTGCCTCGCCCGCGCCGGGCATATTAACTGCCGCCATGGCGTTCACCTTCCGGCAACTGCAATATTTCGTCGCCGTCGCGGAGCAGGGTTCCGTGACGCGCGCGGCGCAAAACCTCTCGATCTCGCAATCCTCGATCACCGAGGCGATCAAGGAGCTCGAATCCGACCTCGGCGTCGAGCTGTTCGAGCGCCATCCGCGCGGCCTCACGACGACGCACAACGGCCACCAGTTCCTGCGCCACGCCACGAAGATCCTCGCGAACGTCTCGGATGCCCGCCGCTCCTTCTCCGACAACCGCACGGCGGAAAAGGGCCAGCTCAATCTCGGCGTCACCTCCCTCGTCGCCGGCTACGTGCTGTCGGACCTGCTCTCGCGCTATCGCCGCGCCTTTCCCGGCATCGAGGTGAGCGCCATCGAGGACAACGGCTCCTATCTGGAACATCTCCTGGTCGGCGGCGAGCTGGACGTCGCCGTCATGGTCATCTCGAACCTGCGCGACCGCATGGCGCTGCAGGCGGAGATCCTCGAAACCTCGCCCTACCGCCTCTGGCTGCCGATCGGCCATCCGCTCGTCTCGGCCGACATCATCTCCGTCAGCGACATCGCCAAGGAGCCGCTGATCATGCTCACGGTCGACGAAATCGAGGAGAACACCGGCAAGCTGCTGACCGCGCTCGGCGCCCGCCCGCATGTCGCCTTCCGCACCCGCTCGGTGGAGGCGGTGCGCAGCCTCGTCGCGACAGGCGCCGGCATCGCGCTCCTGCCCGACCTCGTCTATCGCCCCTGGTCGCTGGAAGGCGACCGCATCGAAAGCCGCGACGTCTCGGGCGCGCTTCCCGTCGTCCAGGTCGGCATGGTCTGGCGCAAGGGCTCCAGCCTGCCGCAAGCGGCAAGAGATTTCGTCGGGCTGGCGGAGGCGCTGCGGAGCGGTCGGGGACGGTAGCGGCGGCATCGAACCTCTTCCTGCGGCTTCATCCCCGCACGCCAGCGCGCCGGGGTTTTGCGGGAGCATTCGGACGTGGCGCTGGAGGCTGCCTCGACTGAATGTTTGTATGCGGCACCGTCCAGCGCCCCGTTCGGCGGTTTTTGCCCGCGACTTCGGCCTCTCTGCGATGGCGGGGTGCGTGGGAACGGTGGCGCGCCCTTCCGGAGAAGGGGTCATGCACGCCCTCAGGATCACGGTGCCGCAGCCACGACTGCCGGTCGGCACCGTCTTCCACTGCGCCATGCGAGCGGGGAAGCCCCCGGACGCCGCATGGTGCAGCCGCCATGTTGTGTGCCACACAGGCACGCCCGGCGACGTGATCGGGGCAAAACGGCGGTCCGGTCCGACGCCCCGCCATTTCCCCCGTTTCGCCGGAGGGAGACCATTTTCCGCGCGCCCGGTGCGTCAAGGTGTGCGTCGCCCCCTCACGCCCCGCGCCGACCCCGCCTCGCCGCAACGCCTTGCGGTGTATCCGCGGCGGGATGGGAGGATTGTAGGCACGGGGTTGAGGGGTGGGGAAAATGCGGGGCGTGTTTTTTGGCGGCGAGGACGTGCGGTGGGGCGTGGATCCTCGGGTCAAGCCCGAGGATGACGGAGAGGAGGAGAGGTTGCCAGCCCCTTTGCCGGTGCGGCATCCGGCTCCCTTGCTTCAGCCCTAATCCTCTCTTCTTTCGTCATCCTCGGGCTTGACCCGAGGATCCACAAGACGCGGCACGCCCTCGCCGCTTTCGGAATTTCCGATACCGACATTCTGATTAATGAATTTGCGAAAGCGGCGAAAGCGCGGCACCTTCTCATCCGGGAACAATACCGCAGACAAGCGGACCAAACCGGGAGACTGTCATGAAGCGACTTCTGCATTCCTGCACCGCGCTTACCCTTTCGCTCGCCTTCGCCACCGCCGCCATCGCCCAGGAGCCGCTGAAGGAGCTCGGGCCCGGCGAGGGCGAAGTCTCCATCGTCGCCTGGGCCGGCTATATCGAGCGCGGCGAGACGGACAAGAACTATGACTGGGTCACCGAATTCGAGAAAAAGACGAGCTGCAAGGTGACGGTGAAGACCGCCGCCACCTCCGATGAAATGGTGGCGCTGATGAACGAGGGCGGCTTCGACCTCGTCACCGCCTCGGGCGACGCTTCGCTCCGCCTCGTCGCGGGCAAGCGCGTGCAGCCGATCAACATCGACCTCATCCCGAGCTGGAAGACCGTCGACGAGCGCCTGCAGAACGCGCCCTGGCACACGGTGAACGGCGTGCACTACGGCACGCCTTATCTGTGGGGCCCCAACGTCCTGATGTACAACACCGAGGCCTTCAAGGACGCGGCGCCGACGAGCTGGAAGGTCGTCTTCGAGGAGATGACGCTGCCGGACGGCAAGTCGAACAAGGGCCGCGTGCAGGCCTATGACGGCCCGATCCACATCGCCGACGCCGCGACCTACCTGATGGCGCACAAGCCGGACCTCGGCATCAAGGACCCCTACGAACTCAACGAGGACCAGTACAAGGCCGCGCTCGACCTGCTTCGCGTCCAGCGCACGCTGGTCGGCCGCTACTGGCACGACGCGATGATCCAGATCGACGACTTCAAGAACGAGGGCGTCGTCGCCTCCGGCTCCTGGCCTTTCCAGGTGAACCTGATGCAGGCGGAAAAGCAGCCGATCGCCTCGACCTTCCCGGAAGAGGGCGTGACGGGCTGGTCGGACACGACCATGCTGCATGCCGAAAGCCAGCATCCGAACTGCGCCTATATGTGGATGGAACATTCGCTTTCCGCCAAGGTGCAGGGCGATGCCGCCGCCTGGTTCGGCGCGGTTCCCTCGGTCCCGGCGGCCTGCAAGGGCAATGCGCTCCTGACCGACGAGGGGTGCTCGACCAACGGTTTCGACAATTTCGAGAAGATCCGCTTCTGGCGCACGCCGGTGACCAAGTGCGAAAGCCAGGGAGAGTGCGTGCCGTATCACCGCTGGGTCTCCGACTATATCGGCGTGATCGGCGGGCGTTGAGGTAAAACGGCGCGGCATACTCCCCGATCTCCCCCCTTGAGGGGGAGATCCCTCTGTCGCCGAAGGCGACAGAGGGGGGTGGCCGCGAAGCGGCAAATGTTACGAAGCGGGCGGGACTACCCCCCTCTGCCCTGCCGGGCATCTCCCCGTCAAGGGGGGAGATCGGATAGACGCGCCGTCTTCCTCCCACGCCACTTTCTGCGATCGGCGCAGTACAGCGCCCATCGCCCAAGACAAACCGGAGTCCCCCATGACCGCCGTCCTGTTCCAGCAAGTCTCCCGCCATTTCGGCGCCGTGCGTGCCGTCGACAGCGTGGATCTCGCCATCGCCGAGGGCGAATTCTTCGCGATGCTGGGACCGTCCGGCTCCGGCAAGACGACGTGCCTGCGCCTGATGGCCGGCTTCGAGCAGCCGACGTCGGGCCATATCGAGATCTTCGGCGAGACGGCGGAGGGCGTGCCGCCCTACCGGCGCAACGTCAACACGGTGTTCCAGGACTACGCCCTCTTCCCGCATCTCTCGATCCTCGAGAACGTCGCCTACGGGCTGATGGTCAAGGGCGTCGGCAAGGCCGAGCGGCTGAAGGCGGCCGAGGAGGCGCTTGCCATGGTGAAGCTGCCCGGCTACGGCGCGCGCCGGCCCGGCCAGCTCTCCGGCGGCCAGCGCCAGCGCGTGGCGCTCGCCCGGGCGCTGGTCAACCGGCCCCGCGTGCTCCTCCTTGATGAACCCCTCGGCGCGCTCGACCTCAAGCTGCGCGAGCAGATGCAGGAGGAACTGAAATCCCTGCAGAAATCGCTCGGCATCACCTTCGTCTTCGTCACCCACGACCAGGGCGAGGCGCTGTCGATGGCCGACCGCATCGCCGTGTTCAGCGATGGCAGGATCCAGCAGCTCGGCACGCCGGAAGAGGTCTACAAGCGGCCGAAAACGCGCTTCGTCGCCGATTTCGTCGGCTCGTCCAACGTGCTGCCGCCGGATTTCGTCCGTACCCTCGGCTTCGGCGACAGCTATGCCAGCCTGAGGCCGGAGGCGATCACGCTCGGGGATGGCCCGGGCCGCAAGAATTTCGCCGGCCGCGTCGTCGCGACCAGTTTCCTCGGCGCGGCGAACCGCGTGACGGTCGAGGCCGCGGGCGCGCGCGTCGCGGCCATGACACCGGCCTCCATCGCCCCGCCGGCGCTCGGCGAAACGGTCACCCTCTCCTTCCTGCCGCAGGACCTGCACCCGATGGACGGTGCCCGATGAGCATCGTCGCCGACACCTCCATCCTCGCGCGCCGCGAAGGCACCTCCGGGCGGCTTTCCGATTTCTTCTGGCGCAACCCGAAGATCCTGCTGCTCCTGATGCTGACGCCGCCGCTGCTCTGGCTCGGCATCATCTATCTCGGCTCGCTCTTTGCGCTTCTCCTGCAGAGCTTCTTCTCGATCGACGACTTTTCCGGGCTGATCAACTACGAGTTCACGCTCGCCACCTACCGGCAGCTGCTCATCCCGTCGAATTTCGACATCATCCTGCGCACCATGCTGATGGCCGCGCTGGTGACGCTCGCCTCCGCCGCCATCGCCTTCCCGATCGCCTATTACGCGGCGCGCTATGCCAAGGGAAAATGGAAGGTCGTCTTCTATCTCGGCGTCATGCTGCCGCTGTGGTCGAGCTATCTCGTCAAGGTCTATGCCTGGAAGCTGATCCTCGCCAAGGAAGGCATCGTCACCTGGGCCTTCGCCAAGCTCCGCCTTTCCTGGCTGCTCGATGCGTGGCTTTCGCTGCCCGTGGTCGGCGGCTCGTCGCTGTCGATCAGCTATACCGGCACCTTCATCGTCTTCATCTATGTCTGGATGCCCTTCATGATCCTGCCGATCCAGGCGGCGCTGGAGCGCGTGCCCGGCAACCTGATCGAGGCCTCCGCCGATCTCGGCGGCCACCCGGCGCAGACCTTCCGCCACGTGCTCTTCCCGCTCGCCCTGCCCGGCATCATCGCCGGCTCGATCTTCACCTTCTCGCTGACGCTGGGCGACTACATCATCCCGCAGATCATCGGCTCGTCGCGGCTCTTCATCGGCCAGGCGGTCTATGCCCAGCAGGGCACGGCCGGCAACATCCCGCTCGCCGCCGCCTTCTCCGTCGTGCCGATCGTCATCATGGGCCTCTATTTGTGGATGGCCAAGCGACAGGGGGCCTTCGATGCGCTCTGACAGAAACACCACCGCTCCCCTCGGCCTCAAGATCGCCGCAGGCCTCGGCCTCGCCTTCCTGCACCTGCCGATCCTGCTCATCTTCCTCTACGCCTTCACGACGGAGGAGAAGAGCTACCAGTTCCCGCCGCCGGGCTATACGCTCAAATGGTTCGCGGTCACCTGGAACCGGCCGGACGTCTGGGAGGCGATGGGGCTTTCCGTGCGCGTCGCGTCCATCTCCACCGCCGTCGCCCTCGTGCTCGGCACACTGTGCGCCGCCGCCGTTTCCCGTACGAAATTCTTCGGCCGGGAGACGATCTCGCTGCTCGTCATCCTGCCGATCGCCCTTCCCGGCATCATCACCGGCATCGCGCTGCGCTCGGCCTTCTCGTTCGCGGAGATCCCCTTCTCCTTCTGGACGATCGTGCTCGGCCACGCCACCTTCTGCGTCGTGGTCGTCTACAACAATGCCGTCGCCCGCTTCCGCCGCGTCTCGGGCTCGCTGATCGAGGCCTCGATGGACCTCGGCGCCGACAGCTTCCAGACCTTCCGCTATGTCATCCTGCCGAACATCGGCACGGCCCTGCTTGCCGGCGGCATGCTCGCCTTCGCGCTGTCCTTCGACGAGGTGATCGTGACCACCTTCACCGCCGGCCAGCAATCGACCCTGCCGATCTGGATGCTGGAGGAACTGGTGCGCCCGCGCCAGCGCCCGGTGACCAATGTCGTCGCCATGGTCGTGGTGCTCGTCACCTTCCTGCCGATCCTCGGCGCCTACTACCTCACCCGCGATGGCGACCAGGTCGCAGGCGCCGGAAAATGAACATGAGCGAACAGGGAGTAGCGAATAGCGAATAGGGTTCCCTGACGGTGAAGTTGCCACCCCTGTTCGCTACTCGCTATTCGCCATTCGCTCCTCAACAACGGAGAACACGCCATGGACACCCAGATGCTGATCGGCTCGCGCTTCGAAGCCGGAACCGAGGTCGAGGAGCACATCCTGAACCCGAAGACCGGCGCGAAGATCGTCGACCTGCCGGAGGCCTCCCATGCGCAGATCGACGCGGCGGTCGACGCCGCCGAAAAGGCCTTCGTCTCCTGGGCGACCACCACGCCCGCGGAACGCTCCGGCTATCTCCTGAAGATCGCCGACGCGATCGAGAAGGACGCCGATGCCTTCGCGGCTCTCGAAGCGCTCAATTGCGGCAAGCCGATCAACGCCGCCCGCAATGACGAGCTGCCGGCCATCGTCGACTGCTGGCGCTTCTTCGCCGGCGCCATCCGCTCGCTGAGCGCCCCGGTCGCCGCCGAATACCTGCCCGGCTTCACCTCGATGGTGCGCCGCGATCCCATCGGCATCGTCGGCTCGATCGCGCCGTGGAACTATCCGCTGATGATGATGGCCTGGAAGCTGGCGCCGGCGATTGCCGGGGGCAACACCGTCGTCTTCAAGCCTTCCGAGCAGACGCCGCTGACGGCGCTGAAGATGGCGAAGCTTTTGGCCGACATCCTGCCGGAAGGCGTGGTCAACATCGTGCTCGGGCGCGGCGAGACGGTCGGCAATGCGCTGATCAACCATCCGAAGATCAACATGGTCTCGATCACCGGCGATGTGGCGACCGGCAAGAAGGTGCTGGCGGCGGCGGCGAAGACCGTCAAGCGCACCCATCTGGAACTCGGCGGCAAGGCCCCGGTCGTCGTCTTCGACGATGCGGATCTGGACGCCGTCGTCTCGGGCATCCGCGCCTTCGGCTACTACAATGCCGGCCAGGACTGCACGGCCGCCTGCCGCATCTACGCCGAGGACGGCATCTACGAGAAGCTGGTCGCCGACCTCTCGGCCGCCGTCTCCACCATCAAGTACAACGACCCCGACGACACGCTGAACGAGATCGGCCCGCTGATCTCCAAGCGCCAGCGCGACCGGGTGGCAAGCTTCGTCGAGCGCGCCGCCGAGGTGAAGCACATCGAGATCACCACGGGCGGCCGCGCCGGCAGCGACGACGGCTACTTCTTCCAGCCGACGGTGGTGGCCGGCGCCACGCAGGACGACGAGATCGTGCGCCGCGAAGTGTTCGGCCCCGTCGTCTCCGTCACCCGCTTCTCCGAGGCGGACCAGGCCATCGCCTGGGCCAACGACAGCGACTACGGCCTCGCCTCCTCCGTCTGGACGAAGGACATCGGCAAGGCGATGAAGGCCGCCGCCCGCCTGCAATATGGCTGCACCTGGATCAACACGCACTTCATGCTGACGACGGAAATGCCGCATGGCGGCGTCAAGCAGTCGGGCTACGGCAAGGACATGTCGATCTACGCGCTGGAGGATTATACCGCCGTGCGCCATGTGATGGTCAGCCACGGCTGACCATGGGGCTGCCCCCTCTACCGTGCCGGGCAGCTCCCCACGAGGGCGGGCAATCGCAGATGGACTGCAATCGTCGCCGCGACTCCCTTCTCCCCCGCGGGGAGAAGGTGCCGGCAGGCGGATGAGGGGGAGGATCGGAGGCGTAAACGATCCGTCAGAGCCACCCCCTCATCCGACCCTTCGGGCCACCTTCTCCCCGCAGGGGAGAAGGGGATGCGGCATCGTCCTGCCCCATAGGCGATTGCCCGGCCCTCTGGGGGAGATGCCTGGCAGGCAGAGGAGTGCCCGCCTTTTGGGTACGGACGGGTGCCGGCTCCTTCCGGGAACATTTTCAGCCCTAACGCGTCTTTACTCCGACACAATCGGAGGCATCGCCATGCTGAAATGGGCACTCATCTTTCTCGTCATCTCGCTGATCGCCGGCTTTCTCGGCTTCTCCGGCGTCTCCGCCGCAACAGCGACGATCGCCAAGGTGCTCTTCGCCATCGCCCTCGTCATCTTCCTGATTTTCCTTGTGCTTGCACTGATGGCCGGTAGTCTCGCCTTCTGAGTGCAGACCGTCCACAGCCTGTGTTGCTTCCCGGCAACACAGGCTAAATCCTGATGTTTCTAGTCATATAATTCGTTGCAGCAGATGAAATCCTGATAAAAACGGTCACGTTATCGATCCGCTTCCTCAGAAAGTCACCTGCATGCACACGTCCTCCCGCACGATGTTCCGCCTGGCGCTCGCCGGCACGTCCCTCCTCACGCTCGCCTCGGTCGCCCTTGCGCAGGACCAGGGGACGACGACGGCGGGCGGCGCGACCGTGCTCGAGGACATCGTCGTCGACGGCGGCAGCGGCGGCGTCATCACGGCGGACGGCTATGTCGGCAAGAGCAGCGCGACGGGCGCCAAGGTCGACACGCCCTTCATCCAGACGCCGCAGTCGATCTCCTCGGTCACGCAGCAGCAGCTGGAAGACCGCAACCCGCAGACCCTGCTCGACACGCTCGCCTATACGCCCGGCACCCGTATCGGCGGCTACGGCTTCGACCCGCGCTTCGACTCGTTTACCGTGCGCGGCTTCGACGTGACCTATACGGGCGTCTTCCGCGACAACCTGCGCCAGCCGGGCGCCGGCTCCTCGCTGTTCAAGACGGAACCCTATGGCCTGGAAGGCGTCTCGATCCTGCGCGGCCCGTCTTCCGCGCTCTACGGTGCCTCCGGCGCCGGCGGCCTCTACAACCTCATCAGCAAGCGCCCGACGGAAGAGGCGCTGCGCGAGATCCAGCTGCAATATGGCAGCCACGACCGCTACCAGGGCCAGTTCGACCTTTCCGGCCCGATCAACGAGGAAGATCCGGTCTACTATCGCCTGACCGGCCTGCTGCGCAGCGCCGATACCGAGCAGGTCGGCGTTCCCGACGACCGCGCCTACATCGCGCCGGCCTTCACCTGGAAGCCGGACGAGGACACCAAGCTGACCATCCTCGGCGAATATTCCCGCACCAAGACGGGCGGCACGGCGGCCTATTACTACGATCCGATCACCGGCAAGGTCAGCGACTTCTTCGCCGGCAACCCGGCCTTCAACGATTCCGTGCAGAACCAGGGCCGCATCGGCTACGAGTTCGAGCATCGCCTGAACGAGGTCTTTACCTTCCGCCAGAACGCCCGCGCCTCCTGGCTCAACATCGACGCCGACTGGGCCTTCGCCTACCAGCCGAACGCCGCCGACCCGACGCTGCTCGACAGCAGCGCCGGCTCGTTCGAAGAGTGGATGAACACCTATACGATCGACAACCAGCTCGAAGCGAAGTTCGAGACCGGCGCGCTGGAACACACGCTCCTGACCGGCATCGACTTCACCAAGATCTACTGGAAGTCGCTGAACGGCTACGGCGTGACGCCGCCGCTCGACACCACCGACCCGACGCGCGGCCGCCCGACGGACCCGATCGGCTTCCAGACCAAGAGCGTGCAGGACCAGTTCATCACCGGCATCTACCTGCAGGACCAGATCCGCTACGACGCGCTGACCTTCACGCTCGGCGGCCGCTACGACTGGGTCTCGACCGACACCGACAACACGGACCTCGCCTCCGGCGCGCTCGACACGATCAACCAGAGCGACCGCGCCTTCACCTGGCGCGCCGGCGTGACCTACGAAACCGAATGGGGCATCACCCCCTATGCCAGCTACTCGACGGCATTCTCGCCGAATGCCGGCGTGAACCTTGCCACCGGCAACCCGTTCAAGCCGACCGAGAGCGAACAGCAGGAAGTGGGCGTGAAGTACCTGCTGCCCGACAGCAACACGCTGCTGACCGCCGCGCTCTTCAACATCGACCAGACCAACGGCCTCTACTACGAGGTCGTCGACCTGCCGACCGGCCCGGCCAACATTCAGGTCCAGCGCGGCAAGCTGCGCTCGCGCGGCGTCGAGCTTGAAGCCTCCACCAGCCTCGACAACGGCCTGTCGCTGATCGCCTCCTATACCTATACCCAGGCGAAGATCATCGACGGCCCGGCCGGCACCGTCAACAACGACGTCTCCTCCGTGCCGCGCCACATGGCCTCGCTCTGGGCGCACTACACCATGCCGGAAGACGGCGCGCTGGCCGGCCTCGGCTTCGGCGCGGGCGTCCGCTTCACCGGCGAAAGCTACGGCGACGACGCCAACAGCATGAAGAACAAGGCGCGCGCCTTCGTCGATGCGTCGATCGACTACGACTTCGCCGCCATCGACAAGGACTTCGCCGGCCTGAAGCTGCAGGTCAACGCGACGAACCTCTTCGACCGCCAGGATGCCGTCTGCTCGGCCGGCTTCTGCTACCGAGACCAGGGCCGCACGGTCATCGGCAGCCTGAAATATTCCTGGTAAGCGCTTGACGGCGCCGTCCACCCACGATGGCGAGACCGCTTTCAGGCCGGACGGCCTGAAGGCGGTCTTTACCGGTGAGCACGCCTGGTGCGGCGAGAAGATGATGCTGTCTTCGGATCTCGACGGCGCCGTGCCGCTCGCCGACTTCCTCGCCGGGAACGGTTTTGCCGAGACGCTCGACCGCTATGCGGCAGGCCATGGCGACGTCGATCGCCGCGCCGCCGCCTCCTTCTGGTCGCTCTACTATTTCTCCGCGCTGACCATCCCCTATGTCGTGGCCCGCCGGGCCGAGATGACGCTGCCCGTCGCCGTCGAGGAGATGACCATCGCCATCGGCGAGGACGGCCTGCCGCGCGCCTTCGGCCTGCCGCACGAGGGCGACTGGAGCGAGGGCGACGACCTCGTCGACTTCGTCACGCCGCTGGTGGACTGCCACCTCTCCCGCGTCGTCGCCCTGTTCAGGGAGAAGACCGGTATCGCGCCGAAACTCGCCTGGAACAACGCCGCCGTCTATATCGACTATGCCTTCAACGCGACGGACCGTTCGCCGCCCGCGGGCGACGACCACTGGCCGTCCCGCCCCCTCTTCGATTGCCCGCGGCTGGCCGATGGCAGCCGCAATCCCTTCCATGGATGCCTGCGCCACGAGCTGGAAGCGGGCGCCGTCCACTGTCGCCGCAAGGTCTGCTGCCTGCGCTACATGCTGCCCGGCATTCCGGGCTGCGGCGAGCTGTGCGCCCTGCCGGAGCTGAGAAAACAATGACCCTGCGCCTTTCCGCCTTCATCGCCGCCGCCTTCCTGCTCCTGGGCGCGCTCGCCGCCCGCGCCGAGGTGGCCTATCCGCTGACCGTCAAGGACGCCTTGGGCCGCGAGATCACCATTCCCGCCGAACCGAAGGCGGTGCTGCTCGGCAGCGGCTTCAACCTGGTCGCGCTCTCGCTGGTTCATCCCGACCCGGTCGGCATCCTGGCCGGCTGGGCGAGCGACATGAAGGGCGACAATCCGGAGATCTATGCCCGCTTCAAGGACAGGTTCCCGAAGATCGAGGACGTGCCGATCATCGGCGACGGCATCACCGTCTCGTTCGAGGCCGCGCTCTCGCTGCAGGCGGATCTGGCCATCCTCGCCAACTGGCAGGCCGACACGGACCTCGGCAAGCAGGCGATCGACTATCTGGAGAGAAGCGGCGTCCCCGTCGTCGTGGTCGATTTCAACAGCGACGCGCTGAACAACACCGCGGACAACATGCGCCTCCTCGGCAAGGTGCTGAACCGGGAGGAGCAGGCGAACGCCTTCGCCGATTTCTACGAGGAACGGGTCAAGCGCATCCGCGACCGGGTGGCCGCGCACAAGGAGCCCGGCCCGACCGTGCTGATGGATGCCTTCCCGAACCCGGAAAAGTGCTGCTACGCCTACGGCACCGGCGGGCTCGGCGCCTTCATCGCCATCACCGGCAGCCGCAACATCGCCGAAAGCCTGCCGGCGCAGGGCGGCATCGTCAGCTCGGAATTCATCGTCGCGGCCGATCCCGACGTCTATATCGCAACCGCCTCGCCGGGCGGCACCTACAGCACCTTCTCGGTCGGCCCCGGCGTTGCGCCGGAGGAGGCACGCGAGACATTGGCGCGCGCCGTTTCCGGCCCGTTCCTCAAGAACCTCAAGGCGGTGAAGGAGGAGCGCGTGCACGGCCTGTGGAATTTCTTCAACGCCGTGCCGCTGAACATCCTCGCCGCCGAAGCCTTCGCCCAATGGCTGCGCCCCGACATTTTCGCCGACATCGACCCGGACGCGACGCTGAAGGAAATCAACACGCGCTTCGCCGCCGTGCCCTTCGACGGCGCCTATTGGATCAGTCTCAAGGCAAAGTGAGGGGACCGGCCTTCCGGTCCCTTCTTCCGCAGGCTATACCATGCCCAGGAGGACCTGAATGATCTGGGCATTCGCAGTCGCGGCAGCGGCCATACTCTATCTCGCACTGCGCTTCCGGCGCTTCCAAAGCTGGGTCGAACCCGTCCTCACCATCGTGGTGGCCATCGGCCTTGCAAGCGCGCTTCTCATCTGGTTCGTCGAGGATCGCACGCCCTCCGGCACCGCCGCCACACCGAACGCCACCGTCCAGGCGCTCTCCGCGGACGGGGTGGAACTATCCGAGATGCAGGCCGGCGCCGGCCAGACGAAGACGAGCTTTCGCGTGACCGGCCGCATCGCCAACAAGGGCAGCCAGCCGATGCAGTCCTTCCGCCTCGATGTCGTGCTGTCCGATTGCCCCAGCGGCACCTGCCGCGAGGTCGGCCGCGACAGCGCGCTGATCGTGCTGCGCGTGCTGCCGGGTGAAAGCCAGCCCTTCTCCACCTTCGCCGTCTTCCCCGGCATAGACCTCAACCCCGTCACCGCCCCCGAATGGGATTTCGGCGTGCGCGAGGTGAGGGCCGCGACCCGCTAAAGCATTTCCGCTTTTCTTCGAATCGCGAAAACGCTCTATCTGTTTGTTTACGCAATTCCGGACGCAAAACCGCTACGCACTTTTGCTGGAATTGCTCCAGAGGCCAGCCACGATCTCTGCCGTTCGCAGCACCGTCGCGAATTCGTGGCGCAGCGTCGCGACATGGGCGCGGTGCACGTCGCGGGCGGCGATCGTCCCGCCCTCCCCGTCCGGCAGGTCGAAGCAGTCGCAGGCGTCCTCGATGAGGACCACCCTGTAGCCGAGGTTCGCCCCGACGCGCACGCTGGTCGACACGCACATATCCGTGGACACGCCGAACAGCACGACCGTATCGGCCCCAAGACGGCGCAGGCGCAGGTCGAGATCCGTGCCGATGAAGGCGGCGTTGACGCTCTTCGTCACCAGCGGCTCGCCTTCCCGCGGCGCAAAGCCCGGGCGGAACGCGTTGCCCGGCACCTCCGGCCGCAGGGTGGAGCCGGGCTCGACGCTGTCGTGCCGCACATGGATGATCGGCCGCCGCGCGGCCCGCCAGGCGGCAAGGAGCGCAAGGCCGTTCTCGTCCAGCCTTTCGTTCCAGCGCCGCGGCCAGGGCGCGGCGTCGAAGGCCTGCTGCATGTCGATCGGGATCAGGACGGCGTTTTCCGGCAGGGTCGGCATCGGTCTCTCCTTGAAGCGATGGCCGACGAATAGTTGCTTTTCCGTCCGGTTTCGCGCAGCAAGAAGGCAGCGCGCCGGACGTTCATCCGGCAACGGGGAGATTTTCCGGATGAACGAACTGGACGACAAGGACAGGCTGCTGCTCGCCGCGCTCCGCGCCGATGCCCGGCAGAGCCTGGTGGAGCTTGCGCGCCATGCGGGGCTGTCGCGGAGCGCCGTGCACGAGCGCATCCGGCGGCTGGAGGCGAGAGGCGTGATCGCGGGTTATACGGTCAAGCTCGGCATCGACCGGGAACGGCCGGGCGTCGAGGCGCTGATCGCCGTCAGCTTCCAGCAGGGCCGCAACTGCGATCACATCGTGCCGCATCTCACCGGCATTCCGAACGTCGTGACCTGCTGGTCGCTCGCCGGGCCGACGGACCTGATGCTGCTCGTCGAATGCGCCTCGAACGGCGAGCTCGACACCGTGCGCCGCCAGATCGCCACGACGCCGGGCATCGCGAGCGTGCAGACGCATGTGTCGCTGCGCACCCATTTCGATCGACGGAGCTGACTTTCAGCCGAAAGGCGTCAGAAGTAGATCTTGAACTTCTCCCGCACCGCCCGGTCCGTCGTAAAATCGAAGAGCGGGCCGCCGGCTTCGGAAAGAATGCGGTTCTTGCGCTCGATCGCCTTCTGCACGAGGTCCGGCCGGCCGATCTCGGCCCATTCCTTCGGGCTCGTGCGGTCGGCGACGGCGGGATAGACATACTCCGTCTGCATCAGCGACAGGGTCTGCGGGTCGCCGAGATAGTGGCCCGGCCCATCGAGGCAGACGGAACGCATGGTCTCCAGCGAGACGGAATCCTCCGTGACGTCGATGCCGCGCACGCAGCGCTGCACCTGGCCGAGAAGATCATCGCCGAGAACGAGGCTTTCCAGGCAGAAGCCGAGCAGCGAGGCATGCATGCCGACCGCCTCATAGACCATGTTGAGGCCGGACAGACCCGCCATGACGTTGGAGATCGCCTGCTCCCAGCCGGCCTGCATGTCCGGCAGCTTGGAATCGGCGATGCCCGCGGCCGCGCCGCCTGGAAGCCGGTAGAACTGGTGCATCTGCGCGCAGCCCGCCGTCAGCAGCGCCTGCTCGCCCGAACCGCCCGACATGGCGCCCGTCCTGAGGTCCGACACGAAGGGCCAGGTGCCGAAGATCGCCGGATGGCCGGGCGCCATGGCATTGACATAGACGACGCCCGCAAGGCACTCGGCGACAGCCTGCACGATGGCGGTGGCAAGCGGCGCCGGCGCCGTCGCGCCGGCCTGCCCGGCCGACAGCAGCAGGATCGGCATGCCGGCCCGGATGCAGGCCTCCATGGTGATGCAGCTTTCCTCCGCGAACTTCATCGGCGGCACGACGAAGCAGTTGGAATTCGACACGAAGGGCCGTGCCCGCCACTTGTCCTCGCCGCCCGCCATCATGTGGATGAGGTCGAAGCAGCCGGCGACATGCGAGGGATCGGAGAAGCTGGTGCCGACATGTTTCGACGTGCCGGCGCAGCAGCCGTAGAGCGTGTTGATGTCCATCAGGAAATTGTCGGCAACGTCGCGGCAGACCATCGCCCGCTGGAAGAAATGCACATTGTCGAGGTGATGGACGAGCTGGGCGGCGTTGAAGAGGTCCTTCGCCGTCGATTCCCTATATTCCCGCTTCTCCACGTCGACGATATGCACCGCCGCGCCCGCCGTGCCGTAATAGACGCGGGTCCCGGTGAGTTCGAGGTCGTATTTCGGATCGCGGCCATGGAGCGTGATGTCGCGCGCGGCAAGCGCCAGCATGTCCTCCACCAGCGCGCGCGGAAAGCGCAGGCGCCCGTCCTCGCCGAGGATGGCGCCGGCCCCGGTCATGATCTCGACGCCGGATTTCGGCGCATTGGCGAGGCCGATATTCTCCAGCGCATCCAGCGCCGCCTCGTGGATGCGGCGCACGCCCGCCTCCGTCAGCGGCTTGTACTGGCCGCCGGGAAGGCCCGGCCGCACCGGCCGGACATTTTCCGCCAGCGGCGCGGCGCGCATGGCGACCCGTGCCGCACGCCCGCCGGACCGCCGGGACAAAACTGCCTGTTCACTCATGACCCGTCTCCCCCGCACCGGCGGCAAGCATTCTGTTGATGAGGTCCCCCGACGCCGCGGCGGACAATTTCGCGAAACTGCCATCCTTCAGGATGGCGTCCATCTGCTCGGCGATCGCGGCGTGGGTGACGCGGGCGATCATCGAGCCGAGCGAGATGCGCCGCACGCCGAGCGCGGCGAAATCCGGCACGGTGAGCTGGCGCAGCGGCCCCGCGGCAAGCCCGTTCACCGGCACCCCGACCGATTGCACGACACGCCTCAGCTCCTCCGGCCCCGGCGGCACCGGCACATAGACGAGGTCCGCGCCCGCCCTCTCGAAGGCCTGGATGCGCCGGATCGCCTCGTCGAGGTCGTAGACACCGTTCATCACGCCATCGGCCCTGGCGCAGAGAATGAAGGGATGGCCGAGCGAACGGGCGGCATCGGCGGCGGCACGGATGCGCTCCACGGCAAGATCGAAGGCATAGGCCGGGTTGCCCTCGACCATCCGCGTATCCTCGATCGAGCAGCCGGAAAGCCCGACCTCGGCGGCGAGCCGGATCGTCTCGGCAACGTCGTCCGGCGCATCGGCAAAACCGTTCTCGAAATCGCCCGAGACCGGCAGCGGCGTGGCGCGCACGATATCCTCCGCATGCCGCAGCGCCTCATCGCGCGTCACGCGGCCCATGTCGGGCCGCCCCAGCGTGAAGGCGAAGCCGGCGGAGGTGGTGGCGAGCGCCACGGCGCCCGACGCTGCCATCATGCGGGCGGAGCCCATGTCCCACGGATTGGGAATGACGAAGCAGCCCGACTGGTGCAGGGCATGAAAACGCCGGTGGCGTTCGGCAAGGTTGCTCACGCGCGGACCCTCTCGGCTTTCGGATCGTACATGGGCACGAGCGAGGCCTCGGCCTTCACCCGCACGCCGGCGATCTCGATCTCGTAGTTGGAGGCCAGCACATCCGCCTCGCTCTCGCCGGCGCACGGCACGTAGCCCATGCCGATCGCGCCGCCGAGATAATGGCCATAATTGCCCGAGGTGACGGTCGAGACGATCCTGCCATCGCGCACCAGCGCCTCGTTGTGGAAGAGCAGCGGCTCGGGATCGGTCAGCCTGAACTGCACCATGCGGCGCTTCAGCCCCGCTTCCTCCTTGCGCAGCACCGCGTCGCGGCCGATGAACTCGCCCTTCCTCGTGCGCACGGCAAAGCCGAGGCCGGCTTCCAGCACATGGTCCTCGTCGGTGATGTCATGGCCGAAATGGCGGAAGGCCTTCTCGATGCGGCAGCTGTCGAGCGTGTGCAGGCCGCAGAGTTTCAGGCCGATATCCGCCCCCGCGGCCTCCAGCGCCTCGAAGACATGGGCCGCCTGGTCGGTGGAAACGTAAAGCTCCCAGCCGAGTTCGCCGACATAGGTGACGCGGTGCGCCCGGGCAAGACCCATGCCCACCTCGATCTGCCGCGCCGTGGCGAAGGGATGTGCCGCATTGGAAAAGTCGTTCGGGCTCACCTTCTGCATCAGCTCGCGCGCCTTCGGCCCCATGACGCAGAGCACGCTTTCGGCCGCCGTCACATCGGTGATGACGACGAACTCGTCGCGGAGGTGCTTGCGCAGCCAGGCAAGGTCCCGCTGCAGCGTCGCGCCGGGCACGACGAGGAAGAACGCCGTCTCGGAAAGGCGCGTCACCGTCAGGTCGCTCTCGATGCCGCCGCGCGCGTTGAGCATCTGCGTGTAGACGATCCGGCCGGGGGCGACGTCCATCTGGTTGGCGCAGAGGCGTTGCAGGAAGGCCAGCGCATCGCGGCCCTCCACGCGGATCTTGCCGAAGGAGGTCATGTCGAACAGGCCGACGCCATTGCGAACGGCGAGGTGCTCCTCGCGCTGGTTCTCGAACCAGTTCTGCCGCTTCCACGAATAGCGGTATTCCCGCTCCTGCCCCTCTTTCGCGAACCAGTTGGCGCGCTCCCAGCCCGCCACCTCGCCGAAGACCGCGCCCCGCGCCTTCAGATGCTCGTGCAGCGGCGAGCGGCGCACGCCGCGCGCCGTCGCCATCTGGCGATAGGGGAAGTGATCGGCATAGAGCAGACCGAGCGTTTCGGAAACGCGGTCCTTGAGATAGGCGCGGTTCTTCTGGAACGGCTGGGCGCGGCGGATATCCACCTCCCAGAGATCGAACGGCGCTTCGCCGTCGTTCATCCACTGGGCGAGCGCCATGCCGGCCCCGCCGGAGGAGACGATGCCGATGGAATTGTAGCCGGCGGCGACCCAGTAGCCCTTCAGCTCCGGCGCCTCGCCGAGATAGTAGCGGTCGTCGGGCGTAAAGCTCTCCGGGCCGTTGAAGAAGGTGTGGATGCCGGCCGTCTCCAGCATCGGCATGCGGTGGATCGCGTTTTCGAGGATCGGCTGGAAGTGGTCGAAATCCTCCGGAAGCTGGTCGAAGCAGAAGTCTTCCGAAATGCCGTCCATGCCCCAGGGCTTGGCCTTCAGTTCGAAGGCGCCGATCAGCATCTTGCCGGCGTCTTCCTTGTAATAGGTGCACTCGTCCGGCACGCGCAGAACAGGCAGCCTTTGCAGGTTCGGGATCGGCTCGGTGACGATGTAGAAATGCTCGCAGGCATGCAGCGGCAGGGTGACGCCCGACATGTCGGCCAGCGTGCGGCCCCACATGCCGGCGGCGTTGACGACATTCTCCGTCTCGATGGTGAACGTCTCGCCGTTCTGCTCGCAGGTAACGCCCGTCACGCGGCCGTCCTTCGTCAGCACCGAGGTCACCTTGACGCCTTCGAGGACGGTCGCGCCGTTCTGCCGCGCGCCCTTCGCCAAGGCCATGGCGATGTTCGCCGGGTCGCACTGGCCGTCGAGCGGCAGGTGCACGGCGGCCTTCACATCCGCCGTGTTGAGATGCGGATAGAGCGCCTTCACCTCCTCGACGGTGATCTCGCGCACGTCGATGTCGAAGGCGCGGGCGAGCGAGGCCTGACGATAGATCTCCTCCTTGCGCTCCTCCGTCAGCGCCACCGTCATCGAGCCGCACTGGCGCATGCCGGTGCCGATGCCCGTCTCGGCTTCGAGCTTGACGTAGAGGTCGGCGGAATATTTGGCGAGCCGCGTCATGTTCTGCGAGGCGCGCAGCTGGCCGATGAGGCCGGCGGCATGCCAGGTGGTGCCTGAGGTGAGCTGCTTGCGCTCCAGCAGCACCACGTCCGTCCAGCCGAGTTTTGCCAGGTGATAGGCGACCGAGCAGCCGGAGACGCCGCCGCCGATGATGACGGCTCTTGCCTTGGAAGGGATGGGCTTCGTCATGCGCGCAGTCTTTCATTGTTGGGGTCGAAGAGCGGGCCGTCGGGCTGGACGGTCGCCTTGAAGCGCTCGCCGTAGATTTCCACCTCGATCTCCGTGCCGGCCTGAGCGAGATCGGCCCGCAGCATGCCGAGCGCGATGGACCTGCCGGTGCGATAGCCCCAGTTGCCGGAGGTCGTCTCGCCAACCACTTTGCCGCCGTGCCAGAGCGTCGACATGTAGGGCGCGTCGCAGTCGCCGGCCTCGACGGTCAGCAGCACGAAGCGCTTGGTGACGCCCTGCTGCTTCTCCCGCTCCAGCGCCGCCTTGCCCTTGAAGGCGGGCTTGGTCCAGTCGACGAAGCGTTCGAGGCCGCCCTGCAGGATGGTGTAATCAGTCGAAAGATCGCCCTTCCAGGCGCGATAGCCCTTCTCGATGCGCAGGCTGTCGAGCGCCTCCATGCCGAAGGGCTTCAGGCCATGCTTCTGCCCCGCCGCCCAGACGGTATCGAAGATGACGGCCGTGTCGTCGACCTTGGTGTGGATTTCCCAGCCGAGTTCGCCGGCGAAGGAGACGCGCACCAGCTGGCACCAGCGGCCGGCGATCTCCACCGGCTGGTGGGTGAGCCAGGGCATGGTGAGGTCCGCCTTGCAGACATCGGCAAGGATGGCGCGGGAATTCGGGCCGGAGAGGATCTGGCACGAGAAATTCTCCGTGACGTCCTCCAGCGTGAAGACGGGATTTTCCGGCATGTGTTTCTGCAGCCACTCGAAATCGTGCCACTGCGCGGTCGCGGCGGTGATGAGGAAGAAGAAATCCTCGGCCAGCATCATGACGGACATTTCCGTGACGATGCGGCCCTTGTCGTCGGAAAAATAGGCAAGGCCGATGCGGCCGGGTTTCGGCACGCGGCCGGTGATCAGCAAGGAGAGCCAGGCCGTCGCGCCCTCCCCCTTCACGCGGAAGCGCGAGAAGCCGGGAAGGTCGAGGATGCCGGCGGCCTCGGTGACGGCGCGGCACTCCGCCTCGATGCGCGGCCGCCACGGGCCCTCGCGGTTCCAGGTCTGGGTCGCGGCCTCCGACGTGTCGTCGCCGTCCTGCACATACCAGCTGGCGCGCTCCCAGCCGTTATAGGGCTTGAACTGCGCGCCGAGCGCCGCGATACGATCGTGGATCGGCGAAAGCTTTTGGTTCCGCCCGGCCGGCCAGGCGTGCTTTGGAAAATGCATGGCATATTCGTGGCCGTAGACCTCCATGCCCTTGGCCACGCAATAGTCCTTGTCGGCGGCGAAGCTCGTGTAGCGGCGCGGGTCGCAGGACCACATGTCCCATTCCGTCTCGCCCTCCGTCACCCATTCGGCCAGCACCTTGCCGGCCCCACCGGCCTGGCAGATGCCGAAGGTGAAGACGCAGGCCTCATAGGCGTTCGGCACGCCGGGCATCGGGCCGAGCAATGGGTTGCCGTCCGGCGCATAGGGGATCGGGCCGTTGATCATGCGCGAGAGGCCCGCGGTGCCGAGGATCGGCACGCGCTCGACGGCGTCGTTGAGATACCATTCCAGCCGGTCGAGATCGTCCGGGAAGAGCTGGAAGGAGAAATCGTCCGGCATCGGATCGTCGGGCGCCGTCCAGTGCGCCTTGCAGTTCCGCTCGTAGGGGCCGAGATTCATGCCCGTCTTCTCCTGGCGGAGATAATAGGACGAATCCACGTCGCGCAGCAGCGGCAGCTTGTGGCCGGCCTCCTTCGACCAGGCGGCGAGCTCCGGGATTTCCTCGAACAGCATGTATTGATGGCTCATCACCATCATCGGCACGTCGCGGCCGAACCATTTGCCGACTTCCCGCGCATAATAGCCGGCGGCGTTGACGACCTTCTCGCAGCGGATCTCGCCCTGAGGCGTCGAGATCACCCATTCCTCGCCCTCGCGCCGCGCGCCGGTCGCCGGACAGAAGCGGAAGATCTTCGCGCCCATGTCGCGCGCGCCCTTGGCGAGCGCCTGCGTGAGCTGCGCCGGGTCGATGTCGCCGTCATAGGGATCGTAGAGCGCGCCGGTGAGGTCGTGCGTTTCGAGGAACGGGTATTTGCCGCGCATCTCGTCCGGCGAGAGGATGTCGAGGTCCATGCCCTGGTAGCGGCCCATGCCGACGACGCGCTTGAACTCCTGCAACCGCTCCTTCGAATGGCCGAGGCGGATCGAGCCGGTGACGTGGTAGTTCATCGGATAGTCGACCAGCGCGCCCAGCTCCCGGTAGAGCGCGGCGGAATAGCGCTGCATGTTCATGATCGACCAGGAGGAGGAGAAGGTCGGCACGTTGCCGGCGGCATGCCAGGTGGAGCCGGCGGTCAGCTCGTTCTTTTCCAGAAGCACGCAATCCGTCCACCCGGCCTTCGCCAGATGGTAGAGCGCCGACGCCCCGACGGCGCCTCCGCCGATGATGACGACACGGGCATGGCTTGGCAGTGCGGACATTCTCGTTCCCCTTCTTTGCCCCGGATTTGTGGCAACCAAAGCGACGCGCAGCAAGCGGTTGGATTTTGCTTTATTAATCGACTTTCTCGATTACACTTCCGCCGAACACTGGGAAAATCGGCGCATTCATGCAAATTGTCCTGATTGAGACATTCCTCGACCTGATGGAAACGCGCAATTTCAACCGCACGGCAGAGCGGCTGAACATCACGCAGTCGACGGTCACGCACCGCATCAACGCGCTGGAAGCGATGTTCGCGCGAAAGCTCTTCGCGCGCAACAAGGGCGGCACCCAGCCGACCGCGGCGGGCCTGCGCTTCCTCGATCACGCCAAGGCGCTGCAGCACCAGTGGCACGAGGCGGCGCGCGCAGTGGAAACGGCCGGCGCCTACGAGCGTTCCATGCGCATCGGCCTGCAGCATGACCTTGCCGCCCACTTCGCCGGCGACTGGCTGGCGGCGGTGCGCAGGGAGCTGCCAGCCACCTCGATCTATGTGGAGGTCGACTATTCCAACCAGATGAACCGCGACCTCGGCGCGGGCGACCTCGACCTTGCGATCCTCTTCACCCCGCACTACCTGCCGGACCTTGCCTATGAGCGCATCGGCGAGGTGCACTACGAGATGGTGAGCAACAGGGTGGCGCGAATCGAGGACGTCCGGCCGGAGGACTATATCCAGGCCGTCTATTCCCCCGCCTTCGACCGGCTGCACCGCGAGGCGTATCCGACCCTCTCGACCGCGCCGATCGCCAGCGGCGAGACGACGGCGGTCCTTGCCCTTTTGCAGAAGCTCGGCGGCTCCGCCTTCGTGATGACGCCCGATGCGAAGCGGCTGCTGCGCTCCGGCGCGGCAAGCCGCGTTACCGGCGCCGAGCCGATCGCGCAGGCCGTCTATGCCGCCACCAATGTGCGCACGCGCCATGCCCACCAGCACCGGCGCATCGTCGCCATCATGCAGGCCTTGCTCGCCGCGTGACGCCCGGCCATTGAAACGGCCCGCCGCTGCGCCTATGAACGGTCCGCCGACATTTGACGAAGGAGTTTCCATGGCCGCCCGTGACCGCTATTCGCGCAAGCTCGAATGCGCCATGTGCGGCAATTCCGGTTATGCCGAGGTCTCGGAAGACGACATGCCGAGCCGCAAGCACCCGGATTTCACCATCGATTCGCTGCCGCGCGGCTTCCTCACGGAACGCGCCTCGAAATATCCGGACAAGCACATGCTGCGCTGCCGCTGCGGCCATGTCTTCAAGTTCCAGCAGAAGACCGTCTACGCCGAGGGCGGCGAGCCGCGGCGGTAGTTTTTGCGGCATCCCGGCCCCCCTCTGCCCTGCCGGGCATCTCCCCGGCAAGCGGCAGGCGAATTGCATAGGCAGCACGCTGCTGCTTTCCCCTTCTCCCCCGCGGGGAGAAGGTGGCCCGAAGGGCCGGATGAGGGGGCTTGCACACCGTCTGACGTCTGCGCCACCCCCTCATCCCGCTGCCGCGACCTTCTCCCCGCGGGGGAGAAGGGGAAAGACGCGTCGCCTCATTCCATATGCAATTCGCCTGCCCTCAACGGGGGATACCCGGCAGAGCAGAGGGGGTACGCCGCAAGGCACGACAGGGAGCCGTTGCGCGCTTCCCTCTACCCGCGCCCGACGAAGGGCATGGTGGTCGCCATGACCGTCATGTTCAGCACATTGGCATCGAGCGGCAGGCTGGCCATGTAGACCACCGCGTCGGCGACGTGCTTGACCGACATGGTCGGCTCGGCGACCACATCGCCGTTCGGCTGGAGCACACCGGTGCTCATGCGCTTCGTCATGTCCGTCGCCGCATTGCCGATATCGATCTGGCCGCAGGCGATGTCGTATTTGCGCCCGTCGAGGGCGGTCGATTTGGTAAGGCCGGTGATGGCGTGCTTCGTCGCCGTATAGGGCGCGGAGTTCGGCCGCGGCGCGGTCGCGGAGATCGAGCCGTTGTTGATGATGCGCCCGCCGCGCGGGCTCTGGTCCTTCATCAGCCTGAAGGCCTGCTGGGTGCAGAGGAAGGCACCCGTCAGGTTCGCGGCGAGGATATTGCTCCACTCCTCGAAGGGAATGTCCTCCAGCAGCGCCGGGGAGACGTTGGAGCCGGCATTGTTGACCAGCACGTCGAGCCGGCCGAAAGCACGCCTGATCTCGGCAAAGACCGCGGCGACCTCGCCCGGATCGCCGACATTGCAGGCAATCGCGCGGACCGGATTGCCCGTTTCACCGGTGATGGCGGCGGCGGCCTCCTCCAGCACCGCGGCCCGGCGGCCGGTGACGACGACCGCATACCCCTCGGCGCTGAGACCCCGGGCGATGGCAAGGCCGATGCCCGTGCCGCCGCCCGTCACCAGCGCGAACTTGCCCATGCCGGTCCGGCCCCATTCGGTCATGTCGTCCTCCTCCTTTGACGCGTCCTTCCGGTTTGCTCGAAAAGCGCATCCGCTGCAAGCGGTCATAAAAAAGTCCCCGGCACCGGCCGGGGACCTGGTTTTCCGATAAGCATCGCCCTCCACCATCGTCATCCTCGGGTTCAACCCGAGGATCCAAGTCTCACACGCTGCGGTGGATGGTCGGGTCCAGCCCGACCATGACGGAGGAGAGGGCGTCTGCGGGAGGATCTCAGAACAGCGCGGCGGTGCTCTTCAGCGTCACCCAGATGCCCCAGAGGAGCGGAAGGCCGACGACGGCCCAGGCGAGCACCGCCTTGGCGTCGAGCCCGCCCTTGCCGATGCCGAAGGAACCGGTCGGGCCGGCATTGGCGGCCGCGGTCTTCGCCTGCAGGGAGGCAACCTCCTCGTCCGACATGAACCATTTGTCGGCAAGCGGCCGCACCAGCATGTTGGCGACGAGGCCGAGCGCCAGCATGCCGGCGAGGATGTACATGGTGCCGGTATAGAGCGCCGGCCCCGGCGCCACGCCGGCGGCGATCTGCGCCTCGCGGATATAGTTGACCACGACCGGGCCGACGATGCCGGCGGTCGCCCAGGCGGTCAGCAGGCGGCCGTGGATCGCACCGACGAACTGCGTGCCGAAGATATCGGCGAGATAGGCCGGAACGGTGGCGAAGCCCCCGCCGTACATCGACAGGATAATGCCGAAGGCGAGCACGAAGAGCGCCTTGCTGCCCATGTCGGCCAGCGTCGGCGCCAGCGCGTAGAGCACGATGCCGAGGATGAAGAAGGTATAATAGGTGTTCTTGCGGCCGATCTTGTCGGAGAGCGAGGCCCAGACGAAGCGCCCGCCGATGTTGAACAGCGAGAGCAGGCCGGTGAAGCCCGCGGCGATCGCCGCGATGGCGGCCTTCTGGTCGGTATCGAGCTGGCCGAAACTCAGCTCGGGCTGGCCGATGAGGCGGCCGCCGAAGATTTCCTGCAGCATCGGCGAGGCCATGCCGATGACGCCGATGCCGGCCGAGACGTTGAGGCAGAGCACCAGCCAGATCAGCCAGAACTGCGTCGTCTTGTGCGCGTCGCGCAGGTGCACGTGCCTGGTGGTGATCATCGTCGACTTGGAGGCCGGCGGCGTCCAGCCTTCCGGCCGCCAGCCGGCCGGCGGAATGCGGTAGCCGAAGGCGCCGCCCATCATGAAGCAGAAATAGATGGCGGCCATGACGAGGAAGGTCTGCCAGACGCCGGCCGTCGTGTCGGTCTTGAAGACGTTCATCAGGAGGTTGGCGAGCGGGGCGCCGATCATCGCGCCGCCGCCGAAACCCATGATCGCCATGCCGGTCGCCATGCCGCGCCGGTCCGGGAACCATTTGATCAGCGTGGAGACCGGGGAGATGTAGCCGAGGCCGAGGCCGATGCCGCCGATGACGCCCGCGCCGAGCCACATCAGCCACAATTGATGGGTCATGACGCCGATCGCCGCGACGACGATGCCGCCGCACCAGCAGCAGGCCGAGACGAAGCCCGCCTTGCGCGGGCCGACGCGCTCCAGCCAGCCGCCCCAGATGGCCGCCGAGCAGCCGAGCAGCACGAAGAACAGCGTATAGATCCAGCCGAGATCGGCGACGCGCCAGTTGCAGCTCGTGGTGAAGAGCGCGGAGACGAGGTTGAGGTCGGCGCAGGCCGCGTCGGCAGCGCCCGGAATGGCCTTGGACAGCGGCAGCCAGAACACGCTGAAGCCGTAGGCCATGCCGATGCAAAGATGGATGGCAAGCGCGGCCGGCGGAACGAGCCAGCGGTTGAAGCCGGGTTTGGCGATGATGCGCTCCCGGTCGAGGATGCTGCCGGAATAGTCGCCGGCATAGGTCTCGGTCGATGCAGTCATTGGGTCTCCTCCGCGACGCACCCCTCGGTGCGAAGATTTTCGTGATGGGGAGCCGGCGAAAACCGCCCTTCGACGCCCGGATGCCTGCATCCCTCTCGCAGGCGGCCGGAGGCCGAACCTCCCGCGCGGACCGAAGCAAGGCCCGTGCCAGAATGGATGCCCTTTGGAATCAGGCGGTTGGAAGAAAAAACGGGAGGAAAACGGACACTTTGTCCGAAGGGCGGACAAAGTGTCCGGTCAGGCCGCCTCGGGCAGCCAGATGGTGAAGGTCGCCCCCTCGCCCGGCCGGCTCGCCACCGAGATGGCGCCGCCCTGCCGCGTCACCAGCGTCTGGCTGATGGAAAGGCCGAGGCCCGTGCCCTCCTGCCGCTTCGTCGTGAAGAACGGGTCGAAGACCTTTGCGACGAGATCCGGCTCCATGCCGATCCCGGTATCGCTGACGACGATCTCGACGCCCGGGCGCCCGCCGCGGTCGCTGTCGCGGGTGACGATGGTGAGCGCGCCGCCATCCGGCATGGCGTGGATGGCGTTGACGACGAGGTTGACGACGACCTGCTGCAGCTCGGTGCGGTTCATCAGCACCAGCCGTTCGGCCGTGTCCTCCAGCCGCACCTCGATCGCCGCCTTGGCGAGCAGGTGCTGGACGAGCGGCAAACAATCGGCCACGGCCGTGCCGGGCGCATGACGATCGACGAAACCGGCGAATTCCTCGGGCTTGGCGAATTGCAGGAGCTTCGTGACGATCTGGCTGATGCGCTGGATCTGATCGTCGAGCAGCTGGAACTCGACCTTGGCCAGCGCCGCCCGGTCGCCGACGACGGAGCGGATGACCTCCAGATTGCCCTGCATGACGGCGATCGGGTTGTTGATCTCATGGGCGACCCCGGCGGTGATCTCGCCGATGGCGGCCAGCTTTTCCGACAGGATGAGCTGCTTGGTCGTCGCCTCCAGCCGGCGGTTGGCGAGCTGCAGCTCGCGGGTGCGCTCGTCCACGCGCGCATTCAGCTCCTCGTTCCAGCGGCGCAGCTCCAGGTCGTTCTGCTCGAGCTGGTTCAGGAGGTCGTCGAGATGCACGGCGACGCGGCCGATCTCGTCCTGGCTGTCGACCGGGCCGGTGCGCGCGCCGAGATCGCCGCTCTCCACCCGTGCGATGGTGGCGTCCACCCGCTCCAGCGGCTCGAAGATGCCGCGCGCCCAGCGCAGGAAGATCGGCACGCTGGCCGCCGTGATGGCGAGGAAGGCGGCGACGATGGTGAGCACCGTCTGGTACTTCGCCGCCGTGAACGGCGCCTCGAGGAAGCCGACATAGAGCATGCCGACGCGCTCGCCGCGGCTGTCGGTGATCGGCTCGTAGGCGGAAATGTACCAGTCGTTGACGACGAAGGCGCTGTCGAGCCAGGTGCGCCCCTCGCCCAGCACGGCCGAGCGCACGGCGGCGGAGACGCGCGTGCCGAGCGCGCGGCGCCCTTCGAACAGCCGCACATTCGTGCTGATGCGCACGTCGTCGAGGAACAGCGTCGCCGTGCCCTGGCTGCCCTCCGGCAGGCTCGCCTCGCGGTAGACGAGGTCGTTGATCGTGTCGATGAAGACGAGGTTCTGGTTGAGCAGGATGCCGCCGACGAGCACCGCCTTGCGCCCGTTGCCGAGCGTGACGGGGCTGGCGCTCTGCACGACCATGCCGCGCGTTTCCTCTGTGCGCTCGGTCGGCACCGCATTCGGAGTCGAGACGAGCGGCAGCCGCGCGCGGGCGGCAAGGTCGGGCGAGAGCCGTTCGAGATCGGCGTTCTCGAAGATATCCACCCCCGTCGCCGGCTTGCCGGCCAGCGCATCGCGGATGACCGGCCAGTCGGTGCGCAGCGTTTCCGCCGTGGTCGCGGTCACGGAGACGACGAGCCGGCCGTCGGGCGCGATGACATAGAGGAAATCGAGCTCCAGCCGCGCCCGCGCCTCGTCGAGCAGGGCTTTCAGCGCGCCGGTGTCGCCGGCGCTGTCGCGGAAGCGCACGGAGCCGCCGAGCGCGGTGACGTGCTCGCCGGTATTGTCGAGGATATGGGCGAGATACTGGTGCGCGATGGTGAGGTCGCCGTTGACCTTGGAGATCAGCGTCGCGTCGAACTTCTCGTTCCAGCGGTAGACGGTGATGCCGAGCAGGAGCGGCAGGATCACCAGCATCGGCAGGAGCGCGATGGCCAGCAGCCGGTAGCGCACCGAGCGCGCCGGCCGGATGACGCCCTGCCTGCCGTCAGCCATCCCAGGCCGCCAGCTTGCGGTCGATCGTCTTGCGGGAAATGCCGAGCTGGCGCGCCGCCTCGTCGCGCTGGCCGCTGCAGGCGGTGAGCACCGAGAGGATGTGGCGCCGCTCGACATCGGCAAGCGAGCCGCCCTCCCTTCCGGCGGCCGCCGCCTGCCCGAACCCGTCCGGAAAGCGGCCGAGGATCAGCGTGCGCTCGATGAGATTGCGCAGCTCGCGCACATTGCCCGGCCAGTCATAGGCCGACAGCGCCCGGCGGGCCGCCTCGTCGATGGGCACGGCGGGCATGGCGAGCTGCGCCGAGAGCTTCTTCATGAAGAGGACGGCCAGCTCCACCGCATCGCCGTCGCGGTCCTTCAGCGGCGGCAGGTGGATCTGCATGACATTGATGCGGAAGAAGAGATCGGCCCGGAAGCGCCCGGCCTGCACCTCCTTTTCCAGCTCCGCATTGGTGGCGAAGACGAAGCGCAGGTCGACCGGCACCTCGCGTTCGGAGCCGACGGGCCGCACCTTGCGGTCCTCCAGCACGCGCAGCAGCTTGCTTTGCGTGGCCGGCGGCATCTCGCTGATCTCGTCGAGGAAGAGCGTGCCGCCCTGCGCATGCAGGAACAGCCCCTCACGCGCCCGTTCGGCGCCGGTGAAGGCGCCCTTCAGGTGGCCGAACAGCTCGCTTTCGATCATGTCGGCCGGGATCGCCCCGCAATTGACGGGCACGAAGGGTTTTGCCGCGCGGTCGGACAGCGCGTGCAGCGAGCGCGCCGCCACTTCCTTGCCGGTGCCGGACTGGCCGGTGAGCAGGACCGAGGTCGGCAGCGGCGCGACGCGGGCGATGGTTTCGCGCACGCCGGCGATGGCGGTCGATTCGCCGATCAGCCGGTCGCGCAGGAGGATATGGTCCGACGTCGCCTTCAATTCATAGCGCAGCACGTAGTTTTCGCGCTGCAGGCGGATGCGGTCGAGGCAGCGCGCGACGGCATTGAGCAACTGGTTGGAGCGGAAGGGTTTCAGGATGAAATCGACCGCGCCGGCCCGCAGCGCCTGGATCGCGGTTTCGAGATCGGCATAGGCGGTCATCAGGATGGCATCGGCGAAGAAGCCGATGGCGCGCTGCTCGGCAAGCCATTCCACGCCGTTCTTCTTCGGCATGATGTTGTCGAGGATGACCACGTCGAAATGGTTCTGGTCAAGCTTGCGCGAGGCCTCGTCCGTATCGGCCGCCAGCTCCAGCTGGCGGCAGCGCGGCCCGAGCGTGCGCATCAGGAAGTTGCGCATGCCCGGCTCGTCGTCGACGACGAGGATCGAGGCCTGCGCCAGCCACGGCCCGAATTCCGGGTCGGCGGACGTGTCGCGCAGCATGCGCGCGGCTTCAGTCGGCACCTCATCTCCTCCCGATGGTCAGGCGCGTCAGGTTTGCACGCCCGAATGCGGCAGCGCTGCACGCTTTTGCCCGGACGGCTTGAACACCTACCATAGAAAGCCGCCGCCGCCAGCACAAGGCAGGCATGGCGGCGGAGCGGGACGAGATGTCAGGAGTGCAGATGAATGCGCTCGCGGCGTTCACGCATCGCCGCAAGCTCCTGTTCGACATGAACTTTCCGAGCATCCTCCATCGCCACGGCAATGGTTTCGCTGATCACGCGGATGCTGTCTTCCGAGATGAGCGGCGATGCCTCGTGGCATTCCGCTGCATGCAGTTTGCAAAGCGCGCTGGCAAGCAGCCGCGCATAGTCTTCCGGTTTGCGACCCATGTTCCCCACCTTTTTTGATTAGAGCCACAGAAAACCACACAATAATGCAAAAAGCCACATATTTCTCACATGCCGATGGAAAAAATTGCGAGCATCGCGACGGGCTGCCCGCGCGCGAATGCTGCAAAACGAGACTGTTCGGAAATGAGGCACGGACATGCCCGCCGGGCGTCATCGCGCCGCGGGAAACACGATGTCTGCCTGGAAACCGTCAACACGCCCGGCAACGGGCGATGTGAGGACGAGGCTGGCGCGCATCTGTGCCAGGAGCCGGTCGGCGATGGAAAGCCCGAGACCCGAGCCTGCGGCGAGCGTCCTGCCGCGGGAAAAGCGCTTGCGCACCGCGGCCAGCTCCGCCTCCGACATGGCTGCCGCGCCGTTGCGGATGCACACATTGCCCGTTTCGGTCAGGCGGATTTCGACGGGCTCGTCCGTCCGCCCGTGCAGCAGCGCATTTTCGATGAGGTTGCGCAGCACGATGGCGAAGGCGTCGGCCGTGCCCTCGCGCAGGGCCGGTCCCGCAAGATCGCTCCGGAAGCGGATGCGGCTTGCGGTGCCCGATGCGCGCTGGAAATCCGTGACGACGACGCCGAGCACGTCCACGAGGTCGAAGGCCGTCTCGCTGACGCCGATCCCGGCCTCGGCGCGGGCGAGCTGGAGCAGCTTCTCGGTGAGCTTCGTCAGCTTCTGCAGGGAGGCCTCGATCTGCCGGGCGCGGGCGTGGGTCGGGGCGTCCTTGAGCTCGGCCATGAGCAGCTGCGTCTGCGCCAGCGCGCCGGCAACCGGCGTGCGCAGTTCGTGCGCGCTGTTGGCGGTGAACTCCCGCTCCGCTGCCAGCACGGCGCGCAGGCGCGCGAGCAGGAGGTTGACCGAGCGCAGGATCGGCTGCAGTTCCCGCGGCAGGTTCTCCGCCGCGATCGCCGCGAGATTGCCGCCGTCCTTTTCGCCGATCGCCGCCCGCAGCGTCTCGACCGGCAGGAGCACGCGGCGCACGACGAACCAGACGGCCAGCACCGTGGCCGGCACGATGAGCAGAACCGGCAGGAGCAGCGCCAGCGCGCCCTCGACCATCGCCTCCCGCCGCTCCTCGGCGGAATCCTCCACCTGCACGAAGATGGCCCCGTCCGCCGTCGCGGCGGTGTAGACCCGCCCCCGCGCGCCATCCCGGAAGCCGACCTTCAGCGGCACGTCGAAGGGCTCCGCCGAGGCGGTGTGCGAATGCAGCAGCACGCGGCCCGCACGGTCGCGCACCTGGTAGGTCAGGTATTCCTCGCCGGGCTGCGCGGGCGAGCGCTCGATGCGCCGGGGGACATTCAGGTCGTCGCGACGGTTGAGGTCGTCGACGACGAGCGGCACCAGGCGCTCGGCCGTCTCCTGCAGGGCGCTGTCGAAGATCTCGCCGAACTCGTCCTGCATGACGAGCGCGCCGAAGCCGACGGCGACGAGCCAGAGGCAGGTGGTGATGACGGTGATCCACAGCATGAGCTGGCCGGCAAGGCTCTTCGGCCGGAAGGCGCTTGCGCGCCGCTCATCGCTCTGCGGTGCCGGCCCCGTCATCGGCCGAGCCTGTAGCCGATGCCGCGCAGCGTCTCGACGCAGCCCTTGCCCAGCTTCTTGCGCAGGCGGCTGACATAGACCTCGACCGTGTTGCTCTCGATCTCCGCGCCGAAGGCATAAAGCGCCTCCTCGATCTCGCCCTTGGAGACGACCGCATTCGGCCGCGTGGCAAGCCGCGCCAGCACGGCCCATTCGCGGCCGGACAGATCGACCGGCGCACCGTTGCGCAGGACCCGGCGGTCGGCCAGCGCGATCGCCATCGAGCCGGCTTCCAGCACCGGCAGCGAGGAGGCCGCATAGCGCCGCGCGACGGCGAGCATGCGCGCACCGAGCTCGCCGAGATTGAACGGCTTGACGAGATAGTCGTCCGCCCCGCTGTTCAGGCCCTCGATACGGTCGGAAATCTGGTCATGCGCGGTGAGGATGATGACCGGCACGGCCGTGCCGGCGCGGCGCAGGTCCTTCAGCAGCGAGAGCCCGCTGCCGTCGGGCAGGCGCAGGTCGAGCAGGATCAGCTCGTAGCCGACCGCATCCGTCGCCGTGCGGCCGTCCTCAAGCGTCTGCATCCAGTCGACCGCATGGCCGAGCCCGGCCACATAGTCGCGCACCGCCTCGCCCAGAACGGCATCGTCCTCGATCAGCAGAACCCTCACGCGCCCGTCTCTCCGCACCATGCGACGGCCCGCCCATGCGCCCGCGCGTCACCTTCCGAAACCGGAGAATACACGGGGGAAGCCAGGCTTGCCATCGTCCGTCCCGATCAGGACACGGCGCCGCGCCGGCAGGCGGACAGGAGGTCGAGCGCGGGGTCGCGCACCCTGGTTTCCACCCGCATCATGCCGAGCACGGTGTGGAAGAGCGTGTCGTGCGATTGCGGCTTCGCCGTCTCCGCATCGAGGCAGGCGCCGGAATAGGCGGCCTTCGCATCCTTGCCGAGCCAGAGCACGAAGGGCACATGGGTCTGCTCGCCCGGCGCGATCATATAGGGCGCGCCGTGCAGGTAGAGGCCGAATTCGCCGAGCGATTCGCCGTGGTCGGACATATAGAGCATCGAGACGTCGAGGCTTTCCTCGGCCTTCTGCAGCCGGTCGATCACGCCGGCGAGGATGTGATCGGTATAGGCGATCGTATTGTCATAGGCATTCACGATCTCCTCGCGCGTGCAATCGGAAAACTCCGCGCTGCGGCAGTCCGGCCTGAAGCGGCGGAATGCCTCCGGATACCGCAGCCAATAGGACGGGCCATGGCTGCCGATCTGGTGCAGCACCAGCACGGTGTCCGCCTTCACCGATCCGATCCAGGCGTCGAGGACATCGAGCAGCACCTGGTCCCGGCACTCGCCGCCCGAGCAGTCGCGCGGGTTGCCGCCCTCGACCAGCGAGCGCTCCCGCACGCGGGCGGCGATCTTCTTGCTGCCGGTATTGTTGTCCCACCATTCGACGGCGATGCCCGCATGGGCGAGCACGTCGAGCAGGTTCTCGGTCTCCAGCCCCCTGCGATGCGAATAGTCGGCGCGGGTATAGACGGAGAACATGCACGGCAGCGAGACGGCGGTCGCCGTGCCGCAGCTCGTCGTGTCACCGAAATAGAAAATATCCTTCGTCTTCAGTTCCGGATTGGTCTCGCGCCCATAGCCGCCGAGCGAAAAATTGGCGGCGCGCGCCGTCTCGCCGGCAACGACGACCATCAGCCGCGGCTTGCGCCCGGTGACGGGACCATCGCTGACACGGGCATCCGTGCCGAGCGGGGCGGCGACGACGTTTCGATCGGCCGACTGGCCGGCGGCGAACTGCACGGCCGTGGCGAGGGGAACGATGGGGTTCAGCGTCTCGAACCAGTCGTGATGTGCCCGGACGGTGGCGGCATAGACGCGGGCATGGGAAAGGCCGGCGACCAGCGCGATGACCAGCGCGGGCAGGATGACCACGAGATTGGCGCGCAGCTTCCAGAAGAAGGTGTGATGACGGACCCTGACCCACAGGAGAAGCGCTGCGGGCAGCACGCCATAGACCAGCATGTGGAGGACGAAACCCGGCGTGATGAGGTGCCCCGCCTCCGCGCTGTTCGTCTCGGCCGCGTTGCGGATCATCTCCATGTCGATGATCACGCCGTAGCGGTCCATGAACCAGGCGCCGGCGGCGCTTGCCAGGATGAGCAGGATGAAGATCGGCTTCATCACATATTTCAGCGAGACCGCGACGCAGAGCGCGATATAGAGGCAGGCGATGCCGATAGCGATAGAGAAGAACGTCGTCGGCCGGCCATCGAGATAGAGCCAGCCCTTCGACCAGAAGCTGCGGTTGGTCAAGGCCAGCAGGTAGAGCGCCGTCAGGATGCTGACGGCAATGCTGCCGAGCTGCGGCCGCCAGAAGGCGGGGGAGCCGGCCTTGCCGGTTGTCTCGCGCATCGGATGTCCTTTCGAAAGCGTCTCCGGCAGCCCGCGGGCCACCATCCCGCCCCTCCCTGCCCCGCGAAACTGACAGCCGCCTGAACGAACCCGGCGGCGACGTTCAGCGCGGCGTCAGGTTGGCGATGGACAAGACGGCTGTTCGAATATGAGGTGACGCGTGAGATCGAGACTGCTGCATCCGGGAACGCTGTTCGTGACGGCCCTGGTTTTCCTGGTCCTGTCGATCCCCCTCGCCCAGATGCAACTTTCAAGGCCCCACGGCCAGGACCTGAGGCAGGCGCTGATGCTGCGGGCGGGTTGAAAAATCCGATTGCAAAATGCAATCGGATTTGCGACAAATCCCGCAGACGCGGAGGTTGCCATGAAACCCGTTCTCTATGCCCATCCCTTTTCCAGCTACTGCCAGAAGGCACTGACGGCGCTCTACGAAAACGGCACCGGTTTCGACTACCGCATGCTCGACCACAACGATCGGGAGACGATCGCCGATTTCGAGAGGCGCTGGCCGATCAAGCGTTTCCCGATCCTGGTCGACGGCGACCGGACGATCGTGGAAGCGAGCATCGTCATCGAATATCTCGGGCTTCATTACCCGGGACCGGTAAAGCTCATTCCCGACGATCCGAAGGCGGCGATCGAGGTGCGCATGCTCGACCGTTTCTTCGACAACTATGTCTCGACACCGCAGCAGAGGATCGTCTTCAACGCCATCCGGCCGGAAGAGAACCGCGATCCTTACGGCGAGAAGGATGCACGCGACATGCTGGAGCGGGCCTATGCCTGGCTCGACAGCCACATGGACGGCCGGATCTGGGCCACGGGCGACACCTTCACGCTGGCCGACTGCGGCGCCGCTCCCTTCCTGTTCTATGCGGACTGGACGCACGCCATCGATCCGGCCTTCGCCAATGTGCATGCCTATCGCCGGCGCCTGCTCGCCCGCCCCTCCTTCGCCCGCGCCGTGGACGAAGCGCGGCCCTTCCGGAAGTTCTTCCCGCTCGGGGCGCCCGACCGCGACTAGAGACCCAACGGCTAGCCGGCGCGGCAGTGCCGCCGTTCATCGGCCGTGGCCTTGCGCTCGATGCCGGTTATGACGAGGACCGGCAGGCTCTGCCGCCTGCCGGCAATCTCCTGGTCGCGATCCTCGACATGGCCGCGCAGGACAAGCCGGCCGTAATAGAGCGCATCCGTCTCGAGGATGCGCTGCCGGTCCGCCTCGGCAAGCCCGTCGATATCAGGGAAGACGCCGCGCGATTCCGCGCCGCTGTCGAGATTGCGGATGGCGGAGGACGGGCACGGTGCCGTCACGCAGCGAAGGCCGTTGTCGCAGACGACATAGCGATCCTGTGCGGCAGCGAGCGGAGACGCGAACAGGGGCAGCATGGCGGCAAGGGCAAGGGTTCGAAGGCGCATGCATCATCCTCCGCAAGGATTGCGGCCAAATCGCGTTACTTGCGGCCATCCCGCTCGCGGCGCATTTCGGCAAGCGCACGGATGGCGTCCTGCCGGCCGGTCTCGCCCAGCGCTTCGAACAGCCGCATGGCATCCGTGCGCCGGCCGAGATTCTTGTAGGCATAGGCGCGCAGCACCATCAGGTCCGCCGGTTCGGCATGGAACTGGCGGCGCTGGTCGAGGAACATCAGGGTTTCGCGATAGCGTTGCGCGCGAAAACTGCTGACGGCGCGGTCGCCGAGGATCGCCGTCTGCAGTTCGGCGACGCGCCCCTGCTCAAGCCGCGCCTTGGTGGCGGAGACCGCGGCATCGCTCGTCAGCCCCGCACGCAGATAGGCAAGGCTCTGGCCATAGGCGGCATCGCTGCGGGTGCGGCCCTCGCCGGCAAGCGCCGCCTCGAAGGCCTGCGCGGCCTCCAGCGGCCGGTTGATCTCCATCAGGCACCAGCCGAGCGAGAGCGCGCTCGCCGCCGACAGGCCGCCGGGATCACGCGTGCTGCGGCAATCGACGGTGCCGTCCGTCCGGCGCGCCGTGCGGGCGCCGTGCTGCGGCTTCAGGGCAACCTCCTCGACCACCGTGCGCGCCGGCACGCGGCGATCGGTCCGGACGATCCGCGCCTGCCGTTCGCGCAGCGCCGGCGCGGCGTCGTCGCTGGTGTCCCGCTCGCCGAGCAGCGCGATGCGCTCGGACCGGCCCGCCCAGGCCCGCTTGACGGCGGCAAGGCCCGCGCGGTCCTCCAGCCTCAGCCGCGCGACGCCGAGCCCGTAGGCGGCCGGCTCATAGTCCGCCTTCCACGCCAGCACCTGCGAAAACCATTCCTCGGCCGTTCCCGGCTGGTCCATGGCCAGCGCATACCAGCCGAACTGTTCGCCGGTCTGCGGATGCTTCTCCTCCAGCGTCACCTGCGCGATGCGGCCGAGCACCTTGGCATCGAGCTTCGGCGGCGGATCGAGCGCCAGGAGGTTGGCGGTGGCGGCGAGATAGGTCTGCATCGCTTGGTCGGAGGTCGTGCGCCAGGCATACATCACCTCCTCCGCCTCGCCGGGCATCTTGCGCGCGAGGAGGATGAGGGCGAGCCCCTGCGAGGCCGAGGCGGAATCCTCGACGGCACGCGCCTTGCGGAAGAAGGGTTCGGCCAGCGCGTTCTGGTCGCGCCGGAGGTGATACCAGCCGAGCAGCAGCGCATCGGAGGCGAGCCCCTCGTCCGTCACCAGCTTCTCGACGAGCTTCAGATAGGCCGGCGCGACCGTGATCGCCGCATCCTCGTCGCCCTCGCCCACGAAGCGGCGGGCGAGATCGTTGCGGATCGTGTCGAATTCCTTGACGCCATCGGCGCCGGTGCGCTCGCGGGCCATCAGATCCTGCATGTCGGCATAGCCGAGCAGGGTCGAGGCCTTCTGCACGGTGGCGACGCGGATCGGCCCGTCCGAGCAATTGTCGAGCATGTAGCCGTAGGCATCCTTGGCGCGCTGCACGCGCTCGGTCTTCACGAAGGCCTCGGCGACGCGCCAGAGCACATCCGCATCCGAGCAGGTAAGCAGGCTCGGCGTCTCCGCGCCGAGGCGCACGACATCCTCGCTGCGCCCCGCATTGGAGGCGGCCACCAGCTCGGCGCGTTTCTCCGCCACGTCGAGGCGGTCGACGAGGTCGGCGGGCGGCGTCCATTGCGGGTCGTCCTGCTGGCGCCTGGCGATCGCCGCGCGCACGTCCGCATAGCGCGACTGGGCGTAGAGCGCCCACATCTCCTCGAGTTGACGGTCTTCGTTGACCGGCACGGCGAGCGGGTTCTCCGGCGGCGTCCAGGTGGGGTAGAGCGTGCGCAGCCGGGCGATCTCCGCATTCAGCCGGGCGGTATCGCCACGGGCGGCGAAGTAGCGCAGCGCGCTTTCATCGACCACCGGCCTGGTCTCGGCGGCCTCCACGACGGGCGTCGTCTCCGTGCCGGTGCCGGCCGCCTGCCCGGTCTGCTGCGCCTGCGCGATTTCCACGACGCGCGACCGCTTCGTCAGGGAGGGGGGCACGTCGTCCGTGCTGCTGGTGGTGACGTCGTCGGTTCCCGCGCCGAGACGCGGCAGGCCCTTCATCAGGCCATCGGGCACGCCGAAGGATACGCCTGCGACGCTGGCTGCGCCGGCGGAGACGAGGACGAACGCCACGAGGATCGACTTCATCCCGAATTTCCTTCGGTCCATCACTGCCACCACAGCACCACGCGTCGGTCATGACGCACAACGGACGCTGCAACACTCAACTTCCAATCGACCCCGGCCCGGTTTACAGCGACACCATGCGCCATGAACGATGGAACATGCCGTCCTTTCCCCGGGAAGAGCCAACCAGTCGTGATAAAACCCCGATAGGGTTAACCGTCGGTAAACAGGCGCGATCAGACTTCCCTGCCGAAGCGGCGCAGGAGGCCGGACGTGGCGATGCCGAGCAGGATCGACAGGATGCAGAACACCACCGCATAGGCGAGGATGTTGGAGGACAGCCAGTTCGCGGCGACGAGCCGCATGTTGGAGAAGGTCCAGGGCTGCGTCGCAACGAAGCGGGTTCGGCTGACCGGGCGCGTGTCGAGCGCGTCCGCGTCCTTGCTGTCCAGGCTGACATAGCCGTCGAGCTGCTGCCAGCGTTCGTCCTGCGCGATCGCCACCATGCCGGCCTTGAGGTCGGCCCCGGTCGGCGCGGAGAGCACGGTCCAGGTCGCGCCTTCGTCGGGGCTGTCGCCCTGCGCGACGAGGAAGCGCGCCGTATCGCCCGGTGCCACGAGCGGCTCTTCGCCGGGCAGCAGGCGCAGCGAGGAGAGCGGGATGTCGAAGGTCTCCTGCAGCCAGGCTTCCAGCGCGGAAATCTGCCCGCGCCAGGAGCCGCCGCGCACGCGCGACTGCCACTCGTCTATGGCGTCCTGGGTCGCGCCGTGCTGCGCGCCGCCATCGGCCGGCCCGCCCCAGGCGGACGCGCTTTCGGCGGCGATATGCGTCTGGCCGAGCACGAGCGGGGGAAGCTGCGAGATCGTGCCCACCAGGATGGCATTGCGTTCGCCGATGGCGAGCGCCGAGGATTCCGGGCGGACCTGCAGCGCGCGCCCGCTCGAGACCGCCATCTTGCCGAGGAAGGTCGCGCTGGTCGACAGGGTGTCCGCGTCGAGGCGGTCGAGATAGAGCGCCACCGGATCGACCTGGCGATTGTAGGGGAAGCCCGTGCCCGACAGGGCGGCAAGGCTGGGGAGCTGCGCGACGCGGGCAAAACGCGGCATGCGGAACTCGGAGGAATCGAACAGCGCGAAGCGCGGCTCCTCGCTTGCGCTGGAGCCCGGCGCGCAGATCTTGTCCGCCTCGGTCAGGAGCGCGGTCTCGATGTCGATGCGGTTCGGCCCGGGCCGGAAATGCCGCATGGTCACGCGGATCGGCAGATGGCGGAAGACGCCGCCGTTGCGGCTGGTGATCGGCACCGTCGTCGCGATGTTGCCGTTCACATAGATGTCGATATGGCTGCCCGGCAGCACCTCCGGCGAATAGGCCGCATCGAGCAGCAGCGTCGCCTCGCCATAGGCATCCGCATAGAAATCCGAGGGAATGCCGATGTCGAAGCCGGTCCGATAGCGCCGGCCGCTGAATTCGCCGGTGCGCACGCCGAGCGAGGCGAAGGTCGGCGACGTCTCTCCCAGGATGAGCGGCATATCCGCGCCGTTGCGCTGGCGCACGCTGAGGGCTTCGCGTGTCACGCTGAGCGGCCGGTCGATGGGCGAGACCATGCCTTCCACCGCGCCTTCGATCGACGGCCAGTCCGGCCCGCTGACGACGAAGACCTTGCGGTCGCCGTCCGGCGCATCGACGAAGGTGGCGACGGCCGAGGAGCGCGCCGTCGCGGGCAGGCCCGGCAGCAGCGCCGCCAGATTGCCGGCCGTGCCGACCAGCACCGTCAGTTCCCCGGCCCCCGCCGTCGGCGGCAGCGCATCCGTAAGGTCGAAGGTCTGGTTCGGCATCTTCGCCATCAGCGCGAGCCCCTGGCTCAGCCGCATCAGCGCATTGGTGGCGACGGGCTGGCCCATTTCCGGCACGACCATGACGAACTTCGTCTGCCCCGTCGGCCCGAGGCCGATGGCCGCGATGTCGTCGGTCGTCAGGAGGCGGCCGCTCGTGTCGCGCGGCACCGTCAGGTAGGTGCGGGCCGGGTCGAGCGACGTCCACAGGTCATAGGTCGAGCGGATCGTGCAGTCGGTGCGGTGGCGGTGCGCGGCATTGAAGGTCACCCGGTTGACGCCGGGGCGCAGGAGGCCCGCCGGCAGGTCGAAGCGCACGTCCTTGATGCCTTCCGCGGACTGGACCGGCACCTCGCCCACCACCACGTCATTGACGACGACGGTGAGCCGGGAGGATTCCGGCGCCACGACGACGGCGTTGGAATAGCCGAGATTGATCGTGGTCGCGCTGCCCGCCTGCTGCGGGGTGAGGAAGAGCGGGAAGGACTGGCTTGCGACCTCCCCTTCCAGAAGCAGCGACTTTGCGGGAACGATGTAGCGCCGCGTGGAAAGGTCGGGGGTCGCCGCCTTCTTCTCCGGCTGCCTGGTTTCCCGCACCGCGGGGGTGGTCTCCTCCACCGCCGGCGTCTTCTCGACGGCCGGATCGCGCTCGCCGGACATGTCGAAGGGCACGGACGTATCCTGCGCGAAGGCGACGGACGCGGAGAGCGAGAAGACGAGGCCGCAAAGCGCGGCCCTGACGGGCAGGAGCATCACGAGGCAGCCTCCTTCTTGCGTCCGCCGCCAAAGCTGCGCGCGAGATAGAGCAGCCCGCGGCTGGTCTGGTAGACGGCAATGCCGAGGAACCACAGCGAGCCGCGGAACAGGCCCGGATTGTAGCGGCGCGAGACCTGGAAATCACTCCACTGGTTGGAATTCGCGAAGATCAGGTCGGCGACGAGCGAATGGTGCCGCGCCACTTCCGGCATGAAGCGGCAGCCGACGGCGATCACGCTGCCGAGGTTTTCGACATTGCGCACATCGACCGGCAGGACTTCCTCCTGCCCGGCACCGTAGGGCGTGAAGCGCAGCGCGCAGCGCGCGTCCTTCGCCAGGTCCGGCTCCAGCCCGAAGACCTGCACGCGCGCGCCGTTGGCCGAGACATTCTCCAGGGTCGAGGGATATTCCCGCCCGTCGACGATGAAGGTGCAGCGGCGCTTGACCGTCACGCGCCGGCTCGCCGCCCTTTCGCTGCGCTCCGAGACGACGCCGAGCGCGCAACCCGCGATGATGAGGTTGAGCAGGTTCCAGCCGCCGACGACGAAGGTGACGTCGGCCTTGTAGGGCTCGGAATAGAAGCGGTAGATGCTCATCAGGAAGGCGACGAACAGCACGGCGAAGATGACGAAGAACGGCCGGCTGATCTCCGAAAGCCGCGATTCGCGGATCGACTCGTCCTTCGCGGTCACCTTGAAGGTCGGCTTGGTCGGGTTGAGCATGACCGAGACGACGGCGGGCAGGAGATGCACGCTCTGCACATATTCGTAGAGCTCGGAGATCCAGGGCCAGCGGAACGAACCGTAGAGATAGTTCTGCATCATCAGGTTCACGAGCATGTAGGCGAGCGTGTAGCCGAGGAACTCGCCGCCGGAGGCCGTGAAGATTTCCAGGTCGAAGAACAGGTAGAACAGCGGCGCGAAGAGGAAGATCGTGCGCGGGAAGGGAAACAGCCAGAACAGCATCGACGACATGTAGCAGAGCCGCTGCGGCAGCGAGAGGCCGCGCTTGAACAGCGGGAAGCGGAAGCGCAGGATCTGCATCATGCCCTGCGCCCAGCGGCTGCGCTGGCCGATGAAGCTGGCGAAGGTGGCGGGCTGCAGGCCGGCAATCAGCGGCTTGTCGACATAGACGCTGTTCCAGCCGCGCGAATGCAGCGCCAGCGCCGTCTCGCAGTCCTCGGTGATCGAGAGGCCGGAAAAGCCGCCCGCCTCGTTGAGCGCGGTGCGCCGCAGCACGGCGGCCGAGCCGCAGAAGAAGGCGGCGTTCCACTTGTCGAGGCCGCGCTGGATGATGCCGTAGAACATCTCGTTCTCGCTCGGCATCGTCTCGAAGGTGCGCAGGTTCCGCTCCAGCGGATCCGGGTTGAGGAAGAAATGCGGCGTCTGGACGAGGAAGAGCTTCTGGTCGTCGGCGAAGTAGCCCACCGTCTCGCGCAGGAAATCGCGGGCCGGCGCATGGTCCGCGTCGAAGACGGCGATCAGCTCGCCGGTCGAGTGCTGCATGCCGTTGTTCATGTTGCCGGCCTTGGCATGCTCGTTGCGGGCGCGGGTCAGGTAGTTGACGCCGAGGTCGCGGCAGAGCGCCTGGAGCTCGCGGTGGCGGGCTTCGGCCACCTGCGCCTCGATCACCGCCGCCGCATTGCGCTTCTGCTCCGTGCCGCCGTCGTCGAGCAGCCAGACCGTGAGCTTGTCCGCCGGATAGTCCATCGCCTTGGCGGCGGCGAGCGTGTTGGCGAGGAGGCCGGTGTCCTCGTTGTAGCTCGGCACGAAGATGTCGACCGTCGGCAGCCGGCCCTCCTCGGCAACGCGGCTCTTGCGCGGCGGCAGCGGCATGGCGACGACGAAGAGGCTGAGCGCCAGCATCATCACGCTGTACATCTCGGCGAGATAGAGCAGGAAGCCCGGTATGAAGTTCTCCAGCTGGTTCAGCGGCGGCAGCGTGCTGGTGGTGCGCCAGTAGACATAGCGCAGCACGACGGCTGTGCCGAAGGCGAGCGCGATCAGCCGCCAGATGCCCTCGGCGCGCAGCACCTTGATCACCGCCATGAAGGTAACCACCGCGATGCTGGCGATGAGCTGGGTCTGCAGGTTGATGGGCAGCGTGATCACGAGGATCACCAGGGCGGAGACCAGTGCCCACAGGATGATCGTGCCGATATGTCTCATACGCCGTCCTTCGCCGTCATAGCGCGTTCCAACCCGGGACCTTACGCCCCATTATGTTAAGGAAAAATTAGGCGCCGGACTTCAATTGCAGGTTGTCGACCCGGAGGACGATGTAATGCAAACGGGTGACGGCACCACGACGGCCTCCCCTTCCGTTCCTGAGACGGTGCCGCCGGTCGGCGACGGCACGATGACGGCATCGCCCCTGTCGAGCGTCTCGGTGCGCCGTTCGACAGGTTTCCTGTCCGTCTGGCGGCGGGCAGCCGGCACGCGCGTACCGGTCTCCACGACGGTCGTGATCGGCGCCTTGCGCTCCTCGATCGCGACCCGCAGCGGCTCGCCGCCGCCAATCCCGCTGTCGACCGCAGCCGGCGTGCCGTAGGGGTTCCAGGTCGCGCCGGAAAAGCCGCCGACGATGGTGTAGCCGTACATCATCTCGACCAGTTCCTTCTCGCCCGCACTGGACTGGCAGACGCGCAGGCGGATCTGGATGGAGCCGTAGCTGTTGAGCTTGTCGCGGTCCGCCTCGTCCGCGCGGATCTGCTGCCAGCCATAGAGGCAGCCATCGTCGCCCGCGCCGCGCCCGTAGGCGTAGCCGAACGGCCCGTAGCTGTTGCGCACGAAATTCGGCGAGATCGCCAGCGCGCGGCCGGGCAGCGCGGCGCGGATCTCGCTTCGGATCGCCGAATGCTGCACCGGCTTGAAGGCCAGCGTGCCGCCGGGCATCACCGTCGTCTCCACCGGGCCGAAGGCCTGGATGCTGATGAAGTTCTGGCCGGGCGTCGCCGCCGAGGTGGACAGCGCGATCTGCTGCTCGACCGCATTGGTATATTGCCGCTGGATCACGCTGACGATCGACAGCGTGCCCGGACCGGGCAGCACCAGCGCGCTCGACGCCGGAACGGTGGTGGAAAGCGTCGCGATACCGGCGCCCGGTCGCGCCGCGCAGCCGGCAGCCAGCGCTGCTGCCGTGCAGGCCGCAAGCAGGAGGCTCCTCTGAAACACCCTGCCGCCACGACCGGAAAAACGAATCGCCGCCGAATCATCCATGCAGCACTCATATTTCGCCCGGGCGCGAATAGGAATCCCCCATATCCAGCCATGGCGCTGCCGGCATCAGCTTCGGGCAAGCGGCATCTTTGGCCGCCCGAACGGCAAGAAGCCCCGGCATCCGCACGATGCCGGGGCTTTTCCGTCACGTGGACGGCGTCCTACTTCAGCTTGGCGCTGACGGCCTCGATGCCGGCGCGGGCGCATTCGTCGTCGATATCGCCGCTCGGCGCGCCGCCGACGCCGATGCCGCCGATCGTCTCTTCACCCGCCTTGACCGGCACGCCGCCGGCAAGCACCAGCAGGCCCTCGATCGAAACGAGCTGGGCAGCGGCCGGGTTCTTGCCGACATTTTCGGCGATCGTCTGGGTCGGCGTGCGCATGGACGCGGCGGTGTAGGCCTTGCGGACGGCGCTGTCGAGCGTGTGCGGGCCGGCGCGGTCGGCACGCAGGACCGCGCGGGTGACGCCGGCGCGGTCGACGACGGCGACCGATACGTTGAACTTCTTGGCAGCGCAGGCCTTCACGGCAGCGTCGGCCGCCTCGACGGCGATGTCGAGCGGCATGTTGCGCTCGGTGAGGATTTCAGCCTGGGCGGCGCCGGCAAGCGTGAGGGCGGCGAAGGCGGCGGCAACGAAGGTCTTCATGTCTATCTCCATCTGGGCCGCTCGGTCTCGTTGGCGGCGACGGCCCTCTTTTCGGAGATTTCCGGCTTTCGCGGTATCGGTGGACGGACGGAGCGGGGTCGGTAGGACTACGGAGCCTGCCCGATCAGCGAAAGGCGCGCGAATTCCGCGACCGAGGTCGTGCCGAGCTTCTGGGCGATGTTGGCCCGGTGCGTATCGACCGTGCGGGGCGAGAGCTGCAGGGCTTCGGCGATCTCCTTCGTCGACCAGCCGCGCCCCACCATGTCCAGCACCTCGCGCTCGCGGTCGGTAAGCTGCGCCACCAGTTTCGCCGCCTCGGCCCGCTCCGCATGCACGTCCAGCGCACCGGAGGCCTGCTGCAGCGCCTCGACCAGTACCTGCTCGTCGATGGGCTTGGTCAGGAAATCGACGACGCCGGCCTTGAAGGCGCGGCGGCAGGCGTGCACGTCGCCATGGCCGGTGCAGATGATCGTCGGCCAGTCGCAGCCGATGGCGGCGAGCTTCTCGTGCAGTTGCAGGCCCGTGATCGCCGGCATGCGCAGATCGAGAAGCAGCACGCCGGGCTTGAGCTTCGGCGCGCGGGCGAGGAACGCGGTGGGATCGCCGAAGGTCTCGATGCGGATGCCGTAGGTGCCGAGCAGCAGCGACAGCGCGCTGCGCACCCCCTCGTCGTCATCGACCAGATAGACCGGCGCCATCGTCATTCCGCTGCCTCTTCCCGTTCCTCGAAGCCGTCCGCCGCCGGCAGCCGCACGGTGAAGACCGCGCCGCCCGCCGCCGCGTTTTCCGCCGAAATGCTGCCGTCGAAACGCTCGACGATGCTTTCGCACAGGCTGAGCCCGAGCCCCATGCCGTCCGGCTTGCCGGAGAAGAACGGCTCGAACAGCCGCGGCAGGATATCCGGCGCAATGCCGGTGCCGTTGTCGCTAACGTGGATCGCATGGCCGGCCGCATAGGACGTGAGCGCCACACGCACCCGCCCGTCCGTCCGCCCCGCCTCGCCCACCGCGTCGGCGGCATTGCGGATGAGGTTGTGGATGACCTGCTCGATCTCCACCGGATCGACCCGCGCCAGCGCCGGGGCCTCCGGCAGGTCGACGTCGAGCGCGATGCCGCGCCGGTCGAGGTCGATGCGCGACAGCGCGACGATATCGGCGACGTGGCGCGAGAGGTCGTGCACGCCGGCCTCCGGCGCGCTCTTGCCGACATAGGCGCGCAGGCGCACCAGGATATCGGCCGCGCGTTTGGCCTGCAGCACATTGGCGGCAAGCACGCCGTCGATCGGCGTATCCTTGAGGCCGGCCGCCGCCGCGATGCGCCGGCCCGCCTGGCTCTGGCTGAGCAGCGCCGTCAGCGGCTGGGTCAGTTCATGGGCGATGCCCGAGGCCATTTCGCCTATGCTGTTGATGCGCAGCGCATGGGCAAGCTTCGTCTCGTGCTGGCGCAGCGCCTCTCGCCGCGCAGCCGCCTCCGCCGCCTCCCGCGCCAGCGCCGCCTCCTGCCGGTGGCGCAGCAGCGAGCGCACGAGCACAAGCCCGGCGAGCGAGATTGCTGCGAAGAGGGCAAGCGGCAGCGGTGGAAGAAGCGCCGCCAGCGTGACATGGCGTTGCAGCGAAAGGCGCAGCGGCTGCGTGGCGCTGGCGATCGGCGCCTCGAAGCGGATGGTGCGGGCGAGGAAGCCCGAACCCGCGGGCTGCGCCGCCCCCATCTCCAGCAGCGTGCCCTCCCCCGTCGCCAGCCGGAGCAGGGCCCAGCGCGGCAGTTCCTCGTCCTCGACGAGCCTTGCCCCGTCGATATCGAGGCTGACGGCCATCGTGTCGTTCATGCGCTTCATCAGGCGGTAGTGGCCGGGCCGCGCATCCCCGCCGTAGACGGCCTTGCCGGCCGCCAGCGCCGCCACGGCCTTCGAGACCTCTTCGGGGCTCGCCGTCGCGCCATCGGCGGATGTCGCCGAACTCACGACGCTCGCCCCCTCGCGCGGCATCAGGCGGATAAGGTCGATCGCGACGATGCGCGGATAGAAGCGCAGGATGGATTTTGCAACGAGATCGAAATCCTCCGACGGCTGCGCCTGCGCAAGCCCGAGGGCACTGAGGCTCGTCAGGTGGGCATCGTGCTGGGCGACGCGCTGCGAGACCGCCCTTTGCAGCGCGCGGCCGCTCTCGGAGACGTCCAGCTCCAGCGCCTGCCGGTGGCTTTCGGCCGAATAGAGGCCGAAGGCGGCGACGAGCAGCAGCCAGCCGCCGGCAAGGGCGGCCGAGGAACGGAGAAAGGTCGGGCGTGCACGCATCCGGGATGAAGCCGCGTCAGGGATCGGGAGGACCATCATAGGGCCTCGCCCGCGCCTTGGCGATCCGCAGCACCACGGATATCGGCCCGGAGCCGACCTGCGCTCCAGACAGAGATTTCCCCGGATCGCGTCAGGACAGAACCGGCAGCGACAGCGGTGCGAGCGTCGTGGCGGGCCGGCCGCGCGGATCGTTCGCCGGAAGGCGGCGCACCGCGAAATCCTGCACCGCCTGCAGCTCGGCCAGCGCGCCGTCGTAGTCGACCAGCGTCGGGCGGTCCTCCCGCATGACGCAGGCGCCGTCGACATAGACGGCGGCCACGGCGCGTTCGGCGGCGCAGTGCAGGAGGTTGCGCAGCGGATCGTAGAGCGGCTGCATGCCGGGGTGCCTGAGGTCGACCAGCGAAAAATCCGCCTTCGCGCCGCGGGCGATGCGGCCGATGTCGCTGCGCCCGAGGGCCCTGGCACCTGATAGCGTGGCCGCCTCGAAGACCGCGGCGGTATCGACGTCGAAGACCGAGCCGCCGGCGATGCGGGCGCAGATCATCGCCATGCGCATCTCCTCCAGCATGTTGAACGGATAGCTGTCCGTGCCGATCGCCACGTTGACGCCCGCCTGCCGGTAGCGGCCGAGCGATTGCAGCACCATGCCGCTGCGCGAGAAGGTGACCGGGCAATGGGCGACGCTCGTCCCGCTGGCGGCGAGCCGGTCGAGGTCGGCCGCCGTGCGCTGGCGCGTCCAGGCGTGGCTGTCGATGAAGATGCAGTGCCCGAGGATGAGGTCCGGCCCGAGAAGGCCGAGGCTTTCGAGATAGGCGACGGCGGTGAGGCCGTGGCGGCGCACGAGCTCCTCGTGCTCGGCCATGGTCTGCGCGGCATGCACGGTGATCGGCACGCCGCGGATGCGCGCCGCCTCCGCCGCCGCCTGCAACAGGTCCGGCGAGCAGGTCTCGACCTGCGCCGGGGCGACGATGCCGCCGAGCCGGCCCGAGGGATGCGCGCGGGCGGCATCGACCGTCTCCAGCGCCCGGGCGAAGGCGTCGCGGCCGCGCGCGGCGTCCCAGCGGAAATCGAGCCGGTGGCTGTCCTCGACATGCCAGGCCGCCTCGCGGAAACCCGGGGCGACATAGGCGCGCGCGCCGCTCCTTGCGAGCGTCGGCAGCCAGCAGGCATGCGGGCCGGCAATGTCGACGAAGGTGGTGACGCCGCTGCGCAGGAGATCGCCGAGCATGACGGTGAGCGCGGCCTCGACCGCATCGTCGCTTATTTCGATCAGCGTCGAATATTCGTACATCGCCTGGCCCCAGAGGGCGGCCGTGCCGGCATCCTCGAACAGGCTCTTGGAGACCGGCTCCTCGCCGGAATGGCAGTGCACGTTGACGAGGCCCGGCATGACCATGCGGTCGCGGCCGGAGATTTCCGCCGTGAACGGCCCCTCGTAGCGCCCGCCGACATGGACGAAGCCGGCCGCATCGAAGGCGACGTCCGCATCGTGGAGATAGGCATGGCCGCCGCGGGCCGCATCATAGGCGATGACGGTATGGGCGTTGCGGATGACGGTGATCGTATCAGGCATGGGTCGTCCGAAAATGCTTTTCGAGGAAGCGGCTATAGGCGCCCATCAGGGCACTGAAGGTGAAGTAGACGGCGGCGGCGACGAGATAGCCTTCGAGCACGGCGATGCCCTGCCATTGCGGATCGCGGATGGCCGAGCGCACCGTATCGAGGAAATCGACGAGGCCGACGATGGTGACGAGCGTCGTATCCTGGAAGAAGCCGATGAAGAGGCCGACCATCGGCGGGATGACCTTCTTGAGCGCCTGCGGCAGCACGATCTTGCGCATGACCTGCCAGTAGTGCAGCCCGAGCGAGGATCCCGCCTCGTATTGCCCGGCGGGCACGTCCTGCAGGCCGCCGCGCACGATCTCGGCGATATAGGCAGAGGCGAAGAGGATGATCGCCACCTGCGCGCGCAGCAATTTGTCGATGGTGACGCCGTCTGGCATGAACAGCGGCAGCATGACCGTCGCCATGAAGAGGATGCTGATCAGCGGCACGCCGCGCACGATCTCGATGAAGCCGACGGCGAGAACGCGGATCGCCGGCAGGTTGGAAGCGCGCGCCAGCGCCAGCACGATGCCGAGCGGCATGGCGAGCGTCAGCCCGACGAAGGAGAGCATGAAGGAGAGCGGCAGGCCGCCCCAGCTCGTCGTCGCGACGGGCGTCAGGCCGAAGACGCCGCCGGCCATCAGGATGTAGAGCACCGGCAGGATGGCGAGGATCCAGGCGAGAAGCAGGCCCCGGCTCCAGAAGCGCGGCATCATGGAAACGAGGAAGGCGGCGAAGAGCAGCAGCAGCGCCAGCATCGGCCGCCACTGTTCGTCATAGGGATAGAAGCCGAACAGCATGTAGCGCAGCTTCTGCGCGACGAACGGCCAGCAGGCGCCGCTTGCCGCCTTGCAGGTCTCGCCATTGCCGGAGAACACCGCATCGACCACCAGCCAGCCGAAGGCGAGCTTGGCGATGAAGACGATGGCGGCGATGGACAGCACGCTGACGAGCGTGTTGCCGGGCGTGCCGAAATAGGCGGAAAGCCTGCCGAGGCGCGGGGCCGCCGGTGCCGGCTGCGGCGGCGCCAAAGCAAGGGTCTGGACGTCGGCCATCTCAGCGCTCCTTCAGCGCGACATGCGCATTGTACCAGTTCATCAGCAGCGAGATGGCGATCGACAGGGCAAGGTAGACGCCCATGAAGATCGCGATCGTCTCGATTGCCTGGCCAGTCTGGTTCATCACCGTGTTGGAGACCATGACGAGGTCCGGATAGCCGATGGCGATGGCGAGCGAGCTGTTCTTGAAAACGGTGAGATAGGTGTTGGTGAGCGGCGGGATGATGATGCGCAGCGCCTGCGGCAGCACGACGAGCCGCATGGTCTTGCCGCGGGCAAGGCCGAGCGCGGCCGCGGCCTCCCATTGGCCCTTATTGACCGCCTGGATGCCGGCGCGCACGATCTCCGCGACATTGGCCGAGACGCTGAGCGCAAGGCCGAAGAGCAGCGCCACGAATTCCGGTCGCACATGCAGCCCGCCCGTCAGGCGGAATTTTCCGGCCGTCGGGAAATCCCAGCTTATGCCGACGCCGCCCGCAAGCCAGAGCAGCAGGGCCGGCAGCACGAAGGCGGCCGTGGCGATGAGCCCGCCGTGGTTCGACCGGCCCGTCGCGACACGCTTGCGCATGGAAACCCGGCGGATGGCGAACGCCGCCGCCGCGCCGCCGAGGAGGCAGGCGAGCAGCGCGCCGCCGCCGCTTTCGACCAGGGCCGCCGGCACGACAAGGCCGCTGTTGGAGAGATAGACACCCGGCAGGAGGTTCAGCGCCTGCCTGACCGGCGGCAGGATGAGGATGATCAGCGAATACCAGAGGAAGAGATAGAGGAGCAGCGGCACATTGCGCAGAAGCTCGACATAGACGAGCGCAAGACGCGCCAGCAGCGGATTGCGCGACATGCGCGCGATGCCCACCGCAAGCCCGAGGAGCGTGCCGAAGATGGCGGCGAGCAGCGACACCTTCACCGTGTTGGCGATGCCGACGAGGATGGCCCGGCCGACCGTGTCGGTCGCCTCGAAGGCGATGGCGGCCTCGGTGATGACGAAGCCGGCGGGCCGAGTCAGGAAGTCGAAGCCGGTCGCGATGTTCTGCTTGGCGAGGTTGCCGCTCGCCGTCGAGAACATCGTCCAGCCGACGAGGATCACGGCGCCGATCGCGACGACCTGGTAGAAGAAGGCGCGAAAGCGCGTGTCGTGCAGGAAAGCCATGAATCCCCACCGCTAAGAACAAAAAGGGGACGGGCGCACGCACCGCCATGCGCGCGCCCGGGTGAGCGCTTGAAAGCGATCAGCGGATCGGCGGCGAATAGATCAGGCCGCCGGCGTTCCACAGCGCGTTGGGGCCGCGCGTCAGGCCGAGCCTGGTGCCCTCGCCGAGATTGCGCTCGAACACTTCGCCATAGTTGCCCACGCTCTTGATGATGCTGTGGCCCCAGTTGTTGTCGAGGCCGAGCATCTTGCCGAGCTCTTCCGTGGCGCCGAGCATGCGCTGCACGTCCGGGTCCTCGCTCTTCAGCATCTCGTCGACATTCGCCTGGGTGATGCCCTTCTCCTCGGCGGCCATCAGCAGCCAGACCGACCAGGAGACGATGTCGCCCCAGTTGGAATCGTTCTGGCGGAAGGCCGGCGCCAGCGGCTCCTTGGAGATGGTTTCCGGCAGGACCACATAGTCGTCCGGGTTGTTGGCGACGGCGCGGATCGAGGCAAGGTCGGACCGGTCGGAGGTGATCGCCTCGCAGCGGCCGGAATAGAAGGCCGCACGGTTCTCGTCCGGGCTTTCGAAGACGACGAGCTCGAACTTGCCGTTGATCGCGCGGAAGAAGTCGGAAATGTTCTGCGCCGTCGTGGTGCCCGGCAGGGTGCAGATCGCCGCTTCCGTCAGCTCCTTGGCGCTGGCAACGCCGAGCGACTTCGCCACCATCAGGCCCTGGCCGTCATAGAAGACCGTCGGGCCGAAATCGAGACCGAGCGAGGCATCGCGCGAGAAGGTGTGGGTCGTCTGGCGCGACAGGACGTCGATCTCGCCGGACTGCAGCGCCTGGAAGCGCGTGTTGATGTTGGTCGGGACGAACTCGACCTTGTCGCCGTCGCCGAAGACCGCGGCGGCGATCGAGCGGCAGATATCGGCGTCGAAACCCTGCATGCGGCCCTTGTCATCGGGTGCCGCGAAACCCGGCGTCGCCAGCGAGACGCCGCAGACCAGCTTGCCGCGCGCCTTGACGGTTTCGAGCGTGCCGGCGGCCGAGGCCTGGCCGGCCATGGTCAGTCCGAGCGCGGCCGCGCAGATCGAAAGAAGTGCCTGCTTCATGCTTCCCCTCCCATTGGGTATCGTTGGATGCGGCCGGCGCCGCCCTCCAGCGGCACCGCCCCATCGCGATCTTCCGGATCGCAATTATTGTGTACAATGCAAAAAACACATCATCAACAGTTCCCGATATGGAATGTCGACAATCCCGGGAAATCGGCCATGTACTTTGGGTATGAAGCCATGTACGTTGGACATTAACTGCCGTTTCGCACGCTTCCAGGGGCGCATCTCACGCCGCAGAAGGGGTCAGGGCGTACCGACAAAGCTATCAGGCGATACAGTTTTTCGGATATTTAATTATACAATCTTCGTCGGACATCCGTGGTCGGATCTCCCGCTTGGATTTCTCCCGGACGACGAGGCCGGAACGCGAATGTTCCGGCCTCGTCGCTGTTTCGCGTCGGCGCGGCAGCTTTCCGCAACACGCATCTCCACTCCCCCGCAGGCGGGGCTTACGCTATCGCGAAAGCCCCTTCCGCGACGCTCCCGGATGCACCCGATTTTTTCCTCTTTCCACCGGAACAATCGCTCCCCTTGCCGGTTGGAGCAGGGTCGAAGACGATTGAGCGTGATCGCCCATGCCGGACCAATCCAAGCTGTTTCCCGACCACCGCAGGCTGTCGGGGGAGCGCTACACGATAGAAACCTTTCGCGCGGCCTATGACCTGCCGGCGCAGGAGGCCAAGCGCCTCTACGACAAGTTCGGTCCCTCGAAACGGGAGCTGGACCTGCTCATGCGCGCCCGCGAGAACCCGGCGCAGTTCCTGAATTTCTGAGACGCGCCGGAACAAGCCCCCGGAGTAATAAAGGAGCCGACCGTGACCATTGGAAAGCCACAGAGCGGTGCCCCCGGCACCACCGAGCAATCCCCCCGCTGGGAAGGCCCCGAGGCGACGCGCCCGCGTGGCTACCTTCCCGCCAAGGACGATCCGGATCGCGACCGGGACGCCCATGGGGAAAACAATGCCGACCCGTCCCGGGAGAAACTGCGCGATGCCGGCAAGACCCGCGACGACCCGCCGGACGATGCCGCTAAGACCGAGGAAGAAAGGATCGAGCGGAAGCAGGCGACGAACCCCGCCCTGATGCCGATCGGCGACCCTTCCGGAGCGGCATAGGGCAAAGCTGTCCGCACCACCTCTGCATCGCCGCCCATCCCTTCTCCCCGGCGAGGAGAAGGGATGGGCACTGGTTTTCGTCCATTTCCCGGGGTTGACCCCTGAGGACCGAGCGTACGATGCACCCCGACCGTTCAGGCCGCCGCCAGCGCCTCGCGCGCCTTCGGCACCGGCTTGAACGTCATGGCGATCAGGAAGGCGCCGAGGCCGATGCCCCACGAGCCGACATAGAGCCAGGTATAGCTGGCGAAGGTGTCGTAGATCAGCCCGCCGGCGACCGGCCCCAGCGCCATGCCGAGGCTGCTGGCCATGGCCGTGCCGCCGATGACGGTGCCCATCATGCGCAGCGGGAAGTTTTCCCGCGCGATCACCGCATAGAGCGGCATGACGCCGGCATAGATGAAGCCGAACAGGCCCGCCACGACGTAGAAGGAGGCAAGCCCACCGGTGAAGACATAGGCGAGCGCGCCGAAGGCCTGCGCGAAAAGGCCGAGCACGAGGATGTGCTTGGCGCCGAACCGGTCGCCGAGAAGACCGAAGACGACCCGGCCGCCCATGCCCGCGAGCCCCTCGATGCTGTAGATCGAGACGGCGGCGATCATCGGAATGCCGCAGGTGATGGCATAGCTCACCGTGTGGAAGATCGGCCCGGAATGGGTGGCGCAGCAGAAGAAGTTCGTCAGGCACAGGATGATGAACTGCGGCGTCTTCAGGATATCGCGCGTCGTCATGCCGGCCTGTGGCTCGTCGGACGCGGCAAGGCCCTCGCCGCCCACCTCCAGCGCCGGCGCGCGCCGCACCAGCAGGGATGCCGGGATCATCACGACGGCGACGAGGAGCGCGATGATCTGCATCGCGCTGCGCCAGTCGTTGAAGGTGACGAGCCAGGCGGCGAAGGGCGACATGGTCATCGGCGCCATGCCCATGCCGGCCGAGACGAGCGAGACGGCAAGGCTCCTATGCGTATCGAACCATCCCGTCACACAGGCCATCATCGGCGCGAAGACCGCGGCGACCGCCACCCCCGCCACCAGGCCGAAGACGAACTGGAAGGCAAGGAGCGACGGCGCGAGGCTCGCCGCAAGCAGGCTCGCCGCCAGGAGCACCGAGCCCGACAGCACGACCGGCCGCGGCCCCCAGCGGTCCGAAAGGCCGCCCCAGACCATGCTGGCAAAGACCATGGCGAGAAAGCCGACGGTCATGGCGGTGGAAATGCCGGTCACCGACCAGCCGGTATCCCTGGCGATCGGCAACAGGAAGACCGGCAGCGAGAACATCGCGCCGATGGCGATGCAGCCGAGGAGGCCGCCCGCGGCGACGATCACCCAGCGATAATGCGTATGGATCATTGTCATCTCCTCTGCGGCCGCCGGCTGGCCGGGGCCGCGCCCAAATCAATACTGATCGTGCCGCCTTACCCATTCCATAGGATAGCGAAGGCCGTCCTCGTCGCGGCCCTTCGGCACGAGGTCGAGGAAGTGATAGGCACCGTTCACCATCTCGACGCCGCGCGCGTAGCAGGAATAGGTGTGGTACACCTCGCCCGGCCCGCTCCTGTAAAAGACGCTGACGCCGACCATTTCCGACACCGTGTTCGAACAAATCGCGAAATTGTAGTAGGCGCGCCCCGCCGCCAGTTCCTCCGGTGTCGCGGAGGCCTGGTAGTCGAAGTTGAAGTCGCTGCCGCCCGAGGACACCCACGGAAAGCTCCAGCCCATGCGCCGCCGGTAGGATTCGATCTTTTCCAGCGGCGCGCGCGAGACCGCCGTGAAGGTCACGTCGCGCCGGGCAAGATGGACCGGGATGCCGTTGAAGTTGTCGGCCCAGAAGGAACAGGACTTGCAGCCTTCCTGCCAGTCGGGCCCGAGCATGAAGTGATAGACGAGGAGCTGGGAGCGCCCGGCGAAAAGATCCTCCAGCGTCAGGCCGCCATCCGGCCCCTCGAAACGGTAGGCCTTCTCCACCCGTTCCCAGGGCATCGCCATGCGGCGGCGGGTCAGCGCCTCGCGCTGGCGGGTGAAGGCCTTTTCCGCGGCCAGCAGCTCCAGGCGGGCTTTCAGCCAATTCTCATGGGAAACGACTTGATTGCGCATCGTGAAACGCCTTTCTTCTCTATCGATGCACCGAGATTAAGCGCCAGTCGCGGAAAAGCGGGAGTTACAAATGTGACGGGAATTCAATGGACTCGATGATCACCGCCGCCGCCCGGGCGCTCGCCACCGGCGATCCGCTCGGCGCGCTGAACCGCGTGGCGCTGCGCGACGACGCCCCGGCACTGGCGCTGCGCGGCATCGCCATGGCGCAGCTCGGCGATCTCGACCGCGCGAAGGCGCTGCTGAAGAGCGCCGCCCGCGCCTTCGGCCCGCGCGAGGCGGTGGCGCGGGCGCGCTGCGTCGTCGCCGAGGCGGAAATCGCCCTCGTCTCGCGTGATCTCACCTGGCCGGTGAAGGCGCTTTCCGCCGCCGAGGCGACGCTCGCCGCCCATGGCGACCGGCTGAACGCCGCCCATGCCCGGATGCTCGCCGTCCGTCGCCTGCTGCTGATCGGCAGGCTCGCCGATGCCGCCGCGCTCCTGGCCGCGATCGATCCCGTCCCCCTGCCCCCGCCGCTTCGGGCCGCGCACGCGCTCGCCGCCGCCGGCATCGCGATCCGCCGGCTGCACACGGCGACGGCCCGCGAGGCCTTCACGCGCGCCGCAGCCGCCGCCCGGCAGGCCGGCATCCCCGCCCTGATCCAGGAGGTGGAGGACGCCGCGACGGTCCTGCAAAGGCCGGCTGCGCGCGCGATCGCGGATAGCGGGGAGCGCCCTCTCCTTCCCCATGAGGTCGAGACGCTGCTGGCGACCGACAGGCTGGTGGTCGATGCCTGCCGCCACGTCGTGCGCTGCGGCGAGACCACCGTCTCGCTGGCCACGCGGCCGATCCTGTTCGCGCTTCTGCGCACGCTCGCCGAGGCCTTTCCCGGTGACGCCAGCCGGGAAAGCCTGCTGCTGCGCGCCTTCCGCGCCCGGCAGGCAGACGAGTCCCACCGCGCCCGGCTGCGCGTGGAGACGGGCCGGCTGCGGGCCGAACTGGAAGCCCTCGCCGAGATCACCGCCACGCGGGACGGTTTCCTGCTGGTGCCGCGTGACGGACGGACCGTCGCCGTGCTGGCGCCACCGCGTGACGAACCCCATGCCGACGTGCTGGCGCTCTTTGCCGATGGCGAGGCCTGGTCGAGCTCGGCGCTCGCCATCGCGCTCGGCACCAGCGCGCGCACCGTGCAGCGCGCCCTCGAACAGCTCTGCGCGGACGGCAGGGTGCAGGCGATCGGCCGCGGCCGCGGCCGGCGCTGGCTGACGCCGACGCCCGGCGCTTTCTCGACACTCTTGTTACTCCCGGGTCCGCTGCCGGGCGATTAGGATCGTCCCATCAACGATCCAAAGGAGATTGAGATGACCACTTCCAAGGCAGACATCCTGCGCGAATACGGCCCCTTCCCCGGCGTGGAGCAGGTCCACGGCGTCACCTTCGACGGCAAGGCCGTCTGGTTCGCCTCCGGCGACAAGGTCAATGCCCTGGACCCGGACGACGGCCGCGTGCTGCGCACGATCGACCTCTCGGCCCATGCCGGCACCGCCTATGACGGCCGCCACCTCTTCCAGATCGCGGAAGACCGCATCCACAAGATCGACCCCGCCTCCGGCGCGATCGTCTCCACCATCCCCGCGCCCGGCAATGGCGGCGATTCCGGCCTCACCTGGGCGGAAGGCTCGCTCTGGGTCGGCGAATACCGCAGCCGGCAGATCCATGAGATCGACCCGGAAACCGGCGCCGTCCTGCGCACCATCCAGAGCAACCGCATGGTGACGGGCGTCACCTGGGTGGACGGCGAACTGTGGCACGGCACCTGGGAGGGCGAGGAAAGCGACCTGCGCCATCTCGACCCGGAGACCGGCGCCGTGCTCGACACCATCGTCATGCCGGCGGGCACCGGCGTATCGGGCCTCGAATCCGACGGTGCCGACCGCTTCTTCTGCGGCGGCGGCAACAGCGGAAAGATCCGCGCCATCCGCCGCCCGCGCTGAGCGTCTTGCTACCGCCGCATTGTCCGGCGCCGAAGCCATGCCGCTTCGGCTAGAGCCCGTGGGTGCCGTCGTAGCCGTTGACCGGCGGCGGCGCCCAGCCTTCCGGCAAAGCCTTCGGCTTGTAGATCTCCACGACCATCGGATAACACGCCGCCGTGTCGGAGGAATGCTGCGCCGAGCAATCCCCGCCCGGGCAGGCCGACATGCAGCCGAGAAGGTCGATCTCGGCGAAGAACTCCAGATAATCGTCCGGCCGCACCGGGCTCGCCTTCATGAAATACTGGCCCGTATCGCGCGTGAAGCCGGTGCACATGAAGACGTTCAGCACGTCGTGCACATAGGTCTCGGCCTCGCGCGGCGCCATGCCCGTCTTCGCGGCGAAAGCGCGGGTGAGGTTCGAGTGGCAGCAATGGTGATACTGCCCGCCATGGCTGAGCAGGTTGTGCGTATAGGGATCGCACCGCGTGCCGATCACGTCATGCACCGCGCCGCCGAACGCGTCGAAGCCGTACCAGTCGAGCGTATCGTGCGTGATGGTCGCGATGGGGCGCAGATAGGGGAAATTGGAGAAGAGCTGGTCGCCGAGGCCGACATGGGTGCCGGCGAGCGCCCGCGTTTTGCCCGTATAGAGCCGCTCCTTCAGGTCATTGGCATTGAAGAGGTTGAGGTCTCCCACCTGCGGCCCCTCGCTGCAGACGATGCGGCAGAAATGCCCCGCCGGCACCGACCAGGTCGCCGCCTCGCGCGGCGGCACGACGACCGTCTCGACGAGCGCCAGATCGTCGCGGAGCGCGCGATAGGCGGCAAGGTCGGGGCGCGGCAGGGTCTCGACCGGGTAGCAGATCACCGGCTTGACCGCCTTGCGGGCCGCGGCGTCGCCAGGCGCCGCCGTGATGGGCGTGGGCTTCATCTCTCGTCTCCATGTCCTGTCGCCGCGCCGTCCCCGGCCTCGCGAACCACCGGCGACTATAGCCGCTTCGCACCGCCTGTCAGCCGCCCTTTCCGACGTGGCACGCCGCGATACATGCGAATTTTTTCGGGGAACTTTGGCGCGCCGCCGAGGAGGAAGCCATTCTGGTCGCGCGCCCGGTTGACGGCGGCCTTCATCGCGAAACCCGCCCGACGACAAGCCGCAGCAAGGCAGCTTTGCAGGGCGCAGTTCCGGACGCCGAAGGCATTGTCGCCTGGGCTCCCTTTGCAACAGGCCTACTCGTCCCAAGCCTGCACGACCGTCTGGCGGACGATGAGCCCGTCGGAAAGGTCGAGGATCGCCGCGCAGAAAACGCGCGTGCCGTCCGGATAGGCACAGGCCTGCGTGAAGGCGAGTCGGCTGCCCTCGGCGATCGTCGTATCGACCTGGTGGGTCATTGCCCGGCTGCAGATGTCGTCCCAGAAGGTGGCGATCGCCTGCCTGCCGCGCACCTCGCGCGGCTTGCTCGGCGGGTTGTTCCGGTCGATGACGCGCACGACCGCGTCGTCGGCATAGAAGCTCGCCAGCATCTTGCCGTCGCGTCCTTCGATGGCTTGCTTGATCGCCGCGCCATCCACGGCCTTGGTTCGAAGCATGTCGTCCTCCTTTGGCCGCCTGTCGCGGCGATGGGAATTGCAGCGCCGCCTAGGGCGCCGTCTTCGCCATCCGGGCGGCGCGGGCGAGGATATCGTCCGTCTCCTGCCGGAATGTCGCCGGATCGACCTGCAGGCCGTTCAGCACCGTCGACCAGTGCCGCACGATCGAGGCCATCGCCACCGCCTCGCGGATCTCCTCATCCGTCGCGCCGTTCAGCTTTGCCGCCGCCGTGTGGAAGTAGACGCAATACTGGCAGGGGATCTGCGACGACACGGCCAGCCCGAGCAGCTCCTTCGTCTTGCCGTCCAGCGCCGTATCGGGATTGAGCTGCAGCGACTTGAACTCGGTCCAGGCGCCGGCAATGCCGACCGCCGGGAAAGCCTTGAACATGGCGGGCACCTGGCCGAGCGTCGCCTCGATATCCTTGTAGGCGGCCGCCGAGCCGTCGTCGGCGTGCAGCGGCGCGGCAAGCGCGATACCCGCCGTCAACGCGGCGGCAAAGATCAAGCATGTCCTGATCGGTGTCATTTTCCTGTCTCCCTCGGCTCTTCCCTCCGGCGACCGCCGCCACGGGGAATGCATGCCGCCACCCTAGGATCTTGCCGTTCGCGCCGCTTCGCCCGAAAGCGCCATGCCGCGCATGGCTCTGCCGGGCCAGCGGTCAGCGGTCTTTCTGGCCGGCGGAAAATGCCGCCGCCGCGGCGCGCGAGCTAAGGTCGAGCTTGGTGAGGATGTTGGCGACGTGGCGCTTCACGGTGTGCTCGCTCAGCACCAGCATGGCGGCGATCGCGGGGTTGCTCATGCCATCGGCGACGCGGGCGAGGATTTCGCGCTCGCGCGCGGTCAGCACGGCGAGCGACGGTGCGGGGCCTTTCTTCGGCACTGCGGGTTCCAGGTGCTGCTCGGCGACCACCAGGACGATCTCCAGCGGATGGCTCCGGCCTTCGACCTCCATCACGCCGCGCGCGGCGAAATGCAGGCCCGAGCCGGCGCTCAGCTCCCCCACAAGCGAGGAGGCCATGATCTCGCCGGATCCGGCCAGGCCCGCGATACGCTCGGTGACCTGCACTGCAAGCCCCGTCATCGTCTCGCCGCCGATCTCGATTTCGCCGACATGCACGCCCTGCGCCAGGGCAAGCCCGAGCACCGCACCGGCATCCCTCAGCGCGAGCGCCGTGCGGGCAGCGCGGGCCGGGCCGTCGAAGCGCGCGACGAGCCGGTCGCCGTCCCAGCGCAGACACCGTGCCCCCAGCCGCTCCGCCGCGGTGAAGGCCGCGGCCTGAAAATCCTCGGTACACTTCGACCATGCCCGATCCCCAAGACGGGAGGCAAGCCGCTCCGCGCCGTCGATACGCGCCACCAGAAGGGCGGCAAGCACGCGGTCGGCCTCCGTTACCGGCCGCGCGCCGGTCAGGAACTCCTCGACCTCGTCCGCGATGCGGTCAACGTCGCCGGTCCAGACCGGATGGTCGCTGCCGGGTATCTCGACCAGCCGGGCACCGGCGATCCGCGCCTTGAGGTAACGGCTGCCATCGGGGCTGACATGGGCGTCGTTGCAGCGATGGATAAGCAGCGTCGGAACGTTCACGGCCGGCAAGGCGCCACGCACGTCGATCGCGGCATTCATGCGCGCCAGCGAGATCGCGGCGGCAGGGCTTGCCGACAGGCGCTCGAAGCGTGCCCACCACGGGGCGAAACGCTTGTCGTTCACCAGTCGCGGCGCAAAACTCTTCAGCGTGGCGCCACTGCCCCAGCCTGCATCCAGCATCCCCATGAATTGCTCGAGCGCCGTCTCGTCCATCACCCAGCTCTTGAAATGCGCATAGCCGCCATAGAGGATAAGGGCGCGCGTGCGCTCCGGGCAGGCGGCGGCGAAGAGGATCGCCATCGGCACCCCCTCCGAGACGCCGAGGATCGCGGCCCGGCCGCTCCCGGCGGCGTCCATCACGGCGCGCACGTCATCCATCCGCGCCTCGATATCGGGCAGCGCGGCGGCATCGACCGGGTCGGAGAGGCCGGTGCCGCGCTTGTCGAACTGGATCACGCGTGAAAATGCCGAGAGCCGCTTCAGCAGGCGGCTGTAGCCGGGATCTTCCCAGTTCAGTTCGAGGTTGGAGATGAAGCCCGGCACGAGGACGAGATCGAGTGCGCCCTGGCCGACGACCTGATAGGCGATGTGGAGGTTCCCGCTTCTGGCATAGCGCGTTTCGAGCATCTTCACGAAACCTCTCCGTAGGGATGCACACCTTACCAGAACACACCATCGGGAAAAATCCGCCATGCACGCCGCATCGCGAGGGGGCATTCGGCGGCGGCGGCACTGCAACAGCCCGCGGTCGAGGGCAAGACCGTTCTGCGATCCGTCCGCTTCTCCGAAGAGCCGTCAGTTTTCGATCGACGTGTTCCGCCCGTCCCACCTGAGCAGGAAGACGTCCGCCCGCGGCATGCCATCGCCGTCCTCGCCGCCGGCGATCAGGAGGCCGCCGGGCACGGCGAAGGAGGCGCCATAGGCAAGACCGCGCGGCAGCCGTCCGGCAAGCTTCCAGCTCGTCCCGCCAAGCACATAGACCTCGTCGCGCCAGCCCTTCTTCAGGCCGTCATGCGCGAACCAGCGGCCGGCCTGCGCATTCGCCCTGGCGCCCGGGAAATTCGCGCCGCCGGCAAGAAGGACATCGCCGCCGACGATGCCCGCATAGGCACCGGCCACCCCTTCCTGCCGCTGCCCGGGCAGGGCCGGCGGGAGATCGGCAAGCTTCGTCCAGACGGCGGACGCTCCCTTGATCTCGACGCGCTTCACCTCCGGCGTGCGCAGGCCGGGCTTGATTTCCCCGCTCATCACCAGGAACCGGCCGTCGCCCTCCGCCACCAAAGCGGGGTCGCAGTTCGGCAGGTACGGATTGTCGCCGAGCGAACCCCAGCGGTTGGCGGCAGGGTCGTAGACCAGCAGCTTGTCGTTCCACCGGTACGCCTTCGGCTCCATGCCCATATAGGACGCGACGAGTGCCCGGAAGCCTTCCGGATCCGCCTCCTTGTCGATGGCGCCGGTCTCGGCGAGGTAGGTGTCGAAGAGCGCCTTGTTGTAGCCGCCGACAAGGGCGATGCGGCCGTCGCCGAGCGAAACGGCCTTTGCGCCGGAAAGCCCGGCCGGCGTCTTCGTGCCGCGCTTCGACCAGCGGTCCGATTGCGTGTCATAGGCATAGACCGTGTCGAAGATGATCGGGGACCGGTCGTCCTCGGCCGCCTTCCCATTGCCGCTGAACAGGTAGATCGTCGTCGCGGAAACGGCGACGGCCGCGCCGTTCGTCGCGGGGCCGATAAAGGATGCGCGTTTCTGCCAGCCCGCGGCCGGGGCGGACAGGTCGAGGGCGTAGAGGTCGGTTCCGGCCGAGCCGAGGCCGACAAAGGCCATGTCGCCGACGCGGGCGGCAATGCCGTTCTTCACCGGGGCGGGCAGGTCCGGCCAGGTTTCAGCGGCCATGGCCGCCCCCGTCGACAGGGCCAGAACGGCCAAGCCCGCCCGGAGCGATCGTGTCGGCATGGAAACAGACATGCATTTCTCCTCTCCTTCAAAGACCGTTGCCGCTCACGGCGCCGACGCCGCGATATCGGCGGCGCCGATGATGCCGGCATCCGCACCCAGTTCCGCCAGGGCGAGTTCGGGCACCAAGACCTCGGGATGGGCGCGCAGGGCTTCGCGCAGCCCGTCGAGGAAACCATCGGCAAGCCCGACGCCGCCGCCGATGACGATCCGCTCGGGATCGACGATGGCCTGGAGGCCCGCAATGGCAGCGGCGAGCCGCTTCGTCGCGGTATGGAGAATGTCCTCAGCCCAGGCCTCGGCCGCGCCGGCGGCCGCCAGAACCGTTCGCGCATCGCCGTTGCGGCCGGCCGCGCGCGCCGCCCGGGCCATGCCGAAGCCCGATGCCAGGGTTTCCAGGCGAACGCTTTCGCCCGGAAGGACAACCGGAAGCTGGCCCAGGCTGCCGGCGAGCCCGCGCGCGCCGCGGCGCAGCCGGCCGTCAAGGACGAGCCCGCCGCCGATGCCGCTCGACACGGTCAGGAAAGCCATGTCGCGCCCCTGCCCCGCGCCGAAGCGATATTCGCCCCAGGCCGCGGCCTGGGCGTCGTTGAGGATCTCGACGGGCATGCCGAGGATTGCGGCAAGTTTGCCGGCAAGCGGAAACTCCCGCGGGATATCCAGCGTCTCCCGGTTGAGCGCCGACCAGGCGCCGCCGGCGACAAGGCCGGTGACGGCGGCGGCGGCACGGGCGTATCGGCCGCCCCAGCCTGCCACGAGCCCGGCCATGGCGTCGCTCCAGGCGTCTCCTCCGACGACGGCAGGCGTCGGTATCACGCGGCGGTCGAGGATCGTCCTGCCTTCGACGAGGGCGGCAAGCGTCTTGGTGCCGCCGATGTCGAAGGCAAGCACGGGCGCGGGCGGGCGCGCTGCCGTCTCGACCGCCTGCCGGAACCATGCCGTCACATGTTCCGGCCGCGTGATCGCCGATCCGACCACCACGGCATCGGCACCGGCGCGGATGGCCGCGCCCGCCGCTTCCGGGGTGTTGTAGCGCCCTTCGGCGAAGACCGGCGCGCCGAGCCGGGCGCAGCGGGCCACGAGGCCGAGGTCGGGTTCCTTCGGCACGGGGCCGGGGCCGGCATAGCCCGACATGGTGGTGCCGACGATATCGGCACCGGCCGCAAGGGCCGCGCGCGCCTCGTCCTCCGTGGCGATATCGGCCATGGCGAGACGGCCGTGCCGCTTGATCTCGGCGATCAGCGCCGGCACGGAGACCGGGCGAGGACGGTCCGTCGCATCGACCGCGATGATGGCGGCACCCGCCTCGGCAAGCGCCGCGACATCCGACAGGAGCGGCGTGATGCGCACGGGGCTGCCGTCGAGATCGCGCTTGACGAGACCGATGACCGGCAGCCGGCTCGCCCCGGCGACGCCAGCGACATTGGCACAGCCCTCGATGCGCAATCCGGCCGCGCCGGCGCTTTCGGCGGCCCGCGCATAGGCCACCACCGATGCCACGGTGTCGAACGGGCCGGCGGGAACCGGCTGGCAGGAGACGATCAGCCTCCCCTTCAACCGCGCGAGAATGGACTTGAGGTCGTGCATCGAGGGTCTTCCCTGTCCCGTGCGGCCCCCGCTGGGCCGTGTCGTTGAAGGCGCGTCGGCGGGGCCATGCGGCGTGGCCGGTGCGGTTTGCGCTTCGCCGGGAGACCGATTTGAAGTATCCGTGAAGTGAACCGCTTATTGGCAATTTCAATATCCAATTGACAGATATCCTACAAGTGGATAAATGTAGGGCCACTGTCTTTTCGGAGTCAAAAAGGCAACCGGAGACGAAGATGAACGTGAAGTCGATCAAGCCCCTGAAGCGCGCGCCCCTCCTGCATGTCTCGGTGCAGGAAAGCCTGCGCAGCTATATCGAGGACAACCACCTCGATGCGGGCGCGCCCCTGCCGCCCGAAGGCGAGCTTGCCACCCAGCTCGGGGTGAGCCGCAATTCGGTGCGCGAGGGCATCAAGGCCCTGGAATCCGTCGGCGTGCTGGAATCGCGCCGCGGCATCGGCGTCTTCGTCAAGGCGTTCTCCTTCGAGCCGCTGCTGGAAAACCTCGCCTATGGCCTCGGCGGCGCGCTGAAGCAGATCGAGGAGGTCATCACCATCCGCCGCACGCTCGAGGTCGGCCTGATCGGGCGGACGCTGGAGGTCATCGGCGCCGACGATATCCGCGAGCTGCGCGAGACCGTCGAGCGGATGCGGGTCCGGGCGGAGCGCGGCGAGAGCTTTCCCGAGGAGGACCGGCATTTCCACCAATTGCTCTTCCGTTGCCAGCAGAACGAGGTCCTGCTGCGGCTGATCGAGGTGTTCTGGCTGGCCTTCTACAAGGCATCCGACTTCGTCAATCTCAACAATACGGACCCCATGCAGACCTGGCGCGACCACGCCGCCATCGTCGACGCCGTGGAGGCGCGCGACCATGCCGGCGCCCGGGACCGGCTCGACAAGCACTATGCCGGCATCACCCGCGTGATCGCCGACAACAAGACCACCGTTTCATCAGGGAGGATGACATGAATCTGAAGACCACATTGTCTGCGCTTGCCGTTTCGGCGGCGCTGCTCGGCGCCTTGCCCTTGGCGCCGGGCCAGGCACGCGCCGAAGGCGGCACGATCTCCGGCGGCTTCGACGTCGGCCCGGGCGGCTTCCAGGGCAATTTCAATCCGCTGGCGGCGACGAGCGGCTTCACCTGGCTCGTCACCTATTTCGAGCCGCTGGTCATCTACGACGACAAGCTGACGAAGGTCATCGGCGCGCTGGCCGACAGCTACGAGGTCAGCGCCGACCAGAAGACCTACACCTTCAAGCTTGCCGAGGCCAAATGGCATGACGGCCAGCCGTTCACCGCGAAGGACGTCCGCTTCACGCTCGATCTCGCCCGCAACGACAAGGCCGGCTCGGTCTTCGCCGCGCGCCTCGGCGTCGTCCAGTCCGTCGAGGCGCCGGACGACCGCACGGTCGTGATCACCCTGTCGGCGCCGTCGCCGAGCATGCTCGACACCCTGACCAAGGTGATGATGCTGCCGGAACACGCCCTTGCCTCGATCCCTCCCGAGCAGATCGCAAAACATGCCTGGTGGTCCACAACGCCGATCGGCACCGGCCCGTTCAAGTTCACCAAATATGTCGCCGACCAGTATGTCGAACTCGCCGCCAATCAGGACTACCACGGCGGCAAGCCGGCGGCCGACAAGCTGATCAACCGCTACTTCGCCGACCCCGCCGCCGCCATCGCGGCCCTCCGGTCGGGCGAGATCCAGTTCACCTATGTCGATTCCAACGATGTGTCGACCTTCAGCGGCGACAGCGCCTTCCGGGTGATCGAGGGCGATTCCTACGTCGTCAACTATGTCGGCTTCAACCAGGAGGTGCCGCTCTGGCAGGACCTGCGCATCCGGCAGGCCTTCATGTACGCGATCAACCGCGACGCCATCATCCAGAGCCTTTATGGCGGGGCGGCCAAGCCTGCCAACTGCGTCTATGTCGCCGACCAGCTCGTGCCGCAGGGCATCGAGAGCTATGGCTACGACCCGGAAAAGGCCAAGCAGCTTCTCGCCGAGGCGGGCTGGGACAAGATCAACGGCGACAAGCCGGTCACGATCCTGACCTATTACACCTCGCCGCTGGCGACCAACGTGCTCGCCGCCATGCAGGCCATGCTCGCGCAGGTCGGCATCAACATCGTGCCGCGCGCCGTCGACACGCCGACCTACAACTCGATCGTCTACCAGCAGTCGGGCAATTCCGGCGACTACCCGCTGATCTATGCCGGCCTGCAGAACGGCCCGGATGCCTCGAACATCAATATCGGCCTCAACGAGAAGCAGATCCCGCCGGCCGGCGCCAACATCATGCGCATCCGCATGGCGGCGGTGACGGAGGCGCTGGACGCCGCCCTGGCCGAGACGGATGACGCTAAGCGCGACGCCCGCTACCAGGACGTCTGCAAGGCGACCAATGCCGAGCTGCCCTGGGCGACGATGTGGGTCGCCAACCGCTATGGCGTCGTGTCCTCGAAGCTCAAGGACTTCGTATGGACCCCGGCGCCGGCCGGCGGCCCGTACCAGGCCCATGCGGAAAAGTGGTCGATCGCCGAATAGGCGCAGACAAGAGGGCGCGGGCTGCCCCGCACCCTCGGTTTGATGACAAACATCGCTCCAATCACTCCGTCATCCTCGGGCTCGGCCCGAGGATCCGATTGCCTCCAGGGGTTACGGATGGTCGGGTCAAGCCCGACCATGACGGAGGAGAGGTTTGCGGACTTTGTCGACAGTCTGAGGCACGGCTTGCCCCGCGCCCTTCCACAAGCCACCCTCGGCCAGCCACGCGATCAGGTGTTGAACCCGCATGTTACGCTACTGTCTCCATCGCCTGCTCGTCGGGCTCGCCATGCTGCTTGCGCTGACGGTGCTGATCTTCACGCTGCTGCAGCTGACGCCGGGTGATCCGATCGATGCCTATATCGATCCCAACGTCGCCATGACGAAGGAGGCGATGGACGCGCTGCGCGCGCGGCTCGGCCTCGACCAGCCGCTGCCCGTGCAGTATCTCGCCTGGCTGTCGCAGGCCGCGCAGGGCAATCTCGGCCATTCGCTGCAGCGCTTCAACGAGACGGTATCCGGCCTCATCCTCTCGCGCATCGGCCCCACCCTCCTCTTGATGGGCGCCGGCCTCTCCATCGCCGTCGTCATCGGCATTGCCAGCGGCATCCTCAGCGCGGTGCGCCGCAACACCGTGCCCGATTACTCGCTTTCGGTGCTGGCGCTGCTCGGCATTTCCAGCCCGGCCTTCCTCACCGCCCTGCTCGGCCTCTACGTCTTTTCCGTCCGGCTGAAATGGACGCCGTCGGGCGGCATGCTCACCCCGGCGACCGATTTTTCGGTGGGCGATCTCCTGCACCACCTCATCCTGCCGGCGACCGTGCTGTCCATCGGCCATGCGGCGCTGATCATGCGCTACATGCGCGCCTCGATGCTCGAAGTGCTGAACCAGGACTATGTCCGCACGGCGCGCGCCAAGGGCGTCCGGGAGTTCTGGGTCGTCACCAAGCATGCCCTGCGCAACGCGCTCCTGCCCGTCGTCACGCTGATCGGCTCGACCATAGGCCTTGCCGTCGGCGGCGCCATCTTCGTCGAAAGCGTCTTCAACTGGCCGGGCATGGGCCTGCTTCTGATCAGCGCGGTGGAGACGCGCGACTATCCGGTCATCATGGGGGCCACGCTCGTCATCGGCGCTTGCGTCATCGTCGTCAACATCCTGACCGACCTCGCCTATGCGGTCATCGATCCGCGCCTCAAGGTAGCCTGAGATGACAATGCCCGCCTCCCCTTCCTCCTCCGGTCCGCTGGCGCGGGCAACCGGCCGCTTCCTCCTCAACCGGGCGGCCCTCGTCGGCGTGGCGCTGCTGCTTCCGCTGCTCGCCGCGGTCCTGACCTATCCCCTCTGGATGCCCTACAGGCCCAACGACATCGACCTCCTGGCGATGAATGCCGCCCCATCGGCGGCGCACTGGTTCGGCACCGACGGCGTCGGGCGCGACGTGCTTGCAAGAACGCTGGAAGGCGGGCGGATCTCGCTGCTGGTCGCCGTCTCCTCCGTCGTCCTGTCGACGGCCATCGGCTTTCTCGTCGGTGCGGTCTCGGCCTTCGGCGGGCGCTTCGCCGATGCGCTCGCCATGCGCTCGGTCGACCTCGCCATGACGCTGCCGCCGGTGATCTTCCTTCTGGTCCTCGCCTCCATCGTCGGCTCCGGCATCTGGTCGACCGTCGTCGTCATCGCGCTTTTGTCCTGGCCGGTCCTGTCGCGCATGATCCGCGCGCGCCTGCTGGAACTGCGGGAGCGGGAATTCGTCATGGCCTCGCGCGGCATGGGCGCGGGCATCGGGCACCTCCTCTTCCGCCACGGCCTGCCCAATTCGATCGACATCCTCGTCGTCTACGCCACGCTGCAGGTCGCCAACGCCATCCTGCTGGAGGCGGGCCTCTCGTTCCTCGGCCTCGGCGTGCCGCCGCCGGCGGCGAGCTGGGGCAACATGCTGAATGCCGCGCGCTCCACCGCCGTGCTCGAACAGTATCCCTGGCAATGGCTGTTTCCCGGCGGCGCGCTGGTGCTTGCCGTGCTGGCCATCAACTTCATCGGCGACGGTCTGAGGGACGCCTTCGACCCCCGCGCAGACCTCAATTGAAACCCCGGAAAGAGAAGCAAATGTCCAAGTTCTTCGGTGTCGTTCCTCCCGTCGTCACCCCCCTCAACGACGATTTCTCTGTCGATTACGCCTCCTATACGCGCGTCCTCGAACATCTGATCGACAATGGCTGCCACGGCCTTTTCCCGCTCGGCTCGACCAGCGAGGTGGTGTTCTACGACGAGGCCGAGCGCCGCAGGATCCTCGAGCACACGGTGAAGGTCGCCAACGGCCGCGTGCCCGTGATCGCCGGCGCCATCGATCCGGCGACCGACCGCGTCATCCGCCATGCCCGCACCGCCAGGGAGGTGGGGGCCGATGCCGTGGTCGTCACCGCGCCCTTCTACACCATCACCAGCCAGGCCGAGACGCTGGATCACTTCCGCATGATCCGCGACGCCGTCGATATCCCGCTGATCGCCTATGACATCCCGGTCTGCGTCCACACCAAGCTCTCCCGCCAGACCGTCGTGACGCTGGCGCAGGAAGGCACGATCATCGGCCTGAAGGATTCCTCCGGCGACGACGGCAATTTCCGCTATGCCCTCAGCGATCTCGCGGGCAACAAGGACGTCTTCCTGATGACCGGGTCCGAGATCGTCGTCGACAGCGTGCTCGCCATGGGCGCGCACGGGGTCGTGCCGGGCCTCGCCAATGTCGATCCGGCAGGCTATGTCCGCCTCTGGGACGCCGCAAAGCGCGGCGACTGGGCCGCCGCCCGCACGGAACAGGAGCGGCTCTGCCGCCTGTTCGAGATCGTCTGGGTCGCCGCCGGCCGCGTCAGCGGGGGTGCGACCGGCGTCGGCGGCTTCAAGACCGCGATGCGCAGCCTCGGCATCATTTCCACCAATGTCATGGCGCGTCCGCGCGCCCCGCTCAACGAGGCCGAAACGCGCAGGATCGACGAGATCCTGCGCTCCGTCGGCCTCCTCGCCTGAGGTCGCCGATGACGTCCGAACCCATTCTTGAGATCAGCAACCTCAGGACCGTCTTCCGCTTGCGCGGCCGGGAGATCGCCGCCGTCAACGGCATCGATCTTGCCATCTGCCCCGGCGAGACGGTGGCGCTGGTCGGGGAATCGGGTTCGGGCAAATCGGTGACGAGCCTCTCCGTCATGCGGCTGCTTGCCCGCAGGATCGGCGTGATCGACGACGGTTCGATCCGCTTCCGCGGCAAGGACGGCAGGACGAAGGACCTCGTCACGCTCGGCGAGGAGGAGATGCGGCAGATCCGCGGCAACGACATCGGCATGGTCTTCCAGGAGCCGATGACGAGCCTCAACCCCGTCTACACCGTCGGCGACCAGATCTCCGAATCGCTGCGCGTCCACCGGCGCCTCGGCCGGCGGGAGGGCATCGAGGCGGCCGTCGGCCTGCTCGACAAGGTCGGCATTCCCGATGCGCGCCGCCGGGTGGGCCAATATCCGCACGAACTGTCCGGCGGCATGCGCCAGCGCGCCACCATCGCCATGGCGCTCGCCTGCGATCCGACGCTGCTGATCGCCGACGAGCCGACCACGGCGCTCGACGTGACCATCCAGGCGCAGATCCTCGATCTCATGCAGTCGCTGCAGCGCGAACGCGGCATGGGCATGCTGTTCGTCACGCACAATCTCGGCGTGGTCGCCGAGATCGCCCACCGGGTCGCGGTGATGTATGCCGGCCGCATCGTGGAGACTGGCCCCGTCTCCGAGGTGTTCAGGACCCCGCGCCATCCCTATACGATGGGGCTCTTGAAATCGATGCCGCGCCTCGGCACGGCGAGCGAGATGAAACGGAGCGGCGCAAAGCTGCCCGCCATTCCCGGCATGGTGCCGAGCCTTGCCGACCTTCCGGCCGGCTGTGCCTTCGCGCCGCGATGTCCCTTCGCGACCGAGGCCTGCCGCCAGGCCATGCCCGCGCTTTTGCCTGTCAACGACCGTCACGACAGCCGCTGTATCCGCTGGCAGGAGATTTCCGCATGACCGAAGCGCCCCTCCTCTCCGTCCGCGGCCTTGCCAAGCACTACCAGACGCGCGGCGCCACCCTGAAGATCCTTCAGGACATCTCCTTCGACATCGCAAAGGGCGAAGTGGTGGGGCTGGTGGGCGAATCCGGCAGCGGCAAGACCACCATCGGCCGCTCGGTCCTGAGATTGATCGAGCCTTCGGCCGGCGCGGTCGTCTTCGACGGCGACGACCTGACGACGCTTTCGGGCGGCGAGTTGCGCCGCCGGCGCCCGCGCATGCAATATATCTTCCAGGATCCCTACGCCTCCCTGTCGCCGCGCATGACCATTGGCGAGATCCTGACGGAAGGCCTGAAGATCCAGGGCATCGGTTCGCGGGCGGAGCGGCTGGAGCGGGCCGGGAAGGCGCTCGAACAGGTGGAGCTGCCGCCGGACGCCATCAACCGCTACGCCCACGAATTCTCCGGCGGCCAGCGCCAGCGCATCGGGATCGCGCGGGCGCTGACGCTCGCGCCGGACTTCATCGTCGCCGACGAGCCGGTATCGGCGCTCGACGTGTCGATCCAGGCGCAGGTGGTAAACCTCATGCGCGACCTGCAGCAGCGCCTCGGCCTGACCATGCTGTTCATCTCGCACGACCTTGCCGTCGTCGAATATATCTGCGACCGCGTCATCGTGCTCTATCTCGGCCGCATCATGGAGATCGCCACCAGCGAGGACCTCTATGCCCGCCCGCAGCATCCCTACACGCAGGCGCTGATGTCCGCGATCCCCTCGCCGGATCCGGATCTGGCACGCAAGCGCGAAATCCTGAAAGGCGACATTCCCAGCCCCGCCAATCCGCCGAGCGGCTGCGTCTTCCGCACCCGCTGTCCCAAGGCGCTCGACGCCTGCGCCGCGGCGGTGCCGCAATTGCGGGAAGTCGCGCCGGGCCACCTCAAGGCCTGCATCCGCGACGACATCGGGTATCCGGAGCCATAGAGAAAGCGGCACCGGATCCGACCAGGCGGGCCGATCCGGTCACGGGAGCTCGGGGCGCATCCCCAGGACGCTCGGCAGCGCGCGTGGGCCGACGCTTGCCGTCCCTATCCGGAAACAGGGTCGGAATACGCGATCCCGGAGGCGAGCCAGGCATCGACCTGTTCATCCGCATAGCCGAATTCGCGCAGGATCTCGCGCGTGTGCTGGCCGACCAGGGGCGCGGGCCGGCGGATCGTCGCAGGCGTTTCCGAATGGCGCACTGCGGGCGCGACGACTTTGACCGTGCCGGCGCGTGGATGCTCGTAGCTCGTCACCAGTCCCATGTGGCGCACCTGCGGATCTTCCGCGGCCTGGAGATGGGACTTCACCTCGCCGCACCAGATGTCGGCGGCCAGTAACGCCTCCAGCAGCGCCGCCGTCGTCCATTTCCCGGTCTCCGCCGCCAGCCGGCGCCAGATCTCGTCGCGTTGCGCAAAGAGCTTTTCGGGATCGTCGTAGACGAGAAGGTCGTCGTTGCCGAGCACGCCGACGAGCGTGCGGTAGGGGCTCATGGCGATCGTCACCCAGCCGTCACGGGTCGGATAGGTGCCGAACGGCGCATCCATGCCCGGATGGCCGATGCCCGAACGCGGCCGCTGGAAATCCTCGTTGAAGTTCAGCGCCGTCACCATTTCCTGGTTCTGGTGCGCGAGCATGCCGGCAAGCAGGTTCACCTTGACCTCCTGCCCCTGCCCGGACTTCTCGCGCCAGTAAAGCGCCGAGAGGATGCCGTAGACCATGTTCATCGCGCCGATCTGGTCGGAAAAGCCGGCGCCGACGGGCGTCGGCGGCGCGTCGGCCTGCCCGGTCGCCGCCATGATGCCGGTCAGCCCCTGCACGAGCATGTCCTGGCCCGGCCGGTCGACATAGGGGCCTTCCTCGCCGTAACCGGAACCGGAGCAATAGATGATCCGCGGATTGACCGCCCGGAAGTCCTCGTATCCGTAGCCCATCGCCTTCATGACGCCCGGTCGGAAGTTCTGGACCACGATGTCGGCGCTCTTCGCCATCTCCATGAGGACCCCGTGCACGTCCGGGGATTTGAGGTTCAGGGCGATCGAACGCTTGTTGCGGTTCCAGGCAAGAAAGTTCGGGCTCTCGCTGCCGCCCACCCATTTGTTGCGGAAGGTCAGCGAGCGGAAGAGATCGCCCTTGCCGGGACGCTCGACCTTGATGACGTCCGCCCCCATGTCGGCCAGAAGCTGCGTGGCGAAGGGGCCTTGCAGGAGGTGCGAGAAATCGAGGATGCGGATGCCTGCTAGGGCGGCGGGGGTGGACGTCTGGGTCTCGGTCATGATGTCAGCCTTTTCGGTCGTCGAGATGGCCCCTCGCACCATGGCGCGCGCGGAGCCAAAGGGTGCGCAGGACGGCAAGGGTGGTTTCCGGTTCCTCCCGCCGCTCCAGCGCCAGGCGAATGCGTTCCGCCGCGGCCGTCTGGAAGGCGATGTATCCGTCGAAGCGGGGGCGCAGCAGTGCCCTTTCCGCTGTTGCGAGCGTGTTGCGATAGAAATCGCCCCAGGCGCCGTTCGTCCCCGCATCCTGCCAGGCGGCCCGCGCCGAGGGCTGGCCGCCGAAGGCAGGAAAGACCTCGACCTGCGTCGGCGCGGCAAGCAGCGAGGCGATATGCGCCAGCAGCGCCGGCGTCGGCTTGCAGCGGCGGGAAAACGCGATGCCCGTGCCGCCGATGACGCCGCCCGCACCGCCCGCCCGGCGCAGCGTGTCGGAAAAACGGATCACGTTGGGCGCATGGCCCGGCGCGGCATAGGTGACGTAGCCGAAGACCAGCGGCACGAGCGCGATGTCCCGGCCGCGCGCCATGGCTTCCAGAAGGCCGATCGGATTGAGCCTTTCGCTTGCCGGGGGCCGGCGGGCATAGAGGCGGTGCATGACCTCCAGCGCGGCCGCGCCTTCCGCATCGGGCAGGAAGTCCCCGCCCCCCACGCGCCCGCCCGCGCCCGCCACCATCGACATCAGGGTCAGCACCGCATGGGGCCCGGCGAGCGACTGCGCCACCGGCAGGCGCGCCGCCAGTGCCGAAACCTCGTCCCAGTCACGGGGCGGTTCGGCAAGGAGGTCCGCGCGGCGGGCCATGACCTGGGTGGCGACGTCCAGCGGCAGCGCCCAGGTCCTGCCGTCCCAGCGGTAGCTCTCGGCGGAAGGGCCTATGCTGTCCCGCCGCCAGCTCGCAAGCTGTTCGGCGGAATAGAGCTCTTCGAGCGGGATGAAACAGTCCTCCGCGACCGCCTCCCCGATATGCGGGTGGTCCATGACCAGGAGGTCGTTGCGTTCGGCGAGCGCGCGGATGGGCGCGCTTTCGAAGCCTTCGAGCGGCTGCCTGTTCCAGTGGATCAGCGGCTGCGCAAGGCCCGCATTCACCCGGCGCGCGGTTTCGGCCAGGGCGTCGTAGCCGCGGGGATGGTCCCATGTGAGGCCGATAAAGGTCATGCCGTGGCCCTCCACAGCGGCGGCGCCCCGATATCGCAGTCGATCGCCGCGATATGCCAGCGGCCGAGATTGGCCGCGAAAAGCCGCGTGCCGTCGAAGGCAATGTTGGTGGGATGGCAGAGCACATGGGCCGTCGGATCCTCCGCCAGCGTGGCGACGGCGCCGTGCGCATCGACGCGCAGGATACGGGAAGGCTCGTAGAGCGCGACCAGCAGATTGCCGGCCCCGTCGAAGGCAAGCCCGTCCGGATAGCCCGGCAGGTCCGTGGCGAACGGAGTGATCGCGCCCGCGCCGCCATCCGCCGCGATCGCGATGCGCGACACGCGCCGGGCGAAGGTCTCGCAGACATAGAGCGCCTCCTCCCCCGGCCGTATGGCCAGCCCGTTGGCGAAGGTGAAACCGGCGTCGCACCAGAGGCTTCCGGGCCTACCCGCAAGATCGAAGGACCAGATGCCCGGCCCCGGCCGGCCGGGATCATGGCTGTCCGAGACGAGAAGGCGGCCCCGCCGCCGATCGACCACCGGATAGTTGGGAATGCGCAGACCCGGTGCGGCAAGCCGCTGGAGGGAGCCGGCGGCAAGGTCCAGCCGGAAGACGGCGGCGTGCTTGAGGTCGCAGGCATAGAGCGCCCTGTCGCCATCGAAGGCAAGGCCGAGGATGAAGCCGCCCGTCCCCGCGACCCGCTCGATGCGGCTGCCGTCCGGGGCGATGCGGCAGATCTCGCCGTCCTGATTGCCGCACCAGACCCAGCCGTCCGGGCCGATGGCAACGCCTTCGGGATGGCTGAGCCGCGGCTCGCTCCAGATCCCGTCGAAGAACACCCGCAGGCGATCCTGCGCGAGGAGAGGCGCCGGCATCATACCTCCTCCCGGCGCAGGCCGGTCGCCGCGTCGAAGAGATGCATGCGCCCGGGCTCGAAGTTCAGGGTGACCGGCGCGCCGCGCTCCAGCCCCGCCTCCGGCGCAAGCTTTGCGGCGATCAGGGCATCGCCGGCCTTCACCGTCAGGATCGTGCAGTCGCCGAGCAGTTCGGACGAGAAGACCGTGCCGGAGAAATGGCCGTCGCCCTCCGGCGCGATGCGCACATGCTCGGGCCGCACGCCCAGCAGGACATCGCCAGCCGCATGCGCCAGCGGGAAACGCCCGCCCTCGCTGGAGAACCAGCCGTCCAGAAGCCGGCCCGGCAGGAGGTTCATCGGCGGCGAGCCGATGAAACCGGCGACGAAGGTATTGGCCGGGCGCGCATAGATCTCGGCCGGCGTGCCGATCTGCTGGATCGTCGCCTTGTTGAGCACGACGATCCGGTCGGCCAGCGTCATGGCCTCGACCTGGTCGTGGGTCACGTAGATGGTTGTGACGCCGAGGTCGCGCTGAAGGTTCTTCAGCTCGCCCCGCATCACCGTGCGCAGCTTCGCGTCGAGATTGGAGAGCGGCTCGTCCATCAGGAAGACCTGCGGGCGGCGCACGATGGCGCGCGCCAGCGCCACGCGCTGGCGCTGGCCGCCGGACAGTTCGGCGGGGCGCCGGGTCAGGAGATGGCCCATGTCCACCCGCTCGGCGGCGGCGCGCACCAGCGCCTCCCGCTCGGGCCGCGCGACCTTTCGGATCTTCAGCGGATAGGCGATGTTCTCGCCGACGGTCATGTGCGGGTAGAGCGCGTAGTTCTGGAAGACCATGGCAAGGTCGCGGTCGCGTGCCGGCATGTCGTTGACCCGACGGCCGCCGATGCGGATCTCGCCCGAGGTCGGTTCCTCCAGCCCCGCGACGATGCGCATCGTCGTCGACTTGCCGCAGCCCGAGGGGCCGAGCAGGACGAGGAACTCCCCGTCCCCGATGGAAAGATCCAGCCCCGCAAGGGCGGTATAGGCGCCGAAACTCTTGGTCAGCTTGCGCAATTCGATTGCGGCCATGTCACTCGTGTCCTTTCAGGAAGTCGCGGCGCCAGGGCAGCTCGATCCGCCGCCCGGCACTGTCCGAGATCGTGAGCCGATCCCCCTCGACGGAAATGTTCGCGATATCGGCCCACCCCTCCGGACGGGGCAACGCGCCCATCACATGGCGGACGACATGGCTGCGCCCCGCGGCAAGCGGCAGGCCCGTCGCCACGCCCTCGGCGGCGACCGGATTGGCGGCCGCGGCCGCCGCTTCGCCGGCAGGCCCGGCGCAGCAGCCGTCCTCGATGCCCGTCACGCCGACGACACGGCCATTCCATGGCGCATGGTCGCGCCCGCCGTTCGAAAACCACAGCATGGTGACCGGCAGGACGCACGGGTCCTTGAGGAAGAAGACGATGTCGTCCTCATCCTCGCGGATCACCGCGGACCAGCCGAGCGCCGCATCCGGCGCCTCGACGAGGGTGACGAAGTCCTCGTTGCGCCGGCCGATCGGCCAGTGCGAGAGATCGACGGTCCTGCCCTCGGCGCCGGCCATCCGGCGAAGGTCCGTGCCGCGCGTCGGATAGGCAAGGCACGAACGGCCCGGTTCGAAAACCTCGGCAAGGGTGAGCGCGGCGCGCTTGCGCGAAGTGAAGAAGCGGCCTCGGCCCGACAGGTGCAGCACCGGATGATGGGCGACGGGCAGCACGCCCTCTCCCCCGTCGATCCCATGCTCCTGGTAGAGCAGCGGCGCGTCCTTGGCGATTTCGAGACGCTTCGTGATCCGCGCGCCGGATACGTCGCGCGCGAGAACGGAGCGGATGGCATGGGGTTCGTGCGCCTCCACACGCCACGGGCTGTTGGCGGTCCAGCCATGGGCGGGAACGTCCGGATCGGCGGCGGCCGCGAACGGGGCGCAGAAGAAGTCTCCGGCGAGCCGGCGTTCGGCGGGCGAAAGGCCGGAAAGCGCCCGCGTCGCCGGCTCCTCCCGCCAGGGCGCGGCATAGAGCGGCTCGAACGACCGGCCGGCCCAGTGGAAGGACAGCCGCGGAATGTTGCCGACCGCGGGGTCGAACTGCAGCGCACCGCATGCCGTGCCGATGGACACGAGATCCCGCATCATTCGCCCCGGATGGCGAGGCCGCCGTCGCAGCGCACGATCTCGCCGGTGATGAAGCTCGCCTTGTCCGACGCCAGGAAGGCGACGAGTTCGGCGACCTCCACCGGCTGGCCGAAGCGGCCGATCGGATGCGCCCGGTTCCAGCTGTCGATCAGGGCCTGCGCGTCCTCGGTCTCCTCGAAGATCTTCTCGTTCATCGGCGTCATGATGGTGCCGGGCGCGACCGCGTTGACACGGATGCCCGCCTTGGCGAGGTCGATCGCGCATTGGCGGGTCAGCGCGATGATCGCCCCCTTGGCGGCGGCATAGGCCGGCCAGCCCTGAAAGCCGATCAGCCCCTGGACCGAGGAGAGGTTGACCACGGCCCCGCCGCCGCGCCTGCGGAGCAGGGGCACGCAGGCCTTCATCGTGCGCCAGAAGCCGGTCAGGTTGGTGTCGATCACCGTCGTCCAGCGTTCCTCGTCGATCTCGTCGATCACGCCGTTGAGGGCGACGGCGGCATTGTTCACGATGATGTCGAGGCCGCCGAAGCGCGTTTCGGCAAGCCGCGCCATCGCCTCCATGTCCGCAAGACGGCGGACGTCGCCGCTGAGGAACGCAACGTCGTTCCCGAGCCTGTCCGCCAGCGCCGCGCCGCTCGCCTCGTCGATGTCGGAAAAGACGACCTGCCCGCCCCGCGCCGCGAAAATCTCCACGCAGGAGCGGCCGATGCCCTTGGCGCCGCCCGTCACGACAATGACCTTGCCCTTGAATTCCATGATTATTCCATCCTGAACTGGGGATCGCGCTTTTCCAGGAAGGCATCGATCCCCTCCTGGCCGTCGGCCGTCGAATAGAGGCGGAACAGCACTTCCTGCTCGAGGCTCTTGGCCGCCTCGATGCCGGCATCCTGCCCTTCGCGCAGCAGCCGCTTCATCTCGGCCGCCGCCAGCGGGGCGACCTTGAGGCAGGCGCGCGCGCGCCGCAGGATGGCCTCGTCCATGCCCGCAGCGGGAACCACGTCGGCGGCGATGCCGAGCTCCAAGGCGCGCTGCGCCGAAAGCCGCCAGCCTGCGAGAAGAAGGTCGGAGGCCGCATATTTGCCGATCGCCCGGAGCAGCCGCTGCGTGCCCCCGCCGCCCGGGCAGAGGCCGAGCCGGCCTTCCGGCAGGCCGAGCTGCGCCGTCTCGGAGAGGATGAGGATGTCGCAGCAGAGTGCGATCTCGAACCCGCCGCCGAGCGCAAAGCCGTCGACCGCGCAGATGACCGGCTTGCCGATGCGTTCGAGCCGGTCGAAGACGCGGCGGGAGTTGAACTGGTAGGCGGTGAATTCCGCCCGCTTGTTGCCCTGGTATTCGGCAATGTCGGCGCCCGCGACGAAGGCCTTGCCGCCCGCCCCGCGCAGCACGATGACGCGCACGCCGGGATCGGCGGCGGCGGCATCCAGTGCGGTCTCGAATTCCCGCATCAGCGGCGTCGAGAGCGCGTTCAGCTTTTCCGGCCGGTTGAAGAGAAGCTGGCGGATGCCGGGAGAAAGATCCGTCGGTTCGATCAGCGCCATGGCCTAACCTTTCACGGCACCGGCGGTGATGCCGGCGACGAAGTAGCGTTGCAGGAAGAAGAAGACGGCCATGACGGGCAACGAGACCATGACCGAGGAGGCCATGAGCTCGCCGTAGCGGATACCGTACTGGCCGATGAAGTCGTTGAGGCCGACCGGCAGGGTGCGCATCTCCTTCGTCGAGGTGAAGGAAAGCGCGAAGAGGAACTCCTGCCAGGTCACGATCAGCACATACACCGAGGTCGCGATGAGGCCCGGCCGGGAGAGCGGCACGACGATGTCCCAGAACACCCGCATCGGCGTCGCGCCGTCCACGGCCGCCGATTCCTCCAGCGCCGCCGGAAGCTTCAGCAGGAACCCCCGCAGCATCCAGATCGCCACCGGCAGCGTCACCGACACATAGGCAAGGATCAGCGACCAGTAGGTGTTGAGCAGATTGGCGCCGCGCATCATCTTGTAGATCGGGATGATGATCGCCGAGTGGGGAAACATCTGGGCCAGGACCACCAGCCCGATCAGCGCCGAGATGGCGGCAAGCTGCCCGCGGGTGAAGCTGTAGGCGGCGAAAAGGCCGAGGCTGACCGTGATGGCGACCGTCGAAAGCGACACGACGAGCGAGTTGAGGAAGTAGGTCCGGAATTCGGGCCGGAACGCCGTGATGTAGTTGCCGATCGTCGGGTCGTCGGGCCAGAGCCGCGCCGGGATCGCGAAGGGTTCCGTCGGCGGCTTGAGGCTGACGGAGATCATCCAGAAGAACGGCAGGAGGACGACGGTCGCCAGCAGGAGCTGGAGCAGCATCAGTCCGAGGCGCGTCGCGCGGGTCTGGTTCATGCTGCGGCCCTCCGCCGGCTGGCCCCGCCCTGGACGATGGCGTAGAGCGCCACGAGCACGGACAGCACGAGGATCGAGAACACGCCGTAGGTCGCCGCCTCGCCGAAGCGGAACTGGCCGAAGCCCGTTTCGAAGATCTTGGTCGGGAAGATGTGGGTCGCCGATTGCGGACCGCCCTTGGTCAGCACCCAGATGATGTCGAAATAGTTGAAGGTGAGGATCAGCGTCAGCACGATGTTGACCACGATGACGTCCCGGATCGCCGGCAGCGTGACGTCGAGCAGGCGGCGGACCGGTCCCGCCCCGTCGAGCATCGCCGCCTCGATCTGGCTCCTGTCGACGTTCTGGAGCGCCGCCAGATAGATCAGCATGGAGAAGGGAAACCCCTTCCAGACGGCCGCGACGATCACGGAGGCCATGGCCATGCGGCTGTCGGCGAGCCAGGCGACGCTGTTCTCGATAAGCCCTGCCGAAAGAAGCAGCGAGTTCACGAGGCCGAGCTGCGGATCGTACATGAAGCGCCACAGGATCGCGGCAACGACGCCCGGCAGGATGAAGGGCAGGAGCACGATGGCGCGCAAGGCGCCCTGCATCGGCAGGTTCTGGTTCAGCAGCAGCGCGGCGAGGAAGCCGAAGACGTTCTGGAGCAGCACCACGCCGAGCGTCCAGACGATCGAATTGACGAGCACTTCCGCAAAGGTGCCGTCCGCGAGCACGCGCCGGTAGAGCGCGAGGCCCGCGAACTTCGGATCCGGGTTCAGAAAGCTCGTCTCGTGAAAGCTCTCATAGACCGTACCGACCATCGGATAGTACAGCATGACCGCCATCAAAAGCAGGGCGGGTGCAAGAAGCAGCCAGTAAAGCCGGCGGTCTTGGCGCATCGGAAAAGCCTTGTCCTGTGCCGCACCCCGTTTCCGGGATGCGGCGGAAGATGGATTAGTCGAGGGCGTTGATGGCGTCGCAGGCCTTCGCCGCCGCATCGGCCGGCTTGCCGCCCGCATAGATGTCCTGGAACATGGCGACCTGCGCATCCGCAAGTTCGAGATAGCGCGGCGAGAGCGGCCGGGCCTTGGCATTGTCGAGATGCGTCATGATCGTCTGCGGCTCCTGGCGGTTCTTCGCCAGGAAGGCTTCGGCAGCCTTCTTGTTGGCCGGGATGAGGTCGACGACGTCGCCGTTGACATCCTCGCGCACCATGAACTGGATGAATTTCCAGGCCGCGTCCTTGTGCGCGGAGGTTTCGAAGACGGCGAGGTTCCAGCCGCCGAAGGTGCCGACCGGGGTCTTGCCCTCGGGCGCCGTGCCGTTCACGAAGCCCCAGCTGAGGCTGCTCTTCTGCAGGGTCGGCTGCTCCAGCGCGGGCCAGAACTCGATGGCCAGCGAGCCGTTCAGGAACAATTCGCGCATGTCGCCCGACGAAGCGTTCAGGATGCCGCCGGGCGCGAACTTCGAAAGCTCCTGGAGATAGGCGAGCGCCTCGACGGCGGGCGCCTCGGTCAGGGCGCAGCTTCCGTCGTCGTTGAGGATCCGGCCGCCATTCGAGAAGATGAAGGAATCGCCGACGACGACCGTGTCCTCGCCCTTGTGGCCGAACAGGCCGACACCGAACTTGCCATCGGCCGTAAGCTTCTCGGCCGCCGCCTTCAGGCCCTCGAAGGTGCCGAGGCTGGCCGGATCGACCTTGGCCGCATCGAGCAGTGCCTTGTTGTAGTAGCTGAACTGCCAGACATCGACATTGAACGGAATGCCGTAGAGCTTGCCGTCCAGCACGGCCGAATCCCAGGCGCCGCCGAAGAAGCCGTCACGGGAAAGACCGGCCGCGGCGGCCTCTTCCGTCAGATCGGAGACCGCACCCGCCTTGGCGAAGGCGCCGACCCAGATCTGGTCGAGCGTCGCGATGTCGGGCGCATTGCCGCCCTGCACCGCCGTCAGCAGCCGCTGCTGGTATTCCGGATAGGGAACGGTCGTGACCTCGATCCTGATATCGGGGTTTTCCGTCATGAACCGCTCGACCGCCGCCTTCTGCACATCGGAGAGGCCGCTTTCGGTCTGCTGGTTGTCCCAGAACTGAAGCGTCACCTGCTGGGCAAGCACCGGGCTTGCCGAAAGCAGGGCCGTTCCAAGAAATACGGTCGTCATCAGTGATCGCGTCATGGTTTCCTCCCTCGCGATTGGATTGTCTCAGGACTGAATTCTGTAGTTCCCGTCCGCCTCTGCCGTCGGCTCGGGATGGATTTCGCCCGCGATCAGCACGTCGATGCCGACCGAACGGAAGCGCTGGCGATCCTCGGGCAAGGCGCCGTCGTCGGTGAGCACGGAGCGGATCTGCGAGATGCCGGCGATGCGATGGTTGGCGTCCGAGCCGAGCGCGACGCTGTCGGCGAGCACGATGCCAACCTCCGCCGCATTGATGAACCGCAGCGCCGCCAGCGCCCGGCGCTCGTCGAGCGAGGAAAGGCCGAAGCCGGGCGTCACGCCGTCGACCGCAATGAAGGCAAGATGCGGGCGCACCCGCTCGAAGATCGCCCCGAGGCTGGGGCCGACGAGGCAGCGGTCCGCCTTCTGGTATTCCCCGGCGGTCAGGATCACCTTGACCGCGGAAACGTCCTCCAGCGCATGCAGCACGTCGAACGCGTTCGTCACGACCGTAACGCCCTGGAGCTGCTCCGGCTTGCGCACCGCCAGGCTGCGCAGTTCCTCTGCAAGGAACGTGTTCGCCTGCCCCTCGTTCAGGGCGACGACCATTCCCGGGCGAACGAGCTGGGCCGCGCTTTGCGCGATTTCGCGGCGCAGCCGGGCGATCTCCGCGGAAATGCCGTGATGCGGCGGCGACACGACGAGCGTGGCGCCATAGAGCGCGCAGCGCACCAGCATGGCCGCCGCCATGCTGCGATACCAGTCGTGCGCCGGATAATGCGGCAGGAAGCCGATCCGGCGCGTGCGGAGAAGCTTCGCCTGGAAGCTGAGGCGAATGTCGCCCAGCCGTTCCAGGACGTCCTCCCTCAGGCGCCAGCCCTGGGCGCCCGTCTCGAAATAGTCGGGCAGGGTTTGCGGCGTGACGATGGCATGCGGCGTGACGGTATCCGGCGGGCTCTGTCCGAGAATGCCGAGAACGGCCATGTCGATGGCAAGGCGACCGACGACCTCCGGGAACAGGGCCCCGACGGCCCGAAGCGGACCGCGTTCAAGAAGCCGCGCCATGAACGCGGCGCTTTCGCCCCCCATCGAATAGACGGCGACCTTCCTGTCCAGGCGCTCCGCCGCCTCGATCCCCGCTATGGCGGCATGATCGTTCACCGCGAAGACCAGGTTGATCGTCTCGTCCGCCGCGAAGGCATCGTGGGCGACGCGCAGGCCGATCCGGTAGCTGCCCTGCCCGTTGACCCGATGAACGGCCACCGGCTTGACGCCCGCCTCGGCCAGGCCAGCCTCAAAACCCGCCACGCGCTCGCGCGTGTTGGGCAGTTCGGCGACGCCGATCACGAGCATCGAGAGCGGCCTGTCGCCGACTTCGCGGGCCGCCAGCCGGCCGAGCTCCACCCCTGCGGCAAAATTGTCCGGGCCGAGATAGGCCCCGCCCGGCTGGGATGCGCTTTCCGCGATGAAGGGGATGCCACGGCGCACGATTTCCCGCCTGAGCACCTCGCTTCCCCGGCCGGTGATCGGCGGCAGGATGACGGCATTGAGCGAATCGAGATCGGAAGCGAGCGGGTTCGTCTCCGCGCCCGGCAGCGCCCCCTTGGCGCGCACGAGCGCATCGTCCGGCATCACCGCCCCGCCGTGGCGTCGCCGGAGCGCACCGAGCTCGTCCAGATGGACAAGGTCGCGCCGGATCGTCACGGCAGCGACGCCGGGCATGAAGCGTTGCAATTCCTCCATGCTCACCACGCCCTGTTGGCGCAGCAGGGAAAGAATCCGCGCATGTCGCTGCTCTTTGATCATTTGATCTCCTCTCCGATTACAATCACGAAGGCATCGCTGGATATCAACGACAAGACGGGCGGGGCCGGCTACGGATGGAGATCATTCAGTAGATAGTGATCAAAAACGATCACGCAGGTTTTCCCGCGCGACGGCTCCCTCCAGGCGGGTGCGCAGCAGGGCGCGGTTGCCGATGTCCGCCAACGCGTCGTGCCTCGCCATAGGGCGAGCCGCTCTTCATTCCCCTTGCGTGCCTGAATATTCTCGGCGGCACCGCAGGCGCGCATGGAAATCCACATGAAGCCGGCGACGACTTCGGGAGCCGCGCTGGGCAGGAGGGTGATGGACGAGAGCGTCTTGTGGAAATTGATCGGCCGCCGGAACGCGATCGCCGAGATGAGGAGGGCGATTTACTTCTTGCCCGTCACTCCGGACGGACAAGGAGCCCGTTCAGGACAGTGTTCGTGATCGTTTTCGCTGCCAGATCGTAATCGGCGGTTCGAAGCTGCCGGACGTCCAGCGCGTCGCAAGCGAGCGCCTCGAACTCGACGTAGAACTGGGTAGCCGACCACAGCAGGATGAAAAGGTGCCGTGCATCCACCCTGACGATCTTTCCCGCCTCCGCCCAGCCATCGAGTACACCGGCCTTTTCAGCGGTGACCTTGCGCATATGCTCGCGCGCTTCAAGCGAAAGGTGCTCCGCCCCCTGCAGGATTTCGTTGGCGAACAAGCGCGTTTCGGCCGCGTTCCCGCGGGCATGCTCCAGCTTGGCCCGAACATAGGCCTCGATTGCCTCCGCGGGCTCGCGGTCTGCGGATATATGACGGAACGCTTCGTCCCAACTATGGATCAGGCGGTCGATCGTGGCGTTGTAGATCTCCTCCTTCGACGAGAAGTAGTAGTAGACATTGCCCTTCGGCAGCCCCGATGCCTTTGCGATCTCGACGATCCGGGCACCATCCAGTCCCTTCCTCGAAAAGACCTCGACGGCTGCGGTCAGGATCTTGAGCACGTTCCGTGCCCTGATCCGCTCATCCGAAACAGCGTGCGAAGGAACCCCTCGACCAGAGGCCACATTGTTGGTTTTCGGTTCCTCTGTCATCGTCTATCCCGTTAATTTATTTAGATTTTATTTGTAACCGCCGCTCGTTCCAACGGTCAATTCTTCCTGGTGGAGCTTGCCGGGCGGGCGTTCTGGCTCTCCCGGATTCGAAGCACCAATAAAAAGGAAGTTGACAAGATGGTCAACTTTCTTCATGAAAAGCTGACAAAACGGTCAGGTTCTGGAGGAGCCGCCGCAATTCGACTGCCTTGAGGAGGGTGCGCATGGCCATGTCGCTACGGGCCGCCATGACCAAATTCATGGCCGACTGGTCGACCGACCTGGACGAGACCTGGCGCGCGCTCATCGGGCATGCAGGCCCTGATTTCTATGCGGTGGCGCCCGAGCTCGAGCTTGAGGTCTGGGAGCCGATCTTTCCCGTCCGCCGCGGAAAGCACTTTCCGGGAATGCCCGCCGGCGCCCACTGCCTGCGGGCCTTCGACGGGATCGCTCCTGAGGACGTTCGCTGCGTCATCCTCGGCCAGGACCCCTATCCCGAACCCGGCTTTGCAACCGGCCGGGCCTTCGAGGCGGGAAACCTCGCCGAGTGGCGCGAGATGGACAAGATGTTCTCGAAGAGCATCCGTGTCTGGACCCAGCTGATCGTGGCAGCCCGGACCGGGGACCTCTCCTACGCCCGCAGTTTCGCCGATTGGCCGGGGACGCTTGCCGCCATCGAGAACGGCACCGTCGCGCTGGAAGCCCCGTCCCGCATAGCGGATCGCTGGGTCGGCGAAGGCGTTCTGCTCCTCAACGCCTCGCTCACACTCACCCGCTTCAAGGTCGAGATCGATGCGCACCAGTCCAGAGGCCATTTGCGACTCTGGCGCCCGATCATCCTGGAGACCCTGCGCAGGCTCGTGGCGCGGGGAAAACCGCTCGTGTTCATGGGCTTCGGTGACGCGGCGGCGGAGGCGTTCGCCGAGGCCGGCATCGACGAACGGATCGGCAGCCCCTTCCGCTGCATCCTGCGCGACCACCCTGCCCGCGCCGACGCCGTCCTTTCAAGGCCCAACCCTTTCATTCTCTGCAACGACTACCTGGAGGAGATGGGCGCTCGTCCCATCGCGTGGTGACCATGGCGGCAACGAAGACATACGATTTCATCATCATCGGCGCCGGCTCGGCCGGCTGCGTGCTGGCCAACCGCCTGTCCGCCGATCCCGCCAACAAGGTGCTTTTGCTGGAAGCCGGCGGCAAGGACCTCAATCCGCTGTTCCGCCTGCCCATGCTGATGGGCAAGCTGTTCCATTCGGGCATCTACAACTGGCATTATCATACGGAGCCGGAGCCGCACCTGAACGGGCGCTCGCTCTACTGGCCGCGCGGCAAGGTGCTCGGCGGCACGTCCACCATCAACGGCATGATCTATGTGCGCGGCAACCGTCACGACTATGACCGATGGGCGCAGATGGGTGCTGCCGGCTGGTCCTATGACGAGGTCCTGCCGGCCTTCCTGCGGTCCGAGGCCCACGTCCAGCGCAACGGTGCCTTCCACAACACCGAGGGCGAACTTACCGTCTGCCGGGCGCGCGGGTGGAACGGGCTTCTCGATGTCTTCAACCAGGCAGGCGGAGAGGCCGGATATCCGCTCAATGACGACTTCAACGGCGAGGAGCAGGAAGGTTTCGGCCGCTACGACTTCACCATCACCAAGGGCAAGCGCTGCTCCACGGCCTATGCCTTCCTGAGGCCCGCAAGAGACCGCCCGAACCTGACGATCCTGACCCGTGCCCATACGAGGCGCGTGCTCGTCGAGAACGGCCGCGCGGTTGGCGTCGAGTTCAGTCGAAGGGGCAACACGTCGAAAGTCTATGCGGACCGCGACGTGATCCTCTCGGCCGGCGTGGTCAACTCGCCGCAGATTCTCATGCTTTCGGGGATCGGCGCGGCCGGCGAGCTTGCGGAACACGATATCCGTGTCGTCCGGGACCTTCCCGGCGTCGGCAAGAACCTTCAGGACCATGTCGACTGCGTCATGGCCTATGAGTGCCGCGAACCGGTCACGCTCTATTCGGACCTCAGGGCCGACAAGCTCACCTGGTCCGTTGTCCAGGGCATGCTGTTCGGGGAAGGCATCGCCACGACCTTCCCCTACGAGGCCGGGGCCTTCGTCAAGTCGCGCACCGACCTTGCGGCGCCGGACATCCAGCTTCACTTCATGCCGGCGCTCGAAAAGACGGCAAACCTGCATTTCCCGAACCCGTTCAGGAAGGAGCGGGTGGAAGCCAATCACGGCTTCTCGCTGCGTGTCGGCCCGGTCAATCCCGAAAGCCGGGGCGAGATCACGCTGCGTTCGGCCGACCCGATGGATCGCCCGCGTATCACCGCGAACTACCTGCAGACCGAGTTCGACATCCGCACGATGATCAACGCCATCCGCATCACGCGCGAGATCATCAGCCAGAAGGCTTTCGACAAGTATCGCGGCCAGGAACTCGCGCCGGGGCCGGCCGTCGAAAGCGATGCCGAAATGGTCACGTGGCTGCGCGCCAATGCCATGACGACGTTCCATCCCGTCGGCACCTGCAAGATGGGCAGCGATCCGATGGCCGTGGTCGATTCCCGCCTGAACGTTCACGGCATCAAGGGGCTGCGCGTCGCCGACGCCTCGATCATGCCGATCATTTCCAGCGGCAACACCAATGCCCCGGCGATCATGATCGGGGAAAGAGCCGCCGATTTCATTCTCAAGGAGACATCCAGATGATCGTCGAGCATCGCACCTACACATTCCGGCCGGGAACCGTCGACGGCTGGCTGAAGAAATACGAGGCCGAGGGCCTGCCGATCCAGAAACGGCACCTGAACACGTTTCTCGGGCTCTATGTCAGCGAGGTCGGCGCCCTGCACACGACGGTGCTGATGTGGGGCTACGACAACCTCGCGGACCGCGAGGCGCGGCGGACCGCCATGTACGCCGATCCCGAATGGCAGGCGTTCATTTCCGGGGTCTGGTCCCTCGATGCGATCCAGCGCCAGGACGTGATGATCATGAACCCGGCGCCATTCTCGCCGGGCGCCTGAAGCGGGAAGCGGTATCCCGCATCCCGAAAGAAATCGGCCGGCGCGCTGCGCCTGCCCAACGACAAGAAGACGCAGACATCGAACCTCCAGAGCAAGGGAATGGGAAAATGACGAACAGAACCTCGAATGAAATCAACGTGCTGCGCCACACGATCGGCCGCCGCTCCTTCCTCAGGACGTCGGCGGGATTGGCCGCCTTCACCATGGCGGGCGGTCTTTTGACGGCCGCGGCGCATGCATCGGGCGGCCTCGTGGCGCTGGTGCACACGCAGGCGGCAGGCGATGCCGGCCCGGTGGACTCGATGATCGCCAAGCTCAAGCAGCTCTCCGGGGAACAGGGCTTCGAATATCGCGCGGTCTACGCCCAGGACCCGGCGACCTACGAGACCATCTTCCGCACGCTGGGCGATGCCGGCGCGGCGGTTATCGTATCGACCTTCAACGAGGTCGCGGAACCCTTCAAGGCGCTTGCGCCGTCTTACCCCGACACAAAGTGGATCCAGCTTTTCGCCGACCCCTTCGAGCCGGCGATCCCGAACGTCGTGACGGTCGCCTACGACTACTATCTCGGTTGCTATCTCTCCGGCATCTTCGCTGCGCGCGTCAGCAAGTCGGGCAAGCTGGGCTTCATCGGCGGCGTCTCCATTCCGCCGATCAATGCCGACTACAACGCGTTCAAGGCAGGCGCGGAATCGGTGCGTCCGGACGTGTCGGTAACGGTCGCCTTCGCCGGCTCCTTCCAGGACCCGGCCAAGGGACAGGAGATCGCGACCCAGATGTATTCGAGCGGCATCGACTACATCCAGACCGACGCGGCCGCGACCGACTTCGGCATCATCGCCGCGGCGAACGAGGTGGAAGGCCGGCTGGTCAGCGTGCTCGATCCGGCACAGTTCCCGCAGGGACCCAGGTCCGTCATTTCGATCGTCGGCCTGGACTTCGGCACCTCGCTCTACAACGAAGTCACGAAAGCGCTCGGCAGCGGTTTTGCCGGTGGCACGCATGAGCATACCGGCCTCGGAACGGGCGTGATCGACTTCATTCGCTCTCCCCTCTTCGCCGAACAGGGGCCGGCGGACATCATCGCCAGGGCAAAGGAAGTCGAGCCCGAAATAGCCGCGGCGCGGGCGGCGATCCTGGACGGGTCGCTCAAGGTGCCGTTCAATACGAACCTCTGACCTTCCATCGGATCATGCTGCGATGAAAGAAGACAGATCCCCCATATTTGAATGCCGCGATGTGACGGTGCGCTACGGCCCCGTCGTCGCGCTCTGCGGTGTCGGAGCCGTCTTCGAACGTGGCATGATCCACGCCGTGGTCGGGCAGAACGGCGCGGGCAAGACGACCTTTGCCCGCGTCCTGGCCGGTCTCGTGCGCCCGGCATCCGGCGAACTTGCGATCGACGGGCGGTCCCTTCCGGGCGGCAATGTCAACGATGCCCGCATGGCGGGCGTCGAGCTCGTCCACCAGAGTTTCGCCCTGCCGCCCTCCTTCACCGTTGCCGAGGCGATGCAGTTCGGCGCCGCGGGCGGAGGGATGTTCAGCAAGAGCCGCCTGGAAAAACGGTGGCAACCCCATTTCGACGCGCTCGATGTCAAGGTCCAGGCCCGGCAGCGCATCCGCGACCTGCCGGTGGAAACGCAGCAGGGCGTGGAAATCGCCCGCGCGCTCGTCTCGGATGCCAAGCTGCTCATCCTCGACGAGCCGACGGCGGTGCTCTCGCCGGAAGGCGCGGAAAAGCTCTTCGAGCGCGTCCGCCGATTGAAGGAGCGCGGCGTCACGGTCATCCTGATCCTGCACAAGATCCGGGAAGTCCTGGCCATCGCCGACACGGTGACGGTCCTGCGCGGCGGGCGGCTTGTCGATGGACCGCTGGCCTGTGCCGGCATAGACGCGGATCGCCTGGCGGAACTCATCATCGGCCCGGCCGGCGCGCGCGTCCTGAATTCCGAGGACAAGGCCGCGCTGACCGGCACTGCGGCGGTGACACATGCCGGGCAGCACGACGCCCCCGCCGAGGCCACGCCCATCCTCAGGATGCGTGCCGTTTCCACGCGGCCCGATCCCGAGGGCCCGGCGCTCGAAAAGGTCGACCTCGACATCCGCCCGGGAGAAATCATCGGGGTGGCGGGCGTCGAAGGCAATGGGCAACGGACGCTTGTGCGGGCGATCTCGGCGCTGGCGGACCTCGTCGAGGGCGAGATCGCCATCGGCGACGGCGACGTGACCCGCGCCCCGCTTGCGGCCCGGCGCGCGGCCGGGCTGCGCGTCATCCCCTTCGAGCGCAATGTCGAAGGGCTGAGCCTGACAAGCTCGCTCTGGGAGAACTGGTCGGCCCGCAGCCTTCTCCAGATGCCGCTCCTTTCCGCCATCAGCCCCGCCGCCATACGAAGGCAGTGCGATACGGCGCTCAAGCAATGGGACGTGCGCTATTCCGAGGTCGGCCAGCGGGCCGGCTCGCTCTCCGGCGGAAACGCGCAGAAGGTCATCCTGTCGCGCGAAATGGACGAAAGCGCCCGCCTCATCCTTGCCGCCCAGCCGACGCGCGGCCTCGACATCGGGGCGACGTCCTTCGTATGGGAATCGATGCGCAGCGCGCGCTCGCGCGGCTGCGGCCTGCTGTTCATCTCCTCCGATCTCGACGAGATCTTCGACATCTCCGATCGGGTGATCGTCATGCTGTCCGGACGCATCGTCGCGCAGTTCCGTCCCCCCTATGATATCGCCGCCGTCGGCGCGGCCATGACAGGAGTGCTGAGATGATCGATCGTCTTGTCTCGGTTTTCCGTGCCCTGATCTTCATCCTGATCGGCCTTGCGCTTTGCGGCATGATCTTCCAGGCGGCCGGCTACTCGGCGCCGTTGATGTTCCACGCGATCGCCGATGGCGCCTTCCTGCGGACCGGCGCCCTGCAGCAGGCGCTTCGCTGGGGCCTGCCGCTGTTCATCACGGCGGTCGGCGTGGCCGTTTCCTTCCGGGCGGGCTATTTCAATATCGGCGCCCAGGGCCAGTTCTACATGGGCGCCATCGCTGCCGCCTTCATGGCGGAATGGCTGAACGGCGCACCGGCTCCCGTCGTGATACCGGCCTGCTTTCTTGCCGGCATGACGGGCGGCGCGCTTTGGGCGCTTTGGCCTGGCCTGCTCCGGCTGAAGTCGGGCGCCGACGAGGTGATCACCACGCTGATGGGCAACTTCATCGCCGGCCTGGTGCTTCTCTACGTGACGGCCGGGCCGCTGAAGGACCCGTCGGGCACGGGGCAGCAGGCCTCCAGCCGGCCGCTCGACGGCGCCTACCGCATCAGCGACTCGCTCGGCCTGTCCCCGACGATCATCGGCATTGCCGTGGTGGTCGGCGTGGTCCTGTGGCTTCTCGTCAACCGCACGGCCTTCGGGGTCTTGTCGGGCCTTGCCGGCCGAAACCCGACGATGGTCGAATGGCAGGGGGCAAGGACCTGGCGCATCGGGCTTGCGAGCTTCCTCCTCAGCGGCGCCCTTGCCGGTCTTGCCGGCACCATCGAGTTCATGGGCCCCAACGGGCGGCTGACCGGCGGTTTCCTGCCGGGTCACGGCTTCACGGCCATCCTCATCGCGCTCGTCGCCAATTTCTCCGTCGTCGGGACGGCCTTCGTCTCGCTGTTCTTCGGCGGCCTCGCCTCGGCCGCCCTCTACCTGCCGATCATGGCCGGCCTGCCGTCCTCGGCGATCGACATCATCAATGCGGCCATCGCGCTCTTCATCACCGCAAAGTCCAGTCTCGTCGACCGGATCGCGAAACTCGGGGGACGGATATGGAAGACTTCGTAATCGCCATCCTGCGCTCCGGCACGCCGCTGATCTATGTGGCCCTTGCCGGCGTCATCGCCCAGCGCGCCGGCATCTGGCATCTCGGCCTGGAGGGGCTGATGATCACCGGCGCCTGCGCAACGGTTCTCGGCATCGTGCTCACGCAATCGATCTGGCTCGCCCTTCTCGGAGCGATCGTGGCCTGCGTCCTCGGCTCGATCCTGTTCTGGTTCGTGGTGGAGAAGCTCAAAGCCAACCAGATCATCGCCGGCCTCGGGCTTTCGGGCCTCGGGCTTGGCGGCACGGCGCTCGCCGTCCAGTCGATATTCGGGACACAGGCGGCGGTCAGCGCGCCCTTCGGCCTGCCGCGCATCGGCCCGGCATTCGGAGCCTTCGGCTCGCTCTCCATCCTGGTCTTCATCATGCCGGCGATCGTGTTCGCGATGTGGGTGCTGTTGCGGCGAACCCGTTTCGGCCTGCGCCTTGCGGCGTCGGGCGAGCACCCCTTCGCCGCGCGCGGCGTTGGCGTCAACCCGTCTGCGATGCGCCTTGTCGCGCTGATGATCGGCGGCGTGCTCTGCGCGCTTGCCGGCGCCGAGCTCGCCACCGGAAGCCTCCAGATCTTCGCCCAGAACATGACGGCCGGCCGGGGGTTCATGGGCTTTGCCGCCGTCATCTTCGGCGCCGGCCATCCCATTGGGGCAACCCTTGCCGCGGTGTTCTTTGCCGTCGTCGGCGCGCTCGGCATCAGGGCGCAGCTTACCTTCGGCGATCGCATCCCGCACGATCTGCTGCTGGCCCTGCCCTACATCGCGACCGTCCTCGGCATCTGGCTGAGCACGCAGTTGCGCGGCGGCACCAGGGCAAACAACGCCTTCGGCGAACTGCGCGACCAATGACACCGGCCCGCGACGCAGCGCGACAGGAGCAGGAGAAACCCATGCCCCAGACATTGATCAAGAACGCGACCCTGCTGACGATGGATGCCGCGAACGGAAGCAAGCCGTTCAACGGTGACATCCTGATCGAGGGAGGCCGCATCGCCGCTATCGGGACGAACCTCGCAGCGCGCCCGGATGCCACAATTATCGATGGCCGGGACCGGCTGGTGATGCCGGGCCTCGTCAACGCCCACACCCATTCGAGCGAGACCTTCTTTCGGGGGCGGTTTGAAGGCATGCCTCTCGAAATCTGGCTCCTCTACGCCTATCCGCTGCTGATGGGACCGGTCATCGACGAACGGCTTCTCTACCTGCGCAGCCTCCTGCTGGCGATGGAATCGCTGCGCAACGGCGTCACGACGATGTGCGACGATTTCTTCGATCCGCCCGCGCACGACCTCTCCCGGCTCTCCGCCGTGTTCAGCGCCTATGCGGACGCGGGCATCCGTGCCAATGTCTCCAGCGCCGTCATGAACGTCCACACGCTGGACGCCCTGCCCTACGCCAGGCAGGTGATGCCGCTCCACCTTCAGGAGAAGCTCGATTTCGGTCCGCCCATGTCCGCCGCGGCCTATATCGACTACTGCCGCTCGGCCTTCGCGGCGCTGCACGGCCGGGCCGGACGGCTCAGTTTCATGATCGCACCGTCGGCGCCGCAACGCTGCACGCCGGACATGCTTCAGGCCTGCCATGCCCTGGCCGTCGAGATGGGCGTGCCGCTGCACACGCATATTCTCGAAACCAAGACGCAGGCCGTGACCGGCCAGGCATTCTTCGGCAAGAGCCTGATCGCCTATATGCGCGATCTCGGGGCACTGTCGCGCAACACCACCATCGCCCACGCCGTCTGGGTGAGCGAGGACGATGTCGCGATGATGGGCGAGGCCGGATGCTCGGTCGCCCACAACGCCGTCTCCAACCAGAAGCTCGGGGCCGGCATCGCGCCGATCCGGCAGCTGCTCGACGCCGGCGTGACGGTCGGCCTCGGCACGGACGGCGTCTCGTCGAACGACACCGCCCGCATCTTCGACGTCATGCGGGTCGCCGGCCTGGTCCACAGCGTTTCCGGCCCCGACCACGACAGATGGATCCGCGCCGACGAAATCCTCGCCATGGCGACGATCGGCGGCGCCCGCAGCGCCATGCTGGAAGACGTCACCGGTTCGCTGGAGGTCGGAAAGGCCGCCGATCTTCTGATCCTCGACCTCACCACCCTCAGCTTCACCCCGCTCAACGACATTGCAAAGCATCTCGTCTATGCCGAGAACGGTTCGTCGATCGAGACGGTGATGGTCGCGGGAGAGGTCGTCGTCCGGAACGGCCGCCTTCAGACGATCGACGAGGCCGCGATACTGGCGGAGATCCGTGAGCGTGTCCCCGCGCATCTGGCCGCGCATGCGGAGCTGGAGAAGCTGAACGCAGCCTTCCACCCCACAATGGCCGAAATCCACCGGCGTTCCACGTCAAAGGCCATCGGCATGAACCGCTATGCCGGCAATGACGGCTAGGGAGGCCGCTCGATATCCGGGCTGTCCTTGGAAGCATGACGCAACCGTCCGCCGACCTTAAACCGGCGTGACGATCTTACCGGGGTTCAATACCCATTTCCGGTCCAGACATGCCTTGATCGCCCGCGCGAGATCCTGCTTCACTGGATCGGCGTAACGTTCATACGCGCTACGCTTGTCGAGGCCGACCCCGTGCTCAGCCGAGAACGATCCGCCGATCTCTCCAAGGCCCGTATAGAGCACGTCCTCGATCGCCCTATAACGTTCGGGCGACGGACTGTCGGTGTTGACGGAAATGTGCAGGTTGCCGTCAGCGAGATGGCCGAAGACATAAGGCGCATAACCCTTGTCGATCCCCAGGAGACCGTCCGTGATCCGCGCGACATAGCCATCGATTGCAGCTGCGGGAACAGACACGTCAAAGGATGGCGGATGGCTGTGCATGCGCTCGATCTGTTCCGTCTCTTCGCGCAGCCGCCAAATGATCCTTGCCTGCTCCATGGAAGCCGCCACCAGCCCGTCGAGAATGCCGGCCTCCTCCCAGATGCTCGAAAGCCCTTCCTCCAGCGCGCCGGTCGCCTCCTCGACGGTTGCCGCGCCAAGCTCCACGGCAAGCAGGCACGGCGAACCGAGCGGCAACCGTCCCGAATCCAATCCGAGCATCCCTGCCATTGCGACGGCAAAGTCACGCCACATGATTTCCGCAGCCCGCAGGTTGGCGCCGGGCATGGCAAGCAAATGGCTGACGACCCGTTGGGCGCTGGCCGCATCATTGGTCCCGATGAGCGCCGTGGCCGATGCGCCACCGAGCGGCTCAAGCCGAAGCACGGCGCGGGTAACGATGCCCAACGTGCCCTCGGCGCCGACGAACAGGTGCTTGAGGTCATAGCCTGCGCTGGTCTTTAGAACGCGCGTCAGGTCGCTGAACACGCGGCCGTCCGGCAATACCGCCTCGAGGCCGAGAAGACGATGGCGCATCGTGCCGTTTCGAAACGCCATTATGCCGCCGGCATTCGTGGAGATCATGCCCCCGATGGTGCAGCTGCCTCGCGATGCAAGGTCGATGCCGGGATCGAGGCCATGGACGGCTGCGGCCTCCTGAAGCACGGCCAGAGGCGCTCCGGCTTGAACGATCGCGACCCGGCCCAAACGATCGATCTCTTCGACCCGGTTCATCGCGCCGAGATCGCAGATGATCTGCCCGGAAACCGTCGCCGCGCCACCGGCGAGCCCCGTTCGGCCGCCCTGCGGAACCAAGGGGATCCCTCTTTCGAGACAGAAGCGCACCAGCGCCGACACGCTATCGACATCCGCCGGGCGGACCAATGCGGCCGCTCCAAAATTGCGACCGTCGAATCCCGGATCGCGGACGGCGAGCTCGTCCCGCCCCCAAATCGTCGCATCCGGCAGGGCGCCACGCAACTCGGAGAGAAGATCGCTCCGCACGCTCATCGTTGTCCTCATGTTACGGGTTGCAGGACGGCTTCACGCGGCTCCCCTCGCCCGGCGATAGACCACGCGAGCGGTCATCACCGTCACGGTGATCAGGATCAGGATGACCGAGATCGCCGCGATCGAGGGGTCGATATTGTCGCGCAGGCCCATCCACATCAGCCGCGGGAGGGTGATGGCGTTGACGCTGGTGATGAACAGCGTGACGCCGATCTCTTCCCAGGACAGCACGAAGGACAGGAGCCACGCCGTCGCTATGCCGAACTTGATGTTGGGTATGATGACCTGTGTCGCCCGCTCCCAGGTGGACGCGCCGAGACCGCGCGCGGCCAGATCGATGCGCCGGTCGACCTGGCTCAACGACACGAGGATCAGCACCACGGCGAACGGTACCGTCACGACGACATGCGCGAGTGCCACGCCGAGCCACGTGTCGTAGCCGACGACGCTCCCGATGCCCGACATGGACGTGAGCAGGAAGTAGAGGGTGATCGCCGAAACCACCGGCGGAACGATCATCGGCAACAAGACGAAACCGACCAGAACCGCCGTGTAGCGCGGCCGGAACATCCATATGCCGAGGCCGAAGACGAGCGCCAGGAGCGTCGCGAGCGTGCTGGAGACGATGCCGATGCGCAAGCTGAGCAGGATACTGTCCAGCCAGCGCGGGTCGTCGACAAGCGCACGATAGTGCCTGATCGACAGCTCTCCCGTCGGCATCGAAAGCATGCGCGACGGAGTAAAGGACACCGGCACGACCGCAAGCAGCGGCATCAGCAGGAAGATCGCCACCAGAAAGGCGAGGAACAGGGCGATGGGACCGGGACGGTAGCCGCTCATGTCAACCTGCCATTTGGGAGGGCCGCAGGAAGCGGAACAGGGCTGTTGTCAACAGGCCGACGATCAGGACAAGCGTGATGCTGATCGCAGCGCCGAGACCCCAGTCGGGACTCTGGAAGATGCGAAGGTAGACCAGCTCCGCCACCATGACGCTGCGACCACCGCCGAGGATTGCCGGCGTTATGAAGAAGCCGAGCGCGAAGACGAAGACGATCAGCGCGGCCCCGATGATGCCCGACATCGTCATCGGCACGAATATCGACCAGAAGATGCGGGTGCGGCTTGCCCCCAGGCCGCGCGCGGCAAGCAGGACGCGCTCGTCCAGCGCGCGCATGGCCGAGGCGATGGGAAACACCGCGAAGGGAATGAGGAAATGCGTCATGCCGACGACGACGCCGAACTCGTTGCGAACGAGCGCGAGAGGTTCATCGAGGATGCCGGTCGCACGCAGCCAGGTATTGATGAGCCCCTGATTGGACAAAAGCGCCACCCAGCCGAAGGCACGGGTCAAGACCGAGATCCAGAACGGCACGAGGATGCAATATTCCGCCGCAAGCCGCTGGCCCGGCGTGCCGCGCACCCAGACATAGGCGATCGCATAGGCGGCAGCGACTGCCGTCACCGTCACCAGCGCACAGATGCGCGCTGTACGCACGAACACCGATTGCACCAGCGGGTCGGTGAGCAGCACATGATACTGCCCGAGCCCCGGCTCGGGCAGCATAACGCTCCATTTCATCACACCAAGAAACGGGATGCCGTAGGCCAGCACGAGGAGCAGGAGCAGCGGCGCCAGGAGGAGCGCCGCGCCGAGATTGTGGGAGCGCGCGAACATAAGGCGGCTCAGGCGGAGATGATCTTGGTATATTCGTCGAGCGCCGGCCCGTAGTTCTCGGCGTACCATTCCATATCGAGCGGTATCTGCTTGCTCATATTTGCAGGATCGACCGGATTGAGGCGCTTCTTCTCCTCGGGGATCAGCGCATCGGCAGCGGGGTTCGCCGGACCCTGCCCCAGCATGTCGAACATGACGAGCTGCTTCTGCGGGTCCTGCGCGCTGGCGATGAACTTCATCGCCGTGTCGCGGCCGCCGGGATTGCCCTTGATGACGGCCATGGCACCCGGGGACAGCAGGCCCTGATCCCAGATGAACTTGATGCGGCCGCCCGAATCCTGCTCGATCAACGAGGCGCGCGTCGACCAGACCAGGGCCATCGAGGCTTCACCGTCGAGAAGCAGCGACTGGCTTTCCGAGCCGCCGCCCCAATAGGCTATGACGTTCTCCTTGAAGGCGGCGATCTTGTCGTGCGCGCGCTTCAGGTCCAGCGGATAGAGTTGTTCCGGTGCCACGCCGTCACCGAGGAGGGCGGCCTCCCACATGGCGCTGCCCCATTTGTAGAGCGAACGCTTGCCCGGGAACGTCGTCACGTCGAAGAAGTCGGCCATGCTCTTGGGCGGATTGTCGCCGTATTTTTCCGAGTCATAGGCGATGACATAGGAGAAGAAGTAGCTCGAAGCCGCATAGTCCCAGCCGAAACCGGGGCGCATCTTGCCCTTGTCGACGACGGCGTAGTCGATTTTCTCCATCATGTCCTGCTTGCCGAGCGTGATCGCCGAGAACGGGTCGGCGTCAACGATGTCCCAGCTCGGCGCGCCGCTTTTGAACTGGGCGGTGATGGCCCCTTCGGTCGGGCCCGAACCATCCTGCTTGACGGTGACGCCGGCCTCCTGCTGGAAAGGCTGGCCATAGGCCTTGTCATAGGCGGTGACGGCATCGCCGCCCCAGTTCACGAACACGAGCTGCTTTTCCTGCGCCAGCGCGCCGCCCGCCCTGAACGCCAGCGGCGCGCCGGCAAGAAGCATGGCGGCCAGCTGCGTAAAGCGCCGGCGGCTCATTTCGCCGCGCTTGACCTTGTCTGCGAGGATTTCGAGGCAGTCTTTCTGAAAGGCTTCATTCATTGTCGTTCCCCTGTTTTCTTGGATCTTCGGACTTCAATGGATCAGTCTTCTGCTTGTAAAATCTCTCAAACCGTCTCCGGCAGGATAAGTCCCCTCTCGGCGGGCCATGTCAGCCAGACCGTGTTGCCCTCCTCGAGCGCGAAGCGCGCGGCTTCCATCGGGACAGAGACGCTGGCCCTGCTCCCGCTGCGCGTAATCAGGTCGAGGCGCACCGCGGAGCCGAGATAGGTCGAGGATACCGCCGTGACGGGGATGCTGTTTTCGGCGATCGCCGGCTCCCGTGCGATCGACATGTGCTCCGGGCGCACCGCGAGGATGGCGTCGCCGCGCGCTTCGCCGGGAGCAAAGCGCAGGGCGACCTCGCGATCCTCGCACAGGCCCCTCGCCCCGCCCTCGTCCGGACGGATGTCGCGCAGCGGCAGCATGTTGATCTCGCCCAGGAACTCCGCGACGAAGCGGTTGCCGGGGCGCTCGTAGACCTCCTGCGGCGTGCCGACCTGGAGAAGCTCGCCATGATTGAAGATGGCGACGCGCGAGGAGAGCGCCAGCGCCTCGCTCTGGTCATGGGTGACGAAGACGAAGGTCGTTCCCGTCTCCTCGTGCAGGCGCTTCATTTCCGCCTGCATCTGGCCGCGCAGGCTCTTGTCGAGAGCCGAAAACGGCTCGTCGAGAAGAAGAACCCCGGGCTCAAAGGCGAGCGCGCGCGCCAGTGCGACGCGCTGCTGCTGGCCACCGGAGAGTTTCGCCGGCAGTTTGTGCTCGTGGCCCTGCAAGCCGACACGCTCGACCATTTCACCGACGCGGCGCTTGATCTCCGCCTCGGATTTGCGGCGCACGCGCAGCGGAAAGGCGATGTTGGCGGCGACGCTCATATGCGGAAAGAGGGCATAACCCTGGAAAACCATGCCGGAGGAGCGGCGTTCGGCCGGCTGGTCGGTGATGTCGATGCCGTCGCTGAACAGCTGCCCGCGGCTCGCACGTTCGAAGCCGGCAAGGATCATGAGGAAGGTCGTCTTGCCGGAACCGGACGGGCCGAGCAACGTGAGAAATTCGCCGCGGCCGACATCGAGTGAAAGATTCTTCAGCGCGTGGAACGCGCCGTAGCTCTTTCCAATGCCGACCGCCTTGAGTTCCGCTGCACGTCCCGACTGCTGCATAGGCTCTCCCTCACCTGTCGAGGAAAGCGTATGCGCGCAATCGGCTCACGGCAACCGAATTATTTTCGCATTATTGGCAAATTCCATTCACCTATCCGGATCGACTATACCCGCACGCTTTGCGCGTCGGCCGCCGCATTGGCCAGGCTGGATCGCAGCCAGTCCCGGAAGGCCGGAAGGACCGGATGATCCGACTTGGCGGGATCGACGACCAGATAGTAGGAGCGTGAGGCGCGAACCGCGATGTCGAAGGGGCGCACCAGCCTGCCTTCGCTCAACGCCTTCTGTCCGGTGAGCTCATCGCCCATGGCAATGCCCTGCCCCGCTATGGCGGCCGAGAAAACCAGGTTCATGTCGGAAAAGAAGATACCGCTCGCCGGATCGGCGTTTTCGACCTTGCTGAGCGAAAGCCACCGCGACCAGTCCTCGAAGTCGTTAAGATGGAGCAGGTTCGTGCGCAACACGTCGGCAGGCTTTGCGAACCCGCCAAGCCGGTTGAGCAGGCTCGGGCTGCAAAGCGGGGTGAAGCGCACATCGCACAGAAGCTCCACGCTGCGGTTCGGCCAGTTGCCGTCACCGAAGGCGATGAACGCGTCGACATCGGGATTGCTCACATCGTCGAGGCGCCGCGGCGTGAGAATGGAAAGGGAGACATCCCGGTACATCTCCTGGAATTCCGCGATATGGGTACATAGCCACAGCGAGGCGAAGCCCGGCGTGCAACTGATACGGAACGAACCGCCGATGCCGCCGTCCCGGTATTGCGCCCCGGCATCACCGAGCATCGTCAACGCCTTGTGCACGTCATGGGCATAGCGCCGGCCGCGCGCGGTCAGCGCGACACCCTTGCCGACGCGCTCCAGCAGGTCGAAGCCGAGATCGCGCTCCAGCAGCCGCAACTGGTGGCTGACGGCGCTGCGGGTCAGGTGCAGTTCGTCCGCCGCCCGCCATACGCTGCCGTGGCGCGCGAAACTTTCGAGCGCCCGCAGCGCCTGTGTCGATGGAATCCGCATAACGCCCCGTCAAGTGAACAGAATTTGCACGAAACGATAAAACATATCACTTTTTGCGCAAGCCTTTCACTGCTTTCCTCTGATGGCAGGTGCAACACGCGAGGGCTTGACACGACATGACCGCAAACATTGCCGAGGAGACCGCAACGAACTGGGTCGATGCGCACGCCGGCGCCCTGTCGGAATGGACGAGCACTATCTGGCACAAGGGAGAGACGGCCTGGCGCGAGTACGAATCCGCCGCCTGGTATGTGGAGCGCCTGCGCAGCGAGGGATTCACGGTCGAGGAGGGCTCGGGCGGCATGCCGACGGCCTTCGCCGCCTCCTGGACAAACGGCAAGGGTGGCCCGGTCATCGCCAGCTATGCCGAATATGACGCCGTGCCGGGCAACTGCCAGGCCGCAAGCACGCAGAAAGGCCCCCGCCCCGGTCTCAACGAGCATGCCGGCGGCCATACCGATCCGCATTCGGCGCTTGGCATGAGCGCCTTCGGCGGCCTTCTCGCCACCAAGGCAGCGATGCAGGCACATGGTCTTCCCGGCACGCTGAAGTTCTTCGGCGAGCCCGCCGAAAAGGTGCGCGGCTCCAAGCCGATCCACGCCGCCAAGGGCTATTATGACGGCCTCGACGCGATGATCAGTTTCCACCCCTGCTACATGCTGCCGCTGTGCAACACGGTGAACTGGGACACCCATTGCGGCGCGGCCTATGCGATGGTGTACCGCTTCGTCTGCGACGAGCCGGAAACATGGCTGAAACGGGCCGACGGCCTGCCGATCCCGCAGGCGCACAGCGCCGTGCGTGCGCCCGGCGCCAACGATGCGCTTTTCACCATGTACAACGCCTCCAAGGCGCTGCGCGATTCCATGCTGCCGCATATGGGCGGCTGGTCGATCAGCGAGGCGATCCTGACGGCGGGACAGGCGACCGCCGACAACCTGCCGGCGCGGCTTTCCGAAATCCAGTACATCATCCGCGTGCCGACCGTGGAGCTGGCCGAACAGGCGACCCTGATCCTCGACCGCAACGCCGAGGCTGCCGCCCGGCTGACCCATTGCCGCGTCGAAAAGATCTGGGTCTCGAAATCGCGCCCCGGCCTTGCCAACCATGTGATGGCCGATCTGGTCTATGGCAAACTCGCCGCCGTCGGCGCGCCGAAATGGGGCGCCCGCGCGAAGGAGATCGCCCGCGAGATCCAGTCCAGTGTCGGCCTGGAGCCGATGTCGAACCCCTTCCTGCCCGATTGCGAGAGGCTGATCAGCCCGCAGGAGGCCGAGCGCATCCTGCGGCAGGACCTGCCGCCCTCGCAGGTCAACTACACCTCGGACGACTATACCGACATGTGCTGGCACGCGCCGACGGCGCGCCTTTACATCGCCCGTCCCATGCTGAGCGGGCCCGCCGGTTTCTCCTATCCCGACTGGGTGATGAACGCACTGGGCGGCATTCCGGAAACCATCGATCCGATGGTGATCTGCGCATCGAAGACCATCGCTCATTCGATGCTGGAGCTGCTGCAGAACGCCGGGGTGCGGGCCGCTGCCCGCAGGGAATTCGAGGAGCGCACCGGCGGCGGTGTCGGCGGCACCGGATGGATTCCGCCGCTTGCCGACTACGAGGCGCCGATCGGCCTGCGCTGGCCCGAATATGTCACAACGGTGCGCGGCCGCGAATGGTGGATCCCGACCGCCGGCTATTGATGCCGCCCCTCTCCATAGGTAGACGATCATGCGCTCTCTCTACGACCATCGCCCCAGCCACGCAGCCCGCGACGCTCACGCCGACCTCGTCCTGACCAATGGCCGTATCTATACCGGCGATCCCGGATTGCCGTGGTGCCAGTCCCTGGCCGTTTCGGGCGGGCGCATCGTTGCGCGTGGCGAGCGCGCGGACGTGGAGTACCTCATCGGGCCGCAGACCAGGATAAAGGACCTCGGCGGCCGGTTTGCCATGCCGGGTCTCTACGACATGCACACCCATCCCGACCTGGCGCTCGCACCGCGCTACGCCGAGGATCTGGACATCGGCATCGTCGATCCGACGCCCGATCAGGTGCGCGACGCCGTGCTGGCCTATGCGGCCAGGCACCCGGACCGCGAATGGATCTACGGGCAATATTTCGTCCGCTACACCTTCCGGCAGGCCGGCCTCGTGCCCGGCCGGGACTGGCTGGACAACGTGCTGCCCGATCGCCCCGTCGCCCTGCTCGACCGCATGTGGGGCACCATGATGGTCAACAGCGAGGCGCTTCGCCGTGCCGGCATCGGCGCTGAGACACCCGACCCTCCCAACGGCTATCTCGAACGCGATCCGATCAGCCACGAACCGACGGGCCTGCTCATCGACGGTGCCTACGCCCTGATTCATGCCGCGATGCCGCCGACGCCCGTCCCGGTGCTGCGCGCCGCCTATCGCGACGGCGTACGCTACCAGTCCGCGCGCGGCGTGGTCGCCACCAAATACGTGCATGTCTGCGAGAACCGGCTGGAGGCGCTGCAAACCCTCGACCAGGCCGGCGAACTGACGCTCAGGGTCGAGGCCGCGATCAGCTGGCAGGACGATATTTTCCCCGTGCGCCGCCGCTGGGAGCTGCTCGCCGGCGAACGTCACTACTACCGCTCGGCCCGGCTCAACGCCAATGCCGTGAAATTCCACTTCGACGGCACCGTCGAACCGCGCTCGTCCTATCTCATGACGCCCTGGGACGGCGCGAACAGCGCCTGGCGCGGCAAGCTCAACCTGACGCCCGAACATCTCGCCGACATGGTCTGGGACATGGACCGGCAAGGCATCCGCGTAATCGCCCATTGCACGGGCGATGCGGCCTCCGACACGTTTCTGGACGCCGTCGAGGCGGCACGCCGGCGCCCGGGCGGCCTGGGCGTGCGCCATCAATGCGCGCACTCCACCATCCTGCACGGCGGCAACCTCAAGCGTTTTCGCGAGTTGAACGTCACCGCCGAATTCTCGCCGGTCTCATGGTATCCCTCGAAATTCGTCTCCGGCGCCCGCTCCGGCTACGGTCCCGAGCGGCTGTCGCGCGCCTACAACATCAAGGGCGTGCTGGAGGCCGGCGGCGTCGCCGTCGTCGGCACCGACTGGCCCGTCAGTCCGCTCGACCCCTGGATCGCGCTGGAAACCATGGTGACCCGGGCCAATCCCTGGGGGGAAACCGAGGGCCGGTTCGGCGAGCCGATCTCCCTCACCCAGGCCATCGACGTGATGACCAGAAACGGCGCCTGGTCGATGGGCATCGAGCACGAGGCCGGCACGCTGGAGATCGGCAAGTCCGCCGACATCATCGTGCTCGACCGCAACCTCTTCGAGATCGAGCCGCAGGGCAACATCCACTCCACCAGGGTGGACCTCACCTTCATGCAGGGGCAGCTCGTGCACGACCGGTTGGACGCGGCTTCCGAAGCCATCTGGCACGGCGAGGCCCCGAAACTATGGTGACCAGGCAGGCCGGACCAATACCGGTCACCGTGATCGGCGGCTTTCTCGGCGCGGGCAAGACAACGCTCGTCAACCATATTCTTGGCGGCGACCACGAACTGAAGATCGCCGTGATGGTCAACGATTTCGGCGCGATCAACATCGACGCCGCGCTCATCACCTCAACGGAAGGCGGCCTCTACAGCCTCTCCAATGGCTGCGTTTGCTGCGGGATGAACCAGGGCCTCGTCGAGCAGCTCGAAGAGCTGCTGAGCGCCCGCATCGACATCGACCATATCGTCATCGAGGCAAGCGGCGTCGCCGATCCCGCGCGGATCATGGACACGGTACGCTATGCCCGCTTTGCCGGGCGGCTGAGGGGCGATGCAATCGTCGTGCTGGTCGATGCCGCCGGCTTCGACGGCGCCATCGCCGCGGCGCCCGGTCTTGCGGAAGCGCAGGTCGGATCGGCCGATCTCCTGATCCTCAACAAGACCGATCTCGTATCACGCGACATCCTTGACGCCTGGCATGCGCGCTGGGCCTTTCCCGACACGCGGACCATCGAGACGACGAACGCGCGCGTGCCGTTCGACCTCCTTTTCGCCGGCGGTTTTCCCTCCCGCGGCGCTAGCTCGCCCTTCGCGGCCGTGCCGGTTCACGAGCAGGCCGAAAGCGTTACGTGGCGGCATGACGGCCCCATCGACGCCAAGCGCCTGCATGGGGTGCTCGCTGCGCTGCCTGCCCGTATCTACCGGGCCAAGGGTTTCGTGCAGGCAAGCGATGGCCGACTGTTCGCCGTTCACGTGGTCGGCGCGCGGGTCTCCTTCGAACCGGCGTCGCATCTGCCCGAGGGCTTCGACGGACAAAGCCTGCTCGTGCTCGTCGGCTTCGGCCGGGATCTGCCGTTTGAAGGGGTGCTCGCGCAATTGAACGGTTGCGGTGCGCTTGCCCGCTCCGGGAAGAAGGGATCTGCCTGAGATGAAGACCGTCGGAACCTATCTGGTCGAACTGCTTGCCGCATATGGGGTGGATACCGTTTTCGGCATCCCCGGCGTCCATACGGTTGAAATGTATCGCGGGCTGCCGGGCAGCGGCATCCGCCACGTGACCCCGCGTCACGAACAGGGGGCCGGGTTCATGGCCGACGGCTATGCCCGTGCCACCGGCAGGCCTGGCGTGTGCTTCGTAATTTCCGGCCCCGGCCTCACCAACATCGCCACCGCCATGGCGCAGGCCTACGGAGATTCCGTGCCGATGCTGGTCATCACCAGCGTCAACCCGCCTGGCCGCATGGGGTCGGGCGAAGGACATCTGCACGAACTGCCCGACCAGCGCCAGCTCGCTCGCCAGTTCACCGCCTTCAGCCACACCGTGCTGCGGGCGGAGGAGCTGCCTCAGGTCATCGCCCGCGCCTTTGCCGTCTTCGCTTCGGCCCGTCCGCGCCCGGTGCATATCGAGTTGCCTGTCGATCTGCTGACGCTGGATGCCTCCGTACTGCCCTCTCCGCAGAAGCGGCCGCCCCCCAGCCGCCCCGCGCCGGAAGCGCAGGCAATAACGGCCGCCGCCGCCCTGTGTTCGCAGGCCGTGCGCCCGGTCATCCTGGCCGGCGGCGGTGCCGCCGATGCCGCGTCCCCCTTGCTCCGGCTGGCCGAAACGCTCGACGCCCCGGTGATCATGACCGTCAATGGCCGCGGCGTTCTGCCACCGGGCCATCCCCTTGGCGTTTCGTGCAGCCCCGCCATGGCGGCGACGGCCAACCTCATCGAGGCGGCCGACCTGGTGATTGCGGCGGGCACCGAGTTTGGGCCGACCGACTACGATTTCTATGAGACGGGCGGCGCGCGCATCACCGGGAAACTGATCCGCATCGACATCGATCCCGAGCAGGCCATGCGCGGCCGGCCGGCCGATATCGCGCTGGTAGCCGACTGCGCCCTTGCGCTCGACGCGCTGACCGCGAGGATCCCGCCGCGCGCGGCGAACGACGGGGCTGCACGTGCAAGGGCCGCCAGAGAGGCTGTTCGAGAAATGCTCAATCCGGTTCTGCGCGCCGGCGTCGATCTCATGGAGATCGTACGCGAAGCCCTGCCCGACGTCATTATTGTCGGCGACTCCGCGCAGCCCGTCTATGCCGGCTGCATCGACTTTGCCGCGAACAGGCCGCGGTCGTGGTTCTGCTCGGCAACCGGCTACGGCACGCTCGGCTATGCACTGCCCGCCGCCGCGGGAGCGCTGATCGGCACCGGCCGGCCAACCGTCTGCCTTGCCGGCGACGGCGGCATCCAGTTTACCCTGCCCGAACTCGCCGCCGCCCGCGAGGCCGCCCTGCCGCTCATCGTGCTGCTGTGGAACAACAGCGGCTACGGCGAGATCAAGACCTACATGGAAGCACGCGGCATCGCGCCGATCGGCGTCGACATCTATACGCCGGATTTCCTGGCCATCGCCCGCGGCTTCGGCTGTAAGGCCGAGCGCCTGAGAAGTCCTGGCGAGCTGCCAGCGCTTTTGAGATCGGCCATCCGGCGTACGTGCCCCACGGTCATTGAAATCGATGAAGAGGCCTATGTAACCGCCAAGGCAGAATGCCGCTCGCCACATACGTTTGAACACCCCTCCCCTGTTTTCATTGCACTTTCAGGAGCCGTCGCCACAAACAGTTGAGCACGTCGCCTCGTACCCCTGAGCAAACAGGGGGCCGTCGCCACATACGTTTGAGCAACAATTTAAGAGGCATTGCGCCACAACTTACACATGCAATACCCTGTGTATGATGCCAGGGAGCATTCTTGGACACGAGGCCAGTCACCAATAGTGATTGGCCATCTTCTTCACGTTCTCAACGAGATTTTCGATCAACGAGACGGCACTGGCCTTCGTGCCTCCGAACAAGCCAGCTTTGAGCGGGGGCCACTCATCTCCGTCTCTTTCTATCTCCTGTAGAACATTCTGAATGGACTGGCCGGAATGGTTCCAGACGAAGCGACCACGCAAAGTGTAGCGACCACCTGTTTTGGATGCCTCAATATAATGGAGGGCTAAAAGAACCTCCAAGCGCTCGAAATCCCGCTCGATATCCTCTGCTTTGGAAAGCTTGCCGAAGAGACTCATAAAGTGGTCGCTAATGGGCGTATAGCGCTTTTGTGAATGTAGGGCATTCGCTGTGTCAGAATCCACGACAGCAATCGCTCCTAGATGCTCAAGTACACTTTCCTCGTTGCCTCTGTGCGTCAATCGTCCCTCAACGAGGTACTTGAAAAGTGGCCAGTTGCCTCTCGCCATCGCCCCATAGGATGCAGCGTAGAAGCAAACCGCGCCAGGGTATTTGTTCATTTCCAGCCATAGAACCACACCGTCGCGTCGATTGGACGGAACCAGTTTGGTGATGGATTGCCGGATAGATTCAAAATTGTAGGCTTCAGCCCACTGAGCTGCCGCAAACAACATATGTTGTAGCCCATCCGTAGAGGCGTCATATGCTTCGAAACGCGCCTTGATAGCCGCCGTGTCGACCGGCCTCGCTCCAGCAGTGTAAGCGGAGTCCAGAAACGCTCTTACACGATTTGCTTCGTCAATTAGGAGATCGTGAAACCGGACCCGGTATTGGGGAGATGCGACGAATTTTTTGATGGCTGAAACCTGAGCATTAATGGAAAGAGGGTGAGCCGCTTTGGATTCCTTCAGGCCTTCGACCATTTCCTGTAGCTGTACGAAAAATTTGTCCGCACCATCGATCTCGATCAGATGACCACTTCGTAGGGTGAGCAGCTTCTCAGCTCGTGCGCCAAGTTTCCCGCGAGTTGCCCAAAAAGTGGCGTAGCGACGAGACGAACACCGTTCAAATGCTGCCCTGAGAGCCTGATCCCATTCCCCGGACCAGCCGCACACGATCAATCCGAACTCATCTAGAATTCGGTCAAGATAAGCATCCATCGCCGGATCGTATGATGCAAGTTCGTCTTCCGTGTTCTTAATGCGGTCATCCAGGTAGTCACCATGGATTTTCACGATTACGCACCTCTGGTGCACTAGAGGGGCAGCGCCTTTGGTCGCATCAGCCGTGGATATGACGGTCGGAACGATACCGACATCCGTAAGCGCAACTTCCATTAGGCGGTCAAAATTTGTGGTGACGATCACCTTGATGAAGCCATCGCGCGCCAGCTCAGCAATGGCGCGATGTGCTGCTGTTGGCATCTTGATGCCATCATCGCGTTCTTCGTCCGTAGGCTCAAAGAACTCATGCAAAATTGCGCGACGCTCCGCTGGCGTCTTCGCAAGCACGTCCAGCAGTTCTGAATAGCCGGGCTCTTTCCCAAATTTATCCTGATACCAACGTGCCGGATCACCCAGGGTGTCTTCGGCTGACAGAGCAGCAATGCGTTCGACCAGGTCAAGGGTGACCTCCCACCCAGTCGGAATTCCCGCACTTCGAGAGATACCGGAACCAAGTAGGACTGCGTACACGCCAGGAGACGTTTGAATTGAATGAGCTAGAGAGAGGATCGGGTCCATCATGATCTTTCAGTTGGTGACCGATGCATACGGAAGCAGTGTTCCACAGCGACAATGACTTGCTTGGGTCAGCTGGTTCACAGTTGACCGGAATCCCCAACAGATCGCCGGTCTTTTTGTGAGTCCACCGAACACCTGCAAGGAGGCGATGGCCCCTTTATTCAACCCATCTGAAGGGGCACATCCTCATTGTATTGATCACATACTCAGCGGCGGCTTTGGTGTCGAAAACGAAAATTGATGCGTGTTGCTCGTCCGCCGCCTCTGAGCGTATCCGTTCATAGTGTTCAAGCGTGCCCACACGACAAACATTGCTTTCACTCATGATTACGTATCGCTCTGGAACGTGTGAGGGGTGCGTAGTTCGCACCAGAAGGCCTTGCGTTCCGTACCGGGCTTCTGCGAGATGCGAAGCAAATGCCATCATGGGCAGCCTGCTTATCGCGGCAGCATCATCAGCTGATGAAGTATTCGAAGAATGATTGGCTCGCCGAAAACTCGTCACCGCCAGTAGTGTGCAAACTTCCGAAAATTTTAGGGGCGATCTGCTTCCCTTATCGCAAATGATCACACCTTCATTGATAAGTTTTTCGATCTCGTCGACCGAAATTCGAACTATTTCCGCTGCCCTATCAATATCGACTTCCGCTTCAACTAACTTCAAAACGAATATTCCTACTCTATGACGACGAAAAACCGCCCGCTTTGGCCGCAGCATACTCCATCTCGCTTTCGGATTAGGAATGCTTCCACCCAATGAACACCACGGTATTGGGTCGTCTCCCAGTGCTTTCCATCACCAGCGTCGGACTTGTAAAAGCCACCGCGAAGCTCGCTGGCGGAACGAACCCCATCCGGGTCGGTATTGACCACCCGCCACATGACCTTGAAATCGCTCGACGGGAACGGGAGACCCATGGAGTTTACTGCCTCGAACAGAATTTCCTTAGATCGATGGACGACTTGCCCGCTCTCAAGATTGCTGTCCCTTGGCCCATTGCGGCTGTTGTAAAGTCCAGCACGTATTAGAACTGTCGACGCCCGTACCATTGGCCAACGGGCTCTCCTCATCCAAGGTACGTTTGACGGTATGGTCCGTAGGAGATCAGTGGCAAGCGCGCGTCCAACTTGAAACGCGTTTCCGACGATTCGTGTAGATATATTGCTCATATAGCGAGCACTAACCTGTCTCGCCTCCTCGACAACGATGTCTGCGCCAAACGTGTCGCCGAATATGTCGCGCCACTTTAAGAGGGACTCTTTCTCATCAGGTTCGGCGTAAGCGTCATCAATCCAGCCTCGATATTTGTTAATCTTGTTCCGGAAGTTTTGATATTTCTCTTCGTCCCAGTTCCGCGTCAAAAATTCGTCAGGCAAGACAGGATTTGCAATCGTGGGCATCGTCGTCTGCTTTTGCAAATAGTCGTCAAGCCTACCGATTCTGACCTTAAGCGTAGTTGGAACATCACAGAGGACATCAAGTGCCCGGTCGAGAGCGCTGACTTGCTGGCCTATCAAGGTCGTCAACAGAACTGACTTCACAGAGAAATTCAGTTTGATATCGCGCATGTATTTCAACAAGCGCGTGGCCTCCTGCAAGCTATCGCCGTTCGCATAGGAACAGCGAGTATGCCACCAGTTGGCAAAACCCTTGCCATCGGTCGGTTCGAATACGTTGTCTCTGCGATTACAGATGTCTTGTCCGAAGTACCCGCCCGCCTTTTGCACGCAGGGCACGACATCCAAAGTGAAGTCGTTGGCGTACTCAATGGTCACACACCTAGTCTTACGAGAAACCTTCGACTCATAAACCCCGGACGCCTTGAAAATAGCTTACAATGAATCGATGTATTCGGTGGGCTCGAAACTTTCATAGGGAGCAACAAAGGTTAATAGATCAGCGTCAAACCCCTTGTTGCCAGGCGGCTTGATAATTGTCCGATGTGCCCATGAGCCTTGCTTTTCAAACTCCCCGACCGGAACCTTCCAGTTCTCCAAGACAAAATTCTCGATTGCGGCGGCTTTACTTTCAAGATTCTCAATTCTCGTCTTGTTGAGATTAACTTCATCTCTAAGGAAATTAGCGAATTGATCTATGTGCTTCATGCAATCGCAATCTCACGCTTGAGTATGATCCAGGCTGTGGACTAAGTGAAATCCGCCCAATCGGCGATTCTCATCGTAGACGCGAAGAGTGGGATGAGCCTTCGGCTGCCATCCTCGGCCGATTTCGACAGCCGTTGACGCTGGAACGGAAGGGAAAAGGTGCACCTCTACATCGGGACCGTGAGCATGTCGGATTTGGTCCAACGTGGATCGAAAATCACGGGCGAACGCGACAAGATCATCAGATCGGCGCAGAACATCGTTTCCCCGAAATGACGATCTTATTGACCATATTGGAACAGCATCGCCTAGAATGCGTATGACGCGTTCATCTGCGATGTCTGAGCTGATCTCGACCTTCAATGCCACAATGTTCGCCCTGGAAGGAACAGCTGGACAGACATCGAAAGTTAAAGGCGGTGAATTGTTGTCCCACTTCAAGCCCTTTGGATTTCTCAGTAGTTGCCTGACATCTACGGCACGGATGTCGGACAGAAGGCGGCCAAGCTCGATAAGTAAAGGTATCGGAGCCAAAGCAGCGACGGTGAGGTGTTGTAGCTCGCCGCGTTCTGTCCGACCACTGACCTTTTCTTTAAAGCCACTTCGGAGGTTTCTAAGATGAATGGCCCAGTATTCTGGCTCGTCTTCGCTGTAATCCAGCCCGATTAGTTCAAGATCAATGTTCCCCCCACGAACAGGGAAACGGCCTTCTTCCACGATGGCGATTTGCAAATCGGACGCGGTAACGAGAGCCTCGTTGGTTGCTATTTTAGCAGTATACCGTAGGGCGTGCGTCCCCCGATGTCGGGCAATTGCTGTTACTGCTTCAATACGATCTTCATGTTCACGCTTCATCTCCCGGAGAAGTTCAGCGGGATGCTCGGCCTTCTTTTCCCTGTCGATCACCCGATGGTGGACGTCGCAAAGGAGCATGATGTTATCCGGATCGCTTGCGAGCTTCTTTGAAAGCGTTTCGTGCCCCCTTGGGCCGCCAGGGCTGTCGGCGATAATGTGCGCGTGGTAGCCCTTATTGGCATTTGGAGTATTGGACACCAAATCGCCAATCAGCAGATCGTTGCACCCACGGTATTCGCAACGCCCCCCCTGACCTTGCCCAAAGGAAGTTTTGCACTTTGGTGGGAATCGAAGCGCGGGCTTCCTTAGTGGCAATCGACTTGGATTGAGCTTTTTTCACGGAGTTGGGCAAGTATGGCTCTCTGGAACAAATTAGCAACATTGTTCCATCTTCTGCGCCAGTTGTCCATAGAAGTTGTAGCGGTAGTTCGATTTCTACCGAGGTATCCACAACCTCGACCATTGGCACCGGGATTAAGTCGTTGAGGGCTTGGAAGTGGCGGCCAATATCACACGCAGGGCCCGGAAGCCTGCCTTCCCATTGTCGCCTCGAATGCAGTCTAATTTGCCGCTTATCACTTTCACTGCGGCATCGCCCATTCGCAATCCCTCGTTCCGTGCGAAGGTAGTCAGTGAGCGCGATTTTGCATGCCTCATTTGCGGCAAACGACCTGTGAAGTCCAAGAGCTTCTGAATGTCGCGGACCAGGAAACGGTGGCCGACCGGTCCGTCTCCGATAACATTGCCGAACGACCGGAGAAAGCCTGCATCAACGAGTGGCTGAATGTCCTGTGAAGCCATACCCAAAGCCGTAGCTGCCTCGACACGGGTCATCATTCGACGAACATGATGTTCGATGGTGTCAGCCTCTACAGGATCGAATTTGACCGGGGCGCGGTACCATTCCCGCTCTGGCATAAGCCCAAGTGCATCAGCCACGGCAGGCAGACCTTTCCGGTTGACTCCGATCCTGGCAGCCAACTCCGTCAACCCGATCTCTTCCTTCAAGAAATCATCGGATGGGATCGGGTCCACGGCTCCACGAGCTTCGAGCGCGAGAGCCTTACGAATTGCGGTCTTTATGACCCCGGCGATCTTTCTGTCCTCCAAGGCATTTTGCTGAATTCTGACCCATTCAAACACAATGGTCCACCCACGTGTCTTCATGGCATCTGGCACTCGCGCACGAATCCAGGCTCGCAGTGTTTCCACCAGATGAGGGCCGTCACCGCTCAAAGCTTGGAAGCCAACTTCCGTCGCATCTAACTGCATTTCGGGCAGCTCAGACGACCAAGGATTGCAGAGCAACCTCCCGATGATATCGCAGACCTCGATGACTGTACCGGCGTCGCAGGTATCAATAAGCGGTGCAATCAGCCTGTCGGCAAAGCCCAGGCGACCAAGGAGGTAGGTTTCCAGCGTTGCGCCCGAAGCATGCAGAGCCATAGGGCGACCGAGAACCTCGCCATCGGGTGAGATATCGAAATTTGGCCACCACCAATGCAGCGTTTTGCCATCGGCGCACGTGTCGACCAAGGCCGTCCCGTGGAAAGGACATCGTCTGATCGCTTGGATATCCCACCATATCCGATGAAAAGGCCGCTCGTGAAGACAACCGGGACACCAGCGACGCCTGGTGTAGGAAAAATCGCTGTAACGAAATACCTCATCACACAGCATCACTTTTGCACCGTGACGCCTTGGTGTCGCACGACGTAACCTGCTCAAACGGTCAGCCGACAGAGGAAGTTTCTCGATAACGTCCAACAGGTGCTCAGGGCTAATATTGCGAGCCCGCACATCGATCCAATCGCTGTACGACGTCACGCTCGTATGCCCTTCCGCTGAAACCAAACGCGCATAGTATCCGTGAGCAGGTTCCGCCACCTGATTGATGACATCCCACCTGCTGAATGGTGCGGTTCGCAAATCGAAGGCAATCGTCATTGGGCCTGGACCTCCGCAAATGGCTGGAAAGTCTTCCCACTCGGCAACCGATCTTCGGCCGCAGAACGGAGGTGATGGGGCATGATGCAAGCAGAATCGTCGTTGATGGCCTCATATCCCGCTGCAACGACGATATTCATCGCCAATCCCAATGAGCCGTCAGTCATCTCCAGGAGGTCCGGCAGATAACGTTTAGCGGCAAGGTCGGACAGCTGCCGGAATGGCAGACGCTGATCCACACCATGCAGAAAGATGCGAAACTTGTTACGCCCCTCGGGTGTTTTGGGGTCGAAGCCCTCCACGCGGTATCGCGGAAATCCACCGCGTCCCTTCATCTGAAGATCGGCTTCCATCGGACCCTCGATGCTAGCAGGACCAGCCAACAGCACGTTGCAGGCGTTTGCCTGATCGACCAGATATTTGATGAGTGAGGCATACACTGCTCGTCGCTTGCCAGCCGCCCCAAACAGGCAATGTGCGTCGTCAATGATCAGCAGCTTCGTCTTGCATTCGATCAGACGCCTCGCAGCTTTCGAGTTCATCGATGCAATGGTGAGCCGGGGAACGGCAGGAACGCCGGTCATCATATAAATCTGTTTCCCGAGTTCCAGGGAATCCCAGTCTTGACGGGCCTGGACGTAGACGACGTCGTGCTCGAAGCCATTGTCGGTCAAACGAGGCGGAAATTGCCGCGCAAAGTGCTGCAGGATGAACGTTTTGCCTGACCGGTATTCACCCAGCAGCCCTGCGATCCATCCCGTATCCGGCTCCCCGCCATCTACGGGAAGATGAAACTTCATGATCTTGTCGCTGATTTCGACGAATTTCTCATACGGATAGAGCACGTTCTTGATCATCGCCTGCCGGGTGGCCGCAGGCAGAGTTGCAGCCGCCCGTCGATCTTCGTCGGTCTCGAACGCGGTAGTGTGGAAATCCGGATAAATCATGCTTTATCATCCTTACGCTTGAACAAATTGGAGATGTCGTCGTCGTCCTGGCTCAGGTCGAACGAGTATTTGCGCCCGTCCTCCTGGCGCGCTGGCACTACGTCGGGAGCGGGAGACGTCATGGGACGCGGAGCTGGTGAGACCGGCTTTGCGGCCGGAATATGGGTCGCAACAGCAGAAAGGCTCATTGGCACCGAACCCGAAGGGGCGTTGTGATCGATTTCGACAACGCGCGTACGCCGATACTTGTTGGTGGCCCTTGCGTGGAATTTTGCCAGTTGCTTACTAGACCGCCAGTTCACTCTGATCTTGTTGATCTCTTCCAGCCTGTTGGTGAAGTCGTTGTAGGCGCTTCTAAAATCGCGAGCGTCGCGTTTCTGCTCTTTCAGATAGTCCATAACCTTCTGATGCTGGTAGAGCCGCAGCCCCTTCGCGTACCAAGCGTCAGCCTCCTGCACCGGCACCTCTATGATCTGCCCAGTGTGGTGGTTGAGCAGGAAAATGTGGTCCAGATTGCTAGGGTTTCGCCAAGCCTTGTACTTGGTGGACTGAACTCCAGGCACCGCCGTCCTGTTTTGTGCGTCAGCTTGAACGACAATCAGGTCGGGATGGCAGTAGATAAGATTATCCCACCACACACAGCCGTCGCGGACGCTCACGTCCTTTGTGTTACCGATCATTCGGGTAATCACATCAGGATCGATAGGACGCCTTGCGTGGGAATGGCGAATTCCGTCATCCCAGAGCTGGTTCGGAATCCCGTCCAGGGTTCTGAGCATTCCAAGACCCTTATGCGGGTTCACATGATAGTCGCTGCAGATGTACCGGATGATGAAATCGTTCAGCTCGGACAGCGTGAGCATGGGGAGGTCGGCATTCTTGTCAGCGAACGAGTCACGTTCTTTCGGACTCCCTTTGGTCGATCTGGGCAGATTGTGGATGATGTCCTGGTTCATGGTCTGAAACAGCCGCTCGACAGCGCCTTTTTCCCACGGATGACCTGGTCGGTACTCGATCAGCTGGATTCCCAATTGCGCCAACGATTCACGCACATGGTCGTTGATCAGCGCCATGTCATTATCGACGCCAAGCCTTCGGAAGGTACCGTACTGCTTCCATTCTAAGCCGGGATACTGCGACATATCCTTCGGGCTGATGGCGTGCACCAGACCTTCCAGGAAATGCTCGAACGAAGCACCCTTAAAGCTGACGGAATACCCAAGGAACGAGCCGGTCTTTCGGTCGCGAAAAGCGATGAGATGGGGACGCCCATAAATAATCGGTCGCTCATCATCGACCACGATGATGTCGATGGGCGTAAAATCGACGTCCACAATGTCGAGTGGATGATCGGGCAGTGCCTGCGTGATATAGATGTTGAACTTCTTGCGAGCGTAGTCCACACCGCGTCGCCACAGCGCCTTCTGAAACTTATCGATGGCACCCAAGCGGCGCTGAAGAGTGTGATCGCTTGGTTCGATCAGCACGCCTTTCTCGTTGCACAGCTTCTCCAGCAGGTGGCGGTTTGGGCGCTCATGCAACGATGCCAGAAAGAATTTCTTGACGTCCCGCCAGTCGCCCTTGTCGAGACGACACGCCTTTTCGACCGCATCGGCCATCAGGTTCTCGACGTGCATGCCAAAATGGTCGCGCCGATTTCCAGAGCTTATGCCAGGAGCCAACTTACCAACAATGTCGGACGACTCGTGTAAGTATTGTTCGACTTTTTCCCTGAGCGTATTGTAGCACGGTGGTCGTGCTTCTCCCCGCTCCAATGCATGAGCTTTCGAGACACGTTCGATGAGACCTCGTTTTGGCTCAACCCCTTCACGCTCTGCTGCGCGCAAGATAGCATCTACGTAGCTCAGGTAGAATTTGCCCTTTGTCAGCTGGGCATCGGTGTAACGGAAGGCAGCACCCGGTGCATTTTTGTTCAGCCTTTTGCCGTTTTCCTGCCGCAGCCGCCGATGGGTTTCCAAAAAGACGAGCTGCGACGTAGTCAGATGCACGGTGCTCTGGGTGACGATGTTGTTCATCGTGATCACGACGCCAAAACGGTCATCTTTCAAGCAGGACTGCACCATGTAGTATCCGATGCGCATCCGGTCTCTCGACCAGATGTTATATCGGGTACCTGCCGCCACATCATATTTTTGCTGAAACTTGCCGTTCTCAGGCAACGGCAAGTCGAGTTCGTCTGCGGTCATGATGACCGGCAGGGATTCTGGATTCAGGAATGCACCAGGATGTTCACGGATCGACATGTGGCGCTCCTAACGACGTTCAAACAACAGGGATGCATCGTTGAAAGGCTTTGAATAATCGATGTCGATTTCGCCCTTGCTGATCATCTGCATGATGGCGGTGAACACACGATCCACCTCGTCGAGTGGGCGCTGGCTCACAACGTGACCGAGAGAGTCCAGGACCTCGAATTTGATGCCAGACACTTTGACCTGCCGACGGACCGCAGAGATGGTCGTTGGCAGGTCAACGATTTGAACGGCCCGACGAACAGCCATGAGCGCCTCATCGTCGGAAACATGCAGATGTGCCCACATCATTTTCAGGTTGGAAAAGCGCGGCTGAATGTAGATCGTTCGCTCGTCGAGCAAGACATAGCTTGCACCCAGCTCGTTGCGCGTCACGTGCACCAGATTTGCGGTGCGATCCGCGATCCACGGTCGTTCCAATTGGATATTGAACGGCTCGTAGTCGATGTAGATGCGTTCTCCGTTGCGCAGTTCCACACCCATCTGAAAGGTATGGTCACGCATGCAGAAGACATCCTGATCCTGGTTGGATGGTAAGCATCCGAGCAGCCACGCGGCATGAGCACGCGCGAGTTAGGCAAATCGGGCTATAGTGATGAGGTTGCTGCGGTTAGGCTTTCCGGCGTGATCGACGCGCCCATTTCGCAGCCAGGTTTTCCACGGCTCTGTTGAGATCAGCGAAGGCTGCATTGTTTGGGTCGAAGTCTTTGGCGCCCGACCATTCGACAAGTTCGGCGTGCCGTTCATGAGCGGGGTCGGCGAGCGCCTCGCGGAACTCCTGGTATCCCCACGGACCGCCAACGTCTTCAGGCGGGCAGCGCCCCGTTGCCTCGATCAGCATTGGATCTGCAAGCGCGACGACAGGGAACGTGCGCTCGATCTTGATGCTGTGCGTCCAGCCGTCGCCGAAGTCATAGTGGTATTTGAAGGATTTCGCACCGGTGTCCTGGATTGCCGACAGGAGCGAGATCTTGCGGGCATCGAGTGGACCATCCCCCCATTCCTGGTCGGGCAAACCAAAGCCAACGTCACGGATCTGGAATTCGTAGAGGTGGGTGTTGGTCCACCCCATCGCAGCCTGCAATACCTCATGCAGCCGGCTGAGCCGGATGCGCCACGGCACGACAATGCGCCGCATCACGGTCGGTTCGACATGATCAAGGGTGACCTTCAGACGGACGAGAGAAGAGGCCATCGTCAAGCTGCCAGCATGAGGGCGGAGTTTTTGCCCTGGCGTATCCGCTTCCACTCCCAGGGAAGCAGTTCCGGCAAACGCGAGGCCGGCAGGTCGGCGATGCGAGCAAGGACATCGGCGAGCCAAGCCTTCGGGTCTACGTCGTTCAGCCGTGCGGTCATGATCAGGGTGAGCATGATGGCAGCGCGATCTGCGCCGCGGTCGGAACCGGCGAAGAGCCAAGCCTTTCTTCCGCAAGCCACGCCGCGCAACGCTCTTTCCGCGCAATTGTTCGTCATGCAGATCCTGCCGTCGTCGGCATAGCGGGCAAAGTCAGCCCAGCGCGACAGCATATAGTCGATCGGTCCGGCCGCCGGCGATGAGCGTGATAGGCTGGCCCGCTCGGTGCGTAACCATTCCTCCATATCGCCAAGTAGCGGCTTGCTCTTCTCCTGCCGGACCGCAAGCCGCTCGGCCGCGCTCAGACCGTTGATGTCGCGCTCGATGGCAAACAGAGCATCGATGCGCTTCACCGCCTCGAGGGCTACCGGCGAGATCGGCTTGGTACCTTTGCCGCGCCGAGCATTGCGAGCGACATCGGCCAGTTCGAAGAACTTCCGCCGCGCATGGGCGAAGCAGAACGCGGGCGTTGCCGGCATCTGCCTCTTCGTCAGATCGAACAGCGGATTGAAGCCGTTGTAGCAATCCGCCTGAAGAATGCCGCTGAAGTCGGCCAGATGCCTTTGCGGGTGCTCGCCGCGCCGATTGCAGGAGGCGTAGAAGACCGCCGCCGGCGGCGCAGGGCCGGCGAATGGCTGATCGTCGCGCACGTAAACCCATATTCGCCCGGTCGTGCATTGGCCCTTGGCCAGGATTGGGATCGTCGTGTCGTCACCGTGAAGCCGCTCGGCCTGGAACACATGTGCCTCGATCAGATCAAATATCGGCTTGAGGGCGAAGGTAGCGTGACCGACCTGATCGGCCAGGGTCTGGGTCGACAGATCGATACCCTCACATTTGAACCGCGTGCTCTGGCGGTTCAGCGGGATGTGCTGCCCGAACTTGTCGAAGACGATCGTCGCCAGCAACTGAGGACCGATAAAGCCGCGCGGAGTGGCATGGAACGGTGCGGGAGCCTGACTGATCGCCTCGCAATCGCGGCAGGTAAACTTCTCGCGCACCGTCTCGATAACCTTGAAGCGGCGTGGGATCTCCTCCAACGTTTCAGTCACATCCTCGCCCAGCTTCGACAGCCGCGAGCCGCCACAGCAGGCGCATGCCGTCGGCGCTTCGACAACGATGCGTTCGCGCTCGACGTCTTCAGGCCACGGCTTGCGCACCGGACGCTTGCGGGCAAAGGCGCGTACGGACTGCGTTTTGGCCGCGGCCTCTTGGGCGCCCAGTTCATCCTCGGCGGCCGACGCCACGAGCTCTTCGAGCTGCAATTCCAACTGATCGATCAGCCGCTGCGTGCGCTCACGGCGCGGGCCGTGCTTCTCGCGCTCAAGTTTGCCAAGCAGCAATTGCAGATGTGCGTTTAGCGCCTCGATGCTCGATAGCCGGGCCTTTGCGTTGGCCGCTTCCGCCTCAGCTTGCAGTCGCGCAGCACGTTCGGCCAGCAGCGCCGCATGAGCACTTGCAAGGTCCGATGGCAGGGTAAGCGGCGGCAATGTCATAGCGACATTGAATCAGATTTCTCAACATTTTCAATGCAAGAATGCAGTCAGACCCGGCTGGGGCGCCAGGTCTCCTGCGGCGCGCGCCAGTCAATTCCTGACAGCAGATAGGAAAGCTGCGCCGTCGAGATCGGCACCGCGCCACCGTCGGCAGAAGGCCAGATGAACTTGCCTCGTTCCAATTTTTTCGTGAACAGGCAGGCCCCCTGGCCATCGTGCCAAACGACCTTGATCAGGTCACCGCGTTTACCCCTGAAGCAGAACAGATGACCGCCCAGCGGGTCGTGCTTCAGCACTTCCTGCACCCGTAACGCTAGCGACGGGAACCCACATCGCATATCCGTATAGCCCGTCGCCAGCCAAACCCGGACGCCTGTCGGGATCGGAATCATCGCAACGTCTCCAGCGCGCGCAGGATGCGCAGCAGCGCATCGACGTCGACCTCTCGATCGACAATGACACGTCGACCGTTCGTGCTCAGCACCTCCATGCGACCGCTACCCACTACCGAAGCCGATGCGGCCGAAACGGGAGCTGGCACGTCCGGTGTGATCACTGCGGGCACGAAGCCTTCGATCCGATTGCGGCAAAGGCTGCCGGACTGCGCCAACTGACGCCAACGGTACAATTGTGAGCGCGAAACCCCGTGCTTCTCTGCCGTCGCGGAGACCTGGCGACCATCGCCAGAAAAGCCTTCCTCGAGAATTTTGAACTTGGCCTCGGCGGTAAAGCGCCGCCGACGCCTTGTGTCGATGATTTCAAGCCGGCTCACCGGTGTCCGAAAACTGTCCTTATGCCTGTCCATAGCGACAAAACGACAGATTCATCTCAACCGCTCAAGGCGGCGCTCCTCGGATGCTTACGTTGGATGGGTATTCGATGCGGATCGGGTAAGGCAGAATGCGTACGATATCCGGATTAGTGTCGAGATGGTAAAGTCCGTCCATCATCAGTGGCGATTTCGTTCGCACGTACCCGCCCTTGACCTTCGTGCTCGGAAAGATGCCTGGCAGCGTTTTGTGCATTACCCGGCGTGGGGGCTCGAAAACCGGCTCGCTCCCAGGTTCAAATCCAGTTTTCATTGCGCACCTCCCTTGCCGGAAGGCACAGGCAAGCCCTTCTTGGCAGCGCTGGCGGCTGCCTGCAGGTCAGCTATTTTCAGGATCAGCTCATGGGTAATGCCGAGGGCCACGACCTCAGTTGGTTGGACTGGCGTTACGCCACGCAAAAATTGAGACACCGGATACTTCAAGGCATGCTCCATCGTTGGCGCAACCTTCTGGTTGAGCCTTGGACACTTCGGACTGTTTGCGGAATTCAGTTCGCGATGTGCGATAGGAGCTTGCGGACGAGCCAAGTCGTTGCCTCGGAACCCGACAGGGTCGCAAGGCAGCACAGGTAAATCGGCGATGTCATACTCTTCACGTTCATATCCACCGTTCCACTGTTAGAGTTGGCTTTGGCGGACGTTCGGCCTGTGAGCGGCCGAGAAGAACTCAGCGCACTTACAGGCTAGACGCCCATAGACCTCGGTGTGTTTGCGCTGCCGATTTCACGGTTTGGTTCTCCATTCAAACGTGATGAGAGCCTAAGCGACGTGGTACCGAGGAGTCATCTGCATTTCTTAATTTTGGCTAAGGCCTCCTTTCATAGATCGTTCTCTTTTGGTTGACGGATTTAGGCTGGTAGCAACTTTTGGACCGGCGGCGATTACGCCGCTCCACTCAGGTCATCCTGGCTCAAGGACTTCTCAACTTCGTAAACATCTGTTTTAACCGCATTTATTCCACCAACCCGAGCCACCTGTAGCATCTGGTGCTGCTGGACCAATTCGTCGTATTGTTTCGGCGTGATCGATCCATTTTCCACCAATGCATCAGCTACAGCGTCCAACAGCGGCCGGTTGCCTTCCAAGATTTCCTTGGCGCGAATGAATTGAGCGGCCAGTTTGCAGTCGACACGGAACGCCAGTTCCCGGTCATTAACGCGGAGTTTTTCCAGTTCGGCGTCACTGGTTGCCGAGCTATGGCGGAAACTCGCGCCCATGCCGAATTTCGTTTCCAGAAGTGTGGCCAGCCTGGTGGCGAGTGCCAAATCAGAGTTCGGGCCTGCGCCAGCACCGTCTCCTGTGCTTCCCAAAACAACGTCTTCGGCAGCCAGTCCAGCGAGCATGATGGCGATCTGACTGAGGTAATAGTCACGGTCACGTCGAGACACTGTGGGCACATCAAAGTAGGCTGCTCCACCTTTCTGATCTGCGCCATTCATGACCACCTGGTCTACAATCTGATTGCCCAGATAAGCTCCGTGTTTCAACTCGTTTCCGACTACGGTGTGCCCTGCTTCATGCACAGCGATGGAGCGACGATAGTCACCTTCGATCTTGATGACTTCGGGCAATGCGGCCCGTAAATCGTCAACAGTCAGCGCTCTTTTTTCGCGTCGCGCCAAGCGTCGAGCGTCCCGAGCGACTTTGGCCAGGTCGGCACCGGTCATTCCAATCGTCGCAGCACGCAATGGTTGGAGCCCTTCAATCGTTATGATGCCGTCGATATGCTGGCTCAGGATTGCCACACGCGATGCCCCATCTGGCAAAGGTATCTCGATGTGCTGATCTAAACGGCCTGCGCGCAGGACTGCGGGGTCAATTCTCGTGATGTTGTTGGTCGCACCGACGACAACGACGCCCTCGCGAGAGTCTAAGCCATCCAAGCACTCCAGGAAGGCATTGACCACCTGAACACTATAATCCTTATGGTCATGCGTGAATTTTTCCCGATTTCCGATGGAGTCAATTTCATCGATGAACAGAATGGCTGGCGCGGCGGCTTTGGCGGCAGCAAAGTCTGCACGCATAGCCCGCAAAAGGTCACCCAAATGCCCTCGGGACTGCCATTGGCCCAAGGAGGTAGCGATCAAGGAAACCTCACATTCCTTTGCCACAGCTTTCGCGTAAATGGACTTGCCGACGCCCGGAGGCCCGCTCAGGACGACGCCTTTGTCGATATCATCCCACGCGATATGGCCATTTCGCCAATCGCTGATGTCCCTTGCCAGGCTGATGCCCCATTCTTTGGCATCTCCGTAGCCGTGCATCTCTGACAATGGGGGGACTGCTCTTTCGGGCTTCTTCGGTGCAGGTAAGTCCTGCTGGACAACAACTTCGGACAGGCGGCGCATCACCTCGGAAACCAGACGTCCGCGTCGCAGTGCTGCCCAAACTTGGTCGAGCGGGAATTCCAGGATGCGTTTGGCCTCTTCCTCGCTGAGTTTCATACCCAGCACGACGTGGCACGCTGCCCGAACGTCGCGAAAATTGATCGGCAGTATGTCTACAATGACGTCCGCACCCAGAATTACTTCTTGCGGTACAGACGCGCCATGTTCGACGATAATAACTGCCCTTTTTTTGTTTTGGCAGTCATCCTCATAGTCACCCTTCGCCTTGTCGGGCTTGTCTTTGACGCCGATGTACATGAAACCAGCGTCAGCCCGGCGAAAATTATCATCCGGGTAGAGTTCGGCCACTACCGCGTTGCCATAGTCTTTCGGCGAGTATCCCTCGGGCACATTCAGTAACACCAGCCCCGCACGACCCGATGCGAAGACAGGATGACGACGCAGTGCATGCTTGAATGTGCAGAACAGGGCGTAGTCCCGAACTGATTTTGTGACACTGATGTTCTTTTTGATAAACGACATTGGATTGTTTCCGGCGACGGTGTCGCAATACGAATTTCCAGTGGTTAGCCACGAAAGCGGCGAACGGTGGATTCGGGTCCGATAAGCGCATCATCAAGATCGATGGCGATGAAGCGCTGGAGGACCATTGACGCGAAAGCCGGTAGGGGCTGCGTCGTGCGAAAGCCGGATAGGCATTCAGCCAAAGTCATTGTACCGCACTCATCCAGGGCAGCCAGGACACGAATACGGTCATCAAGGGTCACACTATATCGCGCGTACCGCAGCAAATCCTTTGCGTTCCGCAATCGTATGGCGGGCAGTTCCGGTCTGGATAACGGGCGATATTGGTATCCGGCTGCCGCCGCCATTTCAGTGGTCATGGCTGAAGGTCCGGCCTTCGTGACCGCATCGATTAGAACGATCCCGCTTTGGCTTTCGGCAACCAGGTCTGGAACATGAGTGACACCGTCCATAACCAATTCGACGGTCCCACAGGTCCAAGAGATGACATCGTCATCCACATCCAGCAGGCATCCGATGTCTCGGGCTAACTGGTTGCGGAAAACGGCAGGGCCATCGCAACGAACTGTATGAAGGGGAAAAAATGGTGTCACTGATGACACCGGCTGCTCCGGTGGAGCCGACAAATGACTGCTCATACGCAAAACCCTAAACGCAAATAACCTCAGCCTCCGCAGAGGCGGCGGATCAGAGCGATAGTCGTAGGGTGTGCAGAGCGATCTTTTTCATGATGAGAACAAATAAAGAACGAAAATGATTGCGTCAAGCTCAATTTTCGTGATTAGCTCCACCGCAGCAGCGATTGCAGGAGATGTGGCCGATGGGTGAAATTAACTTGGAGCAACGAGAAATCGAGGCGATCAAGGGCGTCGATGAACGTGAGCTATCCAAACTGATTGATGAAGCTATTCGTTCAGAAAGAGTTGGAGACATCTACCGGCTCAGGCTACGCGACTGCGGTGAATACGTCGCGAGCAAGCTGCACTATTTCGAGAAGGCACTGAACGCCTACAGGGATGCGAAGTCTGCAAAAAAGAGGGACGAGACCCACAGTTACGCAAGGCGTATGGGCTCCGATCTATCCTTTGCCTTCAGCCGAATGAAACATCGGATGGAAACAGAGGAACGTCAGCGTCCGTATTGGTACGTCGACGACGGAGTCCACTGGCCGCACCATTTCACAAACAACCTGTCAGTGACCATTTCTTACCGCTGGCGGAAAGCGGTCGAAGACGACTGGAACTTTGGCAGCATCACGTTTCACCACAAGGTCGTTCCTCGACCGTCTTATCTGCAGCCACAGCCCAAGCGAAAGCCGAGCAGGGCGAAGCAGGAGGAAATTCGTCAGAATGAACTGGCATCGACCTGGCAGCATCTGATGAGAACTGCCCTTTACACGCTGAGGGACTATTTCGAGAGCGGTGGCGACGGAAACCAGATTCCAGAAGCATTCACGGCTGTGCCTGATCAAAGCGGATACCTGAATAATTTCAGTGCGAGATTTTGGACGGATGACGCGAAAGCCTCGTGAGCGAGCGGGGCGACATAGCCTTAGACGGCGGTCACCTTGGAACCTTCGTGGTGTTGTGTTTCCATCTTTCGGTCAAAGCGCCGAATGACTGGGGTGCCGTTTATCTTCTCGGCGCAGATGAAGCCTGTGAGTTCGTCGTCAACGAACACAGCTGAAGAAATACGACCAGTGCGGTAGGAGCCGGTGTCTATTGCTATCCGGTTCCCGTGCAACTCAGGAAGTTCACTATCGGTGATTGTGTGACCGTGGACGACAGTCTTCTCAAACTCGCCGCTGAATTCGATGAAACCATCCCTGATCCATCGGAGATCGTGGGGATTTTGATCCGCAAATTTGATGCCAGGTCGAACACCGGCATGCACGAAGCAGAAGTTGGTGGTCTCCACTTTGTCGACCGCCGATTGTAGCATTTCGAGGTGATGATCGTAAAATTCTTGAAAATGGACGGTAAACTCAGGGACTGATGGCCGGTGACCGCCACAATAGGCCTCGACGGTTTGCCAGCCACCAAAATCTTCGAGCCAAGCAGCCTGCTCGTCTGGCCTCAGAATACCGCTGATCGCGTGCCAGAAGCGTTCATCATGATTGCCCAGCACGAGCTTAGACTCTGGATGCAGCAGTATCGCCTGGTTGACGATTTCCATGCACTCTTTGCTGTCTGGACCACGATCAACGATATCGCCGAGGAATATGAAGCGTGGTGTACCACCGGTAGCTTCTTCTTTTATCGCTGCGAGGAGCGGACGAAGGAGATCATCTCTGCCGTGGATATCCCCGATTGCGTACGTCAGGTTCATGCTGAATGTTGTCCGTTCCTGATCAGGTTGACCTCTACGTTCAAAAGCTTTCTGAGGTCTTGCGCTGGAGCCACAATGGCTCGTTGCCGTTGGAGATAGCGGTCCTGATGTCCACACTCGGCTGCAGCTTCAGCCGTCCCAACCTGGCACCAGTCGCCGGTTCAGAGAGGTCGATACTGACTATTGCGCCCTGGATTGCCTTCAATACTGGATCGTTCATTCACATTGATTCCGATCTATCCCGCAGTAGTCGCCGATACCAAGCTGGCCGAAAGCTGACGACCGCCTCTGAATGTAAATAAGATGATATGGCACTGCGCCGTTTATCTATCTGCGGATCAGCGACGGGCATGCGAAGACATGCCTCGCTATCGGTTCCCTGCTGCAACCGACGGCCCCTTGTTGCTGACATTGGTTCATATGGGAAAGGATGAAAAGATAGATATTGGTAGCGCAAAAAGTCTATCGCCGAAAACTAAAGGCCGCTCGCCCATGTAAATCACAAGCCCAAGGAAGTCCCATTTTTTTCCCGCGCCTCCTTTAAAAGCGTGAAAATTCTTGAAATCGCTCGACGAAACCGTTGAAGAGGCCTTCATTTCAAAGCCCACCAGCATGTTCCCATTCTCGGCAACAATATCAATTTCCCTCCCTTCGCGATCACGCCAGTGGAAAAGCCTCCATTCGTCTCGTTGAAGCGGCAGAGATTTTAGTAATTCCGTATAGACGTAGGTTTCGAACAACGCGCCAAGAGGCGTTTGATCCTTTCCGAGATTAAAATCGCTTGCTGTTAGCCCACGAAGCGCCGCAGCAATGCCGGTATCAATCAGGTGCAACTTGGGATGCCTGATATCCCTCCCGACTTCCCCTGATGACCAAGCGGGCAATCTCGAAACGAGTGAAAGACGTTCCAAAATATCAAGGTATTCAGATGCAGTTTGGCGATTTAGCTGCACCTTCTCCGCTAGTTCCACCAAATTTAGCTCGTTTGCAGTCCTAATAGCTAGTTGATTGATTAATTTACGCATAGAGTCCGTTCTGCGGATTTTCATCACATCCGCGACGTCTCTGTCTACGATTGTATCAATGTATTCCCTGTACCGTCGCTGACGCGAACGCTCAGCCAGAGGTCGGATTTCTGGATACCCGCCACGCATGATCTGATCAATATGCTCATCCCTACTTGTCGGCGAGCAATCAGGGAGTGATCCGGCTTCGCCGCTTGCTTTCGCCCAATCTAGTAAGTTGCATGGCCCCGTTTCTTTGATTTCCGCTACACTCAGAGGAAGCATTTTTATAGTCTGAACACGGCCTGCAAGAGAGTCCATAATCTCCGCTGAGATAAATATGTTGGATGAACCGGTAAGCAAGAATTGCCCCATGTCCCGATTTTCATCGACAATACGCTTCAATGTTAACGCTATTTTTTTTGAGCGCTGAACCTCGTCAATAATTATGGGGCCTCCTTTTCCTGAAGCGATCAGCGATTGAAGCTGGCCCTGGGGGTCAGCTTCAATCGCTGAGAGAATACTTTCATCGTCAAATGTGATAAATCGGCCAGTTCCCAGCATATCCCGAACCAATGTCGTTTTACCTGTTTGCCGAGGACCAATTAAGTTCACGACTCTGGCATTTTCCATGGCCTCCAGGAGTTCCGTTTTCAGGTGACGATTATAAAGGCCTTGCGTCATTTTTCCCCGCAAAATTGATATCAGCGTTCCCGCGAAATGGCTATCAGAGCATCCGCGAAATGTCTACTGCATCATCCGCGAAATGCCTATTAGAATTCCCGCGAAATGTCGAATAGATATGCCGCAAAATGTCCAATACGGCTAACCAACATAGCCGATGAACGTCAAGATAGAGCCAATTATTGCTCTAAGCAGAGGGCATGGCAGATTTCACCAATTACGGTCGTAGGCCGAATCTAAAGGGTATTGCGAAGTGGCCGCATTTGCTCCTCACGAGATAGATTTACAGCCTGCTCGCGATCCACAGCGCCACGAGGTGCTGGAGATTTTTCGCCCCTATCCTCGCCTTAAGCCGCTCGATCCGATGCTCAATCGTCCGAGGCGACAGTTCCAACCTGAGCCCGATTTCTTTTTGCGCCGCACCCTCTGTCAGCAGCTGGAGAATGCTGAGGTCGATACCGTCCGTTTTAAACCCAGAGACTTCTGGTAACAGGAGGTCGATCCTGGAGAAGACGATGCACCATTCGCTTCGACCAGTTTCAGATTTTTGGGGAACGAGCAAACGTTCATAGAAAATCTTGCAACTTCCCAAGACGGTGCTTCCTTTGGAAAGGGATGGTCGCTTCTGTGTCAGGACCTCGGTCAAAACAGGAATGGCGGTATGTTTCAGGTATTCCTGGTCTGGAAAGCTACGGAAATCAAAGGGCTCTTGTAGCGAAAGAATATCCAACACCTTCGTTGTCACGCTGTATCGTCGGACAAATTCTGCGGAGAAGGCTTCCACACTGGAAAATCTGCAATCGATTACAGCCAGGATCACATTCGGCTGCAACGGTCGCATAGCAGCCTGATAGATATCGGCAGCATCAGCCCCATCTTTGCTTATTATCCAGGCATCCATCAAGTCGTGCACGGAGGCGGAGAAGGATTTCACGCCGTGCACAGACAAAACTCCTTGGTGTGGTGCGATGCTTCTCCTCTACCCGCAACGGACAAAACCAACCGATTTTGTCATCGCACCAAGATTGATGTCGTAGATTGCGTAATCCCTTGAGAACCTTGAACAAACACATTCGTCGGACGACGGCAAATCTTGCCGGACAAAATCGGTTGGTTTTGTCAATCGCGCCGATGACAAGGAAATCTCGGAACGATCATGAGAATAGGCTATGCGCGGGTATCCACCGTCGACCAGCATCTGGATTTGCAGTTGAACGCTCTACATGCAGCTGGTTGCGACGTCATTTTTGAAGATCAAGGAGTTTCCGGGGCTAGCACTAACCGCCCCGGACTATCAAAAGCCTTACGGCGACTTAGAACAGGCGACACGCTCGTCGTATGGCGTCTGGATCGCCTCGGCAGATCGCTTGCTCACCTGATGAAAACCGTTTCGTCTTTACGTAACCGGGGAGTGCAACTTCGGTCGCTGACAGAAGCTATCGACACCGGAACCCCCACTGGCAATCTGGTATTCCATATTTTCGGCGCTATCTCCGAATTCGAGCGCTGCTTGATCTCGGAGCGGACTGCAGCTGGCGTTGCAGCTGCCCGAGCAAAAGGACGACATCTGGGCCGTCGGCCAGCATTAACCCTGAATCAGATCGAGGCAATTCACAAAGCATATTTTAATGACCGCCTCTCGATGGCCACCATCGCCGATCAATATCGCGTTCACCCGCGAACGGTTCGTCGATACATCTTTAAAAACGAGGTTTGTCGAGAGACGCCTCCCAAGCCGCTTATCTAAAAAGCTGCAATAGCGTCGATGGATTTTCGTTTGCTATACTGAGAGCTTGGATGGACAGCTGCTGCTGGGTTTCAAGTGCCTTCAGCCTAACGGACGCTTCGTTCATGTCAGCATCAACCAGGCGACCAATGCCTTTCTGAACGGAGTCGATGATCGTTTGGTTGTAGCTCTCCTGTATTTCCAGCCGTTTCTTGACGGCCCCGAGGGTAGCTGCTCCGTTGATGACTCGCGACATCATGCCATCGACACCGCTAATATACGCATCAAGGCTGTAGTTCGACGTCACATCGACATCGAGCAGTCCGAACGTCGGAGCGTTCCCAATGTTGTCTGTTGCACCCGTTACGCCAAGAGACGTTTTCCGACCCGCCTCAGGCCGCATTGTCTCGATGAGATCGTAACGGATGAGATTCATGCCGAGGTCTTTTGCTTCGATCCCCATTCCCTGATCGATGAATGCGTAGTTGAGTACCTGGATATAGTCGCCAATCGATGTCACCTCCCCTGAGGTCGTCCCAAGGGCTGCCATGACGGTGTCGCGCGTGAGGGTGAGCGTTTTGTTCGTGTTGTTCTCGATGATCGTAATGTAGGCCTCTACATCAGGCTTAAGCTCGAATGCCGTGTCCCAGATGCTATAAGTATAGGCTCGCGTACCGTACGAGATTGCGGCACTGTCTTGGAGGCCACCAGTCTCTCCTGTCGGTAGCGTCGAGGTTACGCCGCTCATATAATATGAAGAGCCTCTGCCGGATGTTTCGGTGGTTTCAATGGAAAATTTTGCCGGGTTTGAGACATCCTGATAAATTTCGACCGCACTGCCGATGACGGATTTTAGCACTGCGCGCCATTGGGATCGATTGGATACAATACCGTTCCATCCGGGGTTGACTGCATCAATTGCGTCCCGGTCAATCGTGTAAGTCTGCGTCATTCCTGGTTGGGGCCCCGTTGTCGTTGCGGGGTCATCAGCGTCCAGATTGAGTGTGAACGTGATCGCTGTGCTGTTATCGGTAAAGGTCAGAGGACCATCGAAGATGTAATCCTCCCACGCCGATCTTCCAACGGGGTCGATGGAGTAGATCGTGTTGCGGATGCCGCCTACGGTGCCGGGGCTTCGATCATCTACTTGCAGTAGCCCGCCACCGGTGCTGTTGAACAGTGCAACTTTCGATAAGTCGATTTCAGTGCTTTTGACGTGGACTGCTCCACTGCTGGATCGTACGAAGGAAGTCGTCAGTTTTTCCCGGGCCTCAGCGGTGTCGTAAATGTTCGTGAAGGCCGTGTTCAGCCAATTCACACCGTTGAAACTCGCTGATTGGGAGATACTGACGGTCTGCGCCTTCAGCGCTTCAAGCTCCGTCTGAATTTTTGCTCGGTCGACACCATCTTCCTTGGCGGCCACCAATTTGGCCTGAAACTCTTTCAGCACGTCAATGGTCGATTCCATGGCGGCGTAGGCGGTATCCACCTTGGCGGCTCTAAGGCCGATAGCGTCCTGAACGGCACTCATAGCCATCTGGTCGGACCGCATAGTTGTCGAGATCGACCAGTATGCTGCATTGTCGGAAGCTGCCGCGACACCCAAGCCGGACGAGACTTGGTTCTGCATCCCGGTGAGGCTGGATGAAACGGACCTGAGCGTCTGCAGAGCAGCTATTGCGCTGGTATTGGTAAGAATACTGGTCATGAAAATCGCCGAAAATGTGTATATGAACGGCGTCTTCATGAGGCCAAGGCAGCGCGTACCGCTTCGTGACTATGCGTTGGGAGAGGTTATCCAACATGCGAAAATCGCAGGGGGAAACTACCCTCTATTGCTCTGCATCGCTTCCTGCCGCGACCAGACGATGGAGGTAGTTTTCCCCTCGGATTTGAATGGCATCATTAATCATTGCGTGGGTATTCGCCCTGAATGATCAAGTCGAAAATCGAAATGAAAATCTATAAGTACGCACTCCCCGCTTTGAAGGACGGTGGCGGGAAAAATCGATGGTGAAGCGCGTTTTGCTATATGCGAGATATTCTACCGATCAACAGAACCCTGCTTCCATCGAGACACAGCTTGACCTTGGAAAAGCGATGATCGAAGCCAAAGGATGGCAGTTGATCGACAGTTTTGTCGATGCCGGGATCAGTGGCGCGAACTACGAAACACGCCCGGGTTTACAAGGCGCTTTGTTTGCGGCCCAGCAGCATGCGTGCGATGTATTTTTGTGCCTTACCCTAGATCGCCTATCTCGTGATTTGGAACATAGCGCCAGAATCCTGAAACTGCTACAGTTTCACGATGTGGAACTGTGGACCGTCCAGGGCGGAAGTGCCGTTTCGGCTATCGAGCTGGGAATCCGAGCTGTCCTCAGCCAGGAAACGATAGAGCAAACGCGGTACCGGACACGAGAAGGAATGAAAACGGTCGCGAAAGGTGGCCGCATTCCAGGCGGCTTGTGCTATGGCTATCGCGTGATCAAAGAGTACGACGCGACAGGGAATCTGATACGTGGTCTGCGGACCATTGATGCGAAAGAGGCGGAGACCGTCGTCACGATCTTCAACGAGTTTAGCAAGGGGCTGACGCCCGACGCTATTGCTGCAAAACTGAACCAGCTTGGAATCGCGGGACCACGTGGAAAGCCTTGGCAAGGTACGGCAATCCGTGGGCATCGGAACCGGGGTACAGGCATACTAAACAACGAACTGTATGTCGGTCGGCTCATTTTCAATCGCCTGGAGTATCGCAAGAATCCTGCCACTGAACGCAGGGTTTCCAGACCCAATCCCACGGAAGAGCATGTCGTCGTTGAAATACCCGACCTTCGCATCGTCAGTGGCGTGCTTTGGCAAAAGGTGAAGGATAGGCAGGGAGCCAACCGGTCTCGCTGCTTGTCGAACGCACCTCTTATTCGGAGTTCTGTGTAATTGACATTACTATCGGGCAGTGATCACTCGGGTCGGCTCTTCCGAACGTCAGTAGCTGCGTTCCGAATGGATTCGAGTTGCTGTCATCGTTGCGCTCGTAGTTGGCGCTGCCCTTGTAATTGTCCTATCGAATCCAGCGTAGGATAGTGAACACGTCGATCATCCTACGCCGACTGTCTTTCGTAGGAATAGCTCTCCTGTCGAATTTAACTTTATGTTGCCATTTTGTTCTTCTTGAGCCAATGGTATATCGAAAGTGGTTCGGCTGATGCAAGGTGGGTAAGTGGCTATTAAACGAAGCGTTATCGTGGAAGTGCCTGACATTGAAGCGATGACGGATGAGCAACTGTCCGACTTTGCCGGTGATCGTGATGGTCGATGGAGCGAGCAAACAAGAAAGCTCCTTCAGCGGTTCAATACTGACCGACTGGACTTAAATTGCTGGTGGGCGGCAACATGGACGGGGTGGAACTGCCCATGTTGCCGACGCACGAAGCCGGAGATAGCGCGCGTTGGTTCAAACGGAGTCCTTTTGTGTCGATTGGAGATGCACCACGACCATTTAGGTGATCACGCCCGTAAGCTGTTCGATGCATCAAATCCAAAAGTGGACGGCGATGGACTGCTAAACGAACAGATCGCGAATGCGAAAGACGCATTGCTGATCTTTGTGGAAAGATTCGGTGCTACCATTATATGCGCCGACTGCAATGCTGCAGACGGAGAAGCGAAGCGTTTGCTATCGGGGCAAATTGATCCGAACTTCACGTTTACACCTGCGGAAATTTCAGAATTTATTCGAGCGGTCCCCAACACCCTCCATGAGGTCAACCTCCGCGTTGCAAACGAATTTTGGCTGGACGCAAAGGATGACTTTGCCGACCGGGTCGATTTCTCTCGCCGCATGGCCGCGAGATTCGCAGATGGAAAGCATCGGCGTGATCAGTCACGTCGCACCGTCGTTATGCCGTTTGAAGATCGCCACTTTTTCCTGACGCAAATCAGGGCAGCCCTTCCGCAGCTTTACGAGAAGACACTATCGACCTTGCTGGATGCACGCTCGATCTCCAACGATGGTGCAGGGCAATCTATTCGGCCAAAGCGTCTCAAGCCAAAACGGGTGCTCGCCCCTACTGATGCCGAGTTCGAGGCAATGGTCGCCGCGATGCCGCAGGGACGTGGCACCTGGGACGCCGTCGGGGATGACTGGAAATGTGAATGCTGCAGTAGGAATAAGCGGGAGATTTGCCGCAAATCCAACAAGGGTAGTTGGATGGCGCAGGTACATCGTGTGAGAGGTGGCTCGGTTTGTCTGAACAGCTTCGGGCGTTTCGCTAAGTGGATTTCCGCCTCGATTATGCCGCCACCATCATTGGTGTCAGCGCGTTGAAGTAGGCCTGATCCGGCGTCCGCCGGTCAAGGGATGAATGTGGGCGTCTGGTGTTGTAGAAGTTCAGATATCGGGCGATGCCAGCGCGTGCCTCGGACACAGTCTTGTAGGCATGGAGGTAGACTTCCTCGTATTTGATCGAACGCCAGAGCCGCTCGACGAAGACATTGTCTCGCCACGCACCCTTGCCATCCATCGAGATGGCAATCTGTGACCTCTTCAGCACGGCGGTGAAGTCGATGGAGGTGAACTGCGATCCCTGGTCGGTATTGAAGATTTCCGGCCTGCCATGACGGGCAAGTGCCTCCTCCACCGCCTCGATGCAGAAGGCTGCTTCCATCGTGATCGACAACCGCCATGACAAGACCTTCCGGCTGAACCAGTCCACGACGGCGCACAGATAGACAAATCCCCGCGCCATGGGGATGTAGGTCAGGTCCATTGCCCACACCTGATTGGGCCGGGTGACTGCCAGCTTTCGTAGGAGGTAGGGATAAATTTTGTGCCCTGGCGCTGGTTTCGAGGTGTTCGGGCGGCGGTAGATCGCCTCGATGCCCATCTTCTTCATCAGCGTGGCGACGTGTCGCCGCCCGGTCTCCAGACCTTCTCCTCTCAAGAGCCCTTGCAACATCCGACTTCCGGCAAAGGGGTAGTCGAGATGCAATTCGTCAATCCGGCGCATAAGGGCCAGATCGCCGTCAGACACCGGACGAGGCAGATAGTAGACGCTGCCACGGCTGAAGCCGAGAAGCTTCGCCTGGCGCACGACGGATAGCTTGTGCTCGCGGTCGATCATTTCTTTCCGCCCAGCAATCCCGCCTTGCCGAGCGCACCGGATAAAAAATCGTTCTCCAGTGTCAGTTCGCCGATTTTCGCGTGCAGCGTTTTGACATCGATGGTCGGACCCGACGGCTCCGCTTTCGTTTCATCGCCGAACACACCTGTCGCCCCCTCAAGGAGCTGGTCTTTCCATTGCTTGATCTGGTTGGCGTGCACATCGAACTGCTGGGACAACTCCACCAGCGTCTGCTCACCTCGGATGGCGGCAAGTGCCACCTTCGCCTTGAAAGCCGGGCTATGGTTCCGGCGCGGTCGTCTCGTCATGGTCTCTCCTGTTCCCGGCATCTAAGCCGAAGTCAGGCAGAAACTCCACTTATCCCCGCTGTGCAGATTTCCCGAGCCAGCTCTGTCTTTGATTTCTCTCCTAGCGAGACGGTAAAGACATATTCAGTGGAGGAGATTGCGACTGAGAAGATCGTCGCTCTCACAGACAGAGCCAGAAATCAGCCAAGAGACCTTTTCGACATCTGGAAACTTCAAAGTGAATTCGGGATCGATCTTGCCGAACTGGCAAATCCAATTGCCCAGAAGCTCGTATTTCGAGGCAGAAATGCGCAGGAACTGGATGAGGCCTTTTCAAGGAAAGAAAAAGCTCTGAAAGCTACGTGGTCGACGAGGCTTGATCCTCAAATGAGTTCAACACCTCAATTTGAAACCGTGTTTCGCGAGGTTCGTCGAGTATTCCGGCAGTCGAACATCTTTGATCTCGTTAACGTAGAGCAACAACGGCTCAAGAATACGTAGCTAATATATTGACGTCGCTCGTGGCATCTATTAACGAGAAGACGAGGACTTTATGAACTTTTTAATCCACCTTAGTTGCGCATCTCTAGGTGGATTTTGCTCAGTTTTCGTGGCGAAAGTTCAAATGTATGTGGCGAACAGCACAGAAATGGTGGGCCCGGAGGGAGGAAGCGGGCGCATCGGCGTAAGCCTAGATTAGAAACGAAAACAAAGCCTTGTGGGGTATTTGGGTACGTTTTCGAGCTTGCTTCTGTGTACGCCAGTTATTGAAAATGTCAACATAGTTTAGCGAGTCAGCCTGTCAGCAGACACTGGCCAATGCCCCTTCGACTATCGTGACACCGGCCAGTTTTCCACTCGGCTCCCGCGCTATCATGCATTCTCCGAGAGGCAACCAAAAAGCGCACTTTTCAGTGGACAAGCGTCGTGCAAGGTCAAGTCACTATAGAACACATCGATAGACTCGCACCAAATGCTATTCGCCAATGGGAGGATTACGGGGAGTTTCATGGCGCGGACGCTATTACTTACAAAATTCAAGAATTTATCTCTTAACGACCCTTTTTTTGATAGCTTGAAAGCTGGCTATGACGAGTTCTCAGCCTGGTTCAACGGCAAGGCGGAAGAAGATGTTTATGTCGTGGTGGATGAGCATCAGAGCCTAAGCGGCATGATCTATCTGAAGTCGGAACATGGCCCGGTGACGGACGTTGATCCTCATCTTCCCGATGGTCATTGGCTGAAGGTAGGCACGCTGAAAATTGAGGGCAAAGGGACCAAACTCGGCGAACGAGTTATCAAGAAAATATTCGACACGGCTTTGGATGTGGGGGCGACAGGAATTTACGTGACGGTTTTCGATGTTCACGAAAGCCTCATAAAATTGTTTTCCCGCTATGGGTTCGAACAGACTGGCACAAAGACGACGAAGAACGGCGTCGAATTGGTACTTTCTCGTTCGCTGACAGAACATTCAATGGATATGTTGAAGTCCTATCCATTCATCAGAATTTCCCACGCAAACCTCTGGCTTCTAGCAGTTTACCCTGAGTTTCACTCACGATTCTTACCAGACTTAATCCTGAACAACGAACCAAAGGAGATCGTGCAGGACGTTTCCTACACGAACACCATACACAAAATCTACGTCGCAAAGCTGCCGCTAACTCGTATGAAAAAGGGGGATGCGGTTATTATGTACAGGACTTCCGACAACAAAGGACCCGCGTTTTATCGCTCCGTTGCGACCTCAATATGCGTTGTGGAGGAAACACGGCGGCGTAAGGATTTCGCTTCCCTTGATGAATTCCTTGAGTACACCAAGCCGCACAGCGTCTTCACCGAAGGCGAACTTAAGGACATGTACGTGTCTTGGAGCAGGCTCTACACGGTCAAGATGACCTATAACGTTGCGTTCAATAAGCGGATCACGCGCGGCAACCTCATGGAACTGGCTGATGTACCAGAACAACCGCGTTGGGATTTAAAGCCTTTGAGTGAGGCTCAATTCCAAAAAATCATCGAATTGGGGAAGGTACATGAAGGTATTGTTATCGATTAATCCAGAGCACGTTGAAAACATATTTAAAGGCGTGAAAACATTTGAGTTCAGAAGGAAAGTCTTTGCCCGCAAGGATGTTACGACGGTCGTTGTATATTGTACGATGCCAGTTGGCCGTATTGTTGGTGAATTTGATATCGACACAATATTGGAAGACGCTCCCGAAGAAATATGGGAGAAAACTCGATACGGCTCTGGAATTACAAAAGATTTTTTCGATCAATATTTCTCAGACCGAAAAATTGCTTATGCCCTGAAAATCGGCGAAGTGCGAGAATACGAGGAATACATTGATCCAAAGGAAGTTTTAGACAATTTTACTCCTCCTCAGTCCTACATGTACATGAAAGATGAGCGGAGAAAAGCCGTATGCCAGGACCAACTAGAGTTCTGGTAATGCTCGACACGAAGCTCATGATTGTTTTCGGGGTGTCGGGGGTAGGAAAAACTACCGTTTGTGCGGAGTACGCGAGCGGCAACGATGATGTTGTTCATTTTTCAGCGAGCGCCCTATTGCGGCTTCATCGCGAAACCGCCGGAACGCGTTCCACCAACGAGGTAATTCAGGATCAGCATGTCCTCGTTGATATGGTGAACGTGATCCGATCTGAAACTCCTGTATCATTGATGCTCTTAGATGCGCATAGCCTTGTTTACGTTGGCGGGCATGAGGTCATCATTCCTGCCGATGTAATCGCAGCTATGAAGCCGGATGGACTGATTTTTTTCAAAGCCTCTGGTGAGACGATCTCTGAGCGACGCCTCTCACGAGGAGATACAAGGAATGTCGTCCCGCAAGAAATCGAAAAATCGCAAACGAATGCGTTAAGAGCCGCCGAGTCCTACGCCGAACTGCTTCCTTGCCGACTGTTGGTCATCGACGCAAGTCACGGAACAGATTTGGGCGAGGCGATAAGATTTCTATCGTGAACCGGTTCGAGAACTTTATTCTGACCATCCTTTTTCGCAAAAATTGCGTCATTATAGCCAATTTCCTGCCTACCCGGTACGTACAGGCCGCTTTCCACACCGGTGAGCCTAAATCTGTACCAGTCAAATATTCTTTCGAATGCGGGCAGCTTTGTGGCGCTGACCGTCAGGCCGGGATGATCGTCATCCAGCCACTTCAATAGTCCATCAAACACCCGCAGCCCCAGGCCTCTTCCAGCATGATACGGCGCGACGCGAACGGTACATATCTTCCGCTCGAAGCCGTCGTTCTTCGCAATTCCCACGGCGACCAACTCCCCGTCACGATGTATGGGGAGCAAAAATCTTGTCCCTGTCCGAAGACCCGGCACAACCTTACTAACATACCAGCTTTGAATATCTGGATAGTCTTCGGACAAACCGCTTATGAACTGCAACGCTTCCTGCTCGCGGTCGGACAGTGAGAGGTTCCTTGCAGGCCGGGTGTTGACTGACAGCGGAATCAATGAGGTTGTATCTTCATTGAAGATCATTGCTGGGATATTCCTCATTTATCGAGGGCGTCAGAAATCTGGTCAACCGTCGCTTTAGTATCGCTCGAAAACCACCCGAGAACGCCAGAAGCCGCCAAATTACCAAACAATCCGAACAAAAATGCGACGACCAGATAGGTGAGTAAAATCTTGCGGCCGCTCCTGCGTGTGTGAAGTTTGACGAAAGATGAGAAATCTGCAACCCCCTGTCCGTCTTTGCCTTCTTTCTTCCAATGATAAACGACCATTCCTCCTGGAATGCCGCTTGGCACATAGTCGTCCCATGGATCATGCTCAAGAAGTCTATTCTTGTGCCATTGAATACTGCTGGCAGACAGCTCGGAATGAACTGGAAAAGCTGTAAGAAATGCCACAAGACTGATATTAACCTTTCCTTGTTTCTCGTCAGCGCGAATTTTGTTTTCTACCTGTGGCGGCAGTGTACGAAGCTCATTGAAGCGAAAGTCGATATACTCGATTTCCTCGAAACCGCTTTGAAATTTACGGTCAATTGGCGTTATGACGTGAATGAATGGACTGGATTTCCCACTCGGCAAATAGACCCTCAACCTGAAGTAAATACTCTCATCGGCCTTGATCTGAACGCTAACAGATTCAATCGCAACCTTCTCGATTGAAAGGAGAGTGCCGTCAGAAAACTTATCTAAAGAAAGATGGGAAGGGTCTAGGTTTCCATTCTGCTCGATGAATTTATGAACCCGGCAAAACAGGTTATCACCGTTTTTTAACTCAATCCTTGCCGGAGCCGGTGTGACAACGCATTGAAGCTTCTCGTTGAAAATTCCTTGCGCAACGGACGTCTGAGCCAACTGGACGCCCGCGTCTTGTATTGATTGTCTCTCTACATCAACGGGCAAATACACATTTATGCGCTGTACTGGAGCTGGATTCTTGATCAACAGACCAATCTCAAGGAAGTCTCTTGGCGGGCGTTGAGGGCGACCTTTGAAATCCCTATCCCCAGCAATGCGCCAAAAATTGAAGTGCGTCTCCATGGTGGTGCCCGCAACGTCGCCATCGGCAACACACCAGACCGCCATGCTGCCTGCTCTTTCCTGAAGCCTACTCTTAATTGTGTCCACCCTCGCCCCCGCGCGATCCGAATCTATCGGGTGTATTTCTAACTCAAACGCAACCGCAAGGGCACGAAAAAACGATGAACCTTAGGGAGGCTACGCAACGTGAAAGACCGGCTATTGTGTGTTGCAATTCATGAAGGCGATCCTACAGGAAACGGAGGATCACCATGGACCATTACCCGCTTACGCTAAAACAAAAAGAAAAAAATAAGAAAAACGAAGAACGACGACGCCGCGAACGACAACGGCGAGAAGACGAATATTGCAGGCGCATCGAACGCCTGCGCCGTCAGATCGAAGAGGCGCGAAAACGGCGTCAACGCATGCTGTTGCTTTTCTTGCTGGCCGTGCTCGCGATGCAGGAATCCCTCTTCGCAGCTTTCACACGCTCGGTTTCGTATCGGTCCGATCCCATAGCAGACCCGACAGACTGGACGCCGGACCCAAACAAGGACTTCGCCCCAGCCCCCGGCCACGGCGATCATTGCGACGGCTATTCGTATGAGCGGTGGAACCGGATGCTGAAGGAGCGCGGTATTTGTGTGAGCCGAAAGGCCGAGCTTCAAGAAGCGTGGAAGTCTGATCCAGATCGCGAGTTTTTCCCAACGCGATATCAGCTGTGGGGCTATCGTCCGTTCGTAGGCGAGGTCATGAGCGACTTGACGGACCAGCGTTGGCAAGGCGATGCCCTTAAGGCCCTCAAGCTCATGTCGCCACCTGAAACTCACCGCTATCTAGACGAAGCCTACGCCTCGGACCCCGCTGACTTGTTGATGTGCCGGGCAAATTCGAGCGCCGATATCGTCAGGAATTTTCAGTCCGCAGCAGTCCGATGGGAATTCCGCAAGCAGCGCGAGGCCGAAGAGGCGCGGAGGGAAAAGGAATTGTCACGGAAAAACGACGGCGAGCAAGGAATTCCCGAGCCAAATTGACAGGATTTTTCCGAGAATTCCTTGGTCGAAGAGCTGCCGATTATTCGTTGCAAGGAGTTCTCTCGAAAATTCGACCGCTTCAAAGGAATTTAGAAGAAAATGACTTTTTTTGAGTTTATGAAGAATTCCTTTGCTAAAAAACACCACTTGACGGAATGATTTTCCTCTCATACCTATTCGTCGTCCACAACGAAAAGGGGCCTGGCATGGTGAGTACAATCTACATATCTGCGGACGTGATCCAGAATTCGATGCTCGACACTGGTGACGCCATTGCGGCTTTCACCAGTTGGAAGCCGAAGCGACGAGAGAACGTTTTCCGTTACGAAAAGGCGGACATCCGTATCACGGCTGCAAACGGCTCAATCTACCTCATGTCCGAGGCGGAGACGAAGAAGCCGAAAATCCCGTTTACTCCTGTACCTGCTGCTGAGCTTGGCAAGCTCGTGCGGTCGATGAGTGGTGCCGCACAATGATGGAGCTGGCACCAGACCATGATGTCATCGATGACGACACGATCACGCATTTTGCGGTTGCCAAGGCCAAAGGCCGATGCCGCCTTTGCGTAGTGCCGAAGATCATCCAGGAACAGGCCATGACCGCTTGGGATCATGCGGATGAACAGGCCATCCCATTTACGGCCGCCGACATGATGCAGGTGGCAAAGGAACGGTGTGGTGGATGTCTTGGGCGAGGGTGGCCGAAGGTCTCCGAAAGTAGCGGTGTGCTGTATCTCCATGTCGCCAGCAAACGGATCGGATGATGTGAGTGCGGGGGACGGCTCCAACGTTCCCCGCCCCCTCCCGCTCCGAGCCAGAGAGCGCATCAGGAGATGGTGATCGAGATCACCATCTCCGAATAGAAGCCGTCCCGTTGCGCGCGTATGGTGACGTTGTAGTTTCCTGCGACCGCCGCAAGACCGGTAATCTTGCCGGTAATTGGATCGAGCGTCAGGCCGGGCGGCAGTGGATTTCCCGAAGCGAACACGTATCCGCTGACATCGCCAATCGGCATAGCGTAGACGACCGTCCCGGCGGCAACCTGGATGGGCTCGTAACGAATTCCGAAAACAGATTGCTCCGGTTCCAGCGGGGGTGCAGGATCAGAAACAGGGGTCAGTGTGCCGCTCGTCGGAGATCGCCAGACGATTTCGCCAGCGGTCGCGCTGGATGCGATCAGAATCACGGCGACAAATATCACTTTGCGCATTACGTTTTTTCCTTTTTCTGAAAATTGGGTTTCAGTACCAGTTTTGGCCCTGGTGACAGGTCCGGCGAGGCCGGATCGGAGGCCGGAGAAAGAATCGACCGCAGCCGGTCGCGCTCGATTCCAGCGCGCATCGCCGCGTCTTGCGCATCACGCGCTTTCCGCTCTGCGTCGAAGCGCTGGCGCTCAGCCTCAAGTTGCTTTCGCTCGGCAGTCTGCGCGATATCCCGCCAGCGGTCGATTTCGCCCTTCAACTCAGAGCGGATTCTTTCTGCTAGTTTTGATTTCCGCAGGCCATCCCAAACCGCCCGGAAGCGACCGGCCCATCCATTGTACCTGGCGACATATGCCATCGCCGCCTGCGCCCGCTCTTGCTCCTGGCGTGCGCGATCTTGCGCGGCCAGCGCAGCGGCGGTTATTTTGCGAGCCACCTCCTGTTGGCGGGCAGCGTCGGCGGCAACCGTGGCGGCGTCAGCCTTCGTTTTGGCGATAAAGGTTTCGCCGTTGGCTTTGACGATCTTCGCCTTTTCAATTGTCTTCTTCAGTGCCTGGGCTTGTACTTGTTCCCTCTGCCATTCGTCCCTCGACAGGCGACGACGTTGCGGGCCAAGGCGCGTAAGGCCGGAAGGTACGGCAACTGCTTCGTGGTAGGAATCCTGCCATGCGCGCATTGTTGCCGTGTATGCCGCATTGGCACGCTTCATGAGTGCCTTTTGATCCTCGCCATCGATTGGGCCAGCATCCATCACGGAACGCTTTGCGGTCGCGCCGGGATGGTGCTTCTGCGCTTTCAACTCGGGATCGGAGATTGCCACGACATATGCGTGGATATGGTAATGGGACTCGTCTTCGTGGCGGATCACGGATTGCAGATCATCACCATACTGGTGTCGCAACCATTCGACTGTCCGCTTCTCCCACGCCTCCGCCTCCCGGCGCTTGTCGGGATCGGCGCGGATTTCGTTCATGGTGTAAGGATGGCTGGCGACGACCGTGTGAAGTGTTTTTTGATCGGATCGGAGTTTACGGGTCTTTCCGCCTTTAACAGCGACCGTAGCCGAGGCCGCAGCAGAATCGTGCAATTCCTGTACTTCTTCAATTTTGAGGCCATGCACAATGATAGGTGGAGCAGGACTCGCAACATGAACCGAAGCTTCGGGGCGACGGGATGCCTCGCCAAAGATGAAATTCGTGTCCCGACCCTTCGCGTCCGCCTTGCGAGCATAGCCCTCTAGATGCACGAACTGATAGCCCATGGCAGGGCCTCAGCCTAAACGTGGATAAATGAAATCAATGCCGAATGTGAACCAAAAGACACGCTGGACGTGAAACAAGAATTCGTCGTCCGTCATATCACCGACGCCGTTCTGCGCAGTGATATCCTGGTTCATGGAAGCATACCGTTTCGAGTGCTCCCAGATGACGGCATACCAAGAGCCGGGCAGTCGAATTGCTCTAAGAAGTCCCGACGAATCCCCCAATTCGCCTTTAATTTTAATCAGTCGCTGGTACTCATACATCGCCCCCTCCTCAAATAGGAATTTCCTCCTGATAAGTGTGGTCATGAAAACCATGGGCGCAAAGCGCTTTTGGGCACCGGAATGAAAGATATAGTGACCGACTGGCACTATCTTCGATAGTATCGGCCCCTTCAGGGGAACCATTCCATGGAGGCCACTTCGTGGAGACCCTCTCGGGAACCCCCTTCGAGGCTCGGGCCGTGCGACCCATTGCCAGCCCATGGCTGACAAGCCGAAACGCTGGAAAATCAGCGTTCGTCACGAAGTGATGCGGTGTATGGTGTTTACCTTCCACGGGGTCCGGGGGGCTTTGTCCCCCGGTCATGGGAAAATCATAATTTTCCTTGTCTTTGGCGCGCTTGGCGTGCCTCAGCCATGGCCTTGGAAATCTGCCCCGCCGACACGTTGAAATGGGCTGCTAGGTCGTCACGGCGCATGCCCTGCGTTGCTTGCAGATATAGCGCCATACCGCCCATCTCCAACCTTGCCGCCTGCTGTCCGGTCCGATCCTTCACGCCCCTCTCACGCCGCGACTTTTCCATGCGCTCAACGGAGAGTTCCCGTTTCCGGTCTTGGTCGACCAACACCCGTAAACATGCCGCGCGCTGTTCCGCCGGATCGATCCCCAGCCATTCGACAATGGTGTTGGCCTTTACCTGATAACGGCAATCGACCTCACGACCGTTGAACGTAATCGTCTGTCCTGCCGCTGCCTGCCGCGCTCGCTTGATAACGGCGGACATGCGGGATTTCGTTTCACTGTCGCGCCATCCCGCCGCCTCGTTCGCGAGCGATATGATTTCTCGACCAAGCACTTCCGCTGGAGAAATCCATGAGATGGCCACGCCCGCCATGAACAACCATACGTCACGCTGGCCTTCCGGCAGAGTGCCCTCTGGATAACGATGCGCCCGAAGTCGTTGAAGATCGGTGAGAACCGTTTCCCAATAGGTCGCCGCCGACAGATGTACCGCCGGGCCTGTCTTATCCTTGCCTTCCGCCTTACGCTTAGCCCGCTCAGCGCGGAGGGAAATTAATTCAGCGTGGGTGACGGGTAAGACTTCATCTGCAAGCGTCCCAAAATCGTGACGTGTCGGTGTTTCAGGCGAACCGTGACACCAAACCATGCCGACTTTGCACCGATCTCGGTCTGCACTGGAATTTTCGCTTCCTACAAGCCGAAATACCCGTGCAGCGTCCAATGCCCGCTTGTCCGCTCCGAATGGCTCTAAAACCAATCCTAGGCGCTTCTGGACGGCATTCCACCGAGGTAGGGCAGTACGAGGCAGCAATTCCGACAACCAAACACAAACAAGACCTCGGCCCGTCGATAAAATGTAGGACGGATGCGGGATCATCGCCTCCTCTAGATGACCGACAACGGCACCAGCAACATCTCTGGGAGCTTTGGCGCGCCACCGGGCGACATTGTGGTAATCAAGGTCTGCATAACATGCACCAATCGCCGTCAACTGTGAGATGGAGCGCCATTTCCAGAAAGCCGCCTGCGACACGTACAAATCTGTTCGGTTGTCTTGCTGGAGGACCCGTTCGGCTTCCATGATCGCGCCGCCGCCTACCGGAACGGTCCACTCTTTCCACGGCTTTTCCTGCCCGCGCACCCGCTGCGCGAAGCTGACGACGCCATTGCGGAGTCCGCCACGTGAATTGTTCGGATGGAGATTTTCTATGTGCTGGCGCGCACCGAACGCACCGTAATCGAAACCCTGAGGCTCCGAAATAATGTCAACATTTCTTTTGGAAAAATGGGAGGACTGAAGGTTCTGGGCTGGGCTATTTGCCAGCCCCCCGGTCACTCAGCCGTCAACGGCGGCTTTACAATGTCGAAAAGACTGTTCATCATTATCTAACATTCCTGCAAAAACCGACCGAGGGCCGCTAACCCTATGACGTCGGTTTTTTTATGCTCAGAGCAAAATCAGTCGGCGTCAACCGTCAAAGCGGACCGCAGAGAAAGCCGCTGATTTTGCAATTCAAGCAAAGTTTCAGAAATCTCGATTGCTCGACCTTCCTCCAGGTCGATGCGTATACGTTGGGCGGCTATGTCTTGCGCCGAATGCGGTAATTCGGAAATTCCTAAGCAACGGACGTTGTTTTCCAGAGCCTGGATGTATGCGGATCGCAATGCGCGAACGACACGATGTTGCACCGTGCATGCTTTTATTGCAGCGGTCATTTCGGTGTCCATTTGGCGCAGAAGACTAAGACGGTCGAAACATTGAGGCTGTGACATAACGATTTCCAAATTGTCGATGTAAAAGCGTCACCGCAACCCTCGCCCTTGTCAACGATTTTCTCGGGTAAGGATAATCTCATCATTCTGTAATTGTTGACATTTTCTCACATGACGGCGAGACGCTGGAATTCCGGCAGGGGTAGCCTCGCTCTTTTCCATGTCGATATTCTCTTGCCCTTCGGATCGAGCCGCTTGTCTCGATCCGATCCGCGTGGCGGACCAGAGAGAAAATAGACATGGAACCTTTTCGTTCGGTGACAGCCATCGCGGCGACTGGTTCGGCCTGCGGCCACGGTCAGGCCATTTTGACCTGACCTGAACAAGTCTATGTCGCCGCGCTGGCCGTCAACCCCTGCCTGCCGCCGATATTACGACAAACGTTCTCTTCCAAAAATCAGTAAAATCCAAACATTCCGATTAACGGACACTACCCCAAAACCGGCATCAAATTTACCTGCAGGATTCTCAGGAATCCCGTTTTCTGCTATGTTTTTCTCAATAAATTCAATCAGAAAGCGGAGATTTCAATGCGCCATAAAACCACGAAAATCAAAGGGCTGACGGTTAATATCGAGGTTGTCGAGGTTTGCGAGACGGACCAAAACGGCGGCATCCTCTGCTACGTCGCGGCGATCTACATTCAAGCACACGGAAGCGCAGACAAGAGGCTCGTCCGCAAATCCCGGCTGCCCGGAGCGGCGGCGGCATTGAAGGCCGAAATCAAGCGGGATGGGCTACGGGCGGTTGACCGTATGGCAACGCCTTTACAGTGACGACGCCTAGAATCACAATCATTCATAATCAAAGGTCGACGTACGAGGATCAACATGGAAACTTTAATCGAAGGGGATAAAATAGAACAATACAATAAAGCATTGCCTGAGATTATCGCGTATCTTGCGGCAAAGAAGTCGGAACTAATATCTGTCGAAGCGGCTTTGAAGCCATATATCGACGAATATTACGCATTCTTGCGGACGTGCCCATGGTACACAATGACCGCTGGCGCTTATGAAGAAAGCGACTATGAGTTCAATCGAAGGATGGAGCTTGAGCAAAACTCGATGTGGCGTGCACTCTCCGCCAAAAAACGTGGGCTAGAGAACCGCATCGCTGGTTACAGCGATCTCCTAGCCTTCGTTCGCAATTCAATCGAAGCGGAATCCCACAGTGAAAAGCGGGGCAATGCCCCCGGCTATTCCGCCTGACGCCGCCAGTCCATGAACGGTGAGAAATCTACGCCACGTGGGGCCGGGATAGACATTATCTTTTGGACCTCTTCGGGCTCCAGTGCTTTGAACCCGTATTTTGCCCCTACGGAAGATGCCGCGTGACCACATTGCTTGTCCGCAAGGCTATCGCCAACATTGATGCGGAACCATGACTTTGCGTTATGCCTCAAGGAATGAAACACCTGCCGCTGTGTCTCGTGAATACCGAGGGCCACCATCCAATTCCCCATCTGTTTCTGGGCAGCGTCAGCAGGGTCATTAGCCCCATGATAATGAGGGAAAACAAACCCACCCCGGCCACGCTGATTCTTTGCGAAATCAATGAAACCGCAATCACGAAGCAATGGATGGATTGCAACAATGCGGACAGACGTCTTCGTCTTCAGGGGCCTGTCGACCGGCTTCCCATCAATGATCAGTGGAAGCCGTAAGTCAAAAACCTCGTTCCCTTCAATAGTTACCATGTCAGATGATTGCAAATAGACGATTTCAGAAAGCCGCATCCCTGTCAGAAAACCAACAAGAGGCAACCAAGCTTTATGCGGCTTCCGCATCATCTTGGGAGTGACGCTATCTGCCAGCCATGTATTCAGAGACGTCGGAGGCAGGCCCTCCCGATCAATGGCAGGTGTTGCGGCAGCAGGCATTGTCACCTTGAATGATCGGATGTCACGAATTCCTGAGACACCGGCCGTCGCTTTTTCCCAGATAAGTTTGATTTGGGCCACATGTTCTTTGACCGTCGTTTGAGACAGGCTTTTAATCCGCTGTCCGTCAGGCAATTTGTCATTCTTTGCGCCGATCTGCTTAAGGCTCAGCCCGGCGAAAATGGGGTACTTCGTACGATTTGTGGGAAGCTTTGCCATGGCCGTCGCAAAGTCTTGCAAATGGATAGGCAAATAGTAGCTGAGAGGATGATCGCCAACCACGTTCAGGAATGCCGCGAACGTGTTTTCAAGCCGCTCCTCATAGCGCACCTTATCCTTGTTTCCCTTGTCCAGCGCATCTTTTCGAGAATCGAGGATGACACGACCTGCTACGCTAAGTTTGGTGGAAGCAGTTACAGTTCTTTCATCCCGATGTTCGAGAGGCTGAGGTTGAGATTGAGGTTGAGGTTGAGGTTGAGGCTGCTGGATAGGTTGATTTTGGGGCGATTGAACCTGTGCACCCAAAGAACCGAGGGTGCGGACGACAGACTGAAATGTGTCGCGCTCCGCCTCCCATGCCACGGAATCTTTTGAAAGCGCGTCCGAAATCGTCTGAAGTCTTTGTTTGAAATCTTGCAGAGAAGCTCTTTGTGCTGACAGTTCCTTCGCTTGACGGCGGTATATTTGGGCGGCCTCATGGTCGCCTTCAGATTCGAATTCTTTGGCTTGTTGAAGTCGGCTGGTGACCCTCAAACCAAGCGGAAAATGGCGTCGGCGCAGTTCCTCAAGCTCCGCATTCAAAGCTTTGAGGCTATGAGAAAGGGTTTCTCTCGTCATGGTCGGATCGTCCATCATTCTCATGGCCGCACCCGACAAAATTATTGCTCTTTTCCGTGCCGCAGCAGCAGGAAGTGGCCCCAAATTCACGCGGATGGGTGATTTCCCAAGTTGAGATTCGACGCTAGCGGGAATTCTTTGCTGATACGTGAATCCACTTTCGCGTTTCCATAAATACACTTCAAGCCTCTCAATCTGGCTCGAAATGTGTACGTAGCGGTGTATTTCGCCGTGTACGGTGGAAAAATGCCTTGAAAATTCTCGTTTAAAATCAAGGCCTTATGGCGATTGGTGGGCCCGGAGGGACTCGAACCCCCAACCAAGCGGTTATGAGCCGCCGGCTCTGACCATTGAGCTACAGGCCCGTCCCGGCTGATGGCCGGGGGCGTCGGTCAATGGCGGCCGACGCGTAGAGACCGTCTAGACGAATTCGGCGGACCTCACAAGCGTCGCCGTATTCTCTACACAATCACGGGCGAAGAACGGCGCAAGGGACGCAACCATCAGGAGATTTTCTTTATGTTCTACGGAACCCTGGGCCGCCGCACGGGCGCCAGCCTTGTCGCGCTTTCGCTTGCTCTTGCCGCTGCGATGCCGATGGCCGCGCGGGCTGAGGACAGCGCCAAGCCGCGCGAGGCGACCATCGTCGTCACCGGCGAAGGCCGCGCGGAGATGGCGCCCGACATGGCCCTGATCGACCTCGGCGTCGTCAAGGACGCCAAGACGGCCCGCGAGGCGCTCGATGCCAACAACAAGGCGATGGCCGACATCCTTGCCGCACTGAAGGAAGCCGGCATCGAAGATCGCGACCTGCAGACCTCCGGCTTCATGATCAACCCGCAATACCAGTATCCGCAGAGCTCGACCGGCGAGAACCCGCCGCCGGTGCTGATCGGCTTCCAGGTCACCAACACGGTGACGCTGCGCGTGCGCGATCTCTCCAAGCTCGGCGAGATCCTCGACAAGGCCGTGACGCTCGGCGCCAACCAGGGCAACGGCATCCGCTTCGTCAACGACAAGCCGGATGCCGCCGTCAGCGCGGCGCGCAAGAAGGCCGTCGAGAACGCCATGGCCAAGGCGAAGGAACTGACGGATGCCGCCGGCGTCGGCCTCGGCCGCGTGCTGGAAATCTCCGAAACCACCTATCGGGCCGAACCCATGCCGATGATGCGCGCCATAGCCAAGGACTATGCCGAAGGCGGTGCCGTGCCGCTCGCCACCGGCGAGAACAGCTATTCCGTCACCGTCAACGTGACCTTCGCGCTCGGCAGCTGAACCGCGCGGAACGACGCTTTCTCGAAAGGGCCGGGCAACCGGCCCTTTTTCGTCCTAGCTGATTGCCCGTGAAACGGGTGCGGACGATCCGCAGGGAAAGGCCTCGCCCCCGTATCCTGCAGCAGGAAGCGCGCGGGTACCCTTACCCTGCAAGCCCTCTTCGCGGCGGCGCCTTCACCGTGAACAGCATGCTTCCATCCCGCCCAAGGGCAATCGCCATCGCACGGTATCGCCACCCGCCGGAAGAGTAGGCAGGCCGCACGCCCTTCGTTCCACGGCCTGCGGTCCTACGGTCCTGCCGGGAATGGTGAGGCGCAAAACGCAAAAACCCTCCCGGCGAAACCGGGAGGGCGGCCGCTCGCCGGCCGGGGGTAACCTTGCGGGCGGCGTTCAGGGAAAGGCCGGCAACCGATCTTTCCGCTCAGCGCCAGAGCACCGGGCAATAGCGGTCGTTGGCAAAGACGATGCGACCGTAGCCCTGGTAGCGGAAGCCCTCGACGACGACCTTGCGCGGCGTGACATCGGCGATGCGGGCGCGGCGCAGGCCGAGATCGTGCGCCTTCACCATGGCCAGGCGAGGATCACAGCGTCCGCGGCCGCCCCAGTTTCCATGGCGGCGATCGTTCCGGCGGTCCCAGCGATCGCGGCGCCCGTCATGGTCGCGGATCTCGAAGAAGCCGTTGCGATAGCCGACCTGCTCGATCGACAGCTCGGTATTGGCGGCGGAGGCGGCCGGCATCGTAGCCGTCAGCGCGCCGAGGCCGAGAACGGCGGCAAGAAGGGATTTTTTCAGAAAGCGGGTCATCGGGGGATCTCCTGTTCACACCGGCCGGGCCGTTTCGTCCGGCGATTGAGGAGACCTTAGGGGCGCGAGGCTGAACGGAGGCCGAAGCCGTCGTTCAGCCTCCGTTCAACTTCATGAACCGGTGAAGAAGGCGATGCGGGTGATGGCCCCGTCCTCGAGCTCGAGCAGCAGGATCTTCTCCTTCGAATAGGCATCGCCCGCCGCCGACCTGCCGCGCGCCGTCAGGCGGATCGCGACATTGTTGCCGAGCGCATCGCTCATCACCAGCGCGTCGCCATAGCTTTCGTCGAAGGACTCGAAATGCCGGGCGAGACGATCGCGCAGCGCGGCGCGGCCATTGTCCATGCCCTCGCCGATGCCGGAGATCGAGACATCCTCGTGGACCTTGCCGGCAAGGGCGGCGAAGTCGCGGGCGTTCAAGGCCTCGATGACGGCATGGTTGATGCTTTCGGTATTCGCCATGAACATCTCCTTCGAAATCCGCCGCGCGGGCGCCCGCCGGGCGTTCGCCGGCGACAGGCGAGAACAGGACCCGGAACGCAATCGCGACACGCTCCGGGATGGATCGCCGCAGGAACGTTCCATCGTGCCGGCCGGTTCCGTCAAGGGCCGAGATGCAGGACGATTTCGCGCCGGTGCGGCCGGTCGCGGTGCTCGAAGAGATAGAGGCCCTGCCAGGTGCCGAGCGCGAGGCGGCCGCCGACGACCGGAATGCCGATCGAGACGGCTGTCAGCGCCGCCTTGATATGGGCCGGCATGTCGTCCGGCCCCTCCAGCGTGTGCACGATCCAGCGCATGGCGGGATCGTCCGAGGGCGGCACGAGCCGGCGGAAGAACTGGTCGAGATCGCGCCGGACATCCGGATCGGCATTTTCCTGGATGAGCAGCGAGCAGGAGGTGTGGCGGACGAAGACCGTCAGCACCCCCTGCTCCATGCCCGCGCCCCGCACGAAGGCGGCGGCCTCGCCGGTGAATTCGTAGAGCCCCTGCCCGCGGGTCGGGACCGTCACGATCGTCTGCGCCATGGCGCGTCAGCCGCCGATGGCCCAGAACAGGGTGCCGACGACCACGATGAAGGCGAGGATGACGCCCATGAAGCGCGCCAGGCCCATATTCGTGTCCGTCGTGGATCCGACGATCGCGTAGTAGAGGTTCGTCATGGCGTGTCCTTTCTTCCGGTTCCGGATTAAGGGTTTAGCCTGCTTCCCCCCGGCTCACAACTCGACGACCGCCTCGAAGCCGCCGTAGATCATGCGCTTGCCGTCGAAGACATCCTTCCATTTGTCGCCCTTCAGGCGCTCGTCCGCCATCACCTTGGCAAGGATCTCGTCGCGCTTCGCGCGCGATTCATAGGTGACCCAGGAAAAGATCACCACCTCGTCGTCCTTCGCCAGAACGGCGCGGGGAAACGAGGTGAGCTCGCCATAGGGCACGTCGTCACCGATGCATTCGACATAATCGATCGCGCCGAGCTCCTTCCAGACATCGCCCGCCGTGCGTGCCATGTCCTTGTACCGCTCCAGATTGGCCTTCGACACGGCCAGCAGGAATCCATCGACATAGGTCATGATCGTCTCCTTCTTGGGTTTGGACATGTCAAGGACGTGTGTCGGAAGGCCGATCCGACAAGGGCGCGTAATTTTATGCGATGACGGGCGGGCAGAAGCCTGAACCTACCAGCGCGGCGGAGGAGCGTTGCGGATCACCGCCTCTATGAAATCCCGCTTTGCAGCGGTGTAGGCATCTCCCTCCAGAAAGAACCGTCTGGAAAGTTGCTGCTTCAACGCGCCGTAGGCCTCACGAAGCGCCCCGTCTTGACGCAGCCTGTCACGAAACACCAAGCGCTTGCGATGCGTTTCATTTCCCGGTGGGCACAGATAGACACGGCAGGCAGGCTCCCGTTTTGCCAGAAAGGCCCACATATCGTCGTCATAGCGGTTTCCCCGCGCGCCGTAGCCCGCCTGCACAATGCGCTGGCAGGCAGGCTCGATCAGTTCCCGGCCGCAAAGCGTCACATCGATATCGATGATTGGCTTGGCGGCAAGCCCCGGCACGGCAGTGCTTCCGACATGGTCGATTGCATTGACGGCATCGCCGAGCAGTGCCCGAAGAGACTTTGCAATCTCCGCGAACAAATCCGGCCATGCCGCGTCATAACCGACGACGATGACGGGAGTGGGCAAAGCCGATCTCCTTGTCCCGATGGAAGCTGCGCGCGGAAACACCAGCGTGCACGGCCGAAACGCGGAACATCGTAGCGGCAATCCGTCCTGCCTACCACGCTCCGCAATTCTTCAACTGTCGCGAATAGCTGACCGCCATGTTCGACGCGCGCTTCGCGCCGGCCTTGGCCGTGCCGCTCCAGTTGCCGCGCGAATAGCCGGCATGGCCGTGGTAATAGGCGATGTAGAGGCGGTAGGTGTCGTTGAGGGCGATGCCGTTCCTGCGGTTGCTCTCGGCGTGATACCAGGCGATGAAGCGGATCGCGTCGGAGAAATCCGTGCGGTTGGCGGCCCAGCGGCCGGTCACGCGCTTGTATTGCGCCCAGGTGCCGTCGAGCGCCTGCGAGAAGCCGAGCGCGCTCGATTGCCGCTTCCAGGGGATGAAGCCGAAGAGCTTCGTGCGCGGCGGGCGCGCATTGTGCCGGAAGCCGGACTCCGTGTAGATCGTCGCCATGAGCACGGGAACGGGCACGCCATATTCCCGCTCGGCGCGGTAGGCGGCGCGCCGCCAGTTGTCGAACAGGCCGTCACGTTGCTCGAAGATGGCGCAGGCATTCTGCGTCTGCCGCGGAACAGACGCGCATCCGGCAAGCAACAGGAGGACGACGATCAAAACGCAACGCATCGCAGTTCCTCAGAATTTCCCGGATATTTATAAATCGTAAATCTTAACAATCCGTTTTGATTCAAATGCCGCATACTGCCTTCCATTCACGCGGGTGATCCGCCCATCAAATATGCAAATGCATTATTTTGTTGCGCTTTTTCCCCTTCCGGCCTAATCAATCTGCAGCACGCCGGCCTTTCGTGAACGATTGTTCCGGACCGTGAAAGAACCCGCTCCGCATCGGAATCCGGCAAGCGCCGTCCGGACGCGTGAGCATCTGCGACCGGGCCGCCCGATGGCCCCAGTTGAGGAGACCCCCCATGAAGAAGCAGATTTTTGCCGGCGCCCTGCTCGCCGCATCCGTCGCCTTTGCCCCGCTCGCCCATGCGGACATCGTCATCGGCCTCGTCGCCCCGCTGACCGGCCCGGTCGCCGCCTATGGCGACCAGGTGAAGAACGGCGCGGAAGCGGCCGTCGCCGAGATCAACAAGAACGGCGGCATTCTCGGCGAACAGGTCGTCCTGAAGCTGGCCGACGATGCGGGCGAGCCCAAGCAGGGCGTTTCGGCCGCCAACCAGATCGTTGGCGAAGGCATCCGCTTCGTCGTCGGCCCGGTGACCTCGGGCGTCGCCATCCCGGCCTCCGACGTCTTTGCTGAAAACGGCGTGCTGATGGTCACCCCGACGGCGACCGCGCCGGACCTGACGGCCCGCAGCCTCGAGAACGTGCTGCGCACCTGCGGGCGCGACGACCAGCAGGCCGAGGTTGCCGCCGCCTATGTGCTGGCGAGCCTGAAGGACAAGAAGGTCGCCGTGATCCATGACAAGGGCGCCTACGGCAAGGGTCTGGCGGACGCCTTCAAGGCCGCGCTCAACAAGGGCGGCGTCACCGAGGCGCTCTACGACTCGGTCACCCCGGGCGACAAGGATTTCAGCGCGCTTATCACCCGCCTCAAGGCCGATGGCGTCGAGGTCATCTATTTCGGCGGCTACCATCCGGAAGGCGGCCTGCTCGCCCGCCAGCTGAAGGATCTCGCGGTCAACGCCACGATCATCGGCGGCGAAGGCCTGTCGAACAGCGAATACTGGGCGATCGGCAACGAAGCGGCTGCCGGCACGCTCTTCACCAATGCCTCCGACGCGCTGAAGAGCCCCGATTCGCAGGCCGCCGTCGCCGTGCTCAACGAAAAGGGCATCCCGCCGGAAGCCTTCACGCTCAATGCCTATGCCGCCGTCGAGGTTCTCAAGGCCGGCATCGAGAAGGCCGGCAGCGCAGAGGATTCGGCCGCCGTCGCGGCAGCGCTGAAGTCCGGCGAAGCCATCCCGACCGCCATCGGCAAGCTGACCTATGGCGAGAACGGCGACCTCACCTCGCAGAGCTTCTCGCTTTTCAAGTGGGAAGACGGCAAGATCGTCGCCGCCGAATAAAGCGAAAGATGCCAGGAACGGAAAACGCCCCACATGCCGCGTGGATCCTCGGGTCAGGCCCGAGGATGACGGCAGTGGGTGGGGCTGGGTTTACCGGCGAATCTGACGCCGGGGCGAGAGCCCCGGCGTTTTTGTTTGGCGACGTCCGCCTCGCCTCTCCTCCGTCATGGTCGGGCTTGACCCGACCATCCATGCAACAAACGCTGCGCTTGCCGCTGGTTGACGGCAGTGGGTGGGGTGGGGTTCACTGGCAAACCTGGCGCCGGGGCGAAAACCCCGGCGTTCTTGTTTGCCCTCACGCATCGCCGTCGGAATGGGCCCAGTCGAAATAGAGGTCGCGCGCCTTGGCGGTGATCGGGCCGGGCTGGAGGTCGCGGTCGTCGAGACGCGTCACCGGAACCACCTTGGAATAGTTGCCCGAGGTGAAGATCTCGTCCGCGCTCTCGAAATCGGCGACCATCAGCGTCGTCTCGACCACCTCGAAACCGGCTTCTTTCAGCAGGCCGATGACGCGCATGCGCGTGATGCCGGCAAGGAAGGTGCGGTTGGCGGCGGGCGTGAAGACGACGCCGTCCTTGACCATGAAGATGTTGGACGAGGCGGTTTCGGCGACATTGCCCAGCATGTCGCGCACCAGCGCATTGTCGAAGCCGCGCTTGCGGGCCTCCACCAGCATGCGGGCATTGTTCGGATAGAGGCAGCCGGCCTTGGCATCCGTCGGCATGCATTCCACCGTCGGGCGGCGGAAGGGCGAGAGGGTCAGCGAGGATGCGGCCTTCGGGTCGCCCATCGGCGCCTCGAAGAGGCAGAGCGCGAAGCGGGTCGATTCCGCGTCCGGCGCCACCACGCTGAACGCGCCGTGCTCGGCCCAGTACATCGGCTTGACATAGATCGCCGTCTTGCCGTCGAACTTCTTGACGCCTTCCCAGGACAGCGCCTCGATCTCCTCGGCCTTCACCACCGCCTTGAGGCCGAGCGCCTCGGCGGAGCGGTTGACGCGCTGGCAATGCAGGTCGAGGTCGGGCGCGATGCCGTCGAACCAGCGTGCGCCGTCGAAGACGGTCGAGCCGAGCCACATGGCGTGCGAGGTGGGGCCGATGAGCGGCGGGTTGCCTGAAACCCATTCGCCGTCCACGAAGGTCCAGGTCGTCGAGCGTGGTGAGGTATCGACTGGCATTTTGTAAACTCCTTTTCGCCCATCAAGGCCCGGCGGGCCGGACCGGTCAAGTCACAAATGCCTTCCGACAGCCGGTCGCGCTTGTCCATTCAAGATGTTGAATGGGTGCATCAGGCCTTATCATGGGTGGCGCCGTTGAGGGCATTCGGGGCGCATGCGATACAAAGGCGGAAGGGAGATCACCATGCGCGCGATGTATTACGAAGCCTTCGAGGCGACACCCGAGATCCGCACCCTGCCCGACCCGACGCCGACGCCCGGCGGCGTGGTGATCAAGGTGGAGGCGACGGGGCTCTGCCGCTCCGACTGGCACGGCTGGATGGGCCATGACCCGGATATAAGCCTGCCGCATGTGCCGGGCCATGAGCTTGCCGGAAAGGTGGTGGCCGTCGGCAGGAATGTGCGCCGTTTCCGCGAGGGCGAGCGGGTGACGGTGCCCTTCGTCTCCGGCTGCGGCCATTGCGGCGAATGCCGCTCGGGCAACCAACAGGTTTGCGAAGAGCAGTTCCAGCCCGGCTTCACCCATTGGGGCTCCTTCGCCGAACTCGTCGCCATCGATTTTGCCGACCACAATCTCGTGCACCTGCCGGACGCGATCGACTATGCGACGGCCGCCAGCCTCGGCTGCCGCTTCGCCACCTCCTTCCGCGCCGTCGTCGACCAGGCGCGCGTGACGGGCGGCGAATGGGTGGCCGTGCACGGCTGCGGCGGGGTGGGCCTCTCCGCGATCATGATCGCCGCCGCGCTCGGCGCCAATCCCATCGCCATCGACATTTCCGCGGAGAAACTGGACTTCGCCAAGAAGATGGGCGCCGTCGCCACCATCAATGCGCGCGAGGTCGCCGACGTCGCGGAGGTCGTGCGCGAGATCACCGGCGGCGGGGCGCATGCCTCGGTCGACGCCCTCGGCTCGCCCGTCACCTGCTTCAACTCGATCCGCAACCTGCGCCGGCGCGGGCGGCACGTGCAGGTCGGCCTGATGCTCGCCGACCATGCGACGCCCCAGATTCCCATGGCCCAGGTCATCGGCCACGAACTGGAAATCTACGGCAGCCACGGCATGCAGGCCTGGCGCTACGACGCCATGCTGGCAATGATCGAAAGCGGCAAGCTCACCCCGCAACGGCTGATCGGCCGGCATATCAGCCTGGAGGAAGCCGTGCCCGCCCTGACGGCGATGGACAAGGCAACCGACCTCGGCATCAGCGTCATCACGCGGTTCTGAAAGGGGCATCCTTCATCCCGCTGCCACGCCCTTCTCTGCCTGCGGCAAGGCCGTCGCATATGGAGTGCGACGTTGCCCCATCCCCTTCTCCCCCGCGGGGAGAAGGGGATGGGGGACGGTTTCCTTCCCTGTACGATGGCCCTGCTGCGGACAGAGAGAAGAAAGGGAGGCGAAGTTCCTCCCAACCAATACGCGTTCGGGAAGGGGAAAAGCGCGCCACCATTTCCTTCTTCCCGTTTACGGGGAGAAGGTCGCGGCAGCGGGATGAGGGGCGGGCGCCAAATAATTTGACATTCCCACGTCGATGGCGACCAATCGCCGTCGACAATGCCAGAAGGAATCGCCGCCCATGTCCCATGCCGCCTATGTCTTCGACGCCTATGGCACGCTGTTCGACGTGCACGCGGCAGTGCGCCGCCATGCGGGGGATGTCGGGCCGAACTACCAGATCTTTTCCGAGATCTGGCGGGCCAAGCAGCTCGAATATTCCTGGACGCGGGCACTGATGGGCGCCTATGCCGATTTCTGGCAGCTCACCGAGCAGGCGCTCGACTATACGTTCAAGCGCATCGGCGGCGTCGATCCGACGCTGCGCCAGAAGCTGCTCGACGCCTACTGGAAGCTCGACTGCTATCCGGAAGTGCCGGCCGTGCTGAAGGCGCTGAAGCAGCGCGGCGCGCATATCGCCATCCTCTCCAACGGCTCGCCCGCCATGCTGGCCTCGGCGGTGAAGAACGCCGCGCTCGACACCGTCATCGACGACATCTTCTCGGTCGATGCGCTGAAGACCTACAAGACCGCCCCCGCCGTCTACGATCTCGTGACGACGAACTACCGGCTCTATCCGAATGCCGTCTCCTTCCAGTCCTCCAACCGCTGGGACATTGCCGGCGCGACGAAATTCGGCTTCCGCACCGTCTGGATCAACCGCAGCGACATGCCGGACGAGTATTTCGACCTCGGTCCCGCGCTGATCCTGCCGTCGCTCGAAAGCCTCTGAACGGAGCCGCCATGGCCTGGTCCGCCGCGCAATACCTGAAATTCGAGGACGAGCGCACCCGCCCTGCCCGCGACCTGCTGGCACAGGTGCCGGCCGACCTTGTCGCCGGAACCGTCTACGACCTCGGCTGCGGGCCGGGAAACTCGACAGAGCTGCTGGTGGAGCGCTTTCCCGGCCGGGGCGTGCGCGGCGTGGACAATGCCGGCGACATGCTGAAGGCCGCGCGCCGGCGCCTGCCCGGCGTCGATTTCGTCGAATGTGACCTTCTGAAATGGCGCCCGCACGAGCCGGCTGCCCTGCTCTTCGCCAATGCCGCCTTCCAGTGGCTGCCCGATCCGGTGGCGCTGATGGCGCGGCTGGTGGAGGGCTTGCGGCCCGGCGGCGTGCTGGCCGTGCAGATGCCGGACAACCGCAACGAACCCTCCCATCTCCTGATGGAGGAAAGCGCTCTTGCCGGCCCCTGGCGGGGCGCTCTTGCCGAGGGCACGCCACGGCGCGGTCCGATGCCTGATCCGGCCGCCTGTTTCGACGCGCTCGGCCCGAAGGCCGCCCGCGTCGATGTCTGGCACACCGTCTACAACCATCCCATGGCGGATGCGGCCGCCATCGTCGACTGGGTGAAGGCGACGGGCCTGCGTCCCTATCTCGACCGCCTGCCGGCCGGAGAGCACGACGCCTTCCTCGCGGACTACGAGAACCGGATCGCGAATGCCTACCCGCCGATGGCCGACGGGCGCCGGCTGCTGCGCTTCCCGCGGCTCTTCATCGTCGCCGTCAAGGGCTGATCATCGCCCCGCGCGGAACCTCTCCTTGAGTCTCGCGATGTCCGCCGCACTCCAGTCCGTCACGTCCGTCACGGCGATCCACGGATCGACATAATGCTCGCCGGCATAGACATGGCCGAGCCCCATCGGCGTCGTGGTCGCCATGGCCATGTCGAGCGTCAATTGCAGGAAGGTGACGACCGGATACCATTCGAAATCCGGCGAGACATCCGGCCCGCGCGGCACGGCCATCCAGGCCGGCTGCCGGTAGAAGGCATAGGGATCGTAGAAGGTGATCGGGTCGCTGGCATACTGCAGGTAGACGATGCGCATCGGCCCCCAATGGTCGCCCACCGCAGGCAGCACGTTCTTCTGGCTGGTGAAGCGCACATAGGAACCGTCACGGAAGCGCGGCAGCCAGGCGGGCGTGCCGGGATTGCGGTCCGCCGTCATCTTGCGCCAGATGCGGCTCGGAAACGGCGGGCCGGCCCACAGCGCCCCCTGGTAGGGATCGCCGATCACCTCGAAGAGTTCGGCCGACTGTTCCGACGACAGCGCGCCGAGGCTGAGGCCGTAGAGATAGAGCTTTGGTCTCTTGTCCTTCGGCAGGCTCGTCCAGTGGCCGTAGACCGCGCGGAAGAGCGCCCGCGCGGCCTCGGCGCCGTAATCCGGCTCGGCGAGCAGCGAAAGCCAGCTGGCGAGATAGGAATACTGGATGGCGACGCTGGCGATGTCGCCATGGTGCAGGTACTCGACCGTGTCGATGCCCTCCGGATCGATCCAGCCGGTGCCGGTCGGCATGACGATGACGAGCGTCGCGCGCTCGAAGCCGCCGACACGGATCAGCTCGTCGAGCGCGACCTTTGCCCGCGCCTCCGGCGTCTCGGCGGCGTTGAGGCCGGCATAGACGCGCAGAGGCTCCATCGCCGGCCTGCCCGTGAAGGCGGCGATGTCCTCTCCCGTCGGTCCGCTCGCCACGAAGGAGCGGCCCATGCGGCCAAGCTCGTCCCAGCGCACCAGCGAGGCGGTGCTGCCGGATTTTCTGAGATCGGAAGGTTCGGCCGTGTCCGGCTCGATCACCTGGTCGAGCCGGCGGAAGGAGGAATCGGCCGTGTGCAGCACGAAGCGCACCAGAATGCCGTCGGCCAGCGTCCAGAATAGCGTCGCGGCCAGCGCCGTGCCGATGACGGAGGAGAGCCGCCGCGGCGCCGCCCGGCGCGAGGTCCTCGCGAACAGCCGGGCGAGAAAGGCGAAGAGCCGCCCGAGGCCGAAGAGCACGAGAAAGACGGCGAGCGCGATGAGCCCGACATAGAAGGGATGCGCCGTCTCGATCGGCGGCAGGTGCATCAGCGTGCGGATGGAGTTCTGCCACTCCGCCGTGCGCCAGAGGAAGACCAGCGCCACGACGCCGCAAAGGCCCCCCGCGCCCGCGGCAAGCCAGAGACGGACCCGGTCCTTCGGCTCCGGCAGCTCGAGCCAGAACCACAGCGCGGCAAGCGCCACGCCGAGCCCGTAGCCGCAGGCCATGGCGACGCCCGAAAGCACGCCCTGCGTGACATAGGTGCGCGGCAGGAGGCTCGGCGTCAGCGAGGCGGCAAAACACAGCGTACCCAGGATCAGCCCGGTGGCGGAGAAGGAGAGGACGAAGCGCCAGAGCCGATCCCGCATGACTACCCTTCCGTCGTTCCATTCACCTTGCACGGGCAAGCCTTGCACGGCGGCGGGAGCGAGGCAATCCGCACGCCGGCTCGTGTTCGGCAAAAGCCCCCGCATCCACAGGCCAAGACCGTCGCCCTTGCCGGCCGTTCGCGGTAAGCTCCGGCGGTTTCGGGAGGAGAGCAGAATGCGCAAGGAAAAACCGGCGGACAGCCCGGATGCCTATGTCGTGGCCCTCGACGGCTGGCGACGCGAGACCGTCGAGAGGCTGCGCGCCGCCGTCCTTGCCGCAGGAGCGCTGGAGGAGCGCATCAAGTGGGGTCACATCGTGTGCTTTTCCAACGGCCCGGTGCTGTTGATCCGCGCCGAGGCGGCCCGCGTGCTCTTCGGCTTCTGGCGCGGCAAGCGGCTGCGCGAGATCGAGCCGCGGCTGAAACCCGGCGGCAAATACGAGCTGGCGACGATGGTCTACGTCGAGGGAGATCCTGTGGATGCGGCGGTCGCCGAACGGCTTGCGAGCGAGGCGGTGCACTTGAACGCCGAGATCGGTGATCCGACGAGGAGTTCCTAGAACAGTTCCAGCCGAAGCGAAATCGCTTCAGCGTCGGATAATGGTTCTAGATGAGTTGTGGGCCGCCCCTCTTCTCCGAGCTGTCTTGTAGCACTGCCATCTCTCCTCCGTCATCCTCGGGCTTGACCCGAGGATCCATGCTACGAACTCAAGCTATGCCGCGGGACGTGGGGATCCTCGGGTCAAGCCCGAGGATGACGGAGGAGAGGTGTGTGCCCTGATTCCATAAACAAAAAAGCCCCGCGACCTCTCGGTCACAGGGCTCGTTTCATCTCACCGTCGCCTCAGCTGTCGAGGAACGAGCGCAGCTTGCGCGAGCGGCTCGGGTGCTTCAGCTTGCGCAGCGCCTTCGCCTCGATCTGGCGGATACGTTCGCGCGTCACCGAGAACTGCTGGCCGACCTCTTCGAGCGTATGGTCGGTGTTCATGCCGATGCCGAAGCGCATGCGCAGCACGCGTTCCTCGCGCGGCGTCAGCGAGGCCAGCACGCGGGTCGTCGTCTCGCGCAGGTTCGCCTGGATGGCGGCGTCGATCGGCAGCAGCGCGTTCTTGTCCTCGATGAAATCGCCGAGGTGGCTGTCTTCCTCGTCGCCCACGGGCGTTTCGAGCGAGATCGGCTCCTTGGCGATCTTCAGCACCTTGCGCACCTTTTCAAGCGGCATGGCGAGCTTTTCGGCAAGCTCTTCCGGCGTCGGCTCGCGGCCGATCTCGTGCAGCATCTGGCGCGAGGTGCGCACGATCTTGTTGATCGTCTCGATCATGTGCACCGGAATGCGGATCGTGCGGGCCTGGTCGGCGATCGAGCGGGTGATCGCCTGGCGGATCCACCACGTCGCGTAGGTCGAGAACTTGTAGCCGCGGCGATACTCGAACTTGTCCACCGCCTTCATCAGGCCGATATTGCCTTCCTGGATGAGATCCAGGAACTGCAGGCCGCGGTTCGTGTACTTCTTGGCGATCGAGATCACGAGACGGAGGTTGGCTTCCACCATCTCCTTCTTGGCGATGCGCGCCTCGCGCTCGCCCTTCTGCACCATGTGCACGATGCGGCGGAATTCCGAGATGGAGATGCCGGTCTCGGTGGCGAGATTCTGGATCTCCTGGCGGATGTCGCGGATCGTCGTGTTCTCGCTCTTGGCGAATTCCTTCCAGCCGCGGGCCGCAAGGTTGGCGATCGACTTCATCCAGTTCGGGTCGAGCTCCGCGCCGTTATACTGTTCGAGGAACGAGTCGCGCTTGACGCCGTAGCTCTCGGCAAGGCGCAAGAGGCGGCCCTCGTTCTGCACGAGGCGCTTGTTGATGTCGTAGAGCTGCTCGACGAGGCTGTCGACGCGGTTCTGGTTGAGCGACAGCGACTTGACGGCGGTGATCAGCTCGTCCTTGAGTTCCTTGTAGCGGCGCTCCTGGGCGGGCGAGAGCGTGCCGGTCGCCTGCAGGCGGGCTTCCACCTGCTGGTCCTGCAGCTTGCGCAGCTTCTTGTAGGTCTCGGCGATCGTGTCGAGGGTCTCCATGACCTGCGGGCGCAGTTCCGCTTCCATGGCGGCGAGCGAGAGGTTCGACTCGTCGTCGTCCTCTTCCTCCTCCTCCGGCGGCAGGCCTTCGCCGCCGACATTGGTGATGTCGTCGTCGTTGGCGGCACGGGGCTTGCGGGTCTTTTCCTTCTCCTCGGCCGCCTTGCGGTCGGCCTCGATCTTCTCCGGCGACTGGAACTGCGGGGCAGCCTTCGCCTCGGGACCGGAATAGGTCGTCTCGAGATCGATGATCTCGCGCAGGAGGGTCTGGCCCTCGTTGAGTTCATCCCGCCAGATGATGATGGCCTGGAACGTCAGCGGGCTCTCACAGAGGCCGGCGATCATCGTCTCGCGGCCGGCTTCGATGCGCTTGGCAATGGCGATCTCGCCCTCGCGCGACAGGAGCTCGACGGAACCCATCTCGCGCAGGTACATGCGCACCGGGTCGTCCGTGCGGTCGGTCGGCTCCTTCTTCTTGGCGGTCGCAAGCGCGGTGCCGCCGGAAGCGGCCAGCTCCCCGCCTTCGCCCTCGTTGTCGTCGTCGCCGCCGTCTTCCTCACCGCCCTGGGCCGCCTCTTCGGCGTCCTCGTCCTCGATGACGTTGATGCCCATGTCGGAGAGCATGGCCATCGTGTCCTCGATCTGCTCCGAGGTCACTTCCTCGGACGGCAGGACCGAATTCAGCTCGTCCATGGTGACATAGCCGCGCTTCTTGGCGGCCTTGATCATCTTCTTGACGGCATCGTCGGAAAGATCGAGAAGAGGGCCGTCGGATGCGCCTTCGCGTTCGTTTTCGACTTCCTCGTTCTCTTTGACCTTTGTCGCCATTTATTTCGTCGCTTTCCTGAGCATCAGTTTCCAAGCGGTTAGGGGCTCCGCGCCGATCGCCTTCCGGCGTCGTTAGCGCGAATCAGCGTCCCTGACCTAACGGATTGACAATTAAATCCCGATTAACCACATCCCGGCCCTCGGGCGTGTGGCGATGTTGCCGAAGCAACACAATTGACATGACTTCCCGATCCGCCGTACCCATTCCTTCTCAGCCAACAATGGTGATTCCCAGAATTTTCGGTTACGTCAAGCTTTTCCGGCAAAAAAGCCGGAAAAGGTTCCGATTCGGGTTCGCGGACAGGAAAGTCGGCGGATCCGGGCGATTATCCCTCATGTAGGCGCCCTTCAGAAAAAGACAAGGGCCGCCAATCGCCCGGAAATCAATGTCTTGCGCCGACCGATTCGCCCTCCCGGTCAAAAAGAGCGCCCGTCGACCTTGTTGATCGTCAGGGCCTCCAGATCGATCGCCGGAATACAGCGCAGATTGACCGCCGCCATCCTGTTTCCTTTCGGGTCGCTTCCCTCGCCATAGGGCGCGATGCCGCACTTGGCGCAGAAATGATGCTGGATGACATGACGGTTGAAGGTGTAGGTCGAGACATCCTCCTTCGGCGTGGTCAGGCGCAGGTTTTCCGCGGGCACGAAGGCGAGCAGGCCGCCGCGTCGGCGGCACATCGAACAATTGCAGTCGAGCCCGCTATCGAACTCGCCCTCCACCTCGAAGGCGACGGCGCCGCAGTGACAGCTTCCCTCGTATTTCATGTCCAGACCTCCTGTTAATTCCAGTCCATGACGACCTTGCCGGAATTGCCCGAGCGCATCGCCTCGAAGCCGTCACGGAATTCATCGATCCTGATGCGATGGGTGATGATCGGCGCAAGATCGAGCCCGCCCTGCACGAAGGCGATCATCTTGTACCAGGTCTCGAACATCTCGCGGCCATAGATGCCCTTCAGCGTCAGCATCTTGAAGATCACCTTGTTCCAGTCGATGCCGAAACCGTCGGGCGCGATGCCGAGGATGGCGATCTTGCCGCCATTGTTCATCGTGTCGATCATCGAGCGGAAGGCCGGCGGCGCGCCGGACATTTCCAGGCCGACATCGAAGCCCTCCGTCATGCCGATCTCGGTCATCACCTGCGAAAGGTCCTCCTTCGAGGCGTCGACGACATGATCGATGCCGACCTTGCGGGCGAGATCGAGGCGGACGGGATTGATATCGGTGATCACGACCTTCCGCGCGCCGGAGCGCTTTGCCACCATCGCCCCCATGATGCCGATCGGCCCGGCACCGGTGACGAGCACGTCCTCGCCGACGAGGTCGAAGGACAGCGCGGTGTGCACGGCGTTGCCGAACGGGTCGAAGATCGCCGCCACCTCGTCGGGAACATCATCCGGGATCGGCACCACATTGTGCTCGGGAATGCAGACGAATTCTCCGAACGAACCCGGCCGGTTGACGCCGACGCCCTTGGTATAGTGGCAGAGGTGCCCCCGGCCGGCGCGGCAATTGCGGCACTTGCCGCAGAAGATGTGCCCCTCGCCCGAGACCCGCTCGCCGACATGGTACTTGGTGACGGCCGAGCCGATCTCGGCGATCTCGCCGACGAATTCGTGGCCGACGACCATCGGCACGGGGATCGTCTTCTGCGCCCACTGGTCCCAGTTCCAGATATGCACGTCCGTGCCGCAGATCGCCGATTTCTTCACCCGGATCAGCACGTCGTTCGGGCCGACCTCCGGCACCGGAACATTTTCCATCCACAGGCCGACTTCAGGTTTTGCTTTAACCAGCGCACGCATCATGTTCGACATGACGAAATCTCCGCAAGGGATTCAGACGATTCTCTAAATGACGCCCAGTTCACGCCCGACTTCGGCAAAGACCTCGATCGCCTTGCGAACGTCCGCCTCGCCATGCGCCGCCGACATCTGGGTGCGGATGCGCGCCTGGCCGCGCGGCACGACAGGGAAGGAAAAGCCGATGACGTAGACGCCCTTCGCCAGCATGCGCGAGGCCATTTCCTGCGCGAGGCTCGCATCGCCCAGCATGACCGGGATGATCGGATGCCCCTCGCCCGCAAGCGTGAAGCCGAGCTTCGTCATCTCGGCGCGGAAGAGATCGGCATTGGCATAGAGGCGCTCGCGCAGCGCATCGCCATTGTCGATGAGATCGAACACCTTGAGCGAGGCGGCCGCGATGACCGGCGCCAGCGTGTTGGAGAAGAGGTAGGGCCGCGAGCGCTGGCGCAGCCACTCCACAACCTCCCGCCGGCCGGACGTATAGCCGCCGGAAGCACCGCCCAGTGCCTTGCCGAGCGTGCCGGTGATGATGTCCACCCGCCCCTCCACGCCGCAATGCTCGGCCGAGCCGCGGCCATGTTTTCCCACGAAGCCGACGGCATGGCTGTCGTCCACCATGACCATCGCGCCGTATTTTTCCGCAAGGTCGCAGACGCCCTGAAGGTTGGCGATGATGCCGTCCATCGAGAAGACGCCGTCCGTGGCGATCATCTTGAAGCGCGCGCCTTCCGCCTTCTTCAGCTCCTCCTCCAGGCTCGCCATGTCGTTGTTGGCATAGCGGAAGCGCTTCGCCTTGGAGAGCCGCACGCCGTCGATGATCGAGGCGTGGTTCAGCGCATCGGAGATGATGGCGTCCTCCTCGGAAAGCAGGGTCTCGAAGAGGCCGCCATTGGCGTCGAAGCAGGAGGAATAGAGGATGGTGTCCTCCAGCCCGAGGAAGGACGAGATGCGCGCTTCCAGCTCTTTGTGCTCCTCCTGCGTGCCGCAGATGAAGCGCACCGAGGCCATGCCGTAGCCGTAGCGGTCGAGCGCCTGCTTGCCGGCCTCGGCCAGGTCCGCGTTGTCGGCGAGGCCGAGATAGTTGTTGGCGCAGAAGTTCAGCACGCGCTCGCCCGAGGCGACGGCGATCTCGCCGGCCTGCTTGGAGGTGATCACGCGCTCCGACTTGTAGAGGCCTGCGGATTTGAGGCCGTCGATTTCGGACTGGAGATGGGCGATGAAGGCGGAGGTCATGGGCACGCACTCGCGGAAATGATGGAAAGGTTCAGGCGGCGACGGCTCAGGCCGCGCTCGCCGCATAGGCGCCGATCAGTTTCTCGTAGTCCTCCATCGGCGGGAACTTTTCATAGCTGTGCGCGGCCGGCGTCTGCGCCCAGGCGAGCTTTTCGCTTGTATAGGTCTCGATGAACGGGCTGTACCAGCCGGTCTCGTCCAGCATGGTCGGCCGCACATTGACGAAGAAATCGAACCCGGCGGGCCGGGTGAACATCCAGGTCATGCAATCCGGGCAGAAATGATGGCCGGCCTCCGCGCTCGCCCCGGCGACGGCGGGATCGCCCGCGATGACGGCAAAGCCCTCCGCCGGGATCGCCGCGCTCAGCGAATAGGCGCTGCCCGACATGCGCTGGCAGCCGGTGCAATGGCAGGCCATGGTGAGCATCGGCGGCGCGCTGATGCGGATTTTCACGCGCCCGCAGCGGCAGGCGCCGTCGAGCGGCAGGTCCGGTCTTTTCATGGGCACGGCTCCCCTTCCGTTAAACGCCGGCTTGTCGTTCTGATCATGGTGCCGGCGAATTGCTCCACTGCGATAGTTCTAGCGCAGCGGAAAGCGACGTAAAGGGTTTGCGCCGCTCTTTTCGCCGTTTCAGGACCGTTCGCAGGCGATCAGCAGGAACATCGGCCGGTTGAGCTCCACCTGCCATTCCGGATGTGCCGCAAGCTGCACCTCGCTCGGCTGCCATTCCTCGACATGGCGGATGGAAAAGCCGGCGGCGATCAAGGCATTGAGGGTCGTGCCGAGCGTACGGTGGTGCTTGACGACGCCCTTGGCGAGCCAGTCCGTCGTGCGCGGGCCTTCGACGAGATAACCGTCGACCGGCCAGACAGTCCGGCCGTCGATCTCCGCCCAATCCGGCCGGGACGGCGCCATGTAGAGCGGATGCTCGATGGTGAAGACGAAGGAGGCGCCCGGCACCAGCGCGGCATGGACGGTGCGCACCAGCCAGCCGAAATCCGCGATATAGTGGAAGGCGAGCGAGCTGTAGGCGAAATCGAAGGCCCCGGCCGGCAATTCCAGCCGGTCGAGATCGGCAATCTCGTAGCGGACGGCGGGAGACGCCGTCTCCGCCCGGGCGCGGGCGATCATGTTCTCCGAGAGGTCGAGGCCGAGCACGCTTTCCGCCCCCGCCTCCGCCGCGTGGCGCGCGAACCAGCCAAAACCGCAGCCGAGATCGACGATGCGCTTGCCCGCAAGGTCCGGCAGCAGCGCGCGCACCGCCTCCCACTCCGCCGCGCCTGCAAGGCCATGCACCGAACGGGGAAGACTGGAATAGCCCTCGAAGAAGGCGGGCTGGTCGTAGATGTTCTGGGCCATGGCGATCCTTTCGCACCGGAGATAGCGCCTTTTTGCGAAAGGACAAAGTCGTGCATTGCCGCGGGCCTGGCGGCCGCAGGGTTGACAGGACAGCGCTTGCCCTGTCCGGTGGCGGCGCGAAAGGATTTGGGCCATGACGATACTGGAAAGATTCTCCCAGAAGGGCCGCGTGGCGCTCGTCACCGGCGGCGGCCGCGGCCTGGGTTTCGAGATCGCCAAGGCGCTGGCCGAGGCCGGCGCCCATGTGGTGGTCACGGGCCGCACGGCCGCGACGCTCGACGGGGCGGTCGAGAGGATCGCGGCAGCCGGCGGCAGCGCCGCCGCGGCAGCCTTCGACATCGCCGACCGGACCGCCCAGCGCGCCGTGCTCGCCGGGATCGAACAGGCGCACGGCCGGCTCGACGTGCTCGTCAACAATGTCGGCGCCCGCGACCGCCGGCCGCTGTCGGAGATGGACGACGCGGCGATCGACGAATTGATCCGCACCGACCTTTCCGCCGCTGCGAGCCTCTCGCGTGACGCCGCCGCGCTGATGAAGCGCAACGGCCACGGGCGGCTGATCGCCATCACCTCGATCGGCGGCCATGTGGCCATGCCGAACGACGGCATCTACCCCGCCGCCAAGCACGGCCTCACCGGCCTCATGCGCAGCATGGCCGTCGAATACGCCCCGCACGGCATCACCAGCAACGCCATCGCCCCCGGCTGGTTCGCGACGGAAACCAACGCGGCGCTTGCCGCCGACGAGGGCCTGATGCCCTTCGTGCGCCAGCGCATCCCCGTCCAGCGCTGGGCCCGCGCCGACGAGATCGCCGGCGCCGCCCTGTTCCTCGCCAGCGACGCGGCATCCTTCGTCAACGGCCATGTGCTGGTGGTCGACGGCGGCATGACCGTCCGCATGTAGCGGCCGGGCCTGCGCCTCATCCGGCTTGCCGCGCCGCGGCCGCCTCCAGCGGCGCGATGTCGAGCTTGACCATCTGGAGCATCGCCTCCGTCACGCGCTTGACCTTCGCCTGGTCCGGATCGCTCATCAGCTCGCCGAGCCGCGTCGGCGCGATCTGCCAGGAAAGGCCCCAGCGGTCCCTCAGCCAGCCGCACTGCTCCACCGAGCCGCCGTCCCGCAGCGCATCCCACAGCCGGTCGAGGTCGCCCTGCGTCTCGCATTCGACCATGATGGAGAAGCTGTGGTTGAACGGGTCGAGCGGGCCGGCTTCGATCGCCATGTAGCGCTGGTCGCCGAGCGTGAAGCTGGCGATCTTCACGCTGCCCGGCGGACCGCTCGGCGTTTCGGCCGGAAGCGACGAGACCCAATGGACCGAGGAGCCGGGAACGAGCGACGTGTAGAAGCCGATCGCGGCCTCCATGTCCTTCTCGAACCAGAGATGCTGCGTAACCTTCATCGGACTGTCCTCCTTGCTTGAACCCACACAAGGACGAGGAGGACCGGAACGTTCCGACAGCGGCGCTAAAAAATCAGCCGCTGAATTCGTCGATGACGGCGAGGAAGGCGTCGCCGAACCGGTCGCGCTTGGAAACGCCGATGCCGGGAATGTCGAGCAGCTGCTCCCGGTCGCGCGGACGCTCCCTGGCAAGCGCGATCAGCGTCGTGTCCGGGAAGACGACATAGGGCGGCACGTCGAGGTCCTTGGCGATGGACAGCCGCTCGGCGCGCAGCAGCTCGAAGAGCTCGCGGTCGGAGCCCGCAAGGTTGGAGCGTTCGCGGGCGGCAGGAGAGCCGCCGGCCTTGCCCTTGCGCCCCGCCTGAGGGCGATCCTTGCGCAGGAGGACCTGCCGCTCGTGGCGGAAGACGGCGCGCGCCTCGGGCTCCAGCTTCAGCGCGCCATAGGCGGCGTGGTCGACGCTGATGAGGCCGGCCGCCAGAAGCTGCCGGAAGATCGACTGCCAGACGCGCCCGGCAATGTCCTTGCCCGCCCCGAAGACCGGCATGGAGGTGTGGCCGAAGCGCTCGGTCTTCTCGTTGACCGCGCCCACCAGCACGTCGATGACATGGGCGGCGCCGAAACGCTCGCCGGTGCGGTAGACGGCGGCGAGCGCCTTGATTGCCGCCTCCGTGCCGTCCCAGGTCTCGACCGGGTTGCGGCAGGTATCGCAATTGCCGCAATGGCCGGAATGGCTTTCGCCGAAATGCGCCAGGATGGCCTTGCGCCGGCAGCCGGCCGTCTCGCAGATGGCGAGCAGCGCCGTCAGCTTGGCGCGCTCGATGCGCTTGACCTCCTCGGACGCCCCGCCCTCGTCGATCATCTTGCGGCGCTGCACGACGTCGGCCATGCCATAGGCCATCCAGACCTCGGAGGGCAGGCCGTCGCGCCCGGCGCGCCCCGTCTCCTGGTAATAGGCCTCCACCGAGCCCGGCAGGTCGAGATGGGCGACATAGCGCACATCCGGCTTGTCGATGCCCATGCCGAAGGCGACCGTCGCGACGAGGCAGAGGTTCTCCTCCTTCAGGAAGGCATCCTGGTTGGCGTCGCGCACCGCGCGGTCGAAGCCGGCATGGTAGGGCAGCGCGCGAACGCCCTGCGCGTTCAGCCAGTCGGCCGTGTCCTCCACCTTGGCGCGCGACAGGCAGTAGACGATGCCGCTCTCGCCCTGGTGGCGCGAGAGGAAGCGCAGCAATTGCTGGCGCGCCTGGTCGCGCTCGGCGATCTCGTAGGAAATGTTCGGCCGGTCGAAGCTGGTGGTGAAGACCGCCGCGTCCTGGAGGCCGAGGCGCTCGATGATGTCGCCGCGGGTGTGCGGATCGGCCGTCGCCGTCAGCGCGATGCGCGGCACGCCGGGATAGCGCTCGCCGAGAACGCCGAGCGCCCGGTATTCCGGCCGGAAATCATGACCCCATTGCGAGACGCAATGCGCCTCGTCGATGGCGAAGAGCGCGATGCGCGCATCGGCGACGAGCTCGGCAAAGCCTTCCGTGACGATACGCTCGGGCGTGACGTAGAGGAGATCGAGCTCGCCCGCGCGCATGGCATCGCGCACGGCGAAGAATTCCTCGCGCGTCAGGGAGGAATTCAGCGCGGCAGCCCTGACGCCGAGTTGCTTCAGCGCCTCCACCTGGTCGCGCATCAGCGCGATCAGCGGCGAGATGACGATGCCGACGCCCTCGCGGCAGAGCGCCGGGATCTGGAAGCAGAGCGACTTGCCGGCACCGGTCGGGAACAGCACGACGGCATCGCCGCCGCCGACCACATGCTCGACCACCGCCTGCTGCTTGCCGCGGAAGGCATCATAGCCGTAGACGCGCTTGAGCACGTCGAGCGGATCGTCCGTCGGCGCATCGAACAGGGCGGCAAGGGGGGTGGAAGGTCGGGCTTCGATCATCATCTGCACTTTCGTTCCCCCCATTCTGACCAAGCGGGCGTGGTTCGGCAACCGCCCGCGCGCCGACGTCCACCGCTCAATAATGTTCTTGATTTGTTCCAATTTCAAGATAAGGTTGCAAAAAACCGACATGGGAGAGGCAGGAATGGATGTCTATGCAACCCTCGGCACATCGGACGCCGCGGCCACCACGCCCTTTTACGACGCCGTCCTCGCGACCATCGGCTGGGCCGTGCGGGCGGATTATCCGGGATTGCGCGGCTACACCAGAGGCGGCGGCCCCGACGGCTTCATCCTCTGGCTGTGCACGCCCTTCGACGGCGCGCCGGCAAGCCCCGGCAACGGCACCATGATCGGCTTTCCCGCCGCCTCGCATGACGAGGTGGGGGCCTTCTATGCGGCTGCCCTCGCCCATGGCGGAACGGACGAAGGCGCGCCCGGCCCGCGCCCGCATTACGGCCCCAACTGGTATTCCGCCTATGTCCGTGATCCGGTCGGCAACAAGCTCGCCATCGTCTACGACGAATGAGGACCGGGACGGCGGCTACTTGCCTGCCGGCCCCTTCACGCGGCCGGAGAGCACGCCGAAGCCCTCGATGATGGCTTCCTGGTTCTCCAGGCGCACGGTCTCCATCTGCACCTCCTGCAGCGCGCGAAGGATCTGGGGGACCCGTTCGCCGTCGCCCTCCTCGGTCGCCACGGCAAGCTCGCGCTCCAGCTCGCGGCGCTGCCAGAGCAGGGCGCGGGTGCGCTTGTGCAGAGCGAGTGCCTGGAGGAAGCCCTCGCGGGCATCCTCGGGCGCGGCCTCCGCCGTCGCGGTCCACAGGCGGGAGTTGCGGATCTGCTGGTCGAGCCCGCGCAGCAGCGTGTCGAAGCCTGCCGCCTCCAGTTCCTCGACCAGCCGGTCGCGTTCCAGCCGGGCGCCGACGGAGCCGGCAATGCCGAGCAGCGCCGACCAGAGCCGCTGCAGGTCGCGGTTCTCGTATTCGATGATGGCGATCTCGTCATAATCGCTGAAGAGCAGGCCCGGATGATTGACGACGGTGAGCGCCAGCACGCTTTCGCGCAGCGCCGGCAGCTCCTGCGCGCCACGCACCAGCGCCGAGCGCGCCAGCCGGTCGGAAATGCCCGAAGAGACGGACGTGCCCTGCGGCGCGCCGCTTCCGAGGCGTTGCCCCGCACGGCCTCTGCCGGCGACAAAGCCGCCCTGCCGTTGCGCGGGGCGGAAGAAGGCGTTCAGCCGGTCGCGCATGTTCTGCTGGTAGTGGCGGCGCACATCCTCGTCGGCGATCACGCCGGTGACCTGGCGCAGGCGCGCCTCGAGCGCCGCCCGGCTTTCCGGCGTCTCGAAACTCACACCCTGCACCTCGCGGCTCCAGATCATCTCGGCGAGCGGCCGGGCGCCTGCCATCACCTTGTCGAAGGGCGCGCGGCCCTCCTGGCGCACGAGGTCGTCCGGGTCCTTGCCGTCGGGCAGCAGCGCGAAGCGCACGGTGCGCTCCGGCTTGATGAAGGGCAGCGCGAGGTCGGCGGCGCGGTTCGCCGCGCGAATGCCCGCGCCATCGCCATCGAAGCACAGCACCGGCTCCGGCGTCATCTTCCACAACAGGTCGAGCTGGTTTTCCGTGAGCGCCGTGCCGAGCGGCGCAACGGCATTCTCGATGCCGGCCTGGTGGAGCGCGATCACGTCCATATAGCCTTCGACGGCGATCACCGTGCCAGCGGTCTTCTCGTCCTGTCCGGCGCGGCTCGCGCCCTGCGCGGCCTTGCGGGCCCGGGCGTGGTTGTAGAGTACGTTGCCCTTGTGGAAGAGCTCGGTCTCGTTGGAATTGAGGTATTTTGCCGGCGCGTCCGGCGACATGGCGCGCCCGCCGAAGGCGATGACCTTCTCGCGCACCGAGAGGATCGGGAACATGATGCGGTCGCGGAAGCGGTCGTAGGAGACCGGGATGTCCGGCCCGTGCACGACGAGGCCGCAAGCCTCGATCGCCTCCTTCGGCACGCCCTTGCCGGCAAGGAACTCCTTCAGCGCATTGCGGCTTTCCGGCGCATAGCCGAGCCGGAAGGTCTCGATGGTGCGCCCCGTCAGGCCGCGGTCGCGCAGGTAGGCGCGCGCCTTCGCGCCGGCCGGCGTCTGGAGCTGGTCCTCGAAGAAGCGGGCGGCCATCTCCATGACCTCGACGAGGCCGGTGCGCTCCTTCTCGCGCTGCTCGGCCTCGCGGTCGGGCTGCGGCATGGCGACGCCCGCCATGTCGGCGATCTGCTGCACGGCCTCCGGGAAGGACAGGCCGTCAAGATCGGTGAGGAAGCGGAAATGGTCGCCGGAGACGCCGCAGCCGAAACAATGGTAGCGGCCCTTGCGGTCCTCGCAGTGGAAGCTCGGCGACTTTTCGCCATGGAACGGGCAGCAGGCCCAGTAGTCGCCGCGCGACACATTGGTCTTGCGACGATCCCAGGTCACGCGTTTGCCGATCACCTCCGAAATGGAGACGCGGTCGCGGATCTCGTCTAGGAAGGCATTGGAAAAGCGCATGGGTCCCTCGGTCGGGGTCCATATAACCATGCGCGGCGCCCACCGCCAGCGATAGTCGCCTGCCCACAGCAATTCACAGGCACCGTCAGAAGCCCATGTCCGGCGCATAGAAGCAGCGCGGCGTGTCCTCGGTCGGGTAGAGACAGAGATGGTACTCGCCGTCCTGCGAGCGGCGCGTCATGTCCTGCGGCATGAGGAAGATGTGGCTGCGGGTGGCGAGGCGATGGTCGCCGGGCGCCAGCGTCACCCGGTAGCCGCCGGCGATGATGCGCACGGTGGTGGCGGGAATCATCTGGCAGTCACCGTTATGGCTGTTGCCGTTGCAGCAGAAGGCCTCGTACTGCCAGCCGCTCGCCGCGTCATGCGCGACGGCCGGCCCCGCAACAAGGAGCGGCGCGAGGGAAAGAAGGAACGTCAGACGCATCGGCTCGGCCTCCTTGGACGGCCACCGGGGCATTCAACGCAAAACATATCCGGCGGCATCGCATGCACTTCGCCGGGGCGAGCCGATGGGCGATCGCCGCCGCATCGTCGGGCTCCTGTTGACCGATACAACGGCAATCGGCGCGTTTGGTTCCCGCCGATTGCCCGGCATGCGTGCCGCGACGAAACCCACCCGCCGAACAGAAAGGGCGGCCGAAGCCGCCCCTCGTCCGGATAATGTCGTTACCGGCCTACTTCAGGAGGTCCTTCACCACGCCGGAGGCCTTGGCGAAATCCATCTGGCCGGGATAGCGCTCCTTGAGCACGGCCATGACCTTGCCCATGTCGCGCAGGCCCTGCGCGCCGATTTCGGCGATGGCCGCGGCGATGAGGTCCTTCATCTTGTCCTCGGCGATCTGCTCGGGCAGGAAGCTCTCGATGACCTTGATTTCCTCGCGCTCCTGCGCGGCGAGTTCCGGCCGGCCGTTCTCGGAGAAGATCTTGGCCGATTCCTCGCGCTGCTTGATCATCTTGGCGAGGATCTGCAGCAGTTCGTCGTTCTCGACCGGCCCCTTGCCGACACCGCGGTTGGCGATGTCGCAGTCCTTCAGCTTGGCCTGGATCAGGCGCAGCGTGGAGACACGGCAGGCATCCTTGGCCTTGAGTGCATCCTTGAGGGCATTTGCGATCGTATCGCGCATCATTTTCTCCATTGGAAGCCGCCGGCGCCGGATGCGCGGCTGGGCTTCGATCATCGTTCGATTGTGCATGCTCATAGACCGGCAAAGGGCCTGCCGGCAAACGGATTGCGCAAGCGATTGAATCTCAACGCTTTATAATTCCACGCAATCCACAGGCAACGGTTGACCCCGTCATCCGCTTTGTCTATTTTCCGGCACCTGCACGAAAATCGGCAATCAGGGCGAACCAACGCGGGCTTCCGCGCGCCTTTGCCTGCGATCTTAAATGGTGCCCGGTCCATCGGCTTTCAAGCCCGGGGCCAGGCGCCGGAAACGGGATACTCATGACCTCGACCCCCGCATGGACCACTGAAAAGCCGACCGCCCTGCTCGTTCTCGCCGACGGCACCGTCATCGAAGGCAAGGGCATCGGCGCCACCGGCAAGGTGACCGCAGAAGTCTGCTTCAACACGGCGCTGACCGGCTACCAGGAAATCCTCACCGACCCGTCCTATCTCGGCCAGATCGTCACCTTCACCTTCCCGCATATCGGCAATATCGGCGCCAATGACGAGGACATCGAGGACCTGACGCCCGCCGCCCGCCACGGCGCCGTCGGCACGATCTTCAAGGCCGACATCACCGATCCTTCCAACTACCGCGCCGCCAGGCATCTCGACGGCTGGCTGAAGGCCCGCGGCATCATCGGCCTTTCCGGCATCGACACGCGCGCGCTCACCGCCTGGATCCGCGAGAACGGCGCACCGAACGCGGTGATCGCCCACGACCCGAACGGCGTCTTCGACATCGAGACGCTGAAGGCGGAGGCGAAGGCCTGGAGCGGCCTCGTCGGCCTCGATCTCGCCAAGGTCGCCTCCTCCGGCCAGTCCTCGCGCTGGAGCGAGAAGCCCTGGGTGTGGAACGAAGGCTACGAGGACCTCGCCGAGGGCGACGTGAAGTACCACATCGTCGCGCTCGACTATGGCGTCAAGCGCAACATCCTGCGCCTCTTCAGCGGCCTCGGCTGCAAGGTCACCGTCATGCCCGCAACCGCCAGCGCCGACGACGTGCTGGCGCTGAAGCCGGACGGCATATTCCTCTCCAACGGCCCGGGCGATCCGGCGGCGACCGGCGAATATGCCGTGCCGGTCATCAGGAGGCTGATCGACACGGGCATCCCGATCTTCGGCATCTGCCTCGGCCACCAGATGCTGGGCCTTGCCGTCGGCGCCACGACCGAGAAGATGCATCAGGGCCATCACGGCGCCAACCACCCGGTGAAGGACCACACGACCGGCAAGGTGGAAATCGTCTCGATGAACCACGGCTTTGCCGTCGCCTCCGCCTCCCTGCCCGACGGCGTGGAAGAGACCCACATCTCGCTGTTCGACGGCACGAATTGCGGCCTGCGCCTTGCCGGCAAGCCGGTCTTCTCCGTGCAGCACCATCCGGAGGCCTCGCCAGGTCCGCAGGACAGCCACTACCTCTTCCGCCGCTTCATCAACCTGGTGCGCGAGAAGAAGGGCGAAGAGGCCATCCCCGAACGGGCGTAAGCCGTCGCCGATACCTCGCCTTCGTCATGGTCGGGCTTGACCTCGGCCATCCACGCCCCACCCGCGGCTTGGTTCCTCGGGTCGAGCCCGAGGATGACGGAGTGCTTGGAGCGATGTTTGCCGCCAAACTGAAGCCCCGGATATGGTCCGGGGCTTTTCTTTTTCCGAAGGAAGCCATTCCGTCGGGGAAGCATCCTGCGCGCAGTAGAGCAACAGGTCGTCATAATCGTTTCAATCCACGCTCCCGGAAGGAAGCGACCGAGAGGCTCAGGCGAGCCGATCGCCGCCGCGCTGCTTCACCAGCCGGTAGAATCGCCAGTTGAGCAGCACGGACGCCGCAGCGAGACCGGCGAGGAAGCCGAACCAGACGCCGATGCCGCCGAAGCCGGCCGGGAAGGCGAAGAACCAGGCGGCAAGGAAACCGATCGGCCAGTAGGAGATGACGGCCATGATCATCGGGATGCGCGTGTCCTTCAGGCCACGCAGCAGGCCGGCGGCGATCGCCTGCAGGCCGTCGACGAGCTGGAAGATGCCGGCAATCACCACGAAGGGGCCGGCGATCGCCAGAACGGCAGCGGAATCCTTGCCGGCCTTGTCGAGGAAGATCGAGGCGAGCGTCGTCGGGACGAGGGCGAAGAGGATGCCGCCGGCGACCGCGATGATCGCGGCGATGATCAGCACCGCCCAGGCGGCGCGCACGACGCCGAGATGATCGCCGCGCCCATGCGCCACGCCGACACGCACCGTGCCGGCCTGCGCCAGGCCGAGCGGGATCATGAAGGCGATGGAGGCGAGCTGCAGCGCGATGCCGTGGGCGGCCAGCTCCAGCGTGCCGATATTGCCCATCAGCAGCGAGGCGCCGGTGAAGAGGCTGACTTCCGCCAGCATGGTCAGGCCGATCGGCAGGCCGAGATGGACGACCTCGCGGAAGGCCGGCCAGTCCGGCCGCCAGAAGCGCACGAAGAGCTCGTAGCGGCGCATTTCCGGGCGTGACTGGATATAGGCCGTCAGCAGCACGAAGCTCAGCAGGTTGACGCCGAGCGAGACGATGGCCGCCCCCTCGATGCCCATGGCCGGGAAACCGAAACGGCCCAGCACCAGCGCATAGGCGAAGAAGGCGTTGACGGTCAGGATGACGATCGTGACGTAAAGCACGATGCCGGCCCGGCCATGCGCGCTGACGAGGCCGCGCAGCGTCATGAAGAGCAGCCCCGGCGCCATGCCCCATTGGGCGATCTTCAGGTAGCTGCCGGCCAGCGCCGCCACTTCCGGCTTCTGGCCGGCATAGAGCAGGATGCTTTCGGCATTGTAGAAGAGCGGCACCATCAGCATGGAATAGAGCAGCACCACCCACATGCCCATGCGCACCGCACGGCGCACGGAAACCGCATCGCCGCGGCCATAGGCCTGCGCCACCATGGGCATGACGGCATTGGCAAAACCCGAGCCGAGGATAAAGATCGTGAAGAAGAACTGGCTCGACAGAACGATCGCCGCCAGATGCGCGGCGCCGAGGCGGCCGAGGATGACCACGTCCGTCGTGTGAATGCCGAGCTGGGCGAGCTGCGCGCCGATCAACGGCACGCCGAGGGTGAAGGTCGCCCGGAAATGGGCGCCCCAGCGGTTGTCCTCGCGGTGCGGTGCCATGTGCATGATACTTCTCACTTTCGCATCGCTTCGGATCACAAGTTCCCGCCGCGATCAATCGAATAGATTTGATGCTTTCATCAAAAACGCCGTAATCCGGCTCCGTGCGGCGCTCGCGGGCGGAATTTTCGTCCGGATTTCCCGTTTTGAAAGCGCTTCAGGCCCTTTCCGCCGCCAGATTCCCGCTCGGACCCGCTCCGGCACCACGCAGCTTCACGACGAAGATCACGAGGCCGATGAAGAGCATCACGGCCGCGAGCGCGAAAGGCGCGCCGGCAAAGACGACCGGCGCGGCCGGCCCCGTGAAATGACTGAACACCTGGGTGAAGATCAGCGGGCCGATGATCGTCGTGATGCTGGAAACGCTCGTCAGCGCCCCCTGCAATTCGCCCTGCGCGGAAGGCGGAACGCGGGCCGAGGCGATGGAGCGCAACGGCGGATCGGCCAGGCTTTCGAGCGCCGTCAGCACGATCACCGCATAGATCATCCAGCCGTGGACGGAGGCGGCGTAGCCGGCAAGGCCGAGCACGGCGAAGGCGAGGCCGACGACGGCCGTGCGGAACTCGCCGAGCCTCGGCACGACGCGCGGCAGCACGAAGGCCATGACGATCGCCCCGCCGACCCCGAAAACGCCGAGCGACAGCCCGATCTGCCCCTCGCTCCAGCCGTAGCGCAGCGCCGAGACGAAGGACCAGACGGAAGGATAGACGGCATGCGCCAGCCAGTAACAGAAGAAGACGAGGCCGACCCACATGACGCCCGGATAGTTGCGCATCTGGAGGAGCGCGCCGAGCGGATTGGCGCGGGCAAGCTCGAAGCGGCGGCGGTGGGCCGTCTCCAGGCTTTCCGGCAGGAGGAAGCAGGCCGCGACGAAATTGAGGAAGGCGAGCACGGCCGCCCCGTAGAACGGGATGCGCGGGCCGAACTCGCCGAGCAGCCCGCCGATGACAGGCCCCAGCGCGAAGCCGGTGCCGAAGGCGATGCCCATCAGCCCGAAATTCTTCGCCCGCGTCTCGTCCGTGGAGACATCGGCGATATAGGCGGCGGCCGTGCCGAAGCTGGCGCCGCTGATGCCCGCCAGCACCCGGCCGACGAACAGCATCCAGTAGCTGGTCGCCAGCGCGCAGATGAGGTTGTCGATGGCGAAGGTGAGGATGCAGGCGAGCAGCACCGGCCGCCGGCCGAAGCGATCGGAGAGATTGCCGATGAAGGGTGCGAAGAGGAACTGCATGCCGGCATAGACGAGCAGCAGCCAGCCGCCGTCGATCGCCGCCTGGCTGATATCGTCGCCCGTCAGCTCGCGCAGATAGGTCGGCAGCACCGGCATGATGATGGCGATGCCGATCACGTCGAGGAACATGATCATGAAGACGAGAAGGAGCCCGCGCCGGGTGGACCTGGCATCGATCATGGCTTCACCCTTGGTAAGGATAGCGGCCCGGCACGCGCGGGCGAAATGTCAGGCGAAAACTTCTATTTCACTTTTTGCCGTGAAACAATCCGTGAACATTGCAATTTTTTGATGAATTAGTCGCGATCCGCTGATGAAAGGCCTCATTCCGGCCAGGGATGCGCCTTCACGAAATCGACGAAGGCCCGCAGCGGCGCAGGCATCAGGGTGCGGCTCGGATAGTAGAGGAAGGGGCCGGAAAAGGTCTGGATCCAGTCGGGCATGACGACCTGCAGCGCACCGGAGGCAAGGGCCGGCGCCAGGAATTCCTCGAAGGTGCAGACGATGCCGAGGCCCGCCGCGGCGGCATGCTGCTCCACCTCGTTCGATTCGGAGATCAGGCAGGCCGGCGGCATCAGCGAAACCTTCTCCTCGCCCCGCTCGAAGGCCCAGGGCAGCACATGGCCGCTGGCGAAACGGTGCAGGATGCAGCGGTGCCGCATCAGGTCGCGCGGATGTTCCGGTGCCCCGTGCGCCTCGATATAGGCGGGCGCGGCGGCCACGACGAAGCGCTGCCGGCGCGGGCCGATCGGCACGGCGATCATGTCCTGGTGCAGCGCCTCCTCATAGCGGATGCCGGCGTCGAAACCCTCCGCCAGCACATCCACCAGCGCATCGTTGGACGCGACCTCCAGCGTGATGCCGGGATAGGCCTTGAGGAAGGGCGTGGCGATCGGCGGCAGCACGAAGCGCGCGACGATGCCGGGCACGTTCAGCCGGAGGCGGCCGACCGGCCGGTCGCGCAGGCTGTTCACCCCGTCGATCGCCGCCTCGACCTCGGCCAGCGCCGGCGCCAGCCGCTCCAGGAGGCGCGCACCGGCATCCGTCAGCGTCACGCTGCGCGTCGTGCGGTTGAAAAGGCGAAGATCGAGCCGCCCCTCCAGCCGCCGCATCGCCTCCGACAGCGCCGAGGCGGAGACGCCGCGCAGCTTGGCGGCGGCGCGGAAGCTCTTCACCCGGGCGATGGTGACGAAGGCATCGAGATCGGCAAGGGGAATCTGGCTCATTGTTCGAAAAACCGCACGACTTGTTCGGGATGGATCGGATTATCGCACAACCGCGATGGCGGTAAAAGAGCATCGACCGAAAGGCAGCGAACAGGAGAAACCCCATGAAGACCATCACCCTCGGCAAGACCGGCCCCGTCGTTTCCACCATCGGGCTCGGCTGCATGGGCATGTCCGGCATGTATGGCCCCGCCGACCGGGCAGAAAGCATCGCCACCATCCATGCCGCGCTCGACGCCGGCATCACCCTTCTCGACACCGGCGATTTCTACGGCATGGGCCACAACGAGATGCTGATCGCCGAAGCGCTGAAGGAGCGCCGCCGCGAGGACGTGCTGCTCAGCGTGAAGTTCGGCGCGCTGCGCGGGCCGGACGGCGCCTGGAGCGGCTACGATTCCCGCCCCGCGGCGATCCGCAACTTCCTCGCCTACTCCCTGCAAAGGCTCGGCACCGACCATATCGACATCTACCGTCCCTCCCGTCTCGACCCGGCTGTGCCGATCGAGGAGACGATCGGCGCGCTCGCCGACCTCGTGAAGGCCGGCTACATCCGCCATATCGGGCTTTCCGAAGTGGGCTCGGAAACGATCCGCCGGGCGGCGGCCGTCCATCCGATCGTCGATCTGCAGATCGAATATTCGCTGATCTCGCGCGGCATCGAGGACGACATCCTGCCGACCTGCCGGGCGCTCGGCATCGCGGTCACCGCCTATGGCGTGCTGTCGCGCGGCCTGATCAGCGGACATTGGCAGAAGGGCGAAACGGCAGGCGGCGATTTCCGCACGCTGAGCCCGCGGTTCCAGGAGGGCAACATCGACCGGAACCTGGCGCTCGTCGAGGCCCTGCGCCGTGTCGCGGAGGAGAAGGGCGCCACCGTCGCCCAGCTCGCCATCGCCTGGGTCGCCGCGCAGGGCGCCGATATCGTGCCGCTTGTCGGCGCCCGGCGGCGCGATCGCCTGGCCGAGGCGCTGGCTGCGCAGCAGGTCGCGCTCACCGAGGCCGATCTCGCCGCGATCGAAGCCGCCATGCCGAAGGATGCCGCCGCGGGCGAGCGCTACCCGGCCGCCATGCTGGCGCATATGGACAGCGAAAAGCGGGCCTGAGGCCATGGGACGGGCTGCGGCCGCGGCCGGCAGCCCGTTCCCGCTCCAATCCTGTCCGCTTCGGGCGCGACGGGCGGGAGCCGTCAGCGAATTGTCAGCTTCCTCGTGAGAGAAATGCGCGCGATGGGGTCCGCTTGTCATTCGCCGGTAACGGCGCGGGGCGAGATATGTCCTCCGCATGTCAGCGTTCGAGGACCGGCAATGTCATTCCGCTCAGTTCAGGGCCGCTCAGCTCAGCGCCGCTTTCCCGCCGCAAGGCCCGCCTTCGGCAGCCTGGCGGTCAGCCTTGCGACCGGCCTCTATCTCTTCCTTGTCACCAGCCGCGATTTCTGGATGGAGAGCTGGGCCCTGCTCGGCGCCCGCCCCGGCACGCTCGCGCTGGTGACGGGCGGCTTCCTTTGCCTCTTCATCGTCACCTGCGTCGCCGTCTCCTGGAAACGGGTGATGAAGCCGCTCTTCGCGGCGCTCCTTCTTCTCGCGGCGGCGGCGGCCTGGTTCATGGACGAGGACGGCGTCTTCCGGCCGCAAGCCTCTCTCCAGCCGCTCTCCCTTGCCGTTCACATGCTGGTCTTCGGCGGCCTGCCGGCTGCCCTTCTCCTCTGGGTGAAGGTGGTGCACCGGCCGTTCTTCTGGCAGCTGCGCGGCAACCTGGCGATCGCCGTGCCGATGCTCGCGGTCGCGCTCGCCATCGCCCTGACGCACGCGACCAAATATGCCCTGATCGTCGAGGAAGACCTGAAGCTCGCCGACGGCGGCAATGCCGCCGGCGCTTCGATCATACGTCGCCCTTGAACGTGTCGCAGGCATCGACCCGGCCGGTGTCGAAGCCGCGCTTGAACCAGCGGCGACGCTGCTCGGACGTGCCGTGGTTGAAGCTTTCCGGCACGACATAGCCCTGCATGCGCTTCTGCAGCGTGTCGTCGCCGATCTGGGTGGCGGCGTTCAGCGCCTCCTCCAGGTCGCCGCGCTCCAGAAGGCCCTTCTGCTCGGTGTACTTGCCCCAGATGCCGGCATAGCAATCGGCCTGAAGCTCGACGCGGATCGACATCTGGTTGGCCTCCACCTCGCTCATGCGCTGGCGCTGCTGGTTGAAGCGCGGCAGCACGCCGGTGAGGTTCTGCACATGGTGGCCGACCTCGTGGGCGACGACATAGGCCTGCGCGAAGTCGCCGGACGCGTCGAACTTGCCTGCCAGCTCGTCGAAGAAGCTCATGTCGAGATAGACCTTGCGGTCCCCCGGGCAGTAGAACGGGCCGGAGGCCGCCGATGCGAAGCCGCAGGCCGACTGCACGGAGCCCGAGAAGAGCACCATCTTCGGCTCCTCGTAGCGCTCGCCGGCCGACTGGAAGATGCCGTTCCAGGTATCCTCCGTCTCGGCAAGAACGGTCGCCATGAAGGCCTTGGTCTCCTCCTCCTGCGGGGAGGTGCGGCGGCTTGCGCTTTCGGTCTGCTCGAAGCCCGGCATGCTGACCTGCCCGCCGCCCTCGCCCATCACCTGCAGGAGGTCGATGCCCATCGCCTTGAAGACGAAATAGATGACGACGAGGAAGATGATGGTGCCGATGCTCATGCCGCCGCCGGCGCGGCGTCCGGTGCCCATCGGGATGCGGAAGCCGCCATTGCCGCGGCCGAACGGGTTGCTGCCTCCCGCCGAGCGACCGGCTCCGCGCTGGTCCTCGATATTGCTCGACTGGCGACGACCTTTCCATTCCATGGCGCATTTCCCCGAATTGATTGCCGACGAACGCTCACCGCATGAATTCGTTCCTCAGCAACGACTTATAGGGCCTGCCGCGCCGCCATGCAAAACGAAAAGCGGAGCCTCAGCGCCGCCGGAAAACCGTCTCGAAACGCTCCGTCCAGCCCGCCTGGCGCGCCGCAAGGGCCCCGGCCGCAACGAAGAGCATGCTGACGACGGCCGCCGCGAGCACGCTCGCAAAGCCCGAGGCGCCGTCGAAGATCATCGCGCCCATCACCCGGTTCGGCACCAGCGTGAAAAGCCCGGCAACGACGATGCCGCCGAAATACATGCCGGCGACATGGGCGCGGTGCGCGCGGATATCGCGGCGGCGCGCGGCGCGGATCGCAAGGGCGCTTCCGGCAATGACATAGACGGAGAGCAGGTGGACCGGGCTGAAATCGCCGACCGTCTTCAGGTCGTGGATGAAGAAGGTCGAAAAACTCGTCAGCACCATCAGGAGCAGCCAGACCTTGCCGAGGCGGCGATGGGCGGGCGTGCCCTTGGGGCGGGCGAGCAGCACGGCCCCCAGCACCGCCGCCGGCAGGACGGTGGCGACATGGAACTTTACGGCAAAGGGGGCGGCGAGAAGCGGCTCAAGGGTCATGGCGGGCTCCGGGACGGTTGAATTCGCCAGCGTCTTCCGCCATTGATCGGGCCGCCTCAAACGCTTTGGCCCGAACGGACGGAAAACTTCGTGGAACGCCCCCTCCTGCAATCCGCGCTTCGTGAACTGCAGGTCTTCCTCAGTGCCCCGCGCTTCTGGGCGACCTTCGGCGCGGTCGTGCTGATCTTCTGGGTGACCGGTCCCTATGGCACGGCGGAGCGGCTGGCGAGCGTGCCGCGGCTCGGCTTCTGGCTCGTGCTGCACGCCGTCGCCTGGGCCATCGCCGTCCTCGCCATCGTCACCGTCAACACGCTTTTCCGGCAGAGGGTGCCGGGCCTCCTCGCCCGCATGGCGCTCGGCACGCTGGTGGCCGGCGTGCCGGTGGGGCTGGCCACGGAGGCGATCAGTCTGATGACCTTCGGCGGCACGCCCACCCCGGCAAGGATCGCCGAAAGCATCGCCACGGGGCTTCTCCTCTCGGCGCTGTTCTGCGCGCTCACCTTCATGACGATGGGCAGCAAGCAGGCCGAGGCGCTGTCCACCGCGCCGTCGCCGGCCGCGGCTCCGGAAGACCGGGCGGAAATCCCCCTGCTGCGCCGCCTCAGGCCGGAGAACCGCGGCCCCATCCTGCACATGACGGTCGCCGACCACTATACGCAGGTGACGACGAGCCGCGGCCGCGAGCTGATCCTGCTGCGCTTTTCCGATGCGCTGGCCGAATGCGGCGATACGCCGGGCCTCAGGGTGCACCGCTCGCATTTCGTGGCCGACGCCCATGTCGACAAGCTGCTGCGCACGGAGGGCCGGCTGGCGATCCTCCTGAAGGACGGGCAGGAAGTGCCGGTCAGCCGCAGCCGCGTCGAAGCGGTGCGCGCCCGCTGGGGGTAAATTTTCGCGTGTCTGTCGGATCGCCGTCCCGTCCTGCGTCTCTAGATATCAGGCCATCAAACCATCGGGAGAAGATCCATGCGAAAGATCATTGTCGGCGCCTTCGTCAGCCTCGACGGCGTCATGCAGGCGCCGGGCGGACCGGAGGAGGACCCGGTCGGCGGCTTCAGGTTCGGCGGCTGGGTCGCCCCGTTCTTCGACGAGACGGCCGGTGCGACGATCGATGAACTTTTCGCAAAACCCTTCGACCTGCTGCTCGGCCGCAAGACCTACGACATCTTTGCCGCTCACTGGCCCTATGCCGGCGCCGATGATCCGATCGGCCCGCTCTTCGATCGCATCAACAAATATGTCGCGACCCGAAACCCGGCCTTCAGGACCACCTGGCAGAACAGCCATGTGCTCGGCCCGGACGCGCTTGCCGCCGTCAAGGCGCTGAAGAGCGAGGACGGGCCGGACCTCCTGACGCAGGGGTCGACCGACTTTCTCAAGACGCTGTTCGAGAATGATCTCATCGACGAGATCAACGTCTTCACCTTCCCGGTCATTCTCGGCAAGGGCAAGCGGCTGTTCGGCGACGCCTCCTTCCCGCGGGCCCTGACGCTGGTGAATTCGCGCGCCAGCGAGAACGGCATCGTCATCAGCAAATATGCCCGCGCCGGCGAGGTGACGACGGGCTCCTTCGAGTTCGACACGCCGACGGATGCCGAGCTGGAGCGTCGCCGCAACCTGACGTGAAGACGGAGCGGGCCTTGACCGGCCGCGCCGTTGCGGCTCCTATCTCTCCTGGGGAGAACGGGAGGACGGCATGAAAGCGGCGCGGCTGGAGGCGATCGGCGAATTCTTCGTACGCACGGTGGAAAAGCCGGAGCCCGGCCCGGACGATCTTCTGGTCCGGATCGAGGCGGCCGGCATCTGCGGCACGGACCGCCACCTCTTCCACGGCGAGTTTCCCTGCCGGCCGCCGGTGACGCTCGGCCATGAATTCTCCGGCATCGTCGAGGCCGTCGGCAAGGCCGTCATCGATGTCCGCCCCGGCATGCGCATCACCGGCGATCCGAACATCCATTGCGGCCGCTGCGCGCAATGCCGGCGCGGCCGCGTCAATCTGTGCGGGAACCTGCAGGCGATCGGCATCCACCGCGACGGCGGCTTTGCCGACTATGTGCTGGTGCCGCAGAAGCAGGCCTATCAACTGCCGCTCTCGCTGCCGCCGGAGCACGGCGCCTTCTGCGAACCGCTCGCCTGCTGCCTGCACGGCACCGACATGGCCGGCATCAAACCCGGCAGCACCGTCGTGGTGCTGGGCGGCGGGGTGATCGGCATGCTGGTCGTGCAGCTCGCCCGCCTTGCCGGCGCAACCACGGTCATCCTCGTCACCCGCCAGGCCGTGCGCCGGAAACTCGCCGAGGAGATCGGCGCCACCCATTCCTTCGATCCGGGCAGTGGCGACACCATCGAGGGCATAGCCGGCAAGGCTGGCCTTCTGCCCGGCGGCGCCGATGTCGTCATCGAATGCGCGGGCGTTGCCGAGACCGTGGCCGAGGCGCCGAAACTTGCCCGCAACGGCGGCACGGTCGTCATCCTCGGCGTGCTGCCGCAGGGCGAAACGGTGGAATTCGAGCCCTTCGACCTGCTCTTCCGCGAGGTGAAAATCCTCACCTCCTTCCTCAACCCTTTCACCCATGGCCGCGCCGCGGCGCTGATCGCCTCCGGCACGATCGCGGTCGATCGCCTTATCTCCCGCCGCATCGGCCTCGACGACCTGCCGGACGCCGTCGCCAACCCGCCGCGGCCGGGCGAGGTGAAGGTCCTGGTCATGCCGGGCCTGAAGACCTAGCCCAGCCCCTCCTGCGCCACCGCCTCGGCCAGCCAGGCCGAAAAGGCGGCCATGGCGGGGGTGAGGCTGCGCGATTGCAGGCGGGTGAGCCAGTAGCTTCCGAGCGCAAGGCTCGTCTCGAACGGCTGGACGACGGCGCCGGCCGCCAGAAGGCGCGAGAACATCAGCGGCGGGGCAAGGCCGACGCCGGCGCCCTGCAGCACGGCCTCCATCATGGCGAGCGAGGTGTCGAAGACGATGGCATTCTGCGGCGGCGGCGTGCGCGGCAGGCCGGCGGCCTCGAACCAGCGGGTCCATTCGTCGCGGCGGTAGGAGCGCAGCAGCGTCAGGCCGAGCAGGTCCGCCGGCTCCCTGAGATCGCGCGCGACAGCGGGGATGGCAAGCACGGAGAGCGGCGCATCGAAAAGGCGCACCGCATCCGTGCCGTGCCAGGCGCCGGCGCCGAAGCGGATGGCGAAATCGAGCCCCTCGGCGGCAAGGTCGACGCGGTTGTTGTTGGTGGACAGCCGCACCTCCACGAAGGGATGGCGCTCGCGGAACGCGGCAAGCCGCGGCAGCAGCCAGCCGACGGCGAAGGTGCCGACGGCGCCGACCGTCAGGATTTCCCGCACATGGCCGCCGCGAAAGCGCTCCACCGCATCGGCCATGCGGTCGAAACTGTCGCGCAGCACCGGCAGCAGGCTCTCCCCCTCCGCCGTGATCATCAGCCCGCGCGGCAGGCGCTTGAAGAGCACGACGTTCAGCTGCTCCTCCAGGCTCTTGACCTGGTGGCTGACCGCCGCCTGCGTGACATTCAGCTCGATCGCCGCCCGCGTGAAGCTGAGATGGCGGGCGGAGGCCTCGAAGGCGCGGAAGGCGTTCAGCGGCAGATATGGCCGAACCATGGCAAAGCCCCAATTTTCCTAATGGCTGAGACCAGTATTGATCTTTTGCCAGCGCATCAAAGCACTGCTATCCAGAATGCACAAGCCATTCAAATTTCGAGGAAAACGTGATGGACATGCGTCTTTTCGCGGTCGGCATCCTGCTGGCCGCAGGCTTCAGCGCGCCGGCCGAAGCCCGCATTATTTGTACGATCGTCGCCGATGCGGCGAGTGACGAGGTCATCCTGGAAAAGGGAGACTGCGAGAGCCGCGTGACGCCCGCCTCCACCTTCAAGGTGCCGCTCGCCGTGATGGGCTACGATTCCGGCTTCCTGGAAGACGCGGACGAACCGGTCCTGCCCTTCATGAAGGGCGATCCGGACTGGGGCGGCGATGCCTGGCGCCAGCCGGCAACGCCGAAGCGCTGGATGGAGTTTTCCATCGTCTGGTATTCGCAGCGCATCACCGCATTCCTCGGCTACGAGCAGCTGCGCGACTATGCCGATGCCTTCGGCTACGGCAATGCCGACATGGCAGGCGACCCGGGCAAGGACAACGGGCTGGAGCGCGCCTGGATCGCCTCCTCGCTGAAGATCTCGCCGCGCGAGCAGGTGGCCTTCCTGAAGAAGCTGGTGAACCACGAACTGCCGGTCTCCGCCGATGCGATGGACCGGGCGATGGAAATCCTCGAGCGGCGCGACCTTGCCCACGGCTGGGGCGCGCAGGGCAAGACCGGCATGGCCTATCCCCGCAAGGCCGACGGCAATTTCGACTATGCCCGGCCGTGGGGCTGGTATGTCGGCTGGGCCCGCCGCGACGACCGCACCGTCGTCTTCGCCCGCCTCATCCAGGACGAGAAGAAGCAGGAGCCGCGCACGAGCCTGCGCGCGCGGGACAGCATCCTGAAGGAGCTGCCGGGGCTTCTGGCGACGGAGTGAATGGGCAGGCGCGGCAGCGCGCGGCCCCTCACCTGCCTGCCGGCATCCTCTCCCCGCAAGCGGGGAGAGGAGCGATGGGTTCGCCGTTTTCCCCATTCTCCCCGCTTGAGGGGAGAAGGTCCCGGCAGGGGGATGAGGGGCAAGCAACGCAGCCTAGCGTCGGGGAACCATCCCGAGCCCCTTGCGGGCGAGGCCGGAGAGGTTGAGCGCCAGCTTGCGGCGGAAGACCGGCGATGCACCGAGAAGGCGCAGGACGAGGTTGCGCAGGATACGGCCGGCAAGGCTGCGCATGGTCGCGATCCGCGTCAGGCGGTCGGCGAGCGCCAGCACCTCCGCCGCGGCGGGACGGCGTTTCTCCTCATAGAGGTCGAGAGTCGTGTCCGGCGCCCTGCCGGCGATGACGTCCGCCAGCAACTGTCCCAGCACGACGGCATCGACAAGCCCCGTATTCATGCCCTGCCCGCCGGCCGGGCTGTGCACATGGGCGGCATCGCCCATGACGAAGAACGGGCCTGACCGATAGCGCGCGGCGACGCGGTGATGCACGCGGAAACGCGAACTCCAGAGGACCTCGCGCACGCGGCCCGGCGACTTGCGCGGGCCGCGGGCATCGAGCAGCGCCTGCACGAAAGCCGCGTCCGGCGCTTCGGGGGCATCCTCGACGGGCGCCACGATGCGGTAGCGATTTGCCGGCAGCGGCGCGACGACGCCCATGCCTTCCGGCGAGAAGAACAGCGTCACCTCCGTGCTCAGGGCCCAGTCCATATGGACATCGGCAAGGACGAAGGAACCGGCAGCGCTCTCCCCGTCGAAGGCGATGCCCGCGGCCTCGCGCACGACGCTGTGCATGCCGTCGCCGCCGACGACATAACGGGCGCGGATGGCCTGCGGCCCCTCCGGCGTCTCGACATGGACCACCGCCCCCGCCGCATCGCGCTCGATCCGCGTCGCCGTGACGCCCCGCGCGACGGCGCCGCCGAGGCTTGCCAACCGGTCGGCAAGGATCGCCTCGGTCTCGTCCTGCGGGATCATCAGGATCTGGGCATAGCGCGACGGCAATGTGGAGAAATCGAGCTCCAGCAGCGCCCGGTCATGGTCGCGCAAGGCAAAGCGGGTGAGCGGCAAGCCGCGGCGCTCCAGGTCTTCCGTGACGCCGAGCCGTTCCAGCACCTCCAGCGTATGGGCATGGATGACCGCGGCGCGCGAGGTGTTCTGGCCGGCCGCAAGGCGGTCGACGATGACGGGCCGCACGCCCGCCTGTTGCAGGGTGACGGCGAGCGCAAGGCCGGTCGGCCCTGCCCCGACGATCAGCACATCGGTTTCCTGCGGCAGCATGGTTCGCACTCCATAAAAATCAACATGTGTTGACTTTTATGCCGGGCGCTTGAATTTGTCAACACGCGTTGGCATTTTCTGACCATGACTGATTCTCCCGCGAAGAAAACCAAGTCCGACCGTACCCGCGAGGCCATTCTCGAAGCCGCACGGCTGCTCTTTGCGCAAAAGGGTTATGACGGCACGACGGTGCGCGACATCGCCGCCGCCGCCGCGATCGATCCGGCCATGGTGATCCGCTACTTCGGCGGCAAGGACGCGCTGTTCGCCCGCGCGGCGGATCTCGATCTGCGGCTGCCCGACCTCACCGCCCTTCCCCGCAACGCGGTGGGCGAGGCCCTGGTGCGGCACTTCCTCACGGTCTGGGAAGGCGACGGCGGCACCACCGCCTTGCCGATCGCCCTGCGCTCGGCCGCCTCGAACGATCTTGCCGCCGCGCGGCTGCGGGAGATCTTCGCGACCCAGGTCGCTCCCGCCATCGCGCGGCTTGCCGGGCCGGATGCGCCCGCCGTCGCCGGCCTCGTGGCGACGCAGATCCTCGGCCTTGCCTTCACCCGCTATGTGCTCAAGCTGCCGCCCGTCGTGGCGCTGCCGCGCGAGCGCCTCGTCGCGGAAGTCGGCCGCTCGATCCAGGCCTATATCGACGGCGCGCGGCCCTGAGGCAACCGGCGCGAAGGGCCGGCATATTTCCTGTCGATTGGTCCATTTTCGGGGTTCCGCTCGCCTCCGCATTTGCCTATAAGCCGCTTCTAGCCTTGAAAGACCTTTTTTGCGCGCCCGGCCGGTGAACCCATCACCATGCCGGTTTTTTCGCGCACGCGGCCGAAGCGAAGAGAACGGATAGAGAGATGCCTAAGCGCCAAGATTTGAAATCGATCCTCATCATCGGCGCGGGGCCGATCGTCATCGGGCAGGCCTGCGAATTCGACTATTCCGGCACCCAGGCCTGCAAGGCGCTGAAGGAGGAAGGCTACCGCGTCATCCTCGTCAACTCCAACCCGGCGACGATCATGACCGATCCGGGCCTCGCCGACGCCACTTACGTCGAGCCGATCACCCCCGAGGTCGTCGCCAAGATCATCGCCAAGGAGCGCCCCGACGCCCTGCTGCCCACCATGGGCGGCCAGACGGCGCTCAACACCGCCCTCTCCCTCAAGCGCATGGGCGTGCTCGACCGCTACAATGTCGAGATGATCGGCGCCAAGCCGGAAGCCATCGACAAGGCCGAGGACCGCGCGCTCTTCCGCGAGGCCATGGCCAAGATCGGCCTCGAAACGCCGAAATCGATGCTGGCGAACGCCACCGAGATCAAGGACAAGGACCGCAAGGTTCATGAGGCCGAGCGCGCCAAGCTGAAGGCCGAGCTTTCCGGCGATGCGCTGGACAAGGCGCTGGACGAGCTGGAAAACCAGTGGAACCTCGGCGAGACCGACCGCAAGCAGCGCTATATGAGCCACGCCATGGCGATCGGCGCACAGGCGCTCGACGAGATCGGCCTGCCCGCCATCATCCGCCCGTCCTTCACGCTGGGCGGCACCGGCGGCGGCATCGCCTATAACCGCTCGGAATTCTTCGAGATCGTCAATTCCGGCCTCGACGCCTCGCCGACGACGGAAGTGCTGATCGAGGAGTCGGTGCTCGGCTGGAAGGAGTACGAGATGGAGGTCGTCCGCGACAAGGCGGACAACTGCATCATCATCTGCTCCATCGAGAACATCGACCCGATGGGCGTGCACACGGGCGATTCGATCACGGTTGCCCCTGCCCTCACCCTGACGGACAAGGAATACCAGATCATGCGCAACGCCTCGATCGCGGTGCTGCGCGAGATCGGGGTTGAGACCGGCGGCTCGAACGTGCAGTTCGCCGTCAATCCTGCCAATGGCCGCCTCGTCGTCATCGAGATGAACCCGCGCGTCTCGCGCTCCTCGGCGCTCGCCTCCAAGGCGACCGGCTTCCCGATCGCCAAGATCGCGGCAAAGCTCGCCATCGGCTACACGCTGGACGAATTGGAGAACGACATCACCGGCGGCGCGACCCCGGCGTCCTTCGAACCGTCGATCGACTATGTGGTGACGAAGATCCCGCGCTTCGCCTTCGAAAAATTCCCCGGCGCGGAGCCGACGCTGACCACCGCCATGAAATCGGTCGGCGAGGTCATGGCCATCGGCCGCACCTTCGCCGAATCGCTGCAGAAGGCACTGCGCGGCCTCGAAACCGGCCTGACCGGCCTCGACGAGATCGAAATCCCGGGCCTTGGCGACGGCAACGACAGGAACGCCATCCGCGCCGCCATCTCCACGCCGACGCCGGACCGCCTGCGCATGGTCGCCCAGGCGCTGCGCCTCGGCCTTTCGCTGGAAGAGGTGCACGAGGGCTCGAAGATCGACCCGTGGTTCCTCGAGCAGTTCAAGGCCATCGTCGACATGGAGGCCCGCATCCGCGAACACGGCCTGCCCGAGGACGCCGAGAACCTGCGCATGCTCAAGGCCATGGGCTTCTCCGATGCGCGCCTCGCCACCCTTTCGGGCAAGCGCCCGAAGGAAATCGCGGAACTGCGCAACCGGCTCGATGTGCGCCCGGTCTTCAAACGCATCGACACCTGCGCCGCCGAATTCGCCTCGCCGACCGCCTATATGTATTCGACCTACGAAACCCCGTTTGCCGGGGCCACGCGCTCGGAAGCCGGCATTTCGGATCGCAAGAAGGTCGTCATCCTCGGCGGCGGCCCGAACCGCATCGGCCAGGGCATCGAGTTCGACTATTGCTGCTGCCACGCCGCCTTCGCGCTGAAGGATGCCGGCTATGAGGCGATCATGGTCAACTGCAACCCGGAAACCGTCTCGACCGACTACGACACGTCCGACCGGCTCTATTTCGAGCCGCTGACGGCCGAGGACGTCATCGAAATCCTCAAGGCCGAGCAGACCAACGGCGAAGTCGTCGGCGTCATCGTGCAGTTCGGCGGCCAGACGCCGCTGAAGCTCGCCGAAGCGCTGGAGAAGAACGGCATCCCGATCCTCGGCACCGCGCCCGACATGATCGACCTTGCCGAAGACCGCGACCGCTTCCAGAAGCTCCTCCAGAAGCTCGACCTTACCCAGCCGAACAACGGCATCGCCTATTCGGTCGAACAGGCGCGCCTCGTGGCCGGCGAGATCGGCTTCCCGCTCGTCGTGCGCCCGTCCTACGTGCTCGGCGGCCGCGCCATGCAGATCATCCATTCGGAAGGCCAGCTCCAGACCTACCTGCTCGACACGGTGCCGGAACTGGTGCCGGAAGATATCAAGCAGCGCTACCCGAACGACAAGACCGGCCAGATCAACACCCTGCTCGGCAAGAACCCGCTGCTCTTCGACAGCTACCTGTCGAATGCCGTGGAGGTCGACGTCGATGCGCTTTGCGACGGCAGGCAAGTCTTCGTCTCCGGCATCATGGAGCATATCGAGGAAGCCGGCATCCATTCGGGCGACTCGGCCTGCTCGCTGCCGGTCCACACGCTGTCAAACGAGACCGTCGACGAGCTGGAGCGCCAGACGAAGGCGCTGGCCAAGGCGCTGAATGTCGGCGGCCTGATGAACGTGCAATACGCCATCAAGGACGGCACGATCTACGTGCTCGAAGTGAACCCGCGTGCCTCGCGCACGGTGCCTTTCGTGGCGAAGACCATCGGCGCGCCGATCGCCAAGATCGCCGCCCGCGTCATGGCCGGCGAGACGCTCGACGCCGCGATTGCCGCCTATGGCGAGAAGCCCGACCCGCGCAACCTGAAGCACATCGCCGTCAAGGAGGCCGTGTTCCCCTTCGCCCGCTTCCCGGGCGTCGATACGCTGCTTGGGCCTGAAATGCGCTCGACCGGCGAGGTCATCGGCCTCGATACCGACTTCGCGCTCGCCTTCGCCAAGTCCCAGCTCGGCGCCGGCGTCGACCTGCCGCGCGAAGGCACGGTCTTCGTCTCCGTGCGTGACGAAGACAAGGACCGCGTGCTGACGGCTGTGCGCCTGCTGACGGAAATCGGCTTCAAGGTCATGGCGACCTCGGGCACCGCCCGCTTCCTCGCCGAAAAGGGCATCGAAGCGACCAAGGTCAACAAGGTGCAGGAAGGCCGCCCGCATGTCGAGGACGCCATCCGCAACCGCCAGGTCAGCCTCGTCATCAACACGACGGACAGCAACAAGGCGATCTCGGATTCGAAGTCGCTGCGCCGCGCCGCGCTGATGCAGAAGGTGCCCTATTACACGACCATGGCCGGCGCCGAAGCCGCCGCCCAGGCGATCAAGGCCCTGAAGCAGGGCCAGCTGGAAGTACGACCGCTACAGGCCTATTTCTGAAACTGAAACGCGCCGTCGAAAGCCGGGCGAGGCCCGGCTTCAGGCTGCTCGGCGGCCGCGCGGATCCTCGGGTTGAACCCGAGGATGACGGCAGCCGGTGGGGCGATGTGTCATCAAGCCCGGCCGTGCATCGCCCGGCTTTGTCATGCGCACCCAACCGCCGCGGCCTGCACGCCTCCCGCGATAAGCGGCAGGCCGCAACGCGGAGTGATTGTTCCCGCTTCTGTGGGCGAAAGTCCGCCTGCGGCGAAAAAACTGGCTTTCGGACGACGCAATCTGCTATAAGGGCCGTTCAAACGCTTTCGACGGTTCCGGGGATTCCTCTCCGGAGACCGTTTTCTTTTGCGTTCGCGCAGGCGGGAGCCTGGGCGGCGCGGGCTGAAGGACGGGATAAAATGGTTGAAAAGGTACCGATGACTCAGGGCGGTTTCGTCAAGCTGCAGGAAGAACTGCGCTGGCGTCAGCAGGAAGAGCGTCCGCGAATCATCGAAGCGATCGCCGAGGCACGCGCCCATGGCGACCTGTCGGAAAACGCCGAGTACCACGCCGCCAAGGAAGCCCAGAGCCACAATGAAGGCCGCATCACGGAGCTGGAAGACTTCGTCGCGCGCGCCGAGGTTATCGACCTTTCCAAGATGTCCGGCTCCAAGATCAAGTTCGGCGCCAAGGTGAAGCTCGTCGACGAGGACACCGAAGAGGAGAAGGTCTACCAGATCGTCGGCGACCAGGAAGCCGACGTGAAGCAGGGCCGCATCTCCATCTCCTCGCCGATCGCCCGCGCGCTCATCGGCAAGGAAGTCGGCGATTCGATCGAGGTGAACGCGCCGGGCGGCTCCAAGGCCTACGAGATCCTCGCTGTCACCTGGGGGTGACGGACAAGGCGAGCCCCATGCTTTCCACAGGGAAGAACGGCACCGCCGCGACGGTGGTCAAGGTCATGGACCGGGTCAACCGGACCCACGGCATAAGCCCCCTTGCCCGGCAGGTGCCGTCCGGCTTCTCCGCGACGCGCGGCCTCGCCTTCACCTTCGATCCCGAGGCGCGCGACTACGACTGGCTGGCGGTCTACGAGAACCTGCCGTCGGCCGGCAGCGAGCGCCGCTCGATGCGGGTGGAAGAGCTCGCCTGTGCGCCCGAGAACACCATCCTCTTCACCACGGAGCCGTCGGGCATCAAGATCTACGGCCGCGCCTTCACGCGGCAGTTCGGCCATGTGGTGACGAGCCAGGAGCCCTTTGCGCTCCACCATCCCGGCCGCATCTGGAGCCAGGCGGGCCTGCGCTGGTTCTACGGCGAAGGCAGCCGCCACCTGATGACCGCCGACGAGATCGCCGGCCATTTTCCGGAAAAGACCAGGGTCATCGGCACGGTCTGCTCGACGAAGCGGCAGGGCCACACGCTGCATCGCCTGCGCTACGATTTCACCCAGGCCATGGCCGCTCGCATGCCGGATCTCGACGTCTTCGGCCGCGGCCATACGCCGGTGGACGACAAGGCGGAAGCGATCGATCCCTACAAGTACCATATCGCCATCGAGAACCACCTCGCCCCGCACCACTTCACGGAGAAGCTGGCCGACCCCTTCCTCGGCCTATCCCTGCCCTTCTATTTCGGCGCGCCGAACGCTGCCGATTATTTTCCGGCCGACAGCTTCATCGCCATCGACATCCGCAAGCCGGACGAGGCGTATCGGATTATGCGCGAAGCGATCGACAACAACGAATATGAGAAGCGGCTGCCTGCCATCCGCGAGGCGCGCCGGCGCGTGCTGGAGGATCACAATCTCGTCGCACTGATCGCCGATGTGGTGGAGAAGAACGGTACCAGGCCGAAAGGCGACGGCAAGGCCGTGCTGAAGAGCCAGCGCGCGGCGCGGCAGGGCCACCCGCTGCTGACGGCCGGCGATTTCCTCTTCCGCGAGGCGCTTCACCTGAAAAACCGCATTGCCGGCCTGCTGACACGCTGAACGGCTCCGACAAAGGCCTGCTCTAAAACCCGCATTCATCCTGGAGAACAGACGTGTCCAAGAAACCGGTGGCTTTGATAACGGGTGTGACGGGCCAGGACGGCGCCTATCTCGCGCAGTTGCTGCTCGACAAGGGCTATATCGTGCACGGCATCAAGCGCCGCTCCTCCTCCTTCAACACGGGCCGCATCGAGCACATCTACGAGGATCCGCACGAGCCGGACCCGCAGCTTTTCCTGCACTACGGCGACATGACGGACGCGACGAACCTCGTGCGCATCGTGCAGCAGACCCAGCCGGACGAGATCTACAACCTCGCCGCCCAGAGCCATGTGCAGGTGAGCTTCGAGACGCCGGAGTATACGGCCAATGCCGACGCCATCGGCACGCTGCGCATGCTGGAGGCGATCCGCATCCTCGGCCTCGAAAAGAAGACGCGCTTCTACCAGGCCTCCACGTCCGAGCTCTACGGCAAGGTGCAGGACGTGCCGCAAAGCGAGACGACGCCCTTCTATCCCCGCTCGCCCTATGCGGCGGCGAAGCTCTACGCCTACTGGATCGTCGTCAACTACCGCGAAGCTTATGGCATGCATGCTTCGAACGGCATCCTCTTCAACCATGAAAGCCCGCTGCGCGGCGAGACCTTCGTGACGCGCAAGATCACCCGCGCCGTCGCCGCCATCACGCTCGGCCAGCAGGACCAGCTCTTCCTCGGCAATCTCGACGCCAAGCGTGACTGGGGCCATGCGAGGGAATATGTGCGCGGCATGTGGCTGATGCTGCAACAGGCGGAGGCCGACGACTACGTGCTGGCGACCGGCGAGACGACCACCGTGCGCCAGTTCGCCGAATGGTCCTTCGCCGAGGCCGGCATCACCATCCGCTGGGAGGGCAAGGGCATCGACGAGAAGGGTTTCGACGCGGCGACGGGCAGGCAGCTCGTTTCCATCGACCCGCGCTACTTCCGCCCGACGGAGGTCGATCTCCTGCTCGGCGATCCCTCGAAGGCCGAACGGGTGCTCGGCTGGCGCCATGAAACGGGCGCGCACGAGCTTGCCCGCGAAATGGTGCGGGAGGACCTGAAGCTCATGCGGAAAGACTTTGCGGAAAAGGGCCGTCCCTGAATGTACGACCTTGCGGGAAAACGCGTCTTCGTCGCCGGCCATCGCGGCATGGTCGGCAGCGCCGTCGCCAAGCGGCTGGCGGCCGATAACTGCACGGTGCTGACCGCGCCGCGCGATGCGGTGAACCTGGAGCGCCAGGCGGATGTCGAGCGCTTCTTTACGGCCGAGCGGCCGCAGGCGGTGGTGATGGCGGCGGCGAAGGTCGGCGGCATCCTCGCCAACGACCGCGCGCCCGTGGACTTCCTCCAGCGCAATCTCGCCATGGAGATGAATGTCATCAAGGCGGCGCACGAGGCCGGCGTCGAGAAGCTGCTCTTCCTCGGCTCGAGCTGCATCTATCCGAAATTCGCGGACCAGCCGATCACCGAGAGCGCGCTCCTGACCGGCGCGCTGGAGCCGACCAACGAATGGTACGCCATCGCCAAGATCGCCGGCATCAAGCTCTGCCAAGCCTATATGAAGCAGCACGGCGCCCGTTTCATCTCGGCCATGCCGACCAATCTCTACGGCCCGAACGACAATTTCGACCTTGAGACCAGCCATGTGCTGCCGGCGCTGATCCGCAAGGCGCATGAGGCGAAGCTTGCCGGCCTCGACCATGTGACGATCTGGGGCACCGGCTCGCCGCGCCGCGAATTCCTGTTCAGCGAGGATTGCGCCGATGCGCTGGTCTTCCTGCTAAAGCATTACGAGGACTACGAGCACGTCAATGTCGGCTCGGGCGAGGACATCGCCATCCTCGACCTCATGACGCTCGTCGCCGAGGTCGTCGGCTTTACGGGCCGGATCGAGACCGATCCCTCCAAGCCGGACGGCACGCCGCGCAAGCTGATGTCGAATGCCAAGCTGGCGGCGATGGGCTGGAAACCCGCCACGGAGCTCCGCGAGGGCATCGACCGCGCCTATCGCTGGTATCTCGACACGCTCGGCCGCCAGAGCATTTCCAGCTGAAGCGAAGTCGCTTCGGCGTCGGATAATGCGGCAAAAACAAGAATCCAGAACATTTTCGGTGAACCGGAATTCACCGAAAATGTTCTAGAGGCCGGCGCGCCTCAGCGCCAGTTCTCGTCGATCCAGCGCGTCGGCCGGACGTGCTTGTAGGCCTTCTTCCACCAGGCCTTCACCGGCCATTGGCCGATCACGGCCTCGTCGGGGTCGGGCTTGCCGGTGAACGCGACGATGCGGGTGCCAGCGGGCAGCGGCACGTCCTTGAAGAAGTTCAGCGGCCAGCGCGGCAGGAGCGTGTGCTTGAAGCTGACGCACCATTCCGCCGGCCAGTAGGTCATGGTGTCGACCGCGGCGGAGACGTAACGCTGCGAGATCGTGTGCTTGTTGATCTTGGCGTCCGGATCGCGGACGAAATCGTCGTAGATATGCGTGTTGGTGCCGACCGTCCAGCGATAGACCGAGGTGTTGCCGATGCCCTGGCCGGGCTGCGTCCAGTTCTCGGCGATGCAGAACTTGCCCGGCGCATAATCGAAGAAATCGTCGAGCGGCCCGGTGATGACCACGTCGAGATCGACGAACAGCACGTCACCTTCGAGGTCTGCCAGCGGGGCCTGCCAAAGCGAGATCTTGCGCCACGGCTTCCAGGCGACGCGCTCGGGAATGGTGATCGGCGGCAGCGGGAAGACGGAGACCGCGGGATCGATGCCCTCGGCATCCTCCGTGAAGCAGACGAGCCGCGTCGGACGCACCGTGTTACGCTTGATCATGGACCACAGGCGGTTGACATAGTCCGCCGGATAGCGCGTGCCCCATTTCATGCATACGATCGTCTGCATCCGCATCATCTCCTCTGGACCGCGCCGATTGAGCGCCGGCGCCTCCATAGACCATATCGCCGGCCGGTGGTAGGAGTTCCGCGAACACGCCGCATTTTCGAGCCCCACATCCCATGAACATCCTCATACTCACGCAATGCTTCCCGCCGGTCGTCGGCGGGATCGAGAACATGATGGGCTCGATGGCGCTTGCCCTGCAGGAGGGCGGCCACACCGTCACCGTGCTGGCCGACGACGATCCGGACGCCGCGGATGGAAGCCGCCCCTACCGCATCAAGCGCTTCTCCGGCTGGAAGCCGCTGCGGCGCTGGCGCAAGGCGCGGGACGCCGCAAGGCTTGTCCGCTCCGGCACCTACGACCGGATCATCACCGACACCTGGAAGAGCGCCGAGAATCTCACGATAGACACCGTTCCCGTCACCGTGCTCGCCCATGGCATGGAGTTCCCCGCGGCCCCGTCGCGGCGCAAGGCGCGGCGCATCCTGGCGGCCATGGCCAAGGCGAGGGACGTCATCGCCAATTCCAGCTTCACCGCCGGCCTTGCCGCGCCCTATGTGGCGGCCGGCCGGGTGCGCACCGTCACCCCCACCGTGCCGGCGCAGGCGGCGGCCGATCCCGAGCGGCTGGAGGCGCTGCGGAGGGCCTATGGCGACGGCTTGCAGGTCGTGACGCTCTGCCGGCTGGAGCCGCGCAAGGGCGTGGACCGGCTGATCGAGGCCGTCGCGGCCCTGCATCCGGCCTATCCCGGCCTGACCCTGCACGTCGCCGGCGACGGCGCGGACCGCGCCCGGCTCGAAGGCCTCGCGAAAGACGCCGGCATCGCCGACGCGGTCATCTTCCACGGCCGCGTGTCGGACGCGGAAAAGGCCGCCCTCCTGGCACGCGCCGACGTCTTTGCCATGCCCGCGCGCCGCGAGGGCAATTCCGTCGAAGGCTTCGGCCTCGTCTATCTGGAGGCGGCCTGGTATGGCGTGCCGGCTCTTGCCGGCCGCGACGGCGGGGCGGCGGATGCCGTGCACGACGGCGAGACGGGGCTTCTGTGCGACGGCGCCGATCCGGCCTCGGTGACGGCGGCGCTGGACGCGCTGCTCGGCGACCGTGACTTCCGGCTCCGGCTCGGCGAGAATGCCGCCCGCCATGCCCGCGAACAGACCTGGCAGCACAAGATCGAGGATTTCCTGATGCCTCCGCCGGAAGCACAGACGACCACCGGACCGCGCGTTCTCCAGCTCCTCCCGGCCCTCGGCGATGGCGGCGTGGAACGCAGTGCCGTCGAAATGGCCGGCCATCTTGGCACGCTCGGCCTGCCGAACTGGATCGCCAGCGCAGGCGGCCCGCTCGTCGCCGCCGCGGAGGCCGCGGGCGCCAGGCACGTCACGCTGCCGGTCGGAAAGAAGTCGCCTTTTTCCGCCATTTCGGCCGCACGGGCCGTCGCACGGCTGGTCGATGCCGAGGGCATCGACATCATCCATGCCCGCAGCCGCGTGCCGGCCTGGGTCGGCCTTCTCGCCTGCCGCCTGGCGCGCCGGCCGGTGCGTTTCGTCACGACCTTCCACGGCGTCTACAGCCACGGCAACGCCCTGAAGCGCTTCTACAACAGCGTCATGCTGCGCGCGCCGCTGGTCATCGCGAATTCCGGGTTCATTCGTGACCACATCGTCACCGTCTACGGTTTTCCGCAGGCGCGCGTCGTCGTCGCACCGCGCGGCGTCGAGCCGGAGCTCTTCGATCCCGCCGCCATATCGGCCGAAACACGGGCGGCCCTGCGCAGCGAGCTCGGCGCCTCGGCTGACGGCCCGCTGGTGGTGATGGTCGGCCGCATCACGCGGTGGAAGGGCCATGCCGTGCTGCTGGAGGCCGCCGCCCGGCTCGATCGTCCCGGTCTTCGCCTCGCCTTCGTCGGCGGCGGCTCGGACGCGCTGGTCGCCGAGCTCCAGTGCGACATCGCACGGCTCGGCTTCGACGGCCGCGTCACCTTCACGGGCAGCCGGCGGGATATTCCCGCGATCCTCGCCGCCGCCGATCTTGCGGTTTCGGCCTCGACCGATCCGGAAGCCTTCGGCCGGGCGGCGATCGAGGCGCAGGCAATGGGCACGCCTGTGATCGCCACCGATCACGGGGGCAGCCGGGAGACGGTCCTGCCCGGCAGGACCGGCTGGCTCGTGCCGCCCGGCGACGCCGCCGCGCTTGCCGACGCCCTTGAAGAGGCGCTTGCCGACCCGGGCCGTCTGAAGGCCATGGGCGCGAACGGCCGGGCGCATGTGCTCGCCAACTTCACCACCCGGCAGATGCTGGAGAAGGAGTTTTCCGCCTATGAGCGGCTGATGGCGGGGCCGCGGCGCTGAGATGGCGAAGGGCGCCCCTCCCGTCGTCTGGGTTCTGACCGACGGCAAGGCCGGCGACGAGCAGCCGCTGATCGGCCTTGCGGAGGCCATGGGATCGGTACCGGTCCTGCGGCGCGTGGCGCCGCGGCGTGCTTTCACCTGGCTGATGCCACGGGGCCCGATCGACCCGAAGGATGCGCCCGCGAAGGCCGGCTCGCCGCTCGCCCCGCCCTTTCCGGACATCTGCCTTGCCACGGGCCGGCGCGCGGTGCCCTATCTGCGCCGGCTGAAGGCGCTGGCGCCCGCGACCTTCTGCGTGCTCTTCAAGGATCCCCGGACCCGGCGGCACGGCGCGGACCTTCTTATCGTGCAGCAGCATGATGCGCCCCGCGGCGCAAATGTCCTCGTCGTCACCACCGCGCCCAACCGGCTTTCCCCGGAACGGCTGGCAGACGCGCATGCCGCCTTTGCGGAGGCGCTCGCCCCCCTGCCCCGACCGAGGGTCGCCGTGCTCGTCGGGGGCGACAGCCGGCACCATCGGTTCACGGACGCCGACAACGACCGGTTCCTTCGCGGTCTCGAAGCAAGGCTGGAGGATGGCTGCGGACTGATGATCACCACGTCGCGCCGCACGCCGGCACCGCTCGCCAACGCCCTCTCCGGCCTCGGCAACCGCCCCGGGGTGCGCTTCTGGGACGGGACGGGGGAGAACCCGCTCCTTGCCTACCTCTCATGGGCGGACGAGATCGTCGTCACCGCCGATTCGACCAACATGGTGGGCGAGGCGGCCGCGCTGGGCGTGCCCGTGCAGATCTTCCACCCGTCCGGCGGCCATGCGAAGATCGACAGGCTCATCGCCGCCCTGTCGCAGGAGACCGTCATCTGCCGGTTTCCGGAGGAACCCGCGCACGGCCATGCCAAACCGGTCAATTCGACGCCCGGGCTGGCGGAGGAAATCCTGAAGCGCTGGCGGGCGAGCTAGAGTTCCGGCGCAATTCCGGACGCAGAACCGCTTCGCACTTTAGCTGGTATTGCGCTAAAGCTCGACCAGCCCGACCTTCTTGACCTGGCGGATCGTCAGCATGGTGCGCACGGTATCGACCTGCGCATTGGCGGTCAGTTCCTCGATGACGAAATCCTGGAAGCGCGTGAGGTTTTCGGCGACACAGTGCAAGAGGAAATCGCTGTCGCCCGAGACCATCCAGGCCTGACGCACCATCGGCCATTCGCCCGTCGCGGCGGCAAAGGCCTTGAGGTTCGCCTCCGACTGGTGCTTGAGCCCGACCATGCAGAAGGCGACGAGGTCGTAGCCGAGCGCCGGGGCGTTCAGCATCGCGGTATAGCCTTCGATGATGCCTGCCTCCTCCAGCTTGCGCACGCGGCGCAGACAGGGCGGCGCGGAGATGCCGGCACGGGCGGCGAGCTCCACATTGGTCATCCGGCCATCGGCCTGAAGCTCCTTCAGGATACGGATGTCGATGGCGTCGAGTTCGGCACGAAACATGGGAGTTTTTGAAACCTTTCAGGGCGGCGACCGGAAGTGACCCGAATCGCCCACATCAGCGCAACATTGTTACCGCAAGCGGCACAAATATGTCACGCGCCTTCGCTTGCCTGTTAGCAAAGCCTTGCGCGCACTTGAAACTCACGGCACTCCCTTCATAAATGAGGGTCGAAAAACGACACGCCGGCCAATGCCTGCGCGCCACCCGCGCGGATTGGCCCATTGGGGCGGAAGGCCCCGGAAGGAACGACCATGTCCACCCGCCACGTCAAGGTGCTGATCATCGGCTCCGGCCCCGCCGGCTACACCGCCGCCATCTATACCGCCCGCGCCATGCTGGAGCCGGTGCTGATCGCCGGCATGGAACAGGGCGGCCAGCTGATGATCACCACGGATGTGGAAAACTACCCGGGCTACGCCGATCCGGTGCAGGGCCCGTGGATGATGGAGCAGATGCTCAAGCAGGCAAGCCATGTCGGCGCCGAGATCGTCAACGACCTCGTGACCCATGTCGACCTCGACGTGCGCCCCTTCCGTATCTCCACCGACAGCGGCGCCGAATGGACCGCCGACGCGCTGATCATCGCGACGGGCGCCAAGGCCAAGTGGCTCGGCATCGACACGGAGCACAAGTTCATGGGCTTCGGCGTCTCGGCCTGCGCCACCTGCGACGGCTTCTTCTATCGGGGCAAGGACGTCATCGTGGTGGGCGGCGGCAATTCGGCCGTGGAAGAGGCGCTCTACCTCTCCAACCTCGCCAGGACCGTGACGGTCGTGCACCGCCGCGACAGTTTCCGCGCGGAACGCATCCTTCAGGAGCGCCTGTTCGCCAAGGAGAACGTCAAGGTCGTCTGGGACCATGAGGTCGTGGAATATCTCGGCGCCGATCCCAAGCCGCCGATGCCCGCCTCCGTCAACGGCGTGAAGCTGCGCAACGTCAAGACCGGCGAGACGCGCGACATGGCGACGAACGGCGTGTTCGTGGCGATCGGCCATGCGCCGGCGGTCGAGCTCTTCAAGGGCAAGCTGCGCCAGAAGCCGAACGGCTATCTGTGGACGGCGCCCGATTCCACGGCGACGGACGTGCCGGGCGTTTTTGCCGCAGGCGACGTCACCGACGATATCTATCGCCAGGCGGTGACGGCGGCCGGCATGGGCTGCATGGCGGCCCTCGAAACCGAAAAATACCTTGCAGGTCATATGCCTGTCGCAATTGCGGCCGAGTAGAAGCCGCCAACAAAGGGTGGCGGGATAGTCCGACCGCCCGCGTGGGAACAGTTGAATCAGCGACCGGGCGGGAAGCACGCGCTCCCCGCCACAAAGACATATGGGGGTCAGAATGCCGCTCGATTGGGACAAGCTGCGGATCTTTCATGCCGCGGCCGAGGCGGGCTCGTTCACGCATGCCGCAGACAAGCTGCATCTTTCTCAATCGGCCATCAGCCGCCAGGTGAGCGCGCTGGAGCAGGATGTCGGCATCAAGCTCTTCCACCGCCATGCCCGCGGCCTCATCCTCACCGAACAGGGCGAGATCCTCTACCGCACCGCGCACGACGTGCTGATGAAGCTCGAAAGCGTGCGCGTGCAGCTGACGGAAAACACCGAGAAGCCGAGCGGCAAGCTGCGCATCACCACCACGGTCGGCCTCGGCCAGGGCTGGCTGACCGACAAGGTGCAGGAATTCCTCGCGCTCTACCCCGACATGCAGGTGCAGCTCATCCTCGACAACGAGGAGCTGGACGTGAACATGCGCCATGCCGACTGCGCCATCCGCCTGCGCGAACCGCAGCAGTCGGACCTCATCCAGCGCCGGCTCTTCACCGTGCACATGCACATCTATGCCGCGCCCTCCTACATCAACCGCTACGGCGAGCCGCAGTCGATCGACGATCTCGACAACCACAAGATCATCACCTTCGGCGAGCCCGCGCCGAGCTACCTGCTCGATGTGAACTGGCTGGAGATCGCCGGACGCGATTCCGACAATCCGCGCCCTTCCGTCTTGCAGATCAACAGCCAGACCTCGATCAAGCGTGCCTGCCTGCTCGGCATCGGCGTCGCCATGCTGCCCGACTACATCGTGGGGCGCGACCCCGGCCTGCTGCAGTTGCCGCTGAGCGCGGATATCCCCTCCTTCGACACCTATTTCTGCTATCCGAGCGAGATGAAGAATTCCGCCAAGCTCAAGGTTTTCAGAGACTTCATCGTCGCCAAGGCACGCAACTGGAACTTCTGAGGGAGCGGATTCGGTAGGCCTGCGTCCCATGCATGGCTGGCATGCACATTAAATGATTGATGTATGCCCATAAAACCATCATATCGCACGCAGCTGATGCACTTTGGTGGCTTTTTCCTCCCAGTGCCACCGCACCAGCTGTTCCCCTCTGGAGGTTTTATTACCTTCAAAACTATAAAGGGCCCAAGTTGACCTTGCGGCCCTCTTTTTTTGCCTTCCGTTAACCAAGACGGAATTTTCACGCTTCCTGCAAAACTTGGCACGCGTTTCCCTTGAAGAAGCGGCCCGTCTCCCCCATATTCAATTCAGCCGACGCACTTGCGGTCTTTCTCCTCCCAGTGCCGCGCGTTGGCTGTTCCCCTCTGGAGGTTCTAATACCTTCACACCTGCAGGGCCCAAGCTTCGCTTGTGGCCCTCTTTTTTTGCCTGGACCTCTTGCATCGGAAAACGGCGAACCCAATATCGTTGATATACGATATATTCATCGCTGAACCACGATTGACATGACCGAGCTCGACGCCGACGAAATCCTCAAGGCCCTCGCCCATCCCAAGCGGCTGGAAATCCTCGCCTGGCTGAAGGAGCCGCAGCGGCATTTCGCCGGCCAGGAGCACCCGCTGGATTTCGGCGTCTGCGCCGGCCAGATCGAAAAGCGCTGCGCGCTCTCGCAATCCACCGTCTCCGCCCATCTTGCCACCCTCCAGCGCGCCGGCCTCGTGACGACGCGCAAGGTTGGCCAATGGGTGTTCTTCAAACGCGACGAGGAAAAGATCGCGGCCTTCCTCCACCACATCAACCGCTCGCTTTGAGCGCTCTCCCCAAGCCAGAAGAAGGACTACCATGACCTCGCTTTTCGACCCCCTCAAGATCGGCGACATCCAGCTTGCCAACCGTATCGTCATGGCGCCGCTGACGCGCAACCGTTCGCCGGGCGCCGTGCCGAACACGCTGAATGCCGCCTATTACGAGCAGCGCGCCAGCGCCGGCCTGCTCATCACCGAAGCGACCGCCATCAGCCACCAGGGCCAGGGCTATGCCGACGTGCCGGGCCTCTACAAGCCGGAAGCGCTGGAAGGCTGGAAGGAAGTCACCGATGCCGTGCACAAGGCCGGCGGCAAGATCGTCGTGCAGATGTGGCATGTCGGCCGTATCTCGCATGACACGCTGCAGCCGAACGGCGGCAAGCCGGTCGCCCCGTCGGCGATCCGCGCCAAGTCGAAGACCTATCTCGTCAATGCCGACGGCAGCGGCAGCTTTGCCGAGACCTCCGAGCCGCGCGCGCTGGAGAGAACCGAGCTGCCCGGCATCATCGAGGACTATCGCCGCGCCGCCCGCGCCGCCATCGACGCCGGCTTCGACGGCGTCGAGATCCATGCCGCCAACGGCTACCTGATCGACCAGTTCCTGCGGTCCGGCAGCAACACCCGCACGGACGACTATGGCGGCTCGATCGAGAACCGCGCCCGCCTGCTCTTCGAGGTCGTCGACGCCATCACCGCAGAAATCGGCGCCGGCCGCACCGCGATCCGGATCTCGCCGGTCACGCCCGCCAACGATGCCTTCGACCCGAACCCGCAGCCGCTCTTCACCCATGTGGTCGAAGGCCTCGCCAGGTATGGCCTTGCCTATATCCACATCATCGAAGGCGCGACGGGCGGGGCGCGTGACCACCAGCAGGGCGACGCACCCTTCGACTATGCGGCGTTGCGCGCGGCCTACAAGGCCGCCGGCGGCAAGGCGGCCTGGATGGTCAACAACGGCTACGACCGGGCGCTCGCCATCGACGCCGTCGAAAGCGGCAGGGCCGACCTCGTCGCCTTCGGCAAGCTCTTCATCGCCAACCCGGACCTCGTCGAGCGGCTGAAGAACGACACGGTGCTGAACACGCCGGACAAGGATACCTTCTACGGCGGCGGCGCCAGGGGCTACACCGACTATCCGATCCTCGAAAACGTCGCCTGACATGTCTCACCGGGATGCTGCGCAATCCAGCGCCCCGGTGCCTCCTCCCCCAAGGGAGGACAGAACGCCCGCAGTCTCCTCCCTGCGGGCGTTTTCTTTTTGCGCGGCTCGGCTACATCTATTCCAGCACATCTGTCGAAAGGCCGCCCGCCCATGCTCTCCAGCCTGCTGAAGGAACGTTTCCTGTTCGTCGGCCTTGCCGCCGCCCTCCTCGCCTATGCGACGGAGCACAGCCTCCTGGAAATGGGCCGCCTGCCGGTGCTCGTCGCGGCCTTCGCGCTCGTTTCCGCCATCATCCTCGTCTCCACCCGCATCGCCCATCACGCGGAAATCCTCGCCTCGAAGGTCGGCGATCCCTACGGCACGATGATCCTGACTCTGGCGGCGGTGCTGGTGGAGGTCGTGGTGCTGGCGATCATGATGCAGGGCGAGACGTCGCCGACACTGGTGCGCGACACGATCTATGCCGCCGTGATGCTCGACATCAACGGCATCCTCGGCCTCGCCGCCCTCCTTGGCGGCATCCGCCATGGCGAACAGCCCTACAACGACGATTCGGGAAAGACCTACGGCGTGATGATCCTGACGGCCATGGGCATTTCCATGGTCGTGCCGGAATTCGTGCCGCGCGAAAGCTGGCATCTCTATTCGGCCTTCACCATCGGCGCGATGATCGCGCTCTACGCCCTCTTCCTGCGCATGCAGGTGGGCGCGCACAGCTATTTCTTCAGCTACGCCTATCCGCGCGCCGAACGGAAGGAGGGCCTGCCGAGCAAGGCGCCGGACGACAGCGAGGCGGCAAGCGTCTCAATCGTCATCATCGTCTTCGGCGTAGTGCTGATCGGCGCGCTGGCCGAAGTCATGTCGGTGCTGCTCGCCACCGGCCTCAAGGGCACGGGCGCCCCGCCGGCGCTGATGGCCGTCATCGTCGCGGCGATCTCCGCCGCGCCCGAAATCCTGACGGCGCTGCGCGCCGCGCTCGCCAACCGCATGCAGTCCGTCGTCAACATCGCCATGGGCGCCTCGCTTTCGACGGTCATCCTCACGGTGCCCGTCATGGAGGCGATCGCCCTCTACACCGGCCAGCCTTTCATCATGGCGATGACGCCGGTGCAGACGGTCATGGTGATGATCACGCTGATCGCCGCCGCCATCAACCTCAACGACGGCGAGACGAACGCCATCGAGGGCATGACGCACTTCATCCTCTTCGCCACCTTCGTCATGCTGACGATGATCGGGCTCTAAAGCATTTCCAGCAAACGTACGCAGCGGCTTTGCGTCCGGAAATGCGTGAAGAACAAATGCCCCGGGACAGGGGCAAGGACCGTTACGGCCGGTCGTATTCCCGGGTCAGGCCCTTGTAATATTCGCCGGGATCGTAGCGCAGCGTGCGGGACTTGCCCGGGTTGTTGAAGAAATAGTCGTAGAACGACATGTACTGCGCCCGTTCGCTGACTGCGCTGCCGCGCGGCGCCCGCTCGGCGCCGTTCTCGTAACCGTCCGCGGCAATGGCGGGCGCGGCGACGGCAAGGGCCGCCAGGGCGGTTACGGCGAGTGACTTCATTTTCATGGTCCTGCTCCAGGATTCGCTTTCCCTCAATATCGGCAACGAAAGCGGAAATTTCACGGGGGGACGGCAATAAAAAACCCGCCGTCGCCGGCGGGCCGAATTATCGAAAAGATCCGCCAGCCTCCCCATCCACCCTCCGGATGCGGCGGCTGGTCCTCGGCTCAAAGCCGAGGACGACGGCAGCGGGCGGGCGGGGTTTGCCGCACCGCCCTTGCCGGCGGGCTTGGCTCGCCGCTTACGTGCAGGCCGCGCAGAAGCGCTGGATGCGCTTGCAGGCTTCCTCGAGCTGGGCTTCCGAGGTCGCATAGGAGATGCGGAAGTTCGGGCCGAGGCCGAAGGCCGAGCCATGCACGACAGCGACGCCTTCGGCTTCCAGAAGCTCCGAGACGAAGTCCTCGTCCGTCTCGATGACCTTGCCCGACGGCGCGGTCTTGCCGATCAGCCCCTTGCAGGACGGATAGACGTAGAAGGCGCCCTCCGGCGAGGGGCACTCGATGCCCTTGGCCTGGTTGAGCATCGAGACGACGAGGTCGCGGCGGCCCTCGAAGATCTTCTTGTTTGCCGGAATGAAATCCTGCGTGCCGTTCAGCGCCTCGACGGCCGCCCACTGGGCGATCGAGCACGCACCCGACGTCTGCTGGCCCTGGATCATGTCCATGGCCTTGATGAGGGCGAGCGGACCGGCCGCATAGCCGATACGCCAGCCGGTCATCGCATAGGCCTTGGAGACGCCGTTCATGGTCAGCGTGCGGTCGTAGAGGCCGGGCTCCACCTCGACCGGGGTGGCGAACTTGAAGTCGCCGTAGGTGAGGTGCTCGTACATGTCGTCCGTCAGCACCCAGACGTGCGGGTGGCGCATCAGCACGTCGGTCAGCGCCTTCAGCTCGTCATGGCTGTAGGCGGCGCCCGAGGGGTTGGACGGCGAGTTGAAGATGAACCACTTGGTCTTCGGCGTGATCGCCTTTTCGAGGTCCTCGGCCTTCAGCTTGAACTTGTTTTCCTGCGTCGTGGCGACGAAGACCGGCGTGCCGCCGCACAGCGACACCATTTCCGGGTAGGACACCCAGTACGGCGTCGGGATGACGACTTCATCGCCCGGATTCAGCGTCGCCATGAAGGCGTTGAAAAGAATCTGTTTTCCGCCGGTGCCGACGATCGTCTGCGCGGCGGTGTAGTCGAGGCCGTTCTCGCGCTTGAACTTCCTGGCGATCGCTTCGCGCAGTTCCGGAATGCCGGAGACCGGCGTGTACTTCGTCTCGCCGCGGTTGATCGCGTCGACGGCGGCCTGCTTGATGTTGTCGGGCGTGTCGAAATCCGGCTCGCCAGCGCCGAGCCCGATGACGTCACGGCCTTTCGCTTTCAGTTCACGCGCTTTCTGGGAAACGGCGATGGTGGCGGAAGGCTTCACACGGGAAAGGGCGTCGGCAAGAAAGGCCATGATGGAGATGTCCTCATCGGGTTCAAAGACGGCTTGACGCCATGGACCCGGAGCGCCGGGCTCCATAGCGGTTAGGTCTATGTCGAATGTGGGCGGGTCTTGCAAGCACGAAGGACGAAAAAAGCGGGAAATGCGGGCTCTACCGCAAAAATTCATGAAGCCCATCAACGGAGGGAATGGATTGCAGGCCTGCCTGGAAAGCGGCACACCAATTGGTTGAAACGACGTGCAACAGAAGAGATTTTTACGCGAAGGATTAAGCCGGTATTAACGGGTATCGCCTATGATCGTGCGGTCGGGACGTCCCAGCGGATGGTGCGCTGCATGAGCGAAAGAAGCATCTTCTCCAATCTCGTCCGGCAGCCGGACGGCGCCTTCGGCGCAGCCTACGGCCCGTTCCTGCTGCAATCCGCCCTCCAGCCGATCTTTTCGGAGCGGCCGGACGGCCGGCTGCAGATCGCCGCGTTCAAGGGCCTGATCCGCGCCAGCGCGGGCGACATGCCCTGCTCCCCGGCGGAATTCTTCGCGCGGGTGCCGGAGGAGGAACGCACGGCGGTGGACGGGCTTTGCCGCAGCCTGCACATCCTCAACGCCGGCGCGCTCGGCCGGCGCGAGGCCGCGCTGATCATCAATTTCCACGCCGGCCTCTACACGACGCCCCAGGCGATCCGCCAGGAGGTGGAATGGCTGCGGCTCGCCGCACACGAGGCGGGCCTGCCGCCGGCGCGCATCGCCTGCGAGATCCGCGAGCACCCGCAGGACGAGCTCGACATGCTGGCATCCTTCGCTGCACGCCTGCACGGCGCCGGCTTCGCCATCGCCATCGACAACTATATGGGCGAGGACCGCGATCTTGCGCGGCTGGAGCGCCTGAAGCCGCAATTCGTCACCTTCGACACCGCCTGGCTGCGCAGCTTTGCCGAAAACTCCGCCGGCCTCGCCCTGTTGCGCGTCGTCATCGGCCAGTTCGCGCACAAGGGTATCCGCGCCATCGTCGGCGGCATCGAGGAACCGGAGATGATCGCGCTGTGCCGCGACATGGGCGGGCCGCTGATGCAGGGCTATCTGCTCGCCCGGCCGGAACCGGCCCCGACGAGCTTCAACCTCACCTTTCCCGAAGGCGACGACGCGCCGGCGCAGGCCCCCGCGGCCGCATCTGCCACGGCAGGCTCCGCACCGGTGGAAAACCGCGCCACGCGCCCCGTCCGCCAGTTCGGCCGTAGAGGCATCTAGGACGGCGGAGCCGCGCGCTCTATTCGGTCGAACGCACTGAAAATCCGCCTTTTTTACCCTGCCACCTTTTCGCCACAATAAATGTCGGGCCTTGCCGCAATTCGGTCGTCGTCGCGCCGATTTCGGCGGGCTTTTTCGATGCCAAGGCAAGCGAAGGACAGGAGGGGAAACGATGTTTCTGGATGAAGACAAGATCGGCAGGAAGCCGAAGGCACGCGAGTCCCGCGCCATGTTCCTGATCGCGATGACGGCGCTTGCCGCCTGCGTCGCGATGGTGATCAGCCTGATGTCGCCGCCGGCCGTCGCGCTCGACACGATCAAGACCTCCGGCATCGAAAAGACGGCGCCTCACGTCGAGCCCACGCAAAAGTGAGCCGCCCGCGCCGGCCCCGCCCTTGAAAGCCGCTCGCCTCTGGGCCAGTTAACGGCAGAAGACAGGAGACGGCGATGCGACAGGACAATTGGCCCTTGAAAGGCATTTTGGCGGGCACCGCCGCGACGCTCCTCCTGACCGCGACGCTTCTGGCCTCCCCCGCATCCGCCGCCGAAACCCGCGAAATCCCCAGCAAGAAGGCCGCGCTCGTCGTCGAGACGCTGGCGACGGGCCTGAAACAGCCCTGGTCCGTCGAGGTCCTGCCCGACGGCGCCTACCTCGTTTCGGAAAAGGGCGGCACGCTCCGCCTCGTGCGCGACGGAAAGGTCTCCGCCCCGCTTCGCGGCGTGCCCGAAGTCTCGACCACCGGCCAGGGTGGCCTGCTCGACATCGCGCTCGCCCCGGATTTCGCCGGCAGCCGCACGCTCTACCTGACCTACAGCGCCCGCGGCAATGGCGGCTCCGGCACGGCGGTGGCCAGGGCGAGGCTTTCGGCCGACGGCACGGCGCTGGAGGACACGACGCGCATCTTCCTGATGAACCGCCTCACCGCGCGCGGCCAGCATTTCGGCTCGCGCATCGCCATCGCCGGGGACGGCAGCCTGTTCTTCGGCATCGGCGACCGAGGCCAAGGCCCCCGCGCGCAGGACCCGCGCGACCATGCCGGCGCCATCCTGCACATCAACCCGGACGGCAGCCCGCATGCCGACAACCCGTTCCTCGGCAGCGCCGAGGGGCTGGCGGAGATCTGGTCGAAGGGCCACCGCAACCCGCAGGGCCTGACCATCGACCCGAAGGACGGCACGCTGCTCACCGTCGAGCACGGCGCGCGCGGCGGCGACGAGATCAACGCCCCGCAGCCCGGCCGCAACTATGGATGGCCCCTCGTCTCCTACGGCAGGCACTATTCCGGCGCGGAATTCGATCTCGGCTCGGCGGCGGAAGGGTTCGAGCCGCCTCTCTATTATTGGGACCCGTCCATCGCGCCGGGCGCCATCGCCATTTATCGCGGCGCGATGTTCCCGGAATGGGAGGGCAACCTGATCGTCACCGCCCTCAAATACCAGCTCGTCGCCCGGCTGGAGCGCGATGAAAGCGGCGCCATCGTCGCGGAGGAGCGGATGTTCGGCGGCGAATTCGGCCGCATCCGCGATGTCATCGTGGCGCCCGACGGCGCGCTGCTGCTCGTGACGGACGATACGAACGGCGCGCTGCTGCGCGTCTCGCGCTCGACCACGACGGACTGACATCATCTGGCCTTGGCCTGTCCGGCCGCGTCCGCCCAAGTATGGCGGCACCGCACATGCACAGCCCTTCCTTCGGCAGCGCAATATAAATCATACGAAAACTGCAAAGCCCCGCAGAGCCTGCGGGTTTTTTCGGCAATCGCCCGGAATTTGACCAAAGTGAGGCGCGGCAAACGGGCGGCAAAACTTTTGCTTGCCAATTTAACGCAAACACATCACTCTTGCGCCGTTCGGGCAATTTGCGAACACGGGAAGACCTTGAATAAAAGCGCGCCGGAGACGCGAAACAATTCCGGGCAGCCAAGATCCGGACGGTCCACGGGACTATCTGGCTGGCTGGCTGCGGTGAAAACAGGACCCTTTCCTCAACCTCGAGAACTGCCTGCCTAACGCCCCTTGGGGCAAAACTGATATGCTGCCCGCCGCCAAATATACGGGCAGAGAGAAAAGGACCTGACGCATGGCCGAGACTGGCACCGTAAAATTCTTCAACACCGAGAAGGGCTTTGGCTTCATCAAGCCCGACAACGGTGGTGCGGATATCTTCGTACACATTTCCGCTGTGCAGGCCTCCGGCCTGAACGGCCTTTCCGAGAACCAGAAGGTAAGCTTCGACACGGAACCCGATCGCCGCGGCAAAGGCCCGAAGGCGGTCAACCTGCAGATCGCCGGCTGATCCAGCGGCTTTCAGGAATTTCAGTTGAAGCCCGGCAGAGATGCCGGGTTTTTTCGTTCAGCCGCCATTCAGCCTCGTTTGTCTAGTTTCCTCGCCATCAGCCGGCATTGGGCCGGAGCGTAGGGAAAGACGTCATGAACAAGTTTCTCAAGACCCTGGTGCTGTCCGCCGCCATCGCCGCGACGACCCTCACCGCAACGACCGGCGTCGTTGAAGCGCGTGACCGCAACCGCGATGGCTACTGGCGTGAAGGCGATACCTATGAATACCGCAAGCCGCGCCGCCATCACCGCGACCGCGACCATGGCCGCGACGCCGTCGTCGGCGGTGCGCTCGGCCTTGCCACCGGCCTGATCATCGGCGGCGCGATCGCCTCCCAGCCGCGCTATGAGGAACGCCGCGTCTATGTCGAGCCGGATTATTACCCCGAGCCCGAGCCGCGCGTGATCTACCGCGAGCGCGTGGTCGTGCCGACCTACGAGCCGTGGACGCAATCCTGGTACGATTACTGCGCCCAGCGCTACCGCTCGTTCAACCCGCGCACCGGCACCTTCGTCGGCTATGACGGGCTGGAGCATTTCTGCACCGCCGGCTGAGGCCGGACCGGACCGGCATCGAGAGGCGGGCGCCATCACGGCGCCCGCCTTGGTTTTTTGCCGACCCCAACTCCACGCGCGACGTCATCCTCGGGCATGGCCCGAGGATCCGCAAGCGTGCCCGGAGCATGGATGGTCGGGTCAAGCCCGACCATGACGGAGGAGAGGTTTGGCGAAAATCGTCAACGGCCCGACAGGCGCGGCATGGCGTCCGCCTTGATTTTTTTGGCGACCTCACCCCACCCCCGACGTCATCCTCTGGCTCGACCTGAGGATCTACCGCGGTGCCCGGAGCGTGATGGGTCGGGCCTGACCATAACGGCACGCGCCTTTGTCTTTAAAGTCCGCGCAGGAACGGGTTGCTGCGCCGCTCCTCGCCGATCTTGCCGCCCGGCCCGTGCCCGCAGAGGAAGCCGACCTCGTCGCCGAGCGGGAACACCTTGTCGCGGATGGACTCCAGGAGCTGCTGGTGATTGCCGCCCGGCAGGTCCGTGCGGCCGATCGAGCCCTGGAAGAGCACGTCGCCGAGATGGGCGAAGCCCTGGCCGCGGTGGAAATAGATGACGTGGCCCGGCGCATGGCCGGGCGTGTGGTAGACCTCGAACGTATGGTCGCCGAAGGATACCGTGTCGCCGTCCTCGAGCCAGCGGTCCGGCACGACATTGCTCACCTTCATCGGCACGCCGAACATCGAGGCCTGCGCCTCCAGCCGCTGCAGCAGCGACAGGTCGTCCTTGTGCGGCCCGACGATATCGACGCCGAGCGCCTCCTTCAGTTCCTTCGCGCCGCCGGCATGATCGATATGGCCATGCGTCAGCCAGATCGCCTTCACCGTGATGCCGTTCTCCTTGAGCGTGCTGAGGATCACGTCGACATCGCCGCCCGGATCGACGACCACGCCTTCCTTCGTCTCGCTGTCGAAGAGAATGGTGCAGTTCTGCTGGAAGGGGGTGACGGGAATGATGCCCGCCTGAAGCATGCCCATGGGGTCCTCGCTCAAAGTGCCGCGTTGCGCCTGATATAGCCATTACGGCGCCGCACGCAAAGCATGCTGCAGAACGTCAGGTCTTGCGCATAAGCCCTTCAACCGACTCCGGGATCATGCGGCGAGCCACGCGAAAACCGGACGCCCTCAGCGCAGGCTGGCGATCTCCTGTGCGGGGCCGGTCGCCAGCGTCGGCGAGACGGTGGAGAAAAGCAGCGCCACGACGGCGATGTTGACCGCGGCATAGAGGTAGACGACCGGACGGAGGCGATTGGCGACCGGGTTGTCCTGTTTCGGGGTGTTCGTCTGCATGATCCTGTTCCCTGGCTGTCGGCCGTGCTCGGCGCTGTCTCGTTCGTTGTGATCGGTTTCTACAACGGCGGCAGAGTCGGGCGTGTTCCCGCGGGAACAGGGCAACGGGGATGGCTGTTGCACACCGGCAACAGTGCTCAGAGCGGCAGCGCCATCGTCTCCTTCAGCGTATCGAGCACGATGGCGGTCTTCACATGCGAAACGGATTCGTGCGGCAGCAGCACATCATTGACGAAGGCCGACAACGCCTTGAGGTTCGGCACGACCACCTTGATGATATAGTCCATCTCCCCCGTCAGCGAAAAAGCCTCCAGCACTTCCGGCAGGTTGGAGATCAGCCGCGCGAAGCGCACCGCATTGTCGCGGTTGTGCGTCGAGAGCGTTACCGTGACGACGATGACGATGCCGAGATCGAGCTTCTCGCGGTCGAGCTCCGCCCGGTAGGCGCGGATGATGCCCTCCTCCTCCAGCCGGATGCGCCGGCGCGAACATTGCGAGGGGGAAAGATGAATGCGCTCGGACAGTTCGTTGTTCGTCAGGCGCGCATCCTCCTGCAGATGCGCGAGCAGTTTACGGTCGAAGTCGTCCAGTTGCACGGATTGCCCTCCAAATCTCCATATGATGCACGAAGATCGCATGAAATTGCCAAAGCGCAAGCACTATGCAAGCACATTGCATGAAAGACGCGCCATACTTCCCGCCATCACCATCGAGGAGGACGAAGGATGGGCCCTTTCCCGCATGACGCACCGCCGGCGCTGATCACCGCCGACAACCCGGCCGGGACCGACGGGTTCGAGTTCGTCGAATTCGCCCACCCCGAGCCGGAAAAGCTGGAAGATCTGTTTGCCCGCATGGGCTACAGCAAGGTCGCGACCCACCGCACCAAGGCGATCTCCGTCTGGCGCCAGGGCGACATCAACTATGTCGTCAATGCCGAGCCCGGCTCGCACGCCATGACATTCGCCGGCCTGCACGGCCCGTGCGCCGCCTCCATGGCCTGGCGCGTGGTCGATGCGAAACACGCCTTCGCCCATGCCGTCTCCAAGGGCGCGACGCCCTATGAAGGCGACGACAAGGCGCTCGACGTACCCGCCATCGTCGGCATCGGCGGCTCGCTGCTCTACTTCGTCGAGAAATACGGCGCCAAGGGCTCCGCCTATGACGCGGAATTCGACTGGACGGGCGAACGCGACCCGAAACCGGCCGGCGTCGGCTTCTACTATCTCGATCACCTCACCCACAATGTCTATCGCGGCAACATGGACAAGTGGTGGGACTTCTACCGCGAGCTGTTCGGCTTCAAGCAGATCCACTTCTTCGACATTGACGGCCGCATCACCGGCCTCGTCTCGCGCGCCATCACCTCGCCCTGCGGCAAGATCCGCATTCCGCTCAACGAATCGAAGGACGAGACGAGCCAGATCGTCGAATACCTGAAGAAGTACAAGGGCGAAGGCATCCAGCACATCGCCGTCGGCACGGACGCAATCTACGACGCCACCGACAGGCTGGCCGACAACGGCGTGAAGTTCATGCCCGGCCCGCCGGACAACTATTACGACCGCTCCTATGTGCGCGTCGTCGGCCATGAAGAGCCGGTCGAGCGCATGAAGAAGCACGGCATCCTGATCGACGGCGAAGGCGTCGTCGACGGCGGCATGACGAAGATCCTGCTCCAGATCTTCTCGAAGACCGTGATCGGCCCGATCTTCTTCGAATTCATCCAGCGCAAGGGTGACGAAGGCTTTGGCGAGGGCAACTTCCGGGCGCTCTTCGAATCGATCGAAGAGGATCAGATCCGCCGGGGCGTCATCGCAGCAGAATAACAACCGCGGCAACCAAGCCACTGCGGGGAAGGAAGAGGCGGCCGCTGAGCGGCCGCCTCTTTTCGTTCAAAAAAACTCCGGTGCAGGAGCACACGGGCAAATTGACTTATCCCAGTTTTGTCCGCACGTTGCCGGTGCCGAATTTTTCGGCAACGGGCGCGCGGGCTCCAGGCCGCGCCCCGGTAGCGAGGCAAGTGTCCGGTCCGGATCACTCTCCATTCCGGGCGGACCTTTCGGAGGGGAAGTCATGGAAGCATTGATGCCCATCATCACGCAGCTCATCGCCGGTGCCATTGGCGGCAACGTGGCCGGCGCCGCCCTGAAACAGGCGGCCGTGAGCGCGATCGTCCGCACCATCGTCGGCGCCATCGGCGGTGTCGGCGGCGGCTTTCTCCTGCAGATGCTGGGCGGGGAAGCCGGCCTCTCGGGCCTCGTCGCCGACGGCATCGGCGGCCTCGTCGGCGGCGGCGTGCTGACGGCGATCGTCGGCGCGGTGCTGGGCAAGAAGCCGGCCTGAGCAAACGAAAGGCGGCCCGAAAGGGCCGCCCGGTTCATCACCCGGATTAGCCGCTCACTCCGCGGCGGCCGCGACCGGATACACTTCCTTCATGTAGTCGTTCATCAGCGTTTCGCAGATCGTGCCCGGCGTGAAGCGGTAGGGGCCGATTTCCGAAACCGGCGTCACTTCCGCCGCCGAACCCGTGAGGAAGCACTCGGAGAAGTCCGAAAGCTCTTCCGGCAGGATCGCCCGCTCGACCACCTGGTAGCCCCGGCGCTTGGCAAGCTCGATGACCGTGCGGCGCGTGATGCCGTCGAGGAAGCAGTCCGGCACCGGCGTGTGGATGATGCCGTCCTTGACGAAGAAGATGTTGGCACCCGTGGCCTCCGCCACCTGGCCGCGATAGTCGAGCATCATCGCATCCGCATAGCCCTTGGCTTCGGCGGCGTGCTTGGAGATCGTGCAGATCATGTAGAGGCCGGCGGCCTTCGACTTCGAGGGCGCGGTCCTCGGGTCGGGGCGGCGGTACTCGGCGATGTCGAGGCGGATGCCCTTCAGCTTTTCGGCCGGGTTGAAGTAGCTGCCCCACTGCCAGATGGCGATGGCGACGTTGATGCGGTTGTTCTGCGCCGAAACGCCCATCATCTCCGAGCCGCGCCAGGCGATCGGCCGCGCATAGGCCTCGGAAAAGCCCTGGCGCTTCAGGAGCTCTATGCTCGCCGCGTCCAGCTCTTCCACGGAATAGGGAATCTTGAAGCCGAGGATCTCGGCGGACGTGTGCAGGCGCTGGTTATGCTCGGTGAGCTTGAAGATGCGCCCGCCATAGGCGCGCTCGCCTTCGAACACCGCGCTCGCATAGTGCAGGCCGTGCGTCAGCACGTGGATCTTCGCGTCCTTCCAGTCGACGAACTCGCCGTTGAACCAGATTTGTCCGTCCAGTTGATCGAAAGGAACTGCCATCGTCTCATCCTCCGGCGCGTCCGCGCCATTCTTTCAAGTTGATTGTTTCGCCCGTTACGGTCTAACCAGAAACGGGCCTGGATTACCCGATCATAAGCGTAATCCAGATTGGGGATCGGAAAAACACCGGATTTCTTCGGCGCCCGGGAACCGCACGATGCGCGGGACCCTAACAAGGGTGGCAAAATATGTCAACAAAGCTGACATATTTTGCTATAAATTACGCGGAGACGGCAAGGCATGAAAGGAAATGACAACGTGGCGCGACAGATGCCGGACAAGAACGGCGTGAGCGAGCTGCACCACGACGCCATGACGGGCGGCGGCCGCATCGATTTCGAGATCATTGAGGGCTTCTTCTTCGCCTATCGCGACTTCATTTCCGATCCCGACGCGATCCTGGAAAAGAGCGGCTTCGGCCGTGCCCATCACCGGGTCGTGCACTTCGTCAACCGCGAGCCCGGCATGACGGTCGCCGACCTGCTCGACACGCTGAAGATCACCAAGCAGAGCCTGGCGCGCGTCTTGAAGCAGCTCATCGATTCCGGCTATATCCAGCAGGTGGCCGGCCCCGAGGACCGCCGCCAGCGCAAGCTCTATCCGACGCGGGCCGGACGGGAGCTGGCACTGGCGCTCGCCGAGCCGCAATCCCGCCGCATCGCCCGTGCATTTGAGGCGATGAGCGCGGACGAGCGCCGGGTGGTGATCCAGTTCCTCACCGGCATGCAGAACGCCAAGAGCGAATGAACGACTGAAAAGCAGAAAAGGCAGGACAGACGATGACCGCTGCCGGCACGCCTTCCGACGATGCATCCCATCTCCTCGTCGTCGACGACGACACCCGCATCCGCGATCTGCTCAACCGCTACCTGATGGGCGAGGGTTTTCGCGTCACCGTCGCCGCCGATGCGGACGAGGCGCGGCGCAAGCTGCGCGGGCTCGACTTCGACCTCATCATCATGGACGTGATGATGCCCGGTGAAAGCGGCCTGTCGCTGACGAAGAGCCTGCGCGAAATCCGCCCCGTGCCGATCCTGATGCTGACGGCGCTCGCCGAATCGAAGGCCCGCATCGAGGGCCTCGAGGCCGGTGCCGACGACTACCTCTCCAAGCCCTTCGAGCCGCGCGAACTGGTGCTGCGCATCAACAACATCCTGAAGCGCAACGCCGCGCCGGTGACGCCGAAGATCGAGCAGGTCATGTTCGGCCCCTACACCTTCTCCATCGTGCGCAAGGAGCTGAAGCGCGGCAGCGACGCCATCCGCCTCACCGACCGCGAGCAGGAGATCATGCTGCTCTTCTCGCTGCGCGCGGGCGAGACCATTCCGCGCCACGAGCTGATCGGCGAAGAAACAGAAGTGGGCGAACGCACAATCGACGTGCAGATCAATCGCTTGAGGCGTAAGATCGAGGACGACCCGTCCAACCCGGTGTGGCTGCAGACCGTACGCGGCATCGGCTATCGATTGAGCGTGGAGCAAGGCTGACCGTGCGCTGCCGAGTCCAATTCAAGAAGAGGTTCAACGCGGCTTTCCGCGCGCATCCGCATGATGAAGGCCTTGCGGCAAGGTCTTGGCGCGACTCAGACAATCGTCGCTGCACCATCGTGGAAAATCCGGTCCCATGACCACCTTCGAGAGCTTCAAGCGGGATATCGAACGCGCGCCGGCGGCCGGCTGGAAGCGCCTTGCCCGCTGGCTGCGCCGGCAGATGCCGACGGGCCTCTATGCCCGCTCGCTGCTCATCATCATCATCCCGATGGTGCTGCTCCAGTCGGTCGTCGCCTTCGTTTTCATGGAGCGCCACTGGCAGCTCGTCACCCAGCGCCTTTCGACGGCCGTCACCCGCGACATCGCCGCCATCATCGATCTCATCGACACCTATCCGCAGGATGCCAACTATTCAGAGATCACGCGCATCGCGCGCGAGCGGCTGGAGCTCAACATCGCCATCGAGCCCGGCACGGAACTGCCCGCCCCGCGCACCAAACCCTTCTTCAACATCCTCGACGAAATCCTGAGCGAGGAGATCGTGCGGCAGATCCGCCGCCCGTTCTGGATCGACACGGTCGGCGAAAGCAATCTCGTCGAAATCCGCATCCTGCTCGACAACAAGATCCTGCGCGTCTATGCGCGGCGCAACCAGGCCTATGCCTCGAACACGCATATCTTCCTGCTCTGGATGGTCGGCACCTCGCTGGTGCTGATCACCATCTCGATCCTCTTCCTGCGCGGCCAGATCCGGCCGATCCTGACGCTGGCGCAGGCGGCGGAGAGCTTCGGCAAGGGCCAGAAGATGCCGGAGGACTTCGCGCCGCGCGGGGCGGACGAGGTGCGCCGCGCCGGCCTTGCCTTCATCCTCATGCGCGAGCGCATCGAGCGGCAGATGGAGCAGCGCACGGCCATGCTGACCGGCGTCAGCCACGACCTGCGCACCATCCTCACCCGCTTCAAGCTGCAGCTCGCCCTTGCCGGCGACAATCCCGACCTGCAGGGCCTCAACAAGGATGTCGCGGACATGCAGACCATGCTCGAGGGATACCTCTCCTTCGCGCGCGGCGACGTGGAGGAGGACGTCGGCCGGCTGCGGCTCACCGACCTCTTCGACAAGTTCGCCATGGAGGCGGAGTTGCACGAACGCGCCTTCTCCAGCGAGATCGACGGCGAGGACGAGGTCATGGTGCGGCCGAACGCCTTCAGCCGCCTCGTCGGAAACCTCGTCTCCAATTCCATGCGCTATGCCAAGACCGTGCATGTCGAGGCGCGCCACCGCTCGAAATGGCTCACCATCACCGTCGACGACGACGGCCCCGGCATTCCCGAGCGCTCGCGCGACGATGTCTTCAAGCCCTTCTTCCGGCTCGACGAGGCGCGCAATCTCGATGCGTCGGGCACCGGCCTCGGCCTTGCCATCGCCCGCGACATCGCCCGCAGCCACGGCGGCAATGTCACGCTGTCGGACAGCCCGATGGGCGGCCTTCGCGCGACGATCCGCATTCCCGCATAGGGCATTTCAGGCCAGGCGACGCCGCTTCAGCGCCGGGCGGTGCGGCAAGAACTGGAAACAAGAACGGGGCGAGCCTATGAGCGTATCCACTTTCGACGGCCTGACCTGGCTCAACCCGCCGGCCGAAAGCGCGATCCGCGACGGCCGCCTCCATGTCCGCACCGGTCTTGAGAGCGATTTCTGGCAGCGCACCTATTACGGCTTCCAGCCGGACAGCGGCCATTTCCTGCACCGCCCCTGGACCGGCAACTTCACGCTGGAGACGACCTTTTCCGGCCGCTACGAGACGCTCTACGACCAGGCCGGCCTGATGGTCCGCCACAACGAGACGACCTGGATGAAATGCGGCATCGAGTTCACCGACGGCGCGAAACATTTCAGCGTGGTGGTGACGCGCGGCCATTCCGACTGGTCCGCCTTCCGCATCGATCATGATTTCGAGGCCATGTCCGTGCGCGTGACGCGCAACGGCGATGCGCTCTTTATCCAGTACCGGACGGATGCCATGACGGACTGGCGCATGGCGCGCCTTGCCTATTTCCCACCGGAGCTTTCGGACCTTTCGGTCGGCCTGATGGCCTGCTCGCCGCAGCGCGAGGGTTTCGAGGCGGAATTCACGGAATTCCGGCTGGGCCTGCCCCTGTCGCGGGATATTCATTAGAACAAAAGTCCGTTCTCTCCAAGACAGTCGCCCTCACCTCTCTCACACAAGGGCCCCCACCCCCCTCCGTCATGCTCGGGCCTGACCCGAGCATCCACACCCGGGAGAATGGATCCTCGGCTCGGAGGCCGAGGATGACGCTGCGTGTGTGGCAAGGCAGGCCGTCTATTCCCTGAATCAGCACATCTTCCTGCCGTTCGGCACCGGCCGCTCGACGCCGGCGAGGACGATGGCGCCGGTCTCGTCCTCGAAGCCGAGCGTCAGCACTTCCGAGCGCACTGGACCGATCTGGCGCGGCGGGAAGTTGACGACGGCGAGCACCTGGCGGCCGACGAGGTCTTCCAGCGTGTAATGCACGGTGATCTGCGCCGAGGACTTCTTGATGCCGATCCCGGGGCCGAAGTCGATCGTCAGCTTGTAGGCGGGCTTGCGCGCCTCCGGGAACGGCAGCGCCTCGATGATAGTGCCGGCGCGGATGTCGACCCGTTCGAAATCGGCGTAGCTAATGGTCTCGGTCATGAGAAATCCTCGCGTTACAGCATTTGCCCTGGCCCCTCATCCCGCTGCCGCACCTTCTCCCCGCAAGCGGGGAGAAGGGGATATGCCGCACCGCATTCCCAGATCACTCACCCCTCGTGGGGCAAGTCCCCTTTGCCCGTTTACGGGAAGAGGGTCAGGGTGAGGGGCAAAAATTGAGAACGGCCGGAAAGATCAGCCTGCCAGTTCCTCGGCGCGCTTGCGGGCGGCGGCGATCGCCTTGTCGAAGAGCGGCTGCATGCCGTCCTCGGCCATGAGGACGGCGAGCGCCGCGGCGGTTGTCCCGCCGGGCGAGGTGACGTTCTGGCGCAGGCGCGCGGCGTCGTCGGGGGACTGGTGAAGCAGTTCACCAGCCCCCGCGACGGTTTCCCGTGCGAGCCGCATGGCGAGGTCCGCCGGCAGGCCCGCTTTGCGTCCTGCCTCCGCCATGCACTCGACGAGATAGAAGACATAGGCCGGGCCGCTGCCCGAGACCGCCGTGACGGCGTCGATATCCCCCTCGGATGCGACCCATTCGACGGGGCCGCTCACCTTGAGAAGAGCATGCACGAAATCGCGCTGGCCCGCGGAAACGCGGGCATTGGCAAAGGCGCCCGTCACGCCGCGGCCGATCATGGCCGGCGTGTTCGGCATGGCGCGCACCGTGGCGGCCGCGCCGAGATGGCTTTCGAGATTGGCGACCGTCTTGCCGGCAGCGACCGAAACGATGACCGTCTCCGGCCCGACGAGCCCCTTCAGCGGCGGCAGCACCTGGTCGATCACCTGCGGCTTGACCGCGACGAAGATCACCCCGGCCGTCACGCCCTCCGGCGCCGACGTTTCATGGCGCACGCCGTTGTCGGCGATCAGCTTCGCCAGGGCCGGCTGCGGGCCGGGATCGATGACGATGACCGAGGAACCGGAAATGCCGCTCTTCAGCCAGCCGGCAAGCATGGCGCCGCCCATGTTTCCGGCACCGATGAGAATGATGGGGCCCGAACCTGCAACCGTCATCCTTACGCTTCCCCGACCGTCTCGAACAGGACGGCATCGACGGCGGACTGGGCGTCCATGCCGGACCAGACGACGAACTGGAAGGCCTGGAAATAGGCCTCGCAGGCTTCAAGCGCGCTGGACAGCAGCACCTCGACCTGCCTGTTGGTGGGCTCCGCCCCGCCGGCGAGCAGCAGCGACTGGCGGAAGATCACGACATCCTCGCGGCGCCACAAGTCGAAATGGCCCATCAGCACCTGGCCGTTCACATGCGAGAGCAGGCAATGCACCTCGTTGACGCGGCTCTCGGGAACCTTGATGTCGAAGGCGCAGGCAAGGTGCAGCGCCTCGAACTCCTCCATCCAAGAGAAGGAGACGTGGTAATCCGTCCACTTGCCTTCGACCGTCATCGCGATCTCGTCTTCGCCGGACCGCTCGAACGTCCAGTCATTGTTGGCTGCGACGAACTCGATCATGTCGACCGGGTTGGACTGACGCCCGATATCCAATTCCATAAGGCTCATGCATCACCTTCAAGGCCGGAAGGCATGCGACATCGTGCTCACACACACGACGCGGCAAACCGTACTCCGGATACAACACTGAATGATTGCTCGGCACTTTGCGCAATCTGGACGACTTACCCTGCCCGAAGCTTGCGCTGCCCGTCTCGAATCATCATTTAAAATCAGTGTATAACGCCGGAGTCACGACGCCAGCCCCTGGCTTGCCATTTTCTCCGTCCGGTTGTGGACAGAGGTTGTGAAAAAGATTCAGGTCGAAGGCTTAAGAGACTCTTCGAAAAGGGCTTTTCGCAAGTGTCCACAGGGGTAAAAATTTTATTAAAAAAAACGGTTGGCGCGGGGTGAATCACGCCAACCGAGTCCTGTCGGTCAAAACCCGTGCCGGAACGGCTCAGCCGCCCGCGTTGAGGCGGGCTTCCAGCGCCTCGATGCGCTTCAGGAGCGCATCGTTTTCGTCCCGCGCCTTGATCGCCATCTCGCGCACCGCCTCGAATTCCTCGCGCTTGACGAGGTCCATGCCGTTGATGAAGCGCTCGGCCTGGGCGCGGAACATCGTCTCGGCCTCCTTGCGCACGCCCTGCGCGGCGCCGGCGGCATCGGTCATCAGCTTGGCGAAGTCGTCGAGAATGCGGTTCGCACCGGTGGTCATGGTCTGCCCTCCTCGGGTGTCGATGGTCCTTTCGGGCGCCAGCGCCCGCGTCTTGTCCCTGAGGTAGGGTCTGAGACCGCCGCTTGCAAGCGGATTCCGGTGGATCGCCGCCGGTTCACGCCGTCACGCCGCCGCCGATCACGATTTATCGCCTTGACCCTGCCCCAAGGCGCCGCCATCTTCCGCCCGAAAACGCAAAAGAGCCCCATCTTGACGAACCTTGCCCAACTCCTCGCCATCATGCCCTATCCGCAGATCGATCCGATCGCCTTTTCCATCGGCCCGGTCGCCGTGCACTGGTACGGCATCGCCTATGTCGTGGGCATCCTGCTGGGCTGGGTCTATGCGCGCCGGCTGATCGAGACGCCGCGCCTGTGGGCGGGCGCGGCGCCGATGAGCCGCACCCAGCTCGACGACTTCCTCGTCTGGGCCGCCGTCGGCATCATTCTCGGCGGCCGTATCGGCTATATCCTGTTCTACGACTTCCCGAACGTCGCGGCCGATCCGCTGCGCGCCCTGCAGGTGTGGAACGGCGGCATGTCCTTCCACGGGGGCCTCGCCGGCACGACGCTCGCCATGATCCTCTTCGCCCGGCGCAACGCCATTCCGGTCTGGAGCCTCTTCGACATCGTCGCCGCCGTCGTGCCGATCGGCCTGTTCTTCGGCCGCATCGCCAATTTCGTCAACGGCGAGCTCTGGGGCCGCCTCTCCGACGCGCCCTGGGCCGTGATCTTCCCGGAGGCCGGCCCCTTCGCCCGCCATCCGAGCCAGCTCTACGAGGCGGGCCTCGAAGGCGTCGTGCTGCTCGTCGTGCTCGCGCTCGCCATCTATCGCTTCGCCGCGCTGAAGCGGCCCGGCCTCGTTACAGGCCTCTTCGTGGCGGGCTATGCCCTGTCGCGCATCACGGTCGAGTTCTTCCGCGAGCCGGACCCCCAGCTCGGCTATCTCCTCGGCGGCTGGCTCACCATGGGCATGCTGCTCTCGCTGCCGATGCTCGCCCTCGGCCTCTGGGCGATCTTCCGCGCCCGGCCGGCCGCAGCGGCCAGTGCCTGAGCGAACGCGTCCATGCCCACACCCCTCGCCCGCAAGATCAAGGCGCTGATCCGTACCAACGGCCCGATCAGCGTCACCGATTATTTCGCCCTGTGCCTTGCCGATCCCGAACACGGCTACTACCGCACCCGCGACCCCTTCGGCGCCGCCGGCGACTTCGTCACCGCGCCCGAGGTCAGCCAGCTCTTCGGCGAGATGCTCGGCGTCTTCCTCGTCCATGCCTGGCAGAAGCACGGCGGTCCGGCGGACGTGCGCATCGCCGAGATCGGCCCCGGCCGCGGCACGATGATGGCCGACATGCTGCGCGTCGTGGCAAGGATCGCCCCGCAGCTCTACGAGAACGCGACGATCCACCTGATCGAGACCAGCCCGAAGCTGCGCACCGTCCAGCACGAGACGCTCGGCACCCATGCCGCGCGCGTCACCTGGCACGACAGTTTCGAGGAGCTGCCGGACGGCTTCGTGCTGCTCGCCGCCAACGAGCTCTTCGACGCCATCCCGATCCGCCAGTTCATCAAGACCGCGTCCGGCTTCCGCGAGCGCCTCGTCGGCCTCGATGCGAATGACGCGCTGACCTTTGCCGCCGGCGTCGCGGGCCTCGATCCCGCGCTCCTGCCGGAAAACCACAAGGCGATGCCGAACGGCACGATCTTCGAGATCGCGCCGGCCCGCGAAGCCGTCATGGCGACGATCGGCGAGCGCATCGCCCGCTTCGGCGGCACCGCGCTCATCATCGACTACGGCCATTTCGTCACCGGCTTCGGCGATACGCTGCAGGCGGTGCTGAAGCACGACTTCGACCCGCCGCTCGCCCATCCCGGCGAGGCGGACCTGACGAGCCATGTGGATTTCGAGCGCCTTGCCGGGGCGGCGGCAAGCGTGGGCCTGCATGTGCACGGCATGCTGCACCAGGGCGATTTCCTCGTCGGCCTCGGCATCGGCGAGCGGGCCTCCGCCCTCGGCCGAAACCGCGACGCAGCGACGCAGCAATCGATTCTTGCCGATGTCGACCGGCTCGCCGGCGCAGGCGTCGGCAAAATGGGTGATCTTTTCAAGGTCTTGGCCGTCGGCAGCACGCCGCTTGCGCTCTTTCCCTTCCGCCAGCCGGATTGACACCGGGCGTCAGGCCGGACAACATCCGGCCCGATTTGCACCCCGCATGCCCCGGCCGAAATCCTTGGCCCGACGGGCCGCCCAAAGCCCAGCCGAGAGACCGATGAAGGACGACGCGCTCCTCTCCCCGATCGAAAGCCCGCTTCTGACGGAGCGTGCCGGAAAGGCCGCGCAGCACGGCTTCTTCACGCGCGCCGGCGGGGTTTCCGACGGCATCTACCGCGGCCTCAATGTCGGCCTCGGCTCGAAGGACGAGCGCGGGAAGGTCGAGGAGAATCGCGCCCGCGTCGCCCGATGGTTCTCCGTAACGCCCGACCGGCTTGCCACCGTGCACCAGGTCCATTCGCCCGACGTCGTCGTGGTCGACAGCGACTATGACGGCGCGCGCCCGCAGGCCGACGCGCTGGTCAGCGCCGCGCCCGGCATGGTGCTCGGCGTCCTCGCCGCCGATTGCGGCCCGATCCTCTTCTGCGACCCCGAAGCCCGCGTCGTCGGCGCCGCCCATGCCGGCTGGAAGGGCGCGCTCTACGGCGTGCTCGAGAGCACCGTCGCGGCGATGGAACGGCTCGGCGCCAACAGGCGGAACATCGTCGCCAGCCTCGGCCCCTCGATCAGCCGGCGGAACTACGAGGTGGGGCCGGAATTCGTGGAGCGTTTCCTCGGCGTCGACAAGGCGTACGAGCGCTATTTCACGCCGTCGGAAAAACCGGGCCATGCCCTGTTCGACCTGCCGGGCCTGACGACGCAGCGGCTGGGCGACGCTGGGGTGACGGCGGAGAACCTCGACATCTGCACCTATCCGGACGAAGACCGCTTCTTCTCCTATCGGCGCACCACGCACCGCCAGGAGCCCGACTACGGCCGCCAGATTTCGGCGATCATGCTACGGGGCTGAGGCCCCCAAAACGACACAGGACGAGGGAGACACCGCCATGGCACTTCACTTCGACAGCGAGGAATACGCCAACCGGCTCCAGCGCCTCACCGCCCGCATGCGGGAGGAGAAGATCGACGCCATGCTGCTCTTCGCACAGGAGAGCATGTACTGGCTGACCGGCTACGACACCTTCGGCTACTGCTTCTTCCAGACGCTCGTCGTCAAGGCGACCGGCGAGATGGTGCTGCTCACCCGCTCGGCGGACCTGCGCCAGGCGCGCCACACCTCCAACATCGAGAAGATCGAGATCTGGATCGACCGCGTCAACGCCGATCCGACGATGGACCTGAAGAACCTGCTCTCCGATCTCGACCTGCTCGGCTGCCGCATCGGCGTCGAATACGACACGCATGGCCTGACCGGCCGCAATGCGCGCCTCCTCGACAACCAGCTCCAGAGCTTCGGCCAGATCGTCGATGCGTCGGGCCTCGTCAGCCGCCTGCGCCTCATCAAGAGCCCGGCCGAGATCGCCTATGTCGAGCGTGCCGCCGCCCTCTCCGACGATGCGCTGGCCGCCGCCCTGCCCCTCATCGTGCCCGGCGGCGGCGAGGCGGCGATCCTCGCGGCCATGCAGAACGCGGTGCTGGCCGCCGGCGGCGACTATGCCGCCAATGAATTCGTCATCGGCTCGGGCGCCGACGCCCTGCTCTGCCGCTCCAAGTCCGGCCGGCGCAAGCTCGATGCCGAGGACCAGCTCACCCTCGAATGGTCCGGCGTCAGCGCACGCTATCACGCACCGATGATGCGCACCGCCATCATCGGCGAGCCGACCAACCGCCACCGCGAGCTCTACAGCGCCTGCCGCGAGGCCATGCAGGCGATGGAAATGGTGCTGCGCCCCGGCAACACCTTCGGCACCGTCTTCGAGACCTTCGCCCGCATCATCGACGAGCGCGGCCTTGCCCGCCACCGGCTGAACACCTGCGGCTATTCCGTCGGCGCGCGCTTCGCGCCCTCCTGGATGGACCAGCAGATGTTCCTGATGGGCAATCCGCAGGAAATCCAGCCGAACATGTCGCTTTTCGTGCACACGATCGTGCTCGATTCCGAAAGCGGCACGGCCATGACGCTCGGCCAGACCTATCTGACGACGACCGACACGCCGAAGGCGCTGTCGCGCTACGGGCTCGATTTCATCGAGGTCTGACGGGTCAACCGCAGGCCCCGCAAGATCCCGCGATTGACAGGCCTTGAGGCGGCACCCATAAATCGTTGCGGGGAACGGAGGAGGCGAAAAGCCTTCCGCAGGACACGGACGACGACGATGCAAGAGCTGATGAAGCGGCTGGCACTGATCGGCCTCATTGCCACCCTTGCCGGCTGCAACAGCACCGACGCGCTGACGCCGCAGGTCGATGTCGGCGGCGGCACCTTCAATTCGCCCCCGGTCACCCAGAACGACCTCGACCAGATGAGCGCCCAGACGACGCCCGTCACGCGCACCAGCCAGGAAACCGCCTTCACCCCGTCATCCGGCACCGGCGTCACGACCGGCGCGGACACCGCCGGCACGCTGCAGGGCCAGGCCGACGCGCTCGCCCGCAACACGGGGCGCCGGACGACGGATGCGGAGCTTGCCCGCACCACCGCCCAGCGCTCGCTCGCGGCGGAAACGTCGACCGGCGCGGAAGAGGTCGCCGCCGTCCCGACCGCCGCCCAAGCCGGCGAGACGATCCGCTTCCTGCCGATCATCGGCGCACCGGTCGAGGCCGTGACACCGCTCTCCAGGCGCCTCGGCGCGGCGGCGCGCGGAAGCGGGCTGACGATCCGAAGCGCCTCGGACAATTCCAGCAAGTACATCCTGAAGGGCTACTTCTCCGCCATGAACGACAACGGCAAGACCACCGTCGTCTATGTCTGGGACGTGCTCGACGGCAACGGCGCGCGGCTGCACCGCATCCAGGGACAGGAAAGCGTCTCGGGCACGGCCTCCGACCCGTGGGCCGCCGTGCCGGCGCGCACGATGGAGGGCATCGCCGACACGACCATCCGCCAGTATCTCGACTGGCGCGGCACCACCCGTGGTTAAGCGCGTTGCGCTGTTAATCACAGCGAAATGCGAAGAAACGCTTTTCCGCGGCGCAAGACCCTTGCATTCGCGGATTTTGCCGCTTAAAGCCCCCCCATCAGCATAATCCACAGGCGGACCATAAATGAAGGTTTTCGCGGGCAATTCGAACCGGCTCCTGGCCGAAGCGATCTGCAATTATCTGAATGTTCCGCTCGGCCGGGCCACGGTCAGACGCTTCGCAGACCAGGAAATCTTCGTGGAAATCCAGGAGAACGTGCGCGGCGAGGACGTCTTCGTCGTCCAGTCGACCTCGTTCCCGACCAACGACCACCTGATGGAAATGCTCATCATGATCGATGCCATGCGCCGCTCCTCGGCGCGCCGCATCACGGCCGTGATCCCCTATTTCGGCTATGCCCGCCAGGACCGCAAGCCCGGCCCGCGCACGCCGATCTCGGCAAAGCTCGTCGCCAACCTCATCACCGAGGCCGGCGCCGACCGCGTGCTGACGCTGGACCTGCATGCCGGCCAGATCCAGGGCTTCTTCGACATCCCGACCGACAACCTCTACGCCGTGCCGATCCTGGCGCGCGACGTGAAGGAAAACTACAATCTCGAAAACGTCATGGTCGTCTCGCCCGACGTCGGCGGCGTGGTGCGCGCCCGCGCGCTGGCCAAGCGCCTCGACTGTCTGCTTGCCATCGTCGACAAGCGCCGCGACCGGCCGGGCGAGTCCGAGGTGATGAACGTCATCGGCGACGTCGCCGGCAAGGACTGCCTGCTGATCGACGATATCGTGGATTCGGGCGGCACGCTCTGCAACGCGGCCGAAGCGCTGCTGAAGAACGGCGCGACCAGCGTCACCGCCTATATCACGCACGGCGTTCTGTCGGGCGGCGCCGTCGCGCGCGTCACCTCGTCCAAGCTCAAGGAGCTTGTGATCACCGACACGATCCAGCCGACCACGGCCGTCCAGTCGGCGCACAACATCCGCGTCATCTCGACGGCCAACCTGCTCGGCGAGGCGATCAACCGCACCAGCGCCGAGGAATCGGTGTCGAGCCTGTTCGACTGACGGATTTTTGCCGAGGCCGATATCGGCCCCGCGATTTCTGCGCTAAGTTCCCCCTAGATTCGACAGGGGAAATCCATGATCTCGATGCCATTTCTGTCCCGGCTCGCAGGGCCTATCGCCATCCTTCTCGCGGCCGGCACCTTGGCGGCCTGCTCGGTCGAGGCCGACCAGGGCGGAGGCGGCTACAATCCGCGCCCGCCGCAATTCTGCACCCGTGAATATGCCCCGGTCTGCGGCGAGCGCGGCCGCGACCGCCAGACCTTCGCCAATGCCTGCGAGGCGCGCTCCAGCGGCTACGGCATCATCGGCCGCGGCGAATGCCAGTTCCGCCGCCCGGATCGCGACCGGGTCGGCTGGCAGGACCAGGACCGCGACGGCTGGAGCAATGACGGCCGCGAGCGCCCGGACAGGGACAGGGACCGCAATCGCAACGACAGGGACCGCCGGGATCGTGACCGCGACGACCGGGGCGATCGTGGAGACCGCGAGCGCCCGCGCGACCAGCGCGTCTGCACGATGGAGTACAACCCGGTCTGCGGGCGCCGCGGCACCGACTTCAAGGAATTCGGCAATGCCTGCTCGGCGCAGGTGGCCGGTTTCAGTGTCTATCGCGCGGGCCGGTGCCCGGTGCGCTGAGCCCATCCTGACACGCAGAAAACCACGCCGATCTCTCCTTCGTCATGGTCGGGCTTGACCCGACCATCGACAAGCCCTTGAGAAATATAGCTCTTCGGCCCAGAGCCGAGGATGACGTCACGGGTGGCCGGGGTTTCCGGAAAATGCCGGGCCATATGTCGCGGGCTTTCGTCAACGCCCCGGCAGCGGGCAGGCCTCGCCGCCGGTAAAGAGGCGCGAGCGGGTGAGGAAGCGTTTCTCGCGGCCATTGTCGAGCGAGAACATGCCGCCGCGGCCGGGCACCACGTCGATGATCAGCTGCGTGTGCTTCCACACGTCGAACTGGCTCTCGCTGATATAGACCGGCACGCCGCCGATCTCGCCGAGCTTCACGTCCCGGTCGCCGACGATATAGTCGTCCGCCGGATAGCACATGGGCGAGGACCCGTCGCAGCAGCCGCCCGACTGGTGGAACAGGATTTCCGGATGATCCGCCTGGATCTCCCGGATAAGCGCAAGCGCGGCATCGGTCGCCATCACGCGCGGCTGGGTCGTGACTTCGGACATGACAGCTCTTCCTCCAAACGATTTTCCCTCCCCCCGGAACGGGGAGAGGGATGGGGCGGAAAGCGACGGCGGACAGGGCTCCCGCACCCTTTGCGCGCCTTCTCCGGAGGAGAAGGGGGCGGTCGCTCAGAAGAAACCGAGCGCCTTGGGAGAGTAGCTGACCAGCATGTTCTTGGTCTGCTGGTAGTGATCGAGCATCATCTTGTGCGTCTCGCGGCCGATGCCCGACTGCTTGTAGCCGCCGAAGGCCGCATGGGCCGGATAGGCGTGGTAGCAATTGGTCCAGACGCGGCCGGCCTGGATGTCGCGGCCGAAATGGTAGCAACGGTTCGCATCGCGGCTCCAGACGCCGGCGCCGAGGCCGTAGAGCGTGTCATTGGCGATGGCGAGCGCCTCCGCATCGTCCTTGAAGGTCGTGACCGAGACGACCGGTCCGAAGATCTCCTCCTGGAAGATGCGCATCTTGTTATGCCCGCGGAAGACGGTCGGCTTGACGTAGTAGCCGCCGGAAAGATCGCCTTCGAGTTCGTTGCGCCCGCCGCCGGTCAGCACTTCCGCGCCTTCCTGCTTGCCGATGTCGATATAGGAGAGGATCTTCTCCAGTTGCTCGGACGAGGCCTGCGCGCCGATCATCGTCGCCGTGTCGAGCGGGTTGCCCTGCACGATCTTCTCCACGCGCTTGACGGCCCGTTCCATGAAGCGGTCGTAGATCTTCTCGTGCACCAGCGCCCGGCTCGGGCATGTGCAGACTTCGCCCTGGTTCAGCGCGAACATCGCAAAACCCTCGAGCGCCTTGTCGAGATAGTCGTCGTCCTCGTTCATCACGTCGGCGAAGAAGATGTTCGGCGACTTGCCGCCGAGCTCCAGCGTCACCGGAATGAGGTTCTGGCTGGCATATTGCATGATCAGCCGGCCGGTCGTCGTCTCGCCGGTGAACGCGATCTTGGCGATGCGCGGGTTGGAGGCGAGCGGCTTGCCGGCTTCGAGGCCGAAGCCGTTGACGATGTTGAGAACGCCGGGCGGCAGGAGGTCGCCGATGAGCTCGGCCCAGACGAGGATCGAGGACGGCGTCTGCTCGGCGGGCTTCAGCACGACGCAATTGCCGGCGGCAAGCGCCGGGGCGAGCTTCCAGGCGGCCATCAGGATCGGGAAGTTCCACGGGATGATCTGGCCGACGACGCCGAGCGGCTCGTGGAAGTGGTAGGCGATCGTGTCGTGGTCGACCTCACCGATCGTGCCCTCCTGCGCCCGCACGCAGGCGGCGAAATAGCGGAAGTGGTCGATGGCGAGCGGAATGTCGGCCGCCATGGTCTCGCGCAGCGGCTTGCCGTTGTCCCAGGTCTCGGCCTTGGCGAGGAGTTCGAGATTGTCCTCCATGCGCTGGGCGATCTTCATCAGGATGTTGGAACGCTCGGTGGCGGAGGTGCGGCCCCACTTGTCCTTGGCGGCATGGGCGGCGTCGAGAGCGAGCTCGATGTCGGCGGCGTCGGAGCGGGCGATCTCGCAGAGCTTGCCGCCGGTGATCGGCGTGATGTTGTCGAAATAGCGGCCCGCGACCGGCTCCTTCCACTCGCCACCGATGAAGTTGCCGTACTTTGCCTTGTACGGGTTTTCGACGATCTTCTGATGCAGCATGTCATTCCTCCCATGAAGGGCCCGGATGGGCCGTCGGGAAGGATGGTGCTGCGCTTCGGCCGATTGCGGTAGGGGCCGCAGGACGATCGTCGCCGCGACTGTTTCAGAATTGAGACAGGCCGGTGCGACAGCCTGTGCTGCGCTGCAATATCAGTTGATCGAGAGCTTCTTCATCTTGCGGTACAGCGTCGCCCGGCTGATGCCGAGCAGGTCGGCGGCCTGGCTGACATTGCCGCCGGCGCGCGTCAGCACGCGGCGCAGCGCGGCCCGTTCCGCGTCGTCGAGGTCGCGCCCGTCCTCCGCCCTGTCCTCGTGCAGGAGATCGGAGGCGGCGACGCCCGTGGCGATGCGCCGGTCGTCGAGGCCGAGCACCTGGCGTGCGGCGCGCGTTGCGCCCAGCACGAGGTCGTCGCGGTCGACGGCGAGCAGCGCCGGCGCGGTTCGACCCTCGACGGGCACGAGCAGGATGCGGGCGGCGGAGAAGGCGCGGCGGAAGAGACCCGCCTCGATGCGCGCGGCGGCATCGCGGACGGCCTGGGAGAGGATCGACATGGTCATCTCGCCCGCATCGTCGCGGCAGGTGGAAATGTCGATGGCGGCGGCGATGCGCCCCGTATGGTCACGGATCGGCGCGGTGGTGCAGGACAGGCCCGTGTTCTGCGAGAGGAAATGCTGGTCGCGCAGGATGAGCACGGGCCGCTCGTCGGCCAGCGCCGTGCCGATGCCGTTGGTGCCGACGCTCGCCTCGCTCCACACCGTGCCGGACCAGAGCCCGACGCCGCGGAAATCGCGATCGTCGCTCGCCGCCCCGCGCCGTTCGAGCGCGATGCCGTGCTCGTCCGTCAGCAGCAGGCAGCAACCGGCCTTGCCGACGGTGGCGAAGAGCCGGTCGATCTCGCCCCGCGCCTCCTCGATCAGCACGCTGGAGCGCGCCCGCGCCTGGCGGAATTCCGATTCGGTCAGGCGCCAGGGCGTCCGCGCCTCCTCCGGGGAAAGGCCGTGCAGCGTGAGGCAGCGGCGCCAGGACGCGGCAACAGGCGAACTTGCCGCCGCCGACGCATGGGCCGCCACGGTCTGCACATGATCCGCGTGATCGAAACGCTGAGGCATCCGCTCTCCTCCCCGAAAGCTTCGACCGATCGTCGCACCAGAATACAACGCCCAACGACTATACCCATGTTTGCGCCCGCGGGTCCAGCGGGACGAAGGTACAAGGCGCCGAGCGTGGCGCAGGCGGGCAAGGGCCTCCGCCTCTCCCTGGCTGTGGGGACAGGAGCGGTCGCCCATGGAATTGGGAGGGCGGACACCTCCTGCCCCTTCTCCCCGCCGGGGGCGGCGACCTCGCACGATATACGGTTGCCCCGGTCAGCGCGGAGACTGGCGGAATGACGGTGCTCATTCAAGGCACACCGCCCCTGCCCTCGCCACAAGCCTGTTCCCAAGCCGCCCGGCGCCTGTTACCAGTGCACATTCCTTTTCAGCATCGATCCTGCCATGTTTCGTGATTTTTCCGCTCAAGCCCTGTTCATGGGCCTGCTCACCGCCTTCGTCGGTTTTGCCAGTTCCTTCGCCGTCGTGCTGCACGGGCTGACGGGCGTCGGCGCGACGGAAGCGCAGGCGGCCTCCGGCCTGATGGCGCTGTCCGTGTCGATGGGCCTGTGCGCCATCGTTCTCAGCGCCGCGACGCGGCTTCCCGTCTCCATCGCCTGGTCGACGCCGGGCGCGGCGCTGCTCGCCAGTTCCGGCGCGGTGGAAGGCGGCTTTGCGACAGCCGTCGGCGGGTTCCTCGTCTGCGCGGTGCTGATCGTCATGGCAGGCCTCTGGAAGCCGCTCGGCCGCATGGTCGCCGCAATTCCGGCGACGCTCGCCAACGCCATGCTTTCGGGCGTGCTGATCGGCCTCTGCTTCGCCCCCGTGAAGGCCATCGCCTTCGATCCGCTGCTCGGCCTGCCGATCGTTCTTGCCTGGGTGGTCGTCGGCAGCATCAACCGGCTTTATGCCGTGCCCGCGGCACTTGCCGCCTTCGTCGCGGTGCTCGCCTTCGGCATCGACATTCCCGAGGGCGCCTTTGCCGGGCTCACCGATGCCCTGCTGCCGCAGCCCGAGATCGTCGCGCCTGTCTTCACGGTCGCCGGGCTCGTCGGCATCGCGCTGCCGCTCTTCATCGTCACCATGGCCTCCCAGAACATTCCGGGCATCGCCGTGCTGAAGGTCAACCATTACGAGCCCAGCCCCGGCCCGCTCTTCGCCGTCACCGGTCTCTTCTCGCTGCTGTCGGCGCCCTTCGGCGGCCATGCGGTCAACCTCGCCGCCATCACCGCCGCCATGTGCGCCGGCAGCGACGCGCATCCCGACCCGGCCAGGCGCTACTGGGCGGCGATCAATGCCGGCGTCTTCTACGTGATCTTCGGACTTGCCGCGGGCGCCGTCACGGCCTTCGTCAGCCTCGCCCCGTCGATCCTCATCCAGGCCGTCGCCGGCCTCGCGCTGATCAGCGCCTTCGCCGGCTCGGCGCTCAACGCCTTCCACGCCGTGGAAGGGCGCGAGGCGGCTGCGGTGACCTTCCTCGTCACCGCCTCGGGCGTCTCCTTCGCCGGCATTTCCGGCGCCTTCTGGGGGCTGATCGCCGGCGGGCTGATGCTGGCGCTTGCCCGTCTCACGGCAAGGCGCCGCGCAAGACCCTGATGCCTACTGCTGGAACGGCAGCGGCTGGCCGTTGATCAGCACCTTGCCGTCCTCGCCGACCTTGACGTCCCAGACCTGCGCGCCGCCGCCGGCATCCCGCGCAAGGCCCTTCATCATCAGGAGGCCGAAGGCGGCCTGGCCGAATTGCGGCACGGTGGCGGCGTTCTTCTGGAGATAGGCGACCGTCTTGTCGAAGTTGCGCATGGTCAGCGTCACCTCGGCGCTGTGCCGGTCCTTCTGCTCGGGATAGACCTGCATCTTGCCGGCAAGGTGCACGTCATAGATCGGCGAAACGGCGGAAACGTCCTCGAATTCCACGGTCATCGCGCCATCCGGCAGGACGATGCGGCCGATTTCCTTGTTCTGCTCGTCCGTCAGCGGCTCGGACTTGGTGAAATCCGCATGGTCGATGAGATAGTTGACGGCGCCCGCAAGGTCGAGATCGGTCACCGCCGCCTTGAAGGTCGCGCGCTCCGGCACGGCCTCCGCGAAGGTGGCGAGCAGGATGCCGGCCGGCGGCCTGGGCTTCTCCACGCCGAAGCCGAAGCCGACACGGGTGGAATGGGCGATGCCGTTCATGTCGATGACATAGCTGACGCTCTCGGCGCCGAATATGCCCCGCTCCGTGCCGACCGTCACATTGGAGGCCCTGATCGTCTCGGTGAGATTGTCGAAGACCGGCAGGGCGGAGCGCAGCATCTCCTTCAGCCGCGCCGCATCCGCCGCCTCCAGCCTGTCCTTGTGCATGTTGTCGAGCACGAAGAAGACGAGGTCCTGGACCACCTTGTTGCGCGCGCCGTCCATGCTGACATCGATGTCGACCGTATCGGCGCTTATGTCGACCCGGCCGTTCGTCCCGCCGGTGATCGTCTCGGCAAAGGCCTTCATCACGCCGGTGCTGGATATGTCGAGGATGCCCTCCCCCTTCTTCTCGGCGGCAAGGCGCATCGCCGTCTCGCCGAAGCTCGCCGTGATGCTCTCCTGCGGCGAGGTGCTGGTGAAGGCGATCCTCTCGGCCGTCCAGTCGGCGGAGGTGAAGTAGAGGATATCCGGATCGTAGATGCCGTCGAGCTTCATCGAGGCGATGATATAGGAGAAGGAATTCTTGCCGGGCGCGGCATCGACCGAGCCCTTGATGTCGAAGCTGTCGCTGGCCTCGACGCGGTAGGTGCCCTCCGGCATGGGCCGGAGATAGGCCGTCGTCGGCTTCAGCCCCTCGACCGTCACCGCGCCGGACTTGTGCTTTTCGACAAGCACGGCCGGATTGAAGCGCAGTTCGTAGAACGAGGTCGCCGCCTTGACGGTGACGAGACCGGCCTCGATCATGTCCTGCGGCAGGTAGCGCGTGAGCTTCTGCTGGATGCTCTCGGCTTCGGCGGGCGAGACCGCCTGGGCGAGGGCCGGGCTTGCGGATGCCAGCGCGAATGCGGCCGAGGCCATCAGGATCTGTAGTCTCATCATGGCCTCCTTCGCCGAACCGGTTTGCAGGCGAACATCCAATCATGACCGCATCGTGTCAATCCGGCCACGGGCCTTGCATTTCCGGGCATTCTCGTTTATCGAGCCCCCGTCCGCGTAGACACCCTTGGAGGCAACGTGGATGAGGCTTTCACGAAATCCTCAAGCTTTTTGCGCGGCGGAGTGCTCTCCGCGTGCGAAGGGCTCTCCAGTAACACATGAAAGGTAAAGCCATGAGCCACGAAACTTACGAGCTCAAGGCCGAGACGCGCGAACGGGTTGGTAAGGGGTCCTCCCGTGAACTTCGCCGCAACGGCCTTATTCCCGCAGTCATCTATGGCGACAAGCAGGCCCCGCTCTCCATCGCCATCTCGACCAAGGACGTCACCCAGCGCATCCACGCCGGCGGCTTCAAGACGACCGTCGCCACGATCGACGTCAACGGCGAGAAGATCAAGGTCCTGCCGAAGGACTACCAGCTGGATCCGGTCCGCGACTTCACGATGCATGTCGACTTCCTCCGCGTTTCGGGCAACACCCACGTCGTGGTCGAAGTTCCGGTTCACTTCGTCAACGAAGAGAAGTCCCCGGGCATCAAGGCCGGCGGCGTCCTGAACATCGTTCGCCACGCTGTCGAGCTGCACGCGCTGGCCGGCGACATTCCGGAATTCCTCACGGCCGACCTCACGGGCCTCAAGGTCGGCGAAGGCATCCACATCTCCAACATCAAGCTGCCGAAGGGCACGAGCCCGGTCATCACCGACCGCGACTTCACGATCGCCACGATCGCCGTCCCGGCTGCCGGCGTGAAGGAAGAAGAAGCAACGGAAGCGTCCGAGTAATCGGCTCCGTTCAGAAACGATCCTGAAGACCCCGCATCCCACCGGATGCGGGGTTTTCTTTGTCCGCCGCCAGGCACTACCGTTGCGGGAAGCCTGAGCAACCGGCACTTTTCCGGATCGCCATTTCAGCAACATTTAAGACTTTGGTGAAAATCTAAGCCTCCAAAATGACGAAAGCCAACGAGGGGCATCATGGGCGGGCTTGGCATCATGGCAGGGGGGCAACCGGCATGAAAATGCATTCGGTGGAAAGCCGCTTCATCGCCATCGTCATCGGCGCCCTGCTCATCTTCGTCGCCCCGCTCTTCGTGCTGTTCCTGATCCTTTCGTCCGACCGCGTGGCGCGCGAGCGCCTGCAGAACACCGAAGTTCTGCTGCAGGCCAATGTCCAGGCGCTCGGCAAGCCGCTCTGGGATTTCGACAAGGACAGCATCGATCAGATCGTCGGCGCGTTGCAGGCGGATGCCGACATCGTCTTCGTCCATGTGCGCGACACGTCCGACCTCATCGACATCCGGAAGCCCGCCACCCGTCCCGATCCGGACGACACGCGTTCCATCGTCAAGGCAGACATCCTCTACAAGGCGAACGACGGCATCAAGAAGGTGGGCACGGCGGAAATCTGGATCCGCAAGGCGCATCTGCTCTCGCGCTTCTCGAAGGACGAGATGAGCATCTTCACCATCTTCTTCTTCGCCGTCGCCACCCTCTTCACCGCCGCCATCATCGGCAACCGCATCACCATCATCCGCCCCCTGATGCGGCTGACGGCGGCCATCGAGGCGACGCGCCGGCTCGGCTCGCGCCACCATGTCGACTGGACCTCGAACGACGAAATGGGCGCGCTCGCCCATAACTTCAACGAGATGCAGAGCAAGCTGGAGCGCGAGGAGAAGGAGCTGAAGCTCGCCCATGCCCGCGCCACCGACATCTACAACCTCACGCCGGCCATGCTCTTCTCCATCGATGCGGACAACCGCATCACCGCCGTCAGCGACTACTGGCTGACGGCGACCGGCTATCGCCGCGCCGCGGTGATCGGCCAGGAATTCACCGATTTCGTCGCCGAGGACTGGCGCGACACCTATCGCAAGCGCCACGACGAAAACAGCGTGGAAGGTGGGATCTGCGAGGCGACCGTGCGCTTCCGCTGCGCCGACGGCAGCATGATCGACGTGCTGATCCTCGAAACCGGCGTGGCGGCCAGCAGCAGCCGGCAGGCGCTGTCGCTGTCGGTCATGACCGATGTCACAGACCTCAAGGAGGCGGAGAACCGCAACCACCGCCAGGCGATCACCGACCATCTGACGGGGCTGCTCAACCGGCAGGGTTTCGAATCCGTGCTCGACGAGCTGATCGGCGACGTCGACAAGCTCGGCCAGCAGCTCGCCTGCCTCTTCGTCGATCTCGACCGCTTCAAGTGGATCAACGACAATCTCGGCCATGCGGCGGGCGACGACGTGCTCTGCCAGGTGGCGACGCGCCTGCGCCGGCAGCTGCGCGCGGGCGACCGGATCGCCCGGCTCGGCGGCGACGAATTCGCGATCCTGCTTTGCGCGCCGAACGCGTGCCAGCTCGCCATGGATGTCAGCGAAAGGCTCGTCGCCAGCCTGCGCACCCCGCTCACCGTCAACGGTGCCGATCTCCATGTCAGCGCCAGCATCGGCGTCGCCGTCTATCCCGACCATGCAGAGACGGCGGCCTGCCTGCTGCAGAAGTCGGACATGGCCATGTATGCGCGCAAGCGCAGCGGCAAGAACGGCGTGCAGCTCTTCGACAGCAACATGGTGGACATCGCCCGCAAGCGGCTGGAGACCGAGCAGTTCATCGACCAGGGCCTGCGCGAGGACTGGTTCATCGCCCATCTCCAGCCGATCGTGTCGCTCGCCGACGGGCGCGTCGCCGGCTTCGAGGCGCTGATGCGGCTCAACCACCCCGAGCGCGGCCTGCTGCCGCCGGCCGAGATCATCGGCATTGCCGAGGAGAACGGCTCGATCGGCCGCATCGGCGATTGCATCCTGTCGAAGTCGATCGCCAGCCTTGCCATCATCTCGAAGCTCGACGGGCTTGCCGACGCCTATCTCGCGGTGAACTTCTCGCCCCTGCAGTTCGAGCCCGCCCTGCCCGCGCGCCTTGCCGCCCTGCTTCTGGAGCACGGCATCACGCCGTCGCGCATCGTGGTGGAGATCACCGAGGCGGTGCTGATGCTCGACAATCCCGTCGTGCGCGAAGTGCTCGACGCGCTCTCCGACCTTGGCTGCCGCATTGCGCTCGACGATTTCGGCACCGGCTATTCCTCGCTGTCCTATCTCAACCGCTTCCCCGTCGATATCGTCAAGGTCGATCAGTCCTTCACCCGCTCGCTTTCCTCCGACCAGCCGGACGTGCGCCGCAAGAGCCGCATGCTGGTGGAAGGCATACGCACCATCTCGCACCAGATGGGCTGCGCCGTCGTGGCGGAAGGCATCGAGACGACGGAACAGTGGGATATCCTGCAGGCCATGCAGGTGGAATTCGGCCAGGGCTACCTCCTGAGCCGCCCCCTGCCGCTTGACGCATTGCTGGAGAAGCTGGACGAATTCACGGTGACGGAGAGACCCGAACGCCGGGCCGCCGCCTCCTGACGAAGGACAAGGACGAGACGATGAAGACGCTGCTCTTGACGCTTTGCCTGTCGCTCGCCCCTCTTTCCGCACCGCTTGCCGAAACCCTGCATTTCGTGACGGAGGAATACGCCCCGTTCAACTATTCCAGGGACGGCAGGATCACCGGCATCGCCGTCGAGCAGGTCGCCGCGATCACCAAGGCGGCGGGCATCGACTACACGATCGAGATCATGCCCTGGGCCCGCGCCTTCGCTTTGGCGGAGAACCAGCCGATGAACTGCGTCTTCACGGCCGGCTACAACCGTGAACGCGCCGGCCGCTTCGCCTGGGTCAATCCCCTTCTGAAGGACGAGATGGTGCTCCTGAAGCGCAAGGACGGCAGCAAGGGGCCGGACAGCATGCAGGAGGCGCTCACCATGAAGGTCGGCTCGCAGCGCGGCGACTTCGCCGTCGAGGCGCTGGAGGATCTCGGCTTCAAGGATATCGACCTTGCCGTCGACATCGACATCTCGGTGCGCAAGCTGCTCTCCGGCCGCATCGACCTGATGCCGACCTCGATCAAGACCTATGAGAACCTGGTCAACCAGGGCCAGCCGGTCGAGAAGGCCATGCTGATGGCCGGCCAGATCTACGGCCTCGCCTGCCACAAGGACACGCCGCCCGACCTCATCACGCGGCTGCAGGCGGCGCTCGACCAGCTCATCGTCAGCGGCGAGCAGGATCGCATCTTCGCCGCCTACGGCCTGCCGCCGAACACGCGCACGGCCGATGGCGGCGCGAAGAAATGATCGCGGGCGGTTGACTTCCGGCCGCTTTCGCGGTGGTGAAGGCGGGACAGATCCTTTTGGCGGACCATTCCATGCAGATCATCGCGGGGCTCGGTAATCCGGGCGCAAAATATGCGGGCAACCGCCACAATATCGGCTTCATGGCGCTGGATGCGATCCACCGCAAGAACCCGTTCTCGCCCTGGTCGAAGAAGTTCAAGGCGGAAATCTCCGAGGGCGAGCTTGCCGGCGAGAAGGTGCTGCTCGTCAAGCCGCAGACCTTCATGAACCTGTCCGGCGAATCCGTCGGCGAGGCGATGCGCTTCTACAAGCTCGCCCCCAAGGACATCGTCGCGATCTACGACGAGCTGGACCTTGCCCCCGGCAAGGCGCGCATCAAGGTCGGCGGCGGCCATGGCGGGCACAACGGCATCAAGTCGATCGACGCCCATTGCGGCAAGGACTACCGGCGCCTGCGCCTCGGCATCGGCCATCCGGGCGCAAAGGAACTCGTCACCCACCATGTGCTCGGCGATTTCGCCAAGGCCGACCATGGCTGGCTCGATCCGCTGCTCGACGAGCTCGCCCTCAATGCCGACATGCTGGTGCGGGGAGAGGATTCGCAGCTGATGAACAAGCTCGCGCTCGCTACCGGCAGCAAACCGGAAGCGGAAAAGGCACCCGCGCAGAAGCCGGCCGGCCAGTCGCACATCCGCCAGGCGCGCAACCACGCCCAACCGAAAATCCTGCCGACGACGGGGCCGATGGCGGAGATGCTGAAAAAGCTGCTCGGCAACAAGGGCGAGTAGGACCTACAGCCAGCGGATCGTTTCGAGCCGGTAGAGGAAAAGGTCCCACAGCCAGGCAAGCGCCGTCTCGATGCCTTGGGCGACAAGGCCGGAGGCGCCGTCGGAAAACAGCATGACGGCGAGGCCGGCAAGGCCGCAGCCGACCGTCGCGTTCCGGAAATTCCGCCAGGAATCGAGCCGGTAGTAACCCGCATCGTCATATTCGGTGCCGAAGATCCGGTCGTTCCAGTCGTAGCCGTCGCTGACGACGAGATCGAGCGTCGTCCGGTCGGAAAGCCGGTCGGGAAAGACATTGAAGACGGCGCGGCAGACGTGCCCGATCGCCCCCACAAGAAGGAAGAACACGAAGGCGACGGCATAGTGCCAGGTGGCGGCTTCTTCGATCATGGCCGCAGCATGGGCGAAGACCGCTAATATCGGATGAAGCCTATTCCTCCGGCTCGGTCTGGAAGAGCAGCGGGAAACCCGCCTCCTTCGCCAGGTCCGTCGCCTCCTTCGCCTTGGTCTCGGCGATGTCGCGGGCGCAGACGACCACGACGGACGTGCCCATCTTGTGCGCGGTCATCATCACCCGGTAGCTCGTCTCCTCCGCCATGCGGAAGACGGCTTTCAGCACCAGCACGACGAATTCGCGCGGCGTATAGTCGTCGTTGACGAGAATGACCTTGTAGAGCCTCGGCCGTTCCAGCTTCGGCTTCGTCACGGTTTTCGGGGTCAGGGTCGTGTCACCATTGCTCATGGGAAGCTCCTCGTATTCCGGCTTCGAGCGGTGTGCGGCCCATTGTGCACCGCAGGAGAGGCGACTTCAAGGCCCGCGCGGCCCGAAGCCCTTGACCCTGCCCCCGCCATCCCCCATAGCGATGGCAACGATTTTCTAAGACGAATGGACCACCTTCCATGGGCTTCAAATGCGGTATCGTCGGTCTGCCGAATGTCGGCAAGTCGACCCTCTTCAACGCGCTGACCAAGACGGCGGCGGCGCAAGCGGCCAACTATCCCTTCTGCACCATCGAGCCGAACACCGGCGAAGTGGCGGTTCCCGATCCGCGCATGAAGGCGCTCGCCGCCATCGCCGGCTCCAAGGAGATCATCCCGACCCGCATCTCCTTCGTCGACATCGCCGGCCTTGTGCGCGGCGCCTCGAAGGGCGAAGGCCTCGGCAACAAGTTCCTCGCCAACATCCGCGAAGTCGATGCGGTCGTGCATGTGCTGCGCTGCTTCGAGGACGATGACATCACCCATGTCGAGGGCCGCATCAACCCGGTGGGCGACGCCGACACGATCGAGACCGAGCTGATGCTCGCCGACCTCGAAAGCCTGGAGCGCCGCGTCGAGCAGACGCGCAAACGCGCCACCGGCAAGGACAAGGAGTCCATCGCGCAGCTGCCGATCATGGAAGCCGTGGTGAAGCTGCTGAACGAGGGCAAGCCGGCCCGCCTTCTCCTGAAGACGCTGGCGCCCGAGGAGATCGAGGTCCTGAAGGGCCTCAACCTCCTCACCTCGCACCCGGTCCTCTATGTCTGCAACGTCGCGGAGGCCGACGCCTCGACAGGCAACGAGCACACCGAGGCCGTTGCCGCCATGGCGAAGGAACAGGGCGCCGAATGCGTCATCATCTCGGCGGCGATCGAATCCGAGGTCGCCCAGCTTCCGGAAGAGGAAGCGGCCGAATTCCTCTCCGCGCTCGGCCTCGAGGAAGCGGGCCTCGACCGGCTCATCCGCGCCGGCTACCACCTGCTCGACCTCATCACCTATTTCACGGTCGGCCCGAAGGAGACCCGCGCCTGGACCATCGTGCGCGGCACCAAGGCCCCGCAGGCCGCCGGCGTCATCCACACGGATTTCGAGCGCGGCTTCATCCGCGCCTTCACCATCTCCTATGACGACTACATCGCCTACAAGGGCGAAGTCGGCGCCAAGGAAGCCGGCAAGGGCCGCGACGAAGGCAAGGAATATGTGGTGCAGGATGGCGACGTCATCCACTTCCGCTTCAATACGTAAACACCCATGACGGACGCGCAGCTGACCTTCGAGGATTTCACGCCCGGCCGCCGCTTCGATTTCGCGGAGCGGACGCTGACGGCGGACGAGATCATCGCCTTCGCGCGGGAATTCGATCCCCAGCCCATGCATCTCGACGAGGAAGCCGGCCGCACCAGCATCCTCGGCGGGCTCGCCGCGTCCGGCTGGCACACCAGCGCCGTCATGATGCGCATGCTCTACGAGGCCTATATCCGCGGCTCCACCTCGGAGGGCTCGCCGGGTGTCGATGCCATGGAATGGAAGCGCCCGGTGCTCGCCGGCGACACGCTCGGCGGCCATTGCGAGGTGCTGGATGCGCGCGTCTCGCGCTCGCGGCCTGAGATCGGCATCGTGCGCATGCGCGCCACGGTGACGAACCAGCGCGGGGAAACGGTCGCGCTCTGCGAATATATCAACATGATGCGCCTTGCCGAAAAGGGAGCCGACCATGCGCATGGCTGAGCTCTACGCCTTCGGCGAGGCCGTCGAGATCGGCAGCCTCACCTTCACCGCCGAAGACATCATCCGCTTCGCCAGGGATTTCGACCCGCAGCCCTTCCATCTCGATGCGGAACTGGCCAGGCACGCGCTGTTCGGCGGCCTCTGCGCCTCCGGCTGGCATTCCAGCGCAGGGTGGATGAAATGCTTCGTGCCCTTCTGGACGGGCGAATGCCGGCGGCTCGCCGCCGAGGGGATCGCGCCTCCGAAGCTCGGCCCCTCCCCGGGCTTCACGAACCTGCGCTGGCTGAAGCCGGTCTTCGCCGGCGACACGATCACCTATTCGGTGACGCTGACGGCCTCGCGCGAACTCGCCTCGCGGCCGGGCCGGCTGATCAATACGATTTTGTGTGCGGGAAGGAACCAGAATGGCGAGCCGGTCATCCGGTTCGAGAGCACGGTTCTGGAATTCGTCTGAACCGCACGTTCGGTTTGCCCCTCACCCTAACCCTCTCCCCGCAAGCGGGGAGAGGGAACTTGCCCCATGAACAGTATGGGCTGGGGAAACCGGCGCGGCCTATCCTTTCGCCCCGCTTGCGGGGAGAAGGTGGCCGGCAGGCCGGATGAGGGGCGACACGGCAGATCGCGGGCAGCTATGCTCAATGCCCGTCGAACGCCACCAGCGTGCGCACTTCCACGTCGAGCGCTTCAAGCTTCTTCCGCCCGCCGAGTTCCGGCAGGTCGATGACGAAACAGGCCGCGACGATATCCGCCCCCATCTGGCGCAGCAGCTTCACCGCCGCCTCCGCCGTGCCGCCGGTGGCGATCAGGTCGTCGACGAGGATGACCTTCTCGCCCGGCCTGATGGCATCCTTGTGCATCTCCATCTCGTCCACGCCGTATTCCAGGCTATAGGCGATGCGCACGGTCTCGTGCGGCAGCTTGCCCTTCTTGCGGATCGGCACGAAGCCGGTCGACAGCTGGTGTGCCATGGCGCCGCCGAGGATGAAGCCGCGCGCCTCGATCCCGGCGACCTTGGCAACGCCGATGCCCGCATAGGGATGCACCAGCTCGTCCACCGCGCGGCGGAAGGCGCGCGGATTGCCGAGCAGCGTGGTGATGTCGCGGAACATGACGCCGGGCTTGGGGTAATCCGGGATGTTGCGGATTGCGGCGACGAGTTCATTTTCGAGTGCGGACATGGGAATTCCAACTGCGGAGGGCTTTTTCCGGTTATTGCAGGTGCGGCATCGCCCCACAACAAAAAAGGCGGCCCGAAGGCCGCCTTTCGACAGAGCGGCAGGACCGCTCAGTGTTCCTTGTTCGCATAGACCGACTTCTTCGTCAGGTAGATCAGGCCGGTGAAGATCACCAAAAAGACCATGACCATGAAGCCGGTGCGCTTGCGGTCCTCCAGGTGCGGCTCGGCGGCCCACATCAGGAAGGCGGAAACGTCATGCGCATACTGATCCACCGTCTGCGGCGAACCGTCGTCATAGGTGACCTGGTCGTCGGAGATCGGCTTGGCCATGGCGAGCGCCGCGGCGTTTGCGAAATACGGGTTGTAGTGCGTGCCTTCGGCCACCTCGACATGCGCCGGCGGCTCTTCGTCATAGCCGGTCAGCAGCGAGTAGATGTAGTCCGGGCCGCCTTCCTGGTACTGGGTGAAGATGTCGAAGACGAATTGCGGGAAGCCGCGGGTGATGCCGCGCGCCTTGGCGATCAGCGAGAAGTCCGGCGGGGCCGCGCCATTGTTCGAAGCGGCGGCCGCCTCGTGGTTGGCGTAGGGCGACGGGAAGTAGTCGGACGGAACGGCCTTGCGGGTGAACATCTCACCGTCGCTGTTCGGGCCGTCCTCGACCTCGTAGTTCGCCGCGAATGCCTTCACCTGGGCTTCCGAGTAGCCGAGACCTTCCAGCGTGCGGAAGGAGACGAGGCTCATCGAGTGGCAGGCAGAACAGACTTCGGTATAGACCTTCAGGCCGCGCTGGAGCTGGCCCTTGTCATACTTGCCGAACGGGCCGGCGAAGCTCCAGTCCTGCTGCTTGGGCTTGTGGATCGGGTAGTGGGGCGTGGCGTGCTCCGCTTCGGCGCCACCGGCGGCATGCTCGTCCTGCGCGGTCGCGAAGGAGACGCCGATACCGGCGACGAGGGCGAGCGACAGAATGCCTGCAACAAGCTTTTTCATTGTCATGGTTCCTTTCGTCGCTCGCTATCAGGCTCTGGCCGCCTTGGCGTTCTTCTTTTCCAGAACCGCTTCCGTGATCGAATTCGGAATGCGCTTCGGGGTCTCGATCAGGCCGAGGATCGGCATGAGGACGATGAAGAAGCCAAAGTAGTAGACCGTGCCGAGCTGCGAGAGGATGACGTAGATGCCTTCGGCGGGCATGGCGCCGAGCCAGCCGAGCATGATGGCATTGGCCACGAAGATCCAGAAGAACAGCTTGTACCACGGACGGTAGACGGCGGAGCGAACCTTGGAGGTGTCGAGCCACGGCAGGAAGAAGAGGATGATGATCGAGCCGAACATCACCAGAACGCCGCCCAGCTTGGAGTCGATCGGGCCGATGTTGAAGGTGATGGCGCGCAGCATCGCGTAGAACGGCAGGTAGTACCATTCCGGAACGATGTGGGCGGGGGTCTTCAGCGGGTCGGCCGGGATGTAGTTGTCCGGGTGGCCGAGGTAGTTCGGCATGTAGAAGATGAACCAGGCGAAGACGATCAGGAAGACCGAGACGCCGAGGGCGTCCTTCAGCGTCGCGTAGGGCGTGAAGGCGACCGTGTCGGTCTTGGACTTCACCTCGACGCCCGTCGGGTTCGTCTGGCCGGTGACGTGCAGCGCCCAGACGTGCAGGACGACGACGCCGGCGATCATGAACGGCAGCAGGTAGTGCAGCGCGAAGAAGCGGTTCAGCGTCGGGTTGTCGACCGCGAAGCCGCCGAGCAGGAACTGCTGGATCCACTCGCCGACCCACGGGAAGGCCGAGAAGAAGCCGGTGATGACGGTCGCGCCCCAGAAGGACATCTGGCCCCAGGGCAGAACGTAGCCCATGAAGCCCGTCGCCATCATCAGGAGGTAGATGACGACGCCGAGGATCCAGAGGATTTCACGCGGCGCCTTGTAGGAGCCGTAGTAGAGGCCGCGGGCGATGTGGAGATAGACCGCGATGAAGAAGAAGGACGCGCCGTTGGCGTGCATGTAGCGCAGGAGCCAGCCGTGGTTCACGTCGCGCATGATCTTCTCGACCGAGTTGAACGCGACGGTGGTTTCGGCGGCATAATGCATGGCCAGCACGATGCCGGTCAGGATCTGCACGATCAGCATCACCGACAGCATGGCGCCGAAGGTATAGGCATAGTTCAGGTTGCGCGGGACCGGGTAGGACACGAAGCTGTCATGGATCATGCGCGGCAGAGGCAGCCGCGAATCGACCCATTTTTCGATGCCAGTCGTCGGCTGGTAGGTTGAATGTTCAGCACTCATTATCAGTAGTCCCCTCAACCGATCTTGATGACTGTGTCGGATACGAACGAGAAGGTCGGCACGGGCAGGTTCTCGGGGGCCGGACCCTTACGAATACGACCGGCGGTATCGTAGTGAGAACCATGGCAGGGACAGAACCATCCGCCGAAATCGCCGGCCTGGCCGAGCGGAACACAGCCGAGATGGGTGCAGGAGCCGATCATGACGATCCAGTTCTCCTTGCCCTCGCCGGCGGAGCGGTCGAGATCCGTCGCCTGGGCGTCGGAAGCGATGTTGGCGTTACGGGCGACCGGGTCCTTGAGGTCGGAAAGCTGGACGGCCTTGGCCTCCTCGACTTCCTTGTCGGTGCGGTTGCGGATGAAGACCGGCTTGCCGCGCCACTTGGCGGTCAGCGACATGCCCGGCTGCAGGCTGGAGACATCGACCTCGATGGAGGCGAGCGCCAGCGTGGACGCGTCCGGACGCATCTGGTCGATGAACGGCCAGGCAACCGCAACGCCGCCCACGACGCCCGCCATACCGGTGGTCAGGTAAAGAAAATCGCGGCGAGTGGGCTCGCCCAGGGATTCGCTTGTTGTCTCGTGTTCGCTCACGGCTAAACCATCCTCTCACGCAAAGTCTGCGGAAAACCGCAACGCCCCTTTGGAAACCGGCAAGATCCGGACACAATACGGCCATAGATTCCCCGTCAATCCGGCGCGTTCTATGCTTGATCGCAAATTATGTCCAGCCTTGGCAAGGGGAGGTGGGCACATTGTCGCGGGAAAAACGGGGCATCTTGACAAGGCGCAGGCATCGCCTTGAACATCCAGCGCTTCCGGGCTTGGAAAGGGCGTGGGAAACGACGCTTTGCGGTCCTATTGCGCCGCTTCCTCGTGGCCGAGGAACCCGCCCGACTGGCGCGACCAGAGATCCGCATAGAGCCCGCCGCGCGCGACGAGTTCCGCATGGGTCCCCTCCTCCACGATATGGCCGCGATCCATGACGATCAGCCGGTCGAGCGCGGCGATGGTGGACAGGCGATGGGCGATGGCGAGCACGGTCTTGCCGCGCATCAGGCGCTCGAGGTTCGACTGGATCGCCGCCTCTACCTCCGAATCGAGCGCCGAGGTCGCCTCGTCGAGCACGAGGATCGGCGCGTCCTTCAGCATGACGCGGGCAATGGCGATGCGCTGGCGCTGGCCGCCCGACAGCTTGACCCCGCGCTCGCCGACATGGGCGTCATAGCCCTTCCGGCCGCGCTGGTCCTCCAGGGCGAGGATGAAGTCGTGCGCCTCGGCCTTCCTTGCGGCCTCGATCATCTCGGCCTCGCTGGCGTCCGGATTGCCGAAGAGGATGTTGTCGCGGATCGAGCGGTGCAGCAGCGCGGTATCCTGGCTGACCATGCCGATATTGGCGCGCAGGCTCTCCTGCGTGACGGCGGCGATATCCTGCCCGCCGACGAGAATCCGCCCGCCTTCAAGGTCGTAGAAACGCAACAGCAGGTTGACCAGCGTCGACTTGCCGGCGCCGGAGCGGCCGACGATACCGACCTTCTCGCCGGGACGGATCGACAGCGTCAGGTCGTCGATGACGCCGGACGGACGGCCGTAGTGGAAGCGGATGGCTTCGAAGCGGATTTCGGGGCGGGCGACCTTCATCTCGACCGCGTCCGGCGTGTCGACGAGGCCGATCGGCTGGGAGATCAGGTCGGCGGAATTCTGGATCGTGCCGATGTTGCGCATGATGCTGTTGAGCTGCGTCATCAGCCGGTTGAGCAGGAAATTCAGCCTGAGCACCAGCGCCATGGTGAAGGCGACCGCGCCGGAACTGGCGATGCCGCCGAGCCACAGATGGATGGAGAGCACCGCCATGGCGACGATCATCAGCCCGGAGACGAAGGCCATGGAGGCGCGCACGCCCGTCAGGAAGCGGGTGAAATCGAGCGTGGTCTTCTGGAAGATGTCGAAGCCGCTGCGCATGTAGCGGTCGTTCGCCTCGTCGCGGCCGAAGAGCTTCAGCGTCTGGATGTTGGAATAGGCATCGACCATGCGGCCGCTGAGCATGGACGCGGCTTCGGCGGTCTGGCGCGAATGTTCGCGGATGCGCGGCACGAAGTAGCGCGCCAGCACGGAGAAGACCACGAGCCACACGCCGAGCACGGCGGCAAGCCGCCAGTCGAGCCCGCCGAGCAGCACCAGCGTCGAGGCCGTGTAGATCGTCACGAACCAGACGCTTTCCATGAAGGAGGTGATGACGTCGCCCGTCGCCTGCCCCGCCGACCAGACCTTCGTGACGATGCGGCCGGAGAAATCGTTCTGGAAGAAGGAGAGCGACTGGCGCGCGACATGCACATAGGACTGCCAGCGCACCAGATTGTAGAAGCCGGGCGTGATGACCTGCTGGTCGACGAGCGCCGTGAGGAACGTGACGACGAAGCGCGCGAGGCCGATCAGGCCCAGCATCATCAGGAGCTCCGGCCCGTGGGCGGCCATGAGGCCGCTCCACCCGTCCGCAGGCTTGACCGTCGCCAGGATATCGACCAGCCGCCCGACGAACCAGAAGGTCGCCGCCTCGATGCCCGCCGTGACGCCGCCGAGCACCAGCATCGCCGCAAACGGCGCCTTCGCCTGCCCGACATAGAACCAGATGAAGGCGAAGAGACCCTGCGGCGGGCGAAGGTCATCCCGCCGCGCGAAGGGCTGAATCCAGTTCTCGAACCAGGAGAAGAGCGGGCGGAAGATCATGCCTCCGATATAGGCGGTTTTTGACGGGGGACAAATTAAAGATTGGAAAGGTGGAGGGATCTGACAACGGTCGGCAATTCTCTTGATTTTCGAGGATTGTAATATTAAAGTTACAGATTAGATGACGCTCCTGATCAAGCAGACCGACACCTTTCGCAAATGGGAGCGGGCGCTCGACGACCGGAAAGCGCGCGCACTGATCGCCGCCCGGCTGAACCGGATCGCCTACGGCCTCATCGGCGATGTAAAATCCGTGGGAGACGGCATCAGCGAAATCCGCGTCCACTATGGCCCCGGATATCGCATCTATTTCACGCGGCGGGGCGACGAGATCATCGTGCTGCTCTGCGGCGGCGACAAGGGTTCACAGAGACGGGATATCGCCAAAGCCAAGACCTTGGCGGCCCAAGTGGATGAATGACATGAACGAGACACTGCACAGTTACGACCCGGCCGAGGCCCTCGGTTCCGACGAGGCGATCGACGTCTTCATGAAGGACGCGTTCGAGACGGGGGATGCGGGCTATATCGCACAGGCGCTCGGCGTCGTTGCGCGGGCCAAGGGCATGGGAAAGGTTGCGGAAGAGACCGGCCTTGCCCGGGAAGCGCTCTATCGTTCGCTTGCCAGCGACGGCAATCCAACCCTCAAGTCCATGCTGGCGGTCATGCGCGCCCTCGGGCTGGAGCTCACCTCCAAACGCACCGGCACGGATTGAAGGCGCCCCTTCCGCTGGAAAGGGCGCCCTCTTACCAGTTACTCCGCCGCCGCTTCCGCCTCGGCGTCGTCGGCGATGAAGCCGCCGGACTGGCGGGTCCAGAGGTCGGCGTAGATGCCGCCTTTGGCGACCAGTTCGGCATGGGTGCCGGTCTCGTGGAGACGACCCTTGTCGAGAACGACGAGACGGTCCATCTCGGTCAGCGTCGAGAGGCGGTGGGCGATCGCGATCACCGTCTTGCCCTGCATCAGGGCGAAGAGGTTTTCCTGGATCGCCGCCTCGACCTCCGAATCGAGCGCCGAGGTCGCCTCGTCCAGCACCAGGATCGGCGCGTCCTTGAGGAAGACACGGGCGATCGCGATGCGCTGGCGCTGGCCGCCGGAGAGCTTGACACCGCGCTCGCCGACCTGGGCATCGAGGCCCGTGCGACCGTGCTGGTCGACGAGACCTTCGATGAAGTCCCAGGCATTGGCGCGCTTCGCCGCCTCGATGATCTCCGCATCGCTCGCCTCCGGCTTGCCGTAGGCGATGTTGTCGCGGATCGAGCGGTGCAGCAGGGAGGTGTCCTGCGTGACCACGCCGATCTGCGAGCGCAGGCTGTCCTGCGTCACCGTCGCGATATCCTTGCCGTCGATGGTTATCTTGCCGGATTCGAGGTCGTAGAACCGGAGCAGCACGTTCATCAGCGTCGTCTTGCCGGCGCCGGAGCGGCCGACGAGGCCGACCTTCTCCCCTGCCCCGATCCTGAGCGACAGGTCCTCGATCACGCCCTTGTTCTTGCCGTAGTGGAAGCGGACATGATCGAAGTCGATCGCGCCCTTGGCGGCCGGCAGGGCCGGTGCCTGCGGCGCATCCATGATGTCGTGCGGCTTGGTCATCATGCCCATGCCGTCATAGACCGTGCCGATGTTCTCGAAGAGCGCGGTCACTTCCCACATCACCCATTGCGACATGCCGTTGATGCGCATGGCAAGGCCGACCGCCACCGCCACGGCGCCGACGGACACGTCGCCGGACATCCAGAAATAGATGCCGATCGCCGTCGTACCGAACAGCGCGATGACATTGTTGATGTCGATCACGATGTTGAACAGGGTGATGAGCCGCATCTGCTTGTGCACGGTCTGCAGGAACGCGTCCATGCCTTCGCGGGCATAGCTCTCCTCCCGGCCGGCATGCGAGAACAGCTTCACCGTCGCGATGTTGGTGTAGCTGTCGACGATGCGGCCCGTCATCATCGAGCGCGCATCGGCCTGCTCGCGGGAGATGACCATGAGCTTGGGCACGAAGTAGCGCAGGATGCCGAGATAGATCACCAGCCAGACGAGCAGCGGCACGACGAGCCGCATCTCCGCCGAGGCGATGATCGCGATCATCGAGATGAAGTAGCTCACCACGTAGATGAAGACGTCGATGATCTTCATCACCGCCTCGCGCACGGCAAGCGCCGTCTGCATCACCTTCGTCGAGACGCGGCCGGCGAACTCGTTGGAGAAGAAGGTCATGCTCTGGCGGATGAGGTAACGGTGCATCTGCCAGCGGGCGATCATCGGGAAATTGCCCGCGAGCGCCTGGTGCATGGTCATGGTGTGCAGCGCGCCGAAACCGGGGATGATCAAGAGCAGCAGCGCCGCCATCCACACGAGCGTGTCGCCCTCGCGGGCGAGGAACGTGCCGGGATCACCGGCCGAAAGCCAGTCGACGATGCTGCCGAGGAACTGGAACAGCACGACCTCGGCGATGCCGAGCACCATGGAGCAGAAACCGAGCAGGGCCAGCCAAGGGGCGGCCGGGCGCGTATAGTGCCACAGGAAGGCGAAAAGGCCCTTCGGGGGCAGCGAGGGCGCCTCGGAAGGATAGGGATTCAAACGTCTTTCGAACCAGCCGAACATGGCTTTCTCCGTAATAGAAAGACGGAACCGGCACGGACGGCGCAAAACGGGCGCGGTCGGGAACGGGGTTCCGGCAGGATTGCCGTGGGGCGACGAAAAGCGTCACACGACGAAGTAAAATGAAGAAACGGTGGGAATCTTGGTGGCGAAACGCCTACGCGAGAAGAGGCGTCAATCCAGCCGGGAGGCGCGGTCGATACATGGTATCCATAATGATCCTCCCTTTTCTCGCGTTGAAGATGCGCCTTGGTTAGCGCGAAACGACGCAATTTGCCAGCCGCTTTGTCGCAATTTCGTCTTTCCGGCCAATTCTGTTGCCCTGCCGCCACATCCGCGATGGCATCCCGCCGCTTTTCGCCGAAAGGCGGGTCGGCACCATCTTTTTGTCTTTCCGCAATTTTTAAGACAAAACCGCTTCGCACCTTGGCCGGAATTGCTGTAGGCGAGGCCGTATGTCCGCACTTCGCATCGCCCTCTACCAGCCCGACATTGCCGGCAATACCGGCACGATCCTGCGTTTCGCCGCCTGCCTCGGCCTTTCCGTCGACATCATCGAGCCGGCCGGCTTCGATATTTCCGACCGCAGCCTCAAGCGGGCCGGCATGGATTACCTTGCCGCCGTGACGCTGACGCGACATGTCAACTGGGAGCGATACGAGGCGTGGCGGCGGGAAAGCGGCTGCCGCCTCGTGCTCGCCTCGACCAAGGCCGCCCAACGCTACACGGATTTCGCCTACCGGCCGACCGACATCCTGCTCTTCGGCCGCGAAAGCGCCGGCGTGCCGGACCACGTGCATGACAGGGCGGACGGCCGGGTGCTCATTCCCATGGTCGAGGGGCAGCGCTCCATCAATGTCGCGCTCGCCGCCGCGATGATCGGCGGCGAGGCCCTGCGCCAGACGGGTTTTGCCTGACCGCACGCATTTCCGCTCCGTCCCGAATCGCAAAAGCGCTCCGCCTTTCCGGCCTCGCGCGGCTACGGGAATCGCCCTAGCCATCACCCGGCCACAACCAGCGCAACGCGAAGGCCACGACGCCGAAGGCGAGCACGATGGCGCCGACAATGGCGTAGGCGCCGTCGTAACCCGATACGGCGATCAGCGGCTGCGAGACGACGGGCGAGAGGAACTGGCCGGCAAAGATGCTGGACACCAGGAGGCCCGAGACGCGGCCACGCCGGGCCGGCGGAGCGAGCAGCATCGCGGCGGCCGCGAAATTCGGCATGATCGTGCCCATGCAGACACCGGAGACGGCCATGGCCGCGAGCACGCCGGCATAGCTTTCCGCCCCCGAGAGCAGCAGGAACGAAAAGCCGGCCGAGACGAAGCCGAGGCCGAAGACGCCCATGATGCCGGCAAGGCGCCGGAAGGGCGCGAAGGCAAGCGCGCTCACCACGCCGACGAACTGGCCCGCGCCGATCGCCGTGCCGGCAAGGCTCGGGGCGGCAAAGCCGAGCGTTTCGAGGTAGAAGGGAAGCTGCGTCGGGATCATGTAGAAGGCGATCATGTTGACCGCGGCGGCGAGGAACAGCAAGGCGAGCAATGCGGTGGCGCGACCGCCGAGCCGGTCCGCCCCGGTGGCGGGGCCGGCCGGCCGCGCGCGGCGCGGCTCCGGCAGGAAGGCGAGCGCCGCCGGCACCAGCAGGACCGCCACCGTGTAGATGAGGAACGGCCCGCGCCAGTGGACCTCCGCAAGGAAACCGCCGCCGGTGAGGAAAATCGTGCCGCCGACGCCGACGAAGGCCTGTTGCAGGCCCATGTAGCGATCGCGCGCCGCGCCCTGGAAGAAATCGCCGACCAGCGCCGTCGTCGCCGTCATGATGCCGCCGACGGCAATGCCGAGCGCGGCACGCCCGACCAGAAGGCCGGGCAGCGTATCGAGGACGAGGCCGGACGCCCCCGCAATGGCGAACAGCGCGAGCGAGACCGTGAGCAGCGGCTTGCGGCCGAAACGATCGACCAGGAAGCCGGCCGCCGGAGAGAACAGCGCGATTAAGACCGCAGGCAGCGTCAGCACCAGCCGGCTGAGCAGCGCGACATTCTCCACATCGGCGAACCGCGCCGCGATGCCCGGCAGCGAGGCGGAAATCGTCGCGCCGGACATGATGGTGAGCGTGCTGATGAAGAGCAGCGTCGAATTGCGCCGGAGATCTGCCGGGGAGCGGGCGACCTCCGCTGCCGCATAGTGTTCCGGCTTCATGCTGCGGCCTCGTCATAGCGCGTCGCGATGCGCGCCGCCTTCAGCGCGTTCGCCCACCAGGTCAGGCGCTTCATCAGGACGGCAAGCTGGCCGTTGAGCTGGCCTTGTCGGAAGGGGTTGCCGACCGGGTCGAAATGCGTCCAGGCATGGGCAAGGCTCACCGTCTCGCGGATCGCCACCGCATGCAGCTCGGCAAAGACCAGCCGAAGCTGCTCGACGGCGCGCAGGCCGCCGGAGACGCCGCCATAGGCGATGAAGGCGATCGGCTTGGCATGCCAGGGGCGGAAGCAGCTGTCGATGATCGCCTTCAACGCCGCCGGATAGGCATGGTTGTATTCCGGCGTGACGATCAGGAAGGCATCCGCCTGCGAAATCCGGCTTTCGACCAGCTCCGCCGAGGCCTCGTCGAGGCCGCCGGGCGTGAAGGCCAGCTCCATCGGGTCGATGCGCACGATGTTGAACTGGCCGAAACCGGCGAGTTCAGGCTCCAGCCATCCCGCGATCGTATCGGCAAAGCGCCCTTCGCGACCGCTGCCATAGATGAGGGCGATCGTCAGTCTGTCAGTCATGCGGCGGCTCCGTCTTGGAAATGCGAGGAGCCGCTGGTATAAAACCTCAACTTAAGTTGAGGTCAACAGCCATGACGGAAAAATGTCCAAGGACCGGCATGCCCCGGGAACTCAGCGTCGGCGAGGTTGCCGAGCGTAGCGGCATCGCGGTCTCCACCCTGCATTTCTACGAGACGAAGGGGCTCATCCACAGCCAGCGCAACCGCGGCAACCAGAGGCGCTATCCGCGCAGCATCCTGCGCCGGGTGGCGGTGATCAAGGTGGCGCAGCGCACCGGCATTCCGCTTTCGGAGATCGCCGACGCCCTGTCGGTCCTGCCGCACGACCGGCCGCTGACGAGCCTCGACTGGCGCAAGCTCTCGGAGACCTGGCGCCGCCAGCTCGACGAGCGCATCGCGCGCCTGACGAAGCTGCGCAACCAGCTCGACGGCTGCATCGGCTGCGGCTGCCTGTCGATGCAGGAATGCCCGCTGCGCAACCCGCTGGACGAACTGGCCGCCGAAGGGCCGGGCCCGAGGCTGCTCGAGCCCTGACCTTCAGGAACGCACGACCGCGTCTTGATGGGATCGGCTCAGTCCAGCCGCGTGGCGAGCAGCTTGTCGACGCGGCGGCCGTCCATGTCGACGACCTCGAAGCGCCAGCCCTGCGTTTCCGTGACCTCACCGGTCTTCGGCAGCTTCTGCAGCGATTCGATGACGAGGCCGGCGGCGGTCTGGTAGCTGCGGCGGGCCGGCAGCTGCAGGCCGAGGCGATCGGCCATCTCGTCGATCGGCATGGCGCCGGCGATCAGCCAGGAGCCGTCCTCGCGCTGCACGGCATAGTCGTCGTCGCCTTCCTCGATATCGGCGCGGAACACGCCGGCAATCGCCTCCAGCACGTCGGCAGGCGTGATGACGCCCTCGAAGTGGCCGTATTCATCGTGGACCAGCATCATCGGCACTTCGGAAGTACGCAGCTTGTCGAGCACGCGCATCGCATCCATCGTGTCCGGCACGATCGGCGCAGGGCGGATGAAGGCGCGGATATCGAGCGGCTGGCCGGCCAGCACGGCCGAGAGCAGCTCGCGCTTCTGCACGATGCCGACGATCGTCTCCGGCCCGCCGTCGGCGACCGGCAGACGGGAATGCTGGCTCTCGTTGAGAGTCTGGTGGATTTCCTCCATCGTGTCGCCAAGGTCGATCCAGTCGACATCGTTGCGCGGCGTCATGAGACCGCGCGCCTCGCGGTCGGAAAAGCGCATGACGCCGGCGATCATCAGCTTTTCGCCGCCCTCGATGACGCCGGCAGCCTCCGCTTCGGCGACGATGGTCTTGATTTCCTCGTCGGTGACGACGCTCTCGGCAACCTCGTGCTGGCCGGTGAGGCGGAAGATCAGCCGCGTCGAGGCATCGAGGATCCAGACCGCCGGGGCGCCGATCTTGGAGAGCAGCGACATGGCCGGCGCGACGAGCGCGGCGAAACGCTCCGGGTTCTTCAGCGCGATCTGCTTGGGCACCAGCTCGCCGACCACCACCGAAAGATAGGTGATGATGAAGATGACGATACCGTAGCCGAGCGGATCGGCCAGCCAGTCCGGCACACCCTCGGCATAGAGGATGTCACGCAGGCGCCCGCCGAGCGCGGCACCCGAAAAGGCACCGGCGAGAATGCCGATGAGGGTAATGCCGATCTGGACGGTGGAGAGGAATTTTCCGGGGTGGTCCGCCAGCTTCAGCGCGGCGGCGGCGCCGCGCGAGCCCTGCGCGGCCATGGTCTTCAGGCGTGGTTTTCGCGCGGAGACGATGGAAAGTTCGGAAAGGGCAAAGACCCCGTTGAAGAGGATGAGGAAGACAGCAATCGCGAGTTCGAACAAGGACTGTGAGCCGTGCTTCTGAACCGCAACGGCGCCTTTCTGTTGATGACGATGGCCGCAAGATAGGGGCGCGGCGGGCCGCCGTCAATCGAACTTGCCGATCACGGTCGCGTCAGGTGGGGATCACGAGCATTTCGAGGAGGATGTCGCGCAGCCGCCCGACCGGCGCGGACGGCGCCGCCTCGGCCGTGTGCAGCATCAGGTCGACGCTGCCGAGCGCCGGCAATCCGGCCCGTTGCGGGTCGAGCACGCGCAGATGCGCGGGCATGCCGGTGGTGGTGCGGATCGTCACGCCGAGCCCGGCCGTCACCGCCGCCCAGAGCCCGGCAAGGCCGGGGCTGGAAAAGACCTGCCGCCACTCCCGCCCGGCCGCCGAAAGCGCATCGACGGCGGCGGCCCGGAACGAACAGGGCGGATCGAAGGCGATGAGCGGCACCGGTTCCCCGGCGGAGACGTCGTAGTCCGCCGCCGCGATCCAGACGATCGGATGGGTGGCGATGTGCCGGCAATGCGCGCTTTTCTGCCCGCCCCAGGTGACGGCCATGTCGAGGTCGCCGCGTTCCACCGCCGCCACCAGCCTGGCGCCGCGATCGACCCGCGCCTCGACGCGCAGCTTCGGATGCGCCCGGGAAAAGCGGCCGAGCACCGGCGGCAGCGACGTCTCGGCAAAGTCCTGCGGAATGCCGAGCCGCAGCCAGCCGTCGAGCGCCCGGCTGGAGCCGAGCATCATCATCGCCTCGTCGTTCAAGTCGAGGATACGCACCGCATAATCATGCAGCGCCGCGCCGGCATCGGTGAGCGCAAGGCCCCGGCCCTGTTTGGTGAAAAGCGTCTGGCCGCTGAGATCGGCAAGCTTCTTCAGTTGCAGGCTGACGGCCGGCGGCGTTCGCCCCAGTGCCTCCGCGGCTTTCGCAAAGCTGCCGAGCCGCACCCCCGTGACGAAGGTGCGCAGCACGTCCATGTCGAAGTTGCGGGGCGAAACCATTCAGTTTTCCAAAACCATATCTGCAATGCTTCTCAATTTTAAAAACGATAGTCGCGCAATAGGCTCATCCCGTCAACAAGAGACAGGAGACGACCATGCCCTTCCTCCATATCCGCCTCGCCGGCAGGAACCTGACCGACGGCGAGCGCCTGCACCTCCAGGACGAGGCCACCCGCCTTGCCGTCACGCTGCTCGGCAAGCGCGCCGAAGCGACCGCCGTCCTTATAGAGGGAACGCCGATCGCCGACTGGGCCATCGGCGCGCGCCGGCAGAAGGTGGCCGGCCATTTCGAGATCCTGATCAGCGAGGGCACGAACACGGCGGAGGAGAAGGCCCGCTTCATCGCCGCCGCCTATGCCCTGCTGGAAGAAGCGCTGGGCGCGCATCTCAATCCGGTGACCTATGTGGTCATCCGCGATATCGCGACGGACAGCTGGGGCTATGGCGGCCAAACGCAGGAAAGCCGGCGCGTTGCCGTTGCGGCATGAAGCGTCAGTCGGCGCTCGGCAGGCGGCGCATGGTGAACTCGATGCGGTCGCCCTCCATGGCGCGCCAGCTCTCGACCTCGGTCCAGTAGGCGGCCTTCGGCCAGAGGTCGAACCATTCGCGCGCCTTCTCCCGCGCCGCCTGCCGGTCGAGGCAGAAGGTCTCGCGGACGAAATGGCCCTCGCCGGCGGGTTTTTCACGACGGCGACGCTCGATATGGCGCCGGAGCCCTTCGAGAGGGGGCGGACCGGGAACACGCGCCATGCAGATTTCCTCCTGGCAGCACATTCGACGGAAGAAACATAAGCCGCCCCCGCGCATTTTGCGAGTCCCGCCGTCCCCAGCCGATGCCCCGCCCGCGGTTGCCAAACGGCGCAAAGTTTTGGACTGTGGCGAAAATGCGATTCGGCGGGCTGCCCGCCAGCGGGAAGCACCATGGAACGACCAGACCTGCCGAAGGGCCTGCCCGAGGACATCGAAGAGAAGAAGAATGCCGCCCGCGCCTGGTTCGAGCGGCTGCGCGACGCGATCTGCGCCAGCTTCGAGGCGATCGAGGACGACCTGCAGGGGCCGCTCTCCGACATGCGGCCCGGCCGCTTCGTCGGCAAGGACTGGCTGCGCGAGGGGGGCGAAGGCGGCGGCGGACGCATGTCGATGATGGAAGGCCGCGTCTTCGAGAAGGTCGGCGTGCACACGTCCACCGTCCACGGCGAATTCTCGCCGGAGTTCCGCGGCCAGATCCCCGGCGCCAGCGAGGACCCGCGCTTCTGGGCCTCCGGCATCTCGCTCATCGCCCATCCGGTGAACCCCAACGTGCCCGCCGTGCACATGAACACGCGCATGGTCGTGACCACCAGCCGCTGGTTCGGCGGCGGGGCGGACCTGACGCCGGTGCTCGACCGCCGCCGCGTGATGGACGACCCCGACACCACGCTCTTCCACAAGGCGATGGAGATCGCCTGCAACCGCCATCCCGTCGCCGACCACCGGAAATTCAAGGAATGGTGCGACGACTATTTCTTCCTCAAGCACCGGGGCGAACCGCGCGGCACCGGCGGCATCTTCTACGACTGGCTGCATTCGCCGGAGGAACTCGGCGGCTGGGACGCCGACTTCGCCTTCACGCAGGATGTCGGCCGGGCCTTCGCCATGGTCTATCCGAAGATCGTGCGCGCGAACTTCAACAAGGGCTGGACGGAAGAGGACCGAGACGAGCAGCTCGTGCGGCGCGGCCGCTATGTCGAGTTCAACCTGCTCTACGACCGCGGCACCATCTTCGGCCTCAAGACCGGCGGCAATGTCGAATCGATCCTCTCCTCGCTGCCCCCGGTGGTGCGCTGGCCCTGAAGGCCGGCCCTCGCCGCCTTGTGATTACAGATCCGCACTGTCCATGGTATGATGCCGCCTGCATGAGTCCATGGAGGAAGCAGTCATGAAGATTGCAGCACAAGAGGCAATGCAGGCGGGTCCCGACCCGAAATCCCCCGAATTTCTCGATCGTTTCGCCGAAACCATCCGTGCCGAGAGCGGCCTCGACCTGCCGCACGCCTATTTCGTCGAGGAAGCCCGGCTGCGGCTTGCCAGCGGCGTGGTTCACCATCTCGTCGATCACCACACGACCCCGGCCCAGTTCCAGTCGTCCTGCTGCTTCGACGCCTGGGCGAAGGACGACGCGGCCTGACAATGGCCGCCCGCAAAAGCGGCGATGAATCCGCGCCCGGGGCGGAACCCCGGGCCGCTTTCGCCGTTTCTCGGGACGGCCAACCGAGCCGCCGGCCCGGCCGCGATTTGGCCGGCGGGGCCTCATCTGCTACACTGGTTCCGTTGAAACGACAGGAGATAGGTCATGAGACTTTTTGAATGCGGTTCACTCGTCCCCGGATGCGACTGGCATACGCGGGCCAATGACGACGCCGAAGTCGTCCGCCGCGCGGTCGAGCACATGCGCGCCGTCCATGGTGAGGCGATCATCCGGGAAAGCATGGTCGACCACATCAAGGAACGCATCGTCGACGAGAAGGCGGCCGACGCCGCCTGACGGGCAGCGCCCCGCAAGCCCCTTGTCGATCTGCCCCACCTTCTCCCCGCCGGGGAGAAGGAAATTGTCGGTGTGACTGGACGTTCCTGCTTCTAGGCCTTCGAAGGCTCTCCCTCCTGCCTGGCCAGTGCTTCCAGGCGGGCAAGCAGCTTGGTGCGGCCGTCATGAAAATTGCCCGCCACCCACGCGTCTTCGATCGCGCCGAGTACCGCGCCGACCTTCGGGCCGGCGGGAATGCCGGCGGCCAGCACATCCGCGCCATTCAGCGGGAAGGTCGGCTTGTGCCATGTCTCCGCCTTTGCGAGGAGCCGCTGGCAAAGCCCGGCAAAGGCGAGCGCCTGCGGATCGGCGAGCCCGCGGGCCCGGGCGGACGCGAGCGCCAGCTTCAAACGCATGGTCAGCCCCTCAGCGCCGTTGCGGTAGAGCAGCCGCTCGAACGCCGTCTCGGCGAGTTTCTGCGCGATTTCCGGCGCGCCTGCCCAATGGTCGAGAGTGGCCGCCTCGGCCCTGGAAAGGCGCAGGCGCCCGGCAAGCGCCTTCAGGCGCGCGCGGTCCGGCGGCACCATGGCGGCAAGGCGCAGCAGCGCGTCCGGCGTCCAGCCGAACGCCGTCTCGGCATCGATCAGGCCGGGGATCGCATCGATGCCCCATTTCTCCGTTTCGGGCAGGATCGCGGTAAGCACGCCCGCCTGCCGCATCCACAACAGCGCCCGGCCGGGATCGGGCGCGCCCAGCAGCTTCTTCGTCTCGGACCAGACCCGTTCCGCCGAGAGTTTCCCCAGCGTATCCTTCGCCCGCGCGCAGGCCTTCAGCCCCTCCGCATCCGGCCGGCCGCTGCCGTAAAGCGCGAAGAAGCGGAAGAAGCGCAGGATGCGCAGGTGATCCTCCGCAATGCGCGTCGCCGCATCGCCGATGAAGCGCACCGTGCGGCTCTCGATATCCGGCAGGCCGTTCACGAGATCGATGACCGTGCCGTCGTCGGTGGCGTAGAGCGCATTGATCGTCAGGTCGCGCCGCTCGGCATCCGCCCGCCAGTCCGTGCCGAAGGCGACATCCGCGCGGCGGCCATCGGTGGCGACGTCGCGGCGCAGCGTCGTCACCTCGAACGGCTTGCCGTCGAGGACCAGGGTCACCGTGCCGTGCTCGATGCCCGTCGGCACCGCCTTGATGCCGGCCGCCTTCGCCCGCTCGACCACCGCTTCCGGCCGCAACGTCGTCGCGATGTCGATATCGGCGACCGGCAGGCCCATCAGGCTGTTGCGCACGGCCCCGCCGGCGATGCGCGCCTCCCCGCCGTCGCTGTTGAGCAGCGCCAGCACGCGAACGAGCGCCGGATCGGCAAACCACGCCTCGCCCGAAACAGACGTCATGCATAAAGCCTTTCATAGATCACCCGCACGATGCCGGCGGTGATGCCCCAGATATTATGCCCCTCATAGGGCATGCGATAATAATGCCGCTCGCCGCCGAGCCAGATGCCGCTGCCCTGCTCGTGGTTGCGCGGATCCATCAGGAACGACAGCGGCACGTCGAAGACCTTCTCGACCTCCGCCGGATTGGGCGTCAGCTCGAACCCCGGCTGCACCACGGCAAGGACGGGCGTGATGGAAAAACCCGACAGCGCCTTGTATTGCGGCAGACGCCCGACCGGCTCGACGAAGCGGCGGTCGAGGCTGATCTCCTCCTCCGCCTCGCGCATCGCCGCAGCCTCGACGTTCTCGTCCTCGTCATCGACCGCGCCGCCCGGAAAGGCGATCTGGCCGGAATGTTTCCGCATGGTGGCGGTGCGCTGGGTGAAGATGACCCGCGCCTCGTCGCCATCGTCGACGACGGGGATCAGCACCGCCGCATCGCGCAGCTTCATGTCTTCGAGATGCGGAATGACGCCCGGATTGAGCAGGCTGTCGCCATGCTCGCGCCAGGTCCCCTCGCCGAGCGTCAGCATCTGTTCCAATGCCCGGCGGCGGAACTCGGCGGCGCTGTAGGGCGGAAAACTCATCGGGTGAGCGCATCCAGCTCGGCGGCCGGCATGATCGGGAAGACCACGCCGCCGGAGCGCACCGCGAACATGTCCGTCCCGTCGATCTCGACCGTCTCGCCAAGCGCGACCAGCTCGTACATCATCGCCCGCGAGACCAGGGCCTCCAGCCGCCCGCGCACGAGGAGATAGGGCTTCAGCTCGCTATTCCCGCCCGCGATGACGAAGCGCAGCGGGTGCTCCGGCCCCGCCTCCACCACATCGCCGACATTGGTGCGGAAGGTGAGCTTTTGCGCCTCCCCCTCGCCCGACGCATTCATCTCGACGGCGAGGAACGGCGCGTCGACGACCCGGATGCCGACCTTCTCGACCGGCGTCACCAGATAGGTCCTGCCGTCCTCGTCCTTGCGCAGGACGGTCGAGAACAGCCGCACCAGCGGCGCGCGGCCGATCGGCGTTCCCAGGTAGAACCAGGTGCCGTCGGCGCGGATCTCCATGTCGATGTCGCCGCAGAACGGCGGGTTCCAGCGCTCGACCGGCGGCAGGCCGCGCCCGCCGGTTTCCGCGCCGGCCCGTGCGATCAGCGCGGCCAGTCCCGCCGCATCGCTGCTTTCGCGAATTTCGCCCGTTGCCATTGTTCCGTCCCGGTTGAACCCTATCTCCGCGAGAGGCCCTTCTTCACGAAGAGGAAAGGGTGGATACACTCACGAGATAGTCATTTCGTGGCCGCTTGTCAGCCACGGGTGAGCTAATAAGCTTTCTATCTATGAAGCGGACGCGGCAAGACCACGATTCGCCGAAGATTTTAGGACCGGTAGTGGAGAGACCCATGGGCGTTCAGAATTCCCCCGAGGCAGGCCTGGACGAAAAGGCGGTGATCGCCGCCGCGGAACGGGCGCTCTCCGACATCGCGATCATCCGCAAGGAGGTGGCCAAGGTCATCTTCGGCCAGGAAAGCGTGGTCGAGCAGACGATGCTGGCGGTGCTCTCGGGCGGTCATGCCCTGCTCGTCGGCGTGCCCGGCCTTGCCAAGACCAAGCTGGTGGTCACCCTCGGCACCGTGCTCGGCCTTTCCTCCAGCCGCATCCAGTTCACGCCGGACCTGATGCCCTCCGACATCCTCGGCTCGGAGGTGATGGACCAGGATGAGAACGGCAAGCGCTCCTTCCGCTTCGTGCCCGGCCCGATCTTCACCCAGCTCCTGATGGCCGACGAGATCAACCGCGCCTCGCCGCGCACCCAGTCCGCCCTGCTGCAGGCCATGCAGGAATATCACGTGACGGTCGCCGGCCGGCCGAACGACCTGCCGAAGCCCTTCCATGTGCTGGCGACGCAGAACCCGCTGGAGCAGGAAGGCACCTATCCGCTGCCCGAGGCGCAGCTCGACCGCTTCCTGCTGCAGGTCGACGTCGACTATCCGGAACTTGCCGCCGAACGCCAGATCCTGCTCGAAACGACCGGCGTGCACGAGGCACAGGCGAGCGCCGCCATCTCGGCCGCGCGCCTGATGGAGATCCAGAACCTCATCCGCCAGATGCCGGTCAGCGAAAAGGTGCTCGACGCCATCCTGTCTCTCGTGCGCTCCGCCCGCCCCGGCAACGGCATCGCCTCCACCGACAAGCACGTCGCCTGGGGCCCCGGCCCGCGCGCCGGCCAGGCCATGATGCTCTGCGCGAGAGCCCGCGCGCTCTATGAAGGCCGCCTCGCGCCTTCCGTCGACGACGTTCTCGCCCTTGCCGAACCCGTGCTGCAGCACCGCATGGCCCTCACCTTCGGCGCGCGCGCCGAAGGCATGTCGGTTCGTGACGTCATTGCAGGCCTCGTCCGCCAGGCCGGCGGCTGAGCGGGGCCGATCACATGGCGACCGTCGGCCAGATCGTCCAACCGACCCCGACCCGCGAGGTTCTTTCGCGGGCGCAGGCCCGCGCCGCTCTCATCCCCGATTGCATGGTGGAGGCCCAGCGCCTCGCCAACACCGTGATCGCCGGCTGGCACGGTCGCCGCAAGCGCGGCATCGGCGAGAACTTCTGGCAGTTCCGCCCCTATGTCGACGGCGAGAGCCTGTCGCGCATCGACTGGCGGCGCTCGGCCCGCGACGACCATACCTATGTGCGCGACCGCGAATGGGAAGCCGCGCACACCGTCTGGGTCTGGGCCGATCTTTCTCCGTCGATGATGTACAAATCGACCTTCGGCAGCGTCTCGAAGGAAAGCCGCGCGCTCGTGCTCATGCTGGCGCTCGCCGAAATCCTCGCCCGCTCCGGCGAGCGCATCGGCTGCCCCGGCATCATGGAGCCGATCGCCGCGCGTAACGCCGCCGAACGCCTCGCCACCGCGCTGATGCACGCCGGCATGACCGGCGGTCTGCCGGAGACGAGCATGATCCGCGGCAACAGCGATATCGTGCTGATCGGCGACTTCCTCGATCCCGTCGAGGATGTCATGCAACGCCTCGCCCCCCTCGCCCGCCGGGGTCTCAGAGGCCATGTCGTCGAGATCGCCGACCCGGCGGAAGAGACCTTCCCCTATGTCGGCCGCACCGAGTTCACCGATCCCGAAAGCGGCCAGAAGCTCACCGCCGGCCGCGCCGAGACGCTGAAGGACGACTATGCCCGCGCCTATGTCGCGCGGCGCGAGACGCTGGCCGACAATCTGCGCCATCTTGGCTGGAGCTTCGTGCCCCACCGCACCGACCGCCTCGCCTCCGAGGCGCTGGTCGCCGTGCACATGTATCTCTCCGGCATGCCGGCGATGAGGACGGAGGGCCGCGGCCGATGAGCGCCTTTGCCTTCGCCTTTCCCGCCGTCCTCACCGCGCTGGTGCTGCTGCCGGTCATCTGGTGGCTGCTGCGCCTGACGCCGCCAAAGCCGCTGACCGAAGTCTTCCCGCCCTTCGCCATCCTCGCCTCGATCATGAAGCGCGAGGAGACGCCGGCGCAAAGCCCCTGGTGGCTGACGCTGCTGCGCATGCTGATGGCCGCCGCGATCATCTTCGCCATCGCCGACCCGGTCTTCAACCCGCGCACCAATACGCTGGCAAGCAGCGGCCCCCTCGCCCTCGTCATCGACAACAGCTGGGCCTCGGCCACCGACTGGCAGCAGCGCATCGACACGGCCTCGACGCTGATCGACGACGCGGAAAGCCGCGACGTGCCAATCTCATTGGTGCTGACCGCCGACCGCCAGCACGACGCCGTGCCGGTCGATGCCGCGACGGCGCGCAACCGCCTCGCCGCCGCCGAAGTCCGCCCGCTCCCGGCCGACCGCGCGTCGGCCGTCGCTTCGCTGCGCACCGCGCTCGACGGAACCGCGCCGGGCACCCTCGCCTTCATCAGCGACGGCATGGCGGGCGGCGAGACGGACGAGACGATCTCCGCGCTGCAAGCACTTTCACCGGCCGATTTCCGCCTGATCGCCGGCGACGGCGCCCCCGCCGTCGCCATCACCGCGGCCAGCAACGGCGCCGACGCGCTGTCCGTCACCCTCAGCCGCCTCGACGGCGGCCCGGCGCGCAGCCTGCCGCTGACGGCGCACGATTCGCGCGGCCGTCCCATCGCGACGGGCACCGCCGATTTCGCCGCAGGCAGCACCACGACGACCGGCACGATCACCGCGCCTTTCGAGCTGCGCAACGATTTCGCCCGCATCACCATCGACGGCCTCGCCAATGCCGGCGGCACGTATCTGCTCGACGACGGCTTCCGCCGCCGCCGCGTCGCCTTCCTCTCCGGCGAGGTGGTGGATGCCAGCCAGCCGCTGCTCTCGCCGCTGCACTACATCAACCGCGCGCTCGCCCCCTATGCCGACCTGATCGAGCCGAGCGTCGCCGACCTCTCCGTCGCCATCCCCGAACTGCTGGAACAGAACCCCTCCGTGCTGATCATGGCCGATATCGGCCGCCTGCCGGAGGACGTACAGGCCGAAGTTCAGCGCTGGATCGAGGCCGGCGGCATGCTGATCCGCTTTGCCGGCCCGCGCCTTGCCGCCGCTCCGGCGGACGATCCGCTCGTGCCGGTCATGCTGCGCAAGGGCGAACGCGCGCTCGGCGGCGCTCTTTCGTGGTCCGAGCCGCAGCCGCTCTCCGCCTATCCGGCGAACAGCCCCTTTGCCGGCATGCGCGCGCCGGAAGGCATCCTTGTCAAGCGCCAGGTGCTCGCCGAGCCGACGCCGGACCTTGCCGAGCGGACCTGGGCGAGCCTTGCCGACGGCACGCCGCTGGTGACGACCGGCCCGCTCGGCTCCGGCCGCCTCGTGCTCTTCCATGTCAGCGCGGAAACCGGCTGGTCCAACCTGCCGCTCTCCGGCGATTTCGTCGAAATGCTCCGCCGCACCGTGCAGCTTTCGCGCGGCGGCGGCGTCTCCACCGGCAACGGCGCCGAGACGCAGGGCCTGCCGCCCTACCGGCTGATGACGGCGAACGGCACGCTCGCCGCCGCCACCGGCGAGGCCAAACCCCTTGCCGCCGGCAACGCCACGAGGGCGATCGCCAGCTTCGACAACCCGCCCGGCCTCTACGGCACGGAGGACGGCTATGTCGCCCACAACCTCTTCCCGCCGGGTCACGAAATCCGCCCGCTCGCCGTCGCCGAAGGCGCCGCCGTCCGCGAGCCGCTCGCCGGCAAGGAGACCTGGTCGCTGAAACCGCACCTCTTCACGCTTGCCGCCCTCTTGCTGCTCGCCGACTGCGCCATTGTGCTCTTCATGGGCGGGGCCTTCGCCGCCGCTGCCCGAAGCGTGCCGAAGCGCGGCGCCACCGCCGCCCTGCTGCTGGCCCTCATGGCCGGCGCGCTGGCGGCGCTGCCGTTCGAAAGCCGGGCGGATGACGCAAAACCGGGCGACGAAAATATCCTGTCGCGGCTCGACACCACGCATCTTGCCTATGTCGTCACCGGCGAGGGCGAGGTGGACCGCATTTCCGAGCGCGGCCTAGCCGGCCTCACGGAATTCCTCACCTACCGCACCACGCTGGAGCCTGGCGAGCCGGTCGGCATCGACATCTCCAGGGACGAGCTGTCGCTCTACCCGATCATCTACTGGCCGGTGAGCGCCAGCGCCGAAATGCCCTCCAGCGCCGCGATCAGCCGCATCGACGCCTATATGCGCAATGGCGGTACGGTGCTCTTCGACACGCGCGACCAGTTCGTCTCGCTCGACGGCAGTTCGACGAGCCCGAACACCGAACGCCTCCAGGCGATCCTCGCCAGCCTCGACATTCCCCCGCTCGAGCCCGTGCCCACCGATCACGTCCTGACCAAGGCCTTCTACCTGCTCGCGAATTTCCCCGGCCGCTATGCCGGAAGCCCGCTCTGGATCGAGGCGGAGCTGGATCGTGCCGAGGACCCGAGCCGCCCGGCCCGCGCGGGCGACGGCGTCTCGCCGATCATGATCACCGGCAACGATTTCGCCGGCGCCTGGGCGGTCGACGCCAACGGCATGGCGCTGCTGCCGACCGTGCCGCCGGACGAGATCCAGCGCGACCACGCCTTCCGCGCCGGCGTCAACATCATGATGTACATGCTCACCGGCAACTACAAGGCGGACCAGGTGCACGTACCCGCCCTCCTCGAACGGCTGGGGCAGTGACATGACCCTGCAATTCTCCCCCTTCCTGCCCTGGCTCGCCATAGCCGCGATCGGCCTTGTCGGCCTTGCGCTTGCCGCCCTCGGCTTCTGGCGCGGCCTGCGCGGCGCCGTCATCCGCGCGCTGGCGCTCGCCCTCCTGGTCTTCGCGCTCGCCAATCCGGTCTTCCTGCAGGAGGACCGCGAGGCGCTGTCGACCGTCGTGCCCGTCATCGTCGACCGCAGCCAGAGCCAGGACAACGAGCAGCGCACCGCCCAGACCAACGCCGCACTGGAAGGCCTAAAAGAACGCTTCGCCCGCTATCCCCGCATCGAGCCGCGCATCGTCGAAGCGGGCGACGACGGCACGTCGGACACGCCCTCCACCCGTCTCTTCGACGCCCTCAACGCGGCGATCGCCGATGTGCCGCGCTCGCGCGTCGGCGGCGCGATCCTCCTCACCGACGGCCAGGTGCATGACATTCCGGAGGCTTCCGCCTTCTCCAGCTTCGAGGCGCCGGTGCACGCGCTCGTCACCGGCCGGCCGGACGAGTTCGACCGCCGCATCGAGATCGTCAGCGCGCCGCGCTTCGGCATCGTCGGCGAGCCGCAGGAGCTGAAATTCCGTGTGGTGGACGACGGCGCCGGGCCCGGCGACACCGCCCGCGTGACCGTGCGCCTCAACGGCAACGAGATCGCCTCGGAAATCGCGCAGCCGGGCACCGAGCAGCCGCTCCGCTTCACCGTGCCGCGCGGCGGCAACAACATCCTGGAATTCGAGGTCGAGCCGGTCGAAGGCGAGATCACCACGGCGAACAACCGCGCCGTCCATGTCATCGAGGGTATCCGCGAGAACCTGCGCGTGCTGCTGGTCTCCGGCGAGCCGCATGCCGGCGAGCGCGCCTGGCGCAACCTTTTGAAGTCCGACACCGCCATCGACCTCGTGCACTTCACCATCCTGCGCCCGCCGGAAAAGCAGGATGGCACGCCGATCAACGAACTCTCGCTGATCGCCTTCCCGACGCGCGAACTGTTCGTCGACAAGATCAACGAGTTCGACCTCATAATCTTCGACCGCTACCAGCACCGCGGCGTGCTGCCGATCCTCTATTACGACAACATCGCGCAATATGTCGAAAACGGCGGCGCGCTGCTGATCGCCGCGGGACCGGAACATGCCGGCAACGATTCCATCGCCGGCACGCCGCTCTCCGTCGTGCTGCCGGCAAACCCGACCGGCGCGATGAACGAAGCCGCCTTCTATCCCCGCCTTTCGGACGAGGGCAAGAAGCACCCCGTCACCCGAGGCCTCGAAGGCGCGAACGAGGAGCCGCCCCATTGGGGCCGCTGGTTCCGCACCGTCGACGTGCAGCGCCCGGACGGCAATGTCGTGATGGAGGCCAATGACGGCAAGCCGCTCCTCGTGCTGAACCGCGCCGGCAAGGGCCGCGTCGCCATGCTGCTTTCCGACCAGGGCTGGCTCTGGGCGCGCGGCTTCGAGGGCGGCGGCCCGCATGTCTCGCTCTACCGGCGCACCGCCCACTGGCTGATGCAGGAGCCGGCGCTGGAAGAGGAGGCGCTGACCGCGCGCACCTTCGGCCGCACGCTCCAGATCAACCGCCAGACGATCGGCGACGCACCCGGCGAGGCGACGCTGAAGCTGCCCTCCGGCGCGACGCAGCAGGTGACGCTGAGCGAGGCCGAGCCCGGCCTCTACCGCGCCGAGGTGCCGACGGCGGAGACCGGCCTCTACGAGATCACCAACGACGATCTCTCCGCTCTGGTGCATGTCGGCGCGGTCGACGCGCCGGAATTCAAGGCGACGATCTCGACCACCGAGAGCCTGAAGCCGCTCGCCGACGCCACCAAGGGCACGGTGCGCCGGCTGGTCGATGCGGAAGGCGAGACGGTTTCCCTGCCGCCTCTGCTGCCGGTGTCGGGCCAGGTGCGCACGGTCGACGAGAACCGCCTGTCGCTGCGCATGACGGACGAGACGGTGCTGAAGGGCATCAACTCGCTGCCGCTCTTCGCCGGTTTCGCCGGCGTCGGCCTCCTGCTGCTCGCCTTCTCGGCCATGTGGTATCGCGAAGGGCGATAGTCCCTCTGGCGTCGCGCCCGCCGTTCGGCTAGTCTGCCCGCACGGCCGGAGGCGGCCGGCAGACCCGCGCCTTTTCAAGGCATGGCGAACGCCTCCCTGAAAACCTTTCACCACCGTTCATCGTTGGCGAAGGCGTCGGCAATGCGGGCACTGACGAAGACTTCGCCTTGAGACGAGGAACGGACATGCGCGATTTTCGCGACGCAAAAACCATGGCGAAAACCCTGCGAGAGGCGCTCGCCGCCCGCACCATCGAGATCACCCACAGCGAAGCCCTCGAAATCGTCGCCCGCCAGTTCGGCGTCGAGACATGGAATATCCTGTCCGCCAGGATCGAGGCCAAGCCGGCGAACGGTATCGAATTCGAGCAGGCGGTGCCGATCGTGCGCATCTTCGATGTGCCGAAGGCGCACGAATTCTATCTCGGCTTCCTCGGCTTTACCGTCGATTGGGAGCATCGCTACGGCGAGAACTTTCCGCTCTATACGCAGGTCTCGCGCGGCGGCCTCAGGCTGCACCTTTCCGAACATGCGGGCGATGCGACGCCCGGCGGCAACATGGTCGTCTACATGAAGGGCATCCGCGCCTTCCAGAAGGAACTGATCGGCAAGGACTACCGCTACATGAAGCCGGGGCTGGAGGACGAGGGTTCGCGGTTGGAGGTGACGGTGACGGACCCGTTCAACAACCACATCCGCTTCATGGAGTTGAAGGACTGAGAAAGCCCCTCATCCGACTGCCGGCACCTTCTCCCCGCAAGCGGGGAGAAGGAAAATGCCGCGCCGCTTTCCTGAAAAGGGTAGCTCGATGGACAGGAGACGTTGCCAAGCCTCTCCTTCTCCCCGCTTGCGGGGAGAAGGTGCCGGCAGCCGGATGAGGGGCGCTTCTTAAATGCCGGCAGCAGTCCCCTCGTCACACCGCCACGCAATCACCCCCTTCAGCCGCTCATGCGTATCGACCGCAAAGGGCATGACCAGCACGCGGGCGGGATCGACGGGGCCGGGAAAGGTCAGCGCGTTCCAGGCGACCTTCTCGAAGCCGAGCGGGCCGTAATAGGGCGGATCGCCGACGAGCACGACGGCTTCCGAGCCCTTGCGTTTTGCGGCGGCGCAGGCGATGCGCAGGAGCTCCCGGCCGATGCCCCGGTTCTTGTGCGAGGGCCTGACGGCGAGCGGGCCGAGAAGATGTCCCTTCACGCCGCCCGCCAGGACCGGCGTCATGCGCACCGAGGCGATCGTCTCGCCGTCATCGGTACAGATGAAGGACAGCGACAGGTCGTGCGGCCCCTGCTCGCGGATGCGCGCAGCCGCGCGGACATGCCGGCCGGGGCCGAAGGCTTCTTCGTTGATATGTTCGATGGCCGCGTCGTGGGAGGCATCTTCCGTCAGGTAGACGAGGTCGTGCTTGAGCATGTTCATGGATCGGGGAACCGGAGACGAAACGAGGGATGCGGGGGATCGCGCCGCCGCCAGGGGGCGCAGCAGGAGCATCAGCGTCGTCGTGGGGTTCCGGTGTAGAACATGCGCGTTTCGTCTTCCCTGCCAGCGTGAGCGCCGGTGCTGGTCTGCGCGGATAGCAGAAATTTCGTGTCTGTCAAAGAGCAAAACGCACTGTTCATCAAAATGCACCTATCCACGTCCGGCCCATACGCTCACTATGGCCGTACGTTTTGGCCGCGAAGGCCGCAGAAGGAGACCATCATGGGCATGCTCGTGGACGGCGTCTGGCATGACGTCTGGTATGACACGAAATCGACGAAGGGCCATTTCAAGCGCGCCGCCTCGCAGTTCCGCAACTGGATCACGCCGGATGGCGCCCCGGGGCCTTCGGGCGAAGGCGGCTTTGCCGCGGAGGCGGGGCGCTACCACCTCTATGTCTCCTATGCCTGTCCCTGGGCGCATCGCACGCTGATCTTCCGCAGGCTGAAGAGGCTGGAGGACCTGATCACCGTCTCCGTCGTCGATCCGCTGATGCTGTCGAAGGGCTGGGAATTCAAGGGCGAGAACGGCGGCACGCTCGATCCGCTGTTCGGCGCCGCCGCGCTCCACGAAATCTACCAGAAGGCCGATCCGCACTATTCCGGCCGCGTCACCGTGCCCGTCCTGTGGGACAAGAAGCAGAACCGGCTGGTCTCGAACGAATCGGCCGAGATCATCCGCATGTTCAATTCCGCCTTCGACGGCCTCACCGGCTCGCGCGACGACTACTATCCCGAGCCGCTGCGCGCCGAGATCGACGCCCTCAACGAGGCGATCTACGACAGCGTCAACAACGGCGTCTACAAGGCCGGCTTCGCGACGACGCAGGAGGCCTACGAGGCCGCCGTGCAAAGGCTCTTCGAGATGCTGGACCAGCTCGAAGAACGGCTTTCGAAGAGGCGCTATCTCACCGGCGGCCGCCTGACGGAGGCCGACTGGCGGCTCTTCACCACGCTGGTGCGTTTCGATCCGGTCTATGTCGGCCACTTCAAGTGCAATATCCGCCGCATCGCCGACTATCCGAACCTTTCCGGCTACCTGCGCGACCTGTACCAGGTGCCGGGCGTCGCCGGCACGGTGAACATGCGCCACATCAAGGAGCATTATTACCGCAGCCACACGACCATCAACCCGACGGGCATCGTGCCGGTCGGCCCGGAGCTCGACCTGACCGTGCCGCATGGCCGGGATCGGCTGAAAGCGGCCTGAACCTACCAGACGTCCGAAAACGGTGCCCGGCCGGCAAGCTCCTCCAGCCGCCTTCGGGTGGCGGCGGTCGTGTCGGCCGGCAGCGCGTCGAGCGCGAAGAAGCCGGCCTCGACGATCTCCCGGTCCTTCAGGCGCGGCGCCGACTGGGTGACGCCCTCGCAGCGATAGAGGAGGACATGGTCGCGCCTGCTGGTCTGCCGGTTGAAATAGACGTGCAGGAGCCGCGGCGGCGCCCCCAGGACGAGGTTACCCTCCTCCCGCATCTCCTTGGCCAGCGCCTCCAGCGCCGTCTCGCCGCGCTCGATGCCGCCGCCCGGCAGGTGCCAGCCGGGCACGTAGCTGTGGCGCACGAGGAAGAGGCGGCCGGCCTCGTCGAAACAGGCGGCGCGCACGCCCATCGTCATGCCGCGCGAAAGCGCGAAATAGCCGTGCAGCACGCGCGTCGCGAGCCGCGTGAGGCGGCTGCGGGTCGGCGGGGCGGCGGGCTTGTGCTGGTCCATGGCGGCACTTCGCCGGAAGCGTTCGGCCAAATCAAGTCTCACCGCGCCAAAGCCCAGGGAATATCCACGCCTTGCGTTCCCCTTGCGCATCTTATGCTCTAAGGAAGGATATGTTCAGACTTGCCCATATATCGGACGTCCATCTCGGCCCGCTCCCCGCCCTCACCTTCCTGGAGCTTTTTTCCAAACGCATCACCGGCTTCGTCAACTGGCATCGCAACCGCCGCCGGCACCTCTTCGCCAACACGCTGGACATCGTGCTCGACGATATCGAGCGGCGCGATCCGGATCATCTGGCGATCACCGGTGACCTCGTGAACCTCGCCTCTTCGCTGGAAATCGCGGCCGTCAAGCACTGGCTGGCAGAGGCGGGCACGCCGGAAAACGTCTCGGTGGTTCCGGGCAACCACGACGCCTATGTGCCGGGCGCCTACGAAAAATCGACCAGGGCCTGGTATCCCTACATGCGCGGCGACAACGGGCCGGCCGAATGGCATGACGACTTCCACGTCTTTCCCTATATGCGGGTGCGCGACCAGGTGGCGATCATCGGCTGCTCGACGGCGGTCGCGACGCCGCCCTTTGCCGCATCCGGCTATTTCGGCAGCCGCCAGGCCCGCGAGACCGTCAATCTCCTGCGGGCAGCCGAGGAGGCCGGCCTCTTCCGCGTCGTGCTGATCCATCATCCGCCGATTCGCGGCGCGACCTCGTTCCACAAGCGCATGATCGGCATCCGCCGCTTCGCCGCGACCGTCTCGACCGGCGGGGCGGATCTCGTGCTGCACGGCCACACCCACCTCAACACCGTGCACTGGCTGCCCGGACAGGCAAAGCAGATCCCGGTCGTCGGCATCGCCTCCGCCTCGCAGGGGCCGGGCGGCCACAAGCCGCCCGCCGGCTACAACCTGTTCTCGATCTCCGGCGCGCCGGGGAACTGGAACGTGATGCGCGAGCGATACGCCCTGACGCAGGACGGCCTGGCCCTGTCTCTCGCGGAAACCACGCGGTTCTGAAAAGCGCGAATAAAACCCCTCCTTCGCCCGTATCATCTTCTTAGAGCGGCCCGCCCTCCAGGGTCACCAGAGGGCCGGCCCGCTCCCGGACGGCCAGCGCCAGGCAGGCGAACGATCGAGAGGGAACCCATGACCATGCTCCGCCACACCATGCTGCTTTCATTCTGCGCCGCCGTCTCGCTGACGGCGCTTTCGGCCGCGCGTGCCGCCGATTCCGACACGACGACGCCACCGGTCGCGACCGAGACGACGACGACCTGCACCGACGGCAAGATCTGGAACGACGAGAAGAAGGAATGCGTCGCGCCGGAGGACCTGAAGCCGGCCGAGGGCACGGCGCCCGAGGACGAGGCCAAGGAGGAAGAACAGAAGAAGACCGAGCGCACGATCGACGACAAGCTCTACGAGGCGGCGCGCGAATTCGCCTATGCGGGCCAGCATGAGAACGCGCTGCGGGCGCTGCGCGCGGCCTATGACCAGGAGGACCCGCGCATCCTCAACTATATGGGCTACAACACCCGCAAGCTCGGCGACATGGCGCTGGGCATGACCTACTACGAGCGGGCGCTGCAGAAGGACGAGAACTACATCCTCGCCCGCTCCTATATGGGCCAGGCCCTGCTCGAACAGGGCGATGTCGAAGGCGCCCGCGTCCAGCTCGTCGAGATCCGCGACCGCGGCGGCGAGAATACCTGGGCCTACCGTGCGCTGCTTCAGTCGCTCGGCGGCGAGCGCACCACTTACTGACACATGGTTGGCGACGCCGTGCCAAAACGGCACGGCGCGGGCCAACAGGGGATCAATCTTGGAGGGAACGCGGGAAACTGCGCTCCCGGATGCCGTTCATGCTTGCAGACACTAGGAAGAATGTTTCATATCAGACGGTCGCCGCCCGCCCGGCAGCGAATAGAGTTTTGATCCCGAACGTTTCCTTGGAAAAGCAATGCGTCCGACGGCAGAATCGAATGAGTTCCGGCGAGAACTGGTCAATTTGCTGCCAAAGTTGCGCCGTTTCGCCATGACGCTGACGCGCAACGGCAGCGATGCCGACGACCTCGTACAGGAGGCATGCGAAAGGGCCATCACGCGGAGCCATCTGTGGAACGGGGAAGGCCGGCTGGAAAGCTGGGTTTATGCCATGACGCGCAATCTCTGGGTGGACGAGATCCGCAAGCGAAAGGTCCGCACAGGGTCCGGCACGGTAGATGTCGCCGAGCAGGATAGCCTGCATATCGAAGCGTCAGCCGACAAGGCGGTCTATGCCAAGCAGTTGCACAAGTTGATCATGACCATGCCGGAAGGTCTTTCGAGCGTCTTTCTCCTCGTCAATGTCGAAGGCCACAGCTATCGGGAGGCGGCGGATATTCTGGGCATACCGATCGGCACCGTGATGAGCCGGCTCTCGGCCGCCCGCATCCGCCTTGCGGCCATGATCTCCGAACAGATGGAAAGGAGGGCCTGATGGTGGAGAGCACACAGGGTCTTCCGCTCGAAGTCCGCCTGTCGGCCTATCTCGACGGCCAGCTGCCGGAAGCGGAAATGGACGAGATCAACGCGATCCTCGCCGAGAACGACGATGCGCGCATGGTCTTCGAGAAGCTGAAGCTCGGCAGCGAGTTCGGCGCCCGCGCCTTCGACAAGCTGCTGCAGGAGCCGATCCCGCTCGATCTGGTACGCAACATCAAGGAGGCCGGCAAGAAGGACGACGAGCCGTCGCCGGCAGGTTTCGCCGCCATTCCGGTCGCCGCTGCCGCCCCGCGCCGTCCCTCGGCCTTCTGGCCGAAGGCACTCGCCGCCTCGCTCGTATTGTTCCTTGCCGGCGGCGCCGCCGGCTATCTCGTCGGCGAACGGCAGCACGGCGTGTCCCGGCTCGCCTCCAACCAGTTCGCTCCTGCCCGCACCTGGCTGGATGATATTGCCGACTACCATCGCATCTATGCCCGCCAGACACGCCATCTCGTGGAAGTGCCGGCAAGCGAGAAGGAGCATATCGTCGAATGGCTGACGGCCAGCACGGGCGTGCCCTTCACGCTGCCCGACCTTTCCGACCAGAACCTGACCTTCGAGGGCGCGCGCCTGCTGGTCGCCGGCGGCAAGCCGGCCGCCCAGCTTCTCTATCGCAATGCGCAGAACGAGGTCTTCGCCATCTGTTTCGTCCAGAGCGATCCGGTCGAAACCGTCACGGCCCTTGCCGAAAGCATGCGCAACGATATCGGCCTCGTCTCCTGGCAGAAGGGCAGCGCGTCCTATGTCGTGGTCGGCCCCTCTGCCGATCCGGCCCTCGAGCGCATCGCCGAGACGGTTTCCTCGACGATCTGAGCATCCGCGCAACAGGCGCCGCAGATCACGGACACCCAAAAGCCCGACAGCATCGCTGCCGGGCTTTTTCTGTTCCGGGATCGTCGCGGCTCAGCCGCGGACGGCGAGCACGCGGTTGGCGGCCGAGACGATGGCTTCGAGCGAGGCCGTCACGATGTTCGTGTTGATGCCGACGCCGAACAGCTTGCCGCCCGGATGCTCGACTTCCACATAGGCGATGGCCGCCGCGTTGGAGCCGTGCTGGAGCGAGTGCTCGGAATAGTCCGCCACCGACATCGGGATGCCGAGATAGATCGACAGGGCATTGATGAAGCCGTCGATCGGACCGGTCCCCTTGCCTTCGATGCGCTTCATCTCGCCGCCATCGGTGATCTCGGCGGCAACGATGCGCGTGCCCTTCTGGCCTGCGTCGTCCGGATAGGTGTGGTGGTCGACGAAGCGCAGGCGCGTTCCGGGCTGCGTGACGTAGCGCTGCATGAAGCTTTCATGGATGCGCTTCGACGGCAGCTCCACGCCCTCTTCGTCGGTGATGCGCTGGATCTCCTCGCGGAACTCCACCTGGAGGCTCCGCGGCAGGTTGATGCCGTAGTCCTCCTGCAGGATATAGGCGATGCCGCCCTTGCCGGACTGCGAGTTGATGCGGATGATCGCCTCGTAGGAGCGGCCGACGTCCTGCGGGTCGATCGGCAGGTAGGGCACTTCCCAGATCGGCTTGTTGGCTTGCCTGATGGCCTTCATGCCCTTGTTGATGGCGTCCTGGTGCGAGCCGGAGAAGGCGGTATAGACCAGTTCGCCGACATAGGGGTGGCGCTCGGGAATGGCCATCTCGTTGGAATATTCGTAGACCGCCTTGATGCGCTCGATGTCGGAGCAGTCGAGCTTGGGATCGACGCCCTGCGTGTACATGTTCAAGGCCAGCGTCACGACGTCGACATTGCCCGTGCGCTCGCCATTGCCGAACAGCGTGCCCTCGACGCGGTCCGCGCCGGCCATCAGCGCCAGTTCCGTGGCGGCGATGCCGGTGCCGCGGTCATTGTGCGGGTGCAGCGAGATGATGACGTTCTCGCGGTTGTCGATGTTGCGGCACATCCATTCGATCTGGTCGGCATAGATGTTTGGCGTCGCCATCTCGACGGTGGACGGCAGGTTGAGGATCAGCTTGTTGTCCGCCGTCGGCCTGACGATCTCGACGACCGCGTTGCAGATCTCCAGCGCCACTTCCAGCTCGGTGCCGGTGAAGCTCTCCGGCGAATATTCGAAACGGTAGCCGCCGCCGGCCTTGGCGGCCATGTCGGTGATCATCTTGGCGGCATCGGTGGCGATCTGCTTGATGCCGGCGACGTCCTTGCCGAACACCACGCGGCGCTGCAATTCGCTGGTGGAGTTATAGAAGTGGATGATCGGCTTGTGCGCACCTTCCAGGGCCTCGAAGGTGCGGGTGATCAGCTCCGGCCGGCACTGCACCAGCACCTGCAGGGACACGTCCTGCGGCACGTTGCCCTCCTCGACGCACCAGCGGGCGAAGTCGAAGTCGGTCTGCGAGGCGGAGGGAAAACCGATCTCGATTTCCTTGAACCCCATGTCGAGCAGCAGCTGGAACATGCGGGCCTTGCGGTCGTGGCCCATCGGGTTGATCAGCGACTGGTTGCCGTCGCGCAGGTCCACCGAACACCAGATCGGCGCCTTGGTGATCGTCTTGCTGGGCCAGGTCCGGTCCGCAATGTTGATCGTCGGATAGGCCTGGTACTTGACGGGCGCCTCGGGCATGCCCTGCTTGGGGGAATGGGTCTTCAAAATCATCGTCTTCGTCTCTTCGTCGTCCCGGCATTCGCGAAATGCGTCATAGCGCCTAACGAGGGCGAATGCACCGGAATTCATGCGTAGGGGTGAAACGAGGAGCTATCGCCGGACGGGCTTTTCGGCCGCCGGGCGCTCCTCAGCGAACCCGGCAACCGCGCGTAAGGCCGAGAAGAAGAAGCGAGGAGAAGCCGCGCGAACGCTCGCGGACAGCTGCGCTGCCGCGGGAAACTCGTTCGATGATCTGTGCGCTGGTCTTCAACATGAGGCGTCTATACCGGCGGGCGGGAGAAAGCGCAAGCACCTCCAAAGAAAAAGCCCTCCGCAACGGGAGGGCTTCGCTTTTCTGCGAGGTCCGCAAACCTCTCTTTCGTCATGCTCGGGCCTGACCCGAGCATCCACACCACACCCGCCTTGTGGATCCTCGGGTCAGGCCCGAGGATGACGGAGAGGGTGGGGCAAGCGGCTGGAAAACCTCAGATATCCGCCTGCGAGGTCACGATGCGCGAAACGAGGCCGTAGCCCTTGGCTTCCTCGGCCGAGAGCCAGTAGTCACGGTCCGTGTCCTTGGCGATCTTCTCGATCGGCTGGCCGGTGGCGTCGGCGAAGATCTTGTTCAGGCGCTCGTTCATCTTGATGATCTCGCGGGCCTGGATCTCGATGTCCGACGCCATGCCACGGGTGCCGCCCGACGGTTGGTGCAGGAGGAAGCGGGTGTTCGGCAGGCAAAGGCGCTGTTCCTTCGGCGCGGCGACATAGATCAGCGCACCGGCCGAGGCGACCCAGCCCGTGCCGATCATCCAGACCTTCGGCTTGATGAACTTGATCATGTCGTGGATCGAATCGCCCGATTCGACATGGCCGCCCGGCGAATTCACGTAGATGCGGATGTCCTCGTCGCTGGCGGCGGCGAGCGCCACGAGCTGCGAGCAGACCTTCTGCGCCAGTTCCTGGTTGATCGGCCCGTAGATGAAGATCGAACGCGACTTGAAAAGATTCGCCTCCGTTTCCTTGCCCAGGGGCAGTTCCGTCTTCTTGTCGTCTTCGTCGCTCATCCAAAGTCTCCGGATTGCTCGTCAATAGTCCTGTCGCTGTCAGATAATGCGACTCACTGGCCAAGACAATGCAACAAAACCGATAAGGGGCGATAGAGCCTCGCCGCGCCACCGGAAAACAGGGTAAATGCGCCCGGCGCGTTGCGCACTTTGCGTATGGACTTGGCGCCGGCACCGCTCCTACGATGCCGGCCTTATCGACAAAGGCGCCGGCTGCTCCCCAAGGCCGGCGGAACAGGGGACATCATGATCAGACGCATCCCGCTGGCGCTGGCCGCGCTCGCCGCCACGGCCGCACCGGCCTTCGCCCACCTCAATCCGGACGAGCACGGCTCCTTCATGGCCGGGTTCTCGCATCCGCTCTTCGGCCTCGACCATATCCTCGTCATGGTCGCCGTCGGCCTCTGGGCGGCGCAGATCGGCGGCAAGGCGCTCTGGGGTGTGCCGGCCGCCTTCGTCGCCACCATGGCGATCGGCTTCGGCCTTGCGCTTGCGGGCTTCGATCTGCCCTTCGTCGAGCCGGCGATCCTCGCCTCGGTCGTCGCCCTCGGCCTGCTCGTGGCCATGGCGGTGAAACTCGACACGGCGGCCTCGGCCGCGATCGTCGCCGTCTTCGCGCTCTTCCACGGCCATGCCCATGGCGGCGAGCTCGGCAGCGCCGGCGCCCTCGAATTCGGCGCCGGCTTCGTCGTCGCGACGGCGCTGCTGCACGTCGCCGGCATCGGCCTTGGCCTCGGCATCGCGCGCCTTTCGGGCGGCGGCGCAGCGGCGCGCATCCTCGGGGCCGTCACGGCGCTCGCCGGCCTCGTGCTCGCCTTCGGCTGACATCCGGGGGCGGCGGAAGAACCGCCGCCTTCACCCCCGCCCGCGATAGGGCTGCACGCCCTGCTCGGGGATCCACACGCCCTTCGGTGCATCGCCCGTCTGCCAGAACACATCGATCGGAATGCCGCCGCGCGGATACCAGTAGGCGCCGATGCGCAGCCATTTCGGCTCCAGCAGCCCGACGAGCCGCTTGGCGATGTCGATGGTGCAGTCCTCGTGGAAGGCACCGTGGTTGCGGAAGGAGTGCAGGTAGAGCTTCAGCGATTTCGATTCGACCAGCCAGCCGTCCGGGATGTAGTCGATGACGATATGCGCGAAATCCGGCTGGCCGGTCATCGGGCAGAGCGAGGTAAATTCCGGCGCCGTGAAGCGCACGACGAAATCCGTGCCTCCATGGTTGCTCGGCACCTTCTCCAGAACGGCAGTCTCCGGGTTGGACGGCAGGTCGACCGCCTGGCCGAGCTGCGACAGTCCCGATACGTCAGTCTTGCTCATTGTGAACCTCTTCGATCTTCACCTTGATTCCATGCGCCTTTTCCGTCTCCGGCTCGACGTGGATGGCGATCTGCGCGCCGGGCTGCACGGCACGGATGGCATCCTCGAGCCGGTCGCAGATGTCATGCGCCTCGCCCACGGGCATTCGCGCCGGCACGACGAGATGGAAGTCGACGAAGGTCGCCGCCCCTGCCCTGCGCGTCTTCAGGTCGTGAACGCCGAGGGAGCCCGCGCCATGCGCGGCGATCGCCGCCTGGATGGCCTCGGCCTCCTCCGGCTCGACCGCATGATCCATCAGGCCATCGACCGAATGGGCGATGACCCTCCAGCCCTGGTAGAGGATGTTGAGCGCGACGAGCACCGCAAGCAGCGGATCGAGCACCGCATAGCCGGTGGCGATGGCGAGAAGGAGGCCGACGAGCACGCCCGCCGACGTGACCACATCCGACAGGATATGCTGCCCATCCGCCGACAGCGCCGGCGAGCGATAGCGTTTTCCCGCGCGAATGAGCGTGAAGGCCCAGGCCGCGTTGATGACGCCCGCAAGGAAGTTGATGGCAAGACCCAGTGCCGGCGCCTCCATCGGCGCGGGCGCAAGCACCGCCGGCGCCGCCTCCGCGACGATCAGCAGCGCCGCGACCACGATCAGCACGCCCTCCAGGACCGCCGAGAGATATTCCGCCTTGTGGTGGCCGAAGGGATGCGTCTTGTCCGCGGGTTTTGCCGCATAGGTGATCGCCGCGAAGGCGACGATGGCGGCGACCACGTTGACGCTCGATTCCAGCCCGTCGGAGAGGAGCGCCACGGAGCCCGTCACCCACCAGGCGATGAGCTTCAGCCCCATCACGAAAAGCGAGAGCGGAATGCCCCAGAGCGCCAGCCGCTTGACCCGATCCGAATTTTCCATGCCATTCTCCATGCGCATGCAACCGAGTTGCAAAAAGCCTGGTCCATCAACGCAAAACCGCGCGCACGGGGACGTGCACGCGGTTTTCTCTTGGCGTCGGTATCGGCCAGTTCGGCCGTTTTGTCAAAGCCTCAGGCGGCCTTTATCTTCGCTTTCTTGGAAAGGTGGGCGACCACGTTCTCGATCATCCGTATGCCGGCGTCCTGGCCGAGCGTCATGATCGATTCGGGATGGAACTGCACGGCGGCGACCGGCTCGCTGGCATGCTCGATGCCCATGATCGTGCCGTCCTCGCTCTCCGCCGTGATGATGAAATCGCGCGGCAGCGTGGCGGGGTCGGCGAAGATCGAGTGGTAGCGCCCGACCGTCACCTCGCGGCCAAGGCCGGAGAAGACGACGCCCGGCTCCAGCACGCGGATGCGCGAAGGCTTGCCGTGCATGGGAATGGCAAGCTGGCGCAGTTCCCCGCCATAAGCCTCGGCGAGCGCCTGCAGGCCGAGGCAGACGCCGAAGATCGGCAGGCTGCGCGCCCGCGCCTTCTTGATCGTCGCCTTGCAGTCGAAATCCTTCGGGCTGCCCGGGCCGGGCGAGAGCACGACGAGATCCGGCTTGATGCGGTCGAACACCTCTTCGGGAACCGGCGTGCGCACGGTCGTCACATTCGCGCCCGTCTGGCGGAAATAGTTGGCGAGCGTGTGGACGAAACTGTCCTCGTGGTCGACGAGCAGGATGTTCACGCCCGCGCCCACGGCCGCGACGTCGCGCTGCACCTTGGCGGAGTTGCCGGACTTGGCGTCGCGGATGGCTGCGATCATGGCGGAGGCCTTCAGTTCTGTTTCGGCTTCTTCTTCCTGCGGATTGGAATCATAGAGCAGCGTCGCCCCGGCGCGCACCTCCGCGATACCGTCCTTGATGCGGATGGTGCGCAGCGTGAGGCCCGTGTTCATGTCGCCATTGAAGCCGACCATGCCGATCGCCCCACCATACCATGCGCGCGGGCTCTTCTCATGCGCCTCGATGAAGCGCATCGCCCAGAGTTTCGGCGCGCCGGTGACGGTGACGGCCCAGGCATGCGAGAGGAAGCCGTCGAAGGCGTCCATGTCGTCGCGCAGGCGCCCCTCGATATGGTCGACCGTGTGGATGAGGCGCGAATACATCTCGATCTGCCGGCGGCCGATGACCTTGACCGACCCCGGCTCGCAGACGCGGCTCTTGTCGTTGCGGTCGACATCCGAGCACATCGTGAGCTCGGATTCGTCCTTCTTGGAATTCAGCAGCTTCAGGATCTGTTCCGAATCGGCGATCGGATCGTCGCCCCGCTTGATCGTGCCGGAGATCGGGCAGGTCTCGATGCGCCGGCCGGAGACGCGCACGAACATTTCCGGCGAGGCGCCGACGAGATATTCTTGGTTGCCGAGATTGATGAAGAAGGAATAGGGCGACGGGTTGATCGCCTTGAGGCGGCGGGAGATTTCCGACGGCTTGCTCTCGCAGCGCTCGAAGAACTTCTGGCCGGGCACCACCTCGAAGAGGTCGCCGCGGCGAAAACTCTCCTTGGCCTTGACCACCAGCTCGGCATATTCGCCGGGACGATGGTCGCCATGCGGCGGGATCACGTCGACGGTCTGGAACGGCTCCGGCGCGATCGCCTCGCCCTTGCCCTCCGTCGAAAGCCCGTCCTTGGCGAAATCGTAGCGGTCGATCCAGGCCTTGGCGGCATAGTGGTCGACGACGAGGATCTCGTCCGGCAGGAACAGCACCATGTCGCGCTGGTCGTCCGGCCGCGTCAGCTTCAGGTCGATCGCATCGAACTGGAAGGCAAGGTCGTAGCCGAAGGCGCCGTAGAGGCCGAGGCTGGCATCCTGGTCCGAATGAAAGAGGTCGGTGACGGCGCGCAGCACCGTAAAGACCGTCGGCATCTTGGAGCGCTCTTCCTCGGTGAAGACCCGGTCGGGCAGCTTCACCTCGAGATCGAGACGGTTTTCCGTGCGGGCGCCGAGCGCGAGTTCCGGCACGTCCGCCAGGCGGTCGGCGATGAGGGAAAGCAGCACCGTGCCGCGGGCATTATAGGCCTCGATCCAGACGGCGCGGCCGAAGGAGGAAATGGCGAGCGGCGAATCGACGACGGCGGTGTCCCAACGGGTATAGCGGCCGGGATATTCGTAGTTCGACGAGAAGACCGCCCCGCGCCGTTCGTCGAGCTTGTCGACATAGGCGGAAATCGCATGCGCATAATCGGCGGCGCGGCGGCGGCGCGTGACGGTCACCCCGCCCTTCGTCTCGTAGGCTTCGGCGCCGTCTTCCAGGATTTTCGTGGCCATTCCCCAGCTCCGTTTCAGGCCCGCTTCGCTCAAGACGGCCCAAAAGAAAAAGCCGCCTCGAAGGTTTCGGGCGGCTTGTCGTCTCAATCACGCATGACTGGTCAAGGCCGCCTCAGCGAGCCCACCACCAGCCAGCGATGATGATCATCTTTTCCATGAGCGGAGTGTTAGCGTGAAGTGCGGGCGTGCGCAAGACCGATTGCGATCGCCCCGATACCGCTTTCCGGATGTTGCGCCTCCGCATCACCGGCCGTTGCGCTTGCTGCGCGAGGAAACGGCACGGTGAAACAATCTGTCAATATGGCGAATTTTCGCCATGTTCGGAAGTTTGCTCCTTTTGTGAGCGCATGCTAATGGCAGCGCCCCAGACATCGACATCAAGGCATGAAACCCATGGTCTCCATCATGGTGGAACAGTTCCGCGAAATGCAGGTCCTGCTCGCGGAAACGATCGCGGATTATGAAACGCCGGAGTTCAAGGGACTGGACGGCAGGATCGCCCGCGCCTTCGACACCATCTATCGGCACGACCCGCGCGATGCCGCCGAAGCCTGCACCATGGTGCGTTTCTTCCTCGACATCATCGAGGACAATGACAGCGGCGACAGCATCCATCTCATCCAGCGCGTGCGCACGATCATAAACGACTGCGCCGGCCGCTGTCCGCCGGCAATGGAAATCACCCACGGCGCGGGCATCTGACCGCTCAACCGGCAACCAAATCGGTTTTCCGGCGTTTCCTCGCTGATCTTGTCAGCCGGGAGACGGAACCATCGCCACGCTGCCTCGCCCAGACCGCTTCCGCGTTCCTTCGCCCCGTGGAAACAGGCCCGCTCCCGGTTTTCATGCAAAACCGCTGCGCATTTTCGCTGGGATTGTCCTGGCCCTCTTCGCCGCCGCCCTCATCCTGGCCGGCGCTGCCGACCTGCCGGAGGAAGGCCCACTTCCCGTCACACGGCCGGAGCAGACGGCCGGCGACGATGCCGGAAAGGCGCCGCCGGAAACGATCGAATCCGGGCAGAAGATGAAGGACGATGCGGAGAAAGCAAAGGAACGCCCCCGGGAGGACGACGGGCAGGAGGCTGCCTGCCGGGTGGCGCTGAAGGCCATCGGCGCCCTTTTCGAGGAGGCACCCGCCGTCGACGACGGCAAGGCCTGCGGCATCGACAGGCCCGTCCTGCTCGAGGGCCTGCCGGGCGGCATCAAGGTCGAGCCCGCGGCGACGATCCGCTGCGAGACCGCGCTGCAGCTTGCCCGCTGGATGGAGGGATCGGTGAAACCGTCCCTTGAGGCCGCCATGCCGGGCGAGGCCATCACCGTGCTCTCCCAGGCCTCGGCCTATGTCTGCCGCAACCGCAATGGTGCGGACGAGGGCAGGATTTCCGAGCATGCCTTCGGCAATGCCGTCGACATTGCCGGCTTTGCGCTGAAGAGCGGCAAGACCGTCACGATCCGCCCGGCGGACAAGGAGCCGACGCTGGAAGGCGCCTTCCAGCGCGCGATCACGGAGGCGGCGTGCCTCTACTTCACCACGGTGCTCGACCCCGGCAGCGACGCCGCGCACCAGAACCACCTGCATCTCGACGTGAAGGAGCGGCGCGGCGGCTACCGCTATTGCTGGTAGATGCGATTATATTTCGCCCCGCTCCTGAAAAGGCCGGGCGGCAGCGCCTATGTCAGGCATGGCCATTTGTGGCCATCCGCCATTCCCGCCCAACAAGGTTCCCGCCATGTCCATCACCCCCTACGACCTCTCCATCCCCGCCTTCCAGCGCGGTTTCGCCGTGCTTTCCAAGCTGCTCGACAAGGCCGAGGCCTTCGCCGAGGAAAGGAAGATCAAGCCGGAGATCCTGGTCAACGCCCGCCTTGCGCCGGACATGCTGCCGCTCGCCGGCCAGATCCAGCGCATGAGCGACACCGCCAAGGGTGCGGCCGCCCGCCTGACCGGCACGGAGGCGCCAAGCTTTGCCGACGACGAGACGACGCTCGCCGACCTGCGCGTCCGTATCGCGAACACCGTGTCCTATCTTGCCACCGTGCCGGAATCCGCCTTTAAGGGCGCGGCGGAACGCACCGTCGTGGTGAAGACGCGCGGCGGCGAGACGAGCTATGCCGGCAAGGACTATCTCCTCACCTTCGCCCTGCCGAACTTCTATTTCCACCTGACCACCGCCTACGCGATCCTGCGCCACAACGGCGTTCCCGTCGGCAAGCTGGATTATCTCGGCCGGACCTGAACGGGCCGAGCGGCGTACTGTTCCTCGGACCTCGTTGTTAAAAACCTCCCCCCAACCACCACCGTCATCCTCGGGCTTGACCCGAGGATCCATGTCACACGGCACGCCCTGGATTGGACGGGTGGATCCGCGGGTCAAGCCCGAGGATGACGAAGGAGAAGGCGCGGCTTGGGTGTCCAAGGCCCGATACGACGAAGCGACCAAGCGCCCGAAAGGGTCTTGCCTCGCCTCAGAACAACCCCTCGATGAACCCCTCCTCGTTGAGGAAGATCTTCTCCGACGACGGCACCTTCGGCAGGCCGGGCATGGTCATGATCTCGCCGGTGATGACGACGACGAAGCCGGCGCCGGCCGAGAGGCGCACCTCGCGCACCGGCACCGTATGGCCGGAGGGCGCGCCGCGCAGGTTCGGATCGGTCGAGAAGGAATATTGCGTCTTGGCCATGCAGACCGGCAGGTTGCCGTAGCCCTGCTCCTCCCAGATGCGCAGCTGGTCGCGCACCGACTTGTCCGCGATCACCTCGCCGGCGTGATAGATATCCTTGGCGATGGTCTCGATCTTCTGGAAGAGCGGCATCTCGTCCGGATAGAGCGGCGAGAACTGCGACAGGCCGGATTCGGCAAGTTCCACCACCTTGCGTGCCAGGTCCTCGATGCCGGCCGAGCCGAGCGCCCAGTGACGGCAGAGGATCGCCTCGGCCCCGAGCGTCGCGACATAGTCCTTCACCGCCTGGATTTCCGCATCCGTGTCCGAAATGAAATGGTTGATGGCGACCACGACGGGCACGCCGAACTTCTTGACGTTCTGCACATGGCGGCCGAGGTTGGCGCAGCCCTTCTTGACCGCGTCGATATTCTCCCGGCCGAGATCGTCCTTCTTCACCCCGCCGTTCATCTTCATGGCGCGCACGGTGGCGACGATGACCGCCGCATCCGGCTTGAGCCCGGCCTTGCGGCACTTGATGTCGAAGAACTTCTCCGCACCGAGATCGGCGCCGAAGCCGGCCTCCGTCACCACATAGTCGGCAAGCCTCAGCGCCGTCGTGGTGGCGACGACCGAGTTGCAGCCATGCGCGATGTTGGCAAAGGGACCGCCATGCACGAAGGCGGGATTGTTCTCCAGCGTCTGCACGAGGTTCGGCTGCATGGCGTCCTTCAAAAGCACGGTCATCGCGCCGTCCGCCTTGATGTCGCGGGCGAAGACCGGCGACTTGTCGCGGCGATAGCCGACGATGATGCTGCCGAGGCGCTTTTCGAGGTCCTTCAGGTCGGTCGCAAGGCAGAGGATCGCCATGACCTCCGAGGCGACCGTGATATCGAAACCCGTTTCGCGCGGATAGCCGTTGGCGACGCCGCCAAGCGAGGCGACGATGTGGCGCAGCGCGCGGTCGTTCATGTCCATGACGCGCCGCCAGGCGATGCGGCGGATGTCGATGTTCTGCTCGTTGCCCCAGTAGATATGATTGTCGATAAGCGCGGAAAGCAGGTTGTGCGCCGAGGTGATGGCGTGGAAATCGCCGGTGAAGTGAAGGTTCATGTCCTCCATCGGCACGACCTGCGCATAGCCGCCGCCGGCCGCCCCGCCCTTCACGCCGAAGCAGGGCCCGAGCGAGGCTTCGCGGATACAGGTGATCGCCTTCCTGCCGATGCGATTGAGGCCGTCGCCGAGGCCGACCGTCGTCGTCGTCTTGCCCTCGCCTGCCGGCGTCGGGTTGATCGCGGTGACGAGGATCAGCTTGCCGTTCTTCCTGCCTTTCTGCGCGGCGATGAATTCGGCACTGATCTTCGCCTTGTCATGGCCGTAGGGCAGCAGGTGCTCGGGCGGAATGCCGAGCTTCTCACCGATCTCCAGGATCGGTCTTTTCTTGGCGGCGCGGGCAATTTCGATATCGGATTTCACGTCGGCCATGCGGTGTCGCTCCCTCTCGGCACAGCTACCGCAACCGGGTCTCCTCCCCTGACGGCGGTGCTTCCTTCATTATCTGCCGCGCCATTTCATCGTGAAGCCGGGGGCAATGCCACACCGGGTTTTGCCGCTTGCTAGACCAGAAACGACATGGGGGGATAAATTTGCGGCGAATAGCGAATAGCGAATAGCGAATAGCGAATAGCGAATAGCGAATAGCGAATAGCGAATAGCGAATAGCGAAAGAGATCGCGCCCCTATTCGCTATTCGCAACTCCCTATTCGCTCCCTACCGCGCCAGCACGTCGCGCATCTCGACGAGATTGGACCGCACGCGCAGGACATAGAAGCCCATCGTAGCAAGATGCGTCGGCATGATCCAGCCGTCCTCGCGGCCGTTGGAGATGATCGCCGGCTGGATGTTGAGGGCGGATCGCAGCTGCTTGATGCTTTCCGTCCAGAGCGGCTCGATGCCACGCAGCCTGATGACCGCATCGAAATCCGCGCCGGCGGCCGAAAGGATGCCGTAATAGCCGTAGAGCTGGCCATAGGCGAACCAGTAGCGGTCGTCCGCACGCGTATCGAACCAGCCGCCATTGTGGAACTCCGACCGTTCGCGAATGATCGCGGAGGTCGAGCCGATGTCGTTGGCGATGCGGTCGAGGAATTCGATCAGGTTGTCCGAACGGCCGTCGAAGATCGCCTCGCAGGATTCCAGCGCGGCGTTGAACTTGCGCAGGTCCGCCATCGCCGTGCGGTAATAGGTCGGCGTCGGCGTCTTCGGCAGCAGCGAATCCGAGCCGAAATACCAGGTCTCCTCATCGAACTGGATATTGCCGCGGGCCCGCTGGAGGTCGGCATTGATGCCAGAGGTGCCGCGTACGCGGCCGAGCGAATCGACGAGCTCGACCGCCGTGCGGCGGACCGCCTGGTTGATGCCGCGCTGGAACGAGGCCTTGTTGTCGAACCAGGGCGTACGGTCCCAGTCGAGCCCGAAAAGGCCGAGCTTGTAGAGCAGCATGGACGAAATCCAGGCATTCTGGTTGACGTTGTAGTCGATGAGGTCGGCCGTCACATCGACGATGGCCGAGCGCACGCAGGTCTTCGGCTCCGGCTCGGCGACCTCGCCCGCTGCCGGCGTGGTCGCCTGCCCGCCCGATGCGCTGCCGGCATCCTGCTTGCGCTGGGCGAGATTGTAGGCGTTCACGTAGTCCGGGCTGAAGCCGGTCCACATCTGGGTCTGCCAGATGAAATAGGCGTAGAAGCCGACAAGCAGGAGCAGGCCGATGCCGATCGGCCCCTTGATGATCCAGCCGCGCGCCCGATACCAGTTCGTCACCGTCATGAACGGCCAGAGGATCCAGGCGATCACGAGGCCGATGCCCCGGCCGATGGCCGCGAAGATGCGTTGGAAAAACGCGACGATCGGGTCAAGCATTAGGGTCGTCCTCTCTGATGCCGAAAAGTTTCCTGCGGAAGGCAGCCTTGTCCTGCAGATAGGTCCGCGTCAACGTCGCCACAACATAGGCGCGGAACTTTTCGCTGTAGTGTTCGTAGGCGGCGTAGAACCCCTGCTTGTCGAAGACGAAGCGGGAGACGAAATCATAAGGAACCATCTGTGAAATCAGGCGGTTGACCAGCCACTGGTCCGGATGCTCCGGCGCTGCGCGCACCAGCATGAAGCGCCGCTGCGGCGGCACTTCGGCGATCTTGATCTCCCCCGTCGATGCGAGCGTTCGGATCGCCTCCTGCAGGAAGGGATAGGTGCCGTCGCGCGCCATGAGCTCGGCATTGCGATGCATCCAGGTCTGCAGCCAGATGCGGTCTGCCTTTTCGAGATCGGCGGTCGGATCACCCCGGTTGACGAGGCCGACCACCGTCATCTCCGCCCGGTGCTGGAAGAGGCCCGACGGCTCCACCCAGGAGGCGCGCGGCAGTTCCAGCCGCTTCGTGGAGGCCAGGAAATCGAAGATACGCTTGTGGTCGTCGAGCGCGATATAGCTCACCTGCCAGGGCCGGGAACGGCGGAAGCCCGGCACGGTCGGGTCGCAGATGACCGTCGTCGTCTTGTCGTCGAGGAAGACGTAGACGCCGCCGAAATGGTTCGCCCAATAGGCCTCGTGGCGGAAGACGAGCTGGTCGGGCACCAGCGCGTTCTGGCGGATGTCGCCGGTCTGTTTCGCCAGTTCCACCATGCGGTTGAGCATGGCATCGTCCGCCCAGGCATTCGGCACGGTCTTCAGCCGGTCGACGAGGCCGCGCAGCTCCCCCGCCTTGCCGAGCATGTCCTCGGCCGACAGGACCTTGAAGCGCACCTCGTTGATCGAGAGCAGGTCGTCGATGTCGTTGACGACGGAAACGGAGTCCTCGATCTCGCCATAGAGCGCATCGCGGATGGTGATGGCGTTGATCGCCCGGGCGTTGGCCGAGAAGAACTCGTGCATCAGCGCCGCGGTGTTGGAAAAGCTTGTATGCACGACCGGCAGGTTCACCTGCTCCGGCGTCATGATGATGAAGCGACGGTTGACGCGGTTCGGATCGAGATAGTCCCGATCGCCGAGTTCGTCGGCGATCTCCGGCGAAAACCCCGTCATGTCGATGCGGAAGCTGGGAAGCGCCGTACGGCGCATGCCAAACCCGTCGAGCGCCTTGTTGTAGCGCTCCACCAGATGCGGCTCATCGACCGGCAGCAGCCGGCCATAGATCAATTCGGCTTCGAGGAGGCGTTTCATGCGTCTTGAATCACTCGCTTACCGGCCTTTTATTGTCTTCACCCCAGAAAAGATCATCGAGATCAACACGCAAGGCCTTGGCAATGCTCCTGAAAACCGAAATGCTGCCCTCCTTCTTGCCGGTTTCGATCTCGGAAAGATAGGCCGCGCTGATGCCGATGGCCTTCGCCAGGTCCTTGCTTGTCATGCCGCGGAAATCGCGCCAGACGCGGATCGGGCTCTCTCCGTCGATCAGCCGGTCGACGAATTCGGACGGAACCTTGAGATCGTCGCCCTCCGCGATGCGCCGTTTGGCTTCGTCGTAGGCGGCGACGTCCTCCAGCATTTCCGCCATCTCGACGAGCGCCTCGTATTCGGCCCGCGCGAGCACGACCATCTCTTCGCCGCCCGGCGTGGTAAATCTGGTCACCTTGTTCATCGCCCGCTTCCTTCAGTAGATGCTTCCGCGGCTATCGACTTCAAGCACATCAAGAACGTCGCCATTTGCATCGAAGATCACACGCCAGTTACCGACCCGCAATCTAAAGCCCGCACGTCCCTGCAGCTTTTTGACATTTGCTTTCTGCGCTGCAGGATCGGCAGCATATTGGTAAATCTTCCGTCTGATCTTGTCGGCTTCGTTTCTCGGTATCCGGGCCAGCGTCCTTAAAGCCGGTGCATGAAAGACGACCTGTTTCATGGACACTAAACCTCACCCGGGAAACAGGCAATAAAATTCGCTAACAGCTAATTTTTACCACCGTCCCTCCGCCTTCATCGTCTCGATCTCGCGGATCGCCTTCTCGCGCTGGCGTTCGCGGCGGATGATGTCGGAAACCGCCGCGTCGTCGGATTTGTCCGTGTAACGGAATTCGCTGTCGGCGTAGCGGTTGATCTCCTGGAGGACCATTTCCATGGTGATCGGGCCGCGCAGTTCCTCGATCATCGCCTTTTTCTCGTCGTAGCCCTTGTGCATGAAGGCGCCGGCAGTGGCGAACCAGTCGTCCGGCAGGTCCACGTCCATGGCGCGCATCTTAATCGCGTCGGTGATGTTCTTGATGGCGCGGCCGGTGAAGCGGGGCTCGGCGATCTTGATGCGATGGAGATAGGCGCCGACATCGGCGAGCGACTTGATGGCGCCGTGCTCCTTCTCGTGCATCTCCCAGACGGCGAGAAGGCCCTCTTCCTGTGGTTTTGCATGTTGTCCGTAGGAGGTGGAGACGGCACGCTTGATCTCCTGGCCCTCGAAGAGCGTGTGCGCGCCGAGTGGGATCGAGTGGTTCTTGCCGACCAGCATGGCGAAGATGTCGATATAGTCGTCCTCGGTCTGCGGTCCGTCGACCAGCCAGCGGGCGCCGGCGCGCTGGCGCAGCGCATCGTCGACATTTTCCGGATAGTTGGAGAACATGCCGAAGGTGCAGTTGCCGCGCACCACGGTCGAGGCACCGGCAAAGCTTTCCATCAGCACCGCGGTCACCTCGTGCTGGCCGGCCGAGGCCCGGTCGTCCGAACGTTTCGCGGCGACCTGATCGACGTCGTCGATCGTGCCGAAGCCGATCGCCTTCGGGTTGATGACGTTGTTGACGAATTCCTTGCAGTTCTGGCCGGATTTGCCCTGGTAGGAGGAAATCTGGTCGACGCCGAAATTCTCATAGTGGAAGGCGTAGCCGGCGGTCTGGCAGTAGTCGTTGACGAGGCCGGCGAGCATTTGGATGAGGATCGTCTTGCCGGTGCCCGGCATACCGTCGCCGATGAAGGTGAAGAGGAAGCCCCCGAGTTCAACGAAGGGGTTGAGCTGGCGCTCGAAATCATAGGCGACGAGCATCTTGGCGAGCTTCATCGCCTGGTATTTGGCGATGTGGTTGCCGATGATCTCTTCCGGCTTCTTGAAGGTCATCGTGAGCGGCTTGCGCTTCTGGCCGGGCGCGACGTCGAAGCCGGAGAGGGTGAAATCGTCCTGCTCGATGCGGATATGGGCATTCTCGAAGCCGGCAAGGCCGGTGAAGCGGGCGCGGCGGCTGATCAGCCCCTCGATGGCGACGCGAGCGAAGGCCCGGGCGCGGGAAACGAGCGCCGCATCGTCCGGCGCGCCGGCAATCGTCCGGTCGAGGCCGGCGACCATGCTCTTCAGCGCGTCCTGCAGCGTGTCGAAGAGATAGTCCGGCTCGCCGCCGTCCTCCACCGGTTCGCCCTCGCCCGGCAGCGTCGCGCCGAGATAGGCGGCGAAGGTGAAGGCGGCGATATAGGCGGAGGCGGAAAGCAGCGCCTTGAACTGGTTCGCCTCGTCACCCGCCAGGGGCGAGGCGAGATTGCGCGATTGCAGGCCTTCGAGATTGGTCTGGCGGGAAAAGGCATCCGTCACCGCCAGGGCGACCTGAAGACCACGGCGGGAGCGGAAGAGCACGGCATGCTGCTGCGGCGAGAGCAGCGGGTCGGCGGCGCGCACGGACTGGATGGTCCTTGCCAGTTCCACCTCGCGCGTGCGCCGCGCGCCGGCGGTCGAGACCGTCGACACAAAACGCCGGCCGGTGCCGGCAAGCGCGGTGCCCTGCCTGCCGTCGTCGCTTTCGAGGATGACGAGTTTGGTGACGAGGCTCTGCGCCGTCGCCTGGTGCTTGGCGATATCGTCTTCGTGGATCGTCGTCAGTCCGGCATTGAGGCTCATCGGTCTCAGTCCTTCTGATGGCTCGGCGGCAAAAGCCACCGAGGGATTTGGGCTCCGTCAGGAGCGGTTTGCCGCCGGTCTCCCCGAAGCATCCGCGAGAACGCGACGGGTGGAGCGTGAAAGCGGCCGGCGGATCGGCGCCCGCCTGGCCGGGCGGATGTTCACCCTTCGCTGATCACCTGGTTTCCCGAGATCACATGCACCTTGTAGGCGCCGAAAATGCCGGCGGTCTCGCCCGCGGCATAGAGCGCCTGATAGGCATCGTGCGGCACCAGCGCGTGTTTCTCATAGGCGCTGACGCCCATGCGGGCGGCCTCGAGATCGTCGGTCTCGATATGGAACTCCTCCTGCGCCGGGGTGGAACTCCAGAAACCCTTCTTCGCCGGGCGCTCGGCCTTGGAGAAGACCTCCTGCACGGTCCAGGTCAGCAGCCAGGCGTTTTCCGGCTTCCGCACCTTGGAAAGGATCTCGTTGACCCGCTCATTGTTCTCGGTGATGCCGGCCGAATAGAACGGCCCCAGCACGATGCGGCGCAGCTGCTTGGGATGCAGCGTCGGAAAATCCCGGTCGAGATTGGTGGCGATCGTCGCGGGGGTAAGCGAATAGGCGCTGTTCTTCAGCGCGAAATCGTCGAAGCGGCTGGCGAGCTCGGGATTGAGCAGGCCGCCGACCGGCAGCGGGATGTCCACCTCCGGATTGAGCTTGCCGTCCTTCGTCACCAGCATCTTGATGACGTTCTCGCTCGAATCCTCGATCGTCGCCATGTAGACCATCGGCAACGTCGCCGTGCCGTCGAAGGCGCCCCAGCACACGACGTAATAGGGCCGCATGGTCTTCGGGTTGACGGCGACGCGGATCGTCTCCGGCAGCACGAAGGGCGAGAAGATGTCGCCCTTGCCGATCTGCTCCAGGTAGAGCCGCTCGGCCATGCGCGCCTGGAGATCGCCCGGGAACGCCTTGTGACGCAGGATGAAATCCGCCATCTCGCCGCGCAGCTGGTCGGCATTCGGGATCGCGGCAAGCCGCTTTTCCGCGCTCTGCCGGTCGTTCTCCAGTTCCAGCACGTTCTGGAACACCGGAAAGCCGCTCTCGGCGCGTGAGACGCGGAACTGCTGGACGAAGCCGATGCGGTTCTCCCAGCAGGCGAAGGAGGCCTTCAGCCGGGCAAGGTAGGGCACGACGATCTCGCCCACCACGCTGTTGCGGTAGAGCGGCGAGTTGCGGTCGGCAAGGAAGATCTCAAGGCCGCCGAGGGCGGCGCGGATGGTGGAGAAATATTGTGCGACGGCGCTGTCGGCGGGGGCGTTCATGGCGCATCCTCACTGGCACTCCAAGACTGCCCCTCATCCGGCCTGCCGGCCACCTTCTCCCCGTGAACGGGGCGAAGGAGATATGCCGCGCTGGTTTCCTCAGCCAATACCCATTCGTGGGGCAAGTCCCCTCTCCCCGCTTGCGGGGAGAGGGTTAGGGCGAGGGGCAATGGCATGCCTGCGACCATCACTGCTTCACGTAGTTCGCGGTGTTGTGCTTGTCCATGACAGCCTGGAAGCGCCGGGCGAAGGCGTCGTCGGCGAGCTTCTTGCGGCGCTGGATGTCCTGTGTCGCCAGCATGTTCTTCTCGTGCATTTCGAGGAGATCGCCGATATGGCGCTGGGCGGCCGAGCCGATGCCGGCCATGGTCTCTTCCGCGGCCGTGTCGACCTGCGAGCCGAGCGTGTTGATCTTGTGCGCCACATCCTGCTGCGCGGCGGTCTTCAACGAATCCTCCAGCGCCTTGTAGAGCACGATGCGCTGCTCGGTATCGATGGTCAGCTTGTTGATCAGCGTGTTCTGCGCGGCGATCTGGTTGTTGAGCGAATCGACGAAGGTCTGGAACATCGAGGTGTAGCGTTCCAGCGTCTGGCTCTCGGCAAGCAGCTCCTGCTCCTTCGCCTGCATCTGGTTGTATTCCGTCGCCAGCGCCGAGCGCTCGCCTTCAAGGTCCGTGCGGGTCTTCTGGTCCGTCGAAGCGGCGATGCGGTTCTCGAGATCCATCAGCAGCGGGTTCAGTTCCTCGATGCGCTTCTGGGTGGCCTCGAGATTGGTCATCGTGCCCTTGCGCCGCTCGATCACCTGCACGAGGCTCGCCTCGGAGGTCTTGTAGCGCTGGTCGAGGATCGACTTCTGCTCCTTCAGGATGCCGACGATCGTGTCGGACTTGGAGAGAAGTTCCTGCAGGTTGCCGGCGAGCGACATGTTGCGCACGCGGTCGGTGCGCATGCGCTGCATCTTCTGCTTGGAGAAGATGCCGATGAACTTCTCGTAGCCCGTATAGCTCTTCATGCTCTCGAATTCGGTGCCGAAGATGTTCGTCGCATCTTCGAGGCCGATAATGAGGTCGGCGATATTGCCTTCCATCACGCGCTGCTGGGCGATGACGTCCTGGATGCGGGCGTTCTCGATGTCGAAATTGACATCGCCGAGCTTGGTGTCCGCCTTGGCGAACTGGTCGAGCACGGTGCTCGACTGCTCCAGCTTGCTGCGCATCTGGTTGACGACGCTGCGAGTCTTCTCGATTTCCGCATCGAAGTTCTGAAGTGTGGCCATGCTTGTCCCCTTGAAACTCTCCACGGCAGACGTCTGCGCCGCCCGATTTATTCCATCGCGGCAACACTATACGATTTCAGGCAGATAGGAACCTGCCCGCCGCCTCTACCGAACAAGATGTGGGACGGCACGGACCGCCCACAAGAGCGGTGCCGAAAATTTCGGTGGCGGCTAATGGCCCGCCGGCGCTTTCAGATAGGCGATGAGGTTGGCGATATCCTCGATCTTCCTCAGTCCCGCAAAGGCCATGGCGGTGCCCGGCACCATGGCCTTGGGCGACATCAGATACTCGGCGATCAAGGCCTCGTTCCACATCTTGCCGCCCTCGGCGAAGGCCGTCATGGCGGCGGAATAGCGGTAGTCGCCGACGGAGGCGACCGGCCGGCCGACGATGCCGGCGAGCGTCGGCCCGACGCGGTTGACCGGCTCGGTCGAATGGCAGGGCGCGCATTTCTTGAAGACCGTCTTTCCCGCGACGGCGTCGCCCTCCGCCAGGGCGGGGGCGGCGAGACAGAGGAACGCGGCGGCGGCGGCAGGAAGTCGTTTCATCATTTGTCCCCTCGCCGCCCGACGGCCGTCAATCGGCGTTCATGATGTCGTCCCAGTGGCGGCGGCAATAGGAAACGTACTTGTCATTGCCGCCGATTTCCACCTGCGCGCCTTCCCGCGCCACCTTGCCGTCGGCGCCGAGCCGGACGACCATCGTCGCCTTGCGGCCGCAATGGCAGATGGTGCGCACCTCGCGCAGCTCGTCGGCGATGGCGAGCAGCGCTTGCGAGCCGGGAAAGAGCTTGCCCTGGAAATCGGTGCGCAGGCCGTAGGCCATGACGGGGATGTGCAGCCGGTCGGCGACGCGGGCGAGCTGCCAGACCTGCTCCTCGGAGAGGAACTGAGCCTCGTCGACGAAGACGCAGGCGATCTCGCCGCCGCCGTCGCCATTCAGTTCCTCGACATGCTTGTAGAGGTCGTCGGCATGGTCGAAGGCGATGGCTTCCGAGGTCAGGCCGATGCGCGAGGAGATGCGGCCCTGGCCCGCGCGATCGTCGAAGGAGGCGATCAGGATCGCCGTGCGCATGCCGCGTTCGCGGTAGTTGTAGGACGCCTGCAGGAGCAGCGTCGACTTTCCCGCGTTCATCGTCGCGTAACTGAAATAGAGCTTAGCCATGATTTTCTCCGTCCCCGCCTCATGGCCCGGCAGGGCGCGATTTTCCAGTCGAAAAGGCCGGAAAACCACAGAAAACCGCGCGGCCCGCCTTCTGCGACATCCATGTGCAAAATTGCGAACAGGTCCGAAATTTATTGGACGTTTCAGGGGCTTCCGGCTACGCCAAGATGCTTGAAAGCATATCGTTTTGATGATTGGCTAAACCATCAGTTATAAGGGGAGCAATAAAATGAAGTCTGCATCGCCATTCAAGACCCTTCTTGCCGCAGCCGTCTCCGTCCTCGCGCTTGGCGCCGCCAACGTCTCGGCCGCCGAAGCCGAAAGCTGTGGCAAGGTTCGCTTCTCGGACGTGGGCTGGACGGACATCACCGCCACGACCGCCACCGCGACCGTTCTGCTGAAGAGCCTCGGCTACGAGACCGAGGTGACGGTCCTGTCCGTTCCGGTGACCTATACATCGCTGAAGAACAAGGACATCGATGTCTTCCTCGGAAACTGGATGCCCACCATGGAAGCCGACATCAAGCCGTTCCGCGAGGACGGCTCGGTCGAGACCGTGCGCGAGAACCTGGAGGGCGCGAAATACACGCTCGCGACCAATGCCAAGGGCGCCGAACTCGGCATCAAGGACTTCGCCGACATCGCCAAGCAGAAGGATGCGCTCGGCGCCAAGATCTACGGCATCGAGCCGGGCAATGACGGCAACCGCCTGATCATCGACATGGTCACCAACAACAAGTTCGATCTGTCGGGCTTCGAAGTGGTCGAATCCTCCGAGCAGGGCATGCTGGCCGAAGTCGCCCGCGCCGAGCAGGAAGGCACCCCGGTCGTCTTCCTCGGCTGGGAGCCGCACCCGATGAACGCCAACTTCAAGCTGACTTATCTCACCGGCGGCGACGACGTCTTCGGTCCGGATTTCGGCGGCGCGACGGTCTACACGAACGTGCGCCAGGGTTATGTCGCCGAATGCCCGAATGTCGGCAAGTTCCTGCAGAACCTCAAGTTCACGCTGGAAATGGAAAACCAGATCATGGGCAAGATCCTGAACGACGGCCAGGATCCGGAAACGGCCGCCACCGACTGGCTGAAGGCCAACCCGGCCGCCGTCGAGCCGTGGCTTGCCGGCGTCACGACCAAGGACGGCAGCGGCGAGGCCCTGCCGGCCGCGAAAACGGCACTCGGTCTCTAACAGGGAAGAAGGGGAGCGGGGAGGAGACCTCCCCCCTCCTCAGGTTGTTGACAGACCTCACCTCTCCCGCTGCCGTCATCCTCGGCCTTGAGCCGAGGATCCACATACCACGACGGCGATGGATGCTCGGGTCAAGCCCGAGCATGACGGCGGAGAGGTTTTCGGAACTTTGTCAGCGCTCTGTGGGCGAGAAGGAAACTTTCCCGCCCTTACTTCCCGCCGATAGTCGTTGCATCGTCAACCTCCAGACTAAGGCTTGCTGCCGTGGATTGGCTCACCGTCTCCAAAATTCCGATCGGCCCGATCGCCAAGGAAGTCGTCAACTGGCTGACGACCAACGGCAAGGGACTGTTCGACTTCCTGAAGGTCTTCCTGCAGGCCGGCATCGACGCCGTGCTCTTCCTGCTGCAGGGTCCGTTCTCCAGCGCCGGCGGCAGGTTCGGCTATGCGCTGTTCCTCATCGTGCTCGTGACGGGTCTCAGCTGGTGGTTCCGCCGCTCGATCGGCGTCGCCGCCTTCACCTTCCTCGGCCTCCTGCTCATCGTGAACCAGGGCTACTGGAAGGAGACGACGGAGACGCTGGCGCTCGTGCTGGCGGCGACCGGCGTCAGCATGGTCGTCGGCGTGCCGCTCGGCATCGCCGCCGCGCGCCGGCCGTGGTTCTATTCGATCCTCCGGCCGATCCTCGATCTCATGCAGACGATCCCGACCTTCGTCTATCTCATCCCGGCGCTGATCCTCTTCGGCCTCGGCATGGTGCCGGGCCTCATCGCCACGGTGATCTTCGCCATCCCCGCCCCGATCCGCCTCACCCGCCTCGGCATCATCTCGACGCCGCCTTCGCTGGTGGAGGCCGCGCAGGCCTTCGGCGCGACGCCCGGCCAGGTGCTGCGCAAGGTCGAGCTGCCCTATGCGACGCCGCAGATCATGGCGGGCCTCACCCAGACCATCATGCTCTCCCTGTCGATGGTGGTCATCGCCGCGCTCGTCGGCGCCAAGGGCCTCGGCGTTCCCGTGGTGCGCGCGCTCAACACCGTGAACATCTCCATGGGCTTCGAGGCGGGCCTGTGCATCGTGATCCTCGCGATCATCCTCGACCGTCTCTTCCGCGCCGCCGATGAGGGAGACGCCAAATGACCGAAACCGTCGTCTTCAAGAATGTCTCCATCATCTTCGGCGACAGCCCGCAGAAGGCCCTCGCCATGGTCGATGCGGGCAAGACCCGCGACGAGATCGGCGCGGAGACCGGCCTGGTGCTCGGCGTGGCCGATGCCACGCTGTCGATCACGGAGGGCGAGATCCTCGTGCTGATGGGCCTTTCGGGCTCCGGCAAGTCGACGCTGCTGCGCGCCGTCAACGGGCTTGCCCCCGTGGTGCGCGGCGACGTGCAGGTAAAGGCCGCAAGCGGTTCGGTGAACCCCTATACGGCAACGCCCAAGGCGCTGCGCGATTTCCGCATGCACACGGTCTCGATGGTGTTCCAGCAGTTCGCGCTGCTGCCCTGGCGCAGCGTTGCCGACAATGTCGGCTTCGGCCTGGAGCTTGCCGGCGTGCCGGATCGCGAGCGCAAGGCGCGCGTCGCCGAACAGCTCGAGCTCGTCAACCTCGCCAAATGGGCGGACCGCAAGGTGAACGAGCTGTCGGGCGGCATGCAGCAGCGCGTCGGCCTTGCCCGCGCCTTCGCCACCGGCGCGCCGATCCTGCTCATGGACGAGCCGTTCTCCGCGCTCGACCCGCTGATCCGCACGCGCCTGCAGGACGAGCTGCTGGAGTTCCAGCGTCGGCTGAAGAAGACCATCCTCTTCGTCAGCCACGACCTCGACGAGGCCTTCCGCATCGGCAACCGCATCGCCATCATGGAAGGCGGGCGCATCATCCAGTGCGGCACGCCGCAGGAGATCGTCAAGAACCCGGCCAACCAGTATGTCGCGGACTTCGTGCAGAACATGAACCCGATCAACATGCTGACGGCCGGCGACGTGATGCAGCACGGCGCTTCAAGCAATGGCGGCGTGACGGCGACCGCGGCACCGCAGACCCCGCTCGTCGACATCCTCGACGCCATGGCCCGCACGCCGGGCAATGTCGGCGTCGTCGACAACGGCACGGTCGTCGGCACGATCAACGCGCAGGATATCGTGAACGGATTGACGCGGCACCGCCGGCGGGGGTGACGGTTCGCCCCGAACGGATTAGATAGAGCAGCGCCCGCAACGGGCGCTGCTTTTTCATGGAAGGACGGGAGCAAGACCATGACCGAGAAGGACAGGCCGAGCGTCCTGCGCGAAACCGATGATGACGCGCGGCGCCTCGCCCGCACGCTGCTGCGCTCCGCCCGGAGCTGCGCGCTTGCCGTCATCGAGCCGGAAAGCGGCGCGCCCTTCGCCAGCCGCACGCTGACGGGCACCGACACGGACGGCACGCCGGTCATCCTCGTCTCCGCCCTTTCCGTCCACACCCAGGCGCTCCGGCGCGACCCGCGCGCCTCGCTGCTGGCGGGCGAACCCGGCAAGGGCGATCCCCTCGCCCATCCCCGCCTGACGGTGCTCTGCGAGGCGGAGGAAGTGGCCCGCGACAGCGCCGCGCATGCCGCGCTGCGCGAACGCTTCGTCCGCCGCCACCCAAAGGCGAAACTCTATGTCGATTTCCCCGATTTCGCCTTCTTCCGCCTCGTGCCGCTGCGCGCCCATCTCAACGGCGGCTTCGGCAAGGCCTTCGTTCTGACGGCGGACGACCTCATGATTCGCTCCCCGGCCCGCGGCGCGCTTGCCGAGATGGAAACCGGCGCCGTCGAGCACATGAACAGCGACCATGCGGAAGCGGCCGGCATCTATGCCCGCCACTATTGCGGCGCGCAGGACGGCGACTGGATCATCGTGGGGCTCGACGCCGCAGGCATCGACCTTGCCAGCGGCGACAAACTGAAGCGGCTGGAATTTTCACGCGAACTTGATCAGGCCACGGAACTTCGCGGGGAGCTTGCGCGTTTGCTTCGGGAAGCAAGGGCGGCGGGCTGAACCGTCTGCATTTGCGCGAAATCCGCTTGCCGCGCCTTTTTCGATAGGGAAGGCGCCTATCGCTATACGTGCAGGATACCCCCATTTCTGGCACTTGATGAGGGGTATTTTGTTTATATGCTAACAAGCGGATTCAAAAAATTACTTAATTTGAAGCGGAAACGCCCAAAGGAGTTTCAGATGGACAAGATTTCAGACGCAGAGCACGCGCAGGCCGAGGTTGCATCCGACTTTCTGTCCGCCATGGCCAACCCGAAGCGCCTGCTCATCCTGAAGGTCCTGGTCGAAGGCGAAATCGCCGTCGGCGCCCTCGCAAACCAGGTCGGTCTCAGCCAGTCGGCCCTATCGCAGCACCTGTCGAAGCTGCGGGCGCAGAATCTCGTCACCACGCGCCGCGATGCCCAGACCATCTATTATTCCAGCAAGTCCGATGCCGTGCTGACCATTCTCGACGCGCTTGAGCGCATCTACAGAGCCCCCGGCAACGGGGCGTCGGAAAAGAAGCTTCGCATCGCCTGATCGCCTCCCCGCCTATCCCGATCGCGACGCCCCGGCCGGAATCCGGGGCGTTTTGCATGGAATCATCCGCTTGACGGCCCCGGGCGCCTTGATACTTTGACCAGCGGGTAAAAATTCCATCCGCAGTGCCCGCCGGGACGGCCCCCGCATTAAAGGCCCAGCATTTCAAGGATCACGGAGAGACCGCATGTCCAACCGCCTCAACACCCCCAACGACCTGCGTGCCTTCTGGATGCCGTTCACGGCAAACCGGCAGTTCAAGAAGGAACCGCGCCTCTTCGTCGGCGCCAAGGACATGTATTACACCACCCATGACGGCCGCCAGGTGCTCGACGGCACGGCGGGCCTTTGGTGCGTCAATGCCGGCCATTGTCGCCCGAAGATCACCGAGGCGATCCGCGAACAGGCCGGCGAGCTGGACTATGCGCCCGCCTTCCAGCTCGGCCATCCGAAGGCCTTCGAGCTCGCCAACCGCCTCGTCGACATCGCGCCCGAGGGCATGGACCATGTCCTCTACACCAATTCCGGCTCCGAATCGGTCGAGACCGCGCTGAAGGTGGCGCTCGCCTATCACCGCGCCAAGGGCGACGGCGCGCGCTTCCGCCTGATCGGCCGCGAGCGCGGCTATCACGGCGTCAATTTCGGCGGCATCTCCGTCGGCGGCATCGTCGCCAACCGCAAGATGTTCGGCACGCTGCTGACGGGCGTCGACCACATGCCGCACACCCATTTCCCCGACAGGAACGCCTTCTCGCGCGGCGAGCCGGAACACGGCGGCGACATCGCCAGCGAATTGCAGCGCATCATCACCCTGCATGACGCCTCCACCATCGCCGCGGTCATCGTCGAGCCGGTCGCCGGCTCCACGGGCGTGCTCATCCCGCCGAAGGGCTACCTCCAGAAGCTGCGCGAGATCTGCACGCAGCACGGCATCCTGCTGATCTTCGACGAGGTCATCACCGGCTTCGGCCGCCTCGGCGCACCCTTCGCCGCGCAGTATTTCGACGTGAAGCCCGATATCATCACCACCGCGAAGGGCCTCACCAACGGCGTGATCCCGATGGGCGCCGTCTTCGTGACCTCCGAGATCCATGACGCCTTCATGAACGGCCCGGAGCACATGATCGAGTTCTTCCACGGCTACACCTATTCCGGCAACCCGATCGCCTGCGCCGCCGCGCTCGGCACGCTCGACACCTACAAGGAAGAGGGTCTCCTGACCCGTGCCACGGAACTCGCCTCCTATTGGGAGGAAGGCCTGCATTCGCTGAAGGATTGCCCGAACGTCATCGACATCCGGAATGTCGGCCTGATCGGCGCCGTCGAGCTCGCCTCCATCGCCGGCGAACCGACCAAGCGGGCCTTCAATGCCTTCCTCAAGGCCTATGAGAAGGGCCTTCTCATCCGCACGACGGGCGACATCATCGCGCTCTCCCCGCCGCTCATCATCGAGAAGCGCGAGATCGACGAACTGTTCGGCAAGCTGCGCGAGGTGCTGCAGAACAACATCTGATCCGGACGATCCGGCGGCGGTATGGCGGCTTCGGCCGCCATTTCCGTTCGCGTCAGAGCCGCCGCAGCCGTCCGGAATAGTGCACGACCTCGCCGATGACCGGCAGCCCGATCGGCACGTCGAAGCAGAAATCCTCGCCTTCGGCCCATTCGCGCGCCGTGCTGCGCGGCGCCAGCGCCAGCGGCATCGGAAGGCCGAAGACGGACCATCCACGCATCACCATCGCCAGGCCGGAGGCATCCACCGGCAGGTCGAAGGAAAAGCGCATCGGCCCGAACCGCTCGACAAGGCGTGCGCCGCTCTGGCTGAGTTCGCTTGAAAAGACATGGCCGGAAAAATCCCGCGTCCAGCACTCGACGCCATCCCTCTCCTCGAAGGAAACGTGCAGGTCGTGCTCGCCCTCCGGCGGAAAGCGCATGACGGCACAGACAAGCCGCGCCAGACGCGACCGTCCCCGCCGCACGCGTCCCCAGCCCGCGGCCCCGGCATCGCCGACAAGGTCGTGCATGTCCCGCACCGGCTGCGGCATCGTGCCGTAGACCGCACCGATGACACGGCGGTAAAGCGGCACATAGGGCAGGCTCTCGATCGCCCGATGGAGGGCGAGCCTTTCGAAGTGGGGAGCGAATTGCGCAAGGCTCATCTCGCCCGCCGCCGGTCGCGCGCCCGGCGCAAGGCGTCCCGCCGCGATGGCATCGGCCGCGACATGGGCGGCGATCGTCGGGATCTCCGGGCCGTCGCCATTTTCCGCGATCAGCGTCCAGCGGCGGAGGACCGGCGCCCCCTCGAAAAATCCCTTCACCTCGATCACCATGGCGGAACGATCCGTGCCGAAACGGGCGCTCAGCTTCTGCAGCGGCAGCAGCCATCGAGCGAAGGGCGAAAGCGAGCCCGGCCATCCCCATTTCACCGGCCAGCTCAAGAGCCAGAGCGTCAGCAGCTGAAAGGAGAATTCCGGTCCCGCGCGGAAAATGCTCGCCGGCCGGCCGGGCAGCGCCGCCGGAACGATATCGTGATCCGGCACATCCGCAAGCGCCACCAGCCGCCGGATGGGCGGCCGGCCGGCAACAGCGTAGTCCTGCCGGCGCAACCGGTGCCAGCCCGTCTCCTGCCGCCAGCGCCCGCCGCGCCAGAGGCGCACCGGCTTTCCGACATAGCTGAGGATCGCGGCCGCCACGGAAGCGCCGGCCGTCGCGCGGTTCGAGGCGCTGATCGACATCTCGACCGAGCACACCCGCTCCATGTCCCGTGCCAGCTCGGCAATGACCGCGCCCGAAAGCGCCGGCACGCTGGAGCCGCCCGAGACCACCACGACTCCGGCCGCCCGCGCCGCCGCATCCAGCCGTCCGACGCCGCAGACGAAGTCCCGCGCATCCGCAAGGTCGACATAATGCACCCCGCGCGCGATGCAGGCTTCCGCAACATGGTAGCCGCTGCCCTGAAAGGGTCCGGCCGCATCGATCAGCAGGAAGGGACGATGCGCCTCGAGCACGGGGCCGAGATCGCCGTTGCGATCGACGGCAAGCGCCGCTGCATTGGGCAAGCCTTCGGCGAGCCGCGCCGCCGCTGCCCTGTCGCGGCCCGCGACCAGCACCGCCCAGCCATCCGCCGCCAGCCGCCGGGACAGCCGGGACAGCCGGGCGCCGAAACCGCCATATCCGCCGAGAACGATGACCCGCTTCACAACACCCGGTCCGCATCCTCCGGCGCGGGGATCCAGCACGCGTCCCGTCGCCCGAACACCCGGTAGCGGTTGCGCGCCAGCCAGCGATAGGCGGGATCGCGCAGGAAGCGCGGGATGAACCGCAGCGCGGACAGCGCCTTCCACGGCCAGCCGAGCCCGGCATAGATCGCCAGCACCGCATCACTGTCCTTGAGCAGCCGGTCGCCATCCACGACGATCATCGATTCGGGATCGGCCGGATCGATGCCGAAGCGGCGATAGAGCGCTGCGCCGACCGCATTCTGCATGGAGGCAAGACGGAACCGCCGGGCGCGATCGTGCCGGAGCACGAATTGCGCATTGGCCGAGCAGAGAATGCACTCCGCATCGAAGACGATGATCGGGCCTGCCGCGTCGTTCCGGGTCATGTCCTCAACATAGGATGGCGGCGATGCGCCATCAATCCGCAACCGCCGGAGAAAGCCGCTTTTCATAGCGCCAGACCTCCAGATCGAAAGCCCCCTCCGTCGTGTCCAGCCGGTGGACGACGGTCGCGGCAAGGTGCCAGCCGCATTTCTCGTAGAAGCGGGCGGCGCGGTGGTTGCCGATCGCGCAGGCGAGCCAGGCGGTCGCCACGCCACGGGCGGCAAGGCGTCCTTCGGCATCCGCCACGAGCGCGGCGGCAACGCCCCTGCCGCGCCCTGCCGGCGCCACGAAAAGCTGGTCGAGCTCGTCATGCCGGATGGCGCAGAAGCCGAGCGGTGCGTCCGGATCGCCGATCACGCGCACATCCGCCAGCATGGCCGACAGGCGATCGGCAAAACTCTGCCGCGTGCGCAGGCTGGCAAGCGCCGCTGGAAGCACCGCCGCATGCGCATCCTGCCATCCGTCAAACCAGAGCTGCGCCAGCGCCGCGATCTCCGACGGTCCCGGTGTCCTCGTGGTCCATGCCGGCTGCATCCGCTTCTCCCTGAATGGCACGCCGCGATCTTTCAGTGCATGCCATTGTCGCAAGTCCGCTGCGTTCTTTCGCACGGCATGCTTTAACCGTGGCCGGATGGGCCTTGCAAGTCCGGCCCGTTTGAGGGCTATTCTGCGCGCCAGAAACCTTAAGGGCGAGCCCATGCCGACCACCACCCGCATAGCGAACGGCTTCCTGTCGATTGATGTCTCCTCGCTCGGTGCCGAAATGCAGTCGGTCACCACCCGGGACGGGGCGGAATGGCTGTGGAACGGCGACGCCACCTTCTGGACGGGGCGCTCGCCGGTGCTCTTCCCGATCGTCGGCAAGGCGCCTGACGATACGCTCCTCATCGACGGCGAGCCCCATGCGATGGCGCAGCACGGTTTCGCCAGGCGACGGGAGTTCTCGCTGGCCGCCGCAAGCGACACGCTGTGCCGCTACAGCCTGGAGGCCTCGGACGAAACCCGCGCCGTCTATCCGTTCGACTTCCTGCTCTCCGTCGAGCACAGCCTGGACGGCCCGACCCTCACCGTCGCCGCCGAAGTCGAAAACCGCGGCAGGACCGCCATGCCCTTCGGTCTCGGCTTCCACCCGGCCTTCCTCTGGCCTCTGCCCGGCGCGGCGGGAAGGCCGCATGCCGTGACGCTCGGCAATGCCGGGGAGCCGCGGCGCCAGCCGCTGGAGAAGGGCCTGCTGTCGCAAGGCCGCACGCCCTCGCCCTTTGCCGCGGGCCGGCTCCGCCTCTCCCCCGATCTCTTCGAGAACGACGCGCTCGTCTTCCCCGAAGGCGCGGACGACGACCTCGCCTACGGCGCCGAAGGCGGGCCGGCGCTGGCCTTCCGCTTCGAGAATCTGCCGAACCTCGCGCTGTGGACCAAGCCCGGCGCGCCCTTCCTCTGCGTCGAGCCCTGGCACGGCACGGCTGCGGAACTCGGCGGCTCGCGCGAATTGAGAGACCGTCCCTACACGACCGTGCTTGCCGCGGGAGCGCGCGCCCGCTTCGCCTTCACCGTCACCTTTCCCGCCTGAACGCGCAATTCGACGCGCCGGCCCTTCCCTCTTCCCGCCGCACCGCTAGAGTCTCCCCAATGGAATCGGGAGACTTCGCCATGACCGACTTGGAACGCTTCATCGATCAGGGGACCGGCCGGGAGCCTGCCGACATCGTGCTGAAGGGCGGGCAGTTCTTCGATCTCGTGACAGGCGACCTCGTCGCCTCCGACATCGCCATCTCGGGCGATCGCATCGTCGGCACCTGCGGCGACTACGAGGGCCGCGAGGAGATCGACATTTCCGGCCGCATCGTCGTGCCCGGCTTCATCGACACGCATCTGCACATCGAATCCTCGCTCGTCACCCCGCACGAATTCGACCGCTGCGTGCTGCCCTATGGCGTGACGACAGCGATCTGCGACCCGCACGAGATCGCCAACGTGCTCGGCACGGAGGGCATCGCGTTCTTCCTCGACAGCGCGCTGGAGACGATCATGGACATCCGCGTGCAGCTGTCGAGCTGCGTGCCGGCGACGCATCTGGAAACATCGGGCGCGGACCTGCCGATCGAGCGCCTGCTGCCCTTCCGCGACCATCCCAAGGTGATCGGCCTTGCGGAATTCATGAACTTCCCCGGCGTCATCCACAAGGATCCCGTCTGTCTTGCCAAGCTGGAGGCCTTCCAGGGCGGCCATATCGACGGCCATGCACCGCTGCTCTCGGGCAAGGACCTCAACGGCTATCTTGCCGCCGGCATCCGCACCGAGCACGAATGCACCACCGCCGAGGAAGCGCTGGAGAAGATCCGCAAGGGCATGCACATCCTCGTGCGCGAAGGCTCCGTCTCCAAGGATCTCTTGGCGCTGCTGCCGATCATCACCGAGCGCCTTTCGCCCTTCATCGCGCTGTGCACGGACGACCGCAATCCGCTCGACATCGCCGAGCAGGGCCATCTCGACTACATGATCCGCACCGCCATCAGCCATGGGCGCGCACCGCTCGCCGTCTACCGTGCCGCCTCGATCTCGGCGGCCAGGGCCTTCGGACTGCGCGACCGCGGCCTTGTCGCGCCCGGCTGGCGCGCCGACCTCGTCATCGTCGACACGCTGGAGACCTGCAAGGCCGAGATGGTCTTCTCCGCCGGCCGCAGGGTGGGCGATGCGCTCTTTGCGACGCGCCGACCCGTCGCGCCGGTCGGGCTCGACAGCGTCAAGGCGCGCCCGGTCAACGCCGCCCACTTCGCCGTGCCCGTCACCGATGGCGAAACGCCGGTCATCGGCGTCCTGCCGGGCAAGATCATCACCGAGCACCGCCGCTACCGGCTGCCCACCAAGGGCAACCAGACGACCGTCGATCTCGCGCAGGACATCGTCAAGGTCGCCGTCATCGAGCGTCACGGTAGGAACGGCAACCATGCCAACGGCTTCGTGCAGGGCTTCGGGCTGAAGAAGGGCGCCATCGCCTCGACGGTCGGCCATGACAGCCACAACATCTGCGTCGTCGGCGTCGACGAGGACGACATGGCGCTCGCCGCCAACCGCCTCGGCGAGATCAAGGGCGGCTTCGTCGTGGTGGATGGCGGCAGGGTTACCGGCGAGATCGCGCTCCCCGTCGCCGGCCTGATGAGCCTCGAACCCTACGAGACCGTCCGCGACACGCTGCACCACCTGCGCCAGGCCGCCTTCGCGCTGGGCGCGACGCTGGAGGAACCCTTCCTCCAACTCGCCTTCCTGCCGCTGCCGGTGATCCCGCACCTGAAGATCTCCGACCGGGGGATGGTGGACGTGGACCGGTTCATGCTGATGGGGTGAGGTTTGCCTTTCCGCGTTCGGCTCCTTCGCATAGAATAGACATGAAAGGAGCGCGACATGACGAAACTGGAGCAGATTGAGAAAAGCGTGTCTGAACTCAGCCCAGAAGAGTTCGACCGGTTTTCCGCATGGTTTGAAGCGCTTCAGGCGGAGCGGTGGGATCGGGACCTTGCCGAAGACACCGCAAACGGCACTCTGGACGAGCTCGCCGAACTCGCTTTGGCTGAATTCCGCAACAATCGGACACGCCCGCTTTGAAGCATCATGCCACGGACACGTTCTGAACGTGTTACGCGGCGGTGCCTTCTCATATACGCGAACAGGCCGACAGGAATTTCGCCCTCCTGAAAGCTAACCCCGCACACCCATCCCTGCAGCTCAAACCCGTTGGCCGCTTTTGGTCGGCCCGGGTGGGCCTTTCCTGGCGCGCCCTCGCCGTCAGGGATGCGGAGACCGACACTCTCGTCTGGTTCTGGATCGGCTCACATGCCGACTACGACCGGCTCGTCGGACGAAAACGGTAGAACGCTCCCAGAGGGGGAAATACTGGCAGACCGTGCTTCCGCACGGTCAGGAATTGCCGGAAACCCCTACAGCCGCACGCAGGCCATATCCAGCCCGTCCAGCTCGATCGTTCCGTCCTTCAGCTTCGCCCCGAAGCCGGGCACCGACAGCGGTGCGCCGAGTTTCAGCGACTTGGCCGGCACGAATTCGGCCTTTTCATGCGTCAGGTTGAAGACGAAAAGCAGTTTCTCGCCGCCCTTCTCGCGGGTGAAGGCGAGGATGTCGTGGTTGGAGTGCAGGAAGGACATGTCGCCGTCGTGCAGCGTCTCGTGTTCCCTGCGGAAGGCGAGCGTGGCCCGGTAGTGGTTGAGCACCGAGCCGGCGATCTTCTCCTGCACGTCGACGGCAAGCCGGGCGTGGTCCTGCGGCACCGGCAGCCAGGGCTTGCCGGTGCTGAAGCCGGCATGGGCCTCGCCGTGCTGCCAGGGCATCGGCGTGCGGCATCCGTCGCGCCCCTTGAAGGCCGGCCAGAAGCGGATGCCGTAGGGATCGCGCAGGTCCTCGAAGGCGAGGTCGGCTTCGGTGAGGCCGAGTTCCTCGCCCTGGTAGAGGCAGATCGAGCCGCGCAGGGTCGACAAGAGGGTGATGGCGAGCTTGGCGATGCGCTCGCGCTCCTCCGGCGCGCGGATGAAGCGGCTGACATGGCGGTTGACGTCGTGGTTGGAAAAGGCCCAGCAGACCCAGCCGTCCGTCACCGCGCGCTGGAAGCTCTGCACGCATTTGCGCACATGGTCGGCGGTGAAGTCCGGCCCGAGAAGATCGAACGTGTAGCACATGTGCAGCTTGTCGCCGCCGCTCGTATAGTCGGCAACGGTCTTCAGCGAGCGGGCGCCGTCGCCCACCTCCCCCACCGTCGCGCGCCCCTCGTATTCGTCGAGCAGCGCGCGGAACCGCTTGAGGAAAGCGACGTTCTCCGGCTGCGTCTTGTCGTAGCGATGGGTCTGCATGCCGTAGGGATTGACGTCCGGCGCATCGAGGCCGACCGCCTCGGGATCGGGCTCGTGGGGCGGGTTGTCGCGCAACTTCCTGTCATGGAAGTAGAAGTTCACCGTGTCGAGGCGGAAGCCGTCCACGCCGCGATCGAGCCAGAAGCGCACGGTCTTCAAAAGCGCCTCCTGCACATCCGGATTGTGGAAATTGAGGTCGGGCTGCGAGATCAGGAAGTTGTGCATGTAATATTGCTTGCGCACGCCGTCCCATTCCCAGCCCGGCCCGCCGAAGATCGACAGCCAGTTGTTGGGCGCCGTGCCATCGGGCTTGGGATCGGCCCAGACATACCAGTCCGCCTTGGGGTTGCTCCGGTTGGAACGGCTCTCGACGAACCAGGGATGCTGGTCGGACGTGTGCGAGATGACCTGGTCGATGATGACCTTGAGGCCGAGGCGATGGGCCTCCGCCAGCATGGCGTCGAAATCGGCGAGCGTTCCGAACATCGGATCGACGTCGCAATAGTCCGAGACGTCGTAGCCCATGTCGGCCATCGGCGACTTGAAGAAGGGCGAGAGCCAGATGGCGTCGACGCCGAGCGAGGCGATGTGTCCGAGCCGCTTCGTGATGCCCCGCAGGTCTCCCATGCCGTCGCCGGTCGTGTCCTGGAACGAACGGGGATAGACCTGATAGATCACCGCCCCGCGCCACCAGTCATCAGCCTTCTTGCGGGGCTTCGCCATGCTTTTTTCGCTCCGGTTTTCGGTTGTCTCCGGCAAGATGTAACGCGGCCCCGGCGGAGCGTAAACGGCCCGGGCCGCGATTTTTCGAAGGTTGACGCGGGGCCGGTCGATCGGGATGATGCCGGCAAATTCCATAGAGAAGGTTGACCCCATGACCGATGCCGTCACCCTTTCCCCGCAGGAAGCGCGCGACCTTGCCCGAACGGCGCTGATGCGCGTCGGCATGGTGGAGGCCGCGGCGGCGGCCCTCGCCGAGGCGACCGTGGAGGCGGAACTGGCGGGCAAGCCGGCCGTCGGCTTCAGCCATCTGACGGACTATCTCAGAAGTCTCGTGGACGGCAGGATCGCCGGCAAGGCCGAACCGCTCATCACCTCACCCGTGCCGGCCATCCTGAAATGCGACGCGATGGGCGGCGTGGCGCAGCACGGCTTCTCGATTGCGCGCGAAGAGCTTGCGTCGAAGGCGAAGACCTTCGGCATCGCCGTCTTCACCGTTTGCAACAGTTACACGACCGGGGAACTCGGCTGGTATGCGGCAAATCTCGCGAGCGAAGGCCTCGTCGCCCTCGTCGCGACCAACAGCCATGCCGTGCTGGCCGGCGCCGGCAGCCGCCATCCGGTCTACGGCACCAATCCCCTCGCCTTCGCCGCGCCGCGCGATGACGGCGGGATCCTGCTGATCGACCAGTCGTCGAGCGCGACCGCACTGGTCAATATCCGCGCCGCCGCCGCACGCAGCGAGCCCATCCCGGACACCTGGGCGGTCGATCAGGATGGGCGGCCGACGACCGATCCCTTCGCCGCCATGCAGGGCGCGCTGACCGCCTTCGGCGGCAGCCGCGGCGCCAACATCGCCCTCATGGTCGAAGTCCTAGCCGCGGGCCTTACCGGCGGCAACTGGTCGCTCGACGCCGCCGATTTCCAGGCCGGCGACACCTCACCGGGTGTCGGGCTGTTCGTCCTGGCGCTCTCGCCGCAGCTCTTCGCCGACAATTTTCCAGTGCGGCTGGCGCGGCAGGCGGACAGGCTGTCGACAGACCACAACGTGCACGTTCCCGGCCTCGACCGGGTGAAACGTCAGCGCGAGGCCGAAAGCGCAGGCATCCGCTTGCCGCAGCAACTCTTTGACAGTATTTCCTCTTTCCGGCGGAACTAGCCGGGAGGACCTTGGAACATGACGGCACGATTGCTCACGATCGGTGAATGCATGGTGGAACTGATGCAGGCCGAGGGCGGCCTCCTGCGCAAGAGCTTTGCCGGCGACACGTTCAACACCGCCTATTATGCCCGCCAGTACCTGCCCGACGACTGGAACGTCGACTATTTCTCGGCCGTCGGCACCGACATGATCTCCGACGAGATGCTTGCCTTCATGGATGGCCACGGCATCGGCACCGGATATGTCGCGCGCATCGAGGGCCGCTCGCCGGGCCTTTACATGATCCACCTGAAGGACGGCGAGCGCAGCTTCTCCTACTGGCGCTCCGTTTCGGCGGCAAAGCTGCTGGCACGCGACGGCGACCGGCTGCGCGCGGCCATCGACGCGTCCGACATCGTGGCCTTTTCCGGCATCACGCTGGCGATCCTGCCGGCCGAGGATGTCGAGACGCTGCTCGCCGAGCTGCGCCGCGCCAAGGCCGCGGGAAAACGCGTCGTCTTCGACCCCAACATCCGCCCGCGTCTTTGGGACGATGCCGAGCGCATGCGCGCGACGATCACCGCGGGCGCGCGCGCCGCGACGCTGGTCATGCCGAGCCTCGACGACGAGACGACGCATTTCGGCGATGCCGGGCTGGAGGAAACCATTGCCCGCTACCGCGCGCTCGGCGTCGACGGGCTTGTCGTGAAGGACGGCGCCGAAGGCGCGACCCTCGTCTTCGGCGAGAAACGCAGCCATGCGCCGTCCGCCAGGGTGGAGAAGATCGTCGACACGACCAGCGCCGGTGACAGCTTCAACGGCGCCTTCCTCGCCCGCCTCGCGACAGGCGCCGCACCGGAAGAGGCCGCCCGCTTCGCCGCCGATGTCGCGGCCGCGGTCATCCAGCATCACGGCGCGCTGGTGGCGAAGGACAAGCTGCCGGAGGGCTGAGGTCACCCGGGCAACGACTCCGGCCCCTCATCCGGCCTGCCGGCCACCTTCTCCCCGTAAACGGGGCGAAGGGGATATGCCGCGCCGGTTTCCCCAACTAATACCCGTTCGCGGGGCAAGTCCCCTCTCCCCGCTTGCGGGGAGAGGGTTAGGGTGAGGGGCAAACGCCATATCCGCCGAAAGGCAAAAGGGCGCTCAGCGCTTCTTCTTCGCCTTGTTCGCGAACGGATTGTCCGATGCGCGGAAGTGGATGCGGATCGGCACGCCCGGCAGGTTGAAGTCGTTGCGCAGGCCGTTCGTCAGGTAGCGGATGTAGGATTCGGGCAGCGCATCGGGGCGCGTGCAGGAGATCATGAAGCCCGGCGGACGGGCCTTCACCTGCGTCATGTATTTCAGCTTCAGGCGGCGGCCGGAAACGGCCGGCGGCGGATGCTGCGTCTGCTGCGCATCCAGCCAGCGGTTCAGCTTGGCGGTGGAAATGCGGCGGTTCCAGGTGCGGTCCGTGTCGATGACGGCCTGCATCAGCTTGTCGAGGCCGCGGCCCGTCTGGCCGGAAACCGGCACGGCGCGGATGCCGCGCGCCTGCGGCAGGAGGCGATCGGTCTTTTCGCGCAGATCCGCAAGAACGGCCTGCGGGTCGTCGATCAGGTCCCACTTGTTGAAGGCGAGCACGGCGGCGCGGCCCTCGCGCAGCACGAGGTCGACGATCTGGAGGTCCTGCTTCTCGAAGGGGATGGTCGAATCGAAAACGATGACGACCGTCTCGGCAAAGCGGATGGCACGCAGGCCGTCGGCGACGGAGAGCTTTTCCAGCTTCTCCTGCACCTTGGCCTTGCGGCGCATGCCGGCCGTATCGAACATCTTGATCGTGCGGCCCTTCCAGTCCCATTCGACGGAGATCGAATCGCGCGTGATGCCGGCCTCCGGGCCGGTCAGGAGCCGGTCCTCGCCGAGGAAGCGGTTGATCAGCGTGGACTTGCCGGCATTCGGGCGGCCGACGATGGCGACGCGCAACGGCTTCGTCTCGTCATATTCCGGCTCGAAATCCTCGTCCTCTCCGGCGCCCTCGGCAGCCGCCTCGGCGCGCACGTCGACATCGGTGACGGCCTCGTCGTCCTCGGGAAAGGCACGGTCCTCGCCGATCGCCGCGACGATGGCGTCGCGCAGGTCCAGCATGCCCTGGCCGTGCTCGGCGGAAATCGGCGTCGGCTCGCCAAGGCCGAGCGTGAAGGCATCGTAGAAACCGCCGTCGGAGCCGCGGGCCTCCGACTTGTTGGCGACGAGCACCACCGGCTTGCCCTTGCGGCGCAGCATGTCGGCAAGCGCCTGGTCGACCGGCGTCAGGCCCATCTTGGCATCGACGACGAAGAGCGAGAGGTCCGCCTCGTCGATCGCCGCCTCCGTCTGGGCGCGCATGCGGCCCAGCAGGGTATCGGGCGCGGCCTCCTCGAGGCCGGCCGTGTCGATGATGCGGAATTTCAGGTCGACGAGCCGCGCATCGCCGGGGCGGCGGTCGCGGGTGACACCGGGCGTATCGTCGACAAGCGCGAGCTTCTTGCCCACGAGCCTGTTGAACAGGGTGGACTTGCCGACATTGGGGCGTCCGACAATGGCGACGGTGAAGCTCATGGATGTGTTCCGTTTCGGTGGCCGGCTAAAGCAATTCCGGTAAAAGGGCGAAGCGGTCTTTCATCCGGAACTGCGTCAAAAATGATACGAGATCAGGAGGACAGCTTGCCGCTTGCGGCGATCAGGTCAAGCAGCATCTGCGCCCGGTTGGCGACGTTGCGCGGGCTCTCGTTGTCGGAAAGGATCGCGTCGAACCATTCCTTGGCGCGCGCATAATCCTCGTGCTTGTAGGCGGAGAGACCGAGAACCTCGCGCGCGGAATGGCGCAGCGCGCTTTGCGGCGTCGCAAGCTGCTCGGCTTCGGCGGAAACCTGGTCGTAGGTGCCGGTGTCGACGAGCAGATAGGCGGCGCGCAGGCGCGCGGCATCGCGCAGCGCCTGTGGCACGGAACCATCCTTGGCGATCGCCGTGAAGGCATTGACGGCGCCCTGCGCGTCCGTCGTCGCCAGCAGCGAGGCAGAGCGCATGCGCGCCAGCACCGGATAGGAGCCGAAGCCGTCCTTCTCCAGCGCGGTCAGCGCGGCGAGCGCCTCCTCATTCTTGCCCTCGCGGGCAAGCGTCAGGGCGGCCAGGAAACTGTCGCCGGCGGCCGAGGCCTCGCTGTCGCGCCAGTAGTCGTAGCTCACCTTGCCGATCGTGCCGAGGACGACCAGGACGGCGGCGCCGATGAAGATGCGACCGAAACGTTTCCAGACCAGACGCATCTGGTCGGAGCGCAGTTCCTCGTTCACCTCGCGGATAAAGCTGTCGTCCTGATTTGCCATGTTCTGCCCGGCTCGAATTCACGCTTAAAGTTAGCGCCTTCTACCCCATTTTGGCGGCGTTGTAAGGGGGCAGGCGCGAAAAGCCGGGGATCAGGCGATGATCACGGCAGGGGTGGAACACCGATCACCCATTCGTGAAGCTTGAGGACGATCGCCGCATAGAGCGCAAGGCCGACGACGACGGAAATCAGATCGTATTTCGCCGAAACGAAGACCGGCAGCCTCGTCTCCCCGGCCGCGATGCGCTTCTTCAGCGTGATGCGCAGGATGACCGCCCAGGCGAGGATCGTCACGAAGAGCAGCACCGAATAGCTCTCGCCATTCGCCAGGAGATGGGCCAGCGCCCAGATCTTGATGGCGACGAGCAGCGGGAACTTCAGCTTCGTGCGGATATGCCCGGCCGGCAGAAAGCCGGCGACGAGACAGATCGAGGCGATCAGCATCAGCGTCAGCGCGATATGCGACAGGAAGGTCGGCGGGAAATAGAGCATCTCGCCGCCATTCTCGCGCGCATCGACGAAACCGTAGGCGATGAGCGCGAGGCTGAGCAGCGAGACGATGCCATGCAGCGCCATCCAGCCCGGCTTGCCGAGAGCGGCGATGCCCGCATTGCGCAGGCCCGGCGCGAAGGGGCGCAGAAGATGGGTGACGATGAAAAGAACAAGACCGGCGATGAGCAACGTCATGAAAATGCCCCTTGAAGAAAAGACGGCCCGCGGCCGTTTCCTCTGGAATAGCCCTCGCACGGCGACAATTCCAGCCCGATCAAAGGATTGCCGCATTCGCGAACCATGAAAACCCCTTTGCAAATTGTCGCGGGTAGCCATGTCGTCTTCAGTCTCGTTCCGGATCGTCCTCCTTCCCCTCGCCGCCGCGCTCGCCGCCGGCCCGGCCCTTGCCAAGGACGACACGATCGAGACCGCTAAGCGCAAGCAGCTCGTCATCGTCTCCTTCGACGGGGCACACGACAACCTCCTGTGGGAGAAGAGCCGCGCCATGGCGAAACGCACCGGCGCGCATTTCACCTATTTCCTCTCCTGCACCTTCCTCTTCCCCAAGGACGAGCGCGCCCGATACCAGGCGCCGCACGAAAAGCGAGGACGCTCCAATGTCGGCTTCTCCCCGGACCGGGAGGACACGATCCTGCGCCTCGGCGAGATCTGGCTGGCAAAGCTCGAGGGCCACGATATCGGCAGCCACGCCTGCGGCCATTTCGACGGGGGCAAATGGAGCGCGGAGGACTGGAAGGGCGAGTTCACCTTCTTCCACGAGACGCTGAAGAACGCCTGGCAGAATGCCGGCGTCGGCGAGCGGGAGCCGGCGGACTGGCAGCGCTTCGTCAAGGAGGATATCAAGGGGTTCCGCGCGCCCTATCTTTCCGCCGGCAGCGGGCTGATCAAGGCGCTGGAGGCACACGGCTTCACCTATGATGCCAGCCTCGTCTCGAAGGGACCCGCCATGCCGGTCGCAAGCGGCGAGATCGCCCGCTTCGCCCTGCCCCTCGTGCCGGAAGGCGCCGCCCGGCGCCCGGTCATCGCCATGGACTACAACCTCTATGTCCGCCATTCCAAGGGCAAGGAGGTGCCGGAAAAGAGCGCCGCCTTCGAGGAAAGCACGCTTCAGGCCTATCGCGACGCCTTCACGAAGCAATATGACGGCGAGCGCATCCCCCTCCAGCTCGGCTTCCATTTCGTGGAGATGAACGCCGGCGCCTACTGGCGCGCGCTCGACCGCTTCCTGACGGAGACCTGCGGCAAACAGGACGTCGCCTGCGTCAGCTATGCCGAGGCGATGGACATTCTCGCGAAAGAAAAGAAGGCGGCCGGAGCCGCCCTCTGACGGCCAAGCCTACCGCGCCAGTTCCTCGTTGCCACCGGCCGCGATGAACTGCTGGTCGATGCTCGGCAGCTCCTGCCCATCGATCGCCGCTTCGAAAGCCTTGAGGCGCTTGTGGATCGACTGCAGCTCGATGATCGTCGACCACGAGTTCACAAGATACTGGAACGAGCTGGAGACCTGGCCGAAGGCCGTCAGGATCTGCTGCAGGATGCCGTAGGTGATCTTGCCGGTGACGATGGTCGGCACGAGGATGAAGTAGACGAAGAGGTTGTCGGCCTGCAGATAGAACATGCGGGCGACGTTGAAATAGAGATAGTGGAAATAGAGCCGGAAATAGTTCATCCGGACGTTGTCGAACAGCTCGCGCACCGTCGGGGGCTGGGCCTTGGTCTCGTCGTCCTCGCCATAGACCAGCTCCTTGCGGTAGGCGGCCTCGACACGCTGGTTGCGGAATTCCAACCCCGGCAGCTTGATCCCCACGAAGGCGAGCAGGAAGGTGCCAAAAGCCGACCAGAGGATCGCCGCCCAGAACAGCGCATGCGGCACTTCGCCGATGACCGGCAGCGGGCCGATATGCACGGAGAGGGCGAAGAGCACCGGCAGGAACGCGATCAGCGTCATCACCGCGTCGATCAGGCTGACGCCGAGGCCTTCGGTGATCGTCGCGAAGCGCATCGTGTCTTCCTGCACGCGCTGCGAGGCGCCCTCGATATGCCGCACGCGCGGCCAGAGCGACATGTAGTAGTTGTTCATCGCCGTGCGCCAGCGGAAGACATAGTGGCTGACGAAGAAGCGCGTGATGACGTAGACGAAGACGCTGATGAAGGCGATCTGGCAGAAGATCAGCATCAGGTCGAAGAAGTTCTGCGTGGTGACACCGCCCGTGCCCTGCAGCGCGTTCTGCAGGGTATCGCCGAAGGGGCGGCGCCAGTTGTTGATGGCGAGCGAGACCTGCACGCTGAAATAGGTCGAGAAGATGATGAAGGCCGAACCCCATATCGACCAGTTGGTCCAGGGGTGATCCTTCGCCCGGATCTGCCAGAACAGGCCGAAGAGGCCGGTGCAGATCAGGAAATAGAGATAGAACCAGATGTTGTCCGGCGTCACGAAGTAACCGAGGCCGACCGGCGGCTCCGTGCCGGCCGGCAGCGGCGGCAGGCCGATCAGCGCACCGAAATTGGCGCCGACCGTGTACCAGGCCGCGATCGAAAGCAGCGTCCAGACAACAAGGGAGGAAAAGAACAGCTTCGGCTGCGGGAAGAAGGAGTGGAACAAGGTGCGAAACTCTCGTTTGCATGGGGCAGCAATGCCGCCGGTTCGCGCAGAACCTAGAGGAGTTTACGCATCGCAACAATCGCCAAGCGCCCGGATTACCGAGATTTAATGGAAGGCGCGCCGCCAAGAACGGTGATGTTCAACGCGAATGTCCCTTTACGCCGGCCCGGACAACGGGGCACCGTTGTAACACCCCGAGCCGCGATGGTCCGTTGAACGACAAGGCTGGTAAAGACGGTTCCTGTTCCCGGTTCAGCCCGGCAGCGTCACCACGAGCGGCCCGTTGCGGGTGGCGACGACCGTGTGCTCGAACTGCACCGTCGGCGCGCTCGGCTCGCTGTAGAGCGTCCACTCGTCGTTGCTGCCGCCTTCCGCCCAGTTGGCGCCGAGCGAGAGGAACGGCTCGACGGTGAAGACGAGGCCTTCCGTCATGCGGCGCTTTTCCTGCGGATCCGGCCAGGTGGCGATTTCCGTCGGCTCCTCGTGCAGCGAGCGGCCGACGCCGTGGCTGGCGAGGTTGGCGATCAGCGTATATCGGTTCTTGCGGGCGAATTCGCCGATGGCATTGCCGACCTCGGCGAGCGGCCTGCCGGCCCGCACCGATTTCAGCCCGACCCAGAGCGCGCGCTTGCCGTCGCGGCACAGGCGCTCGACGGCCGGCGTCGACCGCCCGACCGTGAACGAGGCGCCGGTATCGGCGAAATAGCCGTCGAGCTCGGCGGAGACATCGATATTGACGAGGTCGCCGTCGCGGATCACCCGCTCGCCCGGAATGCCGTGCGCCACCTCTTCGTTGACGCTGATGCAGGTCGCGCCCGGAAAGGCATAACAGCTTTCCGGCGCCGAGCGCGCCCCTGCCGCCTCCAGCATGCGCCGGCCGATCAGGTCGAGCTCGGCGGTCGTCATGCCCGGCCGGATGGCGGTCGACATGTGTTGCAGCACATTGGCGCAAATCCGGCCGATGGCCTTCAGGCCGTTGAGGTCTTCATCGTTTTCCAGGGTCATCGCGTCTCTCTTTCGCGGGCCTCTTACCATGCCCGCGCGCCCTTGTCAGGCGGAAGCGGCCACGTCGCCCTTCGCGTCGTCCGCCAGCATCTCGCGCACCAGCGGGGCGACCTTCGTGCCGTAGAGCTCGATGCCGCGCAGCACCGCCCCGTGCGGCATCGGGCCGATCGCCATCTGCAGCAGGAAGCGGTCGTTGCGGAAGATCCGGTGGTGGGCGACGATCTTCTTCGCCACCGTTTCCGGATCGCCGAGGAAGAGATGGCCGGTCGGCCCGATCGACTGGTCGAACTGCACCCGGCTCGTCGGCCCCCAGCCGCGCTCGCGGCCGATGCGGTTCATCACCTCGGCCTGCGGGCCGTAGAAGGTGTCGGCCGCGGCCGCGGTGGTGTCGGCGATGAAACCGTGCACGTTGATGCTCGTCTTCAGCCCGCCCGCATCCTGCCCGGCGCGGCGCGCGGCCTCGCGGTAGAGATCGAAGAGTGGCGCATAGCGCGACGGCGTGCCGCCGATGATGGCAAGCGCCAGCGGCAGCCCGTAGGCCCCCGCCCGCGCCACCGATTGCGGCGTGCCCCCGACGGCGATCCAGATCGGAAGGCGGCCATGCGCGGGGCGCGGATAGACGCCGAGCCCCGGCAGCGGCGGGCGCATCGTGCCGTTCCACGACACGGTCTCGCTCTCGTTGAGCGCCAGCAGCAGGTCCAGCTTCTCCTCGAAGAGCCGGTCGTAATCATCGAGCGCATAGCCGAAGAGCGGGAAGGATTCGATGAAGGAGCCGCGCCCGGCCATGATCTCCGCCCGGCCGCCGGAAAGAAGGGCGACCGTCGAGAACTGCTGGAAGACGCGCACCGGGTCGTCCGAGGAAAGCACCGTCACCGCGCTCGTCAGCCGGATGGTCCTGGTCCGCGCGGCGGCGGCGGCCAGCACGACAGCCGGCGCCGAGGCGGCATAGTCCGCCCGGTGATGCTCGCCGAGCCCGAAGACATCGAGCCCGACCTGGTCGGCAAGCGCGATCTCCTCCAGAAGGTCCTTCAGCCGCCGCTCCCCTTCCCGCCCCTTGTCGGCGGCGTTGGGATCGACGTCGGCAAATGTATAGAGGCCAAGTTCCATGGGATATTCCAGGCAAGAGGGATTTACCCAGAGATATGGCCGGCGCAGGCGGGTTGAAAGGGCCGTTCGGGAAACAGTGTGTTCACCCGGCGAGCCAGGGGTTCAGCAAGCGGATATCCATGTCCGCGAAATCCGCCACATTGCGCGTAACGAGAATCATGTTGTGAACGTGAGCCGTCGCGCCGATCAAGCCATCCCGCTCCGGCCGCCGATCGGGAACCGACAGTTCCGCGCAGCGCAGCGCCACGGCAAGATCGACCGGAAGGACACGCCCGGCGAAGAACGGCAGCACCACCTCGTCCAGCCAGCGGCGGAGAGCCAGTCCTTGCGGCTCGTCCCGGCGTTCCATCTGGCGCACGCCGATCTCCAGTTCGAGCATCGACATTGCCGAGATATGGCAGAGCGGCGGCGGCACAGATTGCGACCAGCGCAAGACATGGGCATCGACACGGCCGGACGAGGTTTTCCGCAGTTCGGACACGACATTCGTGTCGAGCAGATACATCAGCCGAGATCCGCCGGCTTCACGCCGATATCGGAGAGCTTCGGTGGATCGAACTCAACGTCCTCGCCGGACGGCATGGCCAGCAGGTCGGCAAGCGTCTTCTCGCCGCTGATCAACCGCCTGTAATCCTCGATGGAGAGCAGGACGTGGCCCGGCCGGCCACGATCCGTGATGAAGACGGGGCCATTTTCAGCGGCCCTCTTGGCCTTGCCCGTATCCTGATTGAATTCCCGGCTGGACATGACCGCCATGGCGCCCTCCATATGTAGCAACATTACTACACATGGAGGGCGATGCAAAGCGTCTTCATCAGAGCCGCGAAGCCACTGCTTCCAGCTGCGTCGCCACCTGGCCCCAGCCCTCGTGGAAACCCATCTTCTCGTGCATCTCGCAGTCCTCGACGGTCCAGTGGCGGGCGATGGCGGTGTAGCGGGTCTTGCCGTCGCCGAGGTCGTCGAAGAGAATCTCGGCGCTGAAGAAGGCCTTTTCGGTGGGCTTCCAGTCGGGGCCGAAGGCATCGGTCGTGATGATGCGCCTGTCCTTCTCCACCTTCAGGAAGATGCCGGTGTTGTCCATGTGGAAACCGTCCGGGCCGGTCATGACCGTGCGGAACTTGCCGCCGTCGCGCGGCTCGATCTCGATGACCGGCGTCTCGTAGGGTTTCGGCGCGAACCATTCCTTCATCAGCTCCGGCGTCGTCCAGGCCTTGAAGAGCTGGGCGGGCGTTGCGTTCAGCACGCGGGTCAGCACCAGTTCGCGGTTGTTGGCGGGCTTGATCTCGGCGTCGGTCATGTCTGGCTCCTCGTTGAATATGTTCGGCGGTTCATCGCAAGGACGCCCGGCGGACGGCCAGTCCGACACCGAAAAGGGGTTATTTTTCGGCTGCGGCCCTTTCGCGCTGCATGCTGTCGAGATGCTGGCGGATATGGGCCGCCTCCGCCGAACTCGTGGCGAGCGCAATGGCGCGGTCGAAGGCTTCGTGCGCCTCGCCATAGCGGCCGAGCTGCTTGAGCAGGCCGCCGCGCAGCCCGTGGAAATAGAAATAGCCGTTCAGCTTGTCGGCAAGCGGCTCGATCAGCGCCAGCGCCGCCTCCGGCCCTTCGCGCTTCGAGACGGCGACGGCGCGGTTGAGCCGCACCACCGGCGAGGGCTGCAGGCGCTCCAGCGTCTGGTAGAGCAGGTCGATCTCGAGCCAGTCCGTCTCCGCCGCCGTTTTCGCGCGGGCATGCAGCGCGGCGATCGCCGCCTGGATCTGGAAGGCGCCGGGCGCGCGGTGGCGGATCGCCTTGTCGATCAGCACCAGCGCCTCGTCGATCAGGCTGCGGTCCCAGAGCGAACGGTCCTGGTCCTCCAGGAGCACGATCTGCCCGTCCTTGTCGAAGCGGGCCGCAAGCCGCGAATGCTGGAGCAGCAGCAGCGCCGTCAGGCCCATGATCTCCGGCTCGGCCGGAAAGAGTTTCAGGAGCAGCCGCGCCAGCCGGATCGCCTCCGCGCAGAACGGCGTATCCGCCTTGTCGGGAACGCCCGCCGAATAGCCCTCGTTGAAGACGAGATAGATCATCGCCGCGACGAGACCGAGCCGCTCGGCCCGGGCCACCGCATCCGGCGTCTCGAAGGGAATGCCGGCCGCGCCCACCTTCGCTTTCGCCCGGGTGATGCGCTGCTCCATCGCCGCCTCCGAGACGAGGAAGGCGCGGGCGATCTGCCGGACCGACAGGCCCGAGACGATGCGCAGCGCCAGCGCGATCTGCTGGGTCGCCGGCAGGTCCCTGTGGCAGCAGACGAAGAGCAGGCGGAGAATGTCGTCCCGGTAATGCGCGCCGTCCAGCCGGTCCGCAAGGTCGCTTTCCGTGTCCTCCAGGTCGGACAGCACCTCCTCCGGCGGCAGCGGCTGGTGCCTGGCGCGCTTGCGCACCTGGTCGATGCCGCTGTTGCGGCCGACGAAGATGAGCCAGGCTGCCGGATCGCGCGGCGGGCCCTTGTCGGGCCAGGTCTTCAGCGCACGCAGGCAAGCCTCCTGATAGGCCTCCTCCGCCATGTCGAGGTCGCGGAAGTAGCGCAACAGCGCCCCCATGGCCTGCGGCCGCGCCGAGGTCAGCGCCAGATCGATCCAGGCAAGCTCTGTCATGTGATGGGTACTCCCGGATTGAAATACTGCAGCGGCCGAACCTCATAGGTGCCGTTGGCCGGATTGACCGCCGAAAGCTCGCGGGCAAAGGTGATCGCCTCCTCCAGCGTCTCCACGTCGAGCACGAAGAAGCCGAGGAACTGTTCCTTGGTTTCGGCGAAGGGGCCGTCCATGACGATATCGTCCGTCGCGCCCTTGCGCACGGTGACCGCCGCCGTCGTCGGCATCAGCCGCGCGACCGGACCGAGCTTGCCCGCCTCGGCATAACGCTGGTTGACCGCCCCGAGATCGGCCATGACCTTCGCGTCGAGCTCCTTGCTCCAGGCGTTGACTTCACTTTCGGCGTCGTAACAAAGAACGGCATACAGCATGGTGAACTCCCGTTGGTTGAAAGACGTAGGAGTAGCGTCTCAGCCGACAGGGCGCACCGGAATATTTTTGATGATAGGGATGAAGGCGGGTGATGAGAGCCTAGGAAAGATCGAAATCCGCGGGCGTCAGCCGGCCGGAACGCAGCAGGTGCTGCAGGACAAAAGCGACCGATCGGGCATCGTCGACGGCATCGTGGGCGCGGAGCGAACCCTGGTCGAGACCGTATAACGCCATGAGCCCGCTGCTGGGCGTCTTCTGCATATCCTCATACGCCATGCCGCCGTGCAGCAGCAACTTGCACGCATTGTCGAATCGGTTCGCGGCGATGGGCGGCGTAATCCCGGCGACATAGCAACTCGTCGCCAACATGCCGAGTTCGTCCTTGCCCCACGACCAGAGCACCAGGCCGCGCGCATAGTCGGCGAACCGTGCGAGCGCCGTTTTCAGGTCGATTCCGGAAGCATCGATCATGCCGTCGCCAATACCTATCAGCGCCGTGAGGAAGGGATCGATCGCGCAGCGGCGGCCATACCTGTCGCGCGGCTCCACATAAACGTTGAACGCGTCTTCGATTTCGAAATCGCCGGCCAGCCGAAGCTTGACCGCCCCGATCTGCACCACCAGCGGATCAGGATCGTAAGGCCCGCACCAGAGCCGCCGCTGAGCGCCTTCGGCCGAGAGAAACTCGCAATCGAAAATCACCGCCGCTTCAGGCATCACGCTCTCCCCGTCACCATCAGCCGCACAGGCAGTTGCCGGTAGCCTATCCGTTGCTCAGCGTGCGCCGCACCGCGTCCTTCCAGCCCTTGATCTTCACCGCACGGGTCTTCTCATCCATCTTGGGCTCGAAGCGCGTATCCCGCGCCCAGGACTTGGCGAACCCCTTGCGGTCCGGCCAGACGCCCGCGCGCTGGCCGGCGAGCCATGCGGCGCCCAGCGCGGTCGTTTCCAGGATGGTCGGACGGTCGACGGGCGCGTCGAGGATGTCGGAAAGGCGCTGCATGGTCCAGTCGGAGGCGACCATGCCGCCGTCGACGCGCAGCACCGTTTCCTTGCCGTTCGCCTTCCAGTCCTTGTGCATGGCGTCGAGCAGGTCGCGCGTCTGGTAGCAAACGGCCTCCAGCGCGGCGCGGGCGAATTCCGCCGGCCCCGTATTGCGCGTCATGCCGTAGATGGCGGCGCGGGCGTCGGGGTCCCAGTGCGGCGCGCCGAGGCCGGTGAAGGCGGGCACGAGGTAGACGTTCTGCGTCGGATCGGCCTTGGCGGCAAGGTCGCCTGTGTCGGGCGCGGCCTTGATGACCTTCAGCCCGTCGCGCAGCCATTGCACGGCCGCCCCGGCGATGAAGATCGAGCCTTCCAGCGCATAGGTCGTCTCGCCGTCGAGCCGGTAGGCGATGGTGGTGAGCAGCCGGTTCTTCGAGCGCACCATGTCGGTGCCGGTGTTGAGCAGCGCGAAGCAGCCGGTGCCGTAGGTGGACTTCATCATGCCGGATTCGAAGCAGGCCTGGCCGATGGTCGCCGCCTGCTGGTCGCCGGCAACGCCGAGGATCGGGATTTCCGCGCCGAACAGGCCCTTTTCCGTCACGCCGAAATCGGCGGCGCAGTCGAGCACGTCGGGCAGCATCGCCTTCGGCACGCGCAGGATGTCGAGCAGCTCGTCGTCCCAGGCGTTGGAGGCGATGTTGTACATCAGCGTGCGGCTGGCATTGGTGGCATCGGTGACATGGGACTTGCCGCCCGTCAGCCGCCAGATCAGGAACGTGTCGATCGTGCCGAAGCAGAGGTGCCCGTGGGCAGCCCGCGCCCGCGCGCCCTTCACGTTGGAGAGCATCCAGGAGAGTTTAGTGCCGGAGAAATAGGGATCGAGCAGCAGGCCCGTCTTCCTGGTGAAGGTCTTTTCGAGGTCCTGCTTCTTCAGCTTCTCGCAATAGGAGGCGGTGCGGCGGTCCTGCCAGACGATGGCATTGTGGATCGGCCTGCCGCTCTCGCGCTCCCAGACGACGACCGTCTCGCGCTGGTTGGTGATGCCGATGGCGGAAATGTCGGAGGCGGCAAGGCCCGCCTTCTTCAGCGCGGCCTTGACGGACCAGACGACGCTGTCCCAGATTTCCTCCGGATCGTGCTCGACCCAGCCGGACTGCGGAAAATGCTGCGTGAATTCCTTCTGGCCGGAACCGACGACCTTCTGCTTGCCGTCGAAGACGATCGCCCGGCTCGATGTGGTGCCCTGATCGATCGCGAGAACATATCCGCCCATCTCTTCCTCCCAGCTGCGGGTCGCTCCCAGACCCTTCGGAATCTTCAATACGATACTAAAACGAATGTCAAAGGAAAATAAAACGCAAGTCGCGCTCTGCCCTCAGCGGGACTGTACCGCGCGGAAAACGCAATTGTCATCGCGCGAGTTTTGGGCGTAGGCTACCGCAACGCAGCATGATCGGGAGACAGCAAGCATGAAAAGCGTCGTCGTAACGGGCTCCACCAGCGGCATCGGCCTTGCCATCGCCACCGCCTTCGCCGAAAGCGGCGCCAATGTCGTCATCAACGGGTTCGGCGCGGCGGACGAGATCGAGGCGATCCGCGCAAGGCTCGACGGCCTCGGCAAGGGACGCGTGCTCTATCACCCCGCCGACATGACGAAGCCGCACGAGATTTCCGACCTCGTCGAGACGGCGGTGGAAGCATTCGACGGCGTCGACATCCTCGTCAACAATGCCGGCATCCAGCACGTCGAGAAGATCGAGGATTTCCCGGTGGAGAAGTGGGACCAGATCATCGCGATCAACCTCTCCAGTTCCTTCCACACGATCCGCGCCGCCATTCCGCACATGAAGCGCAAGGGCTGGGGCCGCGTCATCAACGTCGCCTCGGCGCATGGCCTCGTCGCCTCGCCGTTCAAGTCCGCCTATGTGGCCGCGAAACACGGCATCATGGGCCTGACGAAGACCGTCGCGCTGGAAGTCGCCGAGAACGGCATCACCGTCAACGCCATCTGCCCCGGCTACGTGCTGACGCCGCTCGTCGAAAAGCAGATCCCCGACACGGCCAGGGCCCGCGGCATCAGCGAGGCTGAGGTGAAGTCCGACGTCATGCTGAAGTTCCAGCCGACCAAGGAGTTCGTCGGGGTCGACGAGGTCGCGGCCATCGCGCTCTTCCTCGCCTCCGATGCGGCAAAGTCGATCAACGGCACCCATATATCGGTGGATGGCGGCTGGACCGCCCAGTAGAAACGGACGCGCGGGCACCCTGTGTATCCGCGTGTTCGCGATGGCTGGGCACCGTGCTCCGCCACAGGCCGCCCCTTCCCGGCGGCGGCCAAACCGCCCCACGCCCAGGCGCGTGTCGGCCATCGGACGGCTGAGGGCCGTCAAAGAAGGATGACATGAACTTTCTGCAGGACAGTCTGGAGGGCTTTCTCGCCCGGGAACACCGCGTCGTCATCGTCGAGGTCACCGCCGCCAAGGGTTCGACCCCGCGCGACGAAGGCACGTTCATGCTGGTGGCGCCGACGGAAATCCACGGCACCGTCGGCGGCGGCCAGCTCGAATACGATGCCATCGAGAATGCGCGAAAGATGCTGGCGGATACCGGCGGCGAGGCGAGGCTCGACATTCCGCTCGGCCCCGAGATCGGCCAGTGTTGCGGCGGGCGCGTCGAGCTCACCTTCACCTTTGCCGACGCGCAGGCCCGCGAGGCGCTCGAGGCACGCCTTGCCGAAGAGGAACGGCGCAAGCCGCAGGTCTGGGTCTTCGGCGCCGGCCATGTCGGCCGGGCGCTGGCGGATGCGCTGACCATGCTGCCGCTCAACATCTTCGTGGTGGAGGCGCGCCAGAGCGAACTCGACCAGCTCACCTCCGAGGTGCACCACCGCCTTGCCGCCCTGCCGGAGGCGCTGGTCGCCGACATTCCGCCGGGCTCTGCCGTCGTCATCGTCACCCACGACCATGCGCTGGATTTCCTGATCGGGCAGGAAGCGCTTGCCCGTACCGACCTTGCCTATGTCGGCATGGTCGGCTCGACGTCGAAACGCGCCTCCTTCCTGCACCATCTGGAACGGCAGGGCATCGACCGCAGCGCGGCCGACCGGCTGGTCCTGCCGATCGGCGGCACGGCGGTGGACGACAAGCGCCCGGCGGTCATCGCCGCGATGACCGCGTCGGAAGTGCTGCTCGCCTTCGCCGCCTGGCGGCAGAAGGGGGACGCCCCCACGGCGGCAGGCTAGCCGCGACCGTCGAGAAAGCCGAGATCGCGCTTCATGTAGTCGGAAAGCTCGCTCGGATCGAGGCGGGGGACGCGCTTGCGCTGCCGCCTCAAGAAGACGCGGGAGAGCTTATGCCAAAGGCTTTCCTTGCGAAACGGCAGGCGGGCCGCCGGCGCCTGATCGACGATACATGTCATGGTAAAACCTCGTAAATTCCATTCATTGGCTTGCAGGATGCGCCGAAAGATGATGGAATTCCAATCGAAGCTTCGTCTGTATCCATAAAGAGAACTTGGCCTTGAAGATGTCGCGCAACTTCCCGCTCAATGCGCTTCGCGTCTTCGAGGCGGCCGCGCGGCATGCCAGCTTCACCCGCGCCGGCGACGAGCTCGGCATGACGCAGACCGCCGTCAGCTACCAGATCAAGCTTCTGGAGGAGACGCTCGGCGAGACGCTGTTCCTGCGCCAGCCGCGGCAGGTGATGCTGAGCGAGGCCGGCGAGCGGCTGGCGCCCAAGGTGGCCGAGGGGCTGACGAAACTGGCCGAAGCGGTGGCGGACCTGCGCGGGGCGGCCGAACAGAAGCTGCACATCCATTCGACGCCCACCTTCGCCACGCAGTGGCTGAGCCGCACGCTCGGCGACTTCCAGCTCAAGCACCCGACCATCGCCGTCCGGCTTTCCACCTCGCAGGAGCTGATCGACTTTGCCCGGGAAGAGGCGGATGTCTCGATCCGCTGGGGCAAGGGCGACTGGCCGGGCCTCACCTGCCACCGCGTCATGCGGATGGACTTCGCCCCCATGCTGAGCCCGGCGCTGGCCGAGACGATCGGCGGCATAGGGGAGCCGGCAGACCTCCTGAAACTGCCGATCATCAGCCCGCTGGACATCTGGTGGCGCACCTGGTTTTCCGCCGCGGGCATCGACGATCCGGGCCTCGAACGGTTTCCCCCGAACGAACTCGGCGTGCAGACGATCGACGCCCAGGTGGCGATGGCCGGCCAGGGCGTCGCGATCCTCAATCCCGGCCACTTCCGGGCGGAGGTCGCCGCCGGCCAGCTCTACCAGCCCTTCGAGCTGACCTGCAACGATGGCCGCGACTACTGGCTCGCCTATCCGGAAAACCGCCGCAACATCCTGAAGATCCGTGCCTTTCGCGACTGGATCCTGGCGACGATGCCGGCGGCGGTGTAACCGTTAGGCCTTGGCGTCCAGTTCGGGATAATGGCGGAAAAGGTCGCTTTCGTTACCGGGAAGCCGGCGATCGCTGGCGAGATAGGCGCTGATCCGCGAGTGCCCGGCGACCGCGGCGCAGAGCGCCTTGATCTTCGGATAGCGCGGATAGAGCCCGTCCATCAGCACAGGGAAGGCGTAGGCTAGGCCGTCCATGACCTGGAACAGCGAGAGATCCGCATAGCTGAGCCTGTCGCCGACAAGATGCGTTTGACTGTCCGGGTTTCGCGCAAGGATGCCCTCGAACCAGTCGAGGAATTTCGGAACGCGCTGCGCGCGGAATTCCGCCGCCCGCCGCAGCGACTCGGGCTTCTGGTTCTCGTAGTACTCCCCCGCCCCGATGGGATGGTGGACGTCATGGCCCTCCAGGACGAAGTCGGCGATGGTCAGCTGGATCTGATGCGTCCAGAGCCGCAGCCGCGGCTCGCGGGGCGCAAGGTCGAGCTTGTCGCCGAGATAGAGCAGGATGGCCGCCACCTGCCCGACGACCACGTCGCCGTCCCTCAGGAAGGGCGGCGCGAAGGAGGGCGTGGCCACCTCCCGGCTTACCTTCGACAGGATGCCGTCGCCCTCCTCGCGCGCGACGTCGCGATAGGGCGCACCGGCCGCCTCCAGCGCGAGGCGGATATATTCCCCGCGCCCCTGGATGCCGGTCCAATAGTAGAGTTCGTAGGTCATGGCGCAAAACACCCTTGGCCGGGCGGCGGTTCCGCCCGGGGCGAATTTTCGGGCGCACCGCAATCGAAATCAGAGGGATAGCCGGCCGGCCCGCCCTTCCCTCACCGCCGATTATTGCGCAATGTGCGCGGTGCGGAAAGAGCATGAGGGGACGCGCCGATGTATGAATATGCCATCGCCTGGGAATGGCTGACCTTTGCGGTCCGCTGGCTGCATGTCATCACCGCCATCGCCTGGATCGGCTCGTCCTTCTATTTCATCGCGCTCGATCTCGGCCTCGTGAAGCGGCCGCATCTGCCGGCCGGCGCCTATGGCGAGGAGTGGCAGGTGCACGGCGGCGGCTTCTACCACATCCAGAAATACCTGGTGGCGCCGGCCTCGATGCCCGAGCATCTCACCTGGTTCAAATGGGAAAGCTACATGACCTGGCTTTCCGGCTTCGCGCTGCTCTGTCTCGTCTATTACGGCGGCGCCGACCTCTTCCTCATCGATCGCTCGGTGCTCGACGTCTCGACGCCGGTCGCCGTCCTCATCTCGCTCGCCTCGCTGGCACTCGGCTGGATCCTCTACGACCTTCTCTGCAAGTCGCCGCTCGGCAGGAACACCTGGGGGCTGATGCTCGTCCTCTATTGCATCCTCGTCGCCATGGCCTGGGGCTACACGCAGGTCTTCACCGGCCGGGCCGCGTTCCTCCATCTCGGCGCCTTCACGGCGACGATCATGTCGGCCAACGTCTTCTTCATTATCATGCCGAACCAGCGCGTCGTCGTCGCCGACCTCATCGCCGGCCGCACGCCCGATCCGAAATACGGCGTCATCGCCAAGCAGCGTTCCACGCACAACAACTACCTGACGCTGCCCGTCATCTTCTTCATGCTGTCGAACCACTATCCCCTCGCCTTCGCGACGGCCTTCAACTGGATCATCGCCGCACTGGTCTTCCTGATGGGCGTGACGATCCGGCACTGGTTCAACACGACCCATGCCCGCAAGGGCAAGCCCACCTGGACCTGGCTCGTCACCGCGCTCCTCTTCCTCCTCATCATGTGGCTTTCCACCGTGCCGAAGGTGCTGACCGGCGAAAGCGCGAATGCCGGTCTTCCCCCCTCCGCGCAGCGGTTCGCATCGAACGGCCATTTCCCGGCGGTGCGCGATCTCGTCTCCACCCGCTGTTCGATGTGCCATGCCGCCGAACCCGTCTGGGAAGGGCTTCGCGCGGCGCCGAAGGACGTGGTGCTCGAAAGCGAAACGGCGATTGCCCTCCATGCCCGCGAGATCTATCTGCAGGCCGGGCGCAGCCATGCCATGCCGCCGGGCAATGTCACCGGCATGACGAGGCAAGAGCGCGCCCTGATCACCGCCTGGTTCGAAACCGCAGCAGAAGGACGCTGACCGCTATGACGACAACCCTCATCCGCGGACGCCTGCTCTCCTTCTTCCGCCGCCCGGTCGCGATCAACGATACGGCAAGCTATCGCTACGAGGAGGACGGCGGCCTGCTGGTCGAGGACGGGAAGATCGCCGCCGTCGGCCCCTATGCGGACATGCGCGCGGCTGCGCCCGCCGAGGTGGAGGAGATCGACCATCGCCCGCACCTCATCCTGCCCGGCCTCATCGACACGCATCTGCATTTCCCGCAGATGCAGGTGATCGGCTCCTATGCCGCCAACCTCTTGGAATGGCTGAACACCTATACCTTCCCGGAGGAATGCCGCTTCGTGGAGAGCGAGCATGCCGCCCGCATCGCCCGCCACTTCTACGACGAGATGATCCGCCACGGCACGACGACCGCCGTCGCCTATTGCTCCGTGCACAAGACATCCGCCGACGCCTATTTCGCCGAGGCGCTGAAGCGCGGCATGTGCATGGTGGGCGGCAAGGTGATGATGGACCGCAACGCGCCGCAAGGCCTGCTGGACACGCCCGAAACGGGCTGTGACGAGACGCGCGCCGTGATCGCCGAATGGCACGGCAGGGGCCGCAACCATGTCGCCATCACCCCGCGCTTCGCCATCACCTCGACGCCGGCGCAGATGGAAATGACGGCCGCGCTCGCCCGCGAATTCCCGGACCTCCACATCCAGACGCACCTTTCCGAAAACCACGACGAGATCCGCTTCACCAGCGAGCTCTATCCCGATGCGCTCGACTATACGGACGTCTATGCGAAATACGGCCTGCTGGGCCCGAAAAGCCTGTTCGGCCATTGCATCCACCTCTCCGAGCGGGAAGCGGATGCGATGAGCGAGGCGGGCGCCGTCGCGGTGCACTGCCCCACCTCCAACCTCTTCCTCGGCTCCGGCCTCTTCCCCCTCAAGGCGCTGTCGCGCCGGGAGAGGCCGGTGCGCATCGCCGTCGCGACGGATGTCGGCGGCGGCACGAGCTATTCGATGCTGAAGACGATGGACGAGGCCTACAAGATCCAGCAATTGCTCGGCGAGCGGCTGAACCCGTTCGAGAGCTTCTACCATATGACGCTCGGCAATGCCGAGGCGCTGTCGCTCGAGGACCGCATCGGCACGCTGGATGCCGGCACGGACGCCGACTTCGTGGTGCTGGATGCCGCCGCGACACCTGCCATGGCGCTGAAGATGGAAGTGGTGCGCTCGCTGACGGACGAACTCTTCCTGCTCCAGACGCTCGGCGACGACCGGGCCGTGCGCGAGACCTACGTGGCCGGCAAGCCCATGAAGGCGGCGCTCTAACTGCCGCGATAGGTGGAGTAGCCGTAGGCCGTAAGCAGCAGCGGGACGTGGTAGTGGCTCGACGGATCGGCGACGCCGAAGCGCAGGGGTATGCGGTCGAGGAAGGCGGGTTCGGTGGTGACCGCCCCCGTCGCGCGCAGATAGTCGCCGGCGTGGAACACCAGCTCATAGGTGCCGGCCATGAAGCCGACGCCCTCCACCAGCGGAGCGTCGACGCGCCCATCGCCGTTCGTCACCCTGGTCACGATGTGCTGGTGCTCGCCGTTCTCGATCCAGAAGAGATCGATCGTCAGGCCGGCCGCGGGCTTGCCGAGCGCGGTGTCGAGGACATGGGTCGTGAGGCGGCCGGGCTTGTTCATGGGTTCCTCAGGGATGTTCGATGATGAAGGGTTCGTCGAAGAAGAACTCCTCCAGGTTGACGCCGCCGCCGAGGCGGTCGACCACGAGGAAATCGCTCACCGCGTCGAGGGTCATCAGCGGATGGTGCCAGACGTTGCGGCGATAGTTGACGCCCTGACGCCCCCCGGCGCGGAAGACCTGCGGCCTGCCCGGCCTACCGCCCTCGTCCTCCGCCACCACGACCAGCCAGGGCCGGTCGTCGATTGGCGAGAAGCTCTGGCTGCCGAAGGGATGGCGCTCCATCATGTCGACGGCATAGGGGAAGGCCCTTGGGCTGCCGCGGAAGAGGTTGATGATGACCTTCGCATCCTCGCCGACGGCCTCGGCCTCGGCGAGCGCATGGTAGCGCTCGGTATTGCCGCCGTTGATATGGCGCATCGTGGCGGGATCGGCCTCGATCACCGTGCCGAAGGGGGCGAAGGCTTCCTGGGTCAGCGGCCGGATCGTCAGTTTCTCAGCCATGAGACAGCCCTCCCGGGGAGAGGAAGGGCGGTCTTCGGTGGTCGGGCATGTTCATTCTCCGGGGAGAGCAGCGGTCAATCTGAGGAGCGCGATGCGCTCCACCTGGGTTTTCGCGGTTTCGAACTCCGCCGCCGCCGTGTTGCCGATGCGGGCCTCGAAGGCGGCGAGGATGTCATCCTTGGTAAGCCCTTTCACCGCAATGATGAAGGGGAAGCCGAACTTTTCCGTATAGGCGGTGTTGAGCTCGGTGAAGCGGGCGTGCTCGGCCGGAGAGAGCCGGTCGAGGCCGGCACCGGCCTGCTCGTTGCGGCTGTCCTCCGTCAGCTCGCCGGCGATCGCCAGCCTGCCGGCAAGGTCCGGATGGGCACGCAGCACGCCAAGCTGCTCGGCCTCGCTCGCCGTGCGGAAGGCCTCGACGAGCGCGGCATGCACGCCGGCTGCCGTCAGCGGCAGGGCGACGGCGCCGGCATCGAACGCGCGCTCGGCGATGAAGGGCGAATGCTCGAAGACGCCGCCGAAACGGGCGAGGAAATCGGCCCGGTCGATCATGCGCCCTTCCCCTTCGACGGGTGGTGGTTCTCGATCCAGTGGCGCGCGATGTCGATGCGCCGCGGGATCCAGATCTTCTCATGGCCGAGCACGTAATCGACGAAGCGGGCGAGCGCGGCGGCGCGGCCGGGCCGGCCGACGAGGCGGCAGTGCAGGCCGATGTTCAGCATCTTCGGGCTGCCTTCGGCGCCCTCCTGGTAGAGCACGTCGAAGGCGTCCTTCAGGTAGGTGAAGAACTGGTCGCCGGTGTTGAAGCCCTGGGGCGTCGCAAACCGCATGTCGTTGGTTTCGAGCGTATAGGGGATGATCAGGAAGGGCTGGCCGTCGAGGCCCGGCACCCAGAAGGGCAGGTCGTCCGCATAGGAATCGGAGGAATAGACGAAGCCGCCCTCCTCCATGACCAGGCGCAGCGTGTTGCCGGAGGGCTTGCCCTGGTACATGCCGAGCGGATGGGAGCCGGTCAGCTCCTTGTGCAGGCGCACGGCCTCGCGGATGTGCTCGCGCTCCTTCTCCTCGGAAAAATCCTTGTATTCCAGCCAGCGGTAGCCGTGGCTGGCGATTTCCCAGCCGGCTTCCTTCATGGCGGCGACGGCTTCCGGGTTGCGCGCCATGGCGAGCGTCACGCCGTAGACGGTGGTCGTGACGTTGCGGCTGGTGAACAGGCGATGCAGGCGCCAGAAGCCTGCGCGCGAGCCGTATTCGTAGATCGATTCCATGTTGAGGTTGCGCTGGCCCGGCCAGGGCTGCGCGCCGACGATTTCCGAGAGCAGGCACTCCGACGCCCCGTCACCGTCGAGGATGCAGCTTTCGCCGCCCTCCTCATAGTTGATGACGAACTGCACGGCGATGTTGGCATCGCCCGGCCAGCGCACCTTGGGGGGCGTGCGGCCGTAGCCAATCAGGTCGCGCGGATAGGTCTTCTCAGTCATTCGATCACCTCGACAATGGGCGGAACCGGTGCAGCGGACGGCCGGAAGCCGAATTGAATCCGATGCATACCCTCATGAAAGGAACCATTACCGCCTCGGCCCGTTTCCTGTCCATCACAAGCAAGGAGAAACACCTATGGCCATGCAGGATGCAAACATTCGCGAAACCCAGGATCTGATCGCCAGCGACAAGGTGGAGGGCACGAGTGTCTACGGGGCCGACGGCAAGCATATCGGCTCGGTGGAGCGTCTGATCCTCGACAAGCGCAGCGGTCACGTCTCCTACGCGGTGCTCAGCTTCGGCGGCTTCCTCGGCCTCGGCCAGGACCACTATCCCTTGCCTTGGGCGAAGCTGAGCTATGACGAAGGCCTCGGCGGCTATCGCGTCGACGTGACGAAGGAGCAGGTCGAGCGCGCACCGCACTATGAAAGCGATGCCGAATACGACTGGAACCACCGCAACGGCAAGGTGATCCACGACTATTACGGCGTGCCGCCCTACTGGATGTAAGCACGGGTCACACCCGTCCGGCTTCCTCGAAGTGGGCCGCGACGGTGAAGGAGGGCGGTACGCCAAGCGTGCCGCCCTTGATTTCGTCCAGCACCGCGCGCGCCAGTTCATGCGCCAGGCCGAAGCTCACCTTGAAGCCGCCGGTCATCAGGCTGACGGTCGGGTGATCGGGATGGCGGCCGACCATCGGCTCGCGGCCGATCGCCTTGGGCCGCAGCCCTGCCCAGCGCTCCACGACCGGCGCTTCCGCCAGAACCGGCGCCATCTGCCGTGCCCTGGCGATCAGCGCGTCGAGAAGCCCGTCAGTGCCGGAGGGATCGGCAAAGCTGTTTTCGCTGGTGCTGCCGATAGCGACGAGGCCGTCCTCATGCGGCACGATGTAAAGCCCGTCGGCAAAGATCACCGGCAATGCCGGATCGACGGGCGCCCGAAGCAGCGCCGCCTGCCCCTTCACCGCGCTCCCCACCCGCCTTGCCGGCGGGGGAACGAGCGGCGCGAGCAAGGCGAAGGTCTCGACGCCGGCCGCCAGCACGCAATGGCCGAAGGCCAGGCTGGCGCCATCCTCGAACCGGGCGATGCCATTCGCCGGGTCCAGCGCGGAAAGCCCCGCGCCTTCGCGGATCGTGACATTCGGCAGGCGCGCGAGCGCGGCCCGCAAGGCGGCGAGCAGCGCGCGGGGCGCAAGGCGGGCGGCGAGATGATCATGGACGAGCCCCGAAGCCATCGCCGTTTCCGCCGGCCATCCCGCGACGGGGGACGCGTCCAGTACCTCGAAGGCGAAGGTGCGGCCGGGCATCGTCCAGACGGAAAGCGCATCCTGCGCATGGCGGAGCGCGATGGCGCGGTTGTGGGGCTTCGGAAGGGGGATGAGGCGGCCGGAGCGGCGATAGCCCGCGGAAAGCCCGGTTTCGGCCTCCAGCGCTGCGATCTCCGCCTCGAGCGAAACCAGCGCGGCGAACTGGAAGGCCTTCTTGGCGTTCCAGCGATCCGGCAGATGCGGCATCAGCGCGCCGAGCACGCCGCCGCTGGCGCCTGCGCCGATCGCCCGCCGCTCGGCAAGGTGCACGGACAGGCCCTGCCGGGCGGCAAGAAGCGCGGTCCACAGGCCCATCACCCCGCCGCCGGCGACGATGAGGTCCACGGCCGGTTGACCGGCGGCCTTCCCGCGATTATCGGCATTCGCCATGGCTGACCACAATCCTGAAAACACGCCGCAGACCGAAGCCGTCCTCGATTGGCACGACGGCGATATGCCCTATTCCCGGGCCTTTGACGACCACTTTTATTGCCGCAGCGACGGCCGGCTGGAATGCGGCCATGTCTTCCTCGCCGGCAATGGGCTGCCGGACCGCTGGCAACGGAAAGCACCTTTCCGCATCGCCGAACTCGGCTTCGGCACCGGCCTCAACCTCTGCGAGACCTGGCGGCAATGGCGCGGAACCGCGCCGGAAGGCGCAAGCCTCCACTTCACCTCCTTCGAGCGTTTCCCCATGGCGCGTGCCGATATCGCCCGGGCACTCGCGCACTGGCCGGAAATCGAGCACGAACGCACGATCCTGGCCGACAAATGGCCGGATGCACCGGCCGGGCGCGTCGAGATCGACCTTGCGCCCGGTGTCCGCCTCACCGTGGTCTGCGGCGCGGCGCTGGAAAGCCTCGGGAACGAGACGACACCCTTCGACGCCTGGTTTCTCGACGGTTTCGCGCCTGCGCGCAATCCGGACATGTGGTCGGCCGAGCTGATGGCGGCGGTCTTCCGGCTGACCGTTCCCGGCGGGCGCTTCGGCACCTATGCGGCGGCCGGCTTCGTGCGGCGCAACCTTGCGGCCGCCGGTTTCGTCGTGGAACGCCGGCCGGGTTTTGCGGGAAAACGGGAAATGCTGTGCGGGGAAAGACCGGTCGGCTGAACGCTCACGACAGCGTGCCGGTCACGGCGTCCCTGCCGCTGCGCTTCAGCCAGCGGTCGAGCTTTTCTTCGAGCTTCTCGATGCTGATCGGCTTCGTCAGGTAATCGTCCATGCCCGCGGTCAGGCAGTCCTCGCGATCGCCATCGAGCACATGGGCGGTGACGGCGACGATCGGCACCCGGCGGCCGGAGCCGCTTTCGATCGCGCGGATCGCACGGCTCGCCTGCAGGCCGTCCATCACCGGCATGGAGATGTCCATCAGGATCATGCCGGGGCGGGACGCGCGGAAAACCTCCACCGCCTCCTGCCCGTTTTCCACCAGCCGGAAGCGCAGGCCGGAGGCCATCAGCATCTGGGTGAAGAGGATCTGGTTGACCTCGTTGTCCTCGGCCACGAGGACATCGAGGATTTCGCCTTCGGCGGCCGCGACCCCGGAGGTGGCCGCATGCGGGCGCAGCGGCAGGACCTTGCCCTCGCCTGCGCCTTGCGCCGGAGCCTTCGTCCCGCGCATCGCCCGCAGCACCTCGGACACCGTCTCGCGCAGCAGGTCGGCCCGCACGGGCTTCATGAGATGGGCCTGGATATCCGGCGAGGCGAGCAGCCTGTCATCGGCCGGCAGGGTCATGGATGTGAGCATGATCACGGCGATGCCGGCGGTTCGGGGCCCTTCCCGTAATGCCCGCACGAAATCGAAGGCACGCTCCGGGTGGTAGTCGAGCAGGACGGCATCCACCGAGACGCCCATGTCGCCTGCCGCGGCGAGGACGGCAAGCGCCTCCGTCTCGGAGCCGACGGCGGTCGCGTCGAAACCCCAGTCGAGCAGCATGTCGTGCGCGGCCTTGCGGGAGAGGTCGTGCCCGTCGACGACGAGGATGCGCGCGCCCGGCGCCCTGGCCGGCACGATGCGGGCCGGCAGGGCGGCGACGGCGAGCGCCATCGGCAGGCGCACGGTGAAGGCCGAACCGCTGCCGACCTCGCTGGTCGCCGTGAGCGTGCCGCCGAACAGGCGCGTCAGCCCGTCGGTGATGGCGAGGCCGAGGCCGGTTCCCTCGTGGCGGCGGGTCGAGGAGGCGTCGACCTGCGAGAACTTCTCGAAGATCGATTCCATCTTCTCGGCCGGAATGCCCGCCCCCGTGTCCTCGACGCGGATGATGATCTCCACGCCGCCATCCCCGCCCGTCTGCGCGGAAAGATCGATGAGGACATGCCCGCGGTCGGTGAACTTGACGGCGTTGCCCACGAGATTGGTGACGATCTGGCGGAAACGGCCCGCGTCGCCCATCACCACGGCCGGCATGTTGGCCGCGCCGCGCACGACGAGCTCGATGTCCTTCTCCGCCGCCTTCGCCGACAGCAGCGTCGCGACGTCCTCGATCGCCTCCACCGGATTGAAGGCGGTGGCACGCAGCGTCATCTGGCCGGCATCGATCTTCGAGAAGTCGAGGATGTCGTTGATGATGGTGAGCAGCGCATTGCCGGACTTCACCATGATGTCGATGAAGGTCTTCTGCCGCGTATCGAGGTTCGATTTGGCGAGCAGCTCCGCCATGCCGAGCACGCCGTTCATCGGCGTGCGGATTTCATGGCTCATATTGGCGAGGAATTCCGACTTCGCCTTGTCGGCCGTCTCGGCGCGGGTAACGAGGCGGCGCAGCTCGTCCTCGCGGCTCTTGAGGTCCGTGATATCGGAAAAGACGATGACGTCGCGGCCGCGGCTCGTCGGGGTCACGTCGAGACGCAGCCAGCGCTGGTAGCCGCTGAAGACCGTCAGCGACGCCGGCTTGCCGGTGAAGAGGATTTCCCCGAACCGGCTGGCATCGACGGGCTCCTCGCCGAGGAAGCCGGCGATGTCACGGTCGATGCAGCTTTGCAGCACGTCCTTGACGAGCGCGCCCGGCTGCAGCAACTCGCGCGGCATGGCGATCATCGCGGACAGCGCCTCGTTGGAGAGCACCACCACGCCGTCCTCGATGATGAGGAGGCCCTGGCTCATCGAGGAGACCGCGTCCTTGACGAGGCTGCCGACCTCCTCGAGGGCGCTGCGGGTCTCCAGCACCTCGCGCTCGCGCTCGCGCCGCTCGGTGATGTCGATATAGGTCAGGAGGCAGCGGCCGCCGGAGATCGCACAGCCGGCCTCGATCACCGTCCGGCCGCTGGCATAGGCGACCTCGCGCGCCGGCGTCTCGCCGGCCCGGATACCGGAAATGCACGCCTCGTAGGCCTCGGCAAGCGTCCCCTCTTCCCCGTAGGCGCCGCCCTGCGCCTGCTGGAAGCGCAGGAGATCGCCCAGCGGGCGGCCTTTCATCGGCGGCAGCGCGCCGTCCCACAGCTCCTCGAAGGCGCCGTTCACCAGTTCGATATTGCCGGCCACATCGACGACGACGATGCCGACAGGCAACGATTCGACGATGCTTTCGAGATCCGCCTTGGCGCCCTCCGCCTCGCGTTGGGCCTCGATCAGCTGGCCTTCGCGCTTCTTCAGCACCGTGGTGTCGGTGATCGAGCCGATGAGATAGCGTTTTTCGTCCAGCGTCGTGACGCGGCAGAGACGCGAGATCGTCGGCAGCACCGAGCCGTCCGGCCGGACATGATCGATCTCGGCTTCAAGCAGTTCGCCGGTATCGAGCACGAGCTGGTTCTGCGCGTGGAACTTCTCGCCCTGCCCCGGAAACATGTCGAGCGTGGTGAGGCCGAGCAGTTCTTCCGGCTGGCGGCCCGTCAGCGCGACATAGGCGCGGTTGGCGAAGATCATGCGCTGGTTCTCGTCGCGCATGAAGCTTGCGACCGGCAGCTCGTCGAGCAGCGCCCGGTAGAGGCTGATCTCCTGCGAATGCTGCTTCAGCCGCCCTTCGCTCTCCTTCAGCGCCGTCACGTCGAGGCGCAACGCAACGAAGGTGCCATCCGGCCGGCGCTGCGTGACGAGGCGGATCCAGCCGCCGGCAAGGCGGACGACGCATTCGTGCAGCGGCAGGTCATAGCAGGCAAGCCGCGCGGCGACCCAGTGCTCGCGCTCGTCTTCGGACGTGTGTCCCACTTCGATATCGTGCAGCGCGCGCGTGAGCGCGGCGAGGTTGACGGGGCCGTCCGCAAGCGTGCCGACGAGCAGCCGGTAGAACTCCCGCATGCTGCGATTGGCGTATCGCAACCGGTTGTCGGCACCGAAGACGGCGACGCCCGCCCCGAGCGCATCGAGCGCATCCTCCACAGGCTCGCCAGACGCGGCATCGCCGCGCTCCCCGGCCGCAGCATCCGCCAGCCGCGCCGCAACGCCATTCAGATTGGCGGCGGCACAGATCGTGGCGGCCGGCACCTCGACCGAGGGCGTGAAAAGGCCGACGAGCACCGAGAGAGTCGGGGAGATTCGCTCGCGCTTCATGGCGATATCGAAGCTGCCGCCGCCGAAGGGGTGCAGATAACGGGCCCGCTCGGGGTTTCCGAAGATCAGGCAGCGGCGTTCCGGATCGTCGCGGTCGCCATGGCCCGGCGCCTCGCCGCTTTCGTCGCTGGTAAGGCCGATCATCTCCGCGGGACCGTGGCCGAAGAGGCGCGCATAGGCCTCGTTCACCGCCAGATAGCGCAACTCGCTGCTTTTGACATATGCCGGATACGGGTGTTCGCGAACGCGCGCACAGGCCGCCACCAGCAATTCGTCTTGAGTTTCAGCCACGCCACGCGCTCCCCGAAGCAGGACGGAGGGAGAGATTCATACCCCTCGGGGGTACCACTAATCCTTGAACGGATGGTTAACCTTTCGTTGCCGGAAGTGACGCATCCAGGAAGGCGCGTCCCGAAACCGCTTATCCACCAGGGCATTTGGCTGTCGCAAATGGCGGAGCATGCCGTTGCAGGACATGCGACAAAAGCGCGAGGCAAACCAGACCGGGGCTGCGCTGCACATGGGCGACGTGATCAAACTCGAAAGTCACCTCGAACAACCGGAGGCGTCCGAGACGCCCGTCGAGCGCCGGCGCCGCAGCGGCGGGCGCAGCGCAGAGCGCATCCGCCGGCCGACGGCCACCTCCAGATACCTCAATCTCGTCAACACGACGGCTTCCTCCGAGGTGCTTTCCGAGGATGCGCTGGAGGCCGTGCACCAGGCATCGCTCACCATCCTCGAAGAGATCGGCATGGACATCATCCTGCCGGAGGCGCGCGAGCGCATGAAGGCGGCCGGCGCCGAGGTGACGCCCGGCACGGACCGCGTGCGCTTCGACCGCGGGCTCATCCTGGACATGATGGCCTCCGTCCCGCCCGCCTTCACGATGCATGCGCGCAATCCCCTGCGCAATGTCGAGATCGGCGGCAACAACCTCGTCTTCGCGCAGGTTGCCTCCGCCCCCTTCGTCGCCGACCGCGACGGCGGCCGGCGCGCCGGCAACCAGGAGGATTTCCGCAAGCTGGTGAAGCTCGCCCAGTCCTACGACGTCATCCACACGACGGGCGGCTATCCGGTCGAGCCGGTCGACATCCACGCCTCCGTCCGCCATCTCGACTGCCTGTCGGACCTGGTGACGCTGACCGACAAGGTGTTCCACGTCTATTCGCTCGGCAGGCAGCGCAATCTCGACGGCATCGAGATCGCCCGCATCGGCCGCGGCATCTCGATGGAGCAGATGGAGCGCGAGCCCTCGCTCTTCACCATCATCAACACCTCCTCGCCGCTGCGGCTCGACGGGCCGATGCTGCAGGGCATCATCGAGATGTCGTCGCGGGGCCAGGTCGTGGTGGTGACGCCCTTCACGCTGGCCGGCGCCATGGCGCCGGTGACGATCGCGGGCGCCGTCGTGCAGCAGAATGCCGAGGCGCTGGCCGGCATCGCCTTCACGCAGATGGTGCGGCGCGGCGCGCCGGTCATGTATGGCGGCTTCACCTCCAATGTCGACATGAAGACGGGCGCGCCCGCCTTCGGCACGCCGGAATACATGAAGGCGGTGATCGCCGGCGGCCAGCTCGCCCGCAAGTACAACATCCCCTATCGCACCTCGAACACCAATGCCTCCAACACGCTGGATGCACAGGCCGCCTATGAATCCGCCTTTTCCCTCTGGGCGCTGACGCAGGGCGGCGGCAACTTCATCATGCATTCGGCCGGCTGGAGCGAGGGCGGCCTGACGGCCTCCTTCGAGAAGTTCATCCTCGACGTGGACATGCTGCAGATGGTGGCCGAATATCTGGCGCCGCTCGATGTCAGCCCGGACGCGCTGGGCATTGAGGCCGTGCGGGACGTCGGCCCGGGCGGCCACTTCTTTGGCACGCCGCACACGCTCGCCCGCTACGAGACGGCGTTCTACGCCCCGATCCTGTCGGACTGGCGCAATTTCGAGACATGGACGGAAGCCGGCCGGCCGACCACCTACGATCATGCCAACCGGGTCTTCAAGGAAAAGCTAAACACCTACGAGAAGCCGCCGCTCGACCCGGCGATCGAGGACGAACTGGAGGCGTTCGTCGCAAAGCGCAAGGAAGAGGGCGGCGTTCCCACGGATTTCTAAGGCTTTTCTCGTACGACCTCAGGCATCGAACATGATGGAGCGGACGGAGGAGATCAGCTTCTCCGTCGGCAGGTTGGAAAAGTTCTTGTCGATCTCGGCCATGGTCAGCGTGCGCGACTTGTCGGAGAGCTTGTTGCGCAGGTCGCCGAGCGTCTGCGGCGCTGCGCAGACCACGAGCCGGTCGAAGGCGCCTTCGGCGGCGTAGTCGTCGATGCGGCCGGCGACTTCCGCTGTGAACTTCAACTGTTCCTCCCGCACGGGATCGCTCGAATATTCCATGGCGGAACGGCCAGGACCGACCGAGGAATGGCTGCGGCCGGGCTTGTCGGCCATGATGTCCTGCGCCTTCTTCGGCTCCCAGCGAAAGACCTCCTGCTCCGGGCTCTGCTGGCCATCCTTCAACAGGTTCACCCCTTTGAGCAGGCGGGCCTGGTTGCCGTCAGCGGCGAGAATCCAAGTCGTAGCGGTCATGTTTCACTCCCGTAGCGAGGTTCATGGACAGGCAGACGAATCCGCCCTGCGCAACATCCAACAGGATTGTGGCAGGATGCGCGTTGATCCAACGCAACGGCCGGGCGCATGTTCCGGGTGGCATCGATAACGAACCTGTTGGAAAGCGGTGTCCGTCCCCTATCCCCGCGCCGCCATGGTTCGCTAGGGTACGGCAGAGGACAGGAGAACCCCGTGGCCGAACCGCTGAAGAACCTGCTGCATCCCGGACTGGTGAAGGAGATGGCGGAGCACGTCTCCCGGGCCGCGCCGGATTTCGACGCGGACCGCTTCACGCGGCTTGCCACGGACGGCATGGCGGCGCTGGAGCTGATGCAGCGCGCCGAACGGATCAAGGACGCGCTGGTGCAGACGCTGCCCGCCGACTATGCGGCCGCTGCGAAGATCCTTCGAAGGGCACTGCCGCAGGAGGAGGGCCCGGGGCTTTCCGGCTGGGCCCTGCTGCCGGTCAACCAGTTCGTCGCGCAACAGGGCCTGCAGCATTTCGACCTGTCGCTCGCCCTCCTCAAGGCATTGACGCCGCATTTCACGGCGGAATTCGGCATCCGCTGCTTCATCCACGCCGAGCAGGACCGGGCGCTTGCGGAAATCTCGGGCTGGACGACCGATCCCGATCATCACGTCCGCCGGCTTGCCAGCGAAGGCACCCGCCCGCGCCTGCCCTGGGCGATGCGCCTACCGGCGCTGGTCAGGAACCCGGCACCGGTCCTGCCCATCCTTGTCTCCCTCCTCGACGATCCGGAAGACTATGTCCGCCGCTCCGTCGCCAACAACCTCAACGATATCGCCAAGGACCATCCGGCCCTCGTCGCCGATTTCGTCGAGCGGCACATCGAGGGCGCCTCCGCCGAGCGCCGGCAGTTGCTGCGCCATGCCTCGCGCACGCTCCTGAAGAAGGGTGATGCGAAGGCGCTCGCCAATTTCGGCTTTGCGGCGGCCAGGGGCATCGGCGCGGCCCTCACCCTTGCTGCCCCCGCTATCGTCTTCGGCGACAAGCTCGGCTTTTCCATCGTGGTGACGAACGCGGATGCGGCGCCACAGCGGCTGATGATCGACTATGCGATCCACCATGTGAAGGCGAACGGCACGCTGGCGCCCAAGGTCTTCAAGTGGAAGCAGCTCGACCTGCCGGCCGGCGCCAGCCAGACGATCGGGAAGGATCATGCGATCCGGGCGATCACCACGCGGCGCTACTATCCCGGAAAACACCGCATCGAGATCCTGATCAACGGCACGGTCTGCGCCGCGGCCGACTTCGACCTGCACATGGCGTAGGGGCAACTCTTTTCGCATCTGCGAAAACTAAGGCTTGACTTTTCACCACAAAACAACGACATGAGCCGCAGCGTCGCCCTTCGGCCGCCGCGTGAGCGAGCCTGAGATTTCCCCGCAACGGGATACGAAGAAGGACAAGCGCAAGAGAACGATCCGCCTCCCATTTGCGGATGATTGCGCAGACGACTGCCAACCAACCCACAAGTTCCCAATTCACGCGGGGTTCTTGACGCCAGACGAAACCGGAAGCGCATGGTGCGGTTCCGGCCTGATGCAGTTCGAGCAAAAGCGTGACGCGGTCTTGCGTCCGGAACTGCGGTCGGGACAGTCGCCTGGCGCCCCGAAAGGTATCAGACTTGACCACGTTCCACGACCTCGGCCTCTCGAAGACCATCGTCGCCACGCTCTCCGCCCTCGGCTTTGAAAAGGCAACGCCGATCCAGGAAAAGGCCATCCCGCTCGTCCTCGAAGGCAGCGACCTGATCGGCCTTGCCCAGACCGGCACCGGCAAGACGGCCGCCTTCGGCCTGCCGATGATCGAAAAGCTTCTCGCCGAGGCCCGTCGCCCCGACCCGCGCAATATCCGCGCCCTCATCCTCGCCCCGACCCGCGAACTGGTGAACCAGATCGCCGACAACCTGCGCGACTTCGTGAAGAAGACGCCGCTGCGCGTCGTCACCGTCGTCGGCGGCGCCTCCATCAACAAGCAGTCGGAAATGCTCTCGCGCGGCACCGACATTCTCGTCGCCACCCCCGGCCGCCTGCTCGACCTTGTCGCCCGCAAGGCCGTGACGCTGACGCAGGCCCGCTACCTTGTGCTCGACGAGGCCGACCAGATGCTCGACCTCGGCTTCATCCACGACCTGCGCAAGATCTCCAAGCTCGTGCCGAAGAACCGCCAGACGCTGCTCTTCTCGGCCACCATGCCCAAGCTGATCGCCGAGCTTGCCGGCGAATACCTCGTCAACCCGAAGAAGGTCGAGGTCACCCCGCCCGGCAAGGCCGCCGACAAGGTGGAGCAGTATGTGCACTTCGTGCCCGGCAAGGACCAGAAGACGCAGATCCTCAAGAAGACGCTCACTGACAATCCAGATGGCCTGTCGCTCGTCTTCTCGCGCACCAAGCATGGTGCGGAAAAGCTGATGAAGCATCTCGACCATATCGGCTTCAAGGCCGCCTCCATCCACGGCAACAAGAGCCAGGGCCAGCGCGAGCGCGCCCTCAAGGCCTTCCGTGACGGCGAGATCCGCGTGCTGGTCGCCACCGACGTCGCCGCCCGCGGCATCGACATCCCGGGCGTCACCCACGTCTACAACTACGACCTGCCGGAAGTGCCGGACGCCTATGTCCACCGCATCGGCCGCACGGCGCGCAACGGCCGCGACGGCATCGCCATCGCCTTCTGCGCGCCGGACGAAGCGCATCTCCTGCGCGACATCGAGAAGCTGATGGGCATCAAGATCACGGTCGCCAGCGGCGAGGCCCCGGCCATCGTGACGGCCGGCCCCGGCGGCAAGTCGCGCAAGGGCCGCAACAATGGCGGCGGCCAGCGTTCCGGCAACGGCCGCGCCGCCCAGCGCCCGCAGCGCAAGCCCTTCGGCGATGGCACGCAGGCCGCCTCCGAGGGCGGCGCCCCGGCTGCCGGCAAGCGCGCCCATGGCGGCCGCCCGCAGCAGAAGCAGGGCGAGCGCCAGAACCGCAACCACGGTGGCGGCAACGGCCAGGGCCGCCCGAACCACCACGGCAAGCCGCGCCGGCCGGAAGGCCAGCGCCGCGAGCAGGCGTAAGCAGGTTGATCAGAAGATGAGCAAACGGCGGGCTTCGGCCCGCCGTTTTCGTTTGGGCCAACCACCGGCGTCGCGGGTGTCGCGTGGATCCTCGGCTCGGAGGCCGAGGATGACGAAAGAAGGGAGGTTTGCAGGCTCAAGGCAACGAAGCCGCATGCCGCACGGTTTGACGAGCGGGCAGCCTCACCCCCCCTCCGTCATCCTCGGCCTGCGAGCCGAGGATCCACGCGACACCCACCGACCGCCACCTACTCCGCCGGAGCGACATCCTTGCGGTTGGTGAGATAGACCCCGACAACGACGATCGCCGTGCCGAGGATCATCGGCACCGTCAATTCCTCGCCGAAGACGGCGGCGGCCTGGACGGCGGCGATCGGCGGCACGAGGTAGATGAGAGAGGCTGCGCGGGAGACCTGCCCGCGGCGGAGAAGGTAGAGGAGCAGCAGGACCGCCCCCATGGAGATGCCGAGCACCGACCAGGCGAGCAGCGCCACGAAGGCCAAGCCGACATCGACATGCAGGCTTTCCAGGCAAAGCGCGAAAGGCACGGTAACGATGAGCGCCCCGACATATTGCAGCGTCGCGATGGCCCGGATGTCGCCGGCCTGGAGGTGCTGCTTCTGGTAGATCGTGCCGTAGGTGACGGCGGCCATGCCGAGCATGTTGACGACGATGGCAAAGGCCGGGATTGCCGCGGCCCCCTGGCCGAAGAATTTCGGCAGCACCGCCAGCAGCACGCCGAGAAAGCCGAGACAGAGGCCGGCCTTCTGCGTCGGGCTCAGCCGCTCGCCGATGAAGAAGGGGGCGGCCAGCGCCGTCATCAGCGGCTGGAGCGCCGCGATGATGGAGGAAAGCGCGGCCGGCACGCCCTCGCCGATCGCCCACCAGACCGCCCCGAGATAGAGACCGTGCAGGAAGGCGCCGGAGACGACGGCATGCGCGATCGTGCGCCGGTCGCGCGGCCAGGCGACGCCGGACGCAAGGCACAGGCCGGCGAACAGAATGGCGGCTGCGGCATAGCGGATGCTCAGAAACGTCAGCGGCTCGGAGACGATGGCACCGAACTTCGCGACGACCCAGCCGGTCGACCAGAGCAGGACGAAGATGGCCGGAGCCAGGCGATCGAGGGACATGGGACTTCCGGCGAAAGGACAATCGGTGCGCGAGCGATAGGCGCGGCCTCCGCGATGGTCAAAGGAATTTCCTTGATGATTAGGTTCAACGAAAGATCGGGCGGAACGGCTTTTCGGCATCTGCCCATGTTTTCGGCAGAACCGGCCCCGGCGGCGTCCCGCGGTTCGGCACGGCGCGGGCAGCGGCATGTTTCCCTTGCAGAAAAACCGTCTTGCCGGCCGGTTTAGCCGCCTTCAAAGCGGTGTGAGAATTCTTTCCTGCTAATTGAGCATGGTTCTTGCATTGCCCGGGATGTTGTACTCAAATGGCGAGAAATGGGGAACACGCCTTTGGCATTTGATGAAATGATGAATGCGGACCAAAGTCCGCGGCAGCCATACGAAAACTACCATGACTGGTACGAAGGACAGGATCGGGCTCGCCTGATCGCCAAATCAAGGGACGCCGAGAACCTCTTTCGAAAGACCGGCATCACCTTCGCGGTCTACGGACACGAGGACAGTTCCGAGAAACTCATCCCCTTCGACATCATCCCCCGCATCATTTCCGGCCGAGAATGGCGCAGGCTCGCCCAGGGCATCGAACAGCGGGTCATCGCCCTCAACGCCTTCCTCGACGACATCTACCACAAGCAGGAGATCATCAAGGCCGGCCGCGTGCCGCGCGAACTGATCGAGCGCAACGAAGCCTTCCTGCCGCAGATGATCGGCTTCAAGCCGCCGGGCGGCGTCTATACCCACATCGTCGGCACCGATATCGTGCGCACCGGCGAAGACCAGTTCTACGTGCTTGAGGACAATGCCCGCACCCCGTCCGGTGTCAGCTACATGCTGGAGAACCGGGAAACCATGATGCAGATGTTCCCGGAGCTGTTCCACATCAACAAGGTGCGGCCGGTCGAGGACTACCCGAAGCTCCTGCGCCAGAGCCTCGCCTCGCTCGCCCCGCCCGGCTGTTCGGGCAAGCCGCGTGTCGCGGTGCTGACCCCCGGCATCTTCAACTCGGCCTATTACGAACACGCCTTCCTCGCCGACATGATGGGCGTGGAACTGGTCGAGGGCTCGGACCTGCGCGTCGTCGACGGCAAGGTGAAGATGCGCACCACCCGCGGCTACGAGGCGATCGACGTGCTCTATCGCCGCGTCGACGACGATTTCCTCGATCCCCTCACCTTCCGGCCGGATTCCGCCCTCGGCATTCCCGGCATCATGGATGTCTACAAGGCCGGCAACATCACCATCGCCAACGCCCCCGGCACCGGCATTTCCGACGACAAGGCGATCTATTCCTACATGCCCGAGATCGTCGAGTTCTATACGGGCCGCAAGGCGATGCTCGAGAACGTGCCGACCTGGCGCTGCTCGGAAGAGGACAGCCTGAAATACGTGCTCGAGCACCTGAGCGAACTGGTGGTGAAGGAGGTGCATGGCTCGGGCGGCTACGGCATGCTCGTCGGCCCCACCGCCTCGAAGAAGGAGTGCGCGGCCTTCGCCGAAAAGCTGAAGGCCCGGCCGGCGAACTATATCGCCCAGCCGACGCTGTCGCTCTCCACAGTCCCGATCCTCGTCAACAAGGGCATCGCGCCGCGGCACGTCGACCTCCGGCCCTACGTGCTCGTTTCCGACAAGGTGCAGATCATTCCCGGCGGGCTCACCCGCGTGGCGCTGAAGGAAGGCTCGCTGGTGGTCAACTCCAGCCAGGGCGGCGGCACGAAGGACACCTGGGTACTGGAGGACTGAGCCGATGCTGGGACGAACTGCAAACGGCCTCTACTGGATGTTCCGCTATATCGAGCGGGGCGAGAACATCGCCCGCCTCATCGATGCGGGCCTGCGCATGGCGCTTACGCGCACCGGCTCCTCCGACGAGGACTGGGACGGCGTGCTGCAAAGCGCCGGCGTGCGCGAGGACTTCGACGCGGCACACGGCAAGCTCACCAGCACCGACGCGATCGACTACCTGCTGCGCGACCGCTCCAACCCGTCGAGCGTGATGTCCTGCGTCGAATCGGCCCGCAACAATGCGCGTATGGTCCGCACCGCGCTGACGCGGGAAACCTGGGAAGCGACGAACGAGTGCTGGATCGAGTTCAAGGACATGCTCGCCAAGCGCATCCGCGCGGCGGAAATGCCCGAGGTGATCGACACGATCAAGCGGCGCACCGGCCTCATCCGCGGCGCCTTCCACGGCACCATGCTGCGCGACGACATCTACAACTTCTCGCGCATCGGCACCTTCATCGAGCGGGCGGACAACACCGCGCGTATCCTCGACGTCAAATATTATGTGCTCCTGCCGGCGATCGCGAAGGTCGGCTCCTCGCTCGACAACATGCAATGGGAATCGATCCTGCGCTCGGTCTCCGCACACCGCTCCTACAGCTGGGTCTATGACGGCGACTATTCCTCGACCAACATTTCCGACTTCCTGATCCTCAACGACCGCATGCCGCGCTCGCTCGCCTACAGCTACGACAAGATCGTCAGCAATCTCGGCTATCTCGCAAAGCTCTACGGCGACAACCACGCGGCGCACGAAACGGCCTCCGCCACGCTGATGCTGCTGAGAAGCCGCACCATCGACGACATCATGGAACAGGGGCTCCATGAGTTCATCGAAGAGTTCATCGTGCACAACAACCGCCTCGGAGAGGAAATCTCCGAAGGCTACCGCTTCTATCGATAGGGCTGGCGAGCGATGCGACTGAAGATCAGCCACACGACCGAATATCACTATGAAGATCCGGTGCAGTATTCCCTGCAGCGGCTTCGCCTGACGCCGAAGACGCAGCCGGGCCAGATCGTGCGCACGTGGGCGACCACCGTGCACGGCGCGCGGCTGGAGGCCGGCTATACCGATCACTTCGGCAATCATGTCGATCTCGTCAGCACCAATGCCGAGCAGGTGGCGATCCGCATCGTCGCGGAAGGCGAGGTGGAGACGGAAGACCGCGCCGGCGTCTTCGGCCCGCACCAGGGCTTCGTGCCGCTCTGGCTCTATCTGCGCGAAACGCCGCTGACCAGGCCCGGCAAGCTGGTCCGCGACCTTGCCAAATCTGCCAGCGGCGAGAATGAGCTCGCGCACATGCACGCGCTGATGGCCGCCATCCACGAGACCGTCGCCTACAAGCCGGGAGAAACCGCCTCCGACACCACGGCCGAGCAGGCCCTGGAAAAGAAGCAGGGCGTCTGCCAGGACCACGCCCATGTCTTCCTTTCCGCCGCGCGCCATCTCGGCCTGCCGGCCCGCTATGTCTCGGGCTACCTGCTGATGGAAACGCCCGAGCAGACAGCAAGCCATGCCTGGGCGGAGGTGCACCTTCAGGGGCTCGGCTGGGTCGGCTTCGACGCGGCCAACAAGATCTGCCCGGATGCACGCTATGTGCGCCTGTCGACCGGCCTCGACTACAAGGACGCCGCTCCCGTTTCCGGCATGGTGCTCGGGCACTCGGCCGAAACGATGAGCGTCGCCATCACGGTGGCGCCCGCCGGACAGAGCCAGTCGCAGAGCCAGAGCTGACCGGCCGGACTTGAATCAGGATGCGCAAAACGTACCGTAAACTCCTGAATCGATTCACAGGCCCTTAAATCGAAATCGCTTTAAGGGCCTGTGCCGATGCTTTAACGCGCTGCCGTTTCGAGCAGGCGGCAGAGTTTCACCAGCGCCGCATCGTAACCATCGCTGGTGACGCCGCGGCAGCGCTTGATGAGCTGTATACGCTCGCCGCCGGAAAGCCGCGAGAATTCGCGCACGACGGTGCGGTCATCCGGATCGGTGCGCCACCGGTCGTCGTCACCGGGCGTGCGCGGGTCGCGGCGATCCGGCCGGGTGAACACGTCGTCGTCGCCGAGGCTGACATCGACATCCGCATCGACGAGGCCGCGCCCGCCCACCGTCGCACCGACCCCGGCCGCAAGACCGTCACGCCCGCCGACCGTTGCCCGGATATCCGCATCGGCAAGGCTGTCCGAGCCGCCGACATTGGCTTTGGCACGCGCATTCACGCCGTCCCGCCCGCCAAGGCCCGCTTTCACATCTGCATCGGCAAGCCCCCGGCTGCCGCCGACATTCGCCTTGGCGTCGGCCTTGAGGCCGTCCCGGCCGCCGGCCCGCGCCCGGACATCCGCGTCGACGAGCCCCCTGCTGCCTCCGACCCGGGCATCAGCACCGGCCTTTATGCCGCCGACGCTGACACCGACGCCGAGCCCGAGGCCATCCCGCTTGCCGCGATCGGCCGCCTGCGCCGGCAGGGCAAGAACCGCCGCGACCAGCACACCGGCCGAGAGGCGGAGAAGCGATTTGCGATTTGACGTTCCAGACATGGGAACCTCCCTTTCCGTGACCGGCCCGGGAGTGGACCGGCCTTGCGAAACGAAGGTCGAATGACCGCGGGCAGTTCCGCACGGATGCAACCGACGCGGTGCAAAGGGAAAGGAAACCTTGCGACAGGCGGGAAAACACGCCCAGGCGTGCCGAAATGAAACAAAGAGGGCGCGATCCGAGGACCGCGCCCGAAAAAACTCAATGGCTGTCCTTGCCGACCGCGCTGCCGCGGCAGCCCTTGAGGAAATCGAGGTCGGCGCCGGTATCGGCACCCTGGACGTGCTGCTGGTGCAGCCAGGCATAACCGGAGGTGGGCAGGTCGTGGTTCGGCGTCCATGCGGCGAGCCGGCGCGCCAGTTCCTCCTCGGGAATGTCGAGATGCAGGCGCCGGTTCGGCACGTCGAGCTCGATCATGTCGCCGTTTCTGACGACCGCAAGCGGCCCGCCGACGGCCGCTTCCGGCGAGGTGTGCAGGACGACGGTGCCATAGGCCGTGCCCGACATGCGCGCGTCGGAGATGCGCACCATGTCGGTGATGCCCTTTTTCAGCACTTTCGGCGGCAGGCCCATATTGCCTACCTCGGCCATGCCCGGATAGCCCTTCGGCCCACAGTTCTTCATGACCATGACGCAGGTCTCGTCAATGTCGAGAGCGTCATCGTTGATCTTGGCCTTGTAGTCGTCGATGTCCTCGAACACGACCGCCCTGCCCCGGTGCGTCAGAAGATGCGGCGAGGCGGCCGAGGGTTTCAGCACCGCCCCCTTCGGCGCGAGATTGCCGCGCAGCACGACGATGCCGCCCGATTGCGTCAGCGCCTTCTCCGCCGGCAGGATCACGTCCTCGTTCCAGTTGACGACGTCCTTGACCTCGTCCCACATCGTCTCGCCCGATACCGTCAGCGCGTCCTTGTGCAGAAGGCCGGCCTCGCCGAGGCGCTTCAGCACCACCGGCAGGCCGCCGGCATAGAAGAACTCCTCCATCAGGTACTTGCCAGAGGGCATCAGGTTGACGACGGTCGGCACATCGCGGCCGCAGCGGTCCCAGTCGTCCAGCGTCAGGTCGACGCCGACCCGGCCGGCGATGGCGAGCAGATGGATCACCGCATTGGTCGAGCCGCCGATGGCCGCATTGGTGCGGATGGCGTTCTCGAAGGCGTCCTTCGTCAGGACGTCCGATGGCTTCAGGTCGTCCTTGACCATCTGGACGATGCGCCGGCCGGTAAGCTGCGCCATCACCCTGCGACGCGAATCGACCGCCGGGATGGCGGCATTGCCGGACAGTGCCATGCCCAGCGCCTCGGCCATCGAGGCCATGGTGGAGGCCGTGCCCATCGTGTTGCAGGTGCCGGACGAACGGCTCATCGACGCCTCGGCCTCGAGGAACTCGGCCTGCGTCATCTCGCCGGCCTTCACCATCTCGGAGAATTTCCACAGATGCGTGCCCGAGCCGACGCGCTCGCCGCGGAAATAACCGTTCAGCATGGGACCGCCGGTGACGACGATCGACGGCAGGTCCACCGAGGCCGCGCCCATCAGGAGCGACGGCGTGGTCTTGTCGCAGCCGACCATCAGCACGCAGCCATCCATCGGCTGGCCGCGGATCGCCTCCTCCACCGCGAGCGCGGCGAGGTTGCGGTACATCATCGCCGTGGGGCGGAAGGTGTTTTCAGAGGCCGAGAACACCGGCACTTCGAGCGGGAAGCCGCCCGCCTCCCAGACGCCGGCCTTCACCTTCTCGGCGAGCTCGCGCAGGTGGCCGTTGCACGGCGTCATGTCCGACCAGGTGTTGAGGATGCCGATGACGGGGCGCCCGTCGAACAGGTCGTGCGGGTAGCCCTGGTTCTTCATCCAGCCGCGATGGTAGATCACGTCGCGGCTGGTGCCGCCGTACCATTCCTGCGATCTCAGCCTGCGCGGCCATTCGGCTTTCTTCTTCATCTTTCCAGTCCTTGAAGGGGCCGTCCGGCACAGGGCACCGGCCGGCCTTTGTCTCACGCCAGGGTGTAGGCGGTCTTGACGGTTGTGTAGAATTCGCTGGCATAGCGGCCCTGCTCGCGCGGGCCGTGGGACGAGCCCTTGCGCCCGCCGAAGGGCACGTGGAAATCGACGCCCGCCGTCGGCAGGTTGACCATGACCATGCCGGCCTCCGCATTGCACTTGAAATGCGTCGCATGCTTGAGGCTGGTCGTGGCGATGCCGGAGGACAGGCCGAAAGGCGTGTCGTTGGCGACGGCGAGCGCTTCCTCATAGTCCTTGACGCGGATGACCGCGGCGACCGGGCCGAAGATCTCCTCGCGCGAAATGCGCATGTCGTTCGTCGCCTCGGTGAAGAGCGCCGGCTGGAGATAGAAGCCGGGCGTGTCGCGCTTCAGGAGCTCACCGCCGAAGGCGAGCTTCGCGCCTTCCTGTTTGCCGATCTCGATATAGTCCGTGTCCTGCTTCAGCTGGTTCTCGTCGACGACCGGACCGATATGCGTGCCGGCCTTCAGGGCATCGTCGACGACGACACCCTTCAGCCGCTCGCCGACGGCGGCCACGAATCTGTCGTGGATGCCTTCCGTCACGATGACGCGCGAGGAGGCGGTGCAGCGCTGGCCGGTGGAGAAGAAGGCCGAGTTGACGGCGGCTTCCACGGCAACGGAAAGGTCCGCGTCATCGAGCACGACGAACGGATTCTTGCCGCCCATCTCCAGCTGGTACTTGCGGTTATGCTCGACGGAGGCGAGCGCGACGCGTTTTCCGGTGCCGGTGGACCCCGTGAAGGTGATGGCGTTGACGTCGGGACTGTCGAGCATGGTCTGGCCGACGACGGAGCCCTTGCCCATGACGAGGTTGAGGACGCCCTTCGGCAGGCCGGCACGCACGAGGATGTCGACGATGGCCCAGGAACAGCCGGGCACAAGTTCGGCGGGCTTGAAGACAACCGTGTTGCCATAGGCGAGCGCCGGCGCGATCTTCCAGGCCGGGATGGCGATCGGGAAGTTCCACGGCGTGATGATGCCGACAACGCCGACCGGCTCGCGGGTGATCTCGACGCCGATATTCGGCCGCACCGAGGGCAGCGTCTCGCCGGCAAGGCGCAAGGTTTCGCCCGCGAAGAAATCGAAGATCTGGCCGGCGCGCACCGTCTCGCCGATCCCCTCGGCCAGCGTCTTGCCCTCCTCGCGCGAGAGCAGCCGGCCGAGCTCGTCCTTGCGGGCCAAAATCTCGTCGGCGGTCTTCCTGAGGATCGCATGGCGCTCCAGGATGCCGGAGCGCGACCAGGCCGGAAACGCGGCCTTCGCCGCTCCGATCGCCGCCCTGGTGTCCTCGGCGGAGGCGCGGGCATATTCGCCCACCACGTCGTCCGTGTTCGACGGGTTGATGTTCCGGATCGCCTCCGTGCCGACCCATTCGCCGGCAATCAGGTTCTGGTGGAGCGTCATGGGCAAGGCCTCCTGTCTGTCCCGTCCCGCACGAAGGCGGCACATCCCTTACAACTGGCGGATTTCGATCTCTTCTTCCCGGGCAATCGCCAAGGGATTGCGCAGCGGCAGGCCGAAACCGTCGGCCCCGATCTCGAACACATCCCCCGCCTCGGTGCGGATACCGTCGCCGAAGGAGAGCGTCGCCGTGCCGAACATATGAACATGGATATCACCCGGGGCACGGAACAGGCCGTATTTGAAATGGTGGTATTCGAGGTTGGCGAAGGTGTGGGACATGTTCGCCTCGCCGGAGACGAAGGGCTTTTCCCACAGAACCTTACCGCCGCGGACAATGCGCGAGAAACCGCGGATATCGTCCGGCGCGGCGCCGACGCGGATCTCCGGTCCGAAGCTCGCCTGGCGGAGCTTCGAATGGGCGAGGTAGAGATAGTTGATGCGCTCCGTCACATGATCGGAGAATTCGTTCGACACGGCAAAGCCGATGCGGAAGGGCGCGCCGTCGGCGGCGATGACATAGATACCGGCCATTTCCGGCTCTTCGCCGCCATCGAGCGCAAAGGAGGGCGAGGTAAGCGGGCTGCCCGGCGCCACCGCCTGCGTGCCGTTGCCCTTGTAGAACCATTCCGGCTGCACGCCCTTCTCGCCGGGCTTCGGCTTGCCGTTTTCAAGGCCCATGCGGAACATCTTCATGGAATCGGTCAGGGTCTCCTCGGCCGCCTCCGTCGTCTTCTTGTGCATGGAATCGCGCGTGGCCGCGGAGCCGAGATGGGTGAGGCCCGTGCCGGTCAGGTGGAGATGGGCGGCGTCCGGATGGGTGATCGGCGAAAGCAGCCGGCCCGCGGCATAGGCCGCTTCCAGATCGACGACCTCGCCGAGGCCCTTCGCGTCGATGACGGCCTTCAGGGACTGCCCGCTGTTGGCGGCTTCCATGGCGAGCGCGTAGACGCTGTCCGCCCCCTTCACCGCGCGGCCCTCGCCCCCATCCTCGCGCACGACCACCGTGATCGAGCCGTCGGCATTTGCGACCTGTGACATCAGCATTTTCGTTTCCTTCCTGAAGCCTGGACCTGGCCAAAGCTCCGCACCTGCGGGGACAGACGTCACCGCACTGGCCGCATCCGCAGCCGGTCAAACACGTTTGCAATCCTTGGGCGGACCGGTGTTCCCCGGTCAGCCCTTGTTCTTGTTGTAGACGTCGAAGAACACGGCGGCGAGCAGCACCAGGCCCTTGATGAGCTGCTGGTAGTCGATGCCGATGCCCATGATCGACATGCCGTTGTTCATGACGCCCATGATGAAGGCGCCGATGACCGCGCCGGTGATCTTGCCGACGCCGCCCGAGGCTGAGGCACCGCCGATGAAGCAGGCCGCGATGACGTCGAGCTCGAAGCCGACGCCGGCCTTCGGCGTCGCCGAATTGAGGCGGGCGGCGATGATCATGCCGGCGAGCGCGGCGAGCGCCCCCATATTGACGAAGGTGTAGAAGGTCAGCCGCTCGGTGTTGATGCCCGAGAGCTTCGCCGCCTTCTCGTTGCCGCCCATGGCATAGATGCGCCGGCCGATTGTCGTGCGGGTCGTCACGAAGGTGTAGAGCGCGATGAGCAGGCCCATGACGACGAGAACGTTCGGCAGGCCGCGATAGGTGGAGAGCTGGAAGCCGAGGAAGATCGCCACCGCGCTGATGACCGCCATCTGCACGGCGAAGAAGGCGAAGGGCTCGTTCTCCGTCTCGTGCAGCGCGTTCATGCGGCGCTCGCGAAGCCCGGCATAGATGGCATAGCCGACCAGCAGGATGACGACGAGGAGCGCGAAATAGTTCTTGATGAGGCTCGTCGCCGGGTCGGTGAGCGACAGGAAATCCGGCACGAAGCCTGTGGAGAGGATCTGGAACTCCTTCGGGAACGGGCCGACCGGGCGGCCGCCGAGCACGACATAGGTCATGCCGCGGAAGACGAGCATGCCGGCGAGCGTGACGATGAAGGACGGGATCTTCTGGTAGGCGACCCAATAGCCCTGCGCCGCGCCCATCAGCGCCCCGACGAAGATGCAGAGCGGCACGACGATGATCGCCGGCATCCCCCATTTCACCAGCATGATCGCCGAGATCGCGCCGATGAAGGCGACGATCGAGCCGACCGAGAGGTCGATATGCCCCGCCACGATGATCAGCAGCATGCCCAGCGCCATGATGACGATGAACGAGTTCTGCAGCACCAGATTGGTGATGTTGACCGGGCGGAAGAGCACGCCCTGGGTAATGACCTGGAAGAAGATCATGATCACGACGAGCGCGACGAGCAGGCCGTATTCGCGGATGTTCCGGCGCAGGTAGTCTCCCACCGAAGGCTGGGTCGTCTTGGTCGCGGTATCGGTGGACATCAGTGTTTCTCCCCGGAGCGCATGATGGCGCGCATGATGGATTCCTGGCTTGCTTCCGCCTTGGAAAGCTCGGCCACGATGCGTCCTTCGTTCATGACATAGATGCGATCGCAGGTCCCGAGCAGTTCCGGCATCTCCGACGAGATCATCAGGATGCCCTTGCCCTCGGCGGCAAGCTGGTTGATGATGGTATAGATTTCGAACTTGGCGCCGACATCGATGCCGCGCGTGGGTTCATCGAGGATCAGAACCTCGGGATTGGTGAAGAGCCATTTCGACAGCACGACCTTCTGCTGGTTGCCGCCCGAAAGATTGACCGCTTCCTGATAGATCGAGTGCGAGCGGATGCGCAGCTTCTGGCGATAGCCGGAGGCGACCTTGGCCTCCTGCCGGTTGTCGATGACCGTCGCCTTCGAAACGCCGCCGAGATTGGCGAGCGTCGTGTTGTGCATGATGTTGTCGATCAGCACGAGGCCGAGCTGCTTGCGGTCCTCGGTCACATAGGCAAGGCCGGCCTCGATCGCCTTCGGGATCGTGCTCACATCCACCGGCTTGCCGCGCATGAAGACGTCGCCGGTGATCTTGTGCCCCCAGCTCCTGCCGAAGAGGCTCATCGCCGTTTCAGTGCGCCCCGCCCCCATCAGGCCGGCGATGCCGACCACCTCGCCGGCGCGCACGGCGAAGCTGACGTCGTGCAGGAACTGCCGGTCGCGATGGTGCTGGTGGAAGACGTTCCAGTTCTTCACCTCGAGCAGCGTCTCGCCGATCTTCGGCTCGCGCGGGGGATAGCGGTCCTCCATCTCGCGGCCGACCATGCCCTTGATGATGCGGTCCTCGGAAATGTCCTCGTGATGACAGTCCAGCGTCTCGACCGTGCCGCCGTCGCGCAGGATGGTGATCTGGTCGGCGACCTTTTTGATCTCGTTCAGCTTGTGCGAGATGATGATCGAGGTCATGCCCTGGCTGCGGAACTCCATGAGCAGCTTCAAAAGCGCGTCGGAGTCCTTCTCGTTCAGCGAGGCGGTCGGCTCGTCGAGGATGAGCAGGCGCACCTTCTTGGAGAGCGCCTTGGCGATCTCGACGAGCTGCTGCTTGCCGACGCCGATATCGGTGATCAGCGTGCCCGGCGGCTCCCTGAGGCCGACCTTGTCGAGCAGTTCCTGCGTGCGGCGGAAGGCGAGCTTCCAGTCGATCACGCCGTTCGTCGCCACCTCGTTGCCGAGGAAGATGTTTTCCGCGATCGACAGCAGCGGCACCAGCGCCAGCTCCTGGTGGATGATGATGATGCCCAGATGCTCGCTGTCGGAGATCGTGGAGAAGCGGCGGACCTCGCCGTCGAAATGGATGTCGCCCTCGTAGGAGCCGGCCGGATAGACGCCGCTCAGCACCTTCATGAGGGTGGATTTGCCGGCGCCGTTCTCGCCGACAAGGGCGTGGATCTCGCCTTCGCGGACCTTCAGGTTGACGTTGTCGAGGGCCTTCACGCCCGGAAACGTCTTCGTGATGCCGCGCATTTCGAGAAGGGTCTTGCTCATGTACCAGTTTCCAGCGGCCGGCCAACCCCATCGAGGGGAAAGCGAGCCTATTCGCTCTGCGATCCGGAGAAAAGAGGGTTCGCGCTGGTCGGCGCGAACCCGGAGTGGGAAGAAACGATCAGTTCTTGATCTGATCGGCCGTGTAGTAGCCCGAGTCCGTGACGAGGATCTGTTCCGCGTTGGACTTGTCGACGGCGACGGGCTTCAAGAGGTAGGACGGAACGACCTTGACGCCGTTGTCATAGGTCTTGGTGTCGTTCACTTCCGGCTCCTTGCCGTCGAGGATCGCGTTGACCATGCCGACCGTGACCTTGGCGAGTTCGCGCGTGTCCTTGAAGACCGTCGAATACTGCTCGTCGGCGAGGATCGACTTGACGGAAGGCAGCTCGGCGTCCTGGCCGGTAACGACGGCCATCGGCTGGTCGCCCGAGCCGTAGCCGACACCCTTCAGGGCCGACAGGATGCCGATGGACAGACCGTCATAGGGCGAGAGCACGCCATCGACGCGGCCGTCGGTGTAGGTCGAGGAGAGCAGGTTCTCCATGCGGGCCTGCGCGACCGCGCCGTCCCAGCGCAGCGTGCCGACGGTTTCCATGCCGGTCTGGCCCGACTTGATGACGATGTCGCCGCTGTCGATCAGCGGCTGGAGAACCGACATCGCGCCGTCATAGAAGAAGAAGGCATTGTTGTCGTCCGGCGAACCGCCGAAAAGCTCGACGTTCCACGGCTTGGTATCCGGGAACTTCGCCTTCAGGCCGTCGACGAGGCTGGTGGCCTGGAGGACGCCGACCTGGAAATTGTCGAAGGTGGCGTAGTAGTCGACATTGCCCGAATCGCGGATCAGACGGTCGTAGGCGATGACCTTCACGCCGGCATCGGCCGACTTCTGGAGGATGTCGGACAGCGTCGTGCCGTCGATGGCGCCGATCACGAGCACCTTGGCGCCCTTGGTGACCATGTTCTCGATCTGGGCGAGCTGGTTCGGGATATCGTCGTCAGCGAACTGCAGGTCCGGCGTGTAACCGGCTTCCTTGAAAAGCTTTTCCATCGTCTCGCCGTCGGAAATCCAGCGGGTCGAGGTCTTGGTGGGCATGGAAATGCCGACCATGCCCTTGTCCTGGGCGAAGGACGGCGCCACGAACGACGCGACGCTGATGGCAGCGGCGGCGAGAAGCGAAGTGATCATTTTCATTGAAAGGTCTCTCCCTGGTGCGCACTGGCCGAAATTGCAGCCAGGCATTGTTCTGTGCACGGGCGGGGTCGCATTCAGACGACGGCCTGGACTGGAGGGCAGGAAGCCCGCCGGTCCCCACTCCCAAGGACCCCAGCGCACATTGGCGCAACGTCCACCGAATTGCCATAACTGTCAAATGCAATGAGCTTCTAATTCGATATCAAAATTGGTATATAGTATCGGATATATACTATTTTTATCGATCGAGGTAACGATGCGTTTGGACGATGACGTCGACGAACAGCTCTTCCCCGGCGAGGGCGGTAGCGATCTCCAGAGCGTCGGCCTCCTGCGCAGCGGCCTGAAGCTCAGCCATCTGCGCATGATCGTCGCCATCGAGGAGCACAGGCAGGTCAGCGCGGCAGCCGATGCGCTGAACATCTCGCAGCCCGCAGCCTCCCGCATGCTGACGGAAATGGAGACCATCCTCAAGGCGCAGCTGTGCGAGCGCGTCTCGCGCGGCGTGGCGCTCACCGCCTTCGGCAGGGCTTTCGCGCGGCGCGCGCGCACCATTCTTCTGGAGCTGCGCGAAGTCGACCGCGAGCTGTCCGCCCTGAAATCCGGCACCGGCGGCTCGGTTTTCCTCGGCTCGGTGACCGCGCCGGCGATCAGCCTCGCCGTGCCGGCGATCCAGCAGGTCAGCGCCGCCTATCCCGGCATCGAGGTGAACGTGCGCGTGGAGACGAGCAACGTGCTCGCGCGCGAGCTGCTGGCGGCGCGGCAGGACTTCATCATCGCCCGCGTGCCCGACGATCTCAATCCGCGGCTCTTCAACGTCACCGAAATCGGCATCGAAAAGGCCTGCCTCATCGTGCGCAAGGGCCATCCGCTGCTCGAAAAGCCCGTCGCCAGCCTTGCCGACCTGCCGCACTACGACTGGGTCTTCCAGCCGGCCGGCACGCTTTTGCGCCGGCGCATCGAGGAGCTGTTCCTCGCCGCCGGCGTGCCGCTGCCGTCCACCGTGGTCAACACCTCGTCCATCCTGCTGACGACCGCCATCGTCTGCGGCTCGAACGCGATCGCCCCCGTCGCCCGCGACATGGCCGTCTTCATCGCCGATGTCGGCGCGCAGGCGGGCGAAATCAGCATCCTCAACACCGATTTCGAGATCGACATCAAGCCGTACAGCCTTATCTCCGTCAAAGGCAGGGCACTGCCGCCGAGCGCCAAACTGCTCTATGATCTGATCCTGCAACGCAGCCGGATGCTGGCGCCGGACTGAGGAGGCCTTTCATGTTCGGCATGACCGTGTTCGAATCCGTGCTGGAACGGCTGAAGGCCGAGGCGCGCCAGGCCGCCGGGGAAGAGGCGGAGGACGAAGCCCCCGACGACGACGTCCAGGCCGAGGTGCGCGGCCTGCCCTCCGGCTTCGCCGGCCTCGGCACGGGCGGCGCCTTCGTCTCCGGCTCCCAGGCCGCCGCCGCCTATCTCGATCTCTACGAGGAGCCCGCCCCGGTCGAGCCGGAGCAACCGGCGCCCGCCGAGCCGCCTCCGCCCCCGCCGCATCTCCTGCGCATCGCGCCGGAGGAGGTGGCCAGCGACCTTGGCCTTGACGGCAGGGAGAGCGTGGACGAGCTACTCGCCCGTAGGCGTGGCTTTGCCCGGGAAAACCACCCCGACCGCGCGCCGGAGGAACTGCGTGCCAATGCGACCCTGCGCATGAAGATCGCCAACATGCTGATCGACGAGACGATCCGGCGGATCAATGTCGAAAGGAGCCTCGGCCTGTCGCGCTGAGCCCTGTCGCGAAAACCATCGCGATGCGCCTTAGCCCTTCGGCTCCTGCTCCGGCGGCTTTGCGGCCGGATCGGAGGGCTTGAAGAAGAGGATGAGCTGCGCGAAGGCATAGGCCGAGACGACGAGGAAGATCGTGCCCCAGGTCTGCTCGCCATTGTAGAATTCCACCGCCGTCCAGGCAGCGCAGACCCCGACCAAAAGCAGCCGCCGCCAGAGCGGACGGTAGAACGGATGATCGGGATCGATGAATTTCATGAACGTCTCCTCACGCTTCAGCGCCTACATAGGCGGTTTTCCCGCGCGAGGGAACGGCTTTCAAGCATCGACCCGGTCCAGGAACGCCGCAAGCTCGGCCGGCGCGATGCCGACGAGGTGACCCTTTTCGGGATAGGCGCCCGAGCGCACGTCGTCGGCATATTCGCGGAAGGCGGCGATGCGCTCCTGCTGCAGCCGGTCGTATTCGGCGGCGAAGTTGCGGTAGACCTTCACATGGCGCGGATAGTGCCCGCGGTTCTGGCCGAGCACGTCCTCGGCGAAGAGATATTGCGCATCGCAGCCCGTGCCCGCGCCCATGGAGAGCATGACGAGCCCCGTCCTCGCGCTGATCGCCGCGGCGATCTCGCCGGGCACCACCTCGATCTCGGCCGCGAAGGCGCCTGCCTCCTCCAGCGCCTTCACCTGCCGAAAGATCTCCATCGCGCTCTCGGCCGTCTTGCCGACGGCGCGGAAACCGCCGGTCCAGGTGGCCTTGGAGGGGATGAGCCCGACATGGCCGCAGACCGGGATGCCCTCCTCGCGCAGGCGCCGGACGGTGGAAAGCCCGGCGGCGCAATAGACGGCATCGCCCCCCGCCTTCATCGCCTGGAAGGCGCCGCGCAGATAGTCGTCCGCCGTGACGAAATCGCCGTATTCCAGTCCCGGAAAGGCAAAGACCGTGGGCGCGGCCTCGCGGAAGGCCGGCCCCAGCAGCGCCGGCGGCACGGAGACGAGGTCGATGCCCGCCTTCTCGGCGGCCTCCGCCTCCTCCAGCGTCACGACGCGCAGCATGGTGAGCTGCCGCTTGCCCTTCATCGCCTTGAGGTCGGCAACGGTTGGTCTTTTGGTCTTCATCCTGTCCTCCGGACCGCCCTTCAGGCGGCAAGCAATGTCTTCAGTTTGGTTTCCGGCGCGGCGAGCGCGGCCGGATCGGGATGCCGGCGGGCGGCGATCAGCATTTCCGCAAGGCGGATGTCGCGGGCGACCGCATTGCCCTTGCCGATGCCGCTTGCCGCGATCAGCCGGCCCTCGGCATCGAGATGGAAGAGGAGGAAGGCGCCGTCGCCGAGGTCACGCCGCACGGTCGTCGCCGCGCCGTCGGCCAGCCCCGCGATCTGCAGCGTCATGTCGTACTGATCCGACCAGAACCACGGCACGGCACAATGCACCTCGGCGCCGCCGAGCATGTTGGCCGCCGCAAGCTGGCCCTGCTCCTGCGCATTGCGCCAGGATTCGAGCCGGACGCGCCGGTCGCCGTAGAGCGGCAGTGGATAGGACGTGCAGTCGCCGGCCGCGAGGATATCCGGATCGGAGGTGCGCAGCAGGCCGTCGACGGCGATGCCGTTGTCCACGGCGAGCCCCGCCGCCTCCGCCAGTTCCGTGTTCGGCACGGCGCCGATGCCGACGACCAGCAGGCTGGCCGAGACGACGCGGCCGTCCTCCAGCGTGAGGCGAACCTCGCCCGGCCGCTCCTCCATGCCGGCAACCTTCGCGCCGCACAGCACCTCGACGCCTTCGGCCGCATGGCGGCTGGCGACGATCGCGGCGATCTCCGTCGGCACGCCGCGGCTGAGGACGCGCGGCAGGCCCTCGACGAGCGTCACGCTCGCACCGAGCTTGCGGGCGCTCGCCGCCAGCTCCAGGCCGATGAAGCCGCCGCCGAGAATGGCGACGTGGCTTCCCTCCACGAGGTGGGCGCGAATGCGCGTTGCATCGTCATGGCTGCGAAGGGCGGCGATGCGCCCGCCGCAGGCCATGCCCGGCAGCGTGCGCGGACGCGCCCCGGTCGCCAGCAGCAATTTGTCATAGGGAAGCGCCGTGCCGTCGCCGAGCCGTACCCGCCGGCCGGCCCGGTCGATCTCAAGGACCGTGCGGCCGGAAAGCACCGCGATACCGGCGGCGGCATAACGCTCCGCGTCCGCGACGAGTTTCGGGCCGGCCCCGGCGACCAGCGCCTCCTTGGAGAGCGGCGGACGCTCATAGGGCAGATGCGTTTCGCTGCCGATCAGGGTGATCGTGCCGTTAAAACCCTTTTCCCTGAGCGCGAAGGCTGCGCGCGCGCCGCATTCGCCGGCGCCGACGATGACGAAATCCGCCATGGCGTGATCCTCCCGGGCGGTTCCGGCAGCCGGAACCGCGAAAACAAGAAAGCTAGAGCCCGATGAAGACCGTGCCGCCCTCGACCTTGACCGGATAGGTCCTGAGGTCGACGCAGACCGGTGCGCCCTTGGCCTCGCCGGTCTTGTAGTCGAAGCGGCCGTTATGCTTGGGACATTCGATGATGTGATCCATCACCAGCCCGTCGGCAAGGTGGATCTTCTCGTGGGTGCAGAGCCCGTCCGTCGCGTGATAGGTGTCTTCCGGGCTGCGATAGATCGCGAAGGTGCGGCCCGCATGGTCGAAGCGGATGACATCCTCCTCGTCGATCTCGTCCGCTGCGCAGACCTCGATCCAGGTGTCGCTCATGGTCTCTTCTCCGATGATGTGCTGGTTTATTCGGCGGCCGCGACGGCCGGCTCGCTGTGGAATTCTTCCTTGTAGGGCCGCGCCGTCGCGGGCAGGTCGCGCTTGAGGAAGTAGTCCTCGTTGCGGAGCTGGCGCAGGAAGGCGGGGATCATCTCCCGGTAGCCGTGCCACATGGACGGGTTCGGCGCCGGCAGGTCATGCTTGATCATCGCATGCAGCCGCGGCAGCGCATGGTAGGGCACCATCGGGAACATGTGGTGCTCCACATGGTAGTTCATGTTCCAGTAGATGAAGCGGCTGACCGGGTTCATGTAGACGGTGCGGCTGTTCAGCCGGTGGTCGATGACATTGTCGGCAAGGCCGCCGTGCTGGAGCAGTCCCGTCAAAACGTGATGCCAGGCGCCGTAGAGCCGCGGCAGGCCGATGAGCATGGCCGGCAGGATCGAGCCGAGCGCGAAACAGAGGGCGATGGTCGCACCGTAGATGGCGAGCCAGATGCGGGCGATGCGGATCGCCTTCGGCTGCTCGGAGGCGGGAATGAAGGTCTTTTCCGCCGCGCTCATCACGCCCGCCGCATTGCGCAGCATGTCGATGACGGCATGCCAGGCATCGAGCAGACCGAAGAAATTGAGCACGAGACGGGCGAGGTCCGGCGGACGCATCACGGCGATCTCCGGATCGCGGCCGACGATGACCGTATCCGTGTGGTGGCGCGTGTGGCTCCAGCGCCAGGTCACCGGGTTGCGCATGATCATGAAGCAGGCGATCTGGTAGACGGCGTCGTTCATCCACATCGTCTTGAAGGCCGTGCCGTGGCCGCATTCGTGCCAGCGGCTGTCGGAGGCCGAGCCATAGAGCACGCCATAGACGAGGAAGAACGGCACCGCCCACCAGCTGCCCCACAGCCAGATGCCGGCAGCCCCGGTGACCAGCATGGTGCCGAGCCAGATCGCGGTGTCGCGGATCGCCGGCGCGTCGCTGCGCTGCATCAGCGCCTTCATGTCCTTGCGGGCGATTTCGGTGTGATACCATTCGGCCGCGGCCAGGCCATTGGCCACGGCGGCCTCGGCATCGCGGCCAAGAAGGCTGTAATCCCGCTTCGTCGGCTTCATCCCTCGTCTCCTCCCTGCGGTGGCGCTTGCAGGCACCGCCTCGTCTGATGCACGAACGATACCGCCCCTGCTTGCATCTCTCAATCCTGCCATGATAGAATGCATCAAATTCCATCATTATCTATCATTCCGCTTTGATGGAAAGATTTCAGGGAGGTGACCATGGCATCGCGACCCACCATTACGGATCTGGCGAAAGCCGCCGGCGTCAGCGTGGCGACGGTCGATCGCGTGCTGAACGGGCGCCACAAGGTGCGCGAGGAAACGGCGCGGCGGGTCTACGATGCCGCCAATACGATCGGCTATCACGCGATCGGGCTCATCCGGCAGCGGGTTTTCGAGGACCTGCCGCAATACCGGCTGGGTTTCAGCTTCCAGCGCCCGAGCCAGGCCTTCTACCAGAATTTCGCGCGCGAGATCGAGATCGCCTGCAATGCCTGCACCACGGCGCGCATCGTGCCGCAGGTCGACTTCATCAATGCGCAGACGCCGGCCGCGATGACGGACATGCTGCGGCAGCTCTCCGCCCGCAACCAGGCCCTCGCCGTCGTCGCCCCCGACTATCCGGCGACGACCGCCATGGTGGAGGACCTGAGGAACAGGGGCATTCCCCTCTTCTGCCTGCTCTCCGACTTCGCCATGGACGTGCGCCAGGGCTATATCGGCCTCAACAACATGAAGGTCGGCCGCACGGCGGCCTGGATGATCGCCCGCGGCGCCCGCCGGCCCGGCAAGGTGGCGATCTTCGTCGGCAGCCACCGCTTCCACGGCCACGAGCTGCGCGAGATGGGCTTCCGCTCCTTCTTCCGCGAGAAGGGCCAGGATTTCGAGGTGCTGGACACGCTCGTCAATCTCGACACCAGCGAGATCACCCACGAGGCGACCGCCAACCTGCTCGCCCAGCACCCCGATCTCGTCGGCCTCTATGTCGCCGGCGGCGGCATGGAAGGCGCGATTTCCGCCATCCGTGAAGAGGGTTACGGCGGGAAGATCCAGCTCATCGTCAACGAACTCACGCCCGAATCGAAGGCCGGCCTTGCGGACAACGTCGTCACCATGGCGATCAGCACGCCCCTGCCCGCCCTCTGCCGCGAGCTCGTCTCGCTGATGGTGACGGCCATCGAGAAGGGCGAGGCTGCCGTGCCCGGGCAGACGTTCCTGCCCTTCGATATCTTCCTTCCCGAGAACATCTGACAGGCTGGATGATGGCTTTCCATCATCCGCCCGATGAATCTGTCAGCAATGAGGGCGTGGCCGGCGCCTTCGGCTTTGACGCCCGTCAAGCGCTTCCCGATCCTCATGCGTGCATGCGAGGCCGCCCTGTCGGCGGCCCCCGAAGACCGGAGGACCTCCATTCCATGCCGCCCCTTGATTTCGCCCTCAACCACATGACGGCGCCCGCGCTGAACCTCGACGCCTTCTTCGCCCTCGCCGTCTCGCTCGGCATCACGAAGGTCGAGATCCGCAACGACCTTGACAGCAACGCCATCCTGGACGGCACCACGCCAGCCGAGGTGAAGGCGCTCGCCGCCCGCCACGGCGTCACGATCATCTCGATCAATGCGCTCCAGCGCTTCAACGAATGGACGCCCGCCCGCGCTGCCGAGGCGAAGGAGCTCATCGACTACGCCGCGGCGGCGGGCGCCCGCGCGCTCGTGCTCGTGCCGAAGAACGACGGCACCGGCCAGGCCGACGGCGAGCGGCAGGCCAACCTTGCCGAGGCGCTGGCGGCCCTGAAGCCGATGCTGGAGGCCGCCGGAATCACCGGCCTCGTCGAGCCGCTCGGCTTCGAGATCTGCTCGCTGCGCTCCAAGCGCGAGGCTGCCGAGGCGATCGAGGCCGTGGGCGGGGAACAGACATTCCGCCTTGTGCACGACACGTTCCACCATCACCTCGCCGGAGAGCCGGAACTCTTCGCGGCGCTCACCGGCCTCGTCCATATTTCCGGCGTCGAGGATGCCGATGTCACCGTTCCCGCCATGCGCGACGGCCACCGCGTCCTGGTCGGCCCGCAGGACCGGCTCGGAAACATCAGCCAGATCAAGGTCCTGGCTGCTGCCGGTTATGCGGGGCCGCTCTCCTTCGAGCCCTTTTCGCCGTCCGTACACGACGTCATCGATCCCAGGGCGGCCGTGGCGCAGAGCGTCGCCTTCATCCGCGAAAACATCTAGGGCCGGCGGGACCGGCGGCCTGTCCGCCGGCACTTTTCCCCAGGGCCTTGCGGGATTCCCGGTCCTGAAAAATGGAACGGGCTTGACGTCCCGAGCAGAAAATGGAATAAACATTCCGCAATACGGAATTCGCGGTTTGTTTATTCTGTTTTGGCCTCTTGCCTCCCGGGAGGAGCAAGGGGCCGGCTGCCCGCAAGGGCCAGCTGTCCGGACAATCGAGTGGCGCTGCCGGACGCCACGTTGAGGAGGAGAACGACATGAAAAAATTCATTCTGAGCTCGGCGCTTGCCGTGATGATGTCCACCGCCGCCCATGCCGAGACGATCGGCGTGTCCATGGCGCTGTTCGACGACAACTTCCTGACCGTCCTGCGCAACGGCATGTCCGACTACGCCAAGACCCTCGACGGCGTCGAGCTGCAGATCGAGGACGCCCAGAACGACGTCGCCAAGCAGCAGAGCCAGGTGCAGAACTTCATCGCCTCGGGTGTCAGCGCTATCATCGTGAACCCGGTCGATACCGACGCGACCGCCGCGCTCTCCAAGGCCGCGGCCGATGCGGGCATTCCGCTGGTCTATGTCAACCGCGAGCCGGTCAACGTCAACGAGCTGCCGGAAAAGCAGGCCTTCGTGGCTTCCGACGAAAAGGAATCCGGCACGCTGGAAACCAAGGAAGTCTGCCGCCTGCTGAACGGCAAGGGCAAGGTCGTCGTCATGATGGGCGAGCTTTCCAACCAGGCCGCACGCGTGCGCACCCAGGACATCAAGGACGTCATCGCCACCGACGAGTGCAAGGGTCTCGAGATCGTCGAGGAGCAGACCGCCAACTGGTCGCGCACGCAGGGCTCCGACCTCATGACCAACTGGCTCTCCGCCGGCCTGGAGTTCGACGCCGTCATCTCCAACAATGACGAGATGGCGATCGGCGCCATCCAGGCGCTGAAGGCCGCCGGCCGCTCGATGGACAGCGTCGTCGTCGCCGGCATCGACGCCACGCAGGATGCGCTTGCCGCCATGGCAGCCGGCGACCTCGACGTGACGGTGTTCCAGGATGCCGCCGGCCAGGGCAAGGGCTCGGTCGATGCCGCGCTGAAGCTGGCCAGGGGCGAGCAGATCGACACCAAGGTGTACATCCCCTTCCAGCTCGTGACCCCGGCCAACATCGCCGACTTCCAGTCGAAGAACTGACCGGTTCCCACCGGTCGCGGAAAACCGCTAGACTGCTGTGGACGCGCGCACGCAAGCGTGCGCGCGTCCGACCCGTTTCTGGTTGCTCCGGGAGGGAGGGGACGATGGTCAGTCCGACCACCATGGCCGCGGTTCGTGCAAGCGGCGCCATTCCGAATGCCGAATATCTGCTGTCCGCGGAAGGTATCCGCAAGGAATTTCCGGGCGTCGTCGCGCTTGACGACGTCGAGTTCAAGCTGAAGCGCGGCACCGTGCATGCGCTGATGGGCGAGAACGGCGCGGGCAAATCCACGCTGATGAAGATCCTCGCCGGCATCTACACGCCCGACCAGGGCGAGGTGCTGCTCAAGGGCCAGAAGATCCGCCTGCAATCGCCGCTCGACGCGCTGGAGAACGGCATCGCCATGATCCATCAGGAACTCAACCTGATGCCCTTCATGACGGTCGCCGAGAACATCTGGATCCGCCGCGAGCCGAAGAACCGCTTCGGCTTCGTCGATCACGGCGAGATGCACCGAAAGACGGCCGCGCTCTTCAAGCGCCTCAACATCGTGATGGACCCGGAAACCCAAGTGCGCGACCTCTCGGTGGCCAACCGCCAGATGGTCGAGATCGCCAAGGCCGTCTCCTACGAGAGCGACGTGCTCATCATGGACGAGCCGACCTCGGCGCTGACCGAGCGCGAGGTGGAGCATCTCTTCACCATCATCCGGGATCTGCGCGCGCAGGGCATCGGTATCGTCTACATCACCCACAAGATGAACGAGCTGTTCGAGATCGCCGACGAATTCTCGGTGTTCCGCGACGGCAAGTATATCGGCACGCACGCCTCGACCGACGTGACGCGCGACGACATCATCCGCATGATGGTCGGCCGCGAGATCACCCAGATGTTCCCGAAGGAGGAGGTGCCGATCGGCGACGTCGTCCTCTCGGTGAAGAACCTCACCCTCAAGGGCGTGTTCCACGACGTGTCCTTCGACGTGCGCGCCGGCGAGATCCTCGGCCTTGCCGGCCTCGTCGGCTCGGGCCGCTCGAACGTCGCCGAGACGATCTTCGGCGTGACGCCGGCCACCTCGGGCAGCATCGAGATCAACGGCAAGCCGGTGACCATCGACAGTCCGAACACGGCGATCCGGCATCGCATGGCGTTCCTGACGGAAGACCGCAAGGACACCGGCTGTCTCTTGATCCTCGACATCCTGGAAAACATGCAGATCGCCGTCCTCCAGGATAAGTTCGTCAAGAACGGCTTCGTTGCCGAGGGCGAACTGACCAAGGTCTGCGAGGAGATGAGCCGGAAGCTGCGGGTGAAGACGCCGAACCTTCACGAGCGCATCGAGAACCTGTCGGGCGGCAACCAGCAGAAGGTGCTGATCGGCCGCTGGCTGCTTACCCATCCGCGCATCCTCATCCTCGACGAGCCGACCCGCGGCATCGATGTCGGCGCCAAGGCGGAAATCCACCGCTTCGTCACCGAGCTCGCCCGCGACGGCGTCGCCGTCATCATGATCTCGTCGGAAATGCCGGAAGTGCTCGGCATGAGCGACCGCGTCATGGTCATGCACGAGGGCCGCGTCACCGGCATCCTCGACCGGGCGGAGGCGACGCAGGTCAAGGTCATGGAACTGGCTGCCCAGTGAAATCAGCCCAAGGAATATTCAGGGCCGCCGGGCGGCCGCAAGGGAGGTAATCATGAGCACGAATTCCGCCGCGCAGGCCCAGGCCGCTGCGCAGAAATCTGCCCGCCGGCTCCCGCCGGAACTCAACATCTTTCTCGTCCTGATCGGCATTGCGCTGGTCTATGAAATCCTCGGCTGGATCTTCGTTGGCCAGAGCTTCCTGATGAACCCGCAGCGCCTGACGATCATCATCCTGCAGGTCTCGGTCATCGGCATCATCGCCGTCGGCGTCACGCAGGTCATCATCACCGGCGGCATCGATCTCTCTTCCGGCTCGGTCGTCGGCATGACGGCGATGTTCACCGCCTCGCTGGCGCAGGCCTCCACCTGGCCGCGCGCGCTCTATCCCTCGCTGACGGACATGCCCGTCATCGTGCCCGTCGCGCTCGGCATCGGCGTCGGCCTGCTCGCCGGCTTCATCAACGGGCAGCTCATCGCCAAGACGAAGATCCCGCCCTTCATCGCCACCCTCGGCATGATGGTCTCCGCCCGCGGCATCTCCAAGTGGTACACCAAGGGCCAGCCGGTCTCGGGCCTGACGGAACAGTTCAACTTCATCGGCACCGGCATCTGGCCCGTCGTGATCTTCCTCGTCGTCGCCATCATCTTCCATATCGCGCTGCGCTATACCCGCTACGGCAAGTTCACCTACGCGATCGGCGCCAACGTGCAGGCCGCCCGCGTCTCCGGCATCAATGTCGAATCCCATCTCGTGAAGGTCTACGCCATTGCCGGGGCGCTCGCCGGCCTTGCTGGCGTCGTCACCGCGGCCCGCGCCCAGACCGCCCAGGCCGGCATGGGCGTGATGTACGAACTCGATGCGATTGCCGCGACCGTCATCGGCGGCACCTCGCTTGCCGGCGGCGTCGGACGCATCACCGGCACGGTCATCGGCACCGTCATCCTCGGTGTCATGACATCGGGCTTTACCTTCCTGCGCGTCGATGCATTCTACCAGGAGATCGTCAAGGGCATCATCATCGTCGCCGCCGTCGTCGTCGACGTCTACCGGCAGAAGAAGCGTAAGACGTAGTTAAAAGAGCGAATAGGGAATGGCGAATAGCGAATAGTTCGCCAAAAATTTCTCCCTATTCGCTACTCCCTATTCGCTATTCGCTCCCACACATAACGAGGACAACATGACTGTAAGATTTGGTCTTCTCGGCGCCGGCCGCATCGGCAAGGTTCACGCCAAGGCCGTGACCGGCAATCCCGATGCCGTGCTCGTCGCCGTCGCCGATGCGTTCCCCGCCGCGGCGGACGCCATCGCCAGGCAATATGGCTGCGAGGTCCGCACCATCGAGGCGATCGAAGCGGCGAAGGACATCGACGCCGTCGTGATCTGCACACCGACCGACACCCATGCCGACCTCATCGAGCGCTTCTCCCGCGGTGGAAAAGCCATTTTCTGCGAAAAGCCCATCGACCTCGACGTCGAGCGCGTGAAGGCCTGCATGAAGGTGGTCGACGAGACCAAGGGCAAGCTGATGGTCGGCTTCAACCGCCGCTTCGACCCGCACTTCATGGCCGTCAGGCAGGCGATCGACGACGGCCGCATCGGCGATGTCGAGATGCTGACGATCACGTCCCGCGACCCCGGCGCCCCGCCGGTCGACTATATCAAGCGCTCCGGCGGCATCTTCCGCGACATGACGATCCACGACTTCGACATGGCCCGCTTCCTGCTCGGCGAGGAGGTCGTCTCGGTCTCCGCTACCGCCGCCGTGCTGGTCGATCCGGAGATCGGCAAGGCCGGCGACTATGACAGCGTCTCCGTCATCCTGCAGACCAAGTCCGGCAAGCAGGCCGTCATCTCCAATTCGCGCCGCGCCACCTATGGCTACGACCAGCGCATCGAGGTGCACGGCTCGAAAGGCATGGTGTCTGCCGAGAACCAGCGCCCGGTCTCCATCGAGGTCGCCAACGGCGACGGCTACACCCGCCCGCCGCTGCACGACTTCTTCATGACCCGCTACACCGAAGCCTATGCCAACGAGATCGCGGCCTTCATCGCCGCCATCGAGAAGGGCGCGACCATCTCGCCGTCGGGCGCCGACGGCCTCGCAGCCCTTGCGCTTGCCGATGCGGCCGTGACGTCGGTCGAGGAAAAGCGCCAGATCTCCGTCGCCTGACGGAAACCGCCTCCCAAGCACCTGGCCGGGCGATTTTCTCGCCCGGTCTTTTTGTTTGGAACACCCACACCACCCTCCTCCGTCATCCTCGGGCTTGACCCGAGGATCCAGGCCACAAACTCAAGCTCTGCCGTGATGCGTAGATCCTCGGGTCGAGCCCGAGGATGACGAAGGAGGGTGGTGTGAGCGTCCAGGCATCAGGGCCATCCGATTACCCCCTCACTCTCCCACCGCCCTCGCAGCGATGACATCGTGGTCCATCTCTGCCAGCGCCCGGTCGAGATGGCCCTCCAGCACCAGCGTCGCTTCCTCCGGCACGACGGAGATCGGCGGCGCGCCGAAGAGGCGGACCTGCTGGGATTGCGCCAGGCCCTCCTCCAGGCCCCGCTGGATGAGGTCGAAATAGCGCGTGCCGGGGCCGGTGATGGCGATCGGCATGTTCTCGTAGAGGCTCACCACGCGCGAAAGCCCCTGCCCCAGCGCCAGCCCGGCCTGACGGAAGGCATATTCCGACATGCGGTGGCCCTGGCGGGCGCGCAGCGCGATCTTGTCCATCTCCACCAGCGGCACGAACTTCGCCGGGATCGTGTCCGGCGGCACCTCGAAGGCCGTGCGCAGGATGCCGTAGAAGCCGGCGGAGGCCTCGATGCAGCCCTGCGCGCCGCAGCGACACAGCTTGCCGTCCGAGGAGTTCAGCATGTGCCCGAAATTCGGCGCGGTGACCGAGAGTTCCCCCGACCGGTCGAACCGTGCGATGCCGAGACCGATGCTGTGGCCGAGCGACAGCGCGGCCACAGCCTGCAGGTCACGCACCCCCGCCTTCTCCATGCGCAGCGCCATGGCATGGGCGACGAGCAGCGTCTCGTTGCTGATGAGGATCTTCGCCCGCCAGGGCGGCTGGAGCAGCGCGGCGAAATCCACCTGCTGCGTGCCGAAAACCGGCGACCAGACGAGCCGTGCCGTCAGGGGATCGACAAGGCCCTTGCTGCTGATCGACACGACCAGCACCTGCCCGCGGTCGATCCGGGACCGGTCCGCCAGCCTGTCGAGCGCGGCGACGAAGGCTTCCGTGAAGGGCCGCGTCGCGGTATCGGCATGGTTGCGCGGCTCCTCGAAGCGATCGAGCAGCGTGCCGCCGTAATCGGCGAGCGAATATTGCACCATGTCGGAGGAGATGCGCACGGTGGCGAGATAGCCGGCATCGCGCCGCTGGCCGAAGATGACGCGCGGCCGCCCGCGCGAGGCCGACGCCTGCTGTTCGCGCCGCTCGAGCACCTCGGCCTTCTCCAGTTCCGCCGTGATCACCGAGACGGTCGCCGAGGCGAGTCCCGTGTGATGGGAGATGTCGGTATGGGCGAGCGGCCCGTGCCGGCGTAGCGAGGCGAGCACCAGCGCGCTGTTCTGCTGACGCACAAGCTCCGTGCTCGACTTGGTCAGCATCGTCGGTTTCCGCTCGCTTTCACAGGATGCAACACATGCCCCTCCCAAAGCATCTGTCACGCCGTCGTTCAAGGCCTTTCAAGCCGTGTTGACAGCCTTCGAAACTTCTGACATTTATTTTCTCGACTGTCGAGAAAAAAGTCCCGGCACCGTCGGGAGGGGCATCGAGACAGTAGATCGTGGCCGGTCGTTGATTGGACGGGAGGTTCGTCCAGGCGGCCGGTGTTCACTTGGGAGGATATTATGAAGTTCGTTCTGAAGCTGATGGCAGGGGCTGCCGTCATCGTTTCCCTGCATTCCGTTGCGCACGCCAAGGACCTCGTGGTCGGCGTTTCCTGGTCGAACTTCCAGGAAGAGCGCTGGAAAACCGACGAAGCCGCCATCAAGGCAGCACTCGAAGCCTCCGGCGACAAGTACATTTCGGCTGACGCCCAGTCGTCCGCCGCCAAGCAGCTGACCGACGTCGAATCGCTGATCGCCCAGGGCGCCAACGCCATCATCGTCCTCGCCCAGGATTCGGAAGCCATCGGCCCGGCCATCGAAAAGGCCGCGGCGGAAGGCATCCCGGTCGTCGGCTACGACCGCCTGATCGAGAACCCGTCCGCCTTCTACATCACCTTCGACAACAAGGAAGTCGGCCGCATGCAGGCCCGCGAAGTGTTCAAGGTGAAGCCCGAAGGCAACTATGTGTTCATCAAGGGCTCCTCGTCCGACCCGAACGCTGACTTCCTCTTCGCAGGCCAGCAGGAAGTGCTGAAGGAAGCCGTCGACGCCGGCAAGATCAAGAATGTCGGCGAAGCCTATACCGACGGCTGGAAGCCGGAAAATGCCCAGAAGAACATGGAGCAGTTCCTGACGGCGAACGACAACAAGGTCGATGCGGTCGTCGCCTCGAACGACGGCACGGCCGGCGGCGCGATCGCCGCGCTCGCCGCACAGGGCCTTGCCGGCTCCGTCCCGGTCTCCGGCCAGGACGCCGACCACGCCGCGCTCAACCGCGTCGCGCTCGGCACGCAGACCGTCTCGGTCTGGAAGGACTCGCGCGACCTCGGCAAGCGCGCCGCGGAAATCGCGGCTGAACTCGCCTCGGGCAAGACCATGGACGAGATCGAGGGCGTCACCACCTTCAACGGCGGCCCGAAGGGCGTCGAGATGAAGTCGGTCTTCCTCGCGCCGGTGCCGATCACCAAGGACAACCTGAACGTCGTCATCGAGGCCGGCTGGATCCCGAAGGAAACGGCCTGCCAGGGCGTCGCCGCCGGCTCGGTCGCGGCCTGCAACTGACGGGCAATGATCCGGTACTGACCTGACCATCACCAGGCGCCGCAACGGCTTCCGTTGCGGCGCTTGCGCAAGATGGGCAGCGGGCAGAGGATGAGGCGGCGAAAATCCTCGAAGCGGAATGAGGAGCGGTGGGAAACGGTTTTCCGTTCCATCCCGCTGGAACCTCAAACCACGCCCGAACGACACGTTCAACAAAAGTGGGGGGACGGCAAAGCCATGGCCGACATCACGAATACCACGCATGCCAATCGCGCGCGATCGGCGAGCGAGAATCCGGTGAAGCGCTTCTTCCGCGCCACCGAGATCGACACGCGCCTGCTCGGCATGGTCGGCGCCATGCTGATCATCTGGATCGGCTTCAACATCCTGTCGGGCGGCCTGTTCCTGACGCCGCGCAACCTGTGGAACCTCTCGGTCCAGACCGCCTCCGTCGCCGTGATGGCGACCGGCATGGTGCTCGTCATCGTCACGCGCAACATCGACCTCTCCGTCGGCTCGATCCTCGGCTTCGTCGGCATGATCATGGGCGTGCTGCAGGCCGAGCTGCTGCCGCAGCTTCTCGGCTTCAACCACCCCGCCACCTGGATGATCACCCTTCTCGCCGGCCTCCTGCTCGGCGCGGGCATCGGCGCCCTGCACGGCGCGATCATCGCCTTCCTCAGCGTGCCCTCCTTCATCGTCACGCTCGGCGGCCTGCTCGTCTGGCGCGGCGCCACCTGGTTCGTGACGAGCGGGCGCACGGTCGCCCCGATGGACGCGACCTTCCGCCTGATGGGCGGCGGCACGGAAGGCTCGATCGGCGCCACCGCCAGCTGGATCGTCGGCGTCATCGCCTGCATCGCCATCGTCGCGACGATCGCCAACTCCCGCAAGCAGCGCAAGCGCTTCGGCTTTCCGCTGCGCCCCATGTGGGCCGAATATTTCCTGACCACCGTCGGCTGCGCCCTCGTGCTCGGCGCCATCGCGGTCGTCAACAGCTATCCCTGGCCCGTCGCCATCGCCCGCAGATACGCCGACGCCAACGGCATCGCCTGGCCGGAAGGCGGCCTTTTCATCCCGCACGGCATCGCCATTCCCGTGCTGATCGCCATCGTGGTCGGCATCGTCATGACCTTCATCTCGACGCGCCTGCGCTTCGGCCGCTATGTCTTCGCGCTCGGCGGCAACCCGGAGGCGGCGGAACTCGCCGGCATCAAGACCCGCTGGGTGACGGTCAAGATCTTCGCGCTGATGGGCATGCTCTGCGCCATCGCCGCGGCGATCTCCACCGCCCGCCTCAACGCCGCGACCAACGCGCAGGGCGAACTCGACGAACTTTACACCATCGCCGCGGCCGTCATCGGCGGCACCTCGCTTGCCGGCGGCATGGGCACAATCGCAGGCGCCATGCTCGGCGCCCTCGTCATGCAATCGCTGCAATCGGGCATGGTGCTGGTCGGCATCGACACCCCGTTCCAGCGCATCGTGGTCGGCATGGTCCTTGTCGTCGCCGTCTGGCTCGACACGGTCTACCGCGCCCGCGCCAAGTAAGAGGAGCCCATAAAATGACGGACACCCGTACGCCCCTCGTGGAGATGAAGAACATCTCCATCTCCTTCGGCGGCATCCACGCCGTCGACAATGCCTCGGTCGATCTGTATCCAGGCGAGGTCGTCGCCCTGCTCGGCCACAACGGCGCCGGCAAGTCGACGCTGATCAAAATCCTCTCCGGCGCCTACAAGCGCGATGGCGGCGAGATCCTGATCAACGGCGAGCCCGCCGACATCAACAATCCGCGCGACGCCAAGAAATACGGCATCGAGACGATCTACCAGACGCTCGCCGTCGCCGACAATGTCGACGCCGCCGCCAACCTCTATCTCGGCCGCGAGCTCAGGACCCCCTGGGGCACCCTCGACGACGTGGCGATGGAGGCGAAGACCCGCGAGGTGATGGGCCGCCTGAACCCCAATTTCCAGCGCTTCAAGGAGCCGGTGAAGGCGCTTTCCGGCGGCCAGCGCCAGTCGGTGGCCATCGCAAGGGCGATCCTCTTCAACGCCCGCATCCTGATCATGGACGAGCCCACCGCCGCCCTCGGCCCCCAGGAGACGGCGCAGGTCGGCGAACTGATCAAGCAGTTGAAGAAGGAAGGCATCGGCATCTTCCTGATCAGCCACGACATCCACGACGTCTTCGACCTCGCCGACCGCGTCTCGGTGATGAAGAACGGCCAGGTCGTCGGCCACGCCCGCACCGAGGACGTGACGAAGGACGAGGTGCTGGGCATGATCATCCTCGGCAAGGTCCCGGAAAAAGCCATCCCCGGCCCCGGCGCCATGCAGACCGCCTGACGAGGACGACCGAAAGCCGCCGGCCCCCCGGCGGCTTCCTATCCCAGGCGGCCCAAAGCGCACAGCCCGCCAGAACAGATTGCCCTTTCTGCATTTTCCCGATTGAAGCCCGCCCCCAGCTAGGCTAAGAACCCTCTCATCGGACAGGCGAGTCATCGCCTAGGCAAGCACCCGTAGCTCAGCTGGATAGAGTGTTGGATTCCGATTCCAAAGGTCACAGGTTCGAATCCTGTCGGGTGCGCCAATCTTTTCAATGACTTGTAGAAGTCGCAAGCTGAGCGCTCAACGCTCACTCACCAAATACTCACCATCAGCGCGATCAGAAGTAAGCCATGTCGTCGGACCAGTCTTCCCGATCGTATGTGGTCGCGCCCTCCCCAGCGGCGGCGCGGGCAACAGCCATTGCACACGCGACGGCACCGTCGATACGATCTTTCGACTTTCCCTTGTGGAATGCCCGGTTGCCGGCCTTGTCGGTCTCGACGGCGATATTGTCGAAATGCCAGCGCAAGATCGGATGCCCGCCATGCCTGAAGCGGCGACCGACAATTGCGCGTTCCAGTTCCTTGATAGCTGGTGCCATCGTCACCCAGCCTTGCCGCATCTCGACAGCCGGCAGGCCGTCTTCCAGCAGGTTGTTCAACGTATTGCGCGCCAGATGCGGATCGAACGCGATCTCGCGCACATTGAAACGGGCGCATAGTTCCCTGATCTGGTCTTCCACCAGACGGAAATCCACCACGTTGCCAGGTGTCGGCAGGATCAGCCCTTGTTCCGCCCATGCCGGATAGGGAACACCATCGCGATCGGCGCGGCGCCGCAGATTGTCTTCAGGGCAGAAGAACCAGGGATGGACCGCATAGCCATCTTCGGCATTGCCCCAGGCAGCAACGACGGCCGTCAGGTCCGAGTTGCTCGACAGGTCCACACCAAGCCAGCACGGCGTCTGTTCGGCTTCAAAGTCATCAAGCGGCACCTCACCGCGCCCTTCGTCGTAAACCGACATTTCCACGAACGGCGATGCCGAGTGATCCAGCCACCGATTGAGATTGTATTGCAGGAAGCTGTCACGATCGGATGGGCTGTTGATCGCCTTGCGTGCCTTGTCGCGGTAGCTTTCGAGATCGGGATAGCCGTGGCGCATACCGGGATTGGTGGCGAACCACGTTTCTTCCGCCTGCCAGTCGTCGCCCTCTTCGGCCATAAAAATCACCGGCAGGGTGGCCGGATCATCGATCTCGCCCTTCTGAACCTTGATCGCGTATTCCACCGTCTTCCACGCAAGGTTCTCCTGCCCGCGTCCGCTGGTCGTGGCGACGATCAACAGCGTTCCCGGCACCTTCACCAGCGCCGAATCAAGTGCCTCCCATTGGCGCTGTCCGGCTCGCCCCTCCCAGGCGTGCAGTTCGTCGGCAATGACGACGTTCGGCGTCTTGCCGTGCTGAACCTTGCCATCAGATGCGACAGCGATGTAGCGGGATCGCTCTTTGCGGAAGCTGATCGAGGATGTGTATTCCCGCACTGCAAGGTGTTTTTCCAGCCGCTTGTCGTGCTGGACGATCATTGCGGCTTCGTTGAACAGCTCCATCGCCTGTTCGTGCGCCGATGCCGCCGAGACGGTCAGGCCGCCGGGAAGCCGCTCCGGTCCCATCAGGTGTAGCAGGGTAATTGCGGCGCAAAGGCTTGTCTTACGATTTCCGCGTGGCAAGAGCAGCACCAGGCGGCGCACGATCCTCGATCCGTCTTCGTGGCGCGGCCCATACAGCTTGCGAATGATCCTTTCCTGCCAGGGATCAAGCTGGAACGGCCGGCCCGGTGCCGGGTTCTTCGGATGCTTCAGCCGGCGCAGCCATTGAACGGCACGCTCGCCATAGCCGAAGGGATCGGGGATCTCGGAGCCGTCATCAATCCAAGAGGGAATCAGCATCGTCATCATCCCTGATGGCCGGCCGCGACCGCGACACTGGCGTTAAACCAAGTTCGGCAGCGAGCAATCGAGCGCGCGTCATGGCATCCGACTGGATCGCGACGGCCGGGTGACGCTTGATTGCCCCGCCCTCAGTCTCATAGGTATAGCCGGCAGACTGAAGCGTTCGCTCCATCTCGCGCACCGTGCCGATCGCCACGCAGTAGTTTTCGAAGCTGGCGAGGTCCGCAACGGTCAGGATTTTCCGTTCGACCAGGATCGGCATGACGCGCTTCCATTCGGCCTTAGCCTCTTTCGAAAGCCAAGCAGGTGCCGCCGGAGCCGTCCGCACGGCGTCATTGTCGATGACCAGATGAGGTTTCGTGCCTCGCATAATCAACCTACCGCATGAAGCTCGACGCCAGCCTGCCGGCCAAGCTCGCGCACTTCCTTAATGTTGTATTCGATGCCGTCATATTGAATGCGATCGATCACCCAGACTTCCATCCAGCGAATGGTGAAGATCACTCGCCGTTCGGCCTGTATGGCTGCTTGAGCAAAAAACTCGCGACCGCCTTCCTGCCGAACCTTGGCCCACACCGTCGCCAGATCAGCCCATTCCGTGATCTGGTTGCCCATACCGTCGTCACCGACCACGGAATAGCGTTGGATGGTAATCCGGCGATCGATTGCCCCGGCGCGCATCACCAGCTCCAATTTCGATATTCGCGGATGATATCGCGCACATTCAGCGGCAATTCCTGCGCATTGACTCCAACGATCACCGCTTCCCGATTTTCGAACCAATGACCGACAAGCTGGCACACGGCCTCGACAAGGGCGGGCGGAATTTCCTCTTGGCCGGCACCGCCGAACTCATCCTCAATCTTGAAGCCCAGGTGTCGCTCGATGAGGTCTTGCGCAGCGGCAATCTTGCGCCCGATCGTGGCGTCATCGTCGTCAAAATCGACACGAAGCTGTTCCTTCAGGATGGTCAAATCGGCAATCATCGGAAGTCCTCATCCGTCGCGTCAGTAAAAAACCCTGTTTCGGGCAAATCTCGCGTTGTCCTACCCACGCCGGTCCTGGTGGATCGACCAAAGTTCTGAGCCACCCCCCGGCCTTTCTTCTCGGCGCTCTGGATCGGTCCATCGTGGCAAGGCTGGCAGCATGGCATCCAGTTCGATCGATCCCAGAAGAGACGCTGATCGCCACGGTGCGCGACGACATGATGCACAAGGGTCGCAGGCTTGCCGCATCGCCGGCATTGTGGGTTCACGGTCAAGAATGCTCGGCTCTCCCGATACCATTCGGCCGTATAGCCACGCGCTCTTGCGCTCGGTCGATTGGCGTCGTGACGCGTCTTGCGTTCCTTGGCTCGTCTCTGTTCGCATGGGCAGGCCGCACCAGATGCAATCCGATGACCGCAACCACAGATGCGAGGGGCTTTCATAGGCATGATTGTTTCCTTGAGTTGAGGGAGAGACGCCGAAGCATCCCTCCCTTGGCGTGCCGAGCGCGGCTGCCGATGAACCCTTGGCCGGAAAGGAGACGGCTGGTGTTCGCGACCTATGCCACCTTGAACCTCGCACTCGCCGGCATTGCCGACTGGGGGCTGGCAGGTGACTTTCCGTTGTTCGATGGACCGCAGCACCGTCAATGAACGCCCCGCTGATTACGTGACCGGTGCCTGAGACGGATTGCCCTTGACCAGCGTTGCCGCGATCGGCGTGCCGGTGCCGTGCGTGCCGCTAAAATCCGCCAACAGCTTCAGGTAACGACGATTGCCGACATAGCCCACCTTGGTAACGCTCGGATCGGCATGCGCCGCCTTGAGGGCGAGGACGATGCCGCCGGTCGTGCCAGCCACGCCTTGAACGTCGTCGTCAGTGACGGGATCGAAGGTCGTGCCGTCCTCGCTATGCGTCAGAACGAACTCGATCTTGTTCGTGCCGGTGAATGTGATGCCACCCACACCGACATGGATCGAAAGCATGGCGCTGCCGAAGCCGAGAAGATCGAGCGCGGGCGGCGTGTTGTCGGCGGTATAGACCGCCGGAGCGATGGCCGTGACAAGGCCGATGTTGGAAACGATATCTCGCATGGTCTTGCCTCCTTTAGGACGTTGCCATCTTGAGCTTGCGGATTGCGTTCGGCTGGACGACACCACCGCCGACCCAGCGCGTGCCGTGAATGCGGGTGATTGCCCGCGTGGCCTGCGTGTAGGGATCGGTGAGGGTGCCGAGTTGCATGCGATCGATGATGCGATAGCCGGTGCCGAGATCGCCGAATGCGATCGGGAAGGCATTCGCCTCGATGTCGGGCATGTCCACCGCTTCAGCCACCGGACGGCCAAGGATGGTTTCCGGCTGGCCTGCCTGGAAGGACGGCTGCCACAGGAAATTGCCCTGTCCATCCTTGAGCTTGCGGATCGCAGCGAGCGACGTGCCGTTGAGCACCCAGACACCGCGATTACGGTAAACCGCCGGCAGGGCATACATCAGCGAGATCAGGGCATCGGCGCTGATGTTCGTCGCGTGGCCGTTGAGCACCTGCTGGATGGCCGTGCTCGACAGGATGCCTTCCGGTTCCTTGAAGCCATCGCCGGCAACGAATGCCCGCCCTTCCTTCATAGCGAAGTCTTCGGCGAACGCCAGGCGGACTTCCGTTTCTGCCGCCCCTTCGCTGCCCATCAGCAGGGAGTTGGAGATATCGACATAGGTCGTCAGCCGCTTCGCCACGATCTCGGTCTGGCCGAACGTGACCGTGCTTTGCTCGGCTTCCTCGATCTCGCCTTCCCACTTGGCATTGGTGATGCCGGTGCGCTTCGGATACTTGACCGAAGGCGCTGCGGAGGACCGCACGCTGGCATGCTGCCGGATCGGGCTGATTTCGGTCAGGTCGCGAATGAACTCGCTGGATACCTCGGCTGGTGCGAGATAGCCGGCCTGCTGATCGTTGGCGACGGTCAGAGCCTTCAGCGTCACGTCATCGGCCTGCTGGCCCTTGCGCAGGTACGTAACCCATGCCTTGAGTTCTTCCGCACTGTCAGCCTTGCCGTCGTCGGCACTGGGACGGTTCGCCTTCGTCTCAAGCGCCTTGATCCGATCGCCGAGCTTTTCGCTTTCGGCCGTCTTGGTCTCGATCGCCTTCAGACGATCATCGATCGCCTTCTGCATGTCGTCGAGCGCCTTGGTGACGATGCCGGCCGGATCGTCCTCTTCGCCCTTCAGGATGATGGCAGCGCTCGCCGCCAGGTTCTTATCGTGTCGCATGATTACCTCGCTGCGAAATGGGCTGCCGCCCGGTTGATGGCTTCCGCGATGCGGATCGCCTCGACTGCCGACTTCGCGCTGGTGACGCGCGCGCCGGGATGCATGGGAATGGTCACAAGGGACGCTTCCAGAAGTTCAAGGGATTTGATGGTGCGGCCACCACCGGAACGGGCCTTGGCCTGCTTGGTGATAAAACCGATCGATAAGCCCCGCACGGCACCGGACTGAACAAGGGCGCGGACTTCGCGAGCGCGCGCCACGTCATCGACCAGCAGCTTGCCGGAGATATGCAGGCCGTCAGCCTTTTCGGTCGCGATATCCCAGGTGCCGACGGGATCGTTCATGTCGTGACCGAACAGCATCGGGATCGGCAGCTTTGCGCTTTTGAACGCACCCGGCTCGATCCAGTCGCCGATGCGATCGGCAACGCCAAACTTCCATGCCAGGCCAGAGATAGCGCCGGCATCGTCCGCAAGGATTTTCGTCTCGACATACAGCCTATCCATTATCGGTCTCCTTGACCGGATCGGATGGCTTGTCGCCGGTCGTGATATGTGGATTGGAAAATGCCTCCCCGCCGATGTACGGCGCGAGACCGAGCCATTCCCGCCCCTCGTTCGGATTGATGACCTTCGCGGAGATCAGCGAGGAAATAGCCGTCGCGCGTGCGGTCAGGTCGGCGCGGGTCAGGTCGTCGCGATCGAATACGATACGGTAGCGGGGACGGTCTTCGGCAGAGAACAACGCACGACGCATCGCGCCTTCCAGCACCTTCAGCCACGGTTCCAGCGAATAAGACAAGAATTCCTTGCCCTGCTGTTCGCCATTGCTCCAGGTCGCGCGGCTCAAGTCGTAGAGCATCGGCGGCGGGATGCGAAATGCGCGGGCGATTTCAAGGATCTGGAAGCCGCGTAGTTCAAGAAACTGCGCATCAACGCTGGTCAGCGTGATCGGCCTGAAGCTCGCTCCATCCCAAAGAATGGCGGTTCGACCGCTGTTCTCCGGCCCTTCGTGGGCGTTCTTCCAGCCGGCCTTCATTTTCTTCAGTCCCTCATCACCAAGGGACTTCGGAAACTCGATAACGCCGGACGGGCGCGCACCATTGCGGAAGAGATTGCCAGCATGGGTTTCCATGATCTTCGCCGTGTTGATGGCGTCGGCCGCGAGCGCGAGCGGCGACCGGCCGAACGGCGAGCGAAGATGAATGATGTCGCTGGCGGGGATCGGACGATTGGCGATCCGGTAGCTCGGTTCCTGCCGGCCATCGGCAGAGAAGTCCACCGTCACATAGCTCGGTTCGTAGCGGATGATTTCCCGCACCTCGTCACCGACACGATTCACGAAAGCGACACCGCCACGATCCTGGGTAAGAGCCGTGGCGACAAGATCGCGGATCAATTCGAAAGTGCTGGTCCATTCGTTCGGCTGGTCGGCCAAGAGGCGGGAAACCTGATGCGAGGTATCCTTCTCCTCGCTGCCATCATCGTTGATCCGCATCACCGCGATATCGAGGGAAGCCGCCGCCTCGCTGATAATCCTGATCGCCGACTGCACCGCCGGCACCGTCAAGGCGATAGACAGCGAAACACCGCCGACGACACCGCCCGTCAGTATGACCATCTCGTCATCTGTCGGGTTCGTCAGCGACTTTGCTTCGATCGAGGATTTCTTGAACCAGTTGAACATGTGTGCCGTGCTTTGTTTTCGGACACATGATGCGGCAAGTTACGCGCGCGGGGAACGACAGCTAAGAAGTTAAGTTTGCTGGTGTTTTCGGGTGTTTTCCCGAATTTTCGCGCGATCAGAATGGCGGCTTGCCAGCCTCGACAACAGTCGCTCGGCCGGTGCGATCGTAGCGAATCAGGCCAGCCTTACGAACCTCTTCCTCGACTTGTCCCGCCCGCGTCATCCCCCAACCAAGGAATGATCCGACCCCTCCATAACCGCATGGGCCGATGATGCGAAGGGCGTCGATATACAACTCGGCATCGGTCTTGGGCTGCGCATCTTGCGTGACTGATCCAGAAAAATTTTCATATTCGCCAGAAACAGGCACCCCCAAAACCCCCAATAATACTTCGGGGTCTTCGGAAATTTTCTCGATATGGCCGGAACAAGCACCCCCAAAACCCCCAATAATAGGTTCAGGGGATTTTTGGGGTTTTTGGGGGTGATCGCTTTCAGCGTTTTCGTGATTTTGCAGAGCTTGAAGCCATCGACCCATCTCACGCCTCCCGGAGTATCGGATTCCATCGGTAAGTCTCGGTCGGCCGACCTCGGTTTGACCCGGAAGACTTTTCGACCTCATGGCAATGATGGGTGGAAACAAGAAGCTCGATCGCCATTGTGGCAACTTCCCGATCCGACAGACCGGCCCAATCCTTTTTGTAAATATCGCGGGCGGTGAATTCTTCCGGCAACTGGTGGCGACGTTCGAGGATAAGCCGAGCGCCATCTTCGATCATGGTATTGCCCGACGAATACAGCCGGTTCGCATGGCTGCGAAGATAATCCGCCCAGGCAAGCGCGCGAAGCATGGCGTGTTCCCGAACCTCGAACCGTCCGCCGTCAACCAATTCGAAGATAAGCGCCAGGCTGGCGACAGTCTTCGGCATCTTCAGCAGGTGCGCTTCCAGAACCGGCGACAACTTACCGCCACGCGCTTCCGTCTGGATTTCCTCCATCCACTGGCGGAAGATATCCTGCGCATTGTCAGATAAGCGGAACACGGCTGGTTCGTCGGGCCTACCAAGTTCCAGTTCGTGCAGATCGCGAAAGACCTTCTCAAACGCCTCGCGGGCAGCACGATCAGGATGGCGGTCAACCCACTTCCAAGACGCTCGCGGATCGGGCCAGACGGCGAGCTGAAGGCGCTGAATAAGGCCATCGTTGCTGGTGCCTGTGATAGCACCGCGCACGATCGGCGCGATACGTGAAGGCTGGACGCCGCCTATGATGCTCAAGGTGCAGTTTTCTATATGGACGGTGCCACGGCCGATGCGGTCATAGGTGAAGCGACCGGAGCCGTTGAAACTTTCGAGATAGAAAGCCCGCTCCCCGGCATATTCCTCACTTTCCATTCTCGACAGGAAGCCGGGAAGTTCGTCACGGATCAACAGCAGCCCACGTGGGTTTTCGTTCAGCAGCTCGCCCAACTTTTCAACGGTCGCGTCGTTGACAACGATGCGCGGGCATGGCGGTTCGTCGTCATCGCCTTTTGTCACGTCTGCAAGGATGGCGCGGGCGGCATCGCGATCTCCGGCCTTCAATGCCTTCTCAGCCTTCTTTTTCGCTTCTTTGGCATCGAGGTTGGTCAGCACATCATCGATATCGGCCGCATCGAGATCGCTCTGCCATTCCTTCCGCATGTCATCCTGAATGGCATAGATCGGACCTAGAGCGGATTGCATGGCCGGTGACTTCATAGCGCTCGGCGGGCCGATGATAGCGCCCCAAAGGTTAGGCACCTCGATCCAATCGTCATTCTGTTTCGGCGCGACACGGATGCGGTTGCCGACGACAGCGGCAATGCCGGTCAACGCGGCTACGGCGACAAAATCGGGAACGGACTGCTGGCGGTCGGCTACGTCGAAGACATAGGCGCGCAGCACTTCCGGGAGCATTTCCGGCACGAACGGCTCTACGGCCGGCAAGCTGGTCTTGATCGGCACCGGCCGTTTCCATTCAGGCGCGGCCCGACGCGACCGTTCAAATTCTTCCAATGGAATTGCGGTCGGCGCGTTCATGCAGCCATCCTTTCTTTCGCCGGAATGACGGATACGGAAGGCATCCGGCGCGGCTTCATAAACTTTCGGTAGGTCGGGAGAAGCTGTTCTGCGACTGCGATGCGCGGCACGTCGCGAAGTTTGTCGAAGGCGAAACGCCAGTCGAGAACAACAATTCCATCTCGACCTGACCGCATCCAAGTTAGTGGATCGGGAAGAATGTTGAGATTGGCGCCAAAGGCATATGTCGCCGCATTGTCGATCGCAGCTTCGCCAAGTGCGAAAGCGCGATTGTTCCAGGTCGCCAGCTCGCCGGTTTCGGGCTGCCAGAAGATCAGATCTTCGGCTTCCTCAAAAACGAGGAACGATCTGCCGGCACCGCCTTCTTCGAAATAACCATTAACAGCCCGGCGACCTTTCGCTGAACGGATCGGCAGCATTTCGGCAAGGCGCAAAGCATCCACGCCCTGCCGGCTCAACCAGATGAGGGTATCCGCATCGATCCATTCGAAGCTGGGGGCGTCCATCATCTCCGACGCCTACTCGCTGGTGCTGGCTTTGGTGTCGCCGAGCTTTTCAAGCGCCCAGGCGTCAAGATCGTCACGGTGATAGAGCGCCGAGCGATTGAACTTCTGGAAGCGCGGCCCGCCGCCCACCGAACGATATTTGTCGAGCGTCCGCATCGCGACAGTCAGACCGTGGACGGTGCCGAGATAAGTGGAAGCCTCGTCCGAACGATAACGAACCTTGGCACGCAGAGCGGTCGGAAGGCAAAGCTCCGCCGTTCCCGCCGAAGCAGGTTGAATTCCGCTATTCATGCTCATTCTCCTATTAGTCTATGAAAGGCGATCGGCCTTCCATCTCGCATTCATTCCTCAGTGCCCGGCTTAGGGGCGCTGCCTTCATTCAAACACCTGGCTACGGCCAAGATGCTGGTGACCGTCAAAATGCGGATTTGCTCAAGGTCTCCATGTGGCCCATACTTCTTGCAAAGCTCATCCGACCAGGCATGGATTTTCTTCGTCCAATCGGGGTCATTTTTCGTATCGACCTGCGGCGAATCATCGATATAGATTTTCCGCTCGTGCGTTTCCGGTTCCTGCTCTACCTCTGGCTGGCTTAGGCTGATCCGAACTTGAGGGAGCGGCCCCCAAAACTGGAATTCGACCGCGCGGGGAAGAATTTGCTTGATTCCACTGCTGTAAGAAATCGTAAGCGCTTCCTGCAAATCACCCGAAATTGCTGCCTCGATCGCAGCCGTCAAAAAATCCGCAACCGAGTGCATCGGCGGCAAGGCAGCAATTTGAGGGATGCGGGAGTTTCCGTTAAACCAAGGCTTGGCGTCATTCCTCGATACGGTAAGGCTCATATAGTGCCGGCAGTTCCTAGCTGCATCTTTCACGAACGCTCCGGAAACCGGGGCAGCGGCCACAGCAATCAAAAGATTGGCTGCGTCACTCGCCTGCATTTTTGCGGCAAAAGGTCCCCGCCCTCCAACATGACGAAGACCAGCCTCCGACAGCACGCGGTCGATTTGCTCAATGGTCTTTAAGGGGACGCCGAGCACCTCTGAGATCGCTTTTGCCAACTGCTTGGAATTTGCCATTGTCTTACCGCCAAGTCTAATGCGTAAAAATCAGTAGACTCTATTTATCAGATTTTCCATGGCGCGCAACAGCTAATGTGTTTTACGCATTTGATGGCCGTCATGGGCGGTTTTGCTCAAAAATTTGAGGGTTGCCGGTTCGCATTAGAACGGTTGCAGCCAAGCGGACGACCATTGTCCCTATCGGAACGATTAGTGCGGCATCACCGGTCCAATCCTCCACGTTCCCATCTTCAAAAACCATGTTCTGTGTTCCCCCGTCAGCCTCTTTTCGAAAGCGGAGGATAGCTTCGATTCGATGGGGGGAGGATAAGACGTGTTCGTGGACCCACTCAGCATAGACGTATGGCAGGTGCGCCATTGTTGTCTCGTCGTGGTCACTGGCGAAGCCGTACCGAAGCAGCCGATCGGACAGAAGATTGTATATTAGGTGAAAGCCCGTGAATGTAAGCGTCGAACGCTGCAGGCCGTTGGGGTCGCGCAAAACCAACGCTTGGCCGCGCGCCAATCGTGTTTTCAAGGTATTTGGATTTATGTCTAGCAAGTTTGCCGCATCGGACGTACCGGCCATGCCGATATGCCAATGTTCTTTGAAATGCGCGAGCGCTCTGGAAACTAGATCATTCATAACAATACCCTTTAAGTTTCATTGAAGCCATAATTAGTTTCAATGAAACTTAAAGTCAAGGGCACTGTGCGGCTGGTCAGCGCCATTCGTCTTCGCCGCCGCCGTGGTCGGCCTCGTCACCGTTATGGTCAAGTTCGTCGCCGTTCGGTTCTGTATCCCCGCCGTCTTCAAGATCGGCATCACCGTCGAGAACATCGAGCAAAGCAATCATTTCCTCGATCCGGGCTTCCAACTGCAATCGGCGGAATGCGTAAACGCTTGAGCTGGTCATGACGGCCAACCCTCTTTTTCGAAGTGGTCTCTGTTAGGGTGCGTGAGGTGAAACAGCTCGCCGCGCAGCTTCTCAGCGGCTCGGCACTGATCGAGCGCATACCAGGCAATCCGTTGAACGACGCTAGCATAGTCCTCATCCATGCCCTCGGCCAACAAGGCCAGGCCGCGCAGCATGTCGTGGATTGTCGCGAGCGGAACTTCCATGTCGGCGACCTGGCGAAACGGACCCTTCTTATAGGGATCGATGGTCATACCCGGTCCCTTTCCCAATTCGCGAAAGCGGTCGTGCCGGTAACGTCGTCGGCCAGAAGCGGTGAACCATCATCGACCACGGCGTAGACTTTCCCAACCTTACGGCGGGAAGTGACGATGGCGAATGTGTATTCGTGATCGATCTGAACCCGCCAGCCGGCTTGATCAGGGTGCATTTCAGCCATTGCGTCCAACAGTGCATTGGAATGGTAGCGCACCTTCTCCGATGGCAGAGCCTTAGCGAGAAACTCGTCGATACTCGGCGTCTTCGGCTCGGTTGCGGCAGCCGCGACGACAGCGGCCGGCGGCACCGATATAGCGGCCATCAGTCCAAGTGCCTTGCGGCGGGTGAGAATAGGCATGCCTTCGGCGGCAGCCTGAACGACGTTGTTCGGCATCATGATTTTTCCTTCAACGAATATCGTCAATAATCGACGGATATCATTGGTTAGGGTTAACAGTCAACAGTATTCGTTGACTATGGACGAAAATGCGTGAGGCAGTTATAAGGCTGGACATGATTACACCTGCACAATCTCGGGCCGGACGTGGCCTTATCGAATGGTCACAAGATCAGCTTGCGCAGGCGGCGCATCTTGGGCTCTCGACAATCCGTGACTTTGAGAAAGGGCGGCGCGTGCCTACACACAACAACCTTGCCGCGATTAAGGCTGCCCTGGAAACAGCCGGCGTGATATTCGTTGACGAGAATGGCGAAGGGCCGGGCGTCCGGTTGAAGAAAGGGAGGTAGAATGCTTACTTGGGCTGAACGTCTTACTTTGTGGAACCAGTATGAAATCCTCAAGCGGATCAATCCGGACGACACGAAAGAATACGAGACAAATCAAGAAATCCTCTCACACGGTTATGAGCAGTGGTATCCTGAGATCAACCCATCGATTTACGCGGAAACCCTCAAACCGGAGGTTTCCGGCGAGGTTATCGACATACTAAGTATGTTCCGGGCAATAAAGCATTCTTGCATTCGTCTAGGATATACCCCGAAAAGCTCTTCAGCCGAATTCGCGGGCTTCGACGGAAATGATGACGGCGGACATTACGGGTTCGCTCGCTTTCTTCGACGCACACTTGGAAGATGGGAAGAACTCAAAGACCTTCCCGACAATTCACACAGCAGTTTCTCGCTGAATCGGTATCGTCGCATGCACGAAGCCTGGCAGCTTCGCGGCGGCAGCCACGAACTTACAGCAGAACAGATTGAAGAAATCGCGGAAGCCTAATGACGGAAGACGATGAATACTTCCTCGCGAACACGGCGCTCGATGCCAACGAATGGCGCGGCGTCGGTCAACTCGCCAATGCCTTGCGCGATTTGGAGCCGCTTGCCAAACGTGGCAATCTCGGCGAAGTCGTAGCCGAACGCTTGGTGAAGATGGGGCTTGCCGAGAGCGGCCCTACTTCCGACCGATACCAGTCCATAGGAATGAGGAAGGGCTATCGCCTGACCGGATTCGGCTGGAAGGTCATGGATCGCGGAAGGTTTCCGCGCCGGGCGAGATGACGCGCAAGCCCTTTCCTTGGCACAAGCTCACCCCGGCGCAGATCGAGGTGATGGAGAAGATCACCTCCGCCGGAGCATTGCCCTATGCCAAGCTGGAATATCGTGACCTGGTTGCTTTCGAAGAGCTGCGAAAGCTCGGCCTCGCCGACATGAAGCCGAAAGGTCGGTCGAAGCTAGAAGCCGTGCTGACGGACGAGGGCAAGGCGCTCCAGGCCGACAACTATCGCACCGAACAAATCGTGGTTCGCGTCACTGCCGCGCAGATCGACTTGCTGCGAAGCTTGAATGATGCGCCGGTCGAAGACAGCGTAGGTGTCCCCATCAACGATATACCAGGTAGCGATAAGGACATCTGCCGGCGCATGTCATTGCGCGGATGGGTAGAATGGTATGAAGGATGGGACAAGCAGTTTTGGGCGAAGCTGACGACAGCCGGCCGCGAAGTGCTGGAAACCGTTGATGCTCTGGATGAAGCTATAGCGCAGATGGCCGATGCGGTGAAAAGGGGAAAACTCCAATAACTGCCGCTTTCCGAAGCGCGATCCCGGATTCTGCTTGGAAAAGATGCTCGATGGTGACTATCTTCGCGCAATTTTTCGCAGCAGAGATTCGTTTCATCTTTATGGCTCTTGCGTACTATCCATCACCTGGTGAGATCGTCCTTTGTGATTACGGCACCGGCTTCGTTTCTCCAGAAATGGTGAAGCTACGGCCTGTTGTTATTGTTTCACCGAGACTGCGACGACGCGCCGATCTGGTTGCGGTGGTCCCTCTCAGCACCACGCCGCCCGATCCGGAGGAACCGCACCACTGCAATTTCACTTTGGCGGTGCCTTTGCCGTATCCTTTCGATGAACCGACCATGTGGGCAAAATGCGATATGGTCTCGACTGTTTCACTTTCACGTCTTGATCGCTTTAGGGACGGCCGCGCGCCTGGCGGCGGCGGCAGGCGCTTTCGAACCGGCAGAATTAGCGCAGCTCAACTTATAGAAATTCGTAAGGCCGTCCTGCATGGTTTGGGCCTCGGTTCATTGACGATTCACCTATGAGTGCGTATATCAATACGCGTTCCCGCTCTGCTTCGGCATCGGGCTTGGAGACTGCTTCTTAAATGAAGCAGCGGGTCTCGCGTCGGCGATAACAAGCTTGCGGGGCCGTCGTGTGTTCGGAAAAGCCCTACCTTATGGTGGGGCTTTTCGCGTTTTCCGCACTGCCAGCACCCCCGATCCTATTTTTGGGGGTTTTGGCGGTGCCTCCCCTTAGCGTTTTCGCGATTTTTTCAATGGCATTTGGACAACGGTTGCCTCAATGCCGGTCATCTGCCGGTGAACCTCGCCGCCGATCTTGTTGGCGGCAGCGATCAGAACGCTATCGAGCTTGTGAATGTATCGCGACGTGACCGTCTGGCCTTTGTGTCCGATGATCGCGCCGATCGTGTTTTCGGTGAAGCCGAGATCGTCGCCGACGCTGGCGAATGAATGCCGCAAGGTGTGTGACGTGACACCAGTCAATTCCGCCCGCGCGACAATCCTGTCCACGGCGGTGTCGAGAGACCCATAGTGCCCTTTTGTCTTCCGCGCCGCCGGCAGCACATAGATATTGTCGGACGTTCGATCGATCTTCTCCAGCACCTCGATAGCTGCTTGCGACAGCGGCCGAACCGACGCGCCGGTCTTGGAATCCTCCAGGCGCAATGCCTTGCCGTCGAAATCGACTTCCGACCATTTCAACGCCTGTACCTCGCCGAACCGGCACCCGGTCAGAGCGATCAGCCAAGTTCCGGCTATGGCTTGCGGCAACTCGGCTTCTGCCTCGGCTGTCGCCAGCGCCGTGCCAAGCGCACGATACTCATCAGGTGACAGTCGACGATCGCGTTTTCCGACTGCCGGCTTTTTGATGCCGCGCGCCGGATTTTGGTCGATGATGCCTTCCGAAACGGCGTAGGAGAGAATGCCGCTCATAAGCGACACGGTTTGCCTCGCGGTTCCCGGCCCGCCTTCGACAACCGCCTTCCCCCTAAGCTTCGCCGTTTTCTCTGTCGTCGCAGTTTTGCCGTTGGTGACATCCCGCATCATCTTCGTGACCATCGGCGTCGTCAGGTCGATAACCAGCTTCGAGCCTAGCAGCGGAACGATATGCCGGTTGATGCGGCCCTGATCGACATAGATCGTCGTGGCCTTTTTCGGCTTCCCGCCCTTGCCCAGGATCACCCCCTTTCGGGCGGCTTCCATATACTGCTCGCAGAGCTGTTTCACGGTCAGCGACTTGCGCCTCGTCGTCCGGTCCTTTTGTGGATCCTCACCGCGAACCGTGCTGCCGAGTGAGGCGATCGCAAGCTTGCGGGCTTCTTCCGTCGTGATCTTGCCGTGCCGGCCGATCGTCATTCGCCGGCGCTCGCCGTCCGCGTTGCGATAGTCGACGAAATACGTGCGGCTTCCTGTCGGGTTCACATAAACACCGAAGCCAGCCAATTCGCCGCACCACAAGCTGTATTGCTTCGCCTTCGGTTCGGCGGTCTCGACCATCGTTTTCGTGAGCTTCGGCATGTGCCTTGACCTTTGTACTTTTCCTGCTACTCACCAAATACTCACCACGAAATGGGAAAGTGGGGAAGAGGCGAGAGTAGACAGGAAAAATCAAAATCAGCGAAAATGACGGAAAATCAATGCTATAGAGCATTATAGAAAATTCTGGAAAACTCGCGAAAAGTCGCTAGCTTAATTTTCCGATTCCAAAGGTCGCAGGTTCGAATCCTGCCGGGTGCGCCACTTCTGCCTGATGCACAGACACAGCGAAGGACGCTCGGCTGTCTAGACGCCGATGGCGACTTGCATGCCTTCCGGGGCGGCATACATTGCCATGTTCTTGCGCGACAGATCGAGATGGGCGCGCACCAGCGCTTCGGCGCGGTCGGCATCGTGATGGGCGATGGCATCGATGATGTCGTCGTGCTGGCGGCAGGCCTCTTCCAGATTGTCCTGCATCTGCGCATTGGCGGGACGGTAGAAGATCTTTCCGATCCGCGCGTGATCGATCAGCAGCCGGCGCAGGCTCGGCAGCAGGTAGGGATTGTTCGCGACCTCGCCGATGCGCAGATGGAACTGGTCGTTGTAGAAGACGCGGCCATCGATATCGTCGCCTTCGACGGACTGGCGGAAACTGGCCTGGATTTCCCGAAGACCCGCAATATCCGCTTTCGTCGCGGTTTCCGCGGCAAGCCGCGTGGTCGCGGCATAGATGAGCGGCGCCACCAGGAAGAAGTCACGCAGCGACTGATAGCTCATGGAGGTCACGCGCGCGGGACGATTGGCCTCAAGCTCGATGAAGCCCTCGCCGGCAAGCTGCCGCATGGCTTCGCGAACCGGCGGCCGTGAAAGGCCGAATTCCTCGCTGAGCGCGATCTCGTCCAGAACCGAGCCCGGCGCGATCTGCATCGTCAGGATGCGATGGCGCAGGCTCGAACTGAGGGCGGTCTTGCGGTCGACCCCGGCGCCTGCCTCGGTCGGGATTTGCTCTGTGGCCATGTCGAACTCCTTTGAGCGGCAATCTGTCTACAATCGATAGGCGGGTCAATGCGGGCACCGCGGTTTTCGCCGGGCGCAAGCCGGCGTACGGCCTCCTTCACAAGCCATTCGAAGCGAATTGCGCGGGCATGCTAGCATCATGCCTATTGACAGTCTATCAATTGTCTACTTATTGTCTTTCAAAGATAGCCCTGCATGACACCCGGAGCCGTCGGTGCGTTACGCACCGACGGCCTCATCCGATCCCGTCGAACCGCGGACCTGCTGCCATGACCGACTTCCCCTTTGCGGGCCTGAACCTTGCCATTGCCACGCCCTTCGACGCCGAGGGCCGCATCGACCATGCGCGGCTGGAACAGAACCTCGAACGCTACCTGGCGCTGGGCGTGCCTGGCTTCGTCCTCAGCTCCGGCACCGGCATGCATGTCTATCTTTCGCGGGAAGAGTCGGACGAACTCGTGCGGCGCGGATCGAAGATCATCAACGGACGTGCAAAGCTCATCGTCCAGACCTCCGCCCTTCTGACGGACGACGTCGTCGCCCGGACGAAGCATGCGGCCGATTGCGGCGCTGACGGCGTCATGGTGCTTCCGCCCTTCTTCGAGGGGCCGACCGACGACCAGGGCATCATCGATTTCTATACGGAGGTCGCAGCCGCCGGACTGCCGGTCATCGGCTACAACGTTCCCCATGCGGTGGGCGTCACGGTCACGCCGTCGTTGCTTGCGGACTTGTGCGCGATCCCGAACTTCTGCGCCGTCAAGGACAGCAGCGGCGACCTCGGCAGGCAGGCATCCCTCATCCGCACCGGCCTGCCCGTCATGAACGGCGCCGACAATCTCGTGCCCTTCGCGCTCTGGTCCGGCGCGAGCGGCCTGATCTGGGGTGGTGCGAACTTCGCGCCGCGCACCGCACTTGCCCTCGTTGCAGCCGCAATGGCCGGCGACTGGTCGAAGGCACGCGCGATCTGGACGGTCCTCGAGCCCGCCATGTCCCTGATCTGGGAAGGCGACTACGTGCAGTCCGTCTACGCCGCCGCCGAACTCACCGGCTATGGCGCGGGCGCACCGCGCAAGCCGCTCAGGGCCCTGTCGCCCGAGCGGATCGACATTCTCCGCACGGCGCTCGGCACCCTCGTCGAACGCGAAGCCTGAGCCGTGAGCCGTCCCGCGAAAAAGGTCTTTGCCGCATCGAGGCTCCCGACGAACACGGGCGTCTCCGGATGGGTGGCGATGCTCCCTCCCCGCCAGGCGAAGCCCCGGCTCGCGGGTCGCTCCACCGCCGATGTGGTGATCATCGGTGGCGGCTTCGCGGGCCTCTCCGCCGCGCGCAGGGTAGGGGATATCGATCGCTCCCTGCGGGTCGCGGTGCTCGAGGCCGGCGTCATCGGGGACGCGGCCGCCGGTCGCAACTCCGGCTTCATCATCGACCTGCCGCACGACGTCTCTTCCGAGGACTATGGTGGCGACACGATCGCCAAGAACCGCGAGGCCATCGAGATCAGCCGCACCGCGATTGCGCTGGCAAGTGCCGTCGCCGAGGAGCAGCGCTGGGAACGCACGATCTTCGATCCATGCGGACGCTACAGCGTCGCCATCAGCGACGAGGGCGATCGGCATCTGGTCAAATACGCGGAAGGCCTGGCGGCGCTCGGAGAAAGGCATCAGCTGCTCGATGCGCGCGGGATCGCCGATATAACGGGTGTCGAGACCTATACGTCCGGCCTCTTCATGCCGGGAACGGTGATGGTCCAGCCCGCTGCCTATATTCGCGGACTGGCCGACAGCCTGCGTGATCCGGTCACGGTCTATGAGAATTCGCCCGCGGTGCGGATCGAAGGCGGCGGTGGCGAATGGACCGTGACGACGCCGCACGGCGCTATCAGCACGGGCAGGATCATCCTGGCAAACAACGGCCACGCGGAAAGCTTCGGCTTCTTCGAAAGCCGCCTTCTCCACGTGTTCACATGGGCATCGATGACGCGCGCGTTCGATCCCGGCCGCCTTCGCGGACAGAGGAACTGGGCGGCCACGCCGGCGCTGCCGATGGGAACGACGGTCCGCCGTATCGCGGGAGAGCGCGGCGACCGCATCCTCGTGCGCTCCCGCTACACCTATCACGCGGGCATCGAGGCCGGAAACGGGACGCTTCGACGTGCCGCCGCGAAGCATGACCAGAAGTACAGCGCGCGCTTTCCCGCGCTTGCAGACGTCCCGATGGAATATCGCTGGGGCGGGGCGATGGCGCTCACATGGAACGCCGTGCCCGCCTTCGGCGAGATCGAGCGCGGCATCTTCGCGGCATGCGGCTGCAACGGCGTGGGCGCGACGAAGGCGACCGCCAACGGCATCGCCGCGGCCGACCTGATGCTCGGCCGGAAATCGCGGCTCACGGAAATCTTCGCACGCTTCGAGGCACCCAGACCGCTCCCGATGCAGCCGTTCAGGACCATCGGCGCGAAGGCGAACCTGGCCTTCAAGGAATGGAGGGCCGGCGCGGAGTGATCCCGAAGCGCCTGCCGGGCGCGGCGCGATCCATCGAAAAAGTTCACCATCAGGCCGGATGTCGCGGCGCTCCGGCGCATCTCAGCTTCGCCGCTAACACAAAGGGAACGCAAATGAAAATTCTGCTTGCATCAACCGCATTGCTCCTGGGCACCGTCGCCGGCGCATCGCTGGCCAGCGCCGCCGAATGCGGCGACATCACCATCGCCAGCATGAACTGGCAGAGCGCCGAAGTGCTCTCCAACCTCGACAAGATCATCCTCAACGAAGGCTACGGCTGCAATGCCGAGATCACCATCGGCGACACGGTCCCGACCATCACCTCCATGGCAGAGAAAGGCGAGCCGGATATCGCGCCGGAAGCCTGGATCGACCTCTTGCCCGACGTGGTCAAGAAGGGCACGGATGAAGGCCGCATCGTGCAGGTCGGCTCGCCGCTTCCCGACGGCGGCGTCCAGGGCTGGTTCATTCCGAAATATCTCGCCGACGCCCATCCCGACATCAAGACGATCCAGGATGTGCTGAAGCATCCCGAACTCTTCCCGGACCCGGAAGATTCCAGCAAGGGCGCGATCTACAACGGTCCGCAGGGCTGGGGCGGCACGGTCGTCACCGCACAGCTTTTCAAGGCCTATGACGCGGAGGCGGCGAACTTCACGCTGGTCGATACCGGCTCGGCCGCCGGCCTCGACGGCTCGATCGCCAAGGCCTATGAGCGCAAGGAAGGCTGGGCCGGCTATTACTGGGAGCCGACCGCCCTCCTCGGCAAATACGAGATGGTGAAGCTCGGCCATGGCGTGCCCTATGACGCGGCCGAGTGGAAGCGTTGCAACACCGTCGCCGATTGCCCGGATCCGAAGACCAACGACTGGCCGGCCGACAAGGTCGTGACGCTCGTGGCAAAATCCTTCTCCGAAACGGCCGGTCCCGAGGTCATGGACTATCTGGCGAAGCGCTCCTGGTCGAACGACACGGTCAACAAGCTGATGGCCTGGATGACCGACAACCAGGCAAGCGGCGAAGACGGCGCAAAGCACTTCCTCGAAGAGAACAAGGACATGTGGAAGGCCTGGGTCTCCCCGGAAGCCGCCGAAAAGATCGAAGCTGCGCTCTAGGCCATGCCTTGGGGGCGAGCGACGGCCGCCCCCCGCGAAAATCGGTGCGATGCGGGCCTGCGCGTCGCACCAATCCTGCCGGCAGAACAAGAAGAACACACGAGGTCGGCTCTTTGGAAAAGGGGAACGGAATGGACTGGTTTTTCAAATTCCCGCACATGGACGACAATTCGCTGCGGGACCTGAAAAAGGCCATCGACGATGGCTTTCGCGGCTTCACCCGCAGCTATGGCGATATCATCGAGGGCTTCTTCTCGCCCCTTCAGCATTTCCTCATCGCCTCGGAGCGCTTCATGCTGAAGACGCCCTGGCCCATCATCACGCTGCTGATCCTCGCCATCGCCTATGCTGCGACGCGCAGCCTGCGCATCACCGCCGGTTGTCTCGCGACCCTCATGATCATCGGCTATTTCGACATGTGGGACGATACGATGCGGACGATCTCCATGATCTTCGTCTGCACGGTGCTGTCGATCGCCATCGGCATCCCGATCGGCATCCTCATGGCACGCTCCGACAGGATGCAGCGCGTCGTCAACCCGGTCCTCGACGTCATGCAGACCATGCCGAGCTTCGTCTATCTCATCCCCGTCGTCATGCTGCTCGGCATCGGCAAGGTGCCGGGGCTGATCGCCGTCGTCATCTACGCCATCCCGCCGATGATCCGCCTCACCGACCTCGGCATCCGCCTCGTCGACAAGGATGTTCTCGAAGCCGCCGACGCCTTCGGCGCGGACAACCGCCAGAAGCTCTTCAAGGTGCAACTGCCATTGGCCCTTCCCACCATCATGGCCGGCATCAACCAGACGATCATGATGGCGCTCGCCATGGTGGTCATCGCTTCCATGATCGGCGTGCAGGGCCTCGGCCAGCCGGTGCTCAAGGCCATCGCCAACCAGTACTTCACGCTCGGCATCTTCAACGGCCTCGCCATCGTCGGCATCGCCATCATGTTCGATCGCGTCAGCCAGGCCTATGGCAAGCGCCTGCAGAAGCACCGGGAGATCGTCCATGGCTGAGCACGCCTTCGGCGGCATTAAGATCCGCAACCTCTACAAGATCTTCGGCCCCAATGCGGGCGCCCATATCGAGGCCGTCAAGAACGGCCTCACCAAGGCGGAGCTCAACGCCAGATACGGCCATGTGCTCGGCCTCAGCGACATCAACATCGAAATGCCCTCGGGCTCGATCCAGGTGATCATGGGCCTCTCCGGCTCCGGCAAGTCGACGCTGATCCGCCACATCAACCGGCTGATCGATCCGACGGCCGGCGAGGTCCTGGTCGATGGCGTGGACGTGGTGACGATGCAGGAGGCCGAACTCAGGGAATTCCGCCGCCACCAGACGGCGATGGTGTTCCAGAAATTCGCGCTGCTGCCCCACCGCACCGTGCTCGACAACACGATCTTCGGGCTGGAGATTCAGGGCATGCCGCGCCAGAAGAGCCTCGACACGGCCATGCGCTGGCTCGAACGCGTCGGCCTAAGGGGGTTCGAGGAAAAATACCCCAACCAGCTCTCCGGCGGCATGCAGCAGCGCGTGGGCCTTGCCCGGGCGCTCGCCAACGATGCGCCGGTCCTTTTGATGGACGAGGCCTATTCGGCGCTCGATCCGCTGATCCGGACGGACATGCAGACCGTGCTGCTCGACCTGCAGAAGGAGATCAGGAAGACCATCGTGTTCATCACCCACGACCTCGACGAGGCGCTGCGCCTCGGCGACCAGATCGCCATCCTGCGCGACGGCGAGGTCATCCAGCAGGGCACCAGCCAGGATATCGTGCTGCGTCCCGCCGACGACTATGTCGCCAACTTCGTCAAGGAAGTGAACCGCGGACGGGTGGTGCATGTCGAAGCGGTGATGACGCCAGGTGCGGTACAGGCATCGGGCAAGCCGACGGTCGTGAGCGGAACGACGGTCGAAGACACCCTTCGGGTCCTCTCCCGCGAGGTTGCCGACGAGGGCGTCGTCGTCTCCTCGAGCGGCGAAACGCTCGGCGTGGTGACCGTCCGGCAGCTCGCCGGCGCCATGGTGAATGCGGCGCGCTGAATCGCAAAGGAGATGACCGCCCGCCGGGCGGTCATCATACGTTCGATCAGGCCACGCGAACCTCCTGCCCGCCCGCTGCGGCAGAGGGGATCGCCATGCCGGCACGCCGGCCCTCGTAGAAGGCATAGGGCGCCTGGCGCGGCGCGACACCGTCGCCGATCTCGACGAAGGGAATGCCCAATTCCGCCAGTTCCAGCGCCAGCCAGTTCGCCGCGACATTCGTCGTGGAGAAGACGAGGCTGTCGGCCTCGATCGTCTCGTTCCTGCCGGTGAGGTGCGAGACGAGTGTCGCGGCATTGCCCTGCCAGCTCTCGATGCTCGTCTCCGTGCGGAACTGAACGCCGAGCCGGCTCAGCGTGCGCCGCAGGGGAACGTCGGCGGCGGTGCGCTGGAGTTCCTTGCCGACCAGCGCATCGGGCGTCACGAACGTCACCGCGTGGCCCTGCTCGGCAAGCTTCCAGGCCGTACCGCAGCCCTTCCAGCCACCGGTCTCGTCCAGGACCACGACGCGGCGGCCGAGCCGAGCCTGGCGGGCCATGACGCTTTCGGCGGAGAACACGTTGCCGCGCTCAACACCCGCGAGCGACGGATGGTCCGGCCGGGCTTTCTGGAAGCCGCTCTCAAGCGGCAGGGAGCCGGTGGCGAGGATGACGACATCGGCGCCGATCGCCGAGACGTCTCCGCCTTCCAGATAGCTGTTCAGTCGGACCTCGACGCCGAGCTTTGCGAACCGGGTCTCGTACCAGCCGATGAGGTCGAGGATCTGCGCGCGCCGCGGCTGTTCGCCGGCGAGGCGGAAGGCGCCGCCGAGCCTGTCGGCGGCTTCCGCCAGCACGACGCGATGGCCCTTTTCCGCCGCGGCCCGCGCGGCCTCCAGCCCCGCCGGCCCGCCGCCGACGACCAGCACGGATTGCGGGTCCGCCACGCGCTCGAAGCGATCGCCGCCCCACTCGGCCTCCCGCCCGACCGAGGGGTTGATGAGACAGCTGATCCAGTAGTCCCGCGACCGCCGCCCCCAGCACATCTGGTTGCAGGAAAGACAGCCGCGGATATCTTCCGGCGTGCCGCTGCGCGCCTTGTTGGCGAGATGCGGATCGGCGATCTGGCCGCGCACGATGGAAACGAGGTCCGCCGATCCCTCGCCCAGCGTGATCTCCGCATTGTCAGGCGTGCGGATATGGCTTTCGGCCGTGACCAGGGCATGGCTGACGACCTTCTTCAGGCGTGCCGAAAGCTCGATCCCGAGCCGTTCGGGATAGAGGAAGGTCGGCATCAGGCTGCCATAGTCGAAATAGCCGCCGGACCCGCAGGTGACGTAATCGATCAGCCTGTCCGCATCCAGACCGGCGACGATCTCCGTGATCTGGTCGCGGGTGAGCGCCGTGGGACAGCCCGGCTCGTCGCTGACGGTCAGGCCGACGATGAAATCCGGGCCGCAGAGCCGCCGGATGCGGCTCAGGATCTCGCGCGAGAACCGCGTCCGGTTTTCCAGGCTGCCGCCCCATCTGTCCTCGCGCCTGTTGTAGAACGGCGTCCAGAACTGGTCGAGCAGGCCGCCATAGGCCGCCCAGACCTCCACGCCGTCGAAACCCGCCGCCTGGCAGCGCCGCGCCGCACTGACGAAGGCTTCGATGGTCTCTTCGATCTCGGCCTCCGTCATCGCATGGGAGCCGTCGCTGTCGTGGTAGCTCGGCCCGCCGGAGGGCGACCAGTGCGCATGGAAGGACAGGTCGGAATCACCATGGCTGCCGACGTGATAGAGCTGCTGGAGCACGACCGCACCATGCCGCTTCACGCTTTCCGTCAGCCTGCTGAAGGCGGGGATGACGGAATCGTCGCAGGTGCGGAAATTGCCGCGCGTCAGCACGGTCGCCGGATGCACCGGCATCGGCTCGACGACGATCATCGCCGCGCCGCCGATCGCCCGCTCGACATAGTAGGCGATCGTCTGTTCGCTCGGCAGTCCGTTGACGGACATGTTGGCCGTGTGCGCGCCGAAGACGATCCTGTTGCGCAGCGTATGGCCGGCGAGCTTGATTTCGGAAAAGGTCTTGGGAAAGGAGGGCGTCATCTTGGATCCTGGAAAGCTGCTGCGGGGCACAATGCAGTGGCGCGGGCCTCGAAAGACCCGCGCCGGAAGTTCAGAGGGCGGCGGCAATCTTGTCCGCGACGTCGGCGCTCAGCCAGGATTTCCAGAGGTCCGGGTGCTCCTTGAAGAAATGCGCCGCGCCATCCTCGCCGCTCGCCTGCGTATCGGTCATCCATGACATCACCGCGCTGACGGTCTGGTTGTCCCACGACCTCTTGCGAAGATAATCGATCACGCCGGCATTTCCACTATCGACGAGACGCTGCGAGACGAGTGTCACGACATTGTCCTTCGGCCATTCGTTCTTCTTCGGATCGGGACAATCGGCGACGGTGTTGCAGCGCTTCCATTCGGCCGCATCGTGGGCCACGCCGGCATCGAGGCGCACCATCTCGTATTTCCCGAGCAATGCCGTCGGCGACCAGTAATAGCCCATCCAGCCTTCCTTGCGCTCGTAGGCCTTGGCCATTGCACCGTCGAGACCGGCCTGCGTGCCGGGATCGACGAGGTCGAAACCCTTGGCCTCGCCGCCATAGGCCTTGAAAAGCTGCGCGCTGACGACCGAGCCGCCGGAGCCCTGCGGGCCGTTGAACACCGCGCCCCGCGCGGCATTCTCCGGCGCCGGGAAAAGCTCGGGACGGGCGAAGGCGTCGTCGACCGTCCTGATGTCGGGATGGGCGTCGACGATGAACTTCGGAATGTACCAGCCCTGGATGCCGCCATCCGAAAGTGCCGGTCCGATATTTACAATCCTGCGCTCGTCGACGCCACGCTTGACGATTTCCGGAACGAGGTCCACCCAGGACTCGCCAGCAATGTCGGGCTGGCCTTTTTCGACCATGGAGGTGATCGTCGGCACGGTGTCGCCGGGCACGAATTCGACCTGACAGCCGAAGCCCTGCTCCAGGATGAATTTGTCGACATGTGCGAGAAGTTCACCGCTTTGCCAGTTCATGTTCGCCACCGTGACCGTGCCGCAGTCGGCATGGGCGCCGTGGGCGAAACCGACGGCCAGAACGACCGTCGAAAGTGCGAGAAGCTTGTTCATCCTGTTCCCCTGTTCGCATTTTTTGATGGATCTGCTCGGCGGGGCGGGAACGGCCATTCCGGTGCTTCGGCACTGGACCTCCCCTTCCCTTACCAACGCAAATCAATGCTATTTGCCTTCATCGGCGCCGTATTGTACGTTTAGGACAATTTCGATGGCGCGGAGACCCGTCTTGCAGCGTGATTACGCCCCTCTGGGACCGAGCAAGCCGCCACCGGACATCACGGCGCCGCTCCGGATCGGCATCGTCGCCACCCCGAACTTCACGCTGATGCCGCTCGGCTGCTTCACCGATTTCCTGCGGCTGGCCGGGGACGAAAGCGACTACAGCCGACGGATCTATTGCGACTGGCATCTGTTGTCGCACACGCTCGATCCCGTGCGCGCGAGCTGCGGACTGGCGTTGACGCCCGGCCGGACCTATGGCGACCCGCGCGACTATGACGTCATCGTCGTGCATGGCGGCATCCTTCATGGCGACCACCGGATCCCGCCGGAGCTCTACGACTTCGTGCTTTCCGCCGCACGCATGGGCGTTCCCGTCGCCGGCAACTGCTCGGGAAGCTTCGTGCTGGCGGAGGCAGGCCTTCTCTCCGGCAAACGGTGTGCGGTGCATTTCGCGCTGGCGGGCGTGCTGCGCCAGACCTTTCCGGATGTCATTCCCGTCACGGACCGGCCGGTCGTGGTCGACGGCGGCGTCATCACCTGCCCCGGCGGCCTGGCCTCGATCAGACTCGCCATGTATCTCGTCGCCAATGCCTGCGGCGAATCCCGCGCCCACAAGGCCTTTCATTATCTTCTCGGCGATCAGGGCTTCGAGAAGGACGCGGCGGTCGAGGAGCAGGATATCGGCCTCAAATGCGAGGATCGTCGCGTGGCCAACGCCATCGGCCTGATGCGCCAGAAAATGTACGAACTCTGTTCCGTCGCCGAGATCGCCGCAAGCGTCGGCACGTCGGAGCGTGAACTGTCCCGCCTGTTCCGGAAACACCTGCAGGTCGCGCCCAGCCAGTACTGGCGCCAGATGCGGCTGAAGGCGGCGAAATGGATGGTGCTGAACAGCGATCGCTCCATTGCCCAGATCGCCTATGAATGCGGCTTCACGGACTGCGCCCACCTCGTGAACTGGTTCCGGCGCACCTACCACATCACGCCGGCGAAGCTGCGCCGCTCGCATCGCGAACTCGGCCTGCGCTGACCGGTTCTCCAGAAAGTCCAAAGCCTTGGCGCCGGAACGCACGCGTCCGCGCGGGTTCCGGAAGCTGCGCTCAAGCTGAGTATTTTTATTGTAGACATTATGTCTTCTATTGAGCTACAGTATGTCTACTTCGATGGGGCCGATGAAAACGGAAACTTCCGGCTCGGCTATCGAACCGACAATCCCAGGAGGACTTCATGGAATTCGACGGCATCTACACGCCGGTGATAACGCCGCATCGCGACGACGGGTCGATCGACCGGGACGCGTTTGCCCGCATGATCGAGCACCTGATCGCATCCGGCGTGCACGGCCTCATCAATGGCGGCTCGACGGGCGAGTATTACGCCCAGTCGATGGACGAGCGCGTGGAGATGGCCAGGTTCGCGAAAGAGGTGATCGGCGATCGCGTGCCGCTCGTGGTGGGCACCGTCGCCATCCGACTGGAGGATTCCATCGCCATGGCCGAGACCGCGGCGAAGATCGGCGCGGCCGCCATCCTCGTCGGCTCACCGCCCTACTCCGTGCCGACCGAGCGGGAAAACGCGTTGAACGCGCTCGCCATCGACCGCGCCGCCGATCTGCCGATCATGCTCTACAACTATCCCGGACGCATGGGCATCGACATGGGCGAGGAATTCCTCGACCGCGTCGGCCGCAGCCGGAATTTCTGTGCGATCAAGGAAAGCTCCGGCGACATCAATCGCGTGCACCTGCTGGCCCGCGACTACCCGCATATCCAGATGTCCTGCGGCATGGACGACCAGGCACTGGAATTCTTCGCCTGGGGCGCGAGGAGCTGGGTCTGCGGCGGTTCCAACTTCCTGCCGGCGGAACATATCGCGCTTTACAGGGCCTGCGTCGTCGAAAGAAACTTCACGAAGGGCCGGCGCATCATGTCGGCGCTGATGCCGCTGATGCGCGTGCTCGAACAGGGCGGCAAGTTCATCCAGTGCATCAAGTACGGCTGCGAGATGAACGGCTTTACCGCCGGCCCGCCGCGCCCGCCGCTCAAACCCCTGAACAAGGATGACATGCGGCAACTGGAACAGGTGGTGCGCGTCGTAAAGCGCACGATTGCACAGATCGAAGCGGAGGCGTGAACATGGGCGATCTTCTGACACACGACGAATACAAGGCGATTGCCGCCGGCCTCGACTTCCCGACCCAGGCCTTCATCGACGGCGCCTTCCGGCCGGCGATCTCGGGCAAGACCTTCGAAACGAGCAATCCGGCGACGGGCGCGGTACTGGCCAGGGTCGCGTCCTGCGGCCCGGAGGATGTCGACTTCGCCGTCGCCAAGGCGCGAGACGCCTTCGAGGACGGCCGCTGGTCGCGTCTGCATCCGACGGCGCGCAAGGAAATCCTCCTCCGCTTCACCAGGCTCCTGAAGCGCAATGCCCGCGAGCTTGCGGTGCTGGAAAGCCTCGACAGCGGCAAGACGATCTATGATTGCGAGAATGTCGACGTTCCGGAAACCATCCATTGCCTGACCTGGCATGCCGAACTCATCGACAAGATCTACGACCAGGTCTCGCCCGCCTCCGACAACCATATCGCCATGGTGGTGCGCGAGCCGGTCGGCGTGGTCGGCCTCGTGCTGCCCTGGAACTTCCCGCTCCTCATGCTCGCCTGGAAGATCGGCCCGGCGCTGGCGGCGGGCAACTCCGTCATCGTCAAGCCGGCCAAGGAAACGCCGCTGACGGCGCTGCGGGTGGCGGAGCTCGCCATGGAGGCCGGCATCCCCGCCGGCGTGTTCAACGTGCTGCCCGGCGGCGGCGCCGATGTGGGCGAACCGCTCGGCAGGCACATGGACGTCGACATGGTGTCCTTCACCGGCTCCACCGAGACCGGCCGCCGCTTCCCCCGCTATTCGGCCGAGTCCAACCTCAAGGAAGTCACCCTCGAAATGGGCGGCAAGAACCCGGCCGTGGTGCTCGACGATGCGGAGAACCTCGACCGCGTCGCCGCCCACCTCGTCAACGGCGCCTTCTGGAACATGGGCGAGAACTGCTCGGCCTCCTCGCGCCTGATCGTCCAGCGCGGCATCAAGGACGAACTGTTGAAGCGCATGGTGGCGCATGCCCGGGAATGGCCGATGGGCGATCCGCTCGACCCGGAAAGCCGCGTCGGCGCGCTCGTCTCCAAGGCACATTTCGAGAAGGTCGCCTCCTATCTCGAAAAGGGCCAGAAGATCGTGCTCGGCGGCAAGGCCAGGGACGGTTTCGTCGAGCCGACGATCATCGACGTCGCCGACCGCGACGCCAAGGTCGTGCGCGAGGAAATCTTCGGCCCGGTCCTCACGGTGCTGACCGTCGAGAGCTATGACGAGGCGATCGCGCTTGCCAACGACACCGAGTACGGCCTCGCCGCCTCGATCTACACCGCCAATGCCAAGCGGGCGATCCGCGGGGCACGCGCCATCCGCGCCGGCACGGTGACGGTCAACTGCTTCGGCGAAGGCGACATCACGACGCCGTTCGGCGGCTTCAAGTCGTCCGGTTTCGGCGGCCGCGACAACGGCATCCACGCGCATGACCAGTACACGCGCATCAAGACGATCTGGATCGACCTCACCGACGACGTCGACGAGGCCGTGTCTTGATCAATCTTACGGCCGAAAGGCTGCCGGTCCATCGCGGGCCGGCAGCCTGGAGCGCGATCCTTCCCGACCAGCCGCCACCGGAAAGGCTCGAGGGTGACCTTGCCGTCGACGTCGCCATTGTCGGCAGCGGCTTTGCCGGCCTCTCCGCCGCACGGCGGCTACGCCAGATCGACTCGAAAATCCGGATCGCCGTCCTCGATGCGGGACGGCTTGCGGAAGGCGCGTCGGGCCGCAATTCCGGCTTCATGATCGACCTGCCGCACGACGTCTCCTCGGAGGACTATTCCGGCAAGGAGATGAGCGCCGACCAGAAGACCATCGCGCTCAACCGCAGGGCCATCGCCTTTGCCCGCTCGGCCGTCGAGGAATACGGCATCGACCCGGCATTCTTCGATCCGGCCGGCAAGATAAACGGCGCGGCGAGCAGCAAGGCCCATGCGCTGAACGCCAGCTACGCCACCCATCTCAGGCACCTCGGCGAAGCGAGCGAGATGCTCGACGAGACGGCCATGCTGGAGGTGACCGGCAGCCGGCACTATCGCTCCGGCCTCTATACGCCAGGCACCGTCATGATCCAGCCGGCCGGCTACATCCGCGCCGTCGGCGCCGGCCTGCGCAAGGCCGGCGTCGGCGTTTTCGAGGGGTCCCCGGTGGCGCGCATCGCCCGGAGCGGGCAAGGCTGGGCGCTGACGACGCCCCGCGGCACGGTCTCCGCCGCCAGGGTCATCCTTGCCAACAACGGCCATCTCGAAAGCTTCGGCTTCAAGCGCGGCCGGCTGATGCATATCTTCCTCTACGCCTCGATGACCGCGGACCTCGACCGCAGCACGCTGGCCAGGCTCGGCGGCCAGCCGCGCTGGGGCATCACGCCCTCCGACCCGATGGGCACGACCATGCGCCGCATCGATACCGCGCAGGGCGGCAACCGCATCGTCACGCGCACCTGCGCCACATTCCTGCCCGGCATGGTGCCGTCCGAAGCCGCCCTCGCCCGCACGGCCCGCACCCACCGCAAGAAGTTCGCCGACCGGTTCCCCGCCCTTGCCGGCGTGCCGATGGAATACAGCTGGGCCGGGCATCTGTGCCTGACATGGAACGGCGTCTCCGTGATGGGCGAGCTGGAGCCGGGCCTCTACGCGGCCTGCGGCTGCAACGGCCTTGGAACGGTCCGCAGCACACTGATGGGCATCGCCGTGGCCGACCTCGTTGCCGGCAGGCCTTCGGACATCTCGGCCCATTTCCTTGCCGAAGAAGAGCCGGCCAGGCTCGCCCCCCCGCCCTTCGCCGGGATCGGCGCGAACCTCTATCTCAAATGGCGCGAATGGCAGGCGCGCCGGGAATAGCACCGCCGCCGCGAAGGAAACGCACCGATGACCAAAGCCGCCCAGAACCCGCCGGCCTTGCGGATAGGCTTCATCCTTGCGAGGCGCTTCACCCTGTCGGCCATGGCGCTCTTCGTCGATACCTTGCGCCTGGCGGCCGACGACGAGGACGGCTCGCGCAAGATCCGTTGCAGCTGGGACGTGCTCTCGCATGCCCGCGGATTTGCGACATCGAGCTGCGGGGTGCAGGTCGCGTCTACCACCGAGCTGATCGATCCGCGCAAATACACCCATATCGTCGTTGTCGGCGGCCTGCTCGAGGTCGAGGAGCCGCTTGATGCCGCGGCGATCGCCTATCTCCGCAAGGCCGGACAGGCCGGCGTCGGCCTTGTCGGCCTGTGCACGGGGAGCTTCCTCCTGGCCGAAGCCGGGCTCTTGAAGAACCACACCAGCTGTGTCAGCTGGCTGCACCACAAGGCGTTCACGCAGCGCTTCCCGCATCTGAACGCGACGAGCGAGCAGATCTTCAATCTGGACGGCAGGATTGCGACATGCGCGGGGGGAAGCGCCTCGGCCGACCTCGCCGCCGCGCTCGTGCGGCGCCATGTCGGCGAGAGCGCCGAACGGAACGCCACGGAAATCCTGCAGATCTCCAACCGGCGCGAAGCGACCGAGGCCCAGGCGCGAAAACCGCTCGGCATCGAGATCGGCGACCGCCGCGTGCACCAGGCGCTCCGCCTGATGGAGCAGCATCTGGAGGACATTCTGCCGGTCAGCGCGCTTGCGACGCTCATCGGCCTTTCGCGGCGCCAGCTGGAACGGCTTTTTCTCGAATGCCTCGGCACGTCGCCCAGCGCCATCTACCTGCGCCTGCGCCTGGAGAGTGCCCGCCGCATGATGGCCGAGGACCCGAAACGGCCGCTGATCGACATCGCGCTCGCCACCGGCTTTTCCGGGCCTTCGCACTTCTCCATCCGCTTCCGCGCGCATTTCGGCATCAGCCCGACGGAGGCGCGGCGCCTCGACGGCATGCGGAAGGCGGGTCAGGTCGGCTGAGCCTGTGCTTTTGCGCCCGCCCCGGCCAAAACACCAAAAAAGCCGGGCGAGGCGGTCCAAGACCGACCTCGCCCGGCCGTCCGGGTAGGGCTAGTACGCGGACATCCTGATCATTCCAGTTCGCTTTTACTTCGCGCCCTGCACATATCCCTGCCAGCGGGCCAGGAAATCGCTGCGCCCGGCGGCGGCTTCGGCCTCGTTGGTTGCGAAGATCTTGATCTTGTCGAGGGCCGGCAGGTCCACATGGTCGCTCACCACGATGTCGCTGCGGCTCGGGCGGCGGAAGGTGTTTTCGAGCAGCGCGATCTGCATGTCCTTGGAAAGCAGGGCATCCATGGTGCGGCGGCCGAGATCGGCATTCGGCGCGCCCTTGATGAGGGCCATGAATTCCGGCGAGGTGAAGGTGCCTTCCTCCGGATAGACCAGCGCGATCTCTGCCTGGCCGCCGGCGACATAGGCATAGGCGTTCGCCTCGAAGGTAAGGCCGGCGACGAACTCGCCCTGTGCCACGCCACGCAGGATCGACGAGGCGGAGCTGTTGACCAGCACGTTGCCGGCGAGTTTCTCCAAGAATTCCTTGCCCATCAGCTGCTCGATGCCCCAGAGGATCGTATAGGCGGTCGAGCTGTTGTTCGGGTCGGCGATCGCCACCTTGCCCTTCCACTTCGGATCGAGGAAATCCTCCCAGCGCTTCGGCGCCGGGATATCGCCGAGGAGATTGCCGTTGACCATGGCGACCACGACATGGGTGATCGTCGCGCTCCACAGGTCTTCCTTCTGGTGCAGCGTCTCGGGGATCGCCGACAGTTCCTTCGAGCGGTAGGGCTCGAACAGCTGGCGGAAGGCACCGAGCGTGTTCTCGCTCGAGCTCCAGAACACGTCGGCCTGCGGGCTGGCCGCCTCGGCCTCGATACGCCGCAGAAGCTGCCCGCTGCCGCCGGTGATGGTGCTGAGCGAGATGCCCGGCTCGATCTGGCGCAGGCCCTCGGTGACGGCGTCCACCACCTGCGCCGGATTGGGCGTATAGACGACGACCGTGCCGGAGGCCGACTGGGAGAAGGCGATTTTCGGCAGCATCGCCGCTGCAAGGCCGGCAAGCACGCCGCGTCGGGAAATCGTGAAGGTCATGTCGTTCCATCCTCTTTCTGGCTGCCTTTAGGGTTGGCTCCGGCCGCGGGGCAGTCGTCCACGGGCGCATGAATTCGGGTATGCGGGCGCGGGGCCGCGGCTCAGCCAGACGAGAACAGCTCCACCTTGAACACCTTCGTCGCGATGACGATCGGGATGAGGATCACCGCCAGAAGCAGCACGCCCATCGCCGAGGCCGAGGCCATCAGGTTGCTGTCGATCAGCTTGTAGATCTGGATCGGCATGGTCTCGCGGCCGCCGGAATAGACGATGATCGACGTCGAGAGTTCGGAGACCGTGACAGCCCAGGTCAGCACCATGGCCGAGGCGATGGCCGGCAGCATCAGCGGCAGCACCACCTTGAAGAAGCTCGGCACCGGCGGCACGCCGAGGCTGATCGACGCCTCCTCGATGGAATCGGGGATGTTGTAGAGCGTCGAGGAGGCGTTGCGCATGGCGAACGGCAGGCGGCGGATGACATAGGCGAGCACGATGATCGCGCCGGTCCCCGTCAGCGGCAGCCAGCCGCCGTTGAAGGACATGGCGAGGCCGATGCCGATCGCGGTGCCCGAAAGGGCCAGCGGCAAGGTGCCGAGATAGTCGAGCAGCGGCGTGAAGGTGTTGCGCTTCTTGACGATCATGTAGCTGATGATGGTGCTTGCCATCATGCCGATGACCGTTGCCGTGCCGGCATAGAGAAGCGTGTTGAGGATCGGCGCGGGATTGGTGAGAAGCAGGCGCTCGAAATTGGCGAAGGTCCATTCGCCCCAGGCCATGACCGGGCCGCGGGCCTGGGTGAAGGCGCCGGCGACCAGCATGACGAGCGGCATCAGCGAGATGACGACCACCGCCCCCGCCGCCCCGCCGAGCAGCAGGGCCTGCCCGCCGGCGAGCGGAACCGGCCGGGCGCTGCGGCCCTGTACCACCTGATAGCGGCCGCGTGACAGGATCCAGCGCTGGCAGAACAGCACGATGACGATGAGGCCGACGGCGACGCTCGCCAGCGTGCTCTGCATGACCGGGTCGCTGCCGCCTTCGGCGACGGCCGCCTGGTACGTCATGACCGAGAGCAGCTTGACCGGTCCGCCGAGGATCGACGAGGTGCCGAAATTGCCCATGACCATGGTGAAGACCAGGAGCGCGCCGGCCATGACCGAGGGCAGGATGACCGGCACCAGAACCTTGAGGCGCGACTTGACCGGCGAGGTGCCGAGGCTTTGCGCGGCCTCCTCGAGCTGCACGTCGAAGCCGCGCACGGCGGCGAGCGTGCTGATATAGACATAGGCGTAGTAGGTGAAGGTCAGCGAGACGATCAGCCCGTTCCAGCCGTAGAAGCTCGGCAGCGCGATGTCATAGGCGCGCAGCGCGCGGGTGATTACCCCGTTGTTGCCGAGCAGCATCAGCCAGGTCTGCGCCGTGATGACCTCCGGGAGGACCAGCGTGATCAGCGGCAGCAGGGCAAGCGCCGATTTGCCCGGGAAGCTGTAGCGCGAGGCGAGATAGGCGAGCGGCACGCCGATGAGGACCGACAGCAGCGTCACCGCGGTGGCGAGGATGAGCGTGTTGCCGATCGCCTCCAGATAGGTCGTGTCGGCAAGGAGCTGCGCCCAGCCGTTGCGCCCGCCGCTGCCGAAGCTGCCGGTCAGGATGTTGAGCAGCGGATAGAGCAGGAAGACGGCCATGACGACGAGCATGGCAAGCGACAGCCACCACCAGACCGCGCGGGTTCCGGACGCGCCGCTCATGATGCCAGCACCAGGGTCTTTTGCGGATCGAAGCCGAGGTCGACGGCCGCGCCCGGCACGTGGCGGTCGTGGCCGTCGCCATGGGTCTCGACGGCAAGAGTGATGCCCTCGCCGATCTCGACCACATAGCTGGTCTTGCCGCCGAGATATTGCCGGCCGGTGACGGTGCCCGCCACGCGGTTGCCGCCGCCCTCGCCGCGCGGGGCGAGCGAAATATCCTCCGGCCGCGCGACGAACATCGCCTTCGGCCCGGTGAGCGGTGCGGGAACACGCGCCGCCATGGCATGGCCGGCAAGGCGGATGCTGGCGGTGCCTTGCCCCGCGGTTCCGGCCGGCGCGTCGATCTCGATCGTGTTCGCCGCGCCGACGAAATCGGCAACATAGGCACTGACGGATTCGCGGTAGATCTGCGACGGCGTGCCGACCTGCTCCAGCTTCCCGCTCTTCATCACGCCGATCCGGTCGGACATGGCGAGCGCCTCCTCCTGGTCGTGGGTGACGAAGACGGTGGTGATGCCGGCCTCGCGCTGCAGTTCGGTGATCGTGCCGCGCACCTGCAGGCGCAGCTTGGCGTCGAGGTTCGACAGCGGCTCGTCCATCAGCAGCACCTGCGGCTGGATGACCAGCGCGCGGGCAAGCGCCACGCGCTGGCGCTGGCCGCCGGAAAGGGCCGCCGGATGGCGCTCGCCAAGATGGCCGAGGCCGACCCGCTCCAGCGCCTCGCCGATCTTGCGCCGCATCGTGGCGCCCTCCTCGCCGCGGGCGCGCAGGCCATAGGCGACGTTGTCGTTGACGGTCTTGTCGGGAAACAGCGCGTAATCCTGAAAGACCATGCCGATGTTGCGACGATGGGCGGGAAGCCGCGTCACATCCGACCCGCCGAACAGTATCCTCCCGGCGGAAGCGTCGATGAAGCCGGCTATGGTACGCAGGAGCGTGGTCTTGCCGCAACCGGACGGGCCGAGCAGCGTGAAGAACGAGCCGGGCTCGATCGCCAGCGACAGCCCCTCGATGACCCGGTGATTTCCGTAGGTCACACCGAGGTTCTCAATCTTGATTCCCATCTCGTCCTCCTCCCCTTTTCCGTCCGTCAGCCCATCGCGGCCTGAACGAGCGCCAGCGCATCGCGGTGGCGGGCCGGATCGCCGGCGGCCAGGATACGAGGGCCGCTTTCAAGCGTGATCGGCTTTCCGTCCCAATCGGTGACGACACCGCCCGCACCCGCGATGATCGGCGTATAGGGCGCAAGGTCGTGGATCTTGAACTGGGTGTCGATGTGCACGTCGGTCCGGCCGGAGGCGAGCAGGCCGAAGCTGAGGCACGCGCCGCCATAGATGCGCCAGGCCGTCGCCTCGCGCAGCGCGTTGAGCGCCGGGTGCTCGGAAAGATGGAAGAAATCCGGATTGCAGACGGAGAGCATCGCGCTGCCGAGGTCGGGGCAGCCGCGCGTCCTGCAGGGCGCGCCGTTCAAAAGCGTCTGCCGCCCTTCGACGCCGACCCAGCGATTGCCGCCCGACGGTTGGTCGATGATGCCGATGACGGGACGGCCATTGTGCATCAGCGCGATCAGCGTGCCGAAGACCGGCATGCCGGCGATGAACGGCGCCGTGCCGTCGATCGGATCGAGCACCCAGACGAACTCGGAATCGACCGATGCGCCGCCCTGCTCCTCGCCGATTACGCCATGGTCGGGATAGGCCTCGGTGATCAGCTCGCGCAGCCGCCGCTCGATCGCCAGGTCCATATCGGTCACGAAGCTGCGGTCGGGCTTCATCTCGATGGCGCGCTGCTGCCCCATCACGTCGAGAAGCATCCGCCGGCTTTCGTCGGCGAGAACCCCGGCAAAGGCTGCCAAGCGGTCGAGCGCCGCATCGTTCAATGTATTCCCGCCCGTCGACATCCTGGCTCCTTCTCCCGATTTTCCACACCGCGAACGTTCATTCGCTCTTCTAGCGGGGAATGTTGCATAATGTAGCAAATGCGTCAATCTGTAATTTGCGTGCGATGAACGAAGGAGGATAATGGACAAAACGACAGGTCTGCGCAGCAACGGGAAAAAACCATGTGGCAAGAGGAACGACACCAGAAGATCCGGGCTATGCTGACATCGTTCGGCCAGGTTTCGATCGATCGAATCGTAGAGAGTTTTGGCGTTTCGCGTCAAACTGTACGGCGCGATCTGATCGATATGGAACAATCTGGAATATTGCGTCGCATCCGCGGCGGCGCGGTTCCGGTCGAAACCGAGGATATGGAGTTCAGCGTCCGCATCACGCAGCGGCTGCATGAAAAGCGCGCGCTCTGCGTCGCCGCGCTCCGGCTATTGAAAAGCCACCAGACCATCTTCCTGGACGCCGGCTCGACGACGACGATCATGGCGGAGGTCCTGGCGGGCCCGACCGGCCTCACGGATCTCACGGTCGTCACCAACTCCCTGGAGGCGGCCACGCGACTTGCACAGGTGCCGAACAGCCAGGAGAACGGCATCCGCGTGCAGCTCCTGCGCGGACCGGTCAAGCGCGATCCGCTGGAAACCTGGGGCGGCGCCACGGTTGCCGATATCTACAGCTATCATGCGGACATGGCCCTGCTCTCGCCGCTCGGCATCGATGCCGCCTCCGGCGCGACCTATTATCAGCTTCACGGAGCCGAGATCGCGGAGGCGATGGCGCGCCAGGCGGCCAAGATCACCATTCTTGCCGATCATGCGAAAATCGGCGTGACCAGCCGGAAATGTGTCTGCCCGACGGGCGAGATCGACTACGTGGTCGTCGATTCCAAGGCACGCGAGCGTCCCGGCTTCGCCGCGCTCGAGAGCACCGTCGCCGAACTCGTCGTTGCCGAGGGCTGATCACGGCAGCGCCACGCCCTCGGCCTCTGAGCGAGCAAGCCGCGCAGCCGTTTCATCGGCTGGCGTTCCCGTTTTGGTCGAAGCGATGGATTCGCGTTTCGTCTGGCGTTAGGAAGACGGTGTCGCCGTGTGTTACGGGGAAGTCGCCGCCGGCGCGCACGGTGACCATGCCGATGGCCTCGGCATTGACGTGCAGGAAGGTGTCGGAGCCGAGATGCTCGGCGACGCCGACGACGCCCTTCCAGGTGCCGCCCTCCTTGGACAGGCGGATATGCTCCGGCCTTATGCCGACGGTCGGGGCGTTCCAGGGCCTGGCCGCCTCGCCCTTGACGAAGTTCATGCGCGGCGAGCCGATGAAGCCGGCGACGAACAGGTTGTCCGGCTTGTTGTAGAGATCGAGCGGCGAGCCGACCTGCTCGATGTTGCCGGCGTTCAGCACGACGATCTTGTCGGCCATGGTCATCGCCTCCACCTGGTCGTGGGTGACGTAGATCATCGTCGTCTTCAGCTGGTGGTGCAGCTCGGAGATCTCCAGCCGCATCGTGCCGCGCAGCGCCGCGTCGAGGTTGGAGAGCGGCTCGTCGAACAGGAAGGCCGAGGGCTCGCGCACGATCGCCCGGCCGATCGCCACGCGCTGGCGCTGGCCGCCGGACAGCTGGCCCGGGCGGCGTTCGAGATAGTTGGTCAGGTTCAAGACGCGCGCCGCTTCCGCCACCTTCTTCTCGATGACGGCCGGATCGGTCTTGGCCATCTTCAGGGGGAAGGCGATGTTGTTCTTCACCGTCATGTGCGGATAGAGCGCATAGGACTGGAACACCATGGCGAGCCCGCGCCTGGCGGGCGCGGCCGATGTCACGTCCTTGCCGTCGATCTCGATCGTGCCGCTCGTCGTGTCCTCCAGGCCCGCGATGAGGCGCAGCAGCGTGGACTTGCCGCAGCCCGACGGGCCGACGAAGACGACGAACTCGCCGTCCTCGATCGTCAGGTCGATGCCCGGAATGACCTGCGTGGCGCCAAAGCTCTTGTTGACCTTTTTAAGGATGATCTTGCCCATGATGGTCCCTCCCGTCTGTTTCGTTACTTCACGGCGCCGAAGGTGAGGCCGCGGACAAGCTGTTTCTGGCTGAACCAGCCCATGATCAGGATCGGGGCGATGGCGAGCGTCGAGGCCGCCGAGAGCTTGGCCCAGAACAGACCCTGCGGGCTGGAGAACGAGGCGATGAAGGCGGTCAGCGGCGCGGCGTTCGTCGTCGTCAGCCGGATCGTCCAGAAGGCCTCGTTCCAGGCGAGGATGATGTTGAGCAGCATGGTGGACGCAATGCCCGGCACCGCCATCGGGGTCAGCACGTAGACGATCTCGCCCCACAGCGACGCCCCGTCCATGCGCGCGGCCTCCAGGATCTCGCCGGGGATCTCGCGGAAATAGGTGTAGAGCATCCAGATGACGATCGGCAGGTTGATCAGCGTCAGCATGACGGTGAGCCCCACGCGGCTGTCGAGCAGGCCCGTGTCGCGGAAGATCAGGTAGATCGGCACCAGCACGGCGACGGCCGGCATCATCTTGGTCGACAGCATCCACATCAGGATGTCCTTGGTCCTTCTCGTCGGCGAGAAGGCCATCGACCAGGCCGCCGGCACGGCGATCAAGAGCGCCAGCAGCGTCGAGCCGACCGAGATGATCACCGAGTTCAGGAAGAACTTGAAGTAGTTGCTCTGCGCCTGCACGGCCGCGTAGCTCTCCACCGTGCCCGACGGCAGGATGTCGAAGCCCTGGATCGCCTCGGTCTCGGACTTGAACGAGGTGATGATCGTATAGAGGATCGGGAAGAAGAGGATCAGCGCGATGATCCAGGCGGCGATGGTGAAGACGGCGGTTCGTCTTGTCGAGACGGCTCTGGCCATGGTCTTGTCCTCCCTAAAGGCTGTTCCGGGACCGTGCGGAGCGGTGTTCCGTCCGGAACGGCGGTAAACTACTTGTCCAGGTTCTTGCCGACGGCGCGCATCAGGAAGAAGGCGACGATGTTGGCGAGGATGACGGCGATGATGCCGCCGGCCGAGGCGCCGCCGACGTCGTAGCCGAGCAGCGCCGTGCGGTAGATCAGGAACGGCAGGTTGGTCGAGGCATAGCCCGGCCCGCCGTTGGTGGTGACGAGGATCTCCGCATAGACGCCGAGCAGGAAGATCGTCTGGATCAGGATGACGACGGTGATCGAGCGGGAAAGATGCGGCAGCGTCAGGTAGACGAAGCGGGAGACGAAGCCGGCCCCGTCCATCTCCGCCGCCTCCTTCTGCTCGCCGTCGAGCGATTGCAGCGCGGTCAAGAGGATGAGGGTGGCGAACGGCAGCCATTGCCAGGCGACGATGATGATGATCGAGAACAGCGGATACTGCGCGAACCAGTCGACCGGCTGCAGGCCGACGGCGCGGTTGATGTCCGCCAGCACGCCGTAGCCCGGATGCATGATCATGTTCTTCCACACCAGCGCGGCCACCGGCGGCATGACGAAGAAGGGCGAGATGATCATGATGCGCACGATGCCCTGGCCCCACATCGGCTGGTCGAGCAGCAGCGCAATCGCGATGCCGCCGACGACGGTGATCAGCAGCACCCCGCCGACGATCAGGAGCGTGTTCCAGATCGACTGGAAGAAGGCCGGGTCGGTGTAGAAATACTGATAGTTGAACAGCCCCGCCCAGCTGACATTGGCCGGGTTCAACAGGTTGTAGTTCTGGAACGAGAACCACAGCGTCATCGCCAGCGGAACGATCATCCACACCAGAAGCAGCCCGACTGAGGGCGCCAACATCAACCGCGCCAAACCACGCGTGTTCTCCGTCGCCATGAAATTCCTCCCATTCCTCACGCGGCGGCCTCTTCCTGCCGCGCGCTTTTCTCCGTCACGGCCGATTGGCGGCCGCGCCGTCATAGATCGCCAGAACGCGATCCACCGCGGCGATCAGGATGTCTTCCGCGCGATCGGCCTCCTGTGGCACGATCGTGGGCAGATACTGGTGCAGCACCGTTTCGGGAATGCGAACGCCGGAAAGCGCCGACAGCAGGGCCGCAACGGCGGCCTCCGCCTCCGGCCGCGTCCAGTAGTAGCGGATGCGGTCGCTGTAGCTGAAATGGCGCTGGATCCTGAGCGCAGTCTCATCGCCGTGGTAATAGCCGCTCCAGGACCCGGGCACATCGACCATCAAGGCTTCCATCGCCCGCGCCAGCGGTCGGTCGCCATAGCCGGGCACGATGTCCGAGGCGACGAGATCGAGCGCATAGAGCGCCTCGCGGTAGGCAAAGGTGAGGCCCGGCCCGACCTTCAGGATGGGAAAACCATCGCCGACCAGCGCGGCCAACGCCTCTTCCGTCTGGTAATCGGTGGAATGCGCCTCGAAGACCAGCGCCGGCTCCTCGTCGAGCAGGGTGCTGAGGGCCGCGGCGCGCGGCGGATCGTAGGCGACGACATTGTCGCTGCCGAACTCCACGCCGGGCTGCACGACGAAGGCGATGACCCGCGCGAAGGCATCGGAAAGCCCTGCCTTACCGAAAGCGGCACGGTGCACGGCGATCGTCTCCCGCGCAGCGTCGGGCGCGGTCGGCTCGACCGTCGCCAGCGCATGGTCGGCACCGCCGGGCACAGGCACCTCCGTGCCGAGGATATAGACGGGAGCGGGCAGGTTCCCGCGCCGGGCGGTTTCCTCCGCGACGGCGCAAAGAGCCGCGGCACGTTCGGCAACGGTACGGTCGTCCAGGGCGGCCGGCTCGCCGGCGCAGCCCATCGAGGCGTCGAGATGGATTTTCGTGAAGCCGGCCGCGACATAGGCCTCCACCATGCCGGCCGCTTTTTCGAGCGCGACCGAAGCCTGCCCCCTGCGCCAGGGATTGGGCCCGAGATGATCACCACCGAAGATGATCTTGTCCCGCGCAACGCCTTCCTCGGCGGCAATCACTTCTACGAAAGCGATGAAATCGGCGGGCGTCATGCCGGTATAGCCGCCGAACTGGTTGACCTGGTTGCAGGTCGCTTCGATCAGCACCGGCCCCTCGCCCTTCGCCGCCCGGCGCAACGCGGCACGCAGCACGGTCGGGTGCGCGGAGCAGACAGAGGCGATGCCATAGGGACGGCCCGCGCGGCGGGCCGCGGCCAGGCCCGTGAGGAAGCGGCTCATGCCCCCGCCTCCCGGCCGGCAGCCGCAATGAATTGATCGAGCGCCTGCCGGCTGGACACGCCTTCCATCGGCCCCTGCCGGTTGACCGCGCACGCCCCGGCGGCATTGGCGTAAAGCAGCGCGTGAGCGGGCAGAAGGCCAGCGCGGCGGCCGGTGAGATAGGTGGCTCCGAAACAGTCGCCCGCGCCCGTCGGATCGATCTCCTCCACGGCAAAAGCCGGGCAATCGATACGGCCGGAATCCCGGCTGAAATGGCTGGAACCGGCGCTGCCGCGCTTCAGCACGACCTCGCCGATGCCGAGGCCGAGCAGGCGTTCCACCGCGGCCTCTTCCGTCGCCTCGCCGGCCGCGACGAGCAATTCGTCTCCGGAGGGCAGCAGGAGATCGGTGACAGCCAGCATGTCATCGACGAGCTTGCGGCCCTCGCCGTCCTGCGCCAGCTCCTTGCGGATGTTCGGATCGAAGGAGACCGAGCCGCCTCGCGCCCTGACCGAAGCGACCGCCTCGAGAAGGAGGTCGCCGATGCCGCGGATTGCGAAAGCGGACCCCATGACGTGGACATGGCCGGCACGGGCGATGAGCGCGCGCGCCGCGTTCGTCATCGTCGTGTCGCCGGCCGCGGAATGGGCGATATTGTAGACGAAATCCCGCGAGCCATCCGCCCGATAGCGCACGAAGGCACTGCCGGTCGGCTTGCCGGGAATGACCGCGATGGCCGACACGTCGACGCCATCGGCGCGCAGCCGCTCCACGTTGAGCGTGCCGAAGTCATCGGCGCCGACCGCCGCCACAATGCCCGCCGCACCGCCGAACCGCGCCACCTGATCGATGAAGATCGCCGGCGCGCCGCTCGCAAACGGCCCGACGAGCGGCTGCGGCGCAAGGAACCCCGCCCCGACCGTCGTCGCCATGATCTCCACCAGGATCTCACCGACCGTCACCGTCGGCCCCAGGCCTTCCGGCGCCACTGCGCTCACTCTCATCAATGCACCCTCCCTGCGACGGAGCCCGAAAGCATACCGCGATCATTTCCCATTGGTGATAGCGGATCGGCCCTGCAAAAGTCAACAATTTTTTACGTACGTAAATTTATTTATGTGAAATTCGATTGCAACTCCTCAAGAAGGCTGGAGAGAAAATCTGCAGCTTCATATTAATTCCCTTTTATTACAGCGCATTACCGGAAATCCTCGCCATTGCACCATCGCAATCGCAAAATTTGTCGCTTGACAACAATGGCTGTTTCACCACATAAAAACTTTACGCATGGCATTTTATGCGTAAACATCCGTAAAGGAGGAACGGACCCATGAGGAACATGACCCGCATTCTATCGTCGTCCGCCATCGGCCTTGGATTGCTGACCGGCCTCGCACAGGCCGAGGAAATCAGCATCGCCACCGTGAACAACGGCGACATGATCATCATGCAGAAGCTTTCCGGCGCCTGGGAAAAGGAAACCGGAAACAAGATCAACTGGATCGTGCTCGAGGAGAACGTGCTGCGCGAGCGCGTGACCACCGACATCGCCACCAGGGGCGGCCAGTTCGACATCATGACCATCGGCGGCTACGAGGCGCCGATCTGGGGCAGGCAGGGCTGGCTGGCGCCGGTCGACGACCTCGGCGATGACTACGACTATGCGGACCTGCTGGAGCCGATCAAGGCGGGCCTGACGGTCGACGGCAAGCTCTATGCCGTCCCCTTCTATACGGAAAGCTCGTTCACGCTTTACCGCAAGGACCTGTTCGATGCCGCCGGCCTTACCATGCCGGAACAGCCGACCTACGAACAGATCAAGGAATTCGCCGCCAAGCTGACCGACAAGTCCAAGCAGCAATATGGCATCTGCCTGCGCGGCAAGCCGGGCTGGGGCGAGAACATGGCGTTTGTCGGCACCATGGTGAACGCCTATGGCGGCCGCTGGTTCGACATGGATTGGAAGCCTCAGCTCAATTCCGAGCCGTGGAAGAAGGCGATCACCGACTATGTCGCGCTGCTTTCGGACTACGGCCCGCAGGGGGCCACCGCCAACGGCTTCAACGAGAACCAGACGCTCTTTGCGACGGGCCACTGCGCCATGTGGATCGACGCGACGTCGGCCGCCGGCCGCGTCTACGACCCCAAGCAGAGCCAGGTCGCCGACAAGATCGCCTTCACGCGCGCGCCGATCGCCGAGACAGCGAACGGATCGAGCTGGTCCTGGTCATGGAACCTTGCCATTCCAGCGACCACGCAGAAGGCCGAAGTCGCCAAGTCGTTCCTCAAATGGGCGACCTCCAAGGACTATGTGAAGCTGGTCGGCGAGAGCGAAGGCTGGGTCGCCGTGCCGCCCGGCACGCGCAAGTCGACCTACGCGCTGCCGGAGTACCAGAAGGCGGCCCCCTTCGCGGAAACCGTGCTTCAGGCCATCCTCTCGGCCGACCCGTCGAAGCCCACCAAGGATCCGGTGCCCTATACCGGCGTGCAGTTCGTCGCCATTCCGGAGTTCCAGGCGATCGGCACCTTCGTCGGCCAGCAGGTCAGCGCGGCCCTTGCCGGCCAGCAGACGGTCGATGCGGCACTCGATGCCGCCCAGGTCCAGGTCGAGCGCGACATGACCCGCGCCGGCTACATCAAGTAAGGCTCCCGCCTGCGGGTTTGGCCCGCAGGCCCTCCCAGGAGGACCCGGCACTCCGGTGCCGGGTTTCCCGCACGACGAACATTTCCAACGAACGCATTTCGCGGCACCGGCTTTGCCCCGCAACGCATGGAGAAGAGACATGAAACTCAAGGACAAGGTCGCGCTCATCACCGGCGGCGCACGCGGCATCGGCCTCGGCTTTGCCGAAGCCTTCGTGGCCGAGGGCGCCAAGGTCGTCATCGCCGACATCAATCTCGCCCGCGCCGAGGAAGCGGCGGCGGCGATCGGCCCGGCCGCGACAGCCATCAGGATCGACGTCACCAACCTTCAGGACATCGATGCGGTCGTCGGCAAGATCGACGCCGATTTCGGCGGCATCGACATCCTCGTCAACAATGCCGCGATCTTCGACATGGCGCCGATCCAGGCGATCACCGAGGAGAGCTACGACCGTGTCTTCGACGTCAACTTGAAAGGCCCGCTCTTCACCATGAAGGCCGTCGCCAACGTGATGATCGCCCGCGGGCGCGGCGGCAAGATCATCAACATGGCGAGCCAGGCCGGCCGGCGCGGCGAGGCGCTGGTGACGCTCTACTGCGCCTCCAAGGCCGCGATCATTTCGGCAACCCAGTCGGCAGCGCTCGCCCTCGTCAAATACGGCATCAACGTCAATGCGATCGCCCCCGGGGTGGTGGATGGCGAACACTGGGACATCGTCGACGCCAAATTCGCCGAATGGGAAGGCCTGAAGCCCGGCGAGAAGAAGGCTGCCGTGGCGAAATCCGTGCCGATCGGCCGCTTCGCCACGCCCGACGACATCAAGGGCCTCGCCGTCTTCCTCGCCTCCAGCGACAGCGACTACATTCTCGCCCAGACATACAATGTCGACGGCGGCAACTGGATGAGCTGAGCCATGGCGAACCGCATGAAAGCGATCCAGTTCACCGCCAAGGGCGAGGCAAGGCTCGCCGATCTCGGGGTCGGCGATGTTCCGGCCGGCCATGCCCTCGTCAAGGTCAAGGCGGCCGGCCTCTGCCACACGGATATCGACGTGCTGCATGCCCGCTACGGCGACGGCGCCTTTCCGCTCGTGCCGGGCCATGAATATGCCGGCATCGTGGAGGCCGTCGCCGCTGACGTCACCGGCCTCCAGGTCGGCGCGCGCGTCGCCGTCGATCCGAACCTGCCCTGCGGCACCTGCCCCGCCTGCCGCAAGGGCCTGACGAACCTCTGCCGCGACCTGAAGGCCTATGGCGTTTCGCACAATGGCGGCTTTGCCGAATACAGCATCGTGCGCGCCGACCAGTTGCACGGCATCGGCGACCTGCCTTTTTCCGTCGCGGCCCTTGCCGAGCCGCTCGCCTGCGTGGTGAACGGCCTCAACAGCGCGGGCATACGCGGCGGCGCACCGCTGCCGAAGGACGCGCTCGTCATCGGCGCCGGGCCGATCGGGCTGCTCCTTGCGCTGTCGCTGAGAGCGGAGGGCGTCGAGACCGTGACGGTCGCCGATATCAACGAGAGCCGGCTCGCCTTCGCCGTCGGTCTCGGCCTCGGCGGCATCGTCTCCGGCTCCGCCGAGCTTGCAGCCAAACGGCGAAGCTACGACTTCGTCGCCGACGCCACGGGCATTGCCAGCGTCGTCGAAGGCATGATCGATCTTCTCGCCGACGGCGGCACGGCGCTTGTCTTCGGCGTCTGCGCCCCGGATGCCCGCATCTCCGTGGCGCCCTTCGAGATCTTCCGCCGCCAGCTGAGGCTTGCCGGTTCCCATTCGCTGAACCGCAACATTCCCGATGCGCTCGATATCCTGAAGAAGGATGACGGCGGGATGGCGCGGCTCGTATCGCATCGGCTGGCGCTGGAAGAGGTTCTGCCCTTCTTCACGAGGAAGCCGACGGACCCCGCGACGATGAAGGTGCAGTTCGCCGCCGACTGATCACCGAACCGCCGATAGCCGGCCTCGATTTCGGCTTTTCCCGCGAAATGAGGCCGGCTAAGAAGGCGAACACCGGAACCGCAGGAGCACCGCTTGGCCAAGTCGATCAGAACAATGGAGGATTTTTCCGAGTTCGTCGGCCTGTCCCGGCCCACGGTGTCGAAATATTTCAACGACCCCTCCTCCGTTCGCAAGAAGACGCGGGACGCCATCGAGGAGGCGCTGAAAAAGTCCGGCTTCCGGCCGAACATCTTCGCCGTCAACCTCAACCGCCGTCGCAGCAACATCATCGGCATCGTCGTGCCGACCTCGATCGACCCCTTCTACATGGCGCTGACGCGGCGCATCGAGCTCATCGCCAACGAGGCCGGCTTCCACGCCTTCGTGCTTTCGGCGGATGGCCGCGCCGATATCGAGGACAACGCGATCAAGACGTTCAAGTCGATGAACGTCGCCGGCGCCATCATAGCTCCGCTCGGATCGGCCGCGCGGCCGAAGACGCTGGAGCAGCTCGGCCAGTCCATCCCCCTCGTCTATGTCGACTCCCCGCTCGACGAGACCTCCGCCTTCGTCGGCACGGACAACCGCCAGAGCTTCGGCCTCATCGTCGACTACCTCTGCCGCTCCGGCGAGCCGCCCTGCTATCTGGGCATGCCGCATGTCAATACCAACGCGCTCACCCGCGAGACCGCCTATCTCGAAGCCATGGCGCGCCTCGGCATGGAGCCGCATGTCCTGCCGGTCTCGGAAGCCGCGAGCTGGGATTTCGAACGCTTCGCCTTCGAGGAAGCGAGCCGCCTGCTCGAAAAGCCGGCCGCGCTCAAGAGCCGCACCATCCTGTGCGCCAACGACCGCCTCGCTTTCGGCGTCATCGCCGCCGCCTGGCAAAAGGGCCTGAAGGTCGGCCACGGCGCCGACTATGACCTGCGCATCGCCGGCCACGACGACCATCCCCTCTCCCAATACGCCTGCCCCCCGCTCACCACCGTCGCCCAGAACTACGACGAGATCGGCCGGCTCGCGATCCAGCTCCTGCTGCACAAACTTGACGAAGCGGACCACCCTGCATTGGGCAAGGAGCAGATCTTGCTGAAGTCGGAACTGATGCTGCGGCATTCGGCCTAAAGCCCTTGAACGGACTCGAAACGGCGGCAGCACATCGCCTAGCCTTCCTCAAACGGCCTTCAACCATTCCGCCCAACGCGGATCGCTCATCACGAAGCGCGCCCGCATGTGCTTCCAGAAGCCGTATTTGAAGAAATCGAAATCGAGGCGGGAGATCCGGTTCTGCACCATCGCCCAGGTCGACCATTTCAGATCGACCAGCGCCTTGAACAAAGAGACCCGCGCCAGGAGAGCCGGATCGAGGCGGCCGTAATATTCCTCGATCATTTCCGCCTCCACCTCCGGCGAGAAGCACATTTCGCTGAACCACAGGGCAAGTTCGGCCGCCCGGTCGTTGGTCGAGGCATATTCGAAATCGACGAGCATGACCCGCTGGTCGGCATGGAGCAGGAAATTCCCGGCGAGCGTATCGTTCATGCAGGGGGCGAGATCGAGGCCGGACGCTTCCAGCGCCTGCCGCGCCTCGCGGTAGCGCGCATTGAGCCAGCCGAAATCGCCGGGAAACTCGCCGCCCAGCGCCAGGGCCTGCTCGAAATGCTCGTCGATCATGTCGAAGGTCGTCTTGCGCTGGGAGAGCGGCGTGCTGTCGTTGAAAGCCTTCAGGGCGCGCAGGCCGTTGAAGCGCACGACCGGATCGAGAAAGTCGGCATTGGTGGATGTGCGCAGCCCCTCGACGAACTCGCTGACCTCCACGCCGGTCTCGGGGAAGAAATCGATGATGCGCGCGCCGACGCCGGCGGCATGCGCCTTGCGGCCGGCCTCGTTCGCCGTTCGGCGGTCGATGAACATCTCCGTGCCTTCGCCCGGGATCTTGACGAAGAAGCTGTGCGGCGCGCCATCGACATGCACCCGCCAGTTCGGATTGCTGATGCCGCCGGGCACCGGCTCGTAGGAAACCGGCCGCTCCCGCCAATCCGCGACGGCGAGAATGGCGGCCTCGATCGCCCGCTCCGCCGGAGATACGCCTTCACCCAGGCTGCGTCGCATCCACCCCTCCCTCAGACCTGTTTCAGCCACGTTTCGAAGCGCGGCCCCTCGATCACGGTCCGCGCCCTGAGCAGCCGCCATTCGGCATATTTGAAGAACTCGACGTGCTTTCGCGGCGAGCGCGCCGCACTGACGAAGCCCCATAGCGCCCACATCAGATCGTCCGCCGCGCCATAGAGGCGTGCGCGGGCAAGGGTCTGCCCATCCGGCTTTCCGGTCGCGATCTCGATCGCCAGCAGCGCCTCGCCATCGAAGGGAAGCAGTTCGGCAAGCACGGTTCCAAGATCATGGGCGGGGTCCGCCTGTCGCGCCCATTCGAAATCGACCAGCCGGACAGCGTCTTGCGGCCCGACCATCACGTTCGAAGACGCGCCATCGGCATGGCAGGCGACGAGATCGACGCCGGCCGCCGCGATCGCCGCGCCAATCCGCTCGACGGCCGCTGCAACGGTCCGCACCGGCGCGGGCAGGATCACGCCGGGCGCTTCGGCAAGCCTTCGATAGGCGGCGACGAGATCGAACACGCTGCGGTCTTCGGCGAGCGGTGCAGCCTCCTGGAAGCGGCGCTTGGCGGCAAGCAGGTTTTCGAGCACCGCGGGACGGCGAAGCACATTCGCACGGCCCCATGCCCATTCCTCGCCCAGCGCCTCGAAGACGAGGACACCGCGTGCGGGATCAGCATGCAGCAGCCGGGGCGCGATACCGAGCTCTCCCGCCTTGCGGCTGGCCTCCGCAACGCGGTCCAGCGCGATGAAATCGGCCATGTCGTCGTGACGGTGCTTGAGGAAGACCGGCGGCCGGCCGGGCGCCGTGGCGAAAAGGCAGATGTTCTCGACGGCCCGGTGAATGGGAGAAACAACGCCCCCGACCGGCGGAGAAAGCACCGCGCCAGACAGGCCGACGGCTGCGAGTGCGGGCAGGATCGCCTCATCGTTCTGCATGAAATCCTCCCTCGGCAAGCCGTCGCAACAGTGCTGTCAGAACCTTGAGACCCGCCTTCATATCCTCCGGATGGGTCAGTTCGTCGGGATGGTGCGCGATGCCGTCGACGCTCGGAATGAAGATCAGGGCCGAGGGAATGCCGGCATTTTGCAATGCGACGGCGTCGTGCCCGGCGACCGAGCGCATGGCCAGGGGCTCGAAACCGCAGGCGCGCGCCATGTCGCCGGCAAGCGCCGCCAGACGGTCGTCCATGCTGGCGGGCGCGCGCAGCCCATCGGCGGCAATCTCCAGCCGTGTGCCGGTTTCGCGCGCCGCCTTTTCGAAGGCCGCGATCACCGCCCGGCCAGCGATGTCGAGTTCGGCGACGTCGATACCGCGCAGTTCGAACCAGACCGTCGCGCGCTCGACCACGACGTTCGGCGAATTCGGCTCGATGACGAGGCGCGCAGCCGAGCGATGGAGGTGGGGATGATGCGCGGCGACAATGGCCTCGAAGGCCGTAATGCCCCGCGCGGCGGCGAGAAGCGCATCGCGCCGGTCCGCCATGGGTGTCGGTCCCGTGTGGGCGGCGCGGCCGATCCAGGCCGCAGTGATCTTGCGAGCCGCCCAGGTCCCCTCGACGACGCCGATCCGCCGCTCGGCCTCCGTCAGGACCCGGCCCTGCTCGACATGCAATTCGACATAGGCTTCGGGGCGAGGCGGAACGCTTCCGGTTTCGCAGGCCACGCCGATCGCGTCGAGGGCGTCGCGGAGCGCAATGCCGGCCCCGTCCTGGAGAGCAAGCGCATCGTCCAGCGGCAGGGCACCCGAAAAGACGCCGCTGCCGGTGAGGCTCGGCTGGTAGCGCGCACCCTCCTCGTTCGTCCAGTTGACGACGGCGAGATTGCGGCTTGGACGAAAGCTGCCAGCACGGATTTCCGCATCGAGATCGAGTGCCGCGCAGCCGGCCGCGAGCACGCCGAGCGTTCCGTCGAAGCGGCCGCCGCGCGGCTGGGTGTCGAGATGCGACCCGGCGAAGACCCAGGAAGCCCCCTCACCCGCCCAGTCGAAACAGGCGAACTGGTTGCCGATCGCATCCTGCGCGATGCGGGCGCCGCCCCTCGACATCCAGTCGGCAAAGAGGCGGCGCGCCGCGCCATCCTCGGCGCTCGCCGCCAGCCGCGTGATCCCAGCCCCGGGACGCGCGCCGATCGCGGACATCCGGTCGAAAATCGTCGCCAGATCGGAGCCGGCCATAGCCGCTGCGCTATCCATGGATGATCTCCAGTCCCTCGGCCTGGACAGCCGTGACGAGAGCGGGCGGAGGGCGGCGGTCCGTCACCAGCGTATGAACCCGGCCGAAGGGCGCGGTGATGACATTGCCGACCTTGCCGAACTTGGAGTGATCGGCAAGCATCACGCTTCGCGACGTCTGCTTCAGCAGTACCTGGCGGATGCGCGCCTCGTCCTCCTCGAAGTCCATGAAGCCGTAACCGGCATTCACGGCGGCCGCGCCCATGAACACCATGTCGAAATGGAACTGCTGGATATAGGCGATCGTGTCGTAGCCGACGAGATCCTGCTCCACCGGGCGCAGGTGCCCGGGCGTCATCAGCACCTGAACGCCGAAATGTTCGCAGGCCGCCTGCGCGATGCGCAGGGAGTTGGTGTAGAGCCTGAGTTTCTTGAACCCGACGAGCCGGCGGGCGAGCGCCAGCGTCGTCGTGCCGGTGTCGAGGAAGATGACGCAGTCGTCGACGATGAGATCGCGCGCAAGGCCTGCGACCTCGTCCTTCTCCAGCGCATTCAGCTTGATGCGCTCGGTGATCGGCGTGTCGGCGGTGCGGCCCGCCGGAATGGCGCCGCCATGCACGCGCCGCACGGCGCCCTCGGCCTCCAGATCCTTGAGGTCGCGCCGGATCGTTTCGCCGGAAACGCCGAATTCGGCCGAAAGCTCGAGCACGCTGACGCGCTGATCGCGGTCCAGGCGCTCCAGGATGACCTCCTTGCGGATCTCACTCGACATGAACGGCTTCCTCCTCATGCGGCGCCGCGTGCCGGTGCAGGCAGGCGGCGTAGTTGCCGCCGGCAAGAGCCAGCAGCGGCGGGTCGGTTTTCGCGCAGTCGCCTTGCGCGCGCGGGCAGCGCGAGCGGAACGAACAGCCGAGCGGCAGATCGATCGGGCTTGGCGGCTCGCCGTCGAGCAGGTAGCGCGGGCGCGGAAAACGGTTGTCCTCCAGCGTCGGCATGGCGCTCAGCAGCGCCCGGGTATAGGGGTGGTGCGGCTGTTCGAAAAGCGTGCTGTTGTCTGCCAGTTCCACGATGCGCCCGAGATACATGACGGCGATACGGTGGCACATCCGGCGCACGAGCGCGAGGTCGTGCGAAATGAACACATAGGAAAATCCGTGTGTTGCCTGAAGCCGGTTGAAGAGGTCCAGAAGCTCGGCCTGCTCCACCTGGTCGAGCGCCGACAGCGTCTCGTCGAGGATGAGGAGGCGCGGCTTCAGCACCAGCGCGCGGGCGATGTTGATGCGCTGGCGCTGGCCGGCGCTCAGACCCACCGGCAGCCGGTCGGCAAGCTCCATGTCGAGCCCCACCTCGGCCATCGCCTCCTGCGCCCGTTTCCCCGCCTCCGCCCGGCCGATGCCGTGAATGAGCAAAGGCTCCTCGATCATGCGCTGGAGCGGCATGCCTGACGGCAGCGAACCGTAGGGGTCCTGCAGAAGCAGCTGGAAGGACCGGCGCATTTCCGTCAGCGAGCGGGCGGAAAGGTGCGAAAGGTCCTTGCCGAGGAAGGCGATGCGGCCGCCGTCCGGCTGCTCCAGCCAGGCGAGGAGGCGGGTCAAGGTGGATTTGCCGCAGCCGCTTTCGCCCACGATGCCGAAATTCTCGCCGGCCTTCACGGTGAAGGAGACGTCGCGCACCGCCTTCACCTCGTTATAGGCGTTGAAGGAGCCTCGCCGGCGCACGAGGTAGGAGCGCATGACGTTGTCGACGGTCAGCACCGCCTCGCCTTCCTGCGCCGCCGGGGCCGTCACATCCTTCCAGATCGAGGGGATGCGCGAGATGAGGGCACGCGTATAGGACTGGCGGGGACGTGCGGCGAGCTCCGCCGTGCGCCCCTCCTCCACGATGCGGCCGCGCTGCATGACGAGCGTGCGCTCGGCGATCTGCGCCACCACCGGCAGCGACGACGAGATGAAGAGGAAAGCGGTATCGAGGCTTTGCCGCAGCCCGTCGATGAGACGGATGATCTGCGCGGCCACCGTCACGTCGAGCGGCTGGGTGATGTTGTCGGCGATGACCAGCGACGGATCGGAAACAAGCGCGTCGACGATCATCACCCGCTGCATCATGCCGCCGGAGAACTGGAACGGCGCCTCGTGGAAACGGGCGCCCGGCGAAGGGATGCGCACGCGGGCGAGCAGGTCGAGCACCTTGTCGCGCGCCTCGGCCCGGCCGATCCCGGGCCGCACGCAGCGCAGCTTCTCGACGATCTGCTGGCCGATCGGCAGACGGGGATCGAGCGACCCCATGGGATTGGCGCCGATGAAACCGATGCGGTTGCCGCGGATGGCGGAGAGCGCGCGCGGCGGCAGCGACAGGATGTCCTTGCCCTCGAAGACGACCTTGCCGGCGGTTATCTCCAAGGGCGTGGAGACGGCGCGCACCAGCGCACGGGCAAGCACCGACTTGCCGGAGCCGGCCTCGCCGACGAGGCCGAGCACTTCGCCGGGTGCCAGGGCGAAGCTGACATCGTCGACGACGCGCCGGCTGCGCCCTTCACGCTCGAGATCGACGCTGAGATTGGAGACGGCGAGAATGGGACCGGCCATCACGCTTCTCCCCGCAGCACGGCATTGCGCGCGCGCTCCAGCGCCGATCCCATCAGGTTGAGGCAGGTGAGCGAAACCAGCATGAAGACGCCGGGCATGGTGGCGATCCACCAGGCGTTCAGAAGGTATTTTCGCGCATCGGCGATGACATTGCCGAAGGTTGGGGTCGGCGGCTGCACGCCGAGGCCGAGAAAGCCGAGAATGGATTCGAAGATCATCATGCGGGCGATGTCGAGCACCGCGACGAAGGCGATGGGCGGCAGAACGACCGGCGCGACGAAGAGCAGCATGATGCGCAGGTCCGAAGCCCCGAGCACCCGCTCGCCGAGCACATAGCCGCGGCTGCGCTCGCCGAGCGCCACGGAGCGGGCGACGCGGGCATAGAGCGGCCAGCCGGAAAGCCCCAGCACGAGGATGATCGCCGGCACCGTCGGGCGGGAAACGCCGAGAATGGTGATGGCGAGGATGATCATCGGGATCGAAAGCTGCGCATCGGTGAGCCGCATGATGACGGCATCGACCCAGCCGCCGCGAAACCCGGCATAGAGCCCGAGGCTGCAGCCGACGACGAACATCAGGACGACGGTGGTGATGCCGATCAGCAGCGAATAGCGCAGGCCCACCAGACAGCGCATCAGCACGTCGCGGCCGAGCTGGTCCGTGCCGAGCAGGTAGGGCCACTTCCAGCCCTCCGCCGGGAACGGCGGCAGCAGCTTGGAACCGTAGGCGATCTTGATCGGATCGACCGGGCTCACCAGCGGCAGCAGGATCGCAAGGCCGACGAGCAGGGTAAAGCCGACGAGGCCGATGCGGAAATCCGTGCGCGCCGCGGCGATCTGGAGCATGCGCCGGGTGGGCGTGACGCCCCGTTTGGCCGCGGGGCGCGGGGCGACATTCTCATGGGCGATATCGGCCACGTCAGTACTCCAGTCTCGGATCGATGGTCATCGCGATGAGATCGACGAGAACGTTGATCATCACGAACATCACGGAAATGAAGATCGCGATGCCCTGGATGAGCGGGAAATCGCGTTGCAGCACGGCATTGATCGTCAGGAGGCCAAGGCCGGGATAATCGAAGATGAACTCGATGACGAGGACCCCGCCGAGCAGCATGCCAAGCTGCACGCCGAGCAGGTTGATGAGCGGGATCGCCGAATTGCCCAGCGCATGGGAGAAGATCGTGCGGCTGCGCGAAAGGCCGCGGATCGGCGCGAGCTGGATGAAATCCTCGCGCATCACCTGCGCCACCGAGACGGTGAGCGTGCGCAGGATGAACGGCACGATCTCCACCGCGAGCACGATCGCCGGCAGGATGGTGTAGCTGAAGCCGCGATAGCCGATGGCCGGAAGCAGTTTCAGCTTCACCGACAGGAACAGCGTCAGCACGATGCCGAGCCAGAAATTCGGCGTCGACACGCAGATGGAGCCGATCGCCAGCGCCAGCTTGTCCGGCCATCGCCCCGGATAGAGCCCGCCCAATGTGCCGAGCGGCACGGCCACGAGCAAGGCGAGTGCCAGCGCCACGGCCGCAAGCTGGAGCGTCATCGGCAGGGTCGCGAGGATGAGATCCAGCACCTTGGCGCGCTCCTCGCGCGTCGCATCGTCGAAAGACGAGCCGCCAAGGCTGGCGCCGCTTTTCGGGCGCACGAAGGAGGTGCCGAGATCGCCGGTCATGAGATCGCCGAGATAGGAGACGAACTGCACGGGAATGGGTCGGTCGAGGCCGAGTTCCTTCGCTTTCATCACCACCACCTCGTCGGGCGCCATGCCGCCGACGATGAGGCGTGCCGGATCGCCCGGCACCACACGCAGCAGCGTGAAGATGATGAAGGTCACGAGCAGGATAATGAGCGCCCCCTGCAGGAGCCGTCTCAACAGGAACGACAGGACGAACATGCGGTTTCCCTTGCGCTGATCGGTATGGAAGCGGCCGCCCTCGACGGCGGCCGCCGCTTGCCATCAGGCCAGGGTCGCCTTGTTCGCGTCCATCATGCCGTTCGGGTAGAAGTACATGCCGTCCAGCCCGTCGCGCATGGCGTGGATGAAGACCGAGGTGAACAGCGATAGCGCCGGCACCTTGTCCGCCAGCATCGGCATCACCTCGTTCTGGATCACCGCCTTGCGCTCCGCCGGATCGAGCGTGTTGCGCTCCTTGTCGAGAACCGCATCCAAATCCTTGTCCTCGATGCCGCAGATGCGCTTCGAGCTCGAATGGAAATGCGTGCGCAGCACGAGGTCCGGTTCCGGCGAGCCCGTCGACCAGCCGCAGTCGATCATGTGACCCGGCCCGCCGCCCGGCCGGTCATAGAGCCGCTCGTTCCAGGCCGCGACCTCCATGACATTGAGCTTCACGGGGAAACCCTGTTCCTGGAGCATCGCCGTGATGACCTCGCCATATTCCTTGGTCTTCGGATAGAAGCCGACCGAGGTGATGTATTCGAGTTCGGGCAGGCCCTCGCCCTTTGGGAAGCCGGCTTCGGCCAGAAGCCGCTGGCTTTCCTCCGGATCGTATTCCGGATAGTTCGGCGTATCGACATAGCCGAACTTCACCGGCGATATCCACGCCTTGGACGCGTGGCCGGAGACGCCGAGAATGTCGAGCAGCACGGCGCGGTCGATGGCATGGGCGGCCGCCTTGCGCACGCGCGGATCGTCGAAGGGCGGCTTGGAGCAGCGGAACCAGAGATATTTGTTCTCGACGGACACAGCCTTGTTCAGCGTGTAGCCGCCGGTCTCCTCGATGGTCTGGACCTGCTCGGCCTCAAGACGCTCGATGAGGTCCGCCTCCCCGTTGAGCAGCGCCAGCGTGCGGGTGGTCGCATCGCCGACGAAGCTGAAATTGATGCCGGGAATGGCCGGTTTGCCGAGATAGAAGCCGTCAAAGGCCTCCAGCACCGTCGTGTTGCCGTCCTGGCGGGCGAACTTGAAGGCGCCGGTGCCATTCGGACGCGAGGACAGCGTCTTCGGATCGGCGACATCCTTTGCGGACATGATCGGCAGGAAGGCCGACAGGAACCAGAAGAGGCTCGCCGGGTAGCCGGCCTTGTCGGTCTTGATGCGGGCGACATGATCGCTCACCACCTCGACCTCGCAGGGGCCGGGATACCACGCCGCCGGCCGGTCGGGCTGGCTGGCATATTCGAAGGTCGCCTTCACGTCTTCGGCGGTGAAGGGCTTGCCGTCATGGAAGGTCACGCCCTCGCGCAGCGTGAACTCCAGCGTATGCTCGTCGACGAGCTTCATGTCGGTCGCCAGTTCCATCACCAGTTCGTCCGGATTGTCCGGCCGCATCGGCGCGCGGGTGAGATAACCGAAGACGAAGCTCTCCAGATTGATCTGGGCGAGCGTGGTGTGCGAGGACGGGTCCCAATTGCCGGTCAGGTTCTCCGCCGACATGAAATTGAGGACCTTGCCCTCGGCGGCATGCGCCGGATCGACGAAAAAGGCGGTGTTGAGGACCGGAAGGCCGACGGCGACGCCAGCGAGCGCGGAACTCTTTAGGAATGCTCTCCTGTTGAATTGCATGACGATATCTCCGCAGTTGGATTGCTGGGTGTTCCCCACCCCGCTTTGCCGCCAGCAACGACAAGCGGAGGTATTTTATTTTGGAAAAGATGGTCTTCGGCCTGCTGGCAGAAGGCCATCACAAGCGCATCGGCATGCCGCCGGCCAACGACCTGAAGGCCGACCGGCAGGCCATTCGCCGTCAGCCCGCAGGGCAGCGAGGCCGCCGGGTTGCCCGACAGGTTGAAGGGATAGGTAAAAGGCGTCCAACCCGTCCAGGCCAGTACCTCGGACGGCGACGTGAACCCTTCCGGCGCCTCGCGGTCGGCGGCGAAGGGCTCGACCGGCACGGTTGGCATGAGCAGGAGGTCGATATCCTCGAAAAGCGCGTGGACGCTGCCGGCGAATTCGGCGCGCGCCTTTGCGGCCGCAAGATAATCGGCGAGATCGTAGCGCGCCGAAGCCTCGACGAGACCGCGAAAACCGCTCCCGAAAGCCGAGAGGTCCGCCTGCGCGCCATAGGCGACGCCACGGCCGGCGACCCAAAGCGTTTCGAAAATCCCGATCGGGTCCTGCCAGTCGAGCACGACCGGGCGGATGTCGATGCCGAGCGCCGTGGAGAGGGTCGCAACGGCGTCCCGCACCACCCGCTCGACTTCGGGCGCGACGGAAAAGCCGAACAGGCTCGGGACGAAACCGATGCGCAACGACCCGAGGGATCGCGGTGCGGTGTAGTCGACGCCGTCATCGGGCAGCGCCTGATGGTCGCGCGGATCCGGCCCCTTGAGGATGTTGAACAGGAGGGCGCTATCCTTCGCCGAAAGGCTCATCGGACCGGCATGGGAGAGCATTTCCGTTGCGCTCCACGGCCAGGCCGGTACGCGTCCCAGCGAACCCTTCATGGCGAAAATTCCACAAAAGGCTGCCGGGATGCGCACGGAACCGCCGCCGTCGGACCCCAGCGTGAAGGGAACCATCCGCGCGGCGAGCGCCGCACCGGAACCGGAACTCGAGCCGCCACTCGTCAAATCCAGGTTCCAGGGATTGCGGGTCGGCCCGTAGAACTCCGAGCAGCCGGATCCGGACCAGCCCATCTCCGTCGTCGTCGTCTTGCCGATCATGATTGATCCGGCATCGATCATCCGCTGGACAATCGGTGCCGTCGCCTTGGGAGCGAAATTCCTGTAGGCCGCCGAGCCACGCTGACAGAGCCGGTCCGCCACGAAGAAGAGGTCCTTCACCCCCATGGGGATGCCGTGCAGCGGGCCGCGCAGGCGCCCTTGCGCCCTCTCCCGGTCGCAGGCGCGCGCCTCCTCCAGGGCCTCCCTTTCGTAGACCTGGCTGAAGGCGTTGACGACCGGGTTCAATCGCCGGATGCGCTCCAGGCTTTCCTGCACGAGCGCCTCGGAGGTGAGGCTGCCTGAAGCAATTGCCGATCTGAGTGCAAGAACCGAGAAATCCACGACCTTCGTCTCCAGTTATGTGGATTTATGTTGGTTTTGTGGAAATTGTCAATATGCAGAAAATCAACAAAACACAGCCAAACCGGCACGCCTTACGCACCGAACGGCAATCGTGTTGATTTGCAATGAGAACTCACCCGGCACTGCCGCGGTCAGCATGGAGTTGCGTAGCGAGGGCAAGGCAAGGCGGCACCCGCCGACCGCGACCGAAGCGTCCTTGCCGACCGATGGATTGTCAGATTATCTATAATCCATGAGCAAGACCGACAAGACACTCGCGATAACAATCGAGGCAACGCTTGCCGAGCGGATAATCTCGGGCCGGATACAACCCGGATCGCGCCTGCGCCAGGACCATGTTGCCGAAGAATTCGGGGCAAGCCATGTGCCGGTGCGTGAAGCCTTCCGGCGCCTTGAGGCCAGGGGGCTGGCTTCAAGCGAGCCCCACAAGGGCGTCCGCGTCACCTCCTTCGACGTGGCGGAGCTGCGCGAGGTCGCGCAGATGCGCGCGTCGCTGGAAGCGCTCGCCTTGAAGAATGCCGCCCCGAAACTGACCCGGGAACTGCTGCTGGAGGCGGAAAATGCAACCGTGAGGGCCGAAAACGCGCAGAATGTGCGGCAGTGGGAAGAGGCCAACCGCGCATTCCACCGCATGATCCTTGCTCCCTGCGGCATGCCGCGATTGATGGCCGCGATCGACGATCTTCATCTCGCCAGCGCCCGTTTCCTGTTTGCGGCCTGGCGCTCGGACTGGGAGGCCCGCACCGACTACGACCACCGCGCGATCCTCGCGGCCCTGCGCGGCGGGCAGGTGAACGCCGCCTGCGATGTGCTGGCGCGCCATGTGGGTTGGATGGGGCGTGGCGCCGGCGCGCGGCCGAGCGTGGAAACCCAGGTCGCTGAAAAGCTTCTTGGCTGATTATCTATAATCTGCATTGCGACCGGTGGAATTTTCTCGTTGTTATAGATTATCCGTAACAGCAGGAATGACATCATGCACCGATCCTCGCCGGCCAATATCGTCCCCATCGATCTTCTGCGCGCTTGCGGGCTTGTGATCGGGGCGGCAGCCCTGATTGCAGCCAGCGCCAAGGTGCAGATTCCGTTCTGGCCCGTTCCCATGACGCTGCACACGCTCGCGGTGCTGTCGCTGTCGGTCATCCTTGGGCCGCGCCTCGGCCTGGCGGCAATGGCGGCCTATCTCGGTGCGGGGCTCGCCGGCTTCCCCGTGTTCTCCGGGTCTCCCGCAAGGGGCGTTGGAGCGGCCTATCTGCTGGGGCCGACCGGCGGCTACCTTCTCGGATACCTGGCGGCAAGCTGGCTCACCGGCCGGCTCGCCCGGGATGGCGGCGCTCTCCGCATCGCCCTGGCCATGCTTGCCGGCCTCTGCCTTGTCTACGCGGCCGGGCTTTCCTGGCTTGCCGGGTTCGTGCCCTCAAAATCCCTCGTCGCGACGGGCCTTGCCCCCTTCCTTCTGGCGGATCTGCTGAAGGTCGGTCTCGGCACAGCCATGATCTGCGGCTGGCGCAGCCTGCGCAGCGGGGCTGCGCGATGATCCGCACCGATTGGACCATTGAAGAGGCGCAGGCCATCCACGACCTGCCCTTCCCCGAGATCATGTATCGTGCGCAGGACATGCACCGACGCAATTTCGATCCAACGGCCATCGAGACCGCAAGCCTGTTGTCGATCAAGACGGGAGGCTGCCCGGAAGATTGCGGATACTGTTCACAAAGCATCCACAACGATACGGGCGTCAAGGCGACCAAGCTGATGGAACTGGACAAGGTGCTGCGATCGGCCCGGCGGGCCAAGGCTTCCGGGGCACAGAGATTCTGCATGGGCGCGGCCTGGCGAAGCCCGAAGGACCGCGACATGGACAAGCTCTGCGCCATGATCAAGGGGGTCCGGGAGATGGGGCTGCAAACCTGCATGACCCTCGGAATGCTTTCGCCCGAACAGGTGGAGCGCCTCAGAGCAGCGGGGCTCGATTTCTACAACCACAATATCGATACCTCGCCCGAATATTACGGCGAGATCGCCACCACCCGGACGATGGAAGATCGCCTGGAAACCGTCGATCGCGTGCGCAAGGGCGGGATCAAGGTTTGTTGTGGCGGCATCCTCGGCATGGGGGAAGAGGCCGCCGACCGCATCTCCATGCTCGTGACGCTGGCGACCTTGCCCGTCCATCCCGACAGCGTCCCCATCAATCTCTGGAACGAGATCCGCAACACGCCGGTTGAGAAACGGGCAAAACCCGTGGACCCGTTCGCCCTCGTCCGGGCGGTCGCCCTGGCACGGATCCTGATGCCGCGCAGCGTAGTTCGCCTGTCGGCCGGCCGGACAGGCATGAGCCAGGAACTCCAGGCGTTGTGTTTCGTCGCGGGGGCGAACTCCATCTTCGTCGGCGACGTGTTGCTGACAACGGAAAATCCGGCGGCCTGGCAGGATCGGGAGTTGATCGGCAAGCTGGGGATGCGGTTTGCCCCGCTGCGCGCGGCAACCGTGCCAATCGCCGCCGAGTGAAGTCATGGCGCCGGCAGCGGCGCCACAATACACCGGCGCCGGCGGCAAGGCGGCGGGCCGCCCTCGCGTCAGTTCAGCAGATGCACCAGCCACAGTGAGATCGCCGGAAAGGCGAGGAGAACGACAAGACGGACGGAGTCCGCGATGACGAAGGGGAATACCCCGCGATAGGTGCTCACGATCGGAACGTCCCGGGCGATTTTGTTGATGATGAAGACGTTGAGGCCAATCGGCGGCGCGGTGAGGCCGATACCGACGACGACGAGCACCAGTATGCCGAACCAGATTGCAACGTCCTCGGTCGGCATGCCGAAGTCGAGCGAGAGCACGACCGGCATGAAGACCGGCAGGGTCAGCAGGATCATGGCCAGTTCGTCCATCACCGCGCCGAGGACGATATAGGCCAGCATCATGCCGCAGATGACGGCATAGGGCGGCAGGGACGATTCGCCGATCATCGAAGCGAGCGTCATCGGCATCTGGGTCAGCGCCAGGAATGCGCCGAAGACCTCCGCCCCAAGCAGGATGAGGAAGATCATGCCGGTCGTTTCCGCCGTCTGGAGGAAGCTGTGCCGGATGTCCTCCAGGTCGAGGCGCCTCTGCGCAATGCCGACCGCCAGCATGATGGCGGCTCCGACGGCCGCTCCCTCGGTCGGCGTGAACACCTGGCCGTAGATGCCGCCGACGACGACCACCGCGATGGCCGCCGCCGGAACGACGGCGAAATCGGCAAGGACCATGAGCAGGCCGAGGATCGCCAGCAGCACCCCGCCGACCGCGCCGAGATATCCCGCAAGCCAGGCGCCCGCAGCAAGGAGAACCAGCACGGCGCCCGCGGGGCGGGTCCATGCGGGGCGCGGAGTGGCTGCCGGCGGCGCGAATTCGATCGGCGGCGCCAGCTCGGGATTGCGCCGAACGGCAACGGCGATCGCGACGATGTAGAACGCCACCGCGATGAGCCCGGGGATCAGGGCCGCCTGGAAAAGCTTGGCGATGTTCTGCTCGGCGGTAATGGCATAGATGACGAGGATGACCGATGGCGGAATGAGGATGCCCAGCGTGCCGCCGGCCGCGATGGTGCCCGTGCCGAAGCCCGGATTCACGTTCGCCCGGCGCAGTTCCGGCAATGCCGCCCTTCCGAACGTGGCGGTGGTGGCGACCGACGAACCGCAGATGGCGCCGAAGCCGGCGCAGGCGGCAATCACAGCCATCGGCATGCCGCCCCTCAGGCGGCCAAGGCTGTGTTCCGCCGCGCGCAGGAGCGTTGCCGCGATACCGGAGCGCTCCGCCAGCGCCCCCATCAGCACGAACAGCGGAATGACCGACAGCGTATAGCTGGCGAACTGGCTGTAGGCGTTGGTCTGCAGATAGTAGATCAGGGCGTGGGGGCTCGACAGCCATGCATAGCCGGCAGCGCCGACCACCAGCATGGCCAGGGCGATGGGCATGCGCGCCGCGATCAGCAGCAGCATGGCGCCGAACCCGAGCAGCGCGATGGAGAATCCGCTCATCTGCCGCCTCCAAGCTTGCGAAAGGCGACCGCGAGCGTGATCAGGCAGGCGAGCGCGGCGAGAAGGGAGCAGGTGACATAGACGGGCCAGACCGGCCAGGCGATCTGGATCAGCGTTTCGCCATAGGCGCGTGCGCTCAACCCTCCGGCCAGGAGCCCCCAGGAGAAGAAGCCGAGGAAACCCGCCAGCAGGAGGTTCCAGAGCCCATCGACAACGGCATTCAAGCGCGATCGCAATTTGAGCGTGAAGGTATCGACGGCGATGTGGCCGCTCTTGGCAGCCGTATAGGCCAGAAAGGCGAAAACGGCGGTTCCGACGCTGATCTCGACCAGCTCGTAGTCTCCCGGGATCGGCTTGTTGAACAGCCGGCGTCCGGCGACGCTGACCGTCACCAGCACGGCCGCAAAGCAGATGAGAATGCCGCCGGCCACGGCCAGCATGCCGGCCAGGCGCTCGACCCAGCCCGCTCGATGATCCGGGCGCGGTTGTTCGACCTTTTCCATGAAAGGCTCCATAGCGATCGTGGAGAGATGCGCCGGAACGGCCAGGGCACCGTCCCGGCGGTCCTGGTCAGGCCTTGGCGTATTTCTGGATCGCGTCCTGCGCAGCCTTGAGAAGCGCCTCGCCGTCGAGCCCCTTCGCCTTCATGTCGGCGACCCACGTGTCGCGAACCGGCGCCGTGGCTTCGAGCCAGCGCGCCTTTTCCTCCTCGCTGATCGTGGTGACCTTGTTCTTGCCGCCGGCCTCGACCTTGGCGCGAACCTCGGCGCCAACCCTGTCCCACATTTCACCGGCGGCGTTTGCGAAGGCAAGGCCGCTGTTGCGGTCCAGGATCTCGCGCAGTTCGGGGGCAAGGCCCTCGTACCGCGCCCTGTTCATCGCCAGGAAGAAGGTCGCGGTATAGAGCGTCGGCGTGCCCGGTATTTCCAGATGATACGAGGTCAACTCGTCGATCTTGAGCGAGGGCACAACCTCCCACGGCACGACGCAGCCGTCGATGGCGCGCTGCGCCAGCGCGTCCGGAATCTGCGGGATCGGCATACCGACCGGTGTTGCGCCGAGCGCGCCAAGCGCTTCGCCGGCCAGGCGGGTCGGGTTGCGCAGCTTCAGTCCGGCAAGGTCTTCCTTCGTCCTGATTTCCGTGTTGCTGTGGATCAGGCCGTGGTCATGGGCCCAGAAGCAGAGGATCTTGGTATCCGTCACCCCCGGAACGACATGGGCCTGGGAATATTCCTCGCAGGCCGGCGCGTTGACCGACGCCTTCTGCGCGGCGACGAACGGCAGTTCGAAGACCTCTGTCGAGGGGAACCGGCCGGGCGTGTTGCCCGGCAGGGTCCAGACGATGTCGACGACGCCGTTGACCGCCTGGTCATAGAGCTGCGGCGGCTTTCCGCCGAGCTGCATGGCCGGGAAGATCTCGACCGTGAGCTTGCCGTCGCTCTCGTCGGCCAGCGTCTTGGCCCAGGGCATCAGCAGGTGCTGGTGGACATTGGCGGCCGGCGGCAGGAAGTGGTGCAGCCTGAGCGTGACGGCCTCCTGAGCGCGTGCGATGGTGGACTTCAGGACAGCCGGGGCGGCAAGCGCAATCCCCGCGGTCGCCATGAACGTTCGCCTGGTGAATTCCATTCTCTCCTCCTTGGATCCGGCCTCCCCGCCTGCTCCTCCTCGAGCAGACGAATGCCTGATTTCATGCTGAAAGCGGCCGCGCCACACCAGCATATTTAACATGCTAAGCAAATTATGCAGGTTTTGCCCGATAATCAATAGGCGTGATCGCGGCCAGAACATTTACAGCCGAAGCCGCATCGCCTCGACGTCATGCTCGCCCAGGATGGAGCCGCCCGCGCAAGCCGACGGCAGGGGGAGAAGGAACGTTATTCATGGCGGGGGATCACGGCTACAGTAGCGGCCCGACGATCGCGAGGGCATTGTTCCACAGGCGCCGCCCGATGCCCCAGGAGCCGACCTCCTCCGGCAGGATCCGCAGGCATTGCGTGAGATAGGTCTCCTGCCGGGCACGCAGCGTCGCCGTCAGGTCCGCGTCCTCGACGAGGACGTTGTTCTCGTAGTTGAGGTCGAAGCTGCGCCGGTCCATGTTGGCCGAACCGATCAGCGTGATTTCCCCGTCCATGGTCAGCGTCTTGGCGTGAAGCAGCCCGGCTTCGTATTCGAAGATCTTCACCCCCGCATGGAGAAGGTCGGAATAATAGCTGCGGCTTGCCGCCGCCACGGCGAAGTCGTCGTTGCGCGCGGGGAAAACGAGGGTGGTGTCGACACCCCGGTTGGCGCAGGCGCAGAGCGCCGCCTGCATCGCCGCGTCCGGCACATAGTAGGGCGTCGTGATAAACAGCGAGCGCTTCGCCGCATAGATGAGGGTCTCGAACATTTCCGGCATGGCCGAGTTGCGGAAGGTGGGGCCGGTGGCGATCACCTGCGCGGTGAAACCGGGCTTCACCGCTTCCATCGGCCGGCGCAGGAGATCACTGATATCGCCACCGCCGTTGCCCATCCAGTCACTGGCGAAGAGATGCTGGTTCTGCCGCACCACCGGACCCTCGAACCGCATCAGCACATCGACCCAGGGGGCGAATTTCCTCTTGGGCAGGAACTCGGGATCGGCGCAGTTCTGGCTCCCGCAATAGGTGATGCGGTTGTCGATGACCGCGATCTTGCGGTGGTTGCGCAGATCGATGCGGCCGGTAAGCGCGCGCAGGAGCGGGTTGCCGATCACCAGCGCCCGGCGGACATCCGCCCCCGCCGCCGCCATGTCCCGCCAGAGCGGGCCCCGCACGAGATCGCGCGAACCCAGATCGTCGACGAGGACCCGGCAGGCAACCCCGCGCCGCGCGGCACGCTGCACCGCCTCCGCCACCTTCGTGCCGTTGCGGTCGGCAAGCCAGATGTAGAACAGGAGATGGACATGGTCGCTCGCCGCGTCGATATCCGCGACCATCGCATCGATGGCGGCGTTCGAGTCCTCCATCAGGCGGGCACTGTTGCCGCCTACCGGCAGGTAGCCGCTGATCGACCGGCCGACGGCGAAGAGCGCCTCGTGCCTGTCCGGCGTCCGCGGCGCAGCATGCCAGCCCGGCGCATCCTGTGGCCGCGGCAGGCCAAGGAACGCCGCCTTCAGCCGTTCCACACGCTTGCGCCCGACATTCGTCCGCCCGACGAGAAGATAAGCCAGCGCGCCGAGATAGGGCAGCGTCAGGACGAGGACGAGCCAGGCGGCGCGCGATTCCGGCTGCCGGTGCGGACGCAAGAGGATATGCGCGGCAGCAACCGCGACAACGAGAATGTGCACGGCCATGAACACCATATTGCGCCTCCACCCGTCGCATTCCCTTCACCGATCCCGTACCATCCCGAAAACCCCTGGGAAAGGCGAGACCACCCATGCGCGCATTGCGTCGTATCGTTGACGATATCCGGGCGCTGGTCCGCGCCAGCAGCATCCCGCACTCCCACCTGCGCGACAGGCTGAGCGCCGCCCTCGCGCTGACCTTCCTCGTCGACATCGTCGCGAGCGGCCTTCTTTTCCTTCTGGAGAGAAACCATTCGCAAACGGACATCCATACCTTCTGGGATGCGTTGTTCTTCACCACCTCGCAGTTGACGACGCTCTCCTCCGCCATGGCAAACCCCGTCACCGTGCCCGGAAAGGTGCTGTGCCTGCTGATCGATATCTATGCGATCACCGTGGTCGCGACCGTGGCCGGCATGTTCGGCGCCTTTTTCTCCCACCGCAGCGCCGATATCGCACGAGACGGGCAGCGGGATGGCCCCGACAGGCCGGCGTGAGGGATGGCCGGCCCATCCCTCAAGGGGCATGCCCATAGAGAAGATCGAGCGCGGCGAGCACGATGAGAAGATAGGTGCCGTTGCCGGCGGCGTCCTCGTCTTCGGAAAGGTCGAAGCGTTTCCACGCGCCTTGCCGGTTGCCGGCCTCGTATTCGCGGATCACCGTCTCGGCGGTCTCACGGGTCTCGGCGAACTGCGCGGGATCGAAATGCAGCCCCTCCCCGTCGGCGAAAAGACCGTGCGCCCTCAGAAAAGCCGCCATGGGCATGGACGTCCCGGAAAGATAGACCAGGAGGTCGCCGGCATCCATCGGCTGGTCCGCCGATTGGGGCACCAGGCCGGCGCGGTCGGTCAGCAGACCGGCTTTCGCCTGGATGTCCTGCGTCAGTTGACGGGTCGTCACGAGGGTCATGACGTGCTCCATTCGCCCTCGACGAGACTGAGAGCGCCGCCCTTGTGTGCGGCGATGTGGTCGGTCTTGTCGCTCTTGATCTCATATTGCGGATCATCGGGCGATGCCCGGTGGGTGTGGCCCTTGTAGTCGAAGTCTTCGGTATGGACGGCGATGATGGTGCCCGACACCCGGCCGGCCTCCGAATTCCAGGTGACATGGTCACCGACTGCAAATCGCCTGCTCACTCCGTCCTCCTTTCCTGCCGTTCCGCCTCACTCCGGCACCAGCGCCACCGCCGCTTCGGTCGTCAGCGTGCGGAAGATCAGGCTTTCCTGCACATAGAGGTCGACGGTCGTGGCCGAATGGCCGAGATAGCCGATGGAGAAATCCTGCCCGACGGTCAGCTCGAAATCGCCGCCGCGCAGCGACAGGACGAGGCCGCCTTCGATGGCCGGCGCCCAGACGATCCCGCCGTCGACGATCCGCTCGATATGGTGGAAGACCGGATAGCCATCGTCGCTGCCGCCGCTCGCGGCGATATAGGCGTCGCTGCCGAGCACCAGCGCATACGGCCCCTGCACGCCGGCAAGGCGAAGCTGGCCGACCGCCCGCGCCACCGCATCGGAATAGCGCTTCACGCCGGCCGGCAGCGGCACGGCGGGATTGCTCGCGGCCGCGCGGATACCCTTGATGCCGGCGGCGGCATAGCCGTCGAACACGGCGCGGTCCTCGGCAAAGGCGATCGTGCGCATCGCCTCCTTGACCGGCGACCAGTCGCTGTCGAGCGCGCCGCGCTCCACGTCGTCGATGGCGCTGCGCGAAAGCTGGAAGGGCACGCGAAGCTCGACCAGCGCCTTGACCTCGCGTTTCACCGACTGCACGCCTTCGGCAGGCGGCGCGATCGGCATCACATGGCCCGTGCCGACCGCCGAAAGGCCGGAGCCTGAGGGGCCGACCATGTCGACCACCCGGCGGGCGGCGAGGTGGCGCTTGAGCGTGCGCGCCGCCTCTTCCTCGATTTCCGCCCAGGCGGCCTCGGAGACGGGTGCAAGTGCACGGTGCAGGTTATTCATGAGAAGCCCCTTTCCGGAGAGAGCCGATGCCGAGCGATCCGTCGCCGCGGCGCGAGGGTGGCGGGTCCGCCGCCGCCGGCGCAGCCGCCGCGGGCGCCGCAACGCCATCGGGCAGGACCGCGTCGAGGAAGGAGGCGGAGGGAATGAAGAACAGCGTGCCGGTGACCGCGCGGCTGAAATCGAGCAGCCGGTCGTAATTGCCCGGCGGACGGCCGATGAACATGTTCTCCAGCATCATCTCGATCCGCCGCGGCGAGCGCGCATAGCCGATGAAATAGGTGCCGAACTCGCCCTTGCCGACGCTGCCGAACGGCATGTTGTCGCGGAGGATCTCCAGCTGCTCGCCATTCTCCTCGATCGTGGTGAGCGCGTTGTGCGCGTAACTCGGCTTGGCGGCATCGGAGAGTTCGATGTCAGAAAGCTTTTCCCGGCCGATGATCCTCTCCTGTTCGCAAACGGGCACACGGTTCCAGGCGGCGAGGTCATGCAGGTATTTCTGCACGATCACATAGCTGCCGCCGGCAAAATCCGGGTCCTCGTCGCCGATGATCGTGGCCGCCACGGCAGCGCCGTCGACCGGGTTTTCCGTGCCGTCGACGAAGCCGATCAGGTCGCGGTCGTCAAAATAGTTGAAGCCGTGCACCTCGTCTTCCGTCGAAACGAAGCCGGTCAGGCGGCTCATGATCTGGCTCGCCAGCTCGAAACAGAGATCCATGCGCGCGGCGCGGATGTGGAACAGAAGATCGCCGGGCGTGGCGACCGCATGGTGCTGGCCGCGGATTTCGCGGAAGGGATGCAGCTCCTTCGGGCGCGGCGCGCCGAACAGCCGGTCCCAGGCATCCGAGCCGATGCCGAAGACGCAGGAGAGCCCGCCCTCCAGATCGCGGAAACCAACCGCCCGCAAAAGGCCGGACAGATCGGCGCAGAGCGCTCGAACCGCAGTCTCGGCCTCCCGGCCGGACCCGAGCGTGACGACCAGAAAGATGGCTGCGCGCGTCAGCCGCGCCGCGACCGGCTGCGGGACGACGGAAGGGAGGACTGCATTCATGGGCAACCTGTTCGGCAATGGCGGGAAGAGACGAAGCCGGCTGGAAAGCCGGCTCAATCCATGTCGCGGAAGGCGTGTCCGTTTGCCTCGACCGCCTTCACCACATCGGAAGGTAGCGAGTCTTTTTCCACCGTGCCATCGAAAATCCAGTCCTTCGCATCGGCAATGTCGGGCAGGCCGGCGCCGGTGCGCACATAAAGGCCGATCGCCGGCTTTTGAGGATTCAGGTAGAGATCGTAGTTTTCCATGAGGGCGCCCTGTGCTGGAGAAAACGGGGCGGCCGGAGGAAAGCCGCCCCGGAGCTGGTCAGAGGTCGACCGGACGGCCGGATTTTTCCTCTTCCAGCGTCACGGCGATATTGGCATTGGCCGACAGGCGCACCTTGTCGCCCTCGACGCCGGCCACGAAGCCCATCTCGATGTAGTGGTGGTGGCCTTCGTGATGGCCGAAACTGTCGCTCTTCTTCAGCTTGATGCGGTTGCCTTCCACGCGGTCGACCGTGCCCACATGCACGCCGTCGGCGCCAATGACTTCCATGTTTTCCCGAACCTTGTCGCTCATGCCATTTCTCCCTTTCGGATGATGTTCAGACCATGTCGAATTCGTCTTCATCGACGAATTCAGGCTTCCTGCCATTGAAGGTGATATCGCCATCGGCGGCGGAAACGCGAACGCTCGTTCCGTCGCGCACCTCGCCGGCGAGGATCATTTCCGCCAACGGATCTTGTACATAGCGTTGGATCGCCCGTTTCAAGGGACGGGCGCCGTAGGCCGGATCCCAGCCCTTTTCCGCCAGCCAGTCGCGGCCGGCGTCATCGAGGGTGACCGCGATCTTGCGCTCTTCCAGCATGCGGGCGAGGCGCGCGAACTGGATGTCGACGATCTTGCCCATGTCGCTCTTCTGCAGACGGTGAAAGAGGATCACGGCATCGATGCGGTTCAGGAACTCCGGCCGGAAATGCGCCCGGACCATCGTCATGACCTCATCGCGCACGGCGCTGGTCTTTTCCCCCTCCGGCTGGTTGAGGAGGAATTCCGCGCCGATGTTGGAGGTCATGATGATGAGCGTGTTGCGGAAATCGACCGTCCTGCCCTGCCCGTCGGTCAGCCGGCCGTCATCCAGCACCTGGAGCAGGATGTTGAACGTGTCGGGATGGGCCTTCTCGATCTCGTCGAAGAGGATGACCTGATAGGGACGGCGGCGAACGGCCTCCGTCAGCACGCCGCCTTCGTCATAGCCGACATAGCCGGGTGGCGCGCCGATCAGCCTTGCGACGGAGTGTTTCTCCATGAATTCCGACATGTCGATGCGCAGCATCGCGGTGTCGTCGTCGAAGAGGAAGGCCGCGAGCGCCTTGGCAAGCTCGGTCTTGCCGACGCCCGTCGGGCCGAGGAACATGAAGGATCCGATCGGCCGGTTCGGATCCTGGAGGCCGGCGCGCGACCGGCGCACGGCGGTGGAGACGGCACGTACCGCCTGCGCCTGCCCGACGACGCGCCTGCGCAGCGTCTCTTCCATGTGCAGCAGCTTTTCCCTCTCGCCCTCCAGCATCCGGTCGACCGGCACGCCCGTCCAGCGCGAGACCACCTCGGCGATATTGTCGGCGGTCACCGTTTCACCGGCGGAGGAATGTTCGCCCTCCTCGATGGCCGCGAGCTTCTTTTCGATCTCCGGGATCGTGCTGTAGGCAAGCTCCCCCGCCCGCTGGAATTCGCCCTTGCGCTGGGCGTTGGCGAGTTCCGTGCGCAGGTTCTCGAGCTCGCCCTTCAATCTCTGGGCGTCGGACAGCTTGCCCTTTTCCGCCTGCCATTTCGAGGTGAGATCGGCCGAGCGGCGCTCCATGTCCGCCAGTTCCGTGTCCAGCGCCTTCAGCCGGCTTTTCGAACCTGCGTCGTGCTCCTTCTTCAAGGCCTCCTGCTCGATCTTGGCGCGGATGATCTCGCGGTCGAGGGAATCCAGCTCGTCCGGCTTGGAATCGACCTGCATCTTCAGCCGCGCCGCCGCCTCGTCCATCAGGTCGATGGCCTTGTCCGGCAGGAAGCGGTCGGTGATGTAGCGGTTGGAGAGCGCGGCGGCGGCGACGAGGGCGGAATCGGCGATGCGCACGCCGTGGTGCAGCTCGTATTTCTCCTTGAGGCCGCGCAGGATGGAGATCGTGTCCTCCACCGTTGGCTCGGGCACGAAGACCGGCTGGAAACGGCGGGCGAGCGCCGGATCCTTCTCCACATGCTTGCGATATTCGTCGAGCGTCGTCGCCCCCACGCAATGCAGCTCGCCACGCGCCAGCGCCGGCTTCAGGAGGTTGGAGGCGTCCATCGCGCCGTCCGTCTTGCCGGCACCGATCAGGGTATGCATCTCGTCGATGAAAAGGATGATGCCGCCGGCCGCGGAGGTCACCTCCTGCAGCACGGCCTTCAGGCGCTCCTCGAACTCGCCGCGATATTTCGCGCCGGCGATCAAGGCCCCCATGTCGAGCGCCATCAGGGCCTTGTCCTTGAGGCTTTCCGGCACGTCACCGTTGACGATGCGCAGCGCCAGCCCTTCCACGATGGCCGTCTTGCCGACGCCCGGCTCGCCGATCAGAACCGGGTTGTTCTTCGTGCGGCGGGAGAGGACCTGGATGGTGCGGCGGATTTCCTCGTCGCGGCCGATCACCGGGTCGAGCTTGCCGTCGCGGGCGGCGCGCGTGAGGTCACGGGCATATTTCTTCAGCGCGTCATAGGCGTTTTCGGCCGAGGCATTGTCGGCGGTGCGGCCCTTGCGCAGCTTGTCGATGGCGGCGGCGAGGAGCGCCGCGTCGAGCCCGCTGCGTTCCAGAAGCTTGCCTGCGTCGCTCTGCCTGTCCTCCAGCATGGCCTGGAACAGGCGCTCGACCGTGACGAAGCTGTCGCCGGCCTTCTGTGCCAGCTTTTCCGCCGCGGACAGCAGCCGGGCGGCCTCCGAGGCCAGATAGACCTGGCCCGAGCCGCCCGTGACCTTCGGCAGCTTCGCCAGCTCCGTCTCCGTCACCGCAAGAAGGGCGCGCGCGCTGCCGCCGGCCCGTTCGACGAGGCCCGAGACCAGCCCCTCCTCGTCGTCCAGAAGAACCTTGAGCAGATGCAGGCTGGTGAATTGCTGGTTGCCCTCGCGCGTGGCCAGCGACTGTGCCGACTGAATGAAGCCGCGCGCGCGATCGGTAAATTTCTCGACGTCCATCGATCACCTCTCCCATGGGGCCGGCCTGCCGCCGTCCTGCCTCGGGAAAGGAATTGCAACGGGCATGCCAGTCTTCATGACGAGAGAAATCAAGGGCTTGCGCTGCAGATTGGCAGCCGCTCAAGACAGAGTGTCGAAAAGCCCGCGGACATTCTGTCCGGCATTCCCGTCAGAAATCATCCTCTGTCGCCGGCAGCCAGACCTTGAAGGTCGTGCCTTCGCCGGGCTGGCTGCGGACCGTGATCTTGCCGCCGTGCTGCGACATCAGCATCTGGCTGATCGAAAGGCCGAGGCCGGTGCCTTCCCGGGATTTGGTGGTGAAGAAGGGATCGAAGATCCTGCCCATCACGTCCGGCGTCATGCCCGCGCCGGTATCGCTCACCTCGATCTCGACGCCGTCCACGCCGCCATGCGCGGCATCGACGGTGCGCAGTCCAAGGCGCCCGCCCCGCGGCATGGCATGGATGGCATTGACGATCAGGTTGACGAGAACCTGCTGAAGCTCCGTCCGGCTCATCCGGATCAGGCGCAGCGCGCGGTCCTCGCGCTCGACGGTGATCATCGTCTTCTTCAGGAGGTGCTGCACCAGCGGCAGAGTGTCGGAAATGACATCGGCGGGGGCATAGTCCTCGGTGAAGCCGGCATATTCCTGCGGCTTGGCGAATTGCAAGAGCTTGGTGACGATCTCGGTGATGCGGTTCATCTGCTGGTTGATCAGGCGAAACTCCGTCTTCGCCTCCTCGGCGCCCGGCCCCATCATGTCACGGATGATTTCGAGGTTGCCCTGCATGACGGCGATCGGGTTGTTGATCTCGTGGGCGACGCCGGCCGTGATCTCGCCGATGGCGGCGAGCTTCTCCGACATGACGAGCTGGCGCGTCGTCGTCTCCAGGCGCGCGGCGGTATCGCGCAGTTCGAGCGCCCGCTGCTCCGCCCGTTGGCTGAGCTCGTCGTTCCACAGGCGAAGCTCCGCGTCACGCGTCTGGATGCCGTCGAGGAGCCTGTCCAGCTCGCTCGCCACGAGACCGATCTCGTCGCGGTTTTCGACCGCCCCGGTCCGCGCCGCAAGGTCCCCGTCCTCGACCCGCGCGATGGTCTCCTTCATGCGTTCGAGCGGCCTGAAGATGGTGCGGGCCCAGATGAGGAAGAGCGGCACCGTGGCGAGGACGGCAGGCAGGAAAGCGACGCCCATCGTCAGCCATGTCTCGTGTTTCACCTTGGCGAAGGGCGCCTCGACGAAGCCAGCGTAGAGCATGCCCACCCGGCGGCCGTAGCTGTCCACGATCGGCTCATAGGCCGACACATACCAGTCGTTGACGACGAAGGCACTGTCGAGCCAGGTCTTGCCCTGGTCCAGCACCGTGCTGCGCACCTCTTCGGAAACGCGGGTGCCGATGGCGCGCCGATCACCGAACAGGCGTACATTCGTGCTGACGCGTATATCGTCGAGAAAGAGCGTGGCGGTGCCCTGCGTGCCGTCGGGCTGCGTGGAACCGTGATAGATGAGATCGTTGATCGCATCGACGAAACCGAGGTTGCGGTTGAGCAGGATGCCGCCGACGAGCGCGGCGCGCCGCCCGTCCGGCAAAAGCAGCGTGGCGGCCGATTGGAGAACGAGCCCGCGCGTCTCGACGAGGCCGCCCGGCGCGCCGTCACGCACCACGGGCACGATCTCGACGCGCGCCCTCTCCGCCAGTTGCGGGGAGAGCGCCGAAAGCTCCGAACCGGCGAACACGTCGATCGCCGTCCTCGACCGGCCGGCAAGCGCCGAAACCACCACGGGCCAGTCCCAGCGCAGCGTTGCGGGCGTCGCCGCCTTGTCGCCGGCAAGGATCTCGCCATCGTCGGCAACCACATACAAGAAATCGAACCCGCCGCGCTGCGCGGTCGCCTCGAGATAGACCGGAAACGCCCGGTCCGACTCGTTCCCGGCGCGCAGCAGCTGGCGGAAGCGCTCGGATTCTCCGATGGCGACCAGCCTGTTTTCGGTGTTTTCCAGAATACGGGAAAGATATTGGCGTGCGATCGTCAGGTCGTCGTTCACCTTCGCGATCGTCACCGCGTCGAAACGATCGTTCCACCGGTCGATGCCGATGGCGAGCAGGACCGGCAGGACGACCAGCATCGGAACCAGCGCGATCGCCAGCAGGCGGTAGCGCACCGACCGCCGGAAGAAGCCTGATTTTTCGCTCGCCTCAGCCATACCAGCTTGCATATTTTCGATCGATGGTCTTGCGCGAAATGCCGAGGCGCCGGGCCGCCTCCTCCCGGTCGCCCCGCGCCTCCCGCAGCACGGCAAGGATATGCCGCCGCTCCATGTCGGCAAGGTTCTCGCTGCGCGGCTGGTCGTCATCGGCCGCGACAGGCCCGATGCTGGCGGGAAAGCCGCCGAGGATGACGCTGCGCTCGATCAGGTTGCGCAGCTCGCGAATATTGCCGGGCCAGTCGTAGCGGAGCATCGCGGCTTCCGCCTTTTCGTCGATGCGAACGGGCGGCATGCCGAGCTGCTGGGAGAGTTCCCGCATGAACATGTCCGCCAGTTCCAGTACGTCCTCGCCCCGGTCGCGCAGGGGCGGAAGATGGATCTGGATGACATTGATGCGGAAATAGAGGTCCGCCCGGAAGGTGCCTGCCTCCACGCGCTTGGCGAGATCGGCGTTGGTGGCGAAGATGAAGCGGGCATCGAAGGGAACCTCCCGCTCCGAGCCGACCGGCCGCACGCGCCGGTCTTCGAGGACGCGCAGCAGCTTGGTCTGCAGCGGCAGGGGCAGCTCCCCGACCTCGTCGAGAAACACCGTGCCGCCATGCGCATGCAGCATCAGGCCTTCACGGCTGCGGCTGGCGCCCGTGAAGGCGCCCTTGAGGTGGCCGAACAGTTCGCTCTCGATCATGTCCGCCGGAATCGCGCCGCAGTTGATCGGCACGAAGAGCTTGTCGGCCCGGTCGGACAGCATATGCAGCGAGCGCGCCGCCACCTCCTTGCCGGTGCCCGACTGGCCGGTCAGGAGAACGGATGTCGGCAGCGGCGCGATACGGGCAATCGTCTCCCGGATGTGCTGGATGGCCTTGGACCCGCCGAGAAGCTTGTTGCGCAGGAGAAGCTGGTGCGACGGCGAGGTCAGTTCGTGGCGCAGCACGTCGTTCTCGCGCTGCAGCCGCTTGCGGTCCAGGCAGCGGGCAATGGCGTTGAGCAGCTGGTTCGAGCGGAAAGGCTTCAGGATGAAATCCACCACGCCGGCCCGCAGCGCATCGATGGCCGTGTCGAGGTCGGCATAGGCCGTCATCAGGATGACATCGGCGAAGAAGCCGATGGCGCGCTGCTCGGCCAGCCATTCGAGACCGGTCTGGCCGGGCATGATGTTGTCCATGATCACGACGTCGAAATTCTGCTCGTCGAGCTTGCGGGACGCCTCCACCGTATTGGCGGCGACATCGATCAGCCGGCAGCGCGGCCGCAGCGTCTTGATCAGGAAGTTGCAGATGCCGGGCTCGTCGTCGACGATGAGGATCGCGGCCTGGGCCAGCCATGGCCCGAACTCCGCAAGGCCGGGCGGCTCCGCCGCGCTTCTGTTCTGCCCCATCGTCCCGTCCTTTCCGTTTCCGCCGTCAGTCCCCGGTCTCGCCGACGTGCCTTCGCAGGGCGTCGAGCGCCTGGCGCATGCCGTGCAGCTGGTCCATCAGGTGCAGGATGACGTCGATGCCGGCATCGTTCGCGCCGAGGCCCGCGCGCAGCTCCAGGATCAGACGTGCCCGGGCGATGTCGATCTCCCGGAACCGCGGGCCCGACGGCGTCTGCTCGGGCACCAGCCATTCCTGCGCGATCCACACGTCCACAACCTGCCCCTTCAGCCCGGCGCTCTCCAGGAACGCCTCCTTGCTCATCGCCATGATCACGCCTCCTCACGCGGATTGAACGCCTGCCCCTTCGCCCAGCCGGCCACGAAGGCCTCCAGCGCCGGGTCCGGCGGGCTCGGCAGAACCACCTTCAGACGCACCAGCTGGTCGCCGAAGCCCCCGCCCCGGCGCGGCGCCCCCTTGCCCTTCAGCCGCAGCGTCGTGCCCGTGTTCGAGCCCTTCGGAACCGTCATCGTCACCGCGCCCGTGGCCGTCGGAACCCGCACCCGGCCGCCCAGAACCGCCTCGCCCAGCGAGACCGGCAGCTCGAGCGTGATGTCGTCGCCCTCCCGCGTGAAGCGCGGATCGGCCAGCACCTCCACCTCGATCAGCGCATCGCCCGCCCCGCCGCCGCCCGGCGCCCCCTTGCCCTTCAGCCGGATCACCTGGCCGCTGACCAGGCCCGGCGGGATCTTCACGTCCAGCGTGCCGCCGTCCGGCAGCGTGATGCGCCGCGTCGCCCCGGCGATGGAATCGGCGAAGGCGATCTCCAGCCGGTAGTGCAGGTCCGCGCCGCGCCGGTTCGCCCGCCCCTTCTGGCTGCGGCGCAGGAGGTCGGCGAAGATGTCGTCGCCGTCCATGAAGTCGGCATAGGCCGAGGCATCCGCATAGGGATGGTCCGCCGGCCCGCCGGCATAGTCGCGGTAATAGCCCTGGCGCGGCGGGCGCTCGGCGCCGGCGGCGTCGATCTCGCCCGCGTCGAAGCGCTTGCGCTTGTCCGCATCGCCCAAGAGGTCATAGGCCGCGGCGACCTCCTTGAACTTGTCTTCCGCCGCCTTGTCGCCCGGATTGAGGTCCGGGTGCAGCTTCTTGGCAAGCTTGCGATACGCACTCTGGATCTCGGCCGCCGTCGCGCCGGGCAAAACGCCGAGAACATCATAGGGACTTGTCACGACCGGCTCCAAATGCGGGTTGTGTCGATCATAATTAGGCCATGGCGGGCTTCCGGCAACGAGGCAGACTGCCCCGCCGCCGAATTTCCCCCATCATCCTCATTTGCGCTCGTCGTCGGGAACCTCGCTGAACTCCGCATCGACGACGCCGTCCTCCGCCGGGGCCGACGACGCCGCACCGGCGGACGCGGAAAACTGGGCGAGCGCCGAGACCTTCTCCTGCAAGGCCTCCGCCTTCTCGCGGATCGCGGCCGCATCCTCGCCGCCCAGCGCATCGCGCACGGCCACCGCCGCGGCTTCGACCGCCTGGCGATCCGCAGGGGCGGCGGCCGTCCCCTCTTCGGCAAGCGCCTTTTCGGCCGTATGCAGCACGGCTTCGGCGACGTTCCGCGCCTCGACGACCTCCTTGCGCTTGCGATCCTCGGCCGCATGCGTCTCGGCATCCTTGACCATGCGCTCGATATCCGCCTCGGAAAGGCCGCCGGAGGCCTGGATCTGGATGCGCTGCTCCTTGCCGGTGCCCTTGTCCTTCGCCGAAACGTTGACGATACCGTTGGCGTCGATGTCGAAGGTCACCTCGATCTGCGGCACGCCGCGCGGGGCGGGCGCGATGCCCATCAGGTCGAACTGGCCGAGCATCTTGTTGTCGGCCGCCATCTCGCGCTCGCCCTGGAAGACACGGATCGTCACGGCGCTCTGGTTGTCCTCGGCGGTGGAGAAGGTCTGGCTCTTCTTCGCCGGCACCGTGGTGTTGCGCTCGATGAGACGGGTGAAGACGCCGCCGAGCGTTTCGAGGCCGAGCGAGAGCGGCGTCACGTCGAGCAGCAGCACATCCTTGACATCGCCCTGGAGCACGCCCGCCTGGATGGCCGCGCCGACAGCGACCACCTCGTCCGGGTTGACGCCCTTGTGCGGTTCCTTGCCGAAGATCTTCTGCACGGTCTCCTGGATCTTCGGCATACGCGTCATGCCGCCGACCAGCACCACCTCGGCGACATCCTTGGCGTCGAGGCCCGCGTCCTTCAGCGCATTGAGGCAGGGCTCGATGGTCCGCTGCACGAGGTCCTCCACCAGCGCTTCGAATTTCGAGCGGGTGATCTTCACCTGAAGGTGCTTCGGCCCCGACGCGTCCGCGGTGATGAACGGCAGGTTGACCTCGGTCTGCGTGGAGGAGGACAGCTCGATCTTCGCCTTTTCCGCCGCTTCCTTCAGGCGCTGGAGGGCGAGCTTGTCCTTGCGGAGGTCGATGCCCTGGTCCTTCCTGAATTCGTCGGCGATGTACTCGACCAAGCGCATGTCGAAATCCTCGCCGCCGAGGAAGGTATCGCCATTGGTGGACTTGACCTCGAAGACCCCGTCGCCGATGTCGAGGATGGAAATGTCGAAGGTGCCGCCGCCGAGGTCGTAGACGGCGATCTTGGCCTGCTTCTTCTTCTCGAGGCCATAGGCGAGCGCGGCGGCCGTCGGCTCGTTGATGATGCGCAGCACCTCCAGGCCCGCGATCTTCCCCGCATCCTTGGTCGCCTGGCGCTGGGCGTCGTTGAAATAGGCGGGAACCGTGATGACCGCCTGCGTCACCGCCTCGCCGAGATTGGCTTCCGCGGTCTCCTTCATCTTCTGCAGGATCATCGCCGAGATCTGCGAGGGCGAGTAGGGCTTGCCTTCCGCCTCCACCCAGGCATCGCCATTGCCCGCCTTGACGATCTTGTAGGGCACCAGCCCCTGGTCCTTGGTCACGGTCGGATCGTCATAGCGCCGGCCGATCAGGCGCTTGACGGCGAAGATCGTGTTCGTTGGATTGGTCACGGCCTGCCGGCGGGCCGGCTGCCCGACGAGCCGCTCCCCGTCGCTGGTGAAGGCGACGATCGACGGGGTCGTGCGCGCGCCTTCCGAATTCTCGATGATACGCGCCGCCTTACCGTCCATGACCGCCACGCAGGAATTGGTTGTCCCCAGATCGATACCGATGACCTTTGCCATTGCGAACTCCTCCTTGCTGTTGCTCTTCCGGTCGGCGGATGCCGTCGCCATCCGTTTTCTCAGCAATGCCCATGCCAGTTCGCAAGCCGCGAAAATTCAATCATTTAAGAGAAGGAAGGCCACCATCGCAGACAAGCTGTCCGCCTTTCGCGGGACAATCTGTCGGCGTGGGGACCGCCTCGACGCACAAACCGTTGATTTCGCAATCGCGGCCGCATGGCACGTTTGTTGCAGTCCGTTCGCCGGGAGGGCCGTGTGCGGTGACCTTCCGGCATGGCAGACAGCAAGGACAGCAGATGACGATGCTCGGAAAGTGGCGCGCGGCAGCGCCATGCACAGCCAAGATGGGGCTCAGGGAGGCGCAGACCATCCTGCGCTCGCAAGCCGAGCCTGCCGGAACCGAACGGGTTCTGCTCGGCAATGCCGGCTTTCGCATCCTGGCCGAACCTCTTTTCGCCCGCATCGACTCTCCGCGCGAAACCGTCGCCGCTCGACCTGTAGGCGGCCGCTTCCACCGCCCTGTCCTGATCATCGTCCAAGGCTGCCTCGCACTTTGCCCGAAATGCCTAGCCGCCACCCGCCGCCGCCGGACCGCCCCCGCGCGACCCCCACCTTCGCGGCCCGCAACGGGCGCGAGCCGATGGCATAGCCCGGCGAGACGACCGTGCTGACGGTGCCGCTCGGCACCGAGGGATCGGCCACCTCGAACAGGGCCTCATGGAGGTGGGGATCGAACCGCTCGCCGAGCGGTTCGATCCGGCGAATGCCGTGTTTCTCGAAAACCTGCATCAGGTCCTTGCCGGTCAGCGCGACGCCATCGGCAAGCGTCTTCAGCACGGCCGAGCCTCGCCTTGCCTCCGCCGGCACGCTGGCCAGCGCCCGCTCCAGATTGTCGGCGACGCCGACGAGGTCGGCCGCGAACTTGCTGACGGCATATTGCCGCGCATCGCTGACATCGCGCTCGGCGCGGCGGCGCAGGTTCTCCGTCTCCGCGAGCGCCCGCAGCAGGCGGTCCTTGAGGTCGGCGACCTCCGCTTCCAGCCGCACGGCGGCCTCGACGGCGGCTTCGCCGGGTTCGTCGCGGGGTGTCTCCGTTTCCACGTCGTTCGGAGTTGCGGGTTTGCTCATGATCTTCTCCTCGCTCTTCATCGTTGATGGCTACCGGCCGGATGCCGGCTCGCCGAACATCGCCGCGCTGCCCGTGAGCACGGCGGCGACGAGCTTGGTGACGGCCACGGCCACATTGCCGGCCAGTGCCGCATAGACCGAGGCATGGGCGGCATGCGGTGCCGGCGGGCGCGGATCGGAAAGTGCTGCGTTCAAATCCGTTCCTCCTCTGCCGCCGGCCGTCAGGCCCGTAGCCAGAACCGCAGGATTGCGGCGACGAGGCGGAGCACGGCGACGCTCGACAGCCAGATCAACAGCATCCAGCCGACCTGCCGCACGGTCGGCATCAGTGATATCCGTGGGTGCCGACCTTACCGCGGAACACCCAGTAGGCCCAACCGGTATAGGTCAGGATCAGAGGGATGATGACAAGCGCGCCGCCCAGCATGAAGCGCAGGCTTTCCGTCGGCGCGGCCGCATCGCGGATCGTCACGGCCGGCGGCACGACATAGGGGTAGAGGCTGATGCCGAGCCCGACGAAACCAAGCAGGAAGAGCGCCAGCGCCATCAGGAAGGGAAGCCGCTCATGCCCGCTTCGAAGGCTCCAGAAGAGGGTGGCCGCGGTGATGACGACAAGCAGCGGCACCTGCGCGGTCAGCAACACGCCCGGCATCTCGAACCAGCGCCGCCAGTATTCGTAGTGGAGGTAGGGCGTGGCGGCGCTGACGGCGGCAAGCGCAACCAGCGTCATGATGCCGAGCCTCCACGCCATCGTCTGCGCATGGCGAAGGCTCGACCCCTCCGTCTTCCAGACCAGCCAGGTGGCGCCCAGCAGCGCATAGCCGGCAACCACGGCAAGGCCGGTCAGCACGCTGAACGGGCTCAGCCAGTCCAGCCAGCCACCGGCATAGGCGTCGTTCTCCACCGTTATCCCCTGGAGGATGGCGCCGAGCGTCATGCCCTGCGCAAGAGCCGCGACGACCGAGCCGAGGCTGAAGGCGACATCCCAGACCGGGCGGTGGCGCGGATCACGCCAGCGGAATTCGAAGGCGACGCCACGGAAGATCAGGCCGAGCAGCATGGCGATGATCAGCGGATAGGTCGCCGGCAGCACGATGGCATAGGCGAGCGGAAAGGCCGCGAAGAGCCCGCCGCCGCCCATCACCAGCCAGGTCTCGTTGCCGTCCCAGACCGGCGCGATGGAATTCATCGCCTGGTCACGCTCCTCGCCCACCTGGAACGTGGGAAACAGGATGCCGATGCCGAGGTCGAAGCCGTCCATGACCACATAGGCCATGACGGCAAAACCGATGATGCCCGCCCAGACGAGCGTGAGGTCGAGGCTTTCCATGGCGCTTACTCCCTGCCCACCGTGCGGGCGGCGACACCCGAAGCGGGCGTGATGCCCGCTGCGCGCTGCGGCACCTTCTGCGGTTCGCTCTCGCCCGGCTCCGGCGGTTTGGCCATCAGGCGCAGGAGATAGTAGGTGCCTGCGCCGAAGGCGGCGAAATAGACGATCACGAAGGCGATCAGCGAAACGGCGACGGCGGGCGCAGCGAGCGGCGAATGGGATTCGGCCGTGCGCAACAGGCCGTAGACGGTGAAGGGCTGGCGGCCGACCTCCGTCGTCACCCAGCCGGCGATGACCGCGACGAAGCCGGACGGCCCCATGAGGACGGCGGCGCGGTGCAGCCACGGCCAGTCGTAGAGCTGCCGGCGGTAGCGCGCGAAAAGGCTCCACAGGCCGATGCCCAGCATGGCGAAGCCGAGGCCCACCATCAACCGGAACGACCAGAAGACGATCGGCACCGGCGGCCACTGGTCACGCGGGAAATCCGTGAGGCCCGGCAGCGGCGCGAACGGATCGTGCTTGAGGATGAGCGATCCGAGATGGGGGATCGACACCTCATAGCGCACGTCCGCGGCCTCGCTGTCGGGCCAGCCGAAGAGGATGAGCGGCGCGCCATTCGGGCTCGGGCGATAATCGCCTTCCATCGCCAGCACCTTGACAGGCTGGTGCTCCAGCGTGTTGAGGCCGTGCGCGTCGCCGGCAAGGATCTGGACCGGCGCGACGAGCGCGGCCATCCACATCGCCATCGAGAACATTTTTCGTGCCCCCGGATTGGCCCGATCCCTGAGCAGATGCCAGGCGCCGACGGCACCGACCGCAAAGGCCGTGGTCAGGTATGCGGCGATGACCGTGTGGACGAGGCGGAACGGAAAGCTGGCCGTGAAGACGATATCGAACCACGAGCCCGCCGGAATGAACTGGCCCTTGTCGTTGATGGCGAAGCCGGCCGGCGTCTGCATCCAGCTGTTGACGGCGATGATCCAGGTGGCCGAGATCAGCGTGCCGAGGGCCACCATCGATGTCGCGAAGAAATGCAGGCCCTTGCCGACCTTGTTCATGCCGAAGAGCATGACGCCGAGAAAGCCCGCCTCCAGGAAGAAGGCCGTCATCACCTCATAGGCCATCAGCGGCCCGATCACCGGCCCCGCCTTGTGCGAGAAGACGGACCAGTTGGTGCCGAACTGGTAGGACATGACCACGCCGGAGACGACCCCCATGCCGAAGACGACGGCGAAAATCTTCAGCCAGTAGCGGTAGAGGTTGGCGTAGACACCCTTGCCGGTCTTCAGCCAAAGGCCCTCCAGCACCATGAGATAGCTGGCAAGGCCGATGGAAAAGGCCGGGAAGATGAAATGAAAGGAGACGGTGAACGCGAATTGCGCGCGCGCCAGCACCACCGGATCGAGCCCATCGAACACTGCCCTTGCCTCTCTTTCCGGCAAGGCTCCGCCCTCGCCCGCCGGGGCGGCGGGCGGTGCCCTGCATCTCGATAATCGTTCAGACCCGCCTTCTATCCGGCGACCACCCGCACCGGTATGGACTTTGCCGCCGGCGTGCCGCTGATCCGGTCGTAATAATCGAGCGGCAGCAAGGGGTTGAGTTCCGGATAGTAGCCGGCGACCGCCCCGCGGGGCATCGGATAGTCGAGCGCCGTCAGGCCGTCGACGCGCCGCGCCATGCCGTCCGTGCTGATGGTTTCGAGCGTGATCCGCGCGCCGGAGGCAAGGCCCCGTTCCGCGAGGTCCTCGGCGTTCATGAACAGCACCATGCGGTCGTTGTAGACGCCGCGATAGCGGTCGTTGTTGCTGTAGATGGTCGTGTTGAACTGGTCGTGCGAGCGCACCGTGGCGAGCCGCAGCATGGCAGGATCGTCGACGACATCGTTCACCTCCAGCCCCGGCAGCAGCAGGAAATTCGCCTTGCCGTTCTCCGTCGGCCAGACGAGCCGGCGCGGCGGGATGTCGAGGTGGAACCCCTTCGGATTCTTGATGCGCTCGGAAAAGCCCGCATAGATTTCGGGATAGACCTCGGCGATCTTGTCACGGATGAGATCGTAGTTGTCGATGTAGCTTGCCCAGGGCACCTTGCTGTCCGGCAGCGTGGCCATCGCCATGCGACAGACGATCTCGACCTCCGGCAGCACATGGGGGCTTGCCGGCGTCAAGACGCCGCGCGAGGCCGTGACGTTCGCCATGGCGTCCTCGATGGTGACGAACTGCTCGCCCGCCGCCGTGCGGATCCATTCCGAGCGGGCGACGACCGGTAGGATCAGCGCATCGCGCCCGTGCACCAGATGGCCGCGATTGAGCTTGGTGGCGATGCCCACCGTCAGCGCCAGCTTGCGCATGGCGGCGTAGGACCGGTCCGTATCCGGGATCGCCCGGACGAAATTGCCGCCCATGCCGATGAAGACCTTGGCCGTGCCGTTCTCCATCGCCTCGACGGATTCGACCGTATGGTGCCCGTGCCCGCGCGGCGGCTCGAAGCCGAAGACGTCGCGCACGCGGTCCAGATAGTCCTGCGAGGGCTTTTCGTCGATGCCGACGGTGCGGTCGCCCTGCACATTGGAATGGCCGCGGATCGGCGCGATGCCGGCGCCCGGCTTGCCGTAGTTGCCGCGCAGGAGCAGCAGGTTCGACACCTGCTGCAGAAGGCGCGAGCCCTGCTGGTGCTGGGTGAGGCCCATGCCGTAGCAGATGATGGTGGCGCGCGAACGGATGTAGATTTCCGCGCACCGGCGGATCTGCGCCTCGTCGAGCCTCGAGACGCGGACGATCTCGGCCCAGTCCTGCGCCAGCGCGTCCGCGCGGATCGCCTCGATGCCAACCGTGTGCTTCGCGATGAAATCCGCATCGAGCACCCTTTCGCCGGCCGCCTCGCGCTCGAACATCACCTTCATCATGCCCTTGATGAGGGCAAGGTCCCCGCCGATCCTGATATGCACGAACTCGCTGGCGATCGGCGTCGAGCCGAAGGTCGCCATCTGCACGACGTCCTGCGGTTCGGTGAAGCGGATCAGCGCGCGCTCCGGCATGGGATTGACCGCGACGATGGGCGCGCCGCGCTTGCGGGCCTCGACCAGGTTGGTCATCATGCGCGGCGAATTGGTGCCGGTGTTCTGGCCGATGACGAAGATCGCCTCGGCATGCTCGAAATCCTCCAGCACGACCGTGCCCTTGCCCACGCCGATGGCCGGCGGCAGGCCGCGGCTCGTCGGCTCGTGGCACATGTTGGAACAGTCTGGGAAGTTGTTGGTGCCGAACGCGCGCACGAAGATCGAATAGAGGAAGGCCGCCTCGTTCGGCGTGCGGCCGGACGTGTAGAACTCCGCCTCGTGCGGGCTCGACAATGCCCGGAGGTGCCGCCCGATCATCGTGAAGGCCTCGTCCCAGCTGCACGGCACATACCGGTCGCTCGCCCCGTCGTAGCGCATCGGCTCGGTAAGGCGCCCCTGCATCTCCAGCCAGTAGTCGGACTGCGCCATCAATTCGGTGACGGTGTATTTCTGGAAGAACTCCGGCGTGACGCGGAACTTCGTCGCCTCGTAGGCGAGCGCCTTGGCGCCGTTCTCGCAGAATTCCAGCGTCTTCTTGCAATCGGCATCCGGAAAGGCGCAGCTCGGACACTTGAAGCCGCCCGGCTGGTTCATCGCCAGGAGCGCGCGCGACCCCTTGGTGATGACGCTCTGCTCCATCAGCACCTTGGCGGTCGCGGCAGCGGCGCCCCATCCACCGGCCGGATGGTTGTAGGTCTTGTATTGCGGCTTTCCATCGGCCATGGCGGACACTCTCCGGATGCGACAGAAATCAAGTAAACCATGTTATACTATTGAAATCAATAGACAATTTGTCCGAGCCACCATGGACAAACTGTCCAAAGCCGCGCAATTGCCACAGCCAAGCCGTTGAGTTTGCTCAGCCCTCGCCGCTGGCACGCATCCTGCTAAGGGGGAAGAGGCGTGCACGCCGCCGCGCTGTCCCATCTTGCCGACACTCCAATGATCCTGCGTTCAAAACCGAGCTTCAAAGACATCATTTTCGCGATCAACGGCTCCATCTTGCCGAGGATCGCCTGGCACCTCGTGGCGATGACGGTCCTCTCGGTCATCGCGATCTTCGCCGCGCGGGAACATCCCGGGATCTTCGCGAGGATCAGCGCCATTCCCTTCACGCTGACCGGCATCGCGCTTTCCGTCTTCATGAGCTTCCGCAACAATGCGTGTTATGCGCGCTGGTGGGAGGGCCGGATCCTCTGGGGCGAGCTCATCATCGCCTGCCGGTCCTTTGCGCGGCAGACGGCGGCTCTTGGCGATGACGACCGCCGCTTCCTCCTCCATCGTCTGTGCGCCTTCACGGCGGGCCTCGTCGCACGGCTCCGCGGCGAGGACGAGCCGGCCGCCATCCGCCGCTGGCATGATACCGACGTCGATGACCAAAGCCCCAACCCCACCAACGACGTCCTCGACGGCATCGGCCGGCACTGTCTCGCGCTGGTGCGCGAGCATCGGATCGGCGAGATCCACTATTCGGTGCTGGAGGGGCAGCTCGCGGCGCTCGCAAAGGTCCAGGGGGGATGCGAGCGCATCGCGCTGACGCCCGTTCCCTTCGCCTATTCATTGCTGCTCCACCGAACGGCGCTGGTCTTCTGCCTGATGCTGCCCTTCGCGCTGGCCGGCTCGCTGGACTGGTGGACGCTGCTTCCGGTGCTTCTCGTCGCCTATACGTTCTTCGGTCTCGAAGCGCTCGGCCACCAGCTGGAGGACCCGTTCGGCCTCGACCCCAATGCCCTGCCGCTGGAGGCGATGCAGCGCACCGTGGAGCGGGAGATGCTATCGGTCCTCGGGCATGCGGACCTGCCCGAACCGATCCTGCCGCGCGACAACGTGCTGCGGTAGCGGCGGGCATTCCGTCCATGCCGCGCTTCCGGCCATCGGCGATCGTCTCCGCCTCGTGATCGTCGGCGGATCGGTATTCGCGCGGGGAATGGTCGACATCACAGAGGCATCGCAGACATTGAGGCCTTCCACCGGCCCGGCTGAAGCCGTTCGAAAAAATTAGTTGAATAATTCAACCATTATGTCTAGCCTGACCTCGAAATTCCACGCATGGAAAGCAGCGGGGTTGCCGTCGATGAGCACGCGCAAAAGTCAGGAACTGGCGGCCCAGGTCGATCTGGGCGTGCTCGACGGCCTGCTGAGCTTCTATGTCCGCGTCTTTGAGATCGCCGTCAGCCGGCATCTCGACGACCGGCTCGCGCCCCTTGGCTTTACGGGGCGAAAGGGCACGATCTCCTCGCTCCTGCTGATTGCCCGCCACGCCGGCATCCGGCCGACCACGATCTCCACCCTTCTCGGCATAGACAAGTCGATCACCGTCAAAACCGTTGATGAGCTGCGGCGCGCGAAACTCGTCACCCGTCGCAGCGCGGCGGACGACAAGCGCGCCCAGGAGCTTTTCGTGACCCCGGAAGGGGCCGCGCTTGCGAACAAGGTCGAGACGCTCATCGTCGCGCATTCCGACGAGTTCTTCGCCGGCCTGATGACACGGGAAGAGCACGACATCGTCGTGAACATATTCCGGAAAGCCTTCAACCGGCTGCGCGAGGTGGGAGAATGAGCAAGGGTGTGGCGATGGTCTCGGGCGCGAGCCGGGGCATCGGAGCGGCGGTCGCGTCCCGCCTCGTTTCGGAAGGCTGGAAGGTTTCCCTCGGCGTGCGCGGAGGCAGGATGCCGGACTGGGCGTCGTCGCTGCCGGCGGAGAGCGTCCTTGCCTGCGCCTACGATGCGGCGGCCGGCAATGAAGAGGCGCGATGGCTTGCACAAACCCGCGCGAGCTTCGGCCCGGTCGGCTGCATCGTCGCCAATGCGGGCATCATGGTGCCGAAATCGGTCATCGAAGCCGAGGACGACGAGGTCGCTGCGATGATGGAGGTCAATGCCTTCGCGCCCCGCCGGCTTGTGCGGGCCGCCTGGCAGGATTTGCGTGCCAGTGGACGGGGACGTGTCGTCATCGTCGCCTCCCTCTCCGGAAAACGCGTGAAATCGGCCCTTTCGGGAAGTTATTCCATGTCGAAATTCGCGGCCGTGGCGCTTGCGCACGGCATTCGCCATGCGGGTTTCGACGTCGGCATCCGCGCCACCGCGGTCTGCCCCGGTTTCGTCGCCACCGATATGGGGCTTTCGCTCTCGGGCCGGCCGGCCGAGGCCATGACGAAGCCCGAAGACCTTGCCCGCATCGTCTCCATGCTGATCGACCTGCCCAACGAGGCGAGTGTTGCCGAATTCGCCGTCAACTGCCAAGCCGAGGAATTCTTCTGATGCCCGGTCCCTTCGTCGTACCCGTCCATGGCGACACCGAACTGCCTGCGGAGGTCGATGTGGTCGTCATCGGCGGCGGCATCATCGGCGTTTCGACCGCGCTGGAGCTTGCCGAGGCAGGCCAGCGCGTGGCCTTGTGCGAAAAAGGCGGCATCGGCCACGAACAGTCCAGCCGCAACTGGGGCTGGGTGCGCGTGGCGCGGCGCGACCCGCGGGAAATCCCGCTGGTGCTGGAAGCCCAGCGCATCTGGCAGGGCCTGAATGCGCGGACCGGGCGGGACACGGGCTATGCGCGGGCCGGGATCATCTTCAATGCCGAGAACGGGGCCGAGCAGGCCTTCTACGAGAAATGGCTGAAGCATCTCGATGGCCTCGGCGTGGATTGCCGGATGCTCACCGGCGCGGACTTCGCGGCGATGTTTCCGCAATCGCGCCTTCGCCCGCCGGCCGCGCTCTATTGCGCCGACGACGGCCGGGCCGAGCCGCAGAAGGCAGCCCCCGCGATTGCCGAGCGCGCCCGCGAATGCGGCGCCCATATCCTCACGGAATGCGCCGTGCGGGGCATCGAAACCTCCGGCGGCGCGATCTCGGCGGTCGTGACCGAGCGAGGCACGATCCGCTGCGGCGCCGTGGTGCTGGCGGGCGGCGCCTGGTCGGAGATGTTCACCCGCAGCCTCGATGCCGGCATCCACCTGCCGCAATTGAAGGTGAAGAACTCGGTCCTGCGCACCGAGCCGCACGATGCCGGCCCCGAACAGGCGATGTGGGCGGGCGACTTCGCCATCCGCAAGCGGCAGGACGGCGGCTACACCATCGCCTCGGGCCTCGGCAACATCGTCGACATCGTGCCGGCGTCCTTCTGCTATGCGCGCGACTTCGTGCCGGCATTGCGCGCGGAGTGGCGCTCGCTGATGCTGCGGGCCGGCTGGCGCTTCTTCGACGAGGCGCGCATGCCCCGTCGCTGGGATCTCGACGAGCCGAGCCCCTTCGAATATTGCCGCGTGCTCGACCCCAAGCCCAGCCGCAAGCTGGCCGACATGGCCATGGCCTCGGCGCGCAGGGCCTTCCCGGCTCTCGCCTCGGCAAAGGTCGCGCAGCGCTGGGCCGGCTATATCGACGCCACGCCCGACGCCATCCCCGTCATTTCGGGCGTGGCGGCAATTCCGGGCTTCTTCATCGCGACGGGCTTTTCCGGCCATGGCTTCGGCATCGGCCCCGGCGCGGGCCGGCTCGCAGCCGATCTCGTGCTCGGGCGCAAGCCCGTCGTGGACCCCAGGGAATTCAGGATCGAGCGCTTCGTCGACGGTTCGAAGATCGAACTGCTCGCCGGATACTGAACCAACAAGAAGCCGGAACGGCCGACAAGGGAACGTCAACATTCACACCACCGGGAGAATGACATGTCTGAAAGGGATTTCCAGTTTACCCGCCGCCAGAGCCTGAAGTTCTTCGGCGCCGCCGGTCTCGCCGTCATGGCCCCCTCCGTTCTCGGCATGGGAGCGGCAAGGGCCCAAGATACGCCGAAGGGGCAGATCGTCGTCGGCTTCTCGCAGGAGCCGACGGTCTTCAATCCGCATCTCCTGCATATCGAGGTCGACGAGGGCGTGCATTTCGCGATCTTCGATCCGCTGTTCGACGTCGATGCCAAGGGCAATTTCTATCCGCTGCTCGCCAAGGAAGTGCCGACGGTGGAAAATGGCGGTGTTTCCGCCGATGGCCTGACCTGGAAGGTGACGCTGCGCGACGATGTGACATGGCATGACGGCACGCCGTTCACGGCCGAGGACGTGAAGTTCACGCTCGAGCTGCTGGTCAATCCGGATTTCCGCAGCTGGCGCCGCACGGGCCACAGCCTCGTGCGCGACATAACCGTCGTCTCGCCGACGGAAATCAGCTGGCGCATGGAAAGCGCGTTTGCACCCTATACCGCGATCCTCGCCTCGACCTTCATCGTGCCCAAGCACGGCTTCGAGGGCGCCGACCCGAACAATGCGCCTTTCAACAACGCCCCGATCGGCACTGGCGCCTACAAGTGGAAGCAGCGCGTGGCGGGCGACCATATCGAGCTGGAGGCCAATCCCGGCTACTTCGGCGACGGGCCCTATCTCGAACGGCTCGTGCTGAAATACATTCCCGATATCACCGTGCTCTATACGCAGCTCAAGACCGGCGACATCGACGTGCTGGCGCTGCAGTGGATCTCGCCCGACAACTACGAGGAGGCGAAGACCCTGCCCGACCGCGTGGTGGAGGTCTTCGGGGCACCGTTCTTCGAAGGCCTCAGCTTCAATCTCCAGCGGCCGCAGTTCAAGGAGCGCGCCGTGCGGGAGGCGCTCTATTACGCCGTGGACAAGCAGACGATCATCGATGCGCTCTACTACGGCGTGCCGCAGGCGACCGAAAGCTACATGCCGCGCGAATCCTACTACTACAACGCCAACCTGCCGGTGCAGGAATACAACCTCGACAAGGCGCGGGCGCTGCTCGACGAGGCCGGCTGGAAGCCGGGTTCGGACGGCATTCGCGAAAAGGACGGCGTCCGGCTTGCCTTTACCTGCTCGACGACCTCGGGCAACCATCTGCGCGAGCAGGCGCAGCAGTTCCTCCAGCAGTCCTTCCGCGAGATCGGCGTCGACATGCAGATCGGCAACCTGCCGCCGGCCGTCATGTGGGGCGACCACTGGATGCTCTCGCAGTTCGACATGGCGCTGGCGGGCCTCAGTTGCCTGACCGGTCCCGACCCGGACACGTCCGACTACTTCCTCTCGACCTCCTCCCCGGCCAAGGGCGGCAACGGCCAGAACACCTGGGTCTACGAGAACCCCGAGGTGGACGAGCTGCTCAAGAAGGGCGGCGCGCTCGTCAGCCCCGAAGAACGGCTGCCGATCTACCAGCGCATCCAGGAGATCATGCGGCAAGACCTGCCGTTCCTGCCGATCTTCCAGTACGCCAACATCCGCGGCTACAAGACCGGCATCCAGGGCGTCGAAGCGAACATCAACAACCGCATCGACACCTGGAACGTGCGCAGCTGGCGCTGGGCGTAACGTCCGTTTCCACCGGATCCGGGGTGGGTGTCCCCACCCCGGTCTGCACCGCCCTGCAGCAAGGACGTCCATCTCGCCCAGGGCCCGCATTCACTGCAAGGAACCGGAAAATGGCCCGATTTCTGATCGGCAGGCTTTGGCAGAGCATCGTCCTCCTGCTGCTCGTCTCGCTCATCGGCTTCATGGTGCTCAACCTCGCCCCCGGCGGCCCGCTCTCGCAATTCGCGCTGACACCCGGCATGACGAAGGAGGCGCTGGACCGCATCGCCGAGCAGATGGGACTCAACAGGCCGCTGCCGGTGCAATATCTCGACTGGCTGTGGAAGCTGGTGCAGGGCGACTGGGGCCGGAGCTTTCGCGACAACCGCCCCGTCCTGGAGGTGATCAACAGCCATCTCTTCGCCACACTGCTGCTCATGGGAGCTTCGACCTTCCTGTCGATGCTGATCGGGGGCTGGATCGGCATCCGCAGCGCGATCCGGCAGGGCTCCGCCTTCGACTACGCGATGACGGTCGCGTGCTTCGTCGCCCTCTCGATCCCGACCTTCTGGGTGGGTCTGGTGGCGATCTTCCTTTTCTCGCTGAGGCTGGGCTGGCTGCCGGCGGGCAACATGTACACCGTCGGCGACGGTTCCTTTTCGGACATCCTCGTGCATCTGGTGATGCCCGCCTGCGTGCTCGCGCTCGTCAACGTGGCGATCTGGGCCCGCTACATGCGGACGGCCACGCTGGAGGTCATCAACCAGGATTTCGTACGCACCGCCCGCGCCAAGGGCCTGCCGCCGCGCCGCATCCTCATGAAGCATATCGTCGGCAACGCCCTTCTGCCGATGATCACCCTCGCCGGCATGCAATTGCCGACGCTGCTTGGCGGCGCACTCGTGACGGAGACGGTCTTCACATGGCCCGGCATGGGGCGGCTCTTCCTCGATAGCCTCGGCTACAACGATTATCCGGTCGTGATGGGGCTCCTCATGTTCTCGGCCATCCTCGTTCTTATCGGCAATCTCCTCGCCGATCTGCTGGTCGCCTTCGTCGATCCGCGCATTCGTCTTGAATAGGAGGCGTGAAAATGACAGCCGCTTCTTCATCCCCCACTCTCCGCCGCCGCTTTCGCGACAATCGTGCCGTCCGCCGCTTCGCGCGCAACCCGCTGGCACTGCTCGGCCTGTTCATGGTGCTCGGATTGACGGTCGCCTGCTTCCTCGGACCGCATCTTCTGCCCTTCGACGAGCTCTATATCGACCTGCGCGCCCGTTTCGCGCCGCCCCTGACGGGCGCCCATATCTTCGGAACGGACCCGCTTGGCCGCGATATCGCCGCGCGGCTGTTCCATGCCGGGCAGGTTTCCATGACGGTCGGTTTCCTCGCCATGGTGATCTCCACGGTCATCGGCACGGTGGTCGGCGTCGTCGCCGGCTATCGCGGCGGCTGGACGGGAACGGTCCTGATGCGCCTCGTCGATGCCTTCTTGTCCTTCCCCTCGGTCTTCCTGCTGCTGACGCTCGCCGCCTTCATCAAGCCGAGCCCGATGACGATCACGCTCATCATCGCCTTCACGAGCTGGATGGAGGTGGCACGCATCGTGGAGGCGGAGGTCAAGTCGTTGCGCGAGCGGGAATTCGTCATGGCCGCGCGCATGCTGGGCCTGTCGAACGGCTGGATCATGTTCCGCGAGATCCTGCCGAACGTGATGGGGCCGATCGTCGTCGCGGCAACGCTGACCGTGGCGCGGTCGATCCTGATGGAGGCCTATATCTCCTTCCTCGGCTACGGCATCCAGCCGCCGCTGCCGAGCTGGGGCAACATGCTCAACGGCGCGCAGCAGTATCTGGCGGCCGCTCCTTGGCTCGCCATCGTGCCCGGCCTTGCCATCACCATCGCCGTCACGGGTTTCAACTTCATCGGCGACGGCCTGCGCGACGCCCTCGACGTTCGTTCACACAATGGGTGACAGGATGACCAAGTTTTCCCCCTTCGACCAATCCTACTGGTTCGCTTCCGCGCCGCCACCGCCGGAAACCGAACGGCTTGCCGGCGAGAAGGTCGTCGACGTCTGCATCGTCGGGGCCGGCTATACGGGGCTCACCACCGCCATAGAGCTTCGGCGCAAGGGCGTTTCGGTCGCCATCCTCGAGCGCGAGGAAGCCGGCTATGGCGGATCGGGCCGTAATGCCGGCCATTGCAGCCCCACCTTCTCCTACTATTCGCTGGACAAGATCCGTTCGCTTCTCGGCCAGCCCTGGGCGGAACGCCTCATCCACCGCCAGACGCGCGCCGCCGATCGCGCCGCGGACTATATCCAGCACTACGGCATCGACTGCGAATGGGTGCAGAACGGCCTCGTCATCGGCGCGATGCGCCCCGGCCACCTGCCGCCCCTCGAACACAAGACCGAAAGCTACAACGCCGTGGGCGCGCGCACCCGCATGCTCGACCGGGACGAGATAACGCGCATCACCGGCAGCCCGCGCCTTTACGGCGGCTGGCTGCACGAGGAAGGCGCACACATCCACCCGCTGAAATATGCCCGCGGCCTTGCGGCGGCGGCGATCAGCGAGGGCGCCACGCTCTATACCCGGTCGCCGGCGAAACGCTGCGAGAAGACCGGCGGCAAGTGGAAGGTGGTCGGCGAAGCGGGCCATGTCATCGCAGACAAGGTCATCTTCGCCACCGGCGCCTATACGGTGGAGGGCTGGCCCGATCTCGACAAGAGCTACCGCATCATGCCGGTCTATGTCTGCGCCACCAATCCGCTGTCCGATCGTGCCCGCGAAACGGTGCTGCCGCAGAACACGACCATGATCGACGGACGCGGCGACTTCTACTGCTACAAATGGACCGCCGACAACCGCATCGTCGCCTCCATGTTCCTCAGGGGGCCGCGCGGCCGCGACATCGCCTATTCGAAGACGGTCATGACCGACCGGCTGAAATGGCTGCACCCGCAGCTGACCGAGGCGGTGCGCTGGGACTACTTCTGGTTCGGCGAGCTGGACATGCAGTACCGCACCGTTCCCCGGCTCTACGGCCTTGCGCCGGGCGTCGTGGCCCTCACCGGCCTTTCCGGCCGGGGCGTGCCGACAGGCACCATGCTCGGCGGCATCCTTGCGGACTGGGCGATCGGCACGCCGGAACAGGATCTCGACCTCAAGGTCGAGCCCCTGCATCGTGCGCCGTGGTGGATGGACTACGGCCCGAGCTACAAGCTGCGCGAGATGCGCGCGGTCGACAATTTCATGAGCAAGCGGGGCGGCGTGGAGCTGCCGCCGCATTCTTGAGAAGGAGGACGAACCATGTCGATCTACTGGAACGTGAAAGACGATACCGGCCGCACTGAGGCGGCCGTGGCGGAAAACGGCGCGCAATCCTATCGGCGCATGATCTGGGAGGACGAGGGCGACAGCGCGGCTGCGGTCAAGGCTGCCGTCTGGATCGCCGAGCCCGGCATCTATCCCTACCCCGCCCGCGCGCTGGAGGAGACCTTCGTGGTGATCGAGGGCGAAGCCGATTGCCGCATCGGCGACGGTGAGAAACGGCGCATCGGGCCGGGTACGATCGTGGTCGTTCCGAAGGGAGAGACAGCCTGGCTGGACGTGCTCACCCCCTTCCGCAAATTCGCGATGGTCGTACCCAAGCCCTGACCCGCCTAACGAAGGGGAGCCCCATGACAGACCTTCACCGCAATCCGGCCGGAACGATTCTCGCAGTCCGCTCGCTCGACGTGAGCCTTCCGCGGAACATGGAACGCAGTCATGCGGTGGAGGGCGTCTCGCTCGATCTCAGGCAGGGCGAGATTCTCTGCGTCGTCGGCGAAAGCGGCTCCGGCAAGTCGGTGACCGCCAGCACGGTCATGGGCCTGCTGCCGCCCGCCATGCGGGTGACAGGCGGGGAAATCCTCTACAAGGGGCGCGACCTCATCGCCATGCCGGAGGCAGAGCGCCGCCAACTGCGCGGCAAGGCGATCTCGATGATCTTCCAGGATCCGCTTTCGGCGCTCAATCCGCTGATGACCATCGAGGAGCAGATCGACGAGGTTTTCGTCGCCCACGGCGTGACGAACCGCGCCGAGCGGGAACGTCGCGTGCTGGAGCTCGTCACCGAGGTCGGGCTTCCCGATCCCCCGCTGATCCGCAAGCAATATCCCTTCCGTCTTTCCGGCGGCCAGCGTCAGCGCGTGATGATCGCCATCGCGCTGGCCCTCGATCCCGACATCCTGATCGCCGATGAACCGACGACGGCGCTCGACGTGACCATCCAGGCGCAGATCCTCGACCTGATCCGTCGGCTGCAGGCGAAGAAGAACACGAGCGTCATGTTCATCACCCACGACTTCGGCGTGGTGGCCGACATCGCCGACCGGGTCGTGGTGATGGAAAAAGGGCATGTGGTGGAGGAAGGCACCGCCGATGCGGTGCTGCGCGATCCGCAGCATCCCTACACACGCCGGCTGATCGCCGCGGTACCCCGCCTGCGTGAGGCGGAGAACGAGGTGAAGGCGGGCGAAACCGTTCTGGAGGTGCGCGGCCTCAGCAAGACCTATCGCAGCCATGCCGGCCTTTTCGGCAAGGTGCGGGTCGTTCCGGCCGTCGAGGACGTCTCCTTCACGCTTCACCGCGGCGAGACGCTGGGCGTCGTCGGGGAAAGCGGATCCGGGAAGTCCTCGATGGGCAAGGTGCTCATGAAGCTCGTGGAGGCGGATGCCGGCGAAATCCTGCTCGGCGGTCGCGACATAAGGCCGATGGGCGAGGCCGCGTTCCGTCAGCTCCGGCCCCGCATCCAGATGATCTTCCAGGATCCCTTCGCCTCGCTCAATCCGCGCCTTACCATCGGCACGTCCCTGACGGTGGGTCCGGTCGCCCATGGGCTCGACCGGAAGGAGGCCCATCGCCGGGCGCTCGGCCTGCTGGAGCGTGTCGGGCTCGGCGCCGCCGCCTTCGAGCGCTATCCGCACGAGTTCTCCGGCGGCCAGCGCCAGCGCGTCGGCATAGCGCGTGCCCTGATGTTCGATCCGCAGATCATCGTCGCCGACGAGGCCGTCTCGGCGCTCGACGTCTCCATCCAGGCGCAGATCCTGCAACTGCTCGCCGAGGTGCAGGCGGAAAAGCACCTCGCCATGATCTTCATCACCCATGACCTGCGCGTCGCCAGCCAGATCTGCGACCAGGTGATCGTGATGAACCGTGGCCGCGTGGTCGAGGCCGGCACGCCGATGCAGATCTTCCACAACCCGCAGGAAGCCTATTCGCGCCAGCTCATGCAGGCGATCCCGGGCGCCGACCTGTAGTATTTGCCGTCGTTCTGCGGGGCATTGCCTGCTGAAGCCCTGCAATTGACGACACGCTACAGAAGTCTACCCTTGTCAGTCGATATCGGCACCAGCTCCATCGGCCGGTGCGTCTTGCCCTCGCCGAGAAGGGTGTCCATGTGATCTCTTCCGACGGACGCGTCCGCAGTCGAAAACCTCGCTCGCCGTCGCCTGTGGGTCAGGCTTGCGGCTGCGCCGGCGGGTCCGTGCCCGCAAGGCCGAGGGCGGCGCGCAGCGTGGCCTCGCTCTGCCGGGCGAACCGGTCGGCGGCCAGGCGGCCGCGGGCTTCGTCCCTCGGCGGCAGCGGGCCGGCCAGCCGCTCCGCGATCCCGTCCGCCATCATCGGCACATGCGGGATGTTCTCGACGATGCACAGGCGATGGGCAACGGAACCGTAGCGCACGACGGCCGGGATGCCGAGCTGCGCGGCCCGACCGAGAACGCCCGAGGCGTGGTCGCCGATGGGCGGATAGAAGCACCAGATCGCATCGCTCGCGGCATAGGCTCCGAGCAGTTCGGCATCCGAGACGCTGCGGTTCACCGCAACGCCGCCCGCCTCGCGGAAGGCCGCCGCATAGTCGTCGACAGCCTGCTCGATCCTGCCGCAGGAAATGAACTGGAAGCGCGTCCTGAGGGCGGCAACGCGCACATAACTGTCGGTGAAAAGGTCGAAACCCTTGCGTCGGCTCTGCGTGCCGATCGCCGTCAGAACCAGGCGCGCACCCGGCTGCCGCTCGCTGCGCAGCAGTTCCACCGCCTCCCGCTCCTCGTCCGTCAGGTCCCAGAGCTGGAAATCGTAGATCCAGCCTTTCGCGATCGTGGAAAAGGCAGGGAACACGCTGAAGGGAAGGATGGTCAATGTATGGATGGCGCGGAAACGCTTCAGCCACCGGAGGACGGCGCGTTTCCAGCGACAGGACCGGCGGGACGAGACCGACAGCGGCATCGGCCGCAACAGCAGGCCCGCCGTCCGCCGCCCGGTGAGGGCCCGCAGCAGGCTGACCGCGACATAGAGCAGGAAGGCCTCCTCCACCATCAGGAACAGAACGGGCGCACGCGACAGAAGCACGGCGCGCAAACCGGCCCGGCGCGCGCCGAAAAGCCGCTCCAGGACGCGCAGGTAGGACGGGCGGCGACCGCTCTCCCCCCTGGAATAGACGAGCGGCGCGCCCGTACGTCCCCGGACCCGCGCCCGCCGCGTCCGCCAGAGCCACCCACGCGCGGGTGTGCCGAGATTCTGTGCACCGAGATTTTGAGGCTGCAGATCCAATCGCGCAGACGAACCCGTTGCAGCCGGCAAGTCCGAGCCCGCCTGCATGACATTCCCCCGAAAATCATCGCCAAATGTCTTCCGGACCGTCCCGCCCGGAAAGAAGTGCAATGGCCGCCTCGGCCGCCATCACGGAAACATCAAAATCCTGGAGTGACGCTCGCCCCGCCACAACCCTGTCGTTAATATTTTCACTTTAGCGTGTCATTCTGGGAATTCAAGCCCAACCCCACAACCATAGCGGACGGTCGGCGTGCAAGGTCCGGCTTCACCGGGATATAAGCCCCAGCTTGCCGCCGCGTGCCGGAGGGGCCATAAAGGCCCGGAACAGACCGGCCGCGCCCAGGGACGAAGGATGAACCTCAAGGAATTTGCGGCCCGCATCGGCCTTTCGCAGACCACCGTCAGCCGGGCGATGAGCGGCTATCCGGAGGTGCGGCCCGAGACACGGCGACGCGTGCTGGAAGCGGCGGAAAAGCTCGGCTACCGGCCGAACATCAGCGCGCAGCGACTGGCGACCGGCCGGGCCGGCGCGATCGGCATGGTCTTCCAGGGCGGCGGGCGCTTCGGGCCGCATTCCAGTGAATTCATGGGCGGGCTCTCGACCCGGCTGCAGGAGGACGGCATCGACATTCTCGTATCGACCGTCGAGACGGAGGCGGAAGAGGCCGCCGCCTATCGCCGGCTGGCCGCCAGCAAGCGGGTGGACGCGGTGGTCGTCCACACGCCGGCCTGCGCGGATGCCCGCATCGCTCTTTTGCAGACCTTGGCGCTACCCTTCATCGTGCACGGGCGCAGCACGGCGGAACGCTCCTTCGCCTTTCTCGACATCGACAATTTCGGGGCGATCGAGACGGCGGCGGGCTATCTTGCCGATCTCGGCCACCGGCGCATCGCGCTCATCAACGGCGACACGACCAGCACCTATGCGCAGGACCGGAGCAGCGGGTACCGGACGACGCTCGAGGCACGCGGCCTCATCCTCGATCCGGCCCTTGTCGGCCATGGCGAATTCACGGACGAGACCGGCTTCCGGCTAATGCAGGCTTTCCTCGCCCTCCCCGCGCCGCCGACGGCGGTCATTGCCGGTTCGATGATGTCGGCGCTGGGCGCCATGCGGGCGATCCGCATTGCGGGGCTTGCCGTGGGTGCGGATGTCTCGCTCATCGCGCATGACGACGTCTTCCCCTATCTCAGCCCGGACAACCTCGTGCCATCCGTCACGACGACGCAATCGCCGATCCGCGCGGCGGGCGAACGCATCGGCGACATGGTCCTGCGGCTGTTGCAGGGCGAGGCGCCGGAGGCGCTGCAGGAGATCTGGCCCGTCGATTTCCGCATTCGCGGCTCGACCGGCCCCGCCCCGGCCTGAGGTCAGACCTTCAACTCGCGGCGTTCCCTTTCGGTCTCGATCGCAAGGTCCAGAACCTTCTGCAGCTCGGCCGCATGGCGGAAGCCGGGCTCGACCTGCCGGCCCGCCATCACGGCGGCGGCGAAGCGCTCGTAGTTGGTCGGCACGGTGCCGGCATCGAGCTCGCGCCAGACGGCCTGCTCGACATCCTCCCCGAGGCACCCGCGCAGGCGCGACCCTGCGGGTGTGTGGATGACCTCCAGGGCGCCCCTGTCGCCATGCATGCGCAGGCGCAGCTCGTTGAGGTGGCCGGTCGCCCAGCGGCTCGCATGGATGACGCCGAGCGCGCCGTTGGAAAAATCGACGGTCATGGTGAAGCTGTCATTGGCGTCGAGGTCGTATTCGCCGATCCGGTTGTCCGGCGCCTTGTCGAAGGCCCGCAGCCGCGCGAAGACATGCTCCACATCGCTCGCCGCGCCATAGCTGGCGAAATCGAGGATGTGGATGCCGACATCCCCGAGCACGCCGTTCGAGCCGTGCCGGGTGGAAAGCCGCCAGAGCCACTGGCTTTCCGTCGCCCAGTTACCCCAGGCCTTGGAGACGAGCCAGCTTTGCAGGTAGGAGGCCTCGACATGGCGCACATGGCCGAGTTCGCCGGCCAGCACCATCGCCCGCGCCTTCTGCAGGGGCGCCACGTTGCGGTAGGTGAGGTTCACCATGGTGACGAGACCCGAGGCCTCGGCGGCGCGCGCCATCTCGTCCGCCTTGGCATAGTTTTCCGCCAGCGGCTTCTCGCACATCACATGCTTGCCCGCCGCGAGCAGCGCCAGGGTGGTCGGGTGATGGGCGCGGTCGGGCGTCACGTTGGTGGCGGCATCGAAGCCGTTCCAGGCGATGGCGTCCTCCAGCGAGGTGAAGACGTTGGGAATGCCGTGCGTGTCGGCAAAGGCCTTGGCGCGCAGGGGGTCCACATCGACGGCGCCGACCAGGTCGACGCCATCGATCGCGGCAAAGTGCTGGGCATGGGTATTGGCCATGCCGCCGGTTCCAAGAACGAGCAGGCGCATTGTTTCCTCAGCGATATCCGGCTTCGCCGGCTTCATGCAGTTTTGGGCCGCGCTCGACGATCGGCTCCAGCGCCTTTTCGACCGGCACGTTCGGTGCGTCATGGATCGCCGTGTAGGTGCCCTGCGGGTTGAAGGCCCATTTCACGCCATTGGCGAGCACCTTCTGCACGGTGGCATCGTGATAGGTCGGATAGGTCTCGTGGCCCGGGCGGAAATAGAAGATGTTGCCGGCGCCGCGGCGCCAGGTCATGCCGGACCGGAAAACCTCGCCGCCGGCGAACCAGGAGATGAACACCGTCTCCAGCGGCTCCGGCACGGAGAACTGCTCGCCATACATCTCCTCGTTTTCCAGCACGAAGTTCTCGCCGAGACCCTCGGCGATCGGATGGCGCGGATTGATGACCCAGAGGCGCTCGCGCTCGCCGGCCTCCCGCCATTTCAGGGCACAGGGCGTGCCCATCAGCCGCTTGAAGATCTTCGAGAAATGGCCGGAATGGAGGACGATGAGGCCCATGCCTTCCCAGACCCGTCTCGCCACGCGCTCGACGACGTCATCGCTGACGGCGCCATGGTCCTTGTGCCCCCACCAGACGAGCACATCCGTCTCGGCAAGCCGCGCCTCGGCAAGGCCGTGCTCGGCTTCCTGCAGCGTCGCCGTGCCGGCGCTGATCGCCGGGTCCCGGTTCAGCGCTTCGGCAATGGTGGTGTGCATGCCGTGCGGATAGATCGAACGCACGATCTCGTTGGTCTGCTCGTGGATGTTCTCACCCCATACGATGGTGCGTATTGCCATGTGCCGTTCCTCTGAGCCAAAAATTGAAACCGCTTTCAATTCGGCGGAACCGATAGAGACAGACCCGATTCTTGGCAAGCGGGGGTCTTGTCGATTCCCGTCGTCTTTCAGTGGAATGTCGATTTGGAGAAAAGGTTCAGCACAAGCACGCCGGCAATGATGAGGCCGAGGCCGAGAACGGCGGCAAGATCGAGCTTCTGGCCGAAGACGAAATAGCCGACGAACGAGATCAGCACGATGCCGAGCCCGCTCCAGATGGCATAGGTGATGCCGACCGGCACATAGCGCAGGCTCCAGGACAGGAAGAAGAAGGCGATGGCGTAGCAGACCACCATCATGGCGGTCGGCACGACCCGCGTGAAATGCTGCGCGGCCTGCATGGCCGAGGTGCCCAGCACTTCGAAGACGATGGCGACGACGAGGGCGGCGTAGACGGAGGTGAGGTTCATGGCGTTTCTCTGGCGCCCGCGGGCGCAAATCGTATCGGGGATCAGGAGCGCGTCAGCGCCAAGAGCCGGTCCAGCATGGCGGCGCGGGTTGGCGCATCCATGGTCGGCGAGCCGAGAAGATCGGCAAGCCAGAGACCGTCCACGGCGTAGCGCACCAGCATGGCGTCGAGCGCGGAATCCGTGCCGACATTTTCCGCAAGGTATCGCTCCACCCATTGTCGCCAGCGCTCGCGCAGGTGCGGCTCGGAAATGAGCGCGACGGTCAGCACCTTCCACTTCTCGCCGTCGGCCAGCCCCTCCGGCAGGAAGAAGACCGAGATATAGGCGCGGGTAAAGCGGCCCTTCGGCTCCGGGTCGTCCCGCATCCTGTCGGCGATCGCCCGGTCGAACTTGTCCGTCAGATCGGTGAACAGGCCGTCGAGCAGCGACAGCTTGTTCGGGAAATGGTGCAAAAGGCCACCCTTGCTGACACCCGCCGCCTGGGAGACCGCGTCGAGCGTCACGCTCGCCGGCCCCTTCTCCAGCGACAGTTTCGCCGCGACCTCCAGCAATTGCTGGCGGACGGCTTCCGGGTGCTTCTTGCGGTGGTGGGCCTTGCTCATACCATAAACATACCGTCTAGACGGTTTCTTGTCAATCACGCTGAAAATGCGGGGGACGGCGCGCTTCGTCGCAGGCGAATAGCCGGCATTGCCTGCCGCGGATGCGGGCGGTAAGACCGGGGAAACGGGAGAGACCCATGACGGACACGACCGACAACCAGCAGCGTCAGGGCGAGACGATCACCCTTTACGAGGCGATCGGCGGCGATACGGCCGTCAGGGCGCTGACGCACCGCTTCTACGTGCTGATGGACACATTGCCGGAAGCCGCGCGCTGCCGCGCGATCCACCCGCCGGACCTTTCCGGCAGCGAGGAAAAACTCTACGAATACCTGACGGGATGGCTCGGCGGGCCGCCGCTCTACACGGAAAAGCGCGGCCATCCCATGCTGCGCCGCCGCCATTTCGTGGCGCCGATCGGCCCGGCCGAGCGCGACGAATGGCTGCTCTGTTTCATCCGCGCGCTGGAGGAGACCGTGCCGAGCGAAGGCCTGCGCGCCATCATCCTGGAGCCCGTCACGCGGCTCGCCCATCACATGCAGAACCAGGAATAGCCCGATGTCGTTTTCGCTCCGCTCCGCGAGCCTCCTCGTTGCCGGCCTGATGGGGCTGACAGGCGTCATCACCGCCGCCGCAGCCTCGCATGGCAGCGATCCGCGCCTGATGGCCGGCGCCTCCGCCATGTGCCTTGCCCATGCCCCGGCGCTGGTGGCGCTTCATGCCGCCTGGCCAGGCCTGCGCACGGCGGCGCTTGCGTCCCTGCTGCTTGCGCTCGGCACCGCGCTCTTTGCCGGCGATCTCGTCCTGCGTCATTTCGCAGGGCACGGTCTCTTTCCCATGTCCGCCCCGACCGGCGGCGTCACCATGATGGCAGGGTGGCTGGCGGTGGCGCTCGGCGCCTTCCTGCCGCCGCGCAGGGAACACTGAGATCAGCGCTTCGGAATGCGCCCGAAACGCAGGAGATTGCCGTGCGGATCGTGGATGTGGAACTCTTCCATGTTCCACGGCCGCACCGTCATCGCCGACAGCGTCGGCACATTCCGGGCGCTGAACTCGCGATGAAGCTCGCCAATGCCGCCGCCGCGCAAATAGACGGAGGTGCGCTCGCAGAGCGTCCGGTCGTCGGTGCGCCAGAAATGCAGCTCCATGCCGGGGCGTCGGACGATCAGGTAGTCGTCCGCCCGGTACACGACCTCGCCGAAGCCCAGCAGCGTCGTGTAGAAGCCCCGTGTCTCGTCGATATCGAGCGACGGCAGGACCGGCAGCACCTCGATGCGGTCGGGATCATCGATCCCGCTCATGCGCCCTCGACGACGCTGAAGCCTTCGAATTTCGGCGGGCCGAGATAGATGCCCTTGTCGGCCGCGGCGTTCTTGTGCGCCTGCCGGAAGTTTTCCGATTTGGTCCAGGCGATGAAGTCGTCCTTGCTCGACCAGACCGAATGGGAGGCGAAGAGGGTGAAGCCCTCTTCCGCATTGGTGTCGCCCCTGAGGAGATGGAAGGACTGGAAGCCCGGCATCTCGTCAAGGCTCGAATCGCGCCCCTTCCAGATAGCCTCGAAGGCCTCTTCGTGACCGATGGCGATCCGGAAGCGGTTCATGGCAAAGAACATGGAAAGACCTATCCTTTTCGACCGCGATCCCGGATGCAAGCCACTTTGCACGTTTGCCGGAAAGGCGTCCTGTCAGAGCGAATCCCGCCGCAGGCGGCGCGGCTGCGGGAAGGCTACGACATTGTCGTTGCGCGCTTCAAGAGCCGGCGTGCCCTCGAAGCTTGCAGTGCGCGCCGGCGGGCGGGCGCTTGCCAGCGGGAATTCCGTGACATTCTCGCTTTCCAGCATATCCGCCCGGCGCGTCAGGAGGGCATAGAGTTCCGGCACAAGGCCGTCGCCGTTCTGGGCGGCCAGCTTGTGCAGGCCGATCATCATGAAGGCGTCGGGTCTTTCTTCATTCACTGGGTGGTCTCTCCCTGGCTCATGCTCTGCAGGGCGCGCTCGAAGGAGGATTTGCTGCCGTTGCGCAGCGGCACGAAGGCCTTCTCCCACTTCTTGCAGCCCGTCTTCACGCGGATGCAGGCATCATGGCTGATACAGTCGATGGGGCAGAAGACGCAGTCGACCGAGGGCAGGACGTTGTCGATGCGGGAAACCGCCTCGCGCAGGCCGCCGTCATGGTGGATGAGGTTGGCGCCATAGGAACTGGCGATCTGGCGCAGATGCGCCACCTGGCAGTCCCGGCCGCCGACATAGAGGAAGCTGCGCCCCTCGAGGCCCGCCTTGCCATCCGCCTTGTCAGCCGTTTCCGTCTGCTGGCGGGCCTGCTGCTGCCTGTGCTTCTCGCGCATCGCCTTCCTCTCCGCTTCGCCGGTCCGGCGCTTGATCTTGGTGACTTCCACGCTGCGGGGCGCCTGCGGCGCCCGTATCTCGACCCGCGGGGCCGCGGCCGGCGCGACCGCCGCCGTCGTCTCCTGCGGTGTCGCAATCTGCTTCTTGAGTGCTGCGACCTGGCGCTCCAGGTCCGCAATGCGCCGGTCACGCTCGGCGATCATCGATTTCAAGACCGCTTCGGCGCGGCCTGCAGTCACATAGTTCATGCATGGTCCCCTTTGGCACTCCGCGTCGGCGGAGCCTCAGTTCGAGGGGCAACCTACAAAACTTGATTTTCAGAGTAAAGTATAAACATGACTATGAAAGTCATATTTTCGTGCAAAAAATCCCCGCCGGATGGATCACGACGGGAATGCGCGCCTCAGTTGAAGACGATCGGCACGTTGAAGGCCCAGGAGGATTTTCCGGCAGCCTCGGGAATCTTGGCGAAGGGCGCCGCGCGCTGCACCGAATCGACCGCCGCCCTGTCGAGCGCCGCGATGCCCGAGCTGCGCGCGACGCGGATGCCGCTCGCCGCCCCGCTGGCGCTGACGGTGAAGCTCACCACCACGCTACCGCGGTCGCCGCCCGAGACGCGCCGCTTGGCGCGGTTGATCTTGTTGCGCACCTTGCCCGGATAGTTCGTGACGGCCGCGTTGCCGGCCACCGACGAATTGCCCTTCTTCTGGCCGCCGACCGCCGCGGACTTCACGTCCACCGAGCCGTCGACCTCGCCACGGGTGGCGTTCTGCTTCGCCTTGCCCTTCTCGCCGGCCTTGCGGACCGGCTTTTCCTTCGGCTTCTTGCGCTCGACCTTCTTGACCGGCTCTTCCTTCTTCACTTCCGGAACCGGCTTGATCTCTTCGTCCGGCTGGATCTCCGGCTTGATTTCCGGAACCGGAATCGCGGCGATCTCCACTTCGGACGACGGCACGACGAGTTCCTCGACCGGCTCGGAGGTGATCGGATCCGTCGGCGTCATCACCTCGGTCACTTCCGGCTCGATTTCGGTCGGCTGGATTTCCGCCACTTCCTGCGGCACCGGCTCGGTAACGTCGGGCTGGATCGTCTCGGGCGTGATCGTGTCTTCGGGATTGCCGGATTCCACCGCCTCGAAGGCGCCGTTGCCGAGCATGGCCACTTCCGCGACGACACCGCCGGCGATCAGCGCCTGATCTTCCTCCGGCGCAGGCGCCATGGTGAGGATCGCGGCCGCGGTGGCATGCGCCAGCAGGGAAAGGGTCCCCGCGCCGAGCCAGAGCCACTTGCTTCCAGACATGATATCACCCGTCATTCCGTTTCATGCGTCGCGGCACCTCATGCGCCGCGTTACCCGATACTCAACCTTCGAGGCCGGCCGTTGCCTTGCTGCGCGTCACGATGCCGTCCATGCAGCGCCCCTTCTCGATGCCCTCGCCCTCGCAGACCGGCGCGTCGTTGATCAGGAGGTTCTTCACCGTCTCGCACTTGATGCCCGGCACGTCGAACTGGCGCACCTTGGACTTGCCCGCCGGCAGGTCGCGGAAATCGAGCAGCGCCAGGCGCTCGACCGTGCCCTTGTCGTTGAAGATGACGAATTCGAAGGAGACCTTCGAGACGTCCTGCGCGAAACCGTTGGCGGCGACGAAGGTGAAGAGGCAGCCCTTCTGCGAGCCTGCAAGGGCGTTCAGTTCCACGTCCAGTCCCCTGGACGCTGCGGCCTCCTGGCCTGCGGCACTGGTGATGGCGGCAGCAGAAAGCATCGCGGAAAGAAGAAGGGTGCGTACGGTCATGAACTCGCCTGTTTCATATCGATTTGCTGTCGGCCGAGAACGACGGCCGCGGTCAGTCTAACCGGTGAGTGCCAGAATTAACATGACTTTATCGTACCGGTATTGCGTGCATAGATAAATATGAGTAATGAAGTCAAGATAGTAAACGCAAAATCCGCGTCAAACCCCTGTTCCTCCAACAAAATTTACCGGGACCGGAGCAGGCGACAGGAAACTCGATCAAGGCCGAGCCCATGACCAACACGACCCGACCGACCCCCGCCGAAATCCGCGCCTTCCGCGCCGAGAACCCGAAGATGCGCGAGCGCGATATCGCAGCCACGCTCGGCATTTCGGAAGCCGCGCTCGTCGCGGCCGAGGTGGGGCTGACGGCGGTGCGCATCGACGGCGACGCCAACCGCTTCCTCGAGCGTTCGGAAGCGCTCGGCGAGGTCATGGCGCTGACCCGCAACGAGAGCGTGGTGCACGAGAAGATCGGCGTCTTCGAGAAGATCAACACCGGCAAGCACGCCTCGATCGTGCTCGGCGAGAACATCGACCTGCGCATCTTCCCCGGCACCTGGGCGCATGGCTTTGCCGTGACCAAGACGGACGGGGAACAGATGCGCCGCAGCCTCCAGTTCTTCGACAAGGCGGGCGTCGCCGTGCACAAGGTGCACCTGCGCCCCGCCTCCAACCTTCAAGCCTACGAGGCCATCGTCGCCGACTTCCGCCTGGAAGACCAGTCGCAGGACTTCGTCGAGGTCCTGTCCGAGAAGGTCGAGGAGACCGGACCGGTGGACGTGGCGGCCCTGCGTGAGAACTGGGCGGCGATGACCGACACCCACCAGTTCTTCGGCATGCTGAAGAAGCTGAAGATCGGCCGCCAGGACGCGGTGCGCAGCGTCGGCGAGGATTTCGCCCGGCAGGTCGCCGCCGATGCCGTCGGCCACCTGATGCGCGCGGCCGCCGAGCGCGACGCCGACATCATGTGCTTCGTCGGCAATCACGGCACGATCCAGATTCACACCGGCCCGGTGAAGAACATCCAGCCGATGGGCCCCTGGCTCAACGTCATGGACCCGACCTTCCACATGCACCTGCGCATGGACCACATCGCCGAGTGCTGGGTGGTGCGCAAGCCGACCGTCGACGGCCACGTCACCTCGCTGGAGGCCTATGACGCCAGCGGCGAGATGATCATCCAGTTCTTCGGCAAGCGCAAGGAAGGCATGGCGGAGCGCGCCGACTGGCGCGAGATCCTCGACAGCCTGCCGCGCCCCGACAGCGTCGCGGCCTGAGACCGCCGCAGATAAAGACGAGTGGCGCGTTCCCGTGTTTTGCAGGGGCGCGCCGGTTACCCGCGAAGGACCACGATCATGAGCAAGAGCTTCGATTTCCGCCGCGCCCGCCCGTGGGAAGTGGCCCTCACCGTGTTCGCCCTCTCCGCCCCCCTGCTCCTGCCGCTCGCGGCGACGGGCTCGAACGGCTTCATCCGCAAGGCCGTCGCCCAGGAGATGCAGCAGGTCGACAGCTCGAAGCTGGTGGCCATCGGCGGCGCGGTGACGGAGATCGTCTACGCGCTCGGCGAAGGCGACCGCCTCGTTGCCCGCGACTCGACCAGCACCTTCCCCGAGGAAGCGCTGAAGCTCCCCGATGTCGGCTATATGCGCCAGTTGTCGCCGGAAGGCGTCATCGCCGTCAACCCGACGGCGATCCTCGCCGTCGAGGGCAGCGGCCCGCCGGATGCGCTCGCCGTCCTGAAGAGCGCCGGCATCCCCTTCGAGATCGTGCCGGAAGGCTATGACCGCGCGGCGATCCTCAAGAAGATCGACGTCGTCGGAAAGTTCCTCGGCGTGGCGGACAAGGCGAAGGAGCTGGAGACGACGGTCGCCGCCGATCTCGACGCGGCCGTTGCCGATGCCGCCAAGCGGCCGGAAAGCGAGCGCAAGCGCGTGCTGTTCATCCTCAGCTTCCAGAACGGCAGGGTCATGGCGGCCGGCAGCCACACGGCAGCCGACGGCATCATCAGTCTTGCCGGCGCGATCAACGCGACGGAGGGCGCCTTCGAAGGCTACAAGCCGCTGAGCGACGAGGCGATCATCAAGGCGCGGCCCGATGTCGTCATGGTCATGACGCGCCCCGGCGCCGGCAGCAGCGACGAGGAAATCCTCGCCCATCCGGCGATCTCGGTGACGCCGGCCGCCGCCAGCAAGGCGGTCCTGCGCACGAACAGCCTGCATCTGCTCGGCTTCGGCCCGCGCACCGCCTCGGCCATCCGCGACCTCAACAAAGAACTTTATGGCAATGTCTCTCAATGACGCCGTGCGCGGCAAGGACGCACGCGGTTCCTTCCTGATGCGCTCCGTTCAGTCCCGGGCGGCCGGCGACCGCACGGCGATGGCGCGCCTGACGCTCGTCGCCCTTGTCGTCGTCTCGGCCGTCGCGCTCGCCCTGTCGATCGCCACCGGCGCCTCCGACGCCTCGGCCATCAACGTCATCGGCGCGCTCTTGAGCGGCGCGGAGGACACGGCGCTCAGCGTGCGCGACCGCATCATCGTCTTCGACATCCGCATGCCGCGCGCCCTGCTCGGCTTCCTCATCGGCGCGGCGCTCGCCATGTCCGGCGCGGTCATGCAGGGCCTCTTCCGCAACCCGCTCGCCGATCCCGCCCTCGTCGGCATCTCCTCCGGCTCCGCCCTCGGCGCGGTGCTGATGATCGTGCTCGGCGCGAGCCTGCCGGCGGGCGTGATGATCGCGCTCGGCGCCTTCGCCCTGCCGCTCGCCGCCTTCGCCGGCGGTCTTCTGACGACGCTGCTGCTCTACCGCATCGCCACGCGCGGCGGCCAGACCTCCGTCGCCACCATGCTGCTCGCCGGCATCGCGATTTCCGCGCTCGCCGCCGCCATCACCGGCATCCTCATCTACATGGCCGACGACAAGCAGCTGCGCGACATCACCTTCTGGAGCCTCGGCTCGCTTTCCGGCATGACCTGGGCGAAGCTCTTCGCCGCCGGGCCGATCATCCTGCTCGCGCTTCTCGTCGTGCCGTTCCTGTCGCGCGGGCTCAATGCCATCACCCTCGGCGAGGCGGCCGCCTTCCATATGGGCGTCAAGGTGCAGCGGCTGAAATACATCGCCGTCGTCTCCGTCGCCGCTGCGGTCGGCGCCTCGGTCGCCGTCAGCGGCGGCATCGGCTTCGTCGGCATCGTCGTGCCGCATCTCCTGCGCATCGTCATCGGCCCGGATCACCGCTACCTGCTGCCGGCCTCGGCCCTTTTCGGCGGCGTGCTGATGCTCGGTGCCGACATGCTGGCCCGCACCATCGTGGCGCCCGCCGAACTGCCGATCGGCATCATCACGGCGCTGGCCGGCGCGCCGTTCTTCCTCTGGGTGCTGCTGCGCGACCGCACGAGGAACGGCTGGTAAGATCATGATCACCGCAAGAAACCTCACGGTCAGCCTTTCGGGCAAGACAATCGTGCACGGCGTGTCGCTGGAGGCCAGGGCCGGCCAGCTGACCGCCATCGTCGGCCCGAACGGTTCCGGCAAGACGACCATGATGAAGGCGGTCGCCGGTGAACTGCCCAGCAAGGGCGAGATCAGCATCAACGGCCACGCGCTGGCCTCGCTGGAGCCCTGGCAGCTCGCCGTCAAGCGCGCCGTGCTGCCGCAGGCCGCCACCATCGCCTTTCCCTTCACCGTGCGCGAGATCGTCCGCCTCGGCCTCACCGTCGGCCCGAACCGCCATGCCGAACGCATCGACGCGATCACCGCGGAGGCGCTCGCCGCCGTCGATCTCGCGGGCTTTGCCGGCCGCTTCTACCAGGAGCTTTCCGGCGGCGAGCAGCAGCGCGTGCAGCTCGCCCGCGTGCTCTCGCAGATCTGGGAACCCGTGCTCGACGGCGAGCCCTGCTTCCTGATGCTGGACGAACCGGTCTCCGCCCTCGACATCCGCCACCAGCTGACGATCATGACCCTCGCCCGGCGCTACTGCGAAGGCGGCGGCGGCGTGATCGCCGTCATGCACGACCTCAACCTCACCGCCATGTTCGCCGACCACATGGTGATGATGAAGAGCGGCCGCATCGAACGCGCCGGCCGGCCCGCCGAGGTGATGACCGACGATGCGATGGAGGCGGTGTTCGGCTGCCGCATGCGCATCAACGGCGTGCCCGCGACCGGCGTGCCCTTCGTTCTGCCGCACACCGCTTCGGCCTGATTTTCCAGCGTCTTACGGAACCTTTTGCTCCCGTCGCCGTTGTCTGCACGGAAAAACCGTTCCGCCAAGGGGGTGGAGCGCTGTTCGGCCCGCGCATCCGCGGGCGACCGCAAAAGGAGAAACGGCATGGCCACCGGACTGTTTTCATCGCGCAGCAAGAGCCTTCGCAACGGGCTTCATGACGAAGCCCAGGCCGTCGAGGAGCAGATCGCGGACCTGCGCGCGGAGATCGCCTCCCTCGCCAAGCTGCTCGCCGACGACGCCACGAGCGGGGCAAGCGGCATCCGCAAGAAGGCCCGCGCCGCAAGGGCCCAGGCGAGCGAAGCCGCGCACGACCTGAAGGATCGCGCCGAAGGCGACATCCGCGACATGATCGCCGCCGGCGAGGACATCCTTGCCGAGTTCCAGGAACGCTATCGCGATTCCGGCCGCCGCGCCCGCAAGGCGGTGAAGGAGCATCCGCTCGCGACGCTCGGTGTCGCAGCCGCTGCCGGATTCCTCCTCGCCGCCCTCCTGCGGCGCTGATCCCATCCTCCCACGATCCCGGGACGCCGGCCGGCGTCCCTTCCTATGCGGAGCGTCAAAGGCATGCTTTCACTGGGGGCCATTCTCCTGCAAAACCTCGTCACCCGCGTCACCGACCGTGTCGACGAGACGATGGACGTCGCCAAGCGCAATGCGATCGCCGGCGCTGCGATCGGCCTTCTGCTGGTCACCGCCTATGGTCTCGGCGTTGTCGCCACCGCCGTGCTGCTCGCCCAGCGCTATGGCACCGTGCCGGCGCTCTTCGGCCTCGCCGGCGGCTTCCTGCTGCTCGCCCTTATCGTGCTGGCGGTCGTCGCCATGCGCAACAAGCGGGAGCGCGAACTGCGCCGCATCCGCCGCCAGCAGCTGGCCGCGCGCCGCGACCTGATGGCGGCAGCCACAACCGTCGCCATGAAGAAGCCCTTTGCCGCGACCGCCGTCGCGCTCGCCCTCGGCTTCCTGCTCGCGCCGAAATCCCGCCGCGACGACGACTGATCTTCCCGATATTCGCGAAAGGGCATGCCGCTCAGAGCGGCATGCGGATGACCGCCGTCACGCCCTTCGGCAGATACTCGACATGCACGCTGCTGCCGAGGACCTTGTCGAGGCTGCGCTCGATCAGCACCGAGCCGAAGCCGCGCCGCCCGTCCGGCTTGACCGGCGGGCCGCCGACCTCGTGCCAGGTCATGTTGAGCACGCGCTGGTCGTCTTCCTTCACCACGCGGGCGGTGATCACCACCTTGCCCGAGCGCACCGACAGCGCGCCATATTTGCGGGCATTGGTGGCAAGCTCGTGCAGGACGAGGCCGAGGCCGACCGCCTGGTCCGGTCCCAGCTCCACCTCGTCCTTGTGGATCTCGATCTGGCTGTCATAGTCGATCGCATAGGGCATGATCTGCTTCTGCAGCAGCATCTTCAGGTGGATGACGCCCCATTCGTGGTCGCTGAGCAGGCCATGCGCCTCGGAGAGGGATTGCAGGCGGCCGGCGAAGGCATCCATGAACTCGACCGGATCGCTCGTCTGGCGCAGGGTCTGTCGGGCGAGCGACTGCAGCATGGCCAGCGTGTTCTTGACCCGGTGGTTGAGCTCGCGCAGCAGGAGCCGCGTGCGTTCGGAGGCAAGCTGCCCGTCCGTGACATCGACATTGATTCCGAGGAACACCGTCGGCCGCCCGTCTGAATCCCATTCGTGCACCCGCCCGCGTCCGAGCAGCCAGCGGCCGGATTTGGCGGCCCGGAAGAGACCGTCATATTCCTTGCCCGAGGCGAGCGCATCGCGCAGGCGGCCGATGGTGACCTTGCGGTCTCCCGGATGCACGGCGGTGAAGAACTTGCGCGCCCGCATGGGCCTGGCCGGCTTGACGCCGAGCATGCGATAGAAGGTCTCGTTGCCGGAGACCATGCCCGTCGAAAGATCCCACAGCCAGCTTGCGACATTCGCCGCATCGAGCGCCAGGGCATGGCGCTTCTCGTCACGCGAAAGCGCCTCGGCGGCCAGCATGCGCCGCCGGGCCTCATCCTTCAGCGTGATGAGCGAACCGGCAAGCGAGGCCAGTTGCCTCAGCCGCAGCACGAGGTCCGGGGCGGTGCGTCCGCGCGGCCTGACGTCGAAGACGCAGACCGTGCCGATCGGCTGGCCGTCCACGATGATCGGTGCCCCGGCATAAAAGCGAAGGTGCGGCTCGCCATTGACGCTCGGCAGCCGGGCAAAACGCGCATCCTTGCATGCGTCGGCGATGACAAGCGGCTCCGACGCGCTTTCGGCAATCATGCGCGCGCAGAAGGAATCTTCCGACGGCGCACGGATTTCCGGCGTGCCTTGACGCGAAAGGAACCATTGATCCGTACGACCGAGAATGGTGACAAGAGAGATCGGCGCGGAAAAGAGCCCCGCCGCGAGGCCGGCGATGTCGTCGAAATCGGGATCGGGGCCGAGAAAGACCGGCACCGCGGCGTCGAGCGCCGCCAGGCGGCCTGGAGCGTCCAGAACCGCTGCAACATCGGACGATAATGTCAGAACGTTGTCCTTCATGCGCCTTCGGTATGCGATTCCGCGCCCGGTTTCACCCTTGGCTTTCGCCGGTGGACGCTCTTCGCCCCAATCCCCCTCAATTTATCCCGCCGCCCGCAGGATCGCGGGCGGCGGGTGTTCCGTCAGGATGCGAAGGCGCGCGACGTGATCGGCGCCGAAACCGCATCCGGGCCATAGTCGCTTTCCCCGCTCACCTGCAAGAGCTCCTGCAGGCGCTGGCGGGCGCGGTTGACGCGGCTCTTGATCGTGCCGAGCGCGCAGCCGCAGATTTCGGCCGCCTCCTCGTAGGAAAAACCGGAAGCGCCGACGAGAATGATCGCCTCACGCTGCTCGTCCGGCAGCTTTTCCAGCGCCTTCTTGAAATCCTGCATGTCGAGCGAGCCGTACTGCGAGGGATGCTGCGCCATGTTCTCCGTGAAGAGGCCGTCCGAATCCTGCACCTCGCGGCCGCGCTTGCGCATCTTGCTGTAAAGCTCGTTGCGCAGGATCGTGAAGAGCCAGGCCTTCATGTTCGTGCCCATCTCGAACTGTTCCTGCTTGGCCCAGGCCTTCATGATCGTGTCCTGCACGAGATCGTCGGCCTGGTCGTGCCGGCCAATCAGCGAAATGGCGAAGGCACGCAAGCTCGGCAGGACTGCCAGCAGTTCCCGCTTGAACGTCGTCTGTTCCTGATCCATCGTATCCTCACTCGGCCCGTTGGACGCGGCTTTCCACAGCATCCAGTTTCTCGAGAAGATCCAGGAACCTTTGGGGAAGCGCCTCATCCTGTACCTGATGGTAGAAGGCGCGAAGCTTCATCGCAATCTGCGCATTAGGGTCTTCGCTCGCGGGGGATCGCTTCCCGCCTCTTTTCTTGTCCACGCTGTTCACAGTGCCACTCTCATCTTTCATCTGCGCCTTGCGACGAATTCGGCGTGAAAATGCCCGGCGTCAAAAAAAGTTCCCGGCACCGGAACCTTAATTTGGCTTCCGCGTTCAAACCGTCAACTGCCATTGCAACAATTTCTAAACAGGGGACCCTCATGCCGATTTCCGACCGTATCGGGCCGCACCTTCCGGCGCTTCGCCGCTATGCCCGCGCCCTCACCGGAACGCAGCCTTCCGGCGACGCCTATGTGGCAGCCACCCTCGAAACCATTCTCATCGACCCCTCCGTCATGCCGGAGGGCGAGGACGACAAGGCGAAGCTCTTCGGCCTTCTCAGCCGCATCATTTCCTCCCTGCCCGTTTCGGTGAGCCGCAGCACCGTCGCCATCACGCCCGGCACCGAGGCCCCGTTCGACCTTTCCGGCGTGCCCCCGCTCGGCCGCCAGGCGTTGCTGCTGGCGACGGTCGAAGGCTTTACGGTCGAGAAGACGGCGGAAATCCTCGACGCGGAGGTGAGCGCCATCCGCGCCCTTCTCAACGCCGCCTTCGCGGAAATCGCGGCACAGGCGGAGACCGGCATCATGATCATCGAGGATGAACCGCTGATCGCCCTCGACCTTGCCCACATGGTCAACGGCATGGGCCATCGCGTCACCGGCATCGCCCGCACGCAGGCCGAGGCCGAAATGCTCTGGAGCGACAGCCGGCCCGGCCTCGTCCTCGCCGACGTGAAGCTCGCCGACGGAAGCTCCGGCATCGATGCGGTCAATTCCATCCTCGCCCGCACGGACATTCCCGTGATCTTCATCACCGCCTATCCCGAGCGGCTGCTCACCGGCGAGCGGCCGGAACCGGCCTTCCTCGTTTCCAAACCGTTCAATCCGGAGCAGGTGAAAGTACTCATCAACCAGGCTCTCCTCTTCACCCCGCAAGCGCGCGCCGCGGCCTGATCTCGCTCCCGGACGGCCGCAGCGGCGGCGCGGCCGGCGGCGGTGGGAGGCACGCCCACCGCCGCCTTTATTTAACTGGATTCTGGGTCGGTGGGAGGCACGCCCACCGCCGCCTTTATTTATCTGGATTCTGGGGCAGCAGGACGCACTCTCGCCACCCTCGGGTTTCTCGCCCGGACTTCTCACGCGCCAAAGAAAACAGCCAGCGTCTGGGAGACACTGGCTGCTTGAGTATCCACGGACCGGAGGGGGACACGGTATCGTGGTCGATCACCGGTCGAGGGCCTCGCATTTGGGGGATATGCGCTGACCGGTGACGCAAGGAAAACCCGCAGCGCACGATTTGGTTCCAGCCGGTCGGAATTTTTTTCACGCCGCCGTCAGTCGATCGCTTCCAGCTCGGCCCTGTGCCGGTGGAGTGCGAGGAACCGGCGATAATCCCGGTCATAACCGGCCTTGCGGGCGGGATCGGGAAGAAGGGTGCTGCTCCCCGGATACATCTGCCGTCCCGCGGCCGGCAGATCGGCATGGAGCCCGCCGGCAACTGCCGCCGCCATCGCCGTCCCGAGCAGCACCGCATCGCCGGTCTCCGGCACCACGACCCGGCAGCCGGTGACATCCCGGTAGAGCTGCATCAGCAGCGGATTGCGCACATGACCGCCGGTGACATGCAGCGTATCGAGCGGATAGCCGCCGGCGCCGAGCTTTTCGAGGATGTGGCGGATGCCGAGCGCGATGGCGACCGAGGTCCGCCAGTAGAGGCGGCAGAGCCCATCGAAGGAGGCATCGAGCGAAAGGCCGCTGATCACGCCGAGCGCATGCGGATCGGCCAGCGGCGAGCGGTTGCCGTGAAAATCCGGCAGAACATGCAGCCGCGCGGCGAACGCCTCGCCCTCCTCCGCCTGCATTTCGCGAATGCGCGCGACGATGCGCGCATGGTTCGCCGCCGAAGGCTCGCCGCCCGCGCTGTGCGTGCGCACGATATGGTCGAGCAGCGCCCCCGTCGCGGACTGGCCGCCCTCGACCAGCCACCAGCCCGGCAGCACCGCCTCGTAGTAGGGGCCCCACATGCCGAACCCGAACCGCTTCTCGCGCGAGAAGGCGACGATGCAGCTCGACGTGCCGCCGATGAGGGCGAGCTGCCGCTCCAGCGCCTCCGGTGCGCCGGCAAAGGGCCCGAGCACGCCGAGCGTGCCGGCATAGGCATCGATGAGGCCGGCCGCCGCCACGCAGCCGGTATCAAGGCCAAGCTCCGCGGCCGCTTCCGGCGCAAGGCGCCCGACAGCCGCGCCGACCGCCAGCGTCTCCTGCGGCAGCGCGCCGCGTTCGCGCAGGTCCTCAAGGCCGATCGCCTTCAGGAAACCGTCGTTCCACGGCTGTTTTTCATGGGAGAGATAGTTCCATTTCGCCGTCATCGTGCAGCGCGAGCGGGCATTCACGCCCGTCGCCCGCCACGCCATGAAATCGGCGAGATCGAAGACATGGCCCGTTTTCACCCATTGTTCCGGCCGGTGGCGCTTCAGCCACATCAGCTTGGGCATTTCCATTTCCGGCGACATGATACGCCCGGAATGGAGCAGCGCCGGATGCTCCGTCGCCGTGCAGAGGTCGGCCTCCTCCAGCGCGCGGTGATCGAACCAGGCGATCGTGTCCCAGCGGGCCTCCTCGCCGCCGGAGACGGCCAGCGGCCGCCCCGCCGTATCCCTGACGACGAGCGAGCAGGTCGCGTCGATGCCGAGCGCGGCGATACGGTCCGCCTCGACGCCCGCAAGCGCACGGGCCGCCCGGATCGCCGTGCAGGCCGCCTGCCAGATGTTCTCCGAATCATGCTCGGCGTGGTTCACGCTGGGCCGGCGCAGGGCGATCGGATGTTCGGAGCGTCCCAGCAGAGTGCCGCTCCGGTCGAATACGCCGGCCCGGGCACTGCCCGTGCCGATGTCCACCGCAACGATCAGATCGCGCATCAATGCTCTTTCCCGCCGGCCTCTTCCTTGCGGACAAACTGTAACAATTCCCGCATGTCGTCAAACAGGGCATCGGGGCCGAGGCTCAGCAGCGCGTCGCGGTGGCGCGGCGTGCGCGCATGGGAGCCGCCGGTGAAGGCGACCACCCGCATGCCGGCGGATTTCGCCGCCGTGATACCGGCCGGGCTGTCCTCCACCACCACGCAATGGCCGGGCGCGACGCCCATGGCCGCGCTGGCATGCAGGAAGAGATCGGGCGCCGGCTTGCCGCGCGCGACCATGCTGGCGCTGAAGATGTTCGGCTCGAACCTGTCGATAAGGCCAGTGACGGAAAGCGACAGGCGGATACGCTCGAGCTGGCTGGAGGAGGCCACGCAATGGGCGATGCCGAGCCCGTCCACCGTTTCGGCAATGCCGTCGATAGGCTGCAGCTCGGTGCGGAACCGCTCGTAGAGCACTTTTCGCATCGCTTCCAGAAAGGCCGCATCGATCGCCAGGCCGTAATCGGCATGCAGGATTTCCGACATGCTCTTCAGGCTGCGGCCGAGGAAACGCTCATGGGCCTCCTCTGCGCTCATCGCGACGCCCGCCGCGGCCAGCGCCTCGACCAGCACCGCAATCGAGATCGGCTCGCTGTCGACGAGCACGCCGTCGCAATCGAAGATCACCAGTTCTGTCTGTTTGGCGGCCATGACGTCCCGTTCCATTGTCAGGCCCCCGTGGTACTGTCTGCTCCCTTCGTTGGAAAGCCCCGGATGTGTGGGGATTTCCTCAATTCACCAGCCTGTCGTCCAGATAGGCCTTCAGCGTCGACCGCGTGCCCTTCTGCTGGAGGGACCGGAGCGCATGGGCAAACCGCCCGGCGAAGAGGTCGGACGCGGCAACCGTGCCGAAGATGTCCTTCAGGGCGAGGAAGGCGCCCGGGTCGCTCTTGGCCGCCGTCGCCGCCGCGCGGACGCGCTCGATATTGGGATCGTTGAAGGCGATGTCCTTGCCGCTGTCCGTTGTGCCGGCGAGATAGTGGCACCACAGCGCCGAGACGAGCGAGAGGCCGATGACGTCCTCGCCGCGCGACAGCCGGTCGGCGGTGGAGGGCAGGATGAATTTCGGCTGGCGGTTGGAGCCGTCCTGCGCGAGCCGCGGGATCGTGTCGGCGATCTTGGGGTTGGAGAAGCGGCGTTCGATCAGCGAGAAATAGTCGTTGAGGTTCGTATCCGGCACGGGCGGGATGACGGGGATGATTTCCTCGCGCTCGAGCTTGGCAAGGAAGGCGCGGATGTCGGGATCCTCCATCGCCTCGTGCACGAAATGGATATCGAGCAGCGCCGCCGGATAGGCGATCGCCGCATGGCCGCCATTGAGGATGCGGATCTTCATGTGCTCATAGGGCGCGACATTGGGCACGAACTGCACGCCGACCTTTTCCAGCGCCGGGCGGCCTTGCGGAAAATGATCCTCCAGCACCCACTGCTTGAACTCCTCGCAGAAGACCGGCCAGGCATCGTCGATGCCGTACTCCTCCGCCACGATGCCGATCTCGCGCGGGCCCGTCGCCGGCGTGATGCGGTCGACCATGCCGTTCGGGAAGGCCACATTGGCGTCGATCCAGTCGGCGAGATCGGGATCGGAAAGACGGGCGAGGCCGGAGACCGCCGCATGCGTCACCTCGCCATTGCCCGGAATGTTGTCGCAGGACATGACGGTGTAGGGCGCAATGCCCTTGTCCTTGCGTGCCTTGAGGCCGGCGAGGATGAGGCCGAAGACCGTTTTGGGTTCCGCCGGCTGGGCGGCATCGGCGGCGATCGCCGGATGGGCCGGATCGAAGACGCCGGAAGCGGGATTGATGAAATAGCCGCCTTCGGTGATGGTCAGAGAGACGATGCGGATCGCCGGGTCCGCCAGCTGGGCGATGGTCGTCGCCGCATTGCCGGGCGCGAGGTAGCCGATCATCGCGCCGGTGACGCGCGCGCCGGAGCGGTTGTTGTCCTGCTCGACGACGGTGGTCAAGAAGTCCTGGCCGGCCAGCTTGTCGCGCATCGCCGCGTCGGACGGCAGCACGCCGGCGCCGATGATCGCCCAGTCATGATCGAGGCCGAGATTGAAGAGGTCGTCGAGATAGACCGCCTGGTGCGCCCGGTGGAAATTGCCGACGCCGAAATGCACGATGCCCGCGGCAAGGTCGCCGCGTCCATAGGCCGGAACGCCTGCGGTCTTTTCGACCGCATCGAGGGTGGCGAGCGACAGTTTCGTGGTCATGGTCCATTCCTTCCGGTTGTCCGGTCTATTGCGAGGCGAGGTCCGCGTGGCGGGCCTCAGCTCATCCAGTTGCCGCCGTCGACATTGTAGGTCTGCGCGACGATATAGTTGCTCTCCTGCGAGGCGAGGAAGATCGCCATTCCCGTCAGGTCGTCCGCCGTTCCCATGCGGCCGAAGGGCACTTCTGCGCCGACCAGCCGCTTCTTCTCGCCGAGCGGCCGGTTCTCGTATTTCGCAAAGAGCGCGTCGACGCCGTCCCAGTGTTCGCCGTCGACCACGCCGGGCGCGATCGCATTGACGTTGATGCCGTGCTTGATGAGGTCCAGCCCCGCCGACTGGGTGAGGCTGATGACCGCCGCCTTCGTCGCGCAATAGACGGCGACCAGCGCCTCGCCGCGCCGCCCGGCCTGGCTCGCCATGTTGATAATCTTGCCGCCGCGCCCTTGCGCGATCATCTGCCTTGCCGCCGCCTGGAGGGTGAAGAGCGTGCCGGCGACGTTGATCGAGAACAGCCTGTCGTAGCTCTCCCGCGTGATCTCGACGATCGGCGCGAGGTCGAACAGCGCGGCGTTGTTAACGAGGATGTCGATGCCGCCGGCCTCCTTAACGCAGGTCGCGATGGCCGCATCGATCGACGCCTGCCGTGTCACGTCCATCTCGACCGCGTAGGCGGCCGGCCCGATCTCGCCTGCCGTCGCCTGCGCCCGCCCGATGTCGATGTCGGCGATGGCGACCCGCGCGCCCTCGCGCATATAGGCCTCCGCGAAGCTGCGGCCGATGCCGCGCGCCGACCCGGTGATCAGCGCGCTTTTGCCCGCGAGCCGTTTCATCGGCTGGCGTTCCCGTTTTGGTCGAAGCGATGGATTCGCGTTTCGTCTGGCGTTAGGAAGACGGTGTCGCCGTGTGTTACGGGGAAGTCGCCGCCGGCGCGCACGGTGACCATGCCGATGGCCTCGGCATTGACGTGCAGGAAGGTGTCGGAGCCGAGATGCTCGGCGACGCCGACGACGCCCTTCCAGGTGCCGCCCTCCTTGGACAGGCGGATATGCTCCGGCCTTATGCCGACGGTCGGGGCGTTCCAGGGCCTGGCCGCCTCGCCCTTGACGAAGTTCATGCGCGGCGAGCCGATGAAGCCGGCGACGAACAGGTTGTCCGGCTTGTTGTAGAGATCGAGCGGCGAGCCGACCTGCTCGATGTTGCCGGCGTTCAGCACGACGATCTTGTCGGCCATGGTCATCGCCTCCACCTGGTCGTGGGTGACGTAGATCATCGTCGTCTTCAGCTGGTGGTGCAGCTCGGAGATCTCCAGCCGCATCGTGCCGCGCAGCGCCGCGTCGAGGTTGGAGAGCGGCTCGTCGAACAGGAAGGCCGAGGGCTCGCGCACGATCGCCCGGCCGATCGCCACGCGCTGGCGCTGGCCGCCGGACAGCTGGCCCGGGCGGCGTTCGAGATAGTTGGTCAGGTTCAAGACGCGCGCCGCTTCCGCCACCTTCTTCTCGATGACGGCCGGATCGGTCTTGGCCATCTTCAGGGGGAAGGCGATGTTGTTCTTCACCGTCATGTGCGGATAGAGCGCATAGGACTGGAACACCATGGCGAGCCCGCGCCTGGCGGGCGCGGCCGATGTCACGTCCTTGCCGTCGATCTCGATCGTGCCGCTCGTCGTGTCCTCCAGGCCCGCGATGAGGCGCAGCAGCGTGGACTTGCCGCAGCCCGACGGGCCGACGAAGACGACGAACTCGCCGTCCTCGATCGTCAGGTCGATGCCCGGAATGACCTGCGTGGCGCCAAAGCTCTTGTTGACCTTTTTAAGGATGATCTTGCCCATGATGGTCCCTCCCGTCTGTTTCGTTACTTCACGGCGCCGAAGGTGAGGCCGCGGACAAGCTGTTTCTGGCTGAACCAGCCCATGATCAGGATCGGGGCGATGGCGAGCGTCGAGGCCGCCGAGAGCTTGGCCCAGAACAGACCCTGCGGGCTGGAGAACGAGGCGATGAAGGCGGTCAGCGGCGCGGCGTTCGTCGTCGTCAGCCGGATCGTCCAGAAGGCCTCGTTCCAGGCGAGGATGATGTTGAGCAGCATGGTGGACGCAATGCCCGGCACCGCCATCGGGGTCAGCACGTAGACGATCTCGCCCCACAGCGACGCCCCGTCCATGCGCGCGGCCTCCAGGATCTCGCCGGGGATCTCGCGGAAATAGGTGTAGAGCATCCAGATGACGATCGGCAGGTTGATCAGCGTCAGCATGACGGTGAGCCCCACGCGGCTGTCGAGCAGGCCCGTGTCGCGGAAGATCAGGTAGATCGGCACCAGCACGGCGACGGCCGGCATCATCTTGGTCGACAGCATCCACATCAGGATGTCCTTGGTCCTTCTCGTCGGCGAGAAGGCCATCGACCAGGCCGCCGGCACGGCGATCAAGAGCGCCAGCAGCGTCGAGCCGACCGAGATGATCACCGAGTTCAGGAAGAACTTGAAGTAGTTGCTCTGCGCCTGCACGGCCGCGTAGCTCTCCACCGTGCCCGACGGCAGGATGTCGAAGCCCTGGATCGCCTCGGTCTCGGACTTGAACGAGGTGATGATCGTATAGAGGATCGGGAAGAAGAGGATCAGCGCGATGATCCAGGCGGCGATGGTGAAGACGGCGGTTCGTCTTGTCGAGACGGCTCTGGCCATGGTCTTGTCCTCCCTAAAGGCTGTTCCGGGACCGTGCGGAGCGGTGTTCCGTCCGGAACGGCGGTAAACTACTTGTCCAGGTTCTTGCCGACGGCGCGCATCAGGAAGAAGGCGACGATGTTGGCGAGGATGACGGCGATGATGCCGCCGGCCGAGGCGCCGCCGACGTCGTAGCCGAGCAGCGCCGTGCGGTAGATCAGGAACGGCAGGTTGGTCGAGGCATAGCCCGGCCCGCCGTTGGTGGTGACGAGGATCTCCGCATAGACGCCGAGCAGGAAGATCGTCTGGATCAGGATGACGACGGTGATCGAGCGGGAAAGATGCGGCAGCGTCAGGTAGACGAAGCGGGAGACGAAGCCGGCCCCGTCCATCTCCGCCGCCTCCTTCTGCTCGCCGTCGAGCGATTGCAGCGCGGTCAAGAGGATGAGGGTGGCGAACGGCAGCCATTGCCAGGCGACGATGATGATGATCGAGAACAGCGGATACTGCGCGAACCAGTCGACCGGCTGCAGGCCGACGGCGCGGTTGATGTCCGCCAGCACGCCGTAGCCCGGATGCATGATCATGTTCTTCCACACCAGCGCGGCCACCGGCGGCATGACGAAGAAGGGCGAGATGATCATGATGCGCACGATGCCCTGGCCCCACATCGGCTGGTCGAGCAGCAGCGCAATCGCGATGCCGCCGACGACGGTGATCAGCAGCACCCCGCCGACGATCAGGAGCGTGTTCCAGATCGACTGGAAGAAGGCCGGGTCGGTGTAGAAATACTGATAGTTGAACAGCCCCGCCCAGCTGACATTGGCCGGGTTCAACAGGTTGTAGTTCTGGAACGAGAACCACAGCGTCATCGCCAGCGGAACGATCATCCACACCAGAAGCAGCCCGACTGAGGGCGCCAACATCAACCGCGCCAAACCACGCGTGTTCTCCGTCGCCATGCTTTCATCCTCCCGAAAGCCGGCATGGCCGGCCTGTACAATCGCTTTACGAATTTATGGCGCAGCCGCCCCTCACCTGCCTGCCGGCATCCTCTCCCCGTAAACGGGGCGAGGAACGATGGGCGCGCCGTTTTCCTCCTTCTCCCCGCCTGCGGGGAGAAGGTCCCGGCAGGGGGATGAGGGGCGGACCCGGATCAGCACTCGTCTCATCGGCTGCCCGGAGCGCGTCCGGGCAGCCTGTCCTTGGGGAGGAGATGATTACTTGATGTAGCCGGCGCGGGTCATTTCGCGTGTCGTGACCTGCTGGGCCTGGGCGAGCGCGTCGTCGACCGACATCTGGCCGGCGAGCGCGGCCGAGAAGAGCTGGCCGACCGTCGTGCCGAGACCCTGGAATTCCGGGATCGCCACGAACTGCACGCCGACATAGGGCACCGGCTTGACGGCCGGGTTCTTCGGATCGGCGGCGTTGATCGAGTCGAGCGTCATCTTGGCGAAGGGCGCGGCCGCCTCATAGTCCGCATTCGCATAGAGCGAGGAGCGTGTGCCCGGAGGAACGTTCGCCCAGCCTTCCTTCTCCGCGACGAGCTTGGTGTAGTCCTTGCTGGTCGCCCAGGCGATGAACTTTTCCGCCGCCTCGGCCTTCTGCGTGCCTGCGGGAATGGCGAGGTTCCAGGCCCAGAGCCAGTTGCCGCGCTTGCCGAGGCCCGTATCGGGGGCGAGGGCATAACCGACCTTGTCGGCGACCGTCGATTCCTTCGGGTTCGAGACGAAGGAGGCGGCGACCGTGGCGTCGATCCACATGCCGCAATTGCCCTGCTGGAACAGCGCCAGGTTCTCGTTGAAGCCGTTCGAGGACGCGCCCTGCGGGCCGGCATCGTTCATCAGCTTGACGTAGAAGTCGAGCGTGTTCTTCCATTCCGGCTGGTCGAACTGCGGCTTCCAGTTCTCGTCGAACCAGCGGGCGCCGAAGGCGTTCGCCGTCGCCGTCAGGAAGGCCATGTTCTCGCCCCAGCCGGCCTTGCCGCGAAGGCAGATGCCGTTGATGCCGGCCGTGCGGTCGGTCATCTTGCGGGCGGCGTCGGCGATGAACTCCCAGGTCGGCGCGTCGGGCATGGTGAGCCCGGCCTTCTCCATCAGGTCCTTGCGGTACATGACGAAGGAGGATTCGCCGTAGAACGGCGCGGCGTAGAGCTTGCCGTCCTCGCCCGTCAGACCGGCGCGGATGGCCGGCAGCAGGTCGTCGACGTCGTAGTCGGCGCCGAGATTGTCGAGCGCCACGAGCCAGCCCTGCTTGGTCCAGATCGGAACCTCATAGGTGCCGATCGTCATGATGTCGTACTGGCCGCCCTTCGTCGCGATGTCGGTCGTGACGCGCTCGCGCAGAACGTTTTCCTCGAGCGTCACCCAGTTCAGCTCGATATCGGGGTTCTTGGCCGTGAAATCGTCCGTCAGCCCCTGCATGCGGATCATGTCGCCATTGTTGACGGTGGCGATGGTGAGCGTTTCGGCATTGGCGAAACCGCACAGGAGCGCAGCCGAGCAGGTGCCCAGCAAAAGGGTCTTCAAATACATTATCTTCCTCCCAGAAAGGTATTGAGCATTTGCTTTGCTCATGGGCAATTACTCGCATATTGCCGCAACAAGTCAACGGCCAATCGTTGCTGCACCGCACAAAGCAGAGCAACGGCCGTTGAATCTCATGGAGAATTTTTACCGGGAAGGCGGCTCGGATCAGGCCGAAAGCAGGTGGCGGGCGGTGGCCTCGTCGGTGATGACGCCGTTGATCATGCGCCCGCGAAGCGCCGCCAGAAGCGCCGCATACTTGCGCTTGCCCTTGGCAAGGCCGATGACGGTGGTGGTCTCGCGCGGCGGCAGCGGCACGGAGGCGACGCGCTCGTTGATGCTGCCTTCGAGCAGCCTGCCGTCCCGGTCGAACATCCAGCCGCAGATCTCGCCGGCGGCCCCCTCCTCCATCAGACGGGCCATCTCCTCCGGATCGAGGAACCCGTCGAGGCAGAGCGGCGCATCCGCGCCGAGCTCGCCGATGCCGACGAAGGCGACATCCGCCTCGCGGCCGAGTTGCAGCGTCGATTGCACGAGGCTCTGCTTGTGCAGGAGGTCGCGCTCCTCCGTGGAGGAGACGAGAACCGGCAGCGGCATCGGATAATGCCGGGCCTTCACCGCATCGGCCATGGAGAAGATGACGTTGTAGTAGGCCGCCGAACCGTCCGGCCCGATATTGCCGGTCAGCGACATGATGCGGTGCTGCGGACATTCCATCGCCGGAAGCTGGTCGATCGCCGCCTTCAGCGTGCGCCCCGTGCCGACGGCGAGCACGATCGGCTCGGATTTCTTCAGCCAGCGCTCGATCTCCGCCGCACCTGCCTCCGCAATGCCGATCGTCGTGGAGGTGGAGCCCGGATCGCTCGGCACGATATCGACATGCACGAGGCCGAACTTCTTCTTCAGTTCCTCGCCAAGCTCCAGGCATTCGGCGATCGGGTGGTCGAGCCGCACCTTGATCAGCCGCTCGGCGACGGCGAGCGAGACGAGGCGCTGCGCCGACTGGCGGGAGATGCCCATGGCGGCGGCGATCTCGTCCTGCGTACGGCCCGCGACATAGTAGAGCCAGCCGGCCCTTGCCGCATCGTCCAGCCGCCCGGTGGTTTCCGCCCGCTTCGCCATGGTTTTCCCCTGCTGTTCCAGACGATTTGCTGCATCTTTTCCGGCGACCTGTCAAACGCCATCTGATGGCGCAGCCGGAACAGCACTCCGGAGAGCGGCAGGAAAACATAACCATAATTCTCATGTTTATTTTCGCTGGAAGCCCTGAAAAACCAGCCTTTCTTTTGAAATTTTACCGTTTGATAAAAAAATAAAGCTGGGTTACCGTTCTCTCATTGAAAAAGCCCACGCGAATGGGAGATAATTATGGGAACGACGCAATCTGGGATCCATCGGGGGCGTCTTGCGCCTGCCGAATACGAGACGAACTTTTCCGACCTTCATCCTCGCCTCGACGATCACGAGGCCCTGGTCGCCGCCGACCGCTGTTACTTCTGCTACGACGCGCCGTGCATGACGGCCTGTCCCACCTCCATCGACATTCCGATGTTCATCCGCCAGATCTCGACGGGCAACCCGATCGGCTCGGCCAAGACCATCTTCGACCAGAACATTCTGGGCGGCATGTGCGCCCGTGTCTGTCCCACCGAGACGCTCTGCGAGCAGGCCTGCGTGCGCAACACCGCCGAGCACCGGCCGGTGGAGATCGGCCGCCTGCAGCGCTACGCGACCGATGTCGCGATGACGGAAAACAAGCATTTCTACGAGCGCGCCGCCCGCACGGGCAAGGCCGTGGCGGTCGTCGGAGCCGGCCCGGCGGGCCTCGCCTGCGCCCACCGCCTCGCCATGAACGGCCATGACGTCGTGATCTTCGAGGCACGCGAAAAGGCCGGCGGCCTCAACGAATACGGCATCGCCACCTACAAGGCGGTCGATGATTTCGCCCAGGCGGAAGTCGACTACGTGCTGTCCATCGGCGGCATCGAGGTGAAGAACGGCCTGAAGCTCGGCCGCGACTTCACGCTTGCCGACCTCACCGCCAATTTCGACGCCGTCTTCCTCGGCATGGGCCTTGCCGGGGTCAACGCGCTCGGCGCGGAGGGTGAGAACCTGCCCGGCGTCGTCGACGCGGTCGATTTCATCGCCGAGCTGCGCCAGGCGACGGACAAGGCGACCATCCCGGTCGGCCGGCGCGTCGTCGTCATCGGCGGCGGCATGACGGCGATCGACGCCGCCGTGCAGGCAAAGCTGCTCGGCGCGGAAGAGGTGACCATCTGCTACCGCCGCGGCAAGGAGCACATGAACGCCTCGGAATTCGAGCAGGACCTTGCGGCCTCCAAGGGCGTGATGATCCGCCACTGGCTGCAGCCGAAGCGCGTCATCGCAAGAGACGGCCATGTCGCCGGCATCGAGGTGGAATATACCGAGATGCGGGACGGCAAGCTGACAGGCACCGGCGAGACCGGGGTGCTGGCCGCCGACCAGATCTTCAAGGCCATCGGCCAGACCTTCGAGGCTGGCGGCCTCGGTTCGCTCGCCATGGCCGGCAACCGCATCGCCATCGACGCGGAAGGCCGCACGTCCATCGCCAATGTCTGGGCGGGAGGCGACTGCGTGAAGGCCGGCGAGGACCTGACGGTCACCTCGGTCGCGCAAGGGCGCGATGCGGCCGATTCCATCAACCGCATGCTGGCCGCCGGTGCGCAGCCCGCCGTTGCCGTCGCTTGAAGGGGAGGATGAGACATGGCTGATCTTCGCAACAATTTCGTCGGCATCAAGTCGCCCAACCCCTTCTGGCTCGCCTCCGCGCCGCCGACCGACAAGGCCTACAATGTCGAGCGCGCCTTCAAGGCGGGCTGGGGCGGCGTGGTCTGGAAGACGCTCGGCGAGGAAGGCCCGCCGGTCGTCAACGTCAACGGCCCGCGCTACGGCGCGATCTGGGGCGCCGACCGCCGCCTGCTCGGCCTCAACAATATCGAACTGATCACCGACCGCGACCTCTACACCAACCTGCGCGAGATGAAGCAGGTCAAGATGAACTGGCCGGACCGGGCGCTGATCGCCTCCATCATGGTGCCCTGCGAGGAGGAGAGCTGGAAGGCGATCCTGCCGCTGGTGGAAGAGACCGGCGCGGACGGCATCGAGCTCAATTTCGGCTGTCCGCACGGCATGTCCGAGCGCGGCATGGGCGCGGCGGTCGGCCAGGTGCCGGAATATATCGAGATGGTCGTGCGCTGGTGCAAGCAGTACACCCGCATGCCGGTCATCACCAAGCTGACGCCGAACATCACCGACATCCGCAAGCCGGCCCGTGCCGCCAAGGCAGGCGGCACCGACGCCGTATCGCTGATCAACACGATCAACTCGATCGTCTCCGTCGACCTCGACAGTTTCGCACCGAACCCGACGGTCGGCGGCAAGGGCACCCATGGCGGTTATTGCGGCCCGGCGGTCAAACCCATCGCCCTCAACATGGTCGCCGAGATCGCCCGCGATCCGGAAACCTACGGCCTGCCGATCTCGGGCATCGGCGGCATCACCACCTGGCGCGACGCGGCGGAGTTCCTGGCGCTCGGCGCCGGCAACGTGCAGGTCTGCACGGCGGCGATGACCTACGGCTTCAAGATCGTGCAGGAGATGATCACCGGGCTCTCCAGCTGGATGGATGCCAAGGGCCACCGCAGCCTCGACGACATCATCGCCCGCGCGGTGCCCAACGTCACGGACTGGCAGTACCTCAACCTCAACTACATCGCCAAAGCCCATATCGACCAGGACGCCTGCATCAAGTGCGGTCGCTGCCACATCGCCTGCGAGGACACCTCGCACCAGGCGATCACGCAGTTCGTCGACGGCATCAGGCATTTCGAGGTGATGGAGGACGAGTGCGTCGGCTGCAACCTCTGCGTCAACGTCTGCCCGGTGGAGAACTGCATCACCATGGTGGGCCTGGAGCCCGGCGTCCTGGATCAGCGCACCGGCAAGCCGGTCGATCCGAACTACGCCAACTGGACGACCCACCCGAACAACCCGATGGCGCGGCAGGCGGCGGAGTAAGGGAAGGTTTGAGCCATGGCCGGCGCTTGGCAACAGCCCCGAAGCGCCGGCCTCTATATCCGGCGTCGCGTTGCCGGCCTCTGTTCCTGGCGCGACCGTTCCGGAGGACCATCCTCTCTGGTCGACCCACACTCTCCGTCATCCTCGGGCTTGACCCGAGGATCCAATGCCACAATGCAACACGGTGCCGTGACGCGTGGATCCTCGGGTCAAGCCCGAGGATGACGGAAGAGGAAAGGGTGGCGGATTATCGGAGAAAAGCGCGGCGCCCGAGCCCAATCTCACCCGAAGAAATGAAAACTCTGCCCCGCGCTATAGGCCAGAAACGCAAGCGCGGCGAAATAGACGATCGTCAGCGCCACCATCACGTAGCCCGCAAGCACCACCAGCCCGTCGCGCTGCGAAATGCCGGCGGCGAGCAGGAGGATGGCGACGCCGGGAAGCGTGTTGGAGAAGGGAATGAGCCCGAGCGGCGCCATGAGCAGCAGCCCCGCCCCCATCAGCACCAGCCCGTTGACGCGGTTCATCAGCGCGCCGGTCGTGAGCGCCGTCATGCGCGGCTTGAAGAACCGGTCGATCTTGCGCAGGAACGTCACCCCGCGCTCCAGCACGGGCCGGAGCTTGCCGCTCTCGAGCCGCCGGTCGGCAACCTTGCCGGGCAGCCAGGGCAGCCGGTTGAGCGTGATCGCCGCGCTGATCAGCACGATGCCGGCGCCGAAAACGGTGGAGACGCCGGGGATCGAGACCGGAAAGAGGAACGGCAGAGACAGGAAGGCGCAGAGCAGCAGCAGGCCGCTTTCGCCCATCATCGCAAGCAGGTCGCGCAGCGTGATGTGCTCGCCCTTGATCGACTGGATGATGTCCTCAAGCAGTTCGCTCGTCTTGCGGTCCGTGTCCTTGAAGCCGATGGCCGTCGTCATGCAATGTCCTCTCACGTGCCGCCGGCCTATGGGCGGCGATTGCGGCTTTCCTGTGGGAGCGGCGCACCCCGATTTTTCGCACTTGCGGACACAAGACCGCTGCGCACACTTGCCGGAAATGCTCTATGAGCATGCCGCGCCGCAGACAATAGGATGATTTTCTTGACGAAGCGTATGCCGGCCCCGGCAGGCCTTTCCATTCACGCCAAAGGCCGCGAAAAGCTGAAGGGCCACCTCGCCATGCTGCTCTTTGCGGTGCTGATCGCCGGTTCGTTCTCCTTCGGGGGGCTTGCGGCGCGCGCCATGGAGGCCGAGCCGCTGATGCTCTGGCGCTATATCCTGACCGTCGTCGTGATGGCGGCGCTCGCCTTCGGCGCCTTCCGGATTCCGATGGCCCTGCCGAAGCAGGCCTGGCGCTTCCTGCTGCTCGGCGGTCTGATCGCCGTCTACATGCTCACCATGTTCATGGCGCTGGAATTCACCAGCCCCGTCGCCACCGGCGCGGTCTTCACGCTGATGCCGCTCCTGAGCGCCGGCTTCGCGCTGCCGGTGCTCGGGCAAAGGACCCGGCCCGGCGTGCTCGCCGGCCTCCTCATCGCCGCCGCCGGCGCGGTCTGGGTCATCTTCCGCGGCAATATCGACGCCATCCTCGCCTTCGACATCGGCGCCGGTGAGATGATCTTTTTCGTCGGCGTCATCTGCCATGCGCTCTACGTGCCGCTGATCCGCCGCTTCGACCGGGGCGAGCCGGCCGTCGCCTTCGGCTTCTGGGTGACGGTGGGCGCGACGCTCTGGCTGGTGCCGCCCGGCATAGGCGGCCTCATCGAAACGGATTTTTCCGCCCTGCCCGTCGCCGTCTACGCCGCGGTCACCTATCTCGCTGTCGTCACCACGGCCGGCACCTTCCTGCTGCTGCAATATGCCTCGATGCGCCTGCCCGCCTCCAAGGTGCTCGGCTACGGCTACCTGACGCCGAGCTTCATCATCCTGCTCGAAGGGATTCTCGGCCATGGCTGGGCAAGCCCGCCGGTGCTGGCCGGCGCCCTCGTCACCGCCTGCGGCCTGGCGCTGATGGCGTGGCTGCCGGATTGATTTTTCCTGGAACGATCCGCCGCCTCATGCGTTGCCATCCCGTTGGGGCGTATCTTGAGTATCGGCGGAGCGCATATTTTGAAGCGATTTGAGATTATCGACGGCATGCGGGGCTACTTCCTCGTTTTCATGCTGATCAATCACCTCGTCTTTGTCGGCGGCTACTGGATGATGGAAGTGAACCATCGCCAGTTCGCCTTCGTGGAGGACGCCCAGGGCTTCGTGTTCCTCTCCGGCCTGCTCATCGGCATGGTCTATGCCCGCAAGATGCTGAAATACGGTTATGACACCGGCCGCCAGCTCATTCGCAACCGCGCCTTCGAGCTCTACCGCTACGCCATGGGCACGGTCATGGCAGTACTCGTCGTGCAGATGTTCCTGCCCGACGCCTACCGGCTCTGGTACAACTGGCTCGGCTATACGAATTTCGACCAGCCGCTGCGGCTGGCGGCGATCGCCACCTTCCTGTTCCAGCCGACATTCATGGACATCCTGCCGCAATACATCGTCTACATGCTGTTCGCCCCGCCGCTCGTCTGGCTCTGCCTGAAGGGAAAGTGGGCGCAGGTGCTGGCCGGTTCGCTGATCGTCTGGATGGCCGCGCAGCTCGGCCTGCAACGCTTCGTCACCGATCCCCTGAACACGCTGTTCACCGGCTCCGACGACCAGGGCATCCGCGCAAGCTTCAACATGCTGGGCTGGCAGATCGTGTTCTTCTCGGCCCTGGTCATCGGCGCGCTGACCGCGCAGGACAGGATCGACTGGAACCGCATCTTCTCTCCGGAAAAGACGCGGCTGCCGAAGGTCGCGCTCGCCATCTGCCTGTTCTTCCTGCCGCTGCGCATCGTCACGGCCTGGGACCTGTTGCCGCAATCCGTGCTCGACAAGTTCGCGACCATGGAGATCCGCGCCGATTTCGGTCCGGTCTACCTCCTGAACTTCGCGGCCGTCGCGACCGGCCTCGCCTGGCTGCTAATCGCCGGGCCGAAGCACCACAACCTGTGGGTCCGCAAGCTCGCGGGCATCGTTACCGGCGTCTTCACCCTGCGCTTCCTGCGTCTGCTCGGCCGCCATTCGCTGCAGGTCTATGTCTGGCACGTCGCCATCGTCTACGCGGTCTATTATGCGGACGGGCGCACGCCGGAACTCTCGCAGCTCACCAAGACGTCGATCGCCGTCGTCTGCATTGCGCTTCTCGCCCTGCCGGCCCTGTGGCGCGAACGCGAGCAGATCGCCGCCAGCCTCTTCGGCCAGCCCAAGGCGGAGCCGGCCAAGTCGAAATCTACGCCGGCTGCTCGCTGACATTGAGGCCGGTTAGGAAAAGCTGCTCAAGGAAACGCGCCGCATCCTCGAACCGCCCCTCGCCGGCCTGGTTCTGCCCCAGCACGGCGCGCACCTGCACGTCGAAATCGGCATAGTGCTGGGTGGTCGACCAGATCGAGAAGATCAGGTGGTACGGGTCGCATTTGGCGATCTTGCCCGCCTTCGCCCAGGTGCGGATGACTTCCGCCTTCTCGTCGACGAGCGATTTCAGCGGCCCCTTCAGCTCGTCCTCGATGTTGGGCGCGCCCTGCAGGATTTCATTGGCGAACAACCGGCTCTCGCGCGGAAAATCCCGCGCCATCTCCAGCTTGCGCCGGATATAGCTGCGGATCTCCGACACCGGATTGCCCTCCGCATCGAATTCGCGCAAGGGGTCGAGCCAGGTGTCCAGCACCCGGGTGATCAGCGCCCGGTGCATCGCCTCCTTGGTGCGGAAATAGTAGAGCAGGTTCGGCTTGGACATGCCGGCGACCTCGGCGATCTGGTCGACGGTGGCACCGCGAAACCCGTGCAGCGAGAAGACCTCCAGCGCCGCCTCGAGGATCTGCTCCTCCTTCGCCTCCTGGATGCGCGTGCGCCGCTGTGTCCTCGCCGCCCTTGGTAATGCCATCGTGCCCCCTCGGCCTCCCCGTCGCCGGGAAAAGTGCCGCCAAATTCACCAGTTTAACCAGCCGCCATTTTCTTGGGTGCAGCCCAAGTTTTTGGTTTTTCGGCTTGAGTGCCGCAACGGAAGCTGTAATGTTTACCAACCGGTCAAATTATCAGTCAGTTATCGCGCAAAGGCAACTGCTGATCGGAAGGCGCAAAACAACAAGGGCGCCGCCAGCCGGCGGGAACGAAAATGGGCTGCAAAAGCCCGATGACATGGGAGCATAGACATGGCCGCACCCGGCGAGAACATGCGTGTCAACGCGGACCGCCTGTGGGATTCCCTCATGGACATGGCGAAGATCGGCCCCGGCATTGCCGGCGGCAATAATCGCCAGACGCTGACCGATTCGGACGCCGAGGGCCGCCGCCTGTTCCAGGCCTGGTGCGACGGCGCGGGCCTTACCATGGGCGTCGACACGATGGGCAACATGTTCATGACGCGCGAAGGCACGGATCCCGACGCCCTGCCCGTCTATGTCGGCTCGCATCTCGATACGCAGCCGACCGGCGGCAAATATGACGGCGTGCTCGGCGTGCTGGCGGGCCTGGAGGTCGTGCGCTCGCTGAACGATCTCGGCATCCGCACGAAGCATCCGATCGTCGTCACCAACTGGACGAACGAGGAAGGCGCGCGCTTCGCACCCGCCATGCTCGCCTCCGGCGTCTTCGCCGGCGTGCATACGCAGGATTACGCCTATGGCCGCAAGGACCCGGAGGGAAAAACCTTCGGCGAGGAACTGCAGCGCATCGGCTGGGTGGGCGACGAAGAGGTCGGCGCGCGGAAAATGCACGCCTATTTCGAATATCACATCGAACAGGGGCCGATCCTCGAGGCGGAAGGCAAGGACATCGGCGTCGTCACCCACTGCCAGGGCCTGTGGTGGCTGGAATTCACGCTGACCGGCCGCGAGGCGCATACCGGCTCGACGCCGATGACCATGCGCGTCAATGCCGGGCTCGCCATGGCCCGCATCCTCGAAATGGTGCAGACCGTCGCGATGGAGAACCAGCCGGGCGCCGTCGGCGGCGTCGGCCAGGTGTTCTTCTCGCCGAACTCGCGCAACGTGCTGCCCGGCAAGGTCGTCTTCACCGTCGACATCCGCTCGCCGGACCAGGCCAAGCTCGACGGCATGCGCGCCCGCATCGAGGCGGAGGCGCCGAAGATCTGCGAGGCGCTCGGCGTCGGCTGTTCCGTCGAGCCGGTTGGCCATTTCGACCCCGTCACCTTCGACCCGACGCTGGTCGCCACCGTCCGCAAGGCGGCCGAGGACCTCGGCTACAGCCATAGGGACATCATCTCCGGCGCCGGCCACGACGCCTGCTGGGCCGCCAGGGTGGCGCCGGCGACGATGATCATGTGCCCCTGCGTGGGCGGCCTTTCGCACAACGAGGCGGAGGACATTTCCAGGGAATGGGCCGCCGCCGGGGCCGATGTCTTGCTCCATGCGGTGATCGAGACGGCGGGGATTGCGGAGTGAACCCGGTTCGCGGGCAAGACCTGCGAATCCAGCCAATCGACGCGATATAAGGAACCGGGCACCCTCTTCGGGTCAGCCTGACGTCATCGGGAGAATCAGCATGGCAGGCAAGTCCGTTACCTTTGTCTTCACCGGCCCCAAAGCTGAGGACGCCGCAGAAGCATTGTGGGTGCAATATCTTGATGGTGGCCTCGATGAGGAGATCGAAGCGCGCCTGCTTCAGCAGGGTGTCGGAGAAACTGAATACGAATGGGATGTCGACACACGCACTGTCACCATTTCCACCAAGCAGTAGAGGACAGCGCAATGAGCACAGTCATCAAGGGCGGAACCGTCGTTACCGCGGACCTCACCTACAAGGCCGACGTAAAGATCGACGGTGGCAGGATCGTCGAGATCGGCCCGGACCTTTCCGGCGACGAGATGCTGGATGCGGCGGGCTGTTATGTCATGCCGGGCGGCATCGATCCGCATGTGCATCTCGAAATGCCCTTCATGGGCACCTATTCGGCCGATGATTTCGAGAGCGGTACGCGGGCCGGCCTTGCCGGCGGCACGACCATGGTTGTCGATTTCTGCCTGCCCGATCCGGGCCAGTCGCTGCTCGACGCGCTGAAGCGCTGGGACAACAAGTCGACCCGCGCCAATTGCGACTATTCCTTCCACATGTCCGTCACCTGGTGGGGCGAACAGGTCTTCGACGAGATGAAGGCCGTCGTCGAGGAGAAGGGCATCAACACCTTCAAGCATTTCATGGCCTACAAGGGCGCGCTGATGGTGAACGACGACGAGATGTTCGCCTCGTTCCAGCGCTGCGCCGCGCTCGGCGCGCTGCCGCTCGTCCATGCGGAAAACGGCGATGTCGTCGCCGCCATGCAGCAGAAGCTGATGGACGAGGGCAACAACGGGCCGGAAGGCCACGCCTATTCCCGCCCGCCCTCCGTCGAGGGCGAGGCGACGAACCGCGCCATCATCATCGCCGACATGGCGGGCGCGCCGCTTTATGTCGTGCACACCTCCTGCGAACAGGCGCACGAAGCCATCCGCCGCGCCCGGCAGAGCGGCATGCGCGTCTATGGCGAACCGCTGATCCAGCACCTGACGCTGGACGAGAGCGAATATTTCAACAAGGACTGGGACCACGCCGCCCGCCGCGTCATGAGCCCGCCCTTCCGCAACAAGCAGCATCAGGATTCGCTCTGGGCCGGCCTCGCCGCGGGCTCGCTGCAGGTGGTGGCGACCGACCACTGCGCCTTCACGACCGACCAGAAGCGAACCGGCGCCGGCGATTTCCGCAAGATCCCGAACGGCACCGGGGGCCTGGAAGACCGCATGCCGATGCTCTGGACCAACGGCGTCAACACCGGCCGGCTGACGATGAACGAGTTCGTCGCGGTCACCTCCACCAACATCGCCAAGATCCTCAACGTCTATCCGAGGAAGGGCGCGATCCTCGTCGGCGCGGATGCGGATATCGTCGTGTGGGACCCGAAGCGTTCCAAGACCATCTCCGCCAAGAACCAGCAATCCTCGATCGACTACAACGTCTTCGAGGGCAAGGAGGTGACTGGCCTGCCGCGCTATACCCTGACGCGCGGCGTGGTCGCGATCGAGGAGAGCACCGTGAAGACCCGCGAGGGCCACGGCCAGTTCGTCAAGCGCGAGCCGTTTGCGGCCGTCAACAAGGCGCTGTCGACCTGGAAGGAGATCACCGCGCCGCGCAAGGTGGAGCGCAGCGGCATTCCGGCGAGCGGCGTATGATCCGCGCCGGCCGCCTCGCCCTTCTCCTCGGCATGGTTCTCGCCGGTCCGGCAGGGGCGGCGGCCGACATCGTCGATGGCAGCTATGGCGACGCGGAAGGCTGCCGCTACGCCGAGACGGGCGAATCCTCCGGCGCCGATTTCTTCTTCCTGTTGAACAAGGATGGCGTCACCACCGCCGCCTCCTATTGCGCGTTCAAGGGCGAAGGCAATCGGGTGGGCGGCGCGACGAAGGTCGCCGCCGAATGCCATGAGGAAGGATACGAGGAGGCCACGCCCTACGAGCTGACGCTGACGCCCGACGGCGGCGGCTACACCGTGAGCTTTCCCGATGGCACGCGCTGGGGGCCGCTGATGCGGTGCAAGACGTGAGGAGCCTGCGAACAGCATTCACCCCCCTCTGTCCTGCCGGACATCTCTCCCTCAAGGGGGGAGATCGGCTGGGAGCGCTGATCATACCTCAAACCAGGATGCGCTCTTGCCGCGAGCGATGCCTGTACGATCCGGGGAAACGGACCGGCCTTTCGATTTCCTCCCTTGAGGGGGAGACGTCCGGCGGGACAGAGGGAGGTGCGTTCCCCCGCCGCCTAAATCACAACCAGCGCCTCGAGATGCGGCAGAAGCACCACGCTCTCCTGCTCGTGGGGATCTGTCCTGGCGATGACCGCCGAGGCGGGTTCGCCGGAGAGATTGGCCGGCAGGTGCGGCACGCCGGCGGGGATGTAGAACATCTCGCCCGCCTTGACGATCACGTGATTCTCCAGCCGCGCGCCGTACCAGGTATGCGCCTCGCCGGAGAGCATGTAGATCGCCGTCTCGTGGCTCTCGTGCATGTGCGCCTTCGCCCGCCCGCCCGGCGGGATCGTCAGGAGATGCATGCAGATGCCGGAGGCGCCAACGCTCTCGCGGGCGATGCCCTCGAAATAGCTGAACCCCTGTTTTCCGCCATAGGTGCTGCCCGGGCGAACCACCCGGCATTCGGCCTTCGTCTCCACCGCCATCGTCTCTTCCCCCGGTTCCAGCGTGAGAATTCCGTGCCCAAAGTGATACTGCAGACAATGCCGATTGCAATGCTGAGAATGGACATGCAGTCTGCCGCAACCCGCGCCGAAAGATGACCGCCATGTCCCATGCAACAGCCTCCAGCACCGTCGTGTCCGCCAAGGGCCTCGGCCTCACCTTCCAGACCGCCGATGGCCCGGTCACCGCGCTGACGGGCGTCGACCTTTCCGTCGAAAAGGGCGATTTCGTCTCCTTCATCGGCCCTTCCGGCTGCGGCAAGACGACCTTCTTGCGCGTTATCGCGGATCTGGAGAGGCCGACCTCCGGCACCATCACCGTCAACGGCATGACGCCGGAAGAGGCGCGCAGGCGCCGCGCCTACGGTTATGTCTTCCAGGCCGCCGCACTCTATCCCTGGCGCACCATCGAGAAGAACATCGCCCTGCCGCTGGAGATCATGGGCTATTCGAAGGCGGACCAAGAGGCGCGCATCGAGCGCACGCTCGACCTCGTCAATCTTTCCGGCTTCGGCAAGAAATATCCCTGGCAGCTCTCCGGCGGCATGCAGCAGCGCGCATCGATCGCCCGCGCGCTCGCCTTCGACGCCGACCTGCTGCTGATGGACGAGCCCTTCGGCGCCCTCGACGAGATCGTGCGCGACCATCTCAACGAACAGTTGCTGAAACTCTGGGCCGCCACGCGGAAGACGATCTGCTTCGTCACCCACTCGATCCCCGAGGCCGTCTACCTCTCGACGAAGATCGTCGTCATGAGCCCCCGCCCCGGCCGCGTCACCGACGTGATCGAATCGCCCCTGCCGAAGGAGCGCCCGCTCGGCATCCGCGAAACCCCGCAATTCCTCGAGATCGCCCACCGGGTGCGCGAGGGCCTGCGCGCCGGCCACAGCTACGAGGAGCACGCCTGATGAAGCTCTCCTACATGCTCTGGCTCTTCGGCGCGACCACCGTCTTCATCGGTGCGGCGACCGCATCGCGTGCCTATATCGGCACGACGAACATCCTCTACCTGCTCTTCTCCATGGCGCTCTACATCGTCGGCAACCTGATGATGCTGAAGCTGATGCGCGAAGGGGGGCTCGGCATTGCCATTTCGCTGTCCGCCATCACCCAGCTGCTGCTGATCAACGTCATCGCCTTTTTCTTCTTCGGCGAACGCCTCAACAGCACCCAGCTTGCCGGCGTCGGTCTCGGCATCCTGGCGATGGGGCTGATGCTCATGCCCGCCCCGGCAAGGAGCTGAGCCATGGGCAAGGCCAGCTTCCTTCGCGACCGCCTGCTGCCGATCGGCACCGTCCTCGTCGCGCTCGTCGCCGTCTGGTACGTCTTCGTCGTCGTGCTGAACGCCCCCTTCGAGCGCGACCAGGCGGCGCGCGCGGGCGGAACGATCGGCTTCATGGAGCTGCTGCCGAAGACAATGGCGCAGGAGCGGCCGGTATTGCCCGCGCCGCACCAGGTCTTCGCCGAACTCTGGGACACGACCGTCAACAAGGCGGTCACCTCCCGGCGCAGCCTCGTCTACCATGCCTGGATCACGCTGTCGGCGACGCTGCTCGGCTTTGCCATGGGTGCGGCGCTCGGCATCCTGCTGGCCATCGCCATCGTGCACAACCGGGCGATGGACCGCTCGCTGATGCCCTGGGTCATCGCCAGCCAGACGATTCCCATCCTCGCCATCGCGCCGATGATCATCGTCGTGCTGAATGCGGTCGGCATATCCGGCCTGATGCCTAAGGCGCTGATCTCGACCTATCTCTCCTTCTTCCCGGTGGTCGTCGGCATGGTGAAGGGGCTGCGCAGCCCGGAGCAGATCCAGCTCGATCTCATGCACACCTACAACGCGTCCTCCGCGCAGACCTTCTGGAAGCTGCGCTGGCCCGCCTCCATGCCATACCTCTTCACCTCGCTGAAGGTGGCGATCGCCATCTCGCTCGTCGGCGCCATTGTCGGCGAACTGCCGACCGGCGCCGTCGCCGGCCTCGGCGCGCGCCTGCTCGCCGGCTCCTATTACGGCCAGACGGTGCAGATCTGGGCGGCACTCTTCATGGCGGCGGCAGTGGCGGCGCTGCTCGTCATCGTCGTCGGCTTCGCGCACAGCCTCGTCCTCAAACGCATGGGGGCGCGGGCATGAACCTTTCGATCCTGATATCCGCCATCGTCTTCTGGCTCGCCGCCTGGGCCTTCAACGAATGGCTCGTCCGCCGGAAATTCGCGAGCCCGGCCATGGATCGCGCCGCGCGCCTCGCCGTGCCGCTGGTCTTCGGCGTCACCATCCTCGTCATCTGGGAAGGCATCGTCAGGGGCTTCAGCATCCCCTCCGTGCTGCTGCCGCCGCCGAGCACGATCTGGGCACGGCTGATCAGCTCCGTGCCGACGCTCTGGGCGGATTTCCGCCAGACGTTCCTCAAATCCGTGCTCGTCGGCTATGCGCTCGGCTGCGGCCTCGGCTTCCTCGTCGCGATCCTCATCGACCGCTCGCCCTTCCTGCAGAAGGGCCTGCTGCCGCTCGGCAATTTCGTCTCGGCACTGCCGGTCATCGGCGTCGCGCCCATCATGGTCATGTGGTTCGGCTTCGACTGGCAGTCGAAGGTCGCCGTCGTCGTCATCATGACCTTCTTCCCCATGCTGGTGAATACCGTCTCCGGCCTTGCCGCGACGAGCCACATGGAGCGCGACCTGATGCGCACCTACGCTGCCGACTGGTTCCAGACACTCGTCAAGCTGCGCCTTCCCGCCGCCTGGCCCTTCATCTTCAACGCGCTCAAGATCAATTCCACGCTCGCGCTGATCGGTGCGATCGTTGCCGAATTCTTCGGAACGCCCATCGTCGGCATGGGCTTCCGGATTTCCACGGAAGTGGGCCGCATGAATGTCGACATGGTCTGGGCCGAAATCGCGGTCGCCGCGGTGGCTGGCTCCGCCTTCTACGGGATCGTCGCGCTCGTCGAGCGGGCCGTCACGTTCTGGCATCCGTCTGTCCGCGGTGGGCAGGCGTAAAATAAAGAAAAGAGGGAACTGACATGAAAACGAAGATCGCATCGCTCCTTTTGGCAAGCGCCTTCTCGCTTGCCGCGTTCCAGGCCGAGGCCGCCGACAAGGTGACGCTCCAGCTGAAATGGGTGACCCAGGCCCAGTTCGCCGGCTACTACGTCGCGAAGGACAAGGGTTTTTACGAGGAAGAAGGCCTCGACGTGGAAATCAAGCCGGGCGGACCGGACATCGCGCCCGCCCAGGTGATCGCCGGCGGCGGCGCCGACGTCATCGTCGACTGGATGCCGTCCGCCCTTGCCACCCGCGAAAAGGGCGTGCCGCTCGTCAACATCGCCCAGCCCTTCAAGTCCTCGGGCATGATGCTGACCTGTTTGAAGGAATCCGGCGTCAAGGGGCCGGAGGACTTCAAGGGCAAGACGCTTGGCGTCTGGTTCTTCGGCAACGAATATCCCTTCCTCTCCTGGATGAGCCACCTGAAGATCCCGACCGACGGCGGACCGGACGGCGTGACCGTGCTGAAGCAGGGCTTCAACGTCGATCCGCTGATCCAGAAGCAGGCCGCCTGCATCTCCACCATGACCTACAATGAGTACGGCCAGGTCCTCGATGCGGGCATCAAGCCGGAGGATCTCGTCACCTTCAAGTACGAGGACCAGGGTGTGGCCACGCTGGAGGACGGCCTCTACGTGCTGGAGGACAAGCTCAAGGACGCCGCCTTCAAGGAGAAGATGGTCAAGTTCGTGCGCGCCTCCATGAAGGGCTGGAAATATGCCGAGGAGAACCCGGACGAAGCCGCCGACATCGTTCTCGAAAACGATTCGACCGGCGCCCAGACCGAAGCCCACCAGAAGCGCATGATGGGCGAGATCGCCAAGCTGACGGCCGGTTCTAACGGCGCGCTCGACGAGGCGGACTACAAGCGCACCGTCGCCTCGCTGCTCGCCGGCGGTTCCGATCCGGTCATCTCCAAGGAGCCGGAAGGCGCCTGGACGCACGAGATCACCGACGAAGCGCTGAAGTAGTCCTCCCGCCTGATCGCGCGACATGCGGGGCCTCAGGCCCCGCATGTTTCGTTTCGAGGGCCGCGAGATCGCGGCCCGGTTGCGACAGTCCGTCACGATTGCCATCGAAATGCCAAACGCATAAAATAATGAGGCACCATTTCGTTGCCTCTTGCAAGGACAGGGCGCGCCGACTACATAGACCGCACAGCGGGAGCGTGGAGGAGCCGGGGAGCCGTTCCGTGTCCGCCATATTGCTAGGAAATAGGGTCCGGCAAGAACCTCAAGAACAGCGCCCGGGCCGAGATCATAAAGTCATGCTTTTGGGAAAGTTCGGCCTATGGCTTCTGGACGCAGGAAAGTTCTCTCTTTTTCCGTCGCGACATTCTTGACGGTGACGCCGCTTTTCGCTCTTGCCGCCGATCCGGCGGAGGGCGAGGCCGACAAGCAGCAGGCGCAAAACCTCCCGGCAATCGTCGTCACCGCCGCTGAAACGCGCACGCTGGTCGATCGCGTGGTTGCGACCGGCTCGGTCCAGGCGGTTGAAGACGTCTATGTCACCCCGCTCGTCGACGGCCTCTCCATCCGCACGCTTGCCGCCGATGTCGGCGACCGGGTCGAGGCGGGCGGCACGCTCGCCACGCTGAACGACGATGCGCTGGTGCTGCAGAAGAGCCAGACCGAAGCCTCGCTTGCCAAGGCGAATGCCGCCCTCGCCCAGATTGAGGCCCAGCTCGTCGAGGCCAAGGCCAATGCCGATGAGGCCGTGCGCGTCCGCGACCGGGCCCAGCGGCTCGTCAAGTCCGGCTCGCAGTCGCAGGCCGCCGCCGACCAGGCCGTTGCCGCCGCGGATGCGGCGCTCGCCCGCGTCAATTCCGCCGAGCAGGCGATCGCCGTTTCGCAGGCCGACATCAAGGTCGCCCAGTCGCAGATCGACGACATCGACCTGAAGCTTGCCCGCACCGCGGTGAAGTCGCCGGTCGCCGGCATCGTCTCCGCCCGCACGGCCAAGATCGGCGCGATCGCGAGCGGCGCGGCAGCACCGCTCTTCACCGTCATTCGCGACGGCGAGATCGAGCTGAAGGCCGACGTTTCCGAGGACGGCATCCTCAAGCTCGCCCCGGACCAGAAGGCGACCGTCACGCTCGCCGGCGGGGCCGCCACGCTTACCGGCACGATCCGCCTCGTCGAGCCGACGCTCGACCCGCAAAGCCGCCTCGGCCGCGTCTATATCCGCTTCGACGAACCCGGCAAGGCACGCGCCGGCATGTTCGCCAGCGCGCAAATCGTCGTCGAGGAAAAGGAAGGCGTCGTGCTGCCGCTCTCCGCCGTCACGACAGCCGGCGGCAAGACGGTCGCCCGCAAGGTCGAGGACGGCGTGGTCAAGCTGGTGCCGGTCGAAACCGGCATCCAGGACGGCCAGGTGATCGAGATCGTCAGCGGCCTTGCGGCCGGCGACGAGGTGGTCGCCAAGGCCGGTGCCTATGTCCGCGAGGGCGACCGCATCAATCCGGTGCATGCCGTGCAGGCCTCGGCGACGAAATGACAGGAGGGCTCCGCCGCAGCGGGGCCGCTTCCGCGCAAGGCGGGAGGCAATGCCGGGCTGGGGCGCCCGGTCGCATGGCGGGCGATCCGGGATTGGGCTGGATGCCTGGAGCAGGATCGGCAAGGGCGCAGCTTGGCTTGCGCCGCGGAACTGCGCCGAAACATACGGAAACGTCTGGTCTCTTATCGAGGACTTTGGGGACATGAATTTTTCAGCTTGGTCCATTCGCAATCCGATTGCGCCGCTGCTCGCGTTTTTCCTGCTGATGTATGTCGGCATCCAATCCTTCTACGCCCTTCCGATCACGCGCTTCCCGAACATCGACGTGCCGGTCATCGCCATCAATGTCGACCAGAGCGGCGCCGCCCCGGCCGAGCTTGAGGTGCAGGTCACCAAGGAGATCGAGGACGCGGTTGCCGGTATCGAGGGCGTCGACGACATCATGTCGACCGTCACCGACGGCAATTCCCTCACATCCGTGCTCTTCGAGATCGAGAAGCCGACAAACCAAGCGCTCCAGGACGTCAAGGACGCCATCGACCGCATCCGCAGCGACCTGCCGGCCTCCATCGAGGAGCCGGTCGTCACAAAGATCGATGTGGAAGGCCAGGCGATCCAGACGTTTGCCGTCTCCTCGCCGAACATGACGCTGGAAGAGCTGTCCTGGTTCGTCGACGACAAGATCAAGCGGGCGCTGCAGGGCCAGCCCGGCATCGGCAAGATCGATCGCTTCGGCGGCGCCGATCGCGAGGTGCGCATCGACCTCAACCCGGACAAGCTGGAATCTTTCGGCATTTCCGCCGCCGATGTGAACCGCCAGATCCGCAACATGAACGCCGACGTCGGCTCCGGCCGCGGCCAGATCGCCGGGGCAGAACAGGCGATCCGCACGCTCGGCGACGCCCGCTCCGTCGAAAAGCTGACCAGCACGATGATCGCGCTGCCGAACGGCCGCTTCGTGCGGCTTTCCGAACTCGGCAACGTCACGGACACCTACCAGGAGCCGCGCTCCTTCTCACGCTTCAACGGCAACCCGGTCGTCACCTTCGCCGTCTTCCGCTCGAAGGGCGCCAGCGAAGTGACGGTCGCCGAGTCCGTCGCCAAATCGCTGGAAAAAGTGCGCGCGCAGTATCCGGACGTCTCGATCCAGATCGTCGACGACGCGGTTTACTTCACCTACGGCAACTACGAGGCCGCGCTCCACACACTCCTGGAAGGCGCGCTGCTCGCCGTCGCCGTGGTGCTACTCTTCCTGCGCAACTGGCGGGCGACGCTGATCTCGGCGGTGGCGCTGCCGCTTTCGGCGATCCCCACCTTCTTCGTCATGGACATGCTCGGCTTCTCGCTGAACCTCGTCTCATTCCTGGCGCTGACGCTGGCGACCGGCATCCTCGTCGACGACGCGATCGTGGAGATCGAGAACATCGCCCGGCACATCCGCATGGGCAAATCGCCCTACAAGGCGGCGATCGAGGCGGCGGATGAAATCGGCCTCGCCGTCATCGCCACGACCTTCACCATTATCGCGGTCTTCGTGCCGGTCTCCTTCATGCCCGGCATTCCTGGCCAGTACTTCATCCAGTTCGGCCTGACGGTCGCGGTGGCGGTGTTCTTCTCCCTTGCGGTGGCGCGCCTCATCACACCTGTCATGGCAGCCTATCTCATGCGCTCCGGCGATGCGGACGGCCACGGCGAGGAGAAGGAAGGCGCCTTCATGCGCGGCTACACTTGGCTCGTCAGCAAGACGACGAGCAAGTGGTACGCCCGTTACGCGACGCTTCTGGCGGCCATCGGCTTCCTGATCGGCTCCGTCGCCCTGCTTTCGACCGTGCCCGGCAGCTTCCTTCCGCCGGAAGACGCTTCCCGCGTCGTGCTCTCCGTGGAACTGCCGCCGGATGCCATGCTTGAAGATACCGACCGTACGACGACGCAGATCTTCGAGCGGGTCAAGGACATCGACGGGGTGGAAAGCGTCTTCGTGCTCGGTGGCTCCTCGCCGAAGGGCGACCTGGAACTGCGCCGCGCCTCGGTGACCGTCATCCTCGACAAGCTGGAGCATTCGCTCACCTACAAGCTGGTCAACGACGTCGCCGGCCGCATTCCGCTGATCGGCCAGTACCTGCCGAAAATGGAGGCGCACGGGCGCCTGCGTCCGCAGTGGGAAATCGAGAAGGACATCTTCGCGACGATGCGCGAAATCCCTGATGTCCGCGTCATCAAGCTCAACGACCGCGGCGAACGGGACCTTGCCTTCAACCTGCTCTCCAACAACGAGGCGGACCTGAACGCCACCGTCGCCGTGCTGGAATCGAAGCTGCGCGCCGATCCGGTTCTGGCCAATGTCAGCTCCGAAGGCTCGCTGCCGCGGCCGGAACTGCAGATCCGCCCGCGCGACGAACAGATGGCCCGCCTCGGCATCACCACGGCGCAGATCTCGGAGATCGTGCGGGTCGCCACCATCGGCGACATCGATTCCCAGCTCAGCAAGGTTTCGCTCGACGACCGGCTGATCCCGATCCGCGTGCAGGTCGACCGCGACTTCCGTGCCGATCTCGGCGCAATCCGCAACCTGAAGATCCAGACGGCGGGCGGACAGTTCGTGCCGCTGTCGAGCGTGGCCGATATCGACTATTCGGAAGGCCCGAGCTCCATCAAGCGGCACAACCGCAACCGCGTCGTCTCGATCGGCTCCGACCTCAAGCCCGGCGTCGCGCTGGACACGGCGACAGCCCGCTTCAAGGAGATCGCCAGCGGCATCGACATGCCGCCGACCGTGCAGCTCGCCGAAAGCGGCGACACGGAAATCCAGGGCGAGATGCAGCAGTCCTTCGCCAACGCCATGCTGCTCGGCCTGCTGCTCGTGCTGATGGTGCTGATTCTGCTCTTCAAGGACGTGATCCAGCCCTTCACCATCATCTTCTCGCTGCCGCTCGCGATCGGCGGCGTGGCGGCCGGGCTGATCCTGACGCAGAACGCGCTGTCCATGCCCGTCCTCATCGGCATCCTGATGCTGATGGGCATCGTGACGAAGAACGCTATCCTGCTCGTCGACTTCGCCATCGAGATGATGCACCACGGCATGGAGCGGGTGCATGCGATGATCGAGGCCGGCCGCAAGCGCGCCCGCCCCATCGTCATGACCTCCATCGCCATGTCGGCGGGCATGCTGCCCTCGGCGCTCGGCGTCGGCGAAGGCGGCTCCTTCCGCTCGCCCATGGCGATCGCCGTCATCGGCGGCATCATCGTCTCGACGGTGCTCTCGCTCGTCGTCGTGCCGTCCTTCTTCCTCATCATGGACGACCTTTCCCGCCTGCTCGCCTGGACGTTCGGCCGCTTCGTCGGCAAGAAGGACGATGAGTTGCTGGCGATGGAGCCGGAAGCCCTGACCCGCCTTGCCGACCAGACGAGCCGCGATGTCGCCGATCTCGAAAAGCGCATCGAGACGCTCGAGAAGAAAAACGGCGAGCGAAAGCCGTTCAGCGTCGTGCACCACTCGCCCTTGGCCGCGGAATAGCCGCAGGACGAAACAAACGGCCGGCTCGACAGGTGTCGAGCCGGCCGTTTTCGCGTTCATTGATCGAAATCAAATAAGACTTCCCCTTCCTCGACTATCGTTCTCCCCATCGAAGACCGATGATGCCTGCGGGAGCATGGAGTGAGATCGATGAACAGGCTGATGAAACCCGGTGCCCGGGAACGGGAAACCCTGCTGAATTCCGGCCTCCTGTCCGCCCTTGGCGTGGAGAGCGTGGCGGCGATGATGGAGATAGCGGCCATCGGCAACCTGCCGGCGCGCCAGATGCTGTTTCGCGAGGGTGAGCCGGCGGACATGCTGCATTCCGTTCTCTCCGGCTATGTGCGCGTCTACAAGCTGGACCCGGACGGCCGGGAGGCGGATGTGGAGCTCTACGGTCCCGGCGACCTGATCGGCGCCAGCGTCGTGCTCGACGGCGGCCGCTACGGGGCGACCGCACAGGCGGCCGAGCCCTCCCTCATCGCCCGTTTCGACCTGAAGCGCGTGCGCGACATCGCCGGGCGGCGGCCGGACCTGGCGATGGCGCTCGCCAACGCGCTTTCCGGCCAGTTGGCGCGGGCCTTCGCCAGCCTTGCCGACGATCGCCTGCACACCGCACCGCAGCGCGTGGCGCGCTACCTGCTCGCCCAGTGCCCGGCGGAGGACAAGGCCACCAGCTTCCGCCTGCCCTACCAGAAGAGCCTGCTTGCCGGAAAGCTGGGACTGGCGCCCGAGGCGCTGTCACGCGCCTTCTCCATGCTGCGGGGCCACAGCGTCAATGTCCGCGGCCGCCTCGTCCATATCGGCGACCCGGAGGCCCTGCGCCGGATCTGACGTACCCTCGCCGGGGCGGGATCAGAGCCCGCCCTCGACGCGCAGGAAGTCGACGATGCGTCCGACGCCCTCCCCTCGCTTCATATCGGAAAAGACGAAGGGCCTGGCGGCCCGCATGCGTTCGGCATCGCGCTGCATGACATCGAGATCGGCCCCGACATGGGGGGCGAGGTCCTTCTTGTTGATGACCAGCAGGTCTGAGCGCGTGATGCCCGGCCCGCCCTTGCGCGGGATTTCCTCCCCCTGGCAGACCGAGATGACATAGATCGTCAGGTCCGCAAGATCCGGTGAGAAGGTGGCGGCCAGATTGTCGCCGCCCGATTCGATGAAGACAACATCCAGATCGGGGAACCGCCGGTTGAGGTCGGCAATGGCCTGGAGATTGATCGAGGCGTCCTCGCGGATCGCCGTGTGCGGGCAGCCGCCCGTCTCCACGCCGACGATGCGGTCCGAGGAGAGCGCCTGCATGCGCACCAGCGCCTCGGCGTCCTCCTTCGTGTAGATGTCGTTGGTGACGACCGCGACGGAAAAATGCTCGCGCATCGCCTTGCAGAGCTTTTCGGTGAGCGCCGTCTTGCCCGAGCCGACGGGGCCGCCGATGCCGACGCGTAGGGGACCGTTCTTCGATGTCATGGGAAGCCTCCGGAAGATCCGGGATGACCGGCTTGGAACGCCGCCACCCCTTTATTGGAAATCTGTGCCGCGTTGCACGCAGCCGCAAGCGCCGTCATGAGCGGAACAGCCGCGTCGCCAGCGTCTCGTGCCGCAGGCTGGCGATATCCGCCCGGATGGCGGCCGAACCGAGATCGTCGAGCGTCGAGCGGGCCGCGGCCGTGGCGAGCGTGAGGACCCATCCTTCCAGCTCCGCCAGCAGCGCCACGCCGTCCCGCTGGCCGATGACGCCGCAGCGGATGGCGACCGAGACGAGGTTCGAGGCAACGGCGTGCAGATAAGCGGCGAGCGCCGCCTCGGCCGTAATGCCGTGGCCGCCCGAAACGGCGCCGACGGCCACCGGATAGGCGGCTGCGCCGCCGAGCGCCGCCAGCACCGGATGCGGCCAGCTCGCCGCGGCGGCGAGGAAGGCCTCGCCCTGCAGCATGGTCTCGCGATGCCGCTCCGCCGAGCCCGACAGCGCCGCCGCGAGTTCAGCGACCGCCGCCAGCCGCGCCGCATCCCCGCAGGCCCGATGTGCCTCGGCAAAAAGCACCGCGTCGTTCCAGAGATTGCCATGCGCAAGAAGGCTCGAAAGCCAGGCGCCAAGGGTCTGCGCATCCTCGACATCCCCGTCGCTCACCACCTGTTCCAGGCCGCCGGAATAGGAGAAGGCGCCGACCGGAAAGGCTGGCGAGAGCCAGGTCATCAGGCGCAGCGGGGCCGCGGGCGACGCCGTGTCAGCCATGGCCGTGATGGTGATGGCCGTGTCCCGTGCCGTGATAGGCGCCACGCAGCGGATGGAAGGGTTCGACGACATCCCGCACCGCGGCGCCGAGCCCGGTCAGCATGTCCCGGATGACATGGTCGCGCAGGATGAGGATGCGGGCATCCTCGATCTGCGCCGGCAAGTGCCGGTTGCCGAGGTGCCAGGCAAGCTCGACGAGATGCAGGCGATCCTTCGGCGTCACCTCATGGAGCTCCTCCTCGGCGGCGATGACCTCGATCACCTCGCCCGCTTCGGTGAGCAGGAGGTCGCCATGGGCAAGCTGCACCGGCTCCTTGAGATCGAGCATCACGATATCGTCGCTGCGCATGTGCAGGAGCTTGCGGCGCACATGGCGCTGGTCGTGCGCCAGAACGACGGCATCGATGGGCGTGCGAATTCCGCCGGTTCCGCGCGGCAGGATTTCCGTGGAGCGATAGGGCAAGAGGCGGCCTCTGGTCTCGGTGGATCAAGTCCCGCCGACAAAAGCATGTTTGTCCCGTGAAGGAAACCGCCGAAGCACCGCCCTACGTCATTTGACGTAGGGGCGCCATCAGCGCCGGCGTCCGCCGGCCGCGACACGGCGGCTCGGCTCCAGCAGCCCCTCGCCCTCGTCCTCATGGATCGTCCGGTCGCGGCCGAGCGACTTGGCGAGATAGAGCGCCCGGTCCGCCGCCTCGAAGACCGCCTCGAACCGCCGGCCCACGGGCCGGTCGGCAATGCCGGCCGACAGCGTGACGCCGATCGGCCCCCTGTCGGTCTCGACCCGGCGCGCGGCCACGGAACGACGTGCCTCCTCCACCAGAAGGCTGCAATCCCCGCGATCGTCGTTCTCGATGAAGACGGCAAACTCCTCGCCGCCGAAACGCCCGACGAGATGCGGGGACGCGAACACCCGCTCCAGCTCCTCCGCGATGGCGACGATGACCGCGTCCCCCACCGCATGGCCATGCGTATCGTTGACGAGCCTGAACCGGTCGACATCGAACAGCACGAAGAAACCGTTAACCCTTTTCTCCGCCATGTCTTCGACGAAGGCCCGCCGGTTGAGGAGGCCCGAAAGAGAATCCAGCCGGCTGAGCCGCTCGAACTCGGCGCGCGACAGAGCCATTCCGTGGATCGCTATTCCCAGGAGCCAGGCAATCAGGGCCGATACGCTCGCCGCGATCAGCACCGCCGTGGACGTGCCGAAACCGAGGGCGGAGGCAAAGGGATAGGGGAGAAGGTGAAAATTCGCGAGGATGGCCGCGACCATCAGATAGGCCGCGGTGGCGAGCGTGATGGCCACCAGCACGGTGTTCAGCACGAACATCGAAATATCGGCCCGCGTCTGGAAGACACCCGCCTCCCACTGGGCCCTCAGCCAAAGGGCCAGCCTGCCACGCATAAAACTCTCCACAATGAACAAGGAGACCCTACGGCACTTTCTTTCAGATTCAGCTAATGCCTTCGCTAGAAGTTTAACTGTCCCGTTTTGAAACTTCCGTTAAGGGATTTGCGGAAAGACGCGTGGCGGGCGGCCGCTTAGAAAAGGAAGTAGCGCTGCGCCATGGGCAGCACGGTCGCGGGCTCGCAGGTCAGCAGTTCGCCGTCCGCCCGCACCTCGTAGGTCTCCGGGTCCACCTCGATATGCGGCGTCAGGTCGTTCAGCACCATCGAGGCCTTGGAGATGGCCCGCGTGTTGCGCACCGGCAGGAGCTGCTTGGCGACGCCGAGCCGCTCGCGCAGGCCGAGATCGATCGCCGCCTGCGAGACGAAGGTGACGGAGGAATTGGTGCGCATCTTGCCGAAGGCGCCGAACATCGGGCGGTAGTGCACCGGCTGCGGTGTCGGGATCGAGGCGTTCGGATCGCCCATCGGCGCCATCGCGATCACCCCGCCGAGCAGCACCATGTCCGGCTTCACGCCGAAGAAGGCCGGGTTCCACAGCACGAGGTCTGCCCGCTTTCCGACCTCGATCGAGCCGATCTCGTGGCTGAGGCCATGGGCGATCGCCGGGTTGATCGTGTATTTCGCGATATAGCGGCGGATGCGCAGGTTGTCGTTCTCTCCCGTCTCGCCGGCAAGGCGGCCGCGCTGGCGCTTCATTTTGTCGGCTGTCTGCCAGGTGCGGATTGCCACCTCGCCGACACGGCCCATCGCCTGGCTGTCGGAGGAGATGATCGAAAAGGCGCCGATATCGTGCAGGATGTCCTCCGCCGCGATGGTCTCCTTGCGGATGCGGCTCTCGGCAAAGGCGATGTCTTCCGGGATCGACGACGACAGGTGATGGCAGACCATCAGCATGTCGAGATGCTCGGCGATCGTGTTGACCGTGTAGGGCCGCGTCGGGTTGGTCGAGGACGGGATGACGTTGGCATGGCCGCAGACCTTGATGATGTCCGGCGCATGCCCGCCGCCTGCTCCCTCGGTGTGGAAGGCATGGATGGTGCGGCCCCTGATGGCGGCCATCGTGTCCTCGACGAAGCCGCTTTCGTTCAGCGTGTCCGTATGGATCATCACCTGCACGTCGTAGTCGTCCGCGACGGAAAGGCAGCAGTCGATCGCCGCCGGCGTCGTGCCCCAGTCCTCGTGCAGCTTCAGCGCGGAAGCGCCGGCCTTCACCATTTCCTCGATGGCCGCCGGCAGCGAGGCATTGCCCTTGCCGGCGAGTGCCAGGTTCATCGGAAAGGCATCGAAGCTCTCGATCATGCGCTCGATATGCCAGGCGCCGGTGCAGGTGGTGGCAAGCGTGCCATGCGCCGGGCCGGTGCCGCCGCCGAGCATCATGGTGATGCCGCCCGCCAGCGCCTCCTCGATCTGCTGCGGGCAGATATAGTGGATATGGGCATCCATGCCGCCCGCCGTGAGGATCTTGCCTTCGCCCGCGATCACCTCCGTCGAGGGACCGACGACGATGGTGACGCCGGGCTGCGTATCCGGGTTGCCCGCCTTGCCGAGGGCGGCGATGCGGCCGTCCTTCAGGCCCACATCGGCCTTGAAGATGCCGGCATGGTCGATGACCAGCGCGTTGGTGATGACTGTATCGACGGCCCCTTCGACACGCGTCGCCTGGCTCTGGCCCATGCCGTCGCGGATGACCTTGCCGCCGCCGAACTTCACCTCGTCGCCATAGGTGGTGAAGTCCTTCTCCACCTCGGCGAAGAGCTCGGTATCGGCAAGGCGCACCCTGTCGCCGACGGTCGGGCCGAACATGTTGGCATAGGCGGCGCGGGACATTCTGTAGGACATGGTCAGCTTCCCCGGGAGGCAGGAGTCTTGTTCAGATGGTCTGGAGCCTTGCCGGCCGGGGCGACATCGCTCCGGCGCCGGACAATGCGATAAAAACCCTCGGGCATTTCCCGCGAACCGGAGTTCACCGGACATGCTCCAGGCGATCGAGACGGCCGGCGGCGACCTGGGCGTCCACCCAGCGCCGTTCCGCGGCAAAGGGGTGCCACTGCCAGCCCTCATGACCGAAACCGGCGATGGAAACGCGCCCGCCCGCCTTCGCGGCGGTGTCGAGCACATGGGCAATGACGATCAGCCCGGAGCTCGGCACCACATAGGGCGGCGGATCGAAAGCGGCCAAGGCGGCATCGAGCGCGTGATGCACCGCATCCGGGATCACAGCGAGCCGCCGGCCGGTGGCGCGCGCGAACGTCTCGAAGCCGAGCGTGTAGTCGTCACAGAAATCGTCGAGATCGGGATGGCGCGCGGCAAGCGCCGGGCGCATGGCGGCGAACATCTCCGCCGTCCGCACGCACCAGATCTCGCGCGCCTGCCGCACGGCGGCGCTCGTCTTCCACCGTCCGCCGCCGAGCATCGCCAGGGCCGGGCGACCGGTGTTACAGACGGCGACGATGTCGGTCCTTTCACCGCCACGCCCCATGGAGCGGCAGTCGTTGAAGCGGATCACGACATCGGCGGCATCGATAGCTTCCGCGACCCCTTCGGGCACGGGACCGTTTCCGACGATGATGATCCTGCGTGACACAGCCAGCCTCCTCAGTTTCCGGAGATGGCGGAGACGGCCTTCAGTTCGGCCGTGCGCTTGCGCGTCAGATCGGCAAGGCAGCCGGAGACCAGCATCGGCTCCATCGAGCCGCCGCGCGCCTCGAAGCCGGCCAGTTCGCACTGGCCATCCCGGTAGCCGATCCAGGCGCGCTGGGCGCGCTTCAGCGCGTCGACAGCGCCGACATAGTGCTCGCCCATCTCCCCGGCCTGTTCGTCCATCTCGCGCGCCGCGGCCATGGCCGCCTTGTAGGCGGCATTCAGCTCGCCGTCGGCAGCCTGGTAGTCGCGGTCGGCGCAGATGTTCATCTCGATCTGCGCCTGTGCGTTTTCGCAATCGACCTCAGGCTCGCCATCCTGCGCGACGGCCAGCGGGGCGGAAAGCAGAAGAAACGTCGCGGCGAGCATGAGGCGGGAGCGCGTCATCATGTCAGAGCTTCCCCATAACGTTCTGGCGGAAACCGTAGATTTCGCGCTTGCCCGCAAAGGGGATGAGATGGACCGTGCGGGTCTGCCCCGGCTCGAAGCGCACCGCCGTGCCGGCAGGGATATCGAGGCGCAGGCCCCGCGTCTTCTCCCGGTCGAAGGCGAGGCCCGGATTGGTCTCGTAGAAATGGTAGTGGCTGCCGACCTGGATCGGCCTGTCACCGGTATTGGAAACGTCAAGGGTGGTGACCGGCAGGCCGGCATTGAGTTCGATATCGCCTGGAGCGGCAATGACTTCACCGGGGATCATGGTGCCTTCCTCATGCTGCCGCGGCCGGTCCGCAGCCTTCGGCTTTCAGGACCCGCCTGGTGGATGCCGGATATTTTGCGAGCAGCGCCGCGGGCCGGACCGGCCGGCGCACGAATTCACCGCCGCAATTCGGGCAGCTGCCGCCCAGGACGCCCGCCACGCAATCGGCGCAGAAGGTGCATTCGAACGTGCAGACCATCGCCTCCTTGCTTTCCGGCGGCAGGTCGCGGTCGCAGCATTCGCAGTTCGGTCGAAGGTCCAGCATGGTCTCACCTGATCGGTTCGTGCACGGTCACGAGCTTCGTGCCGTCGGGAAAGGTCGCCTCGACCTGAATGTCGTGGATCATCTCGGGGATGCCCTCCATCACCTGGTCGCGCGTCAGCACATGGGCACCCGCCTCCATCAGCTCGGCGACGGCGCGGCCGTCACGCGCGCCCTCGACGACGAAATCGGTGATCAGCGCGATCGCCTCGGGATGGTTGAGCTTCACGCCGCGCTCCAGCCGCTTGCGCGCCACGATCGCCGCCATGGCGATCAGCAGTTTGTCCTTTTCGCGGGGGGTCAGGTTCATGGGCGGTCCATCGCTTGATTCCTATCGTGCGATACTAAGCAGGGGTTTTGCGCGCACGACATACGCAAAACAGGAACCCGGCGCGAAACCGCGCGGATCAGAGAGTCCAGACTTTCGGTACGCCCGCGCCGCCACGCAAGTGCGAAATGATCGGGATGAGCTTTTTTCTCAGCGCAAAGCCGTCGGGCGCGACGAGGCGCAGGACGAGCTTGTCCTGCCACTGGCTGGCACCGCCCTCCCCGTCCGCCAGCAGCCGGCGCAGCGGCTCCACATGCGCCTCGGCAGCGCGGCCGCAAAAGAGCACGGTGGCAAAGGCACGGGCGCCGGCCAGCACCGCCGCCTCGTCCGCCAGCGCCGCGACGCTGCCGGCAAGCGCCGTTTCCTCCGCATGGATCAGCCGTCCGGCGCGGCGGATGCGCCAGCGATCGCGGAAAAGGCCCGTCTCCATGCGCTCGCCCATCGCCTTGCGGCCGAGGAGGATGGCCTCGACCGCAAGGAACGTGGCGTCTCCGGCAAGGTCCACCTCCAGCCGGCGCTCGAGCGCAGCCTGGTCGAAAAGAATTGTCTCCTGCGGCAGCCAGTCGACCCGCGCGCCCGCGCCGACGGCAATGCGGGTCTCGACCGTCGCCGTGGATGCCTGCGCCTTGTAGGCCCGCTCGCAGGCCTGTGTCGTCGCCGTCAGGCGCGTTCCGCCACGGGCCTCGAGCTCCCAAGCGATGCGGTCCCCGCCAGTGAGCCCGCCGGCCGTGTTGATCAGCACCGCCTCCATCGTGCCGTCGAAGGTCTTCGGCAGGCGGATCTTGGCGCAGCCCTCCTGGAAGAGCACGTCGAGCCGCGTGCCGGCGGCGGAAGCCTTCGCAGCAAGCCGCCCATGCCCGCGCGCGCGCTGAAGGCGCCCGGAAGGCGCCTCCTCTTCATGACCAGATTTCGCATAGACGTTCATGACAGTCAGTACCGGATGTCGGGACATGGGGAGGCAGCGCCCGATCCCCTTTGCTGCAGGTTCCACCAGGGCGCCTTGCCGCGCAAGTCCCCAGCCGGGGCCACGCCGCCGCCGCGCCCCGTCGGCGACAAAAAAGCCCGGCGCGAAGGCCGGGCTCAAGGTCAGGCGGCCGGGCGGCGTGCAATGCGCCGCCCGTTCCGGCAGAACGACTACTCGTTCTGCACGTAGGTGTACTTGCCGTCTTCACCCTTCTTCCAGGTGTAGAGGACGTAGTCCGGACGGGTGATGTCGCCCTTTTCGTCGAAGCCGAGTTCGCCGATGGCGGTCTGGAACGGGCCCTTGGACTTGATGGCTTCGGCAATGGCCTGCGGGTCTACGCCGCCGGCAGCCTTGGCACCTTCAGCGATAACCTGAACGGCTGCGTAAGCATAGAGCGTGTAGGCTTCCGGCTCGAAGCCGGCAGCGCGGAACTTCTCGACGAGGTCCTTGGCGGCCGGGTTCTTGCGCGGATCCGGAGCGAAGGTCATCAGCGTGCCGTCGACGGCGTCGCCGGCGATCGAGGCCAGTTCGTTCGAGACGATACCGTCGCCCGAGATGAACTGGGCCTTCAGGCCCTGGTCGGCGGCCTGACGCTCGATGAGGCCGAACTCGGTGTGCAGACCGCCCCAATAGACGACCGTTACGCCGGCTTCCTTCATCTTGGCGATGAGAGCGGAGAAGTCCTTGTCGCCGACATTGACGCCTTCGTAGATGGCTTCGGTGATGCCGGCTTCGTTCGTCGCCTTCTTGGTTTCGTCGGCAAGGCCCTGGCCGTACGGCGTCTTGTCATGCAGGACGGCAACCTTGGCGTCCTTGAAGTTCGCCGCGATGAAGGCGCCGGCAACGGCACCCTGCTGGTCGTCACGACCGCACACGCGGAACGTATTCCACAGGCCGCGCTCCGTGTAGGTCGGGTTGGTCGAGGCCGGGGAGACCTGCAGCACGCCGTTTTCGGCATAGATTTCCGAAGCCGGGATGGAGACGCCCGAGTTGAAGTGGCCAACCACGAACTTCACGCCGTCGGCAACGAACTTGTTGGCGACCGAAACGCCCTGCTTCGGGTCGGAAACGTCGTCGCCGAGCACGATCTTGACCTGCTCGCCATTGATGCCGCCGGCTGCGTTGATGTCGGCAGCAGCCTGCTCGGCACCCTTCTGGAGCTGCGCGCCGAAGGCGGCGTTCGGACCGGTCAGCGGGCCGCCGACGCCGATCAGGATGTCGGCCCAGGCGCTGCCGCTGAAGGCGACCATTGCAGCCAAAGCAACAGCCGACATGAGAGACTTCTTCATATTGTTACTCCCAAATTTAAAAGCGGGCTCGTTTCAACCGGTCGCAACACCCGCATCATTGCGCCGATATCGTTATACCGCGACCGGAGGCCGGCCGCGGGCTTCCCTCTGGCTATTTGGCTTTCCAGGAAAAGGGCGATGCCTTTTCATAGAGCCAGTAGTAGTTGTTGGTCATCTGCCGCGTGCGGTAGTAGCGGTAGCCGAGCGTAGCAAACAACAAAAGCACGACCGTGTCCACGACATAGTATTGCACCGTCAGCATGGTGCCGTGGAACAGCGCATGGTGGATGAAGCGGATCGCCCCGCCGAGCAGAAGCACGTAGATGACCAGCGTGGCGTAGCTCTGCCAGTTCTCGGCAACGCTCTTGCCGGTGCGCCAGGCCGTCCAGCCGCCCATGATGACGGTGATGAACAGGAACTGCCAGATCGACGGTTCTTCGTAGAGAATTCCTTGCATAACACATACTCCCCTTACAGCACCGTGCGTCGTTCAGGATGCGCGACGGTCGCCGTAAATCCCAGGATCGGCGCAGGATCCTTGCGGGTCCTGCGCGGGACCATCCTCAGTGCCGGCCGCCTTCGAGATAGGCGGCACGCACTTCCGGGTTGGCCAGAAGTTCCTTGCCCGAACCGCTCATCGTCACCTGCCCGTTGACCATCACATAGGCCCGGTCGGAGAGTTTGAGTGCGGCGAAGGCGTTCTGCTCGACGAGGAACACGGTGAGGCCCTCGTTCTGGTTGAGCTTCTTGATCGCGTCGAAGATGCCCTTGACGATCAGCGGCGCAAGGCCGAGCGAGGGTTCGTCGAGCAGCAGGAGCTTCGGACGCGCCATCAGCGCGCGGCCGATGGAGAGCATCTGCTGCTCGCCGCCCGAAAGCGTGCCGCCGCGCTGGCTCTGGCGTTCCTTGAGGCGCGGGAAGAGCGTGAAGATCTTTTCCACGTCCTCGTTGAAATACTTCAGATTGTCGAGGCTCGCGCCCATCTGGAGATTTTCATAGACCGTCATGCGCGGGAAGATGCGGCGTCCTTCCGGCGACTGCGCGATGCGGCGGCGCGCGATGAGATGCGTCGGCAGACGGGTGATGTCCTCGCCGTCGAAGGTGACGGTGCCCGTACGGGCCTGCGGGCTGCCGCAGATCGTCATCATCAGGGTCGACTTGCCGGCGCCGTTCGCGCCGATCAGCGAGACGATCTCGCCCTTCTTCACCTCGACATCGACCCCGGCCAGCGCGCGGATATTGCCGTAATAGGTCTGCACGCCCTGAACGCTGAGAAGTGTATCGCTCATCAGTGCGATCCTCCTTCAGTGCCTTCGCTCTCCGCGATCACCTCGATTTCCTCGATCACCTCTTCGACCTCATCATCTTCAACGCCGAGATAGGCCGCGATAACCTTCGGATCGTTCTTCACATGGTCCGGCGTGCCGTCCGAGATCTTCTGCCCGTATTCGAGCACGACCACATGGTCGGAGATCTCCATGACGACCGACATGTCGTGCTCGATGAGCAGGATCGACGTGCCGCTGTCCTTGCGGATGGAACGCAGGAGTTCGTTGAGCGCGAGCGACTCGCGCGGGTTGAGGCCGGCCGCCGGTTCGTCGAGGCACAGGAATTCCGGCCCCGTGCACATGGCGCGGGCGATTTCGAGACGCCGCTGCGCGCCATAGGGCAGGTCGCCGGCCGGATCGTCCGCGCGCTCGATGAGATGCGCCTTTTCCAGCCAGTGCTTGGCGATCTCGATCGATTCCGCCGAGGCGTGCTTGTAGGCCGGCAAGCCGAGCAGGCCGAGGATCGTATAGCCGGAGGCCTTCATCAGCATGTTGTGCTGGGCGACGAGCAGGTTTTCCAGCACCGTCAGGCCCGAGAAGAGCCGGATGTTCTGGAAGGTGCGCGCCACCTTCGCGTCGCGGGTGATCTCGAAGTCGGCCATGCGTTCCAGAAGGAACTCCTTGCCCGCCTTCTGGCGCATGGTGATCATGCCCATGGTCGGCTTGTAGAAGCCGGTGACGCAGTTGAAGACCGTGGTCTTGCCGGCGCCGTTCGGGCCGATGAGGGCCGTGATCTCGCCGCGCTGCGCTTCGAAGGACAGATCGTTGATGGCCATGAGGCCACCGAAGCGCATCGACAGATGCTCGACCTTGAGGATGGGATCGTTCGTCATCGTGTTCGTCGCTACCGTGTTCGCACCGAGGGCCATCAGCCGTGCCCTTCCTTGGTGAAGCTGCCGGAGACCGCCTTGCGCTCCCTGAGGAAGGCGGTCGGCTCACGGCTTCCGACGAAGCCGCGCGGCTTCCAGACCATGACGGTGACCATGGCGAGGCCGAAGATCAGCATGCGGTAGAGTTCCGGCGTGAAGTCGGGCCCGAAGATCTGCTTCAGGAAGGTCATCTCGCGCAAGAGCTCGGTGCCGCCGACCATCACAGCCGCCGCGACGGCGATGCCGACGAGCGAGCCCATGCCGCCGAGGACCACGATGGCGAGGATAATCGCCGATTCGAGGAAGACGAAGCTTTCCGGCGAGACGAAGCCCTGGCGCACGGCAAAGAAGGAGCCGGCGAAGCCGCCGAACATCGCGCCGATGGAGAAGGCCGTCAGCTTGGTCGTCACCGTGTTGATGCCGAGCGAACGGCAGGCGATCTCGTCCTCGCGCAGCGCTTCCCAGGCGCGGCCGATCGGCATGCGGCGCAGGCGGATCGTCACATAGGCGGTGAGCAGCGCCAGCGCCAGGATGAGATAGAAGAGGAAGATCTTGTAGTAGGCCGAGGACATCGGCAGGTCGAAGGCCTTGGCGAAGTTGTTCGGCGCGCTGACGTCGAACGACCAGATGCCGAAGACCGAGGCCTTGGGAATGCCGGAGACGCCGAAGGTGCCGCGGGTCACTTCCGTCCAGTTGATGAGGACAAGACGGATGATCTCACCGAAGGCCAGCGTCACGATGGCGAGATAGTCGCCCTTCAGGCGCAGCACCGGGAAGCCGAGGATCATGCCCCAGAAGGCGGCAAGGATGCCGGCGAGCGGCAGCAGGATCCAGAAGGAGAAGCCGAACTGCTGCGAAAGGAGCGCATAGGAATAGGCGCCGACCGCATAGAAGGCGACGTAGCCGAGATCGAGCAGGCCGGCAAGGCCGACGACGATGTTCAGGCCCCAGGCCAGCATCACGTAGATGAGGATCTGGATGCCGAAATTGTCGACCCATTTCAGCGAGCCCTGCACGCCGAAGAGCATGACCATGATCGGCGGGTAGAAGATCAGCGCGACGATGGCGATCTTGCTGAAATTGCGCTTGAAGAAGCTTTCCTCGCCTTCCGCCGGCTTGGCCGCGGCGGCTGCCTTGCGGGCGGCAAGCCAGGGCCGCAGATAGGCGACCGAGAGGAAGCGGCCGACGGCGGCAACGATCACGAAGATCGTGAGCAGCCCCCAGCGCTGGTTCAGCACGAGCTCGTTGCGGATGTTCTGCGTGGTCTCGAGACCGACGAAGAGGACGAAGAGGCCGAGCGCGACGAGGCCGGCGAAAAAGCCCTCGCGCAGAGCCTGCGCCGTCAGGTTCCCGCCGGCGCGCTCATGAGTGTTCGAAATGTTGGACATGGATCAAACCTTCTCGACTTCCGGTCGTCCGAGAATGCCGGACGGCTTGAAGATCAGGACGATGGCGAGGATGGAGAACGTCGCGACGTCCTTGTAGTCGATGGTGAAGTAGGCGGACCAAAGGCTCTCGATGAGGCCGATGAGCAGGCCGCCGAGCACGGCGCCCGGAAGCGAGCCGATACCGCCGAGAACCGCAGCCGTGAAGGCCTTGACGCCCGGAATGAAGCCGTCGGTGAAGACGGTCACGCCGTAATACATCAGGTACATGGTGCCGGCGACGGCGGCGAGAGAGGCGCCCATGATGAAGGTCACCGAGATCGTCCGGTCGACGTCGATGCCGAGCAGTGCCGCCATCTTGCGATCCTGTTCCGTCGCGCGCTGGGCGCGGCCGAGCGAGGTCTTGTTGACGATGTACCAGAAGGTCGTCAGCAGGATGACCGTCAGGAGCATGATGATCAGCTGTTTCAACGAGATCGAGATGCCGAAGACGTTGTAGACCGATGACACCAGCGGCGGGATCGGCTTGTTGCGCGGACCCTGCGTGACCTGGATGAAGTTCGACAGCGCGATCGACATGCCGATTGCGGTGATCAGCGGCGCCAGGCGGAACGAGCCGCGCAAGGGCCGGTAGGCCACCTTCTCGATCGTCCAGTTCCACAGCGATGCGGTGAGCATGGCCGCGGCGATCATGACCAGCAGCAGGAGGACGACCGGAAGGCCGACGAACACGCTGGTGAGGACGAGGAAGATGATGAGAGCGGCGAATCCACCCAGCATGAAGATATCGCCGTGGGCGAAATTGATCATGCCGATGATGCCGTAAACCATGGTGTAGCCGATGGCTATCAAACCATAAATAGATCCAAGCGTCAGCCCATTGACGAGCTGCTGGACGAAATATTCCATTTGCTATCCCCCGGATGCGGTTCCTGAGGGCCGCATCTCTTGTTCTTGCCGCTCTTTTTCGAGCTTGTTAGACAGTCGGGATTCCATACCGCTTTCGATACAAAAGGGAAGCCCAAAAAGCCGGGATCGACAATTTCTTTAGCAAGGACGGTTAAATGGCGCATTTGACGCCACGCAAATCAAAAAATCGGCAGGAAAATCGGCGCTTTTGCCCAGAAAGATGCACGAAAGTCACAAACGGCGATGCCCCGATCCGGAGCACCGCCCAACGGGCCGGGACAAATCAGCCGCGCATGCGCGCACCGGACGGATCGAACAGCGGCTCGGCCTGCAGACGCGCCGGCAGCATCTCGCCGAGAAGCTCGATCGACCAGCCGGTTTCGAGATCGGCGATCTCCTTCGGCACATAGCCGACCGCGACCGAAAGGCCGGCGGCATGGGCATAGCCCCCCGAGGTCACCCAGCCGCGCACCGCACCGTCGAGATAGATCGGCTCGTCGCCGATGACGTCGGCATCCGTTGCCGCGACGACGAAGGTGCGCAGCCGCAGCGCACCGCCCGTTTCCCGCTCTGCCCTTGCCGCTTCCCTGCCGATGAAGTCGGCCGCCTTGCCGACCGCCACGAATCGCTCCAGCCCCGCCTCGACCGGACCATAGAGCGGGCGATATTCGCGCGACCAGCTGCCGTAGGACTTTTCGAGGCGCAGGGCATTGAGCGCCCTGAGGCCGAACAGGCGGATGCCGAATTCGGCCCCGGCTTCGAGGATGAGGTCGTAGAGATAACGCTGGTACTGCGGCTTCATCCAGATCTCGTAGCCGAGATCGCCCGTATAGCTGACGCGCCCGACGATGGCCGGCGCCATGCCGAGATCCATCCGGCGTACCGCCATGAAGGGGAAGGCCTCGGTCGAAACATCCCGGTGCGTCAGCTTCGCCAGCACCTCGCGCGCCTTCGGCCCCGCGATGGCAAGGCCGACGAGGGAGAGGTTCAGCGCCTCCAGCGTGACGGAACCATCCCGCGGCAGGTGCGTCTCGAACCAGCGCATATGGTAGTCCTCGGCGATGCCCGAGCCGATCAGCAGGAAGTCCCCCTCGCCGAGCTTGGCGAGCGTGAAATCGCCGATGAGCTTTCCGTCGTCCTTCAGCATGGGCGCAAGCGTCATGCGCCCCGGTTCCGGCAGCCGGCAGGCGAGCAGCCGGTCGAGCCAGGCCGCCGCGCCCCTGCCCCTCACCGCATATTTCGCAAAGCCCGAGGTCTCCATCAGGCCGACGCCCTCGCGCACCGCGCGGGCTTCCGCGCCGACGGTCTCGAAATCCGTCGAGCGGCGCCAGGAGAACCGGTCCTCCACGCCATCAGGCGCGAACCACAGCGGCTGCTCCAGGCCATAGGACGCCCCGAAGACGGCACCGGCCGCCTTCAGCCTGTCGTAGATCGGCGTCGTCTGCAGCGGCCGGCCGGCCGGCAGCTCCTCGTTGGGATAGCGGATGGAGAAGCGGCGCGAGTAGTTTTCCCGCACCTTTGCATTGGTGTAGGCGAGCGTCGCGTAGTCGCCGTAGCGCGCGACATCCATGGCGAAGACGTCGAAGCCGGGATCGCCGTCGATCATCCAGTTGGCAAGCGCCAGGCCCACGCCGCCGCCCTGGCTGAAGCCGGCCATGACGGCGCAGGCGGACCAGAAGTTCGTCATGCCGCGCACGGGCCCGACGAGCGGGTTGCCGTCCGGCGAGAAGGTGAAGGGGCCGTTGATGATCTTCCTGATACCGGCCCTGTTGAAGGCCGGGAAGTGCCGGAAACCGACCTCCAGCTCCGGGGTGATTCGCGCAATGTCCTCTTCCAGCAGTTCGTGGCCGAAATCCCACGGCGTGGTGAGCGGCGACCAGGGCCGGCAGGCCTTTTCATAGGTGCCCATCAGCATGCCGTTGCGCTCCTGGCGCAGATAGGTCTCCCCGTCGAAGTCGACGCAGTGCATCAGCTCCTTGCCATGCGTCCGGTTGAATTCGATGACCTCGGGCATGTCCTCGGTGATGAGATACATGTGCTCCATGGCAAGGACAGGCAGTTCGAGGCCGACCATGCGGCCGATCTCGCGCGCCCAGAGGCCGCCGCAATTGACGACATGCTCGGCGACGATCTCGCCCTTGTCGGTGATGACGCGCCAGCTGCCGTCCTCGCGCTGCACGAGGTCTTCCACCTTGGTGTGGAGATAGATCTCCGCGCCGTTCCTCTTTGCCGACTTGGCATAGGCATGCGTCGTGCCATAGGGATCGAGATGGCCCTCGACGGGATCGAATACCGCGCCGACGAACTGGTCGGGATCGAGCAGCGGCATCAGGTCGTGCGCCTCCTTCGGCGTGAGGAGATGCGCATCGAGGCCCATATAGCGCCCCTTGGCGAGGATCGACTTCATCCAGTCGAAGCGATCCTTGGTGGATGCCAGCATCATGCCCGAGGTCATGTGCAGGCCGATATCCTGGCCGGAATAGTCCTGGATCTCTTTATAGAGCTCCACGGTGTATTTCTGCAGCTTGGCGACGTTCGGATCGCCGTTGATCGTGTGCATGCCGCCGGCCGCATGCCAGGTCGAGCCGGAGGTCAGCTCCGAGCGCTCGACGAGCACGACATCGGTCCAGCCGAATTTCGTGAGGTGATAGAGGACGGAGCAGCCGACGACGCCGCCCCCGATAACGACGACCCTTGCATGGCTCTTCATGAAAACTCCGGCTTTTCCGGGTTGAAGGGAATTCGATGCGGCGCGGAATGCAGCCTATTGGGTTCCCCCGACGCCCGGCAAGCCCGAGGTGCGAAGCGCCATGTCGCTCCGGATGGTTTTTGTCAGCGGGTGGCGAAATCGACGGAGAGATCATGGCTGCGCGCCATGACCTTGAGATCGGCGACCAGCGCCTCGGCAAAGCTGCGCATCACCACGAGATCGAAACGGTCGATGCCGGTGCGGGCGAGATTGACCGAAAGATGGTTGCACAGCATGGTCGCCGCGCGCCCGACGGCAAAGGCCTCGGGATGAAGATCGACGGCGATGCCGTTCGCGAGGATGCGCGCCGCGTCGGGCCCGGACAGCGTCAGCGCGACGCGGCCATGGCTCTGGTCGACCACGAAGGCGAAGGCGCTGAGCCGGATGGCCAGTTCGGCGGCGAGCGTTTCGGGCGCATGAACCTCCGACAGCACCAGCCATTCGCCCGGGCCGCAGAAGCGGGCCTCGAACGCGCCGTCTGCGACGAGAATGCCGGCTGCTTCGGCGCCATGGCCGGGCGCCGCCAGCACCACGGCAGTGGCCGTCGCGCGGTGGACGGCGAGGTGGTTGGCCCGCTGACCGGGGACCGCCCCGATCGTGCCGTCCAGCGCATGCACTGCCTGATAGTCGTAAGCCATAGCCTTCACCTCACGCCATCAGCCTGCGGTTTTCCGGATCGACGAAGACCGGATCGCAGACTTCGGCAACTGTCTCCACGCCCCGCAACCGGTCCCACACGATAATCTTCTCGCCATAGCGCTCGCGGCCCGACTTCAGGAAGGCAAGGGCGATATGGGTGCCGAGCGTCGGCGAGAAGCAGACGGAGCTGACCCAGCCCTGGTCGTTGACCGTCGAGGGCTTGGCACCGTCCTTGAGAAGATGCGCGCCGGCGCGCATGTCCTTGTCCGCCTCCAGTGCCTTCAGGCCGACGAGCTGGGCGCGGTCGGCGGCCGTCAGGCCGAAGCGGGTGGAGAGCCGCTTGCCGATGAAATCCGGCTTGCTGGTGCCCATCATGCGGCCGAGGCCGGCATCGTCCGGCGTCACGCGGCCATCGAGCTCGGCATGGGTGACATGGCCCTTCTCGATGCGCAGCACGTTCAGCGCCTCGACGCCATAGGCGCAGAGGCCCTGCGGTTCGCCCGCCCGCATCAGCGCGTCGGCCACCGCTTCGCCATAGCCCGCCGGCACCGCCAGCTCATAGGCAAGCTCGCCCGAGAAGGAGATGCGGAAGAGCCGCGCCTTGAGGCTGCCCTTCAGGCGCACCTCGCGGGCGGCAAGGAACGGGAAGGCCGCATTCAAGAGATCGTCCTCGACGACGGCCTGCAGGATCGTGCGCGCCTTCGGCCCGGCGATCGACATCTGCGCCCATTGGTCGGAGACCGACAGGAAGCGCACGCGAAGCTCCGGCCAGAGCGCCTGCGCGGCAAACTCCATATGGGAGAGCACGCCGGCGGCCATTGCCGTCGTGGTCGTGACGAGGAAATGCGTCTCGCCCAGCCGGCTCACCGTGCCGTCGTCATAGACCATGCCGTCCTCGCGCAGCATCAGCCCGTAGCGGGCCTTGCCGACGGGAAGCTTCAGCACGGGATTGCAATAGAGCCGGTTCAGGAACTCGGCGGCATCCGGCCCGAAGACCTCGATCTTGCCGAGGGTCGAGACATCGCAGAGACCGGCATGCTCGCGCACGGTGCGGACCTCGCGGTCGACGCTTTCCCGCCAGGTCTTCTCCCCCGCCTTCGGGAACCAGGAGGAGCGATACCAGAGCCCGGCATCGATGAAGACCGCGCCGTGCCGCGCCGCCCAGCCGTGCAGCGGCGAGCGGCGGACGGGCATGGCATGTTCGTCGCGCGACGAGCCGGCGAGCGCACCGAAGGAGACGGGCGTATAGAACGGCCGGAAGGTGGTGGTGCCGACCTCGGCGGGGCTGACGCCGCGCATCGCGGCGAGGATGCCGATGGCATTGACGTTGCCGAGCTTGCCCTGGTCTGTCGCCATGCCGCTCGTCGTGTAGCGCTTGGCATGCTCGACATGGCCGAAGCCCTCGCGAAGGGCAAGGCCGAGATCCTTGCCGTGCACGTCGTTCTGGAAGTCGACGAAGGCCTTGGATCTGGCGCCCGGCACATGCCAGAGCGCCGTGAAGGACGGATCGACCTCCTCGCCGACGACGGGACGCTCGAAACCGGCGACGGGCCGGCCGAGCGCTTCCACGATGGCCGAAGCCTTGCGCGCGCCATCGTCGAGACATTCGGAAAGCCGGGAGTGCCCCGCCGCGGCGCCGGCCATGACGAGGCCGTCGCCGCCCTCCGGCGCGAGGAACGCCTGCAGGGCCTGCGACCAGACCGGCCTGCCGCCGCGCTGGCAGGCAAGGTGGATGACCGGGCTCCAGCCGCCGGACATGGCCACGGCATCGCAGGCGATCATCTCCTCGAAGCCGCCGCGATCGGCAATGACGGCGCGGACGCGCTGGCGCCCCTTCGTATCGACGATGCCGCCGCCACGCACCACCCGCACGCCATCGGGTGCAAAATCCGACGCATCCGCGCGACTGTCGATCAGCGCCGCGATCTCCACGCCCCGGGCGGAAAGGTCCGCAGCCGTGCGGTAGCCGGACGAGCCGTTGGTGAAGATCGTCACCGACCGGCCGGCGGCGACGCCGAAGCGGTTGGCATAGGTGCTGGCGGCGCTCGCCATCATTATGCCGGGACGATCATTACCGCCGAAGACCAGCGGCCGTTCCTCCGCGCCGGTGGCGAGGATCGCGTGCTTCGCCACGATGCGCCACAGGCGCTCGACCGGCCGTGCCGCATCGATCGTGGCACTGTGCTTCTGCACCCGCTCGACGGCACCGAAGACATTGTCGTCGTACCAGCCGAAGACCGTGGTGCGCGGCAGCAGCGTAACGCCGGGATGGCCGTGCAGTTCGTCGATCGCGTGCCGGGAGAAGATGTACGGCGCCTCGCCGTCGAGCTTTGTCGTCTCCGAGAGAAGAGCCCCGCCGAGGGCGAAATCCTGTTCGACGAGGATGACGCGCAGGCCCGAGCGGGCGGCGACCAGCGCCGCGGCGAGCCCCGCCGGGCCGGAGCCGACGACGAAAAGGTCGCAATGCGCCCAGCTCTTCTCATAGGCGTCCGGATCGCGCGGAAGGTCCGTACGGCCGAGGCCGGCGGCGCGGCGGATCAGCGGTTCATAGACCTTTTCCCAGAAGGCGGCGGGCCACATGAAGGTCTTGTAGTAGAAGCCGGCGGACAGGAAGCGCGACAGGCGATCGTTCACCGCGCCGATATCGAAGGCAAGACTCGGCCAGCGGTTCTGGCTGGTGGCGGCAAGGCCGTCGTAGAGCTCGGCGACGGTCGCCCTCGTGTTCGGATCGCGCCGCGCGCCCGTGCCGATGGTGACCAGCGCGTTGGGCTCCGCCGGCCCGGCCGTCACGATGCCGCGCGGGCGATGGTACTTGAAGCTGCGTCCGACGAGCAGCCGGTCGTTGGCAAGCAAGGCCGAGGCGAGCGTATCGCCGGCATGGCCGGAAAGGCTCGCCCCGTCGAAGGTGAAGCCGATGGTGTTGCTGCGGTCGATGAGGCCGCCGGAGGGAAGGCGATAGGCGGTCATCGCACGCCTCCCCGCGCCGTGGCGGCATCCGTCACGGAAAACACCTCATGGGTAAAGTTGTCCCGCTCGACCACCAGCCAGCGCCGGCAGCCGGCGACATGCTGCCAGTGCTCGCGGATGCGCCCGCGCGGATTGGCACGGACATGGACATAGTCGTTCCACGCCTCGTCCGAGGCCATGGGCGCCGGACGGACCGGCGTCGCATCGCCGCGGATCGAAAACTCTTCCTTGGGCCGCACCCCGCAATGGGGACAGGAAATCAGGCTCGCCATGGCATCCTCAATGCAGGTTCGGCTGGGTGCCGGCACCCGCCTCGTCGATGGGGAAACCGCGCTCGAAACGATCGAGCCTGAGCGCGCGCGCCACATGGTGGCTCTCCCCCTTGGCGATGAGATGCGCAAAGCAGAAGCCGGAGGCGGGCGTCGCCTTGAAGCCGCCGTAGCACCAGCCGCAGTTGAGATAGAGGTTGTCGATCGGCGTGCGGTCGATGATCGGCGAGCCGTCCATCGACATGTCCATGACGCCGCCCCAGGCGCGCAGCACCCTGACGCGGGAAAGGCCGGGGATCATCGTCACCCCCTCCTCCATGACATGCTCGGCGGTCGCAAGGTTGCCGCGCTGGGCATAGGAGGAATAGCCGTCGATCTCCGCGCCGAAGACGAGGCCGCCCTTGTCGGACTGCGAGATGTAGAAGTGCCCCGCGCCATAGGTGATGACGTGATCGATGCAGGGTTTCAGCCCTTCGGTGACGAAGGCCTGCAGCACATGGCTCTCGATCGGCAGCTTCAGCCCCGCCATTTCGCCGACGCGGGAGGTGTTGCCGGCCGCCGCGAGCGCCAGCCTGTTGCAGCCGATGAAGCCCTTCGTCGTCTCGACGCCGGTGACGATGCCGTCTTCCCGGCGGATGCCGGTGACCTCGCAGTTCTGGATGAGATCGACGCCGAGCCGGTCCGCGCCGCGCGCAAACCCCCAGGCCACGGCATCGTGCCGCGCCGTGCCGGCGCGCCGCTGCAGGAGGCCGCCGATGATCGGGAAGCGCGCATGGTCGAAATTGAGGAAGGGCAGCATCTTCTTCAGCGTCTCGCGATCGAGCTGCTCGGCCGCCACGCCCTCCATCATCATGGCATTGCCGCGCCGGACATAGTGATCGCGCTGGCCGTCATTGTGATAGAGGCTGATGATGCCGCGCTGCGACAGCATGACATTGTAGTTCAGCTCCCGCTCCAGTCCTTCCCACAGTTTCAGCGAGAACTCGTAGAACGGCTCGTTGCCGGGCAGCATGTAGTTGGAGCGCACGATGGTCGTGTTGCGCCCGACATTGCCGGAGCCGAGATAGCCCTTCTCCACCACGGCGACGTTGCGGATGCCGAATTCCCGGGCAAGGTAATAGGCCGTCGCAAGGCCATGCCCGCCGCCGCCGACGATGATCACGTCATAATGCGGCTTCGGTTGCGGTTCCCGCCAGGCGGGCTTCCAGCCGAGGTTGCCGGCAAGGGCTTGCTTGAAGATCGAAAGGGCGGAGTAGCGCATGCGAAATCCCGGATCAGTCGCCCCACATTCGCATATGCAGCACAAACGGCAAGTCCGGCGTCATCTTGTCGCATCCGGGCCGGCGACTTTCCACATGCTGCCGCCATGATGTGGCGGCAGGAGCAGGCAGGGCATTTGCTTTCAGGCCGTCCCGCGGCTAAGGCATGCGCAGAAACGGCAGGACGACGACAGCATGCAGGCGAACGGAATGGAACTCAGGCAAGTCTTGGAGAGCGCGGCACTGGCCGCCGGCGCCGCCATCATGGCCATCCACGAGGCAGGGGCCGATGTCCAGTACAAGGCGGACCGGTCGCCGGTCACCGCCGCGGACGAGGAGGCCGAACGGCTGATCCTCGCCGCGCTTGCGCGCCATTTTCCGGAGGTTCCCGTCATCGCCGAGGAGGCTGTCGCGGCCGGCCGCGTGCCGGATATTTCCGGCGGCGTCTTCTTCCTCGTCGATCCGCTCGACGGCACGAAGGAGTTCATCGCCGGGCGCAGCGAATTCACCGTCAACATCGCCCTGATCCGCGACGGGGCTCCGGTCGCGGGCATCGTCTACGCGCCCGCGCTCTCGACCGGCTTCATCGCGGACGGCGAGCGGGCGGAACGCTTCGAGGTGAGCCGTGAGGCCACCATCGCAAAGCGGCAGTCCATCGGCTGCCGCAGCTGCGGCAGCGCGTTGACGGCCGTCGCCAGCCGCTCGCATGCCACGCCCGAAACGACCCGCTTTCTCGACGACCACGGCATCGACGCCTGCACGGCGATCGGCTCCTCGCTGAAATTCTGCCTTGTGGCAGAAGGACTTGCAGACGTCTATCCGCGCTTCGGCCGCACCATGGAATGGGACACGGCTGCCGGCGACGCGGTGCTGCGCGCCGCCGGCGGACAGACACGCACGCTCGACGGCGCGCCCCTCCTCTACGGCAAGACCCGCCAGGCACACGACGCGGATTTCGCCAACCCGAACTTCATCGCCTCGAGCACCGACTGGAGCAAGGGACCGGCGACGACCACAAAATGACCAGATTGCTCGACGAGGAATGCGCGTCGACCGGAAAGGGCGGGATGTTCCGCTCCCGTTCGCCCTGCGGGCGGCCTTCCCGGCCGCGGCATTTTTATTGTCTGTAAAGGCAATTTCGAATAAGTTGCGGCGACAAGCATTTAGGCGACGACCCCGTTTGCTGTTGGAAAGAGTGAGCCGACGTGAAAGATGAGAAAGCGCCCCTCCTGGCGGAGACCCCGACCCACGTCGCCGACAATACGAGCAGCCTGCTCGAAATCGCCAAGCGCCGCGCCCGCCAGCGCGCTGCGGAACAGAAAGTCGTGAAGATCAAGCAGGGTGCGGTCAAGCGCCCCGTCAATCCGGCTATCGATGACGACGAGAATCTCGGCTCGCGGGCCGAAATACGCGCGCGCAAGCCCGCCGACCTCGTCAGCACCGTCCTGACCCTGCCCGCGATGCCCAAGCAGAAGCGGCAGCTTCCCTGGCCGATCATCTCCTTCGTGCTGGCGGCGATCCTGCCGACGATCCTGACGGGCCTCTACTATATCTTCATCGCCAGCCCGCAATATGTCGTCGAGACGCAATTCTCGGTGCGCGGCTCGAACTCCTCCTCGCTGAACGCCCTTGGCCTCACCGCGCTCGTCGGATCGAGCGCGCAGTCGGGTGATTCCTATGTGGTCGCCGACTACATCCAGTCTTCCCAGATCCTGCCGGACATCCAGGAGCAGACCGGCGTCGACATCCGCACCGTCTATTCCCGCCCGAACATCGATTTCCTCTATCGCGAGAACGAGAGCCGCCCGCTCGACGAGTTCCGCGACTATTGGCGGGACATGGTCAATGTCAGCTACAACTCCACGACCGGCAACGTGACGATGCGCGTCTTCGCCTTCTCGCCGTCGGATGCGAAACAGGTGGCCGACGCGGTCCTCACGGTCTCGGAAAACCTGGTCAACACGCTTTCGGAAAAGTCGCGCCGGCAGTTCATCGAGGTGGCCAACGTACAGGTCGCACGCTCGGAAGAGCGGCTGCGCAACATCCGCGGCCAGATCACCGACCTGCGCATCTCCGAACAGGCCGTCGATCCGACGGCGGTCGCGACCATGGAAGCGACGATCATCAGCTCGCTCGAACAGGAGCTGGCCTCGCTTCGCACCCGCTACAAGGCGCTGGTCGATTCGGTCAGCAAGGACGCGCCCTCCGCCCGCGTCATCGAGCGGCAGATCGTTGCCCTGGAAAACCAGCTGGTCGAACAGAAGAAGCGTATCAGCGGCGACGGCGAGAACGATAACGACGCCAGCAACAAGACGACGCGCAGCGGCTTGGACGCCGGCCGGGCCCTGCCCGAAATGATCGACCGGTTCACCGAGCTCAGCGTCGAGCAGGAGTTCGCCGTCAAGGCCTATACGACCTCCCTCGCCGCATTGGAAACGGCCATGCAGGAGGCGCAGAAGCAGGAGCGTTACTTCGCCGTCTACGTGCAGCCGCGCGAGCCGGAAATCGCCCTCTATCCGCTGGGCGCGATCAACACGCTCATCATGCTCGCCGCGGCGTCGTGCCTTTGGCTCATCGGTTACTTCGCCTTCCGGTCCGTGAAGGATCACGCGATCTGATCGCGATGAGGAGAGAGTGGCGGAATGGCTCTACTCGCTGAAAAACCCCTAAGCTATGCGCTGCGCGAAAACGCGCGGGTCATTTCCGCGCTCGTCGTGCGCAGCGCGGTGACGCGCTTCGGGGAAAGCCGGCTGGGCTTCATCTGGATCCTCATCGAGCCCGCCGCCTATGTCGGCATCTTTCTCCTGATCCACACGCAGTTGAAGGCCCATGTCCCCTTCGGCGACAATGCGCTGCTGTTCATCCTGGCCGGTGTCTTCGGCTTCCGCATGACGCGCGGCATATCGCGCAAGACGGAGCGCGCCATCATCAGCAACCAGCCGATGCTGACCTATCCGCTGGTCAGGCCGCTCGATACGCTGGTGGCGACGTTCCTGCTGGAGACGACGATCTGGCTGATTATCTGCAGCCTGTTCATGGTCGGGCTTGCGATCTCGCTCGACCGTGACGTCATCGTCTATCCCGGCGAATTCGCCGAGGGCATGGCCGCGATCCTCTACTTCGCCTTCTCCTTCGCCGCGTTCAACGCGACGATGAGCGCGCTCGTGCCGCGCTACGACACCTTCCTCAGCATGCTGAGCATGCCGCTGATGCTGTTGTCCGGCGTCTTCTTCATGCCGGCGGAAATGCCGCCCGGCTTCCAGGCCGTGCTGTGGTGGAACCCGTTCCTGCACTGCGTCGAATGGTTCCGCACCTCGACCTATCTCGATTATCACGCGCTGCTGAGCAAGTCTTACCTGCTCGGGCTTTCCACCGCGCTGCTCACGGCCGCGCTCGTGCTGGAACGCCTCTTCCGCCGAAAGATCATAGACTGATGATCATCTTCGACAATGTCAGCAAGGCCTTCCCTCGCCCCGGCGGCGGCAAGAAGGTGATTCTCGACCGGTTCACGGCCGCCTTCCGGCCCGGCACCAATATCGGCATTCTCGGCCGCAACGGCGCCGGCAAGTCCACGCTGATGAGCCTGATCTCCGGCGCGGACATGCCCGATTCCGGACGCATCCTGCGCGAGGGCAAGATCTCCTGGCCGCTGGGCTTCAGGGGCGGCGTGCACAGCAAGCTGACGGGCGCGCAGAACACCCGCTTCATCGCCGACATCTACGGCAAGAACCGCAACAAGGTTCTGGATTTCGTCGCCGATTTCTCCGAACTCGGCCCCTATCTCGACATGCCGGTGAAGACCTATTCGGCGGGCATGAAGGCGCGCCTCTCCTTCGGCATCTGCATGGCGATCGGCTTCGAATATTACCTGATCGACGAGGTGATCGCCGTCGGGGACTCCACCTTCAAGCAGAAGTGCAAGGACGTCTTCGACGAGCGGCGCGAGAACGCCACCCTGTTGCTCGTCTCCCACTCCTCCGGCCTGTTGCGCTCGTTCTGCGACATCGGCGGCGTCATGAACAACGGCCAGCTCACCTTCTACAACGACATCGAGGAAGCGATCGAGGTGCACGAGGAAATCCTTCGCACCTCCGCCAGCCAGCGCCGGTCCGCCTGATCCCCTAAAGGTACGGGCAGTGCCCCGCGCGCCCGTCGGGAGTGCACGGGCCGTCCTGAAAGAGGCGTGCCGCCCTTACTGCGATTGCGCCAGCAGCGGCATGACGTTGGACACGTCGGGCAGCTCCACCACGCGGCCCGCAGCATCCATGGCCCGGAGCTTTTCCAGCAGCGAATTCACCGCGATCTCGATGCCCTCATAGGCGTAGTAGTCGCCGGGATGCAGGCATTCCCGGGCGATCCAGTTCAGGTAGTCGCGTCGCTGCACCGTCGGCGCGACATGGCCGGACGACCAGAAACTATCCAGCTCGATACCCTTGTTGACGCAGAAGGCGAGCGAGGGATGCCGGTAGAAGGCCTGGCCGAGAACGGCAAGCGGAATGCCGTGCTGGAGCGCCGAGAGGCCGGAGGTGCTGTTGATCGTCACCATGCCCGCGGCATGCCGCGTCATCAGGCCCAGCGAACCGCTGTCGAGGATGTGGATGCGCTCGGAGACATTGTTGAGCACGCCGACCTGGCGGATGAACTGCTTGTCCTGGCTGTGCCCGCGCTCCATGGGATGGATCTTGAACACCAGCTGGTGCGTCGGCGGCGCGTTTCGCGCGAAGGAAACGATGGTCTTCAGAATGAGCTTCTGATTGTTCCAGCCGCTCGCGGCCGCGCCGAGCTGGCTGTCGTCGTGCACCTGCAGCGGCACGATGTAGTACTTCTTGTCATGGTGCTCGAGCAGCCGCTCCATGGTGCGGTAATTGCTGCCGAGATTGCGGAACTTCCGGTAGTAGTTCTTGATCCAGTAGAAGGCCTCGGGTGCCAGCGAACGCTTGTGCTTGTGGAAGAGCTTGCGTTCGCTCAGCGTCGAAAAGACCCCGCGCACCGAAAAATAGATGAAGGCATAGGTCGCCATGGCACCGAAGGACGACGGGAAATTCGTCCCGCGCGGCCGCTCCCGGCGCTTCTCCTCGTCATTGCCGGAAGGCAGAAGACCCGCGAGCGGCGAGCGCCAGTTGTTGCCGCCGACCTCCATCGTCACGAAGCCGGGACGGATATATCCCTCCTCCAGGCTGAGGACGGGAATATTGAGCGTGGCACATTGCTCGATCGCGATCTTGTGGACCTCGCGCTCGCAGCCGAAGAGCACGACATGGTCGAAGCCATGTTCGCCGACGATTTCGGTGAACCAGTCCCGCCAGACATCGGCCGTGCCGGAGAAATGCAGGATCTTGCCGCCCCGGGCGAAAAGCCGGTCGCCGGCGTTGAAACAGATGCGCCAGGCATCGAAACCGCTGTCATTGAGCAGCGCCTGGGCCTTGCGGAAGAAAGGACCGACCGGCCCCTGCAGAAAAAGCACGCGCGGCGCGCTCTTGGAGGGGAAGCGCTTGGAAAGCTTGCGGCGCAACGCCAGATTGATCAGCCGGGACCCACGCGCGGAAGCAGCGCCTTCGGCGTCGGAGCGACCCGCCTTCAAATCGGTATCATGCTGTACGCTCATGACAGGTCGGCTCAACTCAAATTATGCTGCTGGATGGAATGGTATTCGCACAAAGGCGCCGTTTTAGCAACCGCATCTGCCATACTCCCCGATTTTGTCGCCGATCCCCCGGCACACGAATGACCGCTGCGCTCAAGATGGCGACTCGGCCCCGTTCCCATTTTTCTGGCCGCCTTTTACCGCAACCGCGAGTCGCGAAGCAACACCCCAACACGGTTGATTTGTTGCGCCGCACACAAAAAGACCTTCCGTCCGACTCCGGGCGATTTCATGGCGGCACCCGAAATTTCCTCAACCAAATCCTCCGGCCGGCACGGTAAGCCACTGAGGGGATGGATATAAAGCGGATAGCAGATGAGACTTGCGGCCACCAGCGACTCAAGGTCGATGCGGCGCACGCGGCGTGGAATGGGCAGGCGATCGTCCGTCAGACCCCAGCCGGCATAGAACGGTGCCCCATGCACGCCTACGGCCTTGCCGCGCAACAACGCCTCGAAGCCGGCCAGCGAGGTCATCGTCTCGACCCGGTCGGCCCAGCCGATCCATTGCAGGATGTCGCCGCTGCGAACGATGAGATCGGCCTCCTGCGGCTCGGCGCCGCCGTCGCGCACGCCGGACACGACGTCCGGATGCGCCTTGTAGACGACGAAGGCATCGGGAAAGAGCGCGCGCACGGCGCGCACGAGATCGGCATTGGAGCGCACCGCGGGGGAGCCGTAGCGAATGGAGGCGTCCTTCTCCACCTGCCCCGGCACCAGGATTTTCATCCGCCCGCCGGCAACCGCCGGCAGGTCGGCAGCTGTCCCGAGATTGTATTTGGACACGCCGCGCTCGACCAGCAGGCGCACGAGATCGCGCGCCCGCCGCCGCAGCCCCTCGTCGACCGTGCCATGCGCGATCAGCGCCTCCAGCCGGCTTTCACCCCGCGCGTCGTAATAGACATGCGCCCCGTCGAGCGCGACCGAGGACGGCATGGCGAGGTTGACCCCCAGCCCGCGGGAGCGGATGAACCCGTCTTCGAGACGTATCGCCGGCACGTCGGCTGGCATCGCCGCATCGCTTCCCCAGAGCGCGACGACGCCGTTCGCCGCGCGTGCCGCCGCCGCCGCGGCCTCGAGCGAGCGGGCATGGACCGGATCGCCTGCCATGCCCTTCAGGAAGGGGGTCATCGCCATGCGCTTCCACGGCGAGAAGCCGGCGGTGAACACCTTGCGCTCGATGCGCGCACGCTGGTCGCGCACCGTGATCGCCTGTTCCACCGCCCGCTCCGGCGTGCAAGGCGCGCGCGTGTGCAGGTCGAGGTAGTGCGAATAGTCGATATAGGCCGCGTGGAAAATCTGTTCGAGCGAGGCGGGCGGGCGGGCGGGCGACAGGCGCCCATGGTCGACGGTGAGACCGCGGCCGGAATAATAGGTCGTCCCGAAACAATGGACGGGCCGCTCCGCCATCAGCGCCTCGAAGCCGAGCTGGCTCGACACCGTATAGACGCAGTCGGCCTCCTCCAGCAGCGGCCAGGGATTCATGCGCGCGGGCACCACGATCTCGGCCCCGATGGCGTTTGCCGCCTGCCGCAAGAGGCTGCGGTCGCCCGCCGCCGGATGGGTGCGCACGACCAGCATCTTCCCCGGATGGTGGGCGACCGCATGTTCCAGCATGGCGCGGAAGCTTGACGCGCTCGCCCCGGCCCCGGCAATGGAGGCATCGCCGGCCACCTGATCGACAAGCAGGACGAAAGGCCGGCCGTGCGGCACGCCGGCCGCCGTCGGCGTCATCACCGGGCTGTTGTTGTATTTCGACAGGCGCGCGCCGCGCAGTTGCGCCATCAGCCGGCCGGCGCGGCCGAGCGCAGCGGCATCGGTCACCGGTTGCGACAGCAGCCGGTCGAGGTCGCTCGGCTGGAGCGCATCGAAATAGATGCCCTCCCGGTCGATCACATAGGAATGGCTCGGTTCCCCCCGCCCCGCCGCAAAGCCGCGCAGGAACCCGTCCTCAAGGGTGATGGCCTCCTTGCCGCTGCGCGCCGCAAGGCGCACAGCGCGACGGCCGGACGACCGGCGCCCCCAGCCGATGAACCCGTCGATCCGGCCGGGCAGCGCAAAGGGCCAGGCGACGATCTCGGCATCGAGCAGACGCGCGATATCCGCCCGTTGCTGCCAGAGACCGAAGGAAAGAAGCGCATAGGTTTTGCGTGCCTGGCCGGCCATGCAGTCCTCGAGAGCAATTCCGGCAAGCCCGCGCACCGTCTGCCGCCGGCAGACCGGCCGCGAGTGGCGCCGGCATCACCGCGTCAAGCGGACCAGGGACCTGTCAGAGCAGGTCCGCGGTGCGCTGGATGTTGTAGGCCGCGCTCGCTCCGCTGGAAACGATCGTCAGGAACTTCGCAAGGTCCGTCGCCATATGACGCGCCAGATAGACCACGTCCTTGTTCCGCACCGGGAAAGTCTGCGCCACGATATAGCTCTGCGTCGCCGCCAGATCGAGCCGGTAGACGATCGGATAGCGTCCCTCCCCGTCCGGCATCATGCCGCGCGCGATCAGGTCACGGAACCGGTCGTCGCCGACAACGCTGCGGTAGACGCCCTCGTCCTCGTAGCGGAAGACGAAATAGCCCTTCGGGTCCGCCGTCGTCACATTGCCGCCGCCGGCCAGCGCCGCCGCCTCCACCAGGCTCAGCCTGGCCGCGTTGAACGGGATCTTGCCCGTCTTGCCCGTCTGGCCGAGCGCCGCGAAGGTCTGCGGGTCGTAGCTCACATAGATCTGGTCGTCCGGCTTGACGTAGATGTCGTCCTTCGGATTGTCGATCAGCGACTGCAGCAGCACGCTGCGCGTCCGGCCGCCGCGCTTCAGGCTCACATAGGTGTCGTAGGGCGGCTTGGACGCGCCGCCGGCAAGGGCGATCACCTCGCTGAGATGCTGCCCGCTCAGCCCGAGCGGCAGGATGCCAGACCGGTTCACGTCGCCCTGGATCGACACCGTGCGCGAGGCATTGGTCGCAAGCGAGACGATGACATCCGGCTCCACCGCCTTGGCCTTCAGCGCATCGACGATCGTCGCGCGGGCCGAATCGATCGTCATGCCGGCAAAGCGCACGGAGCCGACATAGGGGATCTGGCCATGGCCGTCCGGCTGCACGACGACGGGGATCGACGTCGACTTGCGCTCGGTGGTGGAGAACAGGCCATCCGGGCCCGCCTCGAAGATCGTGACCTCCAGCCGGTCACCGACGCCGATGACCGGCGTGCCGCCTCCGCCGCCGAAGCCGAAGGTGCTGGAAAGACCGGGGCGCTTGCCCGCGCTGACGCGGCCGGCGACGCGCTGGTCGATGCTCACGACGTCGAAGACCAGCTTGGTCTGGGGAATGTCGTAGGACTTGCCGTCCGCGCCGGCCGAAAGGACCTCGTGGGTCAGCGGCCCGTCGCTCGGAACCATGCAGCCGGCCAGCGTCAACAGGGTGCCCGCCGCAAGAACCCGCGCCCATGCGCTCGAAAGCCTGCGCGGCCTGCACCCATCTTCAATTGCGATCATCACGTAGCATTTCCCTTCGACCATGCCGCACAAGGCATGGGGCAAAAGCCGGTCGCCTGCTGCGACAAGGCGCCATAGGCATGCAGTTCCAATGTCTCGTCAAGTCCCATGACCAAACCTTGTCCCAAACCGGCACACCCCTGCGGCCCTCGCCGACACCATGGAGCAAGTTCCTTGCACATTCGTTACGCTCTGAAAAGCCGGCTGGCGCTTTGGCATTGAAAATCAACTTTTTCCACCAGCTTTTTTCAGGGAGGGTGCGGCAAAAAGAACGCAACTTTCCTCCATCCGCCCCGCAACGAACGGGCCTGCGATCGCCCAGCCTGCCTACGCCTTGCCAAGGCTCCAGCCCTTCGGAAGCAGCCTGTCGCTCAAAGCGGCGGCGGGTGAGACGGGCAAAAATATGAGCCCTTTCCCTGCGCCTGCGCGGGGCGGTCCCGCCGCGCAGGCTCGGCCGGCGTCACGCCGCCTCGATCGGCTCGGGTGCTGGCGCCGCCTCTTCCGCTTCTTCCGGCTTGATGCGGAACCAGGCGATATAGAGCGCCGGCAGGAAGAGCAGGGTCAGCACCGTGCCGACGATGATGCCGCCCATCATGGCATAGGCCATCGGCCCCCAGAACACCTCGCGCGAAATGGGGATGAGCGCGAGGCTGGCCGCCGCCGCCGTCAGCATGATCGGCCGCATGCGGTGTTCCGTCGCCTCGCGCACGGCCGTCCAGGCATGCATGCCCTCGCGCCTCAGGTCCTCGATCTGCACGACGAGGATGACCGAGTTGCGGATGAGGATGCCGATCAGCGCCAGCACGCCGAGAATGGCGACGAAGCCGAGCGGCGCCCCGCTGCCGAGCAACGCGATGACCACCCCGATGAGCGCCAGCGGCGCCACGGCGAAGACGAGGAAGAGCCGCGAGAAACTCTGGAGCTGGAGCATCAGGATCGTCGCCATGGCAAACAGCATGAGCGGCACGACCGCGACGATCGGCGCCTGGCTATCGGCGCTTTCCTCCACCGTTCCGCCGACCGCGACCTCGTAGCCGGAAGGCATCTGCGCCTGGAAGGCGGCAACGTCCTTTTCCAGCTGCGAGACGATCGTCGCCGGCTGCACGCCGCCGGTGATGCTGGCCTTGACGGTGATGGTCGGCTGGCGCGAGCGGCGCCAGACGACCGGCTGTTCCATCTCGTAGCGGAAGTTCGCCACCGCGGCGAGCGGCACGGAGGTGCCGTTGGCCGTCGGCAGCTGGAGCTGGCGCAGCGTCTCGATGGATTCGCGCTCGGCGGCCCGCGCCCGGCCGATGACGTCGATCAGGTAGACGTCGTCGCGGATCTGGGTGACGGTCGTGCCGCCGACGACGCCGTTCAGGGCGGAGGCGATGTCCTGCGAGGTGACGCCGAGCTGGCGGGCCTTGTCCTGCAGCACGTCGACTTTCACCACGCGGGCCGGCTCGTTCCAATCGTAGACGACATCCCCGAGCCGGGTGTCCTTGCCGATGAGTTCGCCGAAGGCGAGCGCCTGCTTGCGCACCTCCTGGATATCCGGGCCGCTGACGCGGTACTGGATCGGCCGACCGACCGGCGGGCCGATGTCGAGCAGCTTCACCAGCGCATCCGTGCCGACGAAGGTCTCGCGCAGATAGGCCTGGAGATCGGCCCTGAGGCGGTCGCGCGCCTCCAGGTCCTTGCTGACGATGACGGTCTGGCCGAAGGCGGGCGACGGCGGCTGCACGTCGAAGGACAGGAGGAAGCGCACCGCGCCCTGCCCGACATAGGAGGACCAGCGTTCGATATCCGGGTTGCCCTTGAGCTTCTCCTCTTCCAGCCTGGCGATCTGCGCATTGGTCTCGGCGATCGAGGCATTCTGCGGCAGCGACCAGTCGATGATGAGCTCCGGTCGGTCTGAAGACGGGAAGAACTGTTCCTGCACGAAGCGCATAGCGAATACCGATACGCCGAAGACCAGCACGGTCGCGACGATGGTCGTCCATTTCCAGTGCATGCAGACATCGAGCAGGCGCGCGAAGCTGCGGGCGAACCAGCCCTTTTCCTCGTGATGCTTCTTCATCGTCTTCGGCAGGATCGTCACGCCGAGCAGCGGCGCGAAGATGACCGCGACGACCCACGAGACGACGAGCGAGATGGCGATGACGACGAAGAGGCTGAAGGTGAACTCGCCGGCCGCGCTGTTGTTGAGGCCGATCGGGATGAAACCCGCCACCGTCACCAGCGTGCCGGTGAGCATGGGGAAGGCGGTGGACGTATAGACATAGGTCGCCGCTTTCCTGAGCGAATCGCCCATTTCCAGCCGCGCCACCATCATCTCGACGGCAATCATCGCATCGTCGACGAGCAGGCCGAGCGCGATGATGAGCGCGCCGAGCGAGATGCGCTGCAGCGATATGCCGTCGTAATACATGAAGACGAAGGTGATCGCGAGCGTCAGCGGGATCGACAGCGCCACGACGAGGCCGGCGCGGATGCCGAGGCTGACGAAACTGACCGCGAGCACGATGACGACGGCCTCGAACAGCGCCCGCGTGAAGCCCGACACCGCCTCCTCGACCACCTTCGGCTGGTCGGAGACGAGGTGCACGTCGACGCCGACCGGCAGTTCATGGGAAAGCAGCTCTATCTCCCTTTCCACCGCCGCGCCGAATTCGAGAAGGTTCGAGCCCTGCTTCATGCCGATGGCAAGGCCTATGGCCTGTTCGCCGTTGAAGCGGAAGAGCGCCGATGGCGGGTCCTCGTAGCCGCGGGTGATCGTGGCGATATCGCTGAGGCGGAAGAAGCGGTTGTTGACGCGCAGGTTGACGTCGCGCAGGCTCGCCTCCGAGCTGAACTGCCCGCCGACACGCACGCTGACGCGCTCGCCGCCGGCCTGCACCACGCCGGAGGGCGCCACGGCATTCTGCGCCTGCAGCGTGGACACCACCTGCTGGGTGGAAATGCCGAGCGCGGCAAGCTGGCGCGTCGAGAATTCGAGATAGATCACCTCGTCCTGCGCGCCGACGAGGTCGACCTTGCCGATATTGGGCACGGTGAGGATGCGCCGGCGGGCATCCTCGACATAGTCGCGCAGCTGGCGCGGCGAGAGGCCATCGGCGGTGAAGGCGTAGATATTGCCGAAGACGTCGCCGAAACGATCGTTGAAGGCCGGGCCGACGACGCCGGACGGGAACTCGCCCCTGATGTCGTTGATCATGTTGCGCACGGTCACCCAGGTGGGGGCGACGTCGCGCGCGCGGGTCGTCGGCTTCAAGTTGACGAAGATCAGCGTCTGGCCGGGCGTCGTGATGCTGCGGGTGAAATCGAGCGATTCCAGCTCCTCCAGCTTGCGCTCGATGCGCTCGGTCACCTGCAGCGTCGTCTCCTCCACGGAGGCGCCGGGCCAGGCGGCGCTGATCGTCATCGTCTTGATGGTGAAGGAGGGATCCTCCTCGCGGCCGAGATTCTGGTAGGTGAAGAAGCCGAGCAGCGCGAAGACGATCATGAAGTACCAGACGAGCGATGCGTGATCGAGCGCCCAGTCCGAAAGGTTGAACTTCTTCATAGGCCTGCCTCGTCTTCAACCTTGATTTTCTGGCCCTCTTCGAGGCTGTTCACCCCGGCGGTGGCGATGCGGTCGCCGGCTTTCAGCCCGCCCGCGACCTGAAGGGCGCGGCCCACGGCAGGACCGGTCTCGATCGGCACCAGATGCACCTCGCCCTTCTCCCCATCGACCCGCCAGACATGCGGCTTGCCGTCCTTCTGAAGCACGGCGGTCTGCGGGATCATGATGGCGGTGAGGTCCGGCCCCTCGAGCTCGGCGGTGATGGTCGTGCCGAGGCGGACCGTATCCGGCGGGTTTTCCAGCGCGATCTTCACCCGCCGCGTGCGCGTGACGGCATCGGCCGACGGCGCGACCTCGCGCACCGCGCCCTTCACCGTGACGTCGGGATTGATCTGCAGGGACACGGTGAAGCGGCTGCCGAGCGCGATGGCCTCCGCCGTCTCCGGAATGTCGACCACGGCATCGCGCTCGTCGGGCCGCGCAACCGTGACGATCGCCTCGCCGGGCGAGACGGTCTGCCCCACCTCGGCGCCGGTGGCCACGACGACACCGTCGAATTCGGCGAGGATGCGGGTATAGGAAAGCTGTTCCTCCGCCTTGACGAGCGCCGTCTTCGCCCGCGTCAGGCCGGCATCGGCCGCCTCGCGCGATTGCTCGGCGCTCTCGACGGCGGCCCTCGCCGCGGCGTTCGACTGGAGCAGCGTCTTCTGCCGCTCCTCGGTGGCGATCGCACTCGAAAGCGTCGCCTCGGCGCTGGAAAGCTCGGCCCGGGCCGAGCGCACGGCCAGCTCATAGGCCGTCGCATCGAGCACGGCGAGTTCGTCACCCTTCTTCACGAGATCACCGACATGGACGGTGCGCGAGACGAGGCGGCCGGAAACACGCGAGCCGAGCGCGGCCTGCACCTTCGCCTGCACCGTGCCGGCAAAGCGCGTGCCGGGCAGCGCCGTCGGGGCGACCACCATGGAGAGGACCGGGCGCGGCGGCGCGGCGGCTTCCTCTTCCTTCTTGCAGCCGGCCAGCGCCGCGGCGGCGATGGCGACCGTTGCGAACAGGACGGGTCTTCTCATCGGGCGGTTCCTTCGATCGCGCTGACGGTCTGGCCGGGCCGGAGCAGCTTCGTGCCGTCGGCGACGTAGGTCTCCCCCTCCTCGATGCCGCCCGAAAGCAGCGCGGCGCCCGTCTCGAAGGAGAGCACCTCGACCGGGCGCAGGTCCACCGTGCTGTTCGCCTTGTCGACGATCCACAGCGCCGGCTTGCCGTCAAGGCCCGCCGACAGCGCCTGCCAGGGCACCACCGCCACCCGGCGCGGCGCCAGCGCACCGACGCCGACGACCGAGGAGCCGAGCGTCATTTCCGGCGGCGTGCGGTCCATGGCGATCTTGACGCGCACCGTGCCGGTCTGCGCATCGATCGTCGGCGAGACCTCGCGCACATTGCCGGTCGTGCGCACCCTGTCGTCGCTGAGTAGGGTGACGACCACGCCGTCCTCCGCCGGCTGGGCGAAGAACAGCGATTCGTAGACATCGAAGACCGCGTCGCGCGGGCCGGTATCGGCAATGGTGAACATGGTCTGCGCCGCCTGCGCCACCTGCCCCGTCTCGGCAAGGCGCGCGGTGACGATGCCATCGGCGGGCGCGCGCAGTTCGGTATAGGACAGCACCTCCTTCGCCGTGTCGCGCTGGGCGATCGCCGCTTCGCGGGCGCTTTCCGCCGTGCGCAGCGCCGTTTCGGCGTCGTCGAAATCGCGGCGGGTGCTGATGCCATCGCTCAGAAGGGATTTCTGGCGGTCGAAATTGGCGCGGGCGAGCTTGAGCTGCGCTTCCGCCGCGCGTACCCCGGCTTCCGCCGCCTCGACATCGGCGTTCTGTTCCTCCGGATCGAGCCGCGCCAGCACCTGGCCTTCCTTGACCGCGCCGCCGACATCGACGAACCAGCCGGTGATGCGGCCCCCGACGCGGAAGGAAAGGTCCGTCTCCACTCGTGCGACCACTTCCCCGGTTATGGTGACCGTCTGCTCGCGTTCTTCGAAATGCACGGCGGCGGTGTGCACCGGCCGCGCCGCGCTGTCGGCCCAAGCCGGCCAGGCGGCGGCAGAAAACGCCAACGCCGCCAGCAGAACCCCGCCTGCCCTGTTTCCCGCTGAGTTCATTGCCGTCTCCACCGTTGCAGAAAACCCATTTAGTGTGGGTCCTCATTATATCGCGAAGATCTGACTGGCAAGCCGCGTCCTTTGCGAGACGCGATCTTGCCGCGGGCGAGTGTGGCGGAGTCCGGCAAAAAAGCCAACCCGGGAAGATTACTTGATAGAGGAATATGATAAATCATATTTTTCAGCGCACTAACGGCAGCGGCCGTCCCCGCGCAGACAAGAAAGCCGCCGGCGGCCGCGAAACCTTTCCGGTTCCCACTGGGCTGCACGGCGGCTTTATCGGAGCGTCATTCGTTGGACGCTTCTCTTTCGGCCCCCTCTGGACCTGCAGAAGAGAAAGCAGAAAGCGTGCCAGATCGATAGACGCGCGAAATACAAAAATGATTTCATATTACTAAAGATATACCTAATTAAAATTAGGGGCGCGCAGCCATGCCGGCATGGCCAATTTGTGTGCAACGCACAAACGTTGTGCGCCTTTTTCATCCAACAAAAAGGCGGCCCGTCCTACCGGGCCGCCTTTCGGGATGGTGCATCGGGAAGGCTCAGAACTCTTCCCAGTCCTGCGCCGCCGCATTGGCCGAAGCCGCCTGTCCGCCGCCGAAGGCGCGGGCCAGCGTGTTGCCGAGCGCCCGCGCGCCGGAGGCGGCCGGGCGATGTTCGGCAGCCGAGGCGACCACCGGGCGAACGGTCGTGCCGGTGCCGAGGCGGAACTGCGCGATCAGGCTGTTGAGCGCGGCGGCCTCGGTCGCCAGCGCATGGCTTGCCGCCGTCTGCTCCTCCACCATGGCCGCGTTCTTCTGCGTGCCCTGATCAATGGAATTCACCGCCGCGCTGATCTCGTTGAGGCCCGTCGACTGCTCGCGCGCCGAGCGCACGATCGCCGCGACGTTCTGGTCGATCTCCTGTACCTGGTCGACGATCTCCGTCAGCGCCGAGCCCGTCTCGCCGACCAGCGCCACGCCGAGATGCACCTGTTCGCCCGACTTGGTGATGAGCGCCTTGATCTCCTTGGCGGCGTTGGCGGAACGCTGGGCGAGCTCGCGCACTTCCTGCGCGACGACCGCAAAGCCCTTGCCCGCCTCGCCCGCCCGCGCCGCCTCGACGCCGGCATTCAGCGCCAGAAGGTTCGTCTGGAAGGCGATCTCGTCGATCACGCCGATGATGTTTGAGATTTCCCGCGAGGAATTCTCGATGCCGCTCATCGCATTCACGGCGCGCTGCACCACTTCGCCTGATTTTTCGGCGCCGAGGCGGGTCCGCTCGACGAGCTGGCCGGCATCCTCCGCCCGCTTCGTGGCGTCCTTGAGCGAGGTCGTGATCTCCTCCAGCGCCGCCGCGGTCTCCTCGACGGAGGCCGCCTGCTGCTCGGTGCGCTTGGCAAGATCGTCGGAGGCCGAGCGGATTTCCGCGGAACCGGCCTGGATGGCATTGGCGTTGCTGCCGACGGAGCGCAGCGCCGATTGCAGCTTTTCCACCGAGGCGTTGAAATCGTGGCGGACGCGATCGAGCGAGCCGGCAAAGGCATGCTCGATGCGATGCGTCATGTCGCCGTCGGCCAGCTTCTGGAGGCCGTCGGCGAGCGCCTCGACGGCGATGCGTGTCTGGCGCTCGCGCTCGTCCGCTTCCTCGGCACGCTGGCGGCGCTCGTCTTCCGAAAGCGCGCGGTTCTGCTCTGCCTCGCCTTCGAGCCGGATCTTGGCGAGCGTGGCATCGCGCAGCACGGCAAGCGAACGGGCCATTTCGCCGATCTCGTCCTTGCGCTCGGATTCGCTGAGATCGACGTCCGTGCGACCCTGCGCGATCTCGCTCGTCGCGACGATGACGGTTTCCAGACGCTTGCGGAAGCGGGCGGCAAGCAGCCAGCCGATGGCGATCATCAGGCCGGCCGCGATGGCGATCACGATGATCGAGGTGACGGCAAGCGCCGACAGATTGGCAAAGAGCACCGATTTCGGCACCGCGACCACCGTGTACCAAGTCGTGCCCGGCACCAGCGGCACGGGCACGGCGACCGCCACGGAGGTGAGGCCGTTGGCATCGGTGATTTCCATGGCCTTTTCCGGATTGGCGATCAACGCCTGCCAGGCCGCCGCGTCGAGGCCGGAATCGCCAAGCGCCTTGCCGAGCAAGGCCGCGTCCGGGTAGCTGACGATGCTGCCGCCCTGGCTGAGCAGCGCGACATAGCCTTCGCCGAGCGGCTTCAGCTTCGCCATGTCGGCGGCGAGCGCATCGAGCGCGATATCGACGCCGGTGACGCCCTTGAAGGCGCCGTCGAAGGCGAGCGGCACCATGAAGGAGGTCATCAGCACGTTCTTGCCGCCGATGACATAGCTGTAGGGCTCCGTCAGCAGGTCCTTGCCCGTGGCTTTCGGCACCTGGTAGTAGTCGCCGGGGCCGGGCTTGTCGTAATCGACGAGCGCGACCATGTCGACCTTGCCCTCGTTGCGGACGAAATAGGGAATGTAGCGGCCCGTGGCGTCGTGTCCGGGCTGGTTCACATAGTGCGCATCCTTGCCGTCGAAGGCATCCGGCTCCCAGCCGGTGCTGACGCCGAGCGCGAAGGGATTGTCGGCCATCAGGCGGTCGAAGATGCCGTTCATCGTCTCGCGGCTCGGGGCGTCCGTCGCCTTCACGGCATAGAGCGCCGAGCGCATGTTCCAGCTCAGCGCCTTGACCTGTGCGAAATAGGTCTCCACCTCGCCGGCGCTCGCCTCCGCCGCGTTGACCATTTCCGAGATGGAACGCTCCTCCACGGCACGATAGGACAGAAAGAGCAGAACGCCCGCCGTCGCAACGGTCGTGGCAACGCCGGCCGCCACGATGGCGAGCATGTTTCGGGCAGTCGCAGTCTTCGGCAGCATGACGTCTCCTCCCATCCGCGCGGGAAAGTCCGCAGCGGCAGTCATCACAAATGGCGGAACATGCCGGCGGACGCGGCGAAACAGAGACGAAGTCATTTCGCAGGCCGGCAGCGTAAGCGAATGCTGGTTTATGAAAGGATAAAATTTGAACGAAGCGATCGAACCCGGCCTCGCCCGCCGGCCGGCAGGTGCGGCAATGGAGGTTGCCGTTCAGGATAAGTGAACGATCCGTTCGTCCGCCCCGATCTTCCCGCACCGCCCGCGAAGGGCGATATTCGCCTCAACGCAAGGCCTCGCAACGGGGCGGCACAGATATCCCGGACTGTCTTCGGGGAGAGGAGCTTCATCATGACCCTGCAGCTCACAGGCATCCACCATCTGACGGCGATCACCGCGAACGCGCCGGAGAACCTGCGCTTCTACACGCAGGTCCTCGGCCTGCGCCTCGTCAAGAAGACCGTCAACCAGGACGACACCAGCGCTTACCACCTCTTCTACGCCGACGGCCTCGCCTCGCCCGGCACGGACCTCACCTTCTTCGACTGGCCGGTCGGCCACGAGCGGCGCGGCACGCACAGCGTCTCGCGCACCGGCCTGCGCGTCGCCAGCCTTGCGACGCTCGAATGGTGGAAGGCCCGCTTCGGCGAGATGAAGGTCAAAGCCGGCGAGATCCGTGATGTCGGCGGCCGCGCCAGCCTCGATTTCGAGGACGGCGAGGGGCAGCGTTTCCGCCTTGTCGCCGACGATGCCGGCGCGCCTGCCAATCCCTGGGCTAGAAGCCCGGTTCCGGCCGAGCACCAGATCAAGGGCCTCGGCCCTATAACGCTCAGCGTGCCGGATATCCGCAACACCGAAGCCGTGCTGGCCCAGGTGATGAACATGCGGGAAACCGCGACCTATCCCAATCCGGACGGCGCGGGCGACGTGCATGTCTTCTCGATGGGCGAAGGCGGCCCGGCGGCCGAACTGCATGTTGCCGTCGAACCGGACCTGCCGGTCGCCCACCAGGGTGCCGGCGCCGTGCACCACGTCGCCTTCCGCGCGCCGGACGAGGAAGCGCTGCATGCCTGGACGGAGCGCCTGCGCGGCTTCCGCCTGCCCTCCAGCGGCGAGGTCGAGCGCTTCTACTTCCGCTCGCTCTATTTCCGCGAGCCGAACGGCATCCTGTTCGAGATCGCCACGGACGGCCCCGGTTTCGCCGTGGACGAGCCGCTTGAAACGCTGGGCGAGAGCCTGTCGCTGCCGCCCTTCCTCGAACCGCGCCGCGCGCAGATCGAGGCCCGGCTGAAGCCCCTCGTCTGAAACCGAAGAAACCCCGGCGTGACAAACCGTCCGCCGGGGTTTTTTATGCCCATGTTTTGGAAAGGAGAGTCGGGATGACGAAACTGGTGGCAATCTCGGGGAGCCTGCGCAAGGGTTCCTACAACACGGCGCTGCTGCGCGCCGCCCTCGCCATGGCGCCCGAAGGTGTGACGATCACCGAAGGCTCGATCCACGGCATTCCCCTTTATGACGCCGACGTGGAGGCAGAAGCGGGCCTTCCGGAAGCGGTGACGCGGCTGAAGGACCTCGTGGCGGCGGCGGACGGCGTCGTTCTCTTCACGCCGGAATACAACAACGGCATTCCCGGCGTCTTCAAGAACGCCATCGACTGGATGAGCCGCCCCTCCTCCGACATCGCCCGCGTCTTCGGCGGCAAGCCCTTCGCCATCACCGGCGCCTCGCCCGGCAATTTCGGCACGCTTTTGTCGCAGGAGGCCTGGCTGCCCGTCATGCGCACGCTCGGCACCGTGCCCTGGTTCGGCGCCAAGCTTCTGGTCTCGCGCGCCGGCAGCGTCATCGAGGACGGCCGGATCGCCGACAAGGCAACGGAAAAGAAGCTCGGTGATTTCATCGCCGGCTTCTCGGCCTTCGTGACGGAATACAAGCGATAGAAAGAAGGGGCGCGTCCCGCGACGCGCCCCTTTTCGTTTGCCCCGGCTTCAGCCGAGGATGCGTTCCCGGTAGGCCTTGGCGGCTTCCAGGTCCGCCGGGCCGATGTCGTGACCGGCGGCAAGCAGCCGGTTCTCGACCGATGCGCCGGCCGCCTTCAGATGTGCCTCGAGTTCGCCGGCATAGGCGCCGTAGGGATCCGACCGACCGGTGAGCATCAGCACGTCCGCCCCCGAAAGGTCCGCCTCCGGCACGGTTTCCAGCACGTTCATGCCGCGCAGCAGTACCGCGTTGCGGATGATGCCGGGATGCAGCAGCATGATCGCGCCGATCATGTTCGCGCCGTTCGAATAGCCGACGAACAGCGTCCTGTCCGGGTCGAGCCCGTAGGCCGCGTTCGCCCCTTCCATGAAGGCCGCGAAGGCTTCCGCCTCATCCGCAATGTCCCTCTGGTCGAAGGTCGTCACGGTCAGCCGGCGAAAGAAGCGCGGATAGCCCTCGTCGAGACTGCGGCCACGCGGGCTGAGCAGCACGGCATCGGGCGCGAGCTTCGTCCCGAAAGGCAGAAGGCTCGCCTCGTTGCCGCCGGTGCCGTGCAGGAGCACGATGGCGGCGCCATCAGGGGTTTCCGGCCGGTGCACCCGGTGGATGAAGGGCAGGTCCCGCTCGCTCATGCGCTCTTCTCCCGGCAGGGAGAACTGGGGAAGCCGCGCCCGGACATCCTCCGGGTCGGCGCGAAAATGCCTGGGCACGAACAGTTTCTCGCCAAGCGCCTCCAGCGGTTCATCCACCGTCATGCCGGGGCCGTCCGTCGCATATTCGAGCAGCGCCCCACCGGGTTCGCGCACATAGAGCGAATAGAAGTACTTCCGGTCGTGCATGTTGGTCTCGCCCGCCTCTTCGCTGGCAAGCCGGTCGGCGAGCGCCTCCACGGCGGAGCGGTCCGGCGCGCGCAGCGCGACATGGTCGATCGTGCCGGTGCCGGGCGCGGACGTCCAGAAGCCGCTCGCATCGCGAATGTCGAGCACGTCGGCCGCTTCGCCCGAGAGCCGGGTAATGCCGTTCGCCGCCGCCACCGTCCGATAGCCGAAATGACCGGCGATGAAGGCTGCCGTCTCGGCCGGCTTCTCAGAGAAGATCGTCGCGCCGCGGATGCGCTGGACGGCATCGGCCGCCGCAATGTCCTTCGTGACATGGGGCGCCGGGCCGTCCACATCGGCCTCGCCGACGAGCTTGACGATGATGCCGTCCGGATCCTTCAGCCGGAGCACGGGTTCGCCGAACTCCTGCGCCGGACCGCTCGTCGCGATGTTCTGCGTCAGCGCGCGCGTCAGCCAGAAGCCGATCGCCTCCGGCTTGATGGCAAGGGCGATCTCGGCGGGCTGGCCAAGGCCGACGCGACCGGGCGACCCGTCCTCCCAGGCAAGGAAGGTGACCAGCGAGCCGGGGCTGGCCGCCGCATCGCCATAGATGAGGTGAAGCTGGTCGGCGTCCTCGTAACCCGCCGTGCGCTTGACGAGGCGCAGGCCGAGAAAGCCCACGTAGAAATCGACGTTCGCCTGGATCTTCCGGGTAATCGCCGTGATATGATGGATGCCGCTAACCATGGGGCACCTCCTTTCGCGGGCTACACAACCAGCATTCGGCGCCCCGCGCCAGCCGCCGCCCGGTGAATGCACTGTCCACAAAACGAAACCGGCCCCGCTGGCGGGCGGGGCCGGTGGATCCCGGTGCCAGGGACACCGGATCATCTGGATTAGGCTCAGGCGGCCGCGATACGGGCCGGCGACATCGCCCGCGTGGAGGCGGACGGATCGTTGAGGAGACGGCGGATCGCCACACGCGCCTCGTCTGCCGAGGAGAAGCGCTGGGAATCCAGATCCCACACGGAATATTTGACAGCCACGAACTTCAGCCGATCCTCATCGGGAACGACGACGCCGACGGCCTCACCACCGATTTCGATAACCTGCTTTTGCATAACAACTCCTGCCGCACCGAAGGCACAGCTCATTCAAATCTTGCGCTAAAATCGAAGAGGGACGTCAGATCACATTCGGCAGAGGGCCGTATGCGCTTTCCCTGTAATCGTTTCACGACAGGAGTACGCCACACGCACGGAGGCGATGCAGTTGATATCGTACATGACACACTCCCTCTTGTTGGCGCTGACGCTCTAAAATGGACGCGTCAGAGTGGACCGGGATAAAACGCATTCGGTCCTCATGCGATGCTCCAACACATAAGCGGCTCTTCCTTCCTTGTCAATGGAATCCGCAGAATTTTGGAATAAATTACTGCCGGATTTGTGTGACAATTCGAATCAGAAAATAATGTTCGCGCTCGTAGCATTTTTCAGGAAAATATGTCGCGAAGACGAGGATTCCGGGGAAATGCCGTGGCGCAACCTGATCGCGCAGCCACAACCACCCGCTTGCGCGTGACGAGCAAAGACGGGAGCCCTGGGCAAATGCTCCAGTTGCCTGGCGGACACACCCTCCGAATGAAGCGGGGAAAAAACGCTGTGGGACCATTCTTTTTTTAGGGGAAGGCTCGATCTTCCCTCCAAACATGAATAAAGAGTGAATCTCGATTTTGTTCTGTTAATAAGTACGCCACGAGCGCTGGCAGGGTAGGCCCATGAATTTCACCAGGACGCTTTTTCCGTTGAGCATGCTTCTCCTGTCCGGCTGCGTCGTCGGCCCCGACTATCAGAAGCCCGACACCGCCCTTCCTGCCAAGTTTTCCGAAAGCAAGGCCACGAGCGGCGAGAACGTGACGCTCAATCCGTGGTGGGAATCCTTCCGCGACAAGCGCCTCAACGATCTCGTCCATCAGGGCATGGCCGAAAACCTCACCGTGCTGCAGGCCCTGGAGCGCATCACGGCGGCCGAGGCGAATGTCATCGTCGCCGGCGCCGGCGCGCTGCCGAGCATCGGCGCTTCGGCGGAAGCCTCGGCAAGCGGCCAGGACGGCGACTACCTGCGCCGCACCTCGGGCCGCGATTCATCTTCCTCGAAGTCGCTGACTGCCGGTGCGAGCGCCTCCTGGCTGCTCGACTTCTTCGGCCAGTACCGCCGCTCGAAGGAAGCCGCCAACGCCTCGCTCGACGCCGCCTATGACGATGTCAACGTCGCGCGCCTCGCCTATCTCTCCGACCTCGTGTCGAGCTACGTCAATGCGCGCTACTACCAGGAAGCGCTGGCGCTCAACCGAAAGAACCTGGAATCGCGCCGCGAGACGCTGAAGCTGACCAACGAGATCAAGGAGGCGGGCGCCGCCTCGAGCCTCGACGTGCTGCAGACCGAAGGCCTCGTCAACCAGACGCTGGCCGAGCTGCCCGCGCTTGAAACCGGCTTCCACCAGTCGGCGAACCATATCGCGACCCTGCTCGGCCTGCCGGCCAGCACGATCACCTCCAGCCTGATCAAGGGCGCGGCCCAGCCGATGCCGCGCTATGCGACGCGCACCGGCATTCCGGCGGACCTCATCCGCAACCGTCCGGACATCCGCGCGGCCGAGCGGCGCCTGCAGGCGGCAACCGCGCAGATCGGCGTGGCCGAGGCCGATCTCTATCCGAGCATCGAGCTCGGCGGCTCGATCGGCGCGACGCGCAACTTCACCAGCGCCGCCACCGGCAACCTGACGAGCTGGTCCTTCGGCCCGACGCTGTCGCTGCCGATCTTCAACGGCGGCTCGCTGAAGGCACGGGTCAAGATCGCCCGTTCGGAAGCCGAGCAGCAGTACCTGACCTGGAAGTCGACGGTTCTCAACGCCGTCGAGGAAGTGGAAAACGCACAGACGGCGCTGATCCGCGACGGCCAGACGGTCGCCGCGCTGCGCAAGGTCGTCAATTCCTATGAGCAGACGCTGAACCTTGCCCGCGAAAGCTATCGCGGCGGCGCCAGCACCATCCTCGACGTGCTCGATGCCGAGCGCAACGTCGCCTCGGCCCGCCTGTCGCTCGCCTCCGCGATCCGCCAGCTCGCCCGCGACTATGTCGCCCTGAACGTGGCGATCGGCGGCGGTGCGGAAATCGGCTCGGCGACCGTCGCCAGCAAGTAAGGCAAAACGCTTCATCCGGGTCTTACCCGGTGTCGGACACGAACGGGAGCGGCAGGCCGAGGCCTGCCGCTCCCGTCTTTATTCCGCTGTCCTGAACACGGGGCCGCACCAGAAGAAAGGTTCTAGACCGCAAAAAAGCCCTCGAGCGCCGCCGCGGTCCGGCCGTAATGGTCGCGCAATGCCGCGGCCGCGCCCTCGGCATCCCGCGCAAGCGCCAGTTCCATCAGCCGGCGATGTTCCCCCGCAACGTCCCGAGCGGTGCCGAGCAGGCTGACCGACAGGCGCCGATAGCGGTCGGCGCGCGAAAACAGCTTCTCGCAGATTTCCAGGAGGGCCGGCGAGCCGCAGGCCGAAATGAGCGCGGCATGGAAGGCGGCATGCCGCGCCTCCCAGTCCTCACGCATCGCCGACGGGATATCCTCGCGCGCCTGCGGGATGCGCGCCATCAGGTGATGGGCGGCGATCACCCTCCCCTCCCAGTCGGCGTCCCCCCGCAGCACCGAAAGCCGCAGCGCCTCCCCCTCGCAGAGCTGCCGCGTCGCCGTGATGTCGCGCAACTCCTCCAGCGACAGGCGCGCGACGCTGTAGCCGCGGTGGTCGTCCAGCACCGTGAACCCCTCCGCCGTCAGCCGCGCCAGCGCCTCGCGCACCGGCGTCACGCTCATGCCGCACAGCACCTGGAGATCGGCAAAGCGCAGCCGGTCGCCGGGCTTGACCGCGCCCGTGCGGATCGCCTGCCGGATCGCCTCATAGGCGTCTCCCGCCAGGGTGCGCCCACCTGCCTTCTTCTGCTCCATCACGCCTCGCCGAATTTATAAAGATCGCTGGATTTTCGAAAATCATTGACTTGATGTAAAACCAGGGGAATGGTGCGCGCAACCGAAATCGGTGGCATCCAACGGAGGTTCTCATGAAACTGGTACGCTTTGGCGCGGCGGGCGCGGAAAAGCCCGGACTGATCGATGCGGACGGCAAGGTCCGCGACCTTTCCGGCCTGGTGCCGGATATCGCCGGCGACGTGCTCGGCCGCGAGGGCCTGAAGCGCCTTGCCGCCGTCGATCCGAAGAGCCTGCCGCTCGCGCCGGAAGGCAGCCGCTTCGGCGCCTGCGTCGGCCGCGTCGGCAATTTCATCGCCGTCGGCCTCAACTATGCGGACCATGCGGCCGAAAGCGGCATGGCCGTGCCGAGCGAGCCGGTGCTGTTCAACAAGGCCCCCTCCTGCGTCGTCGGTCCCGACGACACGATCCTCATCCCGCGCGGTTCGGAAAAGACCGACTGGGAAGTGGAGCTTGCCGTCGTCATCGGCGAGCGCGCCTCCTATGTCTCGGAGGCCGATGCCCTCGACTATGTCGCCGGCTACTGTGTCTGCAACGACATTTCCGAACGCGCCTACCAGCTGGAGCGCGGCGGCCAGTGGACCAAGGGCAAGGGGTGCCCGACCTTCGGCCCGATCGGCCCCTGGCTGGTCACCACGGACGAGGTGGATACCGCCGATCTTGCCATGACGCTCAGCGTCAACGGCGAACTGGTGCAGAACGGCTCATCGAGCACCATGGTCTTCAAGGTGCCTTTCCTCGTGCATTACATCTCTCAGTTCATGGCGCTGGAGCCCGGCGACGTCATCACAACCGGCACGCCGCCCGGCGTCGGCATGGGCATGAAGCCGCCGCGTTACCTGAAGCCCGGCGACCGCATGGAAGTCTCCATTGCCGGCCTCGGCGTGCAGCGCCAGGTCGTCGCCGCAGGGTAAGTATTGTAGCGGATGGCCCAAAAGCGAGAGGGGCCTCAAAGGCCCCTCTTTCGTGTCGGCGATCAGTGCACCGTCGCGGGCGGGGCCTCGTCGCCGAGGATGCGGAAAGCTTCGTCCAGCGCGGCCACGAGGATGTCCGTCAGCTCATCCGCATCGTTTTCGAGGAGAAAGAGCGCGACCGTTGCATTGTCCGGATCGCTGTAGCGCTCAAGGTCGTTCGACATGTCATTGTCCCTTTCCAGCCGGCACCATCCCGGTTAACGGAAAGCATAGGGACGCAGGCTTGCGTCTGGCTTGTGCCGGAAAGGCACAGGTTGCGCAAGGCCAAATCCGTCAACCGCACCAGGATTGATGCTTGCCCGTCCAGGGCCTCGCAAGCCCTTCCGCGACCAGCCGCTGGCCGACCGACTGCCCGCCGCGCATAACAAGATGCGGCGCCGCGCCAGCCTTGCCGGACGCCTCGCCCTTGGCCACCAGCGTGACATCGCCCTCGTTGAGGATCTCGCGCAGTCGGAGCTTCGCATCGCCCCCGCGCAGGCGCTCCGCATCGCAGCGCGCGCCGGCGATTGCCGGCGTGTCGACATCGGCAAGCCGCACCTTGCGGCCGGCATAGAGGATGGTGCTGCCGTCGAGCACGCAATAATCGGTCTGCGTCGTGCAGATGAACCATTTGCCCGAGAATGCCGGCAGCTTTTCCGGCATCGGCAGCGCCTGCTCCACGGCCTTTTCGGCCGGCCGCTGCTTCGGCCGCGCCAGCACCGCCTCGCGCTCGGCCGTCTTTTCCTTGCGCTCGATCGAGGCCGTCTTGATCCCCGTCGCCGACGTTTCGGGCCCCGGCAGGCGGTTGTCCATGTAGAGAATGCCTCCGATCACCGCCGCGCCCAGCAAATACCAGTGCACCATGCCGCCGCGCCGCGTGGCCGCGGATCGCCGTGGTGCCGATGTCTTTTTCCGCCTGCTCGTCTTCTTCGCCATACCCGGTCTCCTGGCCGGACAGTGCGACGATCTCATAAAGATATGGTTAGCAGGATATGAGGACGCCGCCCCGGCCTCGCTCAGGACCCCGGACAGCAACCGCAAGGCTCGCCAGCTCGCAGCACCGCCAGCCAAGTCTGCACCAGGAATATTCTACTAATCTAGTCAACTACGCAAAATTATCACAAGCTTTCTGGATACAGGGAACGATTCATACTACAGTTCTCCTGAATCAAGAAAGCGCCACGGGAAATTGCGCCTGACCATTCGCTTGAAAGAGCGAGCCGACATACTGAGTTTTGAGGAGACTGCCTTGGTCGTTACAGTGGATAAAATAAAAGTTGCTTATTTCCCCGTCCCGAAGGCAGCGAATACTTCAATGAAGCATCTCCTCCACAGCATCAAGACTGGAGAGGGATTTACAACCATCAAGGATGAGGCGACCGGGGCTATCCGGCATATTCATAAAGAGTATAAGACGCCCAAATTTTCGACGATCAATCCCGACGACTATCAGAAATTCTTCAGAATAGCGATCGTCCGAGACCCGGTGGACAGGGTCGTTTCCGCCTGGCGAAACAGGGTGATGCACCACAAGGAGTTGGAAGGCGAAAATATCGCCGAAAGGATGGCTTCTCTCGGTCTCAGAAAGACGCCAACACTTCAGGAATTCGTTGATAGACTTTCAGAATACAGAAACGTAAGCAAATCCATTTCGATTCACACAGACCCTCTTACAGACTTTCTTGGAAAAGATGAAAAATACTACAACCTCATTTTTAATATCTCCGATTCGCAACAGATAGAGGCTTTCTTTTCGACCCTTACAGGCGAGCAGAAAAAACTCCCGCGCAAGCAAATGGGAGGACCACCGGCAGACAGAAGCGAATTGACGGGAGAACTGATAAAAAAGCTGGAAGAGATATACGGGGACGATTACAGGGTCTTCGGAAAATTTCTTTCAAACAAGACAGACATTGAAAAAGTTATTTACTTGGCAAGAAAACATAAGTCCTCTCTTGGAGGATTTTTTGGAAGATTGCGATTCTTATTGAAATAATCGGGGAAATACATTTTTTGAATCATCGCTAATATATGGCGGCATTCCGAAAAATACACATACCGCCATTGCGATTTGCGACGTGCAGCCGCTTCCAAAAGGAATTTTTACCCTGTCGTATCAAGCAACGCGCCAGCATGATTGACGGCGCATACACCACGGCGCAAGCGGAAGCTCAGACAGAGGCCTACCACCTTTCCGGCAAGCTCGCCGAGCGCCATTGCGAAACCAGCCAATCCTGAAGTGCCGTGCGGCGACACCCCGCCGACAACCACCACATCATTCCACAATGTCCACCCACCGCTCCGAAGCTGCCGCGCTTTTCAGGCCATATCGGAAGAAACAGCTACGCCGTAACACTGCCCCGGCAGAACTCGCGCTGGTCGCCACATCGACGTCCACGAAGAATGATGTCTCGTACCGCGAAATTGCATAAGAAGAATACGCTTGCCGGAAAGCAGAAAGCCGGCTGGTGGCGGAGGAAGCGCTCATATCAGCTGCGATTCGTGTAAATATTTCAAAATATTAGAAATTCATAACATTCCAAGCTGCCAACAATACGTTTTCGCGTGCCACTTTCAACGCGACGGTGGAGTACAGAGCACCATTTGATGTACCAGCGAACACCCATCGGCTACGCGGTGTATGATGAAGTTGGCATTCAAGCGCTCCTCGTCCCAGGCTGGGTACGGCCCAACCTGCAACAGCTCGATCTTGCTCACGGGGATTCTCAAGAGAATGTGGTCGCCGGATTTCGTGTTCACGCAGGATCAGGCGCTGGCAAGGGCGCTCTTTACCGCGGCCAGGCCGCGGCGCAGGAACGGATCGGAGTGGACGTAGAAGAACTGCACTCCTCGCTCGCGCCAGTGTGGGATTTCATCGAGCGTGGCGAGCGTGCCGGCCACCTTGCCGGCGGCGCGGATTTTTTGCACCGCCTCGGCGACCTTTTCCGTCACCACCGCCGGGCGCGGCTCGCCGAAAGGCGGGGCGGGCGCAAAGCCCATGTCCTGCGACAGGTCGCCGGGTCCGATGAAGAAGACGTCGATGCCCCCGACGGCGAGCATGGCTTCGAGACTATCGATGGCGCGCACCGTCTCGATCATCGCGACCACGAGGCGCTTTTCATGGTCGGCCGGCAGGGCGTAGCGCACCGCCTCCACGATGGCGAGGGCCTCCTCCGCCGTGTCGACCATCGGCACCATGATGCCGTCCGCCCCGGCATTGAGGTAGCGGATGATCAGCGGGCGCTCATGCGACTGCGGGCGCACGATCGCCGCGCCACCGACGGAGCGGACGATCTGCGCCGTCGTGCGCACGTCCTCAAAACTCCAGGTGCCGTGCTCGCAATCGACAAAGACGCTGTCCGCCCCGAGCTCCACCAGCCGGGCGGCAAGGCCCGAGGAGGCGTGGTGCGGGGTATACATGGTGACGGCCTCGCCGGCGGCAAGCCGCGCGCGCAGTTTCGCGCCGTTCATCGGCGTTTCTCCTTGGGAAGGTCCGGCGTATCGGCCGGGGCGCCGACCCAGCGCGCGGTCTCGATATCGGCGGAGGTGTCGCGCATGAATGTCGGACAGATGTGCAGCTCGGGGATCATCGCGCCCTTTTGCAGGCTGGCGCAGAGCAGGATGGCGCGGGCGACATCGTGCGGGTTCAGCATCACCGCGCGCTCGCTGTCGAGCGGCGGGCGGGCGCGGTTGTCCATGATCGGCGTGTCGGTCTCGCCGGGCAGGATCGTCGTCGCGCGGATGCCCTGGTTGCGATAAGTGTTATGCAGGAAGGTCATGAAGTTCTTCACGCCTGCCTTGGCCGCGCCATAGGCCGCCCCGCCGAGGAGGTTCGGATTGACCACGGCGAGCGAGGAGACGGTGATGATCGTTCCCCCGCCCCTGGCGATCATGTCCTCCAGCACCGCCTGGGTGAGGTTGAAGACGGCGGTGAGGTTGACGGTGACCGTGGAATTCCACTCCTCCTCGCTGAGGAAGCGGGCGTTCAGCACCTTACTGGCGCTGCCGGCATTGTTGACGAGGATATCGACGGGGCCGAGCGTGTCGCGCACCCATTCGACGGCGGAAAAGATCTCCTCCCGGGAGGCGATGTCGAGCGGGCGCACCGCCGTCTTGCCGCCGCGCGCGGCGATCTCGGCCGCCACGTCCTCCAGCGGCCCGGCGCGCCGGCCGGTCAGCACCACATGGGCGCTCTCGCCGGCCAGCAGCAATGCCGTCTCCTTGCCGATGCCCGTTCCCGCACCGGTGACGAGCGCAATCTTTCCGTCGAGCAATCCCATGTCGTCCTCCTGAAGTTCTTACGCAATTCCGGACGCAAAACCGCTGCGCACTTTTGCTGGAATTGCTTTATTCCACCGCCGCCCGTTCCTTATAGCCGTAGCGGGTGCACGCCGCTTCCGGCGTGACCAGTCCTTCAGCGAGATCCTGCGCGACGAGATCGGCGCTGCGCTCGGCCGCCCGGCCCCAGCCGCCGCCGCCAGGGGTCTCGACCTCCAGCCGCTCGCCGGTCTTCAGCACGACCTTGCCCTTGGGAAACTGCTTCCGGCCTTCCTTCATCACCTTGCCGGGCGTGCCGCTCTCGCCCTCCACCACGCCGAAGCAGGGATGGCGCACGCGCTCGGAGGCGAGGTAGATGCTCATCGGGTTGCGGCCGATATTGCGCAGCACGACGCGCTGGCCGAGCCCGCCGCGATGTTTTCCCGCCCCGCCCGAGTCGGCGATCAGTTCCTTGCGCTCGGTCAGCACCGGCACGGCGATCTCGAACATCTCCACCGCCGTCACCTTGCAGTTCGACGGGAAGCTCAGCGTGTCGAGCCCGTCGAATTCCGCCCGCGCACCCTGCCCGCCGTGGAAATTCTGCACGGAGCCGTATTGCGAGCCGTCGTCGCGCTGGCCGACGCAATTGGCCGCCCAGATCGGCGCGCCGCCGCTGTCGCCCATCACCTTTTCCGGCACGACCTTCTCCAAAGCCCTGAAGATCAACGAGGGGATGACATGGCCGATCAGGTTGCGCGAATTGCCCGCCGTCCATTGCTGCGGATTGAGGATCGAGCCGAGCGGCGCCTCGTCGGTGATCGGCACGATGCAGCCCTCGTTGTTCGGCGTTTCCGGATCGAGCAGGCATTTCAGCGCATAGACCGAATGGGCATAGCGGTAATTGGTGCGGCAATTGATCGAATGCAGCACCTGGTCCGAGGTGCCGGCGTAGTCGACATGGATCGAGTCGTCCCTGACGATGACGGAGGCGCAGAGCTTCACATCCGTATCGTAGCCGTCGAGCAGCACCTCGGCCGAATAGGTGCCGTTCGGCCATTCGCGGATCGCCTTGCGCGTCTGCGCCTCGGAGCGGGAATGGATCGCCTCGGCGAGCCCGTCGATGTCGTCGAGCCCGTATTCGTCGAGGAACTTCACCAGTTCCCGGCCCATGACATTGTTGGCGGCGATCATCGATTCGAGGTCGCCCTTCACCTCCGTCGGCAGGCGCACGGAGGCTGCGATGATGTCGAAGACATCCTCGTTCGGCACGCCGGCCTTGAGCAGCTTGACGATGGGGAAGCGGATGCCCTCCTCGAAGATGTCGCTCGCCTCCGAATGCAGCGGCGCGCCGCCGATATCGGGGAGATGTGCGATGGAACCGGCATAGGCGACGACCTTGCCGTTCTTGAAGATCGGCGTGATCATCGTCACGTCCGGCAGGTGGCCCGTGCCGATCTCCGGATCGTTGGTGGCGAGCACGTCGCCTTCCTGCAGGGTCTCGACCGGGAATTTCGGCAAAAAGTATTTCTGCGCGGCGACGGGCAGCGAGGTGATGAAGACGGGGATCGACCAGGTGCACTGGGCAAGTGCCCTGCCCTTGCTGTCCATCAGCACGGTCACATAGTCGTGGTTCTCGCGCACGATGGGCGAGAAGGCCGTCTTGCCGAGCACGGTATCGGCCTGGTCGGCGATGAAGATCAGGCGGTTCCACATCACCTGGAGATTGATCGGATCGTTGAAATCGGTAGCGGTCCTGGTCATCTGCCGTCCCCTTAATCGATGTTGATGACGAGGTTGCCGCTGGCATCCACGTGGAAGGTGCCGGCCGGGCCGACGACCGCGGTCGATTCGCGCTGCTCGACGATGGCCGGTCCCTTGACCGCCGTGCCGACCGGCAGCTTGTAATGGTCGTAGACCGGCGTTTCCGTATAGGTCCCGATCTCCGGGAAATAGACCGGGCGGCTGCCCTTCTGTGCGTCCGCCACCTCGGTGCGGTGCGGGCGCGTGACCTGGTCCGTCTCGCCGCTCGCGCGCAGCCGCCAGGTGATCGCCTCGACGGGCGCGGCGACGGTGCGGCCGAACAGCTCGCGATAGAGCTTGAAGAAATTGTCGAGGAGCTGGCGGCGGAACGCGTCCAGCGGCAGGCCGCGGTCCGGCAGGGCGACGGTGATCTCGTGCCCCTGCCCGACATGGCGCATGTCGACGGTATAGCGGTTGCTGATCGTCGCCTTCTCGACGCCCGCCGCCGAGACGACCTCCGCGCCCTGGCCGGCGAGATCGTCGAGGATGGCGTTCATCGCGTCCATGTCCCAGCTATCGACCGCCATCGGATGGCTGACCGAAAGATCGACCGCGACCGGCGCGATGAGCAGGCCGATGGCCGAGGTGACGCCCGCGCCCGTCGGGCAGATCACCCGCTTGATGCCGAGCTTGCGGGCGATGCCGTAGGCATGCACCGGCCCCGCGCCGCCGAAGGCGACCATGGGCAGCGAGCGCGGATCGACGCCGAGGTCGGTGGCATGCATCGCCGCCGCCTTGCTCATCGATTCGTTGACGAGATCGTGGATGCCCCAGGCGCAACGCTCCACGGAGACGTTCAGCGCTGTCGCGAGCTTGGCCATCGCCTCCTGCGCCGCCTCCCTCGAGACCTTGAACGAGCCGCCGACGAAGGAGCCCGTGCCCATGTAGCCGAGCAGGATGTCGGCATCGGTGACGGTCGGTTCCGTGCCGCCGCGCTGGTAGGCGGCGGGGCCGGGCGCGGCGCCCGCCGAGCGCGGACCGACATCGAGCAGGCCGAGCGGGTTCTTCGCCGCGATCGAGCCGCCGCCCGCGCCGATCTCGATCATCTGGATCGACTGGATCTTCAGCGGATAGCCGGAGCCCTTGCGGAAGCGGTGATAATGCGCGACCTCAAGGTCGGTCCCGACCGTCGGCTCGCCGTTCGGGATGAGGCAGAGCTTTGCCGTCGTGCCGCCCATGTCGAAGGAGAGGACGCTTTCCTCCCCGGCGATGCGCCCGAACTCCGCCGCCGCCACCGCGCCGGCCGCCGGGCCGGATTCGATCAGGCGGACGGGGAGTTCCGCCGCGCGACGGCTCGGCACGAGGCCACCGGAGGAGGTCATCCACAGCACCTGCCGGTCGATGCCCTTCGCGGCGAATTCGCGCTGGAGATGGGCGACATGGCCGGCCATCTGCGGGCGGGTATAGGCGTTGACGACGGTGGTGGAGGCGCGGTCGAACTCGCGCATCTCCGGGCAGACCTCCGAGGAGAGCGAGACGAAGATGTCTGGGTCCTCCTCGCGCAGGAGGGCGGCGACGCGCTTCTCGTGCTGCGGATATTTATAGGCATGCAGCAGGCAGACGGCGACGGAGCGGATGCCCCCCTCGCGCAGCCGGCCGGCGATCTCGCGCACGCTCTCTTCGGAAAGCGCGGTCATCACCGCGCCGTCGGCGGCGATGCGCTCCTCCGCGCCATGGCAATTGGCACGGGCGACCAGCGGGTCGGGATATTTGATGTTGAGGTCGTAGAGGTCGTAGCGCCCCTCGTTGCGGATGCGCAGCATGTCCTGGAAACCGGCGGTGGTGACGAAGCCGGTCTCGACGCCCTTGCGCTCCAGGACGGCATTGGTGACGACCGTGGTCGCGCCGAGCACCTGGAGGCCGGCAATGTCGATCGACCCGCCGTGCAGGTCGAGCAGTTCCGTGACACCCTGCACCACGGCCTCGGCCGGGTTGTGCGGCGTGCTCAGCACCTTGTGGAGATGGAGGTCGCCCTTGTCGTCGAGAAGGGCGAAGTCGGTGAAGGTCCCGCCAGTGTCGAAAGCCAGTTTTGCCATGTTTCCCTCGGAGCGCGGTCGGACGGTTCGGATTTCGAACCCGTTGCTGCCCCGAAGGGTAGGAGACGGAAGCGCGCCTTGGCCAACACAACTACCGTCTGCCGCCATAGGGTTTGGTTATGGCCGTCCTGCTCCGCCACACCCCCCTCTGCCCTGCCGGGCATCTCCCCCTCAAGGGGGGAGATCGGCAAGAAGCGAAAACCCTGCTCCATCAGCAACGTCAAAGATGGGCGAAACGGCGCTCCATCCAATCTCCCCCTTGAGGGGGAGATGCCCGGCAGGGCAGAGGGGGGTGTGGCGGAGCAGGACGGCCGATGCTTAAACCGGCCGAATCCCCTGATGATGACTACTCATCAGCCGCGAAACGATCTCAAGCAGCACCGAGCGGGCGGCGATCGCCGGCTCCGACAGCGGCAGGTGGTCGGAGACGCAGAGCGATATGGTGGCGTCGATCACCGGCTTGGTCAGCGCCCGCACCTCCGCGCCGGCAAAGCCGGAGGTCTCGGTCACGACGGAGGCCGGCAGGATGGTGGAGCCGAGGCCGTCGAGCACGGCGGCGCTGAGCGCGGGGACGGATTCGATCTCGGAGATGACCTCGGGCGAGACCCGGGCGCGGGCCAGCGCGTCGTCGATGAGGCGGCGGAGCAGGTGCGCCTTGCTGGGGAGCAGCAGGGGCACGTCCTGAAGCGCGGCGAGCGGCAGGGGGCGGCTGGGCTCGGCGGGGAACTGCGTGCCGGGCGGGGAGACGAGGAACATCTCCTCGCGGAACAGCGGCTGGAGCGTCACGCCCTTGATGGGATTGGTGGCGTAGATCAGCGCCATGTCCATCTTGCCGGTCATGATCAGCTCGGAGAGGATATGGCCGAAACTGTCGTTGACATGCAAGATGATGTGCGGATGGCGCGCCCGCATTTCCTTCAGCAGGGGAAGCGAAAGCGCGCTGGAGGTGGAGTAGGTGGCAAGGCCGATGGAGACGCGGCCGGCGACCGATTTCGCCGCCTGGTCGATGTCGATCTGCGCCTGGTCCAACTGCTTCAGCATGAGCTGGGCGTGACGGTAGAGGATCAGCCCCGCCTCGGTCGGCGCGATGCCGACATTGCTGCGGATCAGCAGCTTGTGCTTGAAATGGGTTTCGAGCGAGGCGATCTGCTGGGACAGCGCCGGCTGGGCCGTGCGCAGGATCGCCGCCGCCCGGGAAACGCTCCCCGTGTCGACGATCTTGACGAAACTCTTCAGCTTGCGGAAATCGACGCTCATGGCCTCTCCCTTTGCCGGACCCTAAGCGCTCGGGCGGGAGGGGCGCAAGGGCCAGTTGCTTGTGGTTCGGGGATCACCCCCTCTGCCCTGCCGGGCCTTGAGGTCGTTTTGCCCCTCACCCTAACCCTCTCCCCGCAAGCGGGGAGAGGGGACGTGCCCCACGCAAGGATATCGAGTTAGGGAAACCGGCGTGGCATATCCCTTCTCCCCGTTTACGGGGAGAAGGAGGCCGGCAGGCCGGATGAGGGGCAATTGCCCCGCACGATCCTCAACGGAGCGCCGCAACAGCCCTCTCGATACGATCGCACGCCTCCCGGATTGCCTCCATCGACGTGGCGATCGACAGCCGGAAATGAGGCGAGAGGCCGTAGGCGGCGCCTTGCAGGGCGGCGACGCCGACGCCATCGAGGAGGTAGAGCACGAAATCGAGGTCCGTCTCGATGGCCTTGCCCTCGGACGTGCGCTTGCCGATCACCCCGGCGCAGTTGGGGAAGAGGTAGAAGGCGCCGTCCGGCACGGTGCAGGAGAGGCCCGGTATGGCGTTAAGCCGGGCGCAGGCATAGTCGCGGCGCTCCTTGTAGACCGCGACGCTGTCGCGCACGAAAGCCTGGTCGGCCGTCAGCGCATAAGCCGCGGCGGCCTGGCTGACGGAGGACGGGCAGGAAGACATCTGCGACTGGAGCTTGTTGATCGCGGCGATCAGCGGTGCGGGGCCGGCGGCGTAGCCGATGCGCCAGCCGGTCATGGCGTAGGATTTGGAGACGCCGTTGGTCAGCAGGACGCGGTCCTTCAGGGCGGGGACGGCGGCGGCGAGCGTCGTCATCGGCTCGTCGCGGAACCAGACCTGATCGTAGATATCGTCCGACAGGACGAACACCTGGGGATGGCGCAGGAGGACGGCGCCGAGCGCCTCCAGCTCGGCGCGCGAATAGGCGGCTCCCGTCGGATTGGAGGGGGCGTTGAGGATCAGCCAGAGCGTCTTGGGCGTGATCGCCGCCTCCAGCGCCGCGGGCGTCAGCTTGAAGCCCTGCGCCTCGGGGCATTCGACGATGACCGGCGTGCCGTCATTGGCGATCACCATGTCCGGATAGGACACCCAGTAGGGCGCGGGCACGACGACCTCCGCGCCGTTCTCGACGCTCGCCATCAGCGCGAGGAAGAGGATCTGCTTCGCCCCGCCGCCGACGCAGATCTCGTTTTCCGCATAGTCGAGGCCGAGGCGGCGCTTGAAGTCGCCGATGATCGCCTTGCGCAGGGCGGGCGTGCCGTTGACGGCGGTGTATTTCGTCTCGCCGCGGTCGATGGCGGCATGGGCGGCGGCCTTCACGTCGTCGGGCGTGTCGAAATCCGGCTCGCCGACGGTCATGTCGACGATGTCGCGGCCGGCCGCCTTCAGGTCGCGCGCCCGGGCCGACGCGGCGGAGCTGGGCGAGACCTTGATGCGCGAAACGCGGGAGGCGGGGGTGAACGTGCTCATGGGAATGACCTCGATTGGTGGATCAGTGCGGCGCCTCGGCTTCCCCGCGCATCTTGCCCGTCAGGAAGAGTTCGCCGAGTTCGTCATGGGTGATGTCGGCCGGCCGCCCGTCCCAGATCACCTTGCCGAGCCGCAGGATGACCGCCCGCTCGGCGACCTCCATGGCCTTCTTGGTGTTCTGCTCGACGAGCAAAATGGTCTGGCCGGAGGCGTGCAGGCGCAGAAGCTCGTCGAAGACGATGCCGATGGCGGCGGGCGAGAGGCCGACCGAGGGCTCGTCGACCAGCAGCACCTTCGGGCGCTGGAGCACCGCCATCGCCACTTCGAGAAGCTGCTGCTCGCCGCCGGACATGTTGCCCGCCAGCGTGGTGCGGCGCTTCTTGAGGATCGGGAAGAGGTCGTAGACATAGTCCCGCTCGGCCCTCACCTTCTCGTCGCGGATGGTGTAGGCCGCCATCTGGAGGTTCTCGTCGACCGTCATCACCGGAAAATTGCAGCGCCCCTGCGGCACGAAGGAAATGCCCTCGCCGAGGATCGCCCGCGACCTGTAGCCGGCGATGTCCTTGCCGCGCCAGTTTATGCTGCCGCCCTTGATGGTGGTCATGCCGTAGAGCGTCTTGAGGAGCGTCGATTTCCCCGCCCCGTTCGGCCCCATCAGCGCGACGAACTGGCCGGCCGGCACGTCGAGGTCGACGCCGTTGAGGATGTCGAGATTGCCGTAACCGGCGCGAAGGCCGGCGATCGAAAGGTTCGTCTCAGCCGCCAAGATAGGCCTCCCTCACGCGCTGGTCCTGGATGATGTCCTGCGGCAGTCCCTCGACCAGCTTCTGCCCTTGGTCGAGCACGATGACGCGCCGGCAGATGCTGGTGACCACGTCGATATTGTGCTCGATGACGAGGAAGCTGACGCCGAGCGAGGTGTTGGCGTAAAGGATGGTCTCCACCACCCGCTCGATGATCTTCGGGTTGATGCCGGCCATCGGCTCGTCGAGCAGGATGAGCTTGGGCTCCGGCATCAGCATGGAGGCGAACTGGATCAGCTTCTGCTGGCCGCCGGACAGGTTGCCCGCCGGCTGGTGGCGCACGTCCCAGAGGCCGGCCATCTTGATGAGTTCCCGGGCGCGCTCGCGCAGGCCGGCGATGCGCTGGCGGGAGAGTTTTCCCAGGCTGAAGGTCGACCAGATCGACGGGAAGGTGAACATCTGGCCGGCGATGATGAGGTTCTCCTCGACGTCCAGCGAGCGGAAGGTCACGGTCTTCTGGAAGGAGCGCAGCATGCGGCCCTCCCGCGCGATGCGGTTCAGCGACCAGCCGGTGATGTCCTGCCCGTCGAGCACGACCGTGCCGGAATCCGGCCGGGCAAGGCCCGTGCTGCAATCGAAGAAGGTCGACTTGCCCGAACCGTTCGGCCCGATCAGCCCGGCGATCTCGCCGCGGTCGATATGCATGCTGACATCGTTGACGGCTTTCACCGCGCCGTAGCTCTTGGTGAGGTTCCTGATGTCGAGAAGCGGAAGATGGGCCGTCATTTCGCGCCTCCGATGGCGTTCCACACCCGGTTGATGACCGGCGCGAAACCCTGCTTGAACCAGAAGACCAGCACCAGCAGGCAGAGGCCGTAGGCGATCATGCGCAGTTCCGGCGTGATGCGCAGCGCCTCGGTGAGGCCGACGAAGAGCAGGCTGCCGAAGATGGTGCCGGAGATCATGCCCGCCCCGCCGCCGAGCACGATGATCAGCATGGTGGTGGAATAGTACATCTGGAAGGTGAGCGGGCTCACCACCGTGAGGTAATGCGCATAGAGGCTGCCGCCGACGCCGGCAAAGACAGCGCTCAGCATGAAGACGATCAGCTTGTAGTGCCAGGTCGGCACGCCGAGGGATTCGGCCAGCGTCTCGTTCTCGCGGATCGCCACCATGTTGCGGCCCGCCGGCGAGCGGACGACGGCGAAGACCGCGAGCGTCGCGAGAATGCCGATGGCGAGCGCCAGGTAGTAGAAGCCGGTGGTGCCGCCCACGGTGAAGGAGAGCGGGCCGAGCTCGAAATAGGGTTTCGGGATGCCGGAAAGCCCCATGTCGCCGCGCGTCACCGAGATCCAGTTCTTGGCGATGGCCTGGCCGATGATGACGAAGCCGAGCGTACACATGACGAAGGAGGTGGACCGGAGCCTCAGCGCCGGCACGCCGAGCGGCAGCGCCACCAGGCCGGCCGCAAGGCCCGCGACGATCGCGTTGACGTAGAAGGGCGTGCCGTAGGTGATGGCGAGCAGCCCCGCCGCATAGGCGCCGATGCCGAAGAAGGCGGCCTGGGCGAGCGAGAGCAGGCCGGTATAGCCGACGAGCAGGTTCAGCCCGTGCGCCGGCAGCATGAAGACGAGCGCGATGATCAGCGCATGGACGACATAGCGACTGCCGATGAAGGGCGCGGCGAGCGCCACGGAGAAGAGCAGGATGCCGAGCGGGATGCGATAATCGCGCCGGCGCGCCCGTTCGCTGGTTTGCGTGAGAGACATGTCGGGTCCCCAAAAGTTCGAGAGGAGTTTCACGCCCGGAGCGGCCGAAGCGTTTTCCGCTTCGGCTGACTGCCCCTAGAAGCGCGCCTGCGTCGAGAACAGTCCGTGCGGCCGCCACATCAGCATCAGGATCAGCGTCGCAAACCCCACCGTGTCGCGGTATTGCAGGCCGACATAGGTGGCGACGAGGCTTTCGGCGATGCCGAGGATCATGGCGGCGAAGAAGGTACCGCGCACATTGCCGAGGCCCCCCATGATGATGATCGGCAGCGTCTTGAAGGTGATGAGCTCGCCCATGCCGCCATAGACGCTGACGTTCACCGGCGCGGTGAGGACGCCCGAGAGCGCCGCCAGCGCCGCGCCGAGGATGAAGGTGCGCAGCACCACCTGCGGCACGTCGATGCCGACCACCTCGCAGCATTCGACATTCTGCGACACCGCCCGCATCGCCTTGCCCATGCGGCTGTGCGTCACCATCAGCTCCAGCCCGATGAAGACCAGGAGGCAGACGACGAGGATGAGCACGCGCTGCTCGGCGAGCGAGAAGCCGAGGATCGAGACGGGCTCGATATAGCCGCCGGAGAAGAACTTGTAGCCGCCGCCGAAGACGAGGATGACGGTGTTCTGAAGCACGAGCGCGATGCCGAGCGTGGCGAGCACCCCGGATTCCGCCGGGGCCCCCACCATGCGGCGCATCACGAGCTGCCCCACCACATAGGCGATGACGATGGTCGAGAGGATGCCGACGACGATCGAGGCCTCGTAGGAGAGGCCAAGGTAATCGATGGCGAACCAGGCCCCGAAGGTGCCGAGCATGTAATATTCGCCGTGGGCGAAGTTGATCGCCCTGAGCACGCCGAAGATCATCGTCATGCCGACCGCGACGATGGCATAGACCGAACCGGTCACGATGCCGTTGACGATCTGCTCGATAAGGGTCGAGACCATGGGCCTGTCCTCCCGACCGGCTCAGTTGGCAGGATACTGGATATCGGCCGTGAAGGCGCCCTTGATGCTCGGCTTGCCGTCCTCGATCTGCAACAGGATCATCGGCAGGCGGGCCTGGTTGTGGTCGTCGAAGGTCACCTCGCCGACGGGGCTCTTGTACTTGATCTTCGACAGCGCGTCACGCACCGCCTCGCGCTCGACGCTGCCGGCCTCGCGCACAGCAGCGGCGAGCAGGTTCACCGTGTCCCAGTGGACATAGGCATGGTTGTTCGGCGCTTCATTGTAAGTCGTGGTGAACTTTTCGACGAAGGCCTTGCTTTCCGGCGAATCCCAGGCCGGCAGCCAGGCGGCGGCCTCGACGGCACCCTCAAGCGCCGTCGGCGCGGAGGCGATGGTCTTTTCGGTGTTGAACTCGCCGTTGCCGACCAGCGTCACCTTACCGGCAAGGCCGAGCTCGACCATCTGGCGGGCGATGATCGGCGTCGTGTCGGCAAGGCCGTACATGATGATCGCCTGAGCCCCGCCGTCGCGGATCTTCGCCAGCACGCTGCGGAAGTCGACCTCGCCTTCCTTGTAATAGTCTTCCGAAAGGATCTCGCCCTTGAACTCGGGCAGGTATTTCTTGGTGAACTCGATGGCCGAGCGGCCGTAGTCGCTATCGACGGACAGTACGGCGAACTTGGTGAAGCCGCGTTCCTCGGCGGCGTATTTCGCCACGACATAGGCGCGGTTCTCGTCGGTCGGATAGTTGCGGTAGGTCCACTTGAAGCCGCCGACGCCGGCGCCGTAGGTGATCTTCGGGTTGGAGGAGGCGGCGTTCAAGAGCAGCACGCCGGCATCTTCCGCGACCGGCTGCATGGCGAGCGTCACGGAGCTGGAGACGTCACCGATGACGAAGTCCACCTCGTCCTGGTCGATCAGCCGGCGCGTCGCCGAGACACCCTCGACGGGCGTGCCCTGGCTGTCGGCATTGTAGAGCTCGATCTTGTGGCCGTTGACGCCGCCGGCATCGTTGATCTCCTTCACGGCCAGTTCCGCGCCGTGCATCGAGAAGGCGCCGTAGCGGGCGTTCGGACCGCTCATCGGCGCGACGATGCCGAGCTTGATCGGCGCCTCATCGGCCTTCGCCTCGCCGGCAAGACCCGGCGCGAGGGCGGCCACGGTGAGGAGGGCGGTGGAAAGGCAAAGCATTCTGCGGGTAAGCGTGTGTGTCATGTTCCCACTCCTGGTTCGGATATCCTCGTCCGGTCCATACCGCACGATCAAAGGCCGTTTTCCCGGCTCTTTTGGTCAGCCAGTCGCCAACTCCGGTCAGAGTAGGGTCATGCACGGGGCCTTGGCCAACACAACTCCATTCTGCCGCCATAGCGTTTCGCGATAGCAAACTTTAGGAGTCGCGTTCTTTTTCAGTGTCATGCAATTGGGGCATGCCTACGCTGCAGGCATGTGCATGTTCATCGGTCAGGAAGGCGTCTATATATTGTTCAACAAAAGGAGTTGATCATGAACCTCTTCGCAAAGCTCAAGAAATATGCCGCCGACCGCCGCGCCGTCCATGAGCTCGGCGCCCTGGACGACCGCGCCCTTCAGGATCTGGGCATCTCCCGCTCCCACATCCGCTCTGCCGTCACGGGCAACGGTCGCTAAGGCCGGACAGAATTATCGCAACCGGTTGAAGACAGCGCAGAGGCGGCCGCTTCTGCGCTATTTTCTTGTCTATGGGGCAAGGACTTGGACGTCTGAGCCAATGGCTCTGACGTGCTCCCCTGAAATGTCCTCGGTTTGAGGTTAGTCTGTTCTCCGGAGATGGAGACAGTCGACAACTCGCTGTCCCGCCAGCGTGTCGGCCGTGAACTGGACAGGATCGCACTCAGGACTGGTATCCCTGCATGACTCAACGAGCAGCTCTTCACCAGCTACCGCCATGCCGGAGAGATTATCGAAGACTGGAGAAACGACTACAACCCGAACCGCCCCCACACGAGCCTCAGCGGCTTGACCTCTTATGAGTTCGCAACCCGGTCCAGACAGGACCAAACTCGAACAGGGCTAACTTATAAACGCGGACAATCAGGGGAGCACGACACTTGCAGACCGACGACAGCGAGCGCCGGGAGGCGGCGAACGTCATTCGCTCGCTGGTCATGAGCATTGTCATGCCGCGCGAAGGACGGGGAGAACTGGAACTGGGGGGCCACGGCGACGCTCGGCGCAATCGATGACGCTTTCCTATGCCACATCCGAGCCGGTTCGATGCCAAACGACCGGTGGTTTACCACATGGCCTTAGCAGGCCACGACGTTGGTGAGGTGGGGGGCGATGATGAACATGGTGCGGCCGACCGAAAGCTCGGCAGGCGACTGTCGGACCGCTGTTCCATCTCCATGCCGAGCGCCCAGAGCCTCGTTGAATGCAGCCAACGGCGATGTCGTGTTTGCGTCCGAGATCCGTTTTTGCTTTGTTTCCATCCTCATTACCGACGAAGTTTAGAACGATGTTTCCCCGACGCTTGTAATCCTAGACTCGGCGCCCTTGCGCCTTAACAATAGTAAATCTACCTTTTTTATATATTATGGGAGATTTATGATGGCGGGTGTAAGCGCAATCGGATTTGGCAAGGATATTTCATCAATCGAGGGGAGCAGGTTAGAGTTGGGACCGCAAGGTCGCGTGCTGCGCCAGCAGCTTCTCGACGCCATTCATTTCCTTCACATCAGTGGCATTCTTACGAATGGACGTTCGGCCAATGCCAGCGTCCGACTGACGGATACACCCGACCATGTCCTGGTTACGGCACGAGGCCTGCCCAAGGACATCACCGAAGAGGATTTCGGCATCGTCACGCTCGAGGGCGAGTTCGTCAGTGGCAAGCTTGGCAAAGGCGTGCGATCGGTCATCTCCATGCACACCCATGCCTATAAGCGGCCGGGCGTCGGCTCCGTGATCCATACCCATTCCCTAAATGCCACGGCGTTCGCCGTCGCACAGAAGCCTATTCCGCTCCATTACGAACCGCTCCTCACTCGTGGCCAAACAGTGCCGATACCGGTCAGCCCCTATGGCGACCGGAATTCCGGTGGCCTCGTTTCCGTGCTCGATAGTTTCCTGGCCGAGCATCCCGAGACTCGCGCCGCCCTCCTCGCAAACCATGGCGTGCTCGTGTTCGACGAGACCCCTGAAAAGGCGGCGCAGCTTGCCGTCACGATCGATGAGGCGGCCGGCATCTTCATCCGTGCTGCGGCACTCGGCGGCTCGCAACCGATCCTGTCGAAGTAAGGACATCTGATGGATATTCTCTGGTACGTCGTCGGCCGTGATGGCCGGTATCCCTGGGATCCGAAATGGACGCGTCCGGTCGATCTCGATTATCTGCGAGCCCTGGTCACGTCGATCGATGCGCGCGGCTATTCGGGCGCGCTCTTTGCGACACAACCAAGCGGCGGCCTCGATCCCTTCATCACGGCGGCAAGTCTCGCAGCCCAGACGCGCCGGATGCGCTTTCTCCTTGCCATCCACCCATCGGTCTTCACCCCGAGCCAACTCGTCAAGCTGACGACGACGCTCGATCAGAATATCGGTGGCCGTCTCCTGCTTAACATCGTCAACGGCCATACGAGCCTGGCGCCTGCCGGCATCCACCTCGCCCATGACGATCGCTATCGCCGCTGCGACGAGTTCCTCGAAATTTATCGCCGGACCATGTCGGGCGAGACCGTGGATTTCGATGGCGAGTTCCTGAAGGTTAAAGGCGCAAAGGCAGAATTTCCGTCGCTGCAGAAGCCTTATCCTCCTCTCTGGTTCGGCGGCTCGTCCGATATCGCCATGGATGTCGCGGCCAAGCACGTCGACAAATACCTCACCTGGGGCGAGCCGCCACCGGAAACCGCCGCCACCGTCAAGGACGTCACGGCTCGCGCCGCGAAATATCGACGAAAGCTGGGTTTCGGCATCCGGCTGAACGTCATCCTGCGCGATACCGACGAGAAGGCCTGGCAGGCTGCCCAGGAGATGCTGGACAGCGCGTCCGACGACGCCATCGCCAAAGTGCAGGCGAGCAATAGCAAACAGGACGCCATCGGTCAGGTCCGTCAGGCGGCCTTCCATCAGGGAACCCGGCCGAGGCATGCTAGGGATCTGGAAATCTACCCCAACCTCTGGTCCGGCTTCGGCCTGCTGCGCAACGGTCCGGGCATCGCTGTGGTCGGCGGTCCGGAATCAGTCGCCGCCCGCCTCATCGAATACAGAAACCTCGGCGTTGAGTCCTTCATCCTCTCAGGAAACCCCTTCCTCGAGGAGGCCCACCGGTTCGCCGATCAGGTCATGCCCCTCCTCCCGCTCGACAATAGCTGGCAGCAGCCGCACGCCCAGAGCGCACCCTATGCATGGCAGACCAGCTCAACCCCATCGGAGGCGCGGATCAATGCCGCAGCCGCCGGCTGACCCATTTGGAAAGTTCGAGACAAACCATGTTCAAGGCTCTTTTCAATCGCCGCGCAATGCTTGCCGCAATGGTGCTGGCGCTGAGCACCTTCACTGCACCTGTCTCGGCGTCTGCCGCCGACAAGCTGCGCATCGGAGCCCCGTTCGGCGCGATCCCCGGCATCAAGACGGCGATAGAGGAAGGGCTGTTTCAGAAGGACGGCATCGATGTCGAGATTGTGACCCTGGCAGGCGGTCCGAACATTCTTGCCGCAACCGTCGGCGGTTCACTTGAGATCGGCTATGCCGATCTTTTCGCTTGGGTCGGCGCGCGCGAAAATGGCTTCGACCTCACCTTCCTGCAGGCTGCCAATGGCAGAGGGAATTCGGATTACATCATCGCGGGTCCGAAAAGCGGGATCGAGAAACCGGCTGACCTCGTCGGCAAGAAGATCGGCACCGCGGCGCATGCGCAGTCGCGCCTCCGGGTCCGGCTTTATCTGGAGCATTTTGGCGTCGATCCGGCATCCGTCGAATATGTGATAATCAACCAGCGTGAAACGGTCGGCGCGGCACTCGCTTCGGGCCAAATCGATGCATCCATTGCATCAGATCCGAATGTCGCCCAGTGGGAGCAGCAATATGGCGTCAAGCCGCTGGAAGGCCGCCCGTGGCAACAAATCCCGGAAAAGACAAGTACCGCCGGCTTCTTCGCGACCAGCCAGTGGATCGCGGCAAACCCGGAACTGGCCGAAAAGTTCGTCCGCGCCGCGCGCGAAGGTGCCAAGCGCTACAATGCTTATAGCGCAGAGGAGAAGGCGAATATCTCGCTCAAATACGACAAGGTCGATCTCTTCGCCCTGGAGAAGGAAGTCCCGGGCGTCATCAAGCGCATGGACGACAACAACGCAGCCCAGTCCGGCGCAGTCGATCTGGCAGCACTCAAGGAATGGCTGACGATCGCCCATGACAAGGGCGTGATCAAGCAGGTCATCGACGTCGAGCCGCTTCTCTACAAGACGGCAACCGTTCCGACGCTCTGAAAGGCGCCACTATGGCCAATGACAGCTCCATTGTTGAGCCCATTCTGATCGCCCCGCCTGCAATAGAGGTGAAAGGGCTTTCCGTCCGCTATGTCGGCAAGCATGGAACGGTCGATGCACTCGCCGACATCACGACACGGATAGAAGGCGGAGAGTTCCTTGCGCTAGTCGGCCGCTCCGGCTCGGGAAAATCAACGCTGCTGCGCGCCATCGGCGGCCTGACAGTGGCGAGCGCCGGAACCGTCCGCGTGGGCAATCGCGTCGTCTCCGAGCCGCCGGCGCAGGTCCGCTTTGTCGCCCAGGATTATTCACAATCGCTGTTGCCTTGGCTGACGGTGCGGCAAAACGTGCTGTTCGGCGAACGCCATGCCGTTCAATCCTCCCGCAAGTTCAAGGTATCCGTCGACGAGATCATCGGGGATGTCGGCCTCTCCCATGCGCGCGACCGCTACCCGCGCGAGTTGTCGGGCGGCATGCAGCAGCGTGTTGCCATTGCGCGGGCCATCGCGTCGCGACCCGAGATCATTCTGCTCGACGAAGCCTTCGGATCCGTTGATGCACTGAGCCGCGCGACACTCCAGGATTTGATGCTCGATCTCTGGCAGAAGTTCGGCTTCACGGCGATCCTTGTCACCCACGATATCGACGAAGCCATCTACATGGCGGATCGCATCCTCGTACTCAGCCCAAACGGAAGGGGGCTAGCTGCCGAGATTCCAGTCTCGCTTCCCCGCCCACGCCGGCAGATCGAGACACGGGAACATCCGCGCTACCTCGAATACAGGCGCACGCTTCTCGAAAGCGTTCTCGCGAAGCCGCCGCTAAAATCCGCGGAGGCCGCATGACGGTACCAACCAGCATCGCACTTCCGGCAACTGACAGTGTTGGAAAACCCAATAAGCGCCACAAACGCGTGGTCCCGCTCGACAACCGAGCGCTCGGCTGGCTGCTCCTTCTCATTCTCGTCGGCATCTGGGAGATCATCGCCGCCCAAAACCCCTCACCCGGCCTCCCCGCTCCTTCGCGGATCGGAGCTGCCTGGTGGACGGAAATGACAGTTGGGCAGTTGGGGTTCCAGCTCGTCGACACGATGACGTCGATGGTCTACGGCTACGTGCTTTCTGCCGTGTTAGGCGTTGCAATCGGCGTTATGATGGCACGGATCAAGCTCATTTATGCGCTGGTTGAACCGATCATCGAACTGCTCCGCCCAGTTCCGACGATCGTCTTCATCCCGGTCATCATTCTTTATGCCGGTCTCGGTCGGGAAATGAACGTCATCGCCATTCTCGTCTCGGCCACGATCCCGATTCTGATCGCCACCTATTCCGGCGCAAGAGGCGTCTCAGCCGCACTTCGCGATACGGCCTCCACCTTCAAGCTTTCCTGGTGGCGGACGATCTACGAGATCGTGCTGCCGGCCGCAGCACCCCAGATTTTTGTCGGCCTGCGGCTGGCGCTCGCAGGCTCCTTCGTCATTGCCATCGCGGCCGGCATGATCGCTGGAAACAGCGGCATCGGCTACTACATTCTAAACGCCCAGCAGACGCTGGACATTGCGAGAATGTATGCCGGCGCCGTAACCGTGGCAGTGGTGGGATATGCGTTGAACTACGGATTCCTGTCGATCGAGAACAGGCTGCTGCACTGGCATATCGCCGCCGATTCAGGCGGCGGCCGCCGATGAATACGGCGCACGAGAAAATCTGGTATACACGGTGCCAGGTGCCGACCGCCAGCGGTATCGCGCTCAACCAGGGATGGCTTGCCGATACGCTTGCGGGACTCGATGTCGGGCTCGGCATCCTTCAGGAAGCGCCGCTGGATATCGCGCTCTCCCACTACGATCATTCACTGCCGTCGCTCATTCGCGAAGGCGGCAGCGTGCCGGCAATCGTCGCACGGGCGGAAGGCGCTCCGACCCGCCTCCTCGGCCTGACGTTCATCGACGAGGGCCAGGCCATCGTGGCCGACCCCGCCCGCCTGCAAGGACCTAAAGACCTGCGTGGCGCGCGCATTGCCATTCCATCCTTTGCCGCTCGCAGGAATGCCAGCCATGCGCGCGCCATGGCGCTCGGCGGTTTCGAAGCGGCCTTTCGGCATATCGGTCTCGACTTTGATGACGTCACGGTTGTGGAGACCCCGCTTTCGCAGACTGTTCCGCCCGGCAGGCTACGACGCGACCTCAAGATCAAGGAGTGGCCTGCTCTCGACCAGGTGACCGCCGGCGACGCCGATGCCGCCTACGTCAAGGGTGCAGCGGCACGCGAAGCGGCGTATCGGCTGGGACTCTCGATCCTTGTCGACATCGACGCCCTGCCGATCCGCGACCGCGTCAACAACGGAACGCCGCGACCGATCACGGTTCATGCAGAGCTACTCGACAGGCGACCTGAAATCATCACTCGGTTCATGACCGAAACGCTCCGCGCCGCCACCTGGGCGAGTGCGAACCAGGATAAGATCATCGCTGTTGTCAGCAAGGAAACCGGCGCGTCTCCAGAATTCGCAAGGTCTATCTATGGCGCGAACCTCGAGGCGGCCATCACGCCTAGTCTCGACGCTGACCGGCTCGAACTCCTGGAAATCCAAATAGACCGGCTTGCCCGCCACGGGTTCATCGAACGCAAACCGGACGTCGCCGCATGGGTGGCACCGGAAATCCTTCATGCAAGCCGGGCGGTTACAGACACCGTCGGCGGAGGTAACAGCATTCCGCCGCCCCTTGCTGAAAGTTCGGCGGTGCGATCAATCGGTTGATCGACGGCGGGGTTCATGGAAATACCCGTCCGCGAGGACGCATTCCTTGTATCACCGAAATTCTTCGACGAGGAAATCCCACTGATTGGCGACGAGGCCGTATCGGTGGAGCGTATTGGCCACCTCACTTCGACAACCGGTTACCGCGCGCCCGACGACACCTCCATCATCGGCTATGACGACATGCTCTTTCGGCGATGGCGGTCATCCGACTGACAACCGTGCGGCAACCCGTGCATCAGGTCGCCTCGCAGGCCCTCTTCTCCCCGTCCGAGAGCATCACCGGAAAAAGACGTCCGCGACGCACGGCCTCGTCGTTCCGGAACTGATCGTCAGGAAGTCGACCGCCACGAACCAGACACCCTCTTCCTGATCGCCACGGAACACGGATTACCCTGCCGTTGCCCAGACCGCACAACGCATGGCGACGGTATCCCATACCGCCCCGGCCCTCTTCATCGGAATGAACTCGCCGGATAGCCGCAGGCTGAAAGCGCCCACCGCCTCGCCGATTGCCTGCAACGACAGTTCCAGAATGGCCTTGCCCTCCTCGGCACTCGCCTCCGCCACATCGGGATTTTGCGCGAACCGCCCCAGCGGGCTCGTCCCAATCCGATCGGCGCGATCCATGGAGACCAGGTCCGGGCGGATATGCAGCAACTGCGAAAGCTCGTAGCGACCGGCATGGTCTCCCGTGAAAGCACCTGCCACCAGTTCCGGATCCGTCTGGACGAAATGATCGATCGGGAAGGCGGCGGAAAAAGCCTCGGCCACCATGCGCAAATCCTCCTGGCTTCCATGATGCCCGCTGATGACGACGACCCCCGAGAAGCCTGCATTGTGGAAAGCGCGAAACTGGTAGAACAGCGTTTCCAGGAGGAGATGCGCCGGCAGGGCCGCCAGCCGCGGATTGACCCCGCCCATCACCTCGCGCAGCCACGGGGCGTGATAGCCGACCTCGTGGACATGATAGGCCATGGTGGGGGCGACGATACCGCCGAACCGCTCCGCCGCCATGTCGCAAAGCCAGTCCGCCTTGATCGTGTCCAGCCCGAACGGCGCCACGTGACCATGCGGCTCGCATAGCCCCATCGGCAGATAGACGACAGGCCTGGCGTTCTGCCGGGCGAGGAACTCCTCCGGCCTCAACATCTCCCAGCGCACATGTTCCTTGAAGATCATAAGCGCCCCTACTCGTCCGCGGCGATATAGACATCGCCATCGACGACCTTTGCCGGATAGGTCCTGAGATTGACACAGACCGGCGCGCCCTTCGCCTCGCCCGTCTTGTAGTTGAAGCGGCCGTTGTGCTTGGGACATTCGACGATGTCGCCCATGACAAGCCCATCGGCAAGATGGATGCGCTCATGCGTGCACAGGCCGTCGGTCGCAAAATAGTCGTCGTCGGGGCTGCGGTAGACGGCATAGGTGCGGCCGGCCGCATCGAAGCGGATGACATCCTCCTCATCGATATCGTCGGCCGCGCAGACTTTGATCCAGCTCTCGGACATGCACTCTCTCCCTTGAGATCTCATTCGGCCGCCGCGACGCCGCTCGCAAACATCCCGTCGTCGCCCTGCCGCGCGCCGCCCGGCACCTTGCGGACAACGAAATAGCCGGGATCGTGCGCCTGTCTCCAGACCGCCGGCAGAACCTCGCGCATAACCTCGAAGAGACTGCCGTAGGTATGGGGCAGCTGGTCCTTCACCATGCCGTGCAGCACAGGAAGGTTGTAGTAGGGGATCGACGGATAGACGTGATGCTCGATATGGAAATTGAGGTTGGCGTAAAGGAACTCGGCAAACGGGTTCATCCGGAACGTGCGGGTGTTCTGGCGATGATCGTAGGAATCTTCCGCAAGCCCCGCATGCTGCGTCAGGAAGCCGAAGAAATAGAACCCGTTGGCATAGAAGCGCGGCCCCCAGATGAAGAGCAGCGGCACGATAGTCTGCGCCGCGACGCAATAGCCGGCGACGCCCAGCATGCAGGCGAGATAGAAGCGGCTCGACCAGAACATCTTGCGCCATTCGCTGCGCGGCACGTAGAACCTCGCATCGCTGGTGACGATGCCGAGCGCGTGCAGGACGATGCCCTTGAGCTCTCCCTTTGCCTGCACCAGGAAGAAGAAGTCGGCCGCTACCTTCAGGAGGTCGGCGGGTCGCGTCACCAGGATTTCGGGATCTTGGCCGACATGGATGGTGTCGGTATGGTGGCGCGTATGCCGCCAGCGCCAGTCGATCGGCTCTTTCATGGTCATGAAGAGGCAGAGATTGCAGAAGATCGCGTTGAGCCAGCGGGACTTGAACGTCGCGCCGTGCCCGAGATCGTGGGAGCGCGGATCGCACGAGCCGTAGATGGTGCCGTAGAGCAGAAAGGCGCCGATCGCCCACCACGTGCCGAGTGTCTGGTAGGCCAGCACGCCGGAACCGACAAGGAGCACCAGCCAGGTGAGATAGTTGATCAGGGGGCGGCGGTCTTCACGCTTCATCAGAAGCTTCAGCTCCTTCCGCTTGATGTCGAATGTCCACCATTCGTCTTGAGACGGATCGGCGACCTCGAGGTCCGAATTGGCGTCGAAAGCCCTTGAAAGCCCGTACTTTTCCGGCCGCTTCTTGAACAGCATGATTGCAGCTCCTCCAATTGATGTCGGTCAATATTTGCAGCGCATTGCCAAGAGAGCAACCTGCGTGATACTTTTCGGCTCAATGCATGCCAAACACGCGATTTATTTGTTTCAGAAAGTTTCAAGATGAAGCGCGTCACAATCGCCGAGCTGGCCAGGGAGGCCGGCGTCAGCGTATCGACCGTCAACCGCGTGCTGTCCGGACGACAGGTCCGCGGCGACATGATGCAACATGTCCTCTCCGTCGCGGAGAATGTCGGCTTCTACGGCACGGCGACCATCCGCAGCCATCTGAAGGGGGACCTTCCGGTCAAGCGTCTCGGAATGATCGTCCAGCAGGAGAGCATGCCCTTTCACAAGGAACTCGGCATGCGCTTCCGGGAGGCGAGCGGCGCCCGCGCCGATAGCCGCGTCGTCGCCCATGTCGAGCATATCGAGGACCTCGACCCTCTCATCATCGCCAATACCCTGCGAAAACTGGGCGAGGCATTCGACGCCATCGCCATCACCTCCGCAGATCATCCTCTCGTCAACCGCGCTGTCGACGAACTGGCGGACAGGGGTGTCGCCGTATTCACGGCGGTATCGGACATAAGCTCCAGCGGCCGGGCGGGCTATGTCGGACTGGACAACCGGAAATTCGGCAGGGCCGCGGCCTGGTTCGCCGACAACCTGCAGCGCAAGGGAAACGAGGTCGCGATCCTCATGGGAACGCACCGGCACGTGTGCCAGGAGCAGCGGGAAATGGGCTTCCGCTCCTATCTGCGCGAACACGCGCGGTCCCTGAAAGTCCTTGAGGCGGTCACGACCCACGAGACCGACCTCGGCGCCTACGATGCGACCTCGGACCTCCTGCGCCGGCACCCAAACCTGACGGCGATCTACGTGACGGGCGGGGGCATCCGGGGAGCCATCAGGGCCATCCGGGAAGCGGACGGGAAGACACCGCACCTCATCAGTTGCGAATTGAACGACGAAACACGGCAGGCCCTCATGGACGGAAGCCTCGCGGTCGCGCTGAGCCATCCCATGGCCGATCTCGCGGAAAAGCTCGTCGCCGCCATGCTGGAGGCGAGCGACGCCGATCGAACCGACCGCGGACGCGCGGAAATCATCCTGCCCTTCGTGTCTTCCACCGCGGAGAGCATTTTCTGATACATCATGATACAGTCTCTCCCGTGAATTGGAGACGTCCTGAAACGAAAAATATCAGACTGATTGCTTTTCTCCGAGATCGCGCTTTAGCTGATCCTGTTTTTGACAATTGGTAGGCGAGGAGGCCTGCCGAAGGAGGAGAAATGCTAAACCTGCGCAAGGTGGCGTTCGCTGCCGCGGCCGTCACGACCCTGTTCTGTTCCACCCTTGCTGCGCGCGCCGACGACATCGGCGTGTCGATGCCCTATTTCGACGACGTCTGGCTCACCAACCTTCGCAACAGCATCGCGTCCAATGCCGAGAAGGCCGGCTTCGGCGTCCAGGCGGAAGACGCCCAGGGCGACGTCAGCAAGCAGGCCGACCAGGTGAACAACCTCATCGCCTCCGGCGTGAAGGCCCTCATCGTCTCGCCCGTCGATACGTCGGCGACACAGCCGATGACAGCCGCGGCGCAGGCGGCCGGCATCCCGCTGATCTATGTCGCCCGCAAGCCGGACCAGGATCTGCCGCAGAACGTCATCTATGTCGGCTCCGACGAGCGGACGTCCGGCGTCATGCAGGCGGAGGAATTCGCAAAGCAACTCAACGGCAAGGGGCGCGTCGTGATCTTCCAGGGCGAACTCGCCGTGAACACGACGACCGTGCGCACTGGCGGCATCGACACGGTGCTGGCCAAGTATCCCGACATCGAGGTCATCCAGAAGCCGAGCGCGAACTATCAGCGCCAGCAGGCAAGCGACATCATGACCAACATCCTGTCCTCGGGTGAGCATGTCGACGGAGTGATCGCCAACAACGACGAAATGGCGATCGGCGCGATCCTCGCAACGATCGCCGCAGGCGCCGATCCGAAGTCCATCGTCTTCGCCGGCATCGACGGAACGGGCGAAGCGCTCCATCAGATGGCCGAGGGGAACCTCGACATCACCGTCTTCCACAACGCCAAGGGACAGGGTGAAAAGGCGGTAGACGCCGTCACCCGGATGGTGAAGGGCGAAGCCGTCGAGCCTGTATACTGGGTGCCCTTCGAACTGGTGACCAAAGCCAACGAGGCGGAATACGCATCGCGGTAAGCTGGCGCCGACCCGGACATTCAAGAGGTTTCACGAAAGGAAAAGAGAGGCGGCCGGGAGCCGCCTCTCTTCATGGACCGCAGCCTGAGGAGGCCTGGTGCGGTTCCTAGCGAGCCTCGCGAAGGCTGGGGGGACGGTCGTCGGCCGTCAGCTCCATGCTCAGAAGGATCGAGCTGAAGCCCTTGCCATGGATATCGAGCTGCAAGGTGCGGCTCGCGCCGCCGCCAAGGGCGTCGTGGAGCATGAAATTCAATGCGGCGACATTCGGAAGCTCGTAGCGCTCGACGCTGCCCTTCACGATGCTTTTCATGAAGGCCTTGACCGCGGCCGCGCTGAGGTTCCTTTCCAGCCATTCATAATCGCGCGCGTCGAAGCAGGCTATTCCCACATTGGCGGAGTTGCCCTTGTCGCCGGAGCGGGCATGACAAATATCGCGAAGGACAACGCGATGCGGTGCTTGGCTCATTCTTCCTCCTCTGGCGTCGCGCCACTGCTGATGACGCAATCCATAGGGGCTTCGAGACGGATTGGCATCTCGTGTTTTGATGGGTTTCCATCCTCGCCTGACCCTTATTGCTTGATTGATTCCCATCGTAAAATGGCGTGCAAGCCTGCAGCACGGGCAATAGCTTTTGCCGTGTCACGAGGGCGGGTCTGAGCGCCCGGAGCATATGGAGGAAAATATGGGCTCGTCGAAAACCATCCGTATCGGAGCAGGCTCCGCACATGAGGGCGACGATGTTTATGGCGCGCAGACCCTGGCGGAAAAGGGCGACCTGGACTACCTCGTCTTCGACTGCCAGTCCGAGGTCGCCCTGAGCAAGGCATATACGCGCCGTGAAAACGGCATTCCCGGCTACGACATCCTCTTCGAAGCAAAGCTCAGGAAGGTCCTCCCGGCATGCGTGGGCCGCGGAACCAGGATCATCGCCAATGCGGGCATTCTCGATCCCAAGGGTGCCGCCGGCGCCATCATGAAGGTCTGCCGCGAGCTGGGATACGGGCATTTGAAGGTGGCTTATGTCAGCGGCGGCGACGTCACCGATCAGTTGCGGCAGGAGAACCCGACCATCGCCGATACGAATGCGCCGCTTTCCGCCTTCGGCAACGCCTTCCTCGGCGCGGTCGCCTATGGTGGCGCGAGAGAAATCGTCGCCGCGCTCGCGGCGGGCGCCGACATCGTCATCACGCCGCGCGCCGGCGATTCCGAGCAGTACTTGGCGGCGATGATCCACGAATTCGGCTGGTTCTTCGACGACTGGGAAAAGATGGGCCGCGGACTGGGCCTCGGCCATCTCGTCGAATGCTCCGCGCAGATATCGGGCGGATGCTATGCCGATCCGGGGCGCAAGGATGTCGAGGGCCTCGACCGCCTCGGCTTTCCCATTCTCGAAGTCGAGGCCGATGGCAGCGCCGTCATCACGAAGGTGGAGGGCACCGGGGGCGTGATCAACGAGCAGACCTGCAGGGAGCAGCTCGTCTATGAGATCGGCGACCCCGCCCGCTACATTCATGCGGACGCCATCGTCGACTTCACCACCACGCGGATCACACAGGTCGGGCCGGATCGCGTTCGCATCGAAGGCACGGGCGGCAAGCCGAAGACGGATACGGTGAAGGTCGGGCTCGCCGTGCGCGAAGGCTATATCGGCGTCGGCCGCCTTCTCTTCGGCGGTGTCGGCGCCGTGGAAAAGGCGAAGCTCGCGGCCGAGATCTGCCGGAGACAGCTCATGGACAGGCACGGCTTCTCGGAGGATCGCCTTCGCTTCGACTATATCGGTTTCAACGCGTTGTTCGACTGGGGAACCGATCCCGCCGCCGTGAGGGAAGTTGAACTGCGCGTGTCGGGGCGTGCGCTCACGCGCGGCGAGGCCGCCGAAGTGATGGGAGCCGTGTCGCTGTTGCCGTGTAACGGGCCGGCCGGCGTGTTCTGGCCCCGCCCGACCGACCAGGGCGGGATCGAGGAAATCATGGGCTATTACTCGACCTTCCTGCCGCACGGCGATGTGAAATACCAGGTCCACATGGCGGATTAAACGCTGGCAGGAAGGTGCACCCTGTCATAGGCTTCGCCTGAGACTAGTCTTGAACCAGGTCAGCATGCGCATGCGCGAGCCAACGCGAAAGACCAAGCCGAGCAGACTGGACGACGTCGCTCGGCTTGCCGGCGTCGGGATCGCAACGGTCGATCGCGTGCTGAACGAACGGGGAGGCGTGAAGCCCGAAACCGCCCGGAAAGTCATTCTCGCGGCCCAGCAGCTTCACCTTGCCCGCCGGCTGCCCAATCCCTACCGGCGAAGCCTGCGCATCGCAGTTATCTTCCCGCCGCCGGTCACGCAATTCTTCCGCCGCGTCAACGAGGCAGTGCTTCAGATCGCATCCACGCTGGATCGCGAAGTGACGCTGCATCGCATCTTCGCCGATCCGGACAGCCCGACGGATGTCGCTGCCCAGTTCCAGAACTCCACGGCGGACGCCTTTGTCCTCTACGCGTCAGAAATGCCCAAGACGGTCGAAGCTGTCAGGCGCGCCTCCGACAGCGGCCGTCCCGTCGTGACCTTCGTGAACGACATGCCCGACTCCGGCCGCCTCGCGCATACGGGCATCGACAACCATGCGGCCGGGCGCACCGCGGGGTACTTCGCCGCGCGGATGACCAGCGAACCTGGATCCGTCGTCGTCCTCTACAGAGGGCCTGAATATCGCGTGCACCAGCAACGGCTACGCGGCTTCGAAACCGCACTGGCGCAGCACGCGCCGCGCCTTGCCGTATCGGCCCTGATCGAGGGTCCCATCGAACGGGCGCATATATTGCACACGTTCGGACGCTATCTGATCGAGAAAGGCCCGCCGCTCATCGTCTACAGCACCGGGGGCGGCTCGGGCGAACTCGGCAGCGAACTGGCGAAATCCAACTGCGTCGGCAAGACGCTCTTCATCGGCCATGAATTGACCGATCAGTCGCGCGATCTCCTGGCGCGCGGAATCATGACGCTGGCGATCGACCAGAATCCCGAGCTCCAGCTTCGCGTAGCGATCGACACGATCCTCGGCGAGCTCGGATATATCGGATCGATCCCCGCAAGCACGATCGTCCCCTTCACGGTCTTCAGCCCTGAAAACGTCGGTTCGGCCCTTTCCGGCTAGAATGCCTGCGGCGCCGGTCACCCGGCTGCGAGATACCGTTTCTCCAGGCTGGCGCTTGCAATGGACAACGGCCAACAGATCGCGAAATAGAGTGCCGCCACGCCGCCGAAGACCAGAAGCGGCTGCATGGTCGCGTTGGAGACGATGACGCCTGCGCGGCTGAGTTCCGTGAAGCCGACGATGGTGCACAGCGACGTGCCCTTGATGAACGTCACCAGAAAGCCGACGGTGCCCGGCAGCGAGATCCGGATCGCCTGCGGAAAGATGACGTACCACATCCGGTCGACATAGCCCAAACCCAGGGCGAGCGCGGCCTCCGACTGGCCGCGCGGAACGGACTGGATGGCGCCCCGCCATATCTCGCCGAGAAAGGCGCTGGCATGGAAGGTGAAGGCGATGACGATCGACGTCCAGGGGCTGGGGTTCATTCCGATGATTGGAAGCCCGTAGAACGCGATGAAGAGCTGCATCAGGAGAGGCGTTCCCCTGAACACCTCGATATAGGCCTGTGCGGCACGCGCGACGGCCGGAATGCTCGAGGCGCGGCAGGCGGCGACGACAACCCCGATCAACCCTCCGCAGACGAAGGCAACGACCGATATATACACCGTCCACTTGGCGCCTTCCAGAATGAGCCACAGGTCGTTCAGAACCAGGTCTCGAACCACAGCCTTCTCCTTAGACGGGATATCTGAAAATGAACTTGTCGACGCGCGAGAGAGCGAAGGACAACAGCAATGCCATCGAGAGATATATCGCGGAAAGCGTGAAATAGACCTCGAAGCTTCTATAGGTCGAATACTCGATCTCCTGGCCGAAATAGGTCAGCTCGGTCGCGCCGACGGAAGAAGCGACGCTCGTCATCAGCATCAGGAGGACGAACTGGCTCACCAGCGCCGGGTAGACCTTTCGCACGGCCGGCTTGAGGACGATGTAGAAGAACGTTTCCAGGTTCCCGAGACCCAGAGCCAGACCGGCCTCGGTCTGGCCCCGCGGTATCGATGTGATGCCGCCTCGAATGATCTCGGACGAATAGGCGGCGAAGTTCGCCGATAGCGCGATCAGCGCCGCGGTGTTGGAATCGAAGCGCACGCCCATCGCGGGGAAGCCGAAATAGATGAAGTAGATCTGCACGAGAAACGGCGTGTTGCGGAACAACTGGACATAGGCGCCTGCAAGGAACGCGAGGACGCCGACCTTCGACATCCTGAGCAGGAGGATCAATATGGCGGCGACGATGCCGACGCACATCGCAAGGAACGAAAGACCAAGGGTCCAAAGACATCCCAGCAGGAGCCTGTCGGCCTGGTCGAGGACAACCGAGAAATCGAAATCGTATTGCATCCGCTTGCTCGCTCACGAAAGGATCTGTGCAAGAAAGGCCTTCGTCCTGTCATGTTCAGGATTGTCGAAAAACGCGGCCGGAGGCTTCTCCTCGACGATCCGCCCGCCGTCCATGAAGATCACCCGGTCGGCGACCTTGCGGGCGAAGCCCATCTCGTGGGTCACGCAGATCATGGTCATGCCTTCGCTGGCCAGCTCCGTCATCGTATCGAGAACCTCCTTCACCATTTCCGGATCGAGCGCCGACGTCGGCTCGTCGAACAGGATCAGCTTGGGAGACATGCAGAGCGCACGCGCGATTGCCACCCGCTGCTGCTGGCCGCCGGAAAGCTGTGCCGGATATTTGCTTGCCTGGTCCGCCACGCGCACGCGCTGGAGATATTGCTGCGCGACCGCATTCGCGCTCTGGCGCGACAGGCCTCGCACCCGGCGGGGCGCCAGGGTACAGTTCTGCAGGACGGTCATGTGGGGGAAAAGGTTGAACTGCTGGAAGACCATGCCGGCCTCGGACCGGATGCGCTTCACCTGCTCGCTGGTCCCGTCGAGGCGCGTGCCGTTGACGGTGATGGTTCCGCCCTGGATTTCCTCCAAGCAGTTGATGCATCGGATGAGCGTCGACTTGCCCGAGCCGGACGGACCGCAGACCACGATCCGCTCGCCGCTTCTGACGGTAAGGGTGACATCTTTGAGGGCATGAAAGTATCCATAGTACTTGTTCAGACCTTGGATCGATACGGCAGTCGTTTCAGCGCTATTCATGCCCTCACCTTCGATGTCGCGTGTCGTTCTCAGTCGATTTTCCAGGAGATGCCGTCGATGCTCTCCGGGAATTCGGGCAGCGGTTCGAGCAGCCATTTCTGGCTGATTTTCTCGAGCTCGCCGTTCGCCATCGCCTTGTCGAGGAAGCCGTTCACGAAATCGAGGAACTCCTTGTCGTTCTTGCGGATGCCGCCGCCCTGATACTGCGAACCCAGCTTGATCTTGTTTTCAAACTCTGTCCGTCCCATGCGGGTAAAGTTGCCTATGTAGGTGCTGTTTCCAACGATGACGTCCGCTTGGCCCGACATGAGTGCCAGGATGGAGCTCTGCGGGTCATCGTATCTCACGATCGACGCGTCGGCCGGTGCTTTCTCGGTAATGATCTTTTCCTCGGCCGACGCCTTCGAAGCGGAGATCTTCAGGCCGGAAAGATCGGGAAAATCCTTGATCTCCCTGTCTTTCGGACCGATGACCCAATAAGACAGGCCCGCATAGGGCTTCGTGAACTGCAGGACTTCCGCCCGGTCCGGGAACATCCCCAGCACAGCGAAGAGGATGTCCACCTTGCCGGTGACCAATTGCGCAATCCGGCTCTGCCCGGTTACGGGGACGAGTTCCAGGTCGACGCCGATCTCGTTTGCCAGGAGCCGGGCGACGTCAATATCGTACCCGACCAGAGCTCCGCTTTCATCCGCAAATCCCCACGGCATGTTCGCGGCCTGCACGCCGACCCTGAGCTTGCCGGCGCTCTTGACGGCCTCCAGCGTCTGCGCTGAGGCCTGAAGGGCAGAAGCCGGCAAAAGTGCCAGCAGCAGGAGGGAAAGGACGGCACCAATCCCGCCGCTTCGTCCGGCGCGACATATCTGGCGAAAATATCTGAGAATATACAGCATGCGCTCCTCCTTGTTTTGCAACGCCGTGGAAAGCAAGCAGCAAGTCTCATGCGAGAGCTTGGCCTCTGATGACAGATGCAGGCTGTTTGCACATCCTCCGGGCGGTGGATCTCCTCCTCCGACCGCGCCTTGATAGTAAGCGAAGGTTCCACCACACAAAGCCTGTTCGTGATGGGAAACCATCAACACGACGATGCGTTCGAAAGTGCCGACAAACGAGAAATCCGGCTGGCGAAGCAGAGAATGCTGCATCCAGCAGTTTCCAGCAACCCGGCTTAAGGCAGGGGAAAACTTGGCCCCCGTGCCGGCCGGCCTTTGTCTCACGCCAGGGTGTAGGCGGTCTTGACGGTTGTGTAGAATTCGCTGGCATAGCGGCCCTGCTCGCGCGGGCCATGGGACGAGCCCTTGCGCCCGCCGAAGGGCACATGGAAATCGACGCCCGCCGTCGGCAGGTTGACCATGACCATGCCGGCCTCCGCATTGCGCTTGAAATGCGTCGCATGCTTGAGGCTCGTCGTGGCGATGCCGGAGGACAGGCCGAAAGGCGTGTCGTTGGCGACGGCGAGCGCTTCCTCATAGTCCTTGACGCGGATGACCGCGGCGACCGGGCCGAAGATCTCCTCGCGCGAAATGCGCATGTCGTTCGTCGCCTCGGTAAAGAGCGCCGGCGCGAGGTAGAAGCCGGGCGTGTCCCGCTTCAGGCGCTCGCCGCCGAAGGCGAGCCTTGCGCCTTCCTGCCGGCCGATCTCGATATAGTCCGTGTCCTGCTTGAGCTGGCTCTCGTCGACGACCGGGCCGATATGCGTGCCGGCTTTCAGGGCATCATCGACGACGACGCTCTTCAGCCGCTCGCCGACGGCGGCGACGAATCTGTCGTGGATACCCTCCGTCACGATGACGCGCGAGGAGGCGGTGCAGCGCTGGCCGGTGGAGAAGAAGGCCGAGTTGACGGCGGCTTCCACGGCGACGGAAAGGTCCGCATCATCGAGCACGACGAACGGATTCTTGCCGCCCATTTCGAGCTGGTACTTGCGGTTATGTTCGACGGAGGCGAGCGCGACGCGTTTTCCGGTGCCGGTGGACCCCGTGAAGGTGATGGCGTTGACATCGGGACTGTCGAGCATGGTCTGGCCGACGACGGAGCCCTTGCCCATGACGAGGTTGAGGACGCCCTTCGGCAGGCCGGCACGCACGAGGATGTCGACGATAGCCCAGGAACAGCCGGGCACCAGCTCGGCGGGCTTGAAGACGACCGTGTTGCCATAGGCGAGCGCCGGCGCGATCTTCCAGGCCGGGATGGCGATCGGGAAATTCCAGGGCGTGATGATGCCGACGACGCCGACCGGCTCGCGGGTGATCTCGACGCCGATGTTCGGACGGACAGAGGGCAGCACCTCGCCGGCAAGGCGCAGGCATTCACCGGCGAAGAAATCGAAGATCTGGCCGGCACGCACCGTCTCGCCGATGCCTTCGGCCAGCGTCTTGCCCTCCTCGCGCGAGAGCAGCCGGCCGAGCTCGTCCTTGCGGGCCAAAATCTCGTCGGCGGTCTTCCTGAGGATCGCATGGCGCTCCAGGATGCCGGAGCGCGACCAGGCCGGAAACGCGGCCTTCGCCGCCGCGATCGCCGCCCTGGTGTCCTCGGCGGAGGCGCGGGCATATTCTCCCACCACGTCATCCGTGTTCGACGGGTTGATGTTCCGGATCGCGTCCGTGCCGACCCATTCGCCGGCAATCAGGTTCTGGTGGAGCGTCATGCAAGGTCCTCGAATGATCTTCAGGCCGCTGAAAGGCTGACGTTCAGGCAGAAAAGCGGACGTCCGCAAAGGCGTCGATGCCGCGGGCGCTCGCCAATGCGACAAGGCGCTCGAACAGCTCGTCCGCGATTTCCAGACCGCCTTGCAGCTGACGGCGCTTCTCCGACATGGCGCGCTCGCCGGGGAGCCGGATTCCTTTTGCCCCTTCCGCTGGACGGCTCGTCTTGCAGCGCCGCACGAAATCGGTCGTTTCGGCGAGAAATGCCTCCGCGCCGCAGAAGGCGGCCGGATCGATCAGCTGAAGGAAGACGCCCTGGGCGCCACGTTGCTTCGGCGTCAGCCGCCCGTGGCCGGAGAGCGCCAACGCGAAGGCTTCCACCATGATGCCGAAACCGAAACCCTTGTAGCCGAAATCCTCGCCGCCGAGCGGCATGATCGTACCCGGCGGGTCGGCCGTCAGCGCATTCGGGTCGTCCGTCGGGCGGCCCTTGTTATCGACCACCCAGCGCCCGGGAAGCGGCCTGCTCCTGTCCGCGCTCTGGACCTGGGCGTTGGAGACGAGAGACGTGCACTGGTCGATGAGGATGGGATCGCCCTGCGTCGGGATGGCTGCGGCAATCGGGTTGGAGGTCAGCACCGGATCGCGCCCGCCGAAGGGCGCGACGGAAGCGACGCCGGGATCCGTCACCATCATCAGGCAAAGATAGCCGCGTCGCGCCGGCTCCTCCAGATAGGCTTGCAGGCTGCCGATATGCGAGCAATTGGCGACGCTCGCGGTGACGACGGGCTCGCGTTCCGCCTTGTCGTACAGCGAGCGCAGCGCCCTACACACGATGGCCGCTCCCGGCAGGCGATGCGCCTGCCAGTTGAGCGTCGAGGCGGTCTCCCGGACGACGGTGATGTCGCCGTCCTTGCGGATGAGGTCCTTTTCGAGCCGTTCCAGATAAGTGGGCAGCATGGCAAGGCCATGGGTCCTGTGCCCCATGAGGTCGCTCTCGACCATGATGTGGCTCATGTCCCCGGCAAGATCCGCCCTGAGACCGGCAGCCGTCAGCAGGCGTATGACGTCGGCGCGAACCGTTTCCACGTTCACGATTTTCATGGTGTATTCCTTGTCTCTGCGCGCGGGGCGCCGGGACGGCCCGCCGTCTCGATCCGCTGCATCCAGGCCGGAATCTCGCCTGCGCCGAGCAGCTTGCGGGTATAGTCGTCCCGTGGCCGCAGGAAGAGGTCGTCGGTCCGCCCGTGTTCGACCACAGCGCCGGCCTTCATCACCATGATCTCGTCGGCGAAGCTGCGGACGACCGGCAGGTCGTGCGTAATGAAGATGTAGGACAGGTCGAGCTTGTCCCTGAGGTCGGCAAGCAGCGTGATGATCTGCGCCTGGATGGAGACGTCAAGCGCCGACACCGCCTCGTCGCAGATGACGATGCGTGGCTCGGAGGCGAGCGCCCGGGCGATGGCGATGCGCTGCCTTTGGCCGCCGGAAAACTGATGCGGATAGCGCTCCGCATGCTCCGGCTTGAGGCCGACGAGGCCGAGCAGCTCCCGGACGCGGTCGCGCCACTGCGCCCTTGGCAGGATATCCCGGTGGATGGCCAGGGGCTCGGCGATGATGTCGGCGACCGTCATCTTCGGGTTGAGCGAGCCGTAGGGGTCCTGGAACACCATCTGCACGTCGCGCCGGAAGGCGCGCAGCTCGGCCCCGCGCAGCGAGAACAGGTTCCTGTCGCGGTAGTGCACCGAGCCGGAGCTCGGATCGGTGAGGCGCATCAGCAGGCGCGCGATGGTCGATTTGCCGGAGCCGGATTCGCCGACGATGCCGAGCGTCTGCTTCTCACGCAGGGTGAAACTGACGCGGTCGACAGCGCGCAGCGTGCCGGCCGAGCCTCCGACGAGACCCCTCGAAAGCTGGTATTCCTTGGTGAGGTCGCGGGCGACGAGAAGCGGCGGGCGCAGCTCGCCCTCCTCGCCGCTCCGCCGCGTCTTTTCCACATGCGGGATCGCTTCGAGAAGCTGGCGCGTATAGGCGGCTTTCGGCACCGTGAGGACGTCGCGGATCCCGCCGCTCTCGACGATCGTGCCGTCCTTGATGATCGCAACCCTGTCGGCCATGAGACCGGCGACGGTGAGGTCGTGGGTGATGAGGATGAGGCCCATGCCCATCTCTCGCTGGAGATCCTTCAGGAGGTCGAGGATCTGGCGCTGGACGGTGACGTCGAGCGCTGTCGTCGGCTCGTCCGCGATGATAAGCTTCGGCGAGAGCGCCAGCGCCATGGCGATCATCACGCGCTGGCGCTGGCCGCCCGAGAACTGGTGCGGATATTGGTCCGCCCGACTGCGCGCATTGGGGATACCGACGCGCTCCATGAGGGCGATCGCCTTTTCCCTGGCTTCGGTGGCATCGCCGGCCCGTCCATGAATGTGGAAGACCTCCGCGATCTGCCAGCCGGCGCTGTAGACGGGATTGAGATGGGCAAGCGGATCCTGGAAGATGATGGCGATCTCGGAACCGTTGATCTTGCGCCGCTCCGCCGGGGACATCGCGAGCAGGTCCCTGCCCTCGAAGCGCACGCTTCCGGCGGTGATGCGGCCGGGCGGCATGTCGAGGATGTTCATCACGACCGAGGCGCTGACGCTCTTGCCGGATCCCGACTCTCCGAGGATCGCCAGCGTCTCGCCGCACTCGACCGTGAGGCTGATGCCATCGACGGCCTTCACCACGCCGCGCGGGCCGGAGAACTGCACCTTGAGGCCTTCGATCGCCAGCAAGGGGGTGTGCGGTTCAGTCATCTTTTCGTCCTCCTTCCAGCCGCCAGCGCTGCTGCGGATCGGTCACGATGCGCAACCAGCTCGCCAGGATGTTGAGCGAAAGCGCGGTGAGCGTGATGGCAAGGCCGGGCCAGAACGACAGCCACCAGGCGCTTGCGATATAGTTGCGGCCCGTCGCAACCATCGAGCCCCAGGTGAAATCAGGAGCCTGGATTCCAAGCCCGAGGAAGCTGAGGCCGGATTCGGTGATGATGACGGTGGCGAAGTCGACGGCGGCGATGGTCAGCAACGTCGGCAGCACGATCGGCACGATATGCCGTAAGAGCACGCGCGCGGGGCTTGCTCCCATGGCGATGGCCGCCGTGACGAAGACCCGGCTTCGCGCCTCCATGACCTCGGCGCGCGTCGTGCGCAGATAGACGGGAATGCGCGTGATTGCGAGCACGATGACGAGATTGCCGACGCTCGGGCCGAGCACGTAGAGAACGACCAGTGCCGTCAGCAGCGACGGGAAGCTCATGATCATGTCGGTCAATCGCATGATCACGTCGCTCACCAGCCCGCCGCGATAGCCGGCGATAAGCCCGAGCAGGGCCCCGACGGCGAGCGACGTGACGACCGCGGCCACCGCGACCCCCATCGTGGCCTGCGCACCGACCATGATGCGGGCGAGCAGGCTGCGGCCGAGATTGTCGCCGCCGAGAATGTAGAGAAAGCCCTTGCCGAACTGCGGCGGCGTGTTGCGGCCGGCAAAGTTGATACCACCCGCCGCGTCCCCCACCAGCGACGGCCCGACGAGGCAGGTGACCGTAAGCAGGAGAAGGAAGAGCGCGGCAAGCGTCGCGAACTTGTCCGCCCACAGCAGCGCGAGGACCGTTGCGAGTCCCGAACGGCGCGGGCTGGAGTCCATCGTCTTGGTGCCTTCGGCAAGATAGGTCATGCGTGCCTCACGCGAGGATCGAGGACGACATAGGCGATGTCGAGCAGGATGTTCAGGATGAGGATCGCGCAGGCCGTGACGAGGATTGACGCCTGGATGACGGCGAAATCGCGCTGCATGATCGCATCGATCATCAGCCGCCCGATGCCCGGCCAGCCGAACACGGTCTCGACGATGACAGCCCCGTTCAGGAGATTGGCGGCAAGGTCGCCGGCAACGGTGATCACCGGCAGCATCGAATTGCGCAGCGCATGCACGAAGACGATCTTGGCCTGGCTGGCGCCTTTCGCATAAGCAGTCTTTATATAGGGCGAGGAGAGCGCGCCGATCATCGAGCCGCGCACGACCTGGCCGAGCAGGCCGAAGGGCCGGAGCGCGAGCACGAAGAGCGGCATGATCCAGTAGGCCGGCCCGCCGACGCCGGAGGTCGGCAGCCAGCCGAGGCTGACGGCGAAAATCAGGACGAGGATGATCGCCACCCAGAAATCGGGCGTGCTGGCTCCTGTCAGGGAGAGCACGCTGATCAGGCGGTCGAAAACGCCGCCGGGCCTGCGCGCGGCGAGCGAGCCGCACAGGATCGCCCCGGCAAAGGCGATGGCGAGCGCCATCGATACGAGCTTCAGCGTGTGCGGGAAAGCTTCCAGCGCGATGTCCATGGCGGAGCGCTGCTGGCTGAGCGACCTACCGAAATCGAGATGCAGGAGATCGACCACATAGCGCCCGAACTGGGCGTAGACCGGATCGTCAAAGCCGTGGAGCCGCGAAAAGGCCTCGCGGTCGGCCGGCGACGCATCGAGCGGCAGGAACAGGTAGGAGGGATCGCCAGTCATGCGCGACAGGAAGAAGACAAGCAGCAGGAGGCCGGCCATCGACAGGAGGGTGAAGAGTGAACGCTTGAAGAATCTCATGACCTCTTCCTTGATCTGGAGGGTACGTGAGGATGCGGCCCCGGCAGGGCCGCATCATGAAGGTGCTATTCGCTGGCCCGGAAGCGGATTTCCGACAGGTCGATCTCGCTGTTGGTCGCCAGCGACGGGCGCCAATCAAGGCGCGGATTGACCCTCGTGTAGCCGATCATGTGGTACATGTAGACGTCGGCCACGATGTCGTCGTGGAGAATCCTGAAGGCCTCCTGGAAGGCTTTCGTGCGGGTCTCATCGGTGGCCGGCTCGGCCTTGGCGATCAGGTCGTCGACGCGCTTGTCGTAGACCGCCGAATTGACGCCTTCGGAATGATACTTGTTGAAGGCCGTGAAGGTGGCGTCGCCGAGAAGATTGTCGTGCTGGTCCTGGTGGAGGTTCGCCATGTCCGGCTCCGGGAAGGGCCGGTTCTGGTAGCGCAGCCAATTGCCCGTATCGAACATGCGGATCTTCGTGTTGAGGCCGATCTCGCTCCACATGGCCTGCATGGCCTCGAGCGCCTCGCCGGCATTCACATAGATTTCGTTGCGGCCGATGATGGTGATCTCCTTGTCGACCGGCACGCCGTCCGCCTTGGCCTCGGCGAGAAGCTGCCTGGCCTTCTCCGGATCGTAGGGGAAGGGCTTGATATCCGGGTTGAACCCGTTGACGTTCGGGCCGACGAGCTGCTCGGCAAGCTTCGCCTCCTCGCCGAACAGCACCTTCAGACCTTCGCGGTCGATCGCAAGGTTGAGCGCCAGCCGCACGCGCCTGTCGTCGAGCGGCGGCACAGTCGTGCTGATGCGAAGCCGCGTCGTCTCGCCGTTCGGATAGGCGAGATCCGTTTCGGGATTGTCGGCATCGGCGACGGAGATGATGGGCGTGAGATCGGCTTCGCTCGTCGCGACCATGGCCGCGCGCAGCGCTGATTCCGAACGCCACACGTAGCGCGCCCCGGACACGACCGGATTTTCGCCCCAATAGTTTTCCCGCCGTTCTACCGTGATGTCCGTGCCGGCGTTCCAGGCCGTCAGGACATAGGGGCCTGTGCCGATCGGATTGCGGCTCGCGCCCTCCAGCGTCATGTTGGGCGAGCTCATCTGCACCACGGTCATCATCGTGGGGAAGATCGGGATCGGCTTGCTGGTCTTGAAGTCGACCACATGGTCGCTGACGACCGTCGTCTGGATATCGACGCCGCCAAGGGTCTGCTGCTTGGTGTTGCAGGTCATGTCACCGCGCTGCAGGCGGTCGATCGAGGCGGCGACGGCCTTCGCATCGAAGGGCGCACCGTCGGAGAACGTCACGCCTTCGCACAGGTGGAAGCGCCATGTGTCGGGCGCGGTCTGCTCCCAACTGGTCGCGAGCTCCGGCTTCACCTCGCCGGTCTGCGGGTCGATGACGGTGAGCGGCTCGGTGATGTTCTGGACCAGCACGCGGCCGACGCTGGAATGCTTGGATTCGCACGGCTCCAGCGACGGCGGCTCCTCCGGCAGCACCACCGTCACGGTGTCGTTCGCGGCATGCGCCTGCGTGAAAAGGCCGGCGACCGCCAGCAGCCCCGAAATGCCCGCGGCAAGATATGTCTTTCCTTTCGGCATGCGTTCCTCCCATGGATTGAAATTAAGGCCCGCGCCCTCCCCGGCGCGGGCATCAGGCGGTCAGGCCGCCTTGCGGAATGTTCCAATCAGCTTTTCCGTCGTCAGCAGAGACGAGAGCATCTCGCTTTGCGCGGCCGTGAGGGGCCAGGCGGACGGCGCGCGTGTCGGGCCGCAGTCGTGCCCCATCATCTGCAGCGCGGTTTTGACGCCGGTGACATTGGTGCCGTTCATCTCCTGCGCGCGCACCTCCTCGAAGGCGCCCATGCGCTGGATCAGCGCCCCGGCCTCGTCGTAACGGCCGGCGTCGAGCGCCCGGTGAATGGCGACGGAGTGCTCCGGCCAGACGTTGATCAGGCCGGAGGTGAAGCCGCGCGCGCCGACCGCGTAGAGCGGCGGTGCCCAGGTTTCTGCAAGCCCGCCGACCCAGACGATATGCGAGGGCGTGTTGTGGATCGCCTCGGCCAGTTTCATCGGGTTTGGCGTCGCCCATTTGACGCCGATGACACCTTCGAGATTGCAGATGTCCTGGATCGCCCTCAGGCCGATGAGGTCGTTGCGCAGATAGAGGATGAGCGGCAGGCCGCCGCTCGCCTCGTGCACCCGTCGGACATAGTCGACGATGCCGCGCGGCGCGACGAAGGGGTCCGGCGGCTGGTGGATCATCAGCGCGGCGGCGCCCGCTTCGGCCGAGGTCTTCGCCAGGCGGCAGGCGTCCTTGATCGAGCGGCCGATGCCCGCCAGCAGCGGAATGCGGCCGTCGACCAGCTCTGCGGCCGCCCGAATCATGGTTTCGGCCTCGTCGGCCGTCAGCGCGTAGAATTCGCCGGTATTGCCGTTCGAGACGAGGATGTGCACGCCGGCCGCGATCGCCCGGTCGATGATCGGCTTCAGGCGCTGCGGCGCAACCTCATCCTCGCCGTCGAACGGCGTGACGAGAATGCCCGATATGCCCGTCAGAGCCTTGGCGAGATCGAATTGGACGCCCATGCAAACCTCCCTGTTTCCTGCATTTAATCTGGACTGAAGGGGATGCTAGGAGGTCGATTGATAAAGGTCCATTTCATAAAGCCACTCGATCAATACAGAATTTGCATCAATTTCGAGAGCGCACAAAAAAGGGCGGAGACTGCGCTCCGCCCGGAAAAAGCTTCATCGAAGGCCCGTCAGCTGCCCTGACGCGCGGTGATCTCGGGGAAATAAAGGTCTTCCCACTTTTCGGGTCCGATCGGGATGATGCCGGCGCGATGCATGAACTGGACCACCGGCAACGTGCCTTGCGGGGTCGCCGAAAACACCGAGCCTTTCTCGTCCAATACCTGCAGGACCTCTTCCACGCTCAGCTTGTCGCCGCTGACGCGCAGATAAAGCTCGGCCGCGGCCTTCTTGTCCTTGTTGATGAAGTCGTTGGCCTCATCCAGCGCCGCGATCAGCGCCTTGACCGCCACCGGATTCGCGTCGTGGAAGGCCGTGGTCGTGAACATGATGTTGCTGACGAGCGGCGTATCGGACAGCTCGGCGCTGTCAAACACCTTGTGCACCTTGGGATCGCGCAGTTCCAGAACCGAGTAAGGCGGTGTCGAGAAATGCGTATTGACCTCGTGTTGCGGGTTCAGGAGCGCCTGCAGGGAATCCGAGTGGGAAAGCTGCACCGTCTGGGCATCGAGCTTCGTGCGCCCTTCCTCGCCGTAGAGCTTCTCGAGCGCCATGGAGAGCATTACCGCCTGGTTGGAGACCTTCACTGTCGGCACGGCAATACGGTCGTTCTCGGTGAAATCCTTCAATGATTTCACATCGGGATTGCGCGTCAGGAGCGGCAGCGAGATGCCCGCGACGCCCGCAACGCCCTTGACGTTGCCCTTCGTGCGCGCCCACAGGATGCCGAAGTTGGTCAGGCCCGCCGAGACGAACTCAACATTGCCTGAGATCAGGGCATCCGTGGTCGCGCCGCCGTTCGCGAAGGTGATCCACTGCGCCTTGAGGTCGGGCTGGCCGAGTTCCGCGGCGTGCTTCTCGAAAAGCTTCTGCTCCTCCATCACCATGGACGGCAGGTTGTTCATCTGCAGTTGCTTGGCGAAGCGCACATCCTGGGCCAGAGCGCTGCTGGTCACCGCGGCCAGCAAGCCGGCGATGACGCCTACGGTCTTGAGTTTCACTGTCTTTCCTCCTTTGGTGGACCTGCCTCTTTCCCACAGGTCAGTTTTGCACGCCCCATTTCTGGATGGTGCTGCGTTCGATGGTCTTGAAGATCAGGTTTTCGATCACGAGGCCGATGACGATGACCATCAGCAGCCCGGCGAAAACCGCGGGAATGTCGAGAATGTTGCGGTTCTCGAAAATGTACCAGCCAAGCCCGCCCTGGCCGGACGACACACCGAACACCAGCTCGGCGGCAATCAGGGTACGCCAGGCGAACGCCCAGCCGATCTTCAAGCCCGTCAGGATCGTCGGAAAGGCAGCGGGCACCAGAATCTTGAAGACGTAGCGTAGTCCCTTGAGCTCATAGTTGCACCCGACCATGCGGATCGTCGGCGAGACGCTGCGGAAACCCGAATGCGTGTTGAGCGCGACCGCCCACATGACGGAATGCACGAGCACGAAGACGAGGCTGCCGATCCCGAGACCGAACCAGATAAGGGCGAGCGGTAGGAGCGCGATCGCAGGAAGCGGATTGAACGTCGCCGTCAGCGTCTCCAGGAGGTCCGTGCCGAGGCGCGTGTTGATCGCGAGGATCGTCAAGGCGGAGGCCAGAAGCACGCCGACGCCGTAGCCCAGAACGAGGATCTTCAAGGAGGCCCAGGTCCGCTCGAAGAGCACGCCGTTCAGGACTGAGGACCAAAGCGAGATGAGCGTATCGGTCAGGGTCGGAAAAAGCAGCGGATTTCCGAGCACGCGCGCATAGATTTCCCAGACGGCGGCCAGCACCAGCAGGATGAAGGTCTTGCGCACGGCGCCGTGCGACCAGAATAGTTCCAGGCCGGAAAGGCGCACCTGCAAGTCGACCTTGCCGGTCGCGTCAGGGATATCCGGGCGCATGATGATGGTCGGCTGCATATCAATGTTCCTCCCCGGCAAACAGCAATTCGTGGATTTCGGCTTCGAGTTTCGCCGCCGAACCGTCCGAGACATTGATCTTGTCGACGTCGCAGACCTCCGCCTTCACGCGGCCCGGATGCGGCGACAGGAGCAGGATACGGTTACCGATCTTGATGGCCTCGCCGATCGAGTGGGTGACAAAGAGAACCGTGAACTTCGTATCGTCCCACAACCGCAGCAACTCGTCTTGGCAGGTGCGCCGGGTCAGGGCGTCGAGCGCGGCGAAGGGTTCGTCCATAAGCAAGACGTCCGGCTCCATCGCCATGCCGCGTGCAATCGCAACGCGCTGTTTCATGCCGCCGGAAAGCGTGTGCGGATAGGCATCGGCGACGCGGCTGAGACCGACCTTTTCGATATAGTGACGTGCCTTCTCTTCTGCTTCGCGGGCGGAAAGCTTCGCGGCGTTCAGCAACGGGAACATCACATTGCCGAGGACCGTCCTCCAGGGAAGAAGCTGGTCGAACTCCTGGAAGACCATCATGCGGTCGGCGCCGGGCTGGGTAACCTTGCGGCCGTTGATGGTGATCGTGCCCTCGTCCGGCTGCAGATAGCCGCCGACTGCCTTCAGCAAGGTGGATTTGCCGCAGCCGGACGGCCCGAGCAGGATAAAACGATCGCTACGATTGACGTTGAAAGTCACGCCCTTGGTGGCCGTGATCATCATCTCCTGTGTCTTATAGCGAAGGGTAACGTTGTTGACCTCCACGAGCGGGGACGTCGCAGCCTGTTCGACTATCCGGCTCGAAGGCCTGCTGATTGCGTTCATGATGGACGCCTCCTCCGTCCCGTCGGCGCCCGCTCGGCCATGATATTGACCCGCGCCACGCGACATATGCGTTTGATACCTCCGTCCCGTTTGCCGGGGCAGAGGCCCACCCCGGTCAGCCCGCGGCTATTGTTTCAGTCGCCTGATGATTCCGCTTGATCAAGTCGGCATCGTATTCGACGCCGATCCCCGGTCGGTTCGGCACTGTCAGTGTACCGTCCTTGCCGATGGAATTGACATTGTCGCTATAGCCGCAGGTGTAGATCTCCGGTGAGGGGTCGTCCATGGCGGGCGAAACGTTCGCGCATTCATACATGGTCGTGCTCTGCATGGCGGCGACAAGGTGACGGTGGACCGGGCTCGGGCCATGCATTTCGACCGATACACCGAGGGATTCGGCAAAGCGGATCGTCTTGAGGCAGCCGGTGACGCCGAGATCGTAATGCACGTCAGCGCGCAGGATGTCCGTGCCGCCGGCCAGCAGAAAGTCGGCCTTCGCCTCCGGACCTGTCACATGCTCCGTCTGGAGGATCGGAATGTTGAGGGCCTCGCGCAACGCTCTATGCTGATGGATACCGACGCCGAGGGGACGCAGTGGATCCTCGAACCAGCGGAAGCCCGCCTCCTCGCAGGCCCTGCCGACGAAGATCGCGTCGCTGATGGAATCGAAGACGCAGGCCGGGTCGAGCATCAGTTCCGTGCGCTCGCCGAGCTTCTCGCGCATATAGGCGACGTTCTCCGCCTCCTCCCACTTGTTGCCCTCGTGCCAGCTGTGCATCTTGAAGCCCTTCCAGCCCTTCTCCTTCAGGCCGAGGAAGAAGTCGGCGACGGCCTCCTTGTCGGGGAGATTGTCGAGGCGGTCACCATTGTGGCAGGACGCATAGGCCGGGATCGCCTCGCGGAAACCGCCGAGGAGTTGCGACAGGCTGGCGTTATAGGCCTTGCCGGCAAGATCCCAGAGCGCATTGTCGACGAAGCTGAGGCCGTAGGAATTGGACGGCCGGCCGGCACGGCGAGCGGTACGCCAGATGAGCTCGCGCTCGTGCCAGCGGTTGCCCACCGCGACCTTGGCGGCGACAACAGCCTGGTCCACCGTACCGGTCGTCGCGAAATTCGCATATTCGCCGACAAGACCGTCGGACGTGAAGATCCGGACGAGAAGAACAGGCCGCGTGTAGACGGCGCCAGGTGTATAGACCATCGAGCCGCCGACGACGTTCGATTTGTAGTTCCGGGCGAAGTTCTTGATATCCACGGTAAACGTGGTGATTTCGACCCTGTCGATCGTGCCGGTGGTCAAAGATGCCTTGGCGACATCGCTTTCCTTGACGTGGCTGGTCATGCTCTCTCCCTGGAATGCTGCTGGACTGCGCAGGATCATTTCACCCTGATCGATACGCGTCCAATCGCATTCGAGGATTGATCGATACCCAACTTGTATCAGATCAGCGCTAACCCACGGCAAGATCTAAACGTCGATCGCCGCATTCTCGGCGATGATGTTTCTCGCCATTTCGACAATGGGGCTGTCATTGCCGCGACGCCAGGCAAGGTACACTTCGACGCATGCTTCTTCAGGAAGATCGATCGCCCGGAAGACGATATTGGGCAGGCGGATGACCTGGGAAGAGCGCGGCACAAGCGCACAGCCGACACCGGCGCTCACGAGGGCGAGAATGGTGTGGGTCTGGCCGAGATACTGCACGAACTTCGGACGCACCTGTGCATAGGTGAAGAGCGGCGCAAGAATCTCGTACGTGTACCAGCCGTCCGCCGGCGAATACATCACGAAAGGCTGCCCATCGAGATCTTCGATCCCGATCTTAGCTCTCTTCTCCAGCGGATGATCTGCATGCAGGGCGACAACAAAGCGCTCCCGCTGGATGCATTGCAGCTCCAGACGCTCTTTCTCGCGCGGCAGGCGAATCACGCCGAGGTCCGTCCGTCCTGCGGTCAGTGCCTCGATCTGTTCGATCGTCAACATTTCGTGCAGCAGAAGATTCACGCCGGGCGCCTTGGCACCAATGGCCTTGATGATCCGCGGCATGATGTCGAAGGCTGCAACAGGAATGAACCCAAACGAAATGCTGCCATGCTGGCCGGCCTCGGCCTGGCGCGCGGTCAGGGAAGCCGCCTCGGCGCGCTTCAGCAAATCCTGCGCCTCGACGAAGAACGACCTGCCAGCAGCCGTCAGGCGCACCGACCGACTCGTGCGCTCGAACAATTTGACATTGAGATCGTCTTCCAACAGCTGGATTTGCCGGCTCAGCGGCGGCTGCGTCATATGAAGGTGCTCGGCCGCGCGCCGGAAATTGAGCTCGCGCGCGACGGCAACAAAGCATCTGAGTTGGCTGAGTTCGAACATGCACTCCTCACCGGTTCCGGATACCTGCTTTCCCATCCTGGGGAAGAGAGATCAACCGGTTTTGTAAGCGATCGTTTTCGCCTGTCGAACGAGCTTCCGAACTAACGGATTTAGAGATTCGGCTCCGTCTAAGCCACGATTGCCCGCTTGACAGAAAGGCCGGTGTCTATAGACCCGCGGCAGACATTTTTTGTTGGAGCAAGCATAGTGAAAGCACTGGCATCCGTTTCGGCCTTCGTCGGCAAGACCTTCGCCGGCTGGGTCATCCTCTTCGCGGTCCTCGGCTTCTTTTTCCCCGACACCTTCAAGCAGTTCGCTCCTTGGATCGTCACGCTTCTGGCGATCATCATGTTCGGGATGGGCCTGACGTTGTCGGTGGACGATTTCCGCGAGGTGGTGAAGCGTCCCTTCGATGTCGCCATCGGCGTGCTCGGCCAATTCCTCATCATGCCTCTTCTCGCCGTCCTGCTGACGCGGATCATCCCGATGCCGCCCGAGGTCGCAGCCGGCGTCATCCTCGTCGGCTGCTGCCCGGGCGGCACATCGTCGAATGTCATGACGTACCTGTCGAAGGGCGACGTCGCGCTGTCGGTCGCCTGCACGTCGGTCACGACGCTGGCCGCGCCGCTCATCACGCCCTTCCTCGTCTGGCTGTTCGCCAGCCAGTACCTGCCCGTCGACGGCTGGGCCATGTTCCTCAGCATCGTCAAGGTCATTCTTGTCCCGCTCGCGCTCGGCGCGCTCCTTCAGAAACTGCTGCCCGGCGTCGTCAAGGCGGCGGTGCCGGCGCTGCCGCTCGTCAGCGTCGTCGGTATCGTCCTCATCGTTTCTGCCGTCGTCGGCGCGTCGAAGGCGTCGATTGTCCAGTCCGGTCTGATGATCTTTGCCGTCGTCGTCCTTCACAACGGCCTCGGTTACCTGCTCGGCTTCTTCGCGGCGAAAGCCACAGGACTGTCGCTTGCCAAGCGCAAGGCGATCGCCATCGAGGTCGGCATGCAGAATTCCGGTCTCGGCGCGGCGCTGGCGACCGCGTATTTCTCGCCGATCGCCGCCGTTCCCAGTGCCATCTTCAGCGTCTGGCACAACATCTCGGGCGCACTGCTGGCCAACTGGTTCGCGGGGCGCAAGGAAGAGGCGGCCACGGCGCGCTGAAGCGCCGCCTTCAAACTTGCGGTTTCACAACTCCCGTGCAACGATCCGGTCACCGGGACAACCACGGCGCTGCGGCGCTTGGTTGTCGGCGGACGCAATGAGCATTCCTATCGAAGAGGGCCGCCGTGACCGTTCTGAATGCCGTCATCGACTTCCTGAACACGATCTTCTGGGGCTATGTCCTCATCTATGGGCTGATCGCCGTCGGCATCTATTTCACGCTGCGGCTGGGCTTCATCCAGTTCCGGCATTTCCCCGAACTGTTCCGGTCGGTGATGCGGGCGCCGGCCAGCGACGCCAGCGGCATCACGCCATTCCAGGCGCTGTGCACCAGCCTCGCGTCCCGGGTCGGCACAGGCAATCTTGCCGGCGTCGCGGTCGCCCTCTTCCTTGGCGGTCCCGGCGCATTGTTCTGGATGTGGGTCGTCGCGGCGGTCGGCATGGCGACCGCCTATTCCGAAAGCACGCTCGCGCAACTCTACAAGATCACGGACCACAATGGCCAATATCGCGGCGGTCCGGCCTTCTATATTTCCCGGGGACTTAACGCGCCTTGGGCGGGCGTGATCTTCTCGGTCTGCCTCATCATCGCCTTCGGCCTGGTCTTCAACGCGGTCCAGGCGAACTCCATCGCCGACGCCATGCAGGGCGCCTTCGGCATCGACAAGATCTGGGTCGGCGTTGCGCTCGCGGTGCTGACGGGCATCGTGATCTTCGGCGGCATCCGGCAGATCGCCCAGGTGGCGGAATATGTCGTCCCGTTCATGGCCGTCGCCTATCTCGGCATGGCCCTCTACGTGGTCGTCGCCAACATCACCGAGGTGCCCGCTGTGCTTGCGCTGATCGTCAAGAGCGCCTTCGGCATCGAGCAAGCGGCGGGCGGTATCGCCGGAGCCATGCTCAACGGCGTCAAGCGCGGCCTTTTCTCCAACGAGGCCGGCATGGGGTCGGCGCCGAACATCGCGGCGGTCGCCACCCCCTCCCCGCATCACCCGTCCAGCCAGGGTTTCGTACAGGCGCTCGGCGTCTTCATCGATACGATCCTGATCTGCACGGCGACAGGCGTCATGATCCTGCTTTCCGGCGTCATGACGCCCGGCTCGGAACTCACCGGGACGCCGCTGACGCAGGAGGCCATGGTCGCTCATATCGGTGAGGCCGGCCGCTACTTCATCGCCATCGCCATCTTCTTCTTCGCCTTCACCTCCATCATCGGCAACTACGCCTATTCGGAGAATGCGATGGTTTTCCTCAAGCTCGACAACAAGGGCGCGATCAGCGGTCTCAGGGTCGCCGTCCTGCTCATGGTGATCTGGGGCGCCTATACGACAGTGGCCGTCGTGTTCAACATGGCCGACGCGGCGATGGGTCTGATGGCGTCGGTCAACCTGATCGCCATCCTGCTGCTTTCCGGCACCGTCGCCAAGCTGACGAAGGACTATTTCGACCAGAAGAAGACGGGCGAGCCGCGCTTCGATCCCGAAGCCTATCCGGAACTGAAGGGCAAGATCGAGCATTCGATCTGGTCCCGGACATGACACCGGGCCGCGCTGGCCGATCAGACAAAGTGGGCGACGAGCGGGAAGATGAGAAGAAGCGTGACGATGACGCAGGCGATGTTCGCCGCGATCGTTGCCAGGCGCTCCGCTCTCGCTAGCTGCTTATCCATTAGATTTTCCGCATATAAAGAAGTCCCATGGAAGGGCGACGCCGTGTCCGCCTGGTGAACGGCCGATCAGGGATATCCCGCCGGATTGCCGCTGCCGGCCATATCCTTCGGCGCCATGCCCCGGGCGTAGAGGACGCCCCATCCGAGCCCCAGCAGCGCCGAAACGAAGGAGCCCGCAAGAACGCCAAGTTTCGCGGCGGCGAGCATATCCTCGTCGGTGAAGGCCAGCATCGAGACGAAGATGGACATGGTGAAGCCGATGCCGGCCAGCAACCCGATGAGCCAGACGCCGCCCCAACCCATGCCGGGGGGCAAGCGGCACAGGCCGAGGCGCACCAGCAGCCAGCTTACGGAAGCGACGCCCAGCGGCTTGCCCGCGATCAGGGCGATGCCGACGCCGATCATCACCCATAGCGGGGCACCGCCCGAGAGATCGACGCCGGCGAAGCTGACCCCGGCATTCGCCAGCGCGAACAGCGGCATCACCCCGTAGGCCACCCAGGGATGCAGGGCCGCCTGCACGCGCACGACGGGCGGAAGGAGTTCGCGCTGGGCGCGGCGCAGTTCCTTGAGTGGGCCGCTCATATGGTCGGTTTTTCCATTCTGCTCCAGCCCGAGGAGCTCGGTGGCGATGCGCGACAGGGCATCCAGCGGGTTTTCACGCAGGCGCACGGACGTAACCGGCGTCATCAACCCCAGTACGACCCCTGCCAGCGTCGGATGTGCGCCGGTCATCAGCAGGCCGGACCAGATGATCGCTCCCGGCAACACATAGACATAAGCCGACCCAACGCCCATTCCCTGGAGAGCGAACACCATGACGATGCCGAGGGCGGCTACGGCAAAGCCGCCATATTCCAAACCGCCGGAATAGAAGAAGGCAATGATGAGGACGGCAATGACGTCGTCGATGATCGCCAGCGTCAGCAGGAACACACGCACATTGCCCGGTATGGATTTGCCGAGCAGCGCCAGAACGCCGACGGCGAAGGCGATGTCCGTGGCCGTCGGAATGGCCCAGCCTTGCGCCTGCGGGCCGGAACCGTTCAGGGCCAGATAGACCAACGCCGGCACGACTACACCGCCTATGGCTGCCGATGGGCAGAGACGCCTGCCGCAGATCGCTCAGCGCGCCCTCGTGGATCTCCCGCCGGATCTCCATGCCAACCACGAGGAAGAACACGGTCATCAGCGCGTCGTTGATCCAGAAATGGAGAGGGCGATCGAAAACCAGCTCGCCCACGCCAACCGAGAGGGACATGTGCCAGAGGTGGTGATAGCTTTCCGATAGCGGCGAGTTCGCCCAGATGAGGGCTACCGCCGCCGCGACCAGCAAGACAGCTCCACTGACCGCCTCGATATGCAGGAAGCGTTCAAGGGATGCGAGCGCACGTTCGGTGAGAATCTGGGCACGGGGGCGCTTCTGCGCAGGCGTGGTGCGTTTCATGGTACGGTCTCTCCGCGTGGCGGCCCGACCAACGCAAGAAACCTGCCTTCCCGCACCATGCGAGAGACACCCATGCGCCTTCTAACAAACCGGAAGTGATTTTCCAACCGTCGGTGTCGTCCGGCTGTAGATTTCAGACTTGGACAGCGGATTTGTAATTTGCGAAGTCTGATGATGGCGACATCACCGCCTCAGGCGCTTCGCGGCTCAGCCGGCCCGTCCCGCCGCCTCCCCTGCCGTCAGGGGCGTTTCTTCCGGCGAGCGCGTGTTCTTGAAGAATTCCCACATGCGGCCCGTCGCATCGCGCTCCGAGGTCACCTTGCCGTTCGCGTCGAAGGTTCGGAACAGCACGCTGCTCGACGGCCAGGCATGGGTGTTATCCTTGAGCAGATAGGACGTAATGCGCGCGCCACCGGCGCAGGCCTTGAATGACAAGGCCGTCATCGCCGCGTCAGTGACGAGGTTGCCCTTGCCTTCGCACTTGTCGAGTTCCGCCCAGCGCTTCAGCGCCGCCTCGCCGCCATATTGCCAATAGGATTTGCCGCCGCCCAGGAAAGGATTGGTGACATCCTTCATGCCTGAGAACGCGATGATCGAGATCGGGTTGCCGGGCTTGCAGCTTGCGATATCCGGCTGCCAAACACCATCACGCTCGACGGGATAGCCGGCACGCAAGCCCATGACGAAGCCGGCGGCGGCAAATTCCGAATGGCCGTTGCAGATGTACTGGGACAGCATGCGCCCGCCGCCCGAATAGCCGGAGGCGTAGATGCGGGTCGGGTCGACACAGAACGTCTCCTTGACCGTCTTGACCGCATCCTTGATGTAGCGCTCGTCATCAAGGTTTCCGCCATGCGTTACGCCCGGCACATTCCAGGCATGGGTACCCTCGTACTCACCGTCGAGACTGCCCTGCAACGCGATCGCGACGAACCCCTCGTGCTCGGCGACGGTGTTCCAGCCACTCCGGCGGAACTGGCCTGCCGGGCCGGAATTGCTGCCGTGAAAGTCGAAGACGACCGCAAGCCTCGTCTTGCCGTCATAGGCGGTCGGGATGTGCGCCAGTGCCGGCCGTTCGAAGCCGCCGGTCTTCACCGTGAAATCCATCCGGCCGGGTTCCAAGGGCTGGCCGCATCCCGCGGCAAAACCAGGCCCCGCCAGGCCGAGAAAGAGGAACAGTCCCATCGCCGTCACGCGAACAGACCCTTCAGGCCGCAAGCGGCCACGCAGACGAGTTTCCATCAAAACGCCTTGTGATTTCCGGTGTGTTTCGGCGGGCGCTGCGGTCCATGTCGCCGGACCGAATCACGCATGACATCAAGCTTGCTGCCGATAGGGAATCCAATGCCGTGGTGCTTCCGGCAAGTCAAGCGCTTCGGCCGTATCCTCGCGAGCGAATACGTCCCCTCACCACCAGCAACCACGATAACGGCCTATCCGAGCGATAGCCTTTTCCCTTCCCGCTTGCCCAGCGAGGCGACGAGGTCGCTGAAACGGTCTCCCTGCACGGCGACATGGCCGCGCAGCAGCGCACGAGCAGCCTCCGCGTCCCCTGCGAGAATCGCGGCAACGATCTCGCCATGCTCCTTCAGCGACATCTTCATCCGGTTCCGCACGCGCAACTGAAGGCGCCGATATGGCCTCAGCCGGCGATGAAGGGCGACGCATTGCTCCTCCAGAAAGCCGGAATGGCTTGCCGCATAGATCGCCCGGTGGAACGTCTCGTTCTCGTAGTAGTAGCGATCGGTATCCTCGCTGGTGGCCGCCTCCTCGCATTGCGCATGGGCCTGGACCAATGCAACATGGTCGTCCTCCGTATGCCTGCGCGCGGCCAGCGCGCCTGCCATGCCCTCCATCTCCGCCATGACCTCGAACATCTCGAAGACGCGATCCGGCGCGGGATCGACCACCACCGCGCCGCGCCGCGGGCGGATCTCGACGAGGCCGATCGCGCCAAGCTGCATCAACGCCTCGCGTATGGGCGTGCGCGATACGCCATAGCGGGTCGCAAGCTGCACCTCGTCAAGCCGTTCACCAGGCTCGAACTCCCCCGTGACGATGCCGTTCTCGATTTCGTCACGCAGCTTGTGAAACGTGTTGCCGGCCATTTTCATCCCTCATGCAGAGCGAGATATGCAAACTCGCCTATCTTGTATACAAAAATATTGACATGGTGTGCAATACCAAGGCACACTCTATACCAATCCGGCGGGAGGGCCGGAATATCAGGGAGGATAAAATGAGAAGATTCGCACATATGCTGTGCGTGTCGGCCGCGCTTCTGGCCGGCTCGGCATCCGCGCAGACGATCCTGAAGGCATCCCACCAGTTTCCCGGCGGCAAGGGCGACATCCGCGACGAGATGGTGCAGATGATCGCCCGCGATGTGGCGGCCGCAAATGTCGACCTTGAGATCCAGGTGTTTCCCGGCTCTTCGCTCTACAAGCCGAACGACCAGTGGAACGCCGTGACGCGCGGCCTGCTCGACATGACATCCTTCCCGCTGGACTATGCGTCCGGCCGGCATCCGGAATTCTCGGCGACGCTGATGCCGGGTCTCGTCGGCAACTTCGACCGCGCGATGCGCCTCAACGATTCCGACTTCATGAAGGACATCAAGGCGATCATCGAAAATGCCGGTGCGATGGTGATCGCCGATGCGTGGCTGTCCGGCGCCTTCGCTTCCAAGCAAGGCTGCATCACGACGCCCGAGACGATCAAGGGGCAGGTCATCCGCGCTGCCGGGCCCGCCTTCGAGGAGATGCTGGTGGCGGCTGGCGCCTCGATCTCGTCCATGCCCTCGTCCGAAATCTATACCGGCATGCAGACAGGCGTGCTCGACGCGGCAAATACCTCGTCGGCGAGCTTCGTTTCCTACCGCCTGTTCGAGCACGCCAAATGCCTGACGGCGCCCGGCGAAAACGCGCTCTGGTTCATGTACGAGCCGGTGCTCATCTCCAAGCGGGTCTTTGAGGGCCTGACGGAGGCACAGCAGAAGGCGATCCTTGCGGCGGGAGAAAAGGCGGAGGCCTATTTCAACGAGGAGGTCCGCAAGGGCGACCAGATCATGATCGACGCCTACAAGAAGGCGGGCGTCGAGGTGGTCGAGATGTCGAAGGCGGATTACGATGCCTGGCTCGAAGTCGCCAGACAGTCCTCGTACAAGAACTTTGCCGCCAATGTGCCGAACGGCGACAAGCTGATCGAGAAGGCACTGGCCGTCGAATAGGCCGGATTTGTCAACGGGCGGCAGGTCAGACACCTGCTGCCCGTTCCTCAGGCCAACAAGGGGATCTCAGATGGTCAACGCCTATATCCGGGCGGTCGGCGCGTTGTCGCGCGGGCTGGCCCTCATCGCCACGCTCCTCATCGTCGCGGCCATGCTGGTAGTCTGCCAGATGATCCTGCTGCGCTACATCTTCCGCATGCCGACGATCTGGCAGACCGACTTCGTCGTGTTCTCCGCCACGGCCGCGATGTTCCTCGGCGCACCCTATGTGCTGATGAAGGGCGGTCATGTCGGTGTCGACGTCGTGGAGATGCTCGTCGGCGAGCGCACCCGCGCCGGCATGCGCCTGACGGCGAGCGTTCTGGGGCTCGCCTTCTGCATTATCATGCTCGCGGCGACCTGGGTCCAGTTCCACGAGGCATGGCTCGGTAACTGGCGCCATTCGAGTGTCTGGGCGCCGCCGCTCTGGATACCGCTCTCGGCATTGCCGGCCGGCTTCGCGGTGCTCTGCCTGCAATATGTGGCGCAGATCCTCATCCTGCTGACCACGGGGGCGGCGCCGGCCGGCACCCATGCCCCGATTGCCGGGCAACAGGCGGCCGGCACCGGCGACGACCTGCCCCTTCCCAAGGAGTTCCCGCGATGAGCCCTACCCTCGCCGGCCTGATGATCATCGTCTGCCTTTTCGCGCTGCTCGCAACCGGTATGCCGATCGCCTTCGCGCTGGGGCTCGCCGCCTTCCTCGCGCTCTATCTGCAGAGCGGCGCCGCCATCTTCTACGTGTTGGGCGACACGATGTTCTCGGGTATCGCCAACCTTGCCTATGTTTCCATACCGATGTTCGTGCTGATGGGGGCAGCGGTCGCCTCCTCGCCGGCCGGCTCGGATCTCTATACGGCGCTCGACCGTTGGCTGAACCGCATTCCGGGCGGGCTGGTGCTGTCGAACATCGGCGCCTGCGCCATCTTTTCCGGCATGACCGGCTCGTCGCCGGCCACCTGCGCGGCCATCGGCAAGATGGGCATTCCGGAGATGCTCCGGCGCGGTTACCCGACCTCGGTCGCCACCGGGTCCATCGCCGCCGGCGGAACGCTGGGCATCCTGATCCCGCCCTCCGTCACGCTCATCGTCTACGGCATCGCGACGGAGACATCGATCGGGCGTCTGTTCATGGCCGGCGTCATCCCCGGCATCATGCTCACCGTCATGTTCATGATCTGGGCCGTCATCGACTGCAAGCGGAAAGGCTACGAATTCGACGCCCGTGCGATCCGCTACACGATGCAGGAGCGTCTTTCCCGCCTGCCGCGCATCCTGCCCTTCCTCCTGATCATCGCCGGCACGCTCTACGTGCTTTACGGCGGTATCGCGACGCCCTCGGAGGCGGCAGGCGCGGGCGCGTTCCTTACGCTTGTCGTCGTGATCGTCGCCTATCGCCTGTTTCGGCTAAAGCCGGTCGCCGGCATCTTCGGCTCGGCCATGCGCGAAAGCGTGATGATCATGATGATCATGGCGGCGGCGGAACTCTTCGCCTTCGCCCTGTCCTCCCTCTTCATCACCCAGACGGTCGCGGCCGCCATCGCCGACCTTGAGGTCAACCGCTGGGTGCTGATGTTCATCATCAACATCTTCCTCTTGGTCTGCGGCATGTTCCTGCCGCCCGTCGCCGTCATCGTCATGACCGCGCCGATGCTCTTTCCCATCGTCACCCAGGCCGGTTTCGACCCCTACTGGTTCGCGATCGTGCTGACGATCAACATGGAGGTCGGCCTCATCACCCCGCCGATCGGGCTCAACCTCTTCGTTATCAATGCGATCGCCCCGACCATTCCGACCAAGGACATCCTCTGGGGCTCGCTTCCATACGTACTGGTCATGTTCCTGGCGATCGTCATTCTCTGCATCTTCCCCGACATCGCCACCTGGCTGCCGAACCAGATGCTGGGAGCCGTCCAATGAACACCGCATCCCTGTTCAGCGACATGCTGCAGACGATCACCGAGCGGGGACGGCGTTTCCTGTCCTTCGGCGCGCGCGAGGACACGCTCGATCCGCTCGCCGCGATCGAGGCGCACTGCGAGACGCTGCTGTCGAGCCGCGGCGAGGCCTCCGGCATGGCGCTCGCCAAGGACATCCTCGACCGCTGGCGGACCTTCGACACCGAAAAGCAGCGCGAGTTCATGCGGATGCTGCTTGCCCGCTTCGGGCCGAAGACCGACCGGCTGGAGGCGGCGATCGACACCTACCGGGCGAGCCAGAGCCCGAAAGCGCTTCTGGAGCTCCATGTCGCCGCCGAACCGCGGCGCCAGGAACTGATCCGGCGGCTGAACCTTGCGCCGAACGGCATCGCGACGCTCGTCGCAATGCGCGAGGTGCTCCTCAAGCTCAAGGAGGAGGATCGCGACCTCGAGGCCGTCGATGCCGATTTCGCTCACCTCTTCGGCTCCTGGTTCAACCGCGGGTTCCTCGTGCTCCGCCCGATAAGCTGGTCGACGCCGGCGGACATCCTGGAGAAGATCATCCGCTATGAAGCGGTGCACCATATCGGCGGGTGGGACGAGCTGAGGCGACGTCTCGCGCCGGAGGACCGGCGCTGCTTCGCCTTCTTCCACCCGCAATTGCCGGACGAGCCGCTGATCTTCGTGGAAGTGGCGCTGACGCGGGATATGCCTTCACGCATCGACGAACTCCTGCGCGAAGATCGGGCTCCCATCAGGGCCGCCGATGCCACGACGGCCGTTTTCTATTCCATCTCGAATTGCCAGGAGGGCCTGCGGGGCATCTCCTTCGGCAACTTCCTCATCAAGCAGGTGGTGGAGGATCTGCGCCGCGACCTGCCGAAACTCGACACGTTCGTCACGCTTTCCCCGGTACCTGGCTTCGCTGCGTGGCTCGCGCGTGAACGGCGCGCGGAGGCGTCGGACGCGTTCGGCGATGCGGAAAAGGCCAGGCTTGCCGTGCTCGACACCGAGGGCTGGGCCGACGACGAGGAAATCGCGGCAACCGTCCAGCCGACCATGACCGCCGCGGCCGCGTGGTACTTTCTCAGGGCACGCGATGCAAAAGGACGCATCGTCGATCCCGTCGCCCGCTTCCATCTCGGCAACGGCGCCCGGCTGGAGCGCATCAATTTCCTCGCCGACCGCTCCGGTCGCGCGATGCGCCAGGCGCACGGGCTGATGGTGAACTACCTTTACAAGCTCGACGACATCGAGACCAACCACGAAGCCTTCGCCGGCCGCAACGAGGTGGTGACGACCCCTACCATCCGGCGTCTCGTGCCGACCGACCGCGGCGGCCGCAGTCTCGTGCCGCTGGTCGGCGGCGGCACGGAGGACCGCGACGAGAAGAAGAAGGGGAGCAGGGAGTTGAGCGCATGAGCAATCATCTTTTCGACGCGATCCGCGCGGCGGCGACGCCGGAGGCGATCTTCATCGAGACGGGCGACGGCCGTCGATGGACCTATGGCGACATGCTGACGCTATCGGGACGGCTGGCGGGCGCTCTCGATACGCTCGGCGTACGCCCCGGCGATCGGGTTGCCGTGCAGGTGGAAAAGAGCCCCGAGGCGCTGATGCTCTATCTCGCCTGCGTCAGGGCCGGCGCCGTCTACCTGCCGCTCAACACCGCCTATACGCTGGCGGAACTCGACTATTTTATCGGCGATGCCGAACCTCGCCTCGTCGTCGTCTCGCCGGGTGCCCGCGAGGGCGTCAGCCTCATCGCCGGCAAATACGGCGCCCATGTCGAAACGTTGGACGAAGCGGGCGGCGGCTCACTGCTGGAGCTTGCGGCGGACGAGGAGACCGATTTCCTCGACGCGGAGCGCGGCCCGGACGATCTTGCAGCGATCCTCTACACCTCCGGCACGACAGGCCGCTCCAAGGGCGCGATGCTGACGCACGACAACCTGCTGTCCAACGCGCTCGCCCTTCGCGACCACTGGCGCTTCACCCGCGCCGACCGGCTGATCCATGCCCTGCCGATCTTCCACACGCACGGCCTGTTCGTCGCCTCGAACGTCACGCTGCTGTCCGGTTCGTCGATGTACCTGCTGCCGAAGTTCGATGCCGACGAGGTGTTGCGCCTGATGGCGGAGGCCACCGTGATGATGGGCGTGCCGACCTTCTATGTCCGCCTCGTGCAGCATCCCGGCCTGACGCCGGCGGCAACGGCCGGCATGCGGCTCTTCGTCTCCGGCTCCGCGCCGCTGCTCGCCGAAACCCATCGCAGCTTCTCGGAAAAGACCGGCCATGCCATCCTGGAGCGCTATGGCATGACCGAGACCAACATGAACACCTCCAACCCCTATGATGGCGATCGCATTGCCGGCACGGTGGGCTTCCCGCTGCCCGGCGTGTCGCTGCGCGTCACCGAGCCGGAGACCGGCAGGCCCCTGCCGGACGGCGAGACCGGCATGATCGAGGTGAAGGGGCCGAACGTCTTCAAGGGCTACTGGCGCATGCCGGAGAAGACGGCGGCGGAGTTCCGTGCGGACGGCTTCTTCATCACCGGCGATCTCGGCCTGATCGACGCGCGCGGCTACGTGCACATCGTCGGACGCGGCAAGGACCTCGTCATTTCCGGCGGCTACAACATCTATCCGAAGGAGGTGGAAACCGAGATCGACGGCATGCCCGGCATCGTCGAGAGCGCGGTCATCGGCGTGCCCCATCCCGATTTCGGCGAGGGCGTGACGGCCGTCGTGGTGCGCCAGAAGGGCGCGGCCATCGACGAGCAGGCGGTGCTCGACGGGCTGAAGGACCGGCTGGCGCGCTACAAGCAGCCCAAGCGCGTGCTCTTCGTCGAGGACCTGCCGCGCAACACGATGGGCAAGGTGCAGAAGAACGTGCTGCGCGAGAGTTATGCCGAGCTGTATAGCGGGGTTTCGTCCTGAAGGTGGGCTTTATTCGGTGAATACCCGTCCGTCGAACAGCTTTCTGGCCGTTCGCAGGAAAGAGCACTCCCCCAACCCGTCAGGTGCGTTGCTGTCAAGCCGCAGGAGAATGTCCATTCTGCCTGTCGGATGCTCGACGGAGACGCTCTTGTCTTCACCGGCCGGCAAGGAAGCTAATGACGCCGCCGGGCTTTCCGGAAACATGCACGCGGTCGCTACGCTCAGCGCTCCGAAGACGCCAATGGAGGCATGGACGCGGTGGGGAATGAAGCTGCGCGTCATGATGGCCCCGCTCGCCGTCGGCGGGGCGACGAGCGTCATCTTGGGCACGGACTTCTTCGCGACGTCACCGAGGTTCATCAATGGACCGGCAATGAGCCGGATGCGTTCGATACGCGCCTTGACGGCATCGTTCGCCTCCAGCTCCTCGCGGCTTTCATAGCCGGTCAGGCCGAAATCCGCCGCGCGCATCACGACGACCGGCATGCCGTTGTCGATCAGCGTGCAGGCGATACCCTCGATCTCCGTTGCCGCAGACCCGGTCGGCAGCAGCGCACCGCAGCTCGAACCGGCGGCATCGGTGAAGGTGAGGTAAACGGGGGCCGCAGGTGTCGGCACACCATCGATACGCGCCTCGCCCGCATAGACCGGGCGACCGTTGCGGGTCGTTATGCGCGCGACGGCCGACTGCGCGGTGTTTTCCATATAGATACGAATGGACGTTTCGCCTTCGGCCGGCCGGACGAGACCCCGCTCGACCGCAAAGGCTCCGACCCCGGCAAGGATATTGCCGCAGTTCTGGCTATCGCTCACCAGCGCCTGGTCGACGAAGACCTGGAGGAAGAGGAAGTCTACGTCGAAGCCCGGCCGGGCCGATGCCCGTATGACGGCGACCTTGCTCGTCAGCGGATCGGCCCCGCCGATGCCGTCGATCTGGCGCGGATCCGGCGAGCCCATGATACGCAGCAGCAGCCGGTCCCGCTCCGCAGGATCGGCAGGCAGATCGTCAGCGAGAAAATAAGCGCCCTTCGACGTGCCGCCCCTCATCATCATGCACGGGATGCCATCCGCGGTCATGTCGTTCACTCCAATCGATAGCGTTTCAGGTCAGGGCAGCGGAAGCTCGAGCAGCATGCCGAACAGCACATAGGCAATCGCCCAGAAACCGATGCCGGTTGCGACCGCGCGCACCAGCGGCCTCGTTCCCGGAAAGAGCAAGGTCGCAACGCCGGAGCCGACGCCGAGACCGAGCGCCAGGCCGATCCAGTTCGCGCTGAGCGCCACGGCGACAAAAAGACCGAGCAGGCACGCGACACGCGCCACATCCACCTTTTCGTCCGCGCCACCGAGAGCATGGCCACGCAGCACCTGCACGAAGTAGATCGCCGAAACGACCATGCCGAAGATGGCAATCTCCATCGGGAGCGCACCCGGGCCCACATCCCCCCGCGAGTGCCCGGCCGGAAGCGCGAGGCTCATGGCAAAGAAGCTCGCATTCCAGCCCAGCGAAACACAGGCCGCGATGAGGTTCTGCCAGAAATGTTTGCGGGGTTTCCCTCCCCCTGAGGCGGGGGAGAGACCGGAGCCCGAAACGGCTGAAGCGTGGCCTGTCATTGCGCCAGTCCGTTCGCCTTGAGGAATTCGAGCTGGTTGGTGAGGTCGCTCTCCGCCCTTCTGGTGAACTCCTCCTCCTTCCAGTCCGGGCTGTCCTGGAACTGCTCGGTCTGGAACTTCTCCCAGTCCTCGGAAGCCGTGACCTTGTCCACCGCAGCCTGAATGGCGGCGGCCACGTCATCGGGCGTTCCGGCCTTCACGGCGATGCCGCGCCACACGGCGCCTTCGATGTCGTAGCCCAGTTCCTTGAAGGTCGGAACGTCGGGCAGGAATTCGCTGCGCTTGTCGGTGGAAATGCCGAGCAGCTTGATCTCGCCGTTCTTCACCTGCGCAAGGCCGGTCGACGGTGTCATCATGGCGGCATCGATATGCTTGCCGAGCAGGGCGAGCGTCACCTTGCCGGAGGCGTCGTGCGGAATCCAGCCGCTTTCGAAGCCGCCCGCCTTCATCAGCTGGTACAGCATGTACTGGTGGAAGCCGCCGGGCGCATGGCCGCCGACCTTCAGCCCGCTCGGGTTCTCCTTCATGTACTTGACGAAGTCGTCGACCGACTTGAACGGACTGTCGGACAGCACGGCCAGCGAGGACGGCTCCGACTGCATGGCGCGCAGCATGCGGAAGTCCTTGAGCTCGAAGGGAATGAGGCCCTGGGCGATGCCGAAGGTCAGCGTGCCGGTGAACACCAGGATGTTGTAGCCATCCGCCGGCTGGGTCATGATCTGGGAAACGCCGACCGCACCGCTGCCGCCCGGCCGATTGTCGACCTTGACGGTCCAGCCGGACTCCTTTTCCAGAAGTTCCGCAAGCTTGCGGCCATAGGTATCGAGCGCGCCTCCAGCACCCGCCCAGACCACCAGCGTCACCGTCTTTTCCGGGAAATCCGCCGCCATGGCCGGGGCCGGCAGGGCGACGCTCGAAAGGGCGAGCGCCACTCCCAGGGCAGCGCCTGCCAGGCGTGCGCCGAATGTTCTTCTGTTAATCGTCATATCTTTTTCTCCTCCAGTTGAATTCTTGCCTAGCGGGCGACGTCGCCTTCTGCTTCCTCGATCCGGCGCATGCGCCGGGCCTGGAGCCGGCGCCAAAGCGGCGTCAGCAGGCTGACGAGGCTGAGGACGAGGAACAGCAGGCTGACCGGGTCGGTGATGAAAATCATGTAGTCGCCCTGCGAGGAGACCAGCGCCGTGCGATAGTTGGACTCCACGAGGTAGCCGAGCACCATCGCCAGGATGATCGGGGCGACCGGGAAACGCAGCTTCTTCATGAGATAGCCGACAACGCCGAAGCCGAGCATCAGATAGACGTCGAACATCAGGTTGCGGATGGCGAAGGCGCCGAGCACCGCAAAGGCCATGATGCCGACGGCGATGACCGCATCCGGCAGGCGCATCACCCGCGCCATCAGCGGCAGGAACAGCGAGCCCGCGGCGTATTGCACCAGGGAGGCGATGATCGTGCCGAAGAGGATCGCATAGACCAGCGAGGGTGCTTCCGTGAAGAGCTGCGGGCCGGGATGAAGGCCGTGCATGATGAGGGCGCCGACCATGATGGCGGTCGTCGGAGACCCCGGCACGCCAAGCGCGAGCAGCGGGACGAGCGCACCGCCGACGGTCGCATTGTTGGAGGCCTCGGGCGCGGCGATGCCGTTTGCGGAGCCGTGGCCATATTCCTCGGGGTGGGGATCACGCGCCCGGGCATAATCGCGGGCGACCCAACAGGCGATGTTGCCACCGACGCCGGGCAGGATGCCGAGCAGGGTGCCGATGACCGAACCCGACAGCATGGAGCGCCAGGTTTCCTTCCACAGCGCGCCGGACATGAAGACGTGGCCGACCTTGTCCTTGATGACAGGGGCTGCCGCCACGCGGGTTTCGATCATCACCAGCGCCTCCGACACGGCGAAGAGACCGATGAGCGCGGCGAGGAACGGCACGCCTTCATAAAGCTCGAACAGGCCGAAGGTGAAACGCGGCGTGCCGGCGATGGGATCGATGCCGATCGTCGCAAGCGCGAGGCCGAAGGCCGCGCAGACGAGACCCTTGACCAGCGAGCCGCCGGACAGCGCGGCAACCGACGTGAGGCCGAACACGCCGACCGCGAAATAGCCGGCCGGGCCGAACCTGAGGGCAAGCGCCGCCAGCGGCATCGCCAGCAACAGCAGGGCCAGACCACCGAAGACACCGCCCACCGTGGACGCGGTTAGCGAGATCGATATGGCCTCGTTCGCCTTGCCCTTGCGCGCCATGGCGTAGCCGTCGATGGCGGTGGCGGCAGCGGCCGCCGTGCCGGGTGTCGAGAGCAGGATCGCGCTGATCGACCCGCCATACTCGGCCGAAGTGTAGAGCGAGATCATCATCAGCATGCTGAGCTCGGGGCCGAGATTGTAGGTGAAGGGGATGAGAAGGCTCAGCCCGATCGACGGGCCGAGGCCCGGCAAGGCGCCGATGACGATGCCGAGCAACGCCCCGGCGATGAGGACCGCCAGGCCGGAGAAGCTGAAGATGACGCCGAGCGACTGAAGAATGCCGTCCATCTCAGAGATCCCCTGCCAGGCGGCGTGCCAGCACGGGCACGAAACCGCGATATCCGTCCGTCACGGCAAGGCCCTGATCCTTCATCGCCGCATGGGCGGCAGCTATGGTCTCGCAGGCGGCCCGCGACATGGGTGCCTTCAGACCGAAGGATTCGATCGTCTCGGCCGCCTCGGTCATCTCGGTCACGCGACGCGCACCGTGTTCGAAAGTTCGCGACAGGTAGTAGTCCGCGACCTGGCGCCAGTCGAGCCCGGGAAAGGTTTCTCCGACGGAATCCAGGATGCGCTCGGTGACGCCGGCGCGCTCCGCCGAGGAAAGCGCCTCGATCAGCAGCGCTTCCACGCCCTTGATCATCACCGACCGGATCATCTTGAGCGACGAGGCCTGGCCGGGCGTATCCCCGACGGCCTCAAGGTTCATGCCGAGCGCATTGAGGCGGTCGGCGATCTCGCCCGCGCGTTTGCCGGCAACCAGGATCGGCACCTTCTCCGCATAGGGCGGCACGCGGGCCATGACGGCGCCCTCGACGAAGCTTCCCTTGCCGGCCGCTATTTCCCTGGCGGCGAGCGCCTTGGTATCCGGACCGACGGAATTGAGATCGATGAAGATCGCCTGCTCCGAAAGATGCGGCGCCGCCGATGTGGCAACGGCCCTGGTCGCCGCACCGACGACGAGCGACAGCACAACATCCGCCGAAGCAATGCCGGCAATATCGTCAAGCGGCTCCACGCCGCGTTGCGCTGCGATATCGCGCAGGACGGCAGAGGCTGCCGGATCCTTGAAGCGCAGGTCATAGGCGGCAAGCCGCGCGGCATTTCGGCCACCAAGGCCGCCGGCGATGGACTGTGCCGCCTCGCCGAAGCCGATGAAAGCAATCGTGGTCATTCGTCCTCCCGTGCGGGAAAGGTTCCTCCACCTTCCCGGCCTTCGATCAATCGATGTAGGTCAGCCCCTTTGCGGCCAAAGCCTCCCGCATCCTGTAGATATCCAGGCCCAGCTCGCCTGCGGCGAGCCGTGCCCGGGTCTGCCGCTCCTTGTCCAGCCTTGCCCGTGATGCCTCAAGCGCGGTTTGCGCCTCGGCCTTCGGCACGACCATCACGCCGTCATCGTCCGCTATGATGACATCGCCAGGCGCGATGGCGGCGCCGGCGCACACGATCGGAACATTGACGGAGCCGAGCGTCGCCTTGACCGTGCCCTGCGCGGAGACGAAACGCGACCAGACGGGAAAGCCCATCTCCTCAAGCTCGGCGATGTCCCGCACGCCGGCTTCGATCACCAGGCCACGCACGCCGCGCACCTTGAGCGATGTCGCGAGCAATTCACCGAAATAGCCGGCATCGCACAGCGAGGTCGGGGCGACCACGAGAATGTCGCCCTCCCGGCACTGTTCCACCGCCACATGGATCATCCAGTTGTCCGCCGGCGGGATCGAGACCGTCACCGCCGTGCCGGCGACCCGCGCGCCGCGCCAGATCGGCCGCATATGGGACTGCATCAGCCCGACGCGCCCCATGGCCTCGTGTACGGTCGCGACACCGCATTCCGACAGCGCGTTGACGACATCGAGCGGCGCCCGATCAATGTTCCGGTGCACGACGTTCATGCCAGTGCTCCATGCCCCAGCGTGCCGGTGACATGCGGGAAGACGGCCTCATAGGCTTCGCCATAGGTGATCTTGTAGTCGGAGTTGCGCGAAGCCTGAACGCCGCGCTGGAGAGCGACCCGGGTATAATATTCCCAAAGATGCTCCTGCCCTTCCATGCATTTGATCGCCGCCAGCTTCCTCTCCCAGACATCGCTGATATCGAGAAGGAAATTTGGCTTCCAGTTGCACTGTTCCGGCTGGTGCGGCTCGAAGAGATAGACCGGCGGCGCACCAAGGACGGGCTCCCCCGACTTGTGGCCATGCGCCTGGGCGATGACGCGCGCATGCTGCGCAAACTCGGTCGCCATCGGGTGATCGAAGTTGTAGGGATCCTGACGCGAATGGGTCAGCATGAATTCCGGCCGGACGGCGCGATAGAGATCCACTAGCCTGTCGAATGCCTCCGGCGTGACCTGCATGGGATAATCGCCGAGATCGTAGAACTGGATATCGTGGACACCGAGCGCCTTTGCAGCGTTTTCCGCCTCACGGCGACGGTCGGCCTTCACCACGTCGAGCATCATGCCCGGCTTGCGCCAGAGCTTGGCCGATTCGCCCCGTTCCCCGAACGAAAGGCAGACAACGGTGACGGCGTAACCCTGCTTTGCGTGGGCCGCGATTGCGCCGCCGGCCCGCCAGACGAAATCGGCGGAATGGGCGCTGACAACAAGCCCGGTCTTCTGATGCATATCCATGCTCCTCCACTTTACAGCGCGGAGACTGGCATCAACCGGTGTTCCGATGCTAATACCAAAGCCGAAGCGTGTTATAGTTTTTTTTGAATTAGATTCCGAACGCCATGAACGTTTCAGGTCTCAATATCCGTCATCTTCGGCTCTTCATGCAGGTCTGCGAGAGCGGCAGCCTCAACAGGGCGGCGGCCGGGCTGAACGTCTCGCAGCCTTCCGTCTCCGTTGCGCTCGCCGGCATCGAGCAGCGCTTCGGCGCCAGGCTTCTGAACCGTTACGCCGCCGGCAGCGAGCCGACGGCCGCGGGCGAGGTGCTTCTCGCCCGGCTGCGCCGCATGGAAGAGCAGCTGTCCTCGGCCTTGGCCGAGGCACTGGGCCAGAGTTCCCAGCGCGATCCTGCCCTGATCTCGAAGGGCATGGTCCGCATCACCTTTCGCCAGATCGAGGCGCTGATCACGCTGGCCGCCAGCGGCTCGATCACCGAAGCGGCCCGCAGCGGAGGCGGCTCGCCGGGGGCGCTGCACCGGACGCTTCACGAGCTGCAGGCCAATGTGGGCAGGGCGATCCTCATGCGCGGCCCGAGCGGCGTGGCCCCGAACGCGATCGGCCGCCGCCTCGCGATGCGCTGGCGCGTGGCACTGACCGAACTTGAGCAGGCGGTCGATGAGCTGCGCGAGCTCGAGGGCCGCATGGAAGGCCGGATCAAGATCGCCAGCCTGCCGCTTGCCCGCACGCTGCTGCTCGGCCGGGCGATCAACTCCTTGCTGGCCGCCCATCCGAACGCGAAGATCGAAGTGGTGGACGGTTCCTACGAGCTCCTGTCCCAGCAGTTGCGGATGGGGGCAAGCGACATCCTGATCGGTGCGCTGCGCTCGGGAAGCGAACTTTCGGGCCTGAAGACCGAAGCCCTGTTCGACGATCCGTATGCCATCGTGGGCCGGACGAACCATCCTCTTCTGTCCAGCGGCGCGAGAGGCGCATCGTTGGACGACCTCGCATGGCAGGAATGGGTCGCGCAGCGGCCCGGAACTCCCATTCGCGCCGCATTCGATGCCCTCTTCGAGAAATGCCCCTCACCCCCGCGAACCAGCATAGAAACAAGCTCCCTTGTTCTCACCCGCGCCATCATCATGGAAAGCGACCGCCTGTCCATGCTCTCCCGCCGCCAGATCGCCGTCGAAGAACGGGAGGGGCTCTTGCATTGCATCCCCGTCAGCGAAGATGTGCGGCAACGGCTCGGAATGCGCACGATCGGCATCACCATGCGCGAGAACTGGTTGCCGAGCGGGCTACAGTCAATGTTTCTGGAGCAATTGCGCCGTGTCGCGGTGGAGATGGGTTCTATATAAAGGTTGCCCCACCGCTCACTCAGCCTGCCGAAGCCGTGTCAGTAGCCGAGCTCCCGCATTGCGAGGTCGATCTGTTCAGTGGTCGAAAGCGCCACGTCGACGATCACGCCGTCCTCATCCGGGCCAAGCGGTTCGAGCGCAGCAAGCTGCGAGTCGAGCAGGGAGGCAGGGAAGAAGTGCCCGGCGCGGTGCGAAAGCCGATCGGCCAGCACGGCGCGATCACCGTGGACATGCACGAAGCGCACCCGTGGCGCTCCGCTGCGCAGGATATTGCGATAGGCGCGCTTCAGCGCGGAGCATCCGACCACGGAGGGCCGGCCGGCCGCCTCATCCCTGGCAATCTCCGCCGCCAGCGCCTTCAGCCATGGAGCACGATCGTTGTCGTCGAGCGGAATCCCGGCCGACATCTTGGCCACGTTCTCCGGCGGATGGAAGCTGTCGCCCTCGATGAAACGCCAGCCGAGCCTTTCGGCAAGCGCCTCCCCGACGGTGGTCTTGCCGCTGCCGGAAACGCCCATCACCACGATATGGTGCAGCTCTCCGCTCATAGTATCCACCATCCGACAAGGGCGAAGGCGAAGCCGATGACGCCGAGCAGGGTTTCCATCACCGTCCAGGTCTGGAGCGTGGTCCGTTCGTCCATCTGGAGGAAGCGGCCGACCAGCCAGAAGCCGGAATCGTTGACATGGCTGAGCACCGTCGCGCCGCAGGCGATGGCGATGACGAGGAAGCACAGGTCGAAGGAGCTCAGCCCCGTCGTCGCGGCGACGGTGGGCGCGAGCAAGCCCGCCGTCGTGGTCAACGCCACGGTGGCCGAGCCCTGCGCCACGCGCAGCGCGGTGGAGATGAGGAAGGCGGCGACGATCAGCGGCATGCCGACCGCCTCCAGGCTGCCGGCGAGTGCCTGGCCGATGCCGCTTGCGCGCAGCACGCCGCCGAACATGCCGCCGGCCCCGGTCACCAGGATGATGGCGCAAACCGGTCCGAGGGCCCCATCCATCAATTTTTCCATGTCCTTGAGCGTACGCTGACCGCTGAGCATCCACATGCCGACGAGCACGGTGATGAGTAGCGCGACCGGCGTCTGCCCGGCCATGCGCAGGATGCTCACCCACAAAGCATCGCCGTCGATCACCTTGGCGCTCACCAGCGTGCCGAGGCCGGTATTGAGGAAGATCAGCGCCAGCGGCAGCAGGAGCACGAGCATCACCTTGCCGAAGGACGGCGGTTCGCGGTCGTGCGCCGTCTCGCTGAGCGAACCGAGAAGTTCCGGCACCGGCAGCTCGAAACGCTTGCCGGCCCAAAGGCCGAAGAGATAGCTGCCCAGATACCAGGTCGGCAGGGCGACGACGAGGCCGACCAGCACCAGAAGGCCGATATCGGCTCCCAGCAGTTCGCCCGCGGCGACCGGACCCGGGTGGGGCGGCAGGAAGGCGTGCATGACCGCGAAGGCACCCGCCGATGGCAGAGCATAAAGCAGCACCGAGCCGCCGAAACGATGGGCGACGCTGAAGATGATCGGCAGCATCACCACGAGACCAGCGTCGAAGAAGATCGGAAAGCCGAACAGCAGCGAGGCAACGCCGAGTGCGAAAGGCGCGCGATCATGGCCGAATTGCCCGATCAGCCGGTCGGCAAGCACCTGCGCGCCGCCTGAAACCTCCAGCATCCGCCCGATCATCGCGCCGAAGCCGACCAGGAGCGCGACCGAGGCGAGCGTCGAGCCGAAGCCCTGCAAGAGCGTCGGAACCACGTCCTGGAAGGAGATGCCCGTGACCAGCGCGGTCAGCAGGCTGACCAGCACGAGCGCGACGAAAGCATGCAGGCGGAACCGCAGGATGAGCAGAAGAAGCAGCGCAACGGCGGCCGCCGCGATCAGCAGCAGCGTCACCGTCCCGTAGACGGGCTCAGTCGGGTTCATGTGTCCTCCCCAGGCAGAATCGCACGAAAGTCCATGGATTCCATGGCCTTTCCCCGGCAACCTAGGCTGAAAGGAACCAGGCGAAAAGCGATTATGTTGATGGTTCACAGAAAGACGACGCGATCACCCCTCTCCTTCAGCACCGCTATCGTCGATCAGAAGGAGGAAGTGCCGTGTCGATCTGAACGCTCCATGCGGCCCTCCTCACGAGCCATCGAGACCGGAAAGGTTTCGAACGGATGAGGAAGCCAGGGGCACGATCCGCGGCTTCCGCGAAGCTCCATCGTGCCGACTGACATCGATCGCACAGACAAAGGCGTTCGCAGACTGGACGAGCCCGGAGGTTATGGCGTATTTCATCACGCGCGGCTGGAGCAACGAAACTGTCAGTAAGCTCTTGGCGTGGCAAACGGAAAACCAAGCTGCGGGTGAAGAAGGCGCGAAACACTTCCTCGCAGAGAACAAGGACCTCTTGTCGAAATGGGTTCCGACTGACGTCGCTGAAAAAGTGGCAGCAGCCTCTAATCATAATGCGCGCCGCGTCACGCGGCGCACGTCTAGATTCTTATCTATACCCTTAAAGGCGTTGATGGGATAAGGACGGTTAGCCCGATAGGTCACAACTCGTTGCGTTGGTGAAGGCCATGTTCACCCTCGAGAAAGCTCTCACTGCTTCCAGACTCCGTTTGCGGGGACTGAGGAACGCGGCGGAAGAGCGCGCGGGTGCGCGCCGCCTGGAAGGGCCTGGGCGGGGCATTGGCCGCCGCGCAGAGATAGAGCTTTTCCGACAGGCGGCGGTTTGCGAGCCGCGCGAACAGGAAGCGCCCCTCGGCGACGCCCGCCGCCGCGTCCAGTCAGGTTAGGAAGCTGATGCCCTTGCCTGCCGCGACATATTCCATGATGAGGGCGATGGAATTGCTCCTCAGCGCGATATGCGGCTCGGCATGAATGCGGTAGACCTCCGCATCGAGCCGCGGCCAGACTGAAAGGCTGGTATTGGGCAAGCAGAGCGGCCGGCCGAGGCAGTTTTCGATGCGGAGCGGCGGCTTGCCCGAGGGCGCAAGTGCCAGTGCATAGACCACTCCGAGGTTGTAGCTCCGCTCGTCATAGACCCGAAGCTCGGGCAGGCGCGGCACGTTGAAGGCGAGGAGCGCATCGATCTCGTTGCGGCAGAGCTGGCTGACCAGCGTGCCGGTATCCCCCACCGAGACCTTCAGCGTGGACGGCCCCGTCTCCGCCTCCAGCCCCGGCAGAATGTAGGGCACAAGGCATTCCATGACGCCGAGCCGCAGCGTGCCGGCCGCGTTGCCACCGGCCTGCAGCGCGCTTTCGTCATCCAGCCAACGCTCGGCCTGCGCCAGCAGCGCCTGCCCCTGTTCCGTCAATTGCACGCCCTGCGGCATGCGCACGAACAATCGCGCACCGAAAGTCTGTTCGAGGATCTACATCTGGCGGCTGAGGGCGGAGGCCGAAAGATTGAGCTTTTCCGCTGCGCGGCGGATGGAGCGCTCGCGCGCCACTTCCACGAAGGTGAAGAACTCCCGCGAAAACGCTGACACAACAATCTCCCTGTGCAGTTTTTTCGCACGCTATGCGCAATTCATTCAAATTGGCGCAAGCCCCCTTCTCGCGCACTCTGATCCCGGGAGTTTTAAGCGTTCAGGAGGAGTGACGAATGCTCGACAGACAGAACAAGGGACAGGCAACGGACATCGACCTGCGCAATCTGCGCGAGACGATGAAGATCGCGGAGGAAAGCCGGGCGGCGGGCAACCACCCATTCGGCGTGCTACTGGCGGGGCCGGATGGAGCGGTGCTCCTGATCTCCGACAACACGTTCAAGGACGACAAGGGCGCCAGCCACGCGGAGATGAACCTCGCGCGCGACGCCGCCAAGGCCTATTCGCCGGAATTCCTCGCCGAATGCACGCTCGTCACCTCGGTGGAGCCGTGCCGCATGTGCGCGGGCGGCACCTATTGGGCAGGCATCGGCCGGCTCGTCTACGGCATGACGGAAAAACACCTTGCGGAACTGACCGGCGACAATCCGGAAAACCTGACAATGGACATGCCCTGCGAGCACATTTTCGACGCCGGGCAGCGCCGGGTGGCGGTCGTCGGCCCCGTTCCGACGCTTGAAGGAGAGATCGCGAAAGCCCACGAAGGCTTCTGGTAAACGCCGGACGCCGTCGCCCTTTCCTTTCCCTTCAGGAGTTCAGCCCATGTCCCGACAAGCGGACCATGGCGCGGCTGCGGCCGGCGCCAACGAGACTGCACGGCATGTCCATCCCGTCGATGAGATCCTGCCGCCCGCATGGCGGTGTTCGCGCTCCAGCACGTGCTCGTCATGTATACCGGCGCCATTGCCGTACCCTTCATCATCGGCGGCGCCCTCAACCTCACGCAGGCCCAGATCGCCTATCTGATCCAGGCCGACCTCATCACCTGCGGCCTCGCCACGTTGATCCAGACCGTCGGCTTCTGGCGCTTCGGCGTGCGCATGCCGCTGATGCAGGGCATCACCTTCGCCGCGATCTCGCCGGTCATCGCCATCGGCAACAATCCGGCAATCCTTGCGGATGGCCCCAATGCCGGCCTGCAGGCCGTCTACGGCGCGGTCATCGCGGCGGGGCTCTTCGCCATCTTCATGGCGCCGCGCGGCCGCTACATCGTCAGGGCCTTCCCGCCCGTCGTCGTCGGCGCGGTGCTGACGGTGATGGGGCTCAGCCTGCTGCCGGTCGCGATCCAATATGCCGCGGGCGGTTTCATGCCGGATGCGGGCCGGCCCGCCTATATCGGCCTCGCCTTCCTCGTGCTCGCCGTCATCGTTCTCCTGAACATGTTCGGCCGCGGCTTCGTGAAGAACATTTCGGTCTTCCTCGGCCTGGTCGTCGGGGTCGTCTTCGCCGCCGTTATGGGCATGCTCGATTTCAGCGCGGTCAAGGATGCGGCGCCGGTCGCAATCGTCACGCCCTTCCACTTCGGAATGCCGACCTTCCATCTCGTGCCCGTCCTGACGATGTGCCTCGTCGTCGCCATCACGTGGGTGGAATCCGTCGGCGACACGATCGCCGTCGGCGAGATGGTCGGCCGGCCCGCGACGGAGCGCACCATCGCCGACCTGCTTCGGGCCGACGGCCTGTCGACGATGCTCGGCGGCATGCTGAACTCGTTCCCCTATACCGCCTTCTCGGAAAACGTCGCGCTGGTGAACATCACGGGCATGCGCAGCCGCTGGACCGTAGCGCTGGCCGGCGGGTTCCTCATCGTGCTCGGCCTGTCGCCGGTGCTGGCGACGGCCATCGCCTCGCTGCCCAAGCCCGTGGTCGGCGGCGCGGGGTTCGTGATGTTCGGCACGCTGGTCGTCGTCGGCATGAAGACCCTGCAGAAGATCGACTTCGACACGACCTTCAACAACTTCATGGTGGTGGGCTTGAGCGTCGCCATGGCGATGATCACCATCGTCAAGCCGGACTTCTTCCAGTTCATGCCGGACTGGTCGCAGGTGGTGTTCCACTCCCCCGTCATCATGGGCGCGGTCACCGCCATCGCCATGAACGCCGCCCTCAACGGGCTCAGCATGCAGGGACAGATCGCCATGGCCCACTAGGTCTCCCTCCCCCGGGATCCAAGTGACGCCTGCCGGAAGGCCGGGATCGCAAGATCCCGGCCTTCTCATTGGATCGCCCTAGCGACAATCATGCGGGTATGCGTTGCAACACTCCGCCATCAACCAGGAAAATGCGAAGCGATAGTCAGCCGTTGTGGTTAGGCTCTTGAAAGAGTCAGAACCAACGTTCCTGTCTCGGTGGGAAGGCGGACATGCCTACAGCGGATTAGCCTTATCAACTAGATAAGGTGTCTCACCATTATCCGTATTGCTAGCTGAAACTGCAAGCTGCCTTGCATGATCTGTTCGCAGACTCTCGTCGCTGTCCTCATACAAGCCGACAGAACGCAGGCGACCTCCCTGATCAGAGATACTCCGCCCCCGCTGTTCTCGACGAAACGATCCCTACAACTGGCTGTGGAAAGACGAGATGAGGACGCTCTCGTTTTGTCAGATCAGGGACCGTCGGTTGACTTTGATACACCCGTCAACTCTTCTACCGAACTCCGGCCACAGCCAATGACGACCATTCCGCCTCGGTGATTTTCGCATTTTCAACGGTTGCGGGTTCAAATCCCGCGTAAATTTCGAAGTTTTCTATCAGATTGATTTATAGGGATATTTTCTCGGAAAGATACCACCAAAAATTGCGGCTGTCAGTGGACAGCAATAGATTTCCATGGACCCTATTGAAGCCGTTGTTGTCCGACACATATATCCGGACGAGGCGGGAATATCCGGGAATAGCCGGGAACTGGCGAGAAAGGCCGAAAAATCAGGGGCTTCGGCGGGAGCACGGCGGATCAGGGCGCGGAGCGTTTTTGACAGCTGGCTCGGTGGAAACACCCTTGAGCGTGCGAAGTATGGGTGAAAGCGGGCTTGGCTTCAAGCGCTGCCTCAAAAACGGCCGAGAAGCCTTCGAAGCCTCTTCAAACCATTGAAAAATCTAGAGTGGCGGTGGCGGGGCGTGCGCGCCTGGCGAAGGCGGCGGCTCCCCGGAAATGCGGAAAAATCCAATTCGAGGTTCCTCCTGAGGCGGAACCTTGCGCCGCAAACGATGCCAAATCATTGAAATAAATAGGGGAACCTTGAAAAATCGCGGTATTTTCAGGGGCCTTGAGGTTCCTACCATCGGCCCCGGAGAACGGCCAGATCACGATTGCGCGTTCGCGATCTGGTTGGAGTATTTCCTCTGCCCTCGTCGGCTCTCCCGCGCAGCCTTCGCGGCGGCGGCGTCGTCCAAGGCGAAGCGCAAAGCCGCATCCAGGTATTTTCGATCCCCGGCAGCGAGGTAGACCTGCGAGAGAAGATGCTCGCGGTTAACGGTAGCCGCAGTCTCAGCCGCAGCCCTAATATCCTCATCAACGAGTTTCAAAGCGGACCAGCGCCAGCTATCCGCGTCATCGCGTTTGGCATCCTTTGCCCCTTGAGTGCGACCCGCTATGCAAAGTATCCCAATCCCCGGAAGTGCGAGCAGCAGGCAGAGAATTCCCCATCCCCATGGGTTCCTACCGAAGCGTCGCGCGAGTGCCGCCCCGAATAGGCTGAAGTTTACCATTGCAAAGCCAAGCCAAACCGCCCCCGAGCCCATTTACCGCCTCCATCAGTGATACGCGTTAATCAATCGGATTTACCACACATACAGTTTCAGGTTGAGAACATGCCGCACAAATTTAACGTCCCATTAAGGAACAGGCATAGGGTGGTCGACTTGAACAAGCATCAAGCCGAGTGTTTCCCTTTGCCCGGCTCGCTACGTGCATTCTCGATAGCAATGCGAACTTCCTTGTGAAGAAGACGCAATCGCAAATCGACCTCCTCGCAATCGTCCTTAGAGATCAAGCGCTCTTCTAGCCCAGCCAGATAGTAGGAAGCGGTCTTCGCCAACGCCGTTGCTGGCAGCTTTATCTTGGCCGCGAGATGCTCTTCTAAAACGATGCGCTCAACGCGGTCGTAGAGGGAGGCCTGCCCCTTCTCGTCCTCTCCCAATAGAAGCCAACGCGGCGCCACTCCTAGTGTATCGCAAATTTTTGCGATCTCATGAAGCCCGAACGATGTCTTGCCTTTCTTATATGCCGTCCAGGTATTGGGGGCCACACCCAGTTTTTTGGCTAACTCCCCTTCGGTTCCCCAGGAATTCTTACTGAGGATGCGCCTGAAGACTGCGTCGTAGTCGAAGGTTCCCACGCGATCTCAGTATCGCATAATTTTGTGATGGAGCTATTTACCATCGCAATTTTTTGCGATACTCCTTTCCCATAAATACGGACCAAATCACCCTTGAAAAAGGAGGCTTTGCAGAGCCTCCCCGTTCAAACCGAGGAACTTTTATGCACCCTGACCGTCATGCGGACAAGGCCGCGGCCGCGCGCCTTGAAGAGGCTCATCGTGTCAAAAGCAAGCTTTCGCTTGCGGGCTTTTCCCTTCTCGACGTCGATCGCCTCTACAATCTGCCGCGCGGCACAGCGGGAACGACGCTTCGCGAGCCGAACGCCGCCGGCGAGCGTGCCATCGCGGCGGCCCTGCAGAGCCGCCCGCACCTGCTCTGGCGCTCCCGCTATCATGCGGACGGCCACCGCAAATCACCACAGCCGGCGGAAAACTATCAGCGCTCGACGATGCGGGAGCGCCGCCAGGCGCAGGCGGCCGACTGCGGGGCAGCGGCATGATGCGTGGCGCCAACAAGAACGCTGCTCTGGCCTTTCGCGGTTTGTGCCGCAGAACCTGCGTCGGTTCCGGCCGTCAGACCCGCTCCGCCGACGCCACACCCGAACAATCGCGGATGACGGCGCGCGCCGATAGGGCGAAAAGCACGTCCAAAATCGACGTGGTCCTTTTTGTGCCTTCGCACTCGGCGTTCTGCCGGCGCGCGGAACTGTTGCTGCTTTGCGGGGTGCCGTTTGCGGCACTCTTCGCGGTACTCGCTATCGTGCTGCAGAGGGCGATGTGATGGGGAACGTCTCCGATTTCGACCCCTTCAATCAGTTCCCTGCTTCGGTGGTGGCTTCCTACGTTTCGAATTTGCTAGTTTCAGCTGGCTGCGGAGAAACTCTGCGCCTTCTAGTTTGTGGAGCTCTTCCACAACCTTCCCCTCTTTCCAGTCAGAAGCGTCTAGCCATGCGCGCAGACGCGACAGGCCAACCTCTGCGTCACCAATATCGCCAAGGGCGCCGACATAATCAGCCGCCAAAATCCCGTGGAGGCTTTCGATGATGTCGAACAGCCTCACCCGGTCAATAGCGCCCTTGTCTATGAGCGCGAGAGCAATAGCCGCTATCGCCATGTTCTGCCCGTCGCACATGGATTGCGTCGCCAGGATCAGCTCGTCCGTTTCCTCGTCCATTTCGATCGTCTCCATGTGGTTCGCGCGCGTGGGGATGACAGGTGCCAGGCCGGGTTGCCTCCCCGCCTGGCACCGCCAGCTTGTCATGAGTCGTGCGGCACAACCAAAGGGAGTTTTTGTCATGCGTAATCCCTATTCCGAAGACGAGCGCCTGGCCGCCATGGTCAGCGCCGCTTTCCGCGCCAGCCGGTCGCACTTCAACCACCTGCCGATCCGGTATCTCATCAATCCGCCGGTCGAGATGTTCGATGCGAAGCTCGCCCGGCAGATCACGATCCACATCCTGAACAACGAGTTCGGTATCCCACGCCGCCGGTTGACCAAGCTGCTCGGCGTCGGCCGCGCCATGGTGCTGCAGTCGATCCGAACGGTCGACCAGCGGCGGTATGAGCCAGTCTTCGAACGGGCCTACGAGCGGATTTCCGCGCGGGCCAAGGACAATTTCATGACGGCGCTCGCCGAAGACGCGGAGGCCGCATAGGCATGGCCGAACTTATCCGACTGAAGCTGAAAGACCTCTACCGTGGGGACCGCCTGCGGCCGGTGGACATGGACATGGCCGCCGCCATCGGCGCGTCGTTCGAGGCGCGCGGGCAGATATCGCCGATCACGGTGCGCCGCACGCCGGCGAAGAACAAGGGCGCGACACCCTTCAGCCTGATCGTCGGCGGGCATCGCTGCGCCGCGGCCGATATCATCGGGTGGGAGGAACTGGACGCGCTCGTTGTCGAGGCAGATGGCCCCGAGGCGCAGATGATGGAGATCGCCGAGAACCTCTATCGCAACGAGCTGAGTGCGCTCGACCGCGCAATCTTCGTGATGAAATACCGCGAGCTTTGGGAAAAGCAGCACGGCAAGATCGAGCGTGGACAATACTCCGCTGAAAAGTGCAACGATTGCACTTTTGTCTTCGCCCCTGGCCGCGACCTGTCAGAGCACGTCCAAGAGCGGCTCGGCTTCGGCAGGCGCACATATTTTAATGTGACCCGTATCGGCCAGAACCTGCATCCGACCCTGCGGGCGGCGGTGCGAGGCACCGAGGCCGAGACCGACCAGTCGAAGCTCCTGAAGCTGGCGAAGCTGCCCGCCGACGACCAGTTGCGCATTGCCGCCGCGCTGAAGGAAAAGCCGGATCTGAAGCTGGCGCTCTCCTGGCTGAAGCCGGAAAAGCCCGCCGTCGATCCTCAGGCGGCATTGCTGGCCAAGCTGATCGCCGCCTGGGACGGGGCGAGCGAACAGACACGGCAGGAGTTCCTCGTCCATATCGGTGTCGACCAGGACGCGGGCCTTGGCAATCTGATGGCCAGCATCAAGCGTGAGGCGGAAGCGGCATGACGAAGCCAGACCCCGCCCAGGCCGATTTCTTCGCCGAGCCGGTCTTCCCGAGCCGGACGCCCGTCGAGCGCATAGACATTGCCCGCTTTCGCAGCCGCCTTCGCCGCGAAATGGCGCGCGCCATTCGGGAGTGCCCTTGTGATCGCCCGACGATCGCCGCGCGCATGGCGACCTATCTCGGCCTGCCTTCGATCTCGAAGGCCTCGCTCGACGCCTATACGGCGGAAAGCAAGGAAGGGCACGATATCAGCCTTGTGCGCTTCAAGGCCTTTGTGCGCGCCACCGGCGCCGTCTGGCTTTGGGACGTCATTGTTTCGGAAGACGGCCTCCTGCTCTTGCAGGGCGACGAAGCGCGCCTTGCCGAAATCGAGCGCCTTCGCCAGGAGCAACGCGCCATCGGCGCGGAAATCCGCAAACTGACGGCGACGCCCGTCCGCATTCGGCGGGGTGAAGGCTGATGGCCGGCAAGATCTCCATCATCGGCCAGATCGCCGAGATCGACCGGGAAATCGCGATGCGCGAACGGGTCTATCCCCGCGAAGTGCAGTCCGGCCGGATGAAGCAGGCCGAGGCAGAAATGCTGATGGAGCGCATCCACGCGGTGCGCGCCACGCTGATGTTCTGCCGCGAAAACGAAGCCGACATTCGCGCCTGGATGGCAGAGAAGAAGGGCGGTCGCGCATGAAGGAGTGGTTCAGCCTCGCCGAGCTTGCCGCCGCGCAGCTGCCCGGCCTGCCCGCGACCGTCAAGGGCTTCGACAAGGTGGTTTTCCGCGAGGGATGGCGAATGGATGCCTCGCGATGCCGGAAGCTTACCGGCCGCGAAGGCGGCGGAGGGTTCCAATACCATGTCTCTCTGCTTTCCGATGCCGCTCGATCGAAGCTTGCCTTCATCGAGGCCGCACCGAACATCCCGCAGACGGCTGCTTCGAACCTGCTTTGGAGGCGGTTCGAAGCGCTCACCGATGACCAGCGTGCCGTGTGCCAGAAGCGGCTGGATGTTTTGACCACATGGGAGAGCATGCGAGCGGCAGGCATCAATGCCGCCCAGGCCGCGCGCTATTGCGAGACCAAGTTCGACGTCGCACGCAGCTCGCTATACGAATGGCGGCAGAAGGTGGAGGGAAAGCCGCGCCAGGACTGGCTTGCCGCCCTTGCTCCCGATAGTGCCACGGCGAACGGCGAGGATATCAAGACCGCGGAATGCCATCCCGACGCCTGGGACGTGCTGGCTTCGGATTATCTTCGCCCGGAAGGTCCCAAGTTCTCCTCCTGCTATCGTCGCATGAAGGAGGTCGCCAAGAAAAAGGGATGGGCACCCATTCCGGCCGAGCGGACATTGCGCCGCCACATGGACATCAAGGTCCCGCGTGCCGTGCAGATCCTCGCCCGCAAGGGCAAGGAAGAGGCGATGAAGCTCCTGCCCGCGCAACAGCGCTCCGTCGCCCATCTCGCGGCGATGGAATACGCCAACACGGACGGGCACAAGCTCGACCTGCATGTCATGCTGCCGGGCCGGGACAAGCCGACGCGCGTCTACCTGATGGCGACACAGGACCTCTATTCGCGGAAAATCCTCTCCTGGACCCTTGCCGAGGCGGAGACCTGGGAAGCCGTTCGCACCATAATCGGCCGCATGGTCGAGGACCATGGCATCCCCAAGCGCCTCTATATGGACAACGGCAAGGCCTTCGCGTCCAAGAAAATCTCCGGCAGGGCGAAGCGGCGAAACCGTTTCAAGATCACGGAAGACGAGGTCGCCGGCCTCTTGAAAACGCTCGGCATCGACGGTCGCTTCGTCAAACCCTATTCCGGCCAGTCGAAGCCGATCGAGCGCGGCTGGGGCGACCTTGCCGAGGAAATCTCCAAGCATCCTGACATGGCTGGGGCCTATACCGGTCGCAGCCCGGAGCACAAGCCGGAAAACTACGGCGAATGGGCCGTCCCGCTCGACCAGCTCGAAACACATGTCGCCGACCGGATTGCCGAACACAATGCGCGCGAGGGTCGCAAGACGGAGACAGCGAAGGGCCGGAGCTTCGACGCGACATTCGCCGCCAGCCTCGCCGAGCCCTTGAACGCTCCCCGTTTCGCAAGTCCGATTCAGCGCTCGCTCTGGATGCTCACGGCCGAAACGATCAAGGCCCGCAAGCCGAATGGTGCCGTGCACCTCTTTGGCAATCGTTACTGGTCGCGTGAGTTGAACCAGTGGGTCGGCAAGAAGCTGACCGTGCGCTTCGATCCGTCCGATCTGCATGGAACGGTAAAGGTCTATGACCCGCAGGGGCGTCTTATCTGCGAGGCGGCCTGCATCGACAAGACCGGGTTCGATTGCCAGGCAGCGGCGCGTGAGACGGCGCGCGCGAAGAGCGATTTCGCCAAATCCCTCAAGGTCCAGAAGGACGCGGCCCGCCGCCTCAGCGATCTGCAGCTGAAGGAGTTGATGGGCCGTGGCGAAAGCGACCAAGCGACGAAGGCAAAGCCGACGCGGCCGAAGGTGACGCGTCTCATAACGCGCCAGCAGGCCGCCCCCGCAACCGCCGTCGACGAAATCGACGAACAGCAGTTCGAAGACAACTTCAGCCGGGGCCTTGCCCGGCTTGCCGGCGGCGATGCCGCCATCCTGCCATTTCCGAAAGGAAATCGACCGGTGAGTACAGCGTCCGGTCGAAAGCATAGAGCCGAGTAGTAGTGCGTTCGGTTCCCAAAAAAAATAGCGGGCACGAGGCCCGCAACAATCAAAGCAAAGGAACCCTAGATGAAAAAGCCGATCAACACAATTCCCGAATGGAATTTCCCGACGCCGACACAGGCGTTCGTGGACAAGCACGGCCCTGCCGAGGTGGAACGGTGGCGCAAGCTCCTCTCCCGCGTCATCGACGTGGCCAGAGAGCATGGTTGGAACAAAGCGGAAGTCTCCCGGCGCTCCGGAGTGAAAGACGGCACCTTTAACCAGTGGTCGAACGGGAATTATCCGGGCCTCCTCGAAAACCCCAACGATGACATCAGCAATTGGCTCGATGCCCTGGAGGAGAGTGCCGGGATTGCCGCCACGCTTCCGGTTTCGCCGAAGTTCATTCGCACCGCGACCGGCGCTGAAATCTTCAACGTCCTGCTCTATTCGCAGCTCTCGTCCGGCTTCACCATGGTTGTGCTTCCATCGGGAGCCGGTAAGACCACGGCCGCTCGCCACTTCGTCGCGACCCGCCCTCATACATGGATGGCGACGGTCAGCCCGCATACGAAGACCGTTCATGGCCTCCTCGTCGAGCTGGCGACGGAGCTGGATGTTCATGAACATAATCCTGCGCGTCTGGTTCGTGCCATCGGCAGGAAGTTGCAACGTATCGGCGACGGCACCCTGTTGATCATCGACGAGGCACAGAACCTTGTGCCCGACGCGATCAACCAGCTTCGTCACTTCGTCGACAACTATAACTGCGGCATTACCCTGATCGGCAACGAGGACACCGGCGCCGCGTTCCTCAAGGATCGCGGTTCGATCGCCAGCCGTGCCCAGGTCGTGACCCGCTTCGATCGGCGTTTGCGTTCAGAGCGCGATCCAGTTGGAGATGCGCGCCTCCTGATCGACGCATGGGGGATCGAAGACGCCGATTGCGTCAAGTTCCTCATCGGCGTCGCATCGAAGCCGGGCGCCTTGCGCAATATCGACCGAACTGTCCGCGCAGCCGCGATGCAGGCTCTCGGCGCCGGTGAGGATATTTCCCTGAAGTACCTGACAGCCGCATGGCGCAATCGCGACATGGGAGAGCTGGCATGATCTCTGCCCTGCGCGACACCACACTGAGTACCGCGATCTTCGACGTGATCAGGGTGATCCTTCCCTACACGGCCGAGGGAAAGGCGATGCCCTCCTCTCTGGCGCATACCGTCGTCACCCAGCTTGCTGCCACTCAGAAGCTCGCCACCCTGATGGAACAGGAGCTTGCCATTCACCGGTTCGACGAAGCGGGGATGTCCGTTCGCACCATGGTGGAACGCGAGATCGCGGCAGCGCTTGACCAGGGCGTTACCAGCACCGTGGTCAAGTTCGATCCCGACAAGGGGAGGAAGTCGTGAACGTCGACCGCCTTCTCTCGGACCATCTTAAAGAGCTGAGGAGGACCGTCGCCACGGTCCTCCAGCGAAGCTCCCTGACCGGCCGAGCCGTACCATTCGGCGAGGCCCGGCAGATCACCGACAAAATCAACACGGCCGTCGCGCTCGCCCAGGAAGTCGAGGAGGAAAACCGCATCCTCGAACATCGCCTGTCGGCCGGGCGCGACGATCTCCGAAACCGGAAGGCGGCGGCGGACATCACGGATGTCGCCAGTGGCGACAACGTGACCGCCTTCCGGGCCCTCTCCCCGAAAATCTGAAGGACCATGACCATGGACACAGTCATCCTTGAAGAGAAGCCCGAAGCCGGCGTCACGCTGGTGAACGGCCGCGAATACATGCATGACGCCAAGGGCAACCTGGTGCCTGTCGCCAACATCAAGGCTGCGGACAAGCTCGAAGACGAGATGGTCCGCAAGGTCATCGCCTATGCCGTTGATCTCAGCGCGCAGATCACGCGCTTCCGCGATCACACCATGGGCGATATCTCCAGCTTCGACGCGCTTCTTGCCCAGGAGTACGGCGCGTCGATCGGCGGGAAGAAGGGTAACAAGACCTATCAGTCCTTCGACGGCCTGATGCGCGTCCAGGTGCAGGTAGCCGACCAGATCGATTTCGGGCCGCAGCTCCAGATCGCCAAGACCCTCATCGACGAATGCCTGAACGAATGGTCGGCCGATAGCCGGCCGGAAATCCAGTCGATCGTCACGAGGGCCTTCAACACCGACAAGGAAGGCCAGATCAACAAGGCCGAGCTGTTCATGTTACTGCGCCTGGAGATCGAGGATGCCCGGTGGAACCGCGCCATGGAGGCCATCCGTGCCTCCATACGCGTGACCGGCTCAAAGGAATATGTCCGGTTCTACACGCGCTCCTCGCTGGAGGAGCCCTGGCAGGCCGTGACCATCGACCTGGCGAAGGCGTGAGGGCGGGACGATGGCCAAACACCGCAGGAAACTCGGGTCACGCCGTCTGAGCGGCAAATGGACGTCCAAGCGTGCTCATGCCTTTTGCATGGCCAGGATGGGCCAGATCGAACTGATCCTTCAGGAAATCGCCTCGACCTATGACGACGTCGATCAGACCGTCGTCGCCGAGTGCGATCGCCTTCGGGATGAGGAACTGCCCGCCCTCGGCCGCACCTTGGACGAAGCTCTCGAAGAGGGACGCTAGCTATGAGCCACGCCAGCTACAACCACGCCCTTTTCGAGGAAGAGGCCCGGGTCATCGGGATTTATCCGATCGGCATGATCGGCGACCCGGAGAGCCCGCCGGATTGGTTCACCAGCCTTTGGGAGGATACCGACGATCCGAACGATCCGCTCTTCGACGCTCTTCCCGAGTTGAAGGGCGTCATGGTGGAAGACGCGGCCGAGTGGGCGAATGCCCTGATCCTTCGCTCTCGCTCGGGCTTCATCGTTCGGTACGAGGTTTGCGTACGGCATTATCATCCCTCGCCGGTCACCAGCTACGAGAGTAGCTGGGGCTGGATCCAGGAGGGCACGCTGTATGCCGAGACGATCAACGAGATCGGCCCGACCGTCCTGAAGCTTGCGCGCGGACAGCACGCCGCCGAGCAGCGGAAGGCAGGTGCGGCATGACCCGCGCCCTCGGCATCGTCCGCGCAGACAAGCTGCTCTCGCAATCCCGGTGCCCGGTTTGTGGCGCCGGCCGTGTCGAGACGATCGGCGGCAAGGGCTCGCCGGTCGCCATTTGCGTCTACCGGTGCTCCGCCGAGTTCCAGGTCGACCTCAACGGCGAAATCATCCCGATGAACGTCTGCCCGGCCGCGTCCTACGTCGCCGCTGCGCAGCTCAACAAGGAGGCGCGCGCCGATGCCGTGCGCCAGGCAGGTGGAGCATGAGGCAGTTTTCAACCGAAGCGCACCTGCTTGACGGCATCCGTGAGGAAGCCGAGCGGCAGGGCTGCACCGTCTTGGAGCGCAAGGGCCGGGTCTACGCCGTTGTGGTGATGCCGTGCGAATGCGGGTGCCACTCCCTTACGGACATCGACCTGACCGATATCGCTCACCGTCTTTGGGAGCGGCTGCAATGAACATGACAGCCGATTACCGCTGCCGTGAATGCGGCATCACGAACATCGAACCCGGGATCAAAATCGACGGCCAGCCGCTCTGCTGGCAGGACGAAGACATCTGCTCGCGCTGCCATGACGAACTGCACGAGCAGCTCGTCAAGGACGCCGCGCGCTATCGACATATCCGGAACCGGCAGTTCCGGGCCGTCGATATCGCCGCCGGCGGTGTCTTCGCCGGCATCATCCATGCCAACCTGATTATCGGCGGTGAGGATCTCGACCGCGCCATCGATGGGGAGATGGGGGCGGACATTCCCATCGTCGCCACGCTGGAGCGCCGGCTGGCGGAGTGCCTTGCGGCGTGCGTCGACACGCCGCTGGTGACCGGCCGGGATGAGCCGGGTGGCTATAGCTCTCCCCTTGATCTTCGCCTCGGCTTCTTCCGTCCGGACCTTTCGGAGCGCGCGGCCGAACTGCTTGAGGAGGCCGGGCTGTGACGGACGTCCATGTACATATCGCTGCTCTTGTAGCGCTCCGCGACAAGGTCTCCGAAGAATGCCTGAATGATGACGGTCGCTATTTTCTGGAGACCTACAACGATCTTACGCAATGCCATCACGGGGAGACCGGGAACTACAACAACCGGGCGGACGGGAAGGCGATCGCGATCTTGTGGAACCTCTGGAAGGCGGGCGTCATCGCACCAGCGTGGCAACCGATCGACACTGCGCCGAAAGACGGGCGCGAAGTCCTTATAGCTTGCCCGCTCGCGGACCTGTTCAACCAGTATGTTGTCAGCGCCGCCTACTTCGACGCTGCCGCTTACGGCGGCACATGGTGGTGGGCGGGAACGAAGATGGACGAATGGGGCGATAGTCCCGTGGAGGACATCAACGAAGCGCCCGTGTTTTGGCAGCCGATGCCGGCCGCACCGGTCGGCTCCCCCATCAAATCATCCGGAGGCGACGCATGACGGTCGTGCGGTGGTTAAAGACAATCTGATCCAGCAGTAAAGAGGCAAACGCCATGCAAATTCTCAATATGCAAGCAAGAAGTGCCGCCTTCAAAATCGAAACACTCGACGGGCTGTGGGAGGAGGCAAGCAAGTTAGGTGAGGTAAGGGTTGATTACGGTTTCGGTGGTGGTCAGTACGCCGAAATTCGGTTCAAGCGGCCAGCGGGGTCGTGGATCATGGCGCGCGGTACACACACCGACATTCGTGAGGCCCTGCGTCTCGCGATTGAAGAGGCCCTGGCAATAGGGGCGACCCGGCGCCACGAAAGGTCAGGCCGATGATTGACCATCCCGACGTAGACACCTGTCCGATCTGCGCCGAGCCGCTTCTCGATGACAATATCTGCGCGACGGATATCGAGATGGGCATCTGCCATGCGGCCTGCCTGGAAGGATCTCCTACTGTCGACCTGCAAACCGGCGAGCCCACCGGAGGCCCGATCGACACCTTCCGCTATGGCGATACCGCCGCCAACAAATCGAAAGGTCAGGCCGATGAGTGACGCGATACCCGCTGACATCATGCAGGCGGCATCCGAAGCGCACGCCAACTTTGCCAGATCATCTGTCTCGGACAACCTGACGATCATCATCGCCAAAGCCATCTTCGCCGAGCGCTTGCGCATCATCTCTCGCCTCAAGGAAGAGGCGGACCTGACACCTTGCTTTGAAGACGCCATGGTCACGCGCTCCAATGCGCGCTTGATCGAGGCCGATTTCTCCTACGAGGGGGCCGAACGCCTCTTGGAGATCGAGGAGGCGCGGGAAAACGCCACCACAGCAACAAGTGGAGCCTTCCAGGCCGGAGGCGATCATGGCTGAGGCCGCAAAGGAGTTCGTCTGCACCTATCGCCATCGCGGACTTGAATATGGCGTCAACGTCCACGCGACCGATTACCAGGATGCGTCCGCGCACCTGCGCGCGATCGGCACGACCGGCTCGGTTGATGGCGTGCTCGTCATGTCGGTTTCCTTGCCATCCGGCGCCGGTATCTGGCGCCGCCTTCAGGTGGCTGTTGGCGTCCTCCTCGGGAGGTACAGCCGATGACCGGGATCTACTTCGACGGTGCCGTGCGCCTGATATCCTATTCCGCCGTGACCAAGGGCGCGAAGGCGACGATCAAGATCGAGCTGGAGGCATCCGACCGGTACGACCTGGCCTCCTTGCTGCGCCAGCTCGACGAGATCGATCGCGAGCAGCGGGAAGCCGCGAAACCTGCTCCGAAAGCCACCCGGCCCGCCGCCAGGAAATCGCAGCTCGCCCTGCCGGCCCCGATGCTGCAGCTTGAGGACCAGAGGGAGAGCGACACATGACCTCGTCCGTCAAGGCCATCCATGCCGGCTTTCGCGAGCTCGGCATTACCGAGGATGACGACAAGCGCGCGCTCTATGCCCGCGTCACCGGCCAGTCCCGCCTGTCGCTCATGTCGGCCGACCAGGAGAGCGCCGTCCTCACCGAACTGCGCCGCCTCGGTTTCAGGCCGGCCGAGCGCCGGGCGAACGGCGCGGCCAAACTCACCGGCCGGTATGCGAAAAAGCTCCAGGCCATGTGGATCGCCGCATGGCACCTTGGCGTGGTGCCGGATCGCGATGACGCCGCGCTGATCGGTTTCGTGAAGCGCCAGACGGATCTGGACGGCATTCGCTTCGTCCACCATGCGGACGATGCGCGCGCCGTGATAGAGGCCCTGAAGGCGCGCATGAAGCGCGATGCCGGCGTCCAGTTCGGAACGGACCTGGGCTGCGATTGGCTGGCCAGCGATGTCGCCAAGATGGCTTGGGCGCAGTGGCGGATCATCCGGCCCGACGCGAGCCTGATGGTGCGTAAGGGGTTCGACGAAGCGGTTGCGGCTGCGATCGGGCGGCGCGTCACCATGCTCGTCGAACTGACAGACCGGGATTGGCAGGCCGTGATGAAGGCGCTCGGCCCGCGCGTGCGCGGCGCCAGGAAGGCCGGCACGCCATGACCACGCCCCTCCACGTCAGCGACCATGCCATCCTGCGCTATCTGGAGCGTGCGCATGGCCTCGACGTGGAGGCCGTGCGCCGGCACATCGCCAGCCGGTGCGCCACCGGCGCCGAGCTGCGGGCGACAACAGTCATCGTCGAGCGCGTCAAGTTCGTGCTCGCCGAACGGGAAGCCGGAACCGTCGTCGTCACCGTCCTGAAAGCCCGGTGGCCCGCCCGGCCGGAGGACACGAAGTGATGGGCACGGCCGCGCACCTTCCCCTCTTCGAGACGGAAACCTTGAACGCCATTCGAGAGGAGCGCGAGGACCTCTTGAAGCGTCTTCAGCGCGGCGGTGTCGATGCCCACACGCGGATCAAGCGTGAGGAGCGCCTCAAGGTCCTCACTGCCCGCCAGATCGAGATCGAGACAGCGCTTCGGCTTGGGAGACGTTGACGGATGAGCGAGCAGCTTCCCGAACGTGCATGGTTTTCTCCGCTTCTCAACGAGATCGCGGACGTCGCCGGCGAGCGTGCGGCGTTGTTGCTCGGCCGGGAGAAGGCCTGCCACCGCATCTTCATCCCTAAGAACCTGAAGGAAGGTCATTGGCTCGTTGAGCTGGTCGGTGAAGAAGCGGCAGGGAGACTGGTGAAACGCTACGCCGACAGCTACCTTGACATCCCGCCTGCGCTTGGCGGACAAATGCGCCGTCGTCGCCGCGCCATCACGGAGATGACCATGCAGGGCTGGTCGATCGCCCGCATCACCCGCACGCTCGGGGTTGCCCGGTCGACCGTTACGGACCAGCGCCGCAAGATCGGACGCCCCTCGCCGAAGCAACTTGACCTTTTCGGCGAGAGCGAGGACTGAGGGTCCGAAATCGGACCATTCGACTGCGCCACCTCCGGCAGCATTGTGCCCCCAGATCGCCGGACCGATTTCCGGCGCTTTCTTCTGATCCGGGGGCGTTTCCATTGAGCACCATCACCTTCGACAAGTGGGTCATCACGCGCCTGCTCGCCCATGGCGCCTATGCCGGCAAGGCGGACGATGCGCCCGGCCGCATGATGATCGAGGGCCTCAAGCGTTTCCAGGCGGCCGAGGGGCTTAAAATCACCGGCACGGCGAACGAAGCCACGGTCGCTGCCCTGCGCCGTACGTCGGCGGCGCCGAACGCCACGTTGCTGATCGCGCCCGCGCCGCCGGCAGAACCCATCTGGATGCGCGAGGCCCGCCGCTATCTCGGCCTGCGCGAGATCGCCGGCCGCGGTTCGAATTCGACCATCATGTCCTGGGCGCGGCGCCTCGGCGGCTGGGTGGCGAGCTTCTATACCGACGACGACATCCCATGGTGCGGCCTCGCCGTCGCCGCCTGGGTTGCGGTGACCCTGCCCCAGGAGGCGCTGCCCTCCAATCCGCTCGGCGCGCTCAACTGGCGGACCTTCGGGATTTCGCTTCCCGCGCCCTCTGTCGGCGCGATCCTCGTCTTCAAGCGGCCGGGTGGCGGGCATGTCGGCCTTTATGTCGGCGAGGACGCCACGCACTACCATGTGCTCGGCGGCAACCAGAGCAACAGTGTTTCCATCACGCGCATCGAGCGGTCGCGCCTGGTCGCGATCCGGTATCCGAAGACCGGCGGCAACCCGATCGGCGGGCGCGTGCACCTGTCGGCAAAAGGCGTGCCGGTGACGAAGGACGAGGCATGAAGGACGGCCCGGCCTACAACACCACGAAGCGGCAGATCTGGTTTTCCTTCGGCCTCGGCTGGCTGGTCATCCTCCTCCTCGTCGTCGGCGGGCTTCGCGGATCTCGCGAGGCGGTGGATCTTGCCGGCATCACGATCCCTTCGATGATCCTGCTCATTGCCGCCATGCTCGGCATCCATCGCTACACGGGGTCGATGGACTTTCGGGCGATGCAGGATCGAGCCCCGGCCAGCGTCGAGCCACCGTATCGCGCTCGCGACGAACCGGCGGGAGAGGTTCAATGATGGCCGCACTGCAAGGGTGGGCAGCGCGGGTCCTGGTAGGGCTCGCGCTGCTCGTCGGTCTCCTGATCGCCGCCTGGCTCGTTCTGGACAGGCTCGACACGATGATCGAGCGCGCCAAGCAGGCCGCGATCGAGAAGCGGGACGCCTATTGGACCGCCGAGATCGAGCGCGGCAACGCCGAGGCCAACCGCCGCATCGCCGACCAGGCGAAAGCGGCGCTCGCCATCGAGACCAACGCAAACGCCCGTATCCGGGCGGTCGAAGATCAACTTGCCAGCCTGGAGACTGCGAATGCGGCCCTGCCTCATGGCGATGCTTGCGGCCTCGGCCGTGATCGCGTCCGCCTGCTCCCACACTGAGCCCAAGCCCGTCGTGCGAATCGTCGAGGTCAAGGCGACTATTCCGGACAGCGCACGCCAGAAATGCGCCCAGCCCGTGGCGCTGCCCGACCGGGACATGACCTCGGGCGAGGTCACCGTTAAATGGGGCGCCGACCGCGCGGCGCTTTTGACATGTGAAACGAGGCGGGCGGCTGCGGTCGCGGCCGTCGATGCTGCCGGAGAAGACCGTTGATGGACCTGTCGATACTCATGCCGTGGATCGGCGCCGCCCTGTCCATCATCGCGCTTGGCACCCAGCTCAAGGCCATCATTTCGTCCGGAGAGCGAAAGCTGGAGGAGCGCGTCACCAAGGTGGAGCTGAAGCTCGTCGAGCACGATCGTCGCATCCAGACGGTCGAGAGCGAGATGAAACACCTGCCTGACCGGGAGACCGCCCACAATCTCCAGATCAGCATGGAGCGCATCGCCGGCCGGCTCGACACGATGGACGAACGGCTCCGGCCGATCGCGGCGACCAATCATCGTTTGCAGGAATATCTGCTGGAGCAGGCCAAGAAATGAGCATCGAGAACATTATCCAGGAAGAAGCCCGGCTCATCATCCTGAAGGAGCTGAGGCTCCAACCGAACCGATCGCTGACGTCCGAGGCGATGCGGCGTTATCTCCTTCGCAGCTTCCTCATCGACAAGCCGCGCGAATGGGTCGAAAGCCAGTACATTTTCCTGCGCGATATGGGCGCCGTCGATGTGATCCCGGCCGGGTCGGTCGCGATCGCACGGCTGACGGAACGCGGCGACCTCTTCCTTCAGGGGCTCGCCTCCATTTCGGGCGTTCAGTCCCCGTCCGCGAGGGCGTGACATGGCGGAGGATCGCCGTGGCCGTGGTCGGCTCAACAGTCTGGAGCTGCTGCCCGAGGAGGCACAGGACGATGTGATCTGGGCGGTCGGCCAGCTTAACGAGCGCCGCCGCTCGACGGCCGACATCCTCTTCGAACTGAACGACCGGCTTGAGGTGAAGGGCATTCCTCCAATCTCGAAGTCGGCGTTCTACCGCCGTTCGGCGAGGCTCGCGAAACGCGCCATGCAGCTGGAGGAACGCCGCTATATCTATGCCGGCATCGCAGAAAAGCTCACGCCCGAGGAGATCGGCCGAAACGATGTCGTGCTCGGCGAATTTTTGAAAACGCTTATCGACGATCTCCTGGACAGGGACGAGGCCGACAGCAAGAGCGCGATGGAGCTGGCGCGCGCCTACAAGGATACCATCATCGCCCAGCGGCATTCTGCCGAGCACCGCCGCAAGGCCGAGGACGAGGCGAAGACCAAGCTTCTCAAGGCCGTCGATGCTGCTGTCGGTGTCGCCGGTGTAGAGGGTGAGAAGCCGGACGGCCTCGCCGTCATCAAGAAGATCCGCGAAGAAATCTACGGGATCTTCGAGGAATGAAACCCGCCGTTCCGCTTTACCCCTATCAGCGCAAGTGGTTCCTCGACCGGCCGCGCTTCAAGATCGGCATGTTCTCCCGCCAGACCGGCAAGACATTCACGACCGGCCTGGAGATCGTGGACGACGGCTATGTTGCCGCCGCCCAGGGCCGCCGATCGCCATGGGTAATCCTGTCTCGCGGCGAGCGCCAGGCGCGCGAGGCGATCAACGAGGCCATCAAGCCGCATGCCAAGGCGTACGGCCTCGTCTTTGAGGAGAACGAATTCGACTGGAAAGGCGAGAGTGGGACGCACAAGGCCATGGAAGTGATCCTTCCTCATGGCAACAGCATCCTGGCGTTGCCGGCAAACCCTGACACCGCTCGCGGCTTCTCCCGGAATGTCTTCCTTGACGAGTTCGCCATTCACAAGGACAGCAAGGAAATCTGGGGCGCCCTGTTTCCCGTCATTTCAAAGGGCTGGAAAATCCGCGTCACATCGACCCCGAAAGGCAAGGGCAACAAGTTCTACGAGCTGATGACCGCGAACGACGACACCTGGTCGCGTCACGTCGTCGATATCTACAAGGCGGTTGCTGATGGTTTGCCCCGCAATATCGACGAGCTACGGGCGGGCCTTGCCGATGATGATCTCTGGGCGCAGGAGTTCGAGCTCCAGTGGCTCGATGAGGCCAGCGCCTGGCTGTCCTACGATCTCATCAATTCGGTCGAAGACGAACATGCCGGCGATCCGTCATTGTACCAGGGGAACCCCTGTTTTGTCGGCCGCGATATCGGCCGCCGGCGCGACCTGCACGTCATCTGGGTCTGGGAGTTGATCGGCGACGTCCTGTGGTGCCGGGAGATCATCGAGCAGAAGCGCGCGACGTTCCTCGAAATGGACATGGCATTCGACGAGGTCATGCGCAAGTACCGCGTCGGCCGCGCCTGCATCGACCAGACGGGCATGGGGGAAAAGGTCGTTGAGGATGCGCAGCGCCGATACGGCTCGCGCATCGAGGGCGTCCTTTTCACCGGACCAAACAAGCTGGTCATGGCGACGGATGGGAAGGAGGCCTTCGAGGATCGGAAGGTTCGCATCCCCGAGGGCAACCTCCCGCTGCGCTCCGATCTCCACAAGCTGCGCAAGGTAGCCTCCGCGACCGGCGCTCCGCGGTTCATCGCCGATCGCGACGACGACCACGCTGACCGCACATGGGCGGCCTTCCTCGGCATACACGCGGCGGCCACGCCAGAGATGGAATACGCTTACCAGAGTATCGGAAGCCTGGACGACGGTGACTTTTCCGAACGCGACCGGAGCGAGGACGCTTCGCCGTTCGGCCGCGGAGGACTTTGGTGATGACGCTTATCGACCGCTACGGCAACCCTCTGCGCGCTCCGCAGAAACAGGTGCTCCTCGAGGAGCAGAGCGCGCCGACGCTGACCGGCGTCCGCTCGATCTGGAACGAGCAGGTCGCATCCGGCCTCACGCCGGCCAGGCTTGCCCGTATCCTGAAGGAAAGCGGCGATCCGGGCGGCGACTTCCGTGACTACCTCACCCTTGCCGAGGAGATGGAGGAGCGGGAGCCGCAATATCGGATGGCGCTCGCCCAGCGCAAGCTTGCCATCCGCAACCTTTCCCCCGTCGTCGAGGCGGCCAGCAAGAGCACGCGGGACAAGGACATCGCCACCAGCGTGCAGCGCATGCTCGGCACGACGGCGTTTCGCAGCACGATGATGCACCTGGCCGACGGCATCGCGAAGGGCTTCGCCGTTGCCGAAAACCGCTGGCGGATGGACGGCTCGTCCTGGACGTTGCCGCGCATCGTCCAGCGCGACCAGCGGCATTTCCAGTTCGACCGCATCACCGGGCGGGAATTGCGGCTGCGCCATGACGGCGTCTTCGAAGGCGTCGAGCTTCCCCAGGCGAAGTATGTCGTGCATATCCCGACGCTGCTTTCCGGCCTGCCGATCCGCCAGGGCCTTGCCCGCACCGCGTGCTGGATCTTCATGCTGAAAAGCTTCAGCCTGAAGGACTGGATGTCCTTCCTGGAAATTTACGGCATGCCCTTCCGCGTCGGCAAATACGGGCCGAACGCCTCGGATGCGGACAAGCGGGCGCTGCTGAAGGCCGTTGCGAATGTCGCGGCCGATGGCGGCTGCATCATTCCGGAGAGCATGCTCCTGGAGTTCATCGAGACCAAGGCCGGTGCGGCGGGCGAGAACGCCTTCAAGGGCATGGCCGAATATCTCGACGACCAGTTCGCCAAGCTGATCCTCGGCCAGACGATGACGTCCGACGACGGCTCGTCCGAAGCCCAGGCGAATGTCCATGACGATATCCGCCTTCTGATCCTGCGTGCCGATGGCGACGACATGGCAGCGACGGTGCAGCGCGACGTGGTCGATCCGTTCGTTGCCTTCAACCACGGCGCCGACGTGGACGCGCCCCAGGTGACGTTTCCGGTTCCCGATCCGGAAGATATCAAGCTTCTGATGGAGGCGACGAAGACCTTCGTCGACATGGGCGGCACGGTCCCGGCCGGGCCGGTGCGCGAGAAGCTCGGCTGGCGAGATCCGGTCGACGGCGAGGAAGTGCTGGGCGGCGTGAAGAAGGAGGAGCCGCCGAAGGAGCCGGCGCCGAAGGATGCAGCGGAGGCGTTGCGCCGGCTGTTCGACAAGGCGGCCTCGCCGCTCTCGATCGCGGCCGACGACATCACCGAAGGCTTTGCCGAGGAGATGACAGCGGAATGGGAAGAGCAGCTTTCTCCGCTCATGGACGCGATCCAACGCGCGGCCGCCGGCGCCTCCGACTTCCCGTCGTTCCTGAAGGCATTGGAGACGCTGAACATCGGGGAAGCCGGTCTCGGAGCCCGCCTTGCCGCAGCCAGCTTCGTTGCGCGGATCATGGGCGGCGGGCGCGATGGTTGAGAACCCACGGCGCCGCAATCCGCCGCCGGAGGCCATGGCCTACCTTGAGGGCAAAGGTTTCCTGCCGTCGTTTCATTGGCAGGACGTATGGGCCGAGGAGCATGCCCACGCCTTTACCGTGGCCAAGGCCACGGAGATGGACATCCTCAAGGCGATTCGCGACGACGTCGAGCGCGCGGTCCGGGACGGTATTCCTTTCGAGCAGTTTCGCCAGGATCTGACACCACGCCTGGTCGCGCTCGGCTGGTGGGGCAAGAAGCCGATGGTCGATCCCGTGACGGGCGAGGAGAAGATCGTCCAACTTGGCAGCCCGCGCCGGCTTCAGACGATCTATTGGGCTAATACCAGGTCGGCCTATGCGGCCGGGCAATGGGAGCGAGCCCAGCGCACCAAACGGGCCTTGCCCTACTTCATCTATGAGCTAGGCCCCAGCGAGAACCACCGGCCCCATCACGTGGCGCTCGCTGGGACGAAACTGCCCGTCGATCATCCCTTTTGGGATACGCACTTCTGTCCAAATGGCTGGGGCTGCAAGTGCCGGCTCCGGCAGATAACGCAGTTCGAGTGCGACGAGCTGGGTGGCGTGTCGCCCGATCCGGAGATCGTTTGGAAGGAATTCCGCAACAAGCGCACGGGCGAAATCACCATGATCCCCGAGGGGGTCGATCCGGGCTGGCACACCAATCCGGGCAAGGCGCGCGCGCAAACCCTCATGCAAGGCTTTGAAAGCCGGCTTAAAGACGCGCCCGAACCCGTCGCCCGCAAGGCGATCGCGGATTTCTGGGAGAGCCGGGCGCCCGAAGCCTATCGCCGCATGGCCGAGGCGGTGGACCTGCCGGTCGCGGTCGCACCGCGGCTTGCCGCCGATCTCGACGCGGCGAGCGCGATCGTCGCTGTGAGCAACCACGCGATCGGCGACGGCGAGCTTGCCCCCTATGGCGAGGTGCAGCGCATGATCGACGAGGGCGCGGAGACGAAACAGCCGGGCGGCCTTCGTCGGTTCTGGCACCGTCTTCGCGGCCGGTCATGGACGGCGTCGATAGGTCGGGCGGCGAACGGTCTTCTCCGCCTGGTCGGCCTGAACGAAGCGGACGAGACGCGGCCGGAGTGACAGTTGCAGGGACGGGCGCTGGGCGCGCGAGAGACGCCCCGCCGCCCCGAGACAGCGACCACGGGGCGAAAACGCGCCCACGGCCTTCAAAACGGCTTCAAATTTGATGATGAACGTGTGAGAGGGGGGCCACTTGCATGGGCTTTGCGGGACGGCTAGTTTCCCTTGCGCCGATCCGCTCATATTGCCCGGCATCTCCTTCCCTTTCACCTCGATTGGAAGGTCCGATTTCGGACCGTTAGAATTTGCGGCGCGATGCTGTCATCTCGCCGGCATGCACAACGCCCTCGCCGCCATTCTCTGCTCGCAGCTCCTGCCGGACAGCGCCACCGCGCCGGATTGGATCCTGCTCGTCCCGGCCGGCGATATCGTCGCCCGCGACGGCCGCACCTTTTCCAACCGCACGCCCGATGTCGTGGTCAGCGCCTTCCGCGCCGACCGCAAGGACATGCCCGTCGACTATGAGCACGCCACGCACCTGCGCGCGCCGGAGGGTCTGTCCGCGCCGGCCGTCGCCTGGGTGAAGGATGTCGAGGTCCGCGAGGGCGCCCTGTGGGGCAAGGTCGACTGGAACCAGGAAGGCCGCGAGGCGGTCGAGCGCAAGGCCTACCGCTACATCTCACCGGTCGTGCATCCGGACACCAGCCGCAACGTCGTGCGCATCTCGTCGGTGGCGCTGACCAACGACCCCGCCCTCTTTCTGCCGGCGCTCCTGCGCCGTGACCCAACCGAAAAGGACCAGGACATGAAAACCATCGCGCTTGCGCTCGGCCTGAAGGAAGACGCCACCGAGGCGGAGATCCTCTCGAAGATCAATGCGGACAAGACCAGTGTCGAACTGCTCACCCGCAAGGCCGAGAAGCCGGACCCGGAGCTGTTCGTCGCGCGCAAGGATCACGATGCCGTCGTCGCGCTGTGCTCGCAGCAGAAGACCGAGATCGAGACGCTGAAGAAGGCCGACACCGACCGCGCCGTCACCTCGGCCGTCGAGACGGCCATTGCCGAAGGCAAGGTCATCCCGGCCGTGAAGGAGAGCGAGCTGGAGCTTTGCCGCGCGATCGGCGTGGAAAAGTACCAGGAGCGCCTGTCCCGCCTGTCGCCGATCGTCAAGCCGGGCGAGGACGCGACGGCGCGCGCGGCCGAAACCGGCAAGGGCGCGGCCTTCTCCAGCGAGGAGGTCGAAGTGCTCCGCCGGATGGGCATCTCCGAAGAAGACGCCAAGAAGACCCGCGACGGCGCCTGAGCGCCGCCGAGCCCGAACCCGCAACGGCGTCGATAGCGGCGCCATCTCGAAAGGACTTTCCGCATGGCCGCCGCAGGACCGCGCAACACCATCACCCGCCAGGGCGAAGATCTTGAGATCGGCGTCAAGGCTGCAACCCGCATCTGGCAGGGCACCATCGCCGTCAACGACGCGGGCGTTGCCGCGCCCGGCCGCACGGCGACCGGCCTGGTGGCGCTCGGCCTTGCCCAGGAGACCGCCGACAATTCCGCCGGCGCCGCGAACGCCATCCGCGTCAAGGTCCGGCGCGGCACCTTCTACCTGAAGAATTCGTCCGGCGATCCGGTGACCGCCGCCTCGATCGGCAAGGACGTCTACATCGTCGACGACGAAACCGTCTCGGCGACCAATGCCGGCGGCAACACCCAGTCCGTCGCCGGCAAGTGCCACGACGTCGATGCCGGCGGCGTCTGGGTCCGCATCGGCTGATCGGCCGGAACCTTCACCATCAACACGAGAACCGTCCGATGATCATCAACAAGACCAACCTCACCATCCTCAACACCGGCTTCAAGACGGCGTTCCGCAACGCCTTTGCCGGCGTCGAGCAGACCTATCTGCGCATCACGACCGTCATTCCGTCCTCGACGCTGATCGAGACCTACGGCTGGATGAAGCAGACCTCGGGCATGCGCGAGTGGATCGGCGAGCGCTTCGTCAAGAACCTCGACAGCGAAGCCTACCAGCTCAAGAACAAGAAATACGAGGAGACTGTCGCCGTCATCCGCGATGCCATCTCCGACGACCAGTACGGCACCTACACCCCGGCCATTGCCATGATGGGCGAGAATGCCGCGCGCCTGCCCGAGGAACTGATTTATCAGGAGGCGCTGCCCGGCGGGTTCACGTCGAAGTGCTACGACGGCCAGTATTTCTTCGACACGGACCATCCGGTCGTCGATGCTGACGGCGTCGAGCAGTCGGTCTCGAACATGCAGTCCGGCTCTTCCGCGCCCTGGTACCTGCTTTGCACCAAGCGCAGCCTGAAGCCGTTCATCTACCAGGATCGCGAGAAGGCCGAGTTGATCATCAAGGATAACCCGGAGACATCCGACGATGTCTTCAACCGCGACGAGTTCCGCTATGGCACCCGTGCCCGCGGCGCGGCCGGCTACGGCTTCTGGCAGATGGCGTTCGGTTCGAAGGCCACGCTCGACAAGGCCAACTTCGAAGCGGCGTATCTCGCGATGATGCAGTTCAAGCGCGACGGCGGCAAACCCCTCGGCGTCGTGCCGGACCTTCTCGTCTGTGGCCCGAGCAACATGACCAAGGCCGACGAGATCCTGAACCTTCAGCGCCTCGCCAACGGCTCGGACAACCCGAACTACAAGAAGGTCGAAGTCCTGGTCGTGCCCTGGCTGCCGTGATCCTGGCGCCGCGAGCGGCGTGCATTCCGCTGGCGGCAGCCTCCCGCCGCCGGCGGGTTTCCGGAAACGGGTGCCGCACCCGTTTCCCGAGACCCGCAAAGGAGAAACGACATGGCGAAAGCCCCGACTGAACCGAACACCAACCCGGACGCCGGCGCTGCGGGCGAAGACCGCAAGGAACGCCGCACGATCAAGCTCATGTCCGTCAACGGCATCCGCCGCGCGGGCATCCGCTTCCCGGCCGGCGAGCCCGTCACGGTCGACGTCGACGATCTGACGCCGGACCAGATGAAGCTCCTCGAGGGCGAGAAAGACCTCCGCCCGGTTCGATAGGAATACCCGAGAGGGAGGCCTGGTCCGGCTCGCGAGGCCGTCAGCACCCATCGACCCGGCCTGTCGCCGGATAGGGGACGTTCGAACGTAGGGGCTCAGCCCGCCTCCCGCACTTCTTCTTGAGGAACCACCCCGTGACCCAGTATGCGACGATCGAAGACATGGAGCTGGCATTCGGGGTGGCCTCCGTCCTGAAGCTCTCCGATCGGGACAATACGCGGGTGCGCAATGACGCTGCCCTCAACAGCGTGCTGACCAAGGCGACCAGCCTTGCCAACTCCTATGTCGACAAGAAATACGCCGTGCCCTTGACGAACCCGCCGGACTTCCTGGTCTCGGCCGTCATCGACGTGGCGATCTACATGCTGTCGCGCGACCGCTTGACCGGCACGACGGAACTGCGCCAGCGCTACGAGGACGCGCTGAAACTCTTCCAGCAGGTCGCCCGGGGCGAGGTCACGCTTGCCGGCAACGAGCCGGCCTCGAACCCGGATACCGGCATGCCGGGCGCCTCCGGTTCGAACGATGTCTACGTCATTTCCCGCGAGCGGTTCTTCAACCGCAAGACGGAGATCATCTGAGATGGCCGTGAGGATCGTCGTCAGCGGGTTCGAGGAGGCCGCGAAGGTCATTGCGAGGATCGCCGATCCGGATGTTCCGCAATATCTCGAAGAGCTCGGCGGCATCGTCGCCTCGCAGACCCAGAGGCGTATCCGGTCCGAAAAGACCTCGCCCGGCGGCGAGGCCTGGAAGCCGAACCGGGAAGGCACGTCGATCCTGTTCCAGTCCGGCGCCCTCGATGACAGCATTCATCACGAGGTGTCGGGCCGCTCCGTCGAAGTCGGTTCCAACCTCGTCTATGCCGGCATCCACCAGCACGGCGGCAAGATCATCCCCAAGAACAAGAACGCGCTCGCCTTCAGTAGCGGCGGCGAGTTCTTCATGGCCAAGAGCGTGACGATGCCGGCGCGTCCGTATGTCGGCATTTCCGGCGCCAATGCAGCGGAGATCGTCTCCTTCACCGAAGCCTTCATACTGCGGGAGGCCGGCGATGCTGGCTGAGATCAACAAGCGCCTGGTCGTTCTGCTCGAAGCCGCCCATCCCGAGTTCCGCGACGTCGGCCGGCATCGCGGCCGGATGAGCGTCGAGGACATCCGCAAGCTGATCGTCTTCTCGCCCGCGCTGCGGATCGGCCTGTTCGGCAAGCTTTCGACCGAAGACCTGCCGAGCGGCGAGCGCGTGCTTGTCGTGCCCTTCGCGGCGGCGGTCATCGTCTGCGAGGGCGAGCTGATCGACAGTCAGGACATGGCGATCGCGCTGGCGCTGAAGGTCGAGACGACGCTCGCGCGCATCATCCCCGGCGCGCCCGACGAGGACAGGGACTGGCCGCTCCTGCCGGGCGTCGGACTTGCCGAGGAACTGTCGATCGACATCGCCGATGGCGACGAACTGGACAGTGACGGCATCGCGCTCTGGGCGGTCCTCTTCAAGATCCGCCTCATCATCGGCGAGGACTACGCCCGCGCCGGCGCCGAAGAGGACGTCGAGGTCGTCTTTCCCGATGACTTCGACCCGGCGGAGATCCTGCCATGAGCGAAGCCCGGGCATCGAATTCTTTCCTCGTGCGCCAGCTCCTGCGCCAGCAGATCGAGATCCGCGAACTGAAGCGCCGCCAGCTCAACACGATGCGCGAAGGCAAGGTCATCGAGCATCATCCGGACGATCCGCGCAAGCTGAAGGTCGATGTCGGGCCGGAAGGCTCGCCTGTCGCGACGCCGTGGATCGAGTATTCGGAACGCTCCGGCGCGGTGAAGACGATTTCGCGGCCGTCGATCGGCGAGCGCGTGACGGTGATTTCACCGGATGGCGAACTGAGCCAGGCGTCCCGCGTGATCCTCGGCGGCTTCAGCAATGAGAACATGTCGCCCGAGCAGGCCGCCGATGGCGAGCTGATCATGACGGCCAACGCCACCGCGGTGCGGCTTTACCCAGGCGGGCTGGACCTTGTCGGTGGCGACCTGAACGTCAATGGCGGCCGCATCTACAACAATGGCGTCAATGTCGGCCACGACCACCAGCACACCAATGTCATGCCTGGCGGCGGCCTTTCGGGTCCGCCCGCGGGCGCAAGCTGAAGGAAGCCCCATGGAAAAGAAGACCTACGAGATCCTCACCGATACCTTCCCGGCGCGCCAGCCGAAGGGCGCCGGCGCCACGATCGACCTCACCGACAAGGAGGCGAAGTATCCGCTTCTGTCCGGTGAGATCCGTCTTGCCGTGGCCGGCACGCCGAAGACGCGCCGCGGCAAGCCCGGCGCCGGCGCCGACGGCGAGGGAGCCTGACCATGCGGATCCCGCGCGGCCTTGACCGGGACACGTTCGAGATCGTCGAGGGCTGGCCCTATGTCGAGGGCCTGCTGATCGACGTCTTCGGCACCCGCGTCGGGCTTCGCGTGTTGCGCCGCTGGTACGGCTCCGACGTGCCGAACTATATCGACGCCCCGGGCAACCGTGCCGAGATCCTCGCGCTGCTCGCCGACATCGCCGCGGCTACGGACACGATCCGTGATCTTGAGACGGGCGAGCCGGTGGTGCGCTTCACCCATGCCTCGCAGATCACAGCCGGCCGGGACGGCCAATACGGCGTCCTTTGTCATTTCGACGATCTCTTCTCCGGGCAAAGCCACGAGATCGCGCTTGAACGGTTGAGGGCGGCGGCATGACGACGACGCTCGATATTTCCAGCCTTGCGCCGCCGCAGGTCGTTCGTCCCCTCGATGCCGAGGCGGAGATCGCCGGGTTCGTCGCGGCTCTGAAAGAAGCCTTGCCCGCCTGGCGCGGCGTCTTCGAGGGCGACAGCTTCCAGAAGATCTGCCAGGTCTGGGCCCTTCGGCTCACCCTGAAGGCGCAGGAGCACAATGAGGACGCACAGTCCATGCTGCTCGCCTATGCCGATGACACGGCCCTCGACCATATCCTCACCACCTACCATCGCACGCCTCGCCTTCCAGGAGAGAGCGACGACGAATACCGGGCGCGCGGCCAGCTCGCCCCGGAAGCGATGGCGGATCTCGGCATCACCCATGGCGGCTATATTTTCCGCGTTCGAACCGCCTTTAAGGAGGCGATAAAGGACGTTCGTCCGATCCGCCGCGGCGGCGGGCGCATCGAGCTTCGCCTGCTCGGCCGCAATGAGACCGGCGCCGTCGCGGATGCGGTGCTCGCCGCCATCATCCGGGCGTTCGAGCCGGAGGGCGCAACGCAGTCGACAGATATCCTCACCGTCCTGCCGGCTGAGCTCGAGGAGCGCCACGTCACCGTCCGCCTCTCCATTCCGCGCGGTCCCGACCCGGCGCCGGTGCGCGCCGCCGCCCGTGCCAAGCTCGACGCCTTCGCCGCCTCCCTGCACCGGATCAATGCCGGCCTCTATCTCGACGCCCTCTATGCCGCCGCCCATGTGCCGCCGGTGGTGACCGTGTCCCTCGTCGGCCTTGCCGACAATGTCCTGCCGCGACCGGAGGCCGCCATCCGCCTCGTCGTCGATGACGTCGTCGTCGAGGTGATGCCGTGACGAGTCCCTTGCCGCCGGATCTCCATCTTCTGCCCGTCCAGTCCTCGACCGTTCCGCAGCGCGCCGCCGCCGCCCTCGGGATGCTCGCGGGCGATCTGGACGATCCGATCGCGCGCATGGCGGATGCGCTACGGATACCGGTCGATGCCTTGCCGCACCTCGCCTGGGGCTGGTCGGCCGATTACTGGCGCGACGAGTGGCCCGAGCATCGCCAGCGCCAGGTGACCCTGGAACAGCCGGCGTTCCATCGACTGAAGGGCTCGATCCCGGCCGACCGCATGGCCTGCGCCTATGCCGATGCGGAGCTGATCTCCTGGCATGTTCCGCGCGATGGCTTCGTCATCGGCGCCGGCCCGACGCGCGAGGCCTACGAGCGATGGGTCACGAGCCTTCCGGAGATCCGCATTTATCCACTCGGCCCGCGCCCCTCCCGCACGCCGCCGCTCGGCGGCGCGCTCGGGCGGCACCCGGCCTGCCGCGGCGGACAGATGGAGCGCGCGCGCCGCGCCGAGCTGCGCAGGGGCGCCCGCGTCGTGCCGCTCGTCGTCTCCGGCGAGACCAGGGGGCCGGATGGCGTGGTTCTCTCCGAGATCGAGCGGATCTCGATCCCGCGTGCGGCGCGGCCCGTGCTTGCCGCCAACGGCGCGATCGCATGCCGCATCGCCGCATCGCCGTCCTCGCGCCGGGTCTTCTCCTTCGACTGGCGGCCTTCGGTCGCCGATCCTTTCCACCTCCGGCCAGGCGTGCCGTCTCTCGTGCCCGTCGAGGCGGTTCCACGCAAGGTGGCGATCACGCGGCCGCATCGCGCCTGGCGGCAGATCGTCGGGCGCACGCCGGTCACCGGCGCCCTCGCGCCATCTCCCGGCCGGGAAGACTGGTATCTGGCGCTGCGTGTCGCCGATGGCACCGGGCCGTCCGGATCGCGGCCGCGCACCGGCGCGGTCGGCCGCCATCGCCTGCCGCGCGAGCGCTACACGAAAGAGCTGTCCGTTCTCCTTGCCCGGCCCGTGCGCAGGGGCTTTCCCTTCTCCGGCCGCCGCATCGTCGTCGATCCGAAGGGCAAGATCGATGACGTCCTCTCGGCGATCGCGACCGCACAGGTCGCCCGGGACCGCGTGTTCGTCAACTTCAATGTCGTGCGCGAGCTTACGGTCGCCGACCTCGACACCATCACTGCATCCACGCGCATCGGCGCGCTCAAGTCCCTTCCAAGGAGATAGCAATGTACAACCGCGTGACGATCAGCCAGGACGAACATTTCCGGGTCGAGGACGTCGACAACCTGAGCAGGTTTCCGCAGAAGGGCGCGGAAAAGGTGATTGCCGACTGGCTCGGTGACCTTCGCTACCGGAACCTGACGACGGTGAAGGACGGGCAGAACGCCGTCCAGGTCGCCGCCGGGTCCGCCTATGTCGGCGGTCGGCAATATGTCCTTGCCGACCCCCGCAACGTCAGCCTCATCGACGAGAAGCCACTGGTCGCCGGCCAGCGCCGCGTGGTCGTGCTCGCGGCCCAGGGTATCGACGATCGCCCGGCGCCGGCGGTCGGGCGCGACAAGACCGTGGAGGTACCCGATGGCGACGGCGGTTCCGTCACCCAGGACGTCGTCGTCACCGTCTCTCCGTACGCGCAGAACGTCATCGAGGTGGCGAAGCTGGCGTCGGGCCTCTCAACGCAGGAACTCGACCCGGTCATTCCGGCCAATGTCGTTCCCTTCTGCCGCATCGTCCTCGATGTCGACGGTATTGTGGGGGAGCCGGCCATGCTCTGGCCCTGGCGCATCCGTTCCGTCAACGAGCTCGATATCGACCAGCAGGCGCTTGCCGCCCTGATGGATATCTTTATCGGGGAAATCCAGGCGCTGCGCAACGAGCTGGTCGCGCTGCAGTCGGGCCTTCGCAATTCGGTCAGTCACGCCACGATCGAGGCCGTCATCTATGACGTGGCCACGCTGAAGGACATCAATTCGATCGGAGACGCCGGCGCGCCTTATGCGCTCGACCGCTTCGCCAGCGCGGCGGAGGTCGCCGCCGATCATATCGACTTCAAGGGGCGCGTCAGCGAAGGCTTCCAGCTTCCCTATGCCGCCGAGGACAAGCGCGCCCTGTCGCTTTGGAACCCGAACGACACCCGGCTCATGCATGCCAATGCGGGCTTGCTGTTCCCGGCCTACGATCCCGTCGTCGGCTATGCCGTCCATTCGACCGGCATGAGCGCACCGCTCGGCGGGACAGTGACCCAGACGATGACGCTTACCAAGATCGCGCTCACGCGCCTTCGCGTCCGCTACGGCCGGTATTTCCACTACCTCCAGCCGCTGCTTTTCAACAAGCTTTTGTCGGACGCCGACATCGTCTATCGCGTCTTCGCCCGCCAGGGCGAGGCGCTCGCTTACCCCTACGGCTTTTATGCGGATCGTTACCGCGACTGGGTGCGTTTCTACCGCCGCCGCCTGATCGTCGACCGCTTCATCCACGCCTATGACGTCTGGCTGAAGACGACGGCGACGATCCAGGGCGTCATCAAGGCGCAGACCTGGCTCCAGGCGCAGGAGCGGTTCATCCCCGCGATCCGTCTTGGGATCCTCAACTGGGCAGCCGGCGCAGAGGTTACCGTCGCCCTTTGCAAGCTGCGCGCGGACGGCTCGCCCGATCCGACGCAGGTCATCCAGTCCGTCACGGTCGCCGCCACGGCCTTCAAAAAGTACACACAGGGCAACGCCGACACGATGACGCGGTTTGCCTTCCCCGCGCCGGCGCACGTCGCGCGCGGCGGCGTCGGCTTCCTGACGTCGACGTCCGGCAACGTGACGATCGCGATGGCGAGCGGCGATCGGTTCTTGGGCGGCAACTACTTCGAGAGCACCGATGGTAATTTCTTCATCGGTAGCATCACCCAGGACATGGCGCATGCCGTGGAATACTGCCAGTTCCGCGCCACGACCATGGATATCCGCCTCAACAACCTGTCGCTTTCCGGCGGCATCGAGGGCGCGGACATCAACTGCCCGGCGATCCTGCCGGACAACGCCGTCGCCCAGTTCCAGCCCTTCACGGGCGGCGCCTGGAAGACCATGGCGCAGCTTCCCGGCGACGAGGGCATGGTGGAGACAGAGGACGATCAGATCTTCGGCAATGGCACAGGCTCGACCTACGACTTCCGTGTCTATCTCACGGGGAACGAGTGGGTGATGCCGGTGCTCGATCTCGGCAACTCCGAGCTGACGGTCTTCCGCGCCGATGACGATCTTCGTTACGTTTCGGTTCCACGCAGCGTTCCGACCGGCCCGACCTGGTCGAAGGTCCAGGTCCGGGCGCGGGTTGCGGGCTACGATGCGGCGCGCCACACGCTCACCGCCGTCGTGAAGCACGGAACGGCGCTGACGACCGAGGTCGCCGCCGATGGTCCCGCGAAGGTCACGCCGGTGCCCGGCAACAACGCGGTCGATCTCGAATGGGAGATGACCGTCGATCCGAACAACAACCTCTACCAGGTGCACATCACCGGCGCGACGAACAACATCGCCGTGCCGCTGTCGCTGATCGAGGTGTTCTCGAAGGTGGTTGAATAGCGCCATGGCAAGCCCTTCACAGCTTCTTGAGCAGCGCGATGCGCCGCTGCTCGCCAACCTCAAGCGGGCGCTCGACCAGCTGTACGAGCAGAATGCCGCTGCCGCGCAGATGATCTCGGCGCTTCAGAGCGGGCAGATCGAGGCCGTGGACAGCCTTGTCGGTCAGATCACGAATAACTTCTCGGCGCTCTTCACCGACGCCAACGAGATCGTCGAGGCGTTGCGCGCCGGCGACTATACGACGGCGGACGTCAACGGCCCGGTGGCCTTCGCGCCGGCGCCGCTGGTCGCCCTGCACCTCATCGTCTCGGGCCCGGTCGGCTGGTCGCCAGCCCCGGCCGTGCTGATCGGCCATCGCGGATCGGTCGATGATATCGCCATCGCCCGCGTGCTCGCCTGGGACCCTGAAACGAGCGTGCTCTCGGTCGAGATCGTCAGCAATGTCGGGAGCGTTGGTCCGCATGGCGACAGCTATGTCCAGGTCGGTCTGCTCTCGTCGATCGCCGAAGGAGGGATGCTGGCGTCACTCGGCACGATACGTGATCAGATCGCGAGCGACAGGGATGCCGTTTCCGGGGACAGGACCGTCGTCCATGACGACAAGGTCGCCGCGGCTGGTGCCGCAGGGGTTGCTATCAGTGCGGCAAATCAAGCAACTGCCCTCGTGGGCGCCGCCGCCACTGCGCTACAGCCGTCAGACATGTACCCCAAGACGAGGGCGGCGCTTGCCGGCATCAACGTTCCAGGTAATGTGAGCGTCGTAACCGCCACCGGCAACGCGGCGCCGGGCGACGATATGGACGGGATTTCCGTCGATTTGCACCGCTCCGACATCCACCAGCGAGAGCTGCTGCTCAATGGCGGTTTTGAGTGGGACGATGACTGGATAAAAGGCCCAGGCTGGACAATTTCCGGCGAACAGGCGTCCGCCGACGCGGGCAGTCCGCGGGACCTCGCCCAGACGGTCGCCCTCGTGGCGGGCGCCGAGTATGAGGTCAGGTTCACGCTGTCGGGCGTGGCGGATGGTGGGGTGTACCCGGTTTTCGGCGGCGGCACGGTCGTATCCGGCACGTTGCGCAGCGCAGATGGTACATACACAGAGCGCATGACGGCCGCCGCCGGCAACACATTCTTTGCCCTCCGGGACGGCACGGGTGAGTTTGCCGGCTCGGTAGATGACATATCGCTGAGACGAATTGTTGCGTCCGGTTACCTGCCAGACGCCAATGCAACCAACTTCGCGTATCTATCCAGGACAATTACGCTCGGCAAGATGCTGCACGGCGCAAGCAGCAACGGCCGGGGCGACAACAAGGCGGCGCTGGAGGCCGCAATCACCGAGGTGGCGGAGAAAGGCGGCGGTGCGCTAAAGTTTCCTGCCGGCATGTATATGTCGTCAGGCACGCCGCAATCGTCACAGCTTTTCCGCGGCAGCATCGAGATCGAGTGGCATCCAGAGGCCACGCTGCGCGGCACGCCGGGATTCGAGCATCCGCTGATCTCTCTCTATGGCGGGCCTGGCGTCAATCGCCATGACGGGCGGATCACCCTCAACGCTCCGCGCATAGATTGCTCTCGCGGCAACCAAACCGGCGGTGGCGGCGCCCGGCAGCCGAGCGCGATCAATCTGCGCAACTATCGCGACGTCATCATAAATGACCCCGATCTTTACGGGGGGCAGCTGTACACGAATGGAGGCACAGGCGGAGATAGCGGCATCGAGCCGATCAATGTCTGGAATTTCCAGTGCCGCGGCGGTCGCATCCGGGGCTTCGGGGACGCTGGGATTTACGCGGGCGGCGGCAACGATCAGAGCAACCCCGATCCAGACGGCGGCGGCACGTATCTGCTCGACGGAACCTTTATCGAGCACTGCGCGGTGGGTTTTGTCTTCAAGCGGCGCGGCTATCTTGCCACCATCCAGGGCGCCAGCATCTATGATTGCTGTTATGGTGTGGCGACGGCCGATGTAGGCCCGGAGGGTGGCCTTGCCGATACCGGCGCCGGCCAGAGGCTGCACGTGCTGGGAAGCTATTTCAAGCGATGCGGCGAGACTGCGATCCAGATCACGGGCGGCACCAAGGGCCGTCTTGTCGGCAACTCAATCGAGGATGTCGGATACAGCGAGATTGGGGCCGGGACGGTTGTGTCGCTCGGGCTCGACCGGGCGTTCATAGTCCTTAATGGCTCGCGCAACACTCAACTCTCCGACAATTATCTGGAGATGCTTGACCAGGCAGTCACCGATCAGATCGGGATCAAGGTCAAGCCGTACACCGACCAGGGGGGGGTGACGTGGCAGGCCGGCGCCGCGAGGGGCTCCGGCAACACGATCCGTAACGTGCCACGTCCTTTCGTGGATGCCGGTTCGTCGAACACGCAAAGCATCCTGACGGGCAATTTCCTTGACGGCGCCTTCACCTCGCCTTTTGGATCGATCGTGCATGGCACGGTCTTCGAATACCAGGTCATCGGGTCGACGACCAACCTCACCTATGCGCAAAGACGTAGCGACGCGGGCCTCGGGGTAGCCACGCGGTACGTCAACTCCGGCGCGTTCGTGGCGGGCTGAAGGTCCGGTTCCGGACCCTTAGTTTCCGGCTTTCCAGCCTGCAAGGATTGCGGTGATACCGCAATCCAGCGCAGGAGGCCGCGTTGACGGCACTTGGATACAAGCACGGCTCTTTCGTCGAGAGCGTCCCGGAAGGTTCCGTCAGCTTCACCACCATCGAGCAGGCCACGTTCGGCGTGCTCGGCACGGCGCCCGCCGCCGACGCCGGGGCGTTCCCGCTCAACCAGCCCATCGGCCTGATCGGCGATCCCGCGCAGATCGAGGCGCTCGGCGCGACGGGCACCCTGCGCGACCAGATCAACAACATCGTGGCCGCCGCCGGCGGGACCTATCTGCCGCGCATTGCCGTCGTTCGCGTCACCGAGGGCGAGGACGCCGAGGCCACCATCGCCAACATGGTCGGCTCCGCCGGATCGGCGACCGGATGGCATGCCTTCAAGCATGCCAAGTCCGAATGCGGCTTCAAACCGAAGACCTACCTGGCGCCAGGCTTCACCCAGCAGCGCATCAGCAGTGCGGCAAACCCGCTCGTTGCGGCCATGGTCCCGTGGCTGGAGCGCCAGCGCTCACGCATGCTCGTCGGTCTGCCGACCGACAAGACCGCAGCCCTCGCCGCGCGCGAAGACTTCAGTTCCATGGCCCTCGATCTGATCGCGCCGCGCGTTCTTGCGCCCGATCCGGATACCGGCCTCAATGTAATCCAGCCGGCGGAAGCATTCGTCGCCGGCCTCGGCCTCAAGATCATGCGCGATGGCGATGTCGCGGCGAAGAAGCCGGCCGGCTTCTGGGTCTCCTGGTCCAACTCCGTCATCGGCGGCATCGTCGGCACAGAGCGGCCGATCACCTTCGATTATTCCGACCCGGACACGGAGGCGACCCTTCTCAACGAGAACCGCATCAACACCATCGTGCGCGAGGGCGGCTGGCGCTACTGGGGCGGGCTCACCGCCGCCAACGACGACGACTGGATGTTCTCCAACGTCGTGCGTACCCGTTATGCGCTTGAAGAGATGGTCGCGGCCGGGTTCGCGCCCGTCGTCGATGCGCCGATGCAGGCCCACGCCGTCGTCGAGGCGATCTCCTCCCTCGATGACAAGCTGCTGGAGTTCAAGAACGCCGGCGCGATCATCGACGGCCGCGCCTTCTTCCTGCCGGAGCTCAACGTCAATGGCCAGCTCCGCCGCGGCGTCGTCCGCTTCGAAATGGAAGCGGAGGAAACCCCGCCCATGCACGCGATCATCACCGGCAGCCGCCGGAATAAGAAGTTCTTCGACGTGTTTGTCGAAGACGTTGTCCGCGATCTTGCGGCTGCGGCTTAAAGGGGGCCATCATGAAGGATCTGGGCCGCGCCTGGTCGGCATTTATCGACGGCAAGGGCAAGTTCGCCGAGAATGCCAGCTTCAAGGAGCCGGATTTCAAGTGGATCCGGGAGAAGATCGCCGGCGGCGGCATGTCGGGGGAGATCTCGGCGCCGATGATGCTCGAAGAGCAGACGGCGACCCTCACCATGTACACCTATGACCTCGACGCGATGCGCGCCTTCGGCCTCAGCGTCAAGGCGCCGCAGTCCTTCATCTTCCGACGCGAGCTGTTCGACACGCGGTTGCAGACCACGTCCGCAATCACCATCCGCATGCTTGCGACCATGGACATCGAGTTCCCGGAGTGGGACCGCAAGCGCCTGGAGGGCGTCAAGATCCCGCTCTTCATCGTCAATTACCGCCGTTTCCGCAACGGTGTGCTGGAGCTGCACCACGATCCGGAGAGCGGCATCTTCGCCGATGGCTCCGGCAACCTGCTTTCTGAAAGCAGCCGCGCGATCGGGAGGCGCTGACCATGGCGACGGAAACCATTACGTTCTCGCGCAAGGTCGAATACGGCGACCAGACGTTCACCGCGATCACGCTGCGCGAGATGGAGGCGGGCGACTATTTCGACGCCGCCGCCCTGGTGCGCGAGAACGCCAGCCGCGCGGAACTGGAAGCCCAGGTCGCGGCGATCTGCGCCGACGTTCCCTTCGCCCTGATCCGCAAGCTTCGTCCCGCCGACATCGTCAAGGTCTCGCGCTGGTACGACAGGCAGTGGGAGGGCGAGAAGAGCGAAGGCGACGGTGACGACGTCGAGGACCCTTCGACGGCCGGCGCGGCGGGGCAGCCCTCCTAGCGGTCATCGAGGAGATCGCGTCGGTCTATCCGTTCTCCTTCGCTGACCTGAGGCGGTTTCCGCTCGATCGGCTCCGCTTCTTCGCCATCACGGCCGCCGCCCGGCGCGAGGCACAGGGGGGCTCCCTCAAGGCCCTTTTGACGGTTCTTGGAAGAGGTGTTTAAGGGCCGATGAAAGCGTCCGTCATCATCGAGTTTCTCGCGAAGGGCCTGGACAAGGCCAAGGCGAGCGAACGCTCCCTTCGTGATCTCGGGCGCGCGGCAGACGGCGCCGAGCGGGAGGCCTCCGGCCTTGCCCGCGCGAACGAGCGTCTTGGCAACAGCTCCGGCCGGATCATCGCCAACGAGCAGCGCGCCACCCACGCCATTCATCGTTCGACGGAGGCGATGCGCCGGCAGAAGGTCGAGGCGATGGCGCTGGAGCGCCAGACCGATCGCCTTGCCAGGAGCCAGAGGCAGCATGCGGCGGCCAGCTCGATGGTCGTCGCCGGCGGCGGGCTCGCCGGCATGCGCGGCGTCGGCGCCGCCTTCATCGGCGGGCTTGGCCTCGGCGTCGGCGGCGCGGCCGGCGCGGGCCTGATCGCCAAGGAATCGCTCCAGCTCGCCGCCGCGATCGAATACGAGCGCGACCAGCTCCAGGTGCTCGGCGAATATTCCGACGAGAAGGCCGCGCTCTACGACAAGATCCTGAAGCCCGCCGGCGTGCGCCGCGGCGTCGGCACCAAGGGCGCCTACGGTGTCTTCGGCGAGCTGATGGCGGGCGGCCTTGGCGGAGACGACGCGGCCGCCATGACCGATGACGTGCTGACCTTCGCCAAGGCGACGCGGGCCGAAACGACCGACGCCGGCAAGACGGCCGTCGCGCTTCAGAACAACATGAAGGTCAGCGCCGGCGAGATGATGCAGGCGTTCGACGCCATGGCGCTTGCCGGCAAGGAGGGCCAGTTCGAAGTTCGCGACATGGCGCGCAATGCGCCGTCGATCTTCGCCAAGATGGCCAAGCTCGGCGAGCAGGGCCTTTCCGGCGTCCGCGGGTTCGCGGCGATGGCCCAGGCCATACGCTCAACCGCCGGCACCTCCGACGAGGCCGCTACGAACTTCGAGAACATGCTCGACAAGTTCACCTCCGGCGACTTCATCAAGAACGCCAAGAAGATGGGCATCAACGTCGAGAAGGTCTTTTCCGACGCCAACAAGAAGGGCGTATCGCCTGTCCTCGAAATCCTCAAGAAGATCCGCGACGTCACCAAGGGAGACACCTTCAAGCTGAAGGAACTGATGCCGGACGTGCAGGCGAATGCCGCGCTCTCGGCTCTCATCGGCCAGATCCCGCAGCTGGAAGCCGCGATCGGCCGCTACGGTAATGCCGGCGGCACGGTCATGCGCGACTTCAAGAACGCGACGGACAATGCGACGGAGGCCTGGAACCGGCTGTCGAGCAATATCGCCGACAAGGCCGAGCGGATTGCCGGCACCTTCCTTCCGAAAATCACCGAGGCCATGAACGGCGTGTCGCAGGCCATGGAGGATGGCGATGCGAGGCGCGAGGGCGTTGGCAAGGTCTCAAACGGCGATCGCAGGATAGAGAAAAACACCCGCGACGAATTCTTCAAGCGCTACCAGGCGGAGTTGGAGAAGGACGGCGTCGGCATGCCCAAGCGCTATGCTCTTACCGGAAAGGCGTGGGACGCAGCGCTTACCAAATACGGTAAGGGCGAGATCGGAACCATCTTCGACCCGGTCAACGATCTGGAACAGCAACGCCGCGCCCGCGAGCTTTACCAGTCCGGCAAGAGCCGCACCTCGGTCGGCCGCCATAGCGGCTTTCTCGGCATCACCAGGGGCGGGCTGCCAACGCCCGACTGGCGTGCCGACAACCTGCCCGCCGAGCCGGGCTCTGCCCGCTGGCTCGCGGACCGCTACGGCAAGGGCACCGGCCGGGAAAGCATCGGCAGTTCTTCGGCGACAATGGAGGCCGAGCGCGAGAAGAAGCGCCCGCCGCTCTGGAAGCGTTTCCTGTTCGGGGCCGCGGCTGATCCGGACTTCGACCATCGCGAGAATTTCGGGATCAAGCTCCGCCCCGGCGGGCAGAAAGCCGGCGACGACCTTGCCAAGGGCATGGAGCAGGGCGGGAAGAAGGCCGAGCAGGCAATCGAAGCCACGGCGCGCCAGATCGAGAGCACCGTCAACGCCATCGCCACCTTCGCGGCCGGGCTGAAGGTGGGCGAGCAGTTCGCGGCCGGCCTTCGGGCAGCCGCTCCGACCGTTGCCGCGGCTGCCTCGGCCGCGCTGGTCGCGCCGGTCGCCGATCGCGTTCCGCAGTCGCCCGCGAAAATAGGCCCGTTGCGCAACCTGCCGCTGATGGGGCGCAAGATCGCACAGCAGCTCGCCGGCGGCATGAGGAGCGAACAAAGCCCGATGCGGGCCGCGCAGGATATCGCCGGCCGGATCGCCTCCGCCTCGGCCGGCTCGGCGACCGCTGCGGGCTCGGCCCAGCTGGCGGGCGCGGCCGCCGGCCGTTCCCTTTCGATTGGTCAGATCGTCCTCAACGGCGTGAAGGATGCCGCAGACGGCGTCAACCAGCTCGGCGCCGAACTTGAAAGAAGGTGGGCTGGAATGCTCGCCGATGGAGCGTGACCGGTGTCCCTCATGCAGTTCGGTCCCTTCAAGTTCGAAATGCGCGGCGTCTCCCCCCGGCGCGTCACAAGCCTGGACGAATGGCGCTGGCCGTCGACCGAGCGGCTGTCCGGAGAGAGCGCCATCCAGTTCCTCGGCCGCGGCCCCGGCGAAGTGACCATGGAGGCCGTGCTTTTCCCCCTTCACCGCGCCGGCCACGCCGAAAGCGCAATCGACCGCCTTCGCATGCTCGGCGATGCCGGAACCCCGTTGCCTCTCATCCGGGGCGACTGGCGCATGATCGGGTGGTACGGTCTCGCCTCGATCGAGCAGGATCACAGCTATCTCGACCAGCGCGGGCGCCCCGGCATGGTCGCCCTGCTCGGAAGCTGGACGCGCTTCGGCGCTGACGGACCGGGCGGCGGCGTATCCGGCTTCTTCGGGCTGTGACATGGCAACGATCGTCACCACCACCGAAGGAGACATGGCCGATGAAATCGCCTGGAAGGTCTACGGCGACCGGCCGGAGGGCCTCGTTGCCATCCTTGAGGCGAACCCCGGCCTATGCCGCTATCCGCCGATGTTGCCCGCAGGGCTCCGCATCCTCTGCCCGGACCTGCCCGAGCGGGCTCCGGCGGCGGGCGCCAGCGTGAGGATATTCACATGAGGGAATACACCCCGCAGATCTTCTGCTCGATCAACGGCAGGAACGTTTCCGGGTTGATGCAGCCGCGCCTTATCCGCGCCACCGTCACCGATGGCACCGGCATCGAGGGCGACGGCATCACGGTCGAGCTCGACAACGCCGGCGACGTGCTCGACCGGCCGCAGAAGGGCGACAGCCTCGTCTTCGGCGGTGGTTACAGGGAAACGGGCGGTCCGAGACGGATCGGCAGCTACCTCATCGAGGACGCCGAAAAGAGTGGCCCGAAACGCCGCCTCACCGTGATCGCCAGAGCCGGCGGCATCGGCGAGAAGGCGAAGGAGAAGAAGAATCGCGCTTGGGACGGCAAGACGATCGAGGAGATCGTCAGCCAGATCGCCGGAGAGATGAACCTCGTCCCGGCGGTCGATCCGGACCTCGCGAGCATCAGGATCCCGTACCGGGCCCAGCTTAACGAGAGCGACATGCACATGTTGACCCAGATCGGTCAGCGCCTCGGCGCCATGTCGACCACGAAGGACGGGCACCTGGTCTTTGCGCGCAAGGGCAAGGGCATGTCGGTCTCCGGGATCGCCCTGCCTGTCGTGGAGATCGGACCGGACGATCTCCACGGGGAAGACGCATTCCGGCTTCGCGGCTGCGCCCGCGCCAGATACGGTTCCATCCGCGCCTACTGGCACGATCCGGCGACGGCGACCCGCAAGAAGGTCGAGGAGGCGGGCGACGGGCCGGTCTACGAGATCCCGGAACTCTTTCAGGATGAGGCGGAGGCCAAGGCGGCCGTGAAAGGTCAGCGCAACAATTCCGACCGGGAGGAGGAGAAGCTCTCCCTTACCGTCATCGGCAAGGAGACCCGGCAGGCGGAGGCCAGGATGATTGTTTCCGGTATCGATCGCGACGGCGACGGCGAGTGGTCGATCGACAGTATCACCCACAATTTCATCGGCTCGGCGATCTACACGAACAATATCGAGGCGGTGCGGAAGGAGAAAAAGGCATGAGACGCGTCGAGGTCTGGGTCTCTGATGATGGCAACCTGGAGCGAAGGGCGGATAGGGCGAAGGCGCACGATCTGCACAATGCGCTCCCGGCGTCCTCAACCTATTCAAACGTCAAGGTTCTCGACTGGCACGCCTGCCTTCACATCGTGGCCGAGGCGGTGGAACGGCTCAAGCGACGGGCCTAGATTGGCGTCCCGGACCGTCCGAAAGAGAGCAGGCCGCGCGCGAAAACCCAAGGTATCCAATATCTGTTGACGCCCTTCCCGATTCGGTTGCATTTGCTTCAATAGGCAATCGCGTCTGGTGGAGGATGGGCCTTGTTTCTTGAAAAGCATTCGCGCTTCATACGTCGCTACGAATTCACATTGGGGGCGAGAAAGAAACTTGGTGCCGTCATCCCGCTTTATGCAGAAGAGGGCGAGCTCAGCTTGTATGACGCGCTCGATGCCGCGTTAGAAAAAGACGGAGCCTCGGCTAAGCAACCCAACAATGACACAGTTGATTTGGCCGAAATGGACTGGATCGGCGGTTGTTTGGTCCTGCTTTTTCACCGCAGCAGTCCTGATGCCGCTGACCCAATGTATCGGCGGTTTGTTAAAGGAAAGCGGCAGCTGCGACCAAGCGTGAAGGAAGACGATGAAGAGCAGACCGTCTCAGCTCATATGGTTATTAAACCTCATCCAGTTATTGCAAACACCTATAAATTTGCGCTGGAGGAGATCCCTGGGCTCAGCGCTAGCACCATCATTCCAATTATTCGTCAAGCTCTCGCGGAGTATGCATATGAGTATGAAGACAAGCGCGGCGAAACACACGAAACGTACGCTACCTTGAAATATGAGGGCATTAAATCCGAGAGCCTTGAGGAGGCCTTAAAAACGGGCCGTTTTATTGACATAAAGATATCGCGACCGGCGGAAATCGACTTCCTAGACGCTGAGGGTGTAATCGCCCCCGGACGAGAGTATGCGACCCTCAAAATCACCGCCGAACTAGACGAAAAAGAACTCATGGATCGGCTGGTTTTTTGGCGAAACCAGGCAGCCGCAAATGGATGGACTGATTTTAGCGTCGATCTCGAAATGGACGACAAGCGGCGGCGCACTGTCCGCATCGATCGCGATGCGGAGGCAAAAGAAATATTGTTTGTGCGCGCTGATCAGGTGAACTTTCGGACCGAGCTGAAGGTATGCGCCGCCGAGATCGTGGAAGAGTTCGTGAGCAAGAGCATTGAGCTGTTAGAAGGCAAATGATAACGCTGATGCTGGAGGTTGATCATGGCTTTGATGCTCTATCCATTGAGATACCTCACGCTTCAGGATGAGAAAACGAGATCGCTTGGTCGCCGTGACGCGCCCGCTACTCTGCTTCTCGCAGCCCTCATTGCACTTCCATTCACGTGGCTTCCCGACGCCAACTTTCTTGGTGTAGGCGGGTTCCTCGCGAGCATGAGCGGCTTGGCCTCCGCATTGGCCGGCTTTTACGTCGCCGCACTGGTCGCTGCAGCGACCCTGGCACGTGGTTCCGATCTCGATTCGCCGATCCAGGTTGGGAAAATCATCCGAGTTGAAACCGTGGAGGGAGTAAGGGAACGGCAGCCTCTAAGTCGTCGTGAATACGTCTGCGCACTTTTTGGGTATCTGTCGTTTCTATCGTTTGGGCTCTCAATCGGGATTAATGTCATCGTCGCATTAGCCGCATCGAAATATTTAGGCCAACTGATCGAAGTGCGCATCTTTGATACCTCGACCGTGACGTTCGCTCAGGTGCTGTCTCCAGCGCTGAAGATTGCTCTCACAGTCCCAATTGCGCATTTGTTTGTGGTGACGACGTATGGTCTCTACTATCTCATCAAGCGCTTGTATGAGCAGAAGCCTAAGGTCAAATCTCCTGTCTCCAATGAGCCTCCATCCGCGGAGCGGAGGCCACGCCGAGCGGGGGACGGTCCGCAAAGACGCGTGGCCCAGGCGGATGCTGGCGTGACGGTTCAGTTTGACAGCCCTTCAAAGGGGCTATGATTCGGCTTCGAGCATGCTTTTTGTCACCACATCCGGAATTTGTGAAATTCCGATTTCTCGTGTCAAAATTCCGAAAAATCGCGGCGAGCTACAGCCGTTTTCCACGCGCTATAGCGTTATATGAGTCGGGAGGATTAGACGGCCGTGGCCGTCAATGGACTTTAGCGGAACAAAAAAATTGGTAGCGGAGGAGGGATTCGAACCCCCGACACAAGGATTATGATTCCTCTGCTCTAACCTACTGAGCTACTCCGCCGCCCGAAAGAGGAACAGAACGATGTCCGTTGCCGTCCGGTGCGCGGCTTATAGGGTGCTGTTCCCGCGGGTGTCAAGCGGCGTTCACACAAAAATCGCTTTGTCCGCAAAGGCCTTGGCGGATGCGGGTGTTCAGGCCGCCGCCGGGGTCGACAGAATGCGCCTGAGGGCATCCTCGGCGGCCGGTTCCCGCTCGGAACGCAGGATGAAGCCGCCGCCATGGATGCGGGCGTCCTCGCCTTCGCCGGAATAGAGCGCGCAGGCCTGGCCGGGCGCAACACCCGGCTCTCCTTCGGCAAGCTCCACATAGAGGCCGCCGGGGCCGGACTTGAGGCGGGCGGGGCGCGGCGGGCGCGTCGAGCGGACCTTGGCGTAACAGTCGAAGCCCGCCGCTGCCACGGCCTCCAGGTCGCCGTCGCCGAGCCAGTTGATATCGCGCAGGTAGAGGCGGCGCGTTTCCAGCGCCTCCTTGGGGCCGACGATGACGCGGCGCGAGCGGGCGTCGAGGTAGACGACATAGAGCGGCTCGCCCGTCGCGATGCCGATGCCGCGGCGCTGGCCGATCGTATAGTGCAGGATGCCGTCGTGGCGGCCGAGCACGCGGCCGTCGATATGCACGATGTCGCCGGCAAGCGCCGCATTCGGCTTCAGCTTGTTGACGATGTCGGAATATTTGCCCTGCGGCACGAAACAGATGTCCTGGCTGTCGGCCTTCTTGGCGACGACGAGGCCCATCTCCTCGGCAAGCGCCCGCGTTTCGGCCTTCGAGAGATGGCCGAGGGGGAAGCGCAGATAATCGATCTGCTCCTGGGTCGTGGCAAAGAGGAAGTAGCTCTGGTCGCGCTCGGCATCGACCGGCCGATAGAGCGCGCGGCGCTGCGGCGCGTCCGGCGTCGGGTTCGGCCGGGAGCGGATGTAATGGCCGGTGGCGAGCGCATCCGCGCCGAGCTCCTTGGCCGTGGCCAAAAGGTCGGCGAACTTGACCGTCTGGTTGCAGGCGACGCAGGGGATCGGCGTTTCACCGGCAATGTAGCTTTCGGCGAAGGGATTGATCACCGTCTCGCGGAAGCGCTTTTCATAGTCGAGCACGTAGTGCGGGATGCCCAGCGTTTCACAGACCCGGCGCGCGTCGTCGATATCCTGGCCGGCGCAGCAGGAGCCGGCGCGGTGCACCGCGGCCCCATGGTCGTAGAGCTGCAGCGTGATGCCGAGCACGTCGTAGCCTTCGCGTTTCAGGATGCCGGCCACGACGGAGCTGTCCACGCCGCCCGACATGGCGACGACGACACGGGTATCTTCCGGCTTGCGATCGAAATCGAGACTGTTCACGCGAGGTCCGTTCCGGTGCTGCGGCGCTTGAGAGCCCGCCGCAGGGCACCTTTCACTGAGGTTTGCTTGACGCAAGGACGGCGCCCCGCAATCGGCGCGGCGTCTTTCGGGCGACATATAGAAACTTGCCGCACCGAGGGCAAGAGAAGGCCGGAAACCGCGTCTTTCCGGCCGCGCATCGGCCCCGCCTTCCCGGTCCGCCGGCAGAGGCCTCGCGCGAAGGAAATCAGATGAGGCGCAGGCGCAGCGCGATGGCGATCGCCTGCATGCGGTTGACCGCCTTGAGCTTGCGGGTCGCGCTCTTGAAATAGCTGCTCACCGTATAGGCCGAGATGCCGAGGATGATGGCGATCTCGTCGCTGCTCTTGCCGGCCGCCGCCCAGCGCAGGCACTCGACCTCGCGGCTCGACAGTTTCTCCCGGCTCGCCGTGGCCGCCACGAAGGTCTTTTCAAGGCACTCGAAAAGCTGGAGGGCGGCGAAATGCAGGTCCGTCAGCTCCCGGCGGGCAAGCGGGGCCTGCGTGCCGGAAAAGGCCATCAGATAGGGATCCGATGTCGTGGAATGCAAAAGGAAGGCCGTCGAGGCGGCAAGGCCGTGGCTTTCGGCAAGCGCGATCGCCTCGCCGGCCTGGCCGTTCTCCCAGTCCGACGGGGCGAGGAGCGAGCTGTCGCCCTGCACGGGCAGCTTCGTCATGCCCGTCTCGATCGCCAGCCGGCTCAGATGGAAGAGGTTCATCGCATCGTACTTGCGCACGAGATCGGCCGGCCAGTTGCTGACGATCAGCCGCTCGGCAAAACGCTGCTGCTCGTTGGCCGGGAAGCGCGACACCAGGAAGTGGCTGAAGCCGAAATGGGTGGCGCACTGGCGCATGAGGTGCAGCACCTCGTATTCGGTCTGCACGGATTCGATATTGGCCGTGGACAAGAATTCAGGCGACCAGGCCTGCTGCAGGAGCATGTTGTCTGGATCTTTCATTTTCCGTTTCCAACAGCCGGCGCGAAGGCCGGGCTCGGGTGCATTCTCGATCCGGAAAATTTAAGGCGCACCCCTTCACAAGAGCGGCGACGAAAAACGCCGCGGAAGCCATATCCCGACTGGGAACAGCTCGCGGAGGAAATTCATGGTGATGCATCCTAGGGCTTCCGGTGGCATCCATCGACGCCGCCCTTAAATTTGGGGGCGTATTAGCAGGATTTGAATAAAAGGGAAATGAAATATTTGCATGGCTCCCATGCGGGTGTTGCGCAGGGCGAGCATGGCAAACGTAAGGGAAGCCAAGGCTTCCAGCCCCGGGTACAACGGGCGAAGCCGCTCAAAAGATTAGAAAATTGTTAGCATGCGTTTAGGCAAATCTTAAATGTGGCGGGCTACAGTCCCCGGCATATGGTCTTGAGTTTATGTAGAGAGTCCAATGACCGATCTGATACGACCCCGCGTTAAATACGTCATCGGCCCCGATGGCAGCCCCCTGACGATCGCCGATCTGCCGCCGGCCAACACGCGGCGCTGGGTGATTCGCCGGAAGGCAGAAGTCGTCGCCGCCGTACGTGGCGGGCTCTTGAGCCTCGAAGAAGCCTGCGAGCGTTATACGCTGACGGTCGAAGAATTCCTCTCCTGGCAGTCCTCCATCAACGATCACGGCCTTGCCGGCCTGCGCACCACGCGCATTCAGCAGTACCGCCACTAACCGTTTCATTTCCGATCAAGACCCCTACGGCTGCGCCCCGCGCGGCCGTAGTTTCGTTTGAGGGGTCAAGCGCCGCGCTCGGTCGGGCGCAGCTTCATCTGCAGAAGGCCGGTCATGATCGCCGAGGCGGCGTAGAACCAGAGGCCGGGCTGGGTGAAGGCCGAGGCCATGCCGCTCGTCTTCGCCGCGACGATGACGAGCGCCACCAGCATTACATCCATCATCGACCATTTTCCAAGGATGGGCAGCAGCCGGGCGAGCCAGTTCGCCTTGCCCTCCGGCGGCGTCGGCGCGGTCGCCTCCAGTGCTATCGCGAAGAGCTTGATCACCGGGAAAACGATGGAGAACAGCGCAACGAGCACCGCAAGCCCCCCGCTCCCCTGCCCCCAGAGCGAGACGACGATATCGATCAACGAGGGCGTCTCGTCGAAGAAGTAGAGTTTTTCGAAACGCACGAGCGGCAGGACGAGGCCGAAGGCGAGGAACAGCGCGGAGAACACGAGAAGGGCGGGAACGACAAGGATCATGGCAGGTCATCGCTGGTTTCGATGCCCCTGCATAGCACCGCGGCGACGTGGATGCAGCACGGTCTGTTCACATCCCGCACGGTTGCGGGAGGGCGCAGGACAGGAAAGGATGGCACCAAAGCAACGAGAGCGAGGGCCTCATGGACATCACCAGCGAAGAAACCGGCTCGAAGGGCCGCTATTCCGCCACCGTCGACGGACACGAGGCGGAGGTGACCTATTCACGCGCCTCGCCGAAGCTCGTCATCGTCGACCATACCGGCGTGCCGGATGCGCTGCGCGGCAGGGGCGTCGGGCAAGCCCTGGCGGCCCATGCGGTGGAAGAGGCACGCAAGGGCGGCTGGAAGATCATGCCGCTCTGCCCGTTCTTCCGCGCGCAGGCCATGCGCCACAAGGAATGGCACGACGTCGTCAATCTCTGACACGGCCTCCCCTCAAAAAAACGCGAAGAGCCCTCGTGAGCGGTCTTTCGGCCGCTCGCGAGGGTTCTTCAGAACCGGACCGGGTCAGGCGCGCAGCCGGACCGCGTTGTCGCGCTCTTCGAGCGCCGAAGCCTTGGCGAACTCCGCCTCCGCCTCTTCCAGCGCCAGTTCGGCCGCGTCCTGCTGCACCTTCAGTTCCCGGATCGAGACCTGGAGGTTGTCGGAACGCTGGCGCGCCGCCTTGGCGAAGGTGGGGTAAGCGAAGTGGTTGGGATCGGTGATCCCGGATTTCTTTTCCTCGATGGCGATCTGGCTTTCCAGTTCCTTCGACATCCGTTCGAATTCGGACATCATCAACTGAAGCTGGGCCAGCTGCCGCCTCTTCTCTTTCACCTGAAATTCCTTCAGGCGAACTAGGCTCTCACGCGACTTCATACGCAATACTCCCGTGGATAGCGAGACCCCGGCATTGGAGCGAACGACCGCCAAAACACGGCAACCGTTCACCCGGCATTCCAAATCAGTGCCCGAAGCGCGGCGTTTCACCGCACGCCGGAGACCGGCATTGAGCCCGAAACCCGGCAAAATGCGCCGGGCCCACGAAAAAATTCAGCGATATTAATAAAACCCTACCGCTGGTAACCTTTCGTTTACGGGCATCGTTAATCATAGGTGCGATGATTTAAGGCTCAGTAAATGCGGTTCGCTAAAAAACGGGTGCGTCACATTGATGAGTCGAAAGAGTCGGTTAACCGTGCTTCTTAAAGAGACAGTTTAAGAGTCACATTTCTGATTCATCCATGAAATCAGGGGGCTGCCTAAAATAATTAACAGATCGATACACCTTGCCAAAGGGAATCAGGATTTGTTAACCAATTCGTGGCAGCCTCCAAATCAGGCAACGACTGGATCCGTATCGCGTAGGGGGCCAGGTACCTTGAGCGGCGGAAAAGGGGACAGATATGCGGGTTCTACTCATTGAGGACGACAGCGCGACGGCGCAGAGCATCGAACTGATGCTGAAGTCCGAAAGTTTTAATGTGTATACCACCGACCTCGGCGAGGAAGGTGTCGATCTCGGCAAGTTGTATGATTACGATATCATCCTGCTCGATCTGAACCTGCCCGACATGTCGGGTTACGAGGTTCTGCGCACGTTGCGCCTGTCCAAGGTCAAGACGCCGATCCTCATCCTCTCCGGCATGGCCGGCATCGAGGACAAGGTGCGCGGCCTCGGCTTCGGCGCCGACGACTACATGACCAAGCCGTTCCACAAGGACGAGCTCGTCGCCCGCATTCACGCCATCGTACGCCGCTCCAAGGGGCACGCCCAGTCGGTCATCTCGACCGGCGAGCTCATCGTCAATCTCGACGCCAAGACGGTCGAGGTCGGCGGCCAGCGCGTCCACCTGACGGGCAAGGAATACCAGATGCTCGAGCTGCTCTCGCTGCGCAAGGGCACGACGCTCACCAAGGAAATGTTCCTCAACCACCTCTATGGCGGCATGGACGAGCCGGAACTGAAGATCATCGACGTCTTCATCTGCAAGCTGCGCAAGAAGCTGGCGAACGCCGCCGGCGGCGCGAACTATATCGAGACGGTCTGGGGCCGCGGCTATGTGCTGCGCGAGCCCGACGGCGACTATCTCGAAAGCGCCTGACCGGCCCTCCTCCCCTTTTCCGCTCAAGATTTCAACCCGCCGCTTGCCGGCGGGTTTTTCTTTGTTCGAGTTGGTCGTGGGCGGGGCGAGACATCGACAAACGAAAACGCGGCCGGCTCCTCAAGAGCGGCCGCGTTCAAACGGTCAGTCCGGTCGTCTCAGGCGGCGGCCGAGAGGCTGCCGAAGACCTGGGTCAGGATCTTGCGGTCGAAGGGCTTGAGCAGGAAGTCGTCCGCGCCAGCGCGTTTGCCCATCATCATCTTCTTCAGGTCTGCCTCGACCACGCAGTAGTAGATGCGCACCGACTTGCCCTGCGGCAGGTTGCGGACATTGCCGATGAGTTCGAGAGCCCCGTCCATCGTCGAATCGACGATGAGGATATTGGGCAGCTCCGCCTCGCAGCGCACAAGGGCTTCCAGCGAGCTCGACGCTTCCAGCACAAGGAAATCGAAACCGGAGAGAATACGTTTGCCGACCTTACGGACGACGTCGGAACCATCGGCGATCATCAACCGCTGCATTCGCTGCTCCTAGGTCTCCCGCCCGTTAAGCGGGAACAATACAAGGTGCAACTCTACCGCCGACTGGCAAACAAAGCGTTAGCGGCCATGGTTAACGGGCCATGGCCGCCATCGATCATTCCGAGGCCGGAACGACCCGGGCCGAGAAGACGATCTCCTCGGGGCTCACGGCGACGTCGAGCGCCATGCCCGCCTCGTCGGCGAGCAGCACGGTGTAATAAGGCTGGATGGAATGGGCATCGACCGCCTCTTCCGGCGTGCCGGAGAGGATTTCCGTGAACTTCGGCGGCACGCGCAGCATACGGCCCCTGGCGACGAGCTTGAAGGTGGCGTCGAATTCCGGATTGTCGAGCGTCACGTCGATCGAGCCGCCGCGCGGAATGGCGCCATAGGCGACGAGGAACAGGTTGAGCAGCAGCTTGACCCGGTTCTTCGCGACGATGGCACGCGGCCCGGTCCAGGTGATCTCCGTCTTCTTCTCGGCGGCGGCGAAATCGCGCGCGGCCTTTTCCGCCTCGCCCGTGTCGATCGACGCACCGACCGAGCCGGAGGCACCGAAGGCAAGCCGCGCGAATTTCAGCCGCACGGAGGCATTGAGCGCGCTGGTGCGGATGAGGTCCATCGCGTCGGCATCGGCGCCACCCTCGTCAAGCAGCTCCAGCCCGTTGTTGATCGCCCCGACAGGCGAGATGACGTCATGGCAGACACGGCTGCACAGAAGCGCTGCCAGGTCGGGACCGGTCAGCGTAAGGTTCGGATTTTTCGCCATAAATTTCTCCCAGATCCACGCATCACTTCACGCGGACGGCCCTAGCATGGGCACATTCGCGGGCATCCTGCGCGACGCATAGCACGCGGGAAGTGCGCGAGGCGTGCCCGATTTGAAGACAGCCATAATGACACCACATTTGGTAAACCGATTGTTAAGACGATCGGATCAAATTGCAGCATGGAACGGGGCCGATACATGAAGGAAGGCGAGCGGGACATGGGTGTTTCAAATCTGGTCACGATCGCGCTCAGGATCGTAACAGCGGCGATCCTGGCGCTTTTCACGGTTCTGCCGGCGCAGGCGCAGCAGAACGGCCAATATTCCATGCAGGAGATCGTCGACGCCGGCCACGGCTTCTTCGGCTCGACCTCGGGCGGCCTTGCCAAGGTGGTCGAACGCGCCTTCGAATCCTACGGCCTGCCCAACGGCTATATCCTCGGCCAAGAAGGGTCCGGCGCCTTCGTTGCGGGCCTGACCTATGGCGAGGGCACGCTCAACACAAAGAATGCCGGCCAGCATTCGGTGTTCTGGCAGGGCCCGTCGCTCGGCCTCGACTGGGGCGGCCAGGGCAGCCGCACCATGATGCTCGTCTACAACCTGCCCGACGTCAATTCGCTCTACGAGCGCTACGGCGGCGTTTCCGGCTCGGCCTATGTGATCGCCGGCGTCGGCATGCAGGTCAACGTCAACCGCGACGTCGTGCTCGTGCCGATCCGCACCGGCGTCGGCGCCCGCCTCGGCATCAATGCCGGCTACCTGAAGCTGACGCGCGAGCCGACCTGGAATCCCTTCTGAGAATGAAAGGGCGCCCTCGCCCGTCCGGTTAACCGAGAGTTGATTTCTGATGGAGGGCCCCTCCCGCAAGGTTGGACGAGCCGCTATAGTGGGCTCGTTCGAGCCCGTTTGGGGCCAGTTTTGGAACGAGTGGACCCGTGATCGAGTATGCCCTTCTCTTCGCGCTCGGCTTTCTCGCCGCCACGCTGACCGGCCTGCTCGTCGCGCCGGCCGTCCAGAAGCGCATCGTCAAGTTCACCGAGAACCGCATGCGCGCCACCATGCCGCTGAGCCCGCAGGAGGTGCGTGCCCAGAAGGACATGGCCCGCGCCGCCTATGCCGCGGAAAACGCCCGCCTGTCGGAAGGGATACGCCGCGAACGGGAAAAACACACGCTGGAAATGGTGCGCAACGAGAAGCTGCTGGCGCAGGCCGCGGCGATCGGCACGGAAAATGCCGAACTGCACGCCCAGATCGCCGACATGAACATAGAGGCCGGCGATATGCGCTCCGCCCTGCGGCGTGAGGAAATGAAGGGCGAGCAACTCAAGGCGGCGCTCGCGACCGCCGACCGCGAGATTCGCGGCAAGGTAGCCGATATCGAGGCGCTTCACGCCCGCATCAACCACCTCGAAGCCGATCTCGACGCCATGAAGATCGATCTCGCCACCCGCGACACGACGATGGAAAACCTGAAGAGCCGCATCGGCAATCTCAAGGACGAGCGCGACAGGCTGCGCGAGGATCTCAAGACGGCGAACCAGAGCGCGAAGGCCCTGGAAGTGCGCCTGTCGCGCGAGGAGGGCCGCGTGCTCCAGCTCGAAACGCGGCTGACGCGCGAGCTTGCCGGCAGTGCCGACAAGGACAATGCGATCGAACGGCGCATTGCGGAAATCAACCGCCTGCGCGACAAGGTGAAGACGTTGACAGCGGAAAACAAGGAAGCGGTGAAGGCCGTGCGTTCCACGGAGCTTGCCCGCACCATCGCCGCAAGCCGGCCCTCGCCCCGGCGTGCCGACAAGATCGCACCCCCGCCGATCGACATCGCCGCGCTGGAAGAGGATGTGCGCAACCAGGGCACCGCCCTCTCCGAACGGCTGATGGCGGCGAAGACCGGCGAGAACGATGCGGCACTGCGCGAGGAGATGGCCGATCTCGCCAGCAAGATGATCGTGCTGACCGCTACCCGCGAGGGCGCCGGTTCGCCGGTGCACGATCTCATCGCCACGATCGACCCCGCCCTCGACGGCGATGAGCGCAGCCTTGCCCAGCGCGTGCGCGAGCGGATCGGCCGCGACGAGGCATAGCCCCGTCACGGCGGAGGAGTGCGAGATGAAGGCAGCAATCCTGGCCCTGCTCATCGGCGTCACCGGCGCGACGGCCCCCTCGCCCAGACAGGCAGCCAGCATCGACGGGCGCTATTGCGGCCGCCTCTGGAGCAACGGCGTGCTGGTCGAGGCGATCACGGTGCTGAAGCTTGCAGGCGACGGCCGGCTGGGCGGAACCTATGAATTCGTCGACGGCGGCGGCCGAACCTCGGGCACCCTGAGCGAGGACCCGCCCGGCGAGGGCCTTGCCCGCACGCTCGACTGGCAGGACATGTACGGCAGCGGCAAGCTCTCCATCACCCTCAGCCCGGATTTCAGCGGCTTCACCGGCACATGGCAGGACCAGACCGGCGGGCCGAACGAACTTTGGGACGGCGTTCGCTGCTGAGGGGCACTGCGAACAACGGAAGGGCTGCGAGCGCCTACGCGACACGCCCCATGGCAAGCGCGATCTGGTAGAGCGCGATGCCGCTCGCCGTCGCCACGTTCAGGCTGTCGAGCCCCGGCCGCTGCGGAATACGCGCCGTGCGGAAGGAGGAGAGAATGGCCTCCGGCAACCCCTCGCCCTCCGTGCCGAGCACGAGCGCGATGCGCCGCGCAGCCGGGATCTCCGCCATCGGCACTGCACCGCGCGGCGAAAGTCCCCAGATCTCGAATCCTGCGTCCGCAAGGCCGGCGAGCATGGCCTCGGCGCCGGGGCCGCGGGAAAACGGCACGCTCAGCACCGAGCCGACGGAGACGCGGATCGCCTTGCGGTAGAGCGGATCGCAGGAGGTCTCGTCGAGGAACACCGCATCCGCGCCGAAGGCGGCGGCATTGCGGAAGATCGCGCCGACATTGTCATGGTTGGACAGGCCGCAGCCCGCAAGCACGAGGCTCGTTTCCGGCAGGCGGCCGAGAAGCGCGGCCCCCTGTTCCGGCGGCGGCTTGCGGCCGAGGGCCAGCACGCCGCGATGCATGTTGAAACCGGCGATCGCATCGAAGACCGCGGCCGAGGCGACATAGACCGGCACTGTCTCCGGGAAGGAGGCCAGCACATCGGCAACGCCTGCAAGGCGGTTTTCGAGCAGCAGGATGGCCTCGGCGGCAAACCCGTTCTTGCGGGCCGAAACCCCGCCGAGCATGCGCAGCACCACCGTGCCCTCGGCGATGAACAGTCCGTCCCGGCCCGTCAGGTCGCGTTCGCGGATCGAGACGAAACCCGCAATGCGCGGATCGGCGGGATCCTCGATCAGGGCCGGCTCCGCCGCCATGCCCGGTCAGTTGCCTGCGATGGCGACCTCGGCGACGATGCGCCCGGCCGCGATGTCGAAGAGGAACGCCTTGCGCGCGCCGTCGGCCATCACGCCATAGAACAGGATCTGGCCGCCGGAATTGGAGACCGCCGAGACGGCAAAGCCATCGGGCAGCGTCGCGGTCGCCTTGACCGGCGCGTCGCTCGGCACGGCCAGGGCGCCGCCGGACGAGGCGGCGGCTTCCGGCTTGCCATCGCGCGCGTTGATCTTATAGACAATGGCCGCAAGCACCGCCATGAACATCAGGAGCATGATGCCGCCGGAGACCAGTTGCAGGCGCATCATCTTGCGACGAACATTTTCCATCACCGGGTCGAGCGGCTTGTCTTCCTGATCGTCGTTTTCGATGTTGGACATGGCAGGCGCCCTTCCGGCAATGAGTGTAGTGAACGATGACCGACCCCTTTAAAGAAGCCGACGCCACAAGAAAAGTCCTGACGGTGCCGGAAGACGCCGAAGGGCGCATCGACGCCTGGCTCGCCACCACGCTTGCCGGCGATTTCTCGCGCAGCCGCATCAAGGCACTGATCGAGGAAGGAGCCGTGCACGTCAACGGCGCGGCCATCGGCGAGCCGAAGCGCAAGATCCATCCTGGCGATCGCGTCGAGATCGCGCTGCCGGAGCCGCGCGACCCCGAGCCGAAGGCCGAGGACATCCCGCTCGAGGTGCTCTACGAGGACGACGACCTGATCGTCATCTGCAAGCCGGCCGGCCTCGTCGTCCATCCCGGCGCCGGCAACTGGACCGGCACGCTGGTCAATGCGCTCATCCACCATTGCGGGACGAGCCTTTCCGGCATCGGCGGCGTGCGGCGCCCGGGCATCGTGCACCGACTCGACAAGGAGACGAGCGGCGTCATGGTCGCCGCCAAGAACGACGCCGCGCACCGCCACCTCTCCGACCAGTTCGCCGACCACGGCCGCACCGGCCCGCTGGAACGCGCCTACCAGGCCGTCGTCTGGGGCCGCCCCCGCCAGCTCAGGGGCACGATCGACGCCCCGCTCGGCCGCGGCATGGACCGCACCAAGCGCGCGGTGAAGCGCGAGGACGCCGACGATGCCCGCGAGGCGATCACCCATTACGAAGTGGTCGAGCGCTATGGCGAGACCGAGGACGGCACCAGCCTCGCCTCCCTCGTCGAGTGCCACCTCGAAACCGGCCGCACGCACCAGATCCGCGTGCACATGGCCCATATCGGCCACCCGCTGATCGGCGATCCGGAATATGGCGGTGCCTTCAAGACCAAGGCCAACCGGCTGCCGGACGAGGCGCGCGACGTGGTGAACGGGTTCCACCGCCAGGCGCTGCATGCCTTCCTGCTGCAGTTCGAGCATCCCTCGACGGGCGAGACCCTGCATTTCGAAGCCCCGCCGCCGGCGGATCTGGCCCGCCTGATCGAGGCGCTGCGGGCCGTCTGAACCCCGCTGCCCCTTGATTCTCGGGCGCTGGACCCCATTTGGGGGATGTGTCGCAAAATCCGTTCCGCCCGTCCCGCCTTCACGCAGCCGTGAAGCTTGCGGAGCCTTGAAACATTGTTTCGCCACACCTATCTGTAGGATCAGTGGGGTCGCCATGACCCACGGGGAGCATGGTTGCTGACGGGGATCCGGTTTTCAGGATCAGGCTCCGTACCAAGGCTTGCCGGAATGGAAGCCGTCTCAGAAAGGGGTGCTGAATGGCCCGCAATACGCTGCCGTCGATCACGGCCGGAGAAGGTGGTCTCAACCGCTATCTCGATGAAATCCGCAAGTTTCCGATGCTTGAGCCGCAGCAGGAATACATGCTCGCCAAGCGTTACCAGGAGCACGGCGACCGCAACGCCGCCCACCAGCTCGTGACGAGCCACCTTCGTCTCGTGGCGAAGATCGCCATGGGCTATCGCGGCTACGGCCTGCCGATCGGCGAAGTCGTCTCCGAGGGCAATGTCGGCCTCATGCAGGCCGTGAAGAAGTTCGATCCGGAACGCGGCTTCCGCCTTGCCACCTATGCCATGTGGTGGATCAAGGCCTCGATCCAGGAATATATCCTGCGCTCGTGGTCGCTGGTGAAGATGGGCACCACCGCCAACCAGAAGCGGCTGTTCTTCAACCTGCGCCGCATGAAGGGCAAGATCCAGGCGATCGACGACGGTGACCTGAAGCCCGACCAGGTGAAGGAAATCGCCACCAAGCTGAAGGTCTCGGAAGAGGAAGTCGTTTCGATGAACCGTCGCCTCACCGGCGACGCCTCGCTCAACGCGCCGATCAAGGCCGGCGAGGGCGAATCCGGCCAGTGGCAGGATTGGCTCGTCGACGACCACGACAGCCAGGAACAGACGCTGATCGAGCAGGACGAGCTGGATACCCGCCGCGCCATGCTGGCGCGCGCCATGGGCGTCCTCAACGAGCGCGAGCGCCGCATCTTCGAGGCCCGCCGCCTCGCCGAAGACCCGGTGACGCTGGAAGAGCTCTCCGCCGAGTTCGACATCAGCCGCGAGCGCGTCCGCCAGATCGAGGTCCGCGCCTTCGAGAAGGTACAGGAAGCCGTGCAGAAATACGCGGCCGAGCAGGCCCGCGCCGTGCGCGTCATCGAAGACGCCTGATAGAGGCGGCCATCCGACCATGAACAGGCCCGGCAGCGATGCCGGGCCTTTTGCTTGAGGCTTGCCGCATCGGCACTTCGCCGGTCCATACTTCAGGCAGCGCATCACGGGGCGGGCAGCGCGCCGGATTTTGCCGTCCGTGGCATTGAAACTGGACATCGACAATGACCGAAGCCTATCGCCTGCCGGAAGAATTCACGACCGAACGCCATCTGGTCCGCCGCATCCGCCCTTCCGATGCGCAGGCGCTCTTTTCCGGATGGGCGACGGATCCCGAGGTGACCCGCTACCTCACCTGGCGCCCGCATACGGACATGTCCCAGACGCAGGATTTTATCCGGCATGCCAGCCGGGATTGGCAGGCCGGTGCGAGCTTTCCGGCGGTGATAAGCCCCCGGCAGTCCCCCGGCGACCTCATCGGCATGGTTCATCCCCGCCTTGCATCGACAAAGGTGTCCTACGGCTGGCTTGTCCGCCGGGACCATTGGGGGCAAGGCGTCGCCAGCGAGATCGTTCGCTGGGTCGTCACGCATGCGCTCTCGCATCCGTCTGTTTTCCGGGCGGAAGCAACGTGCGACACGGCCAACGCCGCTTCGGCGCGCGTGATGGAGAAGGCGGGCATGGTACGGGAGGGGCTCTTGCGCCGCCACGTGCTTCATCCGAACCTGTCGGACGAGCCGCGCGACAGCTTCCTCTATGCCCGGGTGCGGTGAACACCGGCCGGGCATGAAAAAAGCCCGGCAGAGCCGGGCTTTTGCCTTGACGGAAAATCGCCTCACTGGCTGCCCGGCGTGCCGAGCGTCGCCCAGGCCTTCATCACCTTGTCGAACGCCTCCGCGCCGGCCGTGCCCTTGTCGAGCGTGATCAGCGCACGGCGGCCGTTGCGGTAGGTGATCGGGATATCGATCCAGCTGCGGGTGCGCAGGAGGTCCGTGTTCTTGGCGATCGCCTCGGGGAAGTCGTTGAGCGCGATCATGTGGAAATCGTCGGTGATCTTCGCCGGCACGGCGATCAGGGCGTCGCCGCGATCCTGCTCGGTGCGCTTCATCGCCACGCGCTGCACGCTTTCGATGCCGCCGCCTTCGAAATTCTCCGGCAGCGAGAAGACGAGCTCCACCAGATGGCTCGCCGGCAGGGAGCGGTCACCGTTGCGGCGGAAGGTGATCAGCGCCGTCAGGCCCTTGGAGGGCACGTTGACCTGCGCGCGCACCACCGGCTCGTCCTTGGCGTCGCCGCCCGGCGATTCTTCCGCGCTCGACCAGGCCACCGTGCCTTCGATCGCCGTCGGCGCCGTCTGGCCGAGGCGCTCTTCGTAGAGGAACATCTTCTGCGTCACGCCGATCGCCGGCTGCTCACCGGTGGCTGCGGGCGTACCACCCTCCGTCGTGGTCGTCGCATCGCCCGTGCCGGCAGGCGTCTGTGCCGCGCCGTCGGTTTCAGGGGTCACCTCGCCCGTCGTCGTGCCGCTGGCTGCCGCGGGACCGTCTTCCGTCGTCACGCCCGCCGTTTCCGGGGTCTGCGCGGCGACCGACTTGCCCTCTTCCGGCGTTGCGCCGTCGAGCGCGGCGGCCGGCCCCTCGTCCACTTCGGTCCCATCCGCCAGGAGGCGCTGCGTGAACTTGCCGGTACCGCTCGGGGTTGCCACGGCAACCTCGGTGTTCGTCGATGTGCCTGCCGCGGTGTCCGGCGTCTGGGCCGTCTCGCCCGAGGTGGTGTTCGCCGCCGGCAGGCTGCGGCTGCCTTCGGCGGTCTCGGCCGTCTGCGGGGTTTCTGCCGGCGTTTCGGTGGAGGGCGCGGTGAAGGCGACGATCCGCTCGTTGACCCAGTCGTTCACCGTATCGCGGTTGAACCAGTAGGCAGCGCCGGCACCGCCGACAAGGGCGACCAGCGCCACCACGGCTGCGAGCGCCGCGACATTGAGGCGCGACTTGCGCGGCTCGGCGCGGAAGGAGCGCTGCGGCGCGCGGGCCGTTTCCACGGTCGGCGTGGGAGATGTCGCATCGGCAAGCCCGGCCTCCGCCATGGCGGCCGCGCCGGCAGCGGCCGCACCAGCCTTCGGGCCGTGGCCGAGAAGTTCGTCGAGATCGCTCCAGTCGCGTGAAGACGCCTGTTCCGGCGTTGCCTCCGGCTGTGCGGCCTTCTCCTCCGGCCAGTCCCAGGTGAGCGGGTCGCTGGCGGTGGTGTCCGCCGGCTGGACGTGGTTTTCCGCCGTCACATCGGCCGGGCTCGCCTCGTTCCAGTTCCACTGGGCCTCGGCCGAGGGCATGCGGGTGTCCGCCGCCGGCTCGGCGTCGGGCACCTGCTCTTCATGCACCGGATCGCCATGCACCGGATCGGCCTGCACCTGCGGCTCGGCGGCCTCGGCCGTCTCTTCCGCTTCCGCCTCGTGCGCAGGCTCCTGTTCCGGCTCCTGCCAGGAGGGCACATAGTCGTCAGCCGGTGCGGCCTCGACATGCCAGGACGGCTCGTTGTGCGCCTCGACGATGGCCGGCTGCTCTTCCTGCCCCGCAAGGTCTTCGGCGGGCTCGGCGTCTTCGACGACGGGCGCGGCGTGTTCAGGCTCGGGCTCGGCATGGGCTTCAGCCGGCGGGGTATCCTCCACCGGCGGCTCGGCGGCCGGCTCCTCCTCGATCGCCTGTGCTTCTGCTTTCTCGGCAGGCGCGTCTACGGCCTCGGCGACTGGCTCCTCATGATGCTCCGGCTCGGTCTCGGCAACCGCTTCTTCGGCTTCGGGAACGGCGGCGGGTTCCTCCGCCACCGGCTCCGGCTGCAACACCTCTTCGGCGGGTTCCGGCGCGATGTCCTCGGCAGGCAGCGCCTCGGCATGGTCTATCTCGACGCTGTTGATCGCCGCCTCGAGCTTGTCGAGCTGACGCTTCACAAGGTCATCGGAAGGGCGCGGGTTCATGGATTCGAGCTGCCGGCGGACGGCGCCGCGGGCCTTCTCGTAAACCTTCTGCCGCATCTCGGCGTTGTTGTCCGAGAGGCCGTCCACGGCCCTTCGAATGACTGCTACAAAATCCGCCATCAGAACTTTCCGTCGTGTCCGCTCGCTATCTCATTGGAATACGTCACGGAACTGGTGTTGAGCTTGAGATTAGTCCTCAAACGGGTCGGTCACAAGTATGGTGTCGTCCCGCTCCGGACTGGTCGAGAGCAGGGCGACCGGGGCGCCGATCAGCTCTTCGACCTGGCGCACATATTTGATCGCCTGGGCCGGAAGATCCGCCCAGCTGCGCGCGCCGACGGTCGATTCCTTCCAGCCTTCGAGCGTAATGTAGACCGGCTCGACACGGGCCTGCTGGCCTTGGCTCGCCGGCAGGTGATCGATTTCCTTGCCGTCGAGCGTGTAGCCGACGCAGATCTTCAGTTCGTCTAGGCCATCGAGCACGTCGAGCTTGGTGAGCGCGATGCCGGTAATGCCGTTGGTGGCGACCGACTGGCGTACCAGTGCCGCGTCGAACCAGCCGCAGCGACGCTTGCGCCCCGTCACCGTGCCGAATTCATGGCCCTTCTCGCCGAGGAACTGGCCGATCTCGTCGTTCAGCTCCGTCGGGAACGGGCCTTCGCCGACGCGCGTCGTATAGGCCTTGGTGATGCCGAGGATATAGCCCAGCGAGCCCGGCCCCATGCCCGAGCCGGCCGCAGCCTGCCCGGCCACCGTGTTCGACGAGGTCACGAACGGATAGGTGCCGTGGTCGATGTCGAGCAGCGAGCCCTGCGCGCCTTCGAACAGGATGCGTGCGCCGCGGCGGCGCTCCTTGTCGAGCATCAGCCAGATCGTCTCGCGGAAGGGCAGGACGCGGTCGGCGACCGAGGTCAGCTCCTGCATGATCGCATCATGCGTGATTTCACTTTCGCCAAGGCCGCGACGCAGCGCGTTGTGATGCGTCAGCAGGCGCTCGACCTTGCCCGGCAGCGTGTCGAGATCGGCAAGGTCCATGACGCGGATGGCGCGGCGGCCCACCTTGTCCTCATAGGCCGGGCCGATGCCGCGGCGGGTGGTGCCGATCTTGACGCCGGAATTGGAGTTGGAGGCCGCGTCCTCGCGGATACCGTCGAGTTCGCGGTGCAGGGAGAGGATGAGGGTCGCATTGTCGGCGATGCGCAGGTTTTCCGGCGAGATCTTGACACCCTGCTTTTCCAGCTTGTCGATCTCGGCGATCAGCGCATGCGGATCGACGACGACGCCGTTGCCGATAACGGCCATCTTGCCCGGGCGCACGACACCGGAAGGCAGCAGCGAGAGCTTGTAGCTCGTGCCGTCGATGACGAGCGTGTGGCCGGCATTGTGACCACCCTGGAAGCGCACGACAATATCGGCGCGTTCGGAAAGCCAGTCGACAATCTTGCCCTTGCCTTCGTCACCCCATTGCGATCCGATCACCACGACGTTCGTCATTTCATCTTTCCCGTTTTCGCGCACGAGCGCCTTGCTGTTACGCACGCATGCGCGCGCCTGACACAAACCCGCGCATCTATACTGTGTTGTCCTTGGGATTGCGACCCTGTTATGACGGCCGCAATCCGCTTTTTGCATGACATCTGGCGCTTTTTCACCTTATGTGGGCCACCCGCCGGCCCGCCTTGCATGCATCCTTCCACCTATCGGACCCAGCCGCCTTGAACAGCAGAGCCTATTTCTACCTGTGCGTCACCTCGCTTTTCTGGGGCGCGAACTCGGTGGCCGGCAAGCTTGCCGTCGGCCATGTCAGCCCGATGGTGCTGACCACCTTCCGCTGGACCATCGCGCTCGGCGTCATCCTGGTTCTCATGCTGCCGCAGGTGAAGCGCGACTGGCCGGCGATCCGCCGGCACTGGCTGCAGCTGCTTCTCTACGGCGTCTTCGGCTTCACCGCCTTCAACGCCCTGCTCTACACCGCGCTCGGCTATACCAGCGCCATCAACGCCGTCATCGAGCAGGCCGGCATCCCCATGCTGATCTTCGTCTTCAATTTCGCGCTCTTCCGCATCCAGGCCTCGATCGCGCAGGTTCTCGGCTTTACCGTCACGCTGGTCGGCGTTCTTGTAACAGCCGCGCATGGCGAATTCTCGGCATTGGCGGAACTGGAGTTCAACTTCGGCGATGCCCTGATGCTCGGCGCCTGCATCGTCTATGCCGCCTATACGGTCTCGCTGCGCTGGAAGCCGGAGATGCACTGGCAGAGCTTCATCGCCGCGCCCGTCTTCGGCGCGTTCCTCAGCGCCCTTCCGCTGCTCTTCTGGGAAGTGTCGCGCGGCGCCGCGATCTTTCCCGATACCACCGGCTGGATCGTCGTGCTCTATGCCGGCATCTTCCCCTCGTTACTTTCGCAGGTGCTCTATGTGCGCGGCGTAGAGATGATCGGCGCCAACCGGGCCGGTCTCTTCATCAACGCCATCCCGGTCTTCGGCACCATCCTGTCCGTCGCGCTGATCGGCGAGACGATGCACCTGTTCCACATCGTCGCCCTTCTTCTGGTACTCGGCGGCATCGCGATTGCCGAATGGGGACGGCCGAAAGAGAAGAACAACTGACAAATGCAAGAAATCACCCGCAATAACCTGTATTCCGTGAAGATCCACCCCTGATGCGGGCGCTTAAATCTTGTCTGGGTTTTCAATGTTGCCCTCGCCTGCAACATGGCCTCTTCGAGTTCCAAGTCGTGAAACCGCCTGATCCCGCGAATGCCGCCAGAGAAAAGGCCCGTCGGATCTCTCCGGCGGGCCTTTCTGTTCGTCTTGGGAGGACGAAGATCAGTCGACGTTGAAGACCAACGACTTGACCTGGCGGATGGCCGGGTTGACGCGCAACTTGTTCAGGACATCCTCGGAGACGGCGGCATCGACATAAAGCAGCGCGATCGCATCGCCGCCCTGCTTGTCGCGGCCGAGCTGGAAGTTGGCGATGTTGGCGCCCGCCTCGCCCAGCGTCGTGCCGATGAAGCCGATCATGCCGGGAACGTCGGTATTGGTGATGTAGACCATGTGGTTGCCGACGTCGGCATCGAGGTTGATGCCCTTGATCTGGATGAAGCGCGGCTTGCCGTCGGAGAAGACGGTGCCGGCGATCGAGCGGGTCTGGTTCCCGGTCGTTACCGTCAGGCGGATATAGCCGTCGAAGACGCCCGACTTGTCGCGCTTGACCTCCGACAGGATGATGCCCTTTTCCTTGATCATGACCGGCGCCGAGACCATGTTGACGTCGGCCACCTGCGGGCGGATGAGGCCGGCGAGCACCGCGCTGGTCAGCGCCTTGGTGTTCATCGAGGCCGTCGCGCCGTCGTAGAGGATCTCGATTTCCTTGATCGCGCTTTCCGTGACCTGGCCGACGAAGGCGCCGAGCACGTCCGCAAGGCGGATGAACGGCTTCAGGATCGGCGCCTCCTCGGCGGTGATCGACGGCATGTTGATGGCGTTGGATACAGCGCCCTTGACGAGGTAGTCCGACATCTGCTCGGCGACCTGGAGGGCGACGTTCTCCTGCGCTTCCGTGGTCGATGCGCCGAGATGCGGCGTGCAGACGACGTTCGGCAGGCCGAAGAGCGGGCTTTCGGTGGCGGGCTCGACCTCGAAGACATCAAAGCCGGCCCCGGCGACATGGCCGGACTTCAGGGCTTCCGCCAGCGCCTTCTCATCGACGAGACCGCCGCGGGCGCAGTTGACGATGCGGACGCCCGGCTTCGTCTTGGCGAGCGCCTCGGCGTTCAGGATGTTGCGGGTCTTGTCGGTGAGCGGAACATGCAGCGTGATGAAGTCGGCCTTGGCCAGCAGCTCGTCCAGTTCGACCTTGGTCACGCCCATCTCCTCGGCGCGCTCCTTGGAGAGGAACGGGTCATAGGCGATGACGTGCATCTTGAGGCCGATGGCGCGCGAGCAGACGATGGAGCCGATATTGCCGGCGCCGATGACGCCGAGCGTCTTGCCGGTGATCTCGACGCCCATGAACTTCGACTTCTCCCACTTGCCGGCCTGGGTGGAGGCGTCGGCGGCCGGAAGCTGGCGGGCGACGGCGAACATCAGCGCGATGGCGTGCTCGGCCGTGGTGATCGAGTTGCCGAAGGGCGTGTTCATGACGATGATGCCGCGGCGCGAAGCGGCCGGGATATCGACATTGTCAACGCCGATGCCGGCGCGGCCGATGACCTTGAGGTTGGTCGCCGCCGCGATCAGCTTTTCCGTCGCCTTGGTGGCCGAGCGGATGGCGAGGCCATCATAATTGCCGATGATCTCGGCGAGCTTGTCCTTGTCCTTGCCGATCTTCGGCTGGAAATCGACGTCAACGCCGCGATCGCGGAAGATCTGAACGGCGGTTTCCGACAGTTCGTCGGATACGAGTACGCGAGGTGCCATGAGAGGCCTCCTTCAATGGGTCCGGGAAGATGAGATAAGGGTGGCTTCGCCCGAAGGACGAAGCCAGTCGCAAAATCAGGCCGCGGCCTTGGCGAGCGTCGCCTTCTGGGTCTCGAAGGCCCAGGAGAGCCACGGCATCAGCGCTTCGAGGTCGGCCGTGTCGATGGTGGCACCGGCCCAGATGCGCAGGCCCGACGGGGCGTCGCGATAGGCGCCGATGTCGTAGGCGACACCTTCCTTGTCGAGGAGGGCGACGAAGCCCTTGGCGAAAGCGGCCTGGGCGTCGGCATCGAGCGCCAGCACGTCCTTGTCGGCGATCGTCAGGCAGACCGAGGTATTGGAGCGCGTCGCCGGATCCTTGGCGAGATTGGCGATCCACTCGTTCTTCTCGACGAAGTCGAAGATGACCTTGGCATTGGCGTCGGCGCGGGCCATCAGGCCCTTGAGGCCGCCGACCTGCTTCGCCCAGTTGAGCGCATCGATATAGTCCTCGACGCAGAGCATGGAGGGCGTGTTGATCGTCTCGCCCTGGAAGATGCCCTCGATCAGCTTGCCGCCCTTGGTCATGCGGAAGATCTTCGGCATCGGCCAGGAGGGCGTATAGCTTTCCAGCCGCTCGACGGCGCGGGGCGACAGGATGATGACGCCATGCGCGCCCTCGCCGCCCAGCACCTTCTGCCAGGAGAAGGTGACGACGTCGAGCTTGGCGAAATCGAGGTTCTGCGCGAAGGCGGCCGAGGTCGCGTCGCAGATGGTCAGGCCCTTGCGGTCGGCCGGGATGAAGTCGGCGTTCGGCACACGCACGCCCGAGGTCGTACCGTTCCAGGTGAAGACCACGTCACGGTCGAAGTCGATCGTGGAAAGGTCGGGGAGAAGACCGTAATCGGCCGTGATCTTGCGCGTGTCGGGGAGCTTCAGCTCCTTCACGACATCGGAAACCCAGCCCGAGCCGAAGCTTTCCCAGGCGACCATGTCGACGCCGCGCGGGCCGAGCAGCGACCACAGCGCCATCTCGACGGCGCCGGTATCGGAGGCCGGCACGATGCCGATGCGGTAATCCGCCGGCACTTCCAGGACGTCACGGGTGAGATCGATGGCCTGCTTGAGCTTGGTCTTGCCGATCTTGGCGCGGTGCGAACGACCGAGCGGAGCATCGGAAAGCGCTTCGAGCGACCAATTTGGGCGCTTCGAGCAAGGGCCAGAAGAGAAATGGGTATTGTTCGGACGCACGTCCGGCGGTGTGACGGTCTTCGTCATGATCGCTATCCTTCCAGATAGATAGCTCCTCGTTGGGGAGGAGTGTCCCGCCGCCGTGAATATGGAAGAGCCGTTTTCAAGTCAAGAGGATTATGTCGCGAACGAAAAATAATGCGGCGCAACGGAAACGGCGCGCCGGTTTCCCGACGCGCCGCCGCGCAAGCAAAAGAAGGGGTGTCACCAGGTGGTGACGCGGATACCGGCACGGAACTCATGCTTCTGGAAGCCCTCGTCCCGTCCCTTGACGCTGACCGAGCCGACGCCGGGCACCTCGGCCGTGCCGCCGAAGGCCTTGCCGCCCGCCATGTCGGAGAAACGATAACCGAGGTCGAGCTTGACGCGTTCGGTGAGGTCGATGGCGGCACCCGCCATCAGCGCATAGGTGAAACGCCAGCTGTCGTCGCCCTTCACGCGGAGCTCGTCGAAGGTCGCACCTGCGCAGGAGCCCGTGTCGTTCTGGCAGTTCGCCTGGGTGCGGAAGCTGTCCCATTTCATGTAGGTCACGCCCGCGCCTGCACCGACATAGGGCGTTATGCCGGCATAGGTTCCGAGATCCACATAGCCGTTGGCCAGGAAATGGGCCGCGCTGTAGTCCGCCTTCTGGCCGAGACGGCAGGTCGTGCCCGCCGGGGCCGCGATGCAGGGCGAATCGAGGTTCGAGCTGCCGCGCAGCGAGCCGTTGAAGAAGTCCGTCGTCAGGTCGGCGCGCAGGAAATTGTTGAACTGGTAGCCCATGCCGACGCCGTAGGAGATGGGCTTGGAGAAACGGGCATTGTCGAAATCCCCGTCAGCAAAGGTCGCGCCGAAGGCATCGATCCTGTAGTTCGGCTTGTCGTGCTTGACCCAGCCGGAGTAACCGAGATCGCCGCGGATATACCAGCCCTCGGCCACCGTGCTGCTGGAGACGTCGATTTCCGGCGCGTTGATGATGTCGAGATCACTCGCCGTCACGCTCGTCGCGACGAGGCCGGCAAGAATGGCAATACCAAGCGGTGCGATGCGGCGGAACATGGTCTCGATCCCTCAAGGCCGGCGGGCCGGCGGTTGCGTGATCGGCGCAGGGCCAGGCATCCTTAAGAGATTGCTGCCCTACACCGTTGGTTAACCATAAATCTTAAGGCATGAAGAAACGGTTAAGTGTCCGGATCTGCAACGCGTTCGGGAATGCGAAAAGGCCGCCCGGAGGGCGGCCTTGCAAGGCGGTCGGCAGTACGCCGCTTATTTGTAGACCGGCTGCTCGATCGGGATGTCGGCCGGCGGGATATAGGCCTGCTGCTCGCAGCCGTTGAAGGCGTAGCGCAGACCGGCGCGTGCCTCGTGGCTGTAGAAGCCCTTGTCGTAGCCCGGGCCGCCGCCGGCATTGAAGCCGAACATCTCGCCCTTGGTGACATGGCGGAAGCGATAGCCAAGGTCGGCCTTCAGGTTGCAGGTGACGTCGACGGAGGCACCGGCCATCAGCGCATAGGTGAAGCGCCAGCTCTTCCTGCCGCGATGTTCGAAGGTCGGGTCGCAGTTCGTCGGGTCGCCGGTTTCGCACGAGGTGTTCTTGAGGCCCTTCCAGTTCACATAGGTGCCGCCGATACCTGCGCCGACATAGGGCGTGACGATGCCGTAGGTGCCGATGTCGACATAGGCGTTGGCGAGGAGGCTGAGGGCGGTCAGCGAGGAGACGTCGGTGGAGGTGCAGTTCACGGCGACGCCGCAGCCGCCCGTCGTCGAGCCCTTGAACTTGGACTTGAACATGTAGTCGAGCGTCACGTCCGTGCGGAAGTGGTCGTTGATCTGGTAACCGACACCGCCGCCGATGGTGAAGCCGCTCTTCAGGCGCGTGGAATCGAAGCTGCGATAGGTGTCGTTCGAACCCTGGTAGAAGCTCGCGCCGCGCATCTTGTTATAGGACCAGCCCATGTCGCCGCGCAGATACCAGCCGCCCGTCTCGATGACGGTTTCCTGCACCGGCGCCTCGATGACCTCCGGCTGGTAGACATCGGCCGCATAACCCGACGTGCCCGTCAGCAGGACGGCAACCACGCCACTCAAAACTTTCCTCATGGCCTTGCTCCAATAGGCTTTGCTTGGGATGGCCGGCGCGCCGGATTCCAAGTCCCTCGATCAGCCACGGATAATGGCGAGGAAAGGTTAAGGGGCGATTAACTACAAAGATTTACCGTATTTGTTAATCGTCGTTCACGAATTCGGTAAAGGATGAATAAATTTCGGAAAGCTTCCGAAAGAAACTTCGACGCGACTTGAGCGCAAAAGAAAAGGCCGAAGCAGAGCTTCGGCCTTTTCAAAGAATGCGTCGGGCGGGCTCAGGCGGCGTTGCGCACGGAGCCGATCACGCCCACCAGCTCGTCGACGATGCGCTCCACCTGTGCCCGGTCGTCACCTTCCGCCATCACGCGGATCAGCGGCTCCGTGCCGGAGGGGCGGATGAGGAGGCGGCCGTTGCGGGCGAGCTCGCTTTCGGCATCGGCGATCGCCTGGCGAACCGCGGCGTCCTCCAGCGGCGAACCGGCCTGGATGCGCACGTTCTTCAGCACCTGCGGCACCGGCTCGAAGCGGTTGCATACCTCACTCACCGTCTTGCCGCTGCGCTTGACGCAGGCGAGCACCTGGAGCGCGGCGACAAGACCGTCGCCGGTCGTACCGAAATCGGACAGGACGATATGGCCGGATTGCTCGCCGCCGACATTGTAATCGTGCTGGCGCATGTGCTCGACGACATAGCGGTCGCCGACCTTGGTCCGCTGCAGGCCGAGGCCCTGGCCGGAGAGGAAGCGTTCAAGGCCGAGATTGGACATGACGGTCGCGACGATGCCGCCGCCGCGCAGCATGCCGTCCGCCGCCCAGCTTTCGGCGATGACAGCCATCAGCTGGTCGCCATCGATGATCTTGCCGTTCTCGTCGACGATCTGCACGCGGTCGGCATCGCCGTCGAGCGCGATGCCGATATCGGCGCGCACCTCATGCACCTTGCGCTGCAGGGCGTCCGGGTGGGTGGAGCCGCATTCGAGATTGATGTTGAGGCCATCCGGCTCGTTACCGATCGTCACGACGTCGGCGCCGAGTTCCCAGAGGGCGGCGGGGGCGACGCGGTAGGCGGCGCCATTGGCGCAGTCGATGGCCACGCGCAGGCCCTTCAGCGTCGTGTCGCGCGGCAGCGTGCGCTTGGCATGTTCTATATAGCGGTCATGCACGCCGTCGATGCGCTTCGCCCGGCCGATATCGGCGGCCTTCGCGAGTTGCGCCGTGATGTCCCTGTCGATCAGCTCCTCGATTTCCATCTCGATCTCGTCGGAGAGCTTGTAGCCATCGGGACCGAAGAGCTTGATGCCGTTGTCGTAGAAAGGATTGTGCGAGGCGGAGATCATCACGCCGATATCGGCGCGCAGCGACCGCGTCAGCATGGCGACGGCAGGCGTCGAGATCGGCCCAAGGATGAAGGCGTCGATGCCGGCGGCGGTAAAGCCCGCCACCATGGCGTTTTCCAACATGTAGCCGGAAAGGCGCGTGTCCTTGCCGATCACCACGCGGTGGCGATGCGCGCCACGGCGGAAGATCGTACCCACGGCGATGCCAACCCGCATGGCAAGGTCCGGCGTCATCGGGAAAATGTTGGATTGTCCCCGAATGCCGTCCGTACCGAAATAACGACGCTTCATAGTCACTCCTGAAAATCGCTGGCCGGGCGGCACTCGTGCCGCGCCCGATCCTGATGCGTTCATCCTGCCACGCCCAGCATTTAAGACGGGCCGCGGGGCGAAACTATTCTATAGCCGCCCCGTCGTTCAAACCTTAAACATCGTGCGGCCGCCCCATTTCCTTGCCACAAAAGCGAAAAAAGAGCATCCACCCACGCATCAGAATTCGTTACAGACCGTTACCGAAGGAAACGGCCGGGAAAGACTTCCCGGCCGTCTTCGATTCTTTTTCGGCGGCTCGCCTTATTGCGGCTGCGGCTCCAGTCCGCCTTCCGCCTCGCCGCCCTTCTTGTGGCCGGCCTTCGGCACGGCGGAACCACGGTGCGGCGGCGTGTCGTCACCGAGATCGCGCGCCGGCTTCTCGCCGCGGATGAGCGCCTTGATCTCGTCGCCCGTCAGCGTCTCATATTCGAGCAGGCCTTCGGCGAGCGCCACGAATTCGTGGTGCTGCTCGGTGATGATGCGCTTGGCCTCGGCATAGGCCTCGTCGATCAGGCGGCGGATCTCGTTGTCGATCTTCTGCGCGGTCGCCTCGGAGACGTTCTTCTGCTGCGCGACCGAATGACCGAGGAAGACCTCCTGTTGGTTCTCGCCATAGGCGACCTGGCCGAGCTGGTCGGAAAAGCCCCACTGGGTGACCATGGCGCGGGCGAGCTTGGTCGCCTGCTCGATGTCGGAGGAGGCGCCGGAGGTGATGTTGTCCTTGCCGAAGGTGATCTCCTCGGCGACGCGGCCGCCCATCATGATGGCGAGGCGCGAGACCATCCACTTGTAGCTCATCGAGTAGCGGTCGCCCTCGGGAAGCTGCATGACCATGCCGAGCGCACGGCCGCGCGGGATGATCGTCGCCTTGTGCAGCGGGTCGGCGAGCGGCACCTTGAGCGCGACGATGGCGTGGCCGGCCTCGTGATAGGCGGTGAGCTTCTTTTCCGCCTCGGTCATGGCCGAGGAACGGCGCTCGGCGCCCATCATGATCTTGTCCTTGGCGTCCTCGAACTCCTGCATGGTGACAAGGCGCTTGTTGCGCCGCGCGGCCATCAGCGCGGCCTCGTTGACGAGGTTCATGAGATCGGCGCCGGAGAAGCCGGGCGTACCGCGGGCAAGGACCTTGAGGTCGACATTCGGGGCCAGCGGCACGTTGCGCACATGCACCTTGAGGATGCGCTCGCGGCCAACGATGTCGGGGTTCGGCACGACGACCTGGCGGTCGAAACGGCCGGGACGCAGGAGCGCCGGATCGAGAACGTCGGGGCGGTTGGTCGCGGCGATCAGGATGATGCCTTCATTGGCCTCGAAACCGTCCATCTCGACGAGAAGCTGGTTCAGCGTCTGCTCGCGCTCGTCGTTGCCGCCGCCGAGGCCCGCGCCGCGGTGACGGCCGACGGCGTCGATTTCGTCGATGAAGATGATGCAGGGCGCGTTCTTCTTGGCCTGCTCGAACATGTCGCGCACGCGGCTTGCGCCGACGCCGACGAACATCTCGACGAAGTCGGAACCGGAAATGGTGAAGAAGGGCACATTCGCCTCGCCCGCGACAGAGCGTGCGAGCAGCGTCTTACCGGTGCCGGGCGGGCCGACGAGCAGCACGCCGCGCGGAATGCGCCCGCCAAGGCGCTGGAACTTCTGCGGGTCGCGCAGGAATTCGACGATCTCCTCGAGGTCCTGCTTGGCTTCGTCGACGCCGGCGACGTCCGCGAAGGTGACGCGGCCATGCGCTTCGGTGAGCAGCTTCGCCTTGGACTTGCCGAAACCCATCGCCCCGCGCGAGCCGCCCTGCATCTGGCGCATGAAGAACAGCCAGACGCCGAGGATCAGGAGCATGGGCAGCAGCGTGCCGATATAGCTGAGGAACCCAGACGAGCCATCCGTCTCCGGCCGCGCGCTGACGACGACGTTCTTCGCCTCAAGCCGCTGGACGAGCGAATTGTCGCCGGTCGGCGCGTAGGTCTGGAAGGTCGCGCCGGTCTCGACATAGCTGCCGACGATCTTGTCGCCGGTGATGACGACTTCCTTCACCCGGCTCGAGTCCACCTCTTTCAGGAACTGCGAATAGGGGATTTCCCGCGAGCCGGTCTGCGCCGGGCTCGTCTGGAACATGCTGAACAGCGCGATCAGCAAGAGGGCGATAATCGCCCACAGGGCGAAGTTGCGGAAATTGGGATTCATCGAACGTTCCGGGCACTTTCCCGGCCGGAGTTTCCCGGCCGCTTCTCTGTCGCCTAACATAGGGTCGCCATGCGGCCTTGCCAAGGCAAAGCACACGGGACCAGGGCTTTTCTCTCAATATCGTCAACGGCGAGGATGGCCCTGCAGCCGCCTGCCGTCGACATTGCCTCCATTCTACCACAACGCTTTCATGCGCGCCTTCATTCGTTCGGCGGAGACGAAAACGGCGCGCGCCCGAGAATCTCCGCGAGCGCATTGGCGAGCGGCAGGTCGAAGCGCGGCAGGAAACGGGCATAGGGCGCCACCACGGGCTCGATGGCGGCAAGATCCGCAGGCACCCGCCCGCCATGCTCGAATTCCAGGCGCGGCGCGGCGCGGCTGGCGCGCAAGGCGGGTCCGCCCAGTCCGGCGCCGTCATCCCGCCCTCGCCCGCTGCCGGCAGCCGAAACCATGATCGTCCGGCCGGTACGGTTGGCGACATGGTACCGCCCGTCCCAGACGGCCGCCGCGCCTGCCGGCAGGGCAAGGGTCTCGATGCCGCGGCATTCGCGGTAGAGGAAAAGGCCGTCGCGCCGGCGATCGAAGACCACGCGGCCGGCGGTCAGCCGCGACAGTGTGCCGCTGGCAAGGAATCCCCGCAGGCGACCGGCCGACGCCGCCTCAAGGGCATGTACCCGCCCCCCCGCTACCGCCGCCAGCACCAGAAAACCACGCCAGGCAGCCGGATCGACAAGGAGAGTGCCGACGGCCGCGGGTGCCAGCACGAAGAAGGCGCCCTCCGTCCGGACATTTTCGGCCAGGAAGGCGGCCGCGCACCGGGAAAGCAAGGCCCTGTCCCCGCCGGCAGGTTCGGGCGAAACGCCGCGCGCCCGAATGCGGACCCGCTCGAAGCGAGGATTGTCGTTGCTCGGATCCTCGCGCCAGCCTTCGCCGCGCGCGGCGAGGAAGGCGCGGATGGCCGCCCGGTCGATGGCGAGGAAAGGCCGCAGCAGCCAGACGGCACCATGGAGCAGGACGGCATCCGCCATCCCGGAAAGGCCGATCCCTTCCACCGACCGCGCGGCGCGCATCGCCACGGTTTCGTTCTGGTCGTCGCGCGTATGGGCAGCGAGAACGGCATCGGCGCCCATTTCCACGGCGGTGCCGGCGAGGAGATCGTAGCGCCTGGCGCGGGCGGCGGCTTGCAGGCCGGAAACCGGCTTTTCGCCTTCCCAGCGGCGGATGACGTGCCTCACGCCATGGCGTGCGCAAAGGGCGCCGACCCATGCAGCCTCCCCGGCGGAGCCGGGCCGCAGGTCATGGTCGATCGTGCAGGCGGAAAGGGTGATGCCGGGACAGCGCCCGGCCGCGCAGAGCGTGGCGAGCGCCACGAGAAGCCCCGTCGAATCGCTGCCGCCGGAAACGGCGACCAGCAGGTGCGCGGGATGCTTGAAACTCTTCAGGAAACGGCCCGCTGCCTCAAGAGCGGGATCGTCCGCATGGGCCACGGTGTTTCTTCCGTCCGCAATCAGCAGGACAGACGGCTCTGCTCGGACGAAACCTTGGTCTTCACGGCCTTGGAGGCGTTCGGGTAGCGCTTGTTCACTTCGCGCAGCGTCGCGCAGGCGGTCTCGCGGTTGTCGAGGGCGGCAAGCGACATGCCGAGCTTCAGCAGCATTTCCGGCGCCTTCTTCGACTTGCTGAACGTCTGGTGGGCGTTGAGGAAGGTCTTTGCGGCATCGTTGAAGTTGCCTTGCGAATATTGGGCCTCGCCCAGCCAGAAATTGGCGTCCGCCGCCTTCTCGCCCTTCGGGAAGATATCGAGATAGTCGCGGAATTCGCGTTCGGCGAGCTGGTAGTCGCCGGACAGAACATGGCCGTAGGCGACCTGATAGAGATCGTCTGGATTGTCGAGCGAGGCGGAAGACGACTGCGAGGCCTGCGGCAGGCCGTTCTCCACGCCCGGCAGCGAATTGTCGTTGCCGATCGAGGCGCTCTGGTTGTTCAGGTCCGGATTGGCGTCGGCACCGATCGGGTTGCCGTTCTCGTCGAAGCGGATCGAGCCCAGTTCCTGCGGCTGGGCACCGCCACCCGTGCCGAGCGTGTCGGTTCCGGCGGTGTCATCCGCCGGCCCCCTGTTCGTGGCGATCTGCTGGTCGGCAGTCCCGCCGTTCACCGGCTTGTCGAGGGCGCCGCTCTTGCCGGAGCCCCCGCTCTTGCCGCTTTCGAGATCCTGGAAACGGTACTCGTTGTCTTCCTGCGTCTTGCGAAGCTGCTCCTGCATCTGCAGGAGCTGGTAGCTCATTTCCTCGATCCGGCCGTTGAGGCTGCGGATCTGCTCTTCGAGCTGTCCGACGCGCGGATCCATGGCCTGTGCCAGGATCACGTTGCCCTTCTCCGCCCGCTCGCTTTGTGCCGGCAGGAAGCCGTTCGCAAGCGGGAAAAGCGGCGATGCGCTGATCGGCCCGACCATGCCTGCTACCGCTGCGAGACTGAGAACGCCTGCCGCGACAAGTTTCTTCATCTATCTTCGTCCTGTTGGTCCCATTGTACGCCGAAGCGCTGCCGAAGAGTTTTCCAAATACTCTCAAAAAGCAACGGAGTTCGGCCAAAGTGTGTTGAAAAAAGAAAGGCGGCCTCTCGGCCGCCTTTTCCGCATCCTTCCCGGGAAGGAATTACATGCCGGCGCCACCCAGAACGGTCACGGCGCGGCGGTTCTGCGACCAGCAGGAAATGTCGTCGCAGACGGCGACCGGCTTTTCCTTGCCGTAGGAGATCGTCTTCATGCGGTTTGCCGGAACGCCGCGCGAAGCGAGGTACTGGCGGGTCGCGGCAGCGCGGCGTGCACCGAGCGCGAGGTTGTATTCACGCGTACCGCGCTCGTCGGCATGGCCTTCGATCGTGATGGCGTAGTTCGGGTAGCGCTGCAGCCACTGGGCCTGACGGTCGAGCGTCGCGGCGGCATCGGCGCGAACCGACGAGGAGTCGGTGTCGAAGAAGATGCGATCGCCGACATTGACGGTGAAGTCCTGCTGCGAGCCCGGGGTTGCCGCGCCCGCGCCACCGTTGAGGCCGAGGTCGCCGGCATTGTTCGGCATGTTCTTCTTGGATGCGCAGCCGGCAAGCGCCAGCGTCATGAACAGGGCGATCATTGCCGGGTTGCGGGCGATGGTCTGCATGCGGCCAGCGGCCGGGGAATGAATGCGGCTCATGAGCCGGTCTCCTTGCATCAGTTCTTGCGTCAAGTTCGTTGAAGCGTCGGTTTCAATCAGGGTTGCCAGACTGTAACCGCGGTCGGTTAATCCGCGTTCAACGATTATGGTTAACGATTGCTTGTAAGACCGTCCCCGGCCCTCGGCATATCAAATGGAGACGGGCCTGCCGCGTCTCGCTGCCGCCTGATTTACAGGACTTTGCGGCAAGAACGCGGCAGGCCCGCCTTACGCGTGTCGATGCTATTCCAGAAGCGGCGACCAGGCCGGGTCGGAAGCAAAACCCTTCGTCTGCACGATCTGCTCGTTGTAGCCGGAAAGGTCGATCGAATAGATCTGCGGACCGCCGGCACCGGCGGCCTGGCGGAAGAACATCAGCACCCGTCCGTTCGGCGCCCAGGTCGGCCCCTCGTTGTGGAAGCCGGAGGTGAGGATGCGCTCGCCCGAACCGTCCGTCTTCATCACGCCGATCGAGAACTTGCCGCCCGACTGCTTGGTGAAGGCGATGAGGTCGCCGCGCGGCGACCAGACCGGGGTGGAATAGGAACCGTCGCCGAAGGAAATGCGGCGCTGGTTGGAGCCGTCGGCGCCCATCACGTAGAGCTGCGGCCTGCCGCCGCGGTCGCTCTCGAAGACGATCTGCGAGCCGTCCGGCGAGTAGGAGGGCGAGGTGTCGATCGCCGCCGTCGAGGTGAGTCGCGTCGTGGTGCGCGAGCGCAGGTCCATCGTGTAGATGTTGGAATTGCCTTCCTGCTGAAGGCTCATGATGACCTTCTGGCCATCCGGCGAGAAGCGCGGCGAGAAGGTCATGCCCGGGAAGTTGCCGACCACCTCGCGCTGCCCCGTCTCAAGCTGGAGCAGGTAGACGCGCGGCTGGTTGCCCTCGAAGGACATGTAGGTGATTTCCTGGCGGTTCGGCGAGAAGCGCGGCGTCAGGACCAGCTCGTTGGCGTTGGTGAGCGCGCGGGCGTTGAAGCCGTCCTGGTCCATGATGGCGAGCTGGCGCTTGCGGGCCGTCTTCGGGCCGCTTTCGGCGACATAGACGATGCGGGTGTCGAAATACCCCTTCTCGCCGGTCAGGCTCTCATAGATCGCGTCAGCGATGATGTGCGCGACGCGGCGCCAGTTTTCCGGCTGGGTATAGAACTGCTGGCCGGTGATCTGCTTGCCGGCGAAGGTGTCCCACAGGCGGAACTCGGCGCGCAGGCGCCCGTCACCCTCCTGCGTCACGCGGCCCGTCACGAGGGCCTGTGCATTGATGACCTTCCAGTCATCGAAGCGCGGCGCCTGGTCGGGATTGGATATCTTCTCGATGAAAGCCTGCTTGTTCACCGGCGCGAAGAGGCCGGAGCGCTTGAGGTCGGCCGCGATCACGTCGGTGACGCGCTGGCCGAGATCACCGCCGGCGATGAAATCGGTGACGGCGATCGGCAGCGGCTCGACATTGCCCTTGTTGATGTTGATTTCCACAAGCGCCCAGGCCTGCGGCAGGGACGCCGCAAGGCCGGTCAGCACGACCAGCAAACGGAGGAGAGTGCGTCTGAACATAAATCTAGGCCTTCCTAGTTTTATACCAAGTCTCGATGATAGGAACCCATAGGATCCTATCATCGAGACTTGGTATTACATCATCTGGCTGGGGTCGAAGTTCACGACGACTTCGCTCCAGGCATCATATTTTTCCGGGGGCAGGCCCTTGAAGGGCCGCGATTTCATGATGGCGCGGCGGGCGCCGCCGGCAAGCGCGCGGCGCGCGGTATCCGAACCGCCCGTCGCGACCACTTCCGGCTCGCCGATGATGTCGCCGTTCTGGTCGAGCTGCATCGTGACCTTGATGCGCACGTCGGCGGCATCGGCAAGGCCGGGGATGATCGACCAGTTGTTCTGGATCTGGCCGCGCAGCGCATCCATCTCGCTGAGCGACAGCTTGGTGCCGCTCGTCGTCTTCTTGCCGCCGAGCGCCGCCTGTTCCTGCGAGCGCTTCGCACCGCCGCCGGCCGCCTTTTCCTTGTTGAGGAGCGCGGAGATCTCGTCGGCGTTGAAGTCGCTGTCGTTCAGCGAGCTCGCCTTTTCCTGCTTCTTCTTCTGATCCTTCTTGCGGTCCGGCGTCTTGGCGGTCTCGGCCTTCGCCGTCTCCACCTTCTTCTCGGCCGGCTTTTCCGCGGTCTCCGCCTTCTTCGTCTCGAGCTTCGGCTTCATCTCGGGAAGCGGGATCCTGTCCGGCAGCGCCTCGGCATCCTCGACCTCGGCCGGCTTCTCCTCGGAAGGCGTCGCCTCGGGCTTCGGGTCGGGCTTGACCTCCTGCCTGGTCTCGGGAAGCGCCGCAACCTCGGTCGAGGGTTCGCTGGCAGGCTCTTCCTGCTTGACGTCCTCGACGGGTTTCGTGTCCGGCGTCTGCACGACCTTCTCGGCCTTTTCCGGCGCGGCGGCGGTCTCGATGTCGCGCGGCTTTTCCTCCGGCGTCGGCAGGTTCTTCAGGTCGACGTCGTTTTCGCCGGCATTTTCCGCGTTCTCGACCGGCGTTTCCTTCTTGGTCGGAATAGGCGCGGCCTTTTCCTTCATTTCGGCCTTCTTGTCGCCCTGCTGGATCTGCGTCAGCTCCTCGATCGACACGATATCGACCGGCATGGCCTCGACATTGGCGACGTCGAAGCTTTCAGGACTGCCGAGCGAAACCAGCGCCCAGGTGAGAACCAGGGAGTGGATGACGGCGGATGTGGCGAGGCTGCCCTTCATGGCGTGCGATCACCTGTCCGGTTTCTGCTCGGTGACGAGGCCGATATTGGTGAACCCGCCGGCCTGGATGCGCGACATCACGTCGGCGATGACGCCATAGGGCGCCGTGCCGTCGCCGCGCACGAAGACGCGCTCCGTATAGCCCGTGGTCGCCACGGCCTGGAGCTTTGCGGCAATCTCGTCGATCGGGATCGGCGTTTCCTGCAGGTAGACCTGGCCGTCCGCCTTGACGGAAACGGTGATCGGCTGCGTGTCGGCGTTGAGAGCCTTCGCCTGCGTCTTCGGCAGGTCGAGCGGCACGCCGACCGTCATCAGGGGCGCCGCCACCATGAAGATGATGAGCAGAACGAGCATGACGTCGACGAACGGCGTCACGTTGATCTCGCTCATCGGGGCCCTCTTGCCTCCGCCGCGACGGCGACGGCCACCGCCTGCATTTTTCGCTCCGACTGACATGCCCATGGCATCGTTCTCCGTCTAAAGGGCGGTCACTGCGCCGCGGCGCGCGGCTGCAGCTTCTCGTCGATCTGGCGCGACAGGATGGCGGAGAACTCGTCCGCGAAACCTTCCATGCGCGCCGTCAGCTTGCCGGCATCGGCAGAGAACTTGTTGTAGGCAATAACCGCCGGAATTGCGGCAAGAAGGCCGATGGCGGTGGCCAGAAGCGCTTCGGCAATGCCGGGCGCCACGACCGCAAGGCTCGTCTGCTTGGAACCGGCGATCGCCTGGAACGAGGTCATGATGCCGACGACCGTGCCGAACAGGCCGACGAATGGGGCGGCCGAACCGATGGTGGCGAGCGAGCCGAGCCGCGCCTCCAAGGTCTCCGATTCGCGCGAGAGCGTCACGTCCATTGCCCGGTCGATACGCATCTGCAGGCCGATCGGCGAACGAGCGCCGCGCTCGAAGCTCTTCTTCCATTCGCGCATCGCGGCGACGAAGATGGCGCTCATGCCCGAGGTCTGGCGGTCGGAGAGCGTGCGATACAGCTCCTCCAGCGACTGGCCCGACCAGAAGACCTGCTCGAAACTGTCGAGCTGGCGGCGCGCCTTCCCGTAGCTCACCGTCTTGTCGACGACGATGGCCCAGGTCCAGACGGACGCGGCAATGAGGCCGAGCATGACCAGCTTCACGACGAACCCGGCCTGCATGAAGAGACCCCAAAGGGTCACATTCGCCGCCGCTTCCAAACCCACTTGTTCCATAGACCTATGTCCCCGAATCCAGACACCCGGCACGGGCCTTTGCGGCTCGAACCGGGTAACATTCACGCCGTTGCGGTCTCCTGGGAGGTGGTTCCCGCATCGGCATTCACAAACATGGCGTCGCTCGGAAGGATTTACTCCGCACCCGCTCCGCATGTCCGTCAAGAATGTCCGGTTGATGCCGCCGGCCGCCATGCCGGTCAAACGCTTACAACCTGCCTTCTTGACGGCAATTTTGGTTAAAGGATGACGTGCAGTGCACAAAATCCTCATGAAGCGAGTAAGACATCATTATGGTTAAGAGAGTGTTACTGCTAATGCGCGCCGGCAACGCGCCCTGCCCTCGCAAGGAACCGCGCCGCCAGCCCCTCCGGCAGCCGCCGCGGCCGGCCCGCCGCATTGATGACGGCGATGATGACGCGTGCCGCGATCAGCAATTGCTCGCCCCTGCGGATTTCCTGGTTGAGGATCATCTTCGCCCCGCCGGCCTTTTCGGTGGCGGTGAGGATCGTCAGGATATCGTCCATGCGCGCAGGCAGCCGGAAGTCGATCTCCATGCGATGCACGACGAAGACCAGTCCCTCGCGGTCCTCTTCCAGAATGAGGCTGCCCTGTTCGATCCCGAGCAGCCGCAGGTAGTCCGTGCGCCCGCGCTCCAGGAAATGCAGGTAGCGGGCGTGATAGACGACGCCGGAGAAGTCCGTGTCCTCGTAATAGACCCGCTGCGCGAGCCGATGGCCCGCTTCGCTCAGTTCGCCTGAAAGATAGTGGTCGAAATCCGTCATGGCCCCGTCCGGCAAGAATTTCCGCCTCTCTCCCGCAAAGCGCCGGCAATTGCAAGGGTTTCACGCTCAGCCGAGTTCGACGACCATGATTTCCGGGGGTGAGCCGAAACGGATCGGCGCGATCGAGCAGCCGAGGCCGCCGGAGACGCAGAGGTGCCGACCGTCTTCGACGACATGACCGTAGGCATAGCGGTTGCCATAGGCGGAGGGAACCATGGGCGAGTAGCCGAAAAGGCGTACCTGCCCGCCATGCGTATGCCCCGAGAGTGTCAGGGAAACCCGGGGCGGCACCCGCGGGAAAACATCCGGCTCGTGCGCCATGAGGATGAGCGGCGCGTCGTCCGTCACCTGCGCGAGCGTTCCCGGCAGGTCATCCAGCCCGACGAAGCCGCCGCGATTCCATTGCCGGCCCGGCCGAAGCGCGATCTGGTCCTCGAGGCCGGCGAGCCAGAACGCGCCCGTCATTGTCTCGATCCGCACGGCCCGGTTGGAATAGACCGCGATGCCGGCCTCGCGAAGCATGCGATGGCTGAACGTTTCCCCGCCGCCGGCCGCCTGCGCTTCCAGGTCGTCCCACCAGTCGTGATTTCCAAGCACCGCGTGCACGCCGAGCGGAGCCTTCAGGATCGACAGCGCCGCGGCCCAATCGGCCGGCGGCACCTTGCCCCAGACGGCCCGCATGCTCGAAAGGTAGTCACCGAGCAGCAGGACGATATCGCCGCCGAGCGTGTTGGCATGTTCGCAGATGCCGCGGATGCGCGCAGCGCTCATCCAAGGCTCGCAGGCATGGATATCGGCAAGCGCGACGAGGCGCAGCGTCTGGCCCGTCGGCCAGCCGGGCGGCACGATCCGGTAGGTCACCGTGCGCAGCCGCAGCATCGGCTCGACGCCCACCGCATAGGCGGAGGAAGCGAACCCCGCGGCGATGAAGCCTCCAAAAGCCTTCAGCAAACCGCGGCGGGTGATCACTCAATCGTCCTCGGAAAACAGCCTGAACTGCGTCGCCTCCAGGTCTTTCGGCGGCGTCAGGCCCATATGTTTCCAGGCATTTACGGTTAAAACACGGCCGCGCGGCGTGCGCTGGATGAAACCCTGCTGGATCATGTAGGGCTCGATGATGTCCTCGATCGCGTCGCGCGGTTCGGAAAGCCCCGCCGCGATGGTCTCGATGCCGACAGGCCCGCCGCCGAAATTGTGCGCGATCATCGACAGATAGCGCCGGTCGAGCTGGTCGAGACCCATATTGTCGACCAGCAGCCGCGTCAGCGCCTCGTCGGCGATCTTTTGCGTCACCGCCTCGGCCCGCGCCACTTCGGCGAAATCGCGCACGCGGCGGAGCAGCCGGCCGGCGATGCGCGGCGTGCCCCGCGCGCGCCGCGCGATCTCGCGCGCGCCCTCTTCCGTCATGCCGAGGCCCATCAACCGCGCACCGCGGCGCACGATCAATTCCAGTTCCTCGGCGGTGTAGAAGTTCAGCCGCACCGGGATGCCGAAGCGGTCGCGCAGCGGCGTGGTGAGGAGGCCGAGCCGCGTGGTGGCGGCGACGAGGGTGAATTTCGACAGGTCGATCTTCACCGAGCGGGCAGCCGGGCCTTCGCCGATGATGAGGTCGAGCTGGAAATCCTCCATGGCCGGATAGAGGATTTCCTCGACGGCCGGGTTGAGACGATGGATCTCGTCGATGAAAAGCACGTCGCGCTCTTCGAGATTGGTGAGCAGCGCCGCAAGGTCGCCGGCCTTCGCGATGACGGGACCGGAGGTCGAGCGGAAATTGACGCCGAGCTCCTTCGCCATGATCTGCGCCAGCGTCGTCTTGCCGAGGCCGGGCGGCCCGACGAACAGCACATGGTCGAGCGCCTCGCCGCGGTTCTTCGCCGCCTCGATGAAGATCTTCAGGTTGGCGCGCGCCTCCGCCTGGCCGGTGAAATCGTCCAGCGTCTGCGGCCGCAAGGCGGTATCGATGTCCTCGCCGCGCTTTTCCGGCGAAAGCAGTCTGTTCTCGTCGTTCATGAGCGCCTAATCCCATTGTCGGCCAAGGAAGGCAACCGCATCACCGCGACAATTCCTTGAGGCCGAGGCGGATGAGCTTGGCGCTGTCGGCCCCCTCCCCGCCATTCTTCAGCGCCGCCGCGACCGCATTGGCCGCCTGGTCGCGCGAATAGCCGAGATTGGTCAGCGCCGAGACGGCATCGGAAACCGGCGCGGAGGCGACGCCCTCGCCGAGCTCCTGCTTGAGCCCGATCGAGGCGGACGCCTCCCCCGCGAAGGCCGGCGCCTTGTTGCGCAGTTCCGTGATGATGCGCACCGCCACCTTCGGCCCGACGCCCGGCGCGCGCGAAACCGCCGTCTTGTCCTGCAGCGCGATGGCGTTGGCGAGTTCCCCTGGCGTCAGGGTCGAGAGAACGGCCAGCGCCACCTTGGAGCCGACGCCTTGCACGCTCTGCAGCAGCCGGAACCACTCCCGCTCCAGCGCCGTCAGGAAGCCGAACAGCCTGAACTGGTCCTCCCGCACATAGGTCTCGATGAACAGCACCGCCGCCTCGCCGCTCGAACCGAGCTTGCCGAGCGTGCGCGCCGAGCAGAAGGCGACGTAACCGACGCCGTGCACGTCGACGACCACATGGTCCTCGCCGATCTCGTCGATTGTGCCCTTGAGTTTGCCGATCATGAGAAAATCCGTCAGGGATGGGTTTCGGGGGAGATGATGTCGAGCGCGGGGAAATAGCTGCGATAGCGCGCGGCATCGCGGGTGAGCAGGCGATGGCCCCGCGCTTCCGCCTGCGCGCCGACCAGGAAATCGGGAAGCGTGCGCTCGCGCAACCCGCCAGCCCGGCGATAGGCATAATGTGCCTTGCCTGCGGCGAAGGCGGCTTCGTAGGACAGAGGTTCGCGCCGCATGCGCAGCCAGCCGAAGGCGAGGTTGAGTTCCAGTTCGCTGAGCGGCGAGGTCGCAAGCTCCGACCAGACGATGGGATTGAGGACCAGTTCCCCCTCTTCCAAGCATCGCTTCAGCGCGTTGAAGGACCAGTCCCGCTGTGGCCGATCCGGGCCCACCATGTCGATGAGGATATTCGTATCAACGACGGTCGAGGTCATCACGCGGCCCCCGCAGCCATTCGAAATATTCGTCCGGCGTCATGCCGTCCAGATCCCAGGTGCCCTGGACACTGGCCGCCCAGGCTTCGAAATCATCAAAGCCGGGTTTGCCGTCGCCAACCTTGACGAGCATCACACCTTCATCCGACACGACGAAATCCACTTCCGAGCCAGGCTCGATGGCAAGCCGGTCGCGGATGGGTTTGGGGATCGTCACCTGGCCTTTTTCCGTCACGCGCATAGTAATACCTCCGAGGTATTACTTAACGGCCAGACCGGAACAAGTCAAGAACAAATCAGCCCGCGAGTTTGGCGAGGCGACCGGAAAGCCCTTGGCGGTTGTGGGCGTGGCAGATGGCGATGGCGAGCGCGTCGGCAGCGTCGTTGCCGGTGAAGGTCGCCTTCGGCATCAGCACCTTCAGCATCATGTGGATCTGCTGCTTTTCACCGTGCCCGACGCCGATGACGGCCTTCTTCACCGCGTTCGGCGCATATTCCGCCACGCGCAGGCCCGCGCGCGCCGGTACCAGCATGGCGATGCCGCGCGCCTGGCCGAGTTTCAGGGTCGCCGTCGCATCCTTGTTGACGAAGGTCTGCTCCACGGCGGCCTCGTGCGGCTGATAGCCGTGCACGACCTCCGAAAGGCCGTCATGCAGCTGGCAGAGGCGGGAGGCAAGGTCCATGTCGCCATCGGAGGTCACGGTGCCGGACGCAACGAAGCGCAACGAATTGCCGAGCGTCTCGATGATGCCCCAGCCGGTGCGGCGAAGCCCCGGATCGATGCCGATGATGCGAATCGTTTCCTGCATGGCGAAACCCTAATCCCGTCGGCCGGACCCTGCCAGCGAAATGTGAACAAAACAAAAACAGACCGGCAATTCCATCCGGCGCCGCGAAAACCCTCGGGCCATCGCTTGGATTTCACGAAACTGAACCTACATGGGAGCACAATCAAATCCGCTTACAAAGAGGCCGCGGCCATGGTGCCCTTCTCCATCCTCGATCTTTCCCCGATCATCGAAGGCGGCACCGTCGCCCAGTCGCTCGAGAACTCCCGGCGCCTCGCGCAGGAAGCCGAAGCGCACGGCTACAAGCGCTTCTGGCTCGCCGAGCACCACGGCATGCGCGGCATCGCCAGCGCCGCCACGTCTCTGGTCATCCAGCACGTCGCCGCAGGCACGGAAAAGATCCGCGTCGGCTCCGGCGGCATCATGCTGCCGAACCATTCACCGCTCGTCATCGCCGAACAGTTCGGCACGCTCGCCGCGCTCTTTCCGGATCGCATCGATCTCGGCCTTGGCCGTGCGCCCGGCACCGACATGCGCACCGCGCAGGCGCTCCGCCGCAACCTCGACAGCGCCGCCAACAACTTCCCGCAGGACGTCGTCGAGCTGATGCAGCTGATGGGGCCGGCAAGCCCCGCGCAGAAGGTCATCGCCATTCCCGGCGCGGACAGCAACGTGCCGGTCTGGCTGCTCGGCTCCAGCCATTATTCGGCGCATCTTGCCGGCATGCTGGGCCTACCCTTCGCCTTCGCCTCGCATTTCGCACCGGACATGCTGCTGACGGCACTCGAAATCTACCGCGAGCGCTTCGAGCCCTCGCAGCACCTCGACAAGCCGCATGTCATGGTCGGCGTGATGGGCGCGGCCGCCGATACGGACGCGGAGGCCGATTATCTCTTCACGTCCATGCAGCAATCCTTCGTGCGCCTGCGCCGCGGCACGCCCGGAGCGTTTCCGCCCCCGGTCGACGATATGGACCCGCATTGGAGCGGCGAGGAGCGCATCATGGTCGGGCACACGCTGCAATATGCGGTGGTCGGCGGGCCGGAGACGATCAGGCGCCGCATCGCCGATTTCCTAGCGCTGACCGGGGCGGACGAACTGATCGTGTCGATGCCGGTCTACGACATGGAGGCGCGGCTGAAATCGGTGCGGCTCTTCGCCGAGGCGCGGGAGGCGCTGGCTGAGGCGGTATAAGGGGAGAGCGTGGCGTAAAACCGCCCCTCATCCGCCTGCCGGCACCTTCTCCCCGCAAGCGGGGAGAAGGAAGGGATGCCCCCCCTTTTCCAAGACAAATAGGTATCGCGTTTGAGGAAAGCCCAGCGGCTTGTCCCTTCTCCCCGCCTGCGGGGAGAAGGTGGCCGGCAGGCCGGATGAGGAGCAGCCGCGATTTCCTGTCTCGTCAAGCCGAAAGCTTGGCCATCACCTCGTCGGAGACCTCGAAGTTCGAATAGACGTTCTGCACGTCGTCGTCGTCTTCCAGCGTGTCGATGAGCTTCATCAGCGACTGCGCCTTCTCCTCGTCGACCGGCACCGTGTTCTGCGCCTTCCAGATCGCCTTGACCGTCTCGGCTTCGCCGAGCTTGTCTTCCAGCGCCTTGGAGACCTCGCCGATATCCTCGAAGCCGCAGATGATCGTGTGGCCGTCCTCGTCGGTCGTCACGTCCTCGGCCCCGGCCTCGATGGCAGCTTCCATGACGGCGTCCGCGTCACCGGCCGACAGCTTGTAGGTGATCTCGCCGACGCGATCGAAGGAGAAGGAGACCGAGCCGGTTTCGCCGAGCGCGCCGCCGGCCTTGGAGAAGGTCGAGCGGACGGAGGAGGCGGTGCGGTTGCGGTTGTCGGTCAACGCCTCGACGATGACGGCGACGCCGCCCGGGCCGTAACCCTCGTAGCGGACTTCCTCGTAGTTCTCGCTGTCTGCGCCGGACGCCTTCTTGATGGCGCGCTCGATATTGTCCTTCGGCATGGACTGCGCCTTGGCGTTCTGGATCGCCAGGCGCAGGCGGGCGTTCATCGCCGGGTCGGGCAGGCCCGTCTTTGCCGCAACCGTGATTTCACGGGCGAGCTTGGAGAACATTTTCGACCGCACGGCGTCCTGCCGACCCTTGCGGTGCATGATATTCTTGAACTGTGAATGGCCAGCCATGGCACCCCTGTCTCATCTGTTCGGCGCCCGTTTCTTTGGTCGCCGGCTGTGTGCGGAGCGTGTCGCCGCGGTAAAGCGTCGCCCTGCCGCCCCGATTTTCGGAATGCCGCCTTATAATTTCATTGCCGCCGCACGTCCAGCAGTCCGGCGAACAAAGCGACGGCCGGTTTCAGTCGGCGCGCAGGCGGGCACGGCTCAAGAGGAAGGAATGACCGTCATTGCGCTCGCAGGTCAGCCCCGTGCGCTCCGAATAGCAGGTGAAGGGGCCGGCCGACCAGGTTTCTCCATAGGGTATGGTCCTGTCGCCGCCGCAGCATCCCTGGTCGCCGACATTGGTGCGCACCACCGCCTTGCCGCTCCGGCCTAGCGTCGCGCGCACATATTTCGGCTCCACCCGGTCGCAGGAGAGTTCCGGACCGCCATCGGCCGGCTGGTAGGTCTCCGTGCCGCCCTCGGGAATGTAGATGCAGCCGATATTGCCGGACGGCATGACGAAACTTTGCGCCACGCCGAAGGTGCGTGTGGGCAGCTTTTCCACCGGCTGGGTCACGATCTCCCGCGGCTGACCCGACTCCGCGCCGGGACCGCCCGGCGTCGGCGCGCTGCTTGCGAAGGCAAGGGCGGAGGAGAGCAGGACGGCGGGCACGGCAAGAAGGAAACGCATGAAAAACTCCGGGCATCAGACGCCGGAGAGAATATGAATCGTCGGCCGCTTGGGCAAGTTGCGGATCGACACTGTGACCGTCGCATCGTCATCGGTCACCGCGTCGAAGCCCTCGCCGAACATGGAGAGGAACTGGCTGATCGGCGGCCCGCGGCGGTGCATCGGCAGGATCAGCGCCGAGCGCAGGCGCTGCACGACACGGCTCATGCTCTCCGCGCCCATGGTCAGCCCGCCATCCACCGGCACCATCAACACGTCGAGCCGGCCGATCTCGGCATATTGCTTCTCCGTCAGCTCATGATGCAGGTGGCCGAGATGGCCGATGCACAGGCCCGCCACCTCGAAGATGAAGATGGAATTGCCGTTCGGCTCCATCGCCCCGCCCCAGCCGCGGATATCGGTCGGCACGTTGCGGATATAGGTGTCGCCCACCACGACATCATGGTCCGCGCCCTTCTCCGAACCGTCCTGCCAGCCGTGCAGCACATATTCGATGCCCGGCTCCGGGTTCGTCGTGTAGTGGCTGGAATGCGCCTTGTTCATCGTCACCACGGTCGGCAGCGCCGGCGGCTTGTACCAGCCGTTATAGTCCGTCGCGATCTTCACGCCGCCCGGCGTCTCGATGAAGAAGGTCGAATGGCCGACATAGGTGATGCGCACCTCCTCGTTCGCCTTCGCCTGAGCCCGCAAGGCGGCGCTTGCCGAAAAACTGGCGAAGGTGACGGCGGGAAGCGAGCGCGCGATCATCTGGCACTGGCTGACCGGCGTTTCGGCCTGCGCGAGCGAGGCCCGCGGAGCGGCGAAGACCGCAAGGACGGCAAGGATCAACGGAATGAGCAGGAGATGCGGCATGGGCGGCTCCGTTCATTGGTCGGCGCGACTATGCGCCCGCGGGGCCGATGGGTCGAGATTGTGCGGCGGGCCGGCCGATCACAATCCGTTGAGCGCTTGTTGAGCGGAACCTTGCCCGCCGCCTCACGTTCCCCGTCCATCAATCCAACGATTGCGAGGAGCAACCATGTCCAACCTCACCCAGGCACGCGAAAACCCGAAGGAGCAGCTTTTCGACGAGATCGACAGGATCCATGCCGGCATGCTCGGCGTCGACGGAAGCCACATGCACATGCAGCCGATGGCCCCGCAGCTCGACCGCCAGACCGCAACGATCTGGTTCTTCACCAAGACCGATGCGGAGATCGTCGAGGCGATTTCACCGGGCGCCCGCGCCCATTTCTGCGTGGTCGGCAAGGACCATGACTATCATGCCTGCCTTGCGGGCCGCATCTCCGTGCGCAAGGATCCGATCAAGGTCGACGAATACTGGAGCTCCATCGTCGAAGCCTGGTTCGACCATGGCAAGGACGACCCGAAGCTCACCATGCTGGCGCTGGAGATCGAGGACGCGGAAGTCTGGGCCTCGACGGGCAGCAAGCTGAAATTCGGCTGGGAGATCGCCAAGGCCAACTTCAACCCGGACGAGGAGCCGGATGTCGGCGTGAAGGCACACCTGACCTTCACCGACGGCTCGGCCGATCACCTGCGCCACATGATCTGACGTCAGAGCGTTTCCGCTTTTCCGGCGAAAACACTCAACCTTTTGTTTTGTCGCAATTCCGGACGCAAAACCGCTTCGCACTTTTGCTGGAATTTCTCTAGGTCCAGAAATCCGGCAGGGTTTCGGCAAGGCGCGGGCCGAGGCGAAGCGGCGCGATCTTTTCGGCAAGGCCGGTGCGATCGGAGATATCGACCGCCAGGCCGCAGATCGTCGCCGGCCCGGAGGCCGCCTCGAAGCGGCCTTTCGGCATCTTTGAGATGAAGCGGTTGAGCGGCTCCTCCTTCTCCATGCCGAGGGAGGAATCGTAGTCGCCGCACATGCCGGCATCCGACATGTAGCCGGTGCCGCCGTTGAGGATCTGGCAATCGGCGGTCGGCACATGGGTGTGCGTGCCGACGACGACGCTGGCGCGGCCATCGACGAAATGACCGAAGCACTGCTTCTCGCTGGTCGCCTCCGCGTGGAAATCGAAGATCACGGCGTCGGCTTGCTCGCCGAGCGGGCAGGAGGCGAGGATCGTCTCGCCCGCGGTGAAGGGGTCGTCGAGTTCCGGATGCATGAAGACCCGGCCCATGATGTTGGCGACGAGCACGCGCGCGCCGTTCCGCGCAATGAAGAGATTGGCGCCGCGGCCGGGCGTGCCGGCGGGATAGTTGGCGGGGCGCAGGAACTGGTCGTGCCGGCTGGCGAAGGTCACGGCCTCCTTTTGGTCCCAGACGTGGTTGCCGGTCGTCACGACGTCCGCGCCGGCATTGATCGTCTCGAGGAAGATGTCTTCCGTGATGCCGAAGCCGCCGGCCGCGTTCTCCCCGTTGACGACGACGAAATCCAGCTTGAGATCGCTGATCAGCCCCGGCAGGCGCTGCCAGACGGCGGTCCGCCCGGTCTTGCCCACCATGTCGCCGAGAAAGAGAAAACGCATCGAAGAACCTTATGAAACCTGTTGGAACAAACGAAGGCCGCTTTCGGTGAGGATCGCGTCCAGCGCGACGTCGTGCGGCTCCGCGGGTACTGATGCCACTTCCTGGCAATCGAAAGCAATGCCGATCAGCCTCGGCACACGGCCTTTTGCCTTGAGGCGATCGATCGCCCGGTCATAGTGGCCGGCGCCGTAGCCGATGCGGTGGCCTGCCCGGTCGAAGGCGGAGAGCGGCACGAGGAGGATATCGGGATCGAGCACCGCCGCGTCCGGCCCCGGCCCGGTCGTGCCGAAGCCGGTCTTGACCACCGGCGCGCCGACGGCCAGTTCCCGGAAGATGATCGTCTCGCGGTCGAGCACGACGGGAAGGCAAAGCCGCGCCCCGCGCGTGCGAAGATGCGCCATCAGCGGGCGGATATCGGCCTCCGAACGGATCGGCCAGAAACCCGAAATCACCGTGCCAGGCGCAAATGCGATGCAGTCGCCCGCAAGCTCCACCATGGCAAGGCTGCCCTCGATACGCGCCTCGGGCGCCATGGCATCGCGCAGCGCCAGCCGCTCGTTGCGGATCGCCGCCTTCTGTTCCTTCGGTGTCACTGTCGTCTCCAGCCTTGCTGCGCGTGGCTTACCAGCTAGCAGCGCCGGAAGGCAAATCCCCATCCCGGTTGCGACGGCGGGACGTCGCAGAAGCCGACTGGCACGCGGGAAAGGCGGCTGTGCCACATCGGGACAAGGCGGCGAAAAGCCGGGCCGGCCCGTTAAGCATTGGGACAGCTTGTGCTTTCGGCGGCAGGCTGCAGCGTTTAAGCGGGGCGCATGTCCTCGGAAAATGATCTTTCCCCCCTCCCCGAGCTGACCGAGATCGAAAAGCGGTGCCTAGAACTTGCCGCCAACGGCAGGACGCCGGCCGATATCGTGCTCGAAACCGACATCGCCATGACGCGCGTGACGGACGCCATGCGCAGCGCCATCGAAAAGCTCGGCGCCCGCAACATCACCGGCGCGATCACCCGCGCCGTCCGCCTCAGGCTGATCTAGGGCCCTATGCGGCGGCGGAAGCCTCCGCCAGCCGCAGCATGGCGAGCGCCGCCCCCTCGTCGGTGATCAGCGTGTTGCAGCCGACCCTGCGGATGGTGGCGCGGATCGCCGGCGCGCGATGCGCGCCGCCCGAGACGAGCACGATGTGACGCGCCTTGCTGACCGTGTCGAGGTCGATGGACATGACCCGGTGGCGGATCGGGTGGTCGATCGTATGGCCCTCGGCGTCGAGGAAATTGCACATCGTATCGCAGACGCAGCCGGCCGCGATCAGCTCCTCCAGCTCGTGGCGGGCGATGAAATCGCGCGAGAGCGAGCTAGAGCGCGGGCCGATGTCGCCGCAGCTGACGACGGCGATATCCATGTTCTCCGCCAGTTCGAACAGCATCTTCAGGCCGCATTTCTCGATGAGGCTGCGCTTGGTCTCCCGCGAATCGACGAGCAGCGGCGCCAGGAACAGGTAGCACTCCGCGCCGAGCTGGCTCGCCAGCCGCCAGGTGTATTCGATCGGGTTGATATGGTGCGCCTCGACGACCCCGCCGAGCAGCGAGACGACCTTCACCCGTTCGCGCCGCGCCGGACGGAAGCTGGCGAGCGAGGCGGTGAGCGTACGTCCCCAGCCGACGCCGATCGTGCAATCGTCCGGGATCGCCTCGGTGAGAAACTGGCCGAGCGCGAGGCCCACGCCCTTGGCGGTCGCCTCGGCGCTGTCGGCCGCCGGCACCACCACGGCCTCGTCGAGCCCATAGGCCTTCTCCAGCCGCACGGCGAGCTCGACGCAATCGGCGACACCCTCGTTGATCCAGATCTGCACCTCGGAGCGCTTCAGCGCCTCGTCCAGCATGCGGATGACCGTGGTGCGGCTGACGCCGATCTTCTCCGCCACGTCCTTCTGGGTGAGGCCTTGGTTGTAATAGAGCCAGGCCGCCCGCAGGCGCAGTGCCGCCGATTCCGAATAGGCCGTATGTGTGTCGCGCCGGAGCCTTGCCACGTCGCCTCCATCTTTCTCTGCAATATTCGATCGCACCATAACACAGGAAACAAAAAATGCGACATATGTTCAAGAGATTGATCAAAAGTGCTTGACTTTTCCCCGCGGAAGCGATGATAGTCCGCGTCATATCGGCTGGCGGCATTCCGTCGGCGGATTGGTTGTGCCGGCCCGCACGGCGACTGAAACAGGAAGCACGGTCGCCGCGCGCGCTATCACAGGAACATGGAGGAGGGCCCGAGCGTTCCAGCGCCCGGCGGCCCAGCAACAACCATTCGGGATTTCGGATATGACGTCCAAGCTTGAACAACTTCGTGCGATGACGACCGTCGTGGCAGACACCGGCGACATCGAAGCCGTGCGCCGCCTGAAGCCGGTCGATTGCACCACCAACCCCACGATCGTCCTGAAGGCACTCGGCACGCCGATGTTCGCCGACACCGTCACGGAAGCCATCCGCTGGGGCCAGTCGCAGGGCGGCAACCGCGAGGGCGTCGTCTCGGCCGTGGCCGACCGCCTTGCCATCTCCGTCGGCGCGGCGCTTGCCGAACTCGTGCCCGGCCGCGTCTCGACCGAAGTCGACGCCGACCTCTCCTTCGACACCGAAGCCTCCATCGCCAAGGGCCGCGAAATCATCAAGGCCTATGAGGCGCGTGGCATCACCCGCGACCGCATCCTCATCAAGCTCGCCTCCACCTGGGAAGGCATCCGCGCCGCGGAAGTCCTCCAGAAGGACGGCATCGACTGCAACCTGACGCTGCTCTTCAACAAGGCGCAGGCCATCGCCTGCGCCGATGCCGGCGTCTTCCTCATCTCGCCCTTCGTCGGCCGCATCCTCGACTGGCACGTCAAGGCCAGCGGCAAGACCTTCACGGCGGAAGAGGATCCGGGCGTGCTCTCCGTCCGCGCCATCTACGACTACTACAAGTCTAACGGCATCGACACGATCGTCATGGGCGCCTCCTTCCGCAACACCGGCGAGATCGAAGCCCTTGCCGGCTGCGACCGCCTGACGATCAGCCCGGCACTGCTCGAAGAGCTCGACGCCGCCGAAGGCACGCTGGAGCGCAAGCTCTCGCCGGAAAAGGTCGCCAGGGTCTCGCCGATCAAGATCGACGAGAAGGCCTTCCGCTGGATGCTGAACGAAGACGCCATGGCGACCGAAAAGCTCTCCGAAGGCATCCGCGCCTTCGCCAAGGACCTCGGCAGCCTGCGCGCCATGATCGACAAGGAACTGAAGGCGGCTGCTTGAGGCCTGTCAAGAAGCACTGCCCTTCCGTCATGAAGGCCGCCCTCGGGGCGGCCTTTCTTTTGTGCCTTAACCATAGATCGACAAACACGCTGGAGGGACTCGCGAAGCCACCGTCACACGCCTAGATTACACCGAGGCGAGACGACGAAAGGACTTGGGCATGCGGCGTTTTCTGGTGGCGGCAGCCTTATTCTGCATATCGGGATTTGCCGCGCCTGTGGCCGCCGAAGACGCCTTCCACGGCGAGTGGCAGCAGATCGCCTCGAATGCGGGTGAATGCCCGAGCTGCCGCATCACCATTCGCCAAAACGGCGCCTCCCTCCAGATCATCGCCAACAACGACTGGACGGCACTTGCGGAGACCGGCGATCGTGACACCGCAAGCGGTGCCGGATTCTGGAAACGGGGAACGCGGAAGACCTATTCCGGAAAGACGTTCAACATCCGCATGCGCCTGAACACGGACGACGAGCTTCTGATGAAGATGAGGATCGAGCCGATCCAGGGGAAAAGCCGCACAATCCAGGGCGTGTTCAAGCGCATCGAACGGCTGGCAATCTAAAGCGCGCCGCGATCTTTCAGATTCGCTCCTTGCGCTTTAGCTCCCTGTTTTTTCGCATGTCGTTGCCGCAAAACCGCTGCGCACTTTTGCGCAACATGCTTTAGAACAAGCACGATCCGCGACGACCGATGGAGAGTTACGATCCTGGGTGCCTACAAACGTAGGTGGGCACCGTGTGACCAAGCCCACGGGCCGGGTCAGGGACAGCTCCCTTTGGATCGAGTATGGCCCCAGGGATTGTGGTTCCTGTCGGGAAGCGCAGATCGCATCCGATATATAGGCGCAAACCGGCGTCTTCGCCAGTGGCAATTCTGCCGCTCAGTTGACCGGCGGCTTGCCGGACAGTTTCGCAGCCATGCCCTGGATCTGGCTGGTCAGCTCACCGAGCGCCTGGGCGATCGCATCCTCGTTGCGGGAAACCTCGCTCATCACGCCTTCGCGGCCCTTGCGCAGGTCCTCGGTCTCCGCCTCCAGCTTGGTCAGCCGGCGCCTGACGTCGTTGAGCTCGTCCATGACCATGATGCCGGCCATGACGGTCAGGCGCAGGTCGCCGATCTCGCCGAACTGGCTCTTCAGGTGCCCGACATATTGATCGAAGCCGGAGGCGAGCTCTTCGAGATGCGCCTCCTGGCCCTCTTCGCAGGCCATGCGATAGGCCTTGCCATCGATCTGTACGGTTACCTGTGCCATGCGGATTTTCCTGATTGCGGGGACTAGCGGTCGAGCACGGCCCGGATGGTTTCCATGGCCGTGACGAGCCGCCGGGAGACCTCGCGGTTGACCTCCTCCAGGCGATTTGCACGGAATTCGGACTGGTCGAGCTCTTGGGCGAGCCGCGAGCGGTCGGCATTCACCCGCCGCACCTCGCCTTCGACCTCGCCATGGTCGCGCTCGCGGTCGAAGCGCATGTCGAGCGCATTGTCGAGGCTGAGTATCGCCCTGCGAAGTTCCTCGATCGCCGCCCTGACTGTTTCCCCGTTCGTCATAAAGCCTTCACCGGCACTCTCAAAAAACGCGAATCGCCGCCGCCAGCGCCGGTTCTCTTGCGTTGACAGTATTCAACTGCGGGCCCGAGCGTCAACAGCGCGGCCGTGCACGCGGGAAAGCCCCTGTGGATCAGCGTTCCCGCAGGGAGCGCAAGCCCCCTCCCGCACCCTTTCGAAAACGCTAAAAAAGCCGGCGGAATCGGCCTTCAAAGGCCGGAAAAACCGCCGAATTCGTTGACTCCGACGGTGCACCTGCTATGTGTCACCCCGCTTCCTAACCGATGCCCGAAAGGGCAGCGGCCCTGAACCCCGAAGAATACGGAACAGTCATGATCTCTCGCGAAAAACACGACCGGATGGCGAACGCAATTCGCTTCCTTTCCATGGATGCCGTGGAAAAGGCGAACTCGGGTCACCCCGGCCTGCCCATGGGCGCAGCAGACATCGCAACGGTTCTTTTCACCCGCTTCCTCTCCTTCGATCCGAAGACGCCGTCCTGGCCGAACCGCGACCGCTTCGTGCTGTCGGCCGGCCACGGCTCGATGCTCCTCTATTCGCTCCTGTACTTGACGGGCTACGAGGACATCACGATCGACGAGATCAAGAACTTCCGCCAGCTCGGCGCCAGGACCGCCGGCCACCCGGAATACGGCCACGCCGCCGGCATCGAGACGACCACCGGTCCGCTCGGCCAGGGCATCGCCAACGCCGTCGGCATGGCGCTCGCCGAACGCAAGCTGCGCGACGAGTTCGGTTCCGACCTCATCGAACACTACACCTACGTTCTTGCAGGTGACGGCTGCCTCATGGAGGGGATCAGCCAGGAAGCAATCTCGCTCGCCGGCCACCTGAAGCTCAACAAGCTGATCGTGTTCTGGGACGACAACAACATCTCCATCGACGGCCCGATCTCGATCGCCGACTCGACCGACCAGCACGCCCGCTTCCGCGCCTCGAACTGGAACACGATCGCCGTCGACGGCCATGATCCGGATGCGATCGCCGCGGCGATCGAAGTGGCGCAGAAGTCCGACAAGCCGACCATGATCGCCTGCAAGACGACGATCGGCTGGGGCGCCCCGAACAAGGCCGGCACGCACAAGGTGCACGGTTCGCCGCTCGGCGCGGAAGAGATCGCCGCCACCCGCAAGGCGCTGAACTGGGAATCGGAAGCCTTCGTCGTGCCCTCCGACGTGCTCGACGCCTGGCGTCTCGCGGGCCTGCGCTCGGCCAAGACGCACAAGGAATGGGAAGCGCGTCTCGAAAAGACGGACGCCGAGAAGAAGGCCCAGTTCGTCCGCCGCTTTGCCGGCGACCTCGAGAGCGGCCTCGAACCGGCGATTGCCGCCTACAAGAAGAAGCTTGCCGAAACCAAACCGAACCCGGCCACCCGCAAGGCTTCGGAAGACGCCCTCGAAGTCATCAACGGCGTTCTCCTCGAAACCATCGGCGGCTCGGCCGACCTCACCGGCTCGAACAACACCAAGACCAGCCAGACCAAGTCGATCACCCCGACCGACTTCTCCGGCCGCTACATCCATTACGGCGTGCGCGAGCACGGCATGGCGGCGGCGATGAACGGCATGGCGCTGCATGGCGGCCTCATCCCCTATTCCGGCGGCTTCCTGATCTTCTCCGATTACTGCCGCCCGTCGATCCGCCTTGCCGCGCTGATGGGCATCCGCGTCATCCACGTCCTGACGCACGATTCCATCGGCCTTGGCGAGGACGGCCCGACGCACCAGCCGGTCGAGCACATGGCGGCGCTGCGCGCCATCCCGAACCTGCTCGTCTTCCGCCCGGCCGACGCCACGGAAACGGCCGAATGCTGGCAGCTTGCGCTGGAAAGCCACAACCGCCCGTCGGCCATCGCGCTGACCCGCCAGAACCTGATGCCGGTGCGTCTGGAATACGAGGAAGAGAATCTTTGCGCCCGCGGCGCTTACGATCTCGTCTCCGCCAGCGACGCGAAGGTGACGCTGTTCGCCTCCGGCTCGGAAATCGAGATCGCGGTGAAGGCCCAGCAGGCGCTGTCGGCCAAGGGCGTTTCGACCCGCGTCGTCTCGGTTCCCTGCGTCGAGCTCTTCGCCGAGCAGCCGGAAGCCTACCAGCAGGCGGTCATCGGCAATTCGCCGGTCAAGATCGCCATTGAAGCCGGCATCCGCCAGGGCTGGGATCACTTCATCGGCTCGGACGGCACCTTCATCGGCATGTCCTCCTTCGGCGCGTCCGGTCCCTACAAGGACCTCTACAAGCACTTCGGCATCACGCCGGAGGCCGTCGTCGCCGCCGCGGAAGCCAAGCTCGCCTGAGTGCGTAAGGCGCGGCCCGCCGCGCCCTACCCCGCCAAACGTTTATTGATAGGGAGAGACCCCACATGACTGTGAAAGTTGCCATCAACGGTTTTGGCCGCATCGGCCGCAACGTTCTGCGCGCCATCGTCGAATCCGGCCGCACCGACATCGAGGTCGTCGCCGTCAACGACCTCGGCCCGGTCGAGACCAACGCGCATCTCGTTCGCTATGATTCCGTGCACGGCAAGTTCCCGGGCACCGTCACCGTTTCCGGCGACACGATCGACGTCGGCCGCGGCCCGATCCGCGTCACCGCCATCCGCGACCCGAAGGAACTGCCCTGGGGCGACGTCGATATCGCGCTGGAATGCACCGGCCTGTTCACGACGAAGGAAAAGGCCGGCGCGCACCTCGCCAACGGCTCCAAGCGCGTCATCGTCTCGGCCCCGTGCGACAACGCCGACAAGACCATCGTCTACGGCGTCAACCACAACACGCTGACCAAGGACGACCTCGTCATCTCCAACGCCTCGTGCACGACGAACTGCCTTGCTCCGGTCGCCTACGTGCTCGACAAGGCCTTCGGCATCGAGAAGGGCTACATGACGACGGTTCACTCCTACACGGGTGACCAGCCGACCCTCGACACCATGCACAAGGATCTCTACCGCGCCCGCGCGGCGGCCCTGTCGATGATCCCGACCTCGACCGGCGCCGCCAAGGCCGTCGGCCTCGTGCTGCCGCAGCTGAAAGGCAAGCTCGACGGTTCGGCCATCCGCGTGCCGACCCCGAACGTCTCGGTCGTCGACCTGAAGTTCGTGCCGAAGCGCAACGTCACCGCCGAGGAAGTCAATGCCGCCATCAAGGAAGCCGCCGAAGGCGAGCTGAAGGGCATCCTCGACTACGTCACCGGCCCGCTGGTCTCGATCGACTTCAACCACGACAGCCACTCCTCGAACTTCGCCGCCGACCAGACCAAGGTCCTCGACGGCAACCTCGTGCGCATCCTTTCCTGGTACGACAACGAGTGGGGCTTCTCGAACCGCATGTCCGACACGGCCGTTGCCCTCGGCAAGCTGATCTAAGGACGCCAAACATGTTCCCGCCCCTTGTCCTCAAGACGGTCCGCTGGCGTCCGTTGGAGGGCGAGGGGCTGGAACACCTGACCGTGCGCGCCGTCGATGGCGGCCTTCGGGCCGAAAGCACCGTGATCGGCGACCACGGCAACCGGCCCTTCGGCGTTCGCTACCGCATCGATCTCGATACCGCCTGGCGCGTCCGCGCCTTCCTCGTCGAAGACATGGCCGGCCGGCGCATCGCGATGACATCGGATGGCGAAGGCCGCTGGAGCGGAGAGGACGGAAAACCCCTTCCCGCCTTCGATGGCTGCATGGACATCGATCTCGCCGGCTCGCCCTTCACCAACACGTTGCCGATCCGGCGGCTGGGTCTTTCCGTCGAACATGGGAAAACGACGCTGGCCATGGTCTACGTCCCGTTCGATACGTTCATGCCCTTCGTGGACGGCCAGCACTATACCTGCCTCGCGCCGGCGAGCCGTTACCTCTATGAAGCGGCGGATCGCACATTCAGCGCGGAGCTTCCGGTCGATGCCGACGGCTTCGTGACCGACTACCCCACCCTATTTACAAGACTTTGACGGGAGCCCACTCCTCATGACCTTCAAGACCCTCGACAACCTCACCGACATCGCCGGCAAGCGCGTGCTCGTCCGCGTCGATCTCAACGTTCCGGTCAAGGACGGCAAGGTCACCGATGCGACCCGCATCGAACGCGTCGCCCCGACCATCCGCGAACTCTCGGAAAAGGGCGCGAAGGTCATCCTCCTCGCCCATTTCGGCCGCCCGAAGGGTGAGGTCGTCACTGAAATGTCGCTGGAGCAGATCCTGCCCGCCGTCAACGACGTCCTCGGCAGGAAGGTCGGCTTTGCCGCCGATTGCACCGGCGAGCCGGCCGCCGCCGCCATCGCCGCCATGGGTAACGGCGATGTCCTGCTTCTGGAAAACACCCGCTTCCACAAGGGCGAGGAGAAGAACAACCCGGACTTCACCGCCGCTCTGGCCGCAAACGGCGACATCTTCGTCAACGACGCCTTCTCCGCCGCCCACCGCGCCCATGCCTCCACCGAGGGCCTGGCGTACCTCCTGCCCGCCTATGCCGGCCGCACCATGCAGGCCGAGCTGGAAGCCCTCGAGAAGGGCCTCGGCAACCCGGCCCGTCCGGTCGTCGCCATCGTCGGCGGGGCGAAGGTCTCCACCAAGATCGACCTCCTGATGAACCTCGTGAAGAAGGTCGACGCGCTGGTCATCGGCGGCGGCATGGCGAACACCTTCCTCGCCGCCCGCGGCACCAATGTCGGCAAGTCGCTCTGCGAGCATGATCTTGCAGACACCGCCAAGCAGATCATGATCGAGGCGGCGACCGCCACCTGCGCCATCGTGTTGCCGGAAGACGGCGTCGTCGCCCGCGAGTTCAAGGCCAATGCCGAGAACCAGGTGGTCGACGTCAACGCCATCCCGGCCGATGCCATGATGCTCGATGTCGGTCCGAAGACGGTCGAGGCGGTCAATGCCTGGATCTCGCGCGCCGCGACGCTCGTCTGGAACGGCCCGCTGGGTGCCTTCGAGATCGCGCCCTTCGACGCCGCGACGGTCTCCGCCGCCAAACACGCCGCTGCCCGCACCAAGGAAGGCAAGCTGGTTTCCGTCGCCGGCGGCGGCGATACCGTTGCCGCCCTCAACCATGCCGGCGTCGCGGATGATTTCACCTATGTCTCGACCGCCGGCGGCGCGTTCCTGGAATGGATGGAAGGCAAGCCCCTGCCGGGCGTCGACGTCCTGCACCAGCAGAAATAACGGCAGAACCCTTGCGCTTGGCGTCGGATCGCTTACATTCCTCTTATCGTCAACGTTGAGAAAGGAAGGTGATCCAATGTCTAATGAGATTTCGGTCTTGGCTTCGGGCATGGGAATTGTGGTGAACGCAACGAGGCAGCCCTCGTTCTGATCCCCGCCTTCCTTCGGGCCGCAAGGCCCGGGTCCGCACCGGACCAAACCTCATGGGGGCCACCTTCGGGTGGCCCTTTTGCGTTTCAGGATCCAGCAGCAACCCTCGCGCCGCCCACTGCCGTCATCCTCGGCCTCCGAGCCGAGGAGCCACCATCGCGCCCGGAGGATGGATGATCAGGTCAGGCCCGACCATGACGAGGAGAGGTTTGCGGCCTTCTGGTCGCGGCAGGTCCTGTTGGGCAACATCTTGTTACGGCCGGATCAGCACGGTCAGCATCATCAAGGCAATGGCGACGACGGCGATCTTCCAGAAATCCGCGCGCCGTCTCAACCCCGGCAGGCCGAGGGGCCGGACGAGATGCAGCAGCATGACGGCGAGAAGCAGGGCGGGCAGGATTTTCGACATGGCGGCCTTTCTCCGCCCTTCCTGTCACACCTCAGACACTTTTCCAAGCGATCAGCGTGGCGCCTGAAAATCGCTCGCCCGCGCGCTTTGCATCTGGCAATCGGTGGCAGGTACGCTATTCCTTACCCATTGGCGAAACTCACGAAAACCTCATGCGTAAAAACCTCATTTCCGTCTTCGCGCTTCTCATGGGCACGTTGTTCCTCTTCCTCGGGAACGGCCTGCACGGCCTGCTCCTGCCCATGCGCGGCGCCTTCGAAGGTTATGAGACGACGATGCTCGGCCTGCTCGGCACGTCCTGGGCATCCGGTTTCGTTCTAGGCTGCCTTCTGGCGCCCACCGTGGTCAAGCGCATCGGCCATGTGCGCGCCTTTTCCGGCTTCGCCTCGCTGATCGCCATCATCGCGCTGCTCACCGGCATGCTGGTCGATCCGGTCTGGTGGATCGCGCTGCGCGCCGTCACCGGCTTCTCGATCGCCGGCACCTCGATGATCATCGAAAGCTGGCTGAACGAGCGCGCCACCAATGAAAGCCGCGGGCTGATCTTCTCACTCTACATCGCCATCACCCTCGTCGGCACCGTCGGCGGCCAGATGACCGTGGCGCTGGGCGACGTCACGACGCCGATGCTCTTCATGTTCGCCGGCATCCTCTATTGCCTCGCCATGCTGCCGACAACGCTCTCCACCGCCGCCTCGCCGCAGCCGCTGAAGCAGGTCAGGCTCGACATCCCCGCCCTCTACCGCACCTCGCCGGTCGCGAGCGTCGGCATCGTGCTGATCGGCATCGCCAATGGCGCCTTCGGCACGCTCGGCGCGGTCTTCGGCGCCAATGCCGGCCTCACCTCCAGCACGATCGCCATCATGATGAGCGTCGCCATCTTCGCCGGCGCCGTCATGCAGCTGCCCGCCGGCCGTCTGTCCGACCGGGTCGACCGGCGCATCGTGCTCGCGGCCCTCTCGGCCATTGCCGCGGCGGCGGGCCTGTCGCTCTTCGTCTTCCAGCCGGCCTCCGTCATCGTGCTTCTGGTGCTGACGGCCCTCTACGGCGCAATGGCGAACGCGCTCTACCCGATCGCCGTCTCGCACGCCAACGACTTCGCCAGCCCCGAGGACTTCGTCAAGGTCTCCGGCGGCCTCCTGCTGCTCTACGGCGTCGGCACGATCATCGGCCCGACGCTCGGCGGCCCGATCATGTCCGCGGTCGGCCCCTATGCGCTCTTCATGGTCACCTGCTGTGCGCATATCCTCATCACCGTCTACGCCATCTTCCGCAGCCGCCGCCGCGCCGCGCTGCCGGCCGAGATGCGCGAGACCTACACGACCCTCAACCCCGGCACGCTCACCACGCCGGAAAGCCTACAGCTTTCGCCGCGCGCCCTCGCCCAGCCGCAGGCCGCCGACGAGCAACAGGAGGAGCGCCCCGCATGAGCTTTTTCGAAGACGATCGCCCCGTGAAGAAGATCGCCCATGAGATCGGCAGCGACCTCTCGCTGCTTTCCGTCGACGAGCTTGCCGCCCGAATCGACCTCCTGCGCGCGGAAATCGAACGGCTGGAGGCGGAGAAGCTGAAGAAGGGCGCGAGCCGCTCGGCGGCGGAAAACCTGTTCCGCTGAACCTGTGCCGGATTGCCGCAGCCTTGCCGAAAAGGCACAGGCACGAGCAAACCACCAATAAAGTTAACCGGCCATTAAGCCTTCCCTGTTATTACTTGTGCATCCGGTCCTTCCGGATTCAGACATTTTCACCCCCCGGGGTTTCGGTCTGATTTTTCTCCCTGTTTTACCTTGAGAGCCGCTTCCCGCGGCTCTTTTTTTGCTCGCCGCCGCCCCACGCACGGCCTGTCCCGAAAGAATTGTGGAGATTAACCCTTTCTTAAGAATACCCTTGCGCGAATTGGGTTATGGGATCATCCTCACGACACAGACCGGCCGATTGGAACACCGCAGGCCGACCTTCCGTTACCTGCATGTGATGCGTTCAACAGGGATGAAACCATGTCCGAAAGAGGATTGAATACCGTCAGCTTCGCTGGCCACGTTGCGGCGTCGGCGCAATTCAAGTCCCTGTACGCCGAGGGCATGGGTCTGGTCGAGGAGACCGCGAGCTATCTGGACGGCGTCGGCCGCCAGGCCTCCAAGGTGCTGCCCCGCATGGCCTCGGTGCTCTATGCGGCCGAATCGATGCGCCTCACCACCCGCCTGATGCAGATGGCCTCCTGGCTGCTCCTGCAGCGCGCCGTCAACAATGGCGAGATGAGCCGAGACCAGGTGCTTTCGGAAAAGAACAAGGTCCGCCTCGACAGCTTCAACGTCGACAAGACCGCGCCCGGCTGGAACGACCTGCCGGAAGCCTTCCGCGACCTCATCGAACGCTCGCTGCGCCTGCAGAACCGCATCGCCCTGCTCGACCGCGAGATCTATCGCCCGCAGGACGTCCAGACCTTCGCGCCCGACAACCAGAACAGCGTCCAGGCCCAGATCAACCTGTTGCAGACGGCCTTCGGCAGCAACTGAGCAGCCGCAAGCGCATCACACGAGACAACCCGGCTTCGGCCGGGTTTTTTGTTTGCAACGGAGGCCCGCCCCTCATCCCCCTGCCGGGACCTTCTCCCCGCAGGCGGGGAGAAGGGGGTGTCGCGCCGGTTTCCCTGCCTCTGCAGGTAAGCGATTGTGGGAAAACGGCACGCCAGCCTTCCTCGCCCCGCTTGCGGGGAGAGGATGCCGGCAGGCAGGTGAGGGGCGATCATCCCGCGCCGTAAGCAACAAAAAACCCGGCCGAAGCCGGGTTTCTCAAACTCTTCCGAAGCAGGCGGATTAGAGGCCGAGGCCTTCGAAGCGCTTCTTGAACTTGGAGACGCGGCCGCCGCGGTCCATGAGCTGCTGGTTGCCGCCGGTCCAGGCCGGATGGGACTTCGGGTCGATTTCGAGGTTCATCGTCGCGCCTTCCGAACCCCAGGTCGAACGGGTTTCGTACTCGGTGCCGTCGGTCATCACGACCTTGATGGTGTGGTATGCGGGATGAATATCAGCCTTCATGACAACTTTCCTGCCTGTTCCGGGGGCCAATTGTCGCAATGGATTGCGACAGCGGGGCCAAAGACGTAAATGAAGCCGCGGTCGGTCGGACCTACGGCTTCCCAATTCGATGGCGAGCCTATACAGGAAGGCCGTCCGGATAACAAGAGCCGAAAGACAATTCGTGCCTGAAGGCGCTGGAAACGGGGGTATGGTGTCCACAGACAGAGAGAAGGGCGCGCAGGAAAAATCGGCGCGCCGCAACATTCGTCCGCTGGGCAGGCTTGCTCCCTATATCAGTCGCTATCGCGGCCTCGTCGCCGGGGCGCTGGCAGCGCTCGTCATGGCCGCCGTCACCACGCTCGCCCTGCCGCTCGCCGTGCGCCGCATGATCGACCACGGCTTTTCCGGCGCCGATGCGGGTTTCATCAACACCTACTTCACGATGCTGTTCGCGCTGGCCGGCCTGCTCGCGCTGGCGAGCGCCATGCGCTACTACTTCGTCATCACGCTCGGAGAGCGCATCGTGGCAGACCTGCGCCGCGACGTCTTTTCCCATGTGACGAAGCTCTCGCCCGCCTTCTTCGACGTCAACCAGTCCGGCGAGATCGTCTCGCGGCTGACGGCCGATACGACGCAGATCAAGTCCGCCGTCGGCGCCACCGCCTCCGTCGCGCTGCGCAACCTCATCCTCTGTCTCGGCGCCATCGCCATGATGGTCTATACCAGCCCGAAGCTCTCCAGCCTCGTCATCGCCGCCATTCCCATCATCGTCTTCCCGCTCGTCGCCTTCGGCCGCTCGGTGCGCCGCCGCTCGCGCGAGGCGCAGGACACGCTGGCGGCCGCCTCCGCCTATGCTGGCGAGGCGATCGGCGCCACGCGCACGCTGCAGGCCTTCAATGCGGAAGACGCCGCCCGCGCCCGCTTCTTCGGCGCGGTCGAGCAGGCCTATGGCGCCGCACGCTCCGCCATTCGCGCCCGCTCGCTGCTGACCGGCTTTGCCATTGCCATGATCTTCGGCTCGGTCGTCGCCGTGCTCTGGTTCGGCGCCCGCGACGTGCTGTCGGGCACGCTTTCGGCCGGCACGCTCGGCCAGTTCCTGCTCTATGCGGTCTTTGCCGCCGGCAGCCTCGGCGCGCTGTCGGAAGTCTGGGGCGAGCTTTCGCAGGCCGCCGGTGCAGCCGAGCGCCTGACCGAGCTCCTGGAAGAGCCGCCGGCGATCACCGCGCCCGCGAACCCCGTGGCCCTGCCGCTGCCCGCGCGCGGTGACCTGACCTTCAATGATGTGCATTTCGCCTACCCTGCCCGTCCCGGCTATCGCAGTATCAACGGCCTGACCTTTGCGGTGAAGCACGGCGAGACCGTTGCCATCGTCGGCCCTTCCGGCGCCGGCAAAAGCACGATCCTCTCGCTGGTGCTGCGCTTCTATGATCCCGATGCCGGCACCGTGCTTCTCGACGGCGTCGATCTTCGTGCAGCCGATCCGCACGAGCTGCGCCGCCGCATCGCGCTCGTGCCGCAGGACGTCACCATCTTCGCAGCGACCATCCGCGACAACATCGCCTTCGGCATGTCCGGCGTCAGCGACGAGGCCGTGCGGGCCGCCGCAAGGGCGGCGCAGGCGGAAGAGTTCATCGAACGGCTCGATAGGGGCTATGACACCATGGTCGGCGAACGCGGCGTCACGCTGTCGGGCGGCCAGCGTCAGCGCATCGCCATCGCCCGCGCCATCCTCAAGGACGCCCCGCTGCTGCTTCTCGACGAGGCGACCTCCGCCCTCGACGCGGAAAGCGAGACGCTCGTCCAGAAGGCCCTCGACGGCCAGATGGGCAAGCGCACGACGATCGTCATCGCCCACCGTCTCGCCACCGTGCTGAAGGCCGACCGCATCCTGGTCATGGAGGCAGGCCGCATCGTCGAGGAAGGCACCCACCAGTCGCTCATCCGGCAGGACGGGCTCTACGCCCGCCTCGCGCGCCTGCAGTTCGATCATGGCGGCCAGGCCTTCCTTGGAGAGGACCGCGCCGTCGGCTGAACGCCGGCTCTTGCCTGACGGGCCGGGCGCCCTATCCTGAGGGGGCGGACTTCACGTCACCTCGGGAGGAAACAACGTGACATTTTCGACGCTCACCCGCCGGACCCTCGTGGCCCTCGGCACCACCGTGCTCGCATCTCTGGCACTCGGCCTGCCCGCCAGCGCCCAGCAATTCCCCGACCGGACGATCACGCTCGTCGTGCCTTTCGCCGCCGGCGGCTCGACGGATGTCGTCGCGCGCATCATCGCGCAGAAGATGGGCGATATCCTCGGCCAGCAGATCGTCGTGGAAAATGTCGGCGGCGCGGGCGGCAGCCTCGGCGCCGACCGCGTGGCACGCGCCGAGCCGGACGGCTACACGATCCTGATGGCGACCGTCGCGACACACGCCCTGAACCCGCTGATCCTCAAGACCAAGCCCTACGATGCGGAGAAGGACTTCGCGCCGGTCTCGCTGCTCGTCATCGTGCCGAACGTGCTGGTGGTGAACCCCGAATTGCCGGCAAAGACCGTCGAGGAACTGCTGGCGCTGCTGAAGGCCGATCCGGACGGCTACAGCTATGCCTCCTCCGGCAACGGCACGCCGCTGCACCTCTCCGGCGAGCTCTTCAAGTCGATGGCGGGCGTCAGCATGCAGCACGTGCCCTACAAGGGCTCCGGCCCGGCGCTGAACGACGTGATCGGCAACCAGATCCCGATCATGTTCGACAACCTGCCCTCCTCCTCCGGCCACATCAAGGCCGGCACGCTGCGCGCGCTCGCCGTCACCACGAAGGAGCGTGCAGCCTCCTTCCCGGATGTGCCGACGGTCGCCGAATCGGGCATTCCCGGCTACGAGACCTACACGTGGAACGCGCTCTTCGCCCCGGCCGGCACGCCGGGCGAGGTCGTCGCGAAGCTGAACGAGGCGGCGAATGCGGCGCTGAAGGACCCCGCCGTCGCCGAACGCATGAAGGAGTTCAGCGCCACCATCGTCGGCTCGACGCCGGAGGAGCTGGGCAAGCACGTCACGGAAGAGCTTGCCAAATGGAAGCCGGTGGTCGAGGGCGCCAACATCCAGATGGACTGAGTTATCTTTCGGTGAGTTTCAGCTCGATGCGGCGGTTGGTTGCCCGCGCCGCATCGTCGCTGCCTTCCGTGATCGGCTGGAACTCGCCGAAACCCGCCGCGACCAGCCGGTTGGCCGGCACGCCCCTGGAGATCAGGAACTTGACGACCGACGTCGCGCGGGCGGAGGAAAGCTCCCAGTTGTCGCGGTAGCGGCCCGTGCCGGAAAGCGGCACGTTGTCCGTATGGCCGTCGACGCGCAGCACCCAGTTGATCTCGGAGGGAATCTCCCGCGCGAGATCGAGCAGCGCAGTGGCGAGCTTGCCCATCTCCGCCTGCCCCGCCTCGTTCAGATCGCTGCCGCCCGAGGGGAAGAGCACCTCCGACTGGAAGACGAAACGGTCGCCGACGATGCGGATGTTTTCCCGGTCGGAAAGAATCTCGCGCAGGCGCCCGAAGAAGTCGGAGCGGTACCGGTTGAGCTCCTGCACACGCTGCGCCAGCGCAACATTGAGGCGGCGGCCGAGATCGGCGATCTTCGCCTGCGAGGACTGGTCCTTGGCCTCGGAAGCCTGCAGCGCCTCCTCGACGGCGGCGATCTGGCTGCGCAGCGCCGCGATCTGCTGGTTGAGCAGCTCGATCTGGCTCATGGCCCGCGCGCTGACCTGCTTTTCCGAATCGAGCTCGCCCTCCAGCGTCGTGACGCGGGCATTGGCGGCATCCGAAGCGCCGGCGCCGCTGTCGAGCAGTTGCTGGAGGCGGGTGCGATCGCTTTCCGACTGGGCAAGCGAGGCCTGGAGATTGACGAGCGCATCCTCGAGGTCCTGCTTGCCGCTCTTTTCAAGCGCCAGGAGCTGGGTCAGCTCGTTGATCTGGCTCGTCAGCCGGTTGAGCACGTCGTCCTTGCCGGAAATCTCGCGGCTCAGGAAGAACTGCGCCAGCACGAAGACCGTGAGCAGGAACATGATGGCGAGCAGCAGCGTCGACAGCGCATCGACGAAGCCCGGCCAGTAGTCGACCGCGCGCTGGCTGCGCCGATTGCGGGCGAGCGCCATCCCTATTCGCCCCCGGCCTTTTGGGCTTTTTCCGTCGCGCGCTCAGGCAGGCGCTCGACGTTCTTCTCCCCGCTGCGGGCGGCAAGCCGGTCGAGCGTGCGGCGCAGGGCCTTCGATTCCTCCTGCTGCGCCTCGATCCAGTCGCGCAGCATCTGTTGCTCGCTGCGCATGTTCTTCACGAGGCCCTGGATGCCCTCGGCAAGGCTCGCCATGGCCGCCGTCGAACGGCCGCCGCCGCCCTCCTGCGCCAGCTTCAGGATCTGCTGGGCGAGGGCCTGCACGTCGGTGGAGGAACTGGCCGCCATGTCGACGACCGGCTGCAGTTCCGGGCCGACATCGGTGACGGAGGAGAGCCAGTTCTCCAGCTCCGTATAGAAACGGTTCTGCGCACGGCCTGCCTGCAGGTCGAGGAAGCCGAGGATCAGCGAACCGGACAGGCCGAAGAGCGAGGTGGAGAAGGCGGTGCCCATGCCGTCTAGCGGCGCGGAAAGGCCTTCCTTCAGGGCGTTGAGAATGTCATTCGCGGTGCCGCCGCCAGCATCGAGCGACTGGATGACCTGGCTGATCGAGCCGATTGTGCCGAGAAGGCCCCAGAAGGTACCGAGAAGGCCGAGGAAGACGAGAAGGCCGATGAGGTAGCGGGACGTATCGCGCGATTCGTCGAGGCGGGTCGCGATGGAATCGAGGATCGAGCGCAGCGCGGTGGCCGAGAGCGCCACGGAGTGCCGCCGGCCGATCAGCGCGCGCATCGGCGCGAGCAGCACGGGATCGCGCCCGACCTTCTCGGCGCTGCCGGCGGCGCGGAAGGAATTGAACCAGCGCACTTCCGGCCTCAGCGCCAGCACATGGTTGAAGACCAGGAGGATGCCGATCAGCAGCACGCCGAGGATGAGGCCGTTGAGGCCCGGATTGCTGAGGAAGGCCGATTGCGCCTGGCGGAAGAGGATGGCGGCCACGAAGCCGACGATGATGAGGAAGATCACCATCGTCCAGAAGAAGGCCATGGGGCTTGAGAGTTTGTGCGGATAATCCTCCGCAGTCCCGGGCGACCCTCCCCAGCCCGACAGCCCAAGCTTCGCCATATCGTCGTCTCTCCGCTTCCTCGTCGGGCGGGAGACTAGAGGAAGATTGCGCCGAATTGAAGGGCTTAGCGGCAACAGCGGCGCGGAATGCGCCGCCCATTTCCGGGTCTTAGCGCGTCGGCACCGGACGGTGCACGACTTCGCTGAGCGCCTTGTGGATATATTCGTTGCCGGCGACGACCGTGCCGGTGTCGAGCATGGCACTGCCGCCGGCAAGGTCGGTTGCGTAGCCGCCCGCCTCGCGAATCAGGAGAATGCCGGCCGCCAGGTCCCACGGCGCGAGGTCGCGCTCCCAGAAACCGTCGAAACGACCGGCGGCGACATAGGCGAGATCGAGCGAGGCCGAGCCGAGGCGGCGCATGCCGGCGACTTCGCCCATCACATGGCGCAGCTCGATGAGGAACTTGCCATGGTTGCCGCGGCCGAGATGCGGGACGCCGCAGCCGATGACGGCATCCGACAGGTTCTTGCGGGCCGCCACGCGCAGGCGCCGGTCATTGAGGAAGGCACCGCCGCCGCGTTCGGCGGTGAACAGCTCGTCCGTCGCCGGGTTCAGCACGACGGCGGCGACGATCTCGCCGTTCCGCTCCAGCGCGATGGAGATCGCAAAACAGGGAATGCCGTGCAGGAAGTTGGTCGTGCCGTCGAGCGGATCGACGATCCAGCGGTGTGCGCCGTCGGTGCCGATGATCTCGTCGGATTCCTCGCCGAGGAAGCCGTAGGTCGGACGGGCCTTCATCAGATCCTCGCGGATCAGCTTTTCCGCCTTGCGGTCGGCCTGCGAAACGTAGTCGCCCGGGCCCTTCAGCGAGACCTGCAGGTTCTGCACCTCGCCGAAATCGCGCGCGAGCGACTTGCCGGCCTTGAAGGCGGCCTGAACCATGACGTTGAGAAGAGCTGAACGAGCCATGTAGCAAAAATCCTTCGGGAGTGTCCGGCGCTTCGGAACGGCAGAGCCGCGGCGCGAAACGCGCCGGGTCCGGAATATGCGGCCTCAAAACCACAAATCCCCCGAAGTTTCAAGCCTCAGGCCCCTGCGTCGGCTGCAATGCAGGGCCCCCGATGCTGCAAAGGGTAAACGGGGGCGGCCTCAGGAGCCTGAGCGATACTTGTTGGCCGCGTCGATCGCCGCCTTCTGCTGCGCGTCGCTGAGGCCGAGATAGAAGTCTTCGAGCGAGGGATCGTTGAGCCCGGCGCGACGGGCGAGAACGAACCATTTGGCCGCCTCGACCGGATCGGGCCGGGTGCCGATGGCGTGGATGTAGAGCTGGGCGAGCTTGCTCTGGGCCACGGCATTGCCGCCGCCGGCCGCCCGCTTCAGCCAATTGAAGCCGGCCTCGTAGTCACGCTCGCCGCCCGTGCCGTTGACCAGCCACATGCCGAGGTCGAGCTGGGCCGTGTCGAAGCCGGCGCGTGCGGCACGCAGCAGCCATTCCCTGGCGCGCCTCGTCTTCTCCTCCGGCAGGCCCTTCAGGCTGACATAGATCTGCGAGACGGCATATTGCGCATCCGCAATGCCCTGTTCGGCGGATTTCTCGTAGTAGGGCAGCGCCGCGCGCAGGCCCTTCTCCCCCGGGGAATCGGCCACAAGAACCTGCGCGTAATTGAACTGCGCGGAGGCATTGCCGAGATCGGCCGATTTCTTCATCAGCTCGTCGGCCTTGGCGCGGTCCTCCTTCGAGCGCGAGCGCTCCATCAGCAGGATCGCATATTTGAACATGCCGGTAGGATCGCCGCCATTGGCGGCCTGCTCGTACCAGAACATGGCCTGCTCGCGGTTCCGCTTGACGCCGAGGCCGCGGTCGAGGACTTCGGCCACCAGCGTCTGCGCGGCCGGGTCGCCAAGCTGCGCACGCGGCAGGGCCAGCTCCATCGCCGTCAGGTAGCGGCCACGCTGGAAGGCGCCATAGGCCTCGTCGATCTTGCCGGTGAAGGGCTTTTCCTCCGGCAGCGCCGGCAGGTCGGCGCCCATACGGTCGAGCACGGAAAGGCCGGTCGACGGACCGTCGGCAGGCTTGTCTTTTTCCGCGTCCGTTTTCGTGGCGGACTGGTCGTCGGCGATAGCGGGCTCGATCTCGCCCGCCGGGTCCGCGGTGGCGTTTGCCGCACTGCCCGCCGTCACGGACGGTCCCTTCTTCGCCGTTTCCGCCGAGGCGGGCACGGCAACGAGGACGCCCGCGGCGAGAAGCGCCACCGGCACGATACGGCAAGCTTGGATGAGAACGGCCCTGATCATGAGCGCCTACTATTGCTCAAACCGTGGCGCTTTTTCGTCAAGAAGAGCATTGACGGCCGCCACCACGTGCGGGGCCTGCGCCGGATCGGCGAAGACCGCCCTGTCGAGGGCCACGAACTCCGCGCCGGTCTCGGCCGCGGCCAATGCGGAGTGCGGATCCGTGCCGCCGAGCACGATGCAGGGAATCTCCACCATCGAGGCCCACCATTCGGCAAGCGCGAGGTTCTTCGGATGCGCCTCCGGCTTGATGTCGCCGCCGATCTTGCCGAAGAAGATATAGTCCGGCTGCACCTCGCCGATCTCCAGCGCCCTGTGCCGGTCCGTCGCGTTGCCGCCGCCGACGATGAGCTTCGGCGTGAACTTCTCGATCGTTTCGCCGAGCTCTTCGAGTCCCCCGGCGACATGGATGCCGTCGGCCTTCGCCCGGCCGGCAACGCGGGTATCGCCCGCAACGAGCGCCGCGGCGCCCGCCTGCTGGACGATCGGCACCAGGGTTTCGGCGTGTTTCTGGAACTGGCCGTCGTCCAGCCCGTATTGCGGCAGGATCACCGAGGCGACATCACCGCCCTTCAGCGCGCCTTCCAGCATCGCGGCGCGGGCGGAAAGGTCCTCGCCCTCGGGCAGGATCAGCACCAGGCGGCAGCGGGTTTCGGCATCGGACATGGATGAACTTCCTTAGAATACGGCACTCGGGCTCGTCATAACAGATCAAAGCGGATAGACGGAAGGACGAACAGGATCAATCGCCCTCCATGTCCATCGACCCCGCCATCTACTATGCCGCCGTCCCCGCTGTCCTCCTGGTCGGCCTGACGAAGGGCGGCATGGGCGAGGCGCTGGCCCTGATGGGCGTGCCGCTGCTTGCCATGGCCGTTCCTCCGGTGCAAGCCGCCGCCATCCTGCTGCCCATCCTCGTGGTGATGGATTGCGTCTCGCTCTGGATCTGGCGCCAGCACAACGACCGCACGCTATTGAAGATGCTGCTGCCCGGCGCCCTCATCGGCATCGCGATCGGCTGGGCGACATCGGCCTATGTGCCGCGCGATGTGCTGCGCCTTATCATCGGGCTCATCACCGTTCTCTTCGTCGCCCGCTACTTCTACAACGGCTGGCGCGCGCGTCATGGCTACATCGTGCCGCCCAAGCCGCACCGGCTGCTGCCCGCCGCCTTCCTCGGCACGCTGTCCGGCTACGGCAGCTTCGTCGCCCATGCCGGCGGCGCGCCCTTCCAGGTCTACAGCCTGCCGCTGAAGCTGCCGCCGCGCGACTATACGGGCGCGGCCGTGCGCTTCTTCGCCATCCTCAACGTCATCAAGCTCGGCCCCTATTTCGCGCTCGGCCAGCTCGACACGACGAACCTGACGATATCGGCCACGCTCGTGCCGCTCGCCATCGTGGCGACGGCCATCGGCGGTTTCATCGTCAAGCGCATGAAGCCCGCCGTCTTCTATCCCTTCATGTATGCGATGGCCCTCATCGCCGGGGCGAAGCTGGCCTATGACGGCGTGGTCGCCTTTCTCTGAACCGGGTCGGGCCCTTCGCAGCGCACAAAAAACTTGCCGCAAATGCTGCTTTGCCATAGCGTCCGCCCATGGCGCACCCGGACCCCTTCGCTGCGATTGCCGACCCCAACCGCAGGTTCCTGCTGGAGGAGCTGCGCCGGGCGCCGCGCACCGTCAACGAGCTTTCCGAAGGCCTGCCGATCAGCCGCCCGGCGGTCTCGCAGCACCTCAAGGCCCTGCTCGAATGCAATCTCGTCAGCGTGAAATCCCAAGGCACGAAACGCATCTACGCGATCAACGCGCGGGGCTTCGACCGGCTCAATCTCTGGCTCGACCAGTTCTGGTCCTGAGCCGGATGTCCCGTCCTGAGACAGAACGCCCCGGCGCGCCATCTTGGCGGCCAGGGCGTCTCGACATCTAAGGTTTTCGTGTACCGGGAGCGGTTTCGCGAAATGGGCTCCTACCCTGGTCCTCCCATACAGACCAACTGTTCCGCGACCCTCACCCCTTCCGTAACTTTGGAAAAATCCCTGTCTTTTCAGTGAGAGGAGCCGCGAAGGCGCTCGATCTCGTCCTTGATGCGCAACTTGCGACGCTTGATGTCCGCGATCGTCTGGTCCTCCGAGGACGGCTGATTCATTGCAGCGTGCAGCTCGGCTTCCAGAGCGAAGTGCTTCTTTTCGAGCGTGGCCAGATGAGCCTCAATCGTCATGTGACAGTTCCTTCCTTTTGCTTGCACCCGGTCATTCGCATGCCGGGTGGTCCAGGTTGCAACAGAACCAGTGTGCCATGTCATTTTTCATTTGTCGAAGGCGAAAACGTGGCAAGGGATAACTTCCCGTTACCAGGGGTTTCGTGGTAGGAGCAGCCTTCATACAAGCTGGAGGACCGCGGCTCGGCCGCACCGCCGACGACGGGGAAAGAAATAGCATGGCAGACCAGGAACAGGCTGAATTGCGGCTTGCCGTTGCACGGCTGCGCCAGGAGCACGAAGACTACGATGCCGCGATCAACGCCATGATCCAGATCGGCTGCGAAGCCCTCAGAATCCAGCGCATGAAGAAGAAGAAGCTGGTCCTCAAGGACAAGATCTCCAAGCTGGAAGACCAGATCATCCCCGATATCATCGCCTGAAAGCGGGAAAGACGCCTTGGACACGACAGAAACGCCCCCCGTCGCCATCATCATGGGAAGCCAGTCCGACTGGGAGACGATGAAGAACGCCGCCGATACGCTCGATGCGCTCGGCGTCGATTACGAGGCCCGCATCATTTCGGCGCACCGCACGCCCGACCGGCTGTACAGCTTTGCCCGCGGGGCGAAGACGGAGGGTTTCAAAGTCATCGTGGCCGGCGCCGGCGGCGCGGCCCACCTGCCCGGCATGGCCGCGGCGATGACGCCGCTGCCGGTCTTCGGCGTGCCGGTCCAGTCCAAGGCGCTGTCCGGCCAGGACAGCCTGCTCTCCATCGTACAGATGCCCGCCGGCATTCCCGTCGGCACGCTCGCCATCGGCAAGGCGGGCGCGGTCAATGCCGCGCTGCTCGCCGCCGCCGTGCTGGCACTGGGTGATCCGGAACTCGCCCACCGCCTCGATGAATGGCGGGAAAACCAGTCGAACGCCGTCGCAGAATATCCCGTGGACGGCCCGCTATGAGCGTCCGCACGATCGGCATCATCGGCGGCGGCCAGCTCGGCCGCATGCTGGCCATGGCGGCTGCCCGGCTGAACCTCAAGACCGTCATCCTCGAACCGCAGGCCGATTGTCCGGCCGCGCAGGTCGCCAACGCCCAGATCGTCGCGGCCTATGACGATGCGGACGCGCTTGCCGAACTTGCCCGCGTCTCAGACGTCGTCACCTACGAATTCGAGAACGTGCCGGTTTCCGCCGCCGAGGCGCTTGCCGCGGCCATCCCGGTCTATCCCCCGCCGCGCGCGCTGGAGGTCTCGCAGGACCGGCTCGTCGAAAAGCGCTTCATCCGCGACTGCGGCATCCTCACCGCCGATTTTGCCGCCGTGGACAACCAGGCCGACCTCGAAAACGCGCTCGACCGCTTCGGCGGCGTCGGTGTCCTGAAGACGCGCCGGCTCGGCTATGACGGCAAGGGCCAGCGGCTCTTCCGTTCGCCCGCGGAGGATCGCGAAGGCACCTTCGAGGCGCTCGGCGGGGTGCCGCTGATCCTCGAGAGCCTGGTGCCGTTCGAGCGGGAAATCTCCATCATCGCCGCACGCGACCGCGAGGGCACCATCGCCTGCTACGACCCGGCGGAAAACGTCCACCAGAACGGCATCCTGCACACTTCCACCCTGCCGGCCCGCGTCGGTGAGGCGACCGCCAACCAGGCCCGCAAGGCAGCCCGCGCCATCCTCGACCAGCTCGACTATGTCGGCGTCATCGGCGTCGAGTTCTTCGTGCTGCCGGATGGCGGGCTCGTCGCCAACGAGATTGCGCCGCGCGTGCACAATTCCGGCCATTGGACGGAGGCGGCCTGCGTCATCTCGCAGTTCGAGCAGCATATCCGCGCCGTCGCCGGCCATACGCTCGGCGATCCCCGCCGCCATTCGGATTGCGTGATGCAGAATCTCGTCGGCGACGACATCGAGGACGTCCCCGTCTGGCTCGCAAGGCCCGGCGTGCTCGTCCATCTCTATGGCAAGACGGAAGCCCGGCCGGGTCGGAAAATGGGGCATATCACCCAGATTCTGGACTAAGCGACGCTGGAAAACCGGTCCTTGCCGCGGAAAACCCGCCGCCAATGGTTGACAGCACAAAAGTGACAAGGTACATGCCTGCCAACCTGAAAGCGCGCCCGAAACGGCGCGTTTTTGATTGAGGAAATCCGGCGAACTCGAGTCGCCCTGCAATACGCGGATCAGAAAAATGAAGATCAAGAATTCGCTCAAGTCGCTCAAGGCTCGTCACCGCGAGAACCGCCTTGTTCGCCGTAAGGGCCGCATCTACATCATCAACAAGCAGAACCCGCGCTTCAAGGCTCGCCAGGGCTGACCAAGCGTCGCGGTCGCCTTCCCGCAAGCGGGTCGTGGTGGTCGAAAAATATTGATTTGACGTTCGGCCATGGCGGTTTACCATAACCGCCATGCGCATTTTTACGCCCGCAGCACTCTGTCTCTCCCTCGTCCTGATCGGGGCCGCCCCGGCCATTGCGCTTGCGCAGACGGTGGACAAGGCATCCGTCGATCCCGCTTCCGGCGCCTTCACGACCCCGGCCCAGCGCCTCGAAAAGCTCTTCAGCGAGCTGAAGCGCGAAGGCAATCCGGATAAGGCTCGCGGCATCGCCGACCAGATCCGCCGGGAATGGCAGGATTCGGGCAGCGCCAGCATCAACCTTCTCATCCAATGGGCCGACAAGGCCATCGCCGAGGAAAAGAACGCCGCAGCGCTCGACTACCTCGACGAAGCGATTCGCCTGAAACCCGACTATGTCGAGGGCTGGAACCGCCGGGCGACGCTGCACTTCAAGATGCGCAACTACCGCAAGTCGATGTCCGACATCAACCAGGTGCTGGCCATCGAGCCCCGGCATTTCGGCGCGCTCGCCGGCATGGCGGCGATCCTTGCCCAGTCGGGCCGGGACGAGATGGCGATGAAGGCCTGGGAGAAATTCCTCGACATCTACCCGACCGAACGGCAGGCGCAGAAGGAAATGGGCGACCTTGCGGAAAAGCTGACCGGCCAGCGCACATAGTCTCCGGCATGGCGCCGACGGCATGGATCGGCTATCTCAACGGAAACCGGATCGTCCTTGCCCTTCCCTCTCCGTTTCATGCTGCTCGCCCTCCTTACCCTTCCTCTCGCCCTCGCGCTTGCCGGCTACGCCTTCACCGTCTGGAAGGCACGGGCAATCGAGCGGCAATTCCCGAACATCGGCGAACGGATCGATGTCGGCGGCTTCAGCCTCAACAGCGTGCTGGTGCCCGCCGGCATGAATGCCGACCTGCCGCCTCTCGTCTTCATCCACGGCGCCAGCGGCAATCTGCGCGACCAGATGCATGCCTTTCGGGACAAGCTGGACGGCCGCGCCGCAATGCTCTTCCTCGACCGGCCGGGCCATGGCTACTCCGATCGCGGCGGCCCGGAGAACGGCTGGCCGGACGGGCAGGCCCGCGCCATCGCACGGCTGATGGAAAAGCGCGGGCTCGACAGGGCGATCATCGTCGGCCATTCCTTCGGCGGCGCCATCGCCGCCAGCTTCGCGCTGGAGCATCCGGAGAAGACGGCCGGCCTTCTCTTCCTGGCGCCGGCCACCCATCCCTGGCCCAGCGGTATCGACTGGTATTACGACATCGCGAAGATGCCCGTCATCGGCTGGCTCTTCACCCGCATCGTCGCACTACCCGCCGGCCTCCTGCGCATCGACCGCGGCACGCGCTTCGTCTTCGCGCCCAATCCGCGTCCCGACGGCTATGTCGCCGCGACCGCCCCTGCCCTCGTGCTGCGCCCCGACGCCTTTCGCAACAACGCCGCCGACGTCGCCAATCTCCTGGAATACGTCCGCCGCATACAGCCGCGCTACCGGCATATCCGCGCGCCGACGGTGGTCGTCACTGGCGATGCCGATGGCGTGGTCTACGAGGAAATCCATTCGCGCGGGCTGGCGCGCGACATAGCCGGATCGGAGCTCGTCTGGATCCGCAATCTCGGCCACAAGCCGGACTATGTCGTGACGGACCTTGCCGTCGAGGCACTGGAGAAGATCGCCGGGAAGGTGCGCGACCTCCAGGAATCGGCAAGGCGGGCCGAGGCCCGCCTTGCGAGGGATCATGAAGAATAGGCCTAGACGCCGCTGACGCCGTCAGCGCCGATATAGGCTATGCGCAGCATGTTCGTCGCGCCCGGCGTGCGCAGCGGCACCCCGGCCGAGATGATGATGCGGTCGCCCGGCTTGCCGAATTCTTCGGTGACGACGATGCGGCAGGCGCGGTTCACCATGTCGTCGAGGTCCTCCGCATCGCCCGTGACGACGCAGTGCAGGCCCCAGACGACCGAGAGGCGGCGCGCCGTCTCGATGACCGGCGAAAGCGCCAGGACCGGCACGTCCGGCCGCTCGCGCGCGGCGCGCAGGCCCGTCGTGCCCGACGAGGTGTAACAGACGATGGCCGACAGCTTCAGCGTCTCGGCGATCTGGCGGGCGGCCAGCGAGATGGCGTCCGCGCCCGTGGCTTCCGGCGTCGAGCGCTGGGCATAGATGATGCCCGGATAGTGCGGGTCCCGCTCGACCTTGCTGGCGATCGAGGCCATGGTGGAGACGGCTTCGACCGGATAGGCGCCCGAGGCGGATTCGGCCGACAGCATCACGGCGTCCGCGCCTTCGAAGACGGCGGTCGCGACGTCCGACACCTCGGCGCGGGTCGGCACGGGAGCGGAGATCATCGATTCCAGCATCTGCGTTGCGACGACGACCGGCTTGCCCGCGCGGCGGCAGGCGCGGATGAGCTGCTTCTGCAGGCCCGGCACGGCTTCCAGCGGCATTTCCACGCCAAGGTCTCCGCGCGCCACCATGAGGGCGTCGGAAAGCTCGATGATCTCGTCGATGCGTTCGATCGCCTGCGGCTTTTCGATCTTCGACATCAGGCCGACGCGGCCGCGCGCGACCTTGCGCACTTCGGCAAGGTCCTCCGGGCGCTGGATGAAGGAGAGCGCCACCCAGTCGACGCTGCCAGTCGCCAGCACCGCATCGAGGTCGATGCGGTCCTTCTCGGTCAGCGCGCCGACGCCGAGCAGCGTATCGGGCAGGCTGACGCCCTTGCGGTCGGAGATCTTGGTGCCTGAGACGACAGTGCAGACGATCGCCGTGCCATCGGACGATTCGGCACGCAGATGCAGCTTGCCGTCGTCGATCAGCAGGCGATGGCCGGGCTTGACGGCCTCGAGGATTTCCGGATGCGGCAGGAAGACCCGCGTGTTGTCGCCGGGCACGTCCTTGTTGTCGAGCGTGAAGGTCTGGCCGGGTTTCAGCTCTTCCGAGCCGTTGGCGAACTTGCCGACGCGCAGCTTCGGGCCCTGGAGATCGGCGAGGATGCCGATGGGTCGGCCGCAACGGGCTTCCACGGCGCGGATGCGGCTGATCAGCGTGCGCATCACGTCATGGCTGGCATGGCTCATATTGATGCGGAACAGGTCGGCCCCGGCCTCATGCAGCTTCTGGATCATCTGCTCATCGGACGATGCGGGTCCGAGCGTGGCGAGGATTTTGACTTTTCTGTTCCGTCTCATCAGTTCTGGCTTTCCTGGGTCCCTGGCGTATCTGAGAGCTGCACCATCCAGCTCCCCTGTCGGCCCGTGTCGTATTCCTTGAAGCCCATGCGCTGGAAACCGCGGGCGAAGCAGTCCTGCACGCCGGTGATCTTGAACTCGTTCTCGGCGACGCACATGTTGACGTCGCCGGTCCAGCGGCCGCCGCGGGCGGCATCTTCGGCATAGAGGTAATAATAGCGCGACTGCAGCTCGCCCTCGATCAGCGTGGCGCAGGTGGTCGCGGGAACCTGCCACCAGCCCTCGGTCATCCAGCCTTCCTTGGCGCGATAGCCGATAGCGACGCCGACGAGGTTCTGCGTGCCGTTGCACACGCGAAAATCGGCTTTCGCCGTGTCCGGCACGGACAGGGCCGCAAAGCCGGCAAAGGCGAAAAGGCCGGCCTGGGCGAGGCCGCGGGCTTTCGGGAAAAACGGGCGATGGCTCTTGGCTCTCACGGCTTCCGATGCAACTCCGTTGATTTGATCTCGCGCTTTCTTGCGACGGCGGGGCATGAATGTCAACGCAACACTACAGCGCCGCGCGTCGTTCACGACGTGCAAAAGGCGCCGTGGAATCTGAAATCGCTGCCCAACTCCGCTGCATCGTTTCAGATGCAACGGAGTTGGGCAGCGGTCGTTTACAATTTCACGGCGGGAGAAGGATTCTTTCCCGCAAGGCAGGGCTGCGAACCTTGCAGGCGCGATCGCCCCATGCGATCAGTCGGCATGAGCGATGCACATTCGGCTAAAGGCATGCAGGATCACGCCCCCTTCGAAATCATCGACGGCGATCTCGGTCTCGGACTCGTCATCCTGGCGGACCACGCCACCAATCGCCTGCCGGAACGCTACGGCCGCCTCGGCCTGCCGGAGAGCGCCTTCCAACGCCACATCGCCTACGATATCGGCGTCGAGGGCCTGGTGCGCGGCCTTCATGCCCGGCTGAACGCGCCGGTCGTCATGAGCCGCTTCTCCCGTCTCCTGATCGACCCCAACCGCGGCGAGGACGATCCGACCCTGGTGATGCGCATCTCCGACGGCGCGATCGTGCCGGGCAACCACCCGATCGCGCCCGAAGAATGGCAGTACCGGCTGGAGACCTTCCATCGCCCCTATCACGATGCCGTGTCCCGGACGATCGGCGCCGTCGCCGACAGAACCGGCAAGGCGCCGCTCGTCCTCTCCATGCATTCCTTCACGCCGGCCTGGAAGGGTGTCGCCAGGCCCTGGCAGGTGACGGTGCTGTGGGACAGCGACCCGCGCGCCGTCCGCCCGCTGCTGGCCGAGCTCGAAGCGCCCGGCGACGTCGTGGTGGGCAACAACGAACCCTATGACGGGGCGCTGCGCGGCGACACGATGTTCCGCCATTGCATGAAACCCGGCATCCCCCATGCCCTCATCGAAATCCGCCAGGACGAGATCGGCGATGCAGCGGGCATCGCCCGCTGGGTGGAACGGCTTGCGCCGATCTTCGCCCGGTTGAATGCAGACGAGACGCTGCACACCTATACCGTATTCCCCTCCCGCACGGGACCCTATTGAGGCCAAGACGATGACCGACCTGAGCAAGGAACAGCAGACCGAGTTCGAGGCGGCCGCCTTCCGGCGCCTCCTCGAGCATCTTCGCGAGCGCAGCGACGTGCAGAACATCGACCTGATGAATCTTGCCGGCTTCTGCCGCAACTGCCTGTCGAACTGGTATCGCGAGGCAGCGAACGCGGCAGGCGTGCCGCTCGACAAGGAGGCCTCCCGCGAGATCGTCTACGGCATGCCCTATGAGGAATGGCGCGCGCGCCATCAGCGCGAGGCGAGCGAGGCGCAGAAGGCGGCCTTCGAGGTGAACCGCCCGAAGGAATGAGCCTTACCCCCGTGAAAATGGCGGGACAGGCCTTGATCTTGCCGGAAGTTCGCGGCAAGTCACGGCCTTCGAATTTTATCCCATCCAAGGAGAAGACCATGTCGGATGCCCACGGCGTCGCCCGCGACCAGCTTCGCGCGTTCATCGAGCGGATCGAGCGCCTCGAGGAAGAAAAGAAAACCATCGCCGACGACATCAAGGACGTCTATGGCGAGGCCAAGGGCGTCGGCTTCGACACCAAGATCCTGCGCAAGGTCATCCAGATCCGCAAGCAGGACAAGGACGAGCGCATGGAGCAGGAGGCCATCCTCGACACCTATCTCCAGGCCCTCGGCATGGTCGAGCTGCCGCCGGACGCGTGATGCGCTTCCCTCGCTTTCGTCATGCTCGGGTCAAGCCCGAGGATGACGACGGAGGGGAGGCAAGGTCAGAAGACAAAAAACCCGCCGGATCACTCCGGCGGGTTTTTTTAGGAATGAACCCAAATCTCAGTTCTCGGCGCTCTGGAACTTGCGCACTTCCATGAAGTTGACGGCGGTTCCGCTGAAGCGGCCGGCATCGACCGACGCATGCCCCTCCGGCTGGAAGCCGGCCATGTAGACGGTCGTCGGCGCGGCGCGCAGCGTGCGGCTGACGAAGCGCGGCGCCTTGACGGGCTTCGAGAGCGTCGCGACACGGCCCTGGGTCAACGCCCATTGCGAGATGATCTTCTGCGTCAGCTTCGGCTCGGTGCGGATGGCACCGCGGCTCGCCGCATCGGCATCCTTCTTCTTCGGGCGCCCGCCCTTGGAGGTCGACTCTTCCGTCGGCTTGCCGTCGAAGGCATCGAGCCCCGCCAGCGAACGCGTGCCGCCGGCATTGGTGGAGACGAGCGCCGCCATCTCGACCGGATTGCCGACAGTGCCGTCCGTCGTCGGATCGGCAAGCGCGGCAAGGCCGGTGCGGTCCGCAGCCGTCGGCAGCGCGACGTCGGCTTCCGCAGCGGCCATCAGCGCGGTCTGCGTCTGGTCAAGCGAGACCTCGGGGCGCAGGCCCGGCACCGGAACCATGGCCAGTTCTTCAGCATCCTCGACGGCCGCTTCGGCCGTCATGACCGCGCCCGGCTCCGCATCGCCGGGTTCGGTGCGTGCACCGAGCAGGACGGGAAGCGGAATCTTGTAGGCAGCAAGATCCTCGAATTCAGGCTTCTGCTCCTCGGCCGTCGCCGCTTCGAGCGCTGCGACCGCACCGCTCGTCGTCGGCGCGACAAGGGCAAGCTCGCTCGTCTCGGCAGCCTTGAAGGCAGGGCGGCTGCCCGGCACCGGCGCGGTGAAGGCAAGTTCCGTCTCGGCTTCCGCGACGACCGGCTTCTTCTCTTCGGCAACCTTCGCCTTCGCGCCTGCGCCCGAACCGCCTTCATCGAAGTTGTCGGCGATGGTGGCGCTGCTGGCGATCATTTCGGGTTCTTCATCCTCGTCGCCGCCGCCGCCGAAGAGGGCCGCGAGGAACCCGCCCTTGCGCTTGGACGCCGCCGGGGTGGAGCCGCCACCGGCCACCTGGATCGTGTCTGCGCCGACCCGGCGCTTGTAGTCGGCAACCGCCTGCTGGTAGCCCGGCAGCGGCTTGCCGTCGGTCGGAACGTGCATGGTCTTGCCGTCAGGGAAGAGGCGGGCGAGTTCCTGCCGGCTCATGCGCGGCCAGGCGCGCACGCTGCCGACGTCGAGATGCACGAAGGGCGAACCGGAGGTCGGATAATAGCCGACGCCGCCGACCTGGAATTTCATGGCGGTGGCGCGCAGCGTCGCGAGCTTGACGCCCGGAATGTAGAAGTCCATCGCCTTGCCGAGCATGTGCTGGCTCTTCTTGGCGACACCCTTGGAGCGCGAGCGCAGCATGCCGTTCGTCGCCGGCGAGCGATAGGCGGAAACGACGTTGATGTAGCCCTTGGCGCCGACCTTCTGGTAGACTTCCCATACGAGGTCGAGGAGCCGCGGATCCATCTTCGTCGGCTCGTTGCGGCGCCAGTCGCGCAGGAACTGGTTGATCTGCTTCAGGCCGCGCGCATCATAGCGCCCGTTGCGCTTGAAGGTGATCTCGGCCTTTTCCTTGGTGTGGATGAAATAGAGCTTCAGCGTGCGATTGCCGCTCTCGGCCTGGACCGTCGCGGGAATGGCCGTGGGCAGGATGAGGGCGGCAGACAGCACAGCCGTGGTCAAAGCCTTGGGCAGCTTTTGCAACACTGTCTTGCAGAGGCTGCCCAGGGATGCCCCGGGGCGCTTCATCGATGCGAACAAATTTGCCAACTCTTTCCCCGTCCGAAGGACAACGAACGTCCGTTATCCCAGATGACTGCCAATTGCGGTGAGAGCATGGCAAATACGCCACACTCGTCGTCGCGCACCCGTTATAGTGAACAATCCACTAACAGGGAATAAACGGCAATCGAGAAATCGCAAGTGGCCGGGATTCCAAGGGTTTTTACGCAGCTTCTTTCAACGGGTCGTCCGGGTCGATGCCATAATCCTTCAGTTTGCGATAAAGAGTCGAGCGGCCGATGCCCAATTTGCGGGCAACTTGGCTCATCTGGCCATGATAAAATTTCAAGGCGAAGCGGATCAGCTCCTCTTCCACATCGGCCAGCTTGCGCACATGGCCGCCCTTGTCGACGCTGGCGATGGCGTTTTCCGGGGTTGGATCGGCGACTGATTCGCTCGGGCGGAAATCCGGATAGACGCTCGGCAGGCGGCTTTCCGCGGCCGGTTCCGGGGTGCGGACGCTCGCCGCCTCCCAGGTGACGGCGCCGTCCTCGGCAAGGCCATAGCCCGGCACCTGCGCGGCGATCTGCGGGAAATCGGCGGCGGTGAGTTCCGCCCCCTCCGAAAGCACCACGGCGCGGAAGATGGCGTTTTCGAGCTGGCGGATGTTGCCCGGCCAGTCATAGGCCGTCAGCAACGCCATCGCCCCGGCGGAAACGCCAAGCGGGCGGGCGAGTTTCTGCTCGCCGGCAAAACGCTGCACGAAAGCGCGCACCAGAACCGGGATATCCTCCTTGCGCTTGCGCAGCGCCGGGATCGTCACCGGGAAGACGTTGAGGCGATAATAAAGATCCTCGCGGAAGCGGCCCTCGCGCACCTCGTTGATGAGGTCGCGATTGGTCGCCGAAATGAGGCGGACGTTCACCTTCTGGGGGAACCGCGCGCCAATGGTCTCGATCTCGCCCTGTTGCACCGCGCGCAACAATTTCACCTGCACGTCGAGCGGCAGGTCGCCGATTTCGTCGAGGAACAGCGTGCCGCCGTCGGCCTCCATGAATTTGCCGGTATGGCGCTCCGTCGCGCCGGTGAAGGCGCCCTTCTCGTGGCCGAACAGGATGCTTTCGACGAGATTGTGCGGGATCGCCCCGCAATTGACGGTGACGAAGGGTTTCTGCGCCCGGTCGCTCGCCGCCTGGATGGCGCGCGCGACCATTTCCTTGCCGACGCCCGATTCGCCTTCCAGCACCACCGGAATGTTCGACTGGGCAGCGCGGCGGCCAAGCTCGATGACGCGCAGCATTTCCGGGCTCGCCGAAACGATGTCGTCGAAATGCACGGCCTCGCTGCGGTGGCGGCGCCCGCCCCGGCCGCGGCCTTCCCGCTGGTCCATCTTCAGCGCATTGCCGACGGCGACGTTGAGGCGTTCCGGCGAGACCGGTTTCACCACGAAATCGAAGGCGCCGGCGCGCATCGCCATGACGACCGTCTCGATGCCGCCCTGACCCGTCTGCACGATGACGGGAATGGTGTTCTCCCGCTCGGCGAGCGCATCGAGGAAGGCCGAGCCGTTCATTTCCGGCATCATCAGGTCGAGCAGGATCACATTGATCAGGCCGCCCTTGCGATCGAGCAGATCGAGGCCCGCACGGCCGTTTTCCGCCATATGGGCGACATGGCCGGAGCGCTCGATCATGTTCTTCAACAGCCTGCGCTGGACAGGATCGTCGTCGATGACAAGAATATGGGCCGTCACTGGAACCTCCTTGCCTGAAGGCGCGCGTCATGCACGCCCTAGGGAACTCAACACCAGGGGACCATGGCAGAAAGGGTTGAACATGCCGTTTTGAGAAAGACTTGCATTTTAACCATTGCCGACGCAAGCAAGGGGCCGATCCGCCCATCTGGAAGAGAGACAGACGATGACCCGACATTTCCAAGCCCCCCGCATCGCCCTCGCGCCGGCCGACGCCGCCGCAGCCGCCGCGCTGGGCGATCTTCCCGGCTGGAACCTCGCAGATCTCTATCCCTCGGAGGCTTCCCCGGAATTCCAGGGCGACATGAAGAAGGCCGAGGCGGACGCGCTCGCCTTCGAGGCGAAGTGGAAGGGCAAGCTGGACGCCGCGACGGAAAAGACCGGCGACGAGGGCATCGGCGCGGCCGTGCGCGAATTCGAGGCGCTGGAAGATGTGATGGGCCGCCTCATCTCGTTCGCGGGCCTCACCTATTTCACCAACACGACCGATCCGGCCAACGGCAAGTTCTACGGCGACGTGCAGTCGAAGCTGACCGACCTTGGCGCGCATCTTCTGTTTTTCTCGCTTGAACTCAACAGGATAGCGGACGAGCGCATCGAGGCGGCGCTGGTGAATGACGCCCTTGCGGCGCATTATCGCCCCTGGATCGAGGACCTGCGCAAGGACAAGCCCTACCAGCTCGACGACAAGACGGAACAGCTCTTCCTCGAAAAATCGATGACCGGCGCTGCGGCCTGGAACCGGCTCTTCGACGAGACGATGGCATCGCTCCGCTACACGATCGACGGCGAGGAGGTTCCGCTGGAAATCGCCCTCAACCAGCTCCAGTCGCCGAACCCGGACGACCGCCGCAAGGCCGCCGAGGCATTGGCGAAAACCTTCAGGGACAATATCCGCACCTTCACGCTGATCACCAACACGCTGGCCAAGGACAAGGAAATCTCCGACCGCTGGCGCGGCTTTTCCGACATCGCCGACAGCCGGCACCTTGCCAACCGCGTCGAGCCCGAAGTCGTCGCGGCGCTCGCGGAAGCGGTGCGCGAAGCCTATCCGCGCCTCTCCCACCGCTATTATGCGATGAAGGCGAAGTGGCTCGGAATGGAGCAGATGAACTACTGGGATCGCAACGCGCCCCTTCCCGAGACACCCGATGCCATCATATCGTGGAACGAAGCGCGCGACACCGTGCTCTCCGCCTACAGCGCCTTCGCGCCGGAAATGGCCGATATCGCCCAAAAATTCTTCGACAAGGGCTGGATCGATGCGCCGGTGCGCCCTGGCAAGGCACCGGGCGCCTTCGCCCATCCGACGGTGCCCTCCGCGCACCCCTATGTGCTGGTCAACTATATGGGCAAGCCGCGCGACGTGATGACGCTCGCCCACGAACTCGGCCACGGTGTGCATCAGGTGCTGGCCGGCGGCCAGGGCGCGCTGATGGCGTCGACGCCGCTGACGCTTGCCGAGACGGCCTCCGTCTTCGGCGAGATGCTGACCTTCCGCAGCCTGCTCGACAAGACGAAGGACAAGCGCGAGCGCAAGGCGATGCTCGCCCAGAAGGTCGAGGACATGATCAACACGGTCGTGCGCCAGATCGCCTTCTACGAATTCGAGCGCAAGGTGCACACCGCCCGCAAGGAAGGGGAGCTCACGTCCGACCGGATCGGCGAACTCTGGCTCTCCGTGCAGGAGGAAAGCCTCGGCCCGGCGATCCGGATTTCGGAAGGCTACGAGACCTATTGGGCCTATATTCCCCACTTCATCCATTCGCCCTTCTACGTCTACGCCTATGCCTTCGGTGATTGCCTGGTGAACTCGCTCTACGCCGTCTACAGCCAAGCGGAGGCCGGCTTTCAAGAAAAGTATTTCGACCTGCTCAAGGCCGGCGGCACCAAGCACCATTCCGAACTCCTGAAGCCGTTCGGCCTCGATGCGAGCGATCCGTCGTTCTGGAGCAAGGGACTGTCGATGATCGAAGGGCTGATCGACGAGCTGGAAGCGCTTGATAGGGCCTGACCTTAAAAGAAGAAGCCGCGCATGACCGACCGCGAACGCTTTGTGCTCCTCAGGGACGACCGTGAGGACCGGACGGTGGTTTTCGCCGATCCGCTCGCCGTCGTCACCGTGCGCGAGCGCGCCGGCTTCGAGCACGCCTTCGCGGCCTTGCAGGCGGCACACGCGAAGGGGCACTGGATCGCCGGCTTCATGAGCTACGAGGCCGGCCATCTCTTCGAGGAGAAGCTCGCGCCCTTCGCGGTGGACAACCGCCCGACGCCGCTGATGAGCTTCGGCATTTTCGAGAAGCCGGCGGACGGCCACCCGCTGGCAAAACCCCGCCAGCGCACCGAGAACGAACCGTTCCTGACCGAGCCGAAAGCCGGCTGGGATTTCGAGACCTACCGCGACCGCTTCGACCGCCTGCACCGGCATCTGAGGCAGGGCGACTGTTACCAGGCGAACCTCACCATGCCGATCCGCGCCCGCTGGACCGGGGATCCGCTCGCCGCCTTCTGGTCGCTGATCGAGCGCCAGCCGGTGCGCTACGGCGCTTTCGTCTCGCTCGACGGGCCGCTTCTCCTTTCCCGCTCGCCGGAACTCTTCTTCGATGTCGACAGGGACGGCTGGATCGAGACGCATCCGATGAAGGGCACCGCGCCGCGCGGCGGCACTGCGGCGGAGGATGCAAGGATCATCGCCGCCATGCAGGCCGATCCGAAGTCGCAGGCGGAAAACCGCATGATCGTCGACCTCTTGCGCAACGACATCTCGCGCATCACCGAGGTGGGCACGCTTCATGTGCCGAAGCTCTTCGCCGTCGAGACCTATCCGACCGTGCACCAGATGGTGAGCCATGTGCGGGCGAAACTCACGCCCGGCCTCTCGATCCGCGACATCTTCGCCGCCCTCTTCCCCTGCGGCTCGATCACCGGCGCGCCGAAGATGAGCGCCATGAAGATCCTGCACGACCTGGAGGACGGCCCGCGTGATGCCTATTGCGGCGCGATCGGCCTGATCGCCCCGGATGGAACGATGCGCTTCAACGTGGCGATCCGCACGATCTCGATCTTCGACGGCGGCGAGGCGGTCTTCAATGTCGGCGGCGGCATCGTCTTCGATTCGACCGCCGAGGCGGAATATGACGAATGCCTGCTGAAGGCGCGCTTTGCGGTGGGTGATCAATGGATATCTCGCTGATCGAGACCCTGCGCTGGGAGCCCGCCGCCGGCTTCGTGCGGCTGGAGCGGCATCTGGCGCGGCTCGCGCGCTCGGCCGCGGCGCTTGGATTGGCGGGAAGCGAGGGGGCGGAGCAGGCTTTGTTCGCTGCGCTACCCCCCTCTGCCCTGCCGGGCATCTCCCCCGCAAGGGGGGAGATTGGATGGAGCGGCGTTTCGCCCACCGCCAGCGCTGCATCGGAGCAAGGATCAGCCCCCCCACCGATCTCCCCCCTTGCGGGGGAGATGCCCGGCAGGGCAGAGGGGGGTAGCCCGCAAGGCACCCCTCTCCGCATTCGCCTCGAACTTTTCCCTGACGGCCGGATCGACATACAGACGGCCCCCTTTACCCCTCTCGCGCCGGATGCGAGGTGGCGCCTGAAGATCGCCGCCACCCGGCTTGCCTCGGCCGACCCGCTGCTCCGCCACAAGACATCCCGCCGCTCGGTCTACACCGCAGCACGCGCCGAGGTTCCCGCAACGGAAGCGGAGGAGGTGATCCTCCTCAACGAGCGCGGCGAACTTTGCGAAGGCACCATCACCTCGCTTTTCCTCGACGACGGCACCGGCATCCTCAAGACGCCGCCGCTCGCCTCGGGCCTGCTCGCGGGCGTGCTGCGGGACGAATTGCTGGAGACGGGCAAGGCGGTCGAAGAAATCCTCAGGCCGAAAGACCTTGCCGAAGGCACGGCCTTCGTCGGCAACTCCCTGCGCGGGCTGATCTGGGGCGAACTGACATGAAGCAGCCGGTCTATACGCCCTATGACGGCTCCGCCCGCCTCTTCACCATCGGCCTCGGCCCGCTCGATCCCGCTCGCTGGATCGAGCCGGACGGCGACCTGGAGTGCTACCTTCTCGAAAAGGATCGGCTGATCGCTGACTGTCCCGACATCGTCTTCGTGGAAGAGGCCGGGACGCGCGAAGCGCAGCGGGAAGTTCTCGAACTCCTCGCAGGACACATCACGGCCCAGCATCCGTCCTTCTATCGCCGTGAAGGATCAACGATCGTCGCCGGCACGCGCACCGTCCACCTCGACACCGCCGACGCCCCGCTCGTCACCGCCGGCGGGCTGGTGCAGGACGACCTCGTGCTGATGCGCCGCGACGACAGCGGCTGGCGGCTCGTCGCCGGTTACGTCGCCTTCCCCTCCTCCTGGTCGCTGCCGGAAAAGTTCGGCCGGCGGATGGAGGATATCCACGCGCCCGTGCCGGATTTCGGCGAGGGCACGCGCAATGCCCTCCTGATCAACCGCATGTTCGACAATCTCAAGGTCGAGCAGCCGGTCTTCCGTTTCAACTGGTCGATCAACCCGGACGCCGACCTGCACTATCCGGCATCCAAGGCGCATGGCGCCCTGCCTGAAGGGCACGCGTTGTCGCTCGAAACCACCTTCGCCCGCGTCGAGCGCCAGACCCTGCGCAAGCTGCCGGTCTCCGGCGACATCCTCTTCACCATCCGCATCTACACCGATCCGCTCGCGGCGCTGCGCACGCTGCCTGAGGCGCAGAGGATCGCGACCGTCTTCGCCGACCAGCTCGAAGCGTTGAACCTGCCCCAGGCGACCTACAAGGGCCTTGCCGCGAAAAGGGCGGCGCTGGTGGCGGAATTGCGGGCGGTTGCGGCCGGTTAAGAATATCACGACGGAAAACCGCAGCCACCCTTTATTGTGACAGAAAACTGTGCTCTAGCGCTGCCATATTATGCTATGGGGCCCGTCGAGACCCTGATTTTACAGCAAAAGCGGCCGTCCGCAGGAGAACCAAATGGCAGACAGCACCTATCCGGTTTATGGCGAGATCACCGGCCCGATCGTGATGATCGGTTTCGGCTCCATCGGGCGCGGCACGCTGCCGCTGATCGAGCGCCACTTCAAGTATGACCGGAACCGGCTGATCGTCATCGAGCCGCGCGAAGACGCCGCCGACACGGAGATTTACGCCCGCCACGGCGTGCGTCACATCAAGGCGCACGTCACCAAGGAGAATTACAAGGAGCTCCTGAAGCCGCTGCTCACGGAAGGCAACGGCCAGGGCTTCTGCGTCAATCTCTCCGTCGATACCGGCTCGCTCGACCTCATCAAGCTCTGCCGCAAGCTCGACGTTCTCTATATCGACACCGTCGTCGAACCCTGGCTCGGCTTCTACTTCGACAAGGGCATGAAGAACGCCGACCGCACCAACTATGCGCTGCGCGAAACCATCCGCAAGGAGAAGGAAAAGCACCCCGGCGGCACGACGGCCGTTTCCACCTGCGGCGCCAATCCCGGCATGGTTTCCTGGTTCGTCAAGCAGGCGCTGCTGAACCTTGCCAGGGACCTCGGCATCAAGTTCGAGGAACCCGCGCAGGACGACCGCGAAGGCTGGGCCAAGCTGATGAAGAAGGTCGGCGTCAAGGGCGTGCACATCGCCGAACGCGACACCCAGCGCACCAGGAACCCGAAGCCGTTCAACACCTTCTGGAACACCTGGTCGGTCGAGGGCTTCATCTCGGAAGGCCTGCAGCCGGCCGAACTCGGCTGGGGCACCCACGAGAACTGGATGCCGAAGAACGCCAAGAAGCACAAGAAGGGCTGCAAGGCCGCGATCTACCTGGAGCAGCCCGGCGCCAACACGCGCGTGCGCTCCTGGTGCCCGACGCCCGGCCCGCAATACGGCTTCCTCGTCACCCACAACGAGTCGATCTCGATCGCCGACTTCTTCACGGTGCGTGACAAGGACGGCCACGTCACCTACCGCCCGACCAGCCACTACGCCTATCACCCGGCCAACGACGCCGTGCTCTCGCTGCACGAGATGTTCGGCAATGGCGGCCACCAGCAGCCGGTGCTGCACGTTCTCGACGAGAACGAACTGGTCGACGGCGTCGACGAACTCGGCGTGCTGCTCTACGGCCACGACAAGAACGCGTACTGGTACGGCTCGCGCCTTTCGCTGGACGAAACCCGCCGCCTCGCGCCCTACCAGAACGCCACCGGCCTGCAGGTGACCTCGGCCGTGCTCGCCGGCATGGTCTGGGCGCTGGAAAACCCCAAGGCCGGCATCGTGGAAGCCGACGAGGTCGACTACAAGCGGTGCCTGGAAGTGCAGACGCCTTATCTCGGCCCGGTGGAAGGCCACTATACCGACTGGACCCCGCTCGACGGCCGCCCGGGCCTCTTCCCGGAAGACCTCGACACGAAGGATCCGTGGCAGTTCAAGAACATCCTGGTCCGCTGAACCGGCCTTTGAACTGAAATGCGCGACGCCCGCGGCCAGGCCGCGGGCGTCTCGATTTGATGACGACCCTCGCCCCACCCGCCGTCGTCATCCCCGGCTCAAGGCCGAGCACGACGCAGGAGAGGTTTGGCGGACTTGCCAGCGGGTCTGAAACGCTTTCAATGGGATAATGCCCCTTGCCCCGGCGGCGCGTCTTGCTTTCGACGCCTCTTCGCGGCATGGTTCGCCGAATTGGACGGGTGGTTCGCGCCGCCGTGACCCTGGGAGACCCATATGAAGCCGATCACAGTCCTCAGCCTGCTGACCGCCGCCGTCGCGCTTGCCTCGTGCCAGTCCGAGCGCGCGCCGCGCGATTTGCCGGTGGCGCAGCGCCCCGTGCCGCAGGGTGTCGAAGGCGCCTGGGTGGACCCGAACGGCATCGTCTCCACCTTCCAGGGCGGCACGTTCACGACGCGCACGACCGACACGAACCAGCTCCTCGCCTCGGGCACCTATATCAACACCTCACCGACGCTGGTCGAGATCAACATGACCTCGCTGGTGCGCAACACCCAGTCCAAGGTCAATTGCGCGCTGGTCAGCCAGCGCCAGCTGAACTGCACGACCGCCGAAGGGGCGCAGTTCTCGCTCGCCCGCCGCGCCTGAGCGCAAGCGCTGCCGACGGAAAGGGCCGCAAGGCCCTTTTTTCGTTTCGGCGCATAAACATGCATGGCCTTGGGCCCTTCGTCTTTTCGCTTGAACTCGCCCGCGACCGGTGAAAACATCCGCCGGCCGGCTGTCATGTCTCGCGCCTCCCCGCGAAGCGGACAGCCCTCCCGCGCCGTCGCGGGCAAACAAGGAGAAGAGGACCATGACGTTTTTCCGATCCGGCCTCCTGGCCGCCTCCATCATCGCGCTCTCCAGCGGCTCGGCGCTTGCCGATTACGAGCTGAACATCCTGCATATCAATGACCTGCATTCGCGCATCGAGGCGATCAACAAGTTCGATTCGACCTGCTCGGCCGAAGAGGAAGGCAAGGGCGAGTGCTTCGGCGGCGTGGCACGCCTGAAGACCGCGATCGACACCCAGCGCCAGGCGCTGGCCGGCAAGAACGTGCTGCTGCTCAATGCCGGCGACAATTTCCAGGGATCGCTCTTCTACACCACCTACAAGGGGGCCGTGGAGGCCGAGTTCCTCAACCTCATGAAGTTCGACGCCATGACCGTCGGTAACCATGAATTCGACGACAGCGAGGACGGCCTCGCCACCTTCCTCGACAAGGTCGCGTTCCCGGTCGTCACCGCGAACGTCGCCGCCAGCGCGAGCTCGAAGATCGGCGACCGCATAAAATCCTTCATCGTGCTCGACCAGGGCGGCCAGAAGATCGGCATCGTCGGGGCGGTGGCGAACGACACGGCGGAACTCTCCTCGCCCGGCCCGAATGTCCTGATCGGCGACGACGTCGCCGACATCACGGCAGCGATCGGCGAGCTGAAGAAAGAGGGCGTCAACAAGATCATCGCGCTGACCCATGTCGGTTACCCGCGCGACCTTGCGGCCATCGCCAAAATCCCCGACGTGGACGTGGTGGTCGGCGGCCATACGAACACGTTCCTCTCCAACACCTCGGACAAGGCGGAAGGCCCCTATCCGACGCTGGTCGACAATCCCGGCGGCTACAAGGTGCCCGTCGTACAGGCTGCGGCCTATTCCAAGTATCTCGGCAATCTCAAGGTCGTGTTCGACGATGCGGGCGTCGTGAAGGAATCCTCCGGCGAGCCGGTGCTGATCGATTCCTCCATCAAGCCCGACGAGGCCGTGCTCGCCCGCATCAAGGAGCTCGGCGGCCCGATCGAGGAGCTGAAGAACAAGATCGTCGCCGAGAGCGCCGCACCGATCGACGGCTCGCGCGAGGTTTGCCGCGCCGCCGAATGCGCCATGGGCAACCTGGTGGCCGACGCGATCCTCGACCGCACGAAGAGCCAGGGCATGACGATCGCCATCACCAATGGCGGGGGCCTGCGCGCCTCCATCGACGGCGGCCCGGTCTCCATGGGCGAGGTGCTGTCGGTGCTGCCCTTCCAGAACACGGTCGCGACCTTCCAGCTCAAGGGTTCGGATCTTGTCGCCGCCCTTGAAAACGGCCTCGGCCAGATCGAGGAAGGCGCCGGCCGTTTCCCGCAGGTCTCCGGCATGAAGTATTCCTTCGACAAGTCGAAGCCGGCCGGCAGCCGCGTCGTCTCGGTCGAAGTGAAGGAGGGTGACGCCTTCGTGCCGCTCGACCCGGCCAAGACCTACGGCATCGCCTCGAACAACTACATGCGCGCCGGCGGTGACGGTTATTCGGTCTTCGCCACGGCCGGCATGAACGCCTACGATTTCGGCCCGAACCTCGAGCTGGTCGTCGCCGACTATCTTGCCGCGCACCGCCCCTACCAGCCCTATACGGATGGCCGCATCACGGAAGTTGCCGATGCCACGGTCGTCGAGACCCCGGCAACCACCGGGACCGGGACTGGGACCGACACGAGCGAGACGGCGCCCGCGACGGATACGGCCGCCAAGTCGGCGGAAGACACGGCAACCTCCGGCGAGGCCGCGACTGGCACCGCCGCCACGACCACGACGACTGAAACCGCGACGGTCACGGCCGGCGGCACGCATGTCATCGTCCGCGGCGATACGCTTTGGGATATCGCCAAGGCCGCCTATGGCGACGGCACGCTGTGGCGCAAGATCGCGGAAGCCAACGGCAATCCGCGGCCGCGGGCTCTGCATGTCGGCACGGAGCTGTCCATCCCGACCAAATAAGGACAATTTGTCTCCACTATTTCTGCCGGTCCGGGCTTTTCCGGGCCGGCATTTCTTTTTAGAACGATTCTGAGCCAACCGGCGTCCGCCGCACGGAGCAATTGCCGCGAACGTGCATCGCGGCCTTGCGTCCGAACCTGCAAGAAGACAAAGCCGCAAAGTAATGAACGACACCCCGCACGCTGAGGACCGCACCATGCAGGACATCGCCGCCAAGCCCGCCGACCACGCGCCCGTCAAGAACGGCAAGGTCGGTGTGCTGCTGGTCAATCTCGGCACCCCCGACGGCACCGACTACACCTCGATGCGCCGCTACCTCAAGGAATTCCTGACCGACAAGCGCGTCATCGAATGGCCGCGGATCGCCTGGTACCCGATCCTTTTCGGCATCGTGCTCAACACCCGCCCCGGCAAGGTCGGCAAGGCCTATGAGACGATCTGGAACAAGGAGAAGAACGAGAGCTTCCTGCGCACCTATACGCGCAGCCAGGCCCAACTGATGGCGCAGTCCTTCTCCGATCATCCGGACGTCGTCATCGACTGGGCGATGCGCTACGGCCAGCCCTCCATCGCCTCGCGCATGGAATACCTGCAGAAGGCCGGCTGCGAACGCGTCCTCGTCTTCCCGCTCTATCCGCAATATGCGGCGGCGACGACGGCGACCGTCAACGACAAGGCCTTCGAGGCACTCCTGAAGATGCGCTGGCAGCCGGCCCTGCGCACCGTGCCCCCCTATCACGACGACCCGGTCTATATCGACGCGCTTGCCGTCTCGATCGAAAAGCACCTGGCGACGCTCGACTGGGAGCCGGAGCGGGTGCTCACCTCCTTCCACGGCATTCCCAAGAGCTATTTCGACAAGGGCGACCCCTATTACTGCCAGTGCCAGAAGACGGCGCGGCTCCTGCGCGAACGGCTCGGCTGGTCGAAGGAAAAGCTCGTCGTCACCTTCCAGTCCCGCTTCGGGCCGGAGGAATGGCTCCAGCCCTATACGGACAAGACCGTGGAAAAGCTGGCACAGGAAGGCATCAAGCGCATCGCCGTCGTCAATCCCGGCTTCGTCTCCGACTGCCTGGAGACGCTGGAGGAGATCGCCGAGCAGGCGGCCGAGAGCTTCCTGCACAATGGCGGCGAGAAATTCGCGCACATCCCCTGTCTCAACGATTCGCCCGAGGGCATGGCGGTGCTGGAAAAGGTCGTGCGCCGGGAGCTTTCCGGCTGGGTCTGATCCCGGATAAATCTTGCCTTCGTCCAAATAGACTGGCGTCGCGGGCCGTATTCCTTAAAGTGGCGCCGCGCCGCATTGTCTGATGGAGAGAAGAACTATGGATCTGGCCGGACTGGATATCGTCGTCATCGCCCTCGTTGTGCTGGTCATCCTGATCCTCTTTGCCGGGATCAAGACGATCCCGCAGGGGTATCAGTACACGGTGGAACGCTTCGGCCGCTACACGCGCACGCTGGACCCCGGCCTCAACCTCATCATCCCCTTCATCGACCGCATCGGCGCGAAGATGAACGTGATGGAGCAGGTGCTCGACATCCCGACCCAGGAGGTCATCACCCGCGACAATGCCAGCGTCGCCTCCGATGCCGTCGCCTTCTACCAGGTGCTGAACCCCGCCCAGGCCGCCTATCAGGTCGCCAATCTCGAACACGCCATCATCAACCTCACCATGACCAACATCCGCTCGGTCATGGGCTCGATGGACCTCGACGAACTGCTCTCCAACCGCGACAAGATCAACGACCAGCTGCTGCGCGTCGTCGACGAGGCGGCCAATCCCTGGGGCGTGAAGATCACCCGCGTCGAGATCAAGGACATCGCGCCGCCGAAGGATCTCGTCGATTCCATGGCGCGGCAGATGAAGGCCGAGCGCGAAAAGCGCGCGCAGGTGCTGGAAGCGGAGGGGTCGCGCAACGCACAGATCCTGCGCGCGGAAGGCGCCAAGCAGTCCGCCATCCTCGAGGCCGAGGGCCAGCGCGAAGCCGCCTTCCGCGACGCCGAGGCACGCGAACGCCTTGCCGAGGCCGAAGCCAAGGCGACGAAGATGGTCTCGGAGGCCATCGCGGCGGGTGACGTGCAGGCGATCAACTACTTCGTCGCGCAGAAATATACCGAGGCCATGGCCGCGATCGGCAAGGCGCCGAACTCGAAGATCGTGCTGATGCCGATGGAGGCTTCGTCGCTCATCGGTTCGCTCGGCGGCATCGGCGCGATCGCCAGGGAGGTCTTCGGCAATGGCGGCGGCGCGCAGGTGGCGAGCACGCCCCGCACACGCCAGTCGACGCCCGCCACGACAACCACGACCGCCTCGACACCGGCCTTCCGCAACCCGTTCGAAACCCCGCCGCAGGGAAGCTGAGCATGATCCAGCGCATCGTCACGGAACTCGGCCCCTGGGCCTGGTGGGTGCTCGGCATCGTGCTCCTCATCCTCGAGGTGCTGATGCCCGGCGTCTTCCTCGTCTGGATCGGTATCGCGGCGATCGTCACCGGCGCCCTCTCGCTGCTGCTATGGGAATCGGCATTCTGGACCTGGCATGTGCAATGGCTGCTCTTCGCGGTGCTTTCCCTGGTCGCCGTGGTGATCGGCCGCCGCATCGTCAGCGCGCGTGGCCCGGCTTCCGACCAGCCGCATCTCAACCAGCGCGGCCAGAGCCTCGTCGGCCGTACCGCGACGCTGGAGCAGCCGATCAGCGAGGGCCGCGGCCGCATCCGCCTCGATGATACGATGTGGAGCGTGCAGGGACCCGACCTGCCGGTCGGCGCCCGTGTGCGCGTCACGGCCAGCAACGGCCGCGATCTGATCGTCGAGGCCGTCTAAAGCAATCCAGCAGGAGTGCGAAGCGGTTTTGCGTCCGGAATTGCGTTAAAATAAAAAATTAGAGCGTTTTCGCGATTCGCGGAAAAGCGGAAATGCTATGAATCAAAACCCCGCATCTCGAAGAAATGCGGGTTTTTGCTATGAGCCGTGGAATGCGCGGATCAGGCCACGCCGATGCGCAGCAGATCGTGGAAATGCACGACGCCGACGGGGCGGAAGGTCTCGTCGGTGACGATCAGCGCGGAAATGTTGTACTGATTGAGCAGGCCGAGCGCGGCGGTCGCCAGCGTCGTCGGCTTCACCGTCTTGGGCGCCCGCGTCATGATTTCGTCGACGGTGAGTTCGGCAAGGTTGCGCGACAGGTTGCGCGCGATGTCGCCGTCCGTGACGATGCCGACGAGAATCCCTTCGTCATTGACGACGCCGACACAGCCATAGCGCTTTTGCGACAAGAGCAGGACGGCATCCGGCATCGACGTGCCGAGCGCGACGAGCGGCATGTTCTCGCCGCTGTGCATGATATCGCCGACATGCGAAAGGCTGGCACCCAGCTTGCCGCCGGGATGGAAGGTCTTGAAGTCGGTGGCGGTGAAACCGCGCGCTTCCAGCAGCGCAACCGCGAGCGCATCGCCGAGGGCAAGCTGCATCAGCGTGGAGGTGGTGGGCGCAAGGCCATGCGGGCAGGCTTCCTGCTCCTTCGGCAGCAGCAGCACGGTATCCGCCTCGCGGGCAAGGGCCGAGCGCTCGCCGGAGGTGATGGCGATCAGCGGAATGGAGAAGCGGCGGGAATAGTTGATGATGCCCTGCAGTTCGGCGCTTTCGCCGCTCCAGGACATGGCAAGGATCACGTCGTCGCGGCCGATCATGCCGAGATCGCCGTGATTGGCCTCCACGGGGTGGACGAAGAAGGACGGGGTGCCGGTGGAGGCGAAGGTCGCGGCGATCTTCGCACCGATATGCCCCGACTTGCCGATGCCGGTCACGATGACGCGGCCGCTGATATCACCGATAAGACGGACAGCCTCGCAAAACGCGTCGAAGAGCCGTCCCTCGAGCGCCGCGGAGAGGGCGGTAAGGCCGGCCATTTCCGTTTCAACGGTGCGGATCGCCGAGGCGATGGCGCCGGCACTGTCAACTTTTGCCTGTCTTTTGATCATGCGCCTCGTTAGCGCTTTTGCATTCCTCTGTCCATGCACGAAAGAACGCAGATTGTTACGGCGAGTGACTTTGCGGCCCGGCAACCAAGCGTTAACCACAACGGTTTACGTTCGCTTAGGAAATCGAAAGGTTCGCGGGCCGCAGTCATGGCAGAAGAAAAGGCAAAGGATCGCGGGGCAAGACTGCCCCGCCTGTCATGGCATCTGGCCAATCTTCTGCTTGCCGGCACGGTGCTTGCCGCCGCACCCGCCTTCGCCCAGCAGCGGGTGGCGAACGAGACGCCGACATTCCAGGAGCCGCTCGACCCTCTCGTCCGCAACACCGGGTACGCTGCCGACGCGACGCTGCCGGGAACCGAAACGGCGGCATGGACCGGGCCTGCCCTCACCGGCGACCAGGCCGAGGCGCTCTCCGAGGCGGTGGACGGCAACGCGGCCATCCGCCGCACCGAACGCGAAGGCGAGCGGCTGAACCTGCGCGAAGGCAGCACCGAAGCGGCAAGAAGCGATTTCGGCGACCCCTACCAGCCGACCGGCATCCGCGTCGGCACATTCGTGCTCAGGCCCTCGATCACCCAGAGCCTGGGGCACGAACGCACGAAATCCGGCGGCACGACGAGCCGCACCTATTCCCAGACCGGCTTTCGCGGCGTGCTGACATCCGACTGGTCGCGCCACCAGCTGACCATCGACGCCGAGGGCATCTACCAGCGTAATATCAGCGGCACGGGAGAGACGGAGCCACAGGCACGCATCAACAGCGACCTGCGCCTCGACCTCAGCGACGACACGATCGCCAATCTCACCGCCGGCTACAGTTTCGAGCGCGAGGATTCCAGCGATCCCAACGCCATCGACGGCGCGAGCGCCCAGTCGGGCGTGCACGGCTTTACCGCCGGCGCGCGCGTCCAGCGCGATTTCGGTGCGATCCGCGGCATGATCGGCGCCGAAATCGAGCGCGAGGTCTACGGCTCGGCAAAGCTCGCAAACGGCGCGAAGCTGCGCCTTTCCGACCGCAACTTCACGGAAGGCACCCTGACGGGGCGCATCGGCTTCGAGCTGTCGCCGGCACTGATCCCCTATCTCGAGGCCTCCATCGCCCGTTCGATCTATGACGAGAAGCGCGATTCGCTCGGTTACGAGCGCTCGAGCTCGACACTGGGCGGCCGTGCCGGCGTGGAGATCGATCTTGGCGAAAAGCTGCGCGGCGATCTCGGCATGGGCTACAAGCGGGCCGCCTTCGACGACAGCCGCCTGAAATCGATCGCGGCTCTGACGCTCGACGGTTCGGTCATCTGGTCACCGCAGCGCGGCACGGAGCTCCGGCTCGGCCTCGGCACGCAGATCGAGCCGTCGACCACCGCCGGGCAAAGCGGCTACGTCGACTACGCGACCACCGCCGAACTGACGCATGAGCTGCGCGAAAACCTCGTCGCCCGGCTGAGCGGCGCCTATACCTGGCGGGATTTCTCCTCTTCCGGCGGCGCCGACCAGAATGTCTACCGTGTCGGCACGAGCCTTACCTGGGACCTCAACCGCTGGCTCGCCCTCACCGGCGACGTGTCCTACGAACTGACCCGCCCGTCGCGCGGCACCGACACCGGCATCACGCGCGCCGGCATCGGTCTCGTCCTGCGCCGCTGAACCCTATTTCAGCTTGGCGACGAGTTCCTTCAGCGGCCCTTCGACGGTCGGGCGGATATCCGCCCGCGCCAGCGCGAAGGCGATATTGGCGAGGATGAAGCCGTCCTTGGCGCCGCAGTCATAGGTCTCGCCGCGGAAGTGGTAGGCGGCGAATTTCTGGCTGCCCGCAAGTTTCACCATGGCGTCGGTGAGCTGGATCTCGTTGCCGGCGCCACGCTCCTGCGTGGAGAGGATCGGGAAGATTTCCGGCTGGAGGATATAGCGGCCGTTGATGAAGAAGTTGGACGGCGCGCTGCCCGGCGCCGGCTTCTCGACCATTTTGGTGATGGCAAACCCCTCGCCGATCGTCTCGCCGACGCCGACGATACCGTATTTGTGCGCCTGGTCGGGCGCGCATTCCTCGACGGCGACGATGTTGGCGCCGCTGTGCTCGAAAAGCTCCACCATGCCCTTCATGCAACCCTTTTCCGCCTTCATGATCATATCAGGCAGAAGCAGCGCGAAGGGTTCGTTGCCGACCAGCTCGCGGGCGCACCAGACGGCATGGCCGAGGCCAAGCGGCTCCTGCTGGCGGGTGAAGCTCGTCGAGCCGGCGACCGGCAGGATGCTTTCGAGCAGCGTCAGCTCCGCGGTCTTGTTGCGCTGGCGCAGCGTCTGCTCCAGCTCGACCTGGATGTCGAAATAGTCCTCGATGACCGCCTTGGACCGGCCCGTCACGAAGATCAGGTGCTCGATGCCGGCGTCCAGCGCCTCGTCCACCACATACTGGATGACGGGCTTGTCCACGACGGTCAGCATTTCCTTCGGCACGGCCTTGGTGGCCGGAAGGAAGCGGGTGCCGAGACCGGCCACTGGGAAGACTGCTTTGCGAACCTTGCGTGCCTGCGACATATTCACCTCGTTGCGCCCGTCGCCCTCATGGCCGGGCCGTATGTGTGCCGGAATAGAAGCCAATTGCTATTTTTTTGCAAAGGAAGACTTTTTTGCGAAGGAAGACGGGGCAAAAGTTTGATGGTAAAGAATTTGTTGACTTCGTTTTTATAAGTTTTGCGTTCAGCCGGTGGTTCCACGCCATCGTACCGAAATTTGAGAAACGGACACGACAGCTGATGACACAGAATCTGAAAACCGTTCTGCGCCGATCCGCGCTCACTCTCCTCCTGTCGGCCGGGCTGTTCGCCCAGGCCACCGCTGCCCGTGCGGACGCCCGCTTCCAGCAGTGGATCGCCGATTTCTACGCGACGGCATCCGAAGCCGGCATCAGCAAATCGACCTACCAGAAGGCGTTTTCCGGCGTCAAGACACCCGATCCGGATGTCCTTGAAAAGGCCGCCTACCAGCCGGAATTCAAGCACAAGATCTGGGACTATCTCGATTCGCGCGTCAATCCTTACACGGTGCGCGTCGGCCGGGAGATGGCCGCGAAACATGCCCGCACGCTTGCAGCCGTCGAGCGGCATTTCGGCGTCGACCGCAACATCCTGCTCGCCATCTGGTCGATGGAATCGAACTATGGCGCGGTGCTGGAGAAGGACGACCGGCTGCACTATGTGCCGCGGGCGCTGGCAACGCTCGCCTATGCCGACAAGAAGCGCGCGAAATACGCACGCACGCAGCTGATCGCGGCGCTGAAGATCATCCAGCGCGGCGACATCGCGGCTGGCAAGATGACCGGATCCTGGGCCGGCGCCATGGGCCACACCCAGTTCATCCCGACGAGCTACATGATCTACGCCGTCGACGCGGACGGCAACGGCCATCGCGACATCTGGACCTCGGTGCCGGACGCGCTGGCGACCGCGGCGAACCTGCTTGCCAAGAACGGCTGGCAGTCGGGCAAGACCTGGGGCTACGAGATCGTCGTGCCGAAGGGCGGCAGCAAGTATTCGGGCCAGACGAAGACGCTTGCCCAGTGGGCGAAGCTCGGCTTCACGCGCCCGAACGGCAGCGGCTTCAAGAACGGCGCCGACCGCGCCGAGCTGAAGCTGCCGGCCAATGGCGGCCCCGGCTTCCTGATGACCAAGAACTTCTTCGTCATCAAGCGCTACAACGCATCGGACTCCTACGCCATGGGAGTCGGCATGCTGGCCGACCAGCTCGCCGGCTACAGCGGCGTCAAGCAGCGCTGGCCGCGCCCGGACGGCGCGCTCGACATCACGGAAAAGTTCGAGCTGCAGACCCGTCTCAAGGAGCTCGGCTATTACGAGGGCGAGGTCGACGGCAATTTCGGCTCCGGTTCCAAGGCCGCCATCCAGGCCTTCCAGAACCGCATGGGCCTTGCCGCCGATGGCGAGCCGAGCCAGCAGCTGCTGCGCGCGCTGCGCCGCTAAACCGCCTGACAAGGACGAACAGGGGCGCTCCGGCGCCCCTTTTGCTGCCGGGCTTTCCCTTGGGCCCCGCATTTGCCATCATGCCGCCACCGGGATCCGGCAGGGTCGTGGACAAGACGGGAGCCCTCGCGATGAGCACGACGACGACCATGCGGATTGTGCGCCTCGGCCTTGCCCTTGTGGCGGGGGTGAGCGTCGTGGTGACCGCCCTTCCCGCCGGCGCACAGCAGCGCAAGGAACGCAAGACCATCCTGGAGCTGCTCTTCGGCAAGCCGAAGCAGGAGGAGGTCGCACCCGAGCCGCAGATCAAGAAGCCGCGCACCGTCACGCGCAAGAAAAAGCAGGCGACCACGGTGGCCACCAAGCCGGAGCCGGCGGCGATCGAGAAACTGCCGGACGCCAAGGTCGTGCTCGTCGTCGGCGACTTCATCGCCGGCAGCCTCGGCGAGGGCCTGGTCGCCGCCTTCGAGGCAACGCCCGGCATCGTCGTCGAGCGCCGCACCAACGGCTCCTCCGGCATCGTGCGCGAGGATTATTACAACTGGCCGGCCTCCCTGCCCGGCCTGATCGCGGAAACCAAGCCCGCCCTCGTCGTCCTCAGCATCGGCGCCAACGACCGCCAGCAGATGTCGGTGGCCGGGGAGAAGGAAAAGTTCCGCTCCGAGGCCTGGACCAGGGAATACGAGGCGCGCGTCGAACGCCTGGCGATGCTCGCCCGCGACGGCGGCAAGCCGATGATGTGGATCGGCATGCCCGCCTTCCAGTCGTCGGCCATGACGGCCGACATGACGACGCTCAACAATATCTATCGTGCCGGCGTCGAGAAGGCCGGCGGCGAATTCGTCGATATCTGGGACGGGTTCGTCGACGAGAACGGCAAGTTCGTCATCTCCGGCTCGGACATCAACGGCCAGCAGGTGCGCCTGCGCGGCTCCGACGGCATCAACTTCACCAAGGCCGGCAAGCGCAAGCTCGCCTTCTATGTGGAAAAGGAAATCCGCCGCGTGCTGGGCGATGCCGCCGCCGACGGCCCCGGCCTGCAGGGCGACCTCAAGGACCTCGTCGTGACCGCGCCGGCGGAAGACACGGAAATCACCAAGACACAGCCGATCAGCCTCGCCGATCCGGCACTCGACGGCGGCACCGCGCTGCTCGGCGGCGCCGCCATCAAGGGCAACGGCAAGAGCCTGCGCGAGAAGCTGGTGGAAAAGGGCGAGATCGCCGACGCCCCCCTCGGCCGCGTCGACGACTTCCGATTGAACAAGATCGCGACCCCCTGACCGGTCTTCGCCGCGATCCCCTGGATCGACGCGTTCGGCAAACCGCTCAGGCCACGATCCGCGGCAGCATGATGCGGGCGCATAGGCCGGGCTTGCGGTTTTCCAGCATGAAGCTGCCATTCGCCTCCTCGACGAAACTCTCGGCAATGGCCAGGCCCAATCCCGCGCCTTCACTCGTCGTATCGAGCCGGCCGCCCCGTTTCAGCACGAACTCGATCTCCCCTTCCGGAATGCCCGGTCCGTCGTCAACGACCTCGATGATCGCCGCCGCACCTTCCGCCCGGGCGAAGATGCCGACGGTGGTCCGGGCGTAACGCGCGGCGTTTTCCGCAAGGCTGCCGAGGATTTCGGCGAGATCCTCCGCATCGATGCGCAGGATGAGGCCCGCTTCGATTTCCTGTTGCCAGTCGAGATCGCGGCCAGCCGGCGTCCGCGAGACGACGCTGACGACCTGCGCGGCGACGCGGCCGAGATCGCTGCGCGCCGTGTGGCCGCGCTCGGCCTGGCGGGCGCGGGCCATCTCGTGGTCGACATGGCGGCGCATGCGCAGGATGATCGCCTCGATATCGCGGGCAACCGCCTCCTCACCCCGCTCGCGCAGGCGCAGCACGTCGCCGGAAAGGATCTGCAGCGGCGTCTTGAAGCCATGGGCAAGGTCCGCCGCCCGCTCACGCGCCTTGCGCAGCTGGTTTTCGCGCGATTGCAGCAGGGCATCGACCTCGCCGGTAAGCGGCAGGACCTCGTCCGGAAAATCGTTGCCGAGCCGTTCGGCCTTGCCGGCGCGGATGGCGGAAAGGCGTTCCGTCAACGTTGCCAGCGGGCGCAGGCCGACGAAGATCTGCACGAAGCTCGCCGCCAGCAGCAGTACGGCGAGCGCCTGCAGGTAGGGCAGAAGGTCTGCCTCGAATTGATCCGTCGCGCGCGAAATATCGGTGCGGTCGATGGCGACGGCGACGCGCAGCGGCCGCGCCCCGGCCCGCTCGCTGGTCACCACCTCGCGCTCGAGGAGAAGCAGCGACGCATCTCCCGGCCCGGTGATGGTCGCGGTATGGATGCCGCCGGCCGGAATGTCCGGCAGGGTCAGCACATCATCCCAAAGCGAGCGGGAGCGCAGGCGGCTGCCGTCGCCCTCGATCTGCCAGTAGAGGCCGGAGAGCGGCCGCTCGAAGCGCGGATCGACCGGCGGCTTGACGAGATGAAGCGACGCACCCGGCTGCTCGGCAAGGCCGGCGATCACCTGGTTGAGATGCAGCATCAGCTCGGCGGCGATGCGCCGCTCCACATGCCGCTCGAACAGCGTCGACAGAACGAAGAACGCCGCCACGAGGGCGGCGATGATGGAGGCGGCGCCGGCAAGCGCCAGGCGAAGGCGCAGCGAACGGCGCGTCACGGTGCGGTCTCGCCCATATAGTAGCCGAAGCCGCGTCGCGTGCCGATGGCGACCGCGCCGAGTTTCTTGCGCAGCCGCGCGACGAGCGCCTCCAGCGCATTGGCATCCCGCGAGAAATCGTCGCCGTAAAGGTGCTCCTGCAGCTCGGTCGGCGGCACGATACGATCGCGGTGATGGCCGAGATAGCTGACGAGCCGGTATTCGAGCGGCGTCAGCGACTGCGGCACGCCGTTGACGCTGACGCGCATGGCCCGCGTATCGATGGTGACGGCACCGATGGCGATCGTTGCGGCGCCATGGCCGACGGACCGGCGGATGAGCGCGCGGGCGCGGGCAAGCAGCTCCTCGAACTGGAAGGGCTTCGGCAGGTAGTCGTCGGCGCCGGCGTCGATGCCCTCGACGCGCTCGGCCCAGCTGCCGCGGGCCGTCAGCACCAGCACCGGCATGTGCCGGCCGTTGGCGCGCCAACGCTTCAAGAGCGCCATGCCGTCCATGCTCGGCAGGCCGAGATCGAGGATGATGAGATCATAATCCTCGGTATCGCCGAGGAACCAGGCATCCTTGCCGTCCGAGGCGGTCTCGACGGTATAGCCGGCCCCCGTCAGCACGGCGGAAACATCGGCCGCGATGCGGGCGTCGTCCTCGACGAGAAGCAGGCGCATCAGTCGTCGTCGTCCTCTACGATCGCCATCGTCTTGGCATCGAGCTGCAGCTCGATGATCTGGCCGGACGGCTGGATGAATTCCAGCTCATATATATAGCGCCCGTTCTCGCGCTCAAGCTCCACTTCGATCAGGTCGCCCTCGACATGCTTGCGGGCTTCCACGATGATCTGTTCGAGCGGGCGCACGAGGCCCTGTTCGAGGGCGCGGCGGGCTTCCTCGTGCTCCACCGCATCGTCGTCGTCATCCGCCTGCGCGCCCATCGGCGGCATCACGGAAAGGGCGACGAACAGGGCGAGCGCCAGCGGAAAGGGAGTCAATATCTTCGTGATCATGGACCTACCTATACGCGTATCAAGCTGACAAATCGCTGACAGCGCCTGTCAGGCAAGCAACAGGCAGCCTGTGCGAAACCTCCCCCCACAACGACAGGAAAGGATTTCGCCATGCGCCTCACCACGACCGGCCTTCTCGCCGCCGGCCTCCTCGCCCTCACCGTACCGGCCCTCGCCGAAACCGCCGCGGCGCCCGTGCGCAAGACGCTGGAGCAGGTCGCCACCGAGCTTTCGGCCAAGGGCTACGTCATCCGCGAAATCGAGATGGACGACGGCCACTTCGAGGCAAAGATCGTCGACACGAAGAACGTGGTCAGCGAAGCCAAGATCGACGGCTATACCGGCGAGATCCTGCGCCTCGAGCGCGAAGACTGACCCGCGCTGACCTTTCGCCTCTGAAGACCCAATCGAACAAGGACATTTCTCATGGTTAAGATCATCGGCACCTCTTCCGCCAACACGCTCAAGGGCCAGTCGACGGCCGACGACATCTACGGCAAGGGCGGCAACGACAAGCTCTTCGGCTACGGCGGCAATGACGACCTGGAGGGCGGTGCCGGCAACGACTGGCTGCACGGCGGCACCGGCAATGACGAGCTGAGCGGCGGCTCCGGCCGCGACACCTTCGTCTTCTCCAGCGGCCGCGACGAGATCGACGACTTCTCCACGAGCGCCGACAAGATCGTCATCGACAGCGCGCTCGGCGTGAAGAGCTTTGCGGAACTCAAGGCGCTCGCCAGGACCGTAGACGGCGGTGAGGACGTGCGCTTCGATTTCGGCAACGGCAATACGCTGACGCTGGAAGACACCAAGCTGTCGAGCCTCAAGGCAAGCCACTTCTCCTTCAAGTCCGTCGATACCGACGAACCGAAGGACCCCCTTTCCGGCGATGACGTGTTGAACGGCGACAGCAAGGCCAACACGATCTCCGGCGGCGACGGCAATGACCGGATTTCCGGCCATGGCGGCAACGACAAGCTTTCGGGCGATGCCGGCAACGACAGGATCTGGGGCGGCTCCGGCCATGACGACCTGGAGGGCGGCGCCGGCAACGACCGGCTCTTCGGCGGCTCGGGCAATGACGACCTCGAAGGCGGCGCCGGCAACGATCGCCTGGATGGCGGCTCGGGCAACAACGAGCTGGAAGGCGGCGCCGGCCGCGACACCTTCGTCTTCAAGACCGGCAGGACCGAGATCGAGGACTTCCAGACCAATTTCGACAAGATCGAAATCTCCAAGAGCCTCGGTGTTTCGAGCTTCGCCGACCTCAAGGACATCGCCCGCACGGCCGATGGCGGCAAGGACGTGGTGTTCGACTTCGGCCAGAGCGAACTGCGCCTCGACGACATCAAGCTCGCCGACCTCTCGGCATCGGATTTCCTCTTCGTCTGAGGCAGGTATCGCCCCTCATCCCGCTGCCGCGACCTTCTCCCCGCAAGCGGGGAGAAGGGAGATGGGGCAACGCTTTGCCCGGATCAGGGTAGAACAGTGCAACAGGTCCCTTCTCCCCGCTTGCGGGGAGAAGGTGCCGGCAGGCGGATGAGGGGCATTCAAAACGACAAAGGGCGCGCCGGTTTCCCGGAGCGCCCTTTCGCCATTTGCATGAATCTCAGCGCGGCAGCGTGGTCGAGCCCATCAGGGCCTCGTCGATGGCGCGGGCGGCCTGTCGGCCTTCGCGGATCGCCCAGACGACCAGCGACTGGCCGCGGCGCACGTCACCCGCCGTCCAAAGCTTGTCCACCGAGGTCTTGTAGTCGTGCTCGTTGGCGACGACGTTGGAGGAGCCGCGCTTGTCGGTGTTGATCGTCAGGCGGCTACCCAGATCCTTCAGTACGCTGTCGGTGAAGGGGCCGCGGAAACCGATGGCGATGAAGGCGAGATCGGCCTTGATGATGAACTCCGTGCCGGCGATCGGCTTGCGGCGGTCGTCCACCTGGCAGCACTTCACGCCGGTGAGGACGCCGTCCTCGTCGCCGACGAATTCGAGCGTGCCGACCTGGAATTCGCGCACCGCGCCCTCGGCCTGCGAGGAGGAGGTGCGCATCTTCGTCGCCCAGAACGGCCAGACGGCGAGCTTGTCCTCCTTTTCCGGCGGCTGCGGGCGGATGTCGAGCTGGGTGACCTTCACCGCGCCCTGGCGGAAGGCGGTGCCGACGCAGTCCGAGGCGGTGTCGCCACCACCGACGACGACGACGTGCTTGCCACCGGCAAGGATCGGGTCGGACGGCCAGCCGACGCTGTCGATGTTCTCGCGGCCGACGCGGCGGTTCTGCTGGACGAGATAGGGCATGGCATCGTGCACGCCGGCGAAATCGACGCCCGGAATGCCGGCGTCGCGCGGGGTTTCCGAGCCGCCGCAATAGAGCACGGCGTCATGCTCGGCGAGCATCTCGTCCATCTTCTTGTCGACGCCGACATTGACGCCGTAGTGGAAGGTCACGCCCTCGCCGCGCATCTGGTCGACGCGGCGGTCGATGAAGTTCTTCTCCATCTTGAAATCCGGAATGCCGTAGCGCAACAGGCCGCCGGCCTTGGATTCGCGCTCGTAGAGGTGAACCTCGTGGCCGGCACGGGCAAGCTGCTGGGCGGCGGCCATGCCGGCCGGGCCGGAGCCGATGACCGCGACCTTCTTGCCGGTCTTCAGCGTCGCCGGCTGCGGCACGATATAGCCCATCTCATAGGCCTTGTCGGCGATCGCCTGCTCGACGGTCTTGATGGAGACCGGCATGTCCTCGAGGTTCAGCGTGCAGGCTTCCTCACAGGGCGCGGGGCAGACGCGGCCGGTGAATTCCGGGAAGTTGTTGGTCGAATGCAGGTTGCGGATCGCCTCTTCCCAGTTGCCGTTGTAGACGAGGTCGTTCCAGTCCGGGATCTGGTTGTGCACCGGACAGCCGGTCGGGCCGTGGCAATAGGGAATGCCGCAGTCCATGCAGCGCGCGGCCTGCTTCTGGACCTCCGGGTCCGACATCGGGATGGTGAACTCGCGGAAATGGCGGATGCGGTCGGAGGCCGGCTGATACTTCATCACCTGCCGGTCGATTTCCATGAAACCAGTAACCTTGCCCATTGTGATATCCTGATTCTTATAACGTTTCGACGAGCGCTTCGGGCGCAAAAGGGAACACCGCGCGACAGGCATTGACGGGGACAACCCCACATCCCGCTGCCGCGACCTTCTCCCCGCAGGCGGGGAGAAGGCAGATGTCGCACCGCCTTGCCGCACATCCCTTCTCCCGTTCACCGGGAGAAGGTGCCGGCAGGCGGATGAGGGGCTCCTTGCGGAGCCCGCCGCCTCACTCGGCAGCGATCCCCATCCTCATGCGCTCCATCTCTTCGAGCGCGCGGCGGTACTCGACCGGCATGACCTTGCGGAATTTCGGACGATACTCGGCCCATTTGTCGAGGATCTCCCGCGCCCGCGGCGAGCCCGTATAGTGCAGGTGGTTCGTGACGAGCTGGTAGAGCCGCTCCTCGTCGTGGCGCGTCATGTCGTCCGAGACATCGACCATGCCCTTGTGCATGAGGTCGCCGCCATGATGGTGCAGCTTCTCCAGCATGTCGTCCTCTTCCGGCACCGGCTCCAGCTCGACCATCGCCATGTTGCAGCGGCGGGCGAAATCGCCGGCCTCGTCCAGCACATAGGCAACGCCGCCGGACATGCCCGCCGCGAAGTTGCGGCCCGTCTGGCCGATGACGACGACGACGCCGCCCGTCATGTATTCGCAGCCATGGTCGCCCACGCCCTCGACGACGGCGACGGCACCGGAATTGCGCACGGCGAAACGTTCGCCGGCAACGCCGTTGAAGTAGCACTCGCCCGAGATCGCGCCGTAGAGCACCGTGTTGCCGACGATGATCGATTCATGCGGCACCGCGCGGTTCTCCGCCGGGGGACGCACGACGATGCGGCCGCCGGAAAGGCCCTTGCCGACATAGTCGTTGCCGGCGCCGATCAGGTCGAAGGTGATGCCGCGGGCAAGGAAGGCACCGAAGGACTGGCCCGCCGTGCCATGCAGCTTCACCGAGATCGTGTCGTCCTTCAGCCCCTTGAAGCCGTAGCGCTTGGCGACGGCCCCGGACAGCATCGCACCGGCCGAACGGTCGACATTCTTGATGTCGACCTCGAAGGCGACGGGCGTCTTCTTCTCCAGCGCGGGCTTCGCCTCTTCGATCAGCTTGCGGTCGAGGACGTCGTGGATCGGATGATCCTGCCGCTCGGTCCAGTAGGTCGCCTCCTTCGGCGCATCGACCTTGTGGAAGATGCGGGAGAAGTCGAGGCCATTGGCCTTCCAGTGCGAGATCATCCTCTCTTTTTCGAGCAGCTCCGAGGCGCCAATGATCTCGTTCAGCGAACGCACGCCGAGCGAGGCCAGGATTTCGCGCACCTCTTCGGCGACGAAGAAGAAGTAGTTGATGACATGCTCCGGCGTGCCCTTGAAGCGCTTGCGCAGCACCGGGTCCTGTGTGGCAACCCCCACCGGACAGGTGTTGAGATGACACTTGCGCATCATGATGCAGCCGGCCGCAATGAGCGGGGCCGTCGCGAAGCCGAATTCGTCCGCGCCGAGCAGCGCGCCGATGACGACGTCACGGCCGGTCTTGAGGCCCCCGTCGACCTGCAGCGCGATGCGCGAGCGCAGCTTGTTCAGCACCAGCGTCTGGTGCGTCTCGGCAAGGCCGATTTCCCACGGGGAGCCGGCATGCTTCAGCGAGGTGAGCGGCGAGGCGCCCGTGCCGCCGTCGAAGCCGGCGATGGTGATATGGTCCGCGCGCGCCTTGGCGACACCGGCGGCAACCGTGCCGACGCCGACTTCCGAGACGAGCTTGACCGAGATATCGGCCTCGGGGTTGACGTTCTTCAGGTCGTAGATGAGCTGCGCCAGATCCTCGATCGAATAGATATCGTGGTGCGGCGGCGGCGAGATGAGGCCGACGCCCGGGGTGGAGTGACGGGTCTTGGCGACCGTCGCGTCCACCTTGTGGCCGGGCAGCTGGCCGCCCTCGCCGGGCTTGGCGCCCTGCGCGACCTTGATCTGCAGCATGTCCGCATTGACCAGGTATTCGGTCGTCACGCCGAAGCGGCCGGAGGCGATCTGCTTGATCGCCGAGCGCTCGGGGTTCATCGAACCGTCCGGCAGCGGCATGTAGCGGTCGGCTTCCTCGCCGCCCTCGCCGGTGTTCGACTTGCCGCCGATCCGGTTCATGGCGACGGCGAGCGTCGTGTGCGCCTCGCGGGAAATCGAGCCGAAGGACATGGCGCCCGTCGAGAAGCGCTTGACGATGTCGACCGCCGGTTCGACCTCGTCGATGGAGATCGGCTTGCGGCCGGCCGCTTCCGCGCCCTTGATCGAGAACAGGCCGCGGATCGTGTTCATGCGCAGCGCCGAGGCATTCACCATCTCGGCAAATTCCTTGTAGCGATCGGCCGCGTTGCCGCGCACCGCATGCTGCAGCGAAGCGACGACGTCCGGCGTCCAGGCGTGCTCCTCGCCGCGCATGCGGTAGGCATATTCGCCGCCGATATCCAGCGTGTTGGCGAGCAGCGGATCACGCCCGAAGGCGGCCTTGTGGCGGTTGAAGGTCTCCTTGGCGATCTCGTCGAGGCCGATGCCCTCGATGGTCGTCGCGGTGCCGAAGAAATATTTGTCGACAAGCTCGGAGGAGAGGCCGATGGCGTCGAAAATCTGCGCGCCGCAATAGGACTGGTAGGTCGAGATGCCCATCTTTGACATGACCTTCAGGATGCCCTTGCCGATCGCCTTGATGTAGCGATAGACGATCTCCTCCGCGTCCACCTCCTTCGGGAACTCGCCGCGCTTGTGCATGTCGGTGAGCGTGTCGAAGGCCAGGTACGGGTTGATCGCTTCCGCGCCGTAACCGGCGAGAAGACAGAAATGGTGCACTTCGCGCGGCTCGCCGGTCTCCACGACGAGGCCGACCGAGGTGCGAAGCCCCTTGCGGATCAGGTGGTGGTGCACGGCGGCCGTCGCCAGGAGCGCCGGGATCGCCACACGGTCCGGTCCGATCTGGCGATCGGAGAGCACGATGATGTTGTAGCCGCTGGTGACGGCCTGCTCGGCACGCTCGCACAGACGGTCGAGCATTTCCGGCATGCCGTCCGCACCGCGCGAGACATCATAGGTGAAATCCAGCGTCTTGGTGTCGAAACGGTCCTCGACATGGCCGATCGAGCGGATCTTTTCGAGGTCGCCATTGGTAAGGATCGGCTGACGCACCTCCATGCGCTTGGCCTTGGCCGCGCCGCCATGGTCGAGGATGTTCGGGCGCGGGCCGATGAAGGAGACGAGGCTCATGACCAGTTCCTCGCGGATCGGGTCGATGGGCGGGTTCGTCACCTGCGCGAAGTTCTGCTTGAAATAGGTGTAGAGCAGCTTGGTCTTGTCGGACATGGCCGAAATCGGCGTGTCCGTGCCCATGGAGCCGATCGCCTCCTGCCCGGTGGTCGCCATCGGCGACATCAGGAGGCGGGTATCCTCCTGTGTATAGCCGAAGGCCTGCTGGCGGTCGCGCAGCGAGACGTCGCGGCGCAGCGCCCGCGGCTCGACCGGGCCGAGGTCTTCCAGGATGATCTGGGTGTTGTCCAGCCACTCGCGATAGGGATGCTTGGCGGCAAGCGCGGACTTCACCTCCTCGTCGGAAATGATGCGGCCTTCCTCCATGTCGATGAGCAGCATCTTGCCCGGCTGGAGGCGCCACTTCTTGACGATGCTTTCTTCCTTGACCGGCAGCGTGCCGGCTTCGGAGGCGAGGATGACGCGGTCATCGTCGGTGACGAGGTAGCGTGCCGGGCGCAGGCCGTTGCGGTCGAGCGTCGCGCCGATCTGCTTGCCGTCGGTGAAGGCGACGGCGGCGGGGCCGTCCCACGGCTCCATCAGCGCGGCGTGGTATTCGTAGAACGCCTTGCGCTCCTGGCTCATCAGCTGGTTGCCGGCCCAGGCCTCGGGGATCAGCATCATGACCGCATGGGCCATGGAATAGCCGCCGCGCACGAGGAATTCGAGCGCGTTGTCGAAACAGGCCGTATCCGACTGCCCCTCATAGGAGATCGGCCAGAGCTTTGTGATGTCCTCACCGAACAGCGGCGAGGAGACGGAGGCCTGGCGGGCCGCCATCCAGTTGACGTTGCCACGCAGCGTGTTGATCTCGCCGTTATGGGCGACCATGCGGTACGGGTGCGCCAGCTTCCACGACGGGAAGGTATTGGTGGAGAAGCGCTGGTGCACGAGGGCGACGGCCGATTCGAAGCGCGGATCGGCAAGGTCCTTGTAGTAGGCGCCCACCTGATAGGCGAGGAACATGCCCTTGTAGACGATGGTGGTCGAGGACAGCGAGACGGGATAGAAATTGCTCTCCTCGCCCTCGTATTCGTCATAGATGCGGTTGGAGATCACCTTGCGCAGGGTGAAGAGCCGACGCTCGAACTCGCCGTTCGTCGCGGCGTCGCGGCCGGCGCCGATGAAGACCTGGACGTGCCGCGGCTCGGTGGCGGCGATCTCGGGAGCCTTGGAGAGCGAAGAATTGTCGACCGGGACGTCGCGGAAGCCGATGAGGACCTGCCCCTCTTCAGCGACGACATCTCCGATGACCTTCTTGAAATAATCGACGAGCTTCTCGTCCTGCGGCATGAAGATGTGGCCGACGGCATATTCACCGGCCTTCGGCAGCGTGATGCCCTGCTTTGCCATCTCCTCGCGGAAGAAGCGGTCCGGAATCTGGACGAGGATGCCCGCACCGTCGCCCATCAGCGGATCCGCGCCGACAGCGCCGCGATGCGTCAGGTTCTCGAGCATGAACAGCCCGTCCTTGACGATCTGGTGCGATTTCTTGCCTTTCAAATGCGCCACGAAGCCGACGCCGCAGGCATCGTGTTCATTGCGCGGATCATAGAGTCCCTGTTTTTTCGGCAGGCCCGGATTGGAAGCGCGTGTCGTGGCGCCCGTCGCAGTCGCCTGCGCCCGGAACTGCCGCAAATCATGTGCTTGGGTCTTCACCATCATCTCTTCCTCCTGTGGGCCCATCCTGCGGGCAATCCTTTTCGCCCGTGAGACCCTTTTGCCTTGGGGCAGGGCCTCGCGAGCGGCTGTTTTCTGAACCTGATGTAACCGCAAAACGACGGCCGACCAGGAATGATCATCAGGACCGTCGTGGCAACCAGGTTTTCCGAAGGAGCGGTCCTCCCTCGCCTGGTGCCGTTTCGGCAGTTTCCGCGGTCGCGGAAGGCGCCTCTTCGGTCTCTTGACCGAAATAGGACAGTAAACCTGTCCTATTTCATGGGCTCTATGCCAGAAACACCCCCGGGCCGCAAGGCCATCATGCCAAATAATCACCACCCCATGAAGAAAAATTGCCTGCTCCGCCGCAAGCTTGAAATTAAATTACGATCAACTGGCCCATTGTTTCCATTCCTTTCATTCTCCAGGAGGATGGCACTTTCAGCCGTTTTCGGCGATTGATCGCCTTCATTTCTCCATTATGGTCCTCCCGCAGCCACATTCGCACTGGAAATCGCATGTTTTTCGCTTCCGACAACTGGGCCGGCGCCCATCCAGACATCGCACAGAGCCTCGTGACGGCGGCCGGCGGCTTCGCCTCGGCCTATGGCGCGAGCGACCTCGACAAGCATGTGGAAAAGACCTTTTCGCAAATTTTCGAGCGTGACGTCGCCGTCTTCTTCGTCGGCACGGGCACTGCGGCCAATTCGCTGGCGCTGGCCAGCTTCAACCGGCCCGGCGGCCAGGTCTTCTGCCACCGCGAAGCCCATGTGAATGTCGACGAATGCAATGCGCCGGAATTTTTCGCTGCCGGGGCCAAGCTGGTGCCGATCGATGGTCCCGCCGGCAAGCTCTCCCCGGACGCTCTTGCCGCCGCCATAGGCCGCTTCCCGCCGGACTTCGTGCATGGCGGGCAGCCGATGGCCGTCACCATCACCCAGGCCACCGAAGCCGGCACCGCCTATACGCTCGACGAGATCGCCGCCCTCTCGGAGGTCGCGAGGAAGGCGAGCCTGCCGCTGCACATGGATGGCGCACGTTTCGCCAATGCGCTCGTCCATCTCGGCACGACGCCGGCGGACATGACCTGGAGGCGCGGCGTCGACATCCTCTCCTTCGGCGGCACGAAGAACGGCTGCTGGTGCGCCGAGGCGCTCATCCTGTTCGATCCAGGCAAGGCGCAGCAGATGCATTTCCTGCGCAAGCGCTCGGCCCAGCTCTTCTCCAAGTCCCGCTTCATCGCCGCCCAGTTCGACGCCTATTTCAAGGACGGCCTCTGGCTCACCCTCGCCCGTCATTCCAATGCCATGGCAGCGCGCCTTGCGGCCGGTTTCGAGGCCTCCGACACGGCCCGCCTCGCCTGGCCGACGGGATCGAACGAGCTCTTCGTCATCATCCGCAACAACGCGATGAAGGCCCTGCAGGACAAGGGCGCCGTCTTCTACGACTGGCCCGCCGGCCCCGAGGTAAAGGCCAGCATGCGCGCGGACGAAACGCTGATCCGGCTCGTCACGAGCTTCGCCACGAAGGAAACCGACGTCGACGACTTCCTCTCGGCGCTCTGAGCGGCATCGCCGGACACAAAAAAAGCGGTGCCCTGCGGCACCGCCCTTCTTCATTCCAATCGAACGCGAAGCCGGATCAGTTGGTCTGCGCTTCGATCTGCTTGGCGTCGCGCTGGACGGCCGTGATCTCGATACGGCGCGGCTTGGCGGCTTCCGGGATCTCGCGAAGGAGGTCGATGTGGAGGAGGCCGTTCTTCAGCGAAGCGGCGCGCACTTCCACATGATCGGCGAGCTGGAAGCGACGCTCGAAGGCGCGCTTGGCAATGCCGCGATAGAGATACTGGCTGTCTTCGGCCGCGTCGTCCTTCTTCTCGCCCTTGACCGTCAGCGCGTGCTCGCGCGCCTCGATGGAGAGTTCACTCTCGTCGAAGCCAGCCACCGCCATGGTGATGCGGTAGGTGTTTTCGCCGGTGCGCTCGATGTTGTAGGGCGGGTAGCTCTGCGCCTGATCGGGCTGGCCAAGGCTGTCGAGCATGGTGAAGAGACGGTCGAAGCCGACGGTGGAACGATAGAGGGGGGAGAAATCGACGTGACGCATGGTGTCCTCCTTTAGAGCAACGGTTGCGATCTTTCTGAAGGCTGCCCCCGATTTCCGAAGGTGCAGCCCGGTTCATCCGGCCCCGTCCCATTCTGGCGACGGAAGCCTCGACGGACCCTGTTGGCGTCCGTGACGTTGAGATGGGAATGGAATTTCAGCCGTTCAAGAGGCCTGGCCGGCCGAAAAGGCGGGCTTCGGAAAAAATTTCGAGATGAACGGAGGATGAACGGCAGCTTCGGACAGCGTTCAGATTGGTCCTGCTAGAACGGCATCATCGGAAGCGAAAACTTCTGACGACCGGGGTGTAACGTCCCTTCCTTCCCGGTCAAATTACGCCGGACTGCATGTGAAGCCCCCCGTGCCCGCATGCAGCCGGCTTTTTTCTTTGACGGCACTGGCGCCAGCGCCTATCCATCGATCATCGACGCCCGCCGAGACCCGCCCGCGCCATGGATTCCATCCTCAACGCCACCGCCGACAATCCCGTACCGGAGAACCATTTCGCCGGCTTCCTGGAAGGCAATGGCGGCGTGAAGATCCGCTACGCGGTGTTCCGCTCGAACGAGCGCGAGGCCAAGGGCACGGTGGTGCTGCTGCAGGGCCGCAGCGAATGCATCGAGAAATATTTCGAGACGATCAGCGACCTCACCGCCCGCGGCCTCTGGGTCGCCACCTTCGACTGGCGCGGGCAGGCCGGCTCCGACCGGCTGATACCGGGCAGCCGCACCGGCCATATCCTGCGGTTTTCCGACTACGAGGCCGATCTTTCGCTCTTCCTGGAAAAGATCGTGCTGCCGGATGCCCGCCTGCCCTTCTTCATTGTCGCCCATTCGACCGGCGCGCTCGTCGCCCTCTCCCAGGCACCGCTGCTCGAAAACCGCATCGAGCGCATGGTGCTCGCCGCACCTTTCATCGCGCTCGCCGGCCAGTCGATGAGCCAGCGCAAGATCACCGTCATCGCCCGGCTGGCCTCGCTGCTGGGTCTCGGCAAGCACACCTTCCGCAAGGGCGATCCGCCGCTCGACTTCGCACATAACATCGTGACATCCGATCCGCGGCGTTTTGCCCGCAATGCCGCGATCTTCGCCGAGCACCCGGAGCTTTCCATCAGCTGGCCGAGCGCCCGCTGGCTGAACGAAACGCTGAAGACCATGGCGCGCGTGACGCATCAGGACCACCTGACGCGCATCCGCATTCCCACCCTGCTGCTGTGCCCGACACGGGACGCCCTCGTGCCGCGCAAGGCGATCGGCGATCTCGCGCGCATCTTCCGCGCCGCCCGCCTCATCGAGATCGACGGCGCGCGCCACGAACTGTTCCAGGAGGCCGACCGCTACCGCATGCAGGCGCTGGCCGCGATCGACGCCTTCATTCCGGGAAGCGACGCCGAGGAAACCAGCCTCGGCGCCTGAACGCAGGCCCCCTTTAAATCGAGCCTGGTTCAAGGAAGGGAATCGCGAAACAGATTCCTATCCGTTCAGCAGCGCCATCGCCTCATCATAGACCTTGCGGCTGCCGGCCGCGATGATCTCGCCGCCCATTTCCGCCGGGCCGCCGTCCCAGGCGGTGATGATGCCGCCCGCCTGTTCGATGACCGGGATGAGGCCACCGACGTCATAGGGCTTCAGCCCGCATTCGACGACGAGGTCGACATGGCCGGCAGCGAGCAGCGCATAGGCGTAGCAATCGACGCCGTAGCGGAAGAGCCGCACCTTCTCCTGCACGGCTTCGAACCGGTCCTTGCGGCGTTCCGTGAAGAGGTGCGGCGAGGTGGTGAAGAGGATCGCATCGGACAGGCTGTTGCAGGGCCGCGTCGACAGCGCCTTGCTGCCATCCGGTCCGGCATAGTGGGACACGCTTCCGTCGGCGAAATAGCGCTCGCCGGTGAAGGGCTGGTCGATCAGCCCCATGACGGCCTCGCCGTTGCGGTAGAGGCCGATCAGCGTGCCCCAGACCGGCACGCCGGAAATGAAGGCGCGCGTGCCGTCGATCGGGTCGATGACCCAGACATATTCGCGGTCGAGGCCGACCGAGCCGTGCTCCTCGCCGAGGATACCATGCCCCGGGAAATGCTGCTCGATCAGCGCGCGGATCGCCAGTTCCGCCGCCCGGTCGCCCTCCGTCACGGGGTCGAAGCCGGCAGCCTCCTTGTTGACGACATCGGCGCCGACGCGGAAGCGCGGCAGGGTTTCCTTCCTTGCTGCATCGGCAAGGCGGTCGAAGAAGGTGCGATCAGGCAACATGGGGGATCTCTCGGAGGGGCTGCGGACCGCCTCTCCTTACTGCATCGCCGCGGAAAACGGAACCGGATTGACGCAGAAGGCCGCGCGGAGCGGGCACAGGATGTTGCTTAACGGACCGCAAATTTGTCCCGCAGTTGCGCTTGACATTTGTGCAGCGCAATATTATTGTTTTCTTACAGTCATTCGTGGCTGTAAATACCCTCCTTGGGTGTTTCCTCCCTAGACTTAACCGCGCCCCAAGCGCGGTTTTTTTTGAGGGGAGGCCGGCCTATTCGGCGGCGAGCGCCCGGTCGGCGGCATATTCCTCGACATGGTCGGAAAAGTCCTGCAGGAAAGCCGAGATCGCCGTCTGCAGCACCGCGAAGTCCGGCCGCTTGGCCAGCGTCGTCTCGTCGACATAGAGGCCGCGGTTCACCTCGATCTGCAACGCATGCAGCCCTTTGGCCGGCCGGCCGTAATGCTCGGTGATGAAGCCGCCCGCATAGGGCTTGTTGCGCACGACGGAAAAGCCCATGTCCTCCAGAAGCCGCATCGCCGTGCGCGAAAGCTCGCCCGACGCGCTCGTGCCGTAGCGATCGCCGATGATGAAGTCCGGCCGCATGCCCGTGCCGGAAACGCGGATATTGCCCGGCATCGAATGGCAGTCGATGAGCACCGAGAAGCCGAAGGTCACATGGGTGCGCACGACGAGGCGGCGCAGGCAGGCATGATAGGGCTTGTAGACCGTCTCGACCCGCTCCAGCGCCTCTTCCACGGGAAAGCGATGGCGGTAGATCTCCATGTTCTCGGCGACCACCCGCGGTACGGTGCCGAGCCCGCCGGCGACCCGGATAGAATTGACGTTCGCATAGGAGGGCAGCGCCCCCTCGAACATGCGCGGATCGAGCTCGTAGGGCTCGCGGTTGACGTCGAGCCAGGCGCGCGGGAAATGCGCGACCAGCATCGGCGCGCCGAGCGCCGGCGCGACGGAGAACAGCTCATCGACATAATGGTCCTCCGAGCGGCGGATGGCGAGCGCATCGAGGCGCGACTGCGCCAGGAAGCCTTGTGGATAACGCCGACCGCTGTGGGGGGAATTGAAGACGAGGGGCACGCTCTGCGAAACCGGTTCCAGCACTTCGAAGTGACTGTTTTCGCTTGAGGCCTCCGCCATTGCCGTCCTTTACCATGCCTGAAAGTCATTGCGTCGGCCATGTTGCCAGCGGCCACACCCCGTGTCCATACTGAGAAACGAGGGATAAGGGCTTGCCCTCACCCATTCACCGGATATTTACCGGAATACGCTCTTGTAACAGAACCGCCCGTCCGCGGGCAGACAACCTTAGCAACGGTTCCCGAATTCCATGACACCCAAGATTCTCCTCGCAGAAGACGACAACGATATGCGCCGGTTCCTCGTAAAGGCGCTCGAAAAGGCGGGCTACCAGGTGCTGTCCTACGACAACGGCGCCAGCGCCTATGACCGGCTTCGCGAAGAACCCTTCTCGCTTCTCCTGACCGACATCGTGATGCCGGAGATGGACGGTATCGAGCTTGCCCGCCGCGCGACGGAACTCGACCCGGACCTCAAGGTCATGTTCATCACCGGCTTTGCCGCCGTGGCGCTCAACCCGGATTCCAAGGCCCCGAAGGACGCCAAGGTTCTGTCCAAACCGTTCCACCTGCGCGATCTCGTCGAGGAAGTCAACAAGATGCTGGCCGCCTAACCCTCGGAAAAGACCGCAAAATCGCCCCGTAAAAAAAGCTTCAAAAACCTATTGACGCGCCTCGGGGTTTTGTGGTCTATGCGCCTCATCGGATGGGCGTGTAGCTCAGCGGGAGAGCACTACGTTGACATCGTAGGGGTCACAGGTTCAATCCCTGTCACGCCCACCATTCGATACCTTGCAAGGCCCTGTTTTTACAGGGCTTTTTGCATTTTTAGACCATGCATTACCCCTCACCTCGGCCCCTTCTGCGACCATTGATTTCGTTGTGAAACCCGTCGCGCTCCCCTCACCTTTTCCAAGCCCTAGACCCCCGCGCCATGACATCGTTTCGCCCAGCGAATCGCCCCTTATCGCGCTCGTGAAAGCCCTTTCTAGGCGACGGGCGAGGATCGATTATCGGGAGCCGGGAATAACTCCTACGAATAGAAGATGCCCTCGAAACGTATTCACGATCGGAATCAATCTGACGACGGAGATTGGGCATGAAACTCCTCCAACCTCGTTTTCTAATGGACATACCCGAACGTTCGAACGCTGGCGGCGGTGGCGCCAAGAGAGTCGAAACGGTATGGGATGAAGCACAAGAGATTAGTAAAGAAGAAGCGCGTCAGATCGATTGCGAACCCGGCGGCTACAAGCAACGCGATCAGCGCTGGTATGCGTCGTATGGTGTGAAGGTGCCAGATGAATTCCGGCGTTTCCTCGTGCGTACCGCCACCCACTTGGCGAAGAGTGAGAAGCGCTTCGTTTATGCTCCGGCTTTCTTCAAGTCGCTGCAACGGGACGAGTTCTATCCGATTCCACTGCGCTCCCTTCAGGATTGGTGTTTAACGGGAAAGAAGCTCGGATACCTCTCGGTTGCGGAGGCGCAAATCTTCGCCGCGCCCAGCCTCAGTGGAAGGGACACTTGCATCTATTTTACAGCACTTCAAAAAACGGCCTTGATGACAGCAACCGGCGCTGACCAACGGTGACCTGCGCCCTTTCTGCGTAGGCTTGTTCCTCCAGCCGGAGACTTTTGTAATCCTCATTTTCGAGATCGGGTGGGTTCGCCCATCCGCTCCGGGGACAGAATCCCCGACTGTCGGGGGTAATACCCCGTCTGTCCGAAGAGGAGAACAGCAGAATGGCAAAATTGATCAGATCGACCGCGCACCTCGCGGTCACCCTCGCCATCAGCGGCGCGGCCATCGTCTTCCAGACCGCAGCGGGAGCGGAGGACATGCAGCATCTCACCGAGATGAAGATTTCGGCGAACTGCACGACCGGTAGCACGAGTTGGGATGGTCGCCGCGCGGCGTGCGACTCCCCGCTCCAGGAGTGGAAGGCGCCGGCCGGCCATGCCTTGGATCGCGAAAGCCTCTCGGGAGGCCTGACGACGAAGAATGGCTCCGAGTACGATTGCCGCGTGAATTTCCTCGACTTCATTGAGGTCGTGCCCGGCCTCCACGCGCCGACGAAAGTGACGCTCCAGGCTCACGCTCGTTCGTCGGGAGGGATGGGCAATAGCGGCAAGCGCGGATGGGCGACGTGTGAATACACGCTGCGCATGGTGGCCCTGCCGAAGACGGAGGCAGACGGCTAATCGCGTTCTTTGACGAAGTCGATATGAACCTAGCGAAGGGCGGGCCTCCCGCCCTTCGCGTTCAGGCGAGGCGGTGCAATTCCAGTTATGGCTACTGCCGCTCTCCGCCTCGGCGCTGCCCCGCCTATTGGCTAACCGAGTCCTGAGCGGATTGGGGCAGCAGGTTAAACTGCCCCGCACCACGCCTAAGCTGCTCGAAGCACGCCTCTCCGCTTTTTGCACTTCCGGAACCACACGTTGGCCAAGGCCTTCCAATGTGGCATCCGGTGCGTGTCCGCGAACCGCTTCGCATCCTCCTCCGCGGTGTAGAGAAGGTCGATAATGGCCGAGGTGATATCGTCGGCCGACACATGGCCGGCGAACTCGGGATCGATGAGAAGGAACTCTACCGCCTTTACATGAGTGGCAGTGATCAATCCACGCTCGGCGTTTGCAATAATTTCCAGAACTTCCCGCGCGAAAATTCTTCCTCGGCGGGCAATCAGCCCTTCGATCTGCTTAACGGCTATCGTCTGTCGAGAGCCATCGCCGGCGTGAGAATTCGGTGCGCGTAGAAGCCTTACATTTGCGGCCTTGCACGTCAGTTCCAGAGTAAGGGCGTCTTCATCCCCGGCGGCTACAGCTGCTTGATGGAGCTGCAGGCTAGTGATGCCAAGCTTCTGTGTGTTCTGGCCGATAAACGCCTTCGCCTGTGCGATCGTGTCTTCGGCTTCCACGATCATCACGGGAATCTCTCCGACATGCGGATTGGAAGCCGCGGCGATCGCGGTATGTTGCCCATCAAGCACCTTAAGGACGGTTGCTCCTTCGTACTCTGAGTACGCGCAAATAGAGCTGGCTCGGGAAATCTGCACAGCGGGGATAAGTGGAGTTTCTGCCTGACTTCGGCTTAGATGCCGGGAACAGGAGAGACCATGACGAGACGACCGCGCCGGAACCATAGCCCGGCTTTCAAGGCGAAGGTGGCACTTGCCGCCATCCGAGGTGAGCAGACGCTGGTGGAGTTGTCCCAGCAGTTCGATGTGCACGCCAACCAGATCAAGCAATGGAAAGACCAGCTCCTTGAGGGGGCGACAGGTGTGTTCGGCGATGAAACGAAAGCGGAGCCGTCGGGTCCGACCATCGATGTCAAAACGCTGCACGCGAAAATCGGCGAACTGACACTGGAGAACGATTTTTTATCCGGTGCGCTCGGCAAGGCGGGATTGCTGGGCGGAAAGAAATGATCGACCGCGAGCACAAGCTATCCGTCGTGCGCCAGGCGAAGCTTCTCGGCTTCAGCCGTGGCAGCGTCTACTATCTGCCTCTTCCGGTGTCTGACGGCGATCTGGCCCTTATGCGCCGGATTGACGAATTGCATCTCGACTACCCCTTTGCCGGAAGTCGGATGTTGCAAGGGCTCTTGAGAGGAGAAGGTCTGGAGACCGGGCGGCGACACGTCGCCACGCTGATGAAGAAGATGGGCATCGAGGCGATCTACCGCCGCCCGAACACCTCGAAACCAGCGCCAGGGCACAAAATTTATCCCTACCTCCTACGAAAGCTGGCAGTCACCCGGCCCAATCAGGTGTGGGCAATGGACCTGACCTACATCCCCATGGCGCGGGGATTTGTCTATCTGTGCGCCGTCGTGGACTGGTTCAGCCGGAAGGTCTTGTCATGGCGGTTGTCGATCACGATGGAAGCAGCCTTCTGCATCGAGGCGGTGGAGGAGGCACTTGCCCGTCATGGCAGGCCGGAAATCTTCAATACCGACCAGGGATCGCAGTTCACCTCCATCGACTTCACCGCCGTGCTGAAGAGGTCACAGATCGCCATCTCGATGGATGGCAAGGGTGCGTGGCGAGACAATGTCTTCGTCGAGCGGCTCTGGCGTTCGATCAAATACGAGGAAGTCTACCTCCATGCCTACAAGACTGTGTCCGAGGCACGCGCTGGCATCGGCCGATATCTGAACTTCTACAACACCAGACGCCCACATTCATCCCTTGACCGGCGGACGCCGGATCAGGCCTACTTCAACGCGCTGACACCAATGATGGTGGCCGCATAATCGAGGCGGAAATCCACTTAGCGAAACGCCCGAAGCTGTTCAGACAAACCGAGCCACCTCTAATAGGCGGCTTAAACTTCGCCCAGTCGAAGCCCTCGATAATGCGTCGTATCTGGTTTAACCCTCGCTCTCCAATGGACCGCTGGTACGCCAGATCGACGAACAGATCAGTAGCCCTGACTGTCTCAAATATTGGAACGCCGGTTGGGGGCACTCCCGGCGTCAAGCCGCTGACACTTACTGGCACGATAGGTCTTACGTTGTCTTGCATTTCTGCTCCCTCTGTTTGGCGAGGGGACGCTACGGTCGGCGGGACGGACTGGTCTAAGTCAGTTACGTACTATGCTTTCCGGCGAGGCAATATCCACAAGCAGTGGTCCGAAATCTGACGGCGAGAACGACTCGACTTCTGCGCGATTAGATGGTTCCTTTGCCACGATCCACCAATGCAAAATGGGCGTGGCTCCGCCCTCGACCGTGAACTGATGAAGAAAGCCATGGCTTGCCGCGTTCATAAGAACCGCTACGACATGCGTGAGGACGGCACGGGCATGTGGGCGGTGTACGACATATTCACGGGATTGACGGCCGAGCTTAACGGCATTCCTCAGGATGGCTTCGACGAAGTCGTGGCTAGGTTCATGGTCAGAGAATTGAACGACGCGTACATCGCAAGACGGAAGGGGACCACGCATTGAGCGGCGCGTGCTAGGCGGCACAGGACGCGACTGCCCATTGGATTATCGAAACGCCTTTGAGATCGAGAATGTCGATGAAATATAATCCGTTCAGGCCTAATAGTATCATTGCTCCCGGTATGTTCCATGGGCGCCTTCCGGAGATTGACGCGATCGAGCAAGCTCTCTTTCAGACAAAGAACTCGAATCCCAGTCACTTCATGATCCTGGGTGAACGAGGTATAGGTAAATCATCTTTGTTCTGGATGGTGAAGTGGATTGCAAGCGGCTCTATTAAAGCGACAGGGGGGATAAATTTCAACTTTCTCGTTCTTTCCGTAGACCTTGGTGATGCAGCTACTCAACTAGACATCATAAGGGCAATTGGGCGGGAGGCGAAAGCAGCATTAGGCGAGAGGGATGAACTTCGCGCACGTGCCAAGGCCTTTTGGGACTGGTGCGCCAACTGGGAAATCCTTGGCGTTCGATATCACAAGGAGGCGGCATCCTTTGACCCGAACGATGCAGCGGATGAACTAGTCGGAAAGTTGGCTGGGCTGTGTAGCGATTTGGGTGATGCGATCGACGGTATAGTGATACTAATCGATGAGGCCGACCGTCCCGGAGAGGAAGCAGGGCTAGGTGCCCTCTGCAAGCTTGTTACCGAACGCCTTACGAGAAAGAACTGCGACCGTGTATTGTTTGGGCTTGCTGGACTCCCTCCGCTCATCTCTAAGTTGCGCGCGAGCCATGAATCTTCGCCACGGATTTTCACGACCATGGTCCTAGATCCACTTCTCACCCATGAGCGTGAGTTGGTAATTGACAGTGGGATCCGTCAAGCGAACGAAAAAAATGAGATACAGACGACCATCGAAGGAACTGCCAGTAAACTCCTTGGCGGCTTGTCAGAAGGATACCCTCACTTCATCCAACAATTCGCGTACAGTGCTTTCGATACTGATACCGATGACATTATTTCGCCCCAAGACGTGGTAACAGGGGCATTTGCTGAGAACGGAGCTTTAGCGCAGCTCGGAAATAAGTACTTCAGCGAAATGTACCACTCGAAAATAGCGTCAGACCACTATCGTGAAGTCCTCCATACAATGGCAGAACACTCTGATCAGTGGGTATCTCGAAAAGCAATAATTGCAGAGTCGGGGCTGCCTAGCACCACTGTAAACAATGCCCTGGCGGCGTTAAAAACGCGAGGGATCATACTGGCTGACGAGAGCCGAAAAGGGCGTGGCTTTTACAGGCTTCCCACGCGATCCTTTGCTGCCTGGATCAACGCGATTCAATCAGTCGAGAAGGAAAGTGGCATATCAATTAGCGCCAGCGAGTAGCGCGCGTCCTTGAAACCTGCGGCCTCGCTATTACCACTTACTACCACTTACTACCATGCACTCAGCCCGCCCTTCCGGCGGGCTTTTTCGTGCCAAGGCTGATGGCTTAGAAAGCCTTTTCTCCCGTTCTCCACCCTTCTAACAACTACCCTCAGAGCCATAGGCATCAATTAAGACGGTCCTGAGGAGGATCATCAGCGCCTGCCTCGATCCCGTCGAAGCCAAGCATCCGTGAAGTCCATATGCCCCGATAGCTCGGTTTGTTTTCCCGGCCGCTACCGGGCTGTGGTCGGCATCCTCCCGCTGGTCAGGCGGTGCAAATGGTACGCTGCCGATGTGGCCGGCGTATTCGTCAGGCCCTGAAACGCAAAAAGTGCCCCTCCATCCACAAAGGACAGAGGGGCATGGCTTAGACTGGCTTCGGCTATTGCCGTTCAATGCCGCGCCGCTGTGCAGCCTCGATGCGCTGAAGGATCTCGCGCACGACCTTGATGTCGCCGGCCTGCACCGATTTGAAGGTCATTGATCGCAGTGGCTGGCTAACTGGTCGCCGATGCATGAAAGTGCCAGCTGATGATCGTAGCATAGGGATTGATATTACAATAAAGCGTTCGGCTTCGGCCGTTGCCGTTCGGAGCGAGTAATTTGGTGGTTGAGAAGGTGACAGAGGAACAGATTCGGCAGGACTTGTTGGAAGCCAGAATCAAGCCGGGATCTGGCGCCAGAGCTGATCGCATTTATCGATCAGTTAAGGGGATTACAGACAATGGACGGGTATATCATGTGCTGACCGATACGCCTGAGCAAACGTTTGATACCTTCAGAGTTCTCGTAGATGATCAGATAATCGTTTCCTTTGAATTGGACCGGGATAGTTCCGAAGCGATACCGAGAGAAATTCAAATTTATTCAATAGAAGACTATAGGAAAGCGATCGGACCCGGCCTTGCGGAAGTAGAATTGCGAATCGCTGTCAAACTGGCTCAAGAAGAGCTTAGCCACATTTTTATCCGGTCCAACCGAGTCTAAGCGCCACCCACTTCCCCACTGTCGCCAGAGAGGCACCGAACGCAGCGGCGATGAAGACGATCAGCATTCGCATGCCAAGGAAACGTTCCCGCCAGCGACCGATATCGGCCGTGACAGGCTCGATCTTGTCCAGGCGGGTGCTGAGGCCTTCGAGCTTCCGGTCCAGGTCGTCGAGCCGCCTCTCCATGTTCTCGGACTTCGAATACTGCTGCTTGCGGTCGGATCGCGCTTGGTCCTGGTCGGCCAAGACACGGTCCATCTTGGCGTCAAGTGCGCCGAGCTGCTGATGAACCGCGGCGTCGATCTCCGGCGGACTCATTTCCAGCACCCCTGCCGGACGCCGTGTGCATTGTGGCCGGCAACGCCATTGGCGAACTGCCGGTCATTCATCGTTACGAACAGCGCCGTCTCCAGCTGCATGTTGAGCTTCCGCCAGCCGTCGCACGCATTCCCTTTCGTCGTCTTCGAGCAACCCGAGATGACGGCACAGGCCAGCAAGATCGGAACGAGATATCTCATCATCGGTGGCGCTCCTTTCGCGCAGGGCTTTGACGGATTGTTCAAGGGCGGCGACGGCAGCTTCCTGCCGCCCTTCGCGCTTGCCGAGATAGTGGGCGGCCGGCGTGGCGATCAGCGCACCGAGGGCGATGCCGCCGGCAATCTTCGCGGCATCGAGGAGGCCGATCACGTCGCCCACCCGAGCCGGCGCGCAGCGGCATAGGCCATCTCGACGCCCGCGCCGATGGCGAGGCCCAGGAGCGTCAGGATATCGGGATCTGCGCCAATCTGGTTGCCGAGGTCAGCGTCCAGCAGCCCGGCTGTGACCAGGGAGGCGGCAAGATAGCGCAGGGCGATTCGAGCGATGACGGCGGACATGGCTATTTCCTTCCAAAGAGACTGAGGATCGCGGAGATGAAAGCGGAGAAGCCGGAGCGCTTGGGGGCAGCGGCTGGTTCGGCCACAGGAGGCGCAGGAGTGGGTTTGGGCTCGAGGGCAGGCTGAGACGCCTTCCCGCTATAGCCAGCGTCCCGTAGCGCCTTTTCGAACGCCTTGGCATAGGTGGCGATCTTCGCCCCGTTGCCGGCCGTGTCGCCGTTCACGATGGCGCGGGAATTGTAATACTTGTAGCCCGGCACATCGGGGTTGCGGGTAACCAGATAGTCGTAGTCGGCAAGCTTCTTCCCGGTGAAGAGGCCCTTCTCCATGCCCTCGAATGTCGCGCGGACAGAGGTTTTCAGGTCCAGCGCCGACTCTTTCGAGAGACCCAGTTTGCGGTAGTTCTCCTCGTGGGTTACTTGGATAAGGCCCCTTCCGAACCACCCCTGACGCCAGTAGGGCTTTGACACCCACGGCAACTGGCCTTTGGCATAGGCGGTGTCGAGGCGCTTGATGACGGTGGCGTCGGAAGGGTTCCGATCCTTGCTGTGAGCGTAGACCGTTTCCTTGACGGGCTGCATCTGGCCGCCTGTCTCGTGGTAGACCTCCGACAGGATCGCGGCGAGGTGGAAGAGCGGCGTTCCTCGCCTCTGTGCCTCGTCGAGGATCGCCTCGCAGCCGTTGACTTGGCCTTGGGTGAGAGACGTGCCGAAGATGCCGGACGCGCGCTGGCGCACCGACGCATAGAATGCGCTGCGGTTCATGGTGTTTTCCTCGTTGGAACGAAAAAGGCCCCCGAGATGGGAGCCTTTGAAGTGGTTGATGTGAACGGGGGCGTCCCGCTGCGCCGCCCAATGCGATCAGCTAGCGACCAGCCGCAGAGCGCCTTGCCCTCGGATGCGGTCTAGATGTCCCCTGATCAACCCCGAGCAGTACTGGTGGCAACCGCGTTTCGTTTGGATTTGGGCGTGGCCCACTTCTAACGCACCGTCCGTACAAGAAGAAATTAGTCTAAGCCAAGAAGGCGGCTTAACTCAAACGCCGCCTCGTCGGAGTGGACTTGGGCGAGAACTTCGATGCTTTTAGGCGACGACTTCCTCGTCTTGTACAGGAAATAGCCTCCTGCGCCCTCAAATTGCGGATCCGCCATTCTTGCCTGTTCGCCAGTAAGCGGCGATAGTTTAAGACTGAGGTCATTGTCGAGAGTGCCGCTGTAGTAATTCATGAGCGTCCACCGAGGGTGTTATGGAAAAGAAAACGCATTCCGTTGTGAAAGACCCGACAATTCCAGTTCAATACCTTGCCGACTACATGTCTGCCTCGACTCAAGCGCGTCGAACGATAGTGCAGAAATCCAAGTACAAGTCGCTTGCCCGAACCTTTCAGCACCAGATCGCACGCAGGACGATATCAGATCACCTGCTTGAGGGGAATCCGCTACCTGGGGACCTTTCCAGCAAAGCTGACGACGTTCGTCACATGCTCGCGGATGAAGACTTCCAAGAGCAATTGTACGGCTATAACGCGGATTTCATTGAGGCATTCTCAGCAGTCTCCACCATGTTTGATTTGTCCGGATTTGATCTCATGGCGCCGCAAAATATAGGAAGCCCCGAGTACAACGGCACCAAGGTCAAATTCACACCAAGTTTGCTCACGTACCGAAAGACGAAGGTCAACACTCAGAAAGTCGGCGCAATAATGTACCGCTACGCAAAGGGCAGCCCCCTCTCTGTGGATGTCGGTCAATGGCAATCTGCCTTCATGTTTGGTTACTTAGCGGAGGCGCCCTTCATTGAGGAATCAAAGCCAGAGCAAAAGTTGTGCATGGTGCTTTGTGCGGTCGCCGGCGCCACGATTACCGCGCCAACGAATTCGATCTATCGCTTCAACGAGATGAAAGCTGCTTGCTCTGACATCGCTGAGAAATGGGCCAATGTCCCACCGCCGAATGGCGCGGTACTATAAAGTTCAAACTGAAATACTGCGGCTAGGTGCCGTCGCGCACGGAGGCGACGGTTAGCGAATGCCGCGGACGCGCAGGCAGCCGATGTTCAGCGTAAGGGAGCCAGAGGGCGGCACGATGCGGAAGCGCAGCGCCGTGATTGGCCGGGCCGAATAGATGTCGGGCAGTGCGAAATCCCGGAACGTCAGATCCTCGTTTCGCGGGTCCGATTTGAAGAAGATCGGCAGGTCGGCACTGTCAAGGTTGTGGACTTCCGCGAAGAAATAACGGTTCGTGGTGCCGCTGTTCGACCAGCGGACGAGCGGCGCGGCAACGTTGAAGTCGTACCACGTCGAGCCGTCGCCGACGCTCAGCCGGAAATTCGTCACGCCTGGGTTGCTCGTGATGCTGGTGAGGCTGCCTTCGATGACGAACGACCGATAGCCCGTATCGATGCCGGTAATGTCCCGACTGTCTCCGCTGGAGAGCGTCGTCGCCGTCTCCTCATGGATGATGTCTCCGGCGGCCGAGCCGAGAAAGAAGCTCAGCATGAAGTTGCCGTCGAAGACGCGAAGGATGGCGAGGTTTCCCTCCTTGACCGTCGCCGTCTCCTCCCCGTTCACGGTCTCCGAACCGTTCGGGTTGATCGTGACGTCGCCGCCGGAGGCGTAGATGTAGCACATCCACCCATCGGTGAGCGTTGCGGCGGCCTGCGTCGTGCACGTCGCGTCCGTTGTGAAGTCGAAGAGCTGGTTGTGATCGTCCTTCGTTACGGTGTACGGCGCGCTCTTCGCCACCCGGCGCGAAACGGCACCTTTTGCCGCGTGCGACATCACGGCGCGCAGCCCGTCATCCATGTTCGAAGGCCGCGCCGTGCCGAGGATGGAAATGCCGTTGACGTCCTGATTTTCCGCAGGCGTGGCGCTGTAGTCGAGGATGGAGGTTTTTGCCATCAGTAAAGTCCTACGCTATCTCTTGCCCTGTCTGCCTGAGAGCGCCCGCTATCGCCAAAGCTGCCCCCGAATATCCCGCCGAAGAGGCCGCCAGCGCCGCCTCCGCCGCCCAGGTGTCGCCGTCCTTGAAGAAGGTCTCGTGCCCGAACCGGTCGATGCGGGAAACAAGGCCGTCGCCAAGGTTGGTGATGCGCGAACCATCCGTCGCAATGCCGGTGGTGCCTTTCGGGCCACCCCACGCGCCATAGGCCGCCTGCGCACCGCGCCCGAGGTCATTCAGCGTGCCGACGCCGGCCCATGCCCCTTGCCCGCTCCGGTCGCCAAGCAGGCCACCGAGCAAGCCGCCCGGCTGCTGGTTGGCGCCGAAGGTCTCGCGGGCGAGCGCGGAGCCGATCAGGCCACCAATCGGGCCGCCGATTGCGGAGCCGGCAATACCGCCGAGCATGGACGCTCCGGCATTGCGAGCGATCCGGCCGAACCGGGAGGGCTGCTGCTGTGTGGCGTCCGGCGTCGTGGACACGGCCATGTCCTGTTCAACGACGTCTTCCGGTGCGGATATGGCCCCGGTCGTTACCGGCCCCTCAACCGTACCGACTTCTGCCGTTTGCGGCTCATAGGCCGGGAGATTGTCGATGGGATTGGCGAGCGGGTTGGGGCTCAGCCGGCCGACGCCGAGAACGTCGTTCGGATCGCGCACCTTCAGGCCGTCCATGCCGAGGATGCCGCCCTGCTCCATCGACTGGCCCATCTGACGGTATGCGTCAGCAAGGCTGGGTGTCGCCTGCTGTGTCGTCGGTGAAACGGCCTCTATGGCGGCGATAGCGTCGGTGACGCCCGCCTCGGGCTGGTAGGCCTGATAGGTGTGCGGTTGGGAAACGCTCTGGCGCGCCTGGTTCACCTCGTTCTGAAAGTTCGCCTGCGCTTGCATCTCCGCCATGTTCGGGACGGCCATGTCCTGCTGGCCAAGAATGCCGACGGCGGCGTCTCGCCGATCAAGCGCCGCCTGGTACTGGCTCGGGGAGAGATCGAGCGTCTGATAGTCGCGCTGCTGCGCCAGGAGGCCCGAGCGCAGGCCGGCCATGGGCGACTGTCCGGAGAGGTTCTGGAGACCGGTTCCCTCCGTCGAGCCCGCCAGCTGGCCATAGGCCTCGGTCGGCGTGACGGCGGGGGTCTCCAGACCGGAAGGCACGCCGGAGACAGCACCGAGGTCACTCAGCACCGAACCGGCGAACGGATCGCGCACCGCGAACTCCGGCGTTGGCGTGTTCAGCAATTGAGGCTGGCGAGCGCCCTTGCGGGTGACGATCCCCCGAAACTCCGGGTCGCTGAAATAGCGGTGGCTCGCCGTCTCCGTCTCATAGGCGAGCCGGCCGGGCAGATTGTCCACGGCCGCGGGCGTGGCGTAGTAGGTGGCGCTGGTCACCGGGCCGTTTGAAAGGACGTCCTGGATGGCCTGCTCTGCAAGATCCCGGTACTTCTCGACGCCGGCAGGCAGGCGCTTGCCATAGGCGTTGTACTGCGACCGGCTGAGGGCGATATCCTCGATGCTCTGGCCCGTCATCCGGGCGCGGTTCACCATGGATGAGAAAATGTGCCTCATGTCGTTGAGACGCTGCTCTGCGGTCTTGCCGCCGGCCTCGCCGAGCATGACGTCAATGACGGATTGTGCTGTTGCCATGGGTTCCTGTCTCGACTTTTGCGGTAATTGGTGGTTCCCTTTCCCGGTTTAAGGGAGGGCGCCATGGCTACCGTCGAAGTTCACAAAAATCGCTCGTTCGATATGAGCAAGCTCGACTACTCGACCATGCTCGACGGCTCGCACTATCTCTTCGACCAGTGGACGTACATCATTCAGCCGGGCGGCAACGTGACCGAGGAGTTTCACGGATACGGCTTCGGCATGAATTCCAACCGGGACCTGTCGAAGGGCGTCGTCACCAGCTACGAGGCCTACATCAAGAACATCAAAGTGGTCTCGATCGAGGGAGTGAGCATCAAGGCCGCCGAACTCACCGCCGCCGCGAAGACCGTCACGCTGAACGATGACTATGCCGTCGTCGCCAAGATGCTGAAAGGCAACGACACGATCACCGGCGGCGACAAGGCCGACGTGCTGATCGGGTATGCCGGCAAGGATCAGATCACCGGTGGCAAAGGCGCCGACGATCTGTGGGGCGGCAGTGGTGCCGACACCTTCGTTTTCAACTCCGTTTCGGATTCCACGGTCAGCTGGCGCGGCCGGGATACGATCTACGATTTCCGCCAGGTCGAAGGCGACAGGATCGACCTGATGGGCATCGATGCGGACACTGGCAAACGCGGAGACCAGTTCTTCGAGTTCATCGGCGACAAGAAATTCTCGAAAACCGCCGGGGAACTCCGATACGAGAAGAAGCTGGGCGACACTTTCATCCATGGCGACGTGAACGGCGACGGCAAGGCCGACTTCTCGATTGTCCTTGATCCGCTCGTCAACTTGAAGGACAGTGACTTTCTCCTTTGACGTTTGGCCGCAGACGAATGGTGCACATGAAAAGCCGCCTTACCCCAGAAGTCCTGCTTGGGATTTTCGCCGTGGCCATCGGCGGCCTTTATGCGCGCGGTCACATAGCACCTGAACTCACGGTGGATTTCGCGCTTTTCTGCCTCTTCGTTGTTCTCTTGCTGTGGTTCCTATGGCCTTCGCGTCGAAATAAAACAGATGCCTGACTACTCTGCGGCGATCCCCGCAGGCGCCGCAATGGCAAGCGCACGGGCGACGAACGCCTGCACCGCCTGACGCTTCTGTTCCGCCGAAATCTTCAGCTGGTTGATGCGCTGAAGCTCGTTGATGACCGCCGCTTTCGACTTGGCCGATCCAGCCATCAGCCGTTTCGACACCTCGTCCGCCACCGTCGGTGTCATTCCGCCAAGCATGCGAAGCCGGGAGCCGATGAACTGCAGCGTGGCGTTCACCGGTCCCGTCGTGATCAGGTTCCGCGCCGTGTCGACGCCCTCCTGAAGCCCGCCAGCCTCCGCCATGTCGATCGCCTGCCGAACCGTCGTGCTGTTGCCCGTCACGGCCTGGTAGGTGGCCCGCTTGCGCGCCTCGCTGATGATCGTCGAACGGAATTCCCGGAACTTCTCCGGGCTCTCGAACAAGGTTTGCAGGTTCCGCATCTGCGCCGGGCGCGAGAAAATGCGCAGGATTGCGTTGTTCGTCACGCCGGCCTGCTCGATCTGGTTTCGCAGGGTTTCGGCCGCTCCGATGCGGGCGCTCGCCTTCTGCGCCGGCCCCATGTCGGCCACGGCTCGTTTCAGGGCTTCGGGAGACATGCGGAACACCTCCCGGCCGGTCTCCAGCGCATCGTCGAGCGCGGCTTTGCCGGCCCATGCACTTCGGGCAGCTGCATAATCGGGGTTCAGCTGGTCGACCTCAGCCAGCATCCGGTTCTTCAATCCGACCAAGATTCGGCCTTCGTTCGTCACCTTCTTGGTGATGCTATCCGTCTCGCGCGCGATCATATCGTCCATGGCGCGCTTGATGTAATCCCAGCCGCGCGTGTCCGGCACGCGACGAACCACCTGGCCGTTCTGCGTAATGTTGACGAACATCTGCTTGAACGGCACCTGCTCGTTGCCCGCCAGCTGCTCGGCATGCCGAAGTGCCGACTTGCCGGCAGGCGTTTCCAGAATACCCTCCAGGGTCTTGCTGAAGTGGGTGGGCCGCGCATAGGCGCGCCGATAAAGCGGACCAGCCGCCTTTTCCGCCGCATCCGCGATGGCGTCCTTTGCAGCCATGTATCCGTTAGGGTCGGCAAATGTGCGCGAAATCGCCGCCTTCAGCCGGTCGCCCTGACCGAACTGGCGGAGCGTCAATTGGGCCTGGACGCGGTCTCGGGCTTTTCCCGGGATGTTGGTCGCAGTCCGAAGTAGGCCGCGCGCGCTCTCGCCGCCGACGTCGGCAAGGTTTAGCCCCTCGCCGGCCGCCATCCGCCGGCCCGCCTGGTCGACCGGCATGCGGCTTGTAACGCGCTCCGCCACCTTCTCCACGGCATAGGCCCCGGGGTTCGTGCGAGCCCGCACCGCGTCCATGAACGGCTTGGCAACGGCGCGGCCGACGCCAGCGACGACAGGCACGGCGGCACCGAGCCCGCCGCCGAGCAGAGCGCCCTCTGCGATGTCCGCGTCATTGCCCGCTGCCGAGAGTCCGCCATAGGCCGCGCCCTCAGCGCCCATCAGACCGGCGCGGGCCGCGATACCCTTCGCGCCCTCCATCGCACCCGTACCGAAGCGTCCGGCCAGCGTGGCGCCGCGATTGGCGAGCGCGACCGGAGTAGCAATCAGTCCGCCGAACTCCGCTGCCGTTCCCGCATACCCCGCCCGATCCCGCGCGCCCTGCGTTGCCTGACGCATTGCGGCGAGCTCTTCATCATAGGACTTGTCGGTGAACGCGGCGCGCGCGGCGGCTGCGGCCTTGTCGCCGAAACCCATGGTCATGCCATTGGCGGCGAGGTCGACGAGATCACCGGCCGCGACGATCGGCTTTTTCCATTCCGGCATCTGGTCGTACCGGACCTGCGCCAGGCTATCGATCGAGGCGTCCCCGAGCTTGGTCGACATGCTCGACAGATCGGAGCGGAGATCCTGCGACTGCGCGCTTTCGGCCTGCGGGACCTCGCCGAGCTGAGAGGCGATTTCGTCCACGGTGGCGTTCTGCTGTTCCGGCGTGAGGCTCAGGAAGCTGTCATCCACCTGCACACGGCGGCCGTTGATGTTGAGTGTCGGCATTACGGTTCAATGCTCCACTGGACGCCGGCAGACGTGCGGTTGCCCTTCTGGGCCTGTCCGCCACCCGGCTTGTAAAACGAACCGCCGCGCAGGCTCTCGGAGCGCTGGCGATTGAATTCAAGCCGGCGCTCCGCAAGAGCCTTGGCACGCTCCAGGATGCCGAGGCGGACATTTTTCGGGAGACTTGCCGAGCCCTGAATTTCCATCAGGATCTTACGTTCACCCTCGGTGGGCGCAGCGCCGAAAATAGACTTCAGGCTTTGAAGCGCCTGCCCGATCACCAGGTTGTCGTATTCAGCCGTGGCAGCCGAGCTTTCCGGCGAGGACACGAAGTCGGGGAGCAAGATATTCGGCAAGGCGTTGCCAAACGCGCCGCGCGTGCTGGCGCCGAAGCCCTGATTGGCCTTGTCATTGATGCTGATGGCCTGATCCAGCGCCGTGATGGCGTTCTCGTTGGCCGCCACCATGTCGTCGGCCTCAAGGATGGCCTTCTTGTCGGTGGCGGTAAGCGGCGACTGGTCTTCGCGCGGCATCTTCCCGGTGAGGATGAACGACTGATAGGCCGGATTGTCCGGCGTCAGGCCGTTGGCCTCGGCGGCGGCGCGGCGGGTCTCGTAAGGATCTGCACCGGTGTTGCCTGCCCGGCGTTTGGACGCCTGATAGTCCATGAACGAGCCGCCGAACCCCTGAGACTTCGCGTATTCATACTCGTCCGCCACTGCCGGCAGCTTCTTTGCCACGCCGCCAGGAGGGTCGATCCAGTCACCCGTGTTCTCGTTGAACACTCTGCCACCCACGGCCATATAGCTCGGACGCTGCGCCTTCAGCTGGGCCTCCTTGTCGGCCAGCTGCTGCTTGTAGTGCAGCGTGAAGGCGTCTGCCGGCGACAAGAGGCCAGCCTGGACGGCCTGAACCAGTTGCGGGTTGCCGTTGCCAAGCATCTCCATCGTCATGTTGCGCTGGCGAGCTTCCTTGCGCGCCCCGATGAGGCCCGTCGCCGCATTGCCAAGCTGCTCCTGCGTCGAGCGCCCGGAAAGCAGGCCGGCGCTGATCGCCATGAGGGCGTCGGAATCAAGGCCGAGAAAGCCGTTTGCCATCGTCATCGCTCCTCAAAGATGTCCCTGCTGCTTGAAATACTCCTGCAGCGCGGCAAGTTGCTGGTCCCGGTACGGAGAGCCATAGAGCATGCGCGCCCACTGCTGCATCGCAGGATCAAGCTCCGTCTCGCCGGTGACGCCCGGCTTGTCGCCCGTGGCCGTTCCATCGCCGCCGAGCGTTGGCGTGCCCGGCATGCGGATCGGATCGTAGATCTGGTTCAGGTAATTCCTCTGCGCGAGGATGCCGCCGCCGAAGCCGTTGTTCATCTGCTTGGCGAGGAGGCCGAGCTGACCTGGAAAGCCGGCGGGGATCGTGTCGCCCTTGCCGGGCTTGATCGGGCGGCCATAGGTCTCGTCGGGACGTTTTCCGGGCATGTCGATCTCCTTAAAGTCTGAGGGCGCCGGGCCCGCCAGTGCCACCGCCGCCGCCGAACAGGCTGGCCAGCAGGCCGAAACCACCAAGGCCGCTCAGGATCGGATTGCCGCTCGGGCCGGAGGCCGTGACGTTCTGCGTGCCGAAGTTGCCGTTCAGGTTGGCGACGTTGAGCAGCTGGCCGATCTGGTCCCAGGGGCTGTTGTTCTGCGAGTTGAAGATGCGCAGCTCGTCATTCTTGAGCCGCGTGGCCAGATCCTCATTCATGCCGCCGATCTGCATCAGCGTCTGATATGGCATCTGCGCGATGTTGTAGGCGTTCTGGATGTTGCCGAGGCCGGCCTGTCCCGCGTTGAACAGCTGGCCGTTGGCGTTCAGCAGATTGCCGAACTGGCGATCGATGTTGTCGATGCCGACCTGTCCCATCTGCATCAGGTTGTTCGCCGCGCCCTGCATCGTGCCGTAGGCATTCGTCATGTTGCCGACGCCTGTCTGCCCGCCGGCAAAGAGATTGGCGTTCGCCTGGTCCCGGCGGTTCTGCCAGTTCTTGTATTCGTCCGACATCATGCCCGCGGCGAGATTGCCCGTCGTCTTGCCAAGGACACCCTGATGCGCACCCGAGCCGTACCGGCCTGCCGCCGCCGCGCTGAGGTTGACGCTGTCGCCGGCCGCATCGAGGGCACTAGAAAGCACCCGCTGGAAGTTCGGGTCGGCGTTCGGATCGAACTGCGACGTTGCCGTGGTGCGGTAATTGTCCATGGCGAGACGCTGGTCATCGGTCAGGCCGCCACTGTTCAAAAGGCCCTGGAAAATCCCCTGATTGTCGTCGAAGTTGCGTCGGATCGAGCCAAGCGCCTGCTGCTGCGACTGGTTGAAGCCGCCGTTGCCGAGCATGCGCATATAGCGGTTTTCGGCATTGTCGGCCGCCATGTTGAGCCCGCCAAGGGCGTTCCGCTGGTAGGAGTTGAAGCCGCCGTTGCCGATGATGTTCTTCATCTGGCTCGTCAGGCTCTTGCCGGCGCTGCCGTTGGCGAGGGCTTCAAGGCCGCTCATCCCCTTCATCGTCTGAAGCGAGTACGGGATGACGGTCGATCCGGTATAGACCTGAGAACCGAACCCGTCCTTGTAGAGCTTCAGCGCGTCGGCGAGGCCCGTCTTCAGGAGGTCTTGCGTCGGCTTCCACGGCTCGGAACTGGTCGTCTGGGTTTGAGAGCTTCCACCGGGCATCAGACATTCACCTCGTAGGTTCGGTAGACTTCGCGGGCGCCGGGGAAAATAGCTCCCCAACCGGCTCGTCCACTCGCGGTAATGGTTTTGGCGCCGCCGGTACGGGCGGCATCGACGGCGAAGGCACGGGCCGCGTCCGCCCATCTGCCGACGCCATCGCCGGCCAGGCACAGGCACCGGAAGACAATGCCGGTCGGCCAGCTGTAGAATTTCCAGACGGAGGCCATCAGCGGCCGCTCGCCGTCGTGCGCCACCATGAGATAGGCTTCTCCCGAAAGGCACATCTGGCGCAGGACAGGCTCCGTCAGGTCGCATCTGTACCGGTCGCAGGCCCGCTGCATCCGGGCCTCGAAGATGGGCCAGATGTCGTCCACCTCCTCGGGAGAGGCAAAGGCGACAAGCATCAGCCGGGGCCGATGCTCTTGAGGTTGGCGTGATTGCGGATGTGCACCGCCGTGACATCGATGCCGGCCGCGCTCGCCTTCACCCGGAGGAGGCAGCCGGCCGGGATCGGCAGATTGTGGTCGGTTAGCAACAGGTAGTCGTGCGCCGCCACAGGCTTTTCGTGCAGCACGTAGACCGAGGAGCCACCCTTGTCATAGATCAGGTCCACATCGATGCTGCCGGCCGTCGTGTTGGTGAACATGATGCTTTCGAGCGTGGACGTGGAACTGGTGTCCGACGTGACGAGATCGATTTCGCTCGTATCAGCCAGGCTGACGGACGACACGACACGCTGGCCAGTGGTTTGCGCATAGACGGTCATGAGAACGAGGCCCTTTCGCCCATCATTTCGATGGTGGTTGCCGTCTTCCATTCCTCACCGGCGGGAATGTCCACCTTCAGCTTGATCATCCGGCCGTCGCCGCGAATGCCGCAGAACCGCGTCCGTGGCGACGGCGTGACCGGATTGCGCCATCGGATGCCCTGTCCTTTGAAATCCGAGGTGCCGAGAGTCATCGTGTAGTTCACCGCGTCAGAATCCAACCGCGCGCCGTTGACAAAGAAGCGGTCGGGATCGGTTGGCGAAACCTCGGCGGTGTAGAGCGTGGCAGGCAGGTTCTCGCCAGACATGAAGGCGAGCCGGCCTGACGTCGATATGCCGCCGAATGTCGGCTGGCCCGACTGCCAGAAGCGGCTATCGAAAGGCACGTCTACATCGTCGATCGTGTTGAAGAACTTCTCCATGCCGTCGATGGTGACCGAGGGCGTTGCGACCGTGGCGAGCGCCTGGAACTCGATGTCGGAAAAGCACCACCGGTCCAGCATCCAGTTATAGCCGAGAAGGTAGTTCTTCGTGTCGCGCGACCGGAACCGCCACCAGATCACCTGTCGGAACGGATCGACCGAGGCATCCATGTCCTCCAGATAGTCCGTGTCGACCGTCTCGCTGAACCACTTGTTCAGGCGCTCCGAGCCGATGGCATTGTTGCCCCGGTAGAAGCCGCTCGGGCTGTAATAGACATAGTCGTCTTGTCCGATCTGGGCCACGGCATAGGGCGCCGCAAGGCCGCGTTCCGTCGTGATGTCCGAGAAGGCAAAGACCCACCCCGTTTCGAGGGCGAACCGCATGGCGCGGATGGCGGAGCGCATGAGGATGATGGCGCCCCCCGTCACCGGAATGCCGTTGAGGACGTCGCCGCCGACCGGCATCACCTGCGAGCCCGCACCGTCCTCGCCCTCGGCCCATTGCTCGGTATCGTTGATGCCGCACCACCTGACGAGGTCCGGCTGACCGTCAACGCCGAGCGCCACGACGAAATCACCGACGACCATCAGGCTCTTGCAGACCGGCGGCGATCCGGCGAGGTTAGCGAATTCGGTATCCGACCCGAGATCATAGACCTGGATGGGATCAACGCCGTTCGTGGCAAGCACGCGGCTGCCGAACTGGACGAACGACCAGCGCAGCGATGAGGAATAGTCGCTCGACGTGCGCGTCACGTCCTCCCAGATCAGATCCGTTTCGTTGAAGAGGTAGAGCTTCGTGGCAGTGCCCGCGAATGTCGCCGTCGTTCCCGCCGCTGTACGGGCATGAAACACGCCGGTGCAGCCCGCAATCGCGTCGATTTCGCCTTCCTCAACCTCTGTCGGGATGATCTCGTTCAGCGACGGCAGGGGCCCCCATCCGTCCGCAATCGGCAGAGCGTTGACGACGACATTCGCCGCGGCGACGTTGTAGGTGGCCTTGTCCGGCTCGAAGGGCGAGAGAGGGATTTTCATCCTAGAACAACCTAGCCAGCCAGATAGATTTCGTAGCCGGAGAGACTGATTTGTCCGCCTGATGCGCCGAGCAGGCCGTACCAACGCAACATGCGGTCGGCCGCGAACGAAACCGCCGTGGCGGTGTCAATCAGAACCGTACCAATAGGGGTGATGATGCGACGATTATGCTGCTGGGCGGTGACTGACGTGGCAACGATCAGGCAGTCTATATCGAACGCGCCTTCGCCGTTCCCAAGATTGAGGTTCATCAGCTGCGCGGGGTTGGCCTGCGTGTCGTAGTCCATGGCGAGCAGGCGCAAGGTCTTGGTAATTCCCGCGCCCGACAGTGTACCCCAGGCCCGCACTCGCAAGGATTTCCCGCTGTCCGCGAAGAAGCCCCCCACCAATCGAGGGCGCCCACCAGCCGGCGGAGCCACCACGTTTGTCAATGTCGTTTGTGACGTCGCATCCGTGGTCCAGGGACCGAGCCCATGGCCGATCCGGTGGTATGACTGCGAATTCTGCGAGTACAGACGCGTCTCGCCGCCCCAGCCTTGAGAACGGAATGTAACCGTGCACGCATCGGCCGTTCCGACGTTGAAGTTGACAGGGACACCACCATCAGCCCATTCGCCGCCGCCCCACGTCTGGATGCCGACCGCGCAGCGCTTGAAGTCGCCGCCGGTTATGGCGGCGCGGGCGTTCATGTCGATCAGGACGCCGTACCCGCAGCCCTCCGGATTGAAGTAATCGACATGGGCGACAGATGCGCGAGAGATGAAGGCGCCTGCCGCAGTACAATCAATTGCACGACAAGCGGCTTCCGGCAGAAGTCCGACGCTGATCGTCGACGAATAGGTTCCTCTGAAACCGTCGCCACATTCGATTGCCCAGCAGCGCTCCATGTAGCCTTCCGACTGGTTGATGACGGCAAAGCCGATGGACTTTCCGGTCACACGGCAATCGGCAAACCAGAAATCGACCTTCGATTTTCCAATGAAGCCATAAGAGGCGAACTGCGTGTTATCGACGCCCTTTGCCCACAGGCCGCGGAACTCGTATTGGCCCTCCGGCTCGATATGTACAACGTTAAGGATTGAGGTGTTGTTGTGCTCCCAAATCGTGAGGGGCGTGCCGTCCTCATCAAGCACACCATGCAGCTCGATCCGATAGCGAGACTTGAGCGCGCTTCCAATGCGGAGTGTCTGGTTGAGCCAGGTTCCGGCAGCGAACTGCAGGCGCCAGCGACCGTCGATCATCTTTCCTTCGCAGCCGTACTTGTTCAGCAGGATTGCTGCGTTCGAAAGGGTGAGGCGCGGCGAAGCGTCCGACAGACCGTCGTTCGCGTTGTCGCCTGTCGTGGTGTAGTAAACGATATTGCGCTGCGAACCGGTCGGGGTGCTGTACCAAACGTCACTCCCGCGCAGGACACGGCCGGGGCCGGTGTGCTTTACGTCGTGGAAGTTCGGGATACTCTCCGTCGTCAGAAAAGCAGCGTCGGGCCAATAGATCGTAGCTCCGAGGAGATAGGCAAATCCGACGATGGCCTTGACCGCGTTGGTGTCGTCGGTGACGCCATCGCCAGCAGCGCCGGCCATGAAGGGCGTCACCGTCAGCTCGTCTAGAGACCACCAGCCGCCGTTTTCAAACTTCACGTCATGAGCCGGTTCCGTATCGACGCGCGCAAAGTTTGCACGACGGTCCTCAATGAAGACGCGAAGGACGTCAGAAAGGCCACCAGCGCCACCGGCATAGTCGTATGTCGGAAGCCGAACGACGCCCGTCGTTGGCTGGAGAGCCGATCCCGCCTTGTCAGCGATGGGCTTCATCGACTTCGGCGTAACCGGCACGTCATCCCGGACACCTGCCGCCGTATCCTCGGCGTCAGCCGTCTGGATCGTGAAATTGTGCGTATGATAGGGAATAGCCATGCTTGGCCTCAGAATTCCGTGGGCGTCACAAAGCCGGAACCGACCTTGGATGCCGTCATTGCCGCCAATTTGTTGAATTCGCTCGCCTCGACCGCGCTATGGCGCTGGAAGAGGGTGTCGTCGCGCAGCTTCTTCAGCGCGAGGTTCGCGACCGTTCTCGCCCTGATGAGGTCGTAGGCCTCGGTCAGCCAAGGATTGTTGGTCTCATTGTCCGAGGACGGCGCGCTGATGATGATGTGCCCCGTCATCCGCACCGTGTAGGCCTGATCAGGAAGCGGGTAGAGGCCGATCGCCTGGTTATAGTAGGTCCTGGAGCGCGGCTTTGCGCCATTGCCGCCGGACGCCAGCACTTCCCATTCCCTCGGCTCCATGAACGTGAGCGGCATTTGCTCGCCGTTCAGGTAGATGTCGTCGAACTCGATGAACTGCTGGATGATCTCGGCATCGAGGGAGTTGTAGAGCCCCTGATAGGCGACGGTCTGGAAGACCTCGTCCCTCACCTCGTTGAAATAGAAGCGCTTGTACTGGTAGAACTTGATGGCCCGCTGGATTTCCGTCGCGATCTGGCTCGTCAGGTCGGTGCGGTCCAGATCGTCGGCAATCTCGGCCTTCAGAGCGCCGAGCGTCAGGCTGACGTCGATGCCGGGACCGATCGGGCCGCCCGTGACAACGGTGATCGTCATCGCTTCACCTTTGCGCACGCCTTCTCATGCCGAAAAAGGCCCTTGCCGACCTTCTTCCCGCAGTGCTGGCAGTGCCCCTTGAGGACGGTTTTTTCAGGCTTGGGAGGATCTGCAGGAGGCAGGAAATAACCCGCCTCCCACAAGGTCATGAACGCGAGGTCCATTACCGGTCATTGTCCGGGATGAACGCGATCACGAACTCGAAATCGCCGGCCGTGCTGCCGCTGCCGGTGATGTCGAGCGTTACGTAGATCTCCGTATCGGCCGCCACGCGGTAGCCGCCCACCGCTTCGTCCAGCGGAACGAAATTCGTCGCGGCGAGCGACAGGTCCGTACCGAAGAGGTCAGCGGTGGCGAGCGTTCCAACGTCGGCCTGCTTGTTCGTGCCGGCATTTGCCGCTGTCACGACATGCACGCCCGAGGACGGCTTCAGGATGAGAGCGCCGGCAGGAATGGTCCCCACGAGGTGGGGGCCGGCACCGGAGTTGTAGGCAAGTCCCTTCCGCAGATAGTGGATGAGCTGCTTGCTGTCGTCACGGGCGGTAGAGCCGCGGGTATTGGTCGGCATCTTCGTCCCTCCTTACGTGTGAGCAGCGGCGTAGGAAGACACGACGACAGTCCCGAAGTCCTGGTTGTCGAAGCGGGTCTTCTTCAGGCCGAACATGCTCATGATGGACACTTCGAGCTGCCGCTTGTGGTCGATCAGCTCTTCATTCCAGGCATAGGTCGTCGGGCCGTTGCCCTTGCCGAAGCCGACGACAGCCGCCTGAGCGCCGAGCAGGACCGCACGGCGCGTGTTGGCCACCGCAACGCCCGTGGACGAATTGACGCCCTGGGTGACGTGGTTCGCCTTGCGCAGGATGACGTTGTTGTATTCGCCGAGAGCATCCGTATAGATCGGGTTCTTCGACGAACTGCCGCCCGCCAGCGCAGCCTTCTGGATGTCGAGCCACTGGCCCGTATCCGTCTTGGTGCGCAGGTCCGTTACCTGGTACGGATGCAGGTACATGACGTACTTGCCGCCGCTGATGTCACGGCCGCCGTCCACGCCTTCGACGTTGATGGGCCGGATCGGGCTTGCGGCCGTCTCCGCCATTTCTCGGGCGAAATCGACGTACTTGAGCGAGAACACGTCATCGGAGGCGAGGTTTTCGTCACCGTCCGAGTTGTTGTTGCCCGTGTCGACGAACAACTGCCGCGACGGAGCGACGATGGCATTGTTGCCGCGATACTTCGGCCGCGTCTCCGGGGTATAGCCGCAGACATGGTTGAAGAATGTGACGGACATACGCTTCGCCTTCCATGTGCGAAGGCCGGAGCGGGCCGCCTCGCGGAGGTTGACGGGAACGCGCTGCGCGTCGATCGACCGACCCTTGTTCGGGATCTTGACGACGTGGCCGAGCTCGTTGATGACCAGCGCATCGCTGTAGAGCGACAGGCTTTCGCCGTTGCCTTCAGCAATTTCGCCCTCGGTGAAGCCGTCGCCCATCAGTTCCTTCATCAGAGGGAACGTGACCTGGTCGCCGGACTCCTTGGAGGTCTCGGTCTTGAGCTGGATGATGGAGTTGGAGGATTCGCCGATCAGCGCGGAGATGTCGGTACGATAGACGATATCGTATTCGAGACGACGCGCCCACAGCTTCACCGCCAAGGCGTCGTTGACGCCAAACGTGGTGTTTGCCATTTCTATATCCTTGAAAGGACTGGAAAATTTGGGGTGATCGCCAAACTGTGACGCCGCTGGCAGGCGAAGCAGGCCACTTTAAAGCCGTGGTGCGCGGGCTGCGCGCGGATAACGGGCCGCGCCCCGAAGCAGCAAGTTTAAGGCCGTTGTGCGTGGGCCGTCAGGGCGGGAAGGGCAATTACCCGCCCATGATCTGCTCAACCTGCTTGCGGCCCTGCACGGTGTGCATGAGGGCCTGGAATTCCTTGTCCGACATGGTGGCGAGCGCCTTGGCGTCGAGAGGCTTCGGAGCCTCGCCGCCGGATGTGCCGGAAAGGCTCATGTGGCGCTCCTGGCGCGCGGCGAGGTCCTGGACGGACTGCTGACCGGCGGCCGGCGTTTTCGCGCCCTGCCAGTCCCAGTAGCGGGCGTGCCGGCGGATGTAGTCCGCGAACTGGTCAGGATCTTCCGGCGCCTGCGAGCAAAGCGCCGTGAAATGGTTATGCACCGCCTCTTCATAGTGCTCGGGCGGGATCATGCCGGCCTCAAGCCGGCGGCGCAGCTCGGCCACGGAGGCGTTGACGACGTGCTGAACCGCGTCGTTCACGTCGGGGTGCTTTTCGGCCGCCTTGTTCGCGATCAGCTGCGCGCGGTTGACGATCGCCTGCCGCTCTTGCTGGACCTGGAACTGTTGCGCGCGCTGCGCCTCGGCGTCCCGGAACGCCTTCAGTTCGGCTTGAAGCGTCTCGATCTGCTTGTTGGTGCCCTGGAACCGGTGTTCCATGTTCCCGAACGGGTCTTCCTCGAATGTCGGGACTTTCGGCTCCGGATCGACCGCGCGGCTCTGCATCGCGGCAGAGAGCAGCTTGACCCGCTCGTCAAGACGGGCGCGCTCTTCGGCATGCCGGGCAAGTTCTGCCCTCAGCTGGCGTTCGCTCGCTCTGGCCTCCTGCAAAGCACGGATATCAACCTTCTCAGGTCCTGGTGTCTCCGGGGCAGTCTCGGCCGGCGGCGGAGTTTCCGCGGTGATCTCCGGCTCTTCCACCACCGGTTCGGTTCCGGCGGCGCTGATGGCCTCCAGTTCTTCACTGGAAAACCCTTCATTCACGAAATCCTCTTCGGACTGCTTCATTGAATTGCCCTTTCTGGCTGCCCTTGTGGAGCGGCGAACATCTGGAGCATGTCCGTCGCCATTCTTGCCCTTTCGAACTCGACCTGAGACGCCTGGTTGAGCGCCGTTGCCCTGTTTTTCTCGGTCTCGGATTCGATCTTGCCGACTTCGGCGCCCTCACGCTGCTGCGCAACCTGCATTTGCTGCTGCTGCGCCTGCGCCTGCTGTTCCTGCCTCTGCTGCGCCTGCTGCTTCAGCTTCTCGACTACGTTCGACGGCAGCGGCGAGTATTCGAGCAGCGTCACCATCATCTGCGGCGGGATCATCTGGCCGAATGCCGGCAGGAGCTGCATCATGGTCGCCCAGGCAGCTTCCTTCATGTTCGGGCTGGTCGGCGCATCATCAATGATGATGTCGTATTCCGACGTGGCCTGCCGGATCAGCGGCACATATTGCGCGTTGTCGTCACCGACGATCTTGACCAGGCGGCCGTCCGAAAGATCGTTCTGAATGTAATAGAGCATCACCGCGCCCTGCAGCTCGCGATAGTGCTTCAGCGCGTCGAAGAACGGTTGCAGGATCGTCATGCCCGCCTGCCGGCGCTGCATTTCCAGCGAGGCGGCCTGTCCGGCCTCGCGAAGACCAAGCATTTCGACCGAAACACCCGAGGTGTCCCGGATCGATGAAATCGCGAACTCGGTGAGTTGCTGGAAGCCGGCCGGGAACTGCGCGGGCGGCTTTTCCTTTATGCGCTGCTGCTGGATCGAACCATCCTCCATCCATGTGATGGCGGACGGATCGGCCCAACTTTCCTCTGCCTGTCGCTGGTTCCTGAACGCGCCCTTCTCGGCCAGCAGCCCGCCCTTGGCGTTGCTGTTCATGATGTGCATCATCTGGCTAAGCCACTTGTTGGCCCAGCGCTGCGGGTCTTTCATGCCGCGCACGAGGCCGTACCAGGTGCCCTTGTTGCGGTCTCGCTTGCCGGTGATGGCCACGAAGGAGAACTGCGTGGGGCACGGCGCCGGACCATAGGACAGCACCACCTCCCCGAGGAAGGCCTGTTTGCGGACCTTGCGCATCAGACGCGCGCCCTGCATCTCGGTCCCCATCAACTGCTTCATCCGCTTGTTGGTGGTCTGGTATTCCTCGACGCTGAATTCGCCCTGCTGCCCGCTCATCGGGTCTTCGGCGATGTAATAGGCCTCGCGCTCGATCCATTGCGCGTGAACGAGGGTCACCAGTTCGTCGCCCGAATCCTCGCCGCCGTCGTCCGTCTCCGGCGCGCTCTCGACTTCCTGCCGATCGCGCACCATGGTCCACTGTGCATCAAGCTGCGCCTTGGCGAAGCCCGGGAACATGGCCTTGGCCTCGGAAACCGGAATGCGGCGAGCCCGCCACACGCGGCGCGCGTCAGAGAGGTTTCGACGCTTGGCGTCGTAGTCCCAGAACATCTCCATCGGATCGACGCGGTTGATCTCCGGCGTCCCGGCCGGGTTTTCCTCCATGTCGATGCGGGTTTCCGTCCAGCCTATGCCGCAGATCAGCATGTCGAGGAAGGCATCGCTTTCATGCGTTTCGGCATGCGCCTGGTCACGGAACCATTCCGCTGCGCCGGTCATAAGCTCGTTCGGTTTCACGTCGCCCATTTCCCGCGGGATATAGCTGACCTGACGGCGGTTGCCGATCTCCTGGCCATAGACGCTGTCCACAATCGGCTGGATGCGGTTGAAGACGACGATGGGGCGCTTCTTCGCCTTGAGCGCCGCAATTTCGTCATCCGAATACTGCCGGCCGGCGACGAACTCGTAATCCTCTTTCGCCTCCTCGCGCCACTTCTCGGTATGGTTCCGGTCGTTGATGAACCAATCCTTGAAGCGCTGCGGAACCGGCTTGCCTTTCGCAAGGCCTGTCATGCTGTCATCCATGAGCCTTCGCTTTCACCTCTGGAGGCGAACCGTTCACGGTGACGGTCACGCTGCGTTGCCTGCACTGTAATTTCGTCCTCACGGAACCCGGAGGCCGTGAAGGTCAGAAACGCCTTTGCGCCGTGCGAATTGATGTCGTGGCGCGACTTGTCCTTCCACATGCCTCTCAGGTCGTCCCATTCCTTCCGGAACGCCTTGAGGCGCTTCAGGCCCACCGAGCAGCCAGCTTCATCGAACTGGCACTTGTGGAAGAACGGCCGTGCCTGGTTGATCTGCTGGATTTCCGAGGTAGCGCGATCGACGATGTTCGGCCGGAAGTTCAGCTTGGACATCACGTCGAGTGTGCCGTCAGGTATCCAGAGATATTGCCGGTCACCGTCATGCGGCAGGTAGTGTTCTCCGAACTGGATATTGCGGTCACGCTTCCAGTCGTTCAGCCAGTTGACGTAATGGCCGATCCACTCGCCGCTGTTCTCGTAGTAGCCGACGAAACGGTGATGCCCACCGATGTACTGGTGCAGCCAGATCGTATTGAGGTCGTTGCGGCCGAGATCCCAGAAGGTGTTGACCGGATAACGAGGATCGACCGGGAAGCCGCCGACGCGCTGCTGCTTGTAGGCGATGTCCATCTCGACGGAGAAGTAAGCGCCCTCCAGCGCCTGTTCGAAGGCCTCTTCCGGAAAGGACGGGAATTCCCGCTTCATGTCGCCGGCCTGCGTAACGTCCTTCTTGATGTACCAGGCCTTCTGCCAATCATCGAGAACGATGCCCCTGGCCGCGAGGCTGTCGAAATACCGCTCATCCTCTTCCGTGATCGTCACGCCGGACGGATTGAGCCGGTATGTCTTGTCCCGATACCACGGATGGAAATGGAAGCTGTAATCCATCTCCGTCAGTGCGGCTCCGGAGTTTTTCATCTCGATCGCCCGAGACGTCATGTCGAAAAAGGCGCCCTCCTGCCCTTCCGCTGTGCTCTCGATCACGACGAACTGGCCCGGCGCCACGGCATTGAGCGCACCTGTGACGATCTCGTGCGCCTTCTCCGGAAACTGCGCGCAGATCTTCCCGAATTCGGAGACGTGCAGATACTGCAGCGTGCCAGAGCGCATCGACGTCGAAACGCGGATGGACGAGTTATTGCTGAACGTCAGCGTGTCCGCGCTGTCCTGCGTCGACCTGATGCGCGCCCGGAGCTGATCCGGCAGACTGTCATACGGGAACTTGATCTTGTCCCGGAAGATGACCTTGGCGTCGTCGAGCCGGTGCGCGATAACGCCCGCCCTGGTGTTCGGATGGAACAGGCAGGCGTCGAGATAGATCAGGCAGCACAGCGTCGTGAACCCGAGCTGCCGGGCCTTCAGGATGATGTTGAGCGCCGTCGTCTCGTTCAGGAACGCAAGCTGGCTCTCGTTCGGCTCGAACTTGATCTTCGTTCCCGTCTTGTCCGTGATGTAGTAGAGGTTCGATAACCTCCAGCGCGGATCGAGGAACTGATCAGCGGTCAGTGATGCGCTTGCCATTCTGGGCGATCGTGTTCAGCAGCTCGGTCAGGCTATCGCCGGCCTCAAGCTTCGTCTTCTGATCAACATCCTGCTTGTCGACCAAGCCAAGGTCGCGGGCGATGATGTTGGCATTGAGGAGGTCAGCGGCGGCGCCGGAAAACTTCTGATCTCGGATGATTTCCTCGGCTCGCGTGACGATGTGCATAAAATCGGGCCGCTCGCGATAACCGTCCCATGTACCGCGGGCGATATCGAGAAAGACGCACAGCCCGGAAATCGTCATTGCGCGCATCTTCGCGATGGTGGCGCGCACAATGCCATCCTTGCCGTTGAAGACCTTCTCCTCGTAGAGCGGATTTGCTTCTACCCACTCGAAATATTCCACCACAGCCGCCCACAGATCCTCAGGCTTTGCGAAGATCGGATTGCGGCCATGCGAGGAACGCGCCTCCCAGAACCTGTTGCCAGGCAGGAAGCGGCCGGTCTCGTCGTCTCTGTCTGTCATTGACTACCACCAATTCGCACCAAGTATAGTTCAGGACAATCCTGCCGATCCGCACTAGCGGGTGTTGCTGCCGGTCACCCTGCATCGGCGGACGGTGGGCGGGAGGGCGTGACGGCATCGCCTACCTGTACGTACAAAAATGATTTCCGTACGTACAAATATTCCTTGCACATTCGCGGGATTTATCGTACGTACATTATATGAAGATCGTATGGGACGAACCGAAGCGCATCGCCAACATCGAGAAACACAGTCTCGATTTCGCTGCACTGTCTTTCGAGTTCTTCCTTGCCTCGGTCGTCGTCCCTGCGAAGCATGGGCGGTCCAAGGCTATCGGTCGTCTCGCAGACGGCACCGTCGTCGTGATCTTCGTAACCCTCGGCACCGAGGCGCTTTCGGTTATCTCGATGCGCCCGGCCCGGGAAGACGAAAGGAACCTGATCTGATGGTTATCAAGTACAGACCCCGCGAGCAGTTTCATCCAGGCCGCGGCTATACGAAAGACGATTGGGACGCAGTATCCGATAATCCTCCTCTTACCGAGGAGGAGATGAAATCCGCCCGACCCTTCAAGGAGGTCTTCCCCGATATTGCGGAGAAGATGGAGAAGGCCGTACGCGGCCGGCCGAAGGCCGAGGTCACCAAAAAACCAATCACCATCCGCCTCGATCCCGATCTCGTCGAGCACTACAAGGCGACGGGCAAAGGCTGGCAGAGCCGAATGAACGACGATCTCCGCAAGGTGGCCGGGCTGTAATGAATGGCCGTAGGGCGTTCCAGTCCCTACGACCTACCAGCGTACGACGGAGATGCGCGCGCTGGAATTAGGCCTATCGACTCCTGCGATCTTGCGTTGCATAATCTGGTGGCTAAAATTGGGAGGTACCAACATGGGAAACTCAACAGGTACATCAACAGACACCAACACAGGCACAGGTATCGGGCTCCAACCGAACAACGATCCGTTTAAGGACGTGAAGGAACCCACAAAGCCAGGTAAGACGGTCGATGACGACCCCGGGCTGAAACCATCAGCGAAACCGGAAAAGCCAAACGGCAAGTGATGCCGAGCAAAACCTTCATGCCTCGATTTGCCGCAAAGAGGGCGAATGATGAGAACCATCCCGCTCTTCTCTCTCTCCTGAAACGAAAGCCCGCCACCGGGTGACAGACCGGGACGGGCTCTCTTGGCGCTATGCCTTGGGACTTTGCCTTGGAAGCTGCTCCCAAGGTTACGGCTATGCCGTATGGGGTCGGAAAGGAACGGCTGCGTACATCCCGCGGCCTTCACGACCGCCTAACATTGGCATGGCCGCCTTCCCGATGGGCTTTGGAATGGGCGAGGCTCGATACCGGCCGGTCTCATGGATGGTTGTCCAATCAGTAGATCGGTGCCACCGCCACTGTCCAAACTTGCAATTTTCCTATCCTCAAGCAAAAAGTAGGCTCGCGACCTCGAAATCGACCCAACTGTGACCATCTTCGGCCATAGAAGGAGAAATGATTTGTCACGTCTTGCACTTTCAGCGATCCTGATCAGCGTAGCTGTAGCACTTCCATCGCCATCCCTGGCAGTCGAAGGGCTTGAGAGTCCTACCGAACCCAATCTCGACAACAGAACGGTGACTACTCAACCGCATAGCAAGGGCGAGAATAAAAAGCGCCTCGAACCGAAAGTTGACACGAAAAAAAAGCGAAAAATTCGCCAGTCAAATCGGTCCATGTCTGCCAAGGCAGAGCGCCAAGCGCGGGCTGAGGGACAGCGCATTATGGATAGCCATCGTCCGCGGCTAGAGCGAGAATATCGACGCCGTGTGGCTCGCGACGGCAAAGCATCCGCTGAGCGCTGGCTGAAGAAAGAAGCATTCGCCCTCGGCGCCCGCGTTGGGCGGCAGATGAAAGAGAAGTACGCCGGCCAGTAGGCTATGGATTCAGGCGTAGCGGCTTCCCCTTGGATTCCTAGCGTGCCCCGAGGCTCCGGTTCTTTTCCGAATGCCGCGCCCGGATCTTCCGGGGGTCGATTACTCGGCTTTTCGGCAGAGCAGGGTCGATGTGCGGCCTTCCGTCCGACGCTCGCCAGTGTGTGGCGCATTTCTCGGACGGTACCGTTGTTGACGTGAGTTCAAACGCATTTTCGGACACGGCGCAATCCAGGGCCGAAAGCCGAATTTGCCTCTCTTGGTTTAGGCGATCGGCAATCCGCTGGCAGATAGCGATTACAGCCCGGAGCAATTTTCTCTCGTTCATGCCATTTTCTTCGGCGAAGTCGGCCAGAGAGCGCCCGGTTCGCACCTTTTCGAACGACCAGCCGTAAAGAAGTTCACGGTCAGACTGGTCGGGCAGAGAATTTATCCACCCGAAGCATTGCTCCATTCGCCAGAGGGCAGCCGCTGACGCGGTTTCTCGATAAGTGGCCTTGTGATACCCGAAAGCCTCCGAACGCTGCCTGACGCCCTCTGGCATGGCATTCCCGTAGCTCTTCGGCCCCTTCACTGCCGGCACCATGCGCAGCGTGTCTGCCATTTCGATGATCCGGTCCTTCACCAGCTTGGCCGTCCAGTCCGTGAAATTCATGCCTCTTCTCCTGTCTCGATTGCTTCGCCGCTCGCCACGGCCTTGAACTTTACCGACAGCAGGACAAGCAACACGTCGCTCGTCGGCACTCCGCACCGCATGGCCTTCGCCTGACTGCGCAGACGACCAAGGTCGATGGTGTTGAACTCGTCGACCAGGGACGGCCGGCGAATCAGGTCGGGATTGCCGGCGAGGAGCCGGGCAACGGCTTTCATCATGTCCGCATAAAGCCCGCGGGCGTTGGCGCGTGTGCCTGTCATGAGCATGAGAACCAGGCGCAAGTGCCCCTCTCCCCAACGCTGGCCGATCTCCCGGACCGTCGGCTTGCAAAAACAGTCGAACGGCCGGCGGCTGGCGGGGCTATGCTCCCGCGAAGCGACCAGCCGTACGCCGCATTCCCGCGTCACCTTGTAGATGTTGACGGTTTTGCGGTTCAAGCTTCGCCTCGCGCCTTGGCAGCCAGGTATTCAGCGGGATCGATCCGCTTGACCTCGGATGCCGCCCCGAAGGTGCCGAGCTTGTGGTCTCGGTAGGCCCGTTCGCCGGCCGGATCGAACTTGACCGCGGCGACGCCACGAACCCAGCCGACGGCCTTTGCCGCGTTAACCTTCATCTTGTGGTCGGCTCGCTCCTTCTGCCGCTTCTCCTTCCGACGCGTCTTCTTCGAGTTGGTTTCCGGCTTACCCCAGAGGACGGGCTTGTTCTTGCGCCGCTTCGGCAAAGCGGCCTCGCTGTCCAGCCTGTCGAGAGCCTTCCACGCCGCAGCGTTGGTATCGAACGGCCCCTCGACCAACTTCCCGTTCGGGTCGGTGATCTGGTATTGCCCGTCGTCGTTGCGCGTGATGTTCAGGATCGGGGTCATAGTGTTACCCTCCGCCACCAAAGGCGGCCTTTGAGTTTGATGAGGTCGAGGAGGATCACGCGGCCCTCCCTGTCGAAGCGGTGAGCGCTTCCAGCTCGGACACTCGCGAGCGAAGGCGCCGAAGCTCCCCGTCCAAATTGCGTTCCCGCTTCTCCGCCGCCTCGGCCCGCGCCTCCGCGTCGCTCGCCCTCTGCTCGGCTGCCAACCTCGCCTTGGTCTCGCCGGCAATCTGGATCTTCATTTTCCCGACAGTGGTGCTCATGCTGCTGGTCCTTCAGGTGTGGCAACATCGTTCTCGACCAACAAGCGCTGCCACCAACCAGCCTGCTTTGCGGTCAGCGTGAACTTGGATTTGTAGGTCTCGGCCCAGGTCAGGATTTGCAGGACGAAGTCCATTTCCTTACCGTTCAGATCGAGTTCGAGAAGTTGAGGCCCGAACTTCAAAACCTCCTCGTAGGGCACAAACTTGCCGCGTGTCGCCTGCGGCGGAGGCTCGGGCGGTGGAGACGCCTTCTTCGCCTTCCGACTTGCCTTCGGCTTCGGCTTCGGAGCGTCCCGGTAGACGACACGCTCCTGAACGCGAACCTTCGGCTGCATCTCGGCGGTGATGTCGTGAAGCGTGGCACCGGCCGACGCCAACGTCCGAACAATCGCCCGAGCTGTTGCAACGACCTCGCCGTCATGATCGCTCGCCAGGCGAGGGAAAAGCTTCCCAAGTTTGTCGATCGTGGAGAGCGCGATGGTCATGCCGCCCTCCAAATGAGGGGGAAGTCTTAGGGTCGAAAATCTCGACACAACATAACTAAGACACCTCTTCTCCTGCCTTCCTCCCCCCTTCATCACATCAGCCTCACCAACGGCTGGTCGTGACGACCCCTGCCCCCGGGGTGGACGATCTCAAGGAAGAACCGGTCGATAAGGACTTTCCGAGCGGCGAGGTAAGTGTCCTTGCTGATGTTGAGCTTCGCTGCGATGCCGCTGGTCAGCGGGAAAGGCTCGCCGTTGCGATGCCCATTGGCGAGCCGGAGCCGCACCAGAAGCGACAAGGCTGTCGGCTGGTCCCAGAGATGGTCGATATCGCTCTGGAAGATGACGGCGGTTGCCTCGCCGCCCGTGACCATGAGCCGGCCGGCCTCCTTGTACTTCCACGCGGAATGCGAGACGCTCAGCACCTCGTCGGCAGGCAACGGCTGAGCAAACTGCTGGTTTGCCTGGGAAACCATCTGGATAAGCTCCTCTTTGGTTGATGCGACGTGCGCTTGGCGAAGAGCGCGGCTGAACAAGGTGTTGTTGCGGCCAGAGCCTTGGTGCATGCCGGCGAGGTCGGGACCGGATTGCGTCTTGCGTGCGGACAAATCCTCGCCGCGGCCGGTGATCGGGGCGACGTTGATCATCTTCGGCAGGCGGTCGAGATCGTCCATGTTGCCCTGAATGATCTGGTATCTGCCACGAGCGCCCATTGACGGCGGCGCGACGACATAGCCGTTGCCGAGAATATCGACCGGCCGAGTCGGATCGGGACGGATTCGGCGGCTCTCACCGCTGTTGCGATACCAAGCCTGGAAATGCCCAGACCCACTGCGGACGATGAACGGCGTCTGGCCGTGCCGTGCGAGTCCATCCGCAAGTTCACGCTCGTCCGTCGTGTCGACGTCGAGAACGGAAATCCGGTTCCGCTTGCACGCCAGCCCGAGGGCGTCGTGCTCGGGAAACTTCATCACCAGTTGGCCGCTCGTCGGCAGGCCGATCTTTAGGTAGCCTTGGATGGCGGGTTTCTTCCGTTTCTCGTCGACGACGACGGGGAAGGTGACAATGCCGTGCTCGGCATAGCGGGGTTGCCATTCCGCAAAGGCGCCCATCAGGATACCCGCCGCAGCAACTGCATCTTCCGGGCCTTCTCGACGGCCTTGCGGGCCTGCCAGACCTTCAAGTCGAAGCGGTGGATCAGGAGGTCTGCCGGGGATTCCGGCCAACGGGCGATGTCAGCCAGCCACATGGCGGCGCGCGTGACGTCGTCGGCGGCGGGGAGGTTCAGGGGCGGCCTCATGCGGACACCGGGGCGGCACCGAAGAGCCAATCATGGTCCCAAGCAAGGGCACGCCTACGCGCCTCCTCACGGATCCGTCGAAGTTGTTCCAGAGAGGGCGAGGTGTCGCCCTTCTCCCATCGCGAAACGACCGCTTGGCCGGTGTCAGCGATCCGAGCGAACTCGGCCTGGCTGATCTTGAAAACTTGGGTTCGGATAAAACGGATGTTGTTCATAGCGCGCTAACCATATCCGTTCGCGGATAGTTAGGCAATATCGATTATCCGTGAAAGGAAATAGAAACGCCATCCAATCACGGATATTGTAACCCCATGTCTATAAACGAAAAACTGATCTCACTTCTCGCTATGCCTGGATGGACCCAGACAAAAGTCGCTGAGCGGCTGGGGGTTAGCCAGTCTACTGTCAATCGCTGGACAAAGGGAACCGCACCTGAAGGCGATCACCGAGACAGCCTTTCTGATCTCTATAATGAGGTCTATGGCCTTTCGGAAAAGTTCGACCTGATGCCTGTCCGCGGCGTGATCGAAGAGGCGCAGACAATTCGCTGGATTGACCGTGCTGACCAGATGTGGGCACCAAAGCCCCCAACTGCGTACAAAAAATTGACTGCGGTTCGTGTCACATCGGATACGCTGCTCCCCGAGTTCGCAGCTCATGCCGTCATATATTTTGGTGATCCGACCCAACCTGCCGACGGAGTGGGCAGCGTGGTCGTCGCGGAACTGCCGGACGGTCGCTTCATCATTAGGAAGATCCTGCGCGGCTCTTCAGAGGGGAAGTGGACGTTGACGTCCCCTCGCGCCTCCGACCTCACCGACATTCCGGTAGAAAACGTGCATCCGATTGAATGGGTGAAGCCGTACATTTGGCAAACGCCACCGTTCTAATCCGTTCGCGGATAATTTCTGCTTGACCACCTATCCGTTCAGGGATAATTAACGCTTCATCAGCTCGATGGAGTAGCCATGAACGCACATCAATCCGCCGCCGACATCATCCACCTCGCGCCGACGACGGACGGGCCGATCATCCGCGCGGCGCGCGAGGCGAATGGATGGTCTCAGGCTTTCCTGGCTGAAAAGGCGGGAACCTCCCAGCAGACAGTCGATCGTATCGAGCGCAGCGTGGTGCTGCGGTCCAAGTCAGTGCTGGCGCTCAAGGCCATCCTCGGCATTGATCTTCATGTCCACGCCGCCACAACCGATATTCCGGCGCGGAATATCCCCTCTCCGTCCGCCAAGCCTACGGGGGGCACCCTCCCCAAGTTCGCCGAACTCCGCGACGAGATCGAAACCGCCTTCGACCTGCTGACCGCGCTGGACAAGACCGGCGACGGCATAGGCGGCGACGTCGGGCACGGGGTTTCGGCTGTTGCGCTGGCGGCTCGTGCTGCGCTCGACAATGCCCGCGACATGCTCCGGGCAATGGAGGGCACGCGATGAACGTCTCGTCCTTCTCCGTCGCCGACGTCGAGCTGTCCGTTTATGATGGCGAGCCCTGCACCCTTGATCTCGACCTCGCGCACCGTCTTGGTTTCAAACGTCCACGAGTCATTCGTGAACTGATCGACCGAAACATGGCTGAGCTTGAAGCCTTTGGCGCCGTGCGGCGCGGCGTCAAAGTCGTGACGTCTGGTAGAGGGCGCAAGTCGGAGGTCATCGAATATTGGCTTTCAGAAGAGCAGGCGTTGCTCGTCGCCTCTCTTTCCGATGCCGAGAAGGCCCCGGCCGTTCGGCACATGCTGATCAAGGTCTTCGTTGCTTGGCGCCGGGGCCATTTGACCGGCAACGTTGAATTCGATCAGGCCACGCGCACCATGCTCGGCGGGATGATCAAGCGCAACGCTGGCGTCGTCGTCCGGCAGGAGCTTGAGCCGGTCCACGCCGATCTGGATGCCATGCGCCGTGAACTCTCCGACCTGCGCGAGAAGGTGCGGCCGGACGCCATCCAACGCACCGGCGTCACCGCTCGGCATATCTGGGAGCAATTCGGACTGCCCGCTTTGAAGTGCGGCACACTCTGGCTCGGCAACCGTCTGAAGAAGATGGGCGCGGCGATGGAATTCGGCTTACGCGCCGATATCGGGGGGAAGGCGGTTCGCCTCTTCGACCCCGACAAGGCCCGCCACTGCATGGAAAACGGCCTGTTGAGCAAGGCCAAGACCTATGTCGCCGAGCGGCAGGGCCAAGGGCGCCTGAAGCTGGTCAAGAACGAATAGGCACCCCTCAAATTGAGGAGGCCAACCCCTAAGCCATGCCCCCGAGGAAAACATCATGAACGTCCCGAAAAAGATTGAAATGCCGCAGGCAGCCGATTCGAGCGCGCAAGAAATTCTGCGAACGGCGCTGATCCGTCTCGAAAATATCGAGAAGGTCCTTGAGGCCGAGTACCGCTGGATGAAATCCCACGTCGAGCATTGCCGCCAGATCGACGATGCCGGCATCGCCTATGAACTGGAGAATGGGCTGATCAACCAGGAAGAAGCGGCCGAAAAGAGCTTGCTCGACGAGTTGATGCTGAAGCGTGCGCAGGTCGACAACCATATGGCCAATCTCACGAATTCGGCGCGCTATCTCAAGGACGTGGCCAATGTCGTCCGCTTTTTCGCCGATCTCGCGGAAACCGACACCGCCGCCGGCTGATCCGGCGCGAGTAAACCGCGCCGCCGTGGCACAAATTCAGAAATGACAGACCGGCCCTAGCCGGCACCACCCAACAGGAAAATGGAGAGAAGTCATGAACGGACCGATTCCGGCCGGGGGCGAGGCTGTGCCCTCAATCTCGTCGCTCATCATGGGCACCACCGAACCCGAGATCACACATCTCCTCACCGTCGAGGAACTGCGGAAGCTCTCGATGAAGGAACTGCGCGCGCTCCTCGCCCTGTTCTTCGCGTTGGACGAAACGGCTTGCGCGTTCTTGAACCAAGGGCGTTTCACGAGTGGAAATCTGTACAACGCGGCCGGCGAGATCGGCGATGTGTTTCTCGACCATCTCAACGGCTGCATTGAACTCGTCGAGCAGGTCGCCAAGGATGCAAAGCCGACTACGCCCGAGGAAGCCGAGGATCGCGCATGGCTGCTGATCCAGCGGGCGGCGTATTACGCGGAAGACCTTCCGGCCTTTGTCGCGGCCACCGCGCATCTCAGCGTTGAAGTCTCGGAAGTGGAGGCTGCGTGATGGCTGACATTTCGCTCAACACCGCGATCCTGCGCTACAAGGCCGTGAAATACGTCCACCTCGCGAAGCAGTCGGAGGCCGAGGACCGAGGCGAAGACGATCATATCCCCGTCGATTACTGGGACAAGATCGAAGTGCTCGAAGAGTGGGACCGTCCGGCTGAAACCCTCGGCGAGGCGATGGAGGCACTGGAATTCGCCATCGAAGACTACGAGGCCGGCGAAACTCCACGCATCCCTGCCATGATGAAAGCCGCTCTTGGCTGGATGAAGGCCGACGCAGAACGGAGGGCGGCGGAATGAAAACCTTCTTTTTCGACCCGCAGCCCTCCGTCATCGCCGACCTGTTCGCCAAGTGGCTTCCGCTCTACGTCGCGCAGCGCCCGATGGACGATGACGAAGCGGACCCATACCAGGACCCGCTCTGCAAGCTGGAAACGGCGGTTGCCGACCAGCCCATCAAATCGCTGCAGGATTTCTTCCTGCACCACACCACGCAAACCTGCCTTGGATCGATGGCCGCAGACTACAGCGTCGAGACCATCAACGCGGTGTGCGCTATCGCCCTGGCAGAGGCTCGGGAGCGCGAAGACCTGCTTGCCCTGATCAACCAGCATATCGACAACGAGACGCGGTTTTGCGCGCTGCTGGACGAGCATGATGACGATAGCCCGGAGTTTGCGGAAAAGGGTGGCGACGAGCTTTCGACGCACGGCATCGAACTGATTCACGCGATTGCCTTGCATCCCGCCACCTCTTTCGAGGCAATCTTGCTCAAGGGGCGCTATCTGGCTGCCAGACAAGAGCGGGGCGATCTCTCCTATGAGGTGGCGATAGACTTCCTCGAATCCTTCCTCGATCGGGCGGAGGGCGTGTGATGCCCCAGACACCTAGCCAGCGTCTTGAAGATGCCTTCGGTGCCGCCCGTTCCTATCTCCACGCCCTCCGTCTCGCGGCGCAGGGCTTCAAGGACCCTCGCGACATGTGGGCGCTCGACCTTCTGGCCGAGCAAGCCGAGCACGAACTGAACCAGGCGTAGGCCGTCGCCGACGCATTGCTGGAGGACGGGGAATGCTGACCGATCTTATCGAAGCACACCTCGCCGCCACCGCCGAGTTTCGAATAACGGACGAGGGCCACATCAACGAAGAAGGCATCTGGGACAGGAAGGAAGAAGCGGAACTGGCGGTCATGCGCTGCCCTTGCCGCACGATCGAGGACGTCCGCGCAAAAGCCCGTTGGGCGCTCGCCGACGACGTCGTCCAAGATAGCATCAGGAATTGCCATATTGACCAGGAGCGAATCTTAATGATCTTCCTGCGCTCACTGCTTGGCGAGGCCCCTGTGGATAAGTCGAACAACGGGGAGAACTGATCCATGTCAGCCCCTGCCCTCATCCGCAAACAGGACATGATGCGCGCCGCCGAAGTCGCGAACGAGACCAGCTGTCGCATTGATATCAAGATCGGGGATGCGGTCGTGTCGATCATACCGCACGCCGGAACGACGGCGCCGGACATCGCCCCGAAGAAGAGCGATGGAATTGACTACTCCCGCCCGGTCCTGTGAAGAATCCGGGATGCCCCGGAAACTCCCCCTTCACGTTCACAAGCAGAAGACCCGCCATGACAAGTGGGTCTTCTATTTCCGCATCGGCAAGGGAAAGCGCATCCGCCTCCCCGCCCCGAACGATCCGACCTTCAAGGCGGCCTATATGGCGGCGCTGACGGGCGGCGCGCCCCTTCCCGTTCCGAAGGTCTACGAGGGCACGCTACAGTGGCTCTGGGACCGATACACGACCGAGAGCGCCAAATGGGCCGGCTACAGCGCGGCGACGCAGAAGCAGCAGCGCCTCATCATGGTGAAGGTTCTGAAAACGAGCGCACGCTCAGCGCTGACCGGGTTTACGCAGGACGTCATCCAGGAAGCGGTCGATAAGCGCCACGAGACGCCAGCGCTGGCCGCGAACTTCCTTAAGGTGATGCGGGGGATGTTCGGATGGGCTAGGCGAATGCGGATCGTCCCGACCGACCCGACCGGCGATATCGTGCTGCCGACCTACAAGACCGACGGCTTCCCGGCGTGGACCAAGGACGATGTGCGGAAGTATCGCGCGAAGCACGAGATCGGGACGCCCGAGCGTTTGGCAATGGAGCTGATGCTCCTGACCGGTCTGCGCCGGTCGGATATTGCCGTCATCGGTCGGCAGCACATTCAGGGCCGGGTGATGTCGATCGACACCGCGAAGACCGGATACCGGATATCGATCGAGCTATCAGACGATCTGGTGAAGATGATCGACGCCACGCCGCGGCGCGGCCTGCATCTGATCGAAAGCTCTCAGGGAAAAGCCTTCACCAAGGAAAGCTTCGGGAACTGGTTCAAGGAGAAGTGCACCGACGCGGGGGTCAGCAAGTCCGCGCACGGACTGCGCAAGCTCAGTGCAACGCTTGCGGCGGAGGGCGGCGCGGGAAGCCATCAGCTATTGGCGCAATACGGCTGGACGAAGCTCTCGACGGCCGAAATCTACACCAAGGGGGTCGACAGGAAGCGGCTCGGCATCGAGGCCAGCCGCATCGTCGCGGACCAGATCGGGAACATAGAAATCCCTCACCTTATTTCCGGTGAGGGAATTAAATCGAAAAAGACAGTAAAAACAAAGGCGAATTGAGCTGCTTAGATGCCTGTCACGCCCACCATTCGAATTCCAAAGGCCTTTCGGGAAACCGGAAGGCCTTTTGCTTTTCCGGCCTGCCGGCAAGGTCGGGGACCGCCGGATCAGGTCTCCGGTGGCCCGCCGCGGCGCTGCCTCGCTTCGCGCGCGCGGCTTCCTGCTTTCCAGCACGGCGCCTCTCTCCAGGCCTGTTTCCCGCTCTTCCGGTGGCGGCGTGGAAATACACATATGCCGCGCAGGAAACAGTTGACGGCAGCGGGTGACTTGCGGTCAAATGAAGGCTGGCTCACGTCGCATATCGGGCGCCGGATCGGTGCCAAACCGATGAAATTCCAGCTGAATCCGGCAAGCCCCAGGCACGCGGCGGACCAGCTTCCTCGCAGGATTACCCCAGAAAACCGTAAAGTGTTTATCGCCGGGCTATGCTTGCGACCGTCTGTCGCTCTACCAAAGATGGCGCACCCCGTTGGAGGACGGGAATTCGGAAGGTCGATGGGATGGGAGGAGTATCCATGAGCGACGCATCCAGCATACACCCGGTGGACGAGAAACTGCCTGCGGGCAGGCTCGCAACGCTGGGCATCCAACACGTACTCGTCATGTATGGCGGCGCCGTCGCCGTGCCGCTCATCGTCGGACGCGCGCTGCAGCTCAGCCCGCAGGATGTCGCGTTCCTGATTTCCGCCGACCTCTTCGTCTGCGGCCTCGTCACCATCATCCAGTCGCTCGGCTTCGGCCGGCATGTCGGCATCCGCCTGCCCGTCATGATGGGCGTCACCTTCGCCTCCGTCGGGCCGATGGTCTCCATGGCCACCATGACGCCGGGAACGGAGGGCGCGCGCATGATCTTCGGCGCCATTATCGGCGCCGGCTTCATCGCTCTCCTGATCGCGCCCCTGATGGGCCGGTTGCTGCGCTTCTTTCCGCCCGTGGTGACGGGCACCATCATCCTCGTCATCGGCGTGTCGCTGATGCGCGTCGGCATCAACTGGACCTTCGGCAATCCCTTCGGCCCGACCGCGCCCAAGCTGATCGACCCGGCCCATGCCGAATGGCTCGCCCAGATGAAGACGCTGGCGGAAAGCGGCGGCCCGGCGGTTCCGAGCGGCTTTGCCATCGCGCCGACCGTTTCCAACCCGATCTATGCCGAGCCGAGCCATATCGCGCTGTCGGCGCTGGTGCTCGTCTCGATCCTCGCCATCGCCCGCTTCGGCCGCGGCCTCATCAGCAACATCGCCGTCCTCAGCGGCGTCGTCATCGGCTGCGTCGCCGCGTCGATCCTCGGCATGATGCATTTCGACCGCGTGGCCGATGCCGGGTGGTTCGCAGTCGTCACGCCGCTGCGCTTCGGCATGCCGATCTTCGATCCCGTGCTGATCGCCACCATGACGCTCGTCATGATCGTCGTCATGATCGAATCGACCGGCATGTTCCTGGCGCTCGGGGAAATCACCGGCCGGCCGGTCTCCCAGCAGAACCTGACGGCGGGCCTGCGCGTCGACGGCATCGGCACGATGATCGGCGGCCTGTTCAACACCTTCCCCTATACGAGCTTCTCGCAGAATGTCGGCCTCGTCGGCGTCACGGGCGTGAAGAGCCGCTATGTCTGCGTCGCGGGCGGCATCATCATGATCGTCCTCGGACTGATCCCGAAGATGGGCGCCCTCGTCGAGGCCGTGCCGACCTTCATCCTCGGCGGCGCCGGCCTCGTGATGTTCGGCATGGTGGCCGCGACGGGCGTGCGCATCCTCACGACGGTGGACTTCAAGTCCTCGCGCAACAACCTCTTCGTGGTTGCCGTCTCCATCGGCTTCGGCCTGATCCCGCTGCTCGCCCCGAACTACCTGATGTGGATGCCGCATGCGATCCATCCCATCATCGAATCGGGCATCGTGCTCGCCTCCATCGTCGCCGTCCTGCTGAACGCCTTCTTCAACGGCGTGCGCTTCGAGCAGTCCGATGCCGTCGAGGCCGCCCGCATGGCCGACAGCCACTAAAAGCACGTCGTGCAAAAGTGTGCAGCGGCTTTGCGCCAACGACATGCGGAAAATCAACGACCTAAAGCGTGAGGCACGGATCTGAAAGATCGCGGCGCGCTTTAGAAGCCATGCATCGAAGGAAAACCCGGCTTGCCATGTGCAAGCCGGGTTTTTTCGTGAACAACATCACAAGGACATTTTCCCGGGGCCGCTTACGGGGCATAGCAAGAAGGGGGCGAATACGCGTTCCCGAAAGGCAGCGGTTTCGGGAGCAGGCATGGCCGGCATCATCCATGGGCGCGAAGCGCTCGTCCTGGCCGTCACACTCTGGACGGCGCTCTTCATCAACGATTTCCTGCTGCTCTCGGGCGGCGCCCTGATCCTTGCACCCGGCTGGCTGAGCAGCGTCCTGCTGGCGCTGCTGCTGGCGCAGATCCTCCAGCGGCTGCACGGCCTGCCGCGGGAAAGGGCGCTCGGGCTCGGCGTTCTGGCCGTTCTGGTGGTTGCCGTCGGCCAGGCGGCCTTCGACGTCACGGCCGTCGTGGCCCTCGGGCCGCACCTGCTGCCCGGCGGCCTCGGCATGCCCGGCTTTGCGATCGCCGCGACGTTCGACGAAGCCATCCTGCAGTTCCGCATGAGCCTGCTGTGGAACGTCGCGACCTTCGGCTTCTATGCCGCCGCGCTCTCGCTTCTCAATGCCGAGCGGCGCAAGCTGGATGCGGAGATGCGGGCGCTGCGCTACGAGCTCAATCCGCATTTCCTCTTCAACACGCTGAATTCCGTCGCGGGCCTCATCGAGGAGGGATCGGCGGGTCGGGCGGACCGCATGGTCCTGTCCCTGTCGCGCTTCCTGCAGACGACGCTCTCGCTCGACCCGCTGCATGACGTGCCGCTGGCCGAGGAGATCGCCCTTCAGCGCGACTATCTCGAGATCGAACGCGAGCGCTTCGCCGATCGCTTGCGGTTCGACATCCGCCTGCCCGATGAACTCGCCACCGCGCTGGTTCCCAATCTCATCCTGCAGCCGTTGATCGAGAACGCCGTCAAGCACGGCGTCGCGGCATCGCGTAAACCGGTAACCATTGTGCTGGAAGCGCGCCGGGAGGGGGATCGCATGGTCCTCACCGTCGAAAACGACCTGCCGGAAGGCGGCGGCATGGCCCGCAAGCCGCCGGGCATGGGCGTCGGCCTGCGCAACATCACCGACCGGCTGCAGGCGCGTTTTGCCAATCGATGGCGTCTCTCCTCAGGCCCGACGGCCGAAGGGCGTTACCGCGCCGCGATCGAGTTTCCGCTTCGGCAGGCCTGAAGCGGCTCGGTCTACATGAGAAAGGCGCAGTTCCCGCACCGGGCCGGAACTGCGCACGCGTGTCAGTTCAGCGGAATCTGCAGGCCGCTCGAGGCCGGCGGGCGGGCGTAGGTCGTGTTGTTCGCCGCAGTCGTGCTGCATCCTGCCAGCGACAGGACCGCGAGCGCGGCGACGACGAAACCGGTGATGGGGCGCATGAATCTCTCCTTTGCGGTGTGCCCGTATGACATAGGCATGACGAGGGCCTGCGTCCACCACGGCCAGGAAAGGAAAAAGCCCGGCGGATGGCCCAGCTCTCCGGATCGACGATGCGGCGGGCTCACCACTCTGCCACGCTGCCGTCTTCATGGCGCCAGACGGGGTTGCGCCAGCGGTGGCCCTCCTTCGCCCGCTCGATGACATATTGCTCGTCCACCTCCACCCCGAGGCCCGGCCCCTGCGGGATCGACACGAAGCCGTCGGCATAGTGGAACACCGCCTTGTTGGAGATGTAGTCGAGGATGTCGTTGCCCGTGTTGTAGTGGATGCCGAGGCTCTGCTCCTGGATGAAGGCATTGTGCGACACCGCGTCCACCTGCAGGCAGGCCGCAAGCGCGATCGGACCCAGCGGGCAATGCGGCGCCAGCGCCACGTCATAGGCCTCCGCCATCGCCGCGATCTTGCGGCATTCCGTGATGCCGCCCGCATGCGAAAGGTCCGGCTGGAGAATGTCGACATAACCGTCCGACAGCACCGACTTGAAGTCCCAGCGCGAATAGAGCCGCTCGCCGAGCGCGATCGGCGTCGCGCAATGGTTGGCGATCTCCTTCAGCGCCTCGCGGTTCTCCGACAGCACCGGCTCCTCGATGAACATCAGGTTGTAGGGCTGCAATTCCTTCGCCAGGACCTTGGCCATCGGCCGGTGCACGCGGCCGTGGAAGTCGACGCCGATGCCGACATGCGGGCCGATCGCCTCGCGGATGACGGCGACGGTCTCCACCGCCTTCTCCACCTTGTCCCAGCTGTCGACGATCTGCATCTCCTCGCAGCCGTTGAGCTTGATCGCCTTGAAGCCGCGGGAAACGACTTCGCGGGCATTGTTGGCGACGTCCGAGGGCCGGTCGCCGCCGATCCAGGAATAGACCTTGATCCTGTCGCGCACCTGGCCGCCGAGCAGGGCATGGACGGGCTGGCCATAGGCCTTGCCCTTGATGTCCCAGAGCGCCTGGTCGATGCCGGCGAGCGCCGACATGTGCACGGCGCCGCCGCGATAGAAGCCGGCGCGGTACATAACCTGCCAATGATCCTCGATCAAAAGCGGATCCTTGCCGATGAGATAGTCCGCAAGCTCGTGCACGGCCGCCTCCACCGTCAGCGCGCGGCCCTCCACCACCGGCTCGCCCCAGCCGACGATGCCCTCGTCCGTCTCAACCTTCAGGAACAGCCAACGTGGCGGAACAATATAGGTCGTGAGCTTCGTGATCTTCATGGAGTCTCCATCCCTCGTCAGTTCGTCTTCAAGCCACGGGATCTTGCGCCCGCGTCGTTCGTCATGGCGCGCCGGTGCGACCCATCAGGCCGGAAAGATCGCGCGCGGCGAGATCGAGGATGCGGCGCGAGCAGGCTTCCGCCCGCGCGCCATCCCGCAGGCGCAGCGCATCGACCAGATCCCGGTGTACGCCGAGCGCTTCATCACGCTTGTCCGCCGCCTGGTTGGAGGCGTGCAGCGCATAGGAAAGGGCTGCATGGATGATCGAGGAAAGCTGATGGAAGACCTGGTTGTGGCTGGCCTTCAGCAAGGTCTCGTGGAAGCGCGTGTCGGCGGCGGTGAAGGCCTCGAGGTCGCCCTCGGCATCGCCCATGTCGTCGCAGGCGCGTTCGAGATCGGCGATCTCCTGCGCCGTCGCGCGCGCGGCGGCAAGGAAGGCGGCGGCGGGCTCGACGGTGCGGCGCGCTTCGAGGATGGAGCCGAGAAGGTCGGCCGACAGCACGTCCGGCCCCATCCATTCGAGGATCTGCGCATCGAGCACGTTCCATTCCGAACGATCGCAGACGAGTGTGCCGACCCGCGGCCGGCCGCGCACGAGCCCCTTGGTCTCCAGCACCTTCAGCGATTCGCGGATGACCGTGCGGCTGACGCCGTAGGCAGCGCACAGATCGCTTTCGCGCGGCAGCACCGCACCGGGCGGGAAACGCCCGCTGCAGATGTCGCCGCCGATCGCCGCGGTCACATTGTGACGCACCCGTGGTCGGCGCGACAACGGCCGATGCGCCTGCCTTGTTGCCTTGTCCGCCACGCTTCCTCCCTTGCTTCGCATAAATGATCATACAATTACTGATCAATCATACGACAAATTGATGGCGAGAGCCATGACCACCCTTCACGAGGCGCAGGCCAATTCACAATATTGACTTTTGCAGACAAAGTGCATAATGCGCCGGTCCCAACGAAGGAGCCGCCATGCTCGCCGATCTCCCCCCCGTGCTCGTCCTCAACGCGAAAGACAATGTCGGGGTTGTTCCCGCCAATGTCGATGCCGGTCGCCTGCTGGTGAACGGCATCGCCGCCGAAGAGCGCATTCCGCGCGGGCACAAGGTGGCGATCGCGCCCATCGCGGAAAACGAGCCGGTGCGGAAATACGGCCAGATCATCGGCTATGCGACGCGGGCGATCCGCCCCGGCGAGCATGTCCACCTGCAGAACCTCGCCATTCTCGACGTGGCGCTGAAACACGAATTCTGCGTCGACAACGCCCCTCCGGAGATGGTGCCGGAGGCCGAGCGCCGCACCTTCGAGGGCTACGACCGCGGCAACGGCCGCATCGGCACCCGCAACTATATCGGCATTCTCTCCACCGTGAACTGTTCCGCCACGGTCTCGCGCTATGTCGCGGAGCATTATGCCCGCAGGTTCCGCGAGACCGGCCACGAGAATATCGACGGCGTGGTGGCGCTGACCTATGGCGGCGGCTGCGCGCTGAACCTGAAATCCGAGGGCGGGCGCATCCTCACCCGCACCTTCAAGGGCTATGCCCGCAACCCGAATTTCGGCGGCATCCTGATGATCGGCCTCGGCTGCGAGACCTTTCAGTACGGCCCGCTCGTCGAGGAGGCCGGGCTGGAGGAAGGAAAGACCTTCCGCACCATGATGATCCAGAACCACGGCGGCACGCGCAAGACCATCGAGGCGGCCTGCGCGATGATCGACGACATGCTGCCGGATGTCGGCCGCATCCGCCGCACGCCGCAACCGCTGTCGGGCATCAAGCTGGCGCTGGAATGCGGCGGCTCGGACGGCTATTCCGGCATTTCCGCCAACCCCGCCCTCGGCATCGCCTCGGACCTTCTGGTGAAGGAAGGCGCAACGACGGTGCTGTCCGAAACGCCGGAAATCTACGGCGCCGAACATCTCCTCACCCGTCGTGCCGCCCGGCCGGAGGTCGCGGAAAAGCTGCTCGCCCGCATTGACTGGTGGCGGGACTATACCGCGAGGAACGATGCCGAACTCAACAACAACCCCTCGCACGGCAACAAGGCCGGGGGGCTCACGACGATCCTGGAAAAATCGCTCGGCGCGGTCGCCAAGGGCGGCTCCATGCCGCTCAACGCGGTCTATGAATATGCCGAAGAGGTGACGGAGCCCGGCTTCGTCTTCATGGATACGCCCGGCTACGACCCGGCCGCCGTGACCGGCCAGATCGCCGGCGGCTGCAACCTTGTCGCCTTCACCACCGGCCGCGGCTCGGTCTCCGGCTACAAGCCGGCGCCCTGCATCAAGATCGCCACCAACACGCCGATGTACGAGCATATCAAGGAGGACATGGACATCAACTGCGGCACGATCGTCGACGGCACCGAGACGATCGAGGAGGCCGGCCGGCGCATCTTCGACTTCGTCATCGAAACCGCCTCCGGCCGGAAGACGGCGAGCGAGGCCTTCGACTACGGCGACAACGAGTTCGTACCCTGGCAGGTTGGCGCCATCACCTGAGCGTCAGACATGCATGAGGATATTGACGAGCGTCCCCGCGGGATCGCGCACGAAGAAGCGCCGTACGCCCCAGGGCTCGTCCACCGGTCCGTATTCGACACGATAGCCGCCCCTCACCACGGCGGCGTGGACTGCCTCCACATCATCCACCTCGATCGACAGGCCCGGCACCGGTGTTCCCCCGCCACCTTCCGAGGCGAAACTCACCTGCAAGGGCATGGTGCCATCCGTGCCGTAGGTGGCGATCCAGCCGTGATCCATCAGCAGCTCCAGCCCGAGCACCTCGCGATAGAAACGGGCAACGGCCGCCGGATTGGCCGTCTCGATATTCGCGACGATGCGCCTGACCTTCATCGTTTCCTCCTCAGCGGGCGACGGGCGTCGCATAGGCCGGCATGTCCGGCCGGTGCGCTACGCGCAGCTCCGCGACGCGGCCGATCACCTTGGGCAGCGAAACCGTGATGTGATGACGAAGGGTTTCGGCCGCGCGCCCCCGGTCGTCCACGTCGAGCGCGCGGAACACCGCCAGGTGCTCGGCAATGAAGGGCTCGTCGGCGGGCATGCGGTGCGAAACGCCGATAATGTGCTTGCTGACATTCAGCATGAAGCGGGCGCGGCGCAGCGCGATCAGCAGTTCGCGGTTCGGGCAGTAGCCGAGGCAGGTGATGTGCAGGTCGGTTTCAAGGCCGTCCATCGCCTCGACGGAGAGATCCGGATAGGCGGCCAGCGCCTCTTCCAGCCGTAGCGTCATGGCATGGCGCTCGGCCGGCGGGATGAAGGGCGCGGCTTGGCTCAGCGCCAGTGGCTCCAGCGCGACGCGGATATCGTGCAGGTCGCGCATGCGCTGTTCGTCGAGCGGCACCAGCGTCCAGCGCATGCGCTCGTCCTTTTCCACGATGCCGAGCGCTTCCAGGCGCGTCAGCGCATCGCGCGCCACCTGCCGGCCGACGCCGCGCGCACGCGCCAGTTCCACCTCGTTGATCCGGTGGCGGCCGAAGACGGAGAGATGCACCATCTCCCGCTCCAGGCTCTCGTAGATCGCCTCCCAGGCCGGCGCCTTGCGCAGAGCCGGCGCCTCCTCATCGAGGCCGAGCATCTCGGCCGTCAGCACCACCCGCTTCGGCCCGCCGCGCCCCTGCCCCACCAGGAAACCGCGCCCGTCGAAACGCCGGATCTGCCCCGCCGTCTCGAGCAGCGCGAAAGCCTGACGGACCGGCGTGCGGGTGGAGGAGAAGAGGGTTGCGACCGGCCCCTCCAGGAGCAGGGCGCCTTTCGGCAGCCGTCCGGAGGCGATCGCCTCCGCCAGCACCTCGCGGATGCGCAGATAGAGCGGGCTCTTGTCGAGCGCCCCTTCGGCGCTTTCCGCGCCCGTTTCCGCCAAAGCCTGGCCTGTGCCGATCATGGCGCGGACCTTCGCATGAATGCACCGTGCCGACAACGGTCATGTCCGCCGCGGACCGCGGCAAGGAAATTGCGTCGCATCGGCAAAAAATCTCCATTCCTTTCGTGACGCGCGGGGTGTTTTGCGCTAGGGAACCCTGCTGAGGCTCGCAATGCGGCCCGAAAAAGCCCATATGTCAGCCGCGTCCACTCGAGGAATTGACCATGCCCGCATATCGCTCCCGAACCACCACCCACGGCCGAAACATGGCCGGTGCCCGCGGCCTCTGGCGCGCGACCGGCATGAAGGACACGGACTTCGGCAAGCCGATCATCGCGGTGGTGAACTCCTTCACCCAGTTCGTGCCCGGCCATGTGCACCTGAAGGACCTCGGCCAGCTCGTCGCCCGCGAGATCGAGAAGGCCGGCGGCGTCGCCAAGGAATTCAACACGATCGCCGTCGACGACGGCATCGCCATGGGCCATGACGGCATGCTCTATTCGCTGCCGAGCCGCGAGATCATCGCCGACTCGGTCGAGTACATGGTCAATGCGCACTGCGCCGACGCCATGGTCTGCATCTCGAACTGCGACAAGATCACGCCCGGCATGCTGAACGCCGCCATGCGCCTCAACATCCCCGCCGTCTTCGTTTCCGGTGGCCCGATGGAAGCCGGCAAGGTCGTGCTGCACGGCAAGACCCATGCGCTCGACCTCGTCGACGCCATGGTCGCCGCCGCCGACGACAAGATCTCCGACGAGGACGTCAAGGTCATCGAGCGCTCCGCCTGCCCGACCTGCGGCTCCTGCTCCGGCATGTTCACCGCCAATTCGATGAACTGTCTGACCGAAGCCCTCGGCCTGTCGCTGCCGGGCAACGGCTCCACGCTCGCGACCCATGCCGACCGCAGGCGCCTCTTCGTCGAGGCCGGCCACCTCATCGTCGATCTCGCCCGCCGCTACTACGAGCAGGAAGACGACAGCATCCTGCCGCGCTCGGTCGCCAACAAGAAGGCCTTCGAGAACGCCATGTCGCTCGACATCGCCATGGGCGGCTCGACCAACACGGTGCTGCATATCCTTGCGGCCGCCTATGAGGGCGGCATCGATTTCGATCTCGACGACATCGACGAACTGTCGCGCCGGGTGCCCTGCCTCTCCAAGGTCGCGCCGGCCAAGGCCGACGTGCACATGGAGGACGTGCACCGCGCCGGCGGCATCATGCGCATCCTCGGCGAGCTCGACCGCGGCGGCCTCATCCACCGCGACACGCCGACCGTGCATGCCGAAACGCTGGGCGACGCGATCGACCGCTGGGACATCACCCGCACCAGCAGCGAGACCGTGCGCACCTTCTTCCGTGCCGCGCCCGGCGGCATCCCGACCCAGGTCGCCTTCAGCCAGGAAGCACGCTGGGACGAGCTGGACACCGACGGTGAGAAGGGCGTCATCCGCTCCGTCGAGCATCCGTTCTCGAAGGATGGCGGCCTTGCCGTGCTCTCGGGCAACATCGCGCTCGACGGCTGCATCGTGAAGACGGCCGGCGTCGATGAATCGATCCTGAAGTTCTCCGGCCCCGCCGTCGTTTTCGAAAGCCAGGATGCGGCGGTGAAGGGCATTCTCGGCGGCGAGGTGAAGGCCGGCGACGTGGTCGTCATCCGCTATGAAGGCCCGAAGGGCGGCCCGGGCATGCAGGAAATGCTCTATCCGACGAGCTACCTGAAGTCGAAGGGCCTCGGCAAGGCCTGCGCACTGATCACCGACGGGCGCTTTTCCGGCGGCACGTCCGGCCTTTCCATCGGCCATGCCTCGCCCGAAGCGGCGCAGGGCGGCGCGATCGGCCTCGTGCGTCAGGGCGACCTCATCGAGATCGACATCCCCAACCGCACGATCAACCTTGCCGTTCCGGAAGCGGAGCTCGCAGCGCGCCGCGCCGAGCAGGACAAGCTCGGCTGGAAGCCGGCCGCCCCGCGCAGGCGCAACGTCACGACGGCGCTGAAGGCCTATGCCGCCTTCGCCGCCAGTGCCGACAAGGGCGCCGTGCGTATCCTGCCGGAGTAAGAAGTTCGCCGGGCGCTGGACGTATCCGGCGCCCGGCCGATTCTCAAAGGTGGCGCGTCTCGGCCGGCGTGTTCCACCAGGCGTTGTTCCGCCCGTCAAAATACTGGACCGGCAGTTCCGCCAGTTCGCCCTGCTCGATGTCGTCCAGGCAGGCGACGTTTATCGAGACATAGGCCCCGCCGATCGCCTCGATATAGCCATGCCCGAAGGGCGAGACGCCACAGGTCTTGCAGAAGCGGTGGTGCCCGCTCATCGTGCCGAACTGGTAGTCGCCAAGATCCGCCTCGTCGCATTGCAGGCGGAAGGCGTCCGGCTTGATCTGCGCGCCCCAATAGCGCTTCTTCGAGCAGATCGAGCAATTGCAGCGCCCCGTGCCGGCGGAGAGATCGATATCGGCCTCGTAGCGGATCTTTCCGCAGTGGCAGCTTCCCTTGTAGGTCCTCAACATGATGCTCTCCTCGCTTGCGCCAATGGCGTCTAAATGACAATATGCTGTCAAAGTCACTTTTTGCAGAATGACAGCATGTTGTCAATATGAGCTCCGACCGCACCCCCGCCGGCAACGCCTTCGCCGCCTTCGCCATCTCGGTCCTGCGCCTTGCCGGGCATTTGCAAACCGCTGGCGATGCGCTGGCCAAACCGGCCGGCCAGACGAGCGCCCGCTGGCAGGTGCTTGCCGCCGCCGACCATGCGCCGATGTCCGTCGCCGATGCCGGACGGGCGCTTGGCATGACACGGCAGGGCGTGCAACGCGTCGCCGATCTCCTCGAAAGGGACGGTCTGATCGTCTATGCCGAAAACCCTGCCCACCAGCGCGCCAAGCTGATGGTTCTGACGGATGGCGGCAAGGCGGTGCTTGCCGCCATCCGGGCACGCCAGGCGGTGTGGGCGGATGCACTTGGCGAGGCGCTCGGCGAAAAGGGACTGCTCCAGGCAACCGAAACCGTCATCGCCGCGTTACAGGCCGTCGAGAAACAGTCCATCCCGGAGCGGTGAAGGCGGCGCGCGCTTTGACATGGGCAAGAAATGTTGATACCAACTCATTTGTCGAAAGCCCGCGAAAGAGGAGTTCCGAGCATGAGACCGAACCACGAGGTCGTATCCCGAAAGGAATGGCTGACTGCCCGCAAAGCGCTGCTGGCGCTTGAAAAGGAGGAGACGAAGCTGCGCGACAAGGTGCGCGCCGAACGCCTCGCCCTGCCCTGGGTCAAGGTCGACAAGACCTATACCTTCGACACGCCCGATGGCGAGAAGACGTTGGCCGACCTGTTCGATGGCCGCAGCCAGCTCATCGTCTACCACTTCATGTATGGTCCCGACTGGGATGCCGGATGCCCCGGCTGCTCCTTCATGGCGGACCATGTCGATGGCATGCTGCCGCATCTCAACAACCACGACGTCACGATGATCGCCGTCTCCCGCGCTCCACTGGAAAAGCTTGAGGCCTACAGGAAGCGCATGGGCTGGAAATTCCCCTGGGTGTCCGCCTATGGCAGCGATTTCAATTTCGACTATCATGTCTCCTTCACGAAGGAGGAGCTGGCGAGCGGCAAGGTCATCTACAATTACCGCGAGACGGACGCGGCCGATGCGCATGACGAGCTTCCCGGCCTCAGCGCCTTCTTCAAGGACGGGGACGGCACCGTCTACCACACCTATTCCGACTATGCCCGCGGCGGCGAGGAGGCGCTCGGCACGCTCATGATCCTCGACCGTGCACCGAAGGGCCGCAACGAGACCGGCACGCTCAGCTTCGTCAAGCGCAAGGACGAATATGCAGGGGCGCAGAAGACATCATCCTGCTGCGACTGAACCCGCCGACCGAGAGAAGGCCAACCGAAAGAAGGGACCACCGCATGCACAAGGACTATGGCACGTTCTGCTGGTACGAGCTGATGACGCCGGATGTTCCGGCCGCCGAACGGTTCTACGCGTCGGTCGTCGGCTGGTCGATGCGCGATTCCGGCATGGAGGGCATGGACTACATCCTCGCCTATGCCGGCGAAAGCCAGGTGGCCGGCCTGATGACGCTGCCGGCGGAAGCGGAAGGCATGCCGCCGATGTGGATGGGCTACATCTTCACCGACCGGATCGAGGAGACGCTGCGGGACATCGAGGCCAATGGCGGAAAAATCTGTCGCCAGCCGCAGGACATCCCCGGCATCGGCCGCTTTGCCGTCGCGAGCGATCCGCACGGCGCCGTCTTCTCGCTCTTCTCCACCGAGGATGAAGGCCCCGACCGGCCCGCGATGATGACACCCGGCCACATCGGCTGGAACGAGCTGATGGCCGGCGATCTCGACAGCGCGTGGGACTTTTATGCCAGAACCTTCGGCTGGACGAAGGATACGGCCGTCGACATGTCAGACGCCGGCCTGGGCACCTACCAGACATTCGCCGTGCGCGGCGGCGACGCGATCGGCGGCATGATGACCAATCCTCCTGGCTCGCCCATGCCCTTCTGGGGCTATTACTTCGTCGTCGAAGGCCTCGATGCCGCCGGAAAGCGCGTGACGGACGGCGGCGGCCAGATCGTCATGGGCCCGATGGAGGTGCCCGGCGGCGCCTGGATCCTCAATTGCGTCGACCCTCAGGGCGCCTTTTTCTCGCTGGTCGCCATGGCGCGTTGATCGACGCAAGGCCGGGGTGCGCAGGTCCGCGCGCACCCCGCGCCATTCCCGCTTGCAATCTCTCTTCGCATTGCACAAACTCCCGTCGATGGCGGCAGAAGACCGTCACCGAGGGGAACAAGAGAGCGCATGTCGATCAAGGCCGGTATCTACCACCTCACCCATTACAAATATGACAACCCGGTCCGTCTCGGACCCCAGATCATCCGGCTGAAGCCGGCGGCACATTCCAAGACCAAGGTCATCAGCCATTCGCTGAAGGTCTCGCCGGAAAACCACTTCGTGAACCTCCAGCAGGATCCCTACGGCAACTACCTCGCCCGCTACGTCTTCCCCGATCCGGTCACGGAACTGAAGATCGAGGTCGATCTCGTCGCCGACATGACGGTCTACAATCCGTTCGACTTCTTCGTGGAGGAGGAGGCGGAACACTGGCCCTTCGACTATCCGGAGGACCTACGCGAAGACCTGAAGATCTACCGAACGCCCGAGCCGATGGGGCCTGCGCTGGAGGCCTTCATGGCGGGCGTCGACCGCTCGCGCCAACGCACGGTGGACATGGCCGTCGGCCTCAATGCGCGTCTCCAGCAGCAGGTGGGCTACGTCATCCGCATGGAGCCGGGCGTGCAGACGCCGGAGGAAACGCTGACGACCGCAAGGGGCTCCTGCCGCGATTCGAGCTGGCTGCTCGTGCAGATCCTGCGCAATCTCGGCTTTGCCGCCCGCTTCGTCTCCGGCTATCTCATCCAGCTGACCCCGGACCTGAAGGCGCTCGACGGCCCCTCCGGCACCGAGGTCGATTTCACGGACCTGCATGCCTGGTGCGAGGTCTATATTCCCGGCGCCGGCTGGATCGGCCTCGACCCGACCTCGGGCCTTTTGACCGGCGAAAGCCACATCCCCCTCGCCGCGACCCCGCACTACCGCAACGCCGCCCCCATTTCCGGCGGCTATTTCGGCGTGGCGAACACCGAGTTCGACTTCGCCATGACGGTGGATCGCGTCGCCGAGCATCCGCGCATCACCAAACCCTTTTCCGACGAGAGCTGGGAGGCGCTGAACGCGCTCGGCCACGAGGTGGATTCGGTCCTCGCCGCAAACGACGTCCGCCTCACCATGGGCGGCGAGCCGACCTTCGTCTCCATCGACGATTTCGAATCCGACGAATGGAACACCGCCGCCGTCGGCCCGACCAAACGGGAGAAGGCCGACCAGCTGATCCGTCGCCTGCGGCAGCGCTTCGCCCCCGGCGGCTTCCTGCATTACGGCCAGGGCAAATGGTATCCCGGCGAGAGCCTGCCGCGCTGGACCTTCTCGCTCTACTGGCGCCGTGACGGTCGGCCGATCTGGCAGAATCCGGATCTGATCGCCGAAGAAGGCAGTGATGCGGATGTCGGGGAGGCCGATGCCAAGGCCGTGCTCACCGGCATCGCCGAGGAGCTCGGCATCGAGCCGGACATGGTGCAGCCGGCCTATGAAGACCCCGCCGAATGGATCATCAAGGAAGGCAATCTTCCCGAAAATGTCGATCCGTCGAACTCGAAGCTCGAAGATCCGGAAGAGCGCAGCCGCATCGCCCGCGTCTTCGAACGCGGCCTCACCACGCCGACCGGCCATATCCTGCCGGTCCAGGCGTGGAATGCCCGCGCGGGCGACCGGCGCTGGGTCAGCGAAAGATGGCGCACGCGCCGCGGCAAGATCTTTCTCGTGCCCGGCGACAGCCCTGTCGGCTACCGCCTGCCGCTCGGCGCCCTGCCCTATCTTTCGCCCTCCAGCTACCCCTACATCAACCCGGCCGACCCTTCCGAGGACAAGCCGCCGCTGCCGGATTATTCCGAACCCGGCCGCACGATGGCCGCGGCCTCGTTCCAGGCAAGCGAGGCCGGGCAGGTCCGCATCGAGCAGGTCCGCAGCGAAATCGTCGGCGCGGTGCGCACGGCGATGAGCGTCGAGGCGCGCGACGGCCGGCTCTCGATCTTCATGCCGCCCGTCGAGCGGCTCGAGGACTATCTCGATCTCGTGACCGCCGCCGAGCGGGCGGCCGACCGGCTCGGCCTGCCCGTCCATATCGAAGGCTACGCCCCGCCGCAGGACGAGCGCCTCAACGTCATCCGCGTCGCGCCCGATCCCGGCGTCATCGAGGTCAACATCCATCCCGCCTCGGGCTGGCAGGACTGCGTCGACATCACCAGCGCCGTCTACGAGGAGGCGCGCCAGTCCCGCCTCGGCGCCGACAAGTTCATGATCGACGGCCGCCACACCGGCACCGGCGGCGGCAACCATGTGGTCGTCGGCGGTAGGAACCCGAACGACAGCCCGTTCCTGCGCCGCCCGGACCTCCTGAAGAGCCTCGTGCTGCACTGGCAGCGCCATCCTTCGCTCTCCTACCTGTTCTCGGGCCTCTTCATCGGCCCGACCAGCCAGGCCCCGCGCATCGACGAGGCCCGGCACGATTCGCTCTATGAGCTGGAGATCGCGCTCGCGCAGGTGCCCGCGCCCGGCGAGGGCGTTCCCCCGCTGCCCTGGCTCGTCGACCGGTTGTTCCGCAACCTCCTGACCGACGTCACGGGCAACACGCATCGCTCGGAGATCTGCATCGACAAGCTGTTCTCGCCGGACGGGCCGACCGGCCGGCTCGGCCTCGTCGAATTCCGCGGCTTCGAAATGCCGCCGAACGCCCGCATGAGCCTTGCCCAGCAATTGCTGATCCGCGCGCTCATCGCCCGGTTCTGGCTGAACCCGGCCAAGGGGAGCTTCGTGCGCTGGGGCACCACGCTGCACGACCGCTTCATGCTGCCGCATTACGTCTGGCAGGATTTTCTCGACGTCATCGCCGACCTCAAGGCGAATGGCTTCGACCTTAGGCCCGAATGGTTTTCCGCCCAGCTCGAATTCCGCTTCCCCTTCTGCGGCGAGGTCGAGTACGAAGGCGCGAGCCTTGAGGTGCGCCAGGCGCTGGAACCCTGGCATGTCATGGGCGAACAGGGCGCGATCGGCGGCACCGTGCGCTATGTCGATTCGTCCGTCGAACGGCTGCAGGTGAAGCTGGAGACCACCAATCCGGAGCGCTACACCGTTGCCTGCAACGGCCGGCCCTTGCCGCTGAAGCAGACCGGCACGAAGGGCGTTTCCGTCGCGGGCGTGCGCTACAAGGCCTGGCAGCCGGCCTCGGGCCTGCATCCGGTGCTGCCCGTCAACACACCGCTTACTTTCGACATTTATGATACATGGTCGCGGCGGGCGATCGGGGGATGCATTTACCACGTTGCCCATCCGGGTGGACGCAACTATGACACGTTCCCGGTCAACGGCAACGAGGCCGAGGCGCGCCGGCTGGCGCGGTTCGAGCCCTGGGGGCACAGGACGGGCGGCTATACGCTGTGGCCGGAAACACCGTCGGCGGATTTCCCGCTGACGCTGGATCTGCGCCGGCCGCCCGGCATCTGACCTCCGTTAGGAGTGAATGGATTGAAAACCACGAGTGCGGAGGCGGAACGCAGGACGGCCGAGGCGGCACGCATCTACGCCCCGTTTCCTGGCGTGGCCGACGAGATGGTCGGCACCGAGGGCGTGGTCCGCCCCGTCTGGCGGCATTTCCTGAACGCGCTCGGCCGCATGGACGAGGCCGACCTTGCCGGCCGCTTCGCCCGCGCCGACCGCTACCTGCGCGATGCCGGCGTCTTCTACCGCGCCTATGGCAAGGAGGCGGGCAGCGACCGCGCCTGGCCGCTCTCGCACATTCCGGTGCTGATCGACGAAGCCGAGTGGGAAACCCTCTCGCGCGGCCTCATCCAGCGCGCCGAGCTGCTGGAAGCCGTCGTCGCCGACATCTATGGCAAGAACGAGCTCGTCGCGAACGGCCTGCTGCCGCCCGCGCTTGTTGCCTCCAACAGCGAGTTCCTGCGCCCGCTCGTCGGCGTGCATCCCGCCGGCCGGCATTTCCTGCATTTCGTCTCCTTCGAGATCGGCCGCGGGCCTGACGGCAACTGGTGGGTGCTTTCCGACCGCACGCAGGCCCCCTCCGGCGCCGGCTTCGCGCTGGAGAACCGCGTGGCGACGACCCGCGCCTTCTCCGACGTCTATGCGGAAACCCATGTCCACCGCCTCGCCGGTTTCTTCGGCGCCTTCCGCACCACGCTGCAGGCCAACAAATCGGCCGAGGACCGCATCGCCGTCCTGACGCCGGGCCTTGCCAACGAGACTTATTTCGAACACGCCTATATCGCCCGCTATCTCGGTTTCATGCTGCTGGAGGGCGAGGACCTGACGGTCGTCGGCGGCAGGGTCATGGTGCGCACCGTCGCAGGCCTCAAGCCCATCGGCGTACTGTGGCGGCGGCTCGACGCCGCCTTCGCCGACCCGCTGGAACTGAACCAGAACTCGCATATCGGCACGCCCGGCATGGTCGAGGCGCTGCGCGCCGGCTCCGTCACCTTCGTCAACGCGCTCGGCGCCGGCATCGTCGAGACCCGTGCCTTCCTCGCCTTCCTGCCGAACATCTGTCGCCAGCTGCTCGGCGAGGACCAGCTCCTGCCGTCCGTGGCCACCTGGTGGTGCGGCCAGAAGGACGAGCGGGAGCACGTCGCGGCCCATATCGAGCGCATGGTCATCGGCCCAGCCTATTCGACACGCCCCTTCTTCGACGACAACGAACAGTCCGTACTCGGATCGACGCTGCGCGACACCGCCAAGCAATCGATTGCCGAGTGGCTGGCGAGCGATGGCGCAAAGCTGGTCGGCCAGGAGGCCGTCACGCTCTCCACCACGCCCGCCTTCGTCGACGGCAAGCTCGTGCCGCGGCCGATGTCGCTGCGCGTCTTCGCCGCCCGCACGCGCGACGGCTGGCAGATCATGCCCGGCGGCTTCGCCCGTATCGGCGCCGGCGACAATGTGGCGGCCATCGCCATGCAGAAAGGCGGCTCGGCCGCCGATGTCTGGATCGTCAGCCAGAAGCCCGTCGAGCGCACCTCGCTGCTGCCCGCCGAAGAGGTCTTCATCCGCAACATGCCCGGCAGCCTGCCGAGCCGCGCGGCCGACAACCTTTTCTGGCTCGGCCGCTACATCGAGCGGGCGGAAGGCGCCTTGCGCATCCTGCGCGCCTGGCACGGCCGCTACGCCGAATATGCCAATCCCGGGCAGCCGCTGCTGAAGGACGTCACCGACTATCTGGAAGCGCTCGACATCGACACGTCGGAGGCCGTGCCGACGAGCCTCATCCGCAACATCGACAGCGCGGTCTTCTCCGCCAGCAATATCCGCGACCGTTTCTCGCCGGATGGCTGGCTGGCGCTGAACGACCTGTCGAAGACAGCCCGCCGTTTCCATGTCAATGTCCAGGCCGGCGACGACGCGACGCGCGCCATGACCGTCCTGTTGCGCAAGCTCGCGGGCTTCGCCGGTCTCGTGCACGAGAACATGTACCGCTTCACAGGCTGGCGTTTCCTCTCCATCGGCCGCTATCTCGAACGCGGCCTGCACATGACGCGCCTGCTCGGCCACATGTCCGGCGAGGATGCGCCCGACGGCGCGCTCGACATGCTCCTGGAGATCGGCGACAGCGTCATGACCCATCGCCGCCGCTACAATGTCGCGACCGCGCGCCTCACGGTCACGGACCTCCTCGCGCTCGACCCGCTCAACCCGCGCTCGATCCTCTACCAGCTGAACGAGATCAAGAACGAAGTCGAGCAGCTGCCGAACGCCTATGCCAACGGCCAGATGTCGCCCTTCTACCGCGAGGCGATGCGGCTGCATGCGGGGCTCGCGGTGATGACGCCGGAAACGATGACGGACGCGGTCTACAAGCGCTTCGAGACGGAACTCGAGAAGCTGTCCGACATTCTTGCGCAAACCTATCTGAGCTGAGCGAGGGGGAGGCGCCGAAACCATGCTCTACGACGTCAACCTCCATATCAGCTACCTCTACGACACGCCGGTTTCCGGCGGGCGGCATATCGTGCGCGTGCTGCCGCTGTCGATCGGCGGGCGCCAGCGGCTGATTGCCGGCACGGTCGGCGTCACACCAAGCCCCGGTGAGCGGGTCGACCACACCGACTTCTTCGAAAATCCGATGAGCGCCATCCTCTTCCGCAACGCGCATGAGCGGCTCGACATCCGCATGCAGGCGCGCGTGCATGTCGACATGCCGGAGCCGGCCGCCGACTTCTCCCCGCGCGTCGCGGACCTGCCGGAGGATATCGCGAACTACTGGTCGCTCGATGCCGGCTCGCCGCACCACTATACAGGGCCGAGCCCGCGGCTGAAGGACTGCCCTGAAATTGCCGAATACGCCCGGTCCATCGTCAAACCGGACATGACGATCCGGGCCATCGCGACGGCCATCTGCGCGCGCATCCACAAGGACTTCACCTACGACCCGAAGGCCACCAATGTCGACACGACCCCACGCGAGGCCTTCAAGCTGAAACGCGGCGTCTGCCAGGATTTCAGCCATGTGATGATCGTGGCGCTGCGCAGCCTCGGCATCCCCGCCGGTTATGTCAGCGGGTTCCTTCGCACCATTCCGCCGCCGGGCAAGGAACGGCTGGAGGGGGCGGACGCGATGCATGCCTGGGTGCGCTACTGGTGCGGCCGGGTGAACGGCTGGATGGAACTCGACCCGACCAACAACATCCCCGCCGGCACCGACCATATCGTCGTCGCCTGTGGTCGCGACTATGCCGACGTCGCCCCCGTCATCGGCGTCCTGAAGGGCTACGGCCAGCACAAGACGAACCAGGCCGTCGACGTCATCCCGGTGCGCCAGACGGCATGAAATCCCGTTTGGAAACAGCCGGAAAGGCCGGATTTTCAGGGTCCGCGCAATTTTACGAAAACTATACCACGCGCCCGAACCGTTAAATAACACTTCGCTGCTAGCGTCGCCCCACATTATGAAGATGGTGGGTGAATTCTCATGACGAAGAACACGGAAAGAAAGACTTGGATCTCCCGCCTCCGGCGTGACCGCGGTGGCAATTTCGGCATGATGACGGCGCTCGTCTTCCCGGTCATGCTGGCAGCCGGCGGTGTCGCCATGGACCTGACCAGCATGGTGCTGGCGAAGGCCGAACTGCAGGACGCCACCGACGCGGCCGCACTTGCCGCGGCCTCCGCCATGGCCAATGACGGCATGCTGGCCTCGGACGCCAAGCTCCTGGCCTTGTCGTTCATCAAAACGCAAATGGCGGGCGGCGCCGCCGTGGACGGTAGCGAAAAGGATCCGTCCGGGGACGATGACGCTGCCGATATCGGCGCCAACAGCGAAGTGCTCATAACCGAAGAAGCGACAGCGGGAACCGGCAAGTCCTTCAAGATCGAAGTGACGTCCAGCCGAAAGATTTACTTCACGCCCTTTACCCGGCTGCTCGGCCAGGAATCAGCGACGCTGACGACAAAGAGCTTCGCCGAGAGCGCGACCGAATCCAAGAACGCGCTTTCGATGTATCTCGTCCTGGACAAATCCGGCTCGATGCTCGCGAACACCACGGAGAAGAACACCTCCGTCAACAGCTGCTATCAATATGACGACACTGGACGGCTGATAAAGAACAACCCGATCAGCCCCTGCTACATCAAGAAGATCGAAGCATTGAAGCTGGCGGCGGCAAGCCTCTTCACCCAGCTCAATGCTGCCGACCCGAGTACGAAGTTCGTGCGAACAGGAACGGTGTCGTACAATATTGAAATGTCGACGGCCTACAACCTCGCCTGGGGCACGGCGGCGTCGCTCACCCAGGTCAACGCCCTCTCCGCCGGCGGCGGGACGAGTTCCAGCGACGCCATGGCCGCAGCCTACAACAAGCTCAACGCATCGACTGAAAACACCGAGCACAAGAAGAAAAACGGCCAGGTACCGACCAAGTACATCATCCTGATGACGGACGGTAACAACAACTACACCGCCGACGACACCACGACGAAGCAAACCTGCACCAAGGCAAAAGCCGCCGGAATGGTCGTTTATGGCGTGGCCTTCATGGCGCCGACCCGCGGCCAGCAGCTGCTGCAGGCCTGCGTGAGCTCGCCGGAGAACTACTTCGCCGCAGAGCGCATGGACGAGCTGGTCGCTGCGTTCAAGGCCATCGGCGAACGCGCATCGGCAGTTGTGTCCCGCTTGACCCGTTAAGCACAAAAGCCCTTCCGACAACGAACCCGCTGTGCCGGCACAGCGGGTTTTTTAGCATATTCAACGTGTTTCAGGCATGTCGAAAATGCATGCGGCCCTTCTTGAAAAGCATGTTGCAAGCGCTTCGGATAGATGCATAAATTGATTTAAACGCGACTTTCGCGAGAACAGACGCACAGAATGCGAGGGGGCAAAGTTCGCCGATGATGAACCGGGTTACCAACAACGATCTCGCCCCGGCCCTCCGATCGTCGGATCGCGAACAGCTCGCGACGGAACTCCTGGAGCGCCTCAAATACCGTATCGGCAAGGACCCGAAAGTCGCCAAGCCGCATGACTGGCTGACGGCGGCCATCCTTGTGGCGCGTGACCGCATCACCGACAAGTGGATGGATTCCACCCGCCGGACCTATTCGACGGGTGCGAAGCGGGTCTATTACCTCTCGCTCGAATTCCTCATCGGCCGCCTGATGCGCGACGCCATGACGAATATCGGCATCATGGACGAGATGCGCCACGCGCTCGCCTCGCTCGGCGTCGATCTCGACATCATCGCCGAGCTGGAGCCCGATGCCGCCCTCGGCAATGGCGGTCTCGGGCGCCTTGCCGCCTGTTTCATGGAGAGCATGGCGACCGTCGATGTGCCGGCCTATGGCTACGGCATCCGCTACGTGCACGGTCTCTTCCGCCAGCAGATGGCGGACGGCTGGCAGGTGGAGCTGCCGGAAACCTGGCTCGCCCACGGCAATCCCTGGGAATTCGAGCGGCGCGAGAGCTCCTACGAGATCGGCTTCGGTGGCTCCGTCGAGACGATCAATATCGGCGAGGACAAGCAGCGCTTCGTCTGGAAGCCGGCCGAGCGCGTCATCGCGACGGCCTATGACACGCCGGCCGTCGGCTGGCGGGCCAAGCGCGTCAACACGCTGCGCCTGTGGGCCGCCAACCCGATCGATCCGATCCTGCTCGACGCCTTCAATGCCGGCGACCATATCGGCGCGCTGCGCGAGAGCAACAAGGCGGAAAGCCTGACGCGCGTCCTCTACCCGGCCGACGCCACCTCCGCCGGCCAGGAGCTTCGCCTCAGGCAGGAGTTCTTCTTCTGCTCCGCCTCGCTGCAGGACATCCTGCGTCGTCATCTCCAGCAATATCCGGATTTCTCCTCGCTGCCGGATGCCGTGGCGATCCAGCTCAACGATACGCATCCGGCCATTTCCGTCGCCGAACTGGTGCGCCTGCTCACCGACGTGCACGGCATCGCGTTCGACGTCGCCTGGGACATCGCCCACCGCACCTTCTCCTACACCAACCACACGCTGCTGCCGGAAGCGCTGGAAAGCTGGCCCGTGCCTCTGCTCGAGCGGCTGCTGCCGCGCCACATGCAGATCGTCTACGCGATCAACGCCAAGATCCTCGTCGAGGCGCGCAAGGAGAAGGGTTTCGAGGACCAGCGCATCCGCAACATCTCGCTGATCGAGGAATCGGGCGAGCGGCGCGTGCGCATGGGCAACCTCGCCTTCGTCGGCTCGCACTCGATCAACGGCGTCTCGGCGCTGCATACCGAATTGATGAAGGAAACGGTCTTCGCCGACCTGCACAATCTCTATCCGGACCGCATCAACAACAAGACCAACGGCATTACGCCGCGCCGCTGGCTGATGCAGTGCAATCCGGGTCTCTTCAACCTGATCCGCGAAGCGATCGGCGATGCCTTCATGGACGACGCCGAAGCGCTGAAGGCACTCGACGCCTTCGCCGACAACCGGGATTTCCAGGAGCGTTTCGCGGCGATCAAGCGGGAGAACAAGAACCGCCTCGCCAATCTCGTCGGCAGCCGCATGGGCGTGAGGATCGACCCCGCCGCGATGTTCGACATCCAGATCAAGCGCATCCACGAATACAAGCGCCAGCTGCTCAACATCATCGAGGCCGTGGCGCTCTACGACCAGATCCGCTCGCATCCCGAACTCGACTGGGTCCCCCGCGTAAAACTCTTCGCGGGCAAGGCGGCGCCGAGCTACCACAATGCCAAGCTGATCATCAAGCTCGCCAACGACGTGGCCAAGGTGATCAACAACGATCCGGCCGTGCGCGGCCTGCTCAAGGTCGTCTTCGTACCGAACTACAATGTCTCGCTCGCCGAGATCATGGTGCCTGCCGCCGACCTCTCGGAACAGATTTCCACCGCCGGCATGGAAGCGTCCGGAACCGGCAACATGAAGTTCGCGTTGAACGGGGCGCTGACAATCGGCACGCTCGACGGGGCCAATGTCGAGATGCGCGACCATGTGGGCGAGGAGAACATCGTGATCTTCGGCATGACGGCGGAGGAAGTGGCGAAGGTCAGGGCCGAGGGGCACAATCCGCGCGCCATCATCGAGCAGTCGAAGGAGCTGTCGCAGGCGCTCGCCGCGATCTCCTCGGGCGTCTTCTCGCCCGATGACCGCAACCGTTTCGCCGGTCTCGTCGACGGTCTCTACAATCACGACTGGTTCATGGTGGCGGCCGATTTCGACGCCTATGCCAAGGCCCAGCGCGATGTCGACGCCATCTGGACCGACAAGGCATCCTGGTACTCCAAGACCATCCGCAACACGGCCCGCATGGGCTGGTTCTCGTCCGACCGCACCATCCGCCAATACGCCAAGGAAATCTGGAGAGCTTGATGACCGCATCGCCAAAAACAGGCACGACGGGTGGGCCGTCAGAGCTTCTGGCGAAGGCGGACATCGACGCGATCTTGGAGAGCCGGCACTGGGACCCGTTCGCCGTGCTCGGCCTGCATGCGGCCGGCGAGGGCTATGTCGCCCGCTGCTTCCTGCCCGGCGCGGCTGAGGTAACCGCCGAGACGCTCTCCGGCAAGGAGATCGGCGAGCTGACGCAGGTCGATCCGGCCGGCATCTTCGCCGGCGAGGTCTCCGTCAAGAAGCTCCAGCCGATCCGCTACCGCGCCAGAAATGTCGGCGGCGAGTGGGTGGTGATCGACCCCTATTCCTTCGGCCCGGTGCTCGGCCCGATGGACGACTACTACATCCGCGAGGGTTCGCACCTTCGCCTCTTCGACAAGCTCGGCGCCCATCCGATGACGCTCGACGGCATCGAGGGGTTCCACTTCGCCGTCTGGGCGCCGAATGCCAAGCGGGTCTCCATCGTCGGCAATTTCAACAATTGGGACGGCCGGCTGAATGCGATGCGGCTGCGCCGCGACACCGGCATCTGGGAAATCTTCCTGCCCGGCATCACCATCGGCCACGCCTACAAATACGAGATCGTCGGCATCAACGGCGAGGTCCTGCCGCTGAAGGCCGACCCCTTTGCCCGCCGCTCGGAGCTGCGCCCCGCCAACGCCTCCATGACGACAGGGCCGATCGACCAGACCTGGGAAGACGCGGCGCACCTTGCGCACTGGGCCGCAGCCGACGCCCGCCGCCAGCCGATCTCGATCTACGAGGTGCATGCCGGCTCCTGGCAGAAGAACGACAATGGCGACTTCCTCACCTGGGACGAGCTGGCGAGCCGTCTGATCCCCTATTGCGTCGACATGGGCTTCACCCATATCGAGTTCCTGCCGATCACCGAATACCCCTTCGACCCCTCCTGGGGCTACCAGACGACCGGCCTCTATTCGCCGACCGCCCGCTTCGGCGAGCCGGAAGGTTTTGCCCGCTTCGTCAACGGCTGCCACAAGGTGGGCATCGGCGTCATCCTCGACTGGGTGCCGGCGCATTTTCCGACCGATGCGCACGGCCTGCGCCATTTCGACGGCACCGCGCTCTACGAGCACGAGGACCCGCGGCAAGGCTTTCACCCGGACTGGAACACCGCGATCTACAATTTCGGCCGCGCGGAGGTTCTGGCCTACCTCATCAACAACGCGCTCTACTGGGCGGAAAAGTTCCATCTCGACGGCCTGCGCGTCGATGCGGTCGCCTCGATGCTCTATCTCGACTATTCGCGCAAGCACGGCGAGTGGGTGCCGAACGAATATGGCGGCAACGAGAACCTGGAGGCCGTGCGCTTCCTGCAATCGATGAACAGCCATGTCTATGCCGCCCATCCCGGCATCCTGACCATCGCGGAGGAATCGACCTCCTGGCCGAAGGTTTCGGCGCCGGTGCACGACGGCGGCCTCGGCTTCGGCTTCAAGTGGAACATGGGCTTCATGCACGACACGCTGCAGTACCTGTCGCGCGAGCCGGTACACCGCAAGTTCCACCACAACGACATGACCTTCGGCCTCATCTATGCCTTCACGGAGAACTTCGTTCTGCCGCTCAGCCATGACGAGGTCGTGCACGGCAAGGGCTCGCTGATCGCCAAGATGGCGGGCGACGACTGGCAGAAATTCGCGAACCTGCGCGCCTATTACGGCTTCATGTGGGGCTATCCCGGCAAGAAGCTGCTCTTCATGGGCCAGGAATTCGCGCAATGGCAGGAATGGAGCGAGGCGCGCGCCCTCGACTGGAACCTGCTCGAATATCCGCTGCACGAGGGCATGCGCCGGCTGGTGCGGGATCTCAACGGCACCTACCGCCGCAAGGCGGCGCTGCATGCGCGCGACTGCGAGGGCGACGGCTTCGAATGGCTGATCGCCGACGACCGGGAGAATTCCGTCTTCGCCTGGCTGCGCAAGGCACCGGGCGAGAAGCCGATCGCCGTCGTCACCAACTTCACCCCCGTCTACCGCGAGAACTACGGGGTCCCGCTGCCGGTGGAGGGCCGCTGGCGGGAAATCCTCAACACCGACGCCGAGATCTACGGCGGCAGCGGCAAAGGCAATGGCGGCGCCGTGCAGGCCAAGAAAAACGCAAATGGAAGAATAGCAGCCACGATCACCCTGCCGCCCCTGGCGACGCTGATGCTCGAGCTGGACGCATAATTTCGACTGTCGGGAGGACACTATGGAGCAAAAGCGGATTCAACCCCTCGCCCGTGACGCGATGGCCTATGTTCTGGCGGGGGGCCGCGGCAGCCGCCTCAAGGAACTGACCGACCGGCGCGCCAAGCCCGCCGTCTATTTCGGCGGCAAGGCGCGCATCATCGATTTCGCCCTCTCCAATGCGCTGAATTCCGGCATCCGCCGCATCGGCGTCGCCACCCAGTACAAGGCGCATTCGCTGATCCGCCACCTGCAGCGCGGCTGGAACTTCTTCCGGCCCGAGCGCAACGAGAGCTTCGACATCCTGCCCGCCAGCCAGCGCGTGTCCGAAACGCAGTGGTACGAGGGCACCGCCGACGCCGTCTACCAGAACATCGACATCATCGAGGACTACGGCGTCGAATACATGGTCATCCTCGCCGGCGACCATATCTACAAGATGGACTATGAGCTGATGCTCCAGCAGCACGTCGATTCCGGCGCGCAGGTCACCATCGGCTGCCTGGAAGTGCCGCGCATGGAGGCGACCGGCTTCGGCGTCATGCATGTCGACGACAAGGACCAGATCATCGCCTTCGTGGAAAAGCCGGCCGACCCGCCGGCCATTCCCGGCAATCCCGACATGGCGCTCGCCTCCATGGGCATCTATGTCTTCCACACCAAGTTCCTGATGGACCTCCTGCGCCGCGACGCCGCAGACCCGACGTCGAGCCGCGACTTCGGCAAGGACATCATCCCCTATATCGTCGAGCACGGCAAAGCCGTCGCCCATCGCTTCACCGCCTCCTGCGTGCGTTCGGATTTCGAGCGCGAGGCCTACTGGCGCGACGTCGGCACGGTCGATGCCTATTGGCAGGCCAATATCGACCTCACCGACATCACCCCGGAACTCGACATCTACGACGGCTCCTGGCCGATCTGGACCTTCGCCGAGATCAAGCCGCCGGCAAAGTTCGTGCATGACGACGAGAACCGCCGCGGCTCGGCGATCTCCTCGCTCGTCTCGGGCGATTGCATCATCTCCGGCTCGACGCTGCACCGAAGCCTCCTCTTCACCGGCGTGCGCGCCAATTCCTATTCCCGCCTCGAAGGCGCCGTCGTGCTGCCCAACGTCCTGATCGGCCGCCATGCGAACCTCAGGAACGTCGTCATCGACCGGGGCGTCGTCATTCCGGAAGGCCTCGTCGTCGGCGAGGATCCGGTGCTCGATGCCAAGCGCTTCCGCCGGTCGGAGGGCGGCGTCTGCCTCATCACCCAACCCATGATCGACAAGCTGGAGCTCTAGTCGTCCTCATGAACATCCTTTCGGTGGCATCCGAAGTATTCCCGCTGATCAAGACGGGAGGCCTCGCCGACGTCGCCGGCGCATTGCCGATCGCACTCGCCGGGCATGGAATGCACATGCGCACGCTCATGCCCGGTTATCCCGCGGTCATGCAGCGGCTGGGAAGCGTCGAGCTGGTCGCCACCTTCGACGACCTTCTCGGCGAACCCGCACGCATCCTCGCCACCCGGCACGAGGGCCTCGACATCCTCGTGCTCGATGCGCCCGGCTTCTTCGACCGGCCGGGCGGGCCCTATACGGATGCCACGGGCAAGGACTTCATCGACAACTGGCAGCGCTTTGCCGCACTGTCCTTCGCGGGCGCCGAAATCGCCCGCGGCCTGCTGGCGGACTGGCGGCCGGACATCGTGCATGCCCATGACTGGCAGGCGGCGATGACCGCGGTCTACATGCGCTATACCGGCCTGCAGCACATTCCCACCGTGGTCACCGTGCACAACCTCGCCTTCCAGGGCCAGTTCGGTGCCGACATCTTCCCGGCCCTCGGCCTGCCGCCGGAAGCCTTCACCGTCGACGGGCTCGAATATTACGGCGACGTCGGCTTCCTCAAGGGCGGGCTGCGCACCGCCTGGTCGATCACCACGGTCAGCCCCACCTATGCGCACGAGATCATGACAGCGGACTACGGCATGGGTCTCGAGGGCCTGATCAATGCCCGCGCCAGCGACCTCGTCGGCATCGTCAACGGCATCGACATCGCCGTCTGGAACCCCGAGGCCGACACGAACATCGCCCGCCCCTATGCCGCCGGCTCGCTGAAACAGCGCGCAGTCAATCGCCGGGCGCTCGCCGAGCGCTTCAATCTCGAACAGGACGACGGCCCGGTCTTCTGCGTCATCAGCCGCCTCACCTGGCAGAAGGGCATCGACCTCATCGCCGAGGTTGCCGACTGGATCGTCGATCAGGGCGGCAAGCTCGCCGTGCTCGGCTCCGGCGACCAGGGCCTGGAAGGCGCACTGCTCGCTGCGGCCTCCCGCCATCGCGGCCGCATCGGCATCGTCATCGGCTACAACGAGCCGCTGTCGCATCTCATGCAGGCCGGTGCCGACGCCATCCTCATCCCTTCCCGCTTCGAGCCCTGCGGCCTCACCCAGCTCTATGGCCTGCGCTACGGCTGCATCCCCGTCGTCGCGCGCACCGGCGGCCTCGCAGACACCGTCATCGACGCCAACGAGGCCGCCCTTTCCGCCCGCGTCGCCACGGGCTTCCAGTTCACGCCGATCAATGCCGAGGGCCTGCGCCAAGCGCTGCGCCGCGTCTTCAAGGCCTGGCGCGAGCCGAAAATCTGGGCCCGCATCCAGAACCAGGGCATGAAGTCGGACGTTTCCTGGGAAAACAGCGCCGCGCGCTATGCCGATCTCTATTCCAGCCTGCTTTCGCGAGCCAACCCTTCCTGACGAGTATGAGCCGATGACCATCAAGACCGTATCGACCACGCCCTATTCCGACCAGAAGCCCGGCACCTCGGGCCTGCGCAAGAAGGTCCCCGTCTTCCAGCAGGCGAACTATGCGGAGAACTTCATCCAGTCGATCTTCGATTCGCTGGAGGGGTTTGCCGGCGAGACGCTGGTGATCGGCGGCGACGGCCGCTACTACAACCGCGAGGTCATCCAGCTCGCCATCAAGATGGCGGCGGCCAATGGCTTCGGCCGCGTGCTCGTCGGCCGTGGCGGCATCCTTTCGACGCCCGCCGCCTCCAACGTCATCCGCAAGTACAAGGCCTTCGGCGGCATCGTGCTGTCGGCCAGCCACAATCCCGGTGGCCCGACCGAGGACTTCGGCATCAAGTACAATATCGGCAACGGCGGCCCGGCACCCGAAAAGATCACCGATGCGATCTTCGCCCGCACGAAATCCATCGACAGCTACAAGATCGCCGACGTCGCGGACGTGAACCTCGATCTTGAAGGCACACACGAGATCGAGGGCATGACCATCACCGTCATCGATCCCGTCTCCGACTATGCCGAGCTGATGGAGCAACTCTTCGACTTCGCCGCCATCCGCGCCCTGCTTTCCGGCGGTTTCCGCATCGTCTTCGACGCGATGAGCGCCGTCACCGGCCCCTATGCCAAGGAGATCCTGGAAAACCGCCTCGGCGCCACCAAGGGCTCGGTGCTGAACTTCATGCCGCTGCCGGATTTCGGCGGCCACCATCCGGACCCCAACCTCGTGCACGCCCGCGCCCTCTACGAGACGATGATGGCCGACGACGCGCCGGATTTCGGCGCGGCCTCCGACGGCGACGGCGACCGCAACCTCATCATCGGCAAGGGCATCTTCGTCACCCCCTCCGACAGCCTCGCGCTGCTCGCCGCCAATGCCCATCTCGCTCCCGGCTATGCCAAGGGCCTTGCCGGCATCGCCCGCTCCATGCCGACCTCCGGCGCGGCCGACCGCGTCGCGGAAAAGCTCGGTATCGGCATCTACGAGACGCCGACCGGCTGGAAGTTCTTCGGCAACCTGCTCGACGCCGGCCTTGCGACAATCTGCGGCGAGGAAAGCGCCGGCACCGGCTCCAACCATGTGCGCGAGAAGGACGGCCTCTGGGCCGTGCTTCTCTGGCTCAACATCCTCGCCGTGCGCAAGGAGAGCGTTCTCGACATCGTGAAGCAGCACTGGGCGACCTATGGGCGCAACTACTATTCCCGCCACGACTACGAGGAAGTCGATACCGAGGCCGCCAACGGCCTCATGGCGAACCTTCGCGACCAGCTCGCTACGCTGCCCGGCAAGACCTTTGGCGCCCTCACCGTCGCGACGGCCGACGATTTCGCCTACAACGACCCGGTCGACCAGTCCGTCAGCAAGAACCAGGGCATCCGCATCCTCTTCGAAGGCGGCTCGCGCGTCGTCTTCCGCCTCTCCGGCACCGGCACGTCGGGCGCGACGCTGCGCGTCTATATCGAGCGCTTCGAACCCGACGCCGCGCGCCACGACATCGACACGCAGGAGGCCCTTGCCGACCTTATCGCCGTTGCCGACACGATCGCCGGCATCAGGAGCCGCACCGGCCGCGATGCGCCGACCGTGATCACCTGAGATGGCGATGACCGCCCCCTCCTTCGCGCCGGGCGCCACGCTCTCCGGGGACGGGGTGGAGTTCGCGGTCTATTCGCACGACGCCGCCCGCGTCGAGCTTTGCCTGTTCGACAATGACGGCGACAGGGAGCTCGCCCGCCTGGCCATGGGACGGGACGAGAACGGCTTCCACCGCGTCTTCGTGGAAGGCGTGACCGCCGGCACGCGCTACGGCTTTCGCGCCGACGGCCTCTATTCGCCCGACCACGGCCTGTGGTTCGACCCGTCGAAACTGCTCGTCGACCCCTATGCCAGGGAGATCGACCGCCGCTTCGTTCATGACGGCCGGCTCGCCCGCTTCGGCGTGGAGACGGCGCAGATCGTGCCGAAGGCCATCGTCACGCGCGACCGGCCCGTCAGCGTGGCGCCGCCGCTCTTCCGCCCCGGCGGCTTCATCTACGAAATCGCGGTGCGGGCCTTCACCATGCTGCACCCCGACGTGCCGGAGAGGATGCGCGGCACCGTGGGCGCGCTCGCCCATCCCGCCGTGCTTGCCCATCTCAAGCGGCTCGGCGTCGACGCCGTCGAACTGATGCCGATCACCGCCTGGATCGACGAACGCCACCTGCCGCCGCTCGGCCTTTCCAACAGCTGGGGCTACAACCCGATCGCCCTGATGGCGCTCGACCCGTGCCTCGTGCCCGGCGGCATGCGGGAGCTCGCCGACACGGTCGCGGTGCTTCGCGCCGAAAACATCGGCGTCATCCTCGACCTCGTCTTCAACCATTCCGGCGAGAGCGACCGCCATGGCGCCACGCTCTCCATGCGCGGCCTCGACAATCTCACCTACTACCGCCATGTGGAGGGCCGCCCCGGCGAGCTGATCAACGACACCGGCTGCGGCAACACCATTGCCGGCGAGCACCCGGTCGTGCGCCAGCTCGTGCTCGACAGCCTGCGCCATTTCGTGCGCCATGCCGGCGTCGATGGTTTCCGCTTCGACCTCGCGACGATCCTCGGGCGCGAGGCGGATGGCTTTTCCGCCCATGCCGCGCTGCTCTCCGATATCTGCGCCGACCCGCTCCTGAAGGACCGCGTGCTGATCGCCGAACCCTGGGACATCGGCCCCGGCGGCTACCAGCTCGGCAATTTCCCGGCGCCGTTCCTCGAATGGAACGACCGCTACCGCGACGACACCCGCACGTTCTGGCGCGGCGACAGCCATCGGCTGGGATCGTTCGTCACCGCCTTCGCCGGCTCCTCGGACATTTTCTCCCGCCATGGCGGCGACATGACGCGCTCGGTCAATTTCCTCGCCGCCCATGACGGCTTCACCCTGATGGACCTCGTCTCGCATGCGGTGAAGCACAACGAGGCGAACGGCGAGGACAACCGCGACGGCCACAACGAGAACCACTCCTGGAACAACGGCGCCGAGGGCGAGACGACGGACGGCGCGGTGCTTTCCGCCCGCCGGGCGGATACGAAGGCGCTGCTGGCCAGCCTCTTCCTGTCGCGGGGCACGATCATGCTGACGGCGGGCGACGAGGGCGGACGCAGCCAGGAGGGCAACAACAACGCCTATTGCCAGGACAACGCCATCACCTGGATGCATTGGGACAAGCTGGACGAAGGGCTGATCGAACACACCGCCATGCTCTCGGCGATCCGCAAGCGCTTTGCCGCGCTCGGCGAAACGCCCTTCCTCAGCGGCGCCGGCGATGTCGAATGGCTGACGCTCGCGGGCGTGCCGATGACGGCCGGCGACTGGGAAGCGCCGTTCGCCGGAACCCTGCTTGCCATCCTCAAGACGCCCGATCTACAGCAGCAGCGGATCGTTCATCTCGCGATCGCCATCAACCGGACGCACGGCGAGCAGGCGCTCGCCCTGCCGCCGCCGGAGGGGCGCGGCTGGACGAGCCTGCTTTCCGTCAACCGTCCCGCGACCAGCCTTCTTCATCCGCGCAGCGTCGAGATTTTTGTCGAAAAGCATTGATCTTCACAGCCCGGACAAACCGGGTCTTTAAGGATGTCGCGAATCGAGCGGCGGGAAAGCCTCATGCCAAGCAATATTCACCTGAAAGACATCGCCGCCCTCGTCGGCACGGAGCTCGGCCTGTCGCGCTGGTTCACCGTCGACCAGACGATGATCGACCGTTTCGCCGATGCGACCGAGGACCATCAGTTCATCCACACCGACCCTGTCCTTGCCGCCGAAACCCCCTTCGGCGGCACGATCGCCCACGGTTTCCTGACGCTCTCGCTGCTGTCGGCGATGAACTACGATTGTGTACCGCGCATCATCGAACAAACCATGGGCATCAACTACGGCTTTGAAAAAGTCCGCTTCATGACCCCGGTAAAAAGCGGGGCGCGCGTGCGCGGCCGCTTCGTGCTCGCCGAGGCCCGCTTTCGCGGCGCCGGCATGCTGACCATCCGCTATGACGTCTCGGTCGAGATCGAGGACGAGCGCAAGCCGGCGCTCACGGCCGACTGGATCACCATCATCCAGTTCGATCCGAAGGATCGGCCGGAAGACGTTTAAAGCACCCCTCATCCGGCCTGCCGGCCACCTTCTCCCCGTAAACGGGGCGAAGGGGATATGCCGCGCCGGTTTCCTCAATCAATTCTCTTTATGGGGCACGTCCCCTCTCCCCGCTTGCGGGGAGAGGGTTAGGGTGAGGGGCCTCTGAGGCCTCAGAGCCCGGCGTCTTCCGCGCCTTCCACCAGCAGGCCGAAGGCGTAGGGCGAGAACGAGCGCCAGCATTCCACGCGATAGTCTTCCTCACCCGAACGGAAGAGCACCACCTCGATCTTGCCGAGCACCGTGCGCGCGGCGGCGCCGACCGGGAAGATCGCATTGCCGAGATCGAGCGGGCAGGCGCTGGCGATCGCCCCGGCCGCATCCGGGCCGGAGACGAGGATCGCCGTGTTGCGATGCGAGACGTCCGTCGCCGAATGCAGCGCGGAAACGCCTGATGCGATCCCCATGAGATCCGCCCCGTTCTCGTCGATCAACAGCCATTCGTCCGGGCCGAGCCAGAGTGCATGACGGCCGCTGACCGAGGCCGAGGTCTTGGGCCGCCTTGGCAATTCGAGGCCGAAGGCCAGCGAGAGCGTGCCGATGGCATCCTCGCCGGCACGCAGCGACAGGCGGGTTGCGGGAGCGGCGGGCGTGACGCGCGCACCGGCCGAGCCGCCATGGTGACGGCCAAGCGGCGCCTTGCGAAGAGCGTGATCAGCCATTGAGGCGTCCTCCTTCCTTGTCGATGAAGACCATGTCGCTGACCTCGACCGCGATGGTGCGGTCGGGCATCGGCACGTAGAGCGTCTGGCCCATGCGCGACTGGCCGCCGGCGACGAGCGCCATGGCGATCGACCGGCCGCAGTTTTCCGACCAGTAGGACGAGGTCACATGGCCGAGCATCTTCATCGGCTTCGGCTCGTTCGGATCGGCGACGATCTGCGCGCCCTCCTCCAGAACCACCTTCGGGTCCTTGGTCAGAAGGCCGACGAGCTGCTTGCGGCCTTCCTTGACGAGATCCGGCCGCTTCAGGCCGCGGATGCCGACGAAGTCCGTCTTCTTCTTGGAGACGGCCCAGCTCAGGCTCGCGTCGTGCGGCGTGACGGTGCCGTCCGTATCCTGGCCGACGATGATGTAGCCCTTTTCGGCGCGCAGCACGTGCATGGTCTCCGTGCCGTAGGCGCAGGCGCCGAGCGGTTCTGCACGAGCCCAGATGGCTTCCCAGACGGCCTCGCCGTAATCGGCCGGCACGTTGACTTCGTAGCCCGCTTCCCCCGTGAAGGACATGCGGAAGAGCCGGGTCGGCACGCCGCAGATCTTCCCTTCGCGCACGCTCATATGCGGGAAGGCTTCGTTGGAAATATCGATGCCCTCGACGAGGGGTTCCAGGATTTCGCGCGCCTTCGGGCCCTGCACGGCAATGACCGCCCACTGTTCCGTGGTGGAGGTGAGCCAGACCTTCAGGTGCGGGAATTCCGTCTGGAGATAGTCTTCCATGTGGTGCATGACGCGCGGCGCGCCGCCCGTCGTGGTCGTGACATGGAAGCGGTCTTCCGCCAGGCGGCCGACGACACCGTCGTCATAGACGAAACCGTCCTCGCGCAGCATGATACCGTAGCGGCAGCGGCCGGGCTTCAGCGTGTCCCAAGCATTGGTGTACATGAGGTTCATGAACGTGCCGGCATCCGGGCCGACGACCTCGATCTTGCCGAGCGTCGAGGCGTCGAACAGGCCGGCGGCATTGCGCACCGTGCGGCATTCGCGGTTGACGGCATCGTGCATGGTCTCGCCGGCGCGCGGATAATACCAGGCGCGCTTCCAGTTGCCGACATCCTCGAAGACCGCGCCATGCGCCTCTTCCCAGGCGTGCATCGGCGTCTTGCGGGCCGGGTCGAAGAGATCGCCGCGCGAATGGCTGATCAGCGCGCCGAAGGTGACGGGCGTATAGGGCGCGCGGAAGGTGGTGAGACCGATCTTCGGGATCTCGCGGTTGAGGACTTCCGAGGCGATGGCAAGGCCGTGGATGTTGGACAGCTTGCCCTGGTCCGTCGCCATGCCGTTGGTGGTGAAGCGCTTGATGTGCTCGATCGAGTGCATGCCCTCGCGCACGGCAAGGCGGATGTCCTTGGCGCAGACGTCGTTCTGGAAGTCGACGAAGGCCTTGACGGTCGTGTCGATGCCGGCCCCCTCGCCGCTGCCTGCCATGCCGCCGGTCCAGTCGAAGGCGTTCTCGCCGGAAAGCTCGACCTTGCCGCCGCCCTCGTTGCCGGTGGCTCGGGCCATCAGCTCGCCAGCCGCCAGCGATTCCTCGATGGTCGCCTGGAGAGCGTCCGTGCCGTTGCACGAACCGACCGAGAGGCAATCCTGCGCATAGGTGCCCGGCAGGAAGCGGCCGGAGGCGGCGTCATAGGCCACCTTGCCGCGCGACTGCGAGAAGAGGTGGACCGAGGGCGTCCAGCCGGAGGACATCAGGAGCGCATCGACCGGGATCGCGCGAGCCGAGCCGCCGCCGTTGCGGGCAACGGACATGGAGGAGACGCGCAGCTTGCCCTTGGTATCGACGACCGAATGGCCGGTCAGCACCTCGATGCCGAGCTTGCGGGCCTCGGCGACCACGGCCTCGCCGGGCTTGTCGCGATTGTCGACGATCGCAGCGATGGTGACGCCGGCCCGCTTCAGGTCGAAGGCGGCCTCATAGGCCGAGTCGTTCGCCGTATAGACACCGACCTTGCGGCCGACCGCGACGCCGAAATGGTTGAGATAGGTGCGCGCGGCGGAGGCGAGCATGATGCCCGGCCGGTCGTTGTTGGCGAACACCATATGACGCTCGATCGAGCCGGTGGCGAGGATGACGCGCTTGGCACGCACCTGCCACAGACGCTCGCGCGGCAGCTTCTTGTCCGGGCGCGTCAGGTGATCGGTGACGCGCTCGACGAGGCCGACGAAATTGTGGTTGTAGTAGCCGAAGGCCGTGGTGCGTGTGAGGACGGTGACGTTCTCCATCGCCCTTAGCTTGGCGGCCGTCGCCTGCGCCCAGTCGTAGCCGTTCTGGCCGTCGATCTTCACCGACGTGTCATAATGCAACGCGCCGCCGACTTCCGGCTGCTCGTCGCAGAGGATGACACGGGCGCCCGCTTCCGCGGCGGCAAGCGCTGCGGAAAGACCGGCCACGCCGGCGCCGGCGATGAGCACGTCGCAATAGGCGTAGCGGTTGGCATAATGGTCCGGATCCTCCTCCGTCGGCGCGACACCGAGGCCGGCGGCACGGCGGATGAAGGGCTCGTAGACCTTCTCCCAGGCCGCCTTCGGCCACATGAAGGTCTTGTAGTAGAAGCCCGCGGCGAAGAAGGGCGACAGGAGGTTGTTCACCCCGCCGACGTCGAAGGCGAGCGAGGGCCAGCGGTTCTGCGATTCCACCTTCATGCCGTCGAAGACTTCCTGCACCGGCGCGCGCACGTTCGGCTGGCGGCGGGCGGCATCGCGCGAGACATCGACCAGCGCGTTCGGCTCTTCCGGTCCGGCGGAGAGAATGCCGCGCGGGCGATGATACTTGAACGAGCGGCCAACGAGATGCACGCCGTTGGCGAGCAGCGCGGAGGCGACGGTATCGCCTTCCAGCGCGTCGAACGTCTTCCCGTCGAAGGTGAAACGCGCCGTCCTGGCAGGCGTCAGGCGGCCCTGACCGGCAATGCGATTGGCGCCGCTCATTTCGCGATTCCTTCCACGGCTTCATAGGTTTCGACGGTTTTTTCGGTGGCGGTCGGCTCACCGGAAAGGTTCGGCTTCGGTTCGCCGGCCTTGTAGCTCATGACGAACTTGTCGCTCACCGTGTCGCGCGCCGCGTTGAAGAAGCGGCCGCAGCCATGGATATGGCGCCAGCGTTCGAAGATCAGGCCCTTCGGGTTGTCGCGCAGGAAGAAGTAGTCCTGGAACTCCTCATCCGTGATATCGGCGATGTTCGCGGGCCGGGCGATGTGCGCGTCGCCGCCGTGGCGGAATTCGAGCTCCGAGCGCTCTTCCTCGCAGTAGGGGCAGTAGATCAGCAGCATTTTATCCTACCTGTTTAAAGCTCTGGTCCCGACACGAACGTGCCCGGAGCCTGATCGCAAAGTCGCTGGCCCATCGTGACGAAGGGAGCAATCCGCCTCACGAGTTGCTCGGCATTGTCGTAAGGGGCCAGAATGTCTGTCATTCCGAAATTGACCATGCTCATCGCAAAGACGTTCACATCGAGATTGAAGGCGCGGTTCATGTCCGTCTCGTCGGGAAGGAAATAGACCGCCCGACCGCCGAACACCTTCGCGCACCCCAGCATCCCGCTCTTCGCGACGAAGGGCCAATCCGTCTCGCCCGCTGCCTTCTGGATCTTCTGAAAGCGAAAGTCTCCCGGCATCGGAAGAATGTCGCCAGCCGGCAGGGTGCCGGCCGTCACAAGAAAGCCCGCAAGCAGCGCGCCGTTCATCAGTGGGCCACGGCCGCCGCCGCCGCCTCGTCGATGAGGCGCCCGGTGCGGAAGCGGTCCAGCGTCAGGCCGGACGCCAGCTTGTGCGGCTCGCCCCTGGCGATGAGATGGGCGAAGAGATGCGCCGAACCCGGCGTCGCCTTGAAGCCGCCGGTGCCCCAGCCGCAATTGACGAAGAGGTTTTTCACCGGCGTCACGCCCTGGATCGCCGAACGGTCCGGCGTGTTGTCGGTGATGCCGCCCCACTGGCGCATCATCTTGACGCGGCGGAACATCGGGAAGAGTTCGCAGATGGCGTCGAGCGTATGCGTGATGATCTGCAGGCCGCCGGTCTGGGAATAGGAGTTGTACTGGTCCGTGCCCGCCCCGATGACGAGTTCGCCCTTGTCCGACTGCGAGATATAGGCATGCACCGAGTTGGACATGACCACGCAGGGGAAGATCGGCTTCATCGGCTCGGAGACCAGCGCCTGCAGCGGCACGGAATGCAGCGGCAGCTTGACGTCGGCCATCGCCATGATGACCGAGTTGTGGCCGGAGGCCGACACCGCGATCTTCTTCGCGCCGATGAAGCCTTTCGAGGTCTCGACGCCCGTCACCGCGCCGTCCGGCCCGCGGCGGATGCCCTTGACCTCGCAGTTCTGGATGACATGAACGCCCCGGTCCGAGGCAGCGCGCGCATACCCCCAGGCCACGGCATCGTGGCGGGCGGTGCCGCCGCGGCGCTGCAGGGCCGCGCCGTTGATCGGGTAGCGGGCGGAGGCGGAGATATCGAGAACCGGCACGAAATCCTTCGCCTGCTGCGGCGTCAGCCATTCATTGTCGATGCCGTAGAGCCGGTTGGCATGGACGTGGCGCTGGAAGGACTGCTTGTCATGCACATTGTGCGACAGCATCATCACGCCGCGCGGCGAGTACATGACATTGTAGTTGAGGTCCTGGCTCAAGCCCTCCCAGAGCTTCAGCGAGTGCTCGTAGATATCCATGCTCTCGTCATAGAGATAGTTCGAGCGGATGATGGTCGTGTTGCGGCCGGTATTGCCGCCGCCAAGCCAGCCCTTCTCGATCACCGCGACATTGGTGATGCCGTGCTCCTTGGCGAGGTAATAGGCCGCGCCGAGGCCATGGCCGCCGCCGCCGACGATGATCACGTCATATTCCTTGCGCGGCTCGGGCGAGGTCCATTGCGCCTCCCACCCCTTGTGGCCGCGCATCGCCTCGCGGGCGACGGCGAAAACCGAATATTTGCGCATATCCAAGTCCTCAAAGTCTCGCCGGTCCGGCCGGCCTGTTTCCTGCCCCGATAGAAAGCAAATCCTGGCGCGGCGCGCCGTATCCTTTGCGACGCATTCAGGCGTACCTTGTACCACATGCGACATGCGCGTCATCGAAGGTTTTGCGATGGTTTCAGGAAGGCCTGTCGCAAATATCCTCAGCTTCCCGGCGCTTCAGGCTGGACTTCACTGCTGCGATCTGGTATCCGACACGCCAATCGTCAGCCTTCTGGGCTGCGCGAACGTCATCTATTTGCCTGACGACCCATAGAATCGCCGGGCGGCAACAAACAAAGGAACGGGATTCTCGTGCAGGTACTTGTCCGCGACAACAACGTTGATCAGGCTCTCCGCGCTCTCAAGAAGAAGATGCAGCGCGAGGGTATTTTCCGTGAAATGAAGATGCGCGACTATTATGAAAAGCCGTCGCAGAAGCGTGCGCGTGAAAAGGCCGAAGCCGTTCGTCGCGTCCGCAAGCTGGCCCGCAAGCGCGCCCAGCGCGAAGGCCTCATCGGCGGTCGTCCCGGCGCCCGTTGATCGGCCGTCTTTTCGACGTTTTCGGATGCAAGACCGGGCGGGGGCGAACATTTCGCCGCCGCCTTTTTTGACGTGACCGGTCGTTTCTTCACGGATGTGAAAGACTTCCCGTGCAATTCCGGGCGCTATCGCTACGCCCCTTCGCCGGAATTGCCGGTTCGCTACGCTGGAATTCCACCGCGATTTCAAGCGTAACGGGCAGATCGAGAGGACCACAGCGTCCTTTGCGCGCCATAGATGACGCGCGGGCTGTGGAGGCGTAGTGTTTTCATCGCGTATGAGGCGCGATAGAAGCCCACTTTGAGGATTCGCACTTGGACATGGCTGCATCTACCGGGTTCCCGACCGCTCGTTTCTCCTCCGCATCCGTCCGCCTGCGCCGTCCGCTGATGGCCGCCGTCGCCACCGCGTCGCTCGCGCTCCTCATGGCAGGCTGCCAGTCGACGACATCGACGGACGTGTTGAAGGTGGAGCGCGCGCAAGGCTCGGAAGAGAACATCTCCTCGCTCTCGGCCGTCATCGCCGCCAATCCGCAGGATCCCGCAGGCTACAATGTGCGCGGTTCTGCCTATGGCCGCGCCGGCCAGTACCGCCGCGCGGTCGACGACTTCAACCGCGCGATCGAGCTCAACCCGCGCTTCTACCAGGCCTATGCCAACCGCGCGCTCGTTCAGCGCAGCCTGGGCGATCAGGCGCAGGCGGCGAGCGACTACAACACGGCGCTGCAGCTCAACCCGAACTATGACGTCGCCTATATCGGCCGCGGCAACCTCTATCGCCAGGCCGGCCGCCTCGATGAGGCCTTCCGTGACTTCAACCGCGCCATCCAGCTCGACACGACCGATCCGCGCGCCTATCACAACCGCGGCCTGATCTACCAGGCACGCCGCCAGCACGACAAGGCGATCGAGGACTTCTCCAAGGCCATCTCGCTCTCGCCGAACTCTGCGGAACCCTATAACGGCCGCGGCATTTCCTATGCCGCGCAGGGCGACGACGACAACGCGTTCCAGGATTTCAATACGGCGATCAACCTCGACGGCAAGCTTGCCGAGTCCTGGGCGAACCAGGCCCTGATCTACGAGCGCCGCGGCGACATGGCGCGCGCCGCGAAGTCCTATTCGCATGCGCTGAAGCTCGACCCGAACTACAAGCCCGCCAAGGACGGCCTTGCCCGCACCCGCGGCGTCGCCAGCGCCGCCAAGCCGGCCTAGTCCGGCAGGGATCCTTCCAACAAAAAGCCCGCGATCATCTCGCGGGCTTTTTCGTTCCTGGCTTTGCCGATCAGTGGTTCATCGTCTTGACGATGTCCTCGGTCATCTTCTTGGCGTCGCCGAGCAGCATCATCGTACCGTCCTTGTAGAACAGCGTGTTGTCGATGCCGGCATAGCCCGAGCCGAGCGAGCGCTTGACGAAGAGGCAGGTCTTGGCCTTGTCGACGTCGAGGATCGGCATGCCGTAGATCGGCGAGGACTTGTCGTCGCGCGCGGCCGGGTTGGTCACGTCGTTCGCACCGATGACATAGGCGACGTCGGCCTGGGCGAATTCCGAGTTGATGTCCTCAAGCTCGAACACTTCGTCATAGGGTACGTTCGCCTCGGCGAGCAGCACGTTCATGTGGCCGGGCATGCGGCCGGCGACCGGATGGATCGCGTATTTCACCTCGACGCCCTGCTTCTTCAGCGTATCGGCGAGCTCGCGCAGCGCATGCTGGGCCTGGGCCACCGCCATGCCGTAACCCGGCACGATGATGACCTTGGAGGCGTTCGCCATCAGGAAGGCCGCGTCGTCGGCAGAGCCCTGCTTGACCGTGCGCTGCACGCCGTCGTCGGCCGCTGCCGCCGTCTCGCCGCCGAAGCCGCCGAGAATGACGGAGATGAACGAGCGGTTCATGCCCTTGCACATGATGTAGGAGAGGATCGCGCCCGAGGAGCCGACCAACGCGCCGGTGATGATCAGCGCGAGGTTGCCGAGCGTGAAGCCGATGCCGGCCGCCGCCCAACCCGAATAGGAGTTGAGCATGGAGACGACGACGGGCATGTCGGCGCCGCCGATCGGCACGATCAGCAGCACGCCGAGCGCCAGCGAGAGCAGCACGATCAGCCAGAAGTCGACATGGCTTTCCGACAGCGTCAGGCCGACGATGAAGAAGACGATCGCGGCGAGCAGCACGATGTTGATGACATGCCTGTAGGGCAGCATGATCGGCTTGCCGGACATGCGCCCGTCGAGCTTCAGGAAGGCGATGATCGACCCGGTGAAGGTGATCGCGCCGATGGCGGCACCGAGCGCCATTTCGACGAGCGCCTGGCCATGGATTTCACCCACCGCGCCGATGCCGAAGGAGACGGGCGAGTAAAGCGCGGCGGCGGCGACCAGCACGGCGGCAAGGCCGACGAGCGAGTGGAAGCCGGCGACGAGCTGCGGCATGGAGGTCATCGGGATCGAGCGGGCGATCCACGCACCCGCGCCGCCGCCGATGGCAAGGCCGAGCACGATGAGCACGAGGCCGCCGAAGGACGGCGTCGCGAGCAGCAGCGTCGTACCGATGGCAATACCCATGCCGATCATGCCGAGCATGTTGCCGCGACGGCTGGTCGTCGGATGCGACAGGCCGCGCAACGCCATGATGAAGAGCACGCCGGAGACGAGATAGAGGAAGGCTGCGAAGTTAGCGTTCATCGGGCCGGCCTCACTTGTCTTTTTTCTTGTACATCGCCAGCATGCGCTGGGTGACGAGGAAACCGCCGAAGATGTTGACGGAGGCGAGGATCAGCGCGACGAAGCCGAAGCCGGTCGCAACGCCCGAAAGCGAGATGCCGACGGCCAAGAGCGCGCCGACGACGATGACCGAGGAGATCGCGTTGGTGACGGCCATCAGTGGCGTGTGCAGGGCCGGCGTCACCGACCAGACGACATAGTAGCCGACGAAGATCGACAGCACGAAGATCGCCAGGCGGAAGACGAAGGGATCGATCGCCCCGCCGGAAACGCCGTGCGCCGCCGCAGCGGCCGCATCCGGCACATATTCTGACGCGGCGCGGACGGCTTCCACGGCGCGTTCGAGATCGGTGATCGCCTTGTCGAGAAGTTCGTTCGCCATCACTTGCCCTCCCCTTGCTGAACGGAGCCGCCGAAGTTCGGGTGCACGACGGCACCGCCGTTTGTCAGCATCGTCGCCTTGACCAGCTCGTCCTCGACATTGACCGAAACCGACTTCGTCTCCTTGTCGACCATGGTCTCCAGGAAGGTGAGAAGGTTCTTGGCGTAGAGCGCCGAAGCGGAGGCCGCGATGCGGCCGGGCACGTTGAGATAGCCGATGACCTTGACGCCCTCGACCTCGGCGACCTTGCCGGCCTCGGCGCCTTCGATATTGCCGCCGCGCTCGACCGCGAGGTCGACGGCGACGGAACCGGTGCGCATGGCCGCCAGCATCTGGCGCGTCACGAGCCGTGGCGCCGGGCGGCCGGGGATGAGCGCCGTCGTGATGACGATGTCCTGCTTGGCGATGTGGTCGGCGACGAGCGCGGCCTGTTTCGCCTGATATTCCTTGGACATTTCCTTGGCATAGCCGCCGGCGGTCTCGGCTGCCTTGAACTCGTCGTCCTCGACGGCGATGAACTTCGCGCCGAGCGAGGCGACCTGTTCCTTGGCCGCGGGGCGCACGTCCGTCGCGGAGACGGCCGCGCCGAGGCGGCGGGCGGTCGCGATGGCCTGGAGGCCGGCGACACCGGCACCCATGACGAAGACCTTGGCGGCCGGCACGGTGCCGGCGGCGGTCATCATCATCGGCATGGCGCGGTCGAATTCATGGGCGGCGTCGATGACGGCCTGGTAACCGGCAAGGTTGGCCTGCGAGGACAGGATGTCCATCGACTGGGCGCGCGTGATGCGCGGCATCAATTCCATCGCGAAGGTGGTGAGACCGGCATTGGCCATCTCGGCGATGGCCGCTTCGTTGCCGTAGGGGTCCATCGTGGCGATGACGATGGCGCCGGGCTTGTAGGCCGCGATCTCGGCGGCGGTGGGCCGGCGGACCTTCAGGACGACGTCGGCGGCATTCGCTTCGCCGGAGCCGACGATGCGGGCGCCGGCGGCCTCGTAGTCCGCATCCAGGATGCGCGAGGCAAGGCCTGCACCGGCCTCCACCAGCACATCGAGCCCGAGGCCCTTCATTTTCTTGACCGTTTCGACGGAACCCGCGACGCGGCCTTCGGCCGGGTCACTTTCCCTTGCTATAAAAACACACTGACTCAAACCGTGGTCCTCCCCCCGAGACTGGCCGTGTTGGATCACGGCGCCGGGTGGCGCCGCATGACAAACCGCGGATGCGGTTGTTCAGGTCAACGCAGCAGGAAGTAGCCGACGACGTTGAGAATGATGAGGAGCAGAAGGCTCGAGAAGAAACCGGCGCTCGTGAAGAAGCCGGCGGCCATGGCGACCAGCAGCGCGACGCAGAACAGCGTGCCGTATTTGGCACCGGCGATGAAGAGGTCGTAGGTCTTCTCGTGCTCCGGGTAATCCATCGCAGCGCCCGTTTCGACCGGTCCGGAATGATGTTCAGCCATAGTCTACCTTCTCCTAAGCGCCCGCACCCGTCAGCCGGAAAGCCCACGACGAGCGCCAAAACAGATTCCCTCAAGCGTGAAGACACGCGTCTTTCTGGCCATACACAATGGATCGGCAAAGCGCAACGGCAAGGCGGGCAGCGCGTTTCGACCTGTATCGTTTCCGAAACAGAACGGGCCGGTTTCATACGAAACCGGCCCGGCATGCGACATCAGAACGCGGGCGCCTCACCCGGCATAGGCATTGCCGGAAAGCTCGATCCGCCCGCCGCCGAAATGCGCGCGGCGCGCCGTCGGGCGCACCGTCAGCGGGCTGAACGGCAGGTCGTCGCCGCGCGCGAACATCATGCGGCGCTCATAGGGCTCCGACTTGAAGAACGGGAAGCGCTGGTAGAGCGAGGGCAACGTCTCCTTGACGTTGGTCGCCAGCAGCATCAGGTCGATGATGAACTTGCCCTGGTTGCTCTTCGGCGAGGCGACGAAATCGGCATCGAAGACGCGCTTGTAGAAGGCCGAATGCGCGGGCTTGACCATTTGCACGCAGCGATCCGTCTGGAAATAGTCCGTCGCCATCGTGGCGATGCGCAGCGTCAGATACGGAATGGCCGGCATCTCGCTCCAGATCTCCGGGTCGGCGGCAAGACGCACCGGATCGATCAGCGACATGCCCGCATCGAGGAAGGCATTGATCTCGTCCGGGAAGACCTTTCCCGACGAGGTGACGCGGTGCTCGGGCGTCACATGGTGCAGGCGCACCGTGGAGATCAGCCGCTCCTCGTAATAGATGCCGAAGACATAGGCATGGCTGTCGAAATCCACCTCGTCGATGAGGACCGCCTGTTCATCGAGATGCATGACGGCGCCGGCCTTGTAGGCCTTGTAGCGGATGCGGGCGACGTCTTCCATGTCCTCGCCCGTCTCCACGCGGCGATACTCGATCCTGTCGAGCAGTCCCAGAAGCTTGTCCGAAAAGCGGTTGGTCGCCGTCTCTACGCTGGCCATTGTCCCCGTACCCCGATTGAAAAACACCGGCAGCCACCGCGCTGCCGTCACTACAATCGTCGATATAAGACAATTTGTGTAAAATACCATTCATTAACCTTAATATATGGTTAACACTAATTTTGAATAAGCTGATATATCGTGTCGAATTCACACGTTACGAGATTGGGTGGTGGAAAGGATCAGGCGACGCGGCGGCCGCGGCGGCGGGATTCGCCGGACTTGCGGGCAAGGGTCTCGTAGAGATCGCGCAGTGCATCCGGCGACATGGGTGCCGCAAAGACATAGCCCTGCACGAGGTCGGCGCACTGGTACTTGTTGATGAGGGCGAGCTGCTCGCGCGTCTCGACGCCCTCGACGACGATGCGCAGGCCGAGCTCGCGGGACAGGTTGACCGTGCCGCGCAGGAGCTTGAAGCGGCGCGCGTCCTCGCCGATGTTGCGCACGAAGGAGCGGTCGATCTTGATGACATCGAGCGGCAGCTGGTCGAGATAGCTGAGGCTGGAATAACCGGTGCCGAAATCGTCGATGGCGATGGTGATGCCGCGGGCGCGCAGCTCCTGCAGGATCGCCTGCACCTTGACCGGCTCTTCCATGAGGCAGCTTTCGGTGACTTCCAGATGCAGCCGATGCGGCGCGAGCCCGGCCGCCTCCAGCGCCTCGGTGACGAGATCGATGATGCCGGTGCCGCGCAGGTCCTGCACGGAAAGGTTCACCGATACGCCCATATGCGCCGGCCAGCCCGCGCAGTCGGCGCAGGCCCGCATGATCATGAAGCGCGTGATCTCGGAGACGATGCCCATCTCCTCGGCGAGCTGGATGAAGACATTCGGCGGCACCGGGCCACGCTCGACATGCGTCCAGCGCGACAGGGCCTCGCAGCATTCGATGCGCGAACCGTCCGGCACGAACATCGGCTGGTAGGCGACGGAGAGCGTGTTGCTGGCGAGCGCTTCGCGCAGGTCGTCCTTGAGCTTCTGACGATCCATGTAGCGCGCGTCCATCTCCTGCTCGAAGACGGTGACGCTGCCCTTGGCGCGCGATTTCGTCTCGAAGAGCGCAAGGTCGGCGCGGATCTGCATTTCCTCCAGCCGGAAATCGTCGCTCGGCACCATCACGGCACCGGCACTGAAGGAGACGAGGAACGTCATGCCGTCGAATTCGTAGGTGCCGCGCAGTTGTTCGTGGAAGCGGCGCATGCGCGTTTCGAGGTCGCGGCGGTTCGTCTCGTTGGGGAAGAAGAGGATGAACTCGTCGCCCATCAGATGGCCGACGAACACCTTGTCGCCGGCAAGCCGGCGCAGGCGCTCGGCAATGGCGCAGAGCAGCCGGTCGCCGGTGACGTGGCCCTTCATGTCGTTGACATGCTTGAAGTCGTCGATATCGAGCACCATGAAGCCGACCGTGCCCGGCTTCTTGCGCTCGCCCAGCGCCTCCTGCACGAGATCGGCGAAATAGGTGCGGTTCGGCAGGCCGGTGAGGCTGTCGTAGCGCACCATGTGCAGGATCTTTTTTTCCGCCCGCACACGTCCGGTCACATCCTCGAAAATGAGGACGGCGCCGCCGTTCTCGCGCGGCGAGGCGGTGAATTCCAGATAGAGCCCGTCCGTGACCTGCACCAGCGCACGGGACCGTTCGCCCTTCAGGAGTTCGTCGAGCTGGCGCAGGATCGTCTTGCTCTGCTCGGCGTTGAGGAAGGTATTGCGCACGCCGAACCTGAGCACCACGTCGAGATGGCAATCCTTCAGCCGCTCCTGGTTGCCGAGATGCAGGAGTTCGCAGGCCCGGCGGTTGGCGACGAGGATCCGGTGGTCGGCGTCCAGCATGAACAGGCCGTGCGGCATGTTGTTCAGCGCCGTGTCGAAACGGTCGGCGATAATGGAGACCTCGCGGGTCGCCAGCACGTTCTTGTAGAGGAATTCGCGCACGCCGTTCGCCATCATGCGCGTCGTCATCACGAAGGGCAGGATGAGCACCGCAAGCACCGCATGGTAGAAATCCTGCAGGCCCAGGAAGCCCACGACCATCGGGAAACAGGCGGAAAAGGTCATGTAGTCGACCGCCCGCTTCGAGCCGCAATTGCGCCCGACGACGGAAACCATGGTGGCGAGCGTCACCGCGATACAGGCGAGTTCCGCAAAGCTGTCGCGGCTGAAGAGCAGGCTGTAGCCGCAGGCCGTGCCGAGCGCCAGCGTCGTGCCGACGGCGCCGAGATTGTACCAGTTCTCCCAATAGCGGATGCCGTCCATGTCGAGCGCGGCATGGTCCACCCGGTCGAAATGGCGCATGCCGACGGCGCGCAGCGACCAGATGGCGACGACGAGGCCGCTCCAGATCAGGAAGAAGGGGTCGGCGGTCTTGGCGTAAACGAAGGAGAACGTGATGACATGGGAGATCATGCCCACGAAAAGGGTCTGGCGGTTTCCGTACAGCGAGCTGACGAACGATAGGTACACATCAGCCGGCAGTGTGTTTTGACCCTTATCCTTCATGGATTCGGCACTCCCTATACCAAGAGAGGGTTACCGACCAAAATTTAATGAATGATTTCGGGAAATTACCCAATAACAAGGGTAGTGCCCGGCATCATTGCACGCCCGTTCAACCCATGGAAGGTACATTCAACCCAATATTGCAATATTGCCGATTTCCGCGCAGCAAACTCAACCTGACATGAGTCATGCTTATAATTTCCTGTCTCCGGCACGACACAGTATTACGCAGCAGCGGGGCGAGAAAAATTTAGCGTGCAATCGCTGTTTGCAAGCCTTTGGTTAACGGAGCGTGGCTGGCGGACCGCAAATCCTGTCGAATCTCGATGGAGCCGCAAGCCTCCTGTCCCCTGGAAACAGGGCATCCGTCGTCATTTCGCCGAAATGGGGGAATTGACTGATGGTGGATTTGATAGCAAATCCTCATTTGGTATTTCTTTTTCCGGAGCCCACCATGTCGAAACCCGTCGTCGCCATTCCCGCCGATATCAGGGAAATCGAAGGCAACGTCTGGCAGGCCACCCCGAACCAGTATGTGCGCGCCGCCGTCAAGGGTGCGGACGTCACGGTGTTCCTCGTGCCGGCGCTCGAAACGGACAACGATTTCGACGGCATTCTCGACCGGGTGGACGGGCTCCTCGTCAGCGGCTCGCGCACCAATGTGCATCCTTCGCTCTACGGCAAGGAAGCGACCGAGGCGGAAGGCCCCTATGACACCGCGCGCGACGCCACCAGCCTGCCGCTGATCAGCCGCGCTCTGGAACGCGGCATTCCGCTGCTCGCCATCTGCCGCGGCATCCAGGAGTTGAACGTCGTGCTCGGCGGTACGCTCGCCAACGAGATCCAGGAACAGCCCGGCATGTGGGATCACCGCAAGCCGGACACGCCCGTGCTCGACGTCGCCTATGGCATCCGCCAGACGGTCATCGTCAAGGAGGGCAGCTGCCTTGCCGCCGTCGTCGGCGCCGGCGAGGTGCAGGTCAATTCGCTGCACCGGCAGGCGATCTCCGACATCGCGCCGCGCCTTGCCGTCGAAGCCGTCGCCGAGGACGGCACGATCGAGGCCGTCTCCGTCATCGGCGCCAAGGCCTTCGCGGTCGGCGTGCAGTGGCATCCGGAATATTGGGTCGGCTCCGACCAGCCGTCGAACAGGCTTTTCGCGGCCTTCGGCCAGGCCGTGCGCGACTATGCCGCCTCCAAACAGGCGACCGCGCACCGGACCGCTGCCGAATAATCGCTCAGTCGGCAGAAATCATCGTGATCATGGCGTCGGCGGGCTCGACGGCCTCGTAGGCAAGGCCGTCGCCGTCGACGACGGTCAGGATGGGCTCGCCCTGCGCATCGGCGACGACCACCGTGCCGTCGCCATTGTTGACCCAGGTCCGCGCCGCGGAGAGGCGCGGCCAGACCGCATCGCAGTCGATGTTGGCGGCAAAGCGTTCACTGCGGCTCGAGATGCGGCCGCCGCGCTCGGCAAGGCAGGCGGTGTTCGCCACGACGTTGGAAATGGTATAGCTATGCGTTCCCGCCGGCGCGGGAATGGACCGCGTCGTCACCGGGTCCACAGCCGGCGTCCGGTCCGCGGCAACGCTCCAGAGCCCCAGCGACAACACGCCGGCCACGGCGGCAAGCATCAGCGTCTTCATGGGGCTCTCCTTCGCAAGCGACTCGATGGCAAAAGCATGCGCCCGCAAACTTGCCGAAAGGTTAACGAAGGCTTTCCGGACCGTTCCCCGCTTTTCGCGTAAAGGGCGTTTCGGGCACCGGCGTCAGGGCCACGCCGCGCTCGAACCAGGCGAAGAGATTGTCCGCCACAAGGTCGGCCATGGCATCGCGTGTTGCCACCGAAGCCGAGGCGACATGCGGCAACAGCGAGACGTTCGGCAGGTCGAGCAGCGCCGGCGGCACGTTCGGCTCGTCATAGAACACGTCGAGCCCGGCCGCCGCGATCACGCCGTCCTTGAGCGCCGCCGCGAGCGCCGGTTCGTCGACCGTCCAGCCGCGTCCGACGTTGATCAGCACGCCGTTCGGCCCCAGCGCCCGAAGGATGTCCGCATCGATCGTCCGGTGCGTCTCGGCCGTCTTCGGCACGATGGCGATGAGGATGTCCACCGCGCCCGCCAGTTCCGCCAGAGACGGATAATAGGCAAAGGGCACGCCCTCGCGCGGACGTCGCGTGTGGTAGGCGATCTCGATGCCGAAACCCTTCAGCCGTTCGGCGATGGCCATGCCGATGCGCCCGAGGCCGTAGATGCCGGCCTTGCGGCCGCGCAGGCTGAGCGGCGTCAGCGGGAACGCACCCTCGCGCGCCCAGCGGCCCTCGCGCAGCCAGGCCTCGGCCTGCGGGAAGCGGCGCACCGTGTTGAGCAGCAGGCCGATTGTCGTATCGGCCACCTCGTCGTTCAGCACATCCGGCGTGTTGGTGACGGTTATGCCGCGTGCCGCGGCGGCAGCGACATCCACACCATCATAGCCAACGCCGAAGCTCGCGATGATCTCCAGCGCGGGCAGATGTTCGATCATCGCCGCGCCGAGCCCGCCGGAGACGGCAATGCCGGAAATGCCTGCCGCCTCGGACCGCGCAAGCAGCGCCGGATCCGCCCGCTCGATGCGCACCACATCGAAGGCATCCTTCAGCCGGTCGAGCACCCGCTCGCGGATCGTGCCCGGCACGAGAATGCGCGTCTTGACCACCATGGCGAAATCTCCGTTTGCCCGGTTTGCCTCAGCCTTCCGGATGGGGCTTCAGCGGCCCCGTGGACTGGCGAATGCGCATTTCCGGCTTGATAAGGTGAATGCCGTCCGGCTCGTGGCTGCCCGAAAGCTTGTCGAGCAGCGCGCGGGCGGCATTGCGACCGACCTCGGACTGGCCGTTCCAGACGGTGGTGAGTGCGGGCGTCGCGATCGCCGCCTCCTCCAGGTCGTCGTAACCCGTGACGGAGACATCGCGGCCGGGCACGAGGCCGGCGCGGGCGATGCCGTTCATCAGGCCGATCGCCACGAGGTCGTTCCAACAGACCGCCGCGGTCGGCTTTTGCGGCAGGGAGAGGAAATGCACCGCCGCCTCGAAGCCGCCCTGCTTGGTGCGTGGACCGGGGATGCGCAAGCCGGGATCCATCTCGATATTGGCCTTTCGCAGCGCGTTGACATAGCCCTGGTAGCGGTCGCGGCCGGTCGACGTCTGGTCCGTGCCGCCCACCATGGCGATGGTGCGGTGGCCGAGACCGATCAGGTGGTTGGTGGCGAGCGAGATGCCATAGCTGTCGTCGCCGCGGAAGATCGGCACGTCCAGCCCCTCGATCGAGCGCGCGATCAGGATCGCCGGCATGCCGTTGTCCTCGGCAAGCTGGATATCCTCCGGCGGCGTGCCGATGGCCGGCGACATGATGACCCCGTCCCCGCCGAGCTGCAGCAGCGTCTCGACGAAGTTGCGCTGCTTTTCGACCGAATCGTAGTGGTTGGAGAGGATGAAGGTCTGCCGGTCGCGATCGAGCTCGCTCTCGATGGCTTTCAGGATCTCCGCATAGAACGGGTTCATGATGTCGTGCACGACGACGCCGATGATGCCCGACCGGGAGGTGCGCAGGCTGGCGGCGCGGCGATTGTAGATATAGCCGAGCGCGCGGGCCTGTTCCTTGATCCTGTCGCGGGTGGAGGCTGCAACCAGCGGGCTGTCCCTGAGCGCAAGCGATACCGTCGCCGTGGAAACGCCGAGCGTCTCCGCGATGGTGGAAAGCTTGATTTTCTGTGCCACGACCCCTCCCCGACGAACGCCAAGCAACACGGCGTTTAAAACCGTTTATTTAAACAGTTTAAATCTCGTCGGCAACTGCCTTTTCGCTATCGCGCGGCGCATCCGGCAGGCCGCCATGCAGGTTTTCGTCCACGGCGCGAAGCAGCTTGAGCAATTGGCGCACGTCCTTTTCGCTCAAACCTTCCGCCGCCTGCTGCTCGCTGAGCCGGCCCGCCTCGGTGATATGACCGATGGAAGCCTCGCCGGCGGGCGTGAGGTGCACGACGGTCAGGCGGCCGTCCGTCTCATCCGGCCGCCGCTCCACGAAACCCTGCGCCTCGAGGCGCCCGATCGTGCGCGTCATGGTCGGCGCCTTGACGCCGAGCCGGGCGGCGAGCGCCCCTGCGGTCAGGCCCCCCTCCTCGGCAAGCGCCAGGATCACCCCGTCCTGGCCGGCATAGAGACCGGTGGCGAGAAGATTGCGCGACAGTACCGTGCGCATGGAGCGGGCCGCATTGACGACGGCGGCGGCAAGACCAGCACCTGAGACATCCGTGTGCCCCTTCTTCTTCTTGCCCTTCTTGCCGTCCTTGTGCTTCTTGCCCATCGATTGCCTCCGCCTCACCGTTCCCTGCGTTACCCTTGCATCGCGGGCATGGCCCTGTATGACTCATGTGACAGTCGGGCGGCAAGACGGGACGAGAGGCAGGCAATGGCGCATCCAAAGATGCGATGGAGCGAGAACGACCCGGCCTTGACGGCAGGGGACCGCGCCGACTGGATCGCCGTCCTGCCGCTCGGCGCCCATGAGGGCCACGGCCCGCACCTTCCGCTCGAAACCGACACGCTGATCGCCGAGGGCATCGTCTCCCGGCTGATGGACGTGCTGCCGGCGCACCTGCCCGTCACCATCCTGCCCACGGAGCCCGTCGGCTATTCGCCGGAGCATCTCGATGTGCCGGGCACGCGTTCGCTCGGTTACGCGGAGGCGGTGGAACGCTGGCTGGGCATTGCGGGGGACCTCAAGGCGAAAGGCATCCGCAAGCTCGTCCTGCTCAACGCGCATGGCGGCAACGCGCCGCTGATGACGATTGTCGCGACGGAGGCACGCGTGCACCTCGACATGCTCGTCGTCGCCACCGCATGGACCCGCTTCGGCCAGCCGGAAGGCTGGATTACGCCTGAGGACAAGGCGCTCGATATCCACGGCGGCGACATCGAGACCTCCGTCATGCTCGCCCTGCATCCGGAACGTGTCCGGATGGACAGGGCGGAGCGCTTCGGTTCGCGGCAGGCGGAATTCGCCGCGCGTTTTGCCCATCTGCGCGCCTATGGTCCGCATGCCTTCGGCTGGAAGATGTCCGACCTCAACCCCAAGGGCGTTGCCGGAAACGCCGCCGCGGCAACGGCGCAAAGGGGCGAGTTGCTGCTCGCCCATGCCGTGCGCGGCCTCCTCGCCCTTCTTGAGGACGTCGCCGCCTTCGACGTGGAAACGCTGCGTTAAAGCGGCTCCGGCAAAGGCACGGGGCGATTTTGCATGACGACAAAGGCCGGATCGCATTTGCGCTGGCCCGTCCGATCTCCTATATCAGACGCCAACCGGACGCCGCACGCGTCCCCGCCATCGCTCGAGGTTCCCATGACCGAAACAGCCCTTCCCAAGCCCATTCCCGTCACCGTGCTCACCGGCTATCTCGGCGCCGGCAAGACGACGCTGCTCAATCGCATCCTGACCGACAACCACGGCAAGAAATATGCCGTCATCGTCAACGAATTCGGCGAGATCGGCATCGACAACGACCTCATCGTCGAGTCCGACGAGGAAATCTACGAGATGAACAACGGCTGCATCTGCTGCACCGTGCGCGGCGACCTGATCCGCGTGGTGGAAGGCCTGATGCGCCGCCCCGGCCGGTTCGATGCCATCATCGTCGAAACGACGGGCCTTGCCGATCCGGTGCCGGTCGCCCAGACCTTCTTCATGGACGACGACGTGCGCCAGAAGACCGAGCTCGACGCCATCGTGGCGCTGGTCGACGCAAAGCACCTGCCGCTGCGCCTGAAGGACAGCCGCGAGGCGGAAGACCAGATCGCGTTTGCCGACGTCGTTCTGATCAACAAGACCGACCTCGTCAGCCCGGAAGAGCTGGCCCGGATCGAGGCGACCGTGCGCGTGATCAACCCGTCCGCCCGCATCCACCGCACCACCCGTTCGGAAATCGACCTTTCCAAGGTTCTCGACCAGGGTGCGTTCAACCTGGAGCGGGCGCTGGAAAACGACCCGCACTTCCTCGACCACGACCATCCGGACCATGTCTGCGGCCCCGATTGCGGCCACGACCATCACCATCATGGTCACGACCACGACCATGATCACCACCACCATGATCACGACCATCACCACCACGATCATGATCATGACCACCATCACCACGACCACGGCGTCTCGCCGATCCATGACGTGACGGTGCAGTCGATCTCGCTGCGCGGCGGCGAGATGAACCCGGACCGCTTCTTCCCCTGGATCCAGAAGATCACCCAGACGGACGGCCCGAACATCCTGCGTCTCAAGGGCATCATCGCCTTTGCCGGCGATGACGAGCGCTATGTCGTGCAGGGCGTGCACATGATCGTCGAGGGCGACCACCAGCGCGCCTGGAAGGACGGCGAGACGCGCGAAAGCCGGCTTGTCTTCATCGGCCGCGATCTCGACCGCGAGAAGATCGAGCGCACCTTCAAGGCCTGCGAGGCCCAGAAAGCATGATGCCGGACCGTGTGAAGCGATTTTCGGATACCGTCCTGCGCATGAAAGACAAGACCTGATGCCGACAGTCGCGCCTCTTGATCTCGACGGGCACGTCGTCGCGGCCGCCTTCCTCGGCGACGTGCCGTTCTTCGCCACCGCCTCCGGTGCCATCCACCGCCTCGACCACGGCGAGAAGGTCACCGAGGCGCATGACGGGCTGCTCGCCTGCATTCGCGACGAGGCGAACGGCACGCTGATCACCGGCGGCGAGGACGGCAAGGTGCAGCGCATCGCCGCCGACGGCACCGCGACGCTTCTGGCCGAAGTGCCGCGCAAGTGGATCTCCGTCGTTGCCGCCGGCCCGCAGGGCGCGGTCGGCTTTGCCGAGGGGCGCACGGCGCGCGTCCGCCTTGCCGACGGCACGATCAAGGAGTTCGCCGAAAGCCGCTCGGTCGAGGGCATCGCCTTCGCGCCGAAGGGCCTGCGCATCGGCGTGGCGCGCTACAACGGCGCCTCGCTGCACTGGGTGGCAATGGCCGGCCAGCCGGTCGATCTCGAATGGAAAGGCGCCCATACCGGCATCACCTTCTCGCCCGACGGCCGCTTCGTGGTCACCAGCATGCAGGAAAACGCCCTGCATGGCTGGAAGCTCGACACCAAGCCCGGCGCCGAGACGCGCCACATGCGCATGACGGGCTATCCGGCCAAGGTGAAGTCGCTGTCCTGGTCGGTGAAGGGCAAATGGCTCGCCTCGTCCGGCGCACCGGCGGCGATCGTCTGGCCGTTCTCCGCCAAGGACGGGCCGATGGGCAAGCCACCGCTGGAACTCGGCACCCGCGCCGACGTGATGGTGACCTGCGTCGCCTGTCATCCCGCGGAAGAGGTCGTCGCCATCGGCTATTCCGACGGCATGGTGCTGGCCGCCCGTTTTGCCGACAGCCGCGAAGTGCTGCTGCGCCGCCCCGGCAAGGGCGCGGTCACCTCCCTGGCCTGGAGCGGCAACGGAAAGCTCCTCGCCTTCGCCAGCGAAGCCGGCGATTGCGGCGTCATCGACCTGGCCGGCTGAGCCAGGCACCATCATCAGCTTGAAGCAAGCCTGCGCCTCTAGAGGTCCCAAGGGGATTTCCGGGGGCCGGGCAGCCATGCGCTCGCGAAACAACCTTGCTTTTTTACCGGGATCGGGCCCGACGGGCCGCGATCCCCCGCGCAGCCGTCTCCCACGCGAAGGCGGCCAATTGCGCGTACCAAAGGACGGTTCGGATGATTGAGAAATACCAATATTATGCGAGCATCTCCGGCTCGGTGGAAAGCGCGATAGAAACCATCCGCAACCTGCCCAGCGCGAAATGCTACGACATCCAGTACATCGAGCGGCAGCTGATCCCCGAACTCGGCCTGAACGACGAATATCTCGAACAGCAGCCGAACGAGCTTTCCCCCTATTTCGGCAAGGGCCTGCACCTGTGGCAGTATCCTTCCCAGCTCGCCCGCTATCTCGTCTGGCTGTCCCACAATGCCCGGCAGGTCCGCAACTTCACGGAAATCGGCTGCCGGTGGGGCGGAACGTTCATCCTGGTGAACGAATGGCTGAAGAAGATCGGCGCGCCGCTGGAGTTTTCCCTCGCCATCGATCCGATCGAGCCGACGCCGTTCATCGAAAAGTATCGGGAAATCTCCTCCACGCCCGTGCACTACATCCAGGACCTGTCGACCTCCCAGCAGGTTGGCGACTACCTGCGCTCGTTCAAGCCCGATATGGTGTTTATCGACGGCGACCATTCGCTGCACGGCGTGATGTACGACCACCTGATGGTACGCAAGCAGGCCGGCATCATCGTGCATCACGACATATCCTCGCAGGCCTGCGCAGGCACGACGCTCTTCTGGAACTACATCAAGCAGGCCGAAAGCGAGTTCGAAGCCTGGGACTTCACCCAGCAATACGAATCGGTCGACGGCCACTTCCTCGGCATCGGCGTCCTGAAGCGCAGGTAACCGCCGCACCGAACGGTTAAAGCCCGGGAGAGCAGCGCTCTCCCGGGCCCACGGACCACAAGGGCGGGGATGGTGCGGTCAGTGCTTGCGCTTCTTGCAGCCGCAGTCGCTGCCGCCGAGAATGCCCAGCGTATTGCCGTTGAGGATGCCCGACAGGGTGCCGTTGAGCACGCCGTTCAGCACTTTGTTGTTATCGTTGTCGCTGAGGATTTCGCCGACGCCGACACTCGGGGCGATCACCACGCTGCCCGTCTTGTTGTTGTTCAGGATGCCGAGGCCGCCAAGCAGGCCACCGGCCGATGCCTGGCCGGCGCCGGCGATTGCGAAGACGGTTGCGATGGCGATGATGCGGGTCTTGTTCATGCTCTCTCTCCTTTGGTTGTGTACCTCTCTGGTACGCAATCGAAGGTAATATAAGCATCGATTTACTCAACCCGATTTCCCAATCATAGCAAAGAGTTAACCATAACGTAGACAAGTTTAACAATTCCCAACCAAAATCAATTTCAGGTAGCATAAATTGCGACATCAAGTTTAATATCAACCATTGAGGGAATTTTTAACCATGCAACCCTAGGATTCCGTTCCAGAAACGGACAGGAACAGGATCTGATGCGCTTTCTTGGTGGCTTCGTTTGTGCGGCTGCGATGCTGGCCGGGCACAACCCGGCAAAAGCCGATTCAACCGTCGATTACAAGACCGGCATGGGCTGGACGTCGAATATTTTTCAGGATCCGACCCATCTTTCGGCCGCCTTCGGCGAGGCGAAACTCGGCTTGCGCGGCAGCCTGGCGCTGGAGGACTCCCAGTTCGCCTACGCGCTGAACATGAGTGCCCGGCGTGTGCCGAAATATCGTTTCGCGGACCAACGCACGGCCGGGATCGAATTCGGCTACGCCCATGATCTCAGCAAGTCGGCGAAGCTCACCCTGAAGGGCGGACTTGAGCACCGGCGCACGGGCGATATCTTTCTCGCCCTGCCCGGTGCGTTGATCGGCTATCGCAAGGACGATGTCTTCGCGACGGCGAGCGCCGGCCTGACGGTCGACCATTGGGGCGGCCGCAACCATCTGACCGCGACCCTCTCGAACCTTGACCGCGGCAAGGCGCATTTCACGCTTGCCGGCCTGAAGCCGACCCAGCTCGACGCCGGCTACAGCCTGCTCGACCTCACGGGCGGCCAGATCCGTCCGCTGCTCGGCGGCGAGGCGGGCGCCACGCTGCAATACAGGGCGAGCCGCATTGCCGGCTCCGAGCGCAGGACGTTCGGTCGCTTTCCGGCCGAAACGTTGCGCGGGTCGCTCGCCTATGGCCGGGCCTACGGCAACGGCATCACCCTGATGGCCGAGGCCGGCGTCGTCGGCATCGCCAGCCCCTACCTCGGCACGACCGTCGAACACGCCCGTCCCTTCTTCAAGGGCGAGGCGACCTGGCAATTGCCGCACAAGGCCGTGCTGAAGGCAAAACTGGCACGCGACCTCCGCCTCGTCGATATCGACGATCCGCTCGCCGAGGATGTGCGCACGGTCGGCCTTTCGCTGGAAAAGGCGTTGACGGAAAAGCTGAAGCTGACGCTCGCCTACGAGCAGGCCTATAGCGACTGGCTCTACTACGACTACCGCACGCGCACGAAGTCGGTCGCCGCCACGCTGACCTATACGCTGCCCAGGGGCGCAACGATGGCGCTGGAATACAGCCATCTCGTGCGCCGCGAAAACGACAAGGCCGCCGATTTCAAGATCGACGGCCTTGCAGTGCGGTTTGCCGGTTCGTTTTAGATCATTCCCGCTTTTCTTCGAATCGCGAAAACGCTGCAATTCTTTGTCTTCACGCTTTTGCATGAAGCCGAAAGGCCTCACCATTCGAGTTCGAGATGCGGCCGGCCGTTCGAGGTCTTTTCCATGGTCCTGCCCGTTTCATCGACGGTGCAATGCACGCGCTGGCGAAAAGCGGAGAAGCTGTCGAAGGTCACCACATCGACCGGCTCGTCGAAATGCAGCACCATGCGGTAACGGCCGGGCTGACCGGTCAGCGCCTGCACGCCCAGCACCTGCGCGTCGAAAGGCTGGCCGAGATAGTGGCCGCGCACGCGCGCGCCAAGCATCCACGGATTGAACGGCGGCCGGTTGCCGGCCGCCGCGTGCAGCGTGTTCCAGTCGCGAAAGCCGTATTGGGCGGCTACGAGTTCGAGGGCGCGCGAATGGGAAAGGGCCTGGCCGTCCTCGCAAAAGCGGGCGCGCAGCCGCTTTGCCTGGTCTTTCAGGGCGTCAAGCGATGGAAGGGGCGTCGATGATGAACGCATGTCGAATCTCCAGTCGGTGCATGCGTCTTTTCGGGGGGAGCCCGCATTGCCACCGGTTCGCATGCCTGATGCTGGAAGACCGATTTTCCGAAGGAGAGACTTCACCAAAGCTTGCGCTCGCGGACGGCAGGGGCTCTCACCCTTGCCCTCGCACATAAGGCCTGGCCGGCCTCCTGTCAAATCCGCCGCCGGCTCGACCGCATCTGCGGCGCGCTGCCGGCGCTTGCCGGATGCCTTGCCTTTACCACCGCGCGGCGACCTGGGCCGCCTCAGCCCTCCGCGGTGCCGATGATCTTCGCCAGAAGGTCGTGCAGCTCGTCGCGGTAGCCGGAGCGCGCGGACGGCCCGCTCTCGTCGGAGGTCATGGCGACCGTCAGGCCGAGATCGGGCACGACATAGAGCATCTGGCCGCCAAAACCCCAGGCGAAATGGACCGTCCTGCCGCCGATCACGCGTTCGAACCAACCATAGCCGTAGCCGTCGTTGGAGAAGCGGGAATTGGTGCGCGACGTCCAGGACCGACGGATCCAGTCTTCCGGCACGAGTTGTTCGCCCTTTGCCGTGCGCCCGCCATTGCGATAGAGCTCGCCGAAGGCCAGCAGCGAGCGGGTGCTCATCGCCATCTGGTTGCCGCCGAGATATACGCCCTGCGGGTCGCGGTCCCAGGCGCCGATGCGAAAGCCCTCGACCGGCCCCAGCCAGTCGCGCGCAAGCTGCAGGGTGGATTTGCCCCCGACCTTCGTCAGGATGGCCGAAAGCAGATGCGTGGAGCCGGTCGAATAGAGCATGCGGCCGCCCGGCTCGTCGACGAAGGGCATGGCGAGCGCGGCACGCACCCAGTTGCGGCTGGCGATCCAGCGCCCGTAATTGCCGCCGGAGGTGCGATCCAGCCCCGCCTGCATGGAGAGGAGATGGCCGATCGTGATGCGATCGAGCCGCGGATCGCGTTCCGCCGGCAGGTCGCCGGAAAGGATCGGTGCGATCGGCTGGTCGACGCCTTCCAGCAGGCCCTTGTCGATCGCGATGCCGACAAGGGCGGAGATGATCGATTTGGAAGCGGACTTGATATTGGTGCTTTCGGCCGGCGTATGGCCGCCATAGCCCCGCTCGGCGACGATCTCGCCGTCCCGCGCCACGACGACGGCCCTTAGCTGCGACAGCGCGGCGGCAGCCTCCAGCGTCTCGGCAATCGTCTGCGCCGGCTGCACGACGGCCGGTTGCTGCGCATGAACGGCAGGCGGCGACGAGATGGCGAGCGCGAGCGAAAGTCCGGCAATAAGAGCGTGCGTCCTCATGTCATGGCACATAGGCGCAGGCCCGCGCGAATTCATGGCCGATCGCCGGCTTTCACGCAATGTTGAAGGCGCCCACCCTGCCGGGCGGCGGGCGGGCGCTTCGGAATCCCACCGTCAGAAGCGGTAGGTGACGCCGGCACCGACGAGCCAGGGATTGAGCTTCGCCTTGCCGGTGAGCGGCGCGCCGTCGAAATCGACCTTCCATTTGGGCTCGAGGAAGATCTTCTTCACGTCGAAGTTCACGCCCCAGTGGTCGTCCAGCATATAGTCGAAGCCGACCTGCAGGGCCGCGCCCACCTTGTTCTCGATGTCGAGATTGGAGAACCTGCCCGAGCCGGACTGCTCATAGAAAAGGCTGTAGTTCACCCCGGCGCCGACATAAGGCTTGAAGGCGCCGAAATCGGTGAAGTGATATTGCAGGGTCACCGTCGGCGGCAGCAGCCAGGCCTTGCCCACTTTGCCGAGGCCCTCGATCGCGCCGTCCGCATGGACATTCGCATAGGTCGTGCCGAGAATGAGTTCGGCTGCGATGTTGTCGGTGAAGAAGTAGGAGATGTCGAGCTCCGGAATGACCGTATCCGTATAGGAGAGGTCCGAACTCGGGATACCGTTCACCGAGCCGGAATCGTTCGTGATGACGCCGAGGCCGCGCACGCGGATCTGCCAGGGGCTCTGCGCCGCGAAATCAACGGTCGCCTCCGACGGCGCCATGCGCTCCTCAAGATCGGCAGCGAATGCCTGCCCAGCCAGCAGCGCCAGACCGGCGGCAAGGGCGGCACGCCCCATCCAATTTCCCTTCATGTCGTCTCTCCATCAAACGCGACTCGTCTTTGCGAGGGCGACTATGGAGCGGCAGGGTGCGAGGCTCCTTTGAGATGGATCAAACAGCGGCAGGCGAATGGGGAGATTGGCGCGATATTCGCGCCAATCTTGACAATCATCCAATTAAAACAATGACACGTATCAAACGGCAAAGAGCCGGCAGGTTGCCGGCCCCGTCCTCAGGCCGCCTTGCGCAGCTCCGCCGCCACCCGGCGGCGACCGCTTGGGACGAGCACGCCGGCGGCACCGGCCAGCCAGCCGTCCTTCAGCTCCAGCCCGAGGAAGCGGCGGCGCTCGAACGGGCCGGGCATGACGAGATGCCGCGCCTTGTCGGCGAAGAAGCCGAAGCGCTCGTAATATTCCGGATCGCCGATCAGCAGCACCGCACCGTGGCCGCGGCCCCGCGCCTCGGTGATCGCCGCCCGCATCAGCGCGCCGCCGATGCCCTTGCCCTCGTGTTCGCAATCGACGGCGAGCGGGCCGAGCAGCAGCGCCGGCACGGCGTTGCCGTCCGGATCGACGCCCGCCTCGACATTCCACAGCCGAACGGTGCCAATGACATGGCCATCCGCATCGCGGGCGACAAGCGCGAGGCCTTCGGCCGGCATGCGGCCCCGGCGGATCTTTTCCGACGACTTGCGGAAGCGAGCCTCGCCCATGACGCGGTCGAGCAGACGTTCGCGCGCAACGACGTCGCCGTTGTTTTCCAGGTCGATGGTGAAAGCGGCATGCGCGAAGAACGCGCGGACAGAATCAAGAACAGTGGCCATCTCTGGGCCTCCCGCACTCAAAACCGATTCAAACGGTATCCGGAACGAATTGTGAAGGCCGGCGCTCCCGCAGGGACGGGAGCGCCGGGTGGTCAGATGACGTAGGCCTTGAGCGGCTCGAAGCCGTTGAAGGCGACGGCCGAATAGGTCGTCGTGTAGGCGCCGGTGCCCTCGATCAGGACCTCGTCGCCGATCGTAAGGGTGATCGGCAGCGGATACATGTTCTTCTCGTACATCACGTCGGCCGAATCGCAGGTCGGGCCGGCGAGCACGCAGGGCTCCATCTCGTCCTGATCGCGCACGGTGCGGATCGGGTAGCGGATCGCCTCGTCCATGGTTTCGGCAAGGCCGCCGAACTTGCCGATGTCGAGGAAGACCCAGCGGTGGTTGTCGTTGTCGGACTTCTTCGAGACGAGAACGACTTCCGCCTTGATGACGCCCGCATTGCCGACCATGCCGCGGCCCGGCTCGATGATGGTTTCCGGGATCTGGTTGCCGAAGTGCTTCTTCAACGCGCCGAAGATCGCCTGCCCATAGGCTTCGGCGGACGGAACGTCGCGCAGGTACTTCGTCGGGAAACCGCCGCCCATGTTGACCATCTTCAGCTCGATGCCCTGCTTGGCAAGCTGCACGAAGACGCGCTTGGCATCGGCAAGCGCCGAATCCCAGGCATCGAGCTTCGTCATCTGCGAGCCGACATGGAACGAGACGCCGTAGGACGTCAGGCCCAGCTGGTGGGCGTAGACGAGCACGTCGACGGCCATCTGCGGCACGCAGCCGAACTTGCGCGACAGCGGCCATTCGGCACCTTCGCCATCGGTCAGCACGCGGCAGAACACGCGCGCGCCGGGCGCGGCACGGGAAATCTTCTCGACTTCCTCATGGCTGTCGACGGCGAAGAGCGAGACGCCGAGCGCATGGGCTTTCGCGACATCACGCTCCTTCTTGATCGTGTTGCCGAAGGAGATGCGGGAAGCGGTCGCGCCGGCGTCGAGCGCCATTTCGATCTCGGCGACGGACGCGCAATCGAAGTTGGAGCCCATGGAGGCGAGCAGGCGCAGGATTTCCGGCGCCGGGTTGGCCTTGACGGCATAGTAGATGGCGCTGTCGGGCAGCGCGTGGCGGAAGGCCTTGAAATTGTCGCGCACGACATCGAGGTCGACCACGAGGCACGGGCCGTCGGGACGTCGGGTGTTCAGGAAGTCGATAATACGTGCAGAGGTCATCTCGGTATTCCCCATATCCAGGTTGCTCCGGGAAAACCCGGAGGACAAAGGGCAGAATGCAGGCACGCTCTGGAACCAGCCGGTGGAGACCCCGGACCAAGCATGCGCATCATGCGCGAACGGTGAACCGAAGCCCGCCTAGGCTTCAATTCGGCTTTGTCTGCCATGGATTGGTGGGAGAACCCGACCGCACGTCCGGCAATGAAGGTGTGCCTCTTCAGTAACCCCGGCTGTTGGAAAGCCGGCAGACACCAGAAAGGCCCGCACCGTCGTTGCTTCAAGATGTCCTCGCTCTTCCGGTTGGCCGGAGAAACGACTGGAGGGGTTAATTCCAGGTACCTTACCGATTTCCTCACCAATTCGAGGGTCGGCGGACACCCACAGGCACGTGCGACTTTGGGCAAGGCGGGAGATAAGAAGAATCGCTGTCGTAATCAAGAGGTTTTTTGCGGAACGCTATTGAAAATATTCCGGCAGCCACGACATTCGCCGGACTGGTTTTCTAGAGCATGTTGATAACGCACCGGCCACCGTTTCGGCCGCAGCCGAATGGGGACACATGGATACTCTGACCCGAATTCGCGCCTTCATCGACGTCGTCGACGCCGAAGGCTTCTCCGCCGCCTCGCGCAAGACCGGCCGGTCCAAGGCGCTGCTTTCGAAATATGTGCGCGAACTGGAAGACGAACTCGGCACGCTGCTGCTCAATCGCACGACCCGCCAGTTCTCGATGACCGAGGCCGGCCATACCTATTACCGCACCGCCTCCGACATCCTGAAGGAGATCGACAACCTTGCCGATCTCGTGCGCGAGAAGAACACGGACCTGCGCGGCAAGCTGAAAGTCTCCGCCCCGCGCACCTTCGTCGACGCCGATATCGGCCAGTCGCTCATCGATTTCGGCAAGGAGCATCCGGAACTGTCGCTGGAAATCGTCTCGGACGACCGTTTCGTCGATCTCGTGGAGGAAGGCTTCGACGTCGCCGTCCGCATCACGCGGCTCGAGGATTCCGCCCTCATCGCGCGCAAGCTCGGCGATTTCTACCTGAAGATCTGCGTCAGCGAGGAATTTCTCGAACGGGTCGGCCCGATCAACCATCCAAGCGACCTCGCCCGCCTGCCCTGCATCATCGACACCAACGGCAAGTCGCACAGCAACTGGCGCTTCATCGACGAGAAGGGCACGGGCTTTTCCGTGCCGGTCGGCGGCCATATCGAGGTGAACAGCCCGACGGCGGCGGTGCGCGCGGCGGCGAGCGGCCTCGGCGTCGCGCAGGTGCCGGCCTTCATCGCCCGTCATTGCCTCGACAGCGGCAGGATCATCTCGATCCTGGAGGATTACCTGCCGACGGACCGCGGCATCTACGCGATCTATCCGCACCGCCGCTACCTGCCGGCGAAGGTGCGCACCTTCGTCGACTTCCTGCACGGCTGGTTCCGCCGCAATCCCGGCATCGAGGCTTGAGGCGGCCGAGGAGAGGTCCCAATTCCGACCCATTTGCGTTACATTCAACCGGTCGATTCTGAACGCCGCCGCGAGAGGACATACCCCATGCGATTCCTCCCCCTCCTCGTTGCCGGAGCAGCCATCATCGCCCCGGCTGCGGCCCTCGCCCATCCGCATATCTTCGCGGAGGCGCGGCTGGAGGTGGTGGCCGGCGAGGACGGCACGGTCAGCGAACTGCGCAATGTCTGGCGTTTCGACGAGATGTTCTCGGCCAGCGTCGTGATGGATTTCGACAAGAACAGCAACGCCGAACTCGACCCGGACGAACTGGCCGAAGTCGGCCAGACCGTGCTCGAATCGCTGGAAGAGTTCAGCTACTACACGACGATCACCGAGGACGGCAAAACCATCAAGGTCGCCAAGCCCGACGCGATCAACGTCGACTACAAGGACGGCCAGCTGCTGATGTTCTTCACCGTCAAGCCGGGCGAGGCCATGCCGCTCAAGGGCAAGCTCACCTTCGGCGTCTACGATCCCACCATGTATGCCGCGATGGACTTCGCCTCGGATGACGACCTCATCGCCGTCGGCGACAAGTTCGCTGCCTGCAAGCGGGCCGTCGTGCGGCCGGACCCGGACGAGGTGCTCGCCCAGAACCAGGACAGCCTGACGGAAGCCTTCTTCAACGACCCGGCCGGCACCGACATGTCGAAACTCTTCGCCACCCGTCTGGAGCTGACATGCTGACCCGCGGCCGGGCTCTCGGCCTTCTCACGCTGACGCTCGTAATCGCCGCGACCGCCGGCCTTGCCCACGCCCAGTCGCCGCTCGGTATCGGCTCGGCCGAACCCGGCTTCAACACGACGGGCACCTTCGGCAGTCTGTTCGGCTGGATCAACGCGCAGCAGCAGGGCTTCTACCGCGCCATGACCGGCGCACTGAAGGAGATGCGCGAAAATCCCTGGGCGGCCTCCACGCTGGTCGGCCTCTCCTTCGCCTACGGCGTCTTCCATGCCGCCGGCCCCGGCCACGGCAAGGCCGTCATCTCCTCCTACATGCTGGCGAACGAGGTCGAGCTGAAGCGCGGCGTCTTGCTCTCCTTCCTTTCCTCGATCCTGCAGGGCATCGTCGCCATCCTGCTCGTCGGCGCGGCCTATCTCTTCCTGCGCGGCACCACGGTCTCGATGACCGATGCCACCCGGGCGCTCGAAATCGGCAGCTATGCCCTCATCGCCGTTTTCGGCGCCTGGCTGCTCTTCAGGAAGCTGCGGCCGGCGGAACGCCGGGCCTCGGCGCTCGGCGCCCAGGCGGTCGAAGTGCACGATCATGGTCACTATGGCCATGCGCACCACCACCACCACCATGCCGGTGAAATCTGCTCGACCTGCGGCCATGCCCACGCGCCGGATCCCTCGCTGCTGAAGGGCGAGCGCTTTGCACTGCGCGAGGCCTGGTCGGCCATCGTCGCCGTGGGCCTCAGGCCCTGCTCGGGCGCGCTGATCGTGCTGAGCTTCGCGCTTCTGAACGGTCTCTATCTCGGCGGCGTGCTCGCCGTCGTCGCCATGTCGATCGGCACGGCCATCACCGTTTCCATCCTCGCCACCCTCGCCGTCACGGCCAAGGGCGCGGCCGTGCGTTTCGCCGGCAACGGCGCGGCGGCCGCCCGCGTCGGCAGCGCCATCGAGATCGGCGGCGCCGCGCTGGTCATGGTGCTGGGACTGCTCCTGCTCGGCGCCGCGCTGCAGGGCTGAGACGGCGCGCTAATTGCCACGGCTGCGCTGGTAGCGCGCCCGGAGCCAGAAGAGCAGGAAGAAACCGAGCACGAGCAGCGTGCCGAAGACGCCCGCCAGCCACGGCGAGACGTCGCCGAGCGCGATCATCACGCTCGGCAGGAAATAGAACACCACGCCCGTTCCGAACAGGATGAGGAGCGCGGCCAGCGCCGGCGACTTGCCCTTGCGCTCCCCGCTCATGCCGCGCCCGCCTTGATCTCGGCGCGGATGTCTTCGAGGCGACGTTTCTGCTGGCCGCCGGCATCGAAATTGTCGGGCGAGAGCCAGGCGTCGAAGGCCTTGGCAAGAATAGGCCATTCGCCGTCGATGATCGAGAACCAGGCGGTGTCGCGGTTCTCGCCCTTGGACAGCATGTGCTGGCGGAAGACACCCTCGAAGGTGAAGCCGAGGCGGGTGGCGGTGCGCTTGCTGGCCGCGTTGCCGTTGTGGCATTTCCACTCGTAGCGGCGATAGCCGAGGTCCTCGAAGACGTGCTTGGCGAGCAGGTACTGCGCCTCGGTGGAAAGCGGCGAGCGGGACATGCCGCCGCCATGGGCGATGCCGCCGATCTCGACCACGCCGTTCGCCGGGTCCGGCCGCATGTAATGCGCCATGCCGACGACCTTGCCGGCCGCCTTGTCGATGATGACCTCGCGCACCCAGCCGGACTTGATGACCGATTCCGACCAGGCATCGAAATCCTCGATACCGGCAAAATCGGCCTGCGTGAAATAGCGCAACAGCGGATTGATCTGCATGCCGCCGAACGCATCCCAGAGTGCCTGGAGATGTTTCGCGCGCTCATAGGGCTCCAGACGCACGGTGCGGCCTTCGAGGGCGACGGGCGACGGGGCCGGGCACCCTTTCCAGTCTTTGAGATCGCGCATGAGAATTCTCCTTCGGTCTTGCCGAAGGGATAGAGCAGGCGCCCTGCCCGCGCAATGCGCAAAACGGGGAGCGGCGTTCGGCCGCCCCCGAAAGGTTCACACGGTGGCGGCGGAAACCGTCGCCTCGATATGGTCGACCAGCGCGTCCGGCAGGCCGAGGCGGCCGGCGAGCAGGTCGAGATAACCGCGTTCGGCGCGCGACTTCGGCTCGATGGCGAGGCGCGAGGCGGTGTAGAGCTCGACGCGCTGCTCCTCGGTCTTCGCCGCCCCGATGATCGCGTCGAGGTCCACCGGATTGGCAAGCTCGTCCTCAAGGAACTGCGCCGCGTCGGCGCCAAGGCCGGACACTTTCAGCTTGTCCATGATGCGGGCGCGTTCGGCCTCGTCGATATGGCCGTCGGCGCGCGAGGCGGCGATCATGGCGCGCACGAGGATGAGGGCGAAATCGGTGCTGACGGCCTCGGGATGGAAACCGGAATCGGTCGGCGGCGGCAAGAGTTCCGGTGTCGCGCCTTGCGTGGTCTCGACCGGGTTCTGGCCGGCCTTGTAGTTCTTGTAGGCCTGGTAGCCGAGGCCGGCGATGGCGGCGAGGCTGCCGAGCTTGAGCGCGGAACCGGCGACCTTGCGCCCGCCATCCGTTCCGAGCAGGACGCCGGCAATCGCAATGGTGGCAAGCGGGTTGTCCTTGGCGAGCTGTGTCACCTGGCCGGCACGGTCGCGCACGGATCCGCCGGCGCCGGGCACCTGGGAACCGAGGAACTGGTCAAGCAACTTCTTGGCGTCAAACATGGGCGGTCTCCGTTTCGCTTGTTCTCTTGTCATCGCAAGGGCCGACAGCAAGGCAAGATAGGAATGCACGACCGCAATTACAAACGCATAACGGGCGACCAAGGGCCGCCCGTCTGCAAATCCGCTGAACCTGCCTCAGCCCTTCAGCGCCGCCGCTTCCGCGGCGAGCTTCGTGATGCCCGCCCAGTCGCCCTTGGCGACGAGGTCCTTCGGCGCCACCCAGGAGCCGCCGACGCAGACGACATTGGGGAGCGAGAGATAGTCGCGGGCATTGGCAAGCGAAATGCCGCCCGTCGGGCAGAACAGCGTACCGGCCAGCGGCGAGGACAGCGACTTCAGGTAGGCGGCGCCACCGGCCTGCTCGGCCGGGAAGAACTTCAGCACCTGGTAGCCCTCTTCGCGAAGGCCCATGACTTCGCTGGCCGTGGCGGCACCCGGCAGCAGCGGGATATCGCTGTCGGCAGCCGCGTCGATCAGCTCCTGCGTCGTGCCCGGGCTGACGATGAACTGCGAGCCGGCCTCCACCGCCGCCTCGAACTGCGCGGCATTGAGGATCGTGCCGGCGCCGGCGACGGCGCCCTCGACCTCATTGGCGACCGCGCGGATCGCTTCCAGCGCGGCAGGCGTGCGCAGCGTGATCTCGATGGCCTTGAGGCCGCCCGCCACCAGGGCGCGAGCCAGCGGAACGGCGGTCGACAGGTCATCGATGACCAGCACCGGAACAACCGGCTGCAGCTTCAGGACGGAAAGGAGCTTGGCGTTCTTCTCGCACATGGCACAACCTTTTAAAACGATTGAATTTTCATCCGAATAGCGCGTCTGCGACGTCGTGTCGAGCCTAAAGCATGAAGGCTTCTCTTGTCATGACAGACTTATCGTGCAAGTCTTCCCCTCGCCCAAGCCCATCTCCAACAGCGAAAGCGAGCCTATGGCGAAAGAGATCGAGCGGAAGTTCCTGGTGTCGGGCCAGCGGTGGCGCACCTTCGCAGACGAAGGAATCGCTATCCGGCAGGCCTATATCGTCGCCCAGGACGACCGGTCGCTACGGGTCCGCATCTACGGCAACGGGCAGGCACGCATCACCCTCAAGGTCGGGCATACCGCGCTGGTGCGCGACGAATACGAATTCGAGATCGACCGCGACGAGGCCGAGGACATGCTGCGCCATGCCATCGGCAATGTCATCCGGAAGGTCCGCTACAAGGTGCCGCACGAGGGCCACATCTGGGAAGTCGACGTCTATGAAGGCGCCCATCGCGGGCTTGTGATCGCCGAGGTCGAGCTTGCCTCGATCCATGACGAACCGGAGCTGCCCAACTGGGTGGGGCGGGAAGTGACGGGCGAAAGCCAGTATTCCAACCAGTCCATGGCGCTCGGCATCAGCGACGGCGCGCGGCTGCACCAGCTCGCCTGAGCCGCCGCGCCGCATTGCCTGAAAAGCCGCAAGGTTGTATGTGGCGGCCATGACCCAAGAGATTTCCTCGCCCGTCCCGGCCAGCGGCTTCCTTGTCGCCGCGCTCTATCACTTCGTCGCGGTTCCGCGCTTTGCCGCGCTGCGCGCGCCCTTGCAGGCGCTCTGCGAGGAGAACGGCGTGCGCGGCACGCTGCTGCTCGCCCACGAGGGCATCAACGGCACGATCGCCGGTCCGGCGGATGGCATCCGCCGGGTGCTCGCCTTCCTGCGCAGCCAGCCGGAGTTTGCCGCGCTGGAGCACAAGGAGAGCCATGCGGCCGAAATGCCCTTCCTGCGCATGAAGGTGCGGCTGAAGAAGGAAATCGTCACCATGGGCGTCGAGGACATCGACCCCACGCGCTCCGTCGGCACCTATGTGGCGCCTGAGGACTGGAACGCGCTGATCTCCGATCCCGATACCATCGTCATCGACACGCGCAACGACTACGAGACGGCGATCGGCATGTTCAAGGGCGCGGTCGATCCGAACACGAAGACGTTCCGCGAGTTCCCGGACTGGGTGCGGGGCCATACCGGCCTGCACAACAAGCCGAAGATCGCCATGTACTGCACCGGCGGCATCCGCTGCGAAAAGGCGACCGCCTTCATGAAGGAACAGGGCTTCGACGAGGTCTACCACCTCAAGGGCGGCATCCTGAAATATCTCGAGGAGGTGCCGGCGGAGGACAGCCTCTGGGAAGGCGCCTGCTTCGTCTTCGACGAGCGCGTCTCCGTTCTGCACGGCCTGGAAGAGGGCGAGCACAAGCTCTGCCGCGCCTGCCGACATCCGTTGACCGCGGAAGAGATCGCCTCGCCGCTCTACGAGGCCGGCGTCTCCTGCCCGCATTGTCATGCAACGCGCAGTGAGGAGGATCGCCTGCGCTTCCGCCAGCGGCAGATGCAGATGGATCTTGCAAGGAAGCGCGGCGAGCGTCACCTCGGCAAATAATCAACCGGCCGCGGCCTCGACATCGACGGGCGGGGCCAGCAGGTCGCTTATCGCCCTCTCGCTCATCGGCTTGCCGAAGAAATAGCCCTGCAGCTGGTCGCAGCCGCACAGATGCAGGAAGGCGGCCTGCTCGGCCGTCTCCACCCCTTCGGCCGTTACCGGCATATCGAAGGAGGCGGCGAGCGCCACCGTCGCCTGCAGCATCGCCCCGCCCTTCGGCGACTGTTCCCCGGCAACGGTGAGCGAGCGGTCGATCTTCATGCGGTCGAAGCCGAAGCGGATGAGGTAGCCGATGCTGGAAAAGCCGGCACCGAAATCATCGAGCGCGATGCGCACGCCGCCGGCCTTCAGCCGGTCCATGACGAGTTTCGCACGGCCGGGATTCTGGATGAAGTAGCCCTCGGTGATCTCCAGCGTGACACGGGACGGCGCGATGCCCGCCTCCGCGATGATGCCGAGCGCCTGATCGGGGAAATAGGGATTGCGGAACTGCGCCGGCGAGACGTTGATCGAAATATCGATGTCCGGCCAGTTGCGCACCGCCGCGCAGGCCCGCCTGAGGATGAGCGGGCCGAGTGCATCGATGATGCCGGTCGCCTCCGCCAGTGGAATGAAGACATCCGGCGGCACCGGCTTCGTTCCGCCGCGATACCACCGGGCAAGCGCCTCGACGCCGCAGATCGTCCGGCTCCGTGCCCCGACGATCGGCTGGAACACGACGTCGATCTCGCCGCGTGCCACCGCAGCCCTCAGCGCCTCCTCCATTTCCCGCCGTTCGTCGCGGTCGTCGTCCATCAGCGTCTCATAGTACATCGCACGGCCGCGGCCGGCATGCTTGGCCCGGTACATGGCGACATCCGCCCGGCGCAGAAGCTCCTCGCCCCCGACCGCCCCCTTGCGCGAAACGGCAATGCCGATGCTGGCGCCGACGACGGCAACGCGCTCGCCGATCGCGAAGGGCTCGGAGAAGAAATCCAGGATGGAGCGGGTGAGGCGCTCGGCCTCCGGCCCGTCGGGCCTGTCGATGAAGGCGATGGCGAACTCGTCGCCGCCGATGCGCGCCAGCATGGCCTTGGCCGGGACGAGACGGGAAAGCCCGGCCGAAACCCCGCGGATCAGCCTGTCGCCGACCGCGTGGCCGTAAAAATCGTTGACGTCCTTGAAGCCGTCGAGATCGAGATAGAGCATCACGACGTCGCGCTCCTCCGCCCTCGCGCGGGCGGTCAACTCGTCAAGGCCGAGATAGAGGCCGGTGCGGTTCTTGAGGCCGCTGAGCCTGTCGGTGAGGGCCTGGGTCCGCGCCGTGTTTTCATCCGCCTTGAGGCGTATGGCGAAGGCGGCACCGGTCAGCACGAGGAGGGCGAAGAAGACGACGACTCCGGCGAGCGCCAGAAGCACGAGCGGGCGCACCTGCGCATAGCTCTGGTTACCCGGCGCATCCGGCGTCCAGGAGAGGAAGCCGAGGGTCTTTCCGTCCGGATCGGCAAGGGGCACGGCAGGCCCGCTCGAAGGAGCCGATTCCGCCAGCAACAGGCCCGAGATCAGGAAATTGTCGGCAATTCGGGAAATGCGGGCGGGTGTCAGGTGGCGGATGATGAAGAGCGTGCGCAACGCGTCCGCCGGAGCCTCGACCGCGCTGGAAACCGGCCGGATGGCGGAGGTGGCACCGACCGCAGGCCCATCCGGCGTTTGCAGGAAGACGCCGAGTTCCGCGCCCGGCTCCAGCCCGGCGCGCAGGATCTTGCGGTGCATCTCCAGGAAGGCGGCGCCGCCATAGCTGCGTGCATCGGCCTTAACGGGCGCACCGTTGCGATAGGCGAGCATCGTCCTGCCCGTCTCGTCGACCAGGAAAACCGTATCGAAAAGCGGCCCACCCTCCGTGGCAAGACCCATATTGGCGATGAGCCAGGGCATGTCGGGCGTGCCATAGACGGCCGCGACCGCATCGTCCCAGACGGCATAGTCGCGCACGGTGGTCACCATGGAATTGCGCATGGTGGAGAGCGCGCCGAACACGGTCTGGCGCGTGCGCTCCTCGTCGAGTTCGTTCGCCCGGTTCGCGAGGAACCCGAGCGCCATCATGACGAGGACAGTGGCAAGGCTGACCACGACGGCAAAGGAGGCGAGCACACCCAGAACGACCGCAAGTCGTCGGGCGCCGATCATGCCTGAAAGGTGGCGCGCTAGCCGCAGCATCGTCTTCTCCGACCAAGCGGGGATGATGCGGCAGAACCGTTATGAATCCTTTACGTCGCGCGCGACAATGCAAGGCAGATGGCGGTTTCAGGCGGCCCGATGCCTGCCCTTGCGAAACGCGCCGGCGAGTTCGGCATACCATCTGCCGCTCTTCTTGATCGTGCGGAGCTGGGTCTCGTAGTCGACATGCACGATGCCGAAGCGCATCCGGTAACCCTCGGCCCATTCGAAGTTGTCCATCAGGCTCCAGGCGAAATAACCGCGCATCGGATACCCTTCGCGGATGAGGTCCGCGGTGACGCCGAGATGCTCGGCGATATAGTCGAGGCGCGGCTGGTCGTCGACCGCGCCGTTCTCGACGCCCATATTGTAGCAGGCACCGTTTTCCGTGATGTAGCAGGCGGGCAGCGCGTAATCCGCGTTGAGCTTGCGGATAAGGTCACCGAGCGCTGGCGCAAACACCTCCCAGCCGATATCCGTCCTGATGTCGGCGACCGGCGGTGCGGGCACGGTCGCGGGGAATTCGGCGCCCTCCGCCGGATCGTGCGAAACCCGCATCGGCGTGTAGTAGTTGAGCCCCCACCAGTCGAGCGGCTGGCTGATCGTCTCCATGTCGCCCGGCTCGATGGCCGGCATGCGGGCGCCGAGCGCCGAGAGGAAGCTTTCGGGATAGTCTCCCTTGAAGACCGGGCCGAAGAAGACGCCATTGTGGAAGTCGAAGGCGCGCGCTGCCGCCGCCTGGTCTGCCTCGCCATCGCTGCCGGCATGGATGGAATGCGCATTCAGGACGAGGCCGGTGGCAAGCTGCGGGCGCTCCGCACGGATCGCCGCGACGCCGAGGCCATGCGCCAGGTTGGTGAAATGCAGGGCATGGAGCGCCGCATCCATGTTGCGCTCGCCCGGCGCATGAATGCCGTAGAGATGGCCGAGCCAGACGGAGCACCATGGCTCGTTGAAGGTCGCCACCGCATCCAGCCGGTCGCCGAGCCGGGCGATCACGGTTTTCGCGTAGCGCTGGTAGGCATAGGCCGTCTGCCGCGCCGTCCAGCCGCCGTCACCGGCCAGCATCAGCGGCAGGTCCCAGTGATAGAGCGTGGCGAAGGCCTTTATGCCGCGTGCCTTGAGGCCGTCCACGAGGCGATCGTAGAAATCCAGCCCCTTCTCGTTCACCGGGCCGGTGCCTTCGGGAATGATGCGCGGCCAGGCAATGGAGAACCGGTAGGCCGACACGCCGAGCGACTGGATGAGATCGAGATCCTCCTCCAGACGGTTGTAGTGATCGCAGGCCACATCGCCATTGTGACGGCCATAAACACGGCCCGGCATGTTGGAAAACGCGTCCCAGATCGAAGGCTTGCGGCCATCCATCTTCGCAGCGCCCTCGATCTGGAAGGCGGCTGTCGCCACGCCGAACACGAAGTCGCCGGGAAACCGGCCGGCCAGGATTCTGGGATCGTTCATTTTCGTCTCTCACGCGCAGCGAATGGTGTGAATCTTGTTACTGCAACGTTGCAGTATGATTCCGGATCGCAAAAATCAATGTTTTTCGGATCCGAAACCAGGTTTTACACCTGGAAGCGGACGACTCCAAAGCCGCCCTTAAACAGGGATTGCTTAAACAAGACTTAGGGACTTGCCCTCTAAACTGCCGATAGCCCGGGACGGAGGCACTGGCGTGGTACGACGAATTGCGAAGCATCTCGTGCGGAAGGGCATGTTCGTGGAATCGCTGGAATGCCCGAACGCCGAATTCTCCGGGCGACGTTTCCTCATACAGTCCGACGAAACCGTACGGGCCATCCTGGCGACCTCCGCCGCCTATGCCCTGGTCAATCCGCAGAAGAGCACCGTGGACATTGACCTCGCCACCGGCATAGTGCCCGTCACGCAGGCCGCCGAAGAGCACAGGCGCACGCTGGAGACGGTGGCGCAATCAACCCGCTCGCTGCGCAACAGTTTCGACGCGGCGCGAACGGGCCAGCTTGAAATCGACGCGCTGTCGCCGGTCGCCGACGAGATCTCCGACCGCATCGACGCCGCCCCCGATGTCTTCCTGAAGGTCACGCGCCTGAAGACGAAGGACGAGGGGACCTATGTGCATTCGCTGGCGGTGAGCGCTCTCATGATGCGGCTTGCCCGCATGCTCGGCCATGATGAAAGCGCGGTGCGCGAACTCGGCGTGGCCGGCCTGCTGCACGATGTCGGCAAGCTGATGATCCCGAACACCGTTCTCAACAAGAGCGGCCGGCTGGACAGCGAAGAAAGACGTCTGGTGCGCGGCCACCCCGAACTCGGATACCGCCTGCTGAAGGGGCAGGCCAACGTCTCCGACCTCGTGCTCGACATCTGCCGCTACCATCATGAAGCCCTGGACGGCAGCGGCTATCCGCTCGGCCTCAAGGCCGACAAGCTGAGCCCGGAAATCCGTCTTGCCACGGTCTGCGACGTCTTCGAGGCCCTGACGAGCACCCGCCCCTACAAGCGGCCGTGGACCACGCGCGATGCGCTGAACTGGATGTTCGACCGGGGCCAGCTGTTCGACAAGAAACTGGTGATCCGCCTCGGCAGCATTTTCGCCTGAAAGGCGCCGGCCGCCGCGGAGGGCGGCGGCCGGCAATCCGGCGAAAACCTCAGACCTTGACCCAGGCCCCGTTCTTCTTCGACGACTGGACGCAGGCATCGACGAAAAGCATGCCCTTCAGGCCGTCATCCACCGTCGGATAGGTGACGGCGGGATCGACCGGCGCGCCCTTGCGCCTGGCATGGATGGCCCGGGCGGCCTCGGAATAGATGTTGGCGAAGCCTTCGAGATAGCCTTCCGGATGACCGGAGGGCACGCGGCTGACGCGCGCGGCCGCCGCGCCGGAGCCGGCACCGCCCCGGGTGATCAGGCGCTTAGGCTCGCCGAAGGGCGTGTACCAGAGGTAGTTCGGATCGGCCTGCACCCATTCGAGACCGCCCTTGGTGCCATAGACGCGCACCTTCAGCCCGTTCTCGTGGCCCGGGGCCACCTGGCTGCACCAGAGCATGCCCTTGGCGGCGACCCCGTCCTTTTCCTTGAAGCGCATCATCACATGGGCATTGTCGTCGAGACGGCGGCCCGGCACGAAACTGTCGAGGTCCGCGGCAAGCTCGGCGAGCTCCAGCCCGGAGACGAAGCAGCCGAGATTGTAGGCATGCGTGCCGATGTCGCCGGTGGAGCCGCCGGCACCCGATTTCGAGGGGTCGGTGCGCCAGGCCGCCTGCTTCTGGCCGCCCGACTCGATGTCCTCCGTCAGCCAGTCCTGCGGATATTCCATCTGCACGAGCCGGATCGCGCCGAGATCGCCATTGGCCACCATTTCCCGCGCCTGGCGGACCATCGGATAGCCGGTATAGTTATGCGTCAGAACGAAGAGCGCATCGCTCTCCTCCGCCAGCTTCTTCAGCTTGCGCGCATCCGAGAGCGTCGAGGTCAGCGGCTTGTCGCAGATGACATGGATGCCGCGCTTCAGGAATTCCTTCGCCGCCTCGTAATGCACATGGTTCGGCGTGACGATCGCCACCGCCTCGATGCCGTTCTTCAGCTTCGCCTCGCGGATTGCCATTTCCTTGAAGCTGCCGTAGCTGCGCGCGGGATCGAGCCCGAGCTCGCGGGCCGACTGCACCGCCTTTTCCGGCGAAGACGACAGCGCACCGGCGACGAGTTCGTAGTGATCGTCGAGCCGCGCCGCGATGCGGTGCACCGCGCCGATGAACGCGCCGGAGCCGCCGCCGACCATGCCGAGCCGGATGCGGCCCTCCTGCGCCTCGCTGGCGCTTCCTTCGATTGCCATGGGGTTTCCTCCTACAGTGTCTCCGGGGCGGGTGCCCCTCATCCGGCCTGCCGGCCACCTTCTCCCCGCAAGCGGGGCGAAGGGGGATATGCCGCGCCGTCTTCCTCAAACAATAGCCATTCGTGGGGCACCTTCCCTCTCCCCGCCTGCGGGGAGAGGATTAGGGTGAGGGACAGCCCTCAAAGCCCCAGCATGCGCCGGTTGGCCGCCTGGTCCGTGCCGCCGGCGGCAAAATCGTCGAAAGCCTTTTCCGTGACGCGGATGATATGCGCCTTGACGAATTCCGCGCCTTCCCGCGCGCCGTCCTCCGGATGCTTCAGCGCACATTCCCATTCCACCACGGCCCAGCCGGCAAAGTCGTTGGCCGCCATCTTGGAGAAGACGGCGCCGAAATCGACCTGGCCGTCGCCGAGCGAGCGGAAGCGGCCGGCGCGGTTCACCCAGCCCTGGTAGCCGCCATAGACGCCCTGCCGGCCCGTCGGGTTGAACTCGGCATCCTTCACATGGAACATGCGGATGCGGTCCTTGTAAATGTCGATATTGCCGAGATAGTCGAGGCATTGCAGCACGTAATGCGACGGATCGTAGAGCATGCAGGCCCGGGCATGGTTGCCGGTGCGCTCCAGGAACATCTCGTAGGTGATGCCGTCATGCAGGTCCTCGCCGGGATGGATCTCGTAGCAGACGTCGACGCCGTTTTCCTCCGCATGGTCGAGGATCGGCTTCCAGCGCCTGGCCAGTTCGTCGAAGGCGGTCTCGACGAGGCCTGCCGGGCGTTGCGGCCAGGGATAGACGAAAGGCCAGGCGAGCGCGCCGGAAAAGCTGGCCATGGCATCGAGGCCGAGATGCCGCGAGGCCGTCAGCGCCATCTTCACCTGCTCCACCGCCCATTCCTGCCGTGCCTTCGGGTTGCCGCGCACTTCCGGCGCCGCAAAACCGTCGAACGCCTCGTCGTAGGCCGGATGCACCGCGACGAGCTGGCCCTGGAGATGGGTGGAAAGTTCGGTGACCTCGACGCCGTTCTCGCGCGCCCTGCCGGCGAAGTCGTCGCAATAGGCCTTGGATTCGGCGGCCTTCCTGAGGTCGATGAGACGGGCATCCCAGCTCGGGACCTGCACGCCCTTGTAGCCGATGTCGGCGGCCCATTTGGTGATCGAATCCCAGGAATTGAACGGTGCGGCATCACCGGCGAACTGGGCGAGAAACAGGGCCGGGCCCTTGATCGTCTTCATCTGTGGCGTCCTCCCATGGACCGGGCCGCACCTTGCGGGCGGCCGACGATATTCTTGCGGTACGTACCGCAGCGCGTGGAAAGCTATCGGCGTTTGGCGGGGTGGGCAATGCCGATTTGCAAGGCTAGTACCCTTCTCCTCCGTCATGGTCGGGCTTGACCCGACCATCCACACCACGCCCGCGATCTGGATGCCCGGGTCAAGCCCGAGGATGGCGGAAGAGAATGAGGAACTGTCGTTGTCAAACCGCCCGGGCCATCATGTCCCGGGCGGCTCGTTTCCGTCAGGTCAGAACGGGGAATCCGGGAAGTAGAAGTCCTTCGCGTTGTCCTTCGTCACCAGCGTCGCGTCGATCGTGTAGACGCCGCGGACCGGAACCTGGCCGTAGAAGTTGGCGGCCGTCATTTCGAGCGCAGTGCCCACCATCGCCGGCGGATAGAGCACGTCGACCGGGATCATCTTGTCGCCGTCCATGACCTTCTTGATCATGTCCTTCGAGCCGGCACCGGCCACGACATACTGGATGTCCGTGCGGCCAGCCTGCTCGATGGCCTGCAGGACGCCGACGGCCATGTCGTCGTCCTGGCACCAGACGACGTCGATCTTCTGGTACTTGGTGAGATAGTCCTGCATGACCTTGAAGGCGTCGTCGCGGTTCCAGTTGCCGTACTGGCGATCGAGAACCTTCACGCTGGAGCCTTCGATGCCCTTGTCGAAGCCATCCTGGCGCTCCTGGTCGATCGGGATCGGCATGCCGCGGATGACGACGACTTCGGCTTCCGGCGTCGTGGCCTTGATGTATTCGCCGGCCGTCTGGCCGAGCGCGAAGTTGTTGCCGGCGACATAGAGGTCACGCACGGAATTGTCGTTCGTGCTCGGCGCACGGTCGACCAGCGCGACGAAGGTGCCGCTGTCCTTGATTTCCTTGATGGCGTTGACCAGGGGATCGGGATCCGTCGGCAGGATGACGAGCGCATCGATGCCCTGCGTTGCAAGGTCCTGCACGGCATTTGCCTGGCTTGCCGGGTCCGGCGATGTCTTGACGACGACGTTGAGGCCCGGATGGCTCGCCATCAGGAGCTTGGCGACACGCTCGGCATGGAAGATCACGCCGGCCGTCCAGCCATGGCTGGCCGCCGGGATCGAGACGCCGATCGTCACCTTCTTCTCTTCCTGTGCGTGGGCAAAGCCGGTGAAGACGGCGAATGCCGCAACCGTCAGGCCCAGTAGTTTCTTGCGCATGAGTTTCCTCCCAAAATCAGGTCTTCCTCACAGACCGGGCGACCTGTAGACCCGGCTACTTCCCCGCAATTCCATGGCTGGAACTGCCTGGTCTCACGATTTGCGCACCAGCGAGCGCTGGACGAGCATCGCAATGATGATGATCGCGCCTTGGATGGCCCCGATCAGGTATTCGCTGATGAAGTTGGAGAGCAGCATGATGTTGCCGACCAATTCGAGGATGAAGGCGCCGCAGATCGTGCCCCAGACACGCCCCGCCCCGCCCTTCAGCGCCGTACCGCCGACGACGACCGCGGTGATCGCCTGCAATTCCCACAGGATGCCCGTCGTCGCCGAGGTGGAGCCGAGGCGCGGCACATAGAGCAGCACGGCGATGGCGACGCACAGGCCCTGGATGACGAAGGCGATGGTGCGCACGCGGTCGACCGGAATGCCCGAATAGCGCGCGACGTCCCTGTTCGAGCCGACGGCGACGACATGCCGGCCATAGCGCATGCGATAGAGAACGAAGGCGGCGATGGCGGTGACGACGAGGATGACGGCGATCGGCACCGGCACGCCGAAGATCGAGCCGAAATAGACCGGGCGATAGAGCGCCTGCAATTCCGGCTCGCGCAGCGTGATCGCGCCGCCCTGCGACAGCCAGGTGGTCAGGCCGCGATAGATGCCCATCGTGCCGAGCGTCGCGATGAAGGGCTCGATCTTGCCGACGGTGGTGATGAGGCCGTTCAGAAGGCCGCATCCCGCGCCGATGACGACCGTAAGAACCATCGCGGCGGTCAGCATCAGCGAGGGATCGGCGATCGCGCCGGAATTCATGAAGAGGATCATGAGGCTGGCGACGAAGGCGACCATGGCGCCGACCGAGAGATCAAGGTCGCCGGACGAGATGACGAAGGTGGCGCCGACCGCAATGATCGCAATGAAGGCGCTGCGCGTCGCCACGTTCGCCAGATTGGTGAAGCCGATGAAGTTGGGGTTTACCAGCGCGCCGACGACGAGCAGCAGGGCCAGCGCCGCGAAGGGCGCGACGGCCCTCAGGTCGACATCCCGCCAGCTGCGACCCTTGCCCTTCGTTTCGACCGCGTCTTCGCTTGCCGTCATGTTCATCCCCAACCTTGAATTCTGTGTGATGCCGCCGGCGCAAGGCTCAGGCAGCGGCCTTCTTCTTCAACCCTGCCGAATAGCGCATGATCTCCTGCTCGGAGATCTCCTCGCCTTCGAGAATGCCGACGATCCGCCCTTCCCGCATCACGGCGACGCGGGTGCACAGGCCGATGATCTCCGGCATCTCGGAAGAGACGACGATGATCGACTTGCCGTCGCGGGCGAGCGCCGAGATGAAATGGTAGATCTGCTGCTTGGTGCCGACATCGATGCCGCGTGTCGGCTCGTCGATGATGATGACGTCGGGCTCGGTCTCCATGACCTTGGCAAGCAGCAGCTTCTGCTGGTTGCCGCCCGACATGCGGCCGGCGACGACGCGTCCGTCGCGCACGCGGATATCGAAGCGCCGGCGCGCACGCTCCAGCGCCTCCGCCTCGCTCTTCGGACTGAGATAACCGTAATGACCGTGCTTATCCAGTGATTGCAGCGTGAGATTCGCCGTCATGCGGGAATTCAGGAGCAGGCCCTTGTGCTTGCGGTCCTTCGTCATATAGGCGATGCCGACGCGGTTGGCGGCATGCACATCGCCGCCCGGCACGCTTTCCCCGCGCACCGAAACCTCGCCGGAAAGGCGCGGGCGCAGCCCCGCCACGGCCTCCATCAATTCCGAGCGCCCGGAGCCGATCAGCCCGGAAAAACCGAGGATCTCGCCCTTGCGCACCTCGAAGCTCGCATCCTTGACGTAGTGGGTCGAAAGGCCCGCCACGGCGAGCATCACCTCTTCGTCGACGCTGGGCTCCTGCTTGGAGGGATAGAGGCTGGAAAGCTCGCGGCCGACCATCAGCTGGGCGATCGACTCGCCGTCGAGAATGGCGGTGGGCGCGGTCTTCACCCATTGCCCGTCGCGCAGCACCGTGACCCGGTCGGTGAGCTCCATCACCTCGTCCAGCTTGTGCGAGACGAAGACGAAGGAGGTGCCCTCCTCGCGCAATTTGCGCACCTGGCGGAAGAGATAGCTGGTCTCCTCGCGCGAGAGCACGGCCGTCGGCTCGTCCATGAAGATGATGCGCGCATCGCGGCTGATGGCCTTGGCGATCTCCACCATCTGCTTGTCGGCGATGGAGAGCGAGCTGATCAGCGCGTTCTCGTCGACATGGGAGCCGAGCTGGTCGAGCACGCGGCGCGTTTCGGCGCGCATGAATTTCCGGTCGAGCACGCCGTAGCGCGTCACTTCCCGGCCGAGAAACAGGCTCTCGGTGACGGTCAGATGTTCGGCGAGGTTGAATTCCTGGTGGATGATGACGATGCCGAGCTGCTCGGCCTGGCCGTTCGGCGGCAGCTTGACCGGCTGGCCGTCGAGAAGGATCTCGCCCGATGTCGGCTGCTCGAAGCCGGAGAGGATCTTCACGAGCGTCGACTTGCCCGCGCCGTTCTCGCCCATCAGGGCATGGATCTCACCGGCGCGCAGCTCGAAATTGACGCTGAACAGCACCTGCACGCCATTGAAAGACTTGGCGATGCGGCGTGCAGCGAGAACGACGGGAGCCCCGTCGGCAGCGTCCGGATTCATGATTTCCTCCCTGCGGCTCCTCGACCGCTTGAGAAACGATGTAAACCTTTACACGATCCATGTAAAGGTTTACATCATGGGATATCAGGAATTTTCACCAAGCGCCGTTTGACCCTCAGTCCAGTCTGTGTAGTGTCCCCCGCACTTCGTTTGTTAATGCAATTCCGGATGCTGCGCTTCGCACCCCCGCCGGACTTGCCCGTGCCGAGTGAGAGCCAGTTTGTCGACGTCCAGCCCCGCCACGATCGAGGATGTTGCGCGCATCGCGCAGGTCTCGATCGCGACCGTATCGCGGGCGATCCACACCCCGGAAAAGGTGGCCAACTCGACGCGGCTGAAGGTCAACCAGGCGATCGCGATCACCGGTTATACGACCAATGCGATGGCGCGCAGCCTGCGCCTCGGCCGCTCGAACATGATCCTCGTCGTGGCGCCCGACATCGGCGACCCGAACTTCTCCAACATCCTCGTCGGCCTGGAGAACGAGGCGCGCGCGCACGGCTACGGCATCCTGATCGGCCATACGCAGAACGATCCGCAGCGCGGCCTCGAATACCTGAAGTTCCTGAATTCCAACCAGGCGGCCGGGCTGATCCTCTTCACCGGCATCCTGCCCTTCGGCCACCAGTCCATGACGGCCCGCCTGCCGCCCAGCGTCGGCGTCTTCGAGCCGGTCTACAATGGCGGCATCCCCTATGTCGGCGTCGATGACATCGAAGGCGCGCGCAAGGCGGTCGATCTCCTCATTGCCGAGGGACATCGCAAGATCGCCTTCATCGGCGATTCGCGCACGCGCCTTGCCTATAGCCGACGCCGCCAGGGCTATGATGCCGGGCTCGACGCCGCGGGCGTGCCGGCCGGCGAGCGCATCATCCTGGAAGGCGACGGCACGATCGAGAGCGGACGCCTCGCGCTCGAGCAGCTCTTCATGCGCGACACGCTGCCGAGCGCCTTCATGTGCGTCAACGACCAGACGGCGATCGGCGTGATGATCGGCCTCGGCGCGCGCGGCTATGACATTCCAACCGACTTTTCCGTCACCGGCTTCGACGACGTGCCGCAGGCGAGCTTCATGACGCCTTCGCTCACCACCATCCGCCAGCCGCGCACCGCGATCGGCAAGAGCGCCATGGCGCTGCTGTTCGAGCTTCTCTCCGACAGCGAGCCGACTGACACGGAAATCCTGCTCCGGCCGGATCTGATCGTGCGCAATTCGGTCTCCGCGCCGTCGCGGCGGCTCCAGAAACGGTAGAAGCCCTCGACCAGGACACGCACGCCGCCAACCCTTACCCGTAGCGGCGCTGGGCCGGCTTTGCCATTCGCTGCTCGCGCGCCGCCGAAACCGTGAACCGGTCGACGAGGCCCTTCAGCGTCGTGCTGATCTGCATGAGATTGTGCGTCGCGGCATTGGTCTCCTCGACCATCGCGGCATTCTGCTGGGTCATCTGGTCCATGCTGCCAACGGCCGTATTGATCTCGGAAATGCCGGCCGACTGCTCGCGGGCGGAGCTGACGATGGCATCGATATGCGCGTTGATGTGCACGACCTGCTCGCCGATATGATGCAGGGCCTCGCCCGTCTTGTTGACCAGCGATACGCCGAGCTGCACGTCCTCGAAGGACTTGTCGATCAGGGTCTTGATCTCCCTGGCCGCGTCCGCGGATTTCTGCGCGAGTTCGCGCACCTCCTGCGCCACGACGGCAAAGCCCTTGCCCGCCTCGCCCGCCCGCGCCGCCTCGACGCCGGCATTCAGCGCCAGGAGGTTGGTCTGGAACGAGATCTGGTCGATGACGCTGATGATCTGCGTGATCTTCCCGGAGGAGTCCTGGATGGCGCCCATCGCGGAGACCGCCTGTTCGACGATCTGGCCGGAGCGCCGGGCCTCGTCCGTGGCGCTGCCGACGACGCGGCGGGCCTCTTCCGCGCGCTGTGCGGCCTCGCGGGAAATGGTGGTGATTTCCTCGACGGCCGCAGCGGTCTCCTCGAGAGACGCCGCCTGCTGCTCGGTGCGCTTGGCCATGTCGTCCGTGGCATTCACCAGTTCGCCGGAATTGCCGGCCGCATCGTCCGCCGCCGTGACGATGGCGCCGAGCGTGTCGTCCAGCTTCTCGATCGCCCCGTTGAAATTGGAGCGCAGGCGCTCGAACTGCGGGGCGAGCGGCGTGCTGATCGAGGCCGTGAGGTCGCCGCCCGCAAGGCGGGTGAGCGAGGTGTCGAGCGCAGCCAGCGCCTCTTCCTGCTCGGCATTCAGCGCCTGCCGTTCGGCCTCCGCCTTCTCGCGCTCCTCCTGCAGCGCCTCCAGATAGACGGAGATCGCGTAGTCCATGTCGACGAGCGCGGCCTTCACGATGGCCGAGATCTCCTCGCCGAGCGCAGCCGCCTTCTTGCGGTAGATGAAGCCTTCGAGATGTTTTGCGATGACGCTCTCGACGATCGCCTCGAGGATCAGCGCGTAACCGCCGATATACCAGCGCGGCTCCAGGCCGAGGCGGGCATGCGTCTTGCCGATCATGGTGACGGCATCGACATATTGCGTATCGAAACGCGCCGAGCCGATCAGTTCCCAATGCTTGACCTGCCGGCCCTTGGCACTCTGGATATGGGCCTCATTGGCAAAGAAACGCGCCGTCTCGGGCGTGGCCCGCGCCTTGCGGTAGAAGGTGTCGAGGGCACCATCGAGCGAGGCGGAGATCGTCGGCAGCGCGCGCTTCAGCGCATCACGCTGGCCACCGTCGAGCTCGACGAAGGAGAGGCGCTCGTTCAGTTGCTGGGTCTTGGCATCCTGCGCTGACATCCGGAAATCCTCGTGCGGTTGGAACGGCGATCGACGCCGGCCCCAAATCGGGCTCCGGCTTGCGGTCTGTCGCGATTTTTCGCAGGAGATGGTAAACAAACATCTACGAACGGAACGGCGATACTTTACAGAAATTGATAGAAGTCAAAAAAGTTGCAGTTTTCTCCAATAATGGTTCCTTACCCATATAATTTTAGGGGATCTGGAAAGAAGACACCAAATACAACCAGACGCAAGGCAAAGTATATCTCACCTAAGGTGAGGCGACTCGCCGCACGGTCTCCCCGAACAAGAAAGGGCGCTAGGAAGGCGCCCTCTCCGGTCCATGAATGACCTCTCCCAGACACGTCAGACGTAGCGGTTGACGACGTTTTCCAGGAGTTCCTGCCTGCCGGAGCGCGGCTGCGGATTGATGCCGCCGGCAAGCACATAGGCTTCCAGCGCGTCCAGCGAGGAGCCGCCGGACAGTATCTTCTGCGCTTCCGGCGTCTGCCAGCCGGCATAGCGCTCGGCGAGCGGACCGGACAGCGCCTTGTCCTCGATCATGCGGGCCGCGGCCTTCACGCCGCGCGCACAGCAATCCATGCCGCCGATATGGCCGATCAGGAGATCGGCCGGATCGATCGACTGGCGGCGCAGCTTGGCGTCGAAGTTCGTGCCGCCCGTGGTGAAGCCACCGCCGGAGAGCACCTGGTAGAAGGCGAGCGCCATTTCCGGAACATTGTTGGGGAACTGGTCGGTGTCCCAGCCGGACTGGTAGTCATTGCGGTTCATGTCGATCGAGCCGAAGATGCCGAGCGCATTGGCAAGCGCCAGCTCATGCTCGAAGGAGTGGCCGGCGAGGATCGCGTGGCCCTGCTCGATGTTGAGCTTCACCTCGTTCTCCAGGCCGTATTTCCTGAGGAAGCCGTAGACCGTGGCGACGTCGTAGTCGTACTGGTGCTTGGTCGGCTCCTGCGGCTTCGGCTCGATGAGGATCGCGCCCTTGAAACCGATCTTGTGCTTGTATTCGACGACCATGTTGACGAAACGGCCGAGCTGGTCGAGCTCCTGGCCGATATTGGTGTTGAGCAGGGTCTCGTAGCCCTCGCGGCCGCCCCACAGCACGTAATTGTCGCCGCCGAGGCGGTGCGTGGCGTCGATGCAGGTCTTCACCGTCGCCGCGGCGAAGGCGAAGACATCCGGATCCGGATTGGTCGCCGCGCCCCCCATGTAGCGGCGGTTGGAGAAGAGGTTCGCCGTGCCCCACAGCAGCTTCACGCCGGTCTCGGCCTGCTTCTTTTCAAAGTAGTCGACGATCTCGTTGAGGTTCTTCGTGTTCTCGACGAAATCCCTGCCCTCCGGCCGCACGTCCGCATCGTGGAAGCAGTAGAAGGGAACGCCGAGCAACTGGAAGAATTCGAAGGCGACGTCGGCCTTCAGCTTGGCCGCCTGCATGGAATCCTCGAACCACGGACGCTCGAAGGTCTGCCCGCCGAAGGGGTCGCCGCCCGGCCAGACGAAGGTGTGCCAGTAGGCAACGGCAAAGCGCAGGTGATCCTCCATGCGCTTGCCGAGCACGATCTCGTCGGGATTGTAGTGGCGGAAGGCGAGCGGGTTGGTGCTGTCGGGGCCTTCATATTTGATCCTGGCGATATCGCCGAAGAAGCCGGTGGCCATGGGTGTCTCCTCTGGTGTGCTTGCTGGTCAATAGGCGGCGCGGATTGCCGGATAGAGGCGGCGATAGCGCTGGTAGGCGTCCTCGTAGGCGGCGCTCAGCGCCGTCTCGGGTTCGATCGTCTCGGCCGTCGCCGGCGCGCTGCAGACCGCAACGGGGTCCGCACCGGTTGCCGCGACGAGGCCGAGGCGGGCGGCACCGAAAGCGGCGCCGAAATCGCCGTCCGCCGGCAGGTCGACGGGCAGGTTCAGCGCGGTGGCGATCGATTTCAGCCAGTAGCGCGAGCGCGAGCCGCCGCCGATGGCGGTGACGCGGGAGAGCACCGTTCCGGCGGATTTCAACGCTTCGAGACTGTCGCGGATGGCGAAGGAGACGCCTTCGAGCACGGCCTGCGTCAACACCGTGCGACTGCTCTCATGGCCGAGGCCGAGAAAGGCGCCGCGGATCGCCGCATCGTTGTGCGGCGTGCGCTCGCCCGAAAGATAAGGCAGGAAGGTGACGCCGGACGGCGCTTTCAGCGCATCGCCGAGTTCCTGTGTCAGGTCTGCGGCGGAGGCACCGGTGACGCGCGAATGCCAGTTCAGCGCATCGGTGGCCGACAGGATTACGCCCATCTGGTGCCACGTGCCGGGCAGCGCATGGCAGAAGGCGTGCACGGCGCTTTCCGGGTTCGGCAGGTAGCTGGCATTGGCCGCAAACAGCACGCCCGACGTGCCGAGCGAGACGAAGGCCGCCCCCTCGCGCACCGTGCCCATGCCGCAGGCCGAGGCGGCATTGTCCCCCGCGCCGCCGGCAACGACGATACCGGCGCCGAGGCCCCATTTTGCGGCAAGCTCCGGCCGCAGGATGCCGGCGGCATCGGTGCCTTCCACCAGCGCCGGCATCTGGCGCTCGTCAAGCCCGGTCGCCGCCAGCAGTTCGCCAGACCATTTGCGCGCGCCCGTATCGAGCCAGGAGGTGCCCGCCGAATCCGACATTTCCGACATGTGCTCACCGGTGAGCCAGACGCGCAGAAAATCCTTCGGCAGCAGGACCCAGCGGACTTTCGCGAAGATATCCGGCTCGTTGTTCTTCACCCAGGCGAGTTTCGGCGCGGTGAAGCCGGGAAAGACGATGTTGCCGGTGATCCGGCGAAAGCGTGGATCCGCATCGAGCGCCGCCGCCTCGCAGTGGCTGCGCGTGTCGTTCCACATGATGCAGGGGCGCAGCACCCTGTCCTCGGCGTCGAGCAACGTCGCGCCGTGCATGTGTCCGGACAGGCCGATGCCGCGCACGGCGGCGAGCCCGGCGGGATGGGCGGCGCGAAGGCCGGCGATCGCCTCCTCCGTCGCGCGGATCCAGTCCGCCGGATCCTGCTCGGACCAGCCGGCCTGCGGCCGCGCGGTCTTCACCTCCGTGCTGGAGGCCGAGCCGACGACCGTCTGCTCCGCATCGATCAGCATGGCCTTGACGCTCGACGTGCCGAGGTCGATCCCGAGATACATGGCGTTCTCCCTAGTTGCCGTCATCCCCGTCCGGGCCGGCCGGAAGGTTGTCCTTGATGAAGATGTCGAGGCGGATGCGCTCCTGCGCCGCGATGACGGGCAGGCCGTCCGCCTTGGCACGCAGAACGCGGATGGCGCTGCGCACCTCGTGGCCGGCATCCTGGTTGAGCACGGCATCGATGGTGCCGGTTTCGAGCGCGGTGCGGGTATGGTCCGTCAGTTCGTGGGCGATCACGCAGATATCGTCGCGGTCGCCGGCGGCAAGCGCCGCGACGAGGCCCTGGTTGCCGGCACCGAGGCTGTAGATGCCGGCAAGGTCCGGAACGGCGGCGAGGCACTCGGAAATCAGCGCACGGGAGCGGGCAGGATCGTCCTGCCCCTCCAGCACCGGCAGGATCGCGCGCGTGACGGGCATATCCGCCATCGCAGCGCAAAAACCCTCCAGGCGCTCGCGATGGTCGCGCACGCGCATCGAGCCGGCGAGCACGGCGACGGGGCCGGGCCGGCTACCGAGGAAACGCCCCATCAGGCTGCCGGCCGTGCGGCCTGCGGCAATGTTGTCGACACCGACGAAATGATCGCGGCCGGAACCGGCAAGATCGGAAACCAGCGTGACAAGGGGAATGCCGGCCGCATGCGCCCGACCGATGGCCGCGGAGACCTCCGGCGCATCCACCGCGACGGCGGCGATGCCGGAGACCTTTTCGGCAATGGCGCCGTCGATGGCCTTCGCCAGCGCGCCGGCGTCGAAGGCGGGAACGGTGACGACGGCAAGCCGGGTGCGCTCGCTCGCCGAATGCATGCCGGCGCGGCGCACCTCCGCCTCGAGCCCGCGCATGAAGGGATTGTCGCCCGCCGGCAGGATGAAGACGAGCGGATAGACCCGGCTCTTGGCAAGGTTCGCCGCCGCCACGTCGCGCACATAGCCGAGCGCCGCAATCGCCGCCTCGACCCTGGCCCGCGTCACGCCGCGAACGCCGGCCCGGCCGTTCAAGACGCGGTCAACGGTGGCGAGGCTGACGCCCGCCTTGTCGGCAATATCGTGAACCGTAGGTCTCATTTCTCCTCCGTGCCGAGACCCATAGAGGAATTTCTGATGTACGTAAATCAGAAATTTTCACGCTGCTGCCCAGCCGTGATTTTTCAGCCCGAAAAGCGCTTGCTGAAGGCGTGGGTAAAGATGATCGCACCCGGCCTGTCCCCCGCGCGGGCAAGCACGACGTCCATGAATCCGTCCGTGACGCGGACGAGCGCAAAGCCGCCCAGGAAGGCCGCGATGGGCTTGAAGATATCGTAGCCCTCGCGGTTGTAGATCATCGGCGTCGGATGCTCGTGGCCGTGGAAGATGCCGACGACGTTGTACCCCTTCAGTGTCGAAAGCAGACCGGCACGCTCCTCCTCCGTCCACCAGTGCGCGGAGCCGGCGCCCTGCGGATCGAAGGTCTTTGCCGCCGGATCCCAGTGTTCGGTGGAAAACCGGTCCCAGCCGTAGTGCTGGAACAGCACGACCGGCCGGCCATCCGCCGCATAGGTGGCAAGGTCCTGCTTCAGCCAGGGCAGGCCGCTGATGGCGCCCTTGGTATCGTCGCCGCCGAAGCGCTGGAGCTGCACGAGATGCAATCCGCCCCAGTCCCAGGAGAAATTGTCCGACTCGATATCGTAGTTCGTCACCGGCACCGGCGCCTTGTAGAAGACGGTGGAGCGGTGGTTCAGCTCGACATAGTCGCGCAATTCGCGCCGGTACCAGTCGAGATGCGGCGGCACGCCGTCCTGGTCGAGGTCGTGATTGCCGAGGCCGTTATAGACCGGATAGTGCACGCGGTCCGGCCCCGTGCCCTGCTGGTAGCGGCTGGCGAACTGCTGGAGCTGCCGCCCCTCACCCGGCACCTTTACCTGCCCGCCGCCGTCATCCGTCATGTCGCCGCCGAGCACCAAGCCGAGCGGCGGCGCGATGGTCGTGCCGGCGCCGGCAAGGCCGGACGGCCTGCCGTCGATCTCCCCCGGCCAGGCAAGGCCGCCGACCGCATTCACCGCCGCGACATGCCGCAGCAGCGCCGCATCGGTCTTGCCCTCGTCCGCACAGTTGGGGCTGAGCCCGTCCGCCGAGACGAGGCAGGCATGCACGTCGCAGGAGAAGAGGAAGGTCGCATCCGTCGCCGGCCGGGCCGCGCGCGAAGGGAACACCGGCAAGGCAAGCGAGAGCCCCAAGCCGCCGGCGGCGGTGAGGAGACGACGGCGCGTGGGATCGAACGACAAGCGGGCCTCCGGGCAGGGACAGGACCACCCCATTGTGACGGAGCGATCCCGATCACCGCAAGAGGCAGGTTCAGTGCCCGCTGCCCCGCACCGCGCCCTGCGGCTTGCGGATCGCCAGCACACAGAAGATGAGCGTCGCAAAGAGGCCGGTGAGCAGCACGAAGATGTCGATGAAGGACAGGATATAGGCCTGCTGCTGCACCATGCCGGCCATCTGCTTGACGGCGATGGCGGGGCCGTCGAGGCCATGGGCGCTGTAGTTCGCGGCCATGCTGTTCATGCGCTCGACGGCTTCGGGATTGCCCCACTGCACATGCTCGGAGAGGCGCAGGTAATGCTCCTGCGAGCGCTGGGTGAGGATCGTGTTGATGACCGCGAGCCCCACGGCGCCGCCGAGATTGCGCGTCAGGTTGAAGAGGCCGGAGGCATTGCGGATGCGGTCGGGCGAGAGCGTGCCGAGCGCCACATTGTTGATCGGCACCATGCAGATCATCAGCGAGACGCCGCGCAGGATCTGCGGCACGAGCAGTTCGTAGAAATCCCAGTCGGCCGTCAGCTGCGTCATCGACCAGGTGCCGAGCGCGAAACCGCCGAAGCCCATCATCATCATGACGCGCGGATCGAGCCGCGACGACATCATGCCGGCGATCGGCGCCGTGCAGAACATGGCAAGGCCGGAGATGAACAGCGTCTCGCCGATCATCAGCGAATCGTAGCCGCGGATGCGCGCCAGATAGAGCGGATAGAGATAGGTGAGGCCGTAGAGGCCGATGCCCATCGTGAAGGAGAAGATCGAGCCGAAGGCGAAGTTGCGGTTCGCGAAGGCGCGCAGGTCCACCACCGGGAACGGCACCTTGAAGGCGCGCCAGAAGAAGACCACGGCGCCGACCACGACGGCGACGGATCCCATGACGATATGCTCGTCGCTGAACCAGTCCTTGTTGTTGCCCTCTTCCAGCACATATTCGAGCGAGCCGAGGAACACCGCCATGGAAATGAGGCCCCACCAGTCGAAGCGCTTCATCAGGCTGAATTCCGGCTTGTCGAAGTCGATGAGGTTCCAGGTCAGCACCGTGACGATGATGCCGGGGATGATGTTGACGAGGAACAGCCAGTGCCAGGAGAAGGCGTGGCTGAGATAGCCGCCGACCGTCGGGCCGATGGTCGGCGCGAGCGTGGCGACGAGGCCGATCATCGGCGAGACGACCGACCGCTTGGAGGGCGGGAAGATGGTGAAGGCGGCCGCGAAGACCGAGGGGATCATGCCGCCGCCGATGAAGCCCTGGATGGCGCGGTAGACGATCATCTGATCGATGTTCGTCGCGGTCGCGGCAAGCGCGCTCGCCAGGGTGAAGCCGGCGGCCGAGAAGGCGAAGAGCACGCGCGTCGAGACGATGCGCGCCAGCGTGCCCGACAGCGGGATCATGATGACCTCGGCGATGAGATAGGAGGTCTGCACCCAGGCGATCTCGTCGGCGCCTGCGCCGAGGCCGGCCTGGATCTCCGAGAGCGAGGCCGAGACGATCTGGATGTCGAGGATCGACATGAACATGCCGAAGACCATCGCGAAGAACGCGACGACGCGGCGGACGGGAACCTTGTCGGCCTGCGCGGGCGCCGCCGTCAGGGCGCCGGCTGCCGGTTGAGCGGTCGCGGCCATCGCCCGCGCTCCCTTGCTGGAGGTCTCTACTCGGCCCGGGCGGCGAGCGCCGTGCCGGCCGGCGCCGTGCGGCTGTCGACGTCGACGACGACGCTGAGGCCGGCGCGCAGCTTGCCGCTGTCCAGCACCTCCCGGGGGATGGCGATGCGAACCGGCACGCGCTGCGTGACCTTGGTGAAGTTGCCCGTGGCGTTTTCCGCCGGCAGCAGCGAGAAGACCGAGCCGGAAGCCGGCGCGATCGAATCCACCGTGCCGACAATGTCGTCCTCCTCGAAGGCATCGACATGCAGATGCACTTTCGAGCCCGGCACGAGACGGGCGATCTGCGTTTCCTTGAAGTTCGCCTCGACATAGAGGTCCTTCACCGGAACAAGGGCCGCAAGGCGCTGGCCGGCCGAGACGAGATCGCCGACCTGCACGGAAATATTGCCGACGACGCCGTCATAGGGCGCCTTCAGCACGGTGAAGCCGAGGTCGCGCTCGGCCTTGTCGCGGGCAAGCTCCAGCGTGCGGATCTGGCTTTCGGCCTCCGCGCGCTGCGCCTCGAGCACGGTGATGGCCGCCTTGGCGGCAACGATATTGGCATCCGCGCCGACGAGATTGGCCTTGGCCTGGTCCAGCGCCACGGTGGCGCTGTCGAGCGAGGCGGTGGTGCCGACGGCCTTGGCGTTCAGCTCCTTGGCGCGCTTTTCGGCGACTTGCGCGCCGCTGAGGGCTGCCTGGTAGGCCGTCTTCTGGGCATCCGCCTGGGCAAGGCTTGCCCTGGCGCCTTCGATCTGCGCGTCGATGCGGCCGAGCGAGAGCTTCTGCGTCGCGATCTGCGCCTCGGCCTGCTCGCGGGCGAGCCGGTAGTCGCCGTCATCGAGCGTGACGAGCGGATCGCCGGCCTTCACCGTCTGGTTGGCGACGGCGTTGACCACGGCCACATAGCCGGAAACCTTGGGGGAGATGGAGGCGATATCGCCCTCGACATAGGCGTCGTCCGTCGAGATCATGAAGCGGCCGTTCGTCCACCATTCATGGCCGTACCAGCCGGCGGCGGCGATGAGGGCGACGGCAAGGATCGGCAGCGCGAGGCGCCGGCCGCCCTTTCTGGTCTCCGGCTGGGCCACGGTGGCGGCGGGTGCAGCCTCCGCCGTGGTTGCCGGCCGCGCCTCGGCGGTCTCCGCCTCGAAATCATCGTTGACCGGACGAACCTTCGCCGTGCCGGCGCCATGGGAAGTCGACATGGGCTTGCCACCATCTCTGGGATAAAATTCCGAACTGAACCGTTCGGTTCGATTTGACATAGTCCTCTTTCTCGCGCATATCAAGTAGAAATCGAACCGATCGGTTCGAAATAGCTGGCGAGGCTTCGAGCGCGGGAACGGAGATGCAGACGACGGAAGAAAAATCGGCAGCCCCGCATACGGGCCGCCGCATTGCCGGCGAGGATCCCGCCAAGCGCGAGCAGATCCTCGACGGCGCGAAACGCGTGTTCATGGAACAGGGCTTCGAGGCCGCCAGCATGAACGACATCACGCGTGCCGCCGGCGTTTCCAAGGGCACGATCTACGTCTATTTCGAGAACAAGGAAGACCTGTTCGGCTCGATGATCGAGCGCGAGCGCCGGCGGATCACCGAAACGGTGCGCCATGTGCTGGACGGCAGGAAGCCTATCACCGAGACGCTGAAGGAATTCGGCACGCTGTTCGCCACCCACATGACGGCGGACCAGACGATCCGTGCCATGCGCATGGTGATCGCCGCCAACCATCGCCTGCCGAAGCTCTGCAGCCGCTTCTTCTCCGCAACGCCGATCAACCCGGTGTCGGTGCTGCAGGAATATCTCGACCGCCAGGTGGCGGCGGGCATCGTGGTTTCGGACGACACGACGCACGCGGCCAAGCAGTTCATCGAGCTCACAACGGTCGGTCTTTTCAAGCCCCGCCTCTTCGGCGCGATGGAGGAGGTGCCGCCGAAGGCCGTGATCGAGCAGAACGTCACCTCGGCCATAAGGGTCTTTCTCGCAGCCTATGGCGCGAAGCCGTAGAGCCGGGAAAACCGCCTGCCGACCGTCCATCAGATGACGAAATCGTGATATGAGCTTGAACGGCCCTCGCTCAGCTTGTCAGCGGTCAAATTCTGCATAAATACGGAAGTCCATTCTCAAACCCGTATTTGGAGAGGAAGACCGGATGGACAGCATTCTTGCGCTCGTGCAAGACCCGGCCGCCTGGATAGCCCTCATCACGCTCATCGTGATGGAGGTCGTTCTCGGCATCGACAACCTTATCTTCATCTCGATCCTGACGAACAAGCTGCCACCCGAGCATCGCGAACGGGCCCGCCGCATCGGCATCGGCCTCGCGCTCATCATGCGCCTTGCGCTGCTCGGCACCGTCGCCTGGATCGTCCAGCTCACCACCCCGGTCTTCGAGGCCTTCGGCCATGGCTTCTCCTGGAAGGACATGATCCTGATCGCCGGCGGCCTCTTCCTCGTCTGGAAGGCGACGAAGGAGATCCACCACAATGTCGATCCCATCGACCACAAGGAGGACATGGTCGGCGGTGCGGTCTCGACGACCTTCACGGCGGCGATCGGCCAGATCCTGCTGCTCGACCTCGTCTTCTCCATCGACAGCATCATCACGGCCGTCGGCATGACGCCGCACCTGCCGATCATGGTGGTCGCCGTCCTGGTTGCCGTCGCGGTCATGCTGCTCGCGGCGACCCCGCTTGCCAACTTCATCGAGAAGAACCCGACGATCGTCATGCTGGCGCTCGCCTTCCTCCTGATGATCGGCACCACGCTGATCGCCGAAGGCATGGGCTTCCATGTGCCGAAGGGCTATGTCTACGCCGCCATGGCCTTCTCGGCCCTTGTCGAGGTGCTCAACATGTTCTCCCGACGGGCGCGGCAAAAGAGCAAGGCCTCGGGCCACTAGCACAGAAAGACTGGCGGGACGAAGGCCCCGCCGGCTTCCGTTTGGAAGGGTGTCGAAGACGGGCCGGACGGGTGGGGAGCTCGACTGCCGTTTCGTTGGCCACGGGAAGAAACCGGAAAAACGCCCGCATTCTCCATCTCCGTCGCGTCCGGTTGACACGGCCCGCCTTCTCTTGGCAAACCTTTCGCCGGGTGGATTGTTCCGCGAAAGTTTGTGACCGGTTTGCGCGTCGTGCAGGAACCGGAAAGGCCCGTACGGAATTCATGCCGAGCATCGTCCCGCCGCACGGACCAGAACATGACCCTTGAGCAGACCTTCGCCTTCGTCGTCATCTCACTTATGATGGCGGCGTTCATCTGGGGACGGTTCCGCTACGACCTCGTTGCCTGTTGCTCGCTGCTTCTGGCGCTCACGCTCGGCATCGTGCCCTTCGACAAGGCCTTTTCCGGCTTCAGCGACGACATCGTCATCATCGTCGGCAGCGCGCTGATGGTGAGCGCGGCCGTCGCCCGCTCCGGCATCGTCAACCTCGCGGTCAAGCGCTTCTTCCCGAACCTCACCGCCGGCCGCGCGCAGCTCGCGCTGCTGCTCGTCTCCGTCGCGGTGCTCTCGGCGTTCATCAAGAACATCGGCGCGCTCGCCATCATGATGCCGCTCGCCTTCCAGTTCGCCCGGAAATCCGGCACGCCCGCCTCGAAGTTCCTGATGCCCATGGCCTTCGCCGCGCTGCTCGGCGGCCTGATGACCCAGATCGGCACCTCGCCGAACATCGTCGTCTCGCGGCTGCGCCAGGAGATCACCGGCGAGAGCTTCACCATGTTCGACTTCACGCCCGTCGGCGCCACGCTGGCGGTCTACGGCATCCTCTTCATGCTGTTCTTCAACCGCATCGTGCCGGAACGCACGAACAGCAATGCCAGCATCGAGGAATCGCTGGAGGCCGCCGCCTATTCCTCCGACGCCACGGTGGAGGAAGGCTCGCCCTCGGTCGGCAAGTCGCTGAACGACGTGCTGAAGCATGGTGACGGCGAGGTGATCGCCACCGCCATCATCCGCGGCCATGTCCATCTCTCCCCGCTGCCCGACGTGCGCCTTGCCGCCAGGGACACGATCCTGATGGAGGGCACGGCGAGCGCACTCGACAAGGTCGTTTCCGCCGCCGGCCTGATGCTGTCCGGCAAGCCGATCCGCGCCGGGCGCGGCGAGGAAGGCGAGATCAGCGCCATCGAGGCCGTCGTCGGCAACGATTCCCGGCTGATCGACATTTCGGCGCGCAGCATCGCGCTGTTCCATTCCTACGGCATCAACCTGCTCGCCGTCAGCCGCCAGGGCGAGCGGCTGCGGGAAAAGCTCTCCGAGGTGCGGCTGCGCCCCGGCGACATGGTCGTGCTGCAGGGCAACAACCGCACCCTGCCGACGCTCTTGCCGGAACTCGGCCTGCTTCCCCTCGCCCAGCGCGAAATCCTGCTCGGCGCCCCCCGCCGGGCGATCATCCCCGTGCTGGTGCTGATCGCCGCCATGGCCTCCACCGCCGTCGGCCTCGTGCCGGTGGCGACCGGTTTCTTCGCCGCCGCCGTCGCCATGGTGCTCTTCCGCGCCGTGCCGCTGCGCGAGGCCTATGCCGCGCTCGACGGGCCGATCCTCATCATGCTCGCCTGTCTCATCCCCGTCTCCGACAGCCTGCGCACGACGGGCGCCAGCGAGCTCATCGCCGGCTGGCTGGGCGATGTCGCCGTGCACCTGCCGCCCTTCGGCGCGCTCGCCCTCATCCTTCTGACCGCCATGGCCGTCACGCCCTTCCTCAACAATGCCGCGACGGTGCTGGTCATGGCGCCGATCGCGGCGAGTTTCGCCGGCGCGCTCGGCTACCGGCCGGAGGCCTTCCTGATGGCGGTGGCGATCGGCGCGGGCTGCGATTTCCTCACCCCCGTCGGCCACCAGTGCAACACGCTGGTCATGGGACCGGGCGGCTACAAGTTCGCCGACTATCCGCGCGTCGGCCTGCCGCTGTCCTTCCTCATCGTGCTGGTCAGCGTGCCCGCGCTGCTCTACGTCTGGCCGGTGCAATAGGCCGGACTGACTTTTTCTTGACGTGCCGGGCTGAATATGGTCTCACCCAGCCCAACGGAAGGCCCTTTCCCGCCGCATATCCGGCGCAAAACCGGGCTCTCCCTCCCTAACGTGACGCCTTCGACGCCGGAACCTCCGGCCGGGGGCGTAAAACCATGTCAAGACGGGCCAAACCATGAGCACTTCCGCAACCGCCTCCGGCGTTCGCGTACGCATCGCACCCTCCCCGACCGGCGAACCGCATGTCGGCACCGCCTATATCGCGCTGTTCAACTATCTCTTCGCCAAGAAGAACAACGGCACCTTCATCCTGCGCATCGAGGATACGGACGCCACGCGCTCGACGCCCGAATTCGAGCAGAAGGTGCTGGACGCGCTGAAATGGTGCGGCCTCGAATGGTCGGAAGGCCCCGACATCGGCGGCCCCTACGGCCCCTATCGCCAGTCCGACCGCAAGGACATCTACCGCCCCTTCGTCGACAAGATCGTCGAGAACGGCCATGGCTTCAAGTGTTTCTGCACGCCCGAGCGGCTGGAGAAGATGCGCGAGGCGCAGCGCGCCGCAGGCAAGCCGCCGAAATATGACGGCCACTGCCTGCATCTTTCCGCCGAGGAAGTGGCCGCGCGCGTCGAGGCGGGCGAGCCGCATGTCGTGCGCATGAAGATCCCCACGGAAGGCTCCTGCAAGTTCGTCGACGGCGTCTACGGCCCGGTCGAAATCCCGTGGGACGCCGTCGACATGCAGGTCCTGCTCAAGGCCGACGGCATGCCGACCTACCATATGGCGAACGTCGTCGACGACCATCTGATGAAGATCACGCATGTCGCGCGCGGCGAGGAATGGCTCGCCTCGGTGCCGAAGCACATCCTCATCTACCAATATCTCGGCCTCGAGCCGCCGGTCTTCATGCATCTGTCGCTGATGCGCAACCACGACAAGTCGAAGCTCTCGAAACGCAAGAACCCGACGTCGATCTCCTACTATTCCGCGCTCGGCTACCTGCCGGAGGCGCTGATGAACTTCCTCGGCCTGTTCTTCGTCCAGATCGCCGAGGGTGAGGAGATGCTGACCATGGATCAGCTCGCCGAAAAGTTCGACCCGGAGAACCTGTCCAAGGCGGGCGCGATCTTCGACATCCAGAAGCTCGACTGGCTGAACGGCCGCTGGCTGCGCGAGCAGCTTTCGGAAGAGGAATTCGTCCAGCGCGTGCTTTCCTGGGCGATGGAGAACGACCGCGTCCGCCAGGGGCTGAAGCTCTCGCAGTCGCGCATCTCCAAGCTCGGCGAGCTGCCCGACCTTGCCGGCTTCCTGCTGAAATCCGACCTCGGCCTGACGCCGGAGGCCTTCGCCAAGGTGAAATCCACGCCGGAAGAGATCCTCGAAGTCCTCAATCAGGTGCAGCCGGACCTTGAAAAGATGCCGGAATGGACCGTCGAGAGCATCGAGGCGGAACTGCGTGCGAGCGCCGACCGGCTCGGCAAGAAGCTGAAGGTCGTCGTCGCCCCGCTCTTCGTCGCCGTCTCCGGCTCGTCGCGCTCGCTGCCGCTCTTCGATTCGATGGCGATCCTCGGCCGCTCCGTCGTGCGCCAGCGCCTGAAGGTCGCGGCGCAGGTCGTCGCCTCGATGGTGGGCAGCGGAAAGTAAGGAACAAGAAAGAATGAACGAAAAGACAGAAACCGCCCTTTCCTCCGACCCGACGGAGGTCCGCCGCCAGAAGCTCGGCCAGCTTCGCGAGACGATCGGCGACGTCTATCCGGCACATTTCCACCGGACGATGACGAATGCCGAACTTGCGGAAAAATACGAAGGCCTGGCGCCCGACACGGAAAGCGGCGACGTGGTGACGGTTGCCGGCCGCGTCTATTCCTCGCGCAATTCCGGCATGTTCATGGACATCCATGACGCCTCGGGAAAAATCCAGATCTTTTCGCACAAGGACACGACGCCGGAGGAAGCCCGCGCGCTGCTGCCGATGATCGATCTCGGCGACATCATCGGCGTGACGGGCGTCGTGCGCCGCACCAAGCGCGGCGAGCTGACGATCAACGCGCAGGACATCGTCATGCTGACGAAGACCCTGCTGCCGATGCCGGAAAAATGGCATGGCGTCTCGGATGTCGAGATCCGCTACCGCAAGCGCCACCTCGACATCATGACCAACGAGGAATCCAAGCTCCGCTTCCAGCAGCGCTCGAAGATCGTCTCCGGCATCCGCCGCTTCATGGAGAACGACGGCTTCATGGAAGTCGAGACGCCCATGCTGCACTCCGTCTATGGCGGCGCGACGGCCGAGCCCTTCAAGACGCACCACAATACGCTGAAGCTCGACATGTTCCTGCGCATCGCGCCGGAACTGTTCCTGAAGCGCACGCTGGTCTCCGGGCTTACCGACAAGGTGTTCGAGATCAACCGCAACTTCCGCAATGAGGGCGTGTCCACCCGGCACAATCCCGAATTCACCATGATGGAGTGCTACTGGGCCTATGCCGACTACGAGGACATCATGGACCTCGTGGAACGCCTCTTCGCCGAGCTCGCGGTCAAGATCCACGGCTCGACCGAATTTTCCTACGGCGACAAGGAAATCTCCTTCAAGGGCCCGTTCAGGCGCGTGCCGATGCCCGATGCGGTGAAGGAAGCCACCGGCATCGATTTCCTCGCCATCAGGACGGACGAGGAGGCCCGCGCCGCCGCCAAGGCCGCCGGCTTCGAGGTCGAGAAGGACTGGACCTGGGGCGAATGCCTCGCCTTCATCTTCGAGGAGAAGGTCGAGCCGACGCTGATCCAACCCTCGCACGTCACGCACTTTCCGAAGGACATCTCGCCCTTCGCCAAGGAAGTGCCGGGCGAGCCGCGTCTCGTCGAGCGGTTCGAGACCTATTGCAACACCTGGGAGCTCGGCAACGCCTTTTCGGAGCTGAACGATCCGGAAGAGCAGCGTGCCCGCATGGTCGAGCAGCTGGAACAGGCGCATGCCCGCGGCGAAAAGGCCAAGCAGCTCGACGACGAGTTCCTGGATGCCATCGACCAGGGCATGCCGCCGGCCGGCGGCCTCGGCATCGGCGTCGACCGCCTGATCATGCTGCTCACCAACGCCCCGTCGATCCGCGACGTCATCCTCTTCCCGGCACGCCGGGCAAAGGCGGATTGAGGGCTGACGCGGCTGATGCCGGCCACCTCTTGTCTTATTTCGTCCTTGGCTCTTGCCCCTCACCCTCTCCCCGCAGACGGGGAGCGGGGACGTGGCCCACGACCGGCTATTGGTTGAGGAAACGAGCGCGTCCTACCCCCTTCTCCCCGTTTACGGGGAGAAGGTCGCGGCAGCGGGATGAGGGGCACCCCCTCTTCTACCCCGTCAATGTTCGCTGGCGGCGACCTCGTGCGACCCTTCTTCGGCCGGCGCCTCGCCGTGGCCGCCCTCGGCCTTGGCCTCAGCGTGGCCACCCGCTCCCTCGACCGCATGCGGATCGACGCAATCCGCCCGATCCTCCATCGCGGTGACGATGGTCTTGATCTCGTCCAGCGACAATTCCTTGCGCTCACCATAGAATTCGCCGTTGCCCGCCGGCTGGCCGGTCGTGTAGCGCGCGACGAACGGCGCCGTCATGCCCGGAATGGCGGAAGGATTGCGTGTGAAGAGCACCTCGGCGCCGATGGCGCGGCCGCGCATGTCGGCCCGGTTCACCGGGCCGGCGGCATCGAGCAGGATGACCTGGTAGAGATCGGCCTCCTCGTGATTGGACACGGCGCCGGCGACACGCAGTGCCGTCTTGACGCGTGTATCCCCGTCCCTGGCGTCCGAACGTACATATTTGCGCAGCCAGTGCTGGCCGTTGCGCTCGAGGCGGACGGTGGACACCGTCGTGCAGGCGGCGCCCGACACCTGTTCCGCCGGCGGTCCGAGCAGCGCATCGCGCCCGACGAAGATCGCGGCGGCCCCCGACGCGCCCGTCAGCACGACGACGCCGGCGACGATGATCAGAAGCTTCCGGGACAAGCGGAAAGAGGTCGGAAGGAACTTCACGGGCGGTGGTCTTCTCTTGAAACGCAGGAACACGAACGCGCCGAGAGCACGCGAACTGCACGCACTCTACCGGCCGGGCGTTTCGGAAGTTTTAAACGCCGGACGTCCGATTTCGGGACGTTGTTGCGAATGATTTGCAATTGCGTTGACAGGGCGAAAACAGCCCTATAGTTTAATGCAACTCATTCGCAAAAGCAGACAAGGAGAGCCGATGCTCCGCCGTTCATTCCATGCCCTTCTCCTCAGCCTGCCGCTCCTTGGCGCGGCCCCTGCCCTGTCTCCCGCCCTTGCCCAGGAAAAGCCGAAGGTCGTCACGACCTTCACCATCATCGCCGACATCGCGGCGAATGTGGCGGGCGACGCGGCCGTGGTGGAATCGATCACCAAGCCGGGCGCGGAGATCCATAACTACCAGCCGACCCCGCGCGACATCCTGAAGGCGCAGGACGCCAAGCTCGTTTTGTGGAACGGACTGAACCTCGAGCTCTGGTTCCAGAAATTCCTCGCCAATCTCGGCGACGTGCCGAACGTCACCGTCAGCGAGGGCGTCGAGCCGATGAGCATCGTGCAGGGTCCCTATGAGGGCAAGCCGAACCCGCATGCCTGGATGTCGCCGGCCAACGCGCTCATCTATGTCGAGAACATCCGCAAGGCGCTGGTCGCGCTCGATCCCGCCAATGCCGCGACCTACGACGCCAATGCCAAGGCCTACAGCGAGAAGATCACCGCGCTCGGCGTGGAGATGAAGGCGAAGATCGACGCATTGCCCGAGGAAAAGCGCTGGCTCGTCACCAGCGAGGGCGCCTTCAGCTACCTCACCCGCGATTTCGGCCTCAAGGAACTCTTCCTCTGGCCGATCAACGCCGACCAGCAGGGCACCCCCATGCAGGTGAAGGCCGTGATCGACGCGGTGCGCGAACACAATATCCACGTCGTCTTCTCTGAAAGCACCGTTTCCGCCGATCCGGCAAAGCAGGTCGCCGCGGAGACCGGCGCGGCCTATGGCGGCGTGCTCTATGTCGACTCGCTGAGCGAGGCGGACGGCCCCGTGCCGACCTATCTCGACCTCCTGCGCGTCACCTCCGAAACCATCGTGAAGGGTCTTTCACAATGATGATGGGCGGCAGGCCGAAGAAGGTGGACGGCATTCTCGCCGAAGACGTGACCGTCACCTATCGCAACGGCCACACGGCGCTGACGCATGCCAGCTTCTCCGTTCCCAAGGGCACGATCACCGCGCTCGTCGGCGTCAACGGCGCCGGCAAGTCCACGCTCTTCAAGGCGATCATGGGCTTCGTGCCCGTCGCCGCCGGCAAGGTGACCATCCTCGGCCTTTCCGTGAAGGAGGCGCTGAAGAAGAACCTCGTCGCCTATGTGCCGCAGGCCGAGGAGGTCGACTGGACCTTCCCCGTGCTCGTCGAGGACGTCGTGATGATGGGCCGCTACGGCCACATGAACTGGCTGCGCATCCCGACGAAACGCGACCACGAGATGGTCGACGAGGCCCTGTCGCGGGTCAACATGAGCGATTTCCGCAAGCGCCAGATCGGCGAGCTCTCCGGCGGGCAGAGGAAGCGCGTCTTCCTCGCCCGCGCGCTCGCGCAGGAGGGCCAGGTGATCCTGCTCGACGAACCCTTCACCGGCGTCGACGTGAGGACGGAGGAGCAGATCGTCGAGCTGCTTGGCAAGTTGCGCGACGAAGGCCGCGTCATGCTGGTCTCCACCCACAATCTCGGCAGCGTGCCGGATTTCTGCGACCGCACCGTCTTCGTGAAGGGCACCGTCATCGCCTCCGGCCCGACGGCCGAGACCTTCACCGAAGCCAATCTGGAGCGCGCCTTCGGCGGCGTGCTGCGCCACTTCATCCTCGGCGGCCGCGACCTGCACGACGACGAGGACAAGCGCTCCGTCAAGGTCATCACCGATGACGAGCGCCCCTTCGTCATCTACGGCGAGCGCGAGGCGGAGAAGACGCCGTGATCGACACGCTCCTCGAACCCTTCGGCTACGGCTACATGGTGAATGCCATGTGGGTGAGCGCGCTGGTCGGCTGCATCTGCGGCTTTCTCTCGGCCTATCTCATGCTGAAGGGCTGGTCGCTGATCGGCGATGCCCTCTCCCATTCCATCGTGCCCGGCGTTGCCGGCGCCTACATGCTGGGCCTGCCCTTCGCGGCCGGCGCCTTCCTCTCCGGCGGGCTTGCCGCCGCCGCGATGCTCTTCCTCAACCGGAAGACCCGGCTGAAGGAAGACGCCATCATCGGCATGATCTTCTCCTCCTTCTTCGGCCTCGGCCTCTTCATGGTCTCGCTCGCCCCGACGCCGGTGAACATCCAGACCATCGTGCTCGGCAACATCCTCGCCGTCAGCCCCGAGGATACGATCCAGCTCGCCATCATCGGCGTCGTCACGCTCGTCATCCTGCTTCTGAAGTGGAAGGACCTGATGGTCACCTTCTTCGACGAGAGCCACGCCCGCTCGATCGGCCTCAACCCGACGGGCCTGAAGATCCTGTTCTTCACGCTGCTCAGCGCCTCGACGGTCGCGGCCATGCAGACCGTTGGCGCCTTCCTCGTCATCGCCATGGTGGTGACGCCGGGCGCGACCGCCTACCTGCTGACGGACCGCTTCCAGCGGCTGATCACGATCGCCGCCGCGCTCGGCGCCGGCACCAGCCTCGTCGGCGCCTATATCTCCTATTTCCTCGACGGGGCGACGGGCGGCATCATCGTCGTGCTGCAGACGGCCATCTTCCTCCTCGCCTTCCTCTTCGCGCCGAAGCACGGCCTTCTTGCCGCGCGCCGCAGGGGCCGCCTCGCCCTCGAAACCCTGGAGGCGAAACAGCCATGAACGAGACGCTCGACCTTGCGATCATGCCCTTCCAGCTCGCCTTCATGCAGAACGCCTTCCTGGTGACGCTGATGATCGCCCTGCCGATGGCGCTGCTCTCCTGCTATCTCGTGCTGAAGGGCTGGTCGCTGATGGGCGACGCGGTCTCCCATGCCGTCCTGCCGGGCGTCGTCATCGCCTATGTCGTGGGCCTGCCCTTCGCCACCGGCGCCTTCGTCGCGGGCCTGTTCTGCGCGCTTTCGGCCGGCTACCTCAAGGACAACAGCCGGGTCAAGGAGGATACGATCCTCGGCATCGTCTTTTCCGGCATGTTCGCGCTCGGCCTCGTTCTCTATGTCAAGATCCAGCCGGACATCCATCTCGACCACATCCTCTTCGGCGACATGCTCGGCATCGGCGCAGCCGATCTCGTGGAGACGGCGGCGATCGCCGCAGCCTCGACGGCCTTCATCCTCCTCTTCCGCAAGGATCTGCTGGTGCAGGCCTTCGACCGGCAGCACGCCGCTGCCATCGGCCTGCCGGTGAAACTGCTGCACTACGGCCTGCTCGCCGTGCTGTCCCTCGTCGTCGTCGGCGCGCTGAAGGCGGTCGGCATCATCCTCGCCATCGCCATGCTGGTCGCGCCAGGCGCCATCGCCGCCCTCCTCACCCGGCGTTTCCCGAGCATGCTCATGGTCGCCGTCGCGGTCGCCCTCGGCGCCACCTTCTTCGGCATCTGGCTGAGCTTCCTCATCGACAGCGCCCCCGCCCCGACCATCGTGCTCCTGATGACCATCCTCTTCGTGCTCGCCTTCCTGTGGCAGGTGCTCCAGAGCCGCAAACCCGTGCAGGAAGCAGGTAAGCAGGCCTGATCCGGCCCGGCCTGCCGCTCAGTCGACAGCCGGGCGCTTTCCGTCTATCGTCCGCCGCGATCCGCCGTTCCTGCTTCGCGGGCGGCGGCACAACGAACGAAAACAACACGCAACGGGACGGCATGGCGCATATCGGTATCGTCGGCGGCGGCCTCATGGGCTGCGCCACAGCGCTCAATCTGTTGGAACAGGGCCACAGCGTCACCATTCTGGAGCGGGACGCCGGCGGCCTGCCGGCCTCGGTCGGCAATGCGGGTATCCTGGCGGTGCCGGAAATCGATCCGCTCGCCCGGCTGGACATGCTGCTCTCCGTGCCGAAATGGCTGCTCGATCCGCTGGGGCCGCTGACCCTGCGCTGGCAGGATCTGCCGACGCTCACTCCCTGGCTCATCCGCTTCCTCCTTTCCGCGCGCGCCGGCAAGGCCGCCGAAAGCCGCATGGCCCTGCTCCACCTGATGAAGACGGCGGAGGCCGATCATGTGCACCTCGGCGCGATGGCCGGCCTCTCCGGCCATATGCGCGATACCGGCGCGCTGACGGTCTTCGACACCGTCGCGGCCCGCGACAAGGTTTTCACGCACGAGGCGGAGAATGCCCGGCTGGTCGGCTGCACCGTCGAGGCGCTGGACGTGGCGGAAGCCCGCCGCCGCGTGCCGGCCCTCTCGGGACCTTTTGCCGGCGCCATCTTCAACGACGGTTACAAGACCTTCGAATATCCGCTGACCTTCCTGCGCCGCCTGCAGGCGCTGCTGCGCGACCGGGCGGCGTTGATCGACGCCACCGTGTCGCGGGTCGCCCGGGCGGAGAGCAGCACTACCGTGACGACGGAGGGCGGCCGGACCTTCACCTTCGATCGCCTTGCGATCACCGCGGGCGTCTGGTCGCGCCGTTTCGTCGCCGATCTCGGCCTGAAGGTCCTGCTCGAAACCGAGCGCGGCTACAACACCACCTTCATGAACCCGTCGACGACGCTCGAAATGCCGGTCTTCTTCTCCGAGCATGGCTTCGTGGCGACGCCCTTCGAGAATGCACTGCGTATCGGCGGCGCGGTGGAGCTCGCCTCGCCGGACGCGCCCGCCAACTACAGGCGCGCCGCCGCCATGCGCCGGAAGATGCGCCGCTACGTGCCGGACCTCCAGGAGGAAGGCGGCACCGAATGGATGGGCCGGCGCCCCTCCACCCCGGATTCGCTGCCCGTCATCAGCCTGCATCCGGCCGATCCGCGCATCGCCTTTGCCTTCGGCCACGGCCATCTCGGCCTCACGCTTTCCGCAACGACCGGCCGCCATGTCGCCCAGCTTCTGGCCGGTGACGGTGAAAGCGCGCTTGCCCCCTTCTCCATCGCCCGTTTCCAGTAGGCGCGCGATCTCCATAACGACAAGAAGAAAGACACCCGCAATGCACAAGGTTATTTTCGACACGGATCCCGGCGTCGACGACGCGATGGCGCTGCTGTTCCTGCACAATCATCCCGAGATCGACCTCATCGGCATCACCACCGTCTTTGGCAATGCCGCCATCGAGACCACGACGCGCAACGCGCTGTTCCTGAAACGCGAATGGGGCATCGCGGCCCCCGTCGCCCGCGGCGAGGGCAAGACCTACAATCCGATGCGCAACCCGGTCGACTGGCCGGTGCTGATCCACGGCCATGACGGGCTCGGCAATATCGACGTGCCCGACACGGTCGACCTGCCGCTCGATCCGCGCCCGGCGCACCGCTTCATCATCGAGACCGTACGGGCCAATCCCGGCGAGGTGACGCTGATCGCCGTCGGCCGCATGTCAAACCTCGCCTATGCGCTGAAGGAAGACCCCGGTATCGCCGGCCTCGTCAGGCAGGTCATCATCATGGGCGGCGCCTTCGACGTGCCCGGCAACATCACGCCGGCCGCCGAAGCCAACATCCACGGCGACCCGGAAGCCGCCGACGCGGTGATGACGGCGCCGTGGAAGGTCGTGGTCGTCGGTCTCGACGTGACGATGAAGACGGTGATGACCCGCAAGCGCCTCGCCGAACTCACCGAGCGGAACGGCAGGCACCTGAAGCTGCTTTCCGACATCTCGCAATTCTACATCGACTTCTACGGCCAGCATGTGGAGGACGAGGGCATGGTGGTGCATGACAGCTGCGCTTGCATCTATCTCGTCGCCCCCGAGCTCTTCACCACCCGCCCCGGCGCCATCCGCGTCGTCGCCGGCGGCATTGCCGATGGCCAGACGATCCAGAAGCCGGACGCCCGCACATTCCCGCCCGGCAACTGGGACGACCTGCCGAGCCAGCACGCCTGCATCGGCATCGATGCGGAAAAGGTGATGGCGCTGCTCGACGAGACGCTCGTCCGCTGAGGCGCCTGCCCCTCACCTCCTATCCCCGCAAGCGGGGAGAAGGAGGATGTGGCGATGCCATACCCTATCAGCGATCACTCTGCCGCAGGCAGCGGGAGGGAGGAAGGCGGCGCGCCCATCGCTCCTCGCCCCGCTTGCGGGGAGAGGATGCCGGCAGGCTGGTGAGTGGCAACCCTCGCCCCGAGAGCCTGCTCAGCCCGGCGTGCCCGGCAATTGCCAGTCGATCGGCTTGCGGCCGTGCTTTTCGAGAAACGCGTTCGCCTTGGAAAACGGCCGCGAGCCGAAGAAGCCGTTATGGGCGGAAAGCGGCGAAGGATGGGCCGAGCGCAGCACGAGATGGCGGTCCCGATCGACGAAGGCCGCCTTCTTCTGCGCATAGGAGCCCCAGAGGATGAAGACGACGGGCTTTTCCTGCTCGTTGACGGCGCGGATGACCGCGTCGGTGAACCGCTCCCAGCCGCGGCCCTGGTGCGAGGCGGCGCGGCCCATCTCCACCGTCAGCACGCTGTTCAAAAGCAGGACGCCCTGCTTGGCCCAGTGCTCCAGGAAGCCATGACGGACCGGCGGGATGCCGAGATCGTCCTGCATTTCCTTGTAGATGTTGACCAGCGACGGCGGGATGCGCACGCCGGGCTGCACGGAAAAGCAGAGCCCGTGCGCCTGGCCCTCGCCGTGATAGGGATCCTGCCCGAGGATGACGACGCGCACCTCCTCGAGCGGCGTCAGGTCGAGGGCGCGGAAATATTCCGAGCCTTTCGGGAAGATGCGCCGTCCCGCCTGCTTCTGCTCCAGGAGGAAGGCCTTGAGGTCGGCCATGTAGGGGCTGGAGAATTCCGCCGCCAGCGGCGCCTTCCAGCTTTCCCCGACCTTCACTTCGCCCGCTGCCATCGCCCGCTCCCGTGTCTTCCTTCGAGAAGACGGAGTTTAACGCCTGACAGCGGCAAGAACCGGCGGCAGGGCCGCTCATCCACAGCTAATCTTGCCCGACGCCGAGTACCGTCATCAGGTTCTTCATGCGCGCAGCGGCGAGGTCCGGCCTGTCGAGCACGTTGGCCCGGTCCGCGAGGCGGAAGACGTCGACATAGTGCAGGAGGCCGCGGGCCGACTGCATGCCGGCCGGCATGGTGAAATGGTCCTGGTGGCCGTTGAGCCAGGCGAGGAAGACGACGCCCGCCTTGTAATATTGCGTCGGCGCCTCGAAGATCTTGCGCGAGAGCGGCACCGTCGGCTCGATGACGGCCCGGAAGGTGGCGGCATCGCCGGTCGCGAGCGCCGCCAACGCCTTGGAAGCCTGCGGGGCGACCGCATCGAAGATGCCGAGCAAGGCATGGCTGTACCTCTGCCCGTCACCCTCGATCAGCTCGGCATAGTTGAAGTCGTCGCCCGTGAAGCAGAGTACGCCCTCCGGCAGCCGGTTGCGCAACGCCACCTCACAGGCATTGTCGAGCAGCGATATCTTGATGCCCTCGACCTTGCCGCGGTTCTCCGCGATGATCGACAGGACCGTCTCCAGCGCAGGCGCGAAATCCCTGGAGCCCCAGTAGCCGGCAAGCTGCGGGTCGAACATGTCGCCCAGCCAGTGCAGCACGACCCTGTCCTTCGCCTGGCCGAGGATGCGACCATAGACCTTGCGGTAGTCGTCCGGCGAGGCCGCCAGGCGAGCGAGCGCTCGGCTCGCCATCATGATGGCCCGGCCACCGTGTTTCTCGACGAAACCGACCTGCTCCTCATAGGCCCGAATCACGTCGTCAAGCGAACGCGCATCGGCGGGGTCGAGTTGGTCCGTGCCCGCGCCGCAGGCGAGATCGGCGCCCGGCACGATCTTCGCCTCGGCCAGCGAGCGGCGGATCAGCTCCTGCGCGCCGGCCCAGTCGAGCCCCATGCCGCGCTGCGCCGTGTCCATCGCCTCGGCGATGCGGAAGCCGAGCGACCAGAGATGATGGCGGAACGCCATCGTGCGTTCCCAGTCGATGGCCGGCGCCTCCCAGGGTCGCGCGTCGCGACGCGGATCGGAAACCACATGGGCCGCCGCATAGGCGATGCGGTTGAAGACAGGCGCGACGGTGGGGCGCCCAAGCGGCGTCCCGACAAGATGGTAGCGGGCAAGGCCGCCATCCGGCTGCGGCAGGGTAAGGCTGATCGGCATGAAATCCTCCCGGTTTTTTCAGGGCAATAATTTAGATCGTTCCAAATTTCAAGCGAGATTTTGAAGGCGGCATTCGGGATCGCATAGCCGCTATTCGCCGGAACGGGATGGGAAACCATCCGCCCCGCCCTCCCCCGCCATCCTCGGCCTTGAGCCGAGGATCCACGTAATCCAGCACTATGCACGCCGTTTGGATGGTTAGGCCAAGCCCGGCCATGACGAAAAGAGAGGGCGTACCGTGAAGCAGGAAAGCGCGAAAGGCCGAGCGGCCAAACTCCATCAACTCGCCAAATATCTCTTGACAGATTTGGAACGATCCAATTATTTAGCTTCAGCAAGCGGCCGGAATGAACGCCGCGCAGGGAGGAAGACCGTGAACAAGAGCCGGGTGACCGTCGTCGATATTGCGCGCGCCGCCGGCGTGTCGAAGTCGACCGTCTCGCTCGTGCTGCAGGCAAGCCCCCTGGTGAACGAGGCGACCCGCGCCAAAGTGAACGCCGTCATCCGCGAACTCGGCTATGTCTACAATCGCGGCGCGGCGAACCTGCGCCAGTCCGCCTCCTCGCGGATCATCGGCATCATCGTCAACGACCTTACCAACTCCTTCTTCGCCGAGCTTGCCGTCGGCATGGACATGGTCATGCAGTCGGCCGGCTACGTGCAGTTCCTGTCGAACTCCGCCGAAAGCGTCGACCGCCAGCGCGAGGTCATCGCCTCCATGCGCGAGCACGGCATTGCCGGCCTCATCCTGTCGCCCGCCCGCGGCACGGAGGCGGGCGACCTGAAGCCGCTCGCCGCCAGCGGCATCCCGGTCGTCGCCGTGGTGCGCAACGTCGTCGGCGCCAAGGTCTCGACGCTGTTCTCCGACAATTATGCCGGCGCGAAGGATGCCGTGCGGCACCTCGTCTCGCTCGGCCACACCCGCATCGCCTTCCTCGGCGGCATCGCCAACACCACGGTCTTCACCGAACGCGTCGAGGGCTGGAGGGATGCGCTTTCGGAAGCGGGGCTTGCAGCGCCGGACCGGCTCGTCATCGGCACGGCGGCCTCGCGCGCCGGCGGCGTTGCCGCCATCGAGCGTGCGCTGCTTCTGCCCGAGGCGCCGACCGCCGCGCTCTGCTTCAACGATGCCGCCGCCTTCGGCGTGTGCGACGGCCTGCGCGCCGCCGGCAAGGAGCCGGGCCGCGACTTCGCCGTGGTGGGTTTCGACGACGTGATCGAGGCCGAAACCGCCGTGCCGGCGCTGACGACGGTCTCCGTCGACCCACAGGGCATGGGCCGGCGCGCGGCGCAACTCTTGCTGAAACAGATCAATGCCGGCCGGGTGGAGCCCGAGACCATCGTCAGCTCCGTGCGCCTCGTCGTGCGCCAGAGCTGCGGTGCCGGCCAGACGGACAGGACGAGGAGGATTTCCGCATGACAAACTGGGGTTTGATCGGCGCAAGCACGATCGCGAAGGAATGGGTGATCGGCGCGATCCGCGCGACGGGCGGCGAGGTCGTTTCCGTGATGAGCACGAGCGCCGAGCGCGGCCGCGCCTATGCGGATGAACAGCGCATCGCAAACTCGGTCACGGCGCTTGCCGATCTGCTCGACGACCCCAAGATCGACGCCGTCTACATCTCGACGACGAACGAGCTGCACCGCGACCAGGCCCTCGCCGCGGCGAAGGCGGGCAAGCACGTCCTGTGCGAAAAGCCGCTTGCCCTTTCGCTCGACGATGCCCGCGCCATGATCGCGGCGGCAGAGGCGGCCGGCATCGTGCTGGCGACGAACCACCACCTGCGCAACGCCGCGACGCACCGGGCAATGCGCGAGGCCATCAAGGCCGGCCGCATCGGCAGGCCGCTGTCGGCCCGTGTTTTCCACGCGGTCTACCTGCCGCCGCACCTGCAGGGCTGGCGGCTCGACAAACCGGAGGCCGGCGGCGGCGTCATCCTCGACATCACTGTGCACGATGCCGACACGCTGCGTTTCGTGCTCGACGACGATCCGGTGGAGGCTATCGCCTTCTCGCAGGCCGGCGGCATGGGCAAGGCCGGGCTGGAGGATGCCGTGATGGGCGTGTTGCGCTTCGGCTCCGGCACGATCGCACAGTTCCACGACGGCTTCACCACGAAATTCGCCGAAACCGGCCTCGAAGTCCATGGCACGGAGGGCTCCCTCATCGGCCGCAATGTCATGACGCAGCGCCCCACCGGCACGGTGACGCTCCGGGATGCCGACGGCGAGCACGAGCTGCCGCTCGACCATCGCAACCTCTACGAGACCACCCTTGCCGCCTTCCACGCCGCCATTGCCGGCAAGGGAACGCCCTCCGCCACCGGCAAGGATGGCGTCTGGTCGCTGGCGACGGGCCTTGCCGTCGTCGAGGCGGCCCGCACGGGCCAAGCGGTCCGCATCGAACCGGGACTGTGAGCCCCATGAGCAAGCACATCACCCCGCGCGAGGCGGCAGGCCTGATCCCCGACGGCGCCGTCGTCTCGGTCTCCTCCTCCTCCGGCCTCGGCTGCCCGGACCTGATGCTGAAGGCGATCGGCGAACGTTTCGACGAGACGGGCCATCCGAAGAACCTGACGACGCTGCACCCCATCGCCGCCGGCGACATGAGCGGCATCAAGGGTGTCGACTACATCGCCAGGAAAGGTCTCTTGAAGACGATCATCGGCGGCTCCTATCCGTCCGGCCCCTCCTCCTCCGAACCGCCGCTCATCTGGCAGATGATCGGTTCGAACGAGGTCGCCGCCTACAACATCCCCTCCGGCATCCTCTTCGACATGCACCGCGAGGCGGCCGCCAAGCGCCCCGGCGTCATCACCAAGGTCGGCCTGGAGACCTTCGTCGACCCGAGCCGCGAGGGCTGCGCGATGAACGAAGCCGCGGCGAACGAACCGGTGGTGGAGAAGATCACCTTCGCCGGCGAGGAATGGCTCTACTTCAAGGCGATCGCGCCTCACGTGGCGATCATCCGCGCCACCACCGCCGACGAGCGCGGCAACCTCACCTATGAGCACGAGGGCGCCACCCTCGGCGGGCTCGACCAGGCGCTCGCCGCCCGCAACAATGGCGGCATCGTCATCGCACAGGTCAAGCGCATCACCAAGGACGGCTCGCTGAAACCGCACGACGTGCGCGTGCCCGGCGTGCTGGTGGATTACATCGTGGTCGATCCGGACCAGAAGCAGACGACGCAGACGCTCTACGACCCCGCCATTTCAGGCGAGATCTTCCGTCCGCTCGACAGTTTCCGCGTGCCGGAATTTAACATCCAGAAGGTTATTGCCCGCCGCGTGGCAGAGGAGCTGGAGACCGGCAGCGCCGTCAATCTCGGCTTCGGCATCTCCGCCAACGTGCCGCGCATCCTGCTGGAAGAAGGCCTGCACGGCGCCGTCACCTGGGTGATCGAGCAGGGCGCCGTCGGCGGCGTGCCGCTGCTCGACTTCGCCTTCGGCTGCGCCTCGAACGCCGATGCCTTCATGCCCTCGCCCTACCAGTTCACCTATTTCCAGGGCGCCGGCTTCGATGCCTCGCTGCTCTCCTTCCTGGAAATCGGCAGGGACGGCTCGGTGAACGTCTCGAAACTCTCCTTCCGTCCGCATGTGACGGCGGGGGCCGGCGGCTTCGTCGACATCACGGCGCGGGCGAAGAAGATCGTCTTCTCCGGCATGTTCAACGCCGGCGCCAGGCTTGCCATCGCGGATGGAAAGCTCGTCATCGAGAAGGAAGGCAAGCTTAAGAAGCTGGTCAATGCCGTCGAGCATGTCACCTTTTCCGGCCCGCGCGGCGTCGCGCAGGGGCAGGACATCACCTATGTCACCGAGCGCTGCGTCATGAAGCTGACGCCCGACGGCATCGTGCTCACCGAGATCGCGCCCGGCGTCGATCTCAAGACGCATATCCTCGACCAGTCGGAATTCGCGCTGATCGTTTCGCCCGACCTCAAGGTGATGGACGCAAAGCTCTTCACCGATGCGCCGATCGGCCTCACGCTGCCTGAAAAGGCGCCGCGCACGCTGGCGGGAGCCGTCCATGGCTGAGCCGCGCATCCGCATCGATATCGAAGGTTCTCTCGCGACGATCACCGTCGCGCGGCCGGAAAAGCTGAACGCCTTCGACATCGACATGCTGAAGGAGCTTTCGGCGGCCTGCGACACGGTCGAGGCGAATGCCGCTGTGCGTGTCGCCATCCTCACCGGCGAAGGCAAGGCCTTCTCCGCCGGCGGCGATATCCGCGCCTGGGCCGGCATGGAGCCGAACGAATTCGGCCATGCCTGGGTGCGCTTCGGCCACCGCGTCTTCGAACGGCTGGCGACGCTGCGCATGCCGCTGATCGCCGCTATCAACGGCCATGCGCTCGGCGGCGGGCTGGAGCTCGCGGCGGCGGCGGATATCCGCATCGCGGAGGCCCAGGTGAAGATCGGTCTGCCGGAGGCCGGCCTCGGCATGGTGCCCGGCTGGTCCGGCACGCAGCGGCTGGTGAAGCGTTTCGGCGCACAGGCGGTGCGCCGCATGCTGCTCGGCGGCGAGGTGCTGACGGCGGCGGAAGCCGCAACGCTCGGCATCGTCGATCAGGTGGTGGAAACCGGGACAGCCGTGCAGGCGGCCAAGACCTATGCCGCGCGCATCGTGGCCCGCGGGCCGGCGGCAACGGAAATTTCCAAGCTGATGATCGCGGTGGCGAACGGCGAGGACAATGGCGCGGCGGTGGAGACGCTCGGCTCGATCCTCGTCGCCAAGACCGGGGACCTCAAGGAAGGCGTCGCCGCCTTCACGGGCAAGCGCCCCGCTGATTTCAAGGGAGAATGGTGATGACCGCGCATGTGAAACCCAAGGCGCTGGAAAACTTCAAGGCACGCGATTTCCGCATGCTGATCGACGGCACGTGGACGGAGGGCGCCGGCCAGCCGATCGAGCGCATCGCGCCCGGCCACGGCATCGTCGTCAGCCGCTATCCGGCCGGTAGCAAGGCCGATGCCGAACGCGCCATCGCCGCCGCGCGCAAGGCCTTCGACGACGGACCATGGCCGTCCATGACCGGCGCCGAGCGTTCCAACATCCTCCTGAAGGCCGCCGACCTCATCGCCGCCCGCGCGGACGAGCTCGCCTTCCTCGACTGCATCGAAAGCGGCAAGCCGATCAGCCAGGCGAAGGGCGAACTCGGCGGCGCGATCGACATCTGGCGCTACGCCGCGGCGCTCGCCCGCGATCTTCACGGCGAAAGCTACAACACGCTCGGCGAAGGCACGCTCGGCGTCGTGCTGCGCGAGGCGATCGGCGTCGTGTCGATCATCACGCCGTGGAATTTCCCCTTCCTGATCGTAAGCCAGAAATTACCTTTTGCGCTCGCCGCCGGCTGCACGACGGTGGTCAAGCCGTCCGAGCTCACCTCGGGTTCGACGCTCCTCCTCGGAGAGATCCTTATCGAGGCCGGCGTGCCCGCAGGCGTCGTTAACATCGTCACCGGCACCGGCCCGGAGGTCGGCGCGCCGATGACGACGCACCCGGATGTCGACATGGTCTCCTTCACGGGCTCGACCGGCGTCGGTCGCCTGACCATGGCCAATGCGGCGCAGACGTTGAAGAAGGTGTCGCTCGAACTCGGCGGCAAGAACCCGCAAATCGTCTTCCCCGACGCCGATCTCGACGCCTTCGTCGACGCCGCCGTCTTCGGCGCCTATTTCAACGCCGGCGAATGCTGCAATGCCGGCTCGCGGCTGATCCTGCACACATCGATTGCGGCCGACGTGACGGCCCGCATCGCGGACCTGGCGAAGACGGTGAAGGTCGGCGATCCGCTCGATCCGACGACACAGGTCGGCGCGATCATCACGCCGCAGCACCTCGCAAAGATCGGTGCCTATGTCGATGGTGCCGCCAAGGCCGGCGCTTCGGTGGCGCTTGGCGGCGCCGCGCTCGATCTCGGCCTCGGCCAGTTCATGGCCCCGACCATCCTTTCGGGCGTCCGGCCCGACATGGCCGTCGCCCGTGAGGAAGTGTTCGGCCCGGTGCTTTCGGTTCTGACCTTCGAGACGACGGAAGAGGCGATCCGCATCGCCAATGCCATCGACTACGGCCTTTCGGCCGGCGTCTGGAGCCGGGACTTCGACACCTGCCTCACCATCGGCCGCAAGGTGCGCGCCGGCACGATCTGGATGAACACCTTCATGGACGGCGCTTCGGAGCTGCCCTTCGGCGGTTATCGCCAGTCCGGCCTCGGCCGAGAGCTCGGCCGCCATGCGGTGGAGGATTATACGGAGACCAAGACGCTCAACATGCATATCGGCACGCGCACCGGCTGGTGGATGCCGCGATGAGCCACGCTTTCCCGACAACCATGGCTGGGACCGGCGCTGCCGTCCGCTCAGGGCGTCGGGAAGCTGAGTTGCGGGCTCTGCAGGATGGTGAGATCCTCGATGGGCTCGCCGCCGATGCGCTTCAGCAGCAGCCGGCCCATCGCCTCGCCGGCCGCCGTCAGGTCCTCGTAGATCGTCTCGACCTTCGGCTGGATCTGGCTGAGCAGCCGCGACGTCTGCTTGGCGACGATGTCGTATTCGCCGCCGAGCGAAAGGCCCCGATCGCTCATGCCGGTGATCGTGGCGAGCGCCGAGACTTCGCCGGGACAGGCGAAACCGTCGGGCGGATCGGGCTCGGCGCTGCGGCGGCGCACATAGTCGCGGATCATGTCGGCGGGGCTGTCGAGATCGAGCGCCTCGGGAATCTCGTAGGCGGCGCCGGCCTCGCGCACGGCGGTCATGAAACCGTGCAGCATGTGCTGGTAGAAGGTGAGGCGCCGGGGCGGCAGGATGATCGTCACCTTGCGCCGGCCCTTGACGATCAGCCGTCTTGTGGCCGCATAGGCGAAGGCGAAATTGTCGTAGTCGACGAAGGCGTGCGGAGTGGAAAATTCCGTGCGGCCGTGGGTGACGAAGGGAAAGCCGTTTTCCAGCAGCAGCCGCACGCGCGGATCGAAGGGTTCCGTGCGCGAGAAAATGAGGCCGTCGGCCATGCCGTTGCGGATGATGTAGTTGACGGCATCGACATTGCTGCCGTCGAGGAAATTCGGCGTGACGATGAGGTGGTAGGCGGTGCCCTGAAGGGCGCGCGCCAGGCCATGCATGATGGACGTGCCGAAGCCCAGGATCTCCTCGTGCGGATCGAGCAGGACGGACACGACATTGGTGCGGCCGGTCTTGAGGCGCTGGGCGGCACGGTCCGGCAGGTAGCCGATCTCAGCGGCGACCTCGTGCACGCGCCGGCGCGTCGTCTCGGAGATCTGCGGCGCGTTGCCGAGCGCGCGGGAGACCGTGGTGATCGCAAGGCCGGTGATTTCCGCAATCGTCTTCAGCGTCGGCTTGCCGGTTCGAAGCGCGTTGCGGGCGGGGTCACTGTCGGCGGGCTTTTCGATGCGGGACACGGGTGCGGTTCTTCGGATGGCGGCAGGCGATATGCGGCACCATACCGGCGAGCCCCGTCTTCGGCAATCTTGCGCCGCACAGAATTTAAAACGATTTCAGTGCGCTGCACAATGCCGCGCGAGCTGTGCCGATCACCCGGATTTCCGGAATTTACTGCATTTGCAAAAGCATGCCCGAGGATGGGTGGCATGTGCTTGACTCCGCAAATTTACAACGTTTTAAATTGGCTCGGCGCTTTGAGCCGCAGATGAACCATCGGCGGGAGGAGGCTCTCGCCCTTCGAACTTGCAAACGGGAGGAATACGATGCGCAAGTTTCTGACGACCACCGCGATCGCCGCGGTGATGATGACGATGGGCGGCCTGTCCGCCAAGGCCGCGGAAGGCGTGGAAGTCCTGCACTGGTGGACCTCGGGCGGTGAAGCCGCCGCGCTCGACGTGCTCAAGAAGGACCTCGAATCCAAGGGCATCTCCTGGACCGACATGCCGGTCGCCGGCGGCGGCGGCACGGAAGCCATGACGGTGCTGCGCGCCCGCGTCACAGCCGGCAACGCGCCGACCGCGGTGCAGATGCTCGGCTTCGACATTCTCGACTGGGCCAAGGAAGGCGCGCTCGGCAATCTCGATGAGATCGCCGCCAAGGAAGGCTGGGACACGGTGATCCCGACCGCCCTGCAGCAGTTCTCCAAGTATGACGGCCACTGGATCGCCGCGCCCGTCAACGTGCACTCGACGAACTGGGTGTGGGTCAACAAGGCCGCGCTCGACGCTGCCGGCGGCAAGGAGCCGGCGAACTGGGACGAACTGGTCGCCCTGCTCGACAAGTTCAAGGAACAGGGCATCACGCCGGTCGCCCATGGCGGCCAGCCGTGGCAGGACGCGACGATCTTCGACGCGGTCGTGCTCTCCTTCGGCAACGATTTCTACAAGAAGGCCTTCATCGACCTCGATCCGGAAACGCTGGGCAGCGCCCAGATGAAGGAAGCCTTCGACCGCATGACGAAGCTGCGCTCCTACGTGGACGACAACTTCTCCGGCCGTGACTGGAACCTGGCTTCCGCCATGGTCATCGAGGGCAAGGCCGGCGTGCAGTTCATGGGCGACTGGGCGAAGGGCGAATTCATCAAGGCCGGCAAGAAGCCCGGCACGGACTTCGTCTGCATGCGCTTCCCGGGCACGCAGGGCTCCGTCACCTTCAACTCCGACCAGTTCGCGATGTTCAAGGTGGCCGAGGACAAGGTCCCGGCGCAGCTGACCATGGCGTCGGCCATCGAGAGCCCGACCTTCCAGTCGGCCTTCAACGTGGTCAAGGGCTCGGCCCCGGCCCGCACGGACGTTCCGGACACGGACTTCGACGATTGCGGCAAGAAGGCGATCAAGGACCTGGCGGAAGCCAACACCAACGGCTCGCTCTTCGGCTCCATGGCCCACGGCCACGCCAACCCGGCTTCGGTCAAGAACGCGATCTACGACGTCGTGACCCGCCAGTTCAACGGCGAGCTTTCCTCCGAGGAAGCCGTCGAGGAGCTGAAGGCTGCCGTCGAGGCCGCGAAGTAAGCGAACGACGCTGCCCCTCACCCCGGCCCTCTCCCCGCAAGCGGGGAGAGGGAGACGGAGAGGTCACGGCATAGTCCTTCTCCCCGCCTGCGGGGAGAAGGTGCCGGCAGGCGGATGAGGGGCGTGCCTCGCCGCCGACAAACACACAATAACGGTGGTAACGACCATGGATAGCCGAAGCCGGCTGCAGGAGCTTCTGCCGAAGCTCGTGCTGGCACCCAGTTTCCTCATCGTGCTCGTCTTCGTCTACGGCTTCATCGCCTATACGGGCTTCCTGTCGCTGACGGACAGCAGGATGCTGCCCTCCTACAATTTCGTGGGACTGAGCAACTATTCCAAGCTCTGGGCGCTGCCGCACTGGTGGCGGGCGATCTCGAACCTTGCGATCTTCGCCTCGCTCTATATCGTCATCTGCTCGGTGCTGGGCCTGGCGCTCGCCATCCTGCTCGACCAGAAGATCCGCGCCGAGGGCATCCTCAGGCCGATCTACCTCTACCCGATGGCACTCTCCTTCATCGTCACGGGCACCGCCTGGAAGTGGTTCCTCGACCCCGGCATCGGCCTTGAGAACACCATGCACCTCTGGGGCTGGGAGAGCTTCGCCTTCAACTGGATCAAGGATCGCAACTACGCCATCTACTGCGTGGTGATCGCCGCCGTCTGGCAGTCCTCAGGCTTCGTCATGGCGATGTTCCTCGCCGGCCTGCGCGGCGTCGACAACGAGATCATCAAGGCCGCGCAGATCGACGGCGCCTCCACCGCCACCATCTACCGGCGCATCATCATTCCGCTGATGCGCCCGGTCTTCCTCTCCGCCTTCGTCGTGCTCGCCCACCTCGCCATCAAGGCCTATGACCTCGTCGTCGCCCTGACCGGCGGCGGTCCCGGCCAGGCGACCGAACTGCCGGCGACCTTCATGTATTCCTATACCTTCACCCGCAACCAGATGGGCATCGGCGCCTCCTCGGCGATCATCATGCTGGTCATGATCTTCTCGATCATCATCCCCTACCTCTATTCCGAGATCCGCGGAGGCAAAGGCCGATGAGCGCGCAAAACCCCGACAACGTCATCTCGCACAACAGGCTGACGCGCGCGCTGATCTACACCGCGCTCATCCTCTTCGCGGTCTACTACCTGCTGCCGCTCTACGTGATGCTGGTGAACTCGCTGAAGCCGCTGGAGGAGATCCGCCAGGGCGGCATGCTGAACCTGCCGCAGGTCTGGACGATCGAGCCCTGGCTGCAGGCCTGGTCGACGGCGCAGATCGGCGTGCAGCCGACGGGGTTGCGCCCGTTCTTCATCAACTCGATCCTGATGGTCGTGCCGGCGGTCGCCATCTCCACCATCATCGGCGCGCTGAACGGCTACGTGCTGACGAAGTGGCAGTTCCGGGGCTCGAACGTCTTCTTCGGCCTGCTTCTCCTCTCCTGCTTCATCCCGTTCCAGATCGTGCTCATCCCGATGGCACGCATCCTCGGCATGCTCGGGCTTGCCGGCTCGCTCTGGGGTCTCATCCTCGTGCACGTCGTCTACGGCATCGGCTTCACGACGCTCTATTTCCGCAACTACTACGAAAACTTCCCGACCGAGCTGGTGCGCGCGGCGCAGATCGACGGCGCAAGCTTCTTCCAGATCTTCTACCGCATCCTGCTGCCGTCCTCCGGCCCGATCATCGTCGTCTCGGTCATCTGGCAGTTCACCAATATCTGGAACGACTTCCTGTTCGGCGCCTCCTTCTCCGGCGCGGCGACAACGCCGATGACCGTGGCGCTCAACAACCTCGTCTCCTCGTCCACCGGCGTGAAGGAATACAACGTGCACTTCGCCGGCGCGATCCTCGCGGCGCTGCCCACCCTCATCGTCTACATCGTCTCCGGACGGTACTTCGTGCGCGGCCTGATGTCCGGCGCCGTGAAAGGATAGTCCCATGTCGTTCCTGAAGATCAGCAACCTGCGCAAATCCTACGGCGCGCTCGAAATCCTGAAGGACATCAACCTGGAGATCGAGCAGGGCGGCTTCCTCGTGCTGGTCGGCCCGTCCGGCTGCGGCAAGTCCACGCTGCTCAACACGATCGCCGGGCTGGAGCCGATCACCTCCGGCGACATCGCCATCGACGGCCGCTCGGTCGCGGGCCTGCACCCTTCCAAGCGCGACATCGCCATGGTGTTCCAGTCCTACGCGCTCTATCCGAACATGACGGTGGCCGGCAACATCGCCTTCGGCATGGAGATCCGCGGCGTGCCGAAGGAGGAGCGCGACAAGGCGATCAAGCAGGTCGCCGACATGCTGCAGATCGGCCATCTTCTCGACCGCAAGCCCGGCCAGCTCTCCGGCGGCCAACGCCAGCGCGTCGCCATGGGCCGCGCGCTGGTGCGCGACCCGAAGCTCTTCCTCTTCGACGAGCCGCTGTCGAACCTCGACGCCAAGTTGCGCGTCGACATGCGCACGGAGATCAAGCGCCTGCATCAGCGCATGAAGACGACGATCGTCTATGTCACGCACGACCAGATCGAGGCGATGACGCTCGCCACCAAGATCGCCGTGCTGAAGGACGGCGTGCTGCAACAATTCGGCTCGCCGGCGGACATCTACAACAATCCCGCCAACACCTTCGTCGCCGACTTCATGGGCTCGCCCGCCATGAACCTGCTCAAGGGCAAGGTGGAGCAGAAGGGATCCGGCCTTGCCGTCTCGCTCGCCCGCCATCAGGCCGAGCCGCTGGTGCTGTCCGTCCCCAACGCACCCGGCAGCCTTTCCGCCTATAGCGGCAAGGACGTGATCTTCGGCATACGCCCCGAGGCGCTGACCGACCCCGACGGCGCGGACCGCAATGCCCGCACGGTGGCCGAGGGCGACTGCCTGATCGAGGTGGTGGAGCCGGCCGGCGCGGATACCTTCGCCGTTACCCATCTCGGCGGCAAGGAGATCGTCGCCCGCCTGCGCGCCGACGTGCGCATCGCCGCCGGCCAGACGGCACGCCTTGCCTTCAACCTCGACAAGGCGGTGTTCTTCGATCCCGCCAGCCAGCTTCGCATATCCTGAGCAAAATCATGACCACGCAGCCGGACATCGTCATCATCGGATCGGGCATCGGCGGTTCCACCATGGCCGCCGCGCTCGCCCCGACGGGCGCGAAAATCGTTATCCTCGAAGCGGGCGATCATCTGCCCGACCGCCCGGAAAACCGCGACCAGCGCGCCATCTTCCAGCGCGGCCATTTCCGCCCGAAGGAGATGTGGTACGAGGCGGACGGCACCGCCTTCAACCCCGGCAACTACTACAATGTCGGCGGCAACTCGAAATTCTACGGTGCCGTGCTGGTGCGCTACCGCCGGGAGGACTTCGAGGAGATGCGCCACCGCGACGGCGTCTCCCCCGCCTGGCCCTTCCCCTATGAAGCGCTGGAGCCGTGGTACTGCGCCGCCGAAAAGCTCTACAACGTCCGCGGCACGCTCGGCGAAGACCCGACCGAACCGCACCATTCCGCACCCTACCCCTTCCCGCCCGTGCCGGACGAGCCTGCCATCGCCGAGGTGCGCGCAAAGATGAAGGCGAACGGCCTGCATCCCTACTCGCTGCCGCTCGGCGTCGACATCGACCGCTGGCTCGCCAAGGCGAAGACGCCGTGGGATGCGCATCCGAACGCCAACGACGGCAAGATGGACGCGGAAAGCGTGGCGCTTGCCGAAGCCCTGAAGCATCCGAATGTCGAACTGCGCACGAATTGCCGGGTCACGCGGCTCGCCACCGCCCCGCACGGCCGCACCATCGCGACGGTGCACTACCAGCGCGGCGACGTGGCGGAGAGCGTTTCGCCGAAACTCGTCATCCTCTCGGCCGGCGCGGTCCAATCCGCCGTGCTGCTGCTGCGCTCCGCCTCGGAAGCCTTCCCCAAGGGGCTCGCCAACAGCTCCGACCAGGTCGGCCGCAATTTCATGAACCACAATTCGAGCGCCGTGATCGGCCTCTCGCCCTTCTACAGGAACACCTCCGTCTACCAGAAGAGTTTCGGCTTCAACGACTATTACCTCTCTGACGGAAACGGCGGCCCGCCACTCGGCAATGTGCAGCTTCTCGGCCGCGTCTCGGGAAAGATCCTGAAGGCCAACATGCCCTCCGTTCCGGAATGGCTGCTGGAACAGGTCGCGTCCCGCGCCATCGATTTCTACGCCATGAGCGAGGACCTGCCGCATCCCGAAAGCCGTATCATGGTCGATCGCGACCGGATCGTCCTGAAATGGACGCGGACCAACTGGCAGGCCCATCTCGATCTCGTCGCCAGGCTCAAGGCTGCGCTGAAGAAGGCGGGCTTTCCCGTCGTGCTCGCCAGAGCCTTCGACAAGCGCACGCCCTCGCACCAATGCGGCACCGTGCGCATCGGCAACGACCCGGCGAGCGCGCCGCTCGACATCTGGTGCCGTGCCTATGACCATCCGAACCTCTTCGTGGTCGACGCCTCCTACCTGCCGACATCGGCCGCGGTGAACCCGGCGCTGACGGTCGCCGCCCAGGCACTGCGCGTCGCCGACCACATCCACTCGAGGGATCTCGCCGCATGACGACCTCCGCACGCTCCGTCGCCATCGTCACCGGCGGCCGCCGCGGCATCGGCTTCGGCATCGCCAGGGCGCTTGCGGCGGAAGGTTTCGACATCGCCATCACCGGCATCGGCGGGAGCGATGCGGCGACCGACACCATGCTCGCCGACCTCGCCACGCTCGGCGCGCGCGCGATCTACCTCAAGGCGGACCTCGCCGATCTCTCGGGCCATGCAGCAACGGTCGCGGCTGTCGAAGACCAGCTCGGCGCCATCGGCTGCCTCGTCAACAATGCCGGGATCGCCTCCGTCGTGCGTGGCGATTTCCTCGATCTCGCACCGGAGAATTTCGACGCGATCGTCGCCACCAACCTGCGCGGCACGGTCTTCTTCACCCAGGCCGTGCTGAAGGCGATGCTGCACTCGAACGAGGCGGCAAGACCGCGCTCGATCATCAACATCACATCCGTCTCGGCCGGCCTCACCTCGCCCGAGCGGCTCGACTATTGCATGACCAAGGCGGGGCTTGCCGCCTTCAGCCAGGGGCTGGCGCTCAGGCTGGCGGAGACGGGCATCTCCGTCTTCGAGATCCGCCCCGGAATCATCCGCTCCGACATGACGGCCGGCGTCTCGGCGAAATACGACACCCTGATTGGCGACGGCCTCGTGCCGATGAAGCGCTGGGGAGAGCCGGACGACATCGGCACCGCCGCGGCCGCGCTGGCGACCGGAAAATTCGCCTTCGCCACCGGCTCGGTGATCAATCTCGACGGCGGGCTGTCGATCGGCCGGCTGTGAACGTCACGGCGCGGGGTTGCCCCTCACCCCGCTCTCTCCCGCAAGCGGGCGAGGGAGACGAGAGGGCACGGCAAACTTCCTTCTCCCCGCTTGCGGGGAGAAGGTGCCGGCAGGCGGATGAGGGGCAATCTCAACCGGCCACGGCACCGAAACATCCTGAGGACCAAGGCATGACCTACGACTACATCATCACCGGCGCGGGACCGGCCGGCTGCGTGCTGGCGAACCGGCTCTCGGAAGATCCTGACGTGCGCGTACTGCTGCTGGAAGCCGGCGGCGGCGACTGGAACCCGCTGTTCCACATGCCGGCGGGATTTGCCAAGATGACCAAGGGCGTCGCCAGCTGGGGCTGGGAGACCGTGCCGCAGAAGCACATGAAGGGCCGCGTGCTGCGCTATACGCAGGCGAAGGTCATCGGTGGCGGCTCCTCGATCAACGCACAGCTCTATACCCGCGGCAACGCCGCCGACTACGACCTCTGGGCCAGCGAGGACGGCTGCGAGGGCTGGAGCTACCGGGAGATCCTGCCCTATTTCAAGCGCGCCGAAGACAACCAGCGCTTCGCCGACGACTACCATGCCTATGGCGGCCCGCTCGGCGTTTCCATGCCGGTCTCGGCCCTGCCGATCTGCGACGCCTATATCCGCGCCGGCCAGGAGCTCGGCATCCCCTACAACCACGACTTCAACGGCCGCCAGCAGGCCGGCGTCGGCTTCTACCAGTTGACGCAACGGAACCGCCGCCGCTCCTCCGCCTCGCTCTCCTATCTCTCGCCGATCCGGGACCGGAAGAACCTCACCATCCGCACCGGCGCCCGTGTCGCCCGCATCGTGCTGGAAGGAACGCGCGCCGTCGGCGTCGAGGTGGCCACGGGCAGTGGCGTCGAGACGATCCGCGCGGATCGCGAGGTGCTGGTCTCGTCGGGGGCCATCGGCTCGCCGAAACTGCTCCAGCAATCCGGCATCGGCCCGGCCGACCACCTGAAATCGGTCGGCGTCCCGGTCAGGCACGACCTGCCGGGTGTCGGCTCCAACCTGCAGGACCATCTCGACCTCTTCGTGATTTCCGAATGCACGGGCGATCACACCTATGACGGCGTGGCGAAACTGCACCGCACGCTCTGGGCCGGCCTGCAATATGTGCTCTTCCGCTCCGGTCCCGTCGCCTCCTCGCTCTTCGAGACGGGCGGCTTCTGGTATGCCGATCCCGATGCGCGCTCACCGGACATCCAGTTCCATCTCGGCCTAGGCTCCGGCATCGAGGCGGGCGTGGAAAGATTGAAGAACGCCGGCGTGACGCTGAATTCGGCCTATCTGCACCCCCGCTCGAAGGGCACGGTGCGCCTTTCCTCCGCCGATCCCGCCGCCGCGCCGCTGATCGACCCGAACTACTGGGAGGACCCGCACGACCGCACAATGTCGATCGAAGGGCTGAAGATCGCCCGCGAGATCATGCAGCAGGCCGCGCTGAAGCCCTATGTAATGGCCGAGCGCCTGCCGGGGCCGAAGGTCGTCACCGACGAGGACCTCATCGACTACGGCTGCGCCAACGCCAAGACCGACCACCACCCGGTCGGCACCTGCAGGATGGGGACGGGAGCCGACGCCGTCGTCGGGCTCGATTTGAAGGTGCACGGGCTTGACGGATTGCGCGTCTGCGACAGTTCCGTCATGCCGCGCGTTCCGTCCTGCAACACCAATGCGCCGACCATCATGGTGGGCGAGAAGGGCGCCGACATCATCCGAGGCCTGCCGGCGCTGCCCGCCCAGGTCTTCCTGCATGAACGCAACGACGCGCGCCCGCGCGCCCGCGCCAACATCCGGTAGGTAGAACCATGATCCGTCATTGCGTCTTCATCCACTTCAAGCCGACCATCTCCGCCGCCTACAAGGCTGAACTCTTCAACGAGATCGACGCCCTGAAGGATCGCCTGCCGGGCATGCTCGCCGTCCATATCGGCGTGAATGTCAGCCCGGAAGCAGGCATGGACAAGGGGTTCAGCGACGGCTTCATCGTCGATTTCGCCGACAGTTTCGCGCGGGACGCCTATCTGGAGGACCCGGAGCACAAGCAGACGGGCGCCCGGCTCGTCACCGCCGCCGAAGGCGGCATCCAGGGCATCCTCGTCTACGACCTCGAAACCGAAGATCGCTAGACCCGTCCCGCCCGGCGCGACAGCACCCGTTCGAGGGCGGAAAAGCCGTCATAGATCAGCACCGCCAGCACGGCAACGACGAGGCCGCCCTGCAGCACGAAGGCGAGGTTGTTCGATTGCAGCCCGGCGATGATCACCTCGCCGAGCGTCTTGGCCGCCACCGTGGAACCGATGGTGGCGGTGGCGAGGCTGATGACGACGGAGAGGCGGATGCCGGCGAGGATGACCGGCAACGCCAGCGGCAGCTCCACCCGGGTAAGCCGCTGCCAGGCGGTCATGCCCGTGCCGCGCGCCGCCTCCGTGACGGCGGGCGGCAGGGTGGAAAGGCCCGTCATGGCATTCTCGAAGATCGGCAGCAGGCCGTAGAGGAAGAGCGCGATCAGCGTCGGCTTCTCGCCGAAGCCCACGGCGGGCACGGCGAGCGCCAGCACCGCGACCGGGGGAAAGGTCTGGCCGATATTCACGAGGCTGCGCGACAGCGGCAGGAATTCCGCGCCGATCGGCCTTGTGACGAGGATGGCGAGCCCGACGGCGACGACGGTCGCGGCGAGCGTCGCGGCGAAGACCGTGGCAAGGTGCGAGAGCGTCAGCGACAGCAGGCTGCCCTGGTTGTAGACGGCCGGCGCATTGGCCTGCACCAGCGGTTTCAGCAAGGGTTCGAAGAGCGCTGGCTGGACGAGAAAGGCTATGAGGACGAGGAGTGCCGCCAGCCGCAGGAGATTGGGCAGGAGCCGTGTCATTGCGGCCTCGCGGCGCGGCGGGCAAGGCCAGCAAGCGTGACGCGGCCGAGCCGGGCGCCATCCGCGCCGACGACCGGCAGGGCCTGCCGGCCGGACCAGAGCAGGGCGGACAGCGCATCGCGCTGGCTGGACGCCGCGGCGATCGGCTCGCCCTCCGCCTCGCCGGCCTCCGCCGCATCCGCGACGGCGCCGATCGACAACAGCCGGAAGGGCCGCTCGCTGGCGCCGATCAGCGTCTCGACGAAATCCGTCGCCGGATTCACCAGCATCTCCTCCGGCGCCGCATATTGCACGATCCTGCCCTTGTCCATGACGGCGATGCGGTCGGCGAGGTGGAAGGCCTCCTCCATGTCATGGGTGACGAGCACGATGGTCGTGCCGAAATGCTTCTGGATCGCCAGCAGGTCATCCTGCGCCTTGGCCCGGATGACCGGGTCGAGCGCGCCGAAAGGTTCGTCCATCAGGAGGATGTTCGGCTCGGCGGCGAGCGCCCGGGCAACGCCGACGCGCTGCTGCTGGCCGCCCGACAGTTCATGCGGATAACGCGGACCAAAGGCGGCGGGATCGAGCTGGAACAGCGACAGCAGCTCCTTCACCTTTGCGGCGATGCGGGATTTCTCCCAGCCGAGCAGGGTCGGCACGGTGGCGATGTTCTCCGCGACGGTGCGGTGCGGGAAAAGGCCGTGGCCCTGGATGGCATAGCCGATGCGGCGGCGCAGCTCGTAGCCGGGGATGGAGCGATTGTCGGCGCCGTCGATCAGGATCGTTCCGGAGGTCGGTTCGACCAGACGGTTGATCATGCGCATCAGCGTCGTCTTGCCGGAACCGGATGTGCCGACGATGACGGTGATCGTGTGCGGCGCGATCGTCATCGAGACGCTGTCCACGACCGCCGTCTCGCCATAGCGCTTGGTAATGCTGTCGATCTCGATCATGCGGCCCTGCCGGGTTTGCGGTTGGAAAGTTCGGTTGCGGCATCGAGCACGATCGCCGCGGCGAAGGCGAGGGCCACGGTCGGCACCGCACCGAGCAGCACGAGGTCCATCGCTGTCTGGCCGATGCCCTGGAAGACGAAGACGCCGAAACCACCCCCGCCGATCAGCGCCGCGATGGTCGCAAGGCCGATATTCTGCACCAGCACGATGCGGATGCCGGTAAGGATGACGGGGAAGGCAAGCGGCAGCTCGACGCGAAAGAGGCGCTGGCCATCCGTCATGCCGATGCCGCGGGCGGCATCATTCGCATCGCGCGGCACGCCGGCAAGACCGACCACCGTGTTGGCGACGACCGGCAGCAGCGAATAAAGGAAGAGCGCGATGAAGGCCGGCGCCGCGCCGATGCCGCGAATGCCAAGCGCCGCGGCCCCCGGCACATGGACGGCGATCCAGCCGAGCGGGGCGATCAGTAGGCCGAAGAGCGCGATCGAGGGGATCGTCTGGATGATGTTCAGCACGTTGAGCACGCCGGCGCGCAGCGCCTCCACCCGGTGGCAGAGGATGCCGAGCGGCAGGCCGACGAGCGTGGCGGCGACAAGCGAGCCGAGCGCCAGGACGACATGGCGGCCCGCTTCCAGCCAGAAGCTGTCGGCCCGGCTGCCATATTCCTTGAGGATCGACAGCCCGTCCCAGGCGCCGGACATCAGAAGCCCCGCGGCAGCCGCGGCGACAGCGGCAAGCAGCGCGACCCGGGCGAGCGGCGAAAGCCGGAGCCGCGCCAGCGCATCGGCCGTCAGCAGCGCGAAGGCAAAGCTCAGCAGCCAGAAGCCGGAGGCTGGCGAGACGCGAGCATAGGTGTTTTCCGACGGCGTGAGGTGGCGGGCGGAAAGGCCGACGAGGATGGCGAGCGCCAGCAAGGCGGCAAGCCCCAGCAGCAGCCGGAAGACCGTCGGCGTCTTCAATACGACGACAACGATGGCGATGACGGCAAAGCCGAGCAGCGTCGCGCCGAGCCCGGCGGGAAGCGCCTCCAGGATGCCCCGCGCCTCGCCGGGCACGATGCGGTTGGCCCGAAAATTGGCGAAAGGCGCCAGAAAGGCGCCATAGGCCAGCAATGCGGCGATCACCACGCCGAGCTTGTCGATCCGGAACGTCATGAACGCCTTTCGAGGAGAGGTCCTCCGCCCGCAGGGGCGGAGGACAACCGCGCCTTACTTGATGAAGCCGTTCTTCTTCAGGAAGTCCTCGGCAACGGCCTTGGCCGGCTCGCCGCCGACCTGGACGCGACCGTTGAGATCCTGCAGCGTCACGAGATCGAGCTTCTCAAAGACGGGCTTCAGGATCTCCTCGATCTGCGGATTGGCCTTCAGCACCGCCTCGCGGATGATCGGCGCCGGCTGATAGACCGGCTGCACGCCCTTGTCATCTTCCAGAACCACGAGGCCCGACGGCGCGATGCCGCCATCCGTGCCATAGACCATGGCGGCATTCGCACCGTTCGTCTGGTTGGCGGCCGCCGCGATCGTCGCGGCCGTATCGCCGCCGGAAAGCGTGATGAGCTGTTCCGGCTTCAAGGTGAAGCTGTAGGTCGTCTGGAAGGCCGGCAACGCCGCGGCCGAGTTCACGAATTCGGAGGAAGCGGCAAGCACCACCTGGCCGCCATCAGCGACATATTTGCCGAAATCGCTCAGGGTCACCAGCTTGTTCGGCTCGGCGACGTCCTTGCGCAGCGCGATCGCCCAGGTGTTGTTGGCAGGGGACGGCGTCAACCAGACGAGCTTGTTGGCGTCGAAATCGAGCGTCTTGGCCAGTTCATAGGCCTTGGCCGCGTCCTTCCAGGCGGGGTCCTCGGCCTTTTCGAAGAAGAAGGCGGCATTGCCGGTATATTCCGGATAGATGTCGATCTCGCCGGCGATGATCGCCTGGCGCACGACCGGCGTCGCGCCGAGCTGCACGCGGTCCGTCGTCTCGATGCCGTTGGCATTCAGCACCGAGAGGATGATGTTGCCGAGCACGCCGCCCTCGGTATCGATCTTCGAGGAGACGACGACCTGGGCCTGGGCAGCACCGGCCGCAAGCCCGAGGGCCAGAGCTGCTCCGAGGAATTTGACGACTGGACGCATGAGATAACCCTTTCGTTCTGTGCGGGAAGCCATGGCGGCATTTTCACCACGTTTGGGAAAGCCAGTCCCGGCAAAGCATTTCATATATGGCAGTCAATCGCAAAAAATAGACTGCGCCGCACCGACAGGACATGCCGTTTGTTGCAACGCTCAAAGCGCTTTCAAGATTGCGCGAAGCGACAGCCTTTTGCAACAGAAACGCGTTGCAATTGCCGGTCGCATCCGACACTCTCGCCTTGGCCCGCCTCATTTTCCGATACCGCATCTCATCCTTGCCGGGAAACCATCCCGGGCCGATGTCCGGCGCAGATCTGTGAGGGACAATGAGCATTTACATTCTCGCAGTGCTGATCGGCGTCGTGGCGGGGCTGCGCGCGATGACGGCACCGGCGGCCGTCAGCATCGGGGCGGCGGCCGGCTGGCTCCCCGTCTCCGGCACATGGGCCGCCTTCCTGGCCTATCGCTTCACGCCCTATGTCTTCGGCGCCCTCGCCCTCGTCGAGTTCGTCACCGACCAGCTGCCGGGCACGCCGAGCCGCAAGGTGCCGCAGCAGTTCGGCGCGCGCATCGTCAGCGGCGGGTTCTGCGGCGTAGTGCTCGGCACCATTGGAGGGTCGATGATCGGCGGGCTCGTCGCCGGCGTCATCGGCGCGGTCATCGGCACGCTCGGCGGCTATGAAACCCGCAAACGCCTCGTCGCGGCCATCGGTGGCAAGGATCTTCCCATTGCGCTGCTGGAAGACGCCGTCGCCGTGCTGCTCGGCCTCTTCGTCGTTTCGTCGGTCGTGCCATGAAGCGGTTCGACGCCATCATCATCGGCGCGGGCCAGGCCGGCCCGTCGCTTGCCGGCCGGCTGACCGCCGCGGGAAAGACGGTCGCGCTCATCGAGCGCAAGCATGTGGGGGGCACCTGCGTCAACACGGGCTGCATGCCGACCAAGGCCATGGTCGCCAGCGCCTATGCCGCCCATCTTGCCCGCCGCGGCGCCGACTACGGCGTGGTGACGGGCGACGTCTCCATCGACTTCGCCAGGGTGATGGCCCGCAAGGACAAGGTGCGCTTCGATGCACGCAGGAGCAACGAGGACTGGCTGGCTGGCATGAAGGGCCTCACCTTCATCCGCGGCCATGCGCGCTTCGAAAGCCCGACCGAGATCCGCGTCGGCGAGGAATTGCTGTCCGCCAGACAGATCTTCCTCAATGTCGGCGGCCGGGCCGTCGTGCCGGATTTTTCAGGGATCGGAGACGTGCCGCATCTCGACAATGTCTCGATGATGGAGCTGACCGAGGTGCCGAAGCACCTCATCATTGTCGGCGGCAGCTATATCGGGCTGGAATTCGCCCAGATGTTCCGCCGCTTCGGTTCCGAGGTGACGGTCGTCGAGAAAGGGCCGCGGCTGATCGCCCGCGAGGACGAGGATGTCAGCGCCGCCGTGCGCGACATCCTCGAACGCGAGGGCATCGCCATCCGCACGGGGGCGGAGTGCATCCGCTTCTTCAAGACCGGAGACGGCGTCGGGGTGGGCGTCGACTGCACGGCGGGCGCGCCCGAGATCCCGGGCTCCCATATCCTCCTCGCCACCGGCAGGCGGCCGAACACCGACGACCTCGGCCTCGACAAGGCAGGGGTGGCGACGGACAGGCGCGGCTACATCACCGTCGACGAGCGACTGGAAACCAGCGTGCCCGGCATCTTCGCCATGGGCGACTGCAACGGCCGCGGCGCCTTCACCCACACGGCCTACAACGATTTCGAGATCGTCGCCGCGAACCTCCTCGACAACGAACCGCGCAAGGTGAGCGACCGCATCCAGACCTATGCGCTCTACATCGACCCGCCGCTCGGCCGCGCCGGCATGAGCGAGACGGAAGCGCGCAAGACCGGCCGCAAGCTGCTGGTCGGCACAAGACCGATGAGCCGCGTCGGCCGCGCCAAGGAAAAGGGCGAAACGCTCGGCTTCATGAAGGTGATCGCCGATGCGCAGACGAAGGAAATCCTCGGCGCCTCCATTCTCGGCACCGGCGGCGACGAGGCGGTGCAGGGCATCCTGGACGTGATGTATGCGGGCCGGCCCTACACGACCATCACGCATGCCGTGCACATCCATCCGACCGTCTCGGAGCTGATCCCGACGGTTTTCGGCGACATGCAGCCGGTGGAGTGAGGCGGCTTGGGTAGGTGGGCCAAACACCTTGCGTTGGAGCCGAGGGCGCCCCCTCATCCCGCTGCCGCGACCTTCTCCCCGCAAGCGGGGCGAAGGGGCAAGAAGCAAAGTTTTCCTCCCTCAATAACGCCGCTATCTTGGGAAACCGGCGCAACACCCCCTTCGCCCCGCTTGCGGGGAGAAGGTGCCGGCAGGCGGATGAGGGGCATCGCCTGCCGGCACCGGTCCTTACTTCTTGCGCAGCGTCAACGCCGGGTTATGGGCGAAGAAGTTGTGCGGCATGATGTGCACGGTCTTCCACTCGGTCGACATGACCGGCCAGTCCTCCATGCGCGGAATGTGGTGGAAGCCGGCGGAGAACCAGGTGACGATGTCCTTGCCCATCAGGTTCTGGTCCTTCTTGACCCATTCGGCGAGCGTATCCGAGCCGTCGCTCTGCATGGCGAACTTGCCGCCGGCATAGCGCTGTTCCGGATCGTAGACCGTGTTCCAGACCGAATATTCGATATAGGCGTTGCGCTTCATCGGCGGGTCGTTGGCATAGTCGTAGGGACCGTAGGCGACGCTGCCGTGATGGATCATCCAGCCGGGCTCATGGCCGAGATAGCCTTCGCGCGACGGGTTGGAGATGTGGAAGTAGCGCGGCTGCATGGCCGAGAGCTTGTAGCGCGCCTCCATTTCGGTCTTCGGCATGTTGTGCTCGACCGTCCACATCGACTTGCGCGGGCTCGACGCATCGAGCTTGGCCGGCACGATGTCCATGGTCGAGAAATGGTTCACCGGCTGGTCGACGTCGAAATCGATGCGGAAGTTGAAATAGTGGTCGTGGTTGGCGGCCACGAGGTTCGGCGCGATCAGCGTACCGTAGGCCGTGTCCGCCTTCGCCGTCGCATCCTTCATCGAGGCCGAGGCGACGCCCTTTACCGCATCGAGGCCGGTCGCGCCGACATAGATGTTGATCTGGCCGTTCTGCTGCAGGCGATAGTCGATGAGATAGTCATAGTTGCCGACCTCGGAGGCCGTGCGCACCACGAGTTCCGTCGCCGGGCGGCCTTCCGCCGGCACCGGGGTTTCCGGCGTCTGGGCGAAGACCTCGAAATGGCGCCAGGCCGGATCGCCGATATTGCGCTCGAAGACGCAGATCGCATCCGGGATGACGAGCGGCGAACCCTTGTCGTCGGCGATCGTCGCCGGCAGGAAGGTGGCGTGCGAGGGGCAGTCGATGCCGGCGCGCAGCGGGCTCAGGAAGAGGCCGAAGCCGTATTCCCCGCTGTCCATGTAGGTGCGCCAGTACCAGCCCTCCGTCGGGTCCATATAGGGCACGAAGACCTCGGAAAGATGCGCCTGGTAGATGACCGAGCGCCAGATGCCGTTATCGTTGACGTCGAGATTGGAGACGACGAGGCCCGGGCGCTTGTCGACGCGGAAGTTGAAGCGCCAGATGTCCCATTCGACATGGCTGCCGTCGATCCTGTAGTTCGGCCCGCCGTCCTGAACGAGCGTGACGGGCTTCATTTCCGGGCGGAGCGGCAGGCGCGCGGCGACCTCCTCTTCCGTATAGCCCCAGCTATCCTTCGGCGCCTGTTCCACGACACCGGTGTCGATGACGCGCTGCACCTCCTTCTTGCCGATATCGTAGATGGCGAAGAGGCCCTCGATCGGCTTGGCATAGAAGTTCGAACCTTCGGGCACCTGGTAGCACGGCACCTTCATCAGGCGGGAGTTCCGGTATTCCTCGGTGAAGAAGTTACCGCCCGTCAGCGGCAGGCAGAAGGCCTGCTCGGGCTTCAGGCCCCGCTTTTCAAGCCCCGCGATCATGTCCGGATGGCCGAGCGCGCCTTCCAGCGCGTTCATGAACTCGGTGAACAGCACCATCGGCTGGCCGGCCGTCTTGCCATTGCTCTCGACCGTGCCCTTGGAGATGTTGACGACCGCCTCGTTGAAGCCGTCGGCGCTGGTGAAGTAGACCGTCGCCTTGCGGTCGAGGCTGTCGCCTTCCTTCCAGGCAAGCACCTCGGCCTTGGCCGGCTCCTTTAGCTCGATCAGCGGATAGAGCGTGTCGTCGTCCGCCACCTTCTGCTCGCGCAGAATCTGGTTGATCTTCTGGTATTCCTCGGCCGTCAGCCCGTCGAGCGGATGGGCGGCGGCCGCGCCGGCAGCAAGGCCGAGCGCAAGTGCCGTCGTGGCCAGATGTTTCGTCAGTCTCATGATCGTTCCCTCTTTTCGTTTGCTTGTGTCAGGCAAAGACCACCTGGATGTCGGTGTATTCGGCGAGCCCCTCTTCGGCGAACTCGACGCCGATGCCCGAGGCCTTCACGCCGCCGAAGGGCACGTTCGGCTGGATGGCGCCGTGCTTGTTGATCCAGACGGAGCCGCAGGCGAGACGCCCGGCCACCGCCTTCGCTACCGCGACATCGGACGACCAGACCGAGCCGCCGAGACCATTCGGGCTGTCATTGGCCAGCCGGATCGCCTCTTCGACGTCGGAGTAGCGGATGATCGGCAAAGCCGGCCCGAACTGCTCCTCGTCGACCAGCGCATCGCCGTTGCGAAGGCCGGCGATGATGGTCGGCGGGAAGAACAGCCCCTCGCCCGGTTCTCCCCCGAGCAGCACCTTGCCCCGCTCCTTCGCATCCGCGACGAGGCGCGAAACCTTGTCGAACTGCATGCGGTTCTGGATGGGGCCGAGGATGCTCGCCTCCTCCATTCCGTCGCCCACCTTGATGCCCCGCGCATAGGCGACCAGCGCCTCGCAGACCGCATCGTGGATGGTGTCGTGCACATAGAGCCGCTTCATCGCCGCGCAGGTCTGGCCATTGTTGATGAAGGCGCCCCAGAAGAGGCCTTCGGCGATCGCCGCCGGATCGGCATCGGGCAGGACGATGCCGGCGTCGTTGCCGCCGAGTTCCAGCGTCAGGCGCTTCATCGTGTCGGCAGCGGACCGCATGACCCTCTGGCCGGTGGCGCAGGAGCCGGTAAAGACGATCTTGCTTATATCCGGATGCGCCGACATGGCGGCACCGAGATTGAAGGCCCTGTTGTCGCCGGTCACCACGTTGACGACGCCCGGCGGCAGCACCTCGTTCATGATCTCGACCAGCCGCAGGGTGGAAAGCGGCGTATGGGGCGAGGGCTTGACGACGACCGTGTTGCCCGTGCGCAACGCCGGCAGGATATGCCAGACGGCGATCATGACCGGGAAATTCCACGGCGTGATGGAGCCGACGACGCCGAGCGGCTTGCGGGTGAGCTCCACCCGGCCCTGCTCGTTGTCCTGCAGCACCCGCGCCGGCAGCGAGAGCCCGGTCGTGTAACCCGCCCAGGCGACGGCGCCGCCGACCTCCCAGCGCGAGCCGAGGCCGTTCAGCGGCTTGCCCTGTTCGAGCGTGATGATCTCGGCAAGCTCGCCGGCATGTTCCTCGATCTTGGCCGTCACCGCCGCGCAGGCAGCCTGCAGGGCAGCATCCTCCTGCGTCGACCACGAGGCGAACGCCGCCTTGGCGACCGAGACCGCCGCATTCAGCTCCGCCCCGCCCATGTTCGGCGCGCGGCCGACCTCCTTGCCCGTCGCCGGGTTGAGAACGGCGAAGTCCGCGCCGACGGGCGCTGGTTTGCCACCGATGGTAGCCTTGAATTCCATCATGTCCGCCTCCTCCATGAACGTCCCGCCTCCTCCGGCGGGGACATATGGTGGCAGAGATTAGAGGGACATGGCGCGCCGGACTTGGACGGCACCGTCCCGCCTTTTGGATAAAAGCGTCAATGGCAGCGGGCGACCGCGCCCGGCGTCATGCCGTATTTCTTGCGGAACTCGCGATAGAAATAGGAAAGGTCGTTGAAGCCGCAATCGAAGGCGACAGCCGTGACGCCTTCCGCCGCCTGCTCCCCCTTGCGGGCGGAAAGCCGCGCATGGGCAAGCTCCAGCCGGCGGTTGAGCAACCGATGACCGGGCGTCTCGCCAAGCGGCCGGAAATGCCGCTGCAGCATGCGCTCCGAAACGTTGAGGCGGACGGCCAGCTCGCGCGGCCCGAAGCCCGGATCCGCGCGGTGGCGATCGATCATCGCGAGCGCCCGCGACAGCAGCGTCTCGGCGGGCGCGGCGGCGCCGGTGACGCGGGTCGAATGCAGGTAGGCGCCGAGAAGGCAGAGGAAGGCTTCGCCGAGCTGCGCCTGCGCGCCCTCCTCCAGCAGCATTTTCGCGATGACCGCGCGCATGGCCAGCCAGAGAGGATCGTCGCGCGAGATCGAAAGCCCGCCGGTGCACGGCGTGCCGAAGCGGTGGAGCATCTCGTCGCGTGGGATGTGCAGCGACACCTGGTTCGAGCGCTCGCCGCGATAGAGGAAGGTCGAGGGCCTGACGGAATCGACGAGGAACATGTCGCCGGGCGAAAGCTCCGCGACCTGGTCGCCCTGCTCGACGCGACAGTGGCCGGCATCCTGCACCAACAGGAAGAAATATTCGCCGGGGTCCTGCCGGATGGAGCGGGTGTTGCGCGCAACCTCCGAGGCATCGAGCGCGACGATGGCCGTATCGAAGGGACCGACGCGCCGCGTCGTGACATCGCCATTGACGACGCCTGCCCGCCCCGTCGGCTCCAGGTCGAAGGAGCCGCAGACCCTCCTGATCTCCGCCTCGAGAATTTCTACCGGCACCGGCTTGTGTCCCGGCGTCATCAGCGACTGCATCGTGCCCTCCCCGGCTCTAGCAGAAAGCCTGTTCTCCCAAAACTATCTCACCACAGTCCGCGTCGCTTGCCTATCGCCGGAAGCCTTTCCCATCTGCGAAACACGCAATCTTTTCACCCTTCCGCAAGGCAGTCCTGCCCGAGTTGCCTTACCCGGCAAGCACCGAAAAGCCGCCGGCCTCCGCCGCCCGCCGCAGGCTATCGCCGGGCGGTTCGGCAAGGCCATCCGCCGCAAGACGATCCAGCACCGCCACCACCGCGGAAAGCCCCCGCGCCTCGGCATGGTGCATCGGCCCACCGCGCCAGCGCGGGAAGCCGTAGCCATGGATCTTCACGAGATCGATATCGGCGGCGCGGAGCGCCACGCGCTCTTCGAGGATGCGCGTCGCCTCGTTGACCATGGGCAGGAGAATGGCGTCGACGATGCCTGCCTCGTCCCATGTCCGCTGCACCCGGCCCTCCGCCGCCTCGGCGATGATCGCGGCCACGGTTTCGGAGGGTTTCGGCGCACGGTCGCCCGGCTGATAGTCGTACCAGCCGCCGCCGGTCTTCTGGCCGTAGCGCTCAAGGGCGCAGAGCCGGTCGGCAACGGGCGCGAAAGGCGTCTCGCCCCGCTCGCGCGCCGCCTTGCGCTGAAAGGCGGCGATGTCGAGACCGCCGAGATCCTGTGCCTCGAAAGGTCCCATCGGCAGGCCGAAGGCCCGCATGGCGGCATCGACCGCCGCGGGCGTCGCACCCGACAGCAAAAGCCGCTCGGCCTGCGCCCGCGTCACCTTCAGGATGCGGTTGCCGATGAAGCCGTCACAGATGCCGGCGCGCACCGGGATCTTGCCGAGCAGGCGGGCGAGCGCGAAACCGGTCGCCAGCACCTCCGGCGCGGTCGCCTCCGTCGGCACGATCTCCAGGAGCTTCATGATCTGCGCCGGGCTGAAGAAATGCAGGCCGAGGAAGCGTTCCGGATGGCTGACGCCTTCGCTGATCGCGTCGGGATCGAGATAGGACGTGTTGGTGGCCAGAACCGCATCCGGCCGGCAGACCGCCGAGAGCCTTTCGAAGACGGCGCGCTTGACGGCAAGATCCTCGAAGACCGCCTCGATGACGAGGTCCGTATCGGCCAGCAGGCCGTAATCATCGCCACCGGTGACGCCGGCCACGCGCTCGTCCGCCACGGCCTGCGGGATGCGGCCGCGCTTCACCGAGCCTTCATAGATGCCCCGCACATTGGCAAGCCCGCGCTCGACGGCCGCCGCGTCGCGCTCGATGAGGACGACCGGCAGGCCGGCATCGCGCAGCGCCGCGGCAATGCCCGCGCCCATCGTGCCACCGCCGATGACGGCGGCCGAGCGGATGGCGCGCGGCGTGACGCCGGCAAGCTCCGGCGGGCGCGGCGCGGCGCGCTCGGCAAAGAAGACATGGCGCAGCGCCGCTGCCTGCTCCGAGCCGCGCAGTTCGAGGAAGGTTTCCCGCTCGAAGGCCATGGCGCTGGCGAAATCCGTCTCGCTCGCCTTCCGCACCGAGGCAAGCGCCCGGAGCGGTGCGGCTTCCCGCTTCGCCTTGCCCGCCACGACCTTTTCGGCACTCTCCCAGAAACCCGCCTCTACGGGGGCGACGGTACGGCCGGAGATCGGCTGCGGCCTGGCCTTGCCGGCAATGGCGTTCGCAAAGGCAATTGCGCCGGCCCGCAGGTCACCATCGACAACGGCATCGATCAGGCCGAGCCCTTCCGCCTTCTTCGCACCGACCGGGCTGCCGCTCGTCACGAGGTCGACGGCAGCGGCCGCGCCGATCAGCCGCGGCAGGCGAACCGTGCCGCCCGCGCCGGGGATGATGCCAAGCTTGACTTCCGGCAGGCCGAGGCTGGCGCTGGGAACCGCCACGCGCCAGGCGCAGCCGAGCGCCACTTCGAGCCCGCCGCCGAGCGCGCTGCCGTGGATCGCCGCAACCCAGGGCTTGCTTGCACCCTCGATGGCCGCCACCACGTCCGGCAGATGTGGCGGCTGCGGCGGCTTGCCGAATTCGCTGACATCCGCCCCGGCGATGAAGGTGCGGCCGGCGCAGATCAGGACGACGGCCTTCACCGCCGCGTCCGCATCGAGCGTGGCGACAGCCTCGACGAGAGCCTGGCGCAGCGCCTGCGAGAGCGCGTTGACGGGCGGATTGTCGACGGTGACGACGGCGATGGCGTTTTCGCGGGCGATGGTGACGGTCATGGTCTCATATTCCCAGATAAGCGGCGCGGATGCGTTCGTCGGCGATGAGTTCTGCAGCAGGCCCGGACATGGTGATGCGGCCCGTCTCCATGACATAGCCGCGATCGGCGACCGAGAGCGCGCCGAACGCGTTCTGCTCGACGAGCAGCACGGTGACGCCGAGCGCCTTCAGGCTCTTCACCACGTCGAAGATCTGCGCCACGAGGATGGGGGCAAGGCCCATGCTCGGCTCGTCGAGCAGCAGGCAGGAAGGGCGGCCCATCAGCGCGCGGGCGATCGCCAGCATCTGCTGCTGGCCGCCGGAAAGGCCGCCGGCCGCAAGGTTGCGCTTCTCCTTGAGGATCGGGAACATGGCAAAGGCGTCGTCCCGGTCCCGTTCCACCTTGTCGTCGGAAAAGAGATAGGCGCCGAGGCGCAGGTTCTCCTCCACCGTCAGGTTGGTGAAGATCTGTCGCCCCTCGGGCGACTGGGCGAGCCCACGCCGCACGCGGGCATGCGCCGGCACCGTCGTCAGCGCCTCGCCGCGAAAGACGATGGACCCGGCCGAGACCGGCTGGATGCCCGAGAGGCATTTGAGCAGCGTGGTCTTGCCGGCGCCGTTCGCGCCGACCACCGTGACGATCTCGCCGGAGGCCACGTCGAGGTCGATGCCGTGCAGCACCTCGATGCGGCCGTAGCGCGAACGCAGTCCTTCAACCGTCAACATTTTGCGCCTCCGCCGCCTGGGCACCCAGATAGGCCTCGATGACGCGCGGATCGCGCGCGATCGAAGCCGGCTCGCCCTCGGCGATCTTCTCGCCATGGTCGAGCACCACGATATGGTTGGAAATGCGCATGACCATCTTCATGTCGTGCTCCACAAGCAGGATCGACACGCCCTCGGCCGCAACCTTGGCGATCAGGTGGTCGATCTCCTCCGTCTCGACGGCATTGCAGCCGGCGGCCGGCTCGTCGAGCAGCAGCACGCGCGGTTTCAGCGCCAGTGCGCGGGCGATCTCCAGCCGCTTCAATGCACCATAGGAGAGCGAGCCCGCCTCCTGCTCGGCGGCCCGGCCGAGGCCGACGCGGTCGAGCAGCGCACGCGCGCTCTCCTCCGACGCCCTGCTGCGGCGGCGCGCGGCGGGCAGCGAAAAGAGATCGGCGAACACCGAGCCGCGCTCATGCAGGTGATGACCGGCGACGGCGTTTTCCAGCACGCTCATCGACTGGAAGATCTGCAGGTTCTGAAAGGTCCGCGACAGGCCGCGCCGGGCGAGTTGATGCGGCGGCATGCGCGTGACGTCCTCTCCATCGAGTGCGACACGCCCGCGCGCAGGGGCGTAGACGCCCGAGATCATGTTGAACAGCGTCGTCTTGCCGGCGCCGTTCGGGCCGATGACGGAGACGATCTCGCCGGGTTTCAAGGAAAAGCCGACATCGTTGACGGCACGGACACCGCCGAAATCGATCCCCAAGCCTTCGATCTGAAGCAGGCTCATTCTGCCCTCCCCCGGATGCGGCGCGCAATCGAGGGCAGGAGGCCCTCGCGCATGAAGATCATGACCAGCATCATGACGAGACCGAGCATGAGCTGTTCGTATTCCTGGAAGACCGTCAGCACCTGCGGCAGCGTGGTGAGGATCGCCGCGCCGAGGATGGCGCCGAGCACCGACCCCGCCCCGCCGAGCACCGCCATGGTGACCATCTCGATCGAATGCATGAAGCCCGCGACATCCGGCGTGATGAACTTGTTCTGCAGCGCCAGCAGCGAACCCGACACCGAGGCATAGACCGCCGACAGGACGAAGGCGACGAGCTTGTAATAGGCCACATCGACGCCGACCGTACGGGCGGCGACCTCCGACCCGTGCAGCGCTCGGAGCGCCCGGCCGGTCGGGCTGTGGTAGAGGTTGAGCGCCAGCCAGGCGCCGACGACCAGCACGAGACCGGAGAAGGCGTACCAGAATTCGGTGTTGGAAAGATCGATGCCGATGGCCTTCAGGACGGCGCGAAGACCAAGTTCCGGCACCGCCATGCCGTCCGGCCCGCCGGTGAGCTGCGCCTCGTTGGAGAGCACCATCGAGACGAGAATGCCGAAGCCGAGGCTGGCAACGGCGAGGTAGTAGCCCTTGAGCCGCAGGATCGGCCGGCCGACGAGGAAGGCGATGGCCGCGGAAAGCGCCGCGCCCAGCACCGCCGCGAGCGCGGGATGCAGGCCGAGATGGACCGGCGCCAGCGCACAGGCATAGGCACCGATGCCGGCAAAGCCCGCATGGCCGAGACTAATCTGGCCGGCATAGCCGATGAGGATGACGAGACCCGTCACCGCAAGCCCGTTGACGAAGATCAGCGAGCCGACGCGAAAATAGTAGGAGGACGGGAAGAAGACCGGCGCGATCGCGATGACCGCGGCGAGGATGAGGAGCGTGGTTGCCTTGCTGGAGAGCCGCATGATCACACCCGATCCGTCGACTTGCGGCCGAAAAGGCCCTGCGGCATGGCGAAGAGCACAGCGAGGATGACGACGAAGGCGGCCGCGTCCTTGTATTGCGAGCTGATATAGCCGGCCGTCATCGCCTCCAGGATGCCGAGCAGCAGGCCGCCGACGAGCGCGCCCTTGGGATTGCCCATGCCGCCGAGCATGGCGGCGGCGAAACCCTTCAGCGCCAGCGCCAGCCCGACATCGTAGCTCGTCAGCGTGATCGGCGTCACGAGCACGCCGGCGAGCGCGCCGATGGCGGCGGACATGGCGAAGGAGAGCGTCATCACGTAGTTGGTGTTGATGCCGACGAGCTGGGCCGCGATGCGGTTGTTCGCCGTCGCCAGCACCGCGCGGCCGATCAGCGTGCGCGTGAAGAACAGCCAGAGACAGAAGAAGATCGCGAGCGCGCCGGCAATCACCCAGAGGCTCTGCGGCAGGATGGTCGCGCCGCCGATGAGGATCGGCTGGTCACCTGAAAAGGCCGGGAAGCGGTGGATCTGCTTATCGAAGACAAGCTGCGTCGCGCCGCGGATGAAGATCGAGGCACCGATGGTGATGATGATCAGCGAGACGACGGGCGCGCCCCGCGCCGGCTCGATCGCCAGTTTGTTGAGCGCGACGCCGATACCTGCCGTCGCGATGATGGCGATGAGCGCGGCAAGCGGCAGCGGCAGGCCCGCGGCATGCGCGAAGAAGGTGATCATGCCGCCGAGCATGACGAACTCGCCCTGGGCGAAGTTCACGACGTCGGAAGCGTTGTAAATGATCGTGAAGCCGAGCGCGACCAGCGCATAGACCGCGCCGACCGTGATCCCGGAGAGTAGGAATTGCAGGAGTTCGGGCATGAATGCCTCCGCTTCGCGCGCGACGGTTTCCGCCGACCCGCCGCCTCATGGCGCGGGCCGGCGGGCTCGATTACTCGACGATCTTCCAGCCGCCCTTTTCGATCTGAAGCATGCGGAAGGCCGACAGGTCGAGGCCGAGATGGTCCTCCGCCGTCATGGTCACCGTGCCGGTCGTGCCGACCAGGCCGGACGTGCCTTCGATCGCGTCGCGGATCGCCGACGGCTCGGTGCTGCCCGCCCGCGTGATCGCGTCGACGAGGATGCGCAGCGCGTCATGGGCGTAGCCGCCGAAGGTCGAGACCGGCTTGCCGGTCGCCTTCTCGTAAGCGTCCTTGTAGGCGACGACGACGGCGCGCTGCGGATCGCTTTCCGGCAGGAGGCCCGCGACGAGCAGTGCCGTGCCCGGCAGGCGCACGCCTTCGGCGGCCTCCGCGCCGGCAAGCTCGATGAAGCCATCCGAGGCGACACCATGCGACTGGTAGAGCGGCAGGCCGACGGCGAGCTGGGCATAGTTGCGCGTGACGATCGCCGGACCCTGGCCGAAACCGGGGTTCAGCACGGCCTGCACGCCGTCCTTGCCCTTGATGTTGGTCAGCTGCGGCGTCATGTCGGCATCGGTCGGGCCATAGGTCTCGTCGGCCAGGACCTCGATGCCATAGTCGCCGATGATCTCCAGGCACTGCTTGCGCATGGAGGCGCCGAAACCGTCGGAACCGGAGATCAGGCCGATCTTGCTGATGCCGGCCTTCTTCATGTCCTCGAAGATCTTCGCGCAGGCCATACGGTCCGTGTGCGGGGTCTTGAAGGTGAAGGGGCGGACGGGATCGATAATCTCGATGGCGCCGGCAAGCGAGATGAACGGGATTTCCGCATCCTCGAAGACCGGGATGATGGCCATGGAGGTGCCCGTCGTCGTGCCGCCGATCACGGCGACGACTTCGTCGTCCTCCACCAGGCGGGTGGCGAAGGTGCGCGCCTTGTTCGGGTCGCCGCCATCGTCATAGACGATGAGGTCGATCTTCTCGCCATTGACGCCGCCGGCCGCATTGATCTCCTCGACCAGCATCTTCAGCGTCTTGGCTTCCGGATCGCCGAGGAAGGAGGCGGGGCCGGTTTCCGAAAGGGTCGCGCCGATCTTGATATCGGCAAGGGCCGGCGCGGCAAAGCCGAGGACGAGCGCCAGCGTGCCGGCGAGCGCGGTGGTGGTGAGCGAAAATTTCATGTCGGTTTCTCCTCCCAACAAAGACAAAAGATTGACGCGTAGACTCCTCACGCCGCCGCGGGGCGGCGCCACATCACCACGCGGAACCGGTTCGCGACGAAGGCCGCATCCGTCAGGCTGGCATTGCCCGCCGGATTGGCACCGGTGACGTGGAAATCGCTGAAGGCGGCGCTCTGGTTCACGTAGATGCCGCCGGTCAGGTTGACAGAAAGATTGACGCCAGCCACGGCGAAACGATCGGCGGCCGCAAGGATCTGCGCCTCGTCCGTCGCGTAGAGGGCAGCCGTGATGGCACCCTTGCGCTCGGCGAGCGCCGCGGCACGGTCGACGCCGTCCGCTGCGTCATCGACCGCGACGACGAAGGCGATGGGGCCGAAGCGCTCCTCCGCATAGGCGTCCGTATCCGCCGCATCGACGGCGAGGATCAGCGGCGTGGCGGTGCGGGCACCGTCGAGGCCTTCGACGGGCGCGGAGTCGCGCACGATGCGCCCGAGCGGCCGCGATGTGGCAATGCGGGCGAGCGTCGCCGGATTGGCGATGGCCCCGCAGATGCCGGCCGCACGCACCGGATCGGCAAGCAGGCTATCGACGGCAGCGGCGATGCCGGCCGCGACCGCGTCGAAGGACTTGTGGCCCTCATTCGTCTCAATGCCGCCACGCGGCACGAAAACATCCTGCGGCGCCGTGCACATCTGTCCGGAATAGAGCGAGAGCGAGAAGGCGATGTTGCCGCACATGCCCGCAAAATCGTCCGTCGCGCCGATGACGATCGAGTTGACGCCGGCCTCCTCGGTGTAGACATCGGCGCTGCCGGCGTTTTCACGCACCCAGGCGCCGAAGGTGTTGGAGCCGGTATAGTCGACGATAGCGACGGCGGGGTGCTGCACGAGCCCCCTCGTGATCTCGGCGCCGGGCGCATCGGCGGCGAGCAGCACGATATCGGCCGCAAACCCTTGCTCCACCAGCACCTGGCGCGCGATTTCGACGGTGATGGCAAGCGGCAGGATCGCCGCCGGATGCGGCTTGACGATGACGGTGTTGCCGGTCGCGAGGCTGGCGAAGAGGCCGGGATAGCTGTTCCAGGTCGGGAAGGTGTTGCAGCCGATGACGAGGGAAACGCCGCGCGGCACGATGCGCCAGTGCTTTTCCATGACGATCGGCGCGCCCTTGCCCTGCGGCTTGGTCCAGGTCGCCTGCGCCGGTATGCGGGTCATCTCGGCATAGGCATAGGCGACGGCCTCGAGGCCGCGATCCTGCGCATGCGGGCCGCCGGCCTGGAAGGCCATGGCGAAGGCCTGGCCCGTCGTGTGCATGACGGCGTTCGCCATCTCGAAGCTGCGGGCATTGAGGCGGGCAAGGATTTCGAGACAGATGCCGGCGCGCGTCTCCGGCGAGGCGGCGGCCCACTGCGGGGCGGCCGCGCGCGAGGCCATGACCAGCATGTCCGCGGAGGCGGCGGGATAGGTGATGCCGAGGGCAGGTCCGTAAGGCGAGACTTCCGCACCGACGCGCCCCTCGGCCGGATGATCGGCAAGATCGAATTCGGCATCGAGCCGTGCCCTGTAGGCGGCAAGGCCATCGTCCTTTGCCGTCTCGCCGTATATCCTGCCGCTCGGCACTTCGGGATAGACGGTCCAGAAATCACGCTTGGCGGCCGCTTCGATCGCGGCAGTCAGCGTCGGGCGATGGCGCTCGAAAAGTCCGGTCATCTCTGGCTCCTCCCAGTCAGTGCTTTTATAATTGACTGACCGGTCGGTTTATGCAAGAGTTTTTTTACGGTCGCCGCTGGGAAGGGCGACAGGGAGGAACCATGACCACTTCCGACACCATTCTGTCGGCGCTTGCCGATGGCGTTCTGAGCCTCACGCTGAACCGCCCGGACAAACTCAACGCCTTCAACGACGAGATGCACCTTGCGCTGCGCGCCGGCTTCGAGCGCGCCCATGCGGACGAGGCGGTGCGCGCCGTGCTGCTGACCGGCGCCGGCCGCGGTTTCTGCGCCGGCCAGGATCTCGGCGACCGCGACCCGAAGAAGGGCGTGCCGGACCTCGGCCACACGATCGAGACCTATTACAACCCTCTGCTGCGCCTCATCCGCAGCCTGGAAAAACCCGTCATCTGTGCCGTCAACGGCGTCGCCGCCGGCGCGGGCGCCAACATCGCCTTTGCCTGCGACATCACGCTCGCCGCCCGCTCCGCCCGCTTCATCCAGGCCTTCGCCAGGATCGGCCTCGTGCCGGATTCCGGCGGCACCTGGAGCCTGCCGCGCCTGATCGGCGAAGCCCGCGCCAAGGCGCTGGCGCTCACCGCAGAGCCGCTCGGCGCGGAAACCGCCGCCGACTGGGGCCTCATCTGGCGCGCCGTCGACGACGATACGCTGATGGAAGAGGCGACAGCGCTCGCCATGCGCCTCGCCGCCGGCCCGACCAGGGGTCTCGGCATGACGAAACGCGCCATCCAGGCCGCCGCCACCCATTCGCTCGACCAGCAGCTCGACCTCGAACGCGACCTGCAGCGCGAGGCCGGCCGCAGCGCCGATTACGCCGAGGGCGTTTCCGCCTTCCTTGAAAAGCGCAAGCCGGAATTTTCGGGCAGATGAGCGCCGCCGGGCTCTCTCCCCAAGCGCTCGCCGAAGCCTGCGCCAAGGCGATGTGGGACGACGACAACGCCACCCGCCATCTCGGCATGGAGCTCGTCTCCGTCGCCCCCGGCGAGGCGGTCATCGCCATGACCATCGCCGAGATCATGACCAACGGCCACGGCACCTGCCACGGCGGCTACATCTTCACGCTGGCGGATTCGGCCTTCGCCTTCGCCTGCAACACCTACAACCAGCGCACCGTCGCCCAGCACTGTTCGGTGACCTTCATCGCACCGGCCTTCCGGGGCGACCGGCTGACCGCGACGGCGCAGGAGGTGTCGCGCCGAGGACGCGGCGGCATCTACGACATCCGCATCACCAACCAGGAGGGCGAGCATGTCGCGGAGTTCCGCGGCCACTCGCGAACAGTCAAGGGCACCCATCTGCCGGAGTGAGGCAGAGGGCACATCATCCCGCATTCTCGGAGGAGATTTTCATGGAAGACCTGTCCCCCCGCCCCGGAGATCTCGAAGCGATCGAGACGGCCTCCCGCGACGAGATTTCCGCGCTGCAGCTCGATCGCATGAAATGGTCGCTGACCCACGCCTACGAGAACTCGCCCTTCTACCGCCAGCGCTTCGACGAGGCCGGCGTGCACCCCTCCGACCTCAAGACGCTCGCCGATCTCGCAAAATTCCCCTTCACCACCAAGAAGGACCTGCGTGACACCTATCCCTTCGGCATGTTCGCCGTGCCGCGTGAAAAGCTCACGCGCATCCACGCCTCGTCGGGCACGACCGGCAAGCCCACCGTGGTCGGCTATACCCAGAAGGACATCGACACCTGGGCGACCGTCGTCGCCCGCTCGATCCGCGCCGCGGGCGGCCGGGCCGGCGACATCGTGCATGTCGCCTATGGCTACGGCCTCTTCACCGGCGGCCTCGGCGCCCATTATGGCGCCGAAAAGCTCGGCTGCACCGTCGTGCCGATCTCCGGCGGCATGACGGAGCGCCAGGTGACCCTGATGCAGGATTTCAAGCCGCGCATCATCATGGTCACGCCCTCCTACATGCTCTCCATCCTCGACGAGTTCCGCCGCCAGGGCGTCGACCCACGCGAAAGCTCGCTCGCTGTGGGCATCTTCGGCGCCGAGCCATGGACCAACGCCATGCGCGAGGAGATCGAGCAGTCCTTCGACATGCACGCCGTCGACATCTACGGCCTGTCTGAGGTCATGGGCCCGGGCGTCGCCAATGAATGCGTCGAGACCAAGGACGGCCTGCACATCTGGGAGGATCATTTCTACCCGGAGATCATCGATCCGGTCACCGGTGCGGTGCTGCCGGACGGCGAGATCGGCGAACTGGTCTTCACGACGCTCACCAAGGAAGGCCTGCCGATCATCCGCTACCGCACGCGCGACCTGACGCGGCTCCTGCCCGGCACCGCCCGCTCCATGCGCCGCATGGAGAAGATCACCGGCCGCTCCGACGACATGATGATCCTGCGCGGCGTCAACGTCTTCCCGACGCAGATCGAGGAACAGATCCTGAAATGTCGCGGCCTCGCGCCGCATTTCCAGATCGAGCTGACCCGCTCGGGCCGCATGGACAACATGACCGTGCATGTCGAATGCACGCTGGAGGCGGCCGACGAGGGGGCCCGCGCGGGATCGGCAAAGGAGCTCGCCCACCATATCAAGAGCGTGGTCGGCGTCTCCACGAAGATCACCGTGCACGAGCCGGGCGGCGTCGCCCGCTCGGAAGGCAAGGCGAAACGGGTGGTCGACAACCGCCCGAAGGAATGAAGTGCCGGACAGGACAGTTCCAGCAGGAGTGCGGGAAACGGTTTTGCGTCCGGAGTTGTGTAGAAACAAAGAGATAGGATATCTTCCCCGTTAGAAGACGGATGAAGAGGCCCTATTCCGGCACCGGGTTGACTGTGTATAGGGAGGGCGGCCACCCTCCCGGAAGCAGCCGGGCAAAGCAAAGCAGGATAAAATGGCACGCACGCGCGCAGTTGATTTCGAGGAAAAACAGCGCGGCATTCTCTCGAGTGCCGCCGCGGTCTTTGCCGAGATGGGCATGGAGAAGGCCTCCATGTCGATGATCGCCTCGCACAGCAATGTCTCCAAGGCGCTGCTCTATCACTACTATCCGAGCAAGGACGCGCTGATCTTCGATATCGTGCGCACCCACCTCACCGAACTCGAAAGCGCGATAGAGGCCGCCGACCGCCCTGACCTTGCCCCGCAGGAGCGGCTGCGCCTCCTGGTCAAAGCCGTCCTGGCGAACTACGAGGGCCGGGACAACGAGCACAAGGTGCAGCTCAATGGCACCAGCGCGCTCTCGCAGGAACAGCTTTCCGAATTGCAGGCGATCGAGCGGCAGATCGTCAAGCGCTTCTCCGGCGTCATCCGCGACATCAACCCGGACCTCAACAAGGACCGCCCGCTGCTGATGCCCGTCACCATGTCGCTCTTCGGCATGATGAACTGGGTCTATATGTGGTTCCGCCCGAACGGGCCGGTGACGCGCGACGAATATGCGGACATCGCGACGACGCTGATCCTCGAAGGCGTCAAGGCTGTAACCTGAGGCTTACGCATCGCACCTCACCAAAACCTCCTACCTCTCTTTCGTCACCCTCGGGTCAAGCTTGAGGATGACGTGGTAGGGAGGCAGCGGCGCGCCACAAGAGCAACGCCATCCGCGCTATCCCCCATCCCTCTCCACGTCCTTGCCCGTCGCTGCGACCGATTCCAGCCGCTCGGCAAACTCCCGCCGCAGCGTCCGGCGGAGCTCGGCCGCCTTGTAGCGCCGGATGTCGACCGCATCCCTCGGCTCCAGTTCCGGCACGCGCACCGGCCGGCCGGCATCATCTACGGCGACCATCGTGAAGTAGCAGGAATTGGTATGCCGCCGGTGGCCGGAGCGGATGTTCTCCGCCTCGACGCGGATGCCGACCTCCATGGAGGTGCGGCCCGTATGGTTGATCGAGGCGCGGAAGGTGACGAGTTCGCCGACATGGATCGGCTCCTTGAACATCACCTGGTCGACCGAGAGCGTCACCGCATATTGCTGCGAATAGCGCGAGGCGCAGGAGAAGGCCACGCGATCGAGCAGGTTGAGCAGTGCGCCCCCATGAACCTTCCCGGAAAAATTCGCCATGTCCGGCGTCATCAGAACGGTCATTTCCAGGCGGCACGGGTCCTGCGCGATCGGCATGCTGCGGTCACTCCCTCGTTTTGGCCACCATCGTCAGGACGTCGTACTGCGCGACTGTGGCACCCAGCTGGTTCGTCACCTGGCAATCCCAGCGTACCTCGCCGTGCTCGGCATTGGCGCGCGGATTGATCTCCTTGCAGGTGAGCTGCACCTGCAGCGTATCACCCGGATTGACCGGTGTCAGGAAGCGCAGGTTGTCGACGCCGTAATTGGCAAGAACCGGACCCGGCGCCGGATCGACGAAGAGGCCGGCGGCGAAGGAGACGATGAGATAGCCATGCGCCACGCGCCCGTCGAAGAACGGGTTCGCCTTGGCCGCCTCCTCGTCCATATGGGCGTAGAAGGTGTCACCGGTGAAATTGGCGAAATGCTCGATATCGTCGAGCGTCACCGTGCGCGTTGCCGTGATGAGCTGGTCGCCGATCTTGAGTTCCGCCAGCGACTTGCGGAACGGATGCTCGCCGCCCGCCCGCGCCTCCGCGCCCGGCAGCCAGCGGCCGGTGACGGCAGCGAGCATGGTCGGCGCGCCCTGGATGGCGGTGCGCTGCATGTAATGTTTGACGCCGCGCATGCCGCCCAGCTCCTCGCCGCCGCCCGCGCGGCCGGGGCCGCCATGCACGAGGCCCGGCAACGGCGAACCGTGGCCGGTGGAGGATTTGGCGCTGACCCGGTTACCGATCATCACGCGCCCATGGAAGGGCGCAAGGCCGAGCACGACCTCTTCGGCGAAGGCCGGATCGTTGGTGAAGACCGAGGCGACGAGGCTGCCCTTGCCGCGCCGGGCGAGATCGACCGCCTCTTCCGCCGTGTCATAGGGCATAACGGTACTGACCGGGCCGAAGGCCTCGACATCGTGCACGGCGCGGGCCGAGCCCGGCCTGTCGCAATAGAGCAGCACCGGATTGAGGAAGGCGCCGGCCACGGCATCGCCGGACTGGACGCTCGGATTGTCCGGATTACCGGCGACGATTTCGGCATCGGCGGAGAGATCGCGGATGCGCGCGCGAACCTCCTCGCGCTGGTCGAGGCTGGCGAGCGGCCCCATGCGCACGGCTTCGTCGGCGGGGTTGCCGATCGCCGTCTTGCCGAGGCGCGCGCCGAGGCTTTCGATCAGCGCCTCGCTATAGGCGCGCGGCGCGATGACGCGGCGGATCGCCGTACATTTCTGGCCGGCCTTCACCGTCATCTCGCGGGCGACTTCCTTGACGAAGAGGTCGAACTCCTCCGTGCCGGGCGCTGCGTCGAGGCCGAGCACGGCGGCGTTGAGGCTGTCGGCCTCCATGGTGAAGCGCACCGAGTTTTCGATGATCGCCTTGTGCGTCTTGAGGCGCCGGCCGGTGGCGGCCGAACCGGTGAAGGTCACGGCGTCCTGCCCTTCGACGTGATCGAGCAGGTCGCCGACAGAGCCGCAGACGAGCTGCAACGCACCCTCCGGCAGAATACCGGTCTCGATGATGCGGCGGACCATCAGCTCGGTGAGATAGGCCGTCTGGCTCGCCGGCTTCACGATGGCCGGAACACCGGCCAGCAATGTTGGCGCGAGCTTTTCCAGCATGCCCCAGCAGGGGAAGTTGAAGGCGTTGATATGCACCGCAACGCCCTGCAACGGGCTCAGGATATGCTGCGCGGCAAAGGTATTGTCCTTGGAGAGCGGTTCCACGTCGCCATCCAGCAGGACGCGGGTGTTCGGCAATTCGCGCCGGCCCTTGGAAGCATAGGAGAGCAACGTGCCGATGCCGCCCTCGATATCGACCCAGCTATCGGCGCGGGTCGCGCCGGTGGCGGTGGAAAGCGCGTAGAACTCTTCCTTCCGTTCCATCAGCGCCTGGCCAAGCGCCTTCAGCATGGCGGCGCGTTCGTGGAAGGACATGCGGCGCAGGGCCGGGCCGCCCTTTTCGCGGCCATGGGCGAGGATCGCCTTGAAATCGATGCCGGAGGAATCGATGAAGGCGACCGGTTCGCCCGTCGAGGCGTCGAGCAGGGGCACGCCCTCCTTCGCGCCGGCGACCCACGCGCCGCCGACATAGCTTTCAAGCCGGCGCGGCCGGTTTGCCATGACGTTCATCTTATTGTCCTTCCTGTATTTTTACGCAATCCCGGACGGAAGACCGCCTAGTTCAATCCAAGCGCGGAAAGCTGCGCATCGACCTCCGCCCGCCAATCGGCAAGCAGGGTCTCGTTGGGCGTATGCCTGAGGCCGAAACGCGACAGCGTCTCGAAACGGGCCGAGCCGGAATGGCCGAAGCTGGCGGCGACACGCGGATACCAGTAGGCGACGGAAGCCTTCGCTTTCGCGCGCCCCTCTTCGTCGGCGGCGATGCGGGCGAGGCCGGCGAGGCCGAATTCGGCATGGCGTGTCTCGCGCGGCAGGATGGCGCGGAGAACCTCGGCGAGCGGCTGGTAGGAGACGCGCGACAATTCCTTGAGTTGCACGACGCTCGCCCGGCCCATCAGCACGTTCATGACGACGGCATCCACCCAGCCTTGCAGCGGGTAGTGGAAGACGGAAAGGCGCATGTCGCCGCCCTGCCGCGCCGCGCCGATATCGGCCTCGCGGGAAAGCCGCTCGGCCCAGGGATGGTGCACGGCGTAGCGCCCGCCATCCGCGCCGAAGGTCTCCATGACCCGCAGGACCTTGCCGGCATGATCGGCCTTTTCCAGAACGATACGGGCGGCGGAGATGCGCTCCTGGATGCCCGGCGCATCGTTGATCGTATCGGCGAAGCCGGCGGAGCCGGCCAGCTCGCTGTCGACGAAACTCGCCATCAGGCGCAGGAGCTCGCCGCGATAGCGCGGCGGCACATTGGCGGGCGAGGAGAGCACGCCGCCTTGCGCCAGATAATCCTCGATCGGCATCGTATCGGACATGAAAATTCCCCTTACTGGTCGTAGCTGACGACGATGCGGTCGGTGAGCGGATAGCACTGGCAGGTCAGCACATAGCCCTGGCGCACCTCGTAATCCTCGAGCGCGTGGTTGACCTCCATCTCGGCCTCGCCCTCCAGGATTTTCGCGCGGCAGGTGGAACAGACGCCGGCCTTGCAGGCATAGGGTGCGTCCATGGCGTTTTCGAGCGCGGCGTCGAGCAGGCTCTGGCCCTGCTTCGGGAACTTGAAGCTGCGCGTCGCGCCGTCGAGCGTGACGGTCGCCTCGCACATCGCGCCCTGGTCCGCACCGGCGACGGCCTCCACCTTGCGCCGGGCGCGGCCGGGCTGCGAGGAGGCGAACAGCTCGAACTTGATCTGGTCGTCGCGAAGGCCGTGTTCGCGGAGCGCTGCGGCAATCGCCAGCATCATCGGCTCCGGACCGCAGATGAAGGCGGTGGCAATCGACTTGATGTCGATCCAGCTCTTGAACAGCGCCGCGCACTTCTCGCCGTCGATGCGGCCGGTGAAGAGGTCGATGTCCTGTGCCTCGCTTTCGAGGACATGCAGAACGGAGAACCGGCCGAGATAGAGGTTCTTCAGGTCCTCAAGCTCCTCGCGGAACATGATCGAGCTGATCTGCCGGTTGGCGTAGACCAGCGTGAAGCGGGCGCGCGGCTCGCGCGACAAGACCGTCTTGATGATCGAGAGCACCGGCGTGATGCCGCTGCCGCCGGCAAAACCGAGATAATGCTTTGCCACTTCCGGCTCCAACGTCGTGAAAAACGCGCCCATCGGGGGCATCGCCTCCAGCGTGTCACCGGGCTTCAGGTTCTCGTTGACCCAGGTGGAGAAGCAACCGCCATCGACGCGCTTGATGCCGACCTTCAGGACGCCCTCGTCCTTGCCGGCGCAGATCGAATAGGAACGGCGCAGCTCCTCGTCCTCGAACTTGCGGCGGAAGGTCAGGTACTGGCCCTGCGTGAAGTCGAAAACGGCGCGGTCCTTGTCGGAGGGCGCAAGCGTCACCACGACCGCATCGCGCGTCTCGCGGCGAATGTCGGTCACGGTCAGGGGATGAAAACGTGCCATGTGGGCCCTCTCCCTATGGGTCAGATGCACTTGAAATAGTCGAACGGTTCCAGACAGTCGGTGCAGCGATAGCTCGCCTTGCAGGGCGTCGAGCCGAACTGGCTGATCTTTTCCGTGTTCGCCGAGCCGCAGCGCGGACAGGCGATCGTCAGGTTCGAACGGCCGGAAAGCCGGTCGATGCGTTTCATCAGCACGCCATCGGCGGCCGTGCCGTCGATCGGTGGGGCGATGCCGTAGTCGCGCAGCTTTTCCCGGCCCGCGGCACTGATCCAGTCCGTCGTCCAGGCGGGCGAGAGCCGGCGCTCCAGCTTTACCTTGTCGAGACCCTTTCCGGCGAGCGCAGCCTCGATATCGAGGTTAATCACCGTGGTGGCGGGACAGCCGGAATAGGTCGGCGTGACCGTCACCACCAGCGTATCGTCCCGCCACTCGACATCGCGGATGATGCCGAGGTCAGTCAGCGAAATGACCGGGATTTCCGGGTCCGGCACTTCGGACAGCCAGTGCCAGACCTCATCGACCGAGGGACGAAGCGCCGGGTCCATCGCCGCCTCCTACCAGGTCGCGCCCGGATAGGCGCGCTGCAGGAACTGCATCTCTGACAGGATGAAGCCGAGATGCTCGGTGTGCACGCCGCGCCGGCCGCCCTTGTGCATGTAGCCATCGGCTGGTTTCTTCAGCGTGCCTTCGGCCAGCGTCTCCGCGATGATCTCGTCCCAGCCCGCCTTGAGGCTTTCGGGCGCCGGGACGATGCCGACCTCGACCAGTTCGGCGTCGAGCGCATCGCTCATGAACATCTCGCCGGTGAAGGGCCAGAGTTCGCCCAGCGCTTCCTGCATGCGGCGATGGCTTTCGGCCGTGCCGTCACCGAGGCGGATGACGAGGTCGCGGCTGCGGTCGAGATGATAGGAGACTTCCTTGAAGGCCTTTTCCGCGATCTCGGCAATGCGCGTGTCGGAAGACCCCTTCAGTGCCTTCAAGAGCAGATAGTGCCAGGCGTCGAACAGGAACTGCCGCATCAGCGTCTTGCCGAAATCGCCGTTCGGGCGCTCGACTAAGAGGATGTTGCGGAATTCGTAGCCGTCGCGCAGATAGGCAAGATCATCGGCGGAACGGCCCTTGCCTTCCACCTCGCCGGCAAGGCCGAGCCAGAGCTGGGTCTGGCCGATCAGGTCGAGCGCGGTGTTGGCGAGCGCGATATCCTCTTCCAGCGCGGGCGAGTGCCCGCACCATTCGGAAACGCGATGGCCGAGGATCAGCGTGTTGTCGCCGATGCGCAGCAGGAATTCGAGAAGCGCGGCCTGACGGGCCGCCGGGTCGAGTGCCGCGGTCGCCATCACATATGCCCCACTTCATCCGGAATATCGAAGAACGTCGGGTGCCGGTAGACCTTGGAGTTCGACGGATCGAACAGCGGGCCCTTTTCCGAGGGTGCGCTGGCGGTGATCTCGGAGGATTTCACCACCCAGATGCTGACGCCCTCGTTGCGGCGCGTATAGACGTCGCGAGCATTGTTGATCGCCATTTCGGCGTCGGGCGCGTGCAGGCTGCCGACATGGCGATGGTTGAGGCCGTGCTGGCCCCGAATGAAAACTTCCCAAAGCGGCCATTCGCTGGACATCGTGCTCTCTCCCTTACTCGGCGGCGATCTTGGCGCTAGCGCGACGGTCGGCGACCTTTTCGGCATGCGCCGTCAGGCCGTCGCGGAACCAGGCGCCGTCATCCCATGCTTTTTTGCGCGCGTTGAGGCGTTCCGCATTGCAGGGGCCGTTGCCGGCGATCACGTTGAAGAATTCTTCCCAGTCCGGCTCGCCGAAATCGTAGCCGCCCTTCTCCTCGTTCCACTTGAGGTTCGGATCCGGCACGGTGAGGCCGAGATACTTCGCCTGCGGCACCGTCTGGTCGACGAATTTCTGGCGCAGCTCGTCGTTGGAGTTCTGCTTGATCTTCCAGGCCATCGACTGGGCCGAATGCACGGAAGCGTCGTCCGAGGGACCGAACATCATCAGCGACGGCCACCACCAGCGGTTCAGCGCGTCCTGCACCATGGCCTTCTGGGCCGGCGTGCCCTTCACCATCTTCATCAGCACGTCGTAACCCTGGCGCTGGTGAAAGCTCTCTTCCTTGCAGATGCGCACCATGGCCCGCGCATAGGGGCCGTAGGAACAGCGTTGCAGCGGCACCTGGTTCATGATCGCCGCGCCATCGACCAGCCAGCCGATCGCGCCGATGTCCGCCCAGGTCAGCGTCGGATAGTTGAAGATCGAGGAATATTTCGCCTTGCCGGAATGGAGCTGCGCATACATCTCGTCGCGGCTGATGCCGAGCGTTTCGGCGGCACAGTAGAGGTAGAGGCCGTGGCCGGCCTCGTCCTGCACCTTGGCAAGCAGGATCGCCTTGCGCTCCAGGGTCGGGGCGCGGGTGATCCAGTTGCCTTCGGGAAGCTGGCCGACGATTTCCGAATGGGCGTGCTGGCTGATCTGGCGCACCAGCGTCTTGCGATAGCCTTCCGGCATCCATTCCTTCGGCTCGATCTTCTGGCCGGCGTCGATACGCTCCTGGAAGGCGCGCTCCACGGGGTCCATCTCATCGAGGGAGCGGACGCGGGCGGCATCGGTCTTCACCATCTGGGCATACATGGTCTTTCCTCCTGCTTTACGCGTCAGACGCGTTCGAGAATGATGGCGATGCCCTGGCCGACGCCGATGCACATGGTACAGAGTGCATAACGTCCGCCCTGGCGGTGGAGCTGGTAGGTCGCGGTGGTGACGAGCCGCGCGCCGCTCATGCCGAGCGGATGACCGAGCGCGATGGCGCCGCCGTTCGGGTTCACATGCGGGGCGTCGTCCGGCAGGCCGAGATCGCGCAGAACCGCGAGCGCCTGCGAGGCGAAGGCCTCGTTGAGCTCGATGACATCCATCTGGCCGAGCGAAAGACCGGCGCGCTCCAGCACGCGGCGCGTGGCCGGCGCCGGGCCGAAACCCATGATGCGCGGCTCAAGGCCCGCCGCCGCCATGGCGACGACGCGCGCTTTCGGAGACAATCCTTGCGCCTTGATGGTGGCTTCATTGGCGATGAGCAAAGCAGCCGCACCGTCGTTGACGCCCGAGGCATTGCCGGCGGTGACGGAAAGGTCCGGGCCGTTGACGCCCTTCAGCTTGGCAAGCTGCTCGGCCGTCGTGCCGGGACGCGGATGCTCGTCGGTGTCGACGACCAGCGGATCACCCTTCTTCTGCGGCACGGAAACGGGCACGATCTCATCGGCAAAGATGCCGGCCTCGTGCGCGGCGGCCCAGCGGGCCTGGCTGCGCGCCGCGAAAGCGTCCTGATCCGCGCGGCTGACGGCGAAATCGGCGGCAACGTTGTCGGCCGTCTGCGGCATGGAATCGACGCCGAAGGCCTTCTTCATCTTTGGATTGACGAAGCGCCAGCCGATCGTCGTGTCATAGACCGCATTCGACCGGGAGAAGGCGCTTTCGGCCTTGGGCATGACGAAGGGCGCGCGGCTCATGCTCTCGACGCCGCCGGCGATGACGAAATCGCAGTCACCGGCGCGGATGGCGCGCGCCGCCATGCCGACGGCGTCCATGCCGGAACCACAGAGGCGGTTGACGGTGGTGGCGGGAATGGAAACGGGAAGGCCGGACAGCAGCACGGCCATGCGGCCGACATTGCGGTTGTCCTCGCCGGCCTGGTTGGCGCAGCCGTAGATGAGATCGTCCACCTTCGACCAGTCGATATCGGGATTGCGCGCCATCAGCCCGGAGAGCGGCACCGCCGCCAAATCATCGGCACGAACCGACGACAACAAACCGCCATAACGGCCGATCGGCGTACGGACGGCATCGCAGATAAAGGCTTCGGACACGCGGTTTCCTCCCTGATATCCAAGGGTCGATCCGTTCCTCCAGAAACATTGACCGACCGATCGGTTATCTATTTAGCACTCGATACGTCACAAATCAATGCTGATTTCTCCAAATTATGTGATGTTTCGTTCCAGCAGCTGGTATCATAGCACAAACCACGCATTTCCCTATGAAAAGTCGCGCCGGATCGACTCGCGCAGCAGCGAAAGACGGCGGAGCGTCGCCTCGCTCGCTTCAGGCAAGGCGCCGGCCGCCGTGACGAAATGGCGGGCGACATGCAGGTCCGCCTCGGGCGAGAGGCGGAGATAGAGGTCGGCAAAGAGCATCCGGGCCGCCTCCCCCGGCCATTCCGCCGGCAGGGCCGCCTGCGGCAGGCGCGGATCACGCAGCACGACGAGGCGGAACTGGTGCACGAGCACCAGCCGGGCGACGAGGCTTTCCGCCGCACCGAGCCGCATCCCGCCCGCAAGCAGGTCGGCAAGGCGCCCGAAGCGCCTGAGGAAGCCATGATAGGCTTCGGCATGCAGCGCGAGGTTCCAATGGTCGGACGCAAAGGCGCCGAGGTCCCGCTCGCCGCTCACCACCTCGCCGCGGAAGACGACGGCCGGCTGCTTGAGATGCGGCAAAGACCGCGCGCCGACGGCAAGGCGCGGGCCGAGCCGGGCATGACCCGCCCGCTCGAGAACCTGCATCGCCTCGTCCGGTGCCGTCCCCGTCAGCTGCACGAAATGCCAGTCCGCGGCCTCCGGCGGGCCGAACAGCAAGCGGGCGGCGGCCGCAAATTCGCTCCGGGCGGGCGCGGCGAGGCGATAGAAGCTGCGCCGCCCCTCCCGCTCGCCGGACAATTGCCCGGCGGCGACGAGGCGCGAGACGGCGGTGCGCACCAGCGTCTCGCTGATGCCGACGGCGGCGCAGGTCTCGATCAGGTTGCCGGTCCACACGACGCCGCCCCGCGGCTCCACGACGTCGCCGTAGATGGTGACGATGAAACCGGCGGCCTTCAGCGGGCTGTCTTCGACGATGGCCCGCAGCAGCGCGCCGAACACGCTTTCCGTCCTGTCCTTGTCCGCCGGCAACCCCGCCCCCTGACCTGTTCCGCTCCAGCCGTGCCGAGGACTAGCCCAGAATCGGCCATGACGGAAAGCCCTACCCGGCCCCACAGAGAAAGGCGCGGCCTCGTCAGCAAATATTAAGTTGCATCTGCCATGGTTCGCCGATCGCCGGATGCCGGGCAGAACCTCGCCCGGTGCAACCAGGATGCGCGGAGACACACGGAACGCGATGAACGACCGGAATGCGCAGCTCTCCCTTCAGGGGCTGGGATATTATATCCCCGCCATCGTGGTCGCGCTTGCCGTGCTCATCGCCATTTTTCTCGCCGATGCCCAGAAACAGCGGCTGGAGGAGGAATACCTGCGTTCCTTCACGACGGAGCAGCTCGGCCTGCTGCGCTCGCGCCTCGAAGGCAACATCCATGGCGACATCAACCTCGTGCAGGGCCTCGTCGCGGCGCTTTCGACCGAACCCGACATGCCGCCGAGCCGCTTTGCCGATCTTGCGGGCCGCATTTTCCGCAAGGACACGCGGTTGCGCAATCTCGCCATTGCGCCGGATTTCATCGTCTCGCTCATCTATCCGGTCAAGGGAAACGAGCGCAGCATCGGCCTCGACTACCGCAAGAACGAGTCCCAGCGCGCCGCCGCCATGCAGGTCAAGGCACTCGACCGGCTGATCGTCACCGGTCCGGTCGATCTCGTGCAGGGCGGCCGCGGCGTGATTGCGCGCTACCCGATCCACGCCGGGCGGAACAATGCCTTCATCGGCATCGCCTCCGCCGTGATCGACCTCGACAAGCTCCTGGAGAGCAGCGGCTTCGGTGAAGAGCTCAAGATTGCCGTCTCGCTTTCCAGCCGGCCGCATGTCGGCGGCGAAGCGAGGACCTTCTTCACGACGGCCGCGGCCGTCGATGCCGATCCGGTGGTGATGACCATCGATATCGGCCATGAGGTCTGGACCATGTCGGCCGCACCGCTGGAAGGCTGGCGCCAGCCCTCTGCCGATCTCGCCTTCTTTCGCGCCGGGCTTGCGCTCCTCGCCGTCATCATCATCGCACCCATGTTCTGGGTCGGCTACCTCATGAAGGATCGCCACCGGCATATTCTTGCGCTGCAGGACCGGGAGGACCAGCTCGAAACCGTCTCGCAGCGCCTGCAGCTCGCACTCGACGCCTCGCGCGTGGGCGTTTGGGAATATGATCCCGAAACGTCGACCCTCACCTGGGATGCCCGTATGCGCGCGCTCTACAACGTGCCGCCAGGCCAGCCGATCTGCCGCTACGAGGACTGGCGCGCCGCGCTCCACCCCGACGACCTGAAGGAGGCCGAGCGCGTCTTCACCAACGCCATCGAAACCGAAAAGCCCTATCTCACCGGGTTTCGTGTGCTGACCGCCGACGGTGATATCCGCCACATCCGCGCCCACGGCATGACCTACCGCGCGTCCTCCGGCGCAAAGCGCATCGTCGGCGCCAATTGGGACGTGACGGAGGACAATCGCCTGCAGGCCGAACTGCTCGAGGCCAAGCTGACGGCCGAGGCGCAGAACAGGGCGCTGGAGGATGCCCATCTCGTGCTGGAGCACAATTCGCTGCACGACGCCCTCACCCGCCTTCCCAACCGGCGCTTCCTCGATCAGCAGCTCGCGCTAGCCGGCATGGGCGAGGATGCGCGCCCCCTCACCCTGCTGCATATCGACCTCGACCGTTTCAAGGACATCAACGACACGCTCGGCCATGCCGCGGGCGACGAGGTGCTGAAACAGGCCGCGGGCGTGCTGCGCGCCCATATTCCGGCGGAGGACTTCATCGCCCGCATCGGCGGCGACGAATTCGTGCTGCTGTCACGCCGCGACCCGGCAAAGGCCGATTTCAGCGCCCTTTCGGCCCGCCTCATCGAGGCGATAAGCGAGCCGATGGCGATCGAGGGCCACGACTGTCGCATCGGCGCGAGCATCGGCATCGCGACGCGCAACGATGCGGAAGAATCCGCCGAACAGCTGCTCGTCAATGCCGACATCGCGCTCTACGAGGCCAAGCGCCGCGGCCGCAACCGCGTGGAAGCCTTCAACGACGAGCTGCGCCTGCGCACCGTGGAGGTCAAGCGGCTCGGCGACGACATCCTGCGCGGCCTCGAACGCGGCGAATTCCACCCCTTCTTCCAGCCTCAGTTCGATGCCGAGACGCTGGAGATCGTTGGCGTCGAGGCGTTGGCGCGCTGGCAGCACCCGACGCGTGGCATCATTACGCCGGACGTCTTCCTGCCGGTTGCCGAAAGCCTCAACGTCGTCGCCCAGATCGACGAGGCCATCCTCGACCAGGCGCTGTTCCAGTCCATGCGCTGGGAGGGACAGGGGCTCGGCATTGCCCGCGTCTCCGTCAATGTCTCCTGCCAGCGCCTGCGCGACGACGATCTCCTCGGAAAGCTGCGCGCCATAAACATCCGTCCCGGCTCGCTGACCTTCGAACTCCTGGAATCGATTTCCTTCGACACGGCCGACGATGGGTTGAAACAGGCGATCGACGATATCAAGACCCTCGGCATCGATATCGAGATCGACGATTTCGGCACCGGCCATGCGTCCATCGTCAGCCTCCTGGAACTATCGCCCAAGCGGCTGAAGATCGATCGCCGGCTGGTGCTGCCCCTGCTCGAATCCACCGCGCAGCAGAGCCTCGTCCGCTCGATCATCGACATCGGCAAGGTGCGCGGCATCGAAACGGTCGCGGAAGGCGTCGAGACGCTGGCGCATGCCGAGCTGCTGCGCAGCCTCGGCTGCCATGTCCTGCAGGGCTATGCCTTCGCCCGGCCGATGGCAGCGGACGATTTCCTCGCCTTCGCCAAGGCGCGGGGCTGGATGCCGGCGGTAAAGACCGGGCTCACGACGGCAAGAGCGAGTTGAGCGCATCCGCGACGGCCCGGCCATCATGCTGGCCGCGCTGCCAGGGGTCCTCGAAGTCGCCGATCACCCGCTCGATGCCGAGCCGCGCACCCACATCTTCCAGCGCGCCGTTGCCGAGATAAGCGAAAGGGCCGACGGTCTTTTCGAAGGGCAGCAGCTGGTGGTTCGCCAGGACATGGGTGAAGGGTCGCGCATCCGCCCCCTCCTGCCGCCGCCAGAGCGCCGCGGCGATCTCCAGCATGCGTGCTACGTCCAGCCCGCGGGTCTCCCGGCATTGCAGCATGTTGCCGATGAAGATGCGGCGGGCATGCACATTGCGCGCAATGGCCGGCACGATTCCCTCTACGAGAAGATGCGGCAGGACGCTGGTGAAGAAGCTGCCCGGGCCGAAGACGATGGCATCGGCGCTTTCCAGACTTTCGAGCACCGCCTCATTGGCCGGCACGGGCGCGCCGTTCCGGCCGGAAAGGGCGATGTCGCGGATGCCGATGCCGCTGGCCGTATCATCGAGCGCCGTCATCCTGTGCTGCCCTTCGATCCGGGTTCCGTCGTTCAGCACGGCGGAAAGTTCGACGCCGTCGGCCGCCGTGGACGGCCAGACATGGCCGGTAATGTCGCAGAGCTTGCGGAAAACGAAGATGGCGGTGTTGATGTCGCTGTTGTGGGCGAGATGCGCACCCGTCAGGATGAAATTGCCGATGCTGCCGTTGCGGAAATCGAAATCCGCGCCGATCGCCGCGCGAAAGGTGCGCAGGTAGTTGAGGATCGCACCGCGCAGACCCGGCTCCATGCGCTCCAAGAGCGGATGGCGGCCTTCGGCATAGAGGGCGAATTCCGTGCGGGCGTCATCCTCCGTCCCGCTGGTCATGCGCGCATTGCAGACCTTGACGACATCGCCCACCTGGCCTTCGCCATGGGCCATGGTCATCAGCGCCTGGCGGATATCGCCGACGGCGAGCACGCCGAGGCTTTCGCGGATGGTCTTGGAGCTGCCCCCGCTGTCCCAGGCCGGCACGATGCGCGTCAGCCGCGCCGGCCCGGAGAGCAGCGCCAGATTGGTCGTGCGGCACGCGGTGCCGCCCGAAAAGAGCACGATATGCGGCAAACGGCCTTCGGCCATCCGGTCTCCTCTTGTCTGCGCTCCGGATTACGGCCCGATATTATAGGCCGCGCCGATGAGGGTCTTGGTATAATCCTCCCGCGGCGCGCTGAAAATGGCGTCCGTGGGTCCCTCCTCGACAATCTTGCCGTCCTTCATCACCACCACATAGTCGCTCATGGCGCGCACCACCGAAAGATCATGGCTGATGAAGACATAGGACAGGCCGTAGCGGGACTGGAGATCGCGCAGGAGCTCGATCACCTGGCCCTGCACGGAACGGTCGAGTGCCGAGGTCGGCTCGTCGAGAATGACGGCCTGGGGTTTGAGGATCATCGCCCGCGCAATCGCGATGCGCTGCCGCTGGCCACCGGAAAACTCGTGCGGATAGCGGTTGCGCGCCGCCGGATCGAGCCCGACCTCCTTCAGCGCCGCGATCGCCCGCTTGTCGCGATCGGCCCGCGATAGTTGCGGCTCGTGCACGTAGAGACCCTCGGTGATGATCTCGCCGACCGTCTGGCGCGGCGAGAGCGATCCGTAGGGATCCTGGAAGACGAGCTGCATGCTGCGACGGAGCGGCCGCATGCCGGTGCGGTCGAGGCCGGAAATATCCGTCCTGCCGAAACGGTAGGCGCCCTTGCTGGCGATCAGCCTGAGCAGCGCCCGCCCGAGCGTCGACTTGCCCGAGCCGGATTCGCCCACCACGCCGATCGTCTGGCCTTCGCGCAGGCTGATGCTGACATTGTCGACGGCGCGGAACGTGCTGGCGCGCTGCTTCAGGAAGCCGCCGTCGATCTTGTAGTCGACGACGACATTGCGGCCCTCCAGGATGATCGGCGCGTCATCCGGCGGCGCGGCCTTGCGGCCATGCGGCTCGGCCTCGATCAGCATGCGGGTGTAGTCAGCTTGGGGGTTCTCGAAGATGCCGGCCGTGCCGCCCTGCTCGACGATCTCGCCGCGCCGCATGACGACGACCCGCTCGGCGAAATGCCGGACGATGCCGAGATCGTGCGTGATGAGCACGATCGCCATGTCGAAGCGTTTCTGCAGGTCGCGCAAGAGCTTGAGGATCTGCGCCTGGATCGTCACGTCGAGCGCCGTCGTCGGTTCGTCGGCGATCAGGATGTCCGGCTCGTTGGCGAGCGCCATGGCGATCATCACGCGCTGGCGCTGGCCGCCGGACATCTCGTGCGGATAGCTGTCGATACGGCGCTCAGGCTCCGGAATGCCGACGAGTTTCAGGAGTTCCAGCACACGCGGCCGGGCCTCCTTCCGCGTACCGCCGCGGTGGTGCACGATCACCTCGGCGATCTGCTTGCCGACGGGATAGAGCGGATCGAGCGAGGTCATCGGCTCCTGGAAGATCATGGTGATCTTCGCGCCGCGGATCTCGTTGAGCGCCTTCGGCGGAAGGCCGACCATCTCCTGCCCGCGATATTTCGCGGAGCCCGAAACCCGTCCGTTCGCGGCCAGCAGGCCCATGATGCCCATCATGGTCTGGCTCTTGCCGGAGCCGGATTCGCCGACCACCGCCAGGGTCTCGCCGGGGCGGACATCGAGGCTGATGCCCTTGACAGCATCGACATCGCCGTCCGGCGTCGTGAAGGAGACCTTCAGGTCGCGCACGGCGAGGATCGGCTCCATGGTCTTCTGTGTCTCTGCCATGTCAGCGATCCTTCGGGTCGAATGCGTCACGCAGGCCATCACCGACGAAGTTCAGCGAGAAGAGCGTAACGACGAAGAAGATGGCGGGGAAGACGAGCAGCCAGGGCGCCGACTGGATGTTGTTCGCGCCTTCGGCGATCAGCGAGCCCCAGCTCGTTAGCGGCGCCTGCACGCCGAGGCCGAGGAAGGAAAGGAAGCTTTCGAGCAGGATCACCTTGGGCACGATCACCGTGACGAAGATGACGACCGGGCCGATCGTGTTGGGGATGACGTGCCGGCGGATGATCTGCCAGTCGGTCAGCCCCAGAGCCTCCGCCGCGCCGATGAACTCCCGGCGTTTCAAGGAAAGCGTCTGGCCGCGCACGATGCGGGCCATGTCGAGCCATTCCACCGCGCCGATGACGATGAAGATCAGCACGAAGCTGCGCCCGAAGAAGACGACGAGCACCACGACGAGGAAGACGAAGGGCAGCGAATAGAGGATCTCGACGAAACGCATCATCACATTGTCGACGCGCCCGCCCATGTAACCCGAAATCGCGCCGTAGACGACGCCGATGCCGAGCGAGACGAGGCTGGCGAGGAGACCGACGGCGATGGATATCTGCCCGCCGAGCATGACGCGCGCCATGAGGTCGCGCCCGTTGGTATCGGTGCCGAACAGGAAATATTCCCGGTCGACGACGCCAGAAAGCGTCAGCTTGCGGCCCTCGTCCTCGGTCGAGAGAACTTCCGTCTTGTCGAACTCGTTGGCGCGGTCGAAGTAGCGCGTCGTGCGCGGATCGATCGGATTCTCGGCGGTGACGACCGCGGTGAAGGTCTCGCCCTCGACGGAGAAGGACTGAAGCTCGACGCGGGCGCGTGCCGCGACACCCTTCATCGCTTCCTCCAGCGTGTCCTCGCCCGGCCGCGGCTCGAGGCTCGGCGGGATGGTGACATAGGAAGAGAAGACCTGATCGTAGCTGTGGCTGATGAAGAAGGGACCGAAGAACGAGAAGCAGGCGATCAGCACCAGCATCACGGAGCCGGCCATGGCCGGGCGATTGCGACGGAAGCGCATGACGGCGAGCTGGAAGAGGCTGCGCCCCTTCACCTCGCTCTCGGGCACGGGGGAAACGACGGCGTCAGTCATGGCGAACCCTCGGATCGAGCAGGCCATAGAGAATGTCGACCAGCAGATTGAAGACGATGACGAAGATGGCGATCAGGACGACCGTGCCCATGACGAGCGTATAGTCGCGGTTGATCGCCCCGAGCACGAAGTAGCGCCCGACGCCGGGAATGGTGAAGATGGTCTCGACAACCGCCGAGCCGGTCAGGAGAGCGGCCGCGCAGGGCGCGAGATAGGAGACGATCGGCAGCATGGCGCCGCGCATGGCATGCACCACGACCACCGATTTCGCCGGCAGGCCATAGGCCCGCGCGGTGCGGATATGGTCGGTGCGCAGGGCCTCGATCATCGAGCCGCGGGTGAGCCGCGCGAAGACCGCGAGCTGCGGCAGGGCGAGCGCGATCATCGGCAGGATGAGGAAGCGCAGCGACCCGTCGCCCCAGCCGCCGGCCGGCAGCCAGGCGAGCATGATGGCGAAGATCAGCGTCAGCACCGGCCCGACGACGAAGTTCGGCACCGTGACGCCGATCGTTGCCACCGACATGACGGCGAAATCGAGCGCGCTGTTCTGGCGCAGCGCCGCGATCGTGCCGACGATGACGCCGCCGACGAGCGCGAGCAACAATGCGTAGAAGCCGAGCTCGACCGAATAGGGCAGTCCCTTGCCGATCAGCTCGGCGACGGAATTATCCTTGTAGATGTAGCTCGGTCCGAAATCGCCGGTGACGGCGTTGCCCATATAGGTGAGGTATTGTCGCCAGAGCGGCTGATCGAGCTGGTAGGCCCGCATCAGGTTTTCCATCGTGGCGGGCGGCAGGGGACGTTCGAGGTTGAACGGACCGCCGGGCGCAAAGCGCATGAGAAAGAACGAAATGGTGACGACGATGAATAGCGTCGGCACGGCGCTTGCGAGGCGCCGCAGAACGAAGGCAAGCATGGCCAGGTCTCCCCAGATACGAAAGCGCGCGGCCTCAGGAGGCCGCGCACTGACGCCGGATCATTCCGAAACGCTGAGGAAGCGGCTCAGGTGCTGGTTGGCGGCATTGTCCTGCCAACCCTGAACCTTGCTGGAGACGAGCCACAGATCGGCCTGTGTCAGGAGCGGGGCGATCGGCTGTTCCTTCATGAGAAGGGCTTCCGCCTCGTGCAGCACCTTGGCGCGCATTGCCGGGTCCCGCTCCTCGTACGACTGCTTCATGAGCGCGTCATACTCGACATTGTTGAACTTGCCATAGTTGAAGGTCTTGTTGGTGCTGACGCTGAGCGCCAGGAAGTTCTCCGCATCCGCGTAGTCGGCGACCCAGCCGGCACGCGCCACGTTGAACGCGCCACCTTCCTGCAGGTAGGCGTAGTGCGAGGAGACGTCGAGGTTCACCATCGAGACGTCCGCGCCGAAGGTGTTCTTCCACATGTCGGCAACGGCCGTCGCCACGCGCTCGTGGTTCGGGTTGGTGTTGTAGCGGATCTCGATCTTCAACGGCTTGCCGCCCTCGCCGTAGCCGGCCTCCTTCATCAGCTTGAGCGCCTCATCCTCGCGGTCGAGCTGCGAAAGCGCGCCGAAATCGGCGGTCGCCGGCTCATAGCCTTCCATGCCGGGGGGCACCATGGAATAGGCCGGGAGCTGCGAGCCCGAATAGATTTCCTTGGCCAGGAAGTCGCGGTCGACAGCCATGGAGAGCGCGCGGCGCACGTTGACGTCGCTGTAGGGCTCCTGTCGGGTGTCGAAGGCGTAGTAGTAGGTCGCCAGCGTCGGCGAGACATGGACCTGCTCGCCATAGCTCGCCTTCAGCCGCTCGATCTGGTCGGCGGAGAAGTTGTAGACGAGGTCCATTTCCTTCGCCTCGAAGCGCCGGACCGAAGCGGCCTGGTCGTCGATCGGGTAGAAGATCACCTTGTCGAGCTTGACGTTCGCGACATCCCAATAGTTCTCGTTCTTCTCGACGACCAGGTTGTCGTTCGGGACATGGCTGACCAGCTTGAAGGCGCCGTTCGACACCATCGTGCCGGGCTTGACGAAGTCGGCGCCGTTCTTCTCGACGCTGGCCTTGGAGACCGGAAGCGCCGTCTGGTGCGCAAGCAGCTCGAGGAAGAAGGGCGTCGGCCGCTCCAGCGTCACTTCCAGCGTCGTGGCATCGACGGCCTTGAGGCCGAGCTGGTCGAGGCCGAGCTCACCCTTGTTGACCTTTTCCGCGTTCTTGATCGGATAGAGGATATTGGCATAGCCCGCCGCGGTCTTCGGGTCTTCCACGCGGGTGAAGGAGAAGACGAAGTCTTCCGCCGTCACCGGGGAACCGTCCGACCACTTCGCGTTCTCGCGCAGCTTGAACGTATAGACCGTGCCGTCGTCGGAGACGGTCCAGCTTTCCGCGGCGCCGGGAACGATCTTGCCGGACGCGTCATAGATCGTCAGGCCCTCGTAGAGGTCCTTGAGGATGAACTCCTCGATGTTGATGGAAGTGTGCGCCTGGTCGAGGGTCTGCGGTTCGCCGGCATTGCCGCGGTGAAGCACCGCTTCTGCAAGAGCCGGACCGGCGCCCAGCAGGATTGCGCCCGCAAGAAGAGCCGCACGAAAGCCAATGAGTCTGTTTGCCATTTTGTTTTCCTTCCCCGGTTGTTATTTTGGGTGCCACATCAATTGTCCCTGTTTTCCCGCTTGGCAAGCCCCTAAAAACACGAAATGCACAAAGGCCGCAGCCCGCGCAGCGGGCCGGATTTTTAAAGCGAAACGCGCCCTTCTCCGCCTGAAGGCAGCGGAAAATGAGAAAAATATTCGCATTTGCCGTTTTTATTCGCAGTTTTCTGCCCATCGTTTTGCACCGATTTCTGCGATCTATCGCCCCATCGAACACTTGAGCCAGAAACGGAGTTCCAAGATGAACTGGTTGAAGACCCTCGCCGCCGCTGCGGCGCTCCAAGCCGCCATTCTCGCCCCGGCCCATGCGGGGGAAAACCTCGCGGCCGTGCAGGCCGCCGGCGCGCTGAAGATCGGCACCGAAGGCACCTATGCGCCCTTCACCTACCACGACACCGACGGCAAGCTGGTCGGCTTCGACGTCGAGATCGGCGAGGCCATCGCCAAGAAGCTCGGCGTCAAGGCCGAGTTCCTGGAAGGCAAGTGGGACGGCCTCATCGCCGGCCTCGATGCAAACCGCTACGACGCCGTGATCAACCAGGTCGGCATCACCGAGGCGCGCAAGCAGAAATACGACTTCTCCGAGCCCTACATCGCCTCCAAGGCCGTGCTGATCGTGCGTGCCGACGACGACAGCATCAAGGGATTCGCCGACCTCAAGGGCAAGAAATCCGCCCAGTCGCTGACCTCCAATTTCGGCAGGATCGCTGAAGGCGCCGGCGCCGAGCTCGTCGGCACCGACGGCTTCGACCAGTCGATCCAGCTCGTCCTGACCGGCCGCGCCGACGCGACGATCAACGACAGCCTGTCCTTCCTCGACTTCAAGAAGCACAAGCCCGATGCCAATGTGAAGATCGCCGCCGAACAGGAAAACGCCGACTATTCCGGCGTGATCATCCGCAAGGGCGAGCCGGAGCTGCTGGACGCGATCAACAAGGCGCTTGCCGACATCAAGGCCGACGGCACGTACCAGGCGATCTCGGACAAGTATTTCGGCCAGGACGTCTCGAAGTAAATCCTGCCCGGGGACCGCTTCGCGGCGGCCCGCTCCTCGACTATAGATAAAACCACGACCTGGCCGGGGATCACCCCGGCCAGCCGCATTTCCGGAGGTTTTTCCCGTGCCGCCGTGGCTTCAACTGATGCTGGATTCGCTTGTCCCCCTGCTGTGGGCCGCGCTCGTCTTCACCATTCCGCTCACCTTGCTCTCCTTCGTGCTCGGGCTGACGCTCGGCCTCGTCACGGCCATCGCGCGGCTGTTCGGGCCGCGCCCGCTCGTCGCCGTCGCCCGCTTCTATGTCTGGGTGATCCGCGGCACGCCGCTTCTCGTGCAGCTCTTCGTCATCTTCTACGGCCTGCCGAGCGTCGGTATCCTGCTCGATGCCTTCCCGGCCGCCCTCATCGGCTTCACGCTGAATGTCGGGGCCTATACGTCGGAGATCATCCGCGCCGTCATCGCCTCCGTGCCGCGCGGCCAGTGGGAAGCGGCCTATTCGATCGGCATGAGCTGGTCGCAGGCCATGCGCCGCACCATCCTGCCGCAGGCGACGCGCGTCGCCGTGCCGCCGCTGTCGAACACCTTCATCTCGCTGGTGAAGGACACCTCGCTCGCCGCCGCCGTCACCGTGCCGGAACTCTTCCAGACGGCGCAGCGCATCGTCGCCACGACCTACGAGCCACTGATCCTCTACATCGAGGCGGCGCTGATCTATCTCGCGCTCAGTTCCGTGCTGTCGGCCCTGCAGGTTCGGCTGGAAAGGCGCTTCGCCCGCTATGGCGGCTTCCTGGAGGCCCGTACATGATCGAACTCAGCCACATCGAAAAACGCTTCGGCGACAACCATGTGCTGCGCGACATCAGCCTCGTCCTGCCGGAGGGCACGGTGACGGCGCTGGTGGGCCCTTCGGGCGGCGGCAAGAGCACGCTGCTGCGATGCATCAACCTGCTCGAGACGCCGACCTCGGGCTCCATCAAGCTCGGCAGCGAGACGATCGATTTCGCCCCCGGCCGAAAGGTGGGCTGGGACGCCGTGCAGAAACTACGTCGCCAGACCGGCATGGTCTTCCAGAACTTCCAGCTCTTCCCGCACCAGACCGCCATCGCCAACGTGATGGAAGGCCTCGTCACGGTCCTGAAATGGCCGGCCGACAAGGCGCGCGCCCGCGCGATGGAACTGCTCGAGAAGGTCGGCATGGCACACAAGGCCGATGCCTGGCCGGCGACCTTGTCGGGCGGCCAGCAGCAGCGCGTCGCCATCGCCCGCGCGCTCGCCCCTTCGCCGCGCGTCCTGCTCTGCGACGAGCCGACCTCCGCGCTCGACCCCGAGCTTGCGGAAGAGGTGGTCGAAGTGCTGAGCCGGCTTGCGCGCGAGGGCACGACGATGGTCATGGCGACGCACGACCTGCGCCTCGCCTCGCGCGTTGCCGACACGGTCGTCTTCCTCGATGGCGGCGTCGTCGTCGAGGAGGGGCCGCCGCGCGCCATCTTCTCCACGCCGGAGCGCGAGCGCACGAAAAAGTTCATCGCCTCCCTCAGCGCGCCGCAAAGCTACGATATCTGAAGTGCACGCTACCTCACGTTACGGTAGCAAGGAAATCCGGTTCGCAGCAGTTGCATCGGACAGGCGATTCAAGCAGAGTGACGGAATATGCGTATCTCGCCATGCCCCGGCATGTCTTTCAGGGGAGAAAGTCTCATGATCAAGAAAACACCAAATCCGATCGACGTCTTCGTCGGTTCCCGCGTCCGCCTGCGCAGGCTGATGGTGGGCATGAGTCAGGAAGCGCTTGCCGACCGGCTCGGCGTCACCTTCCAGCAGGTGCAGAAGTACGAGAAAGGCACCAACCGCATCAGCGCCAGCCGCCTCCAGGCGATCTCCGACGTGTTCCGCGTTCCGCCGAGCTTCTTCTTCCAGGACGAAGATAGCGCCGTGCCGACCTCCGGCGTCATGCACGAGACGGGCGACGTCTCCACCTTCGTCTCCTCCAAGGAAGGCCTCGACCTCAACCGCGCCTTCCTGAAGATCGAGGATGCGGGCGTGCGCAAGTCGATCATCGCGCTGGCAACCGCACTTTCCAAGGCAAGCGCTACCACCGAGGCGGGCGAACGCGCGGACAACGCACCGGAACTGCGGATCTGACCCCACATGCCGGCGCGGCTGCAGACGCTCGGTCATCTGCGCCTGCTCGATGAGGGCGGTAACGATATCGTCTTTCCCGAAAAGGCGCTTCTGATCCTTTGTTATCTCCTGGCGCGCGGCGTGAGCAGCATGCCGCGGGCGGATGCCGCAAATCTCTTCTGGGATGATGCCAACAGCGCCGCCGCCTTCGCCAACCTGCGGCAGACCGTTTCACGGACCCAGAAACGCCAGCGGGAACTGGACCGGACCTATCTCACCTTCACGGACACCACGATCGCGCTCGGGCCGGAAGCCATCGAAAGCGATATCGACAAGGTGCGCGACGGTACGGGGCTTTCCGTGCTCGCCGGCCTCCTGACCGACGATTTCCTCAAATATGTCAGGCCCGGCAACCAGGCGCTTTCAAGCTGGATCGTACTGCAGCGGGCCGCGCACATGGCCCTTCTGCGCAGTGCCCTGCTCGACGGGGACGCGCCGGACGGCGCCGGTACGCGCCAGGCCCGCGCCGCCGCCGCGCTGCGCCTGCTCGAAAGCAATCCGGACGACGAGGAGGTGCGTGCCGTGCTGACGGGCCGGACGGCGGTGCCCGCCAGTCTCATGACCCTCCAGCCGCCCGCCCGCGTGCTGACGCCGCAGGAGGCGGACATAGCGCTCCCCCGGCAGAACCCGCCGCGTGTCGTGTTGCTGCCGCCGGTCACCACGCTCGCCGCCCGTACAGCCGCCCGCTTCAGCGAAGCGCTGATCGAGGACGTGACGATCGGGCTCTGTGCGTTGCGCTCCATTTCGATCATCGCCCCGCACACCGCGGCGCAAATCTCGCTCCAGGCCGATAGGGCCGACACCTACGAGCGCCACAAGATCAGCTACATCCTGGAAACGCGGCTGCGCGACGAGGGCGACCATCACACGCTCTTCGCCCAGCTCATCTTCTTCGGCAGCGACGAGGTGATCTGGGCCGAGCGCTTCCCGCTCTCCGCCGAGGGCCTTGCCCGCTCGCGACAGATGATTTCGCACCAGATCGCCGGGGCGATCGCCACCGAGATCGAGCGCAACGAACTGGTGCGCGGCGACTACGAGCGTGACGCGGCCGCCTATCGCAGTTTCCTTGTCGGCCAGGTCCAGCTGAAGAACCTCGACCTGCGAGACATCCGCCGCGCCCGCAAGAGCTTTCGCGAGGCCCTGCAGGCCAATGGCGCCTTCGCCCCGGCGATCGGGGGCCTTGCCCGCAGCTACTTCCTCGAATGGCTGGTGACGGCGCGCGGCGACGAGGACCTGCTGCGCCAGGCCGAGCGCCACGCCGAAGAGACCATCCGCGCCGACGACCGCCTGCCCTCCGGCTACCGCGAGCTCGGCGTCGTCAAGCTCTATGCACGCCAGTTCGACGAGAGCGTCGCGTATCTCAACCGCGCCGAGGCACTCAGCCCGCACTACGCCAATGTCATCGCGAGTTATGCCGATACGCTGGTGCAGGCCTCCCGGCCGGATGTCGGTCTCAAGAAGATCGAGCAGGCGATCGACCTCAATCCGCTGCCGCCCGACGAATACTTCTGGACCGCCGCCGGCGCCAGCTATTCGCTCGGCCTCTACCAGCAGGCACTCGACTATATCGCCCGCATGAAGGACCGCACTCCGGCCGACCGCCTCGCCGCGGCAAGCTGGAGCATGCTCGGCGACATGAAGAAGGCGCGGCAATTCATCCGCCGCACCTATGACGTCCACCCGAATTTCGATCTCGACTCCTGGATGGCGATCGTGCCCTTCAAGGAAGAGTGGCAGCGCAGGCACTATTACGACGGATTGAAGAAAGCCGGCTTCTAGCGACCGGCACAAAGAGAGAGGAAGTGGACATGGCAAGACTGGTTGTTCTGGGCATTCAGGGGGACGACGGCCTCTGGGTCGCCGATCTCGATGCCGGCACGGTGACGCAGATCGCCGCCCCCACGACGGGGGCGCTGAAGGCCGCCGATGATCTGCGCAAGGCCGGCGCATCGGTGATCAAGGGTGTCAACCTCGCCGCGCTCGCAACTTCGGCAGATGCCGTGTCCGGCGGCTTCATGGATGCGTCCGGCGGTTTCATGGACCCCTCCGGCGGCTTCATGGACAAGTGAGCCTCGGCCCGGCTCACAGCGTGACCGCCTATTCGGACCGCATCTGCAGTCCCGATGAGACGTGGAGCCGGATCGAGGCCTTGCTGCCCCGGTTCGGCATCACGCGGCTGTCCCGCCTGACCGGGCTCGACAACGTCGGCATCCCGGTCTGGAACGCCGTCAGCCCCAATGCCCGTTCGATCGTCATCAACCAGGGCAAGGGCATCACCGATATCGACGCGAAGGTCTCCGCTGCCATGGAGGCGCTGGAGCGCTCGATTGCCGGTGAGCCCCTTGTGCCGGCGCGGCGGGCCGCACGGCACGATTTCGCGGCGGCCGGCGAAGCCTGCCTGCCGCTCGACATCTTCGTTGCGAGCGGACAGGCCTTCCTTGCCGAAGACGAGCCCTTCGACTGGCTCGCCGGGCGCAACATCGTGACGGGAGAGACCATCTGGGTTCCGCGCGAAGCCGTCTGCCTCGACAGGACCGATGCGGCACCACGCTTCTGGCAATCCTCCGACGGCCTTGCCTCCGGCAATTCGGAGAGCGAGGCGATCCTGCACGGCCTCCTGGAACGCATCGAGCGCGACGCCGACCGACTGTGGCGCCTGCTGCCACGCGAGAAGCGCCAGGCGACCGCCGTCGATCCCGCCGGCTTCGCCGATCCGCTCATAGAGGCGCTGGCCGGCCGTTTCCGTACGGCCGGGCTCGATCTGCGCCTCTTCGACATCACCAGCGACCTTGCCATCCCCACCTACGCCGCCGTGCTCGGCGATGCCGGCCTTGCCGCAAGGAAGCGGCCGCTCTTCCACGATGCGACCATCGGCTACGGCACCCATCCTGTGGCCGCGCGCGCCGTGATCCGCGCGCTCACCGAAGTCGCGCAATCGCGCCTCACCTATATCAGCGGCGCGCGCGACGATCTCTTCGCCGAGACCTTCACCCGGCCGCTGGCGCCGGAAACCCTCGCCCTCTTCGAGGCTTGGCCGGGCGCGGCGAAAACCTATCCCGCACCCGTGGGCGACGCTGCCGCGCTGCTCTCCCATTGCGTGGAACGGCTCGGCGCATCCGGCATCACGCCCATCGTCGCCGTGCCGCTCGGGGATGCCTCGCTGCCGGTTCGCGTCGTCAAGATGGTCGTGCCGGCGCTTGAAAACCCGGAAGGCGCACGCCGGCATGCCGTCGGCCCCCGCGCCCTCTCCCGCATGCTGTTCGGAACCACATGAAGATCCTCTTTGCCGGCCCGAGCCTGCCCGATGCCGCCGCTCTTTCTGGCGACGCCGTCGAGGTCCGCCCACCGGCGGCCCACGGCGACGTCTTGGCCGCCGTGCGCGCGGGCGCCACCGCCATCGGCGTCGTCGACGGCAATTTCGAGCATGTGGCACCCGTCTGGCACAAGGAAATCCTCCATGCGCTGGACCAAGGCGTCACCGTCCTCGGCGCCGCCAGCATGGGTGCGCTGCGCGCTGCCGAGTGCGATACGTTCGGCATGGTCGGTATCGGCCGCATCTATGAGGACTATGCCAGCGGCCGACGCATCGACGACGCCGATGTCGCCATGCTCCACGGTCCCGCCGAACTCGGCTATCCCGCCCTCTCGCTTCCACTCGTCAATGTCGAGGCGACGCTCGATCGGCTGGAGGCGGAAGAAACCCTTGAAAAGTATGACATATTAACACTTCGGACCGCTGCAAGGAGGCTCTTCTACAAGGAGCGGACCTGGTCCTCGGTCATAAAATCAGCCGGCGCGGCGGCAAACCGGAAGGGACTTCTGCAACTTCTCCACGCAGCCGCCGTGGACCAGAAGCGCGCGGATGCCCTCGCCCTGCTGCACCTCCTTACCGATTTTGATGCAAAAACCCCCGTAAAACGAGGAAACTGGACGTTTCGGGCGACATCCCTGTGGCGTTCCGTTGCCGATCAACCCATAGCCTGAGAAAACGTGCAGTTTCCCATTCCGCGTGTGTCACGCTGGAGTCACGCGCATAGCCCCGGAGTCACGCCTATACTTCGCCGCAGGGGCTGAAAGTGAGCGTTGCTCAGGGGGGCACAGGACATGAAAATCGAAAGCGTTGAAACAGAAGACCGAGGAGCGGAACTGATGGCGCTGGCGCGGCTCGTCGCGTTCGCACTGGAATCCGCCAAGTCGCTGGATGCCGAGATCGCCGAGTTCTGCCTGGACAAGGCGCTGCGCGCGGTGCTGGAACAGATCGACGAACCGTCGCGCATGACGCTGACATCGAGCGACATCATGCTGATGAACCGGTCGGCGCTCTGCTGACCGGGTGGATGGGCCGGCTTGCCGGCTGGAGGATAGCCGCCGTCCTCCTCCGCGGCGCTGATCGTGCGGACGGCCCGAACCTGCGGGCCGCCGCCGATCTTCCTAAAATTCTCCGATTGCGAAACGAAAACACACGGTTGCGCTGATCGCGGAACTCTGAAAGGTTCTCTTCTCGAAAAACGCCCCGAAAACGGGCCGAAGGACAGAGGGAGAACAGCATGCGGAAGTTTCTGGCGGGCGGCGTGGCCGCTCTCGTGCTCGTGACGGCGGGCATCGCCCAGGCGGAACCGGTGAAGATCGGCGTCATCACAACGCTGTCGGGCGGCGGCGCAGGCCTCGGTGTCGACATGCGCGACGCCTTCCAGCTGGCGATCAAGCAGTCCGGCAACAGCGAGATCGAGCTCGTCGTGGAAGACGACGCGCAGAAGCCGGAACTTGCCGTGCAGATCGCCGAGAAGATGATCCAGAGCGACAAGGTCGACCTGATGACGGGCATCATCTGGTCGAACCTCGCCATGGCCGTGGTGCCGAACGCGGTTGCGCAGGACGTCATCTATCTCTCGCCCAATGCCGGCCCCTCGGCGCTCGCCGGCGCGAACTGCCATCCGAACTATTTCAACGTCGCCTACCAGAACGACAACTTCCACGAGGCGATGGGCGAATACGACAACAAGGACTACAAGAAGACCTTCATCCTCGCCCCGAACTATCCGGCCGGCAAGGACGCGCTGACCGGCTTCAAGCGCTACTACAAGGGCGAGCTCGCCGGCGAGGTCTATACCCAGGTCGGCCAGACGGACTATGCCGCCGAGATCGCGGAAATCCGCGCGTCCGGTGCCGATTCCGTCTATTTCTTCCTGCCCGGCGGCATGGGCATCGCCTTCATGAAGCAATATGCCCAGTCGGGCGTCGCCATCCCCGTCACCGGCCCCGGCTTCTCCTTCAGCCAGGACGTGCTGCCGGCGATCGGCGATGCCGCGCTGGGCGTCAAGAATTCCGGCACCTGGGCGAAGGACCTCGACAACCCCGCCAACAAGGCCTTCGTCGAGGCCTTCCAGAAGGAATACAATCGCCTGCCGTCGATCTATGCCGCGCAGAGCTGGGACACCGCCAACCTCATCCTCTCGGCCATCGGCAAGGCGAGCGTGAAGGACAAGGACGCCTTCCGCGCCGCGCTGAAGGAGGCGGATTTCGCTTCCGTGCGCGGAAAATTCAAGTTCAACACGAACAACCATCCGATCCAGGACATCTACGTGACCGAGGTCGTGAAGGAAGGCGACGTCCTGACCAACAAGATCATCGCCACCGCCTTCACCGATCACGGCGACGCCTACGCCGACAAGTGCTCGATGTAATCCGCGACCGGACATCCGCCCCCGGGCGGATGTCCCCGCATGACCTTCCGGACCGGCCATCTTGTCCCTCGCCCTCCTGATCGAACAGTTTTTGAACGGGCTCCAGCTCGGCGTGATGCTGTTCCTCATTGCCGCCGGGCTGACGCTGATCTTCGGCGTGATGGGGCTGATCAACCTTGCCCATGGCTCGCTCTACATGGTCGGCGCCTTCGCCTGCGCGGCGGTCGCGGCCGCGACCGGCTCCTTCTGGCTCGGCCTCGTCGCAAGCCTTGCCGCGGCGGCGGCGGCCGGGGCACTGATGGAGGTCGCCATCATCCGCAGGCTCTATGCCCGCGACCATCTCGACCAGGTACTCGCCACCTTCGCGCTGATCCTCATCTTCTCCGAGGGTACGCGCTGGCTCTTCGGCTCCTTTCCGCTCTATCTCGCTATCCCACCCCTGCTGCAGGGCGCCGTGACGCTGCCCGGCGGCGGGCAATATCCGCTCTATCGCCTCGCCATCATCGGTGTCGGCGTCATCGTCGCCATCGGCCTTTACCTTTTGATCGGCCGCACCCGCCTCGGCATGCGCATCCGCGCCGGCGAATCCGACCGCGAGATGATCGCCGCGCTCGGCATCGACATCCGCTCGCTCTATACGATCGTCTTCGCCTTCGGGGCGGCGCTCGCCGGCCTTGCCGGCGCGCTGGTCGGCGCGCTGCAATCGGTGCAGGTCGGCATGGGCGAGCCGGCGCTGATCCTCGCCTTCGTCGTCATCGTGATCGGCGGCATCGGCTCGATCAAGGGTGCGCTGATCGGCGCGATCCTCGTCGGCCTCGTCGATACGATGGGCCGTTTCCTGCTGCCCAAGGCGCTCGCGCTGATGATGCCGGCCACGCAGGCCGGTCCCGTCGGCGCCGCGCTCGCCTCCATGCTCATCTATATCGTGATGGCGCTCATCCTCGCCTTCCGGCCGAGCGGCCTTTTCTCGGCGAGAACATGACCATGGGAGCCCGCGAAACGACGGTCAACGTCCTCCTCGCCCTCCTGCTGCCGGCCGTCGCGCTCACCGCGCTCTTCATCGGCGAGGCCTTCTACATCACGCTTGCCACCCGCATCGCGATCCTGGCGCTGGCGGCGGTCGGGCTCAACATCGCGCTCGGGCTCGGCGGCCTCGTCTCCTTCGGCCATGCCGCCTTCTTCGGCCTTGGCGGCTATGTGGCCGGCGTGCTGGCTACCCATGCCTTCAACATGGAGCCCGTCGCCTTCGGCCTGCCGGGCACGACCGCCATGCCGGCCATCTGGCTCGTCGCGATCCTCCTTTGCGGCCTCGTCGCGCTGCCGATCGGCCTCGTCAGCCTGCGCACGTCCGGCATCTACTTCATCATGATCACGCTCGCCTTCGCGCAGATGATCTATTATTTCGCGATCTCCTGGCCGGCCTATGGCGGAGAGGACGGCCTGTCGCTCTCCATGCGCAACGGCTTTCCCGGCCTCAACACGGCAAAGCCCTTCCCCTATTTCGTCGTGGTCTTCGTGCTGCTGCTCGCGGGCCTTCTCCTCTTCCACCGCCTGCGGGCCTCCCGCTTCGGCGCGGCGCTGGAGGCCGCGCGGCAGAACCCGGCAAGGCTCGCCGCCATCGGGATCTCGCCCTTCGCGATCCGTCTCGTCGCCTTCGTGCTCTCGGCCATGATCACCGGCCTTGCCGGCGCGCTGTTTGCCGATCTCAACCGCTTCGTCAGCCCTTCCATGCTCTCCTGGCACATGTCCGGCGAATTGATCGTGCTGATCATCCTCGGCGGTAAGAACCGCCTGTTCGGCCCGTTGGCCGGCGCGGCGCTGTACGTTCTCTTCGAATATGCGCTGGGTGGCCTGACGGAGCGCTGGCAGCTCTTCCTCGGCCTCGTCCTGCTCGCCGTCGTCTTCTTCGCGCGCGGTGGGCTGATCGGCCTTCTTGCCGGGAGGCCACGCCATGGTTGAACCGGTCCTCGACGTCAAAGACCTCGAAAAATCCTTCGGCGCGCTGAAGGCGACGAACGGCGCGAGCCTCGATCTCAGGTCCGGGGAGATCCACGCGCTGATCGGCCCGAACGGCGCGGGCAAGAGCACGCTGATCAACCAGATTTCCGGCGCGCTCGCGCCCGATGCCGGCAGCATCCGCTTCCTCGGCACAGACATCACCATGCTCGACACGGCGCGGCGCGCCCGCATGGGCCTTGCCCGCACCTTCCAGATATCCTCGCTCGCCCAGGAGTTTTCCGCGCTGCGCAACGTCATGCTCGCCGTGCAGGCGCGGCAGGGAACGAGCCTGCGCTTCTTCCGCCCCGTTGCGAGCGACGTCTCGCTCACCGAACCGGCAATGCGGATGCTGTCGCGCGTCGGCCTGGCCGACCGGGCGAACGTGCCCGCCGCGGCGCTGTCCCACGGCGAACGCCGACAGCTCGAGATCGCCGTTGCGCTTGCGATGGAGCCGAAAGCCTTCCTGCTCGACGAGCCGATGGCCGGCATGGGACCGGAAGGCTCGAAGACGCTGACCGGCTTTCTCGACGGGTTGCGCCAGGAAGCGCCGATCCTGCTGGTGGAACACGACATGGACGCCGTCTTCGCGCTTGCCGACCGCGTGTCCGTACTGGTCTACGGCCGCATCATCACGACCGGCAGCGTCAGCGAGATCCGCAACGACCCCGAGGTGCGCCGGGCCTATCTGGGAGATCGCGCGTGAGCCTGCTCGTGCTTGAGGAGATCGAAACCTTCTACGGCGCTTCACAAGCCCTGTTCGGCGTATCGCTGGCCGTGGGCGAGGGCGAGGTCGTGGCGCTGATGGGCCGCAACGGCATGGGCAAGACGACGACGATCCGCTCGATCCTCGGCCTGACGCCCGCCCGCGCCGGCCGCATCGCCTTCGGCGGCAAAACCGTGACTTCCCTCCTGCCGCATCGCATCGCCCGGCTCGGCATCGGCCTGGTGCCTGAGGGGCGCCGATGCTTCGCCAACCTGACGGTCGAGGAGAACCTCCTCGCCTCCGCCCGACGCGGCGCCTGGACACTGGCGAAGGTCGTCGATCTCTTTCCCCGGCTCGGCGAGCGGCTGGGCCAATATGCCGATACGCTGTCCGGCGGCGAGCAGCAGATGCTGGCGATCGGCCGTGCCCTGATGACCAATCCGAAGCTCCTCATCCTCGACGAGGCGACCGAGGGACTGGCGCCGGTGATCCGGCAGGATATCTGGGCGGCGATCCGGCGGCTGAAGGCCGGGGGCCAGTCGATCCTCGTCGTCGACAAGACGCTCTCGGAACTCTTGCCGCTCACCGATCGCTGCTGCGTGCTGGAAAAGGGCCGCACCGTGTTTTCCGGCCCGCCGCAGGCCTTTACCCGCGACCTGCAGGACCGCTATCTCGGCGTCTGAAAACGGAGGACGGCATGTTCGGCTACAGGATCACCGACTGGGACGACGCCTACGAGAACGGCGGCAACATTCCGGGCGGCACGCGCTGGCCCGCCGCCTGGGTGGAACCGGCGCAGCAGATGCGCACGGCGCTTGCCGCCGAAGGCCGGGCAAGACTCGACCTTGCCTATGGCGAGGGCGAGCGCAACCGCCTCGACCTCTTCCTGCCCGAGGGCGCGCCACGCGGCCTCGTCGTCTACGTGCACGGCGGCTTCTGGCTGCGGCTCGACAAAAGCTTCTGGTCGCACCTTGCCGCAGGCGCCCTCGCCCATGGCCACGCCGTCGCCATGCCCTCCTACACGCTCTGCCCGGCCATCCGCATCGGCGGCATCGTGCGGGAGATCGCAGCGGCGATCGAAACGGCGGCGGGACTGGTCGCCGGCGAGCTCCGCCTGATCGGCCATTCGGCGGGCGGCCAGCTCGTCAGCCGCATGGTGTCGGAGCCCTCGCCGCTTTCCGCCGAAACGCTCGCCCGCATCCGCCACGTCCTCTCGCTCTCCGGCCTGCACGACCTGCGCCCGCTCATGCATACCGCCATGAACGAACGGCTGCACATCGACGAGGCGGAGGCCATCGCCGAGAGCCCGGCCCTGCTGCGTCCTGTCGAGGGCACGCGGCTCACCTGCTGGGCAGGTGCCATGGAGCGGGCGGAGTTCCTGCGCCAGAACGCCCTGCTCACCAACATCTGGACCGGCCTCGGCGCCGCGACGTCGACCGTCGTCGAGCCGAACCGGCACCATTTCGACATCGTCGACGGCCTCGCCGATCCCGAACACCCCCTCACCAGAACCTTGCTGTCGCCCTGACCCGATGAGCACGCTTGCCGCCTATGGCGGCCTTTTCCTCGCCGCGCTCGTCGCCGCCACCATCCTGCCGGCCCAGTCGGAAGCGGTGCTCGGCGGCCTGCTGGCCACCGGAACCTATTCCCCCGTGCTGCTGATCCTCGTCGCCGGCACCGGCAATATCCTGGGGTCGGTCGTCAACTGGCTGCTTGGCCGCGGCGTCGAGCGGTTTCGCGGGTCACGATGGTTTCCGGTCAGCGACGGACACCTCGATCGGGCCGGGCGGTGGTATCGCAGATACGGCTGGTGGAGCCTGCTCTTCAGCTGGATGCCGGTCATCGGCGATCCGCTGACGGTGGCGGCCGGCATCATGCGCGAACCCTTCCTGCGCTTCCTGGTCGTCGTTTCCATCGCCAAGTTCGGCCGCTACATCGTGCTCGCCGCCCTCGTGCTGCACTGGCTCTGAAATTTTTTCCGGAAGGAATGGAATGGGCGTCGCCCGGCTTTCGTATACTGGGGCATGAACGGAAAGACACCCGGCTTCAACGTGATCGGACAGCTCGCGGCGCTCAGGCGCTACGCGCTCTCCCTCGTGCGCAATCCGGACGAGGCCGAGGACCTGGTGCACGATGCGCTGGTCAAGGCATATGAGCGACAATCGACCTTCCGCACCGGCGCCAGCGTGCGCAACTGGCTGATGTCGATCCTGCACAATGCGCATGTCGACCGCCTGCGCCAGCGCCGCTCGCAGGAACGCCGCCACGATGCGGCGGCGGAACTGGCGGAGGCGTCCGTCCCGGCGAACCAGGACCATTCGGTGCGCCTGACGCAGTTGCGCAACGCCTTCTTCGCCCTGCCGGAAGACCAGCGCGAGGCCCTGCATCTCGTCGCGATCGAGGAGCTTTCCTATCAGGAGGCGGCCGAAACGCTGGGCATTCCGGTCGGCACGCTGATGTCGCGCGTCGCCCGCGCCCGCCAGCGGCTGCGCGCCTTCGAACAGAGCGGCGCGGCCGCTCCCGTCACACATCTCAGGCTCGTCGGAGGCACTGGCGATGACAAGCAATGATCCCATTCTCGAAACCGATCTCAACGCCTATGTCGACGAGCAGCTCGCCGTCGGCCGGCGCATCGAGGTGGAGGCCTATCTTTCGGAACGGCCGGAGGTCGCGGCGCAGGTCATGAAGGACCTGCGCGTGCGCGACGAGCTTCGCCTGGCGCTCGCCGACCATCGCACGGTGATCCGGCAGGAAACGCGCGAGGCCGCGCGGCTTCTGGAGCGCTCGCTGTCGCGCCGCCGCATCTTCTCCGTCTTCCGCCGCGCCGCGGCCATCGCCCTGTTCGTTGCCGCCGGCTGGACGGCCCATGCCGTGCTCGGCCCCTTCGGCGCCACCGAGGTCGTGGCCTCCACGCCGCCGCCCGCCTTCGTGGAGGAGGCCGTGCGCGCGCACAGGACGACGCTGCTGCGCGACACCATGGCCTCCCAGCCGGAGACCGAGACCTTCGATCCGGCCGAGATCCGCTCGGCAACCGCGATCGTGCTGCCGGACCTGCCGAAGGGCTGGGGCGTGATCGACACGCAGGTCTTCCCCTCCGCCTACGGCCCGAGCGTCGAGCTGGTGCTGGAACCGCGCAAGGACGAGCGCCTGTCGCTGTTCGCGGTACGCCCCGGCTCGTTCGCCGTGCAGCATGTCCTGCTCTTCCACGCCGACAATGCCCGGGCCGCCTACTGGCAGATCGGCGACGTCGCCTATGCGCTTGTGTCGGAAAGCCGCAAGGCCGACGACCTGGCGCAAACCGCGCGCGATCTCTCGCGCACGCTCTACTGATCAACCGCTTCCAAACCGAAGGAGACATTCGATGGACCCCGTACAACAGCGATTTGGCTACGGCGCGCAGGCGCAGTCGGCCGCCCTCTTCGACGAGGGCCTGCGCCAGCACATGCTGCGCGTCTACAACTACATGGGCGCAGGCCTCGTCATCACCGGCCTCGTCGCCTTTATCGTCGGCTCGACGCCGGCCCTCTACGTGCCGATCTTCTCCTCGCCGCTGAAGTGGGTGGTGATGCTGGCGCCGCTCGCCTTCGTCTTCTTCTTCTCGTTCAAGATCCAGACGATGTCGGCCAGCGCCGCGCAGATGACCTTCTGGGCCTTCTGCGCCGTCATGGGCCTGTCGCTCGCCTCGGTGTTCCTCGTCTTCACCGGTACGAGCATCGCCCGCACCTTCTTCATCGCCGCCACCATGTTCGGCACGACGAGCCTCTACGGCTATGTGACGAAGCGTGACCTGTCGAAGTTCGGCTCGTTCCTGATCATGGGCCTGATCGGCGTCATCATCGCCTCGATCGTCAACATCTTCCTCGGTTCGACCGCACTGCAGTTCGCCATCTCCGTGATCGGCATCGCCGTCTTCGTCGGCCTCACCGCCTGGGACACGCAGAACATCAAGGAACAGTATGCCGAGAACATCGACCAGGAATCGCAGCAGAAAATGGCCGTGTTCGGCGCGCTTTCGCTATACCTGAACTTCGTCAACATCTTCCAGCTCCTGCTGAATTTCACCGGCGAACGCGAGTAGTTTTCGCAAGGGATTTCAAAGAGAACGGCGGGGTAAAACCCCGCCGTTTCCGTTTGCCTCCACCCACTGCCGTCATCCTCGGCCTTGAGCCGAGGATCCACGTTCCGCCCGCGGCTATGGATGCTCGGGTCAAGCCCGAGCATGACCGAGGAGAGGGCGCCGCGAGAAACGGAACAAGCGGCCATATGGGTTGCATGGCTCGTTTCTGCAGCGTGTTTCGCGCAATATAACGTAAGCTTATTCTTACATATTTTACCCCGTTGACAAATCGCCACGCAGCGTCTTTGCTTAGGGCATTCACCAGGGGGGTCCCGACAAGGGGCTGAGATACTGCTGGCATTCGCAGCGCAGTGACCCGTTGAACCTGATCCAGTTCATACTGGCGTAGGGACGGTGCAAGCGCTGTAGAACCCGAAATCCGCAACCCGGATTCCGCCTACGCGTCCTTCCATCATTCCGGCTCTAGGACTGGGTCTCCAACCGCAAACTTGGAGCCTCACGATGAACATTGCCGCCCAGAAGCTCACCCCCACCGTCACGACGGGCGCCCTTCCCGCCTCGCGAAAGATCCACATAGCCGGCGAGCAGCACCCGGAGATCCGCGTGCCGATGCGCGAGATCGCGCTGCACCCGACCTCCGGCGAACCGCCGGTCATCGTCTACGACGCCTCCGGCCCCTATACCGACCCCGCCCATGTCGTCTCGATCGAGAGCGGCCTGCCGCGGCTGCGCGAAGCCTGGGTCGCGGCGCGCGGCGACACCGAGGACTATGAAGGCCGCCACATCCGCCCGGAAGACAACGGCTTTGCCTCCGGCGAACGGCTGACGCCGGAATTTCCCGTGCGCAACCGGCCGCGCCGGGCGAAGGACGGCAAGGCCGTCACCCAGCTCGCCTATGCCCGCGCCGGCATCATCACGCCGGAAATGGAATTCATCGCCATCCGCGAGAACCTCGGCCGCAAGGCCGCCAAAGAGGCGCTCATCCGCGACGGCGAGAGCTTCGGTGCCCATATCCCCGACTTCGTCACGCCGGAATTCGTTCGCCAGGAAGTCGCGAGCGGCCGGGCCATCATCCCGGCCAACATCAACCATCCGGAAGCCGAGCCGATGATCATCGGCCGGAATTTCCTGGTGAAGATCAATGCCAATATCGGCAATTCCGCCGTCACCTCCTCCATGGCGGAAGAGGTCGAGAAGATGGTCTGGGCGATCCGCTGGGGCGGCGATACGGTCATGGACCTTTCCACCGGCCGCAACATCCACAACATCCGCGAATGGATCATCCGCAATGCGCCGGTCCCGATCGGCACCGTGCCGCTCTACCAGGCGCTGGAGAAGGTGAACGGCATTGCCGAGGACCTCACCTGGGAGGTCTTCCGCGACACGCTGATCGAGCAGGCCGAACAGGGCGTCGACTATTTCACCATCCATGCCGGCGTGCGGCTCGCCTATATCCCGCTCACCGTGAACCGCGTCACCGGCATCGTCTCGCGCGGCGGCTCGATCATGGCCAAATGGTGTCTCCATCACCACCGGGAAAGCTTCCTCTACGAGCATTTCGAGGAGATCTGCGACATCTGCCGCGCCTATGACGTCTCCTTTTCGCTGGGCGATGGCCTCCGCCCCGGCTCGATCGCCGACGCCAACGACGCCGCGCAGTTCGCCGAACTCGAAACGCTCGGCGAGCTGACGCAGATCGCGTGGGCAAAGGATTGCCAGGTGATGATCGAAGGCCCCGGCCATGTGCCGATGCACAAGATCAAGGAGAACATGGACAAGCAGCTGAGGACCTGCGGCGAGGCGCCCTTCTACACGCTCGGGCCGCTGACGACCGACATCGCCCCCGGCTACGACCACATCACCTCGGGCATCGGCGCCGCGATGATCGGCTGGTTCGGCACGGCCATGCTCTGCTACGTCACGCCGAAGGAACATCTCGGCCTGCCCGACCGCGACGACGTGAAGGTCGGCGTCATCACCTACAAGATCGCCGCCCACGCCGCCGACCTCGCCAAGGGCCATCCGGCGGCGAAGATCCGCGACGACGCGCTGTCGCGCGCCCGCTTCGAGTTCCGCTGGGAGGACCAGTTCAACCTCTCGCTCGATCCGGAGACCGCGCGCGCGTTCCACGACGAGACGCTGCCGAAGGAGGCGCACAAGGTGGCGCATTTCTGCTCCATGTGCGGCCCGAAATTCTGCTCCATGCGCATCTCGCACGATATCCGCGCCGAGGCGCAGAAGGAGGGACTGGAGGCCATGGCGGCGAAATATCGCGACGGCGGCGACCTTTATATGCCGCTTGCCGGCGCCCCGGCCGGAGAATGACCATGCGCGTCCTCGTCAAGGGGGCCGGCGTTGCCGGCCTCACGGTCGCCTGGCAGCTCTATCGCCACGGTTTCGACGTCACCATCACCGAGCGCGCCGAAAAGGTGGGCCTCGGGGCCTCCGGCTTTGCCGGCGGCATGCTGGCACCCTGGTGCGAGCGGGAGAGCGCGGAGGAGCCCGTGCTCACGCTCGGCCGCTCGGCCGCCGACTGGTGGGAGGCGGCCGTGCCCGGCCATGTCAGCCGCCAGGGAACGCTGGTCGTTGCCGCCGGCCGCGATGCCGGGGAGCTCGACCGCTTCGCCCGCCGCACGAGCGGCTGGGAATGGCTGGATGCCGCGGCCATCGCCGAGCTGGAGCCGGATCTCGCCGGCCGCTTCCCCAAGGCCCTGTTCTTCCGGCAGGAGGCCCATCTCGATCCGCAACGGGCGCTCTCGGCCCTCACCGCCGGGCTGGAGGAGGCGCGCATGCGCTTCCTCTTCGGCGCGGACGGCACGCCGGATGCGGCACGCTACGACCGCGTGGTCGACTGCACCGGCGCGGCCCGGATCGGCCAGCTGCCGGACCTCCGGGGCGTGCGCGGCGAGATGCTCTATGTGGAAACCCCGGAGATCAACCTCTCCCGCCCTGTCCGCCTGCTGCATCCGCGCCATCCGATCTATGTCGTACCGCGCGGAAGGAACCGTTTCATGGTGGGCGCAACCATGATCGAGAGCGCCGACGGCGGCGGCATCACCGCCCGCTCGCTCATGGAACTGCTGAACGCCGCCTACACGCTGCACCCGGCCTTTGGCGAGGCGCGGCTCACGGAAACCGGTGCCGGCATCCGCCCGGCCTATCCCGACAACCTGCCGCGCGTGAGCGAGCATGATGGCACGCTCCATGTGAACGGCCTCTATCGCCACGGCTTCCTGCTGGCCCCCGCCATGGCGGCGGAGGTCGCGCGGCGGCTTCTTGCAGAACAGGCACGACCGGAAAGGAGGGCATCATGACCTTCATCATCAACGGCGAGGAACAGGAGGTCGCGGCCGCGACGCTCGCCGACCTCCTCTCCGTTCTCGATTATGAGGGCGAATGGCTGGCGACGGCGGTCAACGGCGAGCTGGTGCACCGCGAGGACCGCGCCGGCTTCACGCTCGGCGCACGCGATCGCATCGAGATCCTCTCGCCCATGCAGGGAGGCTGACATGCTGAAGCTCTACGATAAGGAGGTGCGCTCGCGCCTGCTGCTCGGCACCGCCCGCTATCCCTCCCCCGCGATCCTCGCCGAGGCCGTGCGCCGCGCGAAGGCGGAGATCGTCACCGTGTCGCTGCGGCGGGAAACCGCCGGCGGCAAGGCGGGTGGCGCGTTCTTCGAGCTGATCCATGCGCTCGGCGTGCATGTCCTGCCCAACACCGCCGGCTGCCACAGCGTGCAGGAGGCCGTGCTGACAGCGAAGATGGCGCGTGAGGTCTTCCGCACGGACTGGATCAAGCTGGAGGTGATCGGCCATCACGACACCCTGCAGCCCGACGTCTTCGGCCTCGTCGAGGCGACGCGCATCCTGACGGGCGAAGGCTTCCAGGTCTTCCCCTATACGACGGACGACCTCGTCGTCGCGGAAAAGCTGGTCGAGGCCGGCTGCCGCGTGCTGATGCCCTGGTGCGCGCCGATCGGCTCGGCCATGGGACCAGTGAATCCGATGGCGCTGCGCACCTTCCGGGCGCATTTCCCCGACGTGCCGCTGATCGTCGATGCCGGCATCGGCCGCCCCTCGCACGCCGCCGGCGTCATGGAACTCGGCTATGACGCCGTGCTGCTCAACACCGCCGTCGCCGGCGCCGGCGATCCGGCGGCGATGGCAGAAGCCTTCGCGCTCGCCATCGATGCCGGCCGCCTCGCCCATGCCGCCGTGCCGCTGGAGCCTCGCGACATGGCCGTTCCCTCCACCCCCGTCATCGGAAAGGCCGTCTTCTCATGACGCTCGATCCCTTCTACCTCATCGTCGACAGCGCCGACTGGATCGACCGGCTCGTGCCGGTCGGCGTGAAACTCGTGCAGCTGCGCATGAAGAACACGCCGGACTATCGCCTGCGTGACGAGATCCGCAGGGCGAAAGCCACATGCACCGAACATGGCTGCCAGCTCATCGTCAACGACTACTGGCAGATCGCCATCGAGGAGGGCTGCGATTACGTGCATCTCGGACAGGAGGATCTGGCGACCGCCGATGTCGGCGCCATCCGCGCGGCCGGAATGAAGCTCGGCCTTTCCACCCATGACGATGCCGAGCTCGACATCGCGCTTGCGGCAAGGCCCGACTATGTGGCGCTCGGCCCGGTCTGGCCGACGATCCTGAAGAAGATGAAATGGGCGCCGCAAGGCGTCGGGCGGCTCAGGGACTGGAAGACGCGCATCGCACCGCTTCCCCTCGTCGCCATCGGCGGGCTCAACCCGGATCGCCTGTCGGCCGTCTTCGAAAACGGCGCCGACAGCGCCGCCGTGGTGACCGACATCACGCTGAACGCCGATCCGGAGGCGCGCACGCGCGAATGGATCGCGCGCACGGCACGCTGGCGGTGATCACGCCTTCGGCGCGATCTTCCAGAGCCGCTCGGCATTTTCCGAGAGCACGCGGCGCTTGTCTTCCAGGCTGACGCCTGACAGCAGCGCCTGCGTCGCGCCGATCCAGGTGGAAAGCCCGCCGCCGAGCGTGCAGACCGGCCAGTCACTGCCCCAGACCATGCGTTCGAAGCCGAAATGCTCCACCACATGGGCGAAATAGGGCTTCAGGTCCTCCAGCGTCCAGTCTTCCGCGCCATAGGCGGGGATGCCGGACAGCTTCACCGTGACGTTCGGCCGGCGCGCGATCTCCGCGACCGGCCCCTTCCAGGCATCGAAGCCGCCGCCCTTGATGTCGGGCACGCCGCAATGGTCGAGCACGAAGGAGACGTCGGGCGCAAGGTCCGCCAGCGCGATCGCCTTCCCGATCTGATGCGGCAGGACGCAGAGATCGAAATTGAGACCGATGCCCGCCAGCCGCCGGATGTTCTCGCGAAAGAGCGCGCCTTCGGAGACATCGTCCGGCACGACATGCAGCACGCGGCGGAAGCCGCGCACGAAGAAATTGGCGAGGACCGCCTCGAGATAGGCCGGAAAGTCGGGCGATTCCGGCCGGCAGGCGGCGATGGCGCCGACGAGCAGGCTGCCCGCCTCCCTTGCAAGCCCCTCGATCATGGCCGTCTCGCGCGCAATATCGCCCTCCGCCACGTCCACTTCCATATGCAGCGCCGCGACGATGCCGAGGCGGCGCGCTTCGCGCGCATAGGTCTCCTGCGTGAAATCGTCATCGAGCGGCGGCACGCCGGCAAGCCAGGGATAGGACAGCAGGTCCCGGTAGATGAGATGCAGGTGCGTATCGACGATCATGCGCGGCCTCCTCCAAGCACGGCGAACACTGCCATAGAAGAATTGTCCATTCAAATACGAATTAACCGGAGCGCGGCGTCCCGTTTCACCCGGCGGTAAACAGCATGAACAACCGCAAAGGCTACCAATCCGGCCCGCCCCTCCTACCTTCCCTTCCAGCAACAGGAGGAACCGCATGAAGATCAGCGCACGCAACCGCCTCAAGGGCAAGATCGTCGAGGTCGTTCTCGGCGCGACGACGGCCCATGTCCGCATCGATGTCGGCGGCTCGATCATCACCGCCGCCATCACCAACGATGCGGTGAACGAACTCGGCCTTGCCGCCGGCCGAGAGGCCTATGCGCTGATCAAGGCATCGGACGTGATGGTGGGTATCGACGATTAGGATGTCCCGGCGCAATTCCGGGCGCAAGACCGCTTCGCACTTTCACTGGAATTGCTTCATTCGTCGATTTTCTTGCACATACGCACCGGCTCGGTCGCGAAATCGCCCTTCTGCGGCGGCGCGATCGGCTTGAACAGGCTGCGCTCCGGCTTCAGGTCGATCAGCGGCGTGCCGTCGAGGCAGTCGAGCCCGCGCACGAAGAGCCGGTTGCCCTCGATCTTCTCCAGGACGACGATCGACGTGCCGATCGGGTTGGGGCGCACGGGCGAGCGCAGCGAGAAGGTGCCGTGCACCTCGCCATTCGAGGCCGGGCTCTGCAGCACGAGGTCGCGGCGCGACTGGTGCAGCCAGTAGAGCACCTCCAGCCGCTCGAAACGCTCCGCCCCCTTCAATGCCTGCACCCAGGGCTCGAAGACCTCGATGGTGCAGACCGGCCCGTCGGGGCGCCCCTGGCGCGGCGTTTCCATGCGCGAGGTCCAGGGCGTCGAAATCCGGCCGATGAAGACGACGTGCGCATCCGCGGTCTCCGGCGGGGTGATGGCCACCTCGTTCTCGCGGATCTCATTCAACCGGACCATGCAACGCTCCATCGCTGTATTTCTTGAAATATGACGATAACCTCCGAACGCGATGAGGGAAAGATGCCCGGAGACGGGAAGACGGCGACAGATTGACCCCCTTGGCGCAGGCAGCCTCAGCCGGCACCGGACGCCTCGGCATTCCGCGCACGCCAGTCCGTCGGGGAAAGGCCGGCCCGCTTGCGGAAGAAACGCGAGAAATAGGCGGGATCCTCGAAGCCGATCTCCCGGCCGATATCCTCCACCGGACGGATGGTGAAGCGCAGCAGGCGCTTGGCCTCCAGCAGGCGCCGTTCCAGCACCATGTCCTTCACCGTCTGGCCGAAGACCGTGCGTGCCGCCTTGTCGAGCAGGTGCGGCGTCGTCGCCAGCCGCTCGACATAGCGCCCGACCGGCCAGTCCTCCCGGTAGTGCCGGTCAATGGCGCGGCGCAGTTCCAGCCCCAGCGCGACCGCTGGCGAGGCCGCCGCAAAGCCGCCCGGACCGCCGAGCCGCGCCATCAGCGAAAGCACGACGCCGATCAGCCCGGCAAGCACCCGCTCGCTCGCCCCCGCGCCGCCGCGATATTCCTCCATCACCATGGCGAGCAGCGCGTCGATCCGCGTCCAGCCCGGGGCATCCGCCGCGCCGGAAAGCAGCACCGGCGCATCGAGCGCCAGATCCACCTGCGGCGCCATCGCTCGCAGCTGGTCGTCCGAGATGGAGACGACGATGGCATCCGACTGTTCGCCGACATCGAAGCCGTGCACGACGTTGCTCGGCACGAAGCTGATCGCCGGAGCGGAAAAATTCCAAGTCCGATCCTCGATCTGGTAGCGCCCCTCGCCCTTGAACCAGTAGGTGATCTGCCCCATCAGCGGATGCTTGTGCGGCGCGACCTGCCCGAAATGCAGGCTTTTCCGCTCCATCACCGTCTCGACATGCAGGAAGCCGACGTCGAGCGTGCGGCTCGGCTCGCCATAGACGAAGAAGGCAGGAACATCCTTGCGAAGGGTCATGCCGGAAAAAGTACCAGCGAATTGCCGTGTTTGTCCATGGTGCTCCTGGCGGCCCCGACTTAGCGTTTGTCAGGATTTTCAAGGAGGAGCACCCCATGCGCGCGGAAGACCATCGCAGCGACAAGACCCGGCCGTTTACCGGCGCCGAATATCTCGCAAGCCTGCGCGACGGGCGCGAGGTCTATATCAACGGCGAACGCATCGCCGATGTCACCAGCCATCCGGCCATGCGCAATTCGGCCCGCTCCATCGCCCGCATGTACGATGCGCTGCACGACCCGAAGCGCAAGGAGCGCCTGACATCGCCGACCGACACGGGCTCCGGCGGCTACACGCACAAATATTTCCGCGTCGCCCATTCCGCCGCCGATCTCGTCGCCCAGCAGGGCGCCATCGCCGATTGGGCGCGCATGTCCTACGGCTGGATGGGCCGCACGGCCGATTACAAGGCGGCGCTGATGAATACGCTCGGGGCGAATGCCGACTGGTACGGCCCGTTCAAGGACAATGCGCTTTCCTGGCACAGCCGCGCGCAGGAAAGCGTGCTCTTCATGAACCACGCCATCGTCAACCCGCCGATCGACCGCCACAAGCCGGCCGACGCGGTGAAGGACGTCTTCGTTCACATCACGAAGGAGACCGATGCCGGGATTTATGTCTCGGGCGCCAAGGTCGTCGCCACCTCCTCGGCGCTGACGCACTATAATTTCCTCGCCCAGAGCTCGGCCACCGTCACCGAGGACCCGTCGCTGTCGGTCATGTTCATCCTGCCGATGAATGCACCCGGCGTAAAAATGTTCTGCCGCACCTCCTACGAACAGACGGCAGCGACAGCGGCCCATCCCTTCGACTACCCGCTCTCCTCGCGCTTCGACGAGAACGACGCCATCCTCGTGCTCGACAATGTTTTCATACCGTGGGAGGACGTGCTGGTGCTGCGCGATGCGGCAAAAATCCTCTCCTTCCACCCGGCCTCCGGCTTCATGCACGGCTATTGCTTCCAGGGCTGCACGCGGCTTGCGGTGAAGATGGATTTTCTGGCCGGCCTGCTGGCGAAAGCCTTGCGGGCGACCGGGGGCGACGCCTTCCGCGGCAACCAGGCGATGCTCGGCGAGGTGATCGCCATCCGCCACCAGTTCTGGTCCTTCTCCAACGCCATGGCCTACAACCCCATCCCCTGGGCGAACGGCGCGGTACTGCCGAACCTCGAAGCCGCGCTCTGCTACCGCACCTTCATGTCCGAAGCCTATCCGAAGGTCATCGACATCGTGCGCCGCACCGTCGCCTCCGGCCTGATCTATCTCCCCTCCTCGGCCAGGGATTTCGCCAATCCGGAAATCGACCGCTATCTCGCGCAATATGTCCGCGGCTCGAACGACATGGGGCATATCGAGCGCATCAAGATCATGAAGCTGCTGTGGGATGCGACCGGCACGGAGTTCGGCGGCCGCCACGCGCTCTACGAGTTGAACTATGCCGGCGCGCCGGAGGAAGTGCGCCTGCAGGTGCTGAAGGGCGCGGAGCGCGGCGGACGCCTCAAGGAAATGGAAGCATTGGTCGACCAATGCATGGCGGACTATGACGAGACCGGCTGGACCGGCGACACCTGGCTGCCGCCGCTCGGCGACGGCGCCCTCAGCAACGCCGCCGAATGAGGGCGTCGCCATGGAGGTTTCCAAGACCGAATTCCGCAACGCCATGGCGCGCGTCTGCGCCCCGGTCAACGTGATCACCACCAAGGGGCCTGCCGGCCGCGGCGGTTTCACCGCCACCGCCATGTGCTCGGTGACCGATGAGCCGCCCACCCTGCTCGTCTGCATGAACAGCCGCTCGGCGCAGACGAGCCTCTTCATCGAGAACCAGCGTTTCTGCGTCAATGTGCTGACGCAGGAGCACAAGGCGCTCGCCGCCTCCTTCGCCGGCCGACAGGCGGACATGGAGGCGCGCTATGCCGATGCGAACTGGCTGGACCTGCCCTCCGGCAACCAGGCGCTGACGGACGCCATCGTCTCCTTCGATTGCCGGCTGACGGAGGCGCGGCCGGTCGGCACGCACAACATCCTCATCGGCGAGGTCGTGGATATCCGCAGCCGGCGCGATGGGCATGCGCTGCTCTATTTCGACCGCAACTATGTGCATGTGCCGACGCAGGCCGGCAGTTTCGGCGGTTGACGAAACCCTCTTGACATGCGACCTTGTATTTAACATGTTAAATAATAACTGCGCGCCGGGAGGAACGATGCCGCACCTGACCGTCGAATATTCGGCCAATCTGGAAGGCCGCGCCGATCTTGACGCCCTCTGCGCCGGGCTGCTGGCGACGGTGCTGGAAACCGGCCTCTTCGAGGTCGGGGCGGTGCGGGTGCGGGCACTCCGCGCCGATCACTACGCCATCGCCGACCGCCTGCCGGAAAACGCCTTCATCGACCTCAACTTCCGCATCGGCAAGGGCCGCAGCGCCGAGGAGAAGGAACGCGCCGGCGAGGCGCTGTTCGCCGCGGCGAGCCGGCTGCTTGCCCCGCTCTTCGAGACGCCGCATTTCGCGCTGTCGCTGGAAATCCGCGAGATCGACGCGGAGCTGAGCTGGAAGAAGAACGCCATCCATCCGCGCCTTCGCGGCCAATAGCAGGACATGTCATGACGAAATTTCAGGAAAACAGCGCGAAGGCGGACGCCTATCTCGCCCGCTTCAAGGAACACGGCGTTCTGAACCGCATCGCCGGCGAGGATGTTCCCGCCGAAGGCGGCGCGACCTTCGAGACCATCTCCCCCGTCGACCTGAAGCCGCTCGCCACGGTCGCCAAGGGCGGGGCGGCCGATATCGACCGCGCCGCGAAAGCCGCCAAGGCCGCCTTCGCGGACTGGGCGGCCATGCCCGGTGACGCGCGCAAGAAGCTGCTGCACAGGATCGCCGACGCCATCGTGGCGCGGGCCGAGGAGATCGCCTTCGTCGAATGCATGGACACCGGGCAGTCGCTGCGCTTCATGGCCAAGGCCGCGCTGCGCGGGGCGGAGAACTTCCGCTTCTTCGCCGACCGCGCGCCGGAGGCCCGCGACGGCAGGACGCTGCGCGCCGAGGGCCAGGTCAACATGACGACCCGCGTGCCGATCGGCCCGGTCGGCATCATCACGCCGTGGAACACGCCCTTCATGCTGTCCACCTGGAAGATCGCCCCGGCGCTCGCCGCCGGCTGCACCATCGTGCACAAGCCGGCCGAGTTCTCGCCGCTGACGGCGCGCCTGCTCGTGGAGATCGCCGAGGACGCGGGCCTGCCCAAGGGCGTGTGGAACCTCGTCAACGGCTTTGGCGAAGATGCCGGCAAGGCGCTCACCGAACATCCCCTCATCAAGGCCATCGGCTTCGTCGGCGAAAGCCGCACCGGCTCGATGATCATGAAGCAGGGCGCCGACACGCTGAAGCGCGTGCATTTCGAGCTCGGCGGCAAGAACCCGGTCATCGTCTTCGCCGACGCGGACCTCGAACGCGCGGCGGATGCCGCCATCTTCATGATCTATTCGCTGAACGGCGAGCGCTGCACTTCCTCCTCCCGCCTGCTGGTGGAGGAGAGCATCTACGACCGCTTCACCGCCCTCGTCACCGAGAAGGCGAAACGCATCAAGGTCGGCCATCCGCTCGATCCGGAAACCGTCGTCGGCCCGCTCATCCACCCGGTGCATGAGAAGAAGGTTCTCGAATATATCGCCATCGGCCGGTCCGAGGGCGCGACGGTCGCGGCCGGCGGGGAAAAATTCGACGGGCCGGGCGGCGGCTGCTATGTCGCGCCAACGCTCTTCACCGGCGCGAACAACGGCATGCGCATCGCCCAGGAGGAGATTTTCGGGCCGGTGCTGACCGCCATCCCCTTCAAGGACGAGGCCGAAGCGCTCGCGCTCGCCAACGATGTCCAGTACGGCCTCACCGGCTATCTCTGGACATCGGACGTCACACGCGCCTTCCGCTTCACCGATCGTCTCGACGCCGGCATGATCTGGGTGAATTCGGAGAATGTGCGCCACCTGCCAACGCCCTTCGGCGGCGTGAAGAATTCCGGCATCGGCCGGGATGGCGGCGACTGGTCCTTCGACTTCTACATGGAGACGAAGAACATCGCCTTCGCCACAAGCGCCCATGCCATCCCGAAACTCGGCGGCTGACCGCCGGAAGACCAGACTGCGCCCGTCCTCGCCTGCCGAGGCGGGCTTGAGGAGGAACCCATGCCCGTACCCCAGCCGAACCTCTACCCGCCCTTCAACATCGTGCGCCTCAGCCATGTCGAGTTCGGCGTCACCGACCTTGCAAAGTCCCGCGCCTTCTACGTCGACACGCTCGGCCTGCAGGTGACGGGCGAGACCGCCGACACGATCTATCTGCGCGCCATGGAGGAGCGCGGCCACCATTGCATCGTGCTGCGGAAATCCGGCAAGCCGGAAGCCCGCGACCTCGGCTTCAAGGTCTTCGACGAGGAGGACCTCGAAAAGGCCGTGCGCTTCTTCAAGGGCAAGGGCCTGCCGGTGGAATGGGTCGAGCGCCCCTACCAGGGCCGCACCTTCCGCACGCGCGATCCGCACGGCATTCCCCTGGAATTCTACACGAAGATGGACCGCCTGCCGCCGATCCACCAGAAATATGCGCTCTATCGCGGCGTCAAGCCGCTGCGCATCGACCACTTCAACTGCTTCTCGCCCGATGTCGATGCCTCCGTCGCCTTCTACAACGAGCTCGGCTTTCGCGTGACGGAATATACGCAGGACGAAGAGACCGGAAAGCTCTGGGCGGCCTGGACCCATCGCAAGGGCGGCGTGCACGACATCGCCTTCACCAATGGCCGTGGACCCCGCCTGCACCACACCGCATTCTGGGTGCCGACGCCGCTCAACATCATCGACCTGCTCGACCTGATGGCGACGACCGGCTGGGTCGACCATATCGAGCGCGGCCCCGGCCGCCACGGCATTTCCAATGCCTTCTTCCTCTATATCCTCGATCCTGACGGGCACCGCATCGAGATCTACTGCTCGGACTACCAGACGGTCGACCCCGACCTTGAACCCATCAAGTGGGACCTGAAGGACCCGCAGCGCCAGACGCTCTGGGGCGCTCCGGCGCCGAAATCCTGGTTCGAGCACGGCAGCCTCTTCGCCGGCACCGAGGTCGCGGATTCGCAGCTCAAGGCCCAGCCCATCATCGCGCCCTGAAGGGCGCGCCGACCGCATCGAGGACACCGCCGGCAGAGGCCCCTGCCCGGTGGCACTGCCAGGGAACACCAGGATGGACCATCCCAGATTTGCCAGCTTCAGCATCGGCCCGCGCAAGGGCTACGGCCTGATCGTCGCGGACGGCGTGATCGACCTTTCCACCCGGTTTGCCGGCCGCTTCCTGACGCTGAAGGAAGTCGTGGAAGCCGGTGCCTTCGGCGAACTGCTGAGTGCCGCAGCCGGGCAGAAGCCGGATCATGCGCTGGACGAGATCAACTACGAGATCCCGATCCCCGCGCCGGAGAAGATCGTCTGCGTCGGCGTGAACTTTCCTGACCGCAACGCGGAATACAAGGACGGCCAGGCCGCCCCCGCCAATCCCTCGCTGTTCATCCGCTTCCCGCGATCCTTCACCGGCCACGACCGGCCGCTGATCCGCCCGCCGGAAAGCCCGCAGCTCGACTACGAGGGCGAGATCGTCATCGTCATCGGCAAGGACGGGCGGCGGATCGCGGAAGCCGACGCACTGAGCCACATCGCGGCCCTCTCGCTCTGCAACGAGGGCACCATCCGCGACTGGGTGCGCCATGCCAAGTTCAACGTCACCCAGGGCAAGAACTTCGACCGGAGCGGCTCGATCGGCCCCTGGCTCGTGCCCTATGCGGACGAAAGCCAGCTTGCCGACATCCGGCTCGAAACCCGCGTCAACGGCGAGGTGCGCCAGAGCGACCGCACCGGCCGCATGATCTTCTCCTTCCGCAAGATCATCGCCTATATCTCCACCTTCACGACGCTCGTGCCCGGCGACGTCATCGTCACCGGCACGCCGACCGGCGCCGGCGCGCGCTTCGATCCGCCGATCTGGCTGAAGCCGGGCGACGTGGTCGAGGTCGAGGCCGAGGGCATCGGCACGCTCCGCAACACCATCGCCGACGAGGTCTGATCATGATGACGCCAGAGGAGATCCACGCCGCCGCGGCCAGCCTCGACGAGGCCGAGCGCACCCGCATCCAGACCGGCCTTCTCTCGCTGAAGCACCCCGGCATCACCATGGACGACGCCTATGCGATCCAGGGGGCCTGGGTGAAGAAGAAGATCGCCGACGGTCGCCGGGTGATCGGCTGGAAGATCGGCCTCACCTCCAAGGCCATGCAATATGCGCTGAACATCGACATCCCGGATTCCGGCGTGCTCTTCGACGACATGGTCTTCGAGGACGGCGCGACCGTGCCGGCCGGCCGCTTCATCCAGCCGCGCGTCGAGGCAGAGATCGCCTTCGTGATGAAGGCGCCGCTGAAAGGGCCGGGCATCACCATCTTCGACGTGCTGAACGCCACGGACTACGTCACCCCGGCGCTGGAAATCCTCGACACGCGCATCCTGCGCGTCGACCCCGAAACGAAGAAGGCACGCACCATCTTCGACACGATCTCCGACAATGCCGCCAATGCCGGCATCGTCACCGGCGGGCGCGCGGTGCGGCCGGACGCGATCGACATGCGCTGGATGGGCGCCATCGTCAGCCGCAATGCGGAGGTCGAGGAAACCGGCCTCGGCGCCGGCGTGCTCAACCAGCCGGCGCGCGGCGTCGCCTGGCTCGCCAACCGGCTCGCGCAGTATGGCGACGGCATCGAGGCCGGCCAGATCGTGCTCGCCGGTTCGTTCATCCGGCCGGTGGAAGCCCGTCACCGCGATACGATCGTCGGCGATTTCGGCCCCTACGGCACCGTCAGCCTGTTCTTCGCCTGAGGTGGAAAGATGCCCGCTCCGAAAAACCGCTTCAAGCAGGCGCTCCGCGAAGGCCACGCGCAGATCGGCCTCTGGCAGGCGCTCGCCAATCCCTACACGGTCGAGATCTGCGCCGAGGCCGGCTACGACTGGCTGCTGCTCGATGCCGAGCACGCGCCGAACGATGTGCCGCTGCTCGTCTCGCAGCTCCAGGCGATGAAGGGCACGGCAAGCCACGCCGTCATCCGCCCGCCGGTCGGCGAGACCTGGATCATCAAGCAATTGCTGGATATCGGCGCGCAGACGCTGCTCATCCCGATGGTCGACAGCGAGGCGATGGCCGAGGCGATGGTGAAGGCCGTGCGCTATCCGCCGCATGGCGTGCGCGGCGTCGGCGCGGCGCTCGCCAGAGCCTCCGCCTTCAACCGCACGGCGGACTATCTGCAGACGGCGAACGCGGAAATCTGCCTGCTGCTGCAGGTCGAAAACCGCACCGGGCTGGAGGCGCTCGACGACATCGCCGGAACCGAGGGCGTCGACGGCGTCTTCATCGGCCCGGCCGACCTTGCCGCCGACATGGGCTTCCTAGGCAGGCCGGGCGCGCCCGAAGTGCAGGCCGAGGTGGAAAAGGCGCTGAAGAAGATCCAGGCACACGGCAAGGCGGCGGGCATCCTGATCGGCGACCTCGGGCTTGCCAAGCACTACCTGGAGCTCGGCGCCACCTTTGTCGCCATCGGCAATGACGTGACGCTGCTCGCCAATGCCACGACGAAGCTGCTCGCCGATTTCAAGGCCGCCGAGCCGGCGGAGGCACCGGCCGGCGCCAGGGTCTACTGATCCGGAATTGCCCTATTCCTCGCCGCCCGCCTTGCCGTCGAGCTTGAGGGCGGCGAGCTCTTCCAGCATGTCGAGCAGTTCCTCGACGCGCTCCGCGCCGAAACGGGCGTCGATATCCGCATAGACGCGGCGGGAATCCGGCATGACCTCGTCGATGACCGCCTGGCCGGCCGGCGCGAGCCGCAGCAGCACGCGGCGGCCGTCTTCCCTGTCCTTGTGCCGGGTGATCAGGCCGCGCTCCTCCAGCGACCGCAGCATGCGCGTCAGGCTCGGCGCCAGGATGAAGGCCTTCTCCGCCACCTCCGTCGCATCGAGGGTACCGGCTTCCGAAAGCGCGCGGATCACCCGCCATTGCTGCTCGGTCACGTCGTGATCGGCAAGGATCGGCCGGAAATGGCTCATCACCGCCTCGCGCGCTTTCAGGAGGCCGATGGCCAGCGACCGGCGGCGTTCGCGCGGCAGGGCATCCTTCGTTTCGTCGGGAATGTTCATGTCCAGAGGGGCACCGTTCGTCATCCTGCCTCTATCCGCGATTTTTCCGGCCTGCGCAATGCGCCGGGCCGCATGGAACAGCGTCAACGGATCGATTGCGGCTGCCCGGCATGCTAGCGTCGCCGGTGAAGCCAGCCAGCGAAAGTGCAACAGCCCATGACGCCTGAAACATCCACATCCGACACGAACCTTCTTTTTCCGCCCACGCCCGTCCCCTGCCTGCCGATCCGGGGCAGCGCCGCGCTCTTTCCGGTTCACCGGATCTATTGCGTCGGGCGCAACTTCGCAGACCACGCCATCGAAATGGGCCATGACCCCGACAAGGAGCCGCCCTTCTTCTTCCAGAAGAATCCCGACACGCTGGTGCCGCCGGGCAGCGCCTTTCCCTATCCCGCCGCCAGCCGCGACGTGCACCACGAGGTCGAGCTGGTCGTCGCGCTTCACGGCGGCGGCACGGACATTCCCGTCGAGCGGGCGCTCGCCTGCGTCTACGGCTATGCCGTCGGTCTCGACATGACGCGCCGCGACCTGCAGGCGGAGGCGAAGAAACACGGCCGGCCCTGGGAGGTCGCAAAGGCCTTCGAGTATTCCGCCCCCTGCGGGCCGATCCACCCCGCCGCCGACATCGGCCATCCGGGCGAAGGCGCGATCCGGCTCACGGTCAACGATACGGTCCGCCAGGACGGCAACCTCAACCAGATGATCTGGAAGGTACCGGAAATGATCGCCTACCTCTCGCGCCTCTTCACCCTGAAGCCCGGCGACCTGATCTTCGCGGGCACGCCGGCCGGCGTCGGCGCGGTGGCAAGGGGCGACAGGATGCTGGCGCATATCGACGGACTGGACGAAGTCGCCTTCGCGGTCGCCTGAAAGCGGGTCGGAAACGGCGCCACGCCCGGCACCTGCCGGCGCCCCTCAAGGGCGCCTGCAGGACCTGCGACAGGACGCCACGCGCCATCGCCGCGTTGTTTGATTAAAGTCAAAGAGCGGGACCGCCGGCGGGTCTACTTCCTAGCTCATGAACGAGAGACGTTCGTCAGCAAGGAGAATTCCAGTGCGTACCATGGCAAAGAGCATCGTCGGCGCGGCAGCAGTCATTCTGGCGCTTGCGCTTCCGGCAGCAGCGGCAGATTTCGAAGTGCATATGCTGAACAAGGGCGCCGAGGGTGCCATGGTGTTCGAGCCGGCCTTCGTGAAGGTCGCCCCCGGCGATACCATCACCTTCATCCCCACCGACAAGGGACACAATGTCGAGACGATCAAGGGCATGATCCCCGAGGGGGCGGAGGCCTTCAAGAGCAAGATCAACGAGAACTTCAAGATCACCCTCGACAAGGCCGGCGCCTATGGCGTCAAGTGCACGCCGCATGTCGGCATGGGCATGGTGGGCGTGGTGGTCGTCGGCGATGCGCCGGCCAATCTCGACGCGGTCAAGACCGGCAAGCTGCCGAAGAAGGCCCGCGAGCGCATGGACGCGGCGATCGCGGCAGCGGGCCTGTAACGGCCCTTCTTTCGGGGCGGGGGCGGAAACCCGGGGCGGAGCGATCCGCTCCGGGTTTTCTTTGCCCGGTGACGGAGGAGCGCGAAAGGCCATGCCCGTCTTCACGGCCGGTGCGGTGCGCGCAAGTTCCATCTTGTGCATGATGTGGATTTACACATTTAATTTTCTAATGGCATCCACCCCTGCTAATTTGCCGCCGTGAACCAACGGGAACGCGCATGCTGAAACTTGCCCTGCTGTCGGCCTGGCTCTTCCTCGCGGCCCTCTGCCCTCCCCTTCTTGCCGCCGAAAACGCCATGGATACGCAACTGCACAAGGCAGCCGCCGCCGACGATGTCGCCGCCATCAAGACGCTGCTTGCCAAGGGCGCCAGCATCGACGCGCGGGATGCCCGCGGCGCGACGGCGCTGCTCGTCGCCACGCACGGCAACAAGGTGGACGCCGCCCGCGCGCTGATCGAGGCCGGCGCCGACGTCAATGCCAAGGACGATATCAGCGACAGCCCCTATCTCTATGCCGGCGCGCGCGGCCATCTCGAGATCCTGAAGCTGACGCTGGCCCACGGCGCCGATCTCAAGAGCGTCAACCGCTACGGCGGCACCGCCATCATTCCGGCCGCCGAGCGCGGCCATGTCGAGACCGTCGACACGCTGATCAAGGCCGGCACCGATGTCGACCATGTCAACCGCCTCGGCTGGACGGCGCTCCTGGAGGCGATCATCCTCGGCGACGGCGGGCCGCGCCATGTCGAGATCGTCGCGCTGCTGATCGCCGCCGGCGCCGATGTCGAGCTTGCCGACAATGACGGCGTCAGCCCGCTCCAGCACGCCCGCGGCCGCGGCTATGGCGAGATCGCCGCGCTGCTGGAAAAGGCCGGCGCGAAGAGATGAGCGGGCGACGAACGCCCGCCGAAGACCACCGGAAACACGCAACCAAAGGGCCTGAGACGATGCAACGAAGCTACTACTCCTCCCTCGGCGGGCACCCCCCGCAGAGCGACCTCCTGACCGGCCGCGCCGTCTTCACCGAGGCCTATGCGGTGATCCCAAAGGGGGTGATGCAGGACATCGTCACCAGCTTCCTGCCCTTCTGGAACGACACGCGCTGCTGGGTCATCGCCCGCCCGCTTTCCGGCTTTGCAGAGACCTTCTCGCAATATGTCATGGAAGTGGCGCCGGGCGGCGGGAGCGATCGGCCGGAACAGGATCCCGAGGCCGAGGGCGTACTCTTCGTCGTCGATGGCGAGGTGGAGCTGACGCTGCCGACCGGCAAGCACACGCTGCAGCCGGGCGGCTACGCCTTCCTGCCGCCGGCCCTGAAATGGTCGCTGCGCAACCGCTCCGGTGCCCATGCCCGCTTCCACTGGATCCGCAAGGCCTATGAGGCCGTCGATGGCCTTGCCCATCCCGATCCGCTGATCCTCAACGAGAAGGACATCACCCCCGCCGCCATGCCGGGCACGAACGGCGGCTGGGCGACGACGCGCTTCGTCGATCCCAACGACCTGCGTCATGACATGCATGTGACGATCGTCACGCTGATGCCCGGCGCCGTCATTCCCTTCGCGGAAACCCACGTCATGGAGCACGGGCTCTACGTGCTGCAGGGCAAGGCCGTCTATCGCCTGAACCAGGACTGGGTGGAGGTGGAGGCCGGCGACTTCATGTGGCTGCGCGCCTTCTGCCCGCAGGCCTGCTATGCCGGTGGCCCCGGCCCGTTCCGCTACCTGCTCTACAAGGACGTCAACCGCCACATGAACCTGCGCCCCTTCGGCGGCCGCCGTTAGGCCTGATATCCTTGCAAAGAAACCCGCGCCCGGCGCGGGTTTCCGGTCATGGAGCAAGGGGCATCGCCACCGGATAGTGCCGCGGGTCGAAGCGCAGATAGAGCAGCGCCGTTGCCAGCACGCAGCCGAGATGCAGCCCCCAGCCCGCCGCAAAGCCGCCCGTCCAGTCGTGCAGCAGCGCCATCGCATAGGGGCCGAGCGCGGCGATCAGGAAGCCGCCGCCCTGCATCAGCGCGGCCAGCGCACCGGCCTGTTCCGGCTGCGGCAGGTGGTCGAGCGCCGTGACGATGGCAAGCGCGAAGCTGCCGCCGAGGCCCGCGCCGCACAGCCCGGCCCACACGGCCGGCGCCATGCCGGGAAGGCTCGCAAGGCCGAAGAAGCCTGCGGCCTGGAAGAAGATCGTCAGCCAGAGCCAGCGGCGGCGGTCGACATTGCCGCGCGCCAGGATGGGAAGGCCGAGCGCGGCGACGGCCTGGCAGATCGCCATGATCGCGACAAGGCCGCTGCTGTCGGCACTCGTCCAGCCCTGCGCCTGGTAATAGGGCGAAAGCCAGGCGATCATCGAGCAATAGCCGGCATTGACCAGCCCGAAGGCACCCATCAGAGCCCAGGTCCTCGGCCGGCGCAGGAGCTGCCGCGCCAGAGCGCCGTCGGGCCGGCTCGACGGCACGGCCGGCAGGATGCGCCAGGACGCGGCGAGCGCGATCGCAACCGGCAGCGCCAGCCAGGCGAGCGCCGCCCGCCAGCCGTAGCCGGCATGCACGAGCACCGGCATCAGCCGCGCCCCGAAGGCGCCGCCGGCCATGATCATTGCCGAATAGAGCCCCGTCACCACCGGCACGCTTGTCGGGAAGCGCGCCTTGATGATGCCGGGAAAGGCCGCCTGGATGAAGGCGACGCCGATGCCGCAAAGCGCCGCCGTCACGATCAGCGACAGGCCGTCCCACACAACGAGGCGCAGCGCCGAGCCGGCGAAGAGCACGGCCAGCGCGATCAACAGGCCACGCCGCGCGCCGAGCCGCACCAGAAGACCCGGCGCCACGAAGGCGCCGAGGCCCATCAGGACCATCGGCAGCAGCGTCAGCATCGCGATGCCGCCATAACCGAGGCCGGTATCCGCGCCGATCTCCATGAGGATCGGCGCCGGGGCCGCGAGGAAGGGCCGGAGGTTGAGGCCGATCAGGACCACCAGTGCAAGCATTGCCCAATCGCGGCCGGAGCGCGTATCCGTCATGGTTCGACTTTCCTACTGAAAAGACGTGTCGGGCCGGAAGCGCAGCCGCCGGCATCGCCTACCGCTATCACCCGCTTGAATCATGCGCAAATTAGATGTTTAGATAGCTAACATTCTGATTTTCGATGGAGATCCCGTGCTCGATCCGCGCCTGCTCCGGGCTTTCGTGGCGATTGCCGATGCCGGCAGCTTCACCGCCGCGGCCGACCGCCTGCACATGACCCAATCGACGATGAGCCAGCAGATCGCACGCCTCGAGGAGGTGATCGGCCGGGAACTGGTCGACCGTGCCGCGCGGCCGGTGCGCCTGACCGTGACGGGCGAGCGCCTGCTCGGCCACGCCCGGCGCATCCTCGCGCTGCAGACCGAGGCGCTGACGCTGGTTGCCGAGACCTCCGGCACCACATCGGTGCGCATCGGCATGCCCGATGACATTGCGACGCCCGAAATGGCCCATGCCTTCGCCGCCTTCGCCAAGCGCCACAAGGAGGCGCGCCTCGACGTCACCACGGGGCTGCGCGCCGACCTCGCGCGGCGCTACCGCTCCGGCGAACTCGACATCGTCGTACTCAAGGAGGACACGCCGAGCACCGACAGCTGGGCAAGCTTCGCGGAACCGATCGCCTGGTTCACCGCGCTGGATGCACCGGCGGACCTGCCCGACCCCGTCCCGCTCGTCACTTTTCCGCTGGGCGGGCTCTACCGGGACGCCATGTTCGAGCGGCTGGAACGGGAACGGCGGCGCTGGTATGTCGCCTTCACCTCCGCCAGCCTGCGCAACGTGCTGATGGCCATCGAGGCCGGCCTCGGCCTCTCGCTGCTGCCCGTCGATGCCGCGAAAGGGTGGCGCGTCAGGCCCTTCACCGATTTCCCGCCGGAACCGCCGGTCATCGCCTCGCTCTACTCCTGGGAACAGAACGGCATCGTCGGCGAGCTCGCAAATGAGGTCCTCGACATCCTCAGGCGGCACTTCGCGCACGAAAGGCACACTGCCTCATAACGCCCCCCGCCCATCTCGCCGCCCTCTTTCCCAACCGGCAGGCAGACGAAGCGAGACGGGGAACGCACCCACAAGACGCTTTGGAACAATTCGGGAGGATTTGCGTTTTCTGGGCGAGAAAACGCACATTCCAGGACCCTATGACCCGCCCTTCCTCCACCTATCGCCTCCAGTTCCGAAATGGCATGGACTTCGGGAGGGCGCGTCAACTGGTGCCCTATCTCCAGCATCTCGGCATCAGCCATCTCCACGCCTCGCCGGTGATGACGGTCGTGACGGGCTCGTCCAACGGCCACGATATCGTCGATCCAAACGCGATCGATCCCGCCCTCGGCGGTCTCGATGGCCTGCGCCGGCTTGCCGGCGATCTTAAGGCACGCGGCCTCGGCCTCCTCCTCGACATCGCGCCGAACCACATGGCCGCGAGCCTCGAAAATCCCTGGTGGCACAGCGTCGTCACCTGGGGCGAGCAAAGCCCGTTTTCCCGACATTTCGACATCGACTGGTCGAAAAAGCTGGCCTTGCCCGTTCTCGAAAAGGATTTCGCAACGGAGGTCGCGAACGGCGCGATCCGCCTCGCACTGGACCCGGAGCGGGACATCCTGGCGCTGCATTATCGCGGCTCCTTCTATCCCCTGCATCCCGAGACGTGCCGGCAGGCACTTGCCGCATATGAGGAACTGCTCCTGGTCACCGCCCCGGCGGCGGCCTTCGAAGGCGCGGCCGCCCTTGCCGGCCCGCTCGCCTTCATCGACGAGCAGGAGGTCGTTGCCCGGATGCTTGCCGAAATCTCGCGCGACCCCGGGCGGATCACGGCGATTCACGCGGCACAACTATGGCGGCTGGTGGAACGAAAGACGGCGCACCGGCGTCTGTGCGGCTCCGCCGACCTTGTCCGGCTGCGCCTCGAGGATGCCCGGGTTTTCGACGACAGCCACCGGCTGGTCCTCGACCTCGTCCGCGAAGGCACGGTGGACGGGCTGGCCATCCTGCATATCGACGGGTTCGCCGATCCGCATGCCTATCTGCAGCGGCTGCGCGCTGCCGTCGGCTCCGCCTACCTGATCGTCGACAAGCACCTTGCGGGAAGCGAACAGCTTGCCGCGGAATGGCCGGTCCACGGCACGACCGGGGGCGAGATCATCACAGCCCTCACGGATATAATGGCCAGTCATCCCCACCAGGCATCCAGTCCTCCCGATGGCAGTCCGCGGACGGAAACGGCGAGGGAGGCCGGCAAGCGGCAGATCTTCGGGACGGAACTCGAAGGCGAGGCTGCCCGCCTGACCCTCCTGGCGAAGGCTCTCGCCGACCAGTCCCACGCCGACCTCTCCCGCAGCGCCCTTGCCGAGGCGATCCGCGCCCTGATCGTCGCCCTGCCGGTCGCGCGGACCTATGCGACGGCCACGCATGTCAGCGAACGCGACCGCGAGGTCATCGCGACAGCCCGGCAGCAGGCACAGGAGGGCAACCGGCCGGAGGTCCGCGAGGCGATCGATTTCATCTGGGAGTTGCTGGCCGACGACAAGATACCGGCCACTCTGGCGGGCTGCGCCGAATTCCGCGCCCGCTTCCAGCAATTGAGCGGCTGCGTGACAGCAGGGGCGCCGGATGACCTGCTTTTCTCCCGGGAGAATGCCGCCGGCCGGCCGAGCGAGCCGGCGGACGGCCCCGCGGCGTTTCACGCGGTGATGCAGGCCCGTGCCGAAACCATGCCGCATGGCCTGTCCGCGATATCCCCGTCCGGTGTTGCCTATGGCGGAGACGCCAGGGCCAGGCTCAATGCCCTCGCCGAGGCGCCGGACCGCTGGCACGCGGCGCGGCAACGCTGGTCCGCCCTCAGCGCCGACATGATCCGCAGCCACGCCGGCCGGGCTGCTCCCGAGCCGGATACGGAACGGCTGCTCCACAATGCGATCGCAGCCCTCTGGCCGGCCACGGGCCTTCAGGATACCGCGGCGATCCGGTCCCTTGCCGCCGATCTGAAGATCTTCATAAGAAGCGAAGGGCAAGTCAGCCCGCATGGCTACGCATCGGGCAGCAATCCTGCGCAGGTGCTGGCCGGCGTCATCGAAGGCCTGTTCGGCAACGACGCATTTCTCCGGGAGCTCGACACGACACTCTCGCCCTTCGTGGATGCCGGGCTGATGAACTCTCTCGCACAGACGCTGATCAAGCTGACCATGCCGGGCATCCCGGACATCCGGCAGGGCAGCGAACGCGGCGACTTCTCCTTGCGGCAGGCCGGCGCCCGGATGTTCGACACGCCCTCCCGCGTCATGCCGGAAAAGCCGGCCGCGACGCGGGCGTCCTTCGCTTCCTACAAACAATGGCTGGTCGCGACCGTCCTCGCCATGCGGGCGAAAGACCCGGATGGTCCGTTCGCCGGCCCCTACCTTCCCGTGGACCTTTCGGATGGCGGGGCCCAGGCCCTCGCCTTCCTGCGCGGCGCGCCGCAGGCCTTCGCCATCACCGTGGTCCCGCACCACACCTTCGGCAAGACACCCCCCGGCAGCCTGCGCCTGACGGAGGACGCCACGCGGGGAATTTCCATCACCATCCCCGATCGCTTCTACGGCCAAACGGTGCGATCCGTGCTTGACGACCGCCGATTGGTGCTGGGCAGCGGCATGCCGCTCGCCGAGGCACTTGCAGGCGAGCCTGTCGCCCTCTTCGTCAGCGCCTGAGGCCGTTTCTGCAGGCCACCAGGCGGCGCCGCGAAAAAACAGGCGCCTACCGGATCGCCCGTGCCAATGCCTGCAGCCGCGTGAAGGCGTCGTAGCGCTTGGCATGCAGGGCCGCGATGTCCGCGCCGGCCGGCCGAAAGGTGCGGTCGGTCGCCGAAAGGGCCGCCATCGCCGCGCGCACGTCCGGGAAGGCACCGGCGGCGACACTGCCGAGAATGGCGGCGCCGAGCAGCACCGGCTCTTCCGCCCGTGTTGCGAGCAATGTCTTTCCCGTCGCGTCCGACAGGAGCTGGCGGATGAGATCGAGCTGGCCCGCACCGCCGCTGATCACGATCCTGTCGATCGGCGCACCGGCGGCCGCCTGCGCATCGATGATCTGGCGCAGGCCATAACCGATGCCGCAAAGCCCGGCAACGTAGAGCGAAACGAGATTGGCGAGGTCCCGCTCCATGCCGAGGCCGACGATCGCCGCACGCGCATGCGGATCGGCGAAGGGGGCGCGGTTGCCGAGGAATTCCGGCACGACATGCAGGCCGTCCGCCAGCCCAGCCACGGCCGAAAGCGTCGGCGCCCCCTCCGCCGCAAGCCCTGCCAGGAAGACAGGCAGGGAAAGGCCCCGTGCCTTCGCCAGCGCCGCGGCCTCGCCGGCCGCCGGGTGGAAGGACAAGAGCTGCTCGATGGCCGCGCCGGCCGCCGATTGCCCCCCTTCGTTCAGCCACATGCCCGGCACCATGGCGGAATAGTACGGACCCCAGACGCCCGGCACGAAGACCGGCTCGCGGGTTGAGGTCATGGTGCAGGAAGAGGTGCCGAAGACATAGCCGAGATTGTTTTCCGGCGGGCCGTCCACCCCCACCGTGCCGATGCCGCCCGCATGGGCATCGATCATGCCGGCGCCGACCGGCGTGCCGGCGACAAGGCCGAGTTCCGCCGCCGCCCGTGCCGTCAGGCCGCTGCCGAGCGGCGTGCCCGGCTCGACGACACGCTGGCCGATGCGGGCGAAATCCTCCTCCGCGAGGACCCCGAGGCCGATGCCATGGAAGTAGCTCGGATCCCAGCGTTTTTCATGCGCGAGATAGGTCCATTTGCAGGTGACGGTGCAGGTGGAGCGCGCAAGATCGTCCGTCGCGCGCCAGGTCAGGAAGTCTGCAAGGTCGAAGAACTGCCAGGCGGCATCGAAGACCTGCGGGCGGTTCTCCTTCAGCCACAGCAGTTTCGGCGTCTCCATCTCCGGCGAGATGATGCCGCCGACATAGCGCAGCACATCGTGCCCCTTGGCATTGATGCGTTCGACCTGCGCGACCGCCCGGTGGTCCATCCAGACGATGATGTCGCGCTCCGGATCTTCCGACGGGCCGACGGGCAACGGCTTTCCCCCTTCTCCCAGCACGACGAGCGAGCACGTCGCGTCGAAGCCGAGGCTCGCGACCTGTCCGGGCGCGACACCAGCCTTAGCGACGGCCTCGCGCACCGAAGCGCAGACGGCGGCCCAGATCTCCGTGCTCGACTGCTCGACCATCGCGCCGGGTTCGCGAAACAGCGAGATGTCGCGTTTTCCCGAGGCCAGCATGCGGCCGGTCATGTCGAAGAGGCCGGCTCGGGCGCTTCCCGTACCGACATCGACGCCGACAAGGTAGCGTTCGCCGCCCGCGGGGCGTGCGGAGGATGGAGTGCTCATGGGTCTACCGCCTGCAATCAGGAGTTCCTCGGGCAGGCGGCCCCATGCCGCCCGCGGACTTTGCTTCAGAGATCGACGCTGTTCGGCAGGATAACCAGGTCGCGGACCGTGACATTGCGCGGCCGTGTCAGCATGAAGAGCACGGCGTCGGCCACCTCCTTCGGCTGCATCAGGCTGCCATTGGCCAGCGCCTCGTCCATCTTCTCCTTCGGCCAGTCGTCGAGCAGCGCCGTCACTACGGGGCCGGGCAGCACCGCACCGACACGCACGCCGTGCTGTGCCACCTGCCGGCGCGTCGAATGCACGAAGGCCTGCACCGCGAATTTCGAGGCCGTGTAGATCGGCTCCCAGACGACCGGCACGACACCGGCGATCGACGAGGTGAAGAGGATGTCGCCCGTCTTCTTCCCGATCATGTAGGGCAGCACCGCATGAACGGAGCGGAAGGCCGCGTTGATGTTGAGGTTCAGCATGCGGTCCCAGGCGTCGGGATCCCCCTCCGCCACCGGCCCGCCGATATAGGCGCCGGCATTGGCGTGGAAGACGTCGAGCCCACCGGCAATGTCGAGGATGCGCGGCAGCATGCCCGAGACGTCCTGCGGGTTCAGGAGGTCGACGACGAGCGGCAGGGCATTCGGGCCCAGCTCCTTGCAGAGCTGTTCCAGCTTGTCCTGCGCCCGGTCGACGAGCACCACCGTCGCCCCTTCGGCAAGGAGGGTCCTGGCGCATTCGAGGCCGATGCCGGAGGCGGCACCGGTGATGGCGGCGATCTTGCCCTTCATGAGGTCAGCCATGATCTAGAACTCCATTCCAGTATTCGTTAGGCGCGGCCGTGGCTGACGCGCGAGCGTCGGGCGAGCGAATCGACGATGACGGCGATGGCAAGGACGCCGCCGGTGATCATGTAGCGCAGCGACGACGAGAGGTTGAGCAGCGTCAGGCCGTTCGAGATCGCCTGGATCACGATGATGCCGAGGAGAGCCGAATAGGCGCTGCCGCGTCCGCCGAAGAGGCTGGTGCCGCCGATGACCGCTGCGGCGATGGCGTTGAGGTTGACGTCGCCTGTGCCGGCCTGCTGGCTGGAGGAGGCAAGGCGCGAGGCCGAGAGGATGCCGCCGAGCGCCGCGAGCGTCGAGCAGAGCATGAAGGCGCTCATGTAGATGCGGCGCACATTGATGCCCGAACGGCGCGCCGCCTCCTTGTTGCCGCCGACGGCGAACATGGAACGGCCCCATTTCGTGCGCGTCAGCGCATAGTTGAGGATGACGGCGAGCGCGATGAAGAGCGCGAACATCCACGGAATGCCGCGGCCGAGATTAAGGTAGAAGACGGCGATTTCCAGCGCGGCCGTCAGCACGACGGCCTTCAGGATCAGCGCCCGCATCGGCTGGGCCGAGAGGTTGGCGGCAAGGCGCTGGGTGCGGGTGCGAAGGCCCCGGCCGATCATCACAAGGCCGGGAACCAGCGCCAGCGTGTAGGACAGCCAGTCGGGCATGATGAGGATCTGACCGAAACGCACCAGCGAGGAGGCATAGGGCAGGTTGATCGAGCCCGTCGGGCCGAGGATGTAGAGCTGCATGCCGAGCAGCGCCAGCAGGCCGGCGAGCGTCGCGACGAAGCTCGGCATGCCAAGCCGGTTGTAGAGCGTGGCATAGAGGAGGCCGACGGCCGCGCCGACCACGAGGGCGGCAAGGATGGCCCCGACGATCGGCCAGCCCTGATTCACCCAGAGCACGCCGACCATGGCGGAGGCGAGGCCGCTCATCGAGCCGACCGAGAGGTCGATCTCGCCGAGCACCAGCACGCAGACGATGCCGAGCGAGATGACGCCGACGGTGGCACAATCGAACAGGAGGTTCACGAGGTTGTTCGGCGCAAGGAAGATCGGGTTCAGCGCGGAAAAGACGACGGAGATGACGACGAGGCCGACGGCGACCGGCAGCATGCCGAGGTCGCCGGAGCGCACGCGGTCGATGAAGCCGCGCGCCATGGCGGAAAGGCTGTCGTCATGGCGTACGCGCTCGTCGCTGCGGTCCAGCATCGGCTGGGAAGAGTTCTGGCTCATGCGGCACCCCCGTGGTTTTCCTGGACATGGGACTTGCGCTCGGCGCGGCGCGAGACGGAATTGTCCGTCGCGCCGGTAATGGCGGAAACGAGTTCCTGGTTGGACGAATCCGGCGTGAAGATGCCGTTGTTGCGTCCGAGCCGGAGCACGACGATGCGATCGGCGACGGCCCGCACGTCCTCCATGTTGTGGCTGATGATGATGACGCCGAGGCCGCGGTCGCGCACGCGCTCGATGAGGTTCAGCACCTCAGCCGTCTGCGCCACGCCGAGGGCGGCCGTCGGCTCGTCCAGCATGATGAGCCTCGGGTTGAGCAGCAGAGAGCGGGCGATGGCGACCGTCTGGCGCTGACCGCCGGAGAGCGAGGCGATCGGCTCGCGCACGGACGGAATGCGCGCGGCAAGCTCGCGCAGCAGCGTCCAGGCGCGCACTTCCATGGCCACTTCGTCGAGCGCCCAAGGCGACATCTCGTGGCCGAGGAAGAGGTTGGCGACGACATCGAGGTTCTCGCAGAGCGCGAGGTCCTGGAAAACGGTGGCGATGCCGAGGTCCAGCGCCTTGGCGGGGCTGTCGAGCGTCACCTGCTGGCCGCAGAATTCGATCGTGCCCGAAGAGGGCTGGTGCACGCCGGCGAGCACCTTGACCAGCGTCGACTTGCCGGCCCCGTTGTCGCCGACCAGCGCGACGACCTCGCCGGCCTTCACGTCGAGCTCGATATCCGTCAAGGCGGAGACGGCCCCGAAATTCTTGGACACGCCGCGAAGACGCAGCACCGGTTCTCCCTTGGCGGGAGCATTTTGAAGCGTGGCTGTCATGGCCCCAGAACCTTCAGACTTACGGCGGATCGGAATGCCCGGCCGCAAAAGCGGCCGGACACGGATGGCGACGCTTACTGGATGATGCCCAGTTTGCGGCAACCTTCAACATATTCGCCGGTGCACACTTCCTCCGGCTTGTTGATGCCCTTGTCGAAGATCTCGGCCTTGATGTTCTCCGCCGTCACCACCGCCGGAACGAAGAGCTGCGAGGGCGTTTCGTAGAGCTTGTGGGTGGCTTCCGGCGTTTCGCCCTTCAAGAGCTGGACGGCGACATTCGCCGCTGCGGCGGCCACGATCTCGGACGGCTTGGAGATCGTGTTGTACTGGTCGCCCGAAATGATGAGCTGCAGTGCCGCGATGGTCGCGTCATTGCCGGTCACCGGCGGCATTTCCTTGACGCCGGCCGCCTTCAGCGCCGCGATCGCGCCGCCGCCCGTGCCGTCGTTCGCCGCGACGATGCCCTTGATCTCGTCGCCGAAGCGGGTGATCTGGCCGGCCGCCCATTCCTGCGCCTTCGGCGGCGCCCAGTCCGGGGTGTCGAATTCGGCGAGCGTCTTGTAGGGCGAGGCGTCGAGCGCGGAATCGATGCCGTCGCGGATGAGGCCGGCGGCCGCGTCGGTCGGCGAGCCGTTGATCTGAAGAACGCCGGCACCGTCCGGAACGCCCTTGGCCTTCAGGTGGTCGACGAGCGACTGCGCGATGGCCTGGCCGATACCCTGGTTGTCGAAGGAGACGTAGTAGTCGGCCGGCTTGTCCGGGATCGGGCGGTCATAGGCGATGACCTTGACGTCCTGCGACTGGGCGATCTCGACGAGCGCCGCGGCGGCGGCGGAATCGACCGGATCGAGCACGACGACCTTGGCGCCCTGGGCGATCACCGAGTTGAACTGCTGCTGCTGGAGCGCGACGTCGGCATTGGCGTTCTGGTAGATCACCGTGCAGCTCGGGCACAGCTTCTCCATCTCGGCCTTGAAGCCGGGATAGTCGTGCTGCTCGTAGCGGGTCGAGGCCTGGTCGGGCATCAGGAAGGCGACGGTCGCCCCTTCCTGGGCAAGGGCGGCACTGCCGAGCGACAGGACGAGGCCGGTCGAGGCGAGCAGATGGGTAAGCGTCTTCATTGGGTTCCTCCACGGTTGATTTTTCGCCAGTTCCCTCAAGCCGCCCAGGGCGACAGGACCGACGGCCTCCACGCATCGAAAGGGCGCAGATCATCGTTCGCCGCGGCAATGCCGCAACGTCCGGTTCGTCGATGCTCCGTCTGACTCCTCCCTTGGGTCAGCCTTGCTGTTCAGGCAACTTCATCGATGGAGCATGCTTGCTCAATCGATGAAGCAAGAATTGCCACCAATCGCCATTGGTGTCAAGGTGGCCCGTGAAACGGAGAGGACATGTGAACAGGACGACGCAGACGAAAAGGACGACCATCTACGATCTGGCAGAGCTGGCGGGCACCTCGGCCAGCGCCGTCAGCGCCGTTTTGAACGGCAACTGGAAGAAGCGGCGCATCAGCGCGAAGCTTGCCGACAAGATCACCAAACTCGCCGAAGAACAGGGCTACGCGCTCAACATGCAGGCGAGCGTGCTGCGCCGCGAGCGCTCGAAGATCATCGGCATGATCGTGCCGAAATACGACAACCGCTATTTCGGCTCGATCGTCGAGCAGTTCGAGACGCTGGCGCGCGAACGCGGCCTCTTCCCGATCATCACCTGCACGCGGCGCGACCCGGCGCTGGAGGTGGAGGCGGCCCGCGCCATGCTTTCCTACCAGGTCGATTGCCTGATCGCCACGGGCGCGACCGATCCGGACCGCATCGTCGATCTTTGCGCCGCCGCCGGTGTGCGCACCATCAATCTCGACCTGCCCGGGGCGCGCGCACCCTCGGTCATCTCCGACAACTATGGCGGCGCGCTGGAGCTGACGCGCCGCGTGCTCGCCAATTGCGAGAAGGAATATGGCGAGAAGACGCCCCTGCTCTTCGTCGGCGGGCGTGGCACGGACCACAACACGATGGAGCGCGTGCGGGGCTTTCGCGATGCCCATGCCGAGGCCGGCGTCACGGTCGACGAAACACTGATGCTGACCTGCGGCTATGCCCCCGAAAAGGCGGAGAGCGCCATGCGGCAGCTTGCCGAGCGGCTCAGCCCGCTGCCGCGCGGCATGTTCGTCAACTCCACCATCTCGCTGGAAGGGGTGATGCGCTGGATCCGCCGCTCCGGCCACTATGCCGACCGGGTGCCGCAGCTCGGCTGCTTCGACTGGGACCCCTTCGTCGCCATGCTCGGCGACCATATCGAGATGGTCCGGCAGGACGTGCCGAAAATGCTGGAGGCCGTGTTCGGCATCATCGATTCCGGCGCGACGGACCTCACCGTCGTGCAGATCCCTCCCATCGTCGAGAAGATCGGCTGACGAGGTTTCGAGCATTTCCAGCCGAAGCGAAGTCGCTTCGGCGTCGGATAATGCGGAAAGAGCAAGAATCGAGAGCATTTCCGGTGAACCGGAATGCTCTAGAAACTCAGTCGCCCTCGACGACGAGCCGGTATCCGACGCCCGGTTCCGTGCGCACGACGGCCGGACGGGTCGGCTCGCGCTCGATCTTCTGGCGTAGCTGGCCGATGAAGACGCGGAGATAATGCAGGTCCTCGCCATGCGCCGGCCCCCAGACGGAGGTCAGCAACGTCTTGTGCGTGACGACCCGCCCGGCATGCCGCGCGAGCAGCGTGAGGAGATCGTATTCCTTGGGCGTCAGCCGGATCGCCTCCCCGTTTCGCGACACCAGCCGCCGCACCGTGTCGATGACGAGGCCATCGGTGACGAGCGTCGCCGGGGCCGCCTCCGCCCGCTCGCGATGGCGCAGCGCATTGCGGATGCGGGCGGTGAGCTCGCCGATGCCGAAGGGTTTTTCGATATAGTCGTCGGCGCCGAGATCGAGGGCCGCGATCTTCTCGCTCTCCCGCTCGCGGGCGGAGAGAATGATGATCGGGATCTGCGTCCAGCCGCGCAGGCTGGTGACGACCTCCTTGCCGTCCATGTCCGGCAGGCCGAGATCGAGGATGACGAGATCGGGCGCGGCCGTCGCCACCGCCTTCAGCGCCTCGCCGCCGGTCGCCGCCTCCACCACGTCGTAGCCCGCCGCCTTGAGGGCAGGCTTGAGGAACCGCTGGATCTGCGGCTCGTCGTCCACCACCAGAATGCGCTCGTTCGTCATGTCGCCTTGCCAGTCCTTGCCTTTTCACCCGCGGGAAAGCGGATGACGATGCGCGTGCCCTTCTTCTTCACCGCCGGGCTTTCCGCGTGGATCCTGCCGCCCATCGCCTCGACGAAGCCGCGGGCGATGGAAAGGCCGAGGCCCGTTCCCGGCGCGCGGCCGTCCGGCCTGCCCCGACGGTAGAATTTCTCGAAGACACGGTCGATCTCGGCCGGCGGAATGCCCCTGCCGAGATCGGTGACGGAGATGAGCACATCCTGCCCGTCCCGCCGCGCATAGACATTGACCGGCTCGCCGCCGCCATATTTTACCGCATTGTCGAGCAGGTTGAATAGAACCTGGCCGAGCAGCACGCTGTCGCCCTCGATGAGCGGCAGGTCGGCCGCAATGCCGGTCTCGATCGTCTTGCCGGGAAAATACTTGCGCGCCCGCTCCACGGCGGACTGCACGACGTCGGAGACGTCGACCCAGTCACCCTTGGGTTTCAGCGTGCCGGATTCGATGCGCGTCATGTCGAGCAGGTTGGAGACGAAGCGGCTCATGCGGCTGCCCTCCTCCTCGATCGACTGCAGAAGATCGTCGCGGCTCTCGGCGGTCATGCGCTCGCCGAGCTGGCGCAGGCTCGTGACGGCACCCATGATGGTGGCGAGCGGCGTCCTGAGGTCATGCGAGATCGAGGAGAGCAACGCCTCCCGGTAGCGCTCCCCCTCGAGCTTGGCCGCCTGCATCACGCTCTCCTCCGAAAGCCGCGCCCGGTCGAGCGCGATCGCCGTCTGGTCTAGGATGGCGGACAACGCCCGCTCCGCATTGAGGTCAAGGCGCTCCTCTCCCTGCTGGATGCCGCAGACGCCGACAAGACCGTGCGGCCCCATCAGCGGGCGGAATTCGAAGCGGCTGTTCGGCAGGGTGCCGGTGCCGAAGCCGGCCTTCTCCTGCTTGTCGCAGGTCCAGCGCGCCGCCGTGAAGTCGGTGACGTCGAGCTCGGTATCCGGCGGCCAGACGGCGGCGACCTTGAGATCGTTTTTCTCCGGCAGGAGCAGCACGATATTGCGCTTGAGGCTCGCCTGCAGATGCGACACCGCCACCCAGTTCGCATCGTCGGCCTTGCCCGTCGTCGAAAGCTTTCGCGAGAAATCGTAGAGCGATTGCAGCGCCGTTGCGCGCACGCGGGCGACCTCCGCCTGCTCCTTGATGCGCGAGGCGAAGCCGCCGGCGATGATGGCGACCGACAGGAAGACGATCAGCGCGAACACCTCGTGCGGCGCGGTGATCGTAAAGGTGTGCAGCGGGTCGATGAAGAGGAAGTTGTAGGCGAGCGCCGAAAGGAAAGCGGCGATGAAGGCGGAGGCATACCCGCCCAGCACCGCCGCACCGAGCACGGCAAGCAGGAAGAGCAGCGAGATGTTCGGCAGCTCGGCAAAGAGATAGACCAGCTTGCCCACCGCCGCCGTGGCGACGACGAAGGCCCCCGCGATGAGCGCCGATTGCCGGAACGAAGCGATGGCCGGAAGCGCGAGCCGCGCCGGCACCGGCGCCCTCTCCTTCCTGTCGGGCGTCACGAAATAGACGCCGAGGCCGGCCGCCTTGCGCGAGAGCGCATCGGGCAGGGACGGTGAGACGAACCGTCGCCAGCCGCGATCGCGCCGGGCGCCGATGACGATCTGCGTCGCGTGCTCGCGGCGCGCCAGCTTCAGGATCTCCTCGACGAAATCGTTGCCGACCACCCGGCGCGTCTCCGCGCCGAGCTGCTCGGCGAGCCGGAACAGCGCCTCGATGCGATGCAGGTGCTCGGTCGTGCCGACCTCCCGGTCCGCCCGCTCGATCGACACGACGATCCAGGGTGCATTGAGGCCGGAGGCAAGCCGGCTCGCCACGCGCACGACCTTTTCCGACAAGTCGTCCGGCCCGACGCAGACGAGTAGGCGCTCGCCCGTCGCCCAGGGGCCTTCGATCGCATGCTGCTTGAGATAGTCGACCATCTGGTCGTCGACCCGGTCGGCCGCGCGCCGCAGCGCAAGCTCGCGCAACGCCGTCAGGTTGCCCAGCCGGAAAAAGCGGTCGATGGCGCGGCTGGCGCTGTCCGGCAGGTAGACCTTGCCCTCCTTCAGCCGCTCGATCAGCTCTGTCGGCGGCAGGTCGACGAGCAGGATCTCGTCGGCCTTCTTCAGGACGACGTCGGGCACGCGTTCGCGCACCGTGACACCGGTGATCTGCGCGACAAGGTCGGCAAGGCTTTCGAGATGCTGGATGTTCAGCGCCGTCCAGACATCGATGCCGGCCGCGATCAGCTCCTCGATATCCTGGTAGCGCTTGGGATGCCGGCTTCCCTCCGGGTTGGAATGGGCCAGCTCGTCGACGAGCACGATGCGCGGGCGGCGGGCAAGCGCCCCATCGAGATCGAATTCCTCCAGCCCGCGGCCACGATGGGTGATCTGTCTGCGCGGCAGAACCTCCAGCCCGTCCAGCAGGGCGGCTGTCTCCCCGCGCCCATGGGTCTCGACGAGGCCGACGACGACATCGACGCCCTCGGCCTTGAGGCGGCCGGCGCGCGACAGCATGGCATAGGTCTTGCCGACGCCGGGAGCGGCCCCCAGGAAAACGGTCAACTTGCCCCGGCGGTCTTTCTCAGCCAGGGCAAGCAATGTGTCGGGGTCCGGCCTGCGGCTGTCGTCGTCCGCCATTCGTCTTCTCATGATCCGAGCGCGTCGAGCGCCATGTTGAGCTGCAGCACGTTCACCCGCGGTTCGCCGAACACGCCCAGGAGCCGGCCTTCGACCTGCCGCCCGACAAGCGCCTCGACCGTCGTTTCCTCCATGCCCCGCGCCTTTGCAACCCGCGCGACCTGCGCCCGCGCGAAATCGGGCGAGATATGCGGATCGAGGCCCGAACCGGAGGTCGTGACCGCATCGGCCGGGATCGGCACCGCCATGCCCGTCGCCGTCAGCCGGTCGACATCCGCCGCGACACGATCCCTGAGCTTGGCCGAGGTCGTGCCGAGGTTCGAGCCGGACGAGGCAGCCGCGTTGTAGGCTTCCGGCCCCGTCGCCGAAGGACGCGGCCAGAAATATCTGTCCGAGGCGAAGGCCTGGCCGATTAGGTCGGAGCCCACCACCACCCCGTTCCTTTCGACGAGCGAACCATTGGCGGCAGCCGGCATCAGGGCCTGCGCGATGCCGGTCACGGCGAGCGGATAGGCAAGGCCGAGAAGCGCCGTCAGGGCGAGGACGAGGGTGAAGGCCGGGCGAAGTTGTTTCAGCATGATCACACCAGATTTAGGGCGCTGACGGCAAGATCGATAGCCTTGATGCCTGCAAAAGGCAGGACAAGGCCACCGAGACCATAGACGAGGAGGTTGCGGCGCAGCAGCGCGGCCGCCCCCGCCGGACGATAGGCGACGCCGCGCAGGGCCAGCGGAATGAGCGCCACGATGATCAGCGCGTTGAAGATGACGGCCGAGAGGATGGCCGACTGCGGCGAGGCGAGGTGCATGATGTTGAGCGCATTGAGCGCCGGATAGGTGGCGACGAAGAGGGCCGGGATGATCGCGAAATATTTGGCGACGTCGTTGGCGATCGAGAAGGTGGTCAGCGAACCGCGCGTCATCAGCAACTGCTTGCCGATCTCGACGATCTCGATGAGCTTGGTCGGGCTGGAATCGAGGTCTACCATGTTCGCCGCCTCGCGGGCCGCCTGCGTGCCGGTCTGCATGGCGACGCCGACATCCGCCTGGGCGAGCGCCGGGGCGTCGTTGGTGCCGTCGCCGCACATGGCGATCAGACGGCCGCCCTGCTGTTCGCGGCGGATATAGGCGAGCTTGTCCTCCGGCGTCGCCTGGGCGAGAAAATCGTCGACGCCGGCTTCCGAGGCGATGGCCGCGGCCGTCACTGGGTTGTCGCCCGTCACCATGACGGTGCGGATGCCCATGGCGCGCAGCGCCGCGAAACGCTCCTTGATGCCCGGCTTGACGATGTCCTTGAGGTGGATGACGCCGAGCAGGCGCGAGCCATCGGCAACCGCGAGCGGCGTGCCGCCGCTGCGCGCGATCGTCTCGACGGCGCGGCGGAACTCGGCCGGCGCATCGTCCTCCTGAAGGCCGGCAAAGCGCAGCACGGCGTCGACCGCACCCTTGCGCAGCCGCCGGCCGCCGAGATCGACGCCGGAAAGGCGGGTCTCTGCCGTGAACTCGATCACGGCATCGAAGCGCACCCGCGGCATCACCACCGAAAATTCACCCGTGGCAAGCGCCACGATCGACCGGCCCTCGGGCGTCTCGTCGGACAGGCTGGCAAGCAGCGCGGCTTCGGCCAGGTCCGAGGGGCTTACGCCCGGTGCCGGCAGGAAGTCGCTCGCCATGCGGTTGCCGAAGGTGATGGTGCCGGTCTTGTCGAGCAGCAGCGTGTCGACGTCGCCTGCCGCCTCCACCGCGCGCCCGGAGGTGGCGATGACGTTGAAGCGCACGAGGCGGTCCATGCCGGCAATGCCGATGGCCGAGAGAAGGCCGCCGATGGTCGTCGGGATGAGCGTGACGAGAAGGGCGGCGAGTACGGTGACCGTCAGCACCGTGCCGGAATAGCCCGCAAGCCCCCAGATGGCGACGCAGACGAAGAGGAAGATCAGCGTCAGGCCCGAGAGCAGTATCGACAGCGCGATCTCGTTCGGCGTCTTCTGCCGCTGCGCACCCTCGATGAGCGCGATCATGCGGTCGACGAAGGAGGAGCCGGGCGCGACGGTGATCCTCACCGTGATCTCGTCGGAAAGCACCTGCGTGCCGCCGGTGACGGCCGAGCGGTCGCCGCCGGATTCGCGGATCACGGGAGCGGATTCGCCGGTGATCGCGCTTTCATTGACCGAGGCGACGCCCTCGATCACCTCGCCGTCGCCGGGAATGAGCTCGCCGGCGGCGACGAGCACGATATCGCCGATGGCAAGGCTGGTGGCCGGGACCGTCTCGACCGTGCCGGAGGCCGTGCGCCGCCGGGCGACGAGTTCCGACTTCGTGCGCTTCAGGCTGTCGGCCTGGGCACGGCCCCGCCCCTCGGCAACGGCCTCCGCGAAGGTTGCGAAGAGCACGGTGAACCAGAGCCAGGCGGCAATCTGGCCCGAAAAGCCGGCCTGCGCGCTGCCGGTGACGAGATCGCGCAGGAAGAGCACGGTGACGACGGCCGCGACGGCCTCGGTGACGAAGATCACCGGATTGCGCACGAGCTGGCGCGGATCGAGCTTTGCGAAAGCGTCGCGCGCGGCCGGCAGGAGGATGGCAGGGTCGAGAAGGCCCGGCGCGTGGTGGTCCTTTGACATGGTCTGTTCCTTCAGAAGGTCTGGCCGGCAAGCATCGCCAGGTGCTCGACGATGGGGCCGAGGGCAAGCGCGGGGAAGAACTGCAGGCCGCCGAGAATGAGGATGATGCCGATGAGGAGGCCGACGAAGAGCGGCCCGTCCGTCGGGAAGGTGCCGGACGACGGCGGCACCTTCACCTTGGCCGCCAGCGAGCCGGCGATTGCCATGACGGGCACCACATAGGCGAAGCGGCCGAGCAGCATGGCAATGCCGAGCGTCGTGTTGTACCAGACGGTGTTGCCCGTCAGCCCGCCGAAGGCCGAGCCGTTGTTGGCGGCCGCGGACGTATAGGCATAGAGGATTTCCGACAGGCCATGCGGGCCGGCCGTGCCGATGCTGGCGACGGCCAAGGGCAGCATGGCGGAGATCGCGGTGAAGCCGAGGATGGCGAGCGGCAGGACGAGCACGGCGAGCATGGCATATTTCATCTCGCGGCCCTCGATCTTCTTGCCGAGGAATTCCGGCGTGCGGCCGACCATCAGGCCGGACACGAAGACGGAAAGCAGCGCGAAGACGAGCATGCCGTAGAGACCGGACCCGACGCCGCCCGGCAAGACCTCGCCGAGCTGCATCAGGAACATCGGCACGAGCCCGCCAAGCCCGGTGAAGGAGCCGTGCATGCCGTTGACGCCACCATCCGAAAGGCCGGTCGTGACGGCGGCATAAAGCGCGGTCATGGCCTGGCCGAAGCGCACTTCCTTACCCTCCATGTTGCCGGCGGCGGCATCGACGCCAAGGGCGGTCAGGATCGGGTTGCCCGCGGCTTCCGCCCAGTAGATGGCGGCGACGCCGGCAATCAGCAGGATCGCCATGGCGCTGATGATCGCCCAGCCCTGGCGACGGTTGCCGACGAGCTGGCCGAACGTGTAGACCAGCGCGGCTGAGATCGACAGCATGGCGAAGATGTTGAGATAGTTGGAGAACGTCGTGGGGTTCTCGAAAGGGTGGGCGGCATTGACGTTGAAGAAGCCGCCGCCGTTGGTGCCGAGCTGCTTGATCGCCTCCTGCGAGGCGACGGGGCCGAGCGCGATCGTCTGGCTGGCGCCCTCGAGCGTGGTCGCCGTCACGGCACCGTCCAGCGTCTGCGGCAAGCCCATGGCGACGAAGGCGAGCGCGACGACGATCGCCATCGGCAGCAGCACGTAGAGCACCGCCCGCGTCATATCCACCCAGAAATTGCCGAGCGTTGCGGCCTTCGAGCGGACGAAGGCCCGTGTCAGCGCCATGGCGAGCGCCATGCCCGTTGCGGCGGACAGGAAGTTCTGCACCGTCAGCCCGGCCATCTGGCTGAAATGGCTGAGCGTGGTTTCCCCGCCATAGTTCTGCCAGTTGGTGTTGGTGACGAAGGAGACGGCCGTGTTGAAGGCGAGGTCCGGCGCCATGCCGGCAAAGCCCTGCGGATTGAGCGGCAGATGGGCCTGGAGGCACAGGGTCGCGTAGAGCGCGAGGAAGCCGGCGACGGAGAAGGCGAGCATCGAGGCCGTATAGGCGAGCCAGCCCTGCTCCTTGTTCGGGCTTATGCCGGAAATGCGGTAGAGATCGGCCTCCAGGCGCCCGAGGACCGGCGACAGCGCGGTGCGCTCTCCGGCAAAGACGCGGGCCATGTACAGTCCGAGCGGCTTGATCGTGACGAGCACCGCGAGGAAGAAGAGGGCGATTTGCAGCCACCCGATCATGGTCATCAGGGTTTCTCCTCGAAGATCAGAAGCGTTCGGGCCGCAGCAGCGTGACCACGAGATAGGCGCCGAGGACAAGCGCGACGAAAAGGCCGAAAAGGGGTTCGAGCACCGTTGCCTCCTCAAAGCCGGTCGAGCGCGCTGGCATAGGCGGCGAACACGACGAACGTGGCGCAGCCAAGCGCGAGGAATATGAAATCGGACATGGCCGTCTCCTGTTTATGCTGGCGGCACACTAGGAGCGGACGGGATCAGGTTTCGATTGGGAAGGCGGGAAGGCGACGTAAGGAAAAGATAAAGAGGCGCTGTCCGGTTCTCGGTCGGTTTTTTCAAGGCGCCGGGAATAATCGGGCAGGCACCGGTGTCTTGGCAGGGGCGGCTCAGGAAAGTCGCCGTAACGATGGGAGACGACCATGAAGTTCCTAGTCCTCGTGCCATTCGCCGTCGCGGCCCTTGCGGGCACGGCCTTCGCCGCCGAACCGTTCGCGACCGTCAAGACCGACAAGGGCGAGGTGCTTGCCGGCGAGAAGGGCATGACCCTCTACACCTTCAAGAACGACACGCCCGGCACCTCGAACTGCTACGACAAGTGCGCGACGAACTGGCCGCCGGCCATCGCCGCTTCCGATGCGGTGGCGGAGGGTGCATATTCCCTCGTCACCCGCAAGGACGGGGCGAAACAATGGGCCAAGGACGGCATGCCGCTCTACTACTGGATCAAGGATACCAAGGAAGGCGATACGACCGGCGACGGCGTGAACGGCGTCTGGGATGTCGCAAAGCCCTGACCCGCATGGCGCCGAGGCGGGTAGCGGGCGGGAGGGCGCTCCTACCCCGGCCCTTTCCTTCGACGCCGAGATCCTTGCCCTCCTGCCGCAGCTCCGGCGCTATTCCCGCAGCCTGACGCGATCGGACGCGGAGAGCGAGGACCTGTTGCAGGACTGTGTCGAAAAGGCCCTCAGCCACCGGACGCAATGGCGCGGTGCGAACATCCGCGCCTGGGCCTACCGGATCATGACCAACCTGCATCTCAATGCCCGCCGCGCCGTTGCCCGGCGGCCCTCTGTCGGCATCGAGGCGGCGGAGGGCCTCGCCGAAAGCGTGCCGCCCTCCGATCCGCTGGCGAGGAACCGCCTCGTCCAGGCGCTCGATACCCTGCCGAAGGAGGCAAGGGCGGTGCTGATGCTGGTCGCCGTCGAGGGCCATACCTATCAGGAAGTGGCCGAAATCCTGGATGTCCCTGTCGGCACCGTCATGTCGCGCCTCTCCCGCGCCCGGCAGATGCTGCGGGAGAAACTGGCAGCCGAAAACGTCATTCACCTGCGGAGCCCCCGATGAGCGAGAGCCGCCCCGTGACCGAAACGGACCTGCACGCCTATGCCGACGGCTTCCTGGATGCGGCCGAACGCGAGCGCGTGGAGGCCCACCTTGCCCATAATCCCGAGGCCGCACGCCGCGTGTCCGACTGGCAGGCGCAGAACGACGGCCTGAGGGACGCCTTTGCCGCCTATGCCACGGCCCGCCCCTCCGATCTCCAGCTCGTCGCCGGCCACCGGGCCGCGACGAAAGCCGCAACACCGCACCTTGCGATGGCGGCCGCGGCCGCACTCGTCTTCATGCTCGGCGGCCTTGCCGGCCATTTCGGCCCGATGCTCTTCGAAAAGGCGCCGACGGCGACGGCGACGGCCATGGATGCCCTGCCGCACGAGGCGCGCAACGCCTATCTCATCTATGCGAGCGAGGTGCGCCATCCGGTGGAGGTCTTCGCCGACGAGGAGGCACATCTGGCGCGCTGGCTGGGAAAACGCCTCGCCATCGACGACCTGAAGGTCCCGGACCTCAAGGCGATCGGCTTCAAGCTGGTCGGCGGGCGCCTCCTTCCCGTCACCGACAAGCCGGGCGCCCTGTTCATGTACGAGGACGAGACTGGCCGGCGTGTCACGGTCCTCGTCGCCCGCAATGAGGAAAACCGGACGACGAGCTTCCGCTTCGCCGCCGCCAGCGGCGTGGAGACCTTCTACTGGATCGACGGCGACCTCGGCTACGCGGTGACCGGCGACATTTCCCGCGAACGGCTCCAGCAGATCGCGGAGGAGTGCTACCGGCAATTCCCGACATGAGGCCTCCGCAAATCCGGGCATTGCAGCCGGAAAGCCGGATTTGACGCGCGGCCTGCCGGTCAAGGTGATGGCGGTCGATGCGATCAGGTCCGGCCGGCGCGGATCATCGAAAAATAGTCGTCGCCACCGACCTGCCCGCCCTTCAGCGCGATCTCGAGGCCATCCGCCGCCCCGCCATGGGCGATGCAGAGCGGCGAGCCCGGCGTCTGCGGCAAAGGCATTTTCAGCGTAAGCGCCGCAATGCCCATCTCGCCGAGCGCATGGCTGGATGTATCACCGCCGGCGACAACCGCGCGGGCAAGCCCGGCACGCGCGACGAGTTCCGACTGGATACGTCCCAGCGCACGTCCGAGGCGATGGCGGGCGCCGGTCGAGGAATCGAGCGCGCCGCCGCGATCCGCCGCCGGCCCGAGCGCGGTGTAGAGCACCACGCTGCGCCCTTCCCGCAGAACACCGAGACCGGCCTCGACGGCCGCCTCCACCGCCGCCTCGCTCCCCTCGCCCGACAGCGCAAGCGGATCGAGCGTGACCCCGGCAAAGCCGTTTTCCAGCGCGTGGCGGATCTGCCGCTCGGTGGTGGGCGAGACGCTGCCCGAAACGACAGCGATGCGATCGACCGGCCCGGCGACCGGGAAGCGGGACTTTTCCCCGATCAGGCCCTGATCCCGCCAGGTCGGGATCAGGGCATATTCGAGGCCGGAGGAACCGCAGGCGAAGCGGCTCCTTTCGCGCAGCCGGTTCCACAGCAATGCGCCGGCAGCGGCCTGCGTCGCCGCGTCGAGCACGTCGATGAGCAGGATATCGGCTTCCTCGGGCTGCTGGCCGGCCTGCAGCGCGACCATGTCGATGAGCGCGGAAGAGAGCGTCGTCTGCCGCGAGAGATGCAGCAGCAGGTTGGCCTCGTCCATCGGCGTCACCGGATGGCGCGCCATGACCGGGTGGCGATCGATGCGATAGTTGCGCCCCTGATAGGCTGCGAAAAGTTCCCCGAAGGCCGTGTAGCGGCGGATCTGCGGCGCGCCGACGATGAGCGGCACGGTCGCCTTGCCGAAGATGGCGCGGCCGATCTCGATGGCCCTGCCGATATTGCCGACATGGGGGGCGGAATCGAAGGTCGAGCAGACCTTGTAGTGGCAAAGCGCGGCATCGAGCGTCTTCAGCCAGCCGAAGGCCGTGCGAAGGTGCACGTCCATCCAGTCCGGCGTCTCGCTGCGGCTGGTGCCGGCAAGGCCGAAGGCCCGCGCGCCGGCAAATCGCGACAGCAGATCCGCATCCGGCACGTCAAGGAAAAGCACGGTCTCCACGCCGTTCGAGGCGAGCGCTTCCATGACGTCGGTCGAACCGGTGAAATCGTCGCCGTAGTAGCTGATGAGGGGACGCGTCATGGTCTAGGCCGCCTTGCCATCGGAAAACTTTGCGATGGATTGCGCAAGTTCGGCATGGTCCTTTGCATAGGTCTCAAGCGGCACGCCCGCCACGGCTGCCTCCCAGGCCTGCCGCACGGCCTTCACGCCCGCGCCCGGTCCGTCCGGATGGCTGACGATGCCGCCGCCGCACAGATAAAGGAGGTCCGTCGAGCCACTCGTCGCCGCGATCGTCTCGGGCGCCTGCCCGCCCCATTGGCCGGAGCCGATGACCGGCAGCGCCACGTCCCTTTCCGAAAACAGCGGCGTGCTCACCGCCTCGTAGGAGCGCACGAAGCTCTCGTCCGGCTCCCAGTATTTCACCCGGATGCCGTTGATCTGGAACTGGTCGACGCCGAGCAGCCGCCAGAACTGCTGCCAGACGGAAAATTCGAAGCCGAGGCCGGCATGGCGGGTCAGGATATCCCAGCCGTTGCGATGGGCATGCAGCACGAGGCCGGAGCGCTTGCGCAGGAAGGAAAGGCCGCCGAAGCCGATGGAATTGATGTTGACCACGGCGCAATTGCCGCCGGCCGCAAGCACCAGGTCATGGTTTCGCATCATCTCGTCGGGATCGGCATGGCTGATGCCGAAGGCATACATCACCTTCTTGCCGGTCTTCTGCTCGTGGTCGAGGATCCTCGGCATGATCACCGCCACGCGGTCCTTCAACGGCGAATAGGCCGGGCTCATAAGCTTCTCGTCGTCCTTGATGAAATCGACGCCCGCCTCGATCAGTTCGCCGACCATCTCGGCCGTCTCGTGCGGCCGCAGGCCGAGCGCCGGCTTGACGATGGTGCCGATGATCGGCCGGCCCGTCACGCCCGTCAGCGCGAAACTGCCGGGAACGCCGAATTGCGGACCGGGATGGGCGGCGGCGAATTCCGGCGGCAGCTTCATGCCGACGATGCGGATGCCCGTCATGCCCTTGATGGAGAACACGCCGCCGATCGCGATGGTCATCAGCGCGGAAAGATCGGTGCCGACCGCATCCATCGGAAAATCGATATCGGCATCCGCCCGGTGGAAGAGACCGGCCCCACCGGCCTCGTCGGGGAAAGAGGCCCGCTCGACGGGCGGCAGGGGACGGATGGCGACGACGCGCGCCGCAACACGCGCCTTCAGTTCCTCCGTCTCGCCGGGCAAGGCCACGAAGGTGCCCGTCGACTGGTCGCTGGCGATCTTCCGCGCCATGGCCTCGGGCGAACCTGCGGTTTCTATCCGATAGGTCAGACGGATCACGTTTTCTCCTCCCGCTTCTGCCGCGTCCCGCTTGTGCAAATACATCAACTGGTATAATGAGTATTTATGTTATTGCAAGCCAACATTCGCGAAAGCTGTTGCGGCAATGGAACTTGATGCATATTCAAACCTGTCGAAACCAGGTGCCCCATGAACGTCGCTTCCGAACCGATCGTCCGCAAGAAACTCTCCGACGAAGTCTTCGCCCGGCTGAAGAACATGATCGAGACCGGCGAGTTGAAGGCCGGTGACGACATGCCATCCGAGCGCGAGCTGATGGAGCGCTATGGCGTCGGCCGCCCGGCCATCCGCGAGGCGATGCAGGCGCTCGCCGGCAAGGGCCTGGTCGAGATTTCGCAGGGCGAGCGCGCCAAGGTGCTGCGCATCACCGCCGAATCCATCATCCGCCAGGTCGACCTGCCGGCCAAGCTCATGCTCTCCGGCTCCTCGGACACGCTGGAGCACCTGAAAAGCGCCCGCATCTTCTTCGAGCGCGGCATGATCCGCGAGGCCGCTGCCAAGGCGAGTCCCGCCCACATTGCCGAATTGCGCGCCCTGCTCGACAAGCAGAAGCAGAGCCTCGGCGACGCGGACGCCTTCATCGAGGCGGACATGGAGTTTCACCAGTGCATCGCGCGGATTTCCGGCAATCCGATCTTCGCGGCCGTCAGCGGCGCGATGCTGGGATGGTTGAAGTCCTATCATACGGAAATGCTCATCTGGACGGGCCGCGAGAATTTCACGCTGGCCGAACACGAGGAAATCATCCGCACCATCGAGAAGGGCGATGCCGACCTTGCCGAAAAGGCGATGATCAAGCATCTCGAACGCTCCCGCGCGCTCTATGCCCTCAAGAAATAGGGCTCAGAGCACGACCTCGACCGCACCATAGGGCGGCAGGCCGATCCTTTCGGCCGCCGGCAGCTCCGTGCCATCGCCACCGATCAGCGACACCTTGCGCGGCAATGCGGGAAGCACAACCGCCTGCATGTCCCGCGTGATGTTCGCCAGCAGCAGCCGGTCCGCCGTGGCAAGGCCCAGCACCGCATCCGGACGGGACGTCTCGACGGCGACCAGCATTGCGCCCGAGAGGCTGCCGAGCCGCGCCAGCACATGCGCGAGCGGCCGCAGCCCCCCTCTGGGTGTCGCCTCCCCCTCGCCCGCCACGAGCCCGAATGGTCCGGCCAGCGTCGACAGCGTCAGCACCTCCGGACCGGCCGGAGCGACCGTCGCGGCATAGGCGAGCGTCCAGGCCGCGCCGAATGCCCCGTTGTGACGGGGGTCCGCATCGGCCATGGGAATGCGGCCGCCCGCCGGATTGTCCTTCGTCGCGCTGCCGTAGGGATTCTGCCGCATGGCGATCGTCGAGGGGCCGATGCGGTAAGGCCTGTCGCCATAGAGCGCGCGCACCGAACGTGTGACGAAGCGCAACGCCTCGAAGGTCTGCATGACGGAAAGATCATCGGCCGCATGCACGATCGGATTGGTGCAATGGCTGATATAGTCCAGCAATTCGCCCGGCACGCGCTTCCGGTTGAGCTCGGTGAAATAGCTCATCATGCCGCCGCCGAGCCGCACGCCCGGAAAGGCCGCCCGCGCCGCGGCATAGACTGCCTCCAGCGGCGGGCATTCCGGCCAGGTGCTGCCGGGCGGCGTCGATTGCCGGTCCACCGCGGGGCAGACGAACAGCGTGTCGAGTCTCAGCCCAGACTTACCGACAAGTGCCGCAATGTCCGCCATCTCCTCATCGAGCGGCTGCTGGCATGGCACGGCAAGTTCCAGCGTCACCTTGAGGCCGGACCGCGCGGCGATCTCCGCATAACCGGTCAACGCGCCAACGCCATGGCCGGCGGCAGGATCGAAATGGGCGATCAGGTGCCGTGCACCCACCATCTTCAGGACATCAAGCGCAGCCCGTTCCCCGGCAAGGCATTCCGGCCTGAGCCCGACGCCCATCTCGGGGAAGCGGCGCGGCGTCGGCGCCAGCCGCAGCGAGACGGCATCCGCGGCGCTAGCCGCGGGCGCGGCGTCGGCGCTCGCCTCGATCACGACGGAAATCCGCTGGCTGAACGGTTCGTTCTTCGGCACGCGATAGGGCCAGGGCAGGGCCAGCGGCCGCACATAGGTCTTGTAGGAGCCGTCGGTCCAGTTGCGCTGGTCCTCCATCTCGAAGACATCGCCGGAAAATTCCGTCGTCGCCGCAATGCCGGGCGCGACGCGATGGGTGATGGCGGCGATGTCCTTGAAGGGCTGCCAGGGCTCGATCCGGTCGGGCCACAAGGCCCGCTCGATGCTGCCGTCACCGTGGCGGATTTCGACCGGCTCGCCCGCAACGCCGACGACCGGATGCAGTACGACGAAGCCGGCACGGGCGGTCTCGAAATCGGCATCGCTGACGCAATCGGCGGAAAGGGTCACGCCCTCGGCGCTGCCGGCAATCGAGATAGCGCAGTCGAGATTGGCGCCGGAGGGAGCGCTGAAGCGGGCATCGTAGCGAACGGAGAAGCCAGCTGCCGTCTCCTCCACCACGAGGTTGGCGATGGCGGCACCGCAGGTGCCCCAATCCTTGTCGCGCACGAGGAAGGCAATGGCGCGCAACACTTCATGGCCGCGAAACCGCAGGGTGCGCAGGTTGCCGTCCTGAAGCTCCACGTGCAGATCACCCGCCATGAGCGTCCGGCTTTCCGGCTCCTTCTCGCTTGTGCCGTAAAGCCGGAGCAGGTCCTCGCTCATCCCAGCAGGTCCCCGAGATCGACCGTCTCGCCGCGTTCGGCACTGAGATAGGCCGCCTCCACCAGCGCGAAGGTCTTGAGGTTGTCGCGGCCGGATGTGTCCGGCTCGCGGCCCGCAGCCAGCCGCTCGACCCAGTGTTTCTGGATCAGCGCCACGCTTTCCTGGATGTTGTGCCAGGGCCGCGAGGCCCAGGGCAGCAGGGTCGGCGCGACGCGGTTTTCGCGCGTGCCATCGGGCCCGTGGACCGCGAGCCTGTAATCCTTGCCGAGCCGCAGCGTGCCCCTGCTGCCGTCGATCTCGACGAAAGTCTCCGGAAACGGCTCTTCCGGCAGCTTCGTCGCATAGCTGACATCGACGATCGAGGTGACGCCGCTGTCATGGTCGAGCAGCATCGTCGCCACGTCCTCGCCGGCGATGTCGGGGTTGATGCGGCGCGTGCGGGCCGTCATGCGGCTGGCATCGCCGAAGAGGAAGCGGGCGATGTCGAGCGAATGGATGCCGAGATCTTCGATGATGAAGCGCTTGCCCCTGGCGAGATAGGGCTGGCCGGAGAAGACGTCGAAGCCGGAGCGGAAGGAGACGCGGCCCCAGAAAGGTTCGCCGATCGCGCCGCTGTCGAGCACCGCCTTGACGGCGAGGATCGGCGTCTGCCAGCGGAAGTTCTCATGGATCATCAAGGGTATGCCGGCCGCCTCGGCGGCGACGACCATGGCCTTGGCATCCTCCAGCGTCGGCGCGAAGGGTTTCTGGCAGATCGCCGGAACCTTGTGCCGTGCGGCAAGTTCCACAAGCGCGCGATGGCTGCCGACCGTGGTGGCGATGTCGACGAAATCGAAGCCGCCATCGGAAAACATCGCCTCCGCGGACTGGTAGCGCCTGTCGACGGCGAATTCGTCGCCGACGATGCTGAGCCGCTCCGGATCACGGTCGCAGATCGCCGCGATCTCCACCTCCGGCAGGTCCCGCCAGCCATGCATCTGGTTGACGGCGAAGAAGCCGCAGCCGATCAGCGCACCCTTGAATTTCCTCATGCTCAGCCCGCCTTCGCCATCTGCATCAGGGTGACGCGCTGCTGCAGCCGGCGCTGCGCCTGGTCGACAACGACGGCCACGATGATCACGAGGCCCTTGATCACCATCTGCCAGAAGGAACTGACCCCCATCATCACCAACCCGTCGGAAAGAATGCCGATCACGAAGGCGCCGATGATCGTGCCACCGATCGTGCCGCGCCCACCCGACATGGATGTACCACCGAGAACGGCCGCCGCAATGGCGTTCAGCTCGAGATTGGTGCCGGTCGCCGGGTGCGAGGCCATTAGTTCCGAGGAGATGATGAGGCCGACGATCGCCGCGCAGAAACCGGAGAACATGTAGACGAACATCTTCACGCGGTTGACGCGGATGCCGGACATGCGCGAGGCGCGCTCATTGCCGCCGACCGCGAAGATATGCCGACCGAGCGGCACGAAGCGGGCGAAATAGGCCGCGCCCAGCGCGACGACGATCAGGATCCAGACGGAGACCGGCAGGCCGAGGATCGAACCGGAGCCGAGATAGGAAAAACCCTGGTTGCCGAGGTCTTCGCGCCCGGTGAGATTGGGCAGGGTCTGACCGTCGGAATAGAGCAGCGCCATGCCGCGCGCCACATAGAGCGTGCCGAGCGTCGCGATGAAGGGCGCGACGTTGAGGCGGGTGATGAGCAGGCCGTTGACCGCGCCGATCAGGATGCCGACGGCCATGACGATGATCGCCACCTCGACCACGTTGAAATAGACCGTGTAGCCGAGCGGCAGCGCCACGCCGTACATGATGAGCCCGCCGGCGATCATGCCGCAGAGGCCGACGATCGAGCCGACCGAAAGGTCGATGCCGCCGGTGATGATGACGAAGGTCATGCCGATGGCGAGGAAGGCGTTCTGCGTGGCGTGCTTCGACATCAGGATCATGTTCGCGGTCGACAGGAAATTCGGCGCGAAGATCGAGAAGAAGATGATCACCGCGAAGAGCGCGATGAAGGTCCTGAGCTTCATGATCGTGAGCAGGGCCGCGCCTGTCGAGAGATGGTTGCCGGCGGCGGCAGTGTGCGTTGCTGTCGTCATCACGCATGCATCCTTCTGGTTTTATGTCCCTCCGCGGAGGCCGAGACGATCATGTCCTCGGTGGCGTCCCTTCGGTCCACCACCGTCACGAGGCGGCCGTTGCTCATGACGGCGATGCGGTCGGAGAGCGCCATGACCTCCTCGAGGTCGGAGGTGGAAAAGAGGATCGCGAGCCCCTCGCCCGCCAGCCGCCGCATGGTGCGGAAGACGTCCGCCTTGGCCCCGACATCGATGCCGCGGCTCGGCTCGTCCATCAAAAGCACCTTCGGCCCGGTCATCAGCGCCTTGCCGATGACGACCTTCTGCTGGTTTCCGCCGGACATGGAGGTAACGTCGAATTCCGGGTTCTTCGCCTTGATCGAAAGGCTGCGGATCATCTCTAGGATCGCCGTCTTCTCCAGCTTCAGGTCGATATGGAATCCGCCCTTCAGGAACTGGCCGAGGCTTGCCATGGACAGGTTGTCGGCAATCGACATGGACTGCACCAGGCCCTCGCGCTGACGATCCTCCGGGATCAGCGCCAGGCCCTCGCGGATGCGCCGGGTCGTGTCGCGCCCCTTCAGCTCCTCGCCTTCGATGAAGATCTTTCCCGTATAGTGCTCATGCCGGCCCATGATGCATTCGAAGAGTTCCGAACGCCCTGCGCCCATCAGGCCGTAGATGCCGAGGATCTCGCCCTTGCGCACGCCGATCGAGACATGGTCGACCGCATAGCCGCCCTGCGCGCGCGGCAGGCAGATCTCTTCCGTGCGAAACACTTCCGCGCCGGGCTCGTGATCGATCTGTTTCGCGAAATCCTTGGCGTCCGAGCCGATCATCGAGCGCACGATCCAGCGTGTATCGATATCCTTGACCATGGCATGGCCGGTGATCTGGCCGTCCTTCAGGACGGTGATGTAATCGCCGATACGCATCAGCTCCTCCAGCCGGTGCGAGATATAGACGATGGCGACGCCGCGCGCCTTGAGGTCGGCGATGACGCGGAAGAGCACATCGACCTCCGCCGCGCTGAGCGCCGAGGTCGGTTCGTCCATGATGAGGATGCGCGTGTCGAGCGAGACGGCGCGCGCGATCTCGACGAGCTGCTGCTGGCCGATCGGCAGGTCTTCCGCCAGCGTATCGGCGGAAATGCCGGCTTCGAGACGGTTCAGGAACTCGTTGGCCTTCTCCACCTGCGCCTTGTGGTCGATGCCGCGAAGGCCTCTTGTGATCTCACGCGTCGCAAAGATGTTCTCGGCAACGGAGAGGTTGCCGAACAGGTTCAGTTCCTGGAAGACGATGCCGATGCCGTGGCGCACCGCGTCGGCGGGGCTGTTCAAATGGATGCGCTCGCCGTCCATCCAGATTTCGCCCAGCGTCGGCCGCTCCACGCCGGCGATGATGCGCATCATCGTCGACTTGCCCGCGCCGTTCTCGCCGACGAGCACGTTGACCGCGCCTCGCCGCAGCTTCAGGTCCGCCTTCTTCAGCGCCACGATGCCGGAATAGGCCTTGGTGATATCCTTGAGTTCCAGAATGACGTCGCCGTCGTCGATGCCACTCATCTCAACCCCCGACGGTGATCGTGACGGGCACGAATTGCGGCAACTGGCCCTTGGCCGGCAGCGGATAGGCGCCGGTCGCCTTGATCGTCCTGCCCGTCAGGTTTTCCCGCGGCAGCTTTTCCAGAAGCAGGCCGTTGACATGGGTGTTGAACGACTTGCCGTACTGAGCCCATTCGATCTGGTTCTTGAACTCGTTGAAATTCACGAACTTCAGGCTGTCGCGGATCGCCGTGCCGCGAATGGCCGGGCCGATCGAGACACGCACATCCGCTTGCCTGTCGCCGTTAACATCCACGTCGACATAGGCCGCGCGCGACTTCGTCTCCTCGGCGACGATCACGCCGTCGATCCTGGCCGCAAAGGTCCAGGGCGCGTTGCCCTGCTTTTCCTTGTGGCCGTATTTTTCAGCCGCGGCATTCAGGTCGCTCGCCGCAAGGGCGGAAACCTCCTGGAACGGGCCGGCGCGCTCCTCGATATAGGGCACGACCCTGGTGTCCCAGATATCGGCGACCAGCTTGTCCGGATTGAAGGCGCCGGCCGCCGCCTGCTTCCGCTCGTCCTCGGTCTTGACGAACTTGCAGCCGCCGAGCGCCAGCGCGCCGGCAAGCAGGACCGGAAAGGCAGCCTGAAACCTCAGCATTGGCATTCTCCGTCATGAACAGAAATGCGAGGCGGGACCGCACCCCGCCTCGCACCCTCGCGGGGAGGATTATTCCGAGAGCGCGAAGGTTTCGAGCTTGTCGGCGTTGTCCGCGGTGATGAGCACGCAGTCCATGAGCTGCTTTTCCTCGGCCGGCGCCTTGCCGGTCGTGATGTATTCATGCGCCTGGGTGACGGCGAGCTGGGCCTGGGCGTAGGCCGGCTGCATGACGGTGGCCTTGATGCCGCCCGCCTTGATCGAGTCGCGCACGTCGTTCGAGCCGTCGAAGCCGACGACGATGACGTCCTTGCGGCCGGCGGCCTGGAGCGCCGCTATCGCGCCCATGGCCATGGTGTCGTTGCCGGCGATCACGCCCTGGATATCGGGGTTCGCCTGAAGGATCGTCTCCATCTTGGAATAGCCTTCGGTCTGGCTCCAGTTGGCCGACTGCTGGGCGACCATCTTCATGTCGGGATATTCGTCGATGACGTCGTGATAACCCTTGGAGCGGATGCCGGCATTGAGATCGGCTTCGCGGCCGAGCAGCTCGACATAGTTGCCCTTCTCGCCCATCAGCCTGACGAACTCTTCCGCGCCGAGCTGCGCGCCCTGGTAATTGTTCGAGACGATCTGCGAGACGGCGACGCCCGTGGCGTTGATCTCGCGGTCGATCAGGAAGGAGGGAACGCCCGCGTCCTTCGCCTTCTGCACGGCGGCGATCGAGGCTTCCGAGCCGGCATTGTCGAGGATGATCGCCTTCGCGCCGCGGCCGATCGCCGTGTCGATGAGCTGCGACTGCTTGTTGGCGTCGTCGTCATGCACGAGGACCAGCGTCTCGTAACCGAGTTCCTTGGCCTTCGCCTCCGCGCCGACGGCTTCCGCCTTGAAGAACGGGTTGTCGTGGCTCGGCGTGATGATGGCGATGAGATCGGCGGCGAAGGACGGCATGGCGACGCCGGCGGCCATGACGGCGGCGAAACCGACGGTGATCAGTCTGCGGGTAATGTTCATGTTTTTCCTCCCGGTTAGGCACCGGTGTCTCCAGCGGCCATTCCTCCATTGAAAAGGGCCGCCCCGGTGCAAGTTGGTTCATCGGCGGGCGAACCCGCCGGGCATCAGGTGATGCGCCGGATGCTGGCCGCGATTTCCGCAGGCTCGAAGACGCGCTTCCAGTCGTCCTTCATCAGCACGGGCTTGCCGAACTCGATCGCCTTGTTGCAGGCGTCGGAGAAGACGCCGGGCGTCTCTTCGAAGATGACCGCGCCGAGCACGTTCATGTGGCCGAGCAGGAAGTCGCGGGCGGCCTCCTCGGCGACGCCGCGCCGGACGCACTCGTCCATCGCCTCGCGCATCACGACGAGCAGCGAGGCGCAGACCGTTTCTGAAAGGCCGGGCTCCAGCAGCGCCATCTGCTCGACGGTGACACGGTGCGAGCGCATGACCGGCGCCCAGATGGCCTTGGCGATCTCCTCGCCGAGCGCATAGGTCTCTTCCGGTCCCTGCATCAGCGCGGACACGATGTGCTGCTTGGCAGCGATGCCGCCGAAGAAGTCGCGCTTGGCGGCCGGGTCCGTCTCGTCGTTGAAGATCGGCGGATGGCAGGGATGCGTAACGAAATAGGTGAGGTCCGCGCGCTCCGGCAGGTGGCCGGCGAAGGGGGCGGCCGCATCGAGCACGACGACCATCGTGCCCGGCTTCAGCTTGTCGACGATGCCGGCCGCGACCTTGCCGATCGCCGTATCGGGAACCGCGAGGATGACGACGTCGGCGCCTTCGAGGCCCTCATCGGCGGAAACGCAGGAAAGGCCGAGATCGTCGGCAAGCCGCGCCCGGCCGGCGTCGCTCACCTCGATGGGGCGGACATCGAAGCGCGAGCCCTTGAGATTCTTGGCAAGCCGATAGCCCATTTTGCCACCGGCACCGAACAGCGCGATCGATGTCATCGAAGACCTCCCTGAATGCGGCAGCCGGATTCCATGTCGCCCGGCTGAAATTTCCTTCGCCGGGCACCCGGCGCAGGCCTATATTTCCCAACTGGTATAATATGTCAATGATTATCTCTTAGAATATGTGATATCACGATGAACATAACACGGCATCGCTTCGACGCGCACGCCGAACAGGCCAAGGCATACCACTGAAAATACAGAGACTTCACTGCCGGAACGACAAACGAAAAAAGCCGAACGTCACGCGCCGTTCGGCTCAATGTCACAGCAGGAATGTTGATATCGTGCCTCCTTAAGGGAAAGCACGCACGATGAAACCCGTCAAAGCCGGCTGGCGATCGTCCTTGCGACCAGGGCCAGCGAGACGGCGCCGGCATCCGGATGGCCGATGCTGCGCTCGGCAAGCGGACGCGCCCGGCCGAGCCGCGGCGAGAGCGGCGCGGTGGCCTGGGCCGCCTCTTCGCAGGTGACGCTCGCCTTCCGCCAAGCATCCTTCAGGGACAAGCCGTCCGCCCTCGCCGTTTCGAGCGCCGCGACGAAGGGTACGAAGGCATCGACGAGGGTCTTGTCGCCCGGTTTCGCCCCGCCAAGACGCATCACGTCATCGAGCGCCAGGCGCGCGCCCCGCACGATATCGGCCTCCGGCAAGGCCTTCTCGTCGGAGAAGGCGGAACTCCACGACCGCAGCAGCAAGCCCCAGATCGCACCGGAGGTTCCGCCGGCCCGATCCGCCCAGGCATCACCGGCGACGGCCAGCGCCGTTTTCGCACCGGCGCCGCGTACCACGGCCTGATGGATGGCATCCCGCGCGGCGGCGGCGCCGCGCCGCATGCCCTGGCCATGGTCTCCATCGCCGGCAAAGGCATCGATCCGGCCGAGTTCGGCCTCCGCCTCCTCCAGCGCCGAAACCATGGCTTCGAGAATGCCGGCAAGGCAGCGGGCACTCTCGCGCGAGGCGCCGGAAGCCGGGCCGACAGCCGGCGTCTCGTCCCCGGCATCCTCGACGAATGCGGCGGGCTGCGTTTGAAAACCCTCGCCGCGTCGGAAGACCGGCGTATCGCAAGGCGCAAGCCAAAAGCGCTCCAGTTCCTCGTCGAGCCACATCACCGTCAGCGAGCAGCCCTGCATGTCGAGGCTGGTGACATATTCGCCGGCCTCGGGCGCGACAAGATCGACCCCGGCCGCCGCAAGCCGCCCCTCGACCGCGCCCCAGAGCACGAACAGTTCCTCATACTTGGTGGCGCCGAGGCCGTTGAGCAGCACGGCGGCGCGGCGCGCACCGGCCGGACGCTCGGCGAGCACCGTATCCACCAGCAGCGTTGCAAGGTCGCCCGCCGGAACGATCTGCGTATCGCGGATGCCGGGCTCGCCATGGATGCCGAGGCCGAGCGCCATCATGCCCTTGGACACGGTGAAGAGCGGCGCCGTCGCACCCGGCAGCGTGCAGCCGCCGAAGGCGACGCCGAACGAGAAGGTGCGCGCATTGGCGAGCCGCGTCACGCGCTCGACCTCGTTAAGGGACAGCCCCGCCTCCGCCGCCGCGCCGGCCACCTTGAAGACGAGGAAATCGCCGGCGATGCCGCGCCTTTGCAGGTGCCTATCCGCCGGCGCACTCGCCACGTCGTCCGTCACGGTGACGATGCGCACGTCGATACCTTCCGCCCTCAACCGCTCTGCCGCAACGCCGAAATTGAGCACATCGCCGGCATAATTGCCGAAGCCGAGCAGGATGCCGCCGCCAAAGTCCGCCTTGCGGCAAACCCGGGCGACCGCTGCCGTCGAGGGCGAGGCGAAGATCTCACCCGCCACGGCCGCGTCCGCCATGCCCGGCCCGACATAGCCGGCGAAGGCGGGATAATGTCCGGATCCACCGCCGACGATGACCGAAACCTTTCCGCGCGGCACCGCGGTGGCGCGCACCACACCACCCTTCACCAGCCGCACGTAACGTCCGTAGACCCGAGAGAAACCCGCCAGCGCCGCCGAGGCAAAGGTTTCGGGATCATCGACAATCTTCGTCATACCGGTCCTCCCCGCAGGCAATCACGCCGCGAAGATGCAATATTGGTCGAAGGGAGAAAAGAGCAAAGGGGGGTCAGGCGGAACGCTCGGCATCCGCCACGATGACGTTGATGCCCTTCGAGCGCATGCGCGAGAGATGCGAGATGGGGATATCCTCGTCGACGATCACGGCGTCGAATTCCTGCAGCCCGGCAAAGTGGTGCAGCGCACGCCGCTCGAACTTGGTGTGATCGGCCAGGAGCACACGCTTGGTGGAACTCTCGAACATGGCCCGTTTTGTCTCCACCGTCTCCGGCGACTGGTGATAGACCACGTCATCGACGATGGCCGAGAGCGACATGAAGACGGTATCGGCCCTCAGGCGCCGGATCTCGTTGGTGGTGATGTGCCCCATGAAGGCATTGCACCAATTGTAGAACTGGCCGCCGAGACAGATGAGGTTGACGTCGTTGACGTCCTTCAACTCGTTGATGAGCACGAGCGAATTGGTGATGACCGTCAGCGGCACCTTGGCCGGCAGGAAGGCGGTCATCTCGTGCACGGTGGTGGCGTCGTCGAGAAAGATGGCCTGGCCCGGCTCGACGAAGCGCATGGCGGCGCGGGCAATCGCCTTCTTCTCCTTGGCCTGTTTCGTCGCCCGGTAGACGTCGGAGGATTCGATGAGGCTGGTCGGCGCGGCGGAAACGATGCCGCGCGTCTTGCGGAACAGGCCGCGGCTGACGAGTTCGTCGACATCGCGGTGCGCCGTCATCAGGCTGATGCCGAAGCGCTCGGTCAGGTCCTCGATGCGGATGGAGCCTTCGGCGATGACCGTCTCGGCGATCATCTGCCGGCGCACCAGCTGGCGCGCATGCCGGCTGTCGCTCGGCAGCTCTTCCGAAAGCAAATCCTTGACGTCGACTTTCTTGTTCACCGGAGACCCTGCCAATATTTCGAGGATAGCGTTTCGTATCTCGTATCGGGCGGCAAGGGAAATGCCAAGCTGACCCCGGACCTCGCCGGGATGCGAAAGGAGAGCGCCCGCAGGGGCGCTCCCCGCGCCGATTACTCGCTCAGAACGAAGGGAGCGGTGTACTTGTCGACATTGTCCTTGGTGATCAGCAGGCAATCGAAGAGCTGCTTCTCGCTCGCCGCACCCGTGCTGCCGTTCTTGATCACGTTGTCCGCCTGCTTGACGGCCTCTTCGGAGAAGACGGCGACCGGCTGAAGAACCGTGTACTGCAACTCGCCCGCCTTGATGGCGGCGACCGCATCCGGCGAACCGTCGAAGCCGCCGACCTTGACCTGCTCCAGCTTGCCGGCCTCCTTCAGTGCCGCGATGGCGCCGAGCGCCATTTCGTCATTGCCGCTGATGACGCCGATGATGTCCGGATTCGCCTGCAGCATGGACTGCATCTTGGCGTGACCCTTGGTGCGGTCCCAGTCGGCGACTTCCTTGGCGGCCTTTTCGAGGTCCGGATACTGCGTCAGCACGGTCTCGTAACCGTTCGAGCGCGTCGCGGCATTGTTGTCGGCCGGATTGCCGAAGAGCTCGGCATATTTGCCCTTGTCGCCGACCGCCTCGACCCATTGCTGCGCACCGAGGGCCGCGCCCTGGGCGTTGTTCGAGACGAGCTGCGCCTTGGCAAGGCCTTCCTGGTTGATCTCGGCATTGACGAGGATGACCGGAATGCCCGCGGCGACGGCCTTCTTGACCGCGCCGACCGAACCGTCGGCATTGGCCGGATCGAGGATGATGGCGACCGACTTGTTGGTGATCGCGGTGTCGATCAGGTTGCTTTCGGTGTTGGTGTCCCCCTTGTGGGCGCCGACATTCGCGGTATAGCCGAGCTTTTCCGCCGTCGCCTTGGCGACTTCGCCTTCCGTGAACCAATAGGGGTTGGACGGATCGTTGACGATGATCGTCATCAGGCCTTCGGCGAAGGCGGAGCTGAAGAGCAACGGCACGACGGCGGTTGCTGCGAAGAGTACACGCATACCTTTTTTGAACATGGTCTCACTCCCTTTGTTGAGTCCGGTTGCGCCGATTTTCGGCAATACTTTCCGCTGCCGGGCGTTCGATGGTCCGCCTCTCCCGGCCGCAGTCAGTTCCTGTCAGTCGCCGCTTACCTTAGCGGCGGCCGTATTTGATGCTGTTCAACAGAACGGCGGTGACGATCACGGCGCCGGTGAAGACCGTCTGCCAGTAGGCCGAAACGCCGATGATCACGAGGCCGTCCGACAGGAAGCCGATGACGAAGGCGCCGAGCATGGTGCCGATGACCGTGCCGCGCCCGCCCGTCAGCGCCGCCCCGCCGATGACCACGGCGGCGATCGCCGTCAGTTCATAGGTCGTGCCCGCCGTCGGTCCGGCCGAGGTGAGCTGCGAGGAAAGCACCAGGCCCGCGACGGCCGCACAGACGCCGGAAAGCACATAGACGGTGATCTTGACCCGCTTGACCGGCACGCCCGAAAGCTCCGCCGCCCGCTCGTTGCCGCCGGAAGCATAGAGCCAGCGGCCGAAGGCCGTGCGCGTCAGGAGGATGTGGCAGATGATCGCGAAAACGAGCAGGACGAGGACGCCGATCGGCACGCCGGCAAGACGATTGAAGCCGAGCCAGTCGAAACCGGTATTGCCGAGCTCCGGGCGGCCGCCGAGATTGTTGTAGGTAAGGCCGTTGGTCATCAGGAGCGCGATGCCGCGGGCGACATAGAGCACGCCGAGCGTCGCGACGAAGGCGGGCACGCGCAGATAGGCGATCAGCACGCCATTGACCGCCCCGACCACCGCGCCGAGCAGGCAGGTCAGCACCACCACGACCCAGACCGAGGGATAGAGGATGACGCCGAGCTGCGGCAGAGTCACGCCCTGCATGAGAAAACCCGCGACGACGCCGGCTAGCCCGAGCGTCGAGCCGACCGAAAGATCGATGCCGCCATTGAGGATGACGAGCAGCATGCCGATGGCGAGCAGGCCGAAGATCGCCACATGCGAGGCCATGATGAGGAAGTTGCTGACCGTGAAATAGTTCGGCGACATCAGCGAGAAGACGACGACGATGGCGATCAGCGCGAAGAAGGCGCGGCCTTCGAACAGGAGCTCGACGAAGCCCTTCTTGCGCTTGCCGCTTCCGGCCGCTGCCTTTGTGTCGATTGCAGGTGTGACTGACATTGCTTCAGCGCTCCTAGTGCATTTCCAGCCGAAGCATCGCTTCGGCGTCGGAGAATGCGATAAAAACAACAACCCAGAGCAATTCCGGTGAACCGGGATCGCTCTAGTGGGCATGCACGGCTTCGCCGGAGGCGGCCATGATCTGTTCCTTGGTCACGTCGGGACCGAATTCCGCGGAGATGCGGCCGCGCCGCATGACGAGGATGCGGTGGGCGATGCTGAGGCATTCGCCGACCTCCGACGTTGTGTAGACGACGGCGAGACCCTGTTTTGCCCGCTCGGCGAGCAGCTTGAAGACCTCGGCCTTGGCGCCGATGTCGATGCCGCGGCTCGGCTCGTCGAGCAAGATGACGTCGGGATCGGTCGCCAGCATCTTGCCGATGACCACCTTCTGCTGGTTGCCGCCGGAGAGCGAGCCGATCGCCGCCCCGCCGCCATCGGTCTTGATGTGCACCTTGCGGATGGCGTTGCCGACGAGGCCCGCCTCGCGGGCGGGGGAGGTGAAAAGCCCGCGCGTGAAGGCGCCGAGGCTGGCGAGCGACAGGTTGCGGCCGACCGTCATGGTCTGCACCAGGCCGTCGCGCTGCCGGTCTTCCGGCACGAGCACGAGACCGTCGCGAATGCACTGCGAGATGGACTGCCCGGTGACGTCGCGGCCCTTCAGCACCACCCTGCCGGCTGACGCCTTGAGGCGGCCCGCGACCGTTTCGAGCAGTTCCGTGCGGCCCGCGCCCATCAGGCCATAGATGCAGACGATCTCGCCCGCCCGCACCGCAAGCGAAAGCCCGTCGACGACCGCATAGCCGGCACCGCCCGGATCGGGCACCGTCAGCCCTTCGATGGAGAGTGCGACATCGCCCTTCTCGTAGCCGGCCGGCGGGACGCCGAGATCGAAATTGTCGCCGACCATGTGGCGGACGATCCATTCGAGGTCGATGTCCTTGCGCTCGGCATAGGCCGTCATCACGCCGTCGCGCAGCACCACCGCATGGTTGGTGATCTGCAGGGCCTCTTCGAGATGGTGCGAGATATAGACGATGGAGACGCCGCGATTGGTAAGGTCCCGAATGACCTTGAACAGCACCTCGACTTCGGAGGCGCTGAGCGCCGAGGTCGGCTCGTCCATGATGAGGATGCGCGAATTGACCGAAAGAGCCCGCGCGATCTCGACGATCTGCTGCTGGCCGAGGCGCAGGTCCTCGACCGGGGTAAGAGGATCGATATCCTCTTCGAGTTCAGCCATCAGGAGCCGCGTCTGGCGCTCTTCTTCCGAAAAATCCACGCCCGTCGCCGTCATGATCTCGCGGCCCATGAAGATGTTGTCGCGGACGTTCATGTTCGGCGCGAGGCTCAGCTCCTGATGGATGATGGAGATGCCGCGGTCGCGTGCTTGGGAGGATGACGCGAAAACGATCGGATCTCCATCGAGAAGGATTTCGCCGGACGTCGGCTGCACCACGCCGGAGAGGATTTTCATCAGCGTCGACTTGCCGGCGCCGTTCTCGCCGAACAGCGTCGTCACCTGGCCGCGGTGAATGTCGAAATTGACGCCCTTTAGGGCATGGATGTTGCCATAGGCCTTCGCCACGTTGCGCGCGGCGAGCACGACCTCATCCTTTCGGCCGGGATCAAGCGCGCTCATTGGACGTCGAGCCTCACGGGCGTGACGATCCAGCTCTTCGGATTGACCAGCTTGAAGACGCCGATCACCGAGACGGTCTTGCCGGTGAGCGCCGCCGGATCGATGCCGGTGAGCACGACCTTCTTGACCTCGTTGTTGATGGCGGATCCCGCGTCCTGGTATTCGATCTGGTTCTTGAACTGGCCGAATTCGATCTGGCCGGTCGCATCGCGCAGGTCCGTGCCGTTCAGCGCCGGCCCGGTCTGCACGCGCAGGGTCAGCTCGGCCGGCAGGCCCTCGACGGCGACGACATTGTAGTTCGCCTTGCGTTCGCCGACGGTGCCGGTGAACTTGACCGGGATCACCGGCCCGACCGAGGTCGCGACGCCGTATTTCTCGCCGGCCGCCTTCCTGTCGGCGGCGATCGCCTGCGCCAGCTCAACGGCATCGACAGCGCGCGTCTCGACGCTCTGCTTGATCAACGGGAACTGCTCGGCGCCGAAAGCCTCGGCCGAGAATCTTTGCACCTGAACGTCGTTTTCCGAGCCGATGCGCACGATCTTCGTGTCGAAGATCATGGCGCCGACCAGCACCGCGGCGGCGACACCGATCCAACGGACGTTTCGCGCGGGCTGGGGCGATTTCGATTGCGTGGCGTCAGTCATGTCGATGGGCCTTGCGATTGAACGAAGGAAGTTTTAGCGGGCGCTCCGGCACGGCGCCGATGGCGCACGCGCGTCTGCATATGCGCTGCGGCCATCGGGCTGCGCTCTCTTCCGAGAAAAAAGGGTCATGACATCCTCCCATGGCCGGCGCCCGCCAGTCTCCTCACCGGCTTCGCGCTGCAGTGCACACATTTTCGCAGTTGCGGTATAAATGTGTTATATGTCGCAATGTATATGTTAAATTAACACAACTTGTCAATCGGCCTTTTTGCCCGCTGCATCTCCTTCCGCCACGCCCACACTCAAGAAATCACCCCTGCAAGAGAGGACAGAACGGAGGAAGCGCTACTGCCGGGCGGTCTCCGACACAAACAGGCAGGCGGCATTGATAGTCAATCAAACCATTGATTAAACTGAGCATAAATTGAAGCACAAGCGGCGACTACGCGGCAGCGACCGCATGCCGGCACCATGGCACGGGAAAGGTAGCGGCGGACGAGCTGCAAAAGCCGCCCGCCGCCCGTGAACATGCTCATCGCCTATAATATCTGAAAAAAAATTCGATGCTCGAAAAATTTTACGAGACACATGATAACTTTGTGGTATGTTCCATGGCGACATTCGGGAGGTTCGTGGTAAATTCCGTACGGACGGGCGGGCCCTGATCCGAAAACCACGCATTAAGGCCGAGAGACTATCGGGAGGATCGAATGCTCTGTTTCGGGTCAGGCGAAGCGGCACGGGCTGTCGCGGGATCCGCGGGTGCATGCCATGGTTGAAGCGGCTGACCTGATCATCGGCATCGACGCGGGCACTTCCGTGATGAAGGCCGTCGCCTTCACGCTTGCCGGCCGCCAGATCGCCAGCGCTTCCGTGCGCAACACCTACAGGACCGGCGAAGACGGCGCCGTCACCCAGTCGCTCGACCAGACCTGGCTCGACTGCACGCGCGCCCTGCGCAGCCTCGCCGAAAAGGTCGAAGGCCTCGCCAAGCGCACCGCCGCCATCGCCGTCACCGGCCAGGGCGACGGCACCTGGCTCGTCGGCGCGGAAAACCGGCCGGCCGGCGACGCGTGGCTCTGGCTCGACGCCCGCGCCGCGCCGACCGTCGAGCGGCTGGCCGCTGCGGACGCCGACCGCGTACGCTTTTCGGCGACAGGCACCGGCCTCAACACCTGCCAGCAGGGCACGCAGCTTGCCCATATGGACCAGTATTTCCCGGAGTTGCTCGCCGAAGCCGAAACGGCCATGCACTGCAAGGACTGGCTCTACCTCAACCTCACCGGCATCCGCGCCACCGACCCGTCCGAGGTGAGCTTCACCTTCGGCAATTTCCGCACCCGCCGCTATGACGATGACGTGCTCGCCGCCCTCGGCCTCACCCATCGCCGCAGCCTGCTGCCGGAGGTCATCGAGGGCACGCAGACCGTACATCCGCTGACGGCCGAAGCGGCCGCCGCCTCCGGCCTCGTGGCCGGCACGCCCGTCTGCCTCGGTTATGTCGACATGGTCATGACGGCGCTCGGAGCGGGCGTGCGCAGCGAAGGCCGCAACGCCGCCTGCTCCGCCATCGGTTCGACCGGCGTGCATCTGCTGGCAAAGCCCGTCGGCGACGTGGTGCTCAACGCCGAGCGCACCGGCTATGTCATCACCCTGCCGATCCCCGGCATCGTCACCCAGGTCCAGACCAACATGGGCGCGACGATCAATCTCGACTGGCTGCTGCAACTCGGCGCGGACCTGCTCGGCGAATTCGGCATCCCCGTCGGCCTTGACGAGATGATCACCCGGATCGACCCCTGGTTTGCCGAAAGCAGGCCCGGCAACATCCTCTATCACCCCTATATTTCCGAGGCCGGCGAGCGCGGCCCCTTCGTCAACGCCCGGGCACGCGCCAACTTCACCGGCCTTGCCAGCCGCCATCGCTACCCGGATCTCGTGCGCGCCGTCGTCGAGGGCCTCGGCATGGCGACGCGCGATTGTTACGCCGCCATGGGCGCCCTGCCGCCGGAACTGCGCATCAGCGGCGGCGCAGCACGCTCCGTGGCGCTGCGCGGCACGCTCGCCGCGGCGCTGGGCGCGCCGGTGCGGGTCAGCAGCCGAGAGGAGGCCGGCGCCGCCGGCGCTTCGATGATGGCCGCCGTCGCCATCGGCGCCTACCGCACCATGGACGATTGCATCGCCGACTGGGTGACGCCCGAGCTTGGCACGGCCGAACCACCGGCGCCGCAAGGCACCGAACGCATGACGCGCCTCTTCACCGCCTATTCGGATGTACGCCGGGGCATCGCTCCCGCCTGGGACATCCTGGCTGCGCATTGAGGAAAACGATCGCGCCTTCCCGCGGGGCGCCGAAGGAGACTGAGATGAACGAACCCGAGCATATCGACCTCTTCGTGATCGGCGGCGGCATCAACGGCGCCGGCATCGCCCGTGACGCGGCCGGCCGCGGGCTGAAGGTCGTGCTCTGCGAAAAGGGCGATCTCGCCGAGGGCACCTCCTCGCGCTCCGGCAAGCTGGTGCACGGGGGTCTGCGCTATCTCGAATATTACGAATTCCGCCTGGTGCGCGAGGCGCTGATCGAGCGCGAGGTGCTGCTCAACGCCGCCCCGCACATCATCTGGCCCATGCGTTTCGTGCTGCCGCACAGTCCAGAGGATCGCCCCGCCTGGCTCGTGCGTCTCGGCCTCTTCCTCTACGACCATCTCGGCGGCCGCAAGAAACTGCCGGGCACGCGCACGCTGGACCTGAGACGCGACCCCGAAGGCACGCCGATCCTCGACCAGTATACGCGTGGCTTCGAATATTCCGACTGCTGGGTGGACGACGCCCGGCTCGTCACGCTCAACGCCGTCGGCGCGGCGGAAAAGGGCGCCGTGGTGCTGACCCGCTCGCCCGCGATCTCCGCCCGCCGCGAAAACGGCGCCTGGACCGTGACGACGAAGAACAGCCTGACCGGCGAGATCCGCACCTTCCGCGCCAGATGCGTGGTCAACTGCGCCGGCCCCTGGGTCTCCGACGTCATCAACCGCGTCGCCGGCTCCAACTCCACGCGCAACGTGCGCCTCGTCAAGGGCAGCCACATCATCGTTCCGAAATTCTGGGCCGGCGCGAACGCCTATCTCGTGCAGAACCACGACAAGCGCGTCATCTTCATCAACCCCTATGAGGGCGACAAGGCGCTGATCGGCACCACCGACATCGCCTATGAGGGCCGCGCCGAGGATGTTTCGGCCGACGAGAGCGAAATCGACTACCTGCTCAAGGCGGTGAACCGCTATTTCAAGGAAAAGCTGCGCCGGCAGGATGTGCTGCATAGCTTTTCCGGCGTGCGCCCGCTGTTCGACGACGGCAAGGGCAATCCCTCCGCCGTCACCCGCGACTACGTCTTCGATCTCGACGAGACGGGCGGCGCGCCGCTGCTCAACGTCTTCGGCGGCAAGATCACCACCTTCCGCGAGCTTGCCGAGCGCGGCATGCAGCGCCTCAGGCCCATCTTCCCGAACATGGGCGACGACTGGACGGAAAAGGCCCCGCTGCCGGGCGGCGACATGCCGAACGCCGACTACGAGACCTTCGCCAACACCCTCCGCGACACCTATCCCTGGATGCCGCGCAAGCTGGTGCACCACTACGGCCGCCTCTACGGCACGCGCACGAAAAACGTCGTCGCCGGCGCAAGCAATCTGGACAGCCTCGGCCGGCATTTCGGCGGGCAGTTCTATGAGGCCGAGGCCCGCTATCTCGTCGCCAGCGAATGGGCCGATACGGCGGAAGACATCCTCTATCGCCGCACCAAGCACTACCTGCACCTGACCGAAGCCGAGCGCGCGGCCTTCGCCGACTGGTTCGACACCGCCCGCCTCGCCGCCGCCTGAGGACCGTTATGCCGCTGACGCTCTCGCTCAACACCAATCCTCTGGTCAACCGCTTCGCCGATCCCGACGACCTGATCGACACGGTCGCGCGAAAACTGCGCCTGCGCGACCTCCAGCTCACCCATGAATTCATCAATCCGAGCTGGAGCGCCACGACGATCCGCCGACTGACGCGGCAGATGGACAAGGCGCTCCAGCGCAGCGGCGTGCGCGTCACCTCGGGTATGACCGGCCCCTATGGCCGCCTCAACCATTTCGGCCATCCGGATGCGGAGGTGCGGCGCTATTATGTCGACTGGTTCAAGACCTTTGCCGATATCATCGGCGATCTCGGCGGCGCCGCCGTCGGCACCCAGTTCGCCATCTTCACCTACCGGGATTTCGACGATCCGGCTCGCCGCGCGGAGCTGATCGACATCGCCATCGACTGCTGGGCCGAGGTCGCCGAGCATGCCAGGGGCGCGGGCCTTTCCTATGTCTTCTGGGAACCGATGAGTGTCGGCCGTGAATTCGGCGAGACCATCGAGGCGTGCCTGTCGCTGCAGGACCGGCTCACCGCGGCAAATATGGCGATCCCCATGTGGATGATGGCCGATATCGACCATGGCGACGTCACCTCCGACAATCCGGACGACTTCGACCCCTACGCCTGGGCGCGCGCGGTGCCGAAGGTGTCGCCGATCATCCACATCAAGCAGAGCCTGATGGACAAGGGCGGCCACCGGCCCTTCACCGCCGAATTCAACGCCAGGGGCCGTATCCAGCCGGAACCGCTGTTGCAGGCCTTCGCCGAGGGCGGCGCCGCCGACAACGAGATCTGCCTCGAACTTTCCTTCAAGGAGCGCGAGCCGAACGACCGCGAGGTCATTCCGCAGATCGCAGAAAGCATCGCCTTCTGGGCTCCTCACATCGATACCGGTGCGTCGGACCTGAAGCTGGGCTGACCATCCCGAGGCCGCTTGCTAAGACTGGGCCTGAAGACCGCTTCCGGTTGAAAGCAGGACAGGACATCGCCGATGACCGACATTGAAGACTCCCTCGCCGTCCGCGCCGCCTGGCTGCACTATGTCGGCGGGTTCACCCAGTCCGCCGTGGCGAAAAGGCTCGGCATTCCCTCGGTGAAGGCACACCGGCTGATCGCCCGCGCCGTCGCCGAGGGCGTGGTGAAGGTCAGCATCGACGGCGAGATCGCCGAATGCGTCCAGCTCGAGCTCGATCTTTCCACCCGTTACGGGCTCGACTATTGCGAGGTCGCACCCGATGTCGACGACGATCCGCTGGCCCTGACGACGCTCGGCCATATCGGCGCGGATTTCCTTCGGCGCGAAATCGAACGCGGCGAAGCCGCCGTCATCGGCTTCGGCCACGGCCGCACGCTCTCGGCGGCCGTGCATCATCTGCCGCGGATCAGCGCCAGCGGCACGCGCTTCGTTTCGCTGCTCGGCGGCCTCACCCGCAACTACGCCGCCAACCCCTACGACGTCATGCATCGCCTGGCGGCCAAGACGGGCACCCAGGCCTATGTGATGCCGGTGCCGTTCTTCGCGAACACCGAGGAGGACCGGGAAGTGCTGCTCTCGCAGCGCGGCGTCAGCGAGGTGTTCAACCTCGCCCGCAGCGCCGATCTCAAGGTCGTCGGCATCGGCACCGTCGACAACCAGGCCCACCTCGTCACCTCGGGCATGTTGCAGCCCGACGAACTGGAGGAGATCGTCGCGCTCGGCGGCGTCGGCGAACTGCTCGGCCATTTCTTCGACGCCAAGGGTCGCATCCTCGAAACCGCCGTGACCGCCCGGACCCTTGCCGCCTCGTTCTCGGAAGCGGGCGGGGACCGGATCGTCGCGATTGCCGGCGGGCCGGTGAAGACCGAGGCCATCCGCGCCGTGCTGCACAGCCACACCCTTCACGGGCTCATCACGGACGAGCGGACGGCGCGGCAGCTTCTGCAGAGCTCGACATAGAAAAATCACAAAATAACATACTTTATGTTATATTATGTGCGAAAGGATGTTATAGGCCTGACCGCAGCGTGAGATGGAGAACGCCGTGAAACGAGAAGAGCGCAGGCAGGAGATCATCAATCTTCTGGTCGAAAGCCGGGCCGTCGAACTCGACGACGTCGCGGCACGCTTCGGCGTCTCCAAGATGACCATCCACCGCGACCTCGACGATTTGGAACGGGCAGGCGTGCTTCGGAAAGTGCGCGGCGGCGCGACGATCGATGCCGGCACCCAGTTCGAAAGCGATTTCCGCTTCCGCGAACTGCAGGAGGCCGACGTCAAGCGGGCGCTGGCCGAAGCCGCCGCGGAACTGGTCGAGCCGGGCATGACGGTGATGATCAACGACGGCTCGATGGCCTCGGTGCTCGGCGACGTTCTGTGCGCGAAGAAGCCGATCACCCTCATCACCAACAACGCCGCCATCCTGGAACGCGCCAAGGGCATGTCCGGCGTGACGCTGATCGGCCTCGGCGGCGTCTTCTCGGCGAAGTTCAACGCCTATTTCGGCATCGTGACGGAAGAGGCGCTGTCGCGGCTGCGCGCCGACATCGCCTTCGTCTCGGCCCCGGCCGCCTCGGGGCGCCTCTCCTATCACATGGACGAGGCCGTGGTGCGGGCCAAGCGGGCGATGATGGCGGCGAGCCGGCAGAAATGCCTGCTGATCAACAGCCGCCGCTTCGGCCACACGGCGCTGCACGTGCTCGCCGACCTTGCCGAATTCGACACGGTCATTTCAGACAAACCCCTGCCGCACGACACCGCCGCGGAACTTGGCGGCCGGACGACGGTCAGGATCGCAAAGGAGACGACGTCATGAGCCGCACATTCTGGGTCGGCACGAGCTGGAAGATGAACAAGACGCTGGCGGAGGCAACGGTTTTCGCCGAGGGGCTGAAAGCCGCCGATAGCGGCCGCGAACCCCGCATCCAGCGTTTCGTCATTCCGCCCTTCACCGCCGTGCGCGAGGTCAAGGCGCTCCTTGCCGGCACCTCGGTGAAGGTCGGCGCGCAGAACATGCACTGGGCGGACGAAGGCGCCTGGACCGGCGAGATTTCGCCGGTGATGCTGAAGGACTGCAATCTCGATCTCGTCGAGCTCGGCCATTCCGAGCGCCGCGAGCATTTCGGCGAAACGGACGAGACGGTCGGCCTGAAGACCGAAGCTGCCGTGCGCCACGGCCTCGTACCGCTGATCTGCATCGGCGAAACGCTCGCCGACCGCGAAGGCGGCAATGCGACCGAGGTTCTCGCCCAGCAGGTGCGCGGCGCGCTCTCGCGGCTCGACACCACGCAGAAGCAGGCGGACATCCTGCTCGCCTACGAGCCCGTCTGGGCGATCGGTGAAAAGGGCATCCCGGCAAGCGCGGACTATGCGGATGCCCGCCATGCCGAGATCGCCGAGGTCGCGGAAAAAGTCCTCGGCCGCCGCATTCCCTGCCTCTACGGCGGCTCGGTCAACCCTGAGAACTGCGAGGAACTGATCGCCTGCCCCAATATCGACGGGCTCTTCATCGGCCGCTCAGCCTGGAAGGTTGAAGGCTATCTCGACATCCTGGCGCGCTGCGCCGCCACCATCTGAAAGGAGACTTCCCATGAAACTTGCAATTGCCGGTGACAGTGCGGGCGAAGGCCTCGCCAAGATTCTCGCCGATCACCTGAAGGACCGCCATGAGGTGCACGAGATCTCGCGCACCGATGCCGGCCCGGACGCATTTTACGCCAACCTCTCCGACCGCGTCGCCTCCGCCGTCATCGCCGGTGATTACGACCGCGCGATCCTCGTCTGCGGCACCGGCATCGGCGTCTGCATCTCGGCCAACAAGGTGCCCGGCATCCGCGCCGCGCTGACGCACGACACCTATTCGGCCGAGCGCGCCGCGCTGTCCAACAACGCCCAGATCATCACCATGGGCGCGCGCGTCATCGGCTCGGAACTGGCAAAGTCCATCGCCGACGCCTTCCTCGCCCAGACCTTCGACGAGAACGGCCGCTCGGCCGGCAATGTCCAGGCGATCAACGAGGTCGACGCCAAGTACAACGCCGGCAAGTAAGCCGAGCGCGAAAGCGGAATGCGGCCTGGCCGCGTTCCGCTCTTTTGTAGGAAAGAGCTAACCGAGCGCCGCCCGGAGCTTGCTCGGCGGCGGCGGGGCGTAACCGCCGAGGCGGGATGTACGCAGGTTGAGGCCGGCCATGGCCTCGGCCAGCCTGACCGCGCAGGTGACGCCGTCGAGCACCGGCAGACCGTGCTCGCCGGCAAGGTCGTTCGCAAGGCTCGCCATGCCGGCGCAGCCGAGCACGATCGCCTCCGCTCGGTCCTCGCTAACGGCGAGGCCGATTTCGGCGCTGATCTTCTGGCGCGCATTGGAGCCCGGCTGCTCCAGTTCCAGCACCGCCACCTCCGAGGAACGCACGCGGGCGCAGCGAGCCGAAAGGCCGTAGCGCGAGAGATTGTGCTCAAGCGCCGGCACCGAACGGGCGAGCGTCGTGACCACCGAGAACTTGTTCGAGATCATCGAGGCGAAGTGATAGGCCGCCTCGCCGATGCCGATCACCGGCCGGTCGGTAAGGCAGCGCGCTGCATCGAGCCCGGTATCGTCGAAACAGGCGATGACGACGGCATCGCAATCCGGATTATCCTTGATGACACCGAGCAGGCCGGCAAGGCTCATCGCCTCGTCGAAATAGCCTTCGATCGAGACCGGCCCCTTCACCGGGTTGACGGCGACGATCTCGGTTCCGGCAGAGGCGGCGCCGCGCGCCGCCTTGCCGATATGGTCCGTCATCGATGCTGTGGTGTTGGGGTTGATGACGAGGATTTTCATGTCAGAGTTCGCCTCCGAGATAGGCAGCCTTGATGCGGTCGTCGTTCATCAGGTCCCTGGAATTGCCCGACAGCGCGATCGACCCGGTGGAAAGCGCATAGGCGCGGTTGGAGATGGACAGCGCCATGCGGCTGTTCTGTTCGACGAGGAGGATGGAGACCTTCTCGTCGCGGCTGATGGCGACGATGGCGCGGGCGATGTCCTGCACCAGCTTCGGCGCGATGCCGAGCGACGGCTCGTCCAGCAGCAGCAGTTTCGGGCGGGCCATCAGCGCGCGGCCGATCACCATCATCTGCTGCTCGCCGCCCGACATGGTGTTCGCCTGCTGATGGTAGCGTTCGCGCAGGCGCGGGAAACGCGTCAGCACGTTCTCCAGCGTCTGCTCGATCTCCGCCTTGTCGGTGCGGGTGAAAGCCCCCATCAGGAGATTGTCCTTCACCGACATCAGCGGGAAGGCGCGGCGGCCCTCGGGCACCATGGAAATGCCCTTGCGCACCACATCGGACGCGGGGGTACCGTCGAGGCGCTGGCCCTGGTAGAAGATCTGGCCGGACTTGACCGGCCGGAGCCCCGTGATCGCCCGAAGGATCGAGGATTTGCCCGCCCCGTTCGCGCCGATCAGCGCGACGGTTTCGCCCTCGTCCACATCGATGGAGACGCCCTTCAGCGCATAGATGTGGTCGTAGTAGAGTTCGATATTCTCAACGCTCAATATCTTCGTCATGGCTTACATCCCGATCGCCGCATCTTCGGAGCCGAGATAGGCTTCGATCACCTTCTCGTTCTCGCGGATTTCCTGGGGGGTGCCCTCGGCCAGCTTCTGGCCGAAGTTGATGCACACGATGCGGTCGCTGATCTTCATGACAGCGGGCATGTCGTGCTCGACGAGGAGCACGGTGACGCCGCGCTCGTCGCGCAGGCGCCGCACGAGGCCGACCATCTTCATCGTCTCGTCATGGTTCATGCCGGCGAAGGGTTCGTCGAGCAGGATGACCTTCGGATCGGTGGCAAGACCGATGGCCATGCCGAGCGCTCGCAGATGCCCCTGCGGCAGGTTGGAGGCGAGCTCGTTGCGGATGGCCTGGAGGCCGAGGAAATCGACGATGTCGTCCGCCGAGGCCGCGAAGGCCGCCTCGTCGTCCTTCGCCTGCTTCGTGCCGAGGAAGAAGCCGAAGAGGCTCGCCTTCGAGCGCAGGTGATGGGAGACGATGATGTTCTCGCGCACCGTCATGGAGCGGAAGATCGTCGTTTCCTGGAAGGTGCGCACGACGCCCATGCGGGCCACTTTGTGCGGGGCGAGGCTGGAGATGCGCTCCCCGTTGAAGAGCACCTCCCCGCTGGTCGCCGGCACGAAGGAGGAGATCAGCTTGAACAGCGTCGATTTTCCCGCACCGTTCGGGCCGATCACCGAGAGGATCTCGCCCTTGTTGACGTCGAAAGAGACGTCGTTGACCGCCGTCAGGCCACCATAGCGCTTGGTGATGTTCTTGATCTGCAGGATGGTGCTCATGCGCGGCCCTCCTTCTTGTCGAGAAGGCTGAGAACCCCGTTCGGCAGGACAAGCATGAGCAGGATCATGACGCCGGAGTAGACGAGGAGCTGGTATTGCTTGGCGATCGACAGGAGGTCCCAGCCGAAATAGAGCAGCAGCGTGCCGAGCATCGGGCCGAAGACATAGCCAAGGCCACCGAGGAAGCAGTAGAGCATGAAGTTCACACTGTCGGCGACCACGAAGGAGGACGGATAGATCGACTGGGCGATGGAGGCGAACATGGCCCCGGCAATACCGCCGAAGAACGAAGAGATCGCATAGGCGAGCACCCTGAGATAGGCGGTGTTGACGCCGATCGAGGCCGAAAGCTCCTCGTTCTGCTGGAGGCTGCGGCACAGATGCCCGAGCCGCGAGTTCACGATGCGCCAGAGCACCAGATAGGTGACGACCATCAGCACGACGGCCATCATGTAGAAGCCGATGCGCGGATTGGAGAGCGAGCCGAAGGCCGGGATGATCGTCAGGCCGAAGAGGGAAAGCTCGCCCGGCAGCGGGATCGAGGTGATGCCCTTGGCACCGTTCGTGACCGGCAAGGCGAGCGCGGAAAGGCGCGCGACCTCCGTCAGCACCAGCGTCACCATGGCGAAGTAGACGCCGCGAAGACGCAGGATCGGCAAGCCGATCACCACCGAGATGGCGGCGCAGAAGAGGCCGGCCAGCGGCAGCGTCAGCCAGAAGGAGACGCCGGCTTGCGTGACCAGTATGGCCGACACATAGCCGCCCACCAGCGCATAGGCGCCCTGGCCGATATTGATGCGGCCGATATAGAAGGTGAGCCAGACGCCGGCCGCCCCGACGGAGAGGAGCGCGACCGAGGTCAGCGTATAGAAGAAATCGACGCGACCGGTGGCGCCGATGAACAGCGGCACGAGCACGAAGACGGCAAGAAGGAAGACGGCGAAGCCGAGCAGTTTTTTCGTGTCCATGATCTCAACCCCACGGCTTGCCCATCAGCCCCTGCGGGCGGACGGCCAGGAACACCATCAGCGAGGCGAAGATCACGAGATAGGTGATGTCGCCATAGGCCGAGAGCACGGTGAGACCGACGCTCTCCATCATGCCGAGGATGAAACCGCCGGCGATCGCCCCGGAAATCACGCCCGCGCCGCCGATCATGATCATCAGGAAGGCCTTGATCGAGGTCGGGCCGCCCATGCCGAGATTGACGCCGGTGATGGTGACGAGCAGGCCGCCGACGAGGCCGGCCAGCATCGCGCCGAGCGCAAAGCCGATCATCGAATAGCGGGCGACGTTCACGCCCATCAGCTGGGCGGCCATCTTGTCCTGCGCGAGCGCCCGCATGGCGCGCCCGGTCTTGGAGTAGTTCATGAAGGCGATGAAGGCCACGATGAGCAGGATGGCGAGCACGCCGATCAGGATGCGGTCATAGGGCATGATGATGCGCATGTCCCAGTTGAAGACGCCGTTGACGATCTTCGGCACGCCGCGCTGCTTTTCCCCGAAGAACAAGAGGATGACGGCATCGAGGAAGAAGGCGACGCCCGCGGCGAGCAGCATGGTCGATTCATCGCGCTTGGAGCGACGGACGACCGGCGCGAAGAGGAATTTCTCGATCGCCGCGCCCATGACCGCAAGGACGATCGCCGAGGCGAAGAGGCCGACGATGAACGGCAGGCCGAGCTGGACGACGACGGTATAGGTGACGAAGCCGCCGAAGACGTACATCTGCCCGTGGGCGAAGTTCAAGACGTTCATCAGCGAGAAGATCAGCGTCAGCCCGAGGGCGATCAACGCATATTGCGCCCCGAGGTAGAGACCATTGGCGATTATCTGTTCCATCGTGAGCCTCCAATGGAAGAAGGTTCAGGCAAAGAGAGACCCGGCCCGACGACTTGGCGCCGTCCGGGTCCCCATCTTGAAAGTGCCTAGGCTCCGATCAGTCGACCTGGCCGACGAACAGCGTCTCGAACTTGCCGCCCTTGTACTCGTTCACGACGAGCGGTACGGAGACCTGGCGCTTCTGGCCGAAGGAGGTCGTGCCGACATATTTCAGCTTGGCGTCGCCCTTCATGAAGGGGTTGGCGGCCTCGAACGTGTCCATGGTCTTCTTGTACTCCTCGACATTGTCGATCGCCGCCGGGTTCGCCTTCAGCGTCTCGATGATATATTCGAGCGCATAGACCTTGGTGTTGGACTCGTCATTGTATTCGCCGAACATCTTCGTGTAGCGCTCGACGAATTCGTTCATCGCGTCGCTGGCAAGCTCCGGCGTCGATGCGCCGCCGACCGAGATGAAGCCCTCGGCAAGCTCGCCCGCCCCTTCGGCAAGCACGGTCGCATCCTGCGCCGTTTCCGTGGAGATGAGGCCGGTATAGCCGAGTTCGCGCGCCGAGCGGATGAGCTGCGGCGCATTGGCCGGCGAGACGCCCGAAAGCACGAGCAGATCGGGCGAGGCCTGGATGACCGGCAGCAGCACCGGCGTGAAGTCGGTGGTGTCCACCTGGTAGGTCACGTTTCCGGAAACCACCTCGAGGCCGAGCGCCTGCGCCGCCGCAATGCCGGATTCACGCTGGCTGAGCGGGTCGGATTCGTTGGCCGCGACGAAGGCGACCTTCTTCACACCCTTGTTTTCCATGAGATATTTGTAGATGGCCGGGCCCGACTGGTAGTTCGCCACCATGCCGAGGATCGCGTTGGATGCCGGCGGCGTGTAGAGCTCCTTCGGGAAGGCGTAGGGGAAATACATGATGCCGTTCTGCTCGGCGACCGGGCGGACCGCGGCCGCGCCGTCATCGACGTTCGGGCCGACGACGTAGTGCACGCCGTCCTGCGCCATCTTCTCCATGCCGGCGATGGCACGCTTGGGGTCCTTCTGGTCGTCGAAGGGCACGATCTCGATATTGTAGGTCTTGTCGCCGATCGTCACGCCGCCGAGCTCGTTCAGCCAGGCCGCGCGCGCCTCCATCGAGCGCTGGTTGGAAATGCCCCAGGCCGCTGCGGGGCCGGAGGTGACACCGACGAAGCCGATCTTCAGCGTGGCGTTCTGCGCATAGGCCATCAGCGGCAACGACAGCATGGTCGCTGCGGCAAGAGCGGAAACTTTCAGGAATGTGCGCTTGTGCATGATTGTTCTTCCTCTGGGCCATTGATCTGTTTTTGATAGGCGCATGGGCCGCAAGGTGCGGCTCCAATCGGCCTTGGCAGAGGCATTGAGCGCATTGTTAACGATCTTGTCAAGTGGTTGTGAACAAGACATGCTGAGCCGTGTCGACGAAATCGACGCTTGTTGGTCAACCAAATCAGCCTTATTTAGAGGCTGAGCAACAGACTACGCATGTCAGGGTGAGTTCGGTGGTTGATGTAGGCAGGGAAAATCTGATGGAAGCGGAGGAGATCGACGAGAGCGATATCGTCGATCGCATTTTCGAAGCGGTCATCGAACAGAGATTGCCGCCGGGCACGAAGCTTTCCGAATCGGCGCTATGCGAAGCCTTCGGCGTCGGGCGCATGCGCATTCGCCGCAGCCTGCTGCTGCTGGCGAGCCGCGAGGTCGTGGAGCTGCATGCCAATCGCGGCGCCTTCGTCGCCTCGCCCACGCCCGAGCAGGCCCGCGAAGTCTTCGAGGCCCGCCTTGCGTTGGAGCCGAACATCGCCCGCCTCGCCGTCCAGCGTGCGAGCGAGGCGGACATCGCGGCGCTGACCCGCCATCTGGAAATGGAATATGTGGCGCACAAGGAGCGGCACCGCCACGACGCGATCCGCCTGTCCGGCCAGTTCCACACCTTGCTGGCGCAGATCGCCGGCAATGCCATCCTCATCCGCACGATGAAGGAACTGGTGACCCGCACCTCGCTGATCATCGGCCTTTTCGGCGCGCCCGGCGTCAGCAATTGTCGTGACGACGACCACGCCGCCATCGTCGGCGCCTTCCATACACGGGATGCGGAAAAGGCGGCCTGGATGATGACGCTGCACCTCCGCCACATCCAGGACCATCTGGAAGCCGGCGCCAAGACCTCCGACAGCGTCGATCTCATGGCCCTGTTCGGCAAGGCCTGACCCAGAGCAGGTTCTCCAAGGAAGAACACGTCGGCCGCAAGCCCGTTCGTCGGCTCGACATGCTTTCCAACCGCGAGCGGGCGGGCGGTCATCAGAAGTGTTCGGCAACCCATGGCGGCGGGCCGACGAAGATGCGGTCGGCAAGGGCAACGGCTTCGGCCGTGCCATCGGCATGGCCTACCCTTTGCAGGAAACTGGCCGGGCGGAAGCCGGAGAACAGGCTGGGGAACTGGGCCTCCTCGATCGTCAGGACCGGCCCTCCATCGCCATCGGCCGTGCAATGCGCTGTGCCATCGCGAAGGGCAAGATGCAGGACCTGCCGTTCCGCCCCCTCTATCGCCAGCGTCAACTCACCGTCATCACAGGCATAGCCGCGCGCCGCCAGCGCGGCCGCCGGCTCCAGCACACGCAGCAGAAACTCCTCCTGGTGGACCAGCGACCAGCCCTTGTCCGGCATGGCGAAGATGAGGGCATCCTGCGGGGCGCCGTGCCAGCGCACCTTGCGATAGACCGTCGAGAAGGTGCCGATGAATTTCAGGATCTGCCGGGCCGCCGCGCCGCTCAGCGCGGCCCAGTCGCGAACATCAAGGACGTCCTCGTCCGACGTGTCGATCACCACGTAAGCTGCATCCTCGCCGAAGACGAAGACCGAGGGGATGCTCGCCGTCTCGTCGAGGCGGGCATTCCAGTGGGCATCGTGGCGGTCCAGCAGGCCGGACTGCGGGCGGCAGGCACGCCGGTAGATGGGCTCGAGCACGGCGCGCGCCGCGCCAAGCGATACGCGGCGGCAGCGGATGTCCTGCCGGATCTTGTAGAATTCCGACGTCTCGGCCTCGTAGATCATCTCGTGACCCGCAAGGTTGAAGCCGGAGCGGCGATAGACCGGGCGCGTCGAGGCGAAAAGGCTGGCGAGCAGCGCCCCGCCCTTGCGGGCGTCCTCGCAGGAGAGATCCAGGATGCCGGCGGCAAGGCCGCTGCCGCGAAACTCCGGCTGGATGGCGACGTGGGCGATGTTGGCCGCAGGAACCACCCTGCCGCCGAACCAGTGGCCGCAGGAAATGACCGCCCAGACCGCGGCCGGCTGCCCGTCGCTCTCAAGGACACGGAAACAATCGAGGCCCGTCATCTCGACATAGCGGCGGGTGCGCGCCTCGTCGAAGGCGAAGGCGAGGCGATAGGCGTCGATGATGAACGGCAGGTCTGCCGCTGCGGCCTTGCGAACCACCATGGTCGGTTTCTCCTTCTGTCGGCGACCGGTCTTAGCGACCCGCGCCCGAAAATGCGATACGGGCCATATCCGCGACACCGAGGATGCCGGCCCGAACGCCGAGTTCGGCGCGGCAGATCGGCACCGGCGCAACGGGGCCGAGCGGCGGCATCAACGCACGCACCCGGTCGATGAACCCTTCCGCAAGGCCGATGCCGCCGCCGAGAACGATGCGCGGCGGATCGAGCGCCAACTGGATGTTGCGGCACAGGCGCGCGACGCGCTGCGCGGAGGCCGCAACGATATCCATCGCCCATGCTTCCCCCATCGCGGCGCTGGCGAAAACCTGCCGCGCATCCGCCGCCTGTCCGTGACGCCGGGCTTCGGCCGCCATCCAGCGCCCGGAGACGCGATCCTCAAGAAAGACGCCATCCTCGCCCTCGGTCGTCAGTCCGAAATGCCCGGCGAGCCCCTCCCGCAGACGGCCGTTCAGCACGATGCCGCCGCCGATGCCGGTGGAAATGGTCAGGAAGACGAGATCCTCGCCCTGCCCCGCCCCGAGCGCATGTTCGCCCCAGGCGGCGGCCTGCGCATCGTTGACGGCGATGGCAGGGCGGGAAAACAGCGCCTCGACCCGGGAAACGAGTGGATAATCCGGCGGGATGCCGAGGGTCGCCGGGTTCATCGCCGACCACCGGCCATCCCGCACGAAGCCCGTGACGGCAAGGCCGATGCCGGAAAACCGCCCGCGCCAGGGCCCTGCCGCGACAAGGGCCGCCTCCAGCCAGCGATCCGGCCCATCCTCCCGCCTGGTGGGAACCGTCACCTCACCCACCACGCCGGATGCACGAACGAGCGCGACCAGCGTCTTGGTGCCGCCGATATCGACCGCGAGGATTGCCTTGTCGTCCGTCATGCTCATCTTTCCGGCTTCACCCGAAGCCGTTGCGCATTTTTGCTGAAACCGCTCTAGCCAATCAGCCGCCCGGCGGCCGCGTCGAAGACCGAAACCTTTTCCGCCGCAATCGTGACCGGCACGACGGACCCCTGGGCAACGCTCCCGGTCTCCATGCGGGCGACCAGCGAATGACCGTTAAGCGACAGCGTCACATTGTCCTCCGGCCCGGTGGATTCCACCATCTCGACGCGCGCCTCGATGGCCGGCTGCCCGTCGCGCGCAAGGCGGATATGTTCCGGCCGGATGCCGAGCAGGACGTCGCCCTTCGCCACGGTTCCTTCCGGCAGGGCAAGCGGCAGCGACCAGCCCTTCCGGTCGTCGAAGGCCGGCCTGCCATTCGCAAGCACCAGGTCGCCAGGCACGAAATGCATGGCGGGCGAGCCGACGAACTTCGCCACGAAGAGATTGGCGGGACGGTGATAGATCTCGTAGGGACTGCCGATCTGCTGCACCTCGCCCTTGTTCATCACGACGATCTTCGTGGCCAGCGTCATCGCCTCGATCTGGTCATGGGTGACGTAGATCATCGTCTTGCGGATGCGCTCGTGCAGCTGCTTGATCTCCGCCCGCGTCTCGACGCGCAAGGTGGCGTCGAGATTGGAAAGCGGCTCGTCGAACAGGAAGATTTTCGGCGCGCGGACCAGCGCCCGGCCGATCGCCACGCGCTGGCGCTGGCCGCCGGAGAGTTCGCGCGGCTTCCGCTCCAGGAGCGGTTCGATCTGCAGGAGTCGCGCCACCTCGGCGACCTTCGTCTCCTTTTCCGCCGCGCTGGCGCTGCGCATGCGCAGCGGGAAGGCGATGTTCTGCCGTACCGTCATGTTCGGATAGAGCGCATAGGACTGGAACACCATGGCGATGTCCCGCTCGCGCGTCGGCACCGCCGTCACGTCGCGGCCCTCGATCTCGATCAGGCCGCCGTCGATCGGATGCAGGCCGGCGATCGCGTGCAGGAGGGTCGATTTTCCGCAGCCCGAAGGGCCGAGCAGCACGACGAAATCGCCCTCCTGCACCTCGATGTCGATGCCCTTCAGCACGCTGACGCTGCCATAGGATTTGCGGATGCTCTTCAGCAGCAGGGATCGCTTCATTGTGTCTGTTCCCGTCATCGTTCTATCCCTTGATGCTGCCGAGCGACATGCCGCGCACCACCTTGCCCTGGACCAGCATGCCGAGCACCAGCATCGGCAGCATGACCAGCGCCGCCGCCGCCGTCAGCGGCCCCCATTGCACACCCTGGAAGGTGAGGAACGAGGTGATGCTGACCGGCAGGGTCTGCGTGTCGCGCCCCGTCAGGACAAGCGCGATGAAGAATTCGTTCCAGGTGAAGAGCACGCACAGGATGAAGGTGGCGACGATGCCGCCGAGCGCCACCGGCAGGAAGATCTCGCGGAAGATTGTGAATTCGCGCGCGCCGTCGACCTTGGCCGCATCCCTCAGTTCCCGCGGAATATCCTCGAAGAAGGTGATCAGCAGCGAGATTGCGAAGGGGATGTTGACGAAGGCGTAGACGCCGATGACGATCCAGTGATTGTTGAGCAGCTTCATCTGCGCCGCCAGGAAATAGGTCGGGATGATGAAGATCAGCGGCGGAGCGATGCGAAGGCTCAGGATGAATTTCTCGTTCTGCCGCTTGGTCGGCTCGTCCTGCGCCACCAGCCCATAGGCGACGAGCGCGCCGACGCCGACCGAGATCACGCTCGCCGAGAGCGAAATGACGACGCTGTTGAAGAAGGCACGGATGAAGACGCCGTTGTTCAGCACCTTGGCGTAGTTCTCGAAGGTCGGCGCGAACAGCCAGACCGGCGGCATGGCGAAAGCGTCGCGCTGGGTCTTCAGCGAGGTCGCGATCACCCAGTAGAGCGGAAACAGCACGCAGAGAAGAAGAACGGCGAGCGCAACCCAGAACACGATCCGGCGCATCAGATCTCTCCTTGCTTGGGCGCCTTGAAGGCGAGGTTGTAGAGCAGGAGCAGCGCGACATTGGTGAGGATGGTCAGCACCAGGGCGATGGTCAGCGAATAGGAGATGTCGAAATTGGTGAAGGCGGAGATGTAGCCGTAGAGGTTGAGCGTCTCCGTCGACAGCGCCGGCCCGCCGCGGGTCATGATGTAGAAGATGTCGAAGGCTTTCACCGCATCGATCGCGCGGATGAGCGCGACGACCATGAGCGCCCGCTTCAGCGCCGGCAGGGTGATGAACCAGAGCACCTGCCATTCCCGCGCGCCATCGACGCGGGCGGCGTTCTGCGGGTCGCCCGGCAGGGATTCGAGCGAGGCCATGGTGAGCAGCACCACGAAGGGCGTCCATTGCCAGATATCGGCCATCAGCAGCGAGAAGAGCGCGACATTCGGATTGCCGAGCCAGTCGACCGGGCCAAAGCCGATGGTGGAGAGCAGATAGTTCATCATGCCGTTGGAAGGATCGAGCAGGAAGCGCCAGGTGAGGCCCACCACGACGGGCGTCATGACGATCGGCACCAGCAGGATGCCGCGCACGATGCGCTTGCCGAGGAATTCGCGATCCACCAGAAGCGAGATCGCAAGACCCAGCGCCACTTCGATGACCGTCGCCGCGACGGTGAACAGCACCGTGCGCCCGAGCGCATTGATGGCGCGGCCGTCGAACAGCAGCCGGACATAGTTGTCGAAGCCGATGAAGCTCTCCTGCCCCGGGCGAAGCAGGCTGATATTGTGCAGCGTCAGCCACAGCACATAGACGGTCAGGATGACCGAGACCGAGCCGAACAGAAGGACGATCGGACGGTAGAAATAGGTGGTCGCATCCTTCATGGCGCCGCTCCCCGCAAGGCCGGCCATGCCCGGCGAACCGGGCATGGCGCTTGTTCTCAACGGCTGAGCGCGGCGTCGTTCGCCGCATTGGCCTCGGCGAGCGCATCCTTGGCCGATGCCGTGCCGGCCAGCACCTTCGAGACGGCGATGCCGGCATTGTTGATGACCTCGTTGGCGGCCTCGACGGTCGGCAGGTATTGCGGATTGCCGGCATTGATGGAGGCGAGCATGGCGTCCTTGAAGGCGCCGTAGCGCTTGGCGAACTCCTCCGAATTCAGCGCGGCGAGCGAGGTCACGCCGGAATTCGGCGCGAGGGCGAAGGACTTGATCTGCTGTTCCTTGGCCGTCGCCCAGGAAGCGAAGAGCCAGGCCGCCTCCTTGTTCTGCGAGGCCTCGGAAATGTAGAGGCTGTGCACGGCGAGCGAGGAGGAGCCGCCCTTCAGCGTGTCGGTCTCAACCGGCACCGGCACATAGCCGACCTTGCCGACGACGGACGAGATGGACGGGTCCTCGTTGAACGCACCGTTGACGGTGGCGTCCATCGTCATGCCGGCCTTGCCCTGCTGGAAGAGCACGCGGTTCTCCTCCCAGCCGAAATTGGCGACGCCGACCGGTCCATAGTCGCGCAGCACGCTGGCAAAGGCGTCGAGCGAGGCGGCGGCCTCGTCCGTGCCGAGCGCCGACTTGCCGTCCGCCGTGATGAACTCGCCGCCATAGCCCCACAGCCAGCCGGCCCAGACATAGACGTTCTGGATGCCCTGCGCGCCGCGCATGGTGATGCCGGCGACCGCGCCGTTCGACTTTTCCTTGATCGTCTTCGCGGCCGCCGTCACCTCGCCAAAGCTCTTGGGAGGAGCGATGCTGTATTCTTCGAACAGGTCCTTCCGGTACATCAGGAAGGTGCTTTCGCCATAGACCGGCAGGCCGTAGAGCTTGCCGTCGACGATGTTGGTGTTGAGATAGCCCGGCACGAAGTCCGCCTTGTCGTAGTCCGCGGGGAACTTGCCCGCGAGCTCGTCGAGCGGCGCGATATAGCCGGCCTTCAGGAAACCCGGAATGTAGATGATGTTGTTCTGGACCACGTCGTAGCGGCCGGAACCGGAGGAAAACTCCAGCAGCATCTTTGCCGTGATGTCGGATTCCGGCACCACTTCGAGTTCGACCTCGATACCGGTCGCCGCGGTGAATTCCGGCAGCAGCGCCTGGATGCCGTCCGTCGTCGGATGGCCTTCCATCAGCACGGCGAGACGGGTTCCCTTGTAGGGCTGGTCCGCATCCTGCGCGAAGGCCGATGCGGCCACGGACGAGGACAGTGCAAGCGCAAATGCAATGAAGTGACGTCTTTTCATGTCGTTCCCCTTTTGAATGTCGCTCGTCAACGAGCCGTCAGTCGCACTTCGCAGCGCCGAGACGCGCTGTATCTCCCTGAATTTCTGTCGCGTTCAGAACCGCTGCACCTCGCCGGTATCAGCCGAGCGCACGAGCGCCTGAGTCAATTCCAGCGACAGGAGCGCCTCCTCACCGGTCGCGACCTGGCATTCGGCGCCGCCGATCCATTCGAGCACGCTGGAGAGCTGGAGGCGGAGATCACCGCCGACCCTGCCGCCGATCTCCGGCCAGTGCTGGGTGTCGATCTCGCGCGAGGCCTGGTTGTCGGCGAAGTAGAGGCCGCTGTCGCCGCACTGCACCTCGAAGGAGCCTTCCGTGCCGATCATTTCGAGGCGTGCGTCGATCATGTGGCGCGCACCCGCCGGCAGCGACCAGGCGCTTTCGAACGTCACCACCGTGCCGCCGGAAAAGCGCACGACGCCGGCGATCGTGTCCTGCGTGCCCATTTCGCCGAGCAGGATCTCGGTCTGCTGCGCATAGGCGGTGACCGGCGTCTGGCCCTTGAGCATCCAGAGCACCATGTCGACATCGTGCACCGTGACGTGCATGGCGAGCGGCAGGGTGCCGGCATACCGCTTCGGCCCTTCCGTGCGGGCACTGTTGCGCCTTGCATAGACATGGATCGGCGTGCCGATCCTGCCGGTCTCGATCAACTCGCGCGCCTTGTAGTAGCGCGGGTCGAAGCGCAGGAGGTAACCGACGCCGAGCTTCACATTCGCCGCCTTGCACGCGTCAACGATCCGCCGGCCATCCTCCAGCGTCGAGGCGATCGGCTTTTCGATGAAGAGGTTGACGCCCTTTGCGGCGATCGCGAGCGCGGGCTCGAGGTGCAGGTGATCCGGCGTGCAGATGCTGACGAGGTCGAGCGTCTCGGCCGAAAGCAGCTCCTCATGCGAGCCATAGACGCGGATGCCGCCGCCGAGCCCGTCGGCCACCGCCTGCGCCCGGGCGCGGTCGCGGTCGACGATGGCCACCAGCTCCGCCCGCGGATCGCTCGCGAAGATCGAGGCATGCATCGAGCCCATGAACCCGGCACCGATGACGGCCACTTTTGCTGTCTTGATCATGTCATCCTCCAAAATATCGGGGCCGTCAGCCGGCAAGCGCGTCAGCAAAGCGCCGGGTGATCTCGTCGGGCCGGGTGATTGCCGAGCCGACGACGACGAAGGCCGCGCCGAGCGTGAGGGCGCGCCGCGCCTGCTCCGGCTCCCAGATGCGCCCTTCGGCGACGAAGGCGATACCGGCCTGCGCAAGGTCGCCCATCAGCGCGAAATCCGGGGCGGCCGTGCCTGCGGTATAGGGCGTGTAGCCGGAAAGCGTGGTGCCCACGAAATCCGCACCGGCGGCAATGGCCTGCCGGGCCTCCGCGAGCGTGCTGACATCGGCCATGCTGGCCTTCCCCAGCCGCGTAATCTCCGACACGATATCGGCAACCGGCACGGGGCGCGGCCGGTCGGTGGCATCGAAGGCGATGACATCGGCGCCCGCGGCCACAAGGCTGCGCACGTCTTCCAGCGAGGGCGTGATGTAGACGTCCGAGCCCGGCTGGGCGATCTTCGTGATGCCGATGATCGGCAGGTCGATGGCGCCGCGAACGGCCTGCACGTTGCGCACGCCCTCGATCCTCACGCCCGCCGCGCCGCCGAGAGCCGCCGCCCGGGCGAGCGCCACGATATGCTCCGTGGCATGGAGCGGGCTCGTTTCCGCCGCCTGGCAGGACACGACGAGCCGGCCCCGCATTGTTTCCATGATGTCCATGAACACCGCATCTCCCTGAATGGAAGGGACGTTACGGTCTTTGATGGAAATCGTCAATAATTTTCTTCATATGAAGATTATCTTCAAAACTTATCTTCAGATGTTGCGGTCACTGACGCTCTCCGCCGTGTCCTTGATCGTCTCCAGCCGTGCCGGATCGAGTTTGGTGATGGTGCTGGCGATGGCATCGACGATCAGGAGCTGGCTAATCTTCGACTGGAAGGCTCCCCCGGTCAGCGGCGTTTCCGGCGAGGAGGCGAGCAGCACGAAATCGCAGATCGCCGCGAGCGGGCTCTTCGTCCGGTTGGTGATGCCGACGATGCGCGCGCCCCGCGCATGGGCATTCTCCGCCACGCGCAGCGTGTCGATGGTCGAGCCGGAGGTGGAGACGAGGATATAGAGGTCGGCGGCCGCCGCTGTCGCCGAGGCCATGGTGGCAAGATGCGAATCCCGGGCGATATGGGCGGAAATGCCGAGCCGGGCGAGCTTGTATTCGAGATATTGCGCCGTGATGGCGGAGGCCGCCACGCCAAAGATCTCGACATGGCGGGCGGACAGCAGCAACGACGACACGTCCGCAATGACCTTGCGGTCGAGCAGCCGCTGCGTCTCGTCGAGCGCGATGCGCGCCGTTTCGACGAGTTCCTGCACGACATCCCCAGGCGTCGCCGTGGAGACGGGCTGCTGCAAGGTCGCAAGTTCATGCGCCAGGGCCAGCTTGAAGTTCTGGAAGCCGGGGTAACCGAGCTCGCGGCAGAAGCGGATGACGCTCGCCTCGGAGGACTGCGCCTCTTCGGCAAGCTCCGTTATGCTCTTGAAGAGAACGGATTGCGGATCGGCAAGCACGAAGGCGGCGACCCGTTCCAGGGCCCGGGTCATCGTTGGCGCATGCGAGCGGATTCGCGCGATCAGCGGCGGTTGAGGATGTACGTCCACCTGGTTTCCTTGCTGGATCTAAGCTTTCGGGTCGCCTGATTCATAGGCGACGGAGGGCCGAAAGAAAACAGTCCGCCGCCGGAGCCGCACGCATGCGGCAGCCAGGCACGCCGGGATCAGCTCCGCTCGATATCACGCCGGAGCACGATGGAGGTCGTCAGATCCTCGACATTGTCCATGGTCGAGACCTCGTTGCGCAATTCGTTGAGCGCATTGATCGAGCCGACCTCCACCTCCACCACGAGATCGAGCTGGCCGCTGACCGAGGAGACCTTGCGCACCGCGGAAAAGCCGGCGAGGCGGTCGAGCACGCCGATCGAGGGCGTGCGCTTGAGGGTGACGAGCAGGAAGGCCTGGATCTGCCCGTCGTCGAGCTGGCCGATATCCGCCCGGTAGCCGCGGATGATCCCGGCCTTTTCCAGCCGGCTGACACGCTCGGTGGTGGCGCTGCGCGAAAGGCCGATCCGTCCCGCCAGCGACTTCATCGGAATGCGCGCTTCGCGTGAGAGGATGCTGAGGATCGTGCGATCGATGGCGTCCGTATCCTGCATGGCTCCTCCTAACAACACGCCGACAAGATGACGGTTATTATAAACAGAGTGCCGGCACAACCGGCATAATGCCGGATGCGCCGCCGCGCCGTCCATGCAACTCTTCCGGCAGGAACGAGGATGACCATGAACGACATGCTGAAGACGACCCCGGATTTCTCCATCGACGCCGCCGCCGCGCTGCTTGCCGAGCACTACGGCCTTTCCGGCATGCTTTCGCCGCTGGCCAGCGAACGGGACCAGAATTTCAAGGTGGAGACGGCGGAGGGGACCTTCATCCTGAAGATCGTCAACGCCGCGGAGCCTGAGGTCGAGAGCGATTTCCAGACGGCGCTGCTCGCCCATCTCGGCGCCAATGCCGGCGACCTGCCGGTGCCGCATATCCGCCCGGCGCTGTCCGGCGCGAGCCTTGCCTCCACCACCGGGCCGCATGGCGTGCGCCATCGCATCCGGCTGGTCAGCTGGGTCGAAGGCAGGCCGCTCGCCGAGACGGAACGCAGCGATGCCGCGCTCCACGCCCTCGGCCGCATGCTCGGCCGTTTCGATGCGGCGCTGAAGGGCTTCATGCATCCGGGCGCCCTGCGCGATCTCGACTGGGACATCCGCCATGCCGGCCGCTCCGCCGGGCGCCTGCAGCATGTCGCCGCCGCCGAGGACCGGGCGCTGCTCGAACGCTTCCTTACGCGTTTCGCCGCCATTGCCCCGCGCCTTGCGATGCTGCGCGCCGCGGTGATCCACAACGACGCCAACGACTGGAACGTGCTCGTCGACAATGGCGATGCCGACCGGATCTCCGGCCTGATCGATTTCGGCGATGCGCTGCATGCGCCCGTCATCGCCGAGGTCGCCATCGCCGCCGCCTATGCCGGCCTCGACCATGCCGACCCGATCGGCGCGGCCGCTGCCATTGCCAGCGGTTTTCATGCCGAATATCCGCTGCAGGAAGAGGAGATCGATCTTCTCTACGACCTCATCGCCATCCGCCTCGTCACGTCCGTGACGATCTCCGCCTCGCGCCGCAGCCACACGCATGACAACCCGTATCTCGCCATCAGCGAGCGCCCGGCCTGGACGCTGCTGCGCAAGCTCGACCGCATGAACCCGCGTTTCGCCACCGCCATCCTGCGCAAGGCCTGCGGCTTCGAGGCCGCGCCGGGCGCCCGCGCCGTCGCCGGCTGGATCGCGAGGAACCGCAAGGCGCTCGCCCCCCTGCTGGAGCGCCCGGCCGCGACCTATCCGGCAGCCCTTGTCCCCTACGGTGACCCGGCCCACCCGATGACCGTCACGTCCGCCGCCGGGCAACCGGACGCGGCGCAGGCGATCTGGGAGGCCCATTGCCGCGAGAACGGCATCGAACTCGGCATCGGTCCCTTCGGCGAGGAGCGCACCGTCTATGCCGGCGAGATGTTCGTCTCGCGCTTCATCGAGAAGACGCGCCGCACCCGCCATCTCGGCCTCGACCTCTTCATGTCCGCCGGCACGAAGGTCTTCACGCCGCTGCCGGCGATCGTCGTCAGCGTCGAGATCGAGAAGGAGCCGCTCGGCTACGGCTGCCTGATCGCACTGCGCCACGAACCGGAAGGCTGCCCGCCCTTTACCAGCCTCTGGGGCCATCTCGCCCATGAGGCGACGGGCCGCCTGAAGGCCGGCGAACGGCTGGAAGCCGGCGCACTCGTCGGCGAGATGGGCCTACCCATGGAAAACGGCGGCTGGGCGCCGCATCTCCATCTCCAGCTCTCCACCGACACCAATCTCTCCGCCACCGAAATCCTCGGCGTCGGCGAGGCCCGCTATCTCGACGTCTGGGCGGAGCTCTTCCCCGATGCCAGCACCTTTGCCGGCATCGCCGGGGAGTTCTACGAACGCCACGGCCGCTCGCATGAGGAGATCGTCAAGCTCAGGCGCGAGCTGCTCCTGCCGAACCTTTCCATCTCCTACGACAAGCCGATCAAGTTCGTGCGCGGCGAAGGCGTCTTCCTGATCGACGACAGCGGCCGTGCCTATCTCGACTGCTTCAACAATGTCTGCCACATCGGCCATGCCCATCCGGTCGTGGTGGAGGCGATGGCGAAGCAGGCGGAAACACTCAACACCAACACCCGCTACCTGCACGACAACATCGTCGCCTATGCCGAGCGCCTGACGGCGACGCTGCCGAAGGAACTGACGGTCGCCGGCTTCGTCAACAGCGGATCGGAAGCCAACGGCCTGGCGCTCAGGCTGATGCGGGCGCATACCGGCCGCGAGAACGCCATCACGCTCGACTGGTCCTATCACGGCACGACGCAGGAACTGATCGACATCAGCCCCTACAAGTTCCGCCGCAAGGGCGGCAAGGGGCCGAAGCCCCATGTCCATGTCGCGGCCGTTCCGGACAGCTACCGCGCGCCCGACGACTGGCCGGTCGAGGAGCACGGCAAGCGCTTTGCCGAAAGCGTCGCGGAGCTGATCGCCGGCATGCAGGCCAGGGGCGAAGGCCCCGGCTTCTTCATCGCCGAATCCATTCCGAGCGTCGCCGGCCAGGTCTTCCTGCCCGAAGGCTACCTCAAGGAGGTCTACCGGCTGGTGCGCGCGGCGGGCGGCGTGTGCATCGCCGACGAGGTTCAGGTCGGCTTCGGCCGCGTCGGCAGCCATTGGTGGGCCTTCGAGACGCAGGGCGTCGTGCCCGATATCGTCACCATGGGCAAGCCGATCGGCGATGGCCATCCCATGGCCGCGGTGGTGACGACCCGCGCGGTGACCGACAGCTTCAACAACGGCATGGAATATTTCAACACCTTCGGCGGAAACCCGGTTTCCTGCGCCGTCGGCCTTGCCGTGCTCGATGTCATCGAAGGCCAGGACCTGCGCGGCAATGCGCTGGCCATCGGCAATTATCTGATGGATGCCTTCCGCGCCATGCAGGCGCGATACGATGTGATCGGCGACGTGCGCGGCCTCGGCCTCTTCCTCGGCATCGAGCTCGTCACCGACCGCAGGACGAAGGCGCCCGCCACCGAGTTCGCCCGCGCCGTTTCCAACGGTGCCCGCCGCCGCGGCGTGCTCATGGGAACGGAAGGGCCGCATGACAACGTCCTGAAGATGCGCCCGCCGATGATCTTCTCGAAGCGGGACGCCGATCATCTGATCGCCGTGCTCGAGGAAACCTTCGCCGACGTCACGCGGACCCTGGGCTAGGAGAAGCGCGCCCGCAAGTGGCGCCTATTCGCGCGCGCCCTCGGCAAGCGCCGAAAGTCCTGCCATGTCGCGGATCAGCAGTTTCTGCCGCCCGCCCTCGACGAGGCCGCGTGCCTCCCAGGCGCTGAGAATGCGCGAGACCGTGTGCAGCGTCGTGCCGGTCATCTCGGCGATATCCTGCCGCGAGATCGGGAAGTCGATGCGGATACCGGCCTCTTCCTTCCGCCCGGCCTGCTGGGACAGGCGAAGCACGGCATGCGCCACCCGGCGCTCTACCTCCTGCGTGGACATCTCGCGGATACGGGTATGGGCCTCTTCCAGCCGCTGGCCGATCGTCTGCATGGCCGTGACGGCAAGGCGGGGGTTCTGCTCGACGAAATGCGGCCAGAGATCCGTCGGCCAGCCGAGGATGACGCTTTCCGTCGCCGCCCGCGCGGTGCCCGGATAGTCCGTGCGCTGCAGCGCCTTGGCAAAGCCGAAGAGGTCGCCGGGATGCACGACGCGAACGATGATCTGCTGGCCGTCTTCCGTCACCTGCGTCACCTTCAGCCGGCCATGCAGCAGGAGGAAGAAGCTCGACGCCTGCTGGCCCTGTTCGAAGATGGCGTCGCCCTGTGCCACGCGGCGCGCCGTCGCATGGGTCAGCAGCCTGTCGAGGTCCTCGTCGCTCATCCTGTCGAACAGGGCAAGCGAGCGGACGACGGTCCGGTCGATCTTCACAGCCAAATCCCTCTCGCGTGAAAGCTACCGGCTTCTATCACGCCATGCCGCCACCTGAAAGTTTGAACATCCCCGTCAGAAAGAAAACCCCTTTTCCTTCAAGGCAACGAGCAGGGGCGCATACCAGCGCGTGTCCTTGACGAGGCGGAAGCCGACATTGTCCGGCGGCACGCCGACGGCGCAGCCGCCGCCCTTCGGGTTGCGCACGAACGAGCTCATCGCCGCCCGGTGCTTGCCGCTGGCAATGTAGATGCCGCACGACGACACGTCGTTCACCACCCGGCCCGCCTTGTCCAGATTGACGCGCCGGTGGCAGGTCGCGGTCCATTCCCAGACATTGCCGGCGAAATCGGCAAGGCCGAACTCGTTTTCGCCGAAGCGGCCGAGCGGCTGGGGAACGGGATCGCGCGAGGCCTTGCGCGCCGCCTCTCGGCGATAGTCCGCAAGCCAGCGCTCGGCCGGATTGGTGCTGTTGATGTCGACACCGAGCGCATCGTCGGGAAAGCGCGTGCCGGCGGCGAAGGCGAGATCCTCGTCGCTCGGCAGGGCCCAGATCTCGCCGGTGCGGGCGCTCAGCCAGCCGGCATAGGCCATCGCATCGTCATAGCTGACGCCCGTCGCCGGCGCCGTGGCCGCTTCCGCCGGCACGAAGCCGGGTTCGGCCGGCGCGCAGGCGCCGTCTGCGACGCAGCGCCGGTAGTCGGCCGCGCTCACCTGGTATTTCATGATGGTGAGCGGGCGCCGCACGGTGACCGTCTTGACCGGCCCGTCCACGGCAAAGCCGTTGCGGAAGAATTCGCCGCTCTCGCGGTATTCGAAGCGGCGCGGCGCGATCTCCACCGTCATCGGCTCGTCCAGCACGGGACCGGCGGGTGTAGCGCCGATAATGTCCGTCTTCACCGCGATGCCGCCGGCAAGCGCGGCGAGGAGCAGCGCGGGAAGGGCGAGCGATGTCCAGGTAATGGCGGGTTTCGAAGTCAGTGCAGCCATGACGGCCTCCTTGCGCATCGCCCGGACGATCGTTCGGCGTCCGGGACGGGCGCCGCTTTCGGACCGGGCCGCCGGCGGCGGCCCGCATTGGCACGCCCGCCCTCACGAACGGGCATGCCGGCAGCTCAGGGTGTCAGGCGCCGCTCGGCGGCGTGACCGAGGTCATCAGGTCGTCGTTCCACTCGCCGGTGACCGTGAAGTGGGCGGCGGCGCCCAGTTCGAAGGCCTCGATCAGGTTGTGGTTGACATAGGCGTAGATGCCGGGCTGCTCGAAGGTGTAGAAGGCAGCGCCCGCCGTGCCGCCCGGTATGAACCAGGTCTCCTGGTCGACGTCCGGCACGTTGCGGAACTTGCCGGTCGCCCAGACATAGTCGCCATGCCCCCCGATCAGGTGCGGCCTGGTATCGCGGTTGGCCTGCGAGTGCACGATCAGCACCTTCTCGCCCACCTTGGCCTGCAGGGCATTGTCGCCGGTCAGCGCCCCGACGGCGCCGTTGAAGACGATGTGGCTCGGGGTCAGCGTGCGCATGACTTCGAGCGTATCGGCATACGATTCGCCGACGCTCTCATACTTCTTGTAGTTCCCTTCGGCGTCGCGCGGCACGTAGAAGTCCTGCTCGCCGACATAGTAGACCCGGTCATAGGTCAGCTCCTTGCCGTGCCCGTCCGTCAGGCCCTCGCGCGGCAGAACCATGATGGCGCCGTTCATGCCCGAGGTGACGTGCCAGGGCACCATTCCGGGAGGTGCGCAGTGGTAGACGAAGACGCCGGCCTTGGTGGCCTTGAAGCGCAGCACCGTGCGTTCACCGGGGTTGACCACGGTCAGCGCGCCGCCGCCGAGCGCACCCGTTGCCGAGTGGAAGTCGATATTGTGCTGCAATTCGTTGGTGTCGGGGTTGATCAGCGTCAGCTCGACATAGTCGTTCTGGTGCACGACCATCAGAGGCCCTGGAACCGAGCCGTTGAAGGTCATCGCATGGACCTCGGTGCCCTTGTCGTCGAGGATCATCTTCTTTTCCTCGATCGTCATGGTGAATTCGTAGACTTTCGGTCCGCCTTCGGCCTTCTGGGTATGGGCGTGAACGAAGGGCGGCTTGACCAGCTCGACCTTCACGCGTTCCAGCTTGGCGATGTCGGCCGCCGTTGCGGCTGCATTTGTCTCGATGGCGCCGCCTTCCGCTCGCGCCATCGACGCCGCAATGATCGGCGTCAGGACGCCGGCAAAGGCGGCTCCGCCCAGGATTGTGCGGCGTGTCATCTGAAACTGCTCGGTCATTGTTTCTCTCCTTTTGAAAGGACGGAGCGGTGTATCGCCCGGTCCTCTCTGTTCTAGGAGCATTCGCGCCGGCCTCTTTGTGATGGGACAAACAGGTCTTTCCGGCCGCTGCGGCATTTTGGCAGATGCTGATTTGCTCTTTGCCATCTCGCAAAGAAAGAGCCCCGCGGGTGCCCTAGAAAGAGCTGACAAATGCGAAGGAGCAGATCCAAATGAGCGCAAGCCAACCCGCAACGCGCATCAGCCGCGCCGTTCCCCGCGGCCTTTCCCGCACCGGCCCGGTGTTGTTTTCCTATGGCTTCCGGCCGTTCTTCCTCGGCGCCGGCCTGTGGGCGGTCGCCGCCATGACATTGTGGATCGCAGCGATCACCGGGCATATCGAGCTTGGGGGCGATTACGGCGCGCCCAACTGGCACGCCCATGAGATGCTGTTCGGCTTCGCCTCCGCCGTGCTCGCCGGTTTCCTGCTGACGGCGGTGCCGAACTGGACCGGGCGCCTGCCCGTCTCCGGCTGGCCGCTCTTCGCGCTGTTTGCACTCTGGTGCGCCGGACGTATCGCACTGCTCGTGCCAGACACGATCGGCGTGACCGCGGCGGCCGTCATCGACGGGCTCTTCCTGCCGGCGCTGCTTGCCATCTGCACGCGCGAGGTCGTGGCGGGGCGCAAGTGGAAGGACCTGAAGGTACTCGGCGGCCTCCTCGCCTTGTCGGTTGCCAACGGCATCTTCCATGTGGCGGCCATCGACGGCGAACACGACCACATGGCGATCCGCCTTGCCGTCGCCGCCTATGTCGTGCTGGTGATGATCGTCGGCGGCCGCATCCTGCCGAGCTTCACCCGCAACTGGCTCAACAAGTCCGGCCGCACGGATTTTCCCGTGCCCTACAACCGCTTCGACATGGTCGCCATCCTTGCCGGCGTCGGCGCGCTCACCGCCTGGACGCTAGGGCCCGAGCACCCCGGCACCGCCGGCCTCGGCCTGGCCGCCGCCCTCCTGCATTGCATCCGCCTCCACCGCTGGCGTGGTTGGACGACGCGGCCGGAAAAGCTGCTCGTCGTCCTGCACGTCGCCTATGCCTTCGTGCCGCTCGGCCTCGCGTCCATCGCCCTCAGCGCGCTCGGTTTTCTGGAGGAGCGCTCCGTGCTGCATCTTCTCTCGGTCGGCGCCATCGCCTGCATGATGCTGGCCGTCATGACGCGGGCGAGCCTCGGCCATACCGGCCGCCCACTGCAGGCCTCGCGCCTCACCGTCACCGCCTATGGCGCACTGATCCTCTGCGCGCTCATCCGCCCGCTCGGCGAGGTCTTTCCCGAGGCGAGCCACCTCGTCTACGCCGCTTCCGGGCTTCTCTGGATCGCGGCCTTCGGGCTCTTCTGCCTGGAATATGCGCCGATCCTCGCGCGCAAGCGCCGCGCACCGCTCTGAACGCGAAACGGCCCGGAAGCAGTTCCGGGCCGTTTTCTGCCTAGCCTTCCGCCACTATCATCTCCGGCGTCCAGGGCGGCTCGTAGGTCAGCCGCACCTCGGCATATTCGACGCCCGGCACATACCAGACGCAGTTGCTCACGGCATCCTTGAGGTAGTCGCTTGCCGGGCAGCCTCGCGTCGTCGTCGTCATGGCTATGCGCGCGATGCCCCCCTCCTCCACCGCGATCTCGTAGATCAGGCCGAGATCGACGATGTTGCGGCCGATCTCCGGGTCGATGATCATGCGCAGGGCATTGCGGATGGCCTCGGTCAGCGCAGCCTTCTCGTCCTCGTCCATCGGATCACGCCTTTGCCCGGCCGGTCCGCACGAGGATGCGGTAGGCCGAACCCGTCTCGTCGAAATTGCCGGCCCACTGGTGGCCGCGCTTCGTCAGTTCGGGGAACAGGAACAGCGGCTCGCGGGAAAGAACCGCGAAGAGGACCTCGCCCGGCCCGAGCGTCTCGGCCGCCGCAAGGATGCGGACCATCGGCTCGGGCGGATCGAGGTCGCTGAGATCGAGATGAAGCGAGGGATCCGGCCAGGTCTCAGGGCGATCCGCATTGTCGGAGGTTTCGACGGGTGCCACCACCTGCTGCGGCGTGAAGAGGACCTCCCAGTCGCCGCCCTCGATCTCATGGGCCTCATGGTCGAAGCCGCGGCTCGCCATGACGCGGAACAGCGGCTGGGGGCGGAAGGTGGCGAAGAGCCGGAGCCCCTGCCCGGGGCCGAGCGACTGCACCGCCTCCATGATCGCCTGGAACGGCTCGCCGCCGCTTTCCAGGATCGGCCGCACGTCGAGGGTCTTGGGGGCGATGGCGTTTGAGACGTCGGACATCGGTTATCTCCTTGAAACAAATGTAGGCAGGAAGAGATGGGGGCGCACCATGCCGGCCGGCGCGCGCAGCGCTTTCGGCACGATGCAAAGCCGGCGCGCGCGGATGAGTTCTCCTATCAAACCCAGCGTCGCGGCCAGCTGCACGAGGACCGCCGCGCGAAAAACGCCGGAAGCCTCCGCGAAAAGCGCGAGCGTGGCCGCCGCCACCGCGCCGTAATAGAACCAGAACAGGACACGCCCGCGTCCTTCATCGACCAGATCCTGCACGCGCGGCACCGGCGCGCGGCCGAGCACCGGCCCATAGGCCTCCAACCATGTCAGGAAGGCGACGATCTTGTAAAGCTGGGCAAGCCCCAGCCCCGTCAGCCAGCCGAAGACGAAAAGGTAGACGACCGCCGCAAGCCCCTCGCCCGCACGGACGCCAGGCAGGTTGAGCAAGGCGACGGACAATAGAAGCGCGCCAAAGGCAGCGAACGTCGCCCGGATGTTCAGCTCCGCCTGCTTGCGCTTGCGCGAGCGGTAGAGATGCACGACATCGCTGCCATACAGCAGCACCGCGGCGAGCGTCAGAAGGAGGGCGGCGGCAAAAAGCGCCGTCACATCGGAGGCGGCGAGAAGGACGACCGGAATGCAGACGGTGACAAGCCCGATGGCAAGGCTTGCCGCCCACCAGACTATGCGGCTCGTCGGCCGCTCCGTCTCAGGTGCCAGCAGGAACATGGCGAGCAGCCGGTAGCTGACGCCGACCGCGGTGATGCTCAGCCAGCCGCCAAGGCCCAGGGCCGCATGCAAATCCACGCCGTCGGCGACGAGCCGCACAAGCAACAGATTGTCGCTGGTGCCGGAAAGGGCAAGCGTGAAAGCGAAACCGACAAGGGCCGCGCCGACGAGCGCCGACAGCCCGACGGCGACGAAGCGCGCCGGTAGCGGAAGGGGCCGCGCCGCAAGAAGCGTGGCGGCGAGGACGGCGGCGAGGAGGACGAAACCGGCCAGCAGCAATCCGCCCCCGAGGGGCAGGAGCGCGAGTGGCAGGTCGATGGCGCCGGACAGCGCCACGAAGCCGCCGACCAGCGCGCAGAGCCCGGCAACGATGAGCAGCAAGGCAGGCGCCGCGAACCGCCCGCCGACCAGCGGACGGGCGATCAGCACCGGCACGAACTGCAGGAGCGCGCCCGCCATCAGGAGGCTCAGCCAGCCGATCGCAAGGATATGGACGAGCACCAGGGTTTCCGGCGCGCTGACGGCGACGGTCGGATAGCCGTAGCCCGCCAGCATCAGGCCCTGTCCTATGACGAGCATCAGACAGGCCAGGGCGAAATAGGACATGGTCCAGCGGGAGAGCGTCGCGCCCTGCATAAGGTTTCCCCTTCGCCGTGTGCCGTCTGCCGCCTAGTGGTCCGAGCCGCAGCAGCAATCGCAGCTGCGGTCCTCGATCCGGTCGATCTCGACGCGCCAGACCTCCGGTCCCTGTTCGAGATAGTCCCAGCCGAACTGGCCCGGGAAATTCGTCTCGAGCTGGTAGTGCAATGGCCGCGGATCGTGGTCGCTGGTGATCAGCATCGATTTACCGGGAAGCAGCGCGCCGAGCATGCCGAAAATGCGCGGATGACGCTCGCGCGGGGCAATGGTGCGGACATCGATGGAAGGCTTGGCCTGGTCGTCTGACATGGTTTTCTGTTCCGTCCCGGCCGCTCCGATCCCGTTCCGGAAGGCACGGCCCGACCGACCGGAACCAGCCGACGCTAACCCCGCGACCTGCCCGCCACTTTGACGTTGCGCAAACAATTCGGGAAATGCGCGGCCGCGACGTCCCGCTGCTTGGCTTTTCGCAAAGAAGCACTCCGGCCCGGCCCCTAGGCTCCTCCCATTCATCCACCCGGACAAAGGAATGCGCCATGCAACAGGCCCTGATCGAAAAATACGGCGAGGCACGGCTGCCGCGCTATACAAGCTATCCGACGGCGCCGGGCTTTTCGCCGACCGTCGGCACCGGCACCTATGGCGACTGGCTTGCCGCCATCAAGCCCGGCACCGATGCCTCGCTCTACCTGCACATCCCCTTCTGCCGCTCCATGTGCTGGTACTGCGGCTGTCACACGACAATCACCCAGCGCGACGAGCCGATCCTCGACTATATCGACATGCTCCGAAAAGAGATCGACCTCGTCTCCGGGACGATCGGCGGCCGGCCGATCATCCGCCATGTGCATTTCGGCGGCGGCACGCCCACCATCATGCAGCCGGAGGAGTTCCGCGACCTGATCGGCCTCCTGCGCGCCCGCTTCGCCTTTGCCGGCGGCGCGGAGATCGCCGTTGAGATCGACCCGCGCACCCTCTCCGCCGAGATGGCGGTCGCGCTCGGCGCAGCGGGCGTCACCCGCGCGAGCCTCGGCGTGCAGAGCTTCGATCCCGTCGTGCAGAAGGCGATCAACCGCATCCAGAGCGAAGCGCAGACGGCCGAGGCCGCTAAGCGGCTGCGCAAGGCCGGGATCAGCGGCATCAATTTCGACCTCATCTACGGCCTGCCGCACCAGACGGTCGCCTCCTGCATCGCGACCGCGCAGGCAGCGATCCGCATGCGGCCAGAGCGTTTCGCCGTCTTCGGCTATGCCCACATCCCCTCCTTCAAGAAGCACCAGCGGCTGATCGACGAGCGCGCGCTGCCCGATGCCGCCATGCGCAGCGCGCAGGCCGAGGCGATCGCCGAAACGCTTGCCGCCGCCGGTTATGTACGCATCGGCCTCGACCATTATGCCCTGCCGGAAGACGACCTTGCCGTTGCCGCCCGGCAAGGCCGGCTGCGCCGCAATTTCCAGGGCTATACGACGGATGCCTGCACCACGCTGATCGGCTTCGGCGCCTCGTCGATCGGCCGCACGGCGGAAGGCTACGTGCAGAACGAGGTGCCGCCCGGCCTCTATGCCCAGCGCATCGCCTCCGGCCGCCTCGCCACCGCCAAGGGCTACCGGCTGACGGCGGAGGACCGGCTGCGCGCCGAGATCATCGAGCGCCTGATGTGCGATTTCCGCGTCGACGTGACGAGCATCGCCGCGCGGCACGGTTTCGATGCGGCCCCGCTTCTTAACGGCAATGCCCGGCTGGCGGCGCTTGCGGAGGATGGCGCGATCGACATCCGCGGCGGCACCGTGACGGTGAAGCAGGACCACCGCTTCATCATCCGCGCGGTCGCCGCCGCCTTCGACGCCTATATCGACCAGTCGGCCCGCACGCACAGCAAGGCAGCTTGAGACAAAAAGGGCCCGGCATGGTGCGGCATGCCGGGCCCTTCCTCGCAGGTCTCGCGCCTCTATCCGACAAGACCGCGATAGATCGCCGGCAGCGCCGCAGGCAGCCGAGCGATATTGCTGACGATGGCATAGCCGTTGCGGCCGAAGATGGCCGGCACATAGGCCTGCGCCTCCCGGTCGACCGTCACCCCGAACACGCTGACGCCGGTGCGCCGCGCCTCGTTCACCGCCCGGCGGCTGTCCTCCAGAGCGAAGCGGCCCTCGTAGTGGTCGACGTCGTTCGGCTTGCCGTCGGTGAGCAGCAGGAGGAGCTTTCGCCGGTTCGGCTGCTCGCGCAGCCTTGCCGCCGCATGGCGGATCGCCGGGCCGATGCGGGTGTAGAAACCCGGCTTCAGCGCCGCGATGCGCGCTTCCACGGCATGGTTCATCGTCTCGCCGAAATCCTTGACCGTCTCGACCCGCACCCAGGAGCGCCGCCGCGAGGTGAAGGTGAGGATCGAGTGGCTGTCGCCGCAGGCGGCAAGACCGTGCGCCAGCACCAGCAGCGCCTCCTTCTCCACGTCGAGCACCCGGCGGTTGTCGAACCAGGCGTCCGTCGAAAGCGACACGTCGACGAGGATGGTGACGGCAAGGTCATGCGCCTGCGGCCGGCTCATCAGGTGGATGCGGTCGCTGCCCTGCCCGCCGGCGGCAAGGTCGCTGCGGGCGCGCACCACGGCGTCGAGATCCAACTCTGCCCCGTCGAGCTGCGCGCGCAGCATCTCGTGGCGCGGCCGCAGCACTTCGAACTGCCGGCGCACGCGGCGGATCAGGCTCTTCGTGTCGGCATCGGCCTCGGGCACGGCAGCCATATCCGGTGCCGGCGAGGCGAGCACCCGGCAATGGTCCGGCAGGTAGGTGCCCGTACGGAAATCCCATTCGGGATAGGTGTGCTCGCCGGTGAGCTGCGTACGGTCGAGCGCCTCCGGCGGCAGGTCGAGATCGAAATGGAAGCGGGCGGACGGGCGGCCCTTGCGCTCGCCGAGCGTCATGTCGTCCAGTTCGTCGGCGGCGCTCGAATCGTGGTCGTCGCTGTCATCGCCGGGGCGGTCAACATTGACCATCTCCGCCATGGCGAGGATCTTTTCGAAGCGGTTGAGAATGAAGGGGCTGCGCTCGTTCTTGCGGTTCTCGGCCTTTTCGCGCAGCGCGACATGGCGGCCGGTCTCCGGGGTCTCGGGCGTACCGCCCGTCGCCGGCTGGTCCTCCTCGCCGCGCCCCTCGCCCTCCTCGCGCAGGAGCGCATCCGGCCATAGCGGCACAGGCAGCATCGGCAGGTATCCGGCCGGCGCCCGGTGCGGGAAGATGACCGGCAGCGTATCGTCCGCAAGGCCGGCGCCCTTCCTCAGGAGGCTGAGGATGCGGTTCTCCACATGCCGCTCGACGGAGGGAAGCGGCCGGCTGCGGCGCACCGAAAGCGTGGCGGCCGAAAGCCGCCGGTAGCGACGCGCAAGACCCGGAAAGGCCGAAAGCACCGCCTTTACCGTCGCCTCCGCCCGCTGGAGAATGGCAAGGTCGCGCTGGAGCGGATCGCCCTCCACAATCGGATCGAGCGGCATCACCGCCATCGTCGCTGCGAGCCAGACATAAAGGTCCCGGTTGAGGCCGCGATCGGCGAAGAGGTCGATCGCGGCGGGCAGCATCAGCGTCGCATGGTCGCGGCCGGGCTGCACCAGCTTCTCCTCGCCGAGCCCCATGCGCTGGCGTAGCCTCAGGCGATGCGCCGAGGTGCGCCCGCGGGCGGGCGCGATCTGCACCGCGCCCTCGCCGCCGAAGCCGCGGAAGCAGACGGCGAGCACCGGCCGGACATCCTCCAGCCGCACGGCATGCTCCGGATGGCGCGGCCAAGTGCCGGTATTGCCGACAAGCCGGTGCCAGGCCCGGCCGACCGTTTCCTCAAGCTCCAGGAAGTCCAGCATGGCGGTTCCTCAGCGGATCATCGCGTCGGCGATTTCGAGAAGGGCGGCCCGGACATCCGGCTCGTCGGTCAGCGGCTCGATCATCGCCGCCCGCACCGCCTCGCGCATGGTCATGCCGCTGTCGATAAGGCAGGCGCAGTAGACGAGGAGGCGGGTGGAGACCCCCTCTTCCAGGTCGTGCCCCTTGAGCGCCCTCAACCGGTGTGCCAGCGCGACGAGCGGCGCGACTTGCGCTTCGTCCAGCCCGCTTTCCGTGGCGACGACGGCGATTTCCTGGGGTTTCGGCAGGAAATCGAACTCGATGGCGACGAAGCGCTGGCGGGTGGAGGGCTTCAGCGCCTTCAGGAGGTTCTGGTAGCCGGGATTGTAGGAGACGACGAGCATGAAGCCGGATGGCGCTTCCAGCACCTCGCCGGTGCGCTCCAGCGGCAGAATGCGCCGGTCGTCGGTGAGCGGATGCAGCACGACGGCGACGTCCTTGCGCGCCTCGACGATCTCGTCGAGATAACACACGCCGCCCTGACGCACCGCGCGGGTCAGGGGCCCGTCCACCCAGACCGTATCACCGCCCTTCAGGAGGTAGCGGCCCGTGAGGTCGGCGGCCGAAAGATCGTCATGGCAGGAGACGGTGGAGAGCGGCAAGCCGAGCCTTGCCGCCATGTGGCTGACGAAACGGGTCTTGCCGCAGCCGGTCGGCCCCTTCAGGAGCAGCGGGAGCTGGCGCGTCCAGGCCGTCTCGAACAGGGCGCATTCGTTGCCGGAGGGGCTGTAGGCCGGGATATCCGGAACGGGACGGGGCGTATCCTTGAGCAGGACGTTCATTCTGATCTCCAAGAAACTGTCGAAAGAAGGTGCCGGCCCCGCGGGATGACGGGGCCGGCCAGCACTCACTCGGCCGGCTGGACCATCCGGGTGAGGCTGTCGCTACGCTCGCGGCCGGGCACGAGCACCGCCCAGATGAACATCAGCGCCGAGACGAGCACGACGACGCCCGAGCCGAGGCGCACCCAGTAGAACAGCGCGAGCTGGTCCTGGACGTCCATGAAGCCCTCGCCGAGCACGCGCTGCAGGTGGACCTGCACGACGCCGGCGAAGGTCAGCGCGAAGGTCATCACCGACATGGCCGTGCACATGATCCAGAAGCTGGCGATGGAGAGCCACTGGTTGAACGGCGCGCGGCCACGGATTTCCGGGATCGCATAGGCCATCATGGCAAGGTTCAGCATCACATAGGCGCCGAAGAAGGCGAGGTGCCCATGCGCGGCGGTGACCTGCGTGCCGTGGGTATAGTAGTTGACCGACGACAGCGTGTGCAGGAAGCCCCAGACGCCGGCGCCGAAGAAGGCCATGACCGAGCAGCCGATCGACCAGAGGAGCGCCGCCTTGTTCGGATGGTTGCGGCCGGCCTTCCAGGTCATGACGAAGGTGAAGATGACCATGGTGAAGAAGGGCGCCACTTCCAGCGTCGAGAACAATGAGCCGATCCACTGCCAGTAGCCCGGCGCACCGATCCAGTAATAGTGGTGGCCCGTGCCGAGGATGCCCGAGAAGAGCGCGAGGCCGACGATGACATAGAGCCACTTTTCCACGACCTCGCGGTCGATGCCGTTGAGCTTGATCATCAGGAAGGCGAGCACCGAGGCCATGATCAGTTCCCAGACGCCCTCGACCCACAGGTGGATGACATACCACCAGTACATCTTGTCGAGCGCCAGGTTGACCGGGTTGTAGAAGGCGAAGAGGAAGAAGAGCGCGAGGCCCCACAGGCCGAAGAGCAGGATGTTGATGACCGTGGTCTTGCGGCCCTTCAGCGCGGTCATGGTGATGTTGAAGAGGAACATCAGGACGACGACGACGATGCCGACCTTGGCGATGAAGGTCTGCTCAAGGAATTCGCGGCCCTCATGGATGCGGAACATGTAGCCGACCACCGTCAGGCCCGCCGCCACGAAGAACATCCAGAACTGCAGGACGGCGAGTTTAGGACTGTAAAGCTCCGTCTCGGTCTCCTCCGGGATCATGTAGTAGGTGGCGCCCATGAAGCCCATGAGCAGCCAGACGACGAGCGCATTGGTGTGGATCATGCGCACGATGTTGAAGGGCAGCAGCTCGGAGAGCACGTTCGGCAGCACGTAGATCGTGCCGGCGAGGACGCCGAAAGCCACCTGGGCGAGGAAGAGGCCGAGCGCGCCGTAGAAATACAGCATGGCGACCTTTTGCGTTTGATATTTCATCTCTTGTCTCCTGAACGCCGGGAGCAATTCCAGTAAAAGTGCGACGCGGTTTTGCGTCCGGAATTGCGTAAGAACGGAAAGGCTTCAGCCGGCATCGTTCGGCGGCCAGTTCTGGGTGTTGATCCTGCTCGTCCATTCGAGGAAATCGGCGAGATCGTTGAGTTCCTGTTCGGTGAGGTTGAACTGCGGCATCTGCCGCCGGCCCTCCGCGCCGCTCGGCTGCGCCGCCATCCAGGCCTTGAAGGCCTCGCGCGCGCCTTCCGGGTCGTCTGCCCCGCCATAGCGCTTCCACACATTGCCGAGCTCGGGCGCGAAATAGGCGCCTTCGCCCAGCAGCGTGTGGCAGTTGATACAGGCGTTCTTCTCCCAGACATGCTTGCCGCGCGCGACGCTGTCGGTCAGCGTCGTCTCGTCGGTGGCGGTCGTGCGCATGTAGTAATGGGAATGGGCGGTCAGCCCGACGAAGATCGTGAAGAAGAAGATGGACCCGCCATAGAAGACGTTGCGGGCCCCGGTCTTGGTAAGGCGCTCTGCCATCCCATGGTCCTTTCCCTTGCCGGAAACTCCATGGCTCCGGCGAAAAACCCCCGCCGACTTTCTGCCGGCGATCCCCTCGCCGGCACTGCGGGACGTCCTTGTTCTAGCGGGAGGGAAAAAGCCTTCTTTGCGCATTGGCAAAGAGCGGGGCGGTTCGTCAGCCGAAGAGCGCGGCGAGGACCGAGCGGGCGAGCGCCAGCGACAGGAGCAGCGCCGGCCAGGCAAGCAGGGCCGGCCGCAGCGCGCTGCGGCTCGCGCGCAATTCCATGAAATCGAGGATGACGAAACGACCCTTGGCATAGGCCATGATCAGCACCGCGGCGATCGGCACCAGCAGCCCGCCGCTGAGCCCGCCGACGAGGGCGCCGCCGACGGCGAGCGTCAGCAGCATGGCAAGGGTGGCGATGAACTGTTCGCGGGCCTGTCGGGTCATGGCGGTCTCAGGTGAGGTAGACGATCGGGAACATCACGAGCCAGACGAGGTCGATCGCATGCCAGAGCGTCGCGATCATCACGGCATTGCTGCGCGACGGGCGCCAGGCGACGAGGAAGAGGATGGCAGCGCCGAAGACGACGTGCAGCAGGTGGAAGCCGGTGACGAGGAAATAGAGTTCGGCAAGCGTGCCTGCCCCGCCGATGCCGGAGCGGACCTCCATCCCGTATTCGGCGAGTTTCACCGCCGCGAAGGCAAGGCCGAGAAGGCCCGCAAGGACGAGGGAGCGGCGAACGCCCGAAAGATCCGCCCCGCGGCGAACCGCCAGCGCCGCCTGCCAGCCGCTGAGGACGAGAAGGATCGTATTGAGCGCGGCAAGGCCGGGATGGAGATGCGCGCGCAGGAACGACGCATTTTCGACGTCCACCAGCGTCATCACCATGAAGGCGACGAGCAGCGCGCCGAAGGCCAAAAGTTCGCTCCACACCAGGATCCAGAGAAGAAGGCAATCGCCCTCCCCGCTCTCCGCCTTCGCAACCGCCGTGCGCATATCGTCCATCGTCGCCATGGCCCAGCCCTAGCCCATGAAGCCGCGGGCTTCTTTGCGCCGGCGCAAAGAGCGGCGCTGCCCAACGCGGCATGATGGCGGCAACGGAAAGGACCTTCCCATGACGGATGCACAGTTCGGTCTCCTCATCGCCGCTCCGGTTATCGCCGGTTTCGCCCTGATGCTCTACCGCATGGGCGTGCTGCAGGGCGCGGGAACGCTGTCCGCCGTCAGCGCCTCGGTGGTCATCGCCGCCGTGCTCTTCTTCGGCCAGTAGGAGGCGGCGATGGACGATGCGAGCCTCGACGCCGCCGATATCGACCGGCTGGAAACGCTTCACCAGGCCCTGCTCGATCTCTGCCTGCGCCTCGAGGAGACGGCAAGCGAGCCGGGCACCGCCGGCGAGCTGCGCGCGCTCGCCGACGCCATTCCGCCCGCCCTCAAGGCGGTGCACGAGCTGGAGGAGCGCCTGCTCTTTCCGGATTTCGACCGGCATGCCGGCTCCTGCTTCGCCGCCCTGGCGATCGAGCGCCTGAAGGCAGAGCACCGCTGCGACCGGCTCGCCGCCGAGGAGCTTTCGCTGACGCTGAAGGCCGTCGCCGACGGTCGCTGCGGGCTTTCGCCCGAGACGGTGTCGCGCATGATAAGCGGCTTCCAGGAAAGCCTGCGCCGCCATGTCTTTTCCGAACAGATGATCCTGGAGACGCTCATCGCCGCCAAGGCGGAGGGGCGCGATGTCTTCGCCTGACCGCCCTCAGTCCCGTCCTATCGCCGCGTTCCGCCCGCGCGACACCCAGGCCGCGCCCTCCTGCCGGTGCAGGAAGCCGTTGGAGAAGCGCACGCCGGGATAGACCTTCACCAGGTCCGCGATCGCCTCCTCGCCGTCGATCCTGCCGTTGAGCACCCCGCGGTAGAGGTTTGCCACCTTCACCATGTCGCAATCCTGCGGGGAGAGCCGCACGCGCGACAGGCCCGCTTCGACGAGCGGCGCAAGATCATCGACGAGCACGACGCAACTGTTCGACAGGGTCTGCACACCGTTCAGCACGAGGAAGGACTGACGGTCGAGCGTGCGCAGCGGCAGGCCGTCCGGCTCCTCGCCGCAGACGAACTGGCAATTGTCCTTGGTCAGCCCCTTGGAGCGCGCATGGGCGCAGCGCGCGGAAATGGCGAGCGGCATGCGGCCGAAGGCGAAGACCTCGAAGGAGAAATCCGGCATGGCCTCCAGCATCTGCCGGATGGAGCCGGCCGGCAGCTCCGGCGGCAGACAGATGTTCTCGGCACCGCGGGCGGCAAGCGTGCGGGCCGTCGCCGCATTGTAGACATTGACCAGCGGGCCGATCGAATGCGGCCGGCCCTTGAGGAGGCCGAGCGCGGAGAGGTCGTTCGCCTCCACCGTATGCAGGCTGTCGGCGATCAGATCGCGCACATGCCGGCTTTCGCGCGGCAGCGTGACCATGGCGAGCGTGGAGAGCGTCACGCGCTTGCCCGCTGCCTCCAGCCGCTCGACGACCTCGGCGACATGCGGCTCGCTGAAATGCTGGCGCTTGGAACAGACCGTTTCCCCGAGCGTGACATGCTCGACCGCCGCCTCGTCGGCGATGCGGAAATAGAAGTCCCGCCATTTCGGCCCGTCCCAGAGGAAATAGATCGGGCCGAGGCTCAGCGCCGGTTTGCCTGTCGTCGCCATCACCGTCTCCTATCGCCAGCGTTTGTCATAGGCACCCGTCGTCGTGCGCTGGCCCTCGCTCATCGCGCGCAGCCGGGCGACGAGCGCGGCACGCTCGCCGGGCGAAGCGACGAGCGCCTTCTTGAGCGACGACACCACCTCGGCGACATAGGCCTTGCCGCGCTGGCGCCCCTCGATCTTCAGCGCCGAGACGCCGGCCGCGCGCAGCGCGTCGATCTCGTCGATGACGTCGAGCGAGACGGGATCCTCGAAGGCGTAGCCCTCGACGTCGCCGATCTCGAAGCGCCCCTTGCAGAGCGTCGGATAGCCGGAGGCCTCGCCGGGGCCGAAGCGGTTGATCGTGTAGGCACCGAGCTCGGAGACGAGGTCCGCACCGTCCTGCCGGTAGCGTACATGGCTCGCCGGCGAGCAGACGCCGTTCATGTTGGGCGACTTGCCCGTTGCATAGGAGGAGAGCGAGCAGCGTCCCTCCGCCATGACGCAGAGCCCGCCGAAGGCGAAGACCTCGACCTCGCAGTCGATCTGCCGCGTCAGCCGGGCGATGTCCTGCACGGTCAGGACGCGCGGCAGCACGACGCGTTTTGCCCCGAAGGCCTCGACGAGGAAGCGGATCGCCTCCGGGTTCGAGGCGGAAGCCTGGACCGAGACATGCAGCCGCTGCTGCGGGAATTTTTCCGCGACATAGGCCATCAGGCCGAAATCGGCGAGGATCAGCGCATCGGCGCCCATCGCCACCGCGTCGTCGGCAGCCGAATACCACAGCGCCTCGTCGCCCGCCCGCATGAAGGTGTTGAGCGCGACGAAGGTCTGCACCTTCTTGCGACGGGCAAGCGCGATCGACTGGCGCAGTTCCTCACGGCTGAAGTTGAGGCCCGGGAAGTTGCGGGCATTGGTCTCGTCGCGAAAGCCGCAATAGACGGCATCGGCACCGGCCTCCACCGCCTCGCGGAAGGCGGCGGGGGTGCCGGCGGGGCAGATCAGTTCCATGTCGCATCCCTTCCTTCGAGCGCCTTGCCGCGGATGTAGCGCGCCGTGCCGGCGATGAGCGGCGAGAGCGGACCGGCCAGCGCGCCGAGCTCGCGCGGCAGGTCGATGGCGCTGTCGTCGAGCGCGTTGCGCAGCGCCAGCATCGCCTCCATGTCGCCGGTGACCGAGAGGTCGCGCGAGAAGAACAGCGCATCGGCATCGCAGCGGCCTTCGAGCAGGCCGAGAAGCAGCACCATTGGCCCCTCAATCCGCGCATCGACAGGGGGCGCCGCGCCGCGCGAGACGGTGAGCGCCTTCATGGCCGGCACGACGGTGAAATGCAGCGGCAGATCGACGGGCGAGAAGCCGTAGCGGGTGCGGCGATAATCGCCGAGCCGCTCAAAAAGCTCGGGATGGGCCTTCAGCACGCCGGAAAAGAGGGTGCGCGCCACCCGCTCCACCAGCCAGAGGGGCGCGAGATCGACCGGTTTTGCAAGGAGCGGGGGAAGCATGCGGCTGGCCTTCGGCAGAAACGAATACCCGGACCCTAGGGAGCCTTGCTCCGCGGGAATTTGCGCCAGGTCAAAGACCACAACATTTTTCCCCTGCAAGGGTGCCGCATGAAAGCCGATACTCCCGTTCCGCGCCGTTTCGAGAGCCTTCAGGATTTCGTCGCCCTGTTGGAGCGGCGGGAAAGGCTGGTGCGCATCCGCGAGCCCGTCTCGCTGGTGCACGAGGCGACAGAAATCCACCGCCGCGTACTGGCGGCGGAAGGGCCGGCGCTGCTCTTCGAGCGGCCGGTCGATGCGGAGGGACGCATCCAGCCGATCCCGCTGCTTACCAATCTCTTCGGCACGCGCGAGCGCATCGAATGGGGTTTCGGCCTTGCCGCCGGCGGCCTGCCGCGCCTTGCCGCCTTCCTCGCGGACCTGCGCGACCCGCAGCCGCCGCGCTCGCTGCGCGACGCCTGGCAGAAGCTGCCCCACTTGAAAGCCGCGCTCTCGATGAACCCGCGCACGGTCCGCCGCGCCCCCTGCCAGGCGATCGTCTGGCAGGGCGAGGAGGCCGATCTCGACCGCCTGCCGATCCAGACCTGCTGGCCGGGCGAGCCCGCCCCGCTCGTCACCTGGCCGCTCGTCATCACCCGGGCGCCGGACGATCCGGCAGACATCAATGTCGGCATCTACCGCATGCAGAAGCTCGGCAAGGACCGGCTCATCATGCGCTGGCTCGCCCATCGCGGCGGGGCGCGCCACCATCGCCTCTGGCAGGCGGCCGGGCGCGACATGCCCGTCGCGGTCGTCATCGGTGCCGATCCGGCGACGATCCTTGCCGCCGTCATGCCGCTGCCCGACGGCATGAGCGAACTCAGCTTTGCCGGTGTGCTGAACGGCCGGCGACAGGAGACGGCCTGTGGCCTCACCGTGCCGCTGCCTATCCCCGCCAGCGCGGAAATCGTGCTGGAAGGCACGGTCTCGGCCAGCGAGACGGCGGACGAAGGACCCTATGGCGACCACACCGGCTATTACAATGCCGTCGAGCCCTTCCCGGTCATGATGCTCTCGGCGATCACCCTGCGGAAGGACCCGCTCTACCTCTCCACCTATACCGGCCGGCCGCCGGACGAGCCGTCGAGGCTGGGGGAGGCGATGAACGAACTCTTCGTGCCGCTGGTGAAGCGCCAGTTCCCGGAGATCCTCGACCTGTGGCTGCCGCCCGAAGCCTGCTCCTACCGTGCCATGGTGGTTTCCATCGACAAGCGCTATCCCGGCCAAGCGCGGCGGGTGATGATGGGTCTCTGGTCCATGCTGCCGCAGTTCAGCTACACCAAGCTGATCATCGCCGTCGACGGCGACATCGACGTGAAAAGCTGGCCGGACGTGATCTGGGCGCTCTCCACCCGCTTCGATGCCAGCCGCGACCTGATGCTCGTGGAAAACACGCCGATCGACTATCTCGACTTCGCTTCCCCGAAATCCGGCCTCGGCGGCAAGCTCGGACTGGATGCGACACGGAAGATCGACACGGAGAGCGAGCGGGAATGGGGACGGGTCCTCGCCATGACGCCCGACGTCGTCGCCAAGGTGGACGGTCTCTGGGCCTCCCTCGGCCTTTCGGAGCCGTTCGCATGAAGACCGAACGGGTGATCGTCGGCATCACGGGCGCTTCCGGTGCGGCGCTGGCCGTACGCATCGTCGAACGCCTTGCCGCGCTCGGCGATATCGAAATCCATCTCGTGGTCTCCGATGCCGCGCGCCGCACGCTGAACCTCGAATGCGGCGCGGACGCGCTGGAACGCCTGTTGCCGCTCGTCCACCGCCATCATCCGACAGGCGATATCGGCGCATCGGTCGCCAGCGGCTCGTTTCCCGTCCGCGGCATGATTGTCGCGCCCTGCTCCATGCAGACGCTCTCGGCCATCGCCACCGGCCGGACCGACACGCTGATCGGCCGCGCCGCCGATGTGCAACTGAAGGAACGCCGCCGACTCGTCCTTCTGGCGCGCGAGACACCGCTCCATCTCGGCCATCTGCGCAACATGTGTGCCGTCACGGAGATGGGCGCGATCGTCATGCCCCCGGTGCCGGCCTTCTACCATCGCCCACAATCCGTGGCCGACATCGTCGACCACCTCGCCGCCCGTGCCATCGATCTCCTGGCAATGCCGCACCCGTCCCTTGCCAAGCCCTGGGAGGGGGCCGGATAGCTGGAAAACGAAACCTGGCCGCTCGAAGGAGCGGCCCGGATTTCAAAAATGCCTTAGCCGATGCTCATCAGGCTGGCATTGCCGCCGGCGGCGGCCGTATTGATGGAGGTCGAGACCTCTTCGAGCAGCCAGTTGAGGCAATAGGCATCCGCCCCCGCCCGGATTTCCGCCGTGGTGGCGGCCTGCGTCAGGACGAGCGGGCCGGGCAGCGCGGCGATACGGCGGGCGGCCTCGACCACCCTGTCCCCATCCCCTTCGACGAGCGCCCCCGCATAGGGACCATCCGCCGCCCAATCGGACGACCAGGAGATCAGCGCCGCAAGGCTCGCCGGAAGGCCGGCAAGCGCGGGCTGGAGACCGGAGGCAGCATCGATCACCGCCCTGTTGCCGGTGGCGAACACCGCGCCGAGCTGGGCGAGCAACCCCTCTTCCGTCGCCGGGGCGAGGAGAATCCGGCCGCGCGGATGAAGCGCATAAAGATTCTTTTCGCCGACGGGGCCGGGAAGCTCGATGTCCAGCCCGAGCGCCGAATTGCTGCCGAGATCGCGGACCTGATCGGAAAGCCCGGCCTTACCCTTGCCGCGCAGCCACTGGGCGAAATCGAGCACCGCCGGCTGGATATGCACGGAGCTGTGTTGTGGGGGAACCGGCGGAACCTGCACGAGGCGGCCGATATAGAGCGGGCCGCCGGCCTTGGGCCCGGTGCCCGAGAGCCCCCGGCCGCCGAACGGCTGCACGCCGACGATGGCGCCGATGATGTTGCGGTTGACGTAGATATTGCCCGCCTTCACGCGGCTGGTGACATGGGCGATCGTCTCGTCGAGGCGCGTGTGTAGGCCGAAGGTGAGGCCATAGCCCGTCGCATTGATATCGTCGATCAGGCGGTCGACATCCTCGCGCTTGTAGCGGATGACATGCAGGACCGGACCGAACACTTCGCGCTCCAGGTCGGCAAGCGACTGCAGCTCGATGATGGTGGGCGAAACGAAGGTGCCGCGGGCAGCTTCCGCGGGCAGCGCCACCTGCTCGATCTTGCGGCCACGCGCGCGCATCTTCTCGATATGCGCCTCGATCGTCTGCTTCGCCTCCGCGGTGATGACCGGGCCGGTGTCGACATTGAGCTTGTCGGTGCGGCCGATCGTGAGTTCGGCAAGCGCGCCCTTCAGCATGGTGAGCGTGCGGTCGGCGACGTCCTCCTGCAGGCACAGCACGCGCAGCGCCGAGCAGCGCTGGCCGGCGCTGTCGAAGGCGGACGCGATGACATCGAACACCACCTGTTCGGCAAGCGCCGAGGAATCGACGATCATCGCGTTCTGCCCGCCGGTCTCGGCGATCAGCGGGATCGGCTTGCCGGCCGGCGAGAGACGGCCGGAGAGTTCCTTCTGGATGAGGCGAGCGACTTCCGTCGAGCCGGTGAACATGACGCCCGCCGTTTCCGGTGCGCCGACAAGGGCGGCGCCGACGCGGCCGTCGCCGGGCAGCAGTTGCAGCGCGCCGGCCGGAATGCCGGCTTCATGCAGGATGCGTACGGCCTCGGCGGCGATCAGCGGCGTTTCCTCCGCCGGTTTCGCAAGCACCGGGTTCCCGGCGACGAGCGCGGCCGCGATCTGGCCGGTGAAGATCGCCAGCGGGAAGTTCCACGGGCTGATGCAGACGATCGGGCCGAGCGGCGCATGGCCGGCGCCGAGCGTACGCCGCGCCTGTTCGGCATAGTAGCGCAGGAAGTCGATCGCCTCGCGCACTTCGGCAATGGCGTTGGCGGCGGATTTGCCCGCCTCGCGGATGGCAAGGCCGATCAGCGTCGCGATCTCGGCCTGCATCAGGTCGGCGGCGCGGTCGAGCCGGTCGCCGCGCTCGCGCGGCGGCACGGCGGCCCAGGCCGGGGCCGCTTCGAGCGCAAGCCTCGCAGCCTTCGCGACGCCCGCATCCGTCGTCTCGACGACGGTGCCGACCATATCCCTGTGATCGGCCGGATTGAGCACCGGCCGCCGCTCGCCCTCGCTGGAGCCATCGGCGATCCTGGGCGCGGCCTGCCATTCGACGGCCGCGGTCTTCGCAAGGTCCTGCGCAAGCTTCGCCAGCACCGCCTCGTTGGAAAGGTCGAGGCCGGCGGAGTTCAGGCGGCCCTTGCCGTAGAGTTCCGCGGGAAGCGCGATCTTGTCATGCTTGCCGCCCGGCACCGGCATGGCGCGTACCACGGCGGCCGGATCGGCAATGAGCTCGTCGACCGAAATAGCGGGATCGGCGATGCGGTTGACGAAGGAGGAGTTCGCACCGTTTTCCAGCAGGCGGCGGACGAGATAGGCCAGCAGCGTCTCATGCGTGCCGACCGGCGCATAGATGCGGCACGGACGGTTCAGCTTCTCCTCGCCGACGACCTCGTCGTAAAGCGGCTCGCCCATGCCGTGCAGGCACTGGAACTCGTAGTCGCCGACGCGGAAATCCGGGCCTGCGAGCTGGTAGATCGTGGCGAGCGACTGGGCGTTGTGCGTGGCGAACTGCGGGAAGACCACATCCTTCGCCGCTAGCAGTTTCCGGGCGCAGGCGATGTAGGAGACATCCGTGTGAATCTTGCGCGTGAAGACGGGGAACTCTTCCAGCCCGTCGAGCTGCGCGCGCTTGATCTCGGCGTCCCAATAGGCGCCCTTGACGAGGCGTACCATGATGCGCCGGTTGGAGCGGCGGGCAAGGTCGATGATGAAATCGAGCACGGAGGGGCAGCGCTTGCCATAGGCCTGCACCACGAAGCCGACGCCGTCCCAGCCCGCAAGGGCCGGATCGTGGCAAAGCTCTTCCAGAAGATCGAGCGACAGTTCCAGCCGGTCGGCCTCCTCGGCATCGATGTTGAGGCCGATATTGTAGGACTTCGCGATGGCCGCGAGCGCCTTCACCTTCGGCAGCAGTTCGCCCATCACCCGTTCGGCCTGGGCGCGCACGTAGCGCGGATGCAGCGCGGACAGCTTGATCGAGATGCCGGGACCTTCATAGATGCCGCGGCCGGCCGAGGCCTTGCCGATGGCGTGGATGGCGTTCTCGTAGTCGCGATAATAGCGCTCCGCGTCCGCGGCCGTCGTCGCCGCCTCGCCGAGCATGTCGTAGGAATAGCGGAAGCCCTTACGCTCCAGGGCGCACGAATTGCGCAGCGCCTCGTCGATCGTCTCGCCGGTGACGAACTGCTCGCCCATCATGCGCATGGCCATGTCGACGCCGCGGCGGATGACCGGCTCGCCGCAGCGGGCGATGAGACGCGTGAGGGCGGCGGAAAGGCCGCGGTCGTTGACGGTGGAGGTCAGCTTGCCCGTGACCACGAGGCCCCAGGTGGCGGCATTGACGAAGAGCGAGCGGCCGCCCCCCATATGCGACTTCCAGTCGCCTTCCGAAATCTTGTCGCGGATCAGCGCGTCGCGCGTGGCATTGTCTGGAATGCGCAGCAGCGCCTCGGCAAGGCACATCAGCGCGACGCCCTCCTGGCTGGAGAGCGAATATTCATGCACCAGCCCCTCGACGCCCGAGCCCTTGTGCTTGGCGCGCAGCGCGACGATCAGCGTGCGTGCCGTCTCGCGGATGCGCGCTGCGACATCGGCCGGCAGTGTGGCCTTTTCGAGCAGCGGCCGGACCGCGTCCTCTTCCGGCGTGCGGTAGGCGGCGGTGATGCGCTGGCGCAGCTCGCCCTGCGGCCGGATCGGCGGCGCGAAGTCAGCGAAAGCGGAGATTTTTTGTTCGTTTGCAGACTGGACCATTTCCATCACCATCTCGGGTTCGGCCACTGGATGCGAGGAGAGGATACACCGCTTGCCGATGCATTCCAGCCTCATGGCACTGGCGCGGAACATAGTCGATTGCCGTGCGACTTTCTCACCATTATATGCGTATAGGCAGGAGCTATCTCCATATATTGGCGCTTTAGGTGAGACAAATGTCCAAGACAAAGCCGTTTCCTGGCGAAATCGACGCGATCGACCGCAAGATCCTCGATCTTCTCGTTGAAAATGCTCGGATTTCCATCACCGAAATGTCCGAAATCGTCGGGCTTTCGAAGACGCCCTGCACGCTGCGCCTGCAGCGCCTGATCAGCGACGGCTATATCGACGGCTTCCGCGCCGTGCTCAACCCGAAGAAGCTCGGGCTCGACCATGTCGCCTTCGCCGAGGTGAAGCTTTCGGACACCAAGGAGGCGGCGCTCAACGCCTTCAACAGCGCGGTGCGCAAGATCAAGGAGGTCGAGGAGTGCCACATGATCGCCGGCCGTTTCGACTACCTGATCAAGATCCGCACCGCCGATATCCGCCGCTACCGGGAGGTGCTGGGGGAGAAGATCTCCAGCCTGCCGAACGTCGCCAGCACCTCGACCTCCGTCGCCATGGAATCCATCAAGGAAGGCGGGCGCTGAACCCGGTCAGCCGTTTCGGCGGAAGCCTTCGCTGGCCGTGAGCAGGCTGCGCGTATAGTCCTGCGTCACCCGGTGTGCCGCAAGGTCGACGGAAGCGAGTTGCTCCACCGCCTGGCCATGCTGCATGACCATCAGCCGGTCGCACATATGGGTGACGACGGCAAGGTCATGGCTGACCATGACGAAGGTAAGCTTGCGCGCCGCGCGCACCTGTTCGAGCAGGTTCAGCACCTCGGCCTGCACCGAGGCATCGAGCGCGGAGGTCGGCTCGTCGAGCAGCAGGATGGAGGGTTCGAGGATCAGCGCCCGGGCGATCGCCACGCGCTGGCGCTGGCCGCCCGAGAGCTGGTGCGAATAGCGGAAGCGGAAGCTCGCGCCGAGCCCCACCTCATCCAGCGCCCGCACGATGCGGCTTTCCGAATCGTCGAAGCCGTGGATGGCGAGCGGTTCCAGCAGCAGCCGGTCGACCGTCTGGCGCGGGTGCAGCGATCCATAGGGATCCTGGAACACCATCTGCACCTGTCGATAGAAGGCCTTGTCACGCTTGTCTCCGAGCGTCTTGCCGTCAACGACAATCGTGCCGGCGGAAACCGGCGCGAGCCCGGCGACCGCCCGCAGCAGCGTCGACTTGCCGGAGCCGGATTCCCCGACCAGCCCGAAGGATTCGCCCGGTTCCACCGTAAGGCTGACATCCTGAAGGGCCACGAAATCGTCGAAGACGACGCCGAGGCCGTCGATGGCGAGAGCCGCCGTCATAGTGCCCACTCCGGCTTACGGTCGAGGACGGGCAGGGGATGCCGGTCGACCCCGATCTTCGGCATGCAGTTGAGCAGGCCCCGCGTATAGGGATGCTCGGCCTCGGAAAGCCGGGAGGCCGGCAGTTCCTCGACGATGCGCCCGGCATACATGACGATGACCCGGTCGCAGAAGGACGACACGAGCCTGAGGTCGTGCGAGATGAAGATCAACCCCATGCCGCGGTCGGCCACCAGCCGATGGAGGATGCCGAGCACGTCGAGCTGCACGGTCACGTCGAGCGCCGAGGTCGGCTCGTCGGCGATCAACAGTTCCGGGCCGGCCACCAGCATCATGGCGATCATGGCGCGCTGGCCCATGCCCCCCGAGACCTCGTGCGGATAGAGGTCGAAGACGCGCTCCGGGTCGCGGATCTGCACGGCGGCCAGCATGTCGAGCGCCCGCCTGCGCGCCTCCGCCCTGCCGACCGGCTCGTGCGTGCGCAGCGTCTCGATGATCTGGCGGCCGATGCTCATGACCGGGTTGAGCGAATATTTCGGATCCTGCAGGATCATGGCGATGCGCTTGCCGCGCAACGCGCGCCGCTCGGCCTTCGACGTCCCGGTGAGGTCGATGCCGTTGAACTCCAGCTTCTCCGCCGAGATGCGGCCATGCTCCGGCGTCAGGCCCATGATGGCGCGGCCGGTCTGCGACTTGCCCGAGCCGCTTTCGCCGACGATGCCCAGCCGCTCACGGCCGAGCGTGAAGGAAACGCCGCGCACCGCCTCCACCATGCCGGTGCGGGTGGGGAAGGAGACGCGCAGGTCCTTGACGTCGAGAAGTGCGCTCATTGGCTGCTCCCGCGCGGATCCAGCGCATCGCGCAGGCCGTCGCCCAGAAGGTTGAAGCCGAGGCTGACGACGAGGATGGCGAAACCCGGCATGGCGGCCACCCACCACTGGTCGAGGATGAAGCGGCGGCCGGAGGCGATCATCGCGCCCCATTCCGGCAGCGGCGGCTGCGCGCCGAGGCCGAGGAAGCCGAGGCCGGCCGCTGTGAGGATGATGCCCGCCATGTCGAGCGTCACGCGCACGATGAGCGAGGAGATGCAGAGCGGCATGATATGGCGCAGCACGATGCGCCAGGGCGAGGCGCCCATCAGCCGCACGGCCGAGATATAATCGGAATTGCGCACCGTCAGCGTCTCGGCGCGGGCAATGCGCGCATAGGGCGGCCAGGAGGTGATGGCGATGGCGATGATGGCATTGCCGATGCCGGGCCCGAGCGCCGCGACGAAGGCGAGCGCCAGCACGAGCTTCGGGAAGGCGAGGAAGATGTCGGTGATGCGCATCAGCACCGCATCCACCCAGCCGCCGGCATAACCGGCGACCGTGCCGACCAAAAGGCCGAGCGGCGCGGCGATGATGGCGACCAGCACCACGACCTGGAGCGTCAGGCGCGAGCCGTAGATGAGGCGCGAGAGGATGTCGCGGCCCTGGTCGTCCGTGCCGAGCCAATGGGCGGCATCCGGCGGCAGCAGGCGGGATTTGGCGAGATCGCCGACATAGGGCGAATACGGCGCCAGCAGCGGCGCGAAGATCGCGAGCACGATCAGCCCGAGGATGATCAGCATGCCGATGACGGCGAGCCGGTTGGCGGCAAACCGCCGCCAGGTGACATAGGCGCGGCCGAGCCGGGCCTGCAGGCGCGATTGCGGCCGGTCGGTCAGAAGCCATTCGCGGCGGGTCATGGCGGTTTCGCTCATCGTGTCCTCGTCCGCGGGTCGAGCATGCGGTAAAGCACGTCGGATAACAGGTTGATGGCGATGAAGACGGAACCGATGACGATGGTGCCGCCGAGAACCGCGTTCATGTCAGCATTCTGCAGCGAATTGGTGATGTAGAGGCCAAGGCCCGGCCAGGCGAAGACGGTCTCCGTCAACACCGAGCCTTCCAGCAGGCCGGCATAGGAGAGCGCGATCACCGTGACGAGCGGCACGGCCGCATTGCGCAGCGCATGGCCCCAGATGATGCGGGTTTCCGACAGGCCCTTGGCGCGCGCCGCAACGATATATTCCTGGCCGAGCTCGTTCAGCATGAAGGACCGCGTCATGCGGCTGATATAGGCGAGCGAGAAATAGCCGAGCAGCGAGCCCGGCAGCACGATGTGCGAGACAATGTCGCGGAAGGCCGCCCAGTCGCGATTGAGGATCGCGTCGAGCAGGAAGAAGCCGGTGATCGGCGTGAAGGTATATTCGAACACCACGTCGATGCGGCCGGGACCGGACGTCCAGCCGAGGCGGGCATAGAACACGAGAAGGGCGAGGAGGCCGAGCCAGAAGATCGGCACCGAATAGCCGACGAGGCCGACGATGCGCACGATCTGGTCGGCAAGGCTGCCGCGCCGGACGGCCGCGAGCACCCCGAGCGGGATGCCGAAGGCGGCGCCGATGACCGTGCCGACGGTGGCAAGCTCCATGGTCGCCGGAAAGACGCGGCGGATATCGGTCATCACCGGATTGGTGGTGAGCACCGATGTGCCGAAATCGCCCTGCAGCACGCCTTTCACATAGAGGAAGAACTGCTGGTAATAGGGCAGGTTGAAGCCCATTTCCTGCCGCACGCGCTCGACGACATGGGACGGCGCGCGGTCGCCGACGATCGCCAGAACCGGATCGATCGGCACGACGCGACCGATGAAGAAGGTCACGGCGAGAAGACCGAGATAAGTGGTGGCGACGACCACGACGAAGCCGGCGATCGCTTTGAGGGTCGCGAAGGCGCGCCTGTTGGCGCGCCTTGCCGGCATCCGTCTTTCAGCAGTGCTCAAGGGACCGGTCCTTCAGACTTAGTCCTTGGTCACGGGCGCAAGGAAGTTCGTATCGAAGTTCGGTCCGAGCTTGTAGTTCTTGACGTTACCGCGCATGCCGGCCACTTCGGTCTGCTGGAAGATCATGACGAAGGGGCTCGTGTCCAGCGCCTGCTGCTGCAGCTTCTTGTACATCTCGGCGCGCTTGTCGTTGTCACGCTCCAGAAGCGCCGCTTTCACCTCTCCCGTCAGCTCGGGGATGTCCCAGGCATTGCGCCAGGCCAGGGTCTTGACCGAGGCCTCGTCGCCATTGTCGGGGTTCGAGGTGAAGGCTTCCGCGTTCGAGTTCGGATCCCAGTAGTCCATGCCCCACTGGCCGATATACATATCGTGGTTGCGGGCGCGGTACTTGGTCAGCGTCTGCTTACCATCGCCGGGAATGATCTCGACCTTGACGCCGGCCTGGCCGGCGGTCTGCTGGAAGGATTCGGCAATCCCGGTCACGGGCTGCGTGTTGCGCACATCGAAGGTGACGGAGAAGCCGTCCTTCAGGCCCGCCTTTTCCAGCAGCTCCTTCGCCTTGGCAACGTCGAACGTATAGGGGCTCGCATCGAGCGCGCCGAGCACGCCCTTGGCCTGGTAGGTCTGGCGGATCTCGCCGATGCCCTTGATCAGCGTGGCGCCGATCGCGTCGTAGTCGACGAGATATTTGAGCGCCTCGCGCACTTCCGGCTTGGCAAGGTTCTCGTTCTTCTGGTTGAGGCTGATGTAATAGACCGTGCCCTTCGCCGCGCTGGTGGTGGCGAGATCGGCGTTCTTGGAAACCGCCTCGAAATCACCCGGCTCGAGATTGCGCGCGACGTCGATGTCGCCGGCCTCGAGCATCAGGCGCTGGGTCGCGCTTTCCTTGACATGGCGGTAGATGACGCGGGTGAGCGCCGGCTTCTCGCCGTAATAGTTGTCATTGCGCTCCATCACGAGGATTTCGTTGGCGCGCCAGTCGCGGATCTTGAACGGGCCGGAGCCGGCATAGTTGGTCTTCATCCACCCATAGCCGAAATCCGTGTCGTACTTGTATTCGTCGCTCGGCGTCCTGGCTTCGGCGTGCTCCATGACGAGCTTCTTGTCGAGCACGGCGCCCACGGTCGCGGTAAGGCAGTTGAGCACGAAGCTCGGCGCATAGGCCTTGTCGACGGTGAAGACGAACGTGCCCTCGTCCACGGCCTTAGCCTTTTCGGTGACATTGTCGCCGTTAAGGCCGAACTGGGTGAGGATGAAGGCCGGGCTCTTGTCGAGCTTGACGACGCGCTCGAAGGACCAGGCGACGTCCTCGGCGGTGACGGGGTTGCCGGAGGCGAACTTGATGCCCGGCTTCAGCTTGAACGTATAGGTCAGGCCGTCCTCGGACACTTCCCAGCTCTCGGCGATGCCGCCCTTGACCTTGGTCGTGTCGTCGATATCGAGACGCACCAGCATGTCGTAGCCGTTGCCGAGGAATTCGGCCGGGCTCAGCTCGAAGGATTCGGCCGGGTCGAGCGTGATTGTGTCGTCGATCGCCCAGGCCTGCACCAGCGTGTCGGCCGGCGTCTCGGCAAAGGCCGGCGCCATGCCGCCGGATGCAAGCAACAAAGAGAAGGCCGCGCCGGCCAGCAGCGGACGAACGCGTACGGTGATGGTTTCCCTGTTCATTCCAGTTCCCCGTTTTGCACGATTTTCCTTCGGTATCCGATGCACACGCGTGCACCGAATGCCATTCCTAAAATTCAATCACGATATCGACGGCAAAGACAATCCCCCTTCGGGGCCATACAGCAGAAAACAGCGGCGCCACTCCTGCGGGAGCGGCCGGAACGACGATTGCCGAGCAATATGAAAGCCCTTGCTAACGGACACTGCCCGACATCGCGGGCATCAAGCTGCCGAAAGGCGCAACCATTCCGCGCATCCCTGAAGCGCCGTGCGATCATCGAGAAGCAGGTGGACGGGAAAGCTTTCCATGAAATCCGCCTGGCGGCCCTTGGCGCGGAAGGCGTCGAGGAACGTGGGGTCCTTGGAGAGGGAACGCGCAAAGGCGCGCGAGACACCGCCGGAAAGGTAGACGCCGGAAAAGGGCAGATAGGCGAGCGCCAGATCGCCGCACACCCGCCCGAGCAGGCGCATGAACATGTGCCCGGCCTGCTCGCAATCCCTGTCCGCCCGCGTGACCGCAAGGCGCGACACGTCCGCAGCCGTCGCAACGCTGGGCACCCGGCCGGCCTCGGCGCATTGCCATTGATAGATCTCGAAGAGGCCGCGGCCCGACAGGGCGCGCTCCACCGACGCCCGTCCGCGCCCTACCGAAAGCGCGCCCTGCAACGAGAATTCCGCCTCGCCGGCGAGCGGCAGCGTCATGTGCCCGCATTCCGCCGCCACGACATGGGGCGCCCCGCCGAAGCGGGAGGGACACCAGGCCGAGGCGTTGAAGCCCGTGCCCGCGCCGAGCACCAGCCGCGGCCCCGGCCGGCCATGCGCCCTGCCCGGCGTCAGGCGTTGCGTCTTGAGCTTTTCCACCTGCCCCATCGCATAGCCGAGCGCCTCGAAATCGTTGATGAAATCGACCCTGCCCGCACCGGAGGCCGCCGCCACGCGGTCGCGGGCGATGGTCCAGTCCCGGTTCGTCAGCGTGGCGCCTTCGGCCGTCGCCACGGCCGCAAGGGCGATGCAGACGCTGTCGACGCGCTGCGTGCCGCGCTCGTGTAGGAACGTCGCGGCCACGGCATAGAAATCCTCGAAATCGTCATTGGAATAGCTGCCCGTGCTCCCGGAGAGCAGGATACCGTCGCGGACAAGGCCGAGGCGGGTATTGGTTCCACCGATATCGCAGGCCAGTGCAAGCATGGAAATCCGCCTATCGCGCGATCGGCTGGGCGGCACCGGCGGCGGCGGCCCGATAGGCTGCATCGATCATCGCGAACGCCCTGCGGCCATCCTCGATCGTGACCGGCATCGGGCCGCCGTTCTTCAGCGCATCGACGAAGGCCCAGGCGACATGTTCGTGAAACACCCCCGTCTTGAACGCGGGCACGACCGGCAGGGCGGACCATCCCCCCTCCTCGCCGCGCCGGAAGACGCGCAAAAAATCCGTCTCGCGCGCCGGACGCGAGGCGATGTCCACGCCGGAAAGCAGGAGCGAACCCTCCGTCCCGTAGATCTCTATCGACGTGTCCGCGCCGGCAAAGCACCAGCTTGTCGTCACCTCGGCGATCATGCCGTCCGCATAGCGGAAAGTGGCGACCGCCGTGTCCTCCACCGGCAGGCCGAGCGTGGAGGAGAGCGTGGCATAGGCGGTTTCCGGCTCGCCGAACATCCAGCGCAGGAAATCGGCGGCGTGCACGCCCTCGTCGAGCAGCGTGCCGCCGCCCGAGCGCGCCGGATCGACGAACCAGGCGGAGCGGAAGGCCTCCGTCAGGCCGTGGCTGTGGCCATGCCGCACACGGCACAGCGTCACGCGGCCGAGCGCCTTTTCCTGAAGGAGGCGCGCGATCTCGTGGTTGGCGGGGTCGAAACGCTTCGGGAAGCTCTGCATGAAGCGGATGCCCGTGCGCGCCACCACATCGGCGATGGCACCGCACTGGGCGCGGTCGATGCCGAGCGGCTTTTCGCAGAGCACCGGCCGGCCGGCGGCAGCCGCCGCCTCCACCAGCGCCAGATGGTCGCTCGTCGCCGAGCAGATGGCGACCGCGTGGCTCTTGCGGATGAGGCCCGAGAGGTCGGGCGCCACATCGAGGCCATGGCGGGCGGCAAAATCCGCCGCCGCGGCCCCGGACGCATCCCAGACGCCGACGACCTGCACCTCGGGCCGCTCCAGAAAGGCGCGGGTCCAGAAATTGGCGTGGTAGTGCTCGACGCCGAGTATCGCGATCTTCAGGCGCATCCGGCCTTCTCCCCTTGCCCGCCGACCGGCATCCGCGTGCCGGACCGCGCTGCTGCATAAAGCGTTTCCGCCACCTCGACCGAGCGCAGCCCGGCAGCGGCCGTATCGTCGGCCGGCGCTTCGCCGCGCACGACGGACAGCCAGTGGCGATGATGGGCCGCGCCGAGCGGCTCCTCCGGGAGGTCGGGCGTCACCCAGCCCGCCGCACCCGTGACGGACGGCGCGTGGATGGCCGCCGCGCCGCGCTCCGTGCGCAGCCAGACCGTGCCGCGCTCCGCATAGAGTTCCAGGCGGAACCGGTCGCATCCGGCAAGCTCGGTATAGCTCATCTCGTGGCTCACCCGCGCGCCGCCGGCCAGCCGGTAGGTGGCGAGCACATTGTCCTCCAGCTCCGTCCGCACCGTTCGCCCATCGGCAAGGCGGCGCTCCGGCTTGGCCGTCGTCATGTCGGCGGCGACGGTTTCAATCGGGCCGAGGAGGTGCTGCACGAGATCGATGCCGTGCACGCCGAGCTGCATGACGACGCCGCCCGAAACGTTGCCGGGCTTGAAGAACCAGTCGTTCCAGTCCGCCCCGGGCGTCGCGTTGCGAAGGCGCGCCGAATGGATCGCCCCGAGCGCGCCGGCCGCGATCTGATTGCGCAGCCAGCGCACCTCCGGGAAATAGCGGTGCATGAAACTGACGGTGAGGCGCCGCCCCGCCCGTTCATCCGCGGCGAGGATGGCGCGGCACTGGGCGCTGTCCAACGCCATTGGCTTTTGCAGCAAAACGGACTTTCCCGCCTCCAGCGCGTCGATGGCGATGCGCTCATGCGTATCGTCGGGCGTCGCGATGACCACGGCGTCGATGGCGCTGTCGTCGAGCACGCGGCGATAGTCGGTCTCGGCCCGGCCGATGCCGAGCGCCGCGGCCCGCGCCCGCGTCGCCTCCGCCCGCCGGCCGACCAGCGCGGCGACATCCGCCCCGCCGGCGGCGCGAAGGCCGTTGATATGGTAGTCGGCGATGAAGCCAGCGCCGATGACGGCAACGGCGATCCGGTCGGCAGCCGAACGGGACATGGTGATCAATCCGCTTTGATGGCAAGGGGGCGCCCGCCGCGGCAGGCGCCCGGTTTCTTCAGGGCATCAGGGCGCCCACTGGCCCTCGACCGACACGGCCGCGGCATTCACCGCCTTCAGCGGGGCTGTATAGGTATAGGTGAGCACGTCCTTCGCCTCGCCCGGAATGCGGTTCGTCGCCTTGAGGTAATCGACGATGGCCGCCATGTCCTCGACATAGGACTGGTCGACATCCGGCGTGAAAGTGTAGTCGCCGAGGAGCGCGGCGTTCATCTCCACCGGCTGCTTCTGGAAGTCGGAGAAGATCTTCAGCACCTCGTCCTTTTTGGCCGGGTCGGTCACATAGGCCTGCGCCTTGGCGAGCACCTTCACCAGCGCCTCCGTCGCCACGGGATGGGCGCGCACCCAGTCCTGCGAGGCGACCCAGACCGTGCGGTTGTTGGAGACGGCGACATCCTCGCCATTGTTCTTGGCGAAGAAGCTCTTCGTGCCCGTGTGCACGATCTTGGCGCCCTGCTCCTGCACCGCGCGATAGGGGAAGGGCTCCCAGAAGACGATGCCCTGGATCTCGTTGTTGGCCATGGCGGCCATCGCCTCCGGCGGCGCAAGGTTCACCGTCTGGAGCTTCGTGGCGTCGAGGCCGTAGTGTTTCGCGACATTGGCGAGCAGGGCGCCGGAGGTGGAGGAGACCAAGAGGCCGAGCTTCACCTTGGTGAGGTCTTCCGGGGCCTCGACACCGGCATCCTGGCGCACCACGATCTTCTCCAGCCCGTGGCTGACGGCATTCGTGCCGAGGATCACCACAGGCACGCCGTTATGCGCCATCGAGACCGGCGGCAGGTTGCCGGGCGTCCAGAGCTGGATCTCGTCGGCAAGAAGCGCCTCGCCGGCGAGATTGCCGGAGGCGAAGGTCCTGAACTCGACATTCTTGAAGCCGGCCTCGTCGAACCAGCCCTTCTCCTTGGCGACGATATGGACGAGGAACGGCAGGTCCGGGCCGATACTGATGGACAGCGTGTCGGTCTCCACCTCGGCGGCGGCGGACGGGCCGGCCGCAAGCAGCATGCCGGCCATGGCGGCGGATATCAGGGATTTCAGGACGATGCGCATGTGGTTCTCCCTCTTGTTATCTCTCAGGCGCCGTGCCAGCGCCCGATCCAGCGTTTGATCGCGGCGCCGATGGCCGCGTCGGTGATGAGGTTGAGCGCGCCGATGAGCAGGATGCCGACGACGATGACGCCGACGGAACCGCCGGTGTTGCGCTCGTTGATGATCATGTAGCCGAGCCCCCGGTCGGCCGCGATCAGCTCGGCGGCGACCAGCACGCCGAAGCTCAGCCCCCAGCCGATGCGCACGCCCGTCGCAAGATCGGGCGCGGCGGCCGGCACGGCGACGCGCAGGAGCAGCGGCACGCCGCTGAGCCCGAAGGTCTGCGCCGCCTTCAGCAGCATCGGATCGATGCTGCGCATGCCCTGATAGGCCGCCGTGACGACGGGAAAGAAGGCGCCGAGGAAGATGATGAAGAATTTCGACGGCTCGCCGAGGCCGAACCAGATGATCGCAAGCGGGATCCAGGCGAGCGGCGGGATCGGCCGCAGAAGCTCGATCAGCGGCCGTGCGATGGCCCCGAAACCGCGATACCAGCCCGCCGCGATGCCGACCGCCGCGCCCGCCAGCGCGCCGAGCAGGAAACCGGAAAAGACGCGCAGCAGGCTCCAGAACAGGTTGTCCGCGACGGTCTCGGCCGTCAGGCGCTCGGCCGCCGCGCGGATGGCGAGCGACGGGCTCGGGAAGATCGCCGGATCGACCAGCCCGGTGCGGGCGCTGATTTCCCAGGCGGCGACGGCGAGGATCGCGCCGATGAGGCCAAGGGTCAGGTCGCTGGCGGCGGAAAGGCGGGAAAGCGGTTTCATCGGCGCACCCGGTCGAGATCGCCCGCCCAGGGCAGCATGGCGCGCTCCAGCGCCATCAGGCCGGCGGAGATGGTGAAGCCGATGAGGCCGATGACCAGCATGCCGATGATGGTGATCTCGCTGCGATAGAAGGTGCGCGCCTCCATGATGAGCGCGCCCAGCCCCTCGATCGTGCCGATCATCTCGGCGCCGACGATGACCATGAAGCCGACGCCGAGCGCCATGCGCGCGCCGGCGAAGATGCGCGGCAGGGCGGCCGGCAGCACGACGCTGCGATAGAGCTCCAGCCCCTTCAGGCCGAAGGTGCGCGCGGCCCTGACGAACGTCGGATCGACATAGCGCACGCCGGCGATCACATTGGACAGCATGACCCAGAAGCAGCCGTAGCCGATGAGGAAGACCTTGGTCAGCTCGCCCGCGCCGAACCAGACGATGACGAGCGGCAGGAGGCTGAGCGTGGCGACCGAGCGGCAGAAGACGATGAGCGGCGCGGTCAGCTTGTCCACCACCGGCAGCGCGCCGATGACGAGGCCGAGCGGGATCGCCAGCGCCAGCGCCGCACCGTAGCCTTGGAGGACACGCAGGATGGTGGTCAGCGCATGCGACCAGATCGACACACCCGTTGGAAAACCCGTCGTCGACAGTTCGACGAAGCCGCGCGCGATGCGGCTGACGGGCGGGAACTGATAGGGCTTGAGAAAGCCGTAGCGCACTCCCGCCTCCCAGAGGAGGAGAAGCACGGTGAAGGCGGCTAGCGGCGGAAGCGCCTGAACGAGTTTGCGCGTCATGTCGAAAGCTCGTTCCAGATGGCCTGGTAGAGCGCATTGAAGCCCGGATCGGTGCGCAGGCGCGGGCGCGGCAGATCGACCGGGAAGATGCGCTTGATGCGGCCGGGATCAGGTGCCAAGAGCACGATCCGGTCCGACAGCATCAGGGCCTCGCTGATCGAATGGGTGACGAAGACGATCGTCTTGCGGCGCGCCTCCCAGATGCGCAGCAGCTCCTGCTGCAATTCGATGCGCGTCAATTCGTCGAGCGCACCGAAGGGTTCGTCCATCAGGAGGATCTGCGGATCGAGCGCCAGCGCGCGGGCAATGGAGACGCGCTGCTGCATGCCGCCGGACATTTCGCGCGGATAGCGCCCCGCCGCAGCTTCCAGGCCGACGAGCGCCAGGAGATCCAGGGCGCGCCGGCGGCGCTCGGCCTTGGCAAGGCCCGACTTGCGGAAGCCGAAGGCGACGTTGTCCACCGCCGTCAGCCAGGGAAACAGCGCATGCTGCTGGAAGACGACGCCCTGCCCCTGTCCCGGCCCGGTGACGACCTTGCCGGCAATGGCGATGCGGCCGGCCGAGACGTCCTCCAGCCCGGCGATCATGTTGAGAAGGGTCGTCTTGCCGCAGCCGCTGCGGCCGATGAACGAGACGAATTCGTTCTCCGCAATGGCGAGATCGACATTGTCGAGCACCGGCACGGCACCGCCGCTGCGCTGCGTGAACACCTTGCGCGCACCGTCGATGCGGATGAAGGCCGTTTCGGCAGGCCCGTGGCCTCCCGCGCCGGCATCCGGGCTGCGTCGTTCCATGACAGGGCTCTGCGACACGACGGACTCCCCTTCCGATCGCTGCGGTGGATGGCTTTTGCCATTCCGGGATCAAGCGTATACGTGAAAATCAAATTGTAAAGTGCAATTTGTATTCGCTATAATACAATCAGGTGCGAACATGGGGCCCATCTCCCCGGCCAATCGGCCGACGAGGCGGGATTGCCGGGGCGGGATTCAAAATGTATCCGGTTAGAAGCAACAAGAAGCAGACACGAATCGACGATCGGGGCAGACCTTTGCGCGCAGCCTCCTCCCATACGGTCCTCGCATCCCTGCGGGACCAGATTGCCCGGCTCGACGACGGTGCGCGGCTGCCGACGGTGCGCGAGCTGATGCGCAGCCACCAGGTCAGCCAGGCGACCGTGCAGGAGGCGCTGACGCGCCTGCGCGAGGAAGGGCTCCTCACTTCGCAGGTCGGCCGCGGGACCTATGTCGTCAAGGACGGCGATGCCGCCGTAAACGGTGGGACGGACACCGCAAGGCACCTCGACAGCCTGCTGATCCTGTCGAATGCCAGCCTCAACGAACGCTGCATGCTGGTGCAGAATCACATCGTCGGGCACCTGTCGCGCACGGGCAGCAAGGTGGTGCAGATCTCCTACCACAATACCGGCCACCTTTTGGATATCCTGACATCGGTTCCGGATTTCGACGCGGCGATCCTGCAATCCCATTACGAGAACATCCCGATCCGGCTGCTCCATCTCCTCCAGGGCAAGACGCGCGCCCTCGTCGTCGACGGCAATTCCGTCGCGGGCGTCGATATTGACCGGGTCGGCACCGACTGGGAAGAGGCGCTGGACCTCGCGCTGGAGCATCTTTCGGAGCTGGGACACCGCTCGATCGCGCTGGTTTCGCTGGATTCGATGGCCCAGCCGATCCTCTCAGTCCGGCGCGCCTTCGACCGGCTCGGCCGCCGCCACAAGGCAGGCTGGGAACACACCGAAAGCATCGCGCTCGGCGGCGTGCTGCATCCCACCCAGCGGGTCGGTGACGCCCTGAAGACGGCGCTCGGCGCATTGGTCGACCGGCACGGACGGCTTCCCTTCACGGCGATGGCGACGCTCGGCATTTCCGATAGCCTCGGCATCCGGCAGTGCCTCACCGAAATGGGCATTGCCTGCCCGCAGGACCTCAGCCTCGTCGTGCTCGGCCACCACGACGTTCCGACCGAGCATTTCGGCTTCATGAGCATGGCCGGCAGCTCGTATCTGGCCGCTGCCAGGAGCCTGATCGAGGTCATCCACAAGCGCATCGCGGCGCCGCGCGAGGCGCCGCAGATCGTCTATCTCGATTGCCTCGCCGAGTTCCGCGACAGCACCGGCGCGCCGTCCCGCTGAAGGACATGCGCCGGCCGGACGACGGCACGCACCTCTTCCCAAAAAACACGCTTGCATCGAGGGATGCATCTGCTACGGTACAATACATATTGTATCAGGCGAGTTCGCCCGGGGCATGGCGCTTCCCGGCCATTCGCAACGGGAGGGGTGCAGTATGTTGGGTGAGCGTCTGCCGGAACGGCTACAGCCCCTTGCCGCACGCTTTGGCGTCCGGCCCTATTACGGCGACATCCACAACCACTGCGACATTTCCTATGGCCATGGCAGCCTCGAACAGGCGCTGCGCCGGGCGCAGCGCCAGCTGGATTTCGTCTCCGTCACCGGGCATGCCTATTGGCCCGACATGCCGGTCGACGACCCGCGCGTCGCCCACATCGTCGATTTCCACGTCAAGGGCTTCGCCAGGCTCGAAAAGCTGTGGGACGCCCATTTCGATATGCTGGCGGCGGCGGACGAACCGGGCGTCTTCACCGTCTTCCCGGGCTATGAGATCCATTCCTTCGCCCATGGCGACTATACGATCGTCTATCGCGACATCGCCCGCCAGGCGGTGATCAAGGCCGATACGCCGGCGGACCTGCATGCCAGGCTGCGCGCCGCCTATGGCGACGGCGTCTTCGCCTTCCCGCACCATATCGGCTACCGCCTCGGCGCGCGGGGGGTGAATTGGGATACGGTCGTGGAAGACCTCTCGCCGGTGATGGAGATCGTCTCCATGCACGGCTGTTCCGAGACGTCGGTCATGGACCGGCCGTTCCTGCATTCCATGGGCCCGAGCGACGGCCGGTCCACCGCCCGCCACGGCCTCAACCGCGGCATCCGCTTCGGCTTTCTCGGCAATACCGACCATCACAGCGGCTATCCCGGCTCCTACGGCCACGGCCGCTCGGCCGTCTATGCGCCGGAAAATTCCCGCGCAGCGCTCTGGGAGGGTATCCACCGGCGCCGCACCAATGCGCTTACCGGCGATGCGAGCCACCTCTTCTTCGCGATCGGCGATGCCGTGCAGGGCGGCAGCGTGGCCGCCGGCGGACATGACATGCTGGAGCTTGAAGCGGTCGCGGGCGGTGCCATCGACTATATCGACCTCATCCGCAACGGCGACGTGGTCGGCCGGGTGACATCGGACCTGCAAAGAAGCCCGGTCGACACTGCCGACGGCAGCATGGAAACGCTGCTCGTACTGGAGCTCGGCTGGGGCGCGCGCGGAAAATTCCACGACTGGCAGGGCTCGCTGGCGCTTTCCGGCGGCGACATCCTCTCCGTCGAGCCGCGCCTGCGCGGTTCCGAAGTGGTCTCGCCGCTGGAGGGCGGCGGCGACGCGAAGGACGAGAACGACATCCGCCTTTCCGGCAACCGCATCGACTTCACGATCCGCTCCATCGCCAACCCCAACAACACCACTGCCGCCATGCAGGCGATCGCCGCCCGCATCCGCATCACGCCGGATGCGAATATCCGGCTGGTGCTCGACGGCCAGACCTTCGAGGCGAGCGCCGAACGGCTGCTCGAGGGCGCGCTTTCGGGCAATCTCGGCCCGATCGACAGCCCCGCCTTCCGCCTGCATCCGCTGCCGCGCCCGCATCAATGGCAGTGGCGCGGCCGGCTCGCCATCGAGCCGCTGCGCAAGGGCGACTGGATCTATGCCCGCATGCGCCAAGCCAATGGCCAGTGGAACTGGGCAAGCCCGATTTTCTGCGAATAGGAGAATGGCGGCAAAGCGAATGCGGCATCAAGACCGCGGCGAGCACCCGTTTTCTTGGATGCCGAGACCAAGCAGTGAACAATCATGAGGCAATGGGAGACTCATCGATGACCTTTACGACCCGCATTCCAAGACGCAACGTCCTCAAGGGCATGGGCATGGCGGCCACCGCCAGCCTCGTTCCCGGCGCATTCCGGCCGCTTTACGCCGCCAGCGTCGCACCGATCACCATCGTGATCAACCAGTCACCCTGGTTCGAAAGCTTCCGCAGGACGGTGGAGGCCTACGAGGCCGAGACCGGCAACAAGGTGGAACTTGACGTCAACCCCTTCGCCGGCTCGCTCGAAAAGCAGCGCAACTCCGTGCGAGCGAGCGCGGGCCAGTACGACATCCTGATCATGAACTCCGGCTGGTTCGCGGAAATGTATGCCGGCGGCTTCGTCGAGGCCATCACCGACATCGACCCCGGCTTCCAGCTCGACCCGGAAATCTACACGCTCGGCGACACGATCTACTACGATGCCGCCAACAAGACGATGACCAAGGCCGGCAAGCTCATGTCGATGCCGGTCTCGCCGCTGATCCCGATGCTCTACTATCGCGGCGACCTCTACCAGGAGGCGGGCCTTTCGGCACCGAAGACCTTCGCGGAACTCGAAGCCAACGCCAAGAAGTTCCACAACCCGCCGGGCATGTACGGCATCGTGCAGCGCGGCGCGCGCGGGCCGCACACCGTCGCCTACGACTTCTATCCCTATCTCTACGGCTTCGGCGGCGGCATCTTCAAGGACCAGTCGACGGGCGACTACTCCGTCACGCTGAACTCCGACCAGGGTCGCGAAGCGCTCGACTACTATGTGCGCCTCGCAAAGGAAGCCGGCCACCCGAAGACGGCGGCCTCCGACCAGGCCGAGGTCATCCAGGCCATGGTGACCGGCCATACGGCGCATATCATGATGGTCATCGCCGCCTGGTCGCAGATGGACGATCCGAACAAATCGGCCATCGTCGACAAGGTCGAATGGGCGCCGACGCCCTCCGTGGAGGGCTTGACCACCTCGCCCGGCCTCGGCCACTGGCTGGCCGGCATTTCCAGGAACGTGCCCGACGACCGCAAGCGGGCCGCCGTGGAGTTCCTGCGCTGGTTCCAGACGAAGGCCGCGCAGCTCGAAACGGCCAAGGCCGGCGGCATCCCCGTCAACGCGGCGGTCTACAAGGAACCGATCGCCGACGAGCGCCGCTACCGCTGGATGAAGCCGCTTGCCGAGGCCCTGCCGCATGCGGTGAACATCTACCAGTTCCCGGAAGCGAGCGAGGTTATCTCGGTGCTGGAGCTCGGGCTCAACCGGGCCGTCGCCGGCGAGATCACGACCGTCGACGCGCTGAACGGCATGTCCGACGAGATCGAAAAGATCATGGCCGGCCATTCCTACAAGACCAGCAAGCTCGATCCGCTGAAGTAAGGACCGGACCATGGCCGCCGCGCAAGCACAGACCCTATCGTCCCCGCGGCGGCCGGCAAAGGTCTCCGAAGACCGCGGCCAGCGTCTCTGGCGCTGGCTGACCTTCGGTCCGGCCCTCGCCATGATGCTCGCCCTCAGCGTCCTGCCCATCGCCAACCTGTTTCTCACCAGCTTCCAGAACATCACCTGGGCGGACGGGCAGCAGGTGCGCACCTGGGTGGGCCTCACCCATTACCAGGCGCTATTCTCCGACAGCCTTTTCGGCGCCGGTATCTCCAACACGCTCATCTTCGCCTTCGGCGCCGTCGCCGGCCAGATGGTCCTCGGCTTCGCCATGGCGCTGCTCTGCACCAAGATTGTGCGCGGCCGCGTGCTCTACCGGGCGATCTTCATCCTGCCCATCCTCATCCCCGGCATCGTCATCGGCGCCATCTGGAAGCTGATGCTCAATTTCGACTTCGGCCTCGTCAACAAGGCCCTCGGCCTTGTCGGCATCCTGCCGCACGACTGGCTGGGCAGTCCCGAAACCGCCCTCCTCTCCGTCATCGCCGTCGATATCTGGCATTGGACGCCGTTCTGCTTCCTCCTGTTCCTCGCGGGTCTCGAATCCCTGCCGCAGGATGTCTTCGAGGCCGCCCGGATGGACGGCGCCGGCGCCTGGCAGGAGCTCGTCTACGTCACGCTGCCGCTGATGATCCCGACGATCATCGTCACCTTCGCCTTCCGCCTCGTGCTCGCCTTCAAGGTCTTCGACGAGGTCTATCTCCTCACCAGCGGCGGCCCCGGCACCTCGACCGAGGTGATCAGCTTCACGCTCTACCAGCGCTTCTTCACCGAGGACAAGGCGGGCTACGGCTCGGCCATGTCGGTCACCGTCATCTTCCTCGTCTCGCTGCTCCTCGTCCTCGCGCTTTCGGCGCGCCGCCGCACGGGAGCCGCCTCATGAGCCGGCGCACGGGTTCCGTCCTTCCGGTCCATGTCGCGCTGGCGGTCGGCGCCGCGCTCGTTCTCGCGCCGATCGCCTGGACCGTCGCGGCCGGCTTCCGCACGCAGATCTCGCTTCTGATGGGCGACGTACTCTTCACGCCCATCGGCAGCAATTTCGCCGAGGTGCTCTGGTCGAAGACCTCCGACTTCCTGCTCAACTACCGCAACTCGATCATCGTCGGCATCGTCAGCACCGTGCTGTGCGTCGTCATCGCGACGCTTGCCGCCTTCTCGCTCAACCGGATGCGCTGGCCCGCCTGGACCGTGCATCTCTTCCTCGCCTGGACGATGATCTTCCACATGATCCCGCCGGTGGCGCTGGCGAGCGCCTGGTTCACCATGGCGCGGGCGGTGGGGCTGGAAAACACCTTCACCGGCCTGATCCTCGCCCATGCGACGCTCAACCTGCCGATGGCGATCTGGCTGATGGCAGTCTTCGTGCGCGACGTGCCGAAGGAGCTGGAGGAGGCGGCGATCATGGACGGGGCGGATACGCCGCATATCCTGTGGCATGTCATCCTGCCGCTGATCACGCCGGGCCTTGCCGCCACCTCGATCCTCACCTTCATCTTCTCCTGGAACGAATTCGCCGTCGCCCTGACGCTGACGATGAAGCAGACGGCCACCGTGCCCGTCGCCATCGCCAAGTTCGCCCAGGATTTCGAGATCCAGTACACCCAGATGGCCGCCAGCGCCGCGCTGGCAATGGTCCCGGCCATCCTCGTGCTGCTCGTCGCGCAGCGCTACATCGTCAAGGGGCTCACGCAAGGAGCGGTGAAATAGCATGAAGGCGGTTTTTGTTCTTTTCGATTCCCTCAACCGGCACCTGCTCGGGCCCTACGGCGGAACGCGCATCCCGACGCCGAACTTCGACCGGCTCGCCGCCCGCAGCGTGACCTTCGACAAGCACTATGTCGGCAGCCTGCCCTGCATGCCGGCAAGGCGCGACATGCTGACCGGCCGCCTCACCTTCCTGCACCGCAGCTGGGGCCCGCTGGAGCCCTTCGACAATGCCTTCCCGGAGATCCTGCACCGGGAGCGCGGCACCTACAGCCACCTGGTGACCGACCATTTCCACTATTGGGAGGACGGCGGGGCGACCTATCACAACCGCTACGATTCCTATGAATTCGTGCGCGGCCAGGAGGGCGACCGCTGGAAGGCCATGGTGCAGCCGCACTGGGAGCGCCTGCGCGAGAAATACCATACTCGCCAGTTCAGCGACCAGCGCCGCTCCTATTTCGGCCAGAACATCATCAACCGCGAGTTCATCAAAGAAGAGAAGGACTTCCCCTCCGTGCGCTGCTTTGCCGAGGGCTTCGACTTCCTCGACCGCAACCGCGAGGCCGACAACTGGCTCTTGCAGATCGAGACCTTCGACCCGCACGAACCCTTCACGGCGCCGGAACGCTTCAAGGCGCAGTTCGATACCGGCTGGCAGGGCCCGATCCGCGACTGGCCGCGCTACGGCCGCGTCGACGAGCTGCCCGAGGAATGCGAGGAACTGCGCGCCAACTACTATGCCGTGGTGGCCATGTGCGACCACCTGCTCGGCGAATTGCTGGACTATTTCGACCGGCATGACCTGTGGAAGGACACCGCCCTCGTCGTCACCACCGACCACGGCTTCCTGCTCGGCGAGCACGATTTCTGGGCGAAGAACCGCATGAACCTCTACGAGGAAGTGGCGCATATCCCGCTCTTCGTGCACGACCCGCGCCACGCGGCACGCGCCGGAAGCCGCTCGGAGGCCCTCACCCAGTCGATCGACCTTGCCGCGACCTTCCTCGATCTCTTCGGTGCCGCGCCGCCGGCCGAGAACGAGGGCGTTTCGCTCTGCGCCACGGCCGCCGGTCCGTCGCCGCGCGAGGGGGCCTTGTTCGGCTATTTCGGCGGTGCAGTAAACGTCGCCGATGGGCGCTACACCTATCACCGCTTCCCGGAGGATCTGTCGCAGCAGGAACTCTACCAATATACGCTGATGCCGACGCATATCTTCTCGCCGTTCACGCCGGCTGAGCTGGCGTCCGTCAAACTCTCGCCGCCGCTCGATTTCACCAAGGGCGCGACGCTGCTGAAGGTACCGGTGATCGAGCGGTCGCCGATGTACAACAACTACGGCCCCGGCGCGCTGCTCGAATCCGAGACGCGGCTCTACGATCTTGAAAGCGATCCCGGCCAGGAAAAGCCGCTCGCCGACCCCGGCGAGGAACGGCGCCTTGCCGACCTGATGACCCGGCTGATGCGGGCGAACGGCGCGCCGCCGGAAGCCTTCTCGCGCCTTGCCTTCGGCACGGCCTCGGGAGGCGACCATGGCTGAAGTCCAGATCCGGGAGGCCCGCAAGTCCTATGGAAGCGTCGAGGTGCTGCGCGGCGTCGACGTCGAGGTCAGGGACGGCGAATTCGTCGCGCTGGTCGGCCCGTCCGGCTGCGGCAAGTCCACCCTTCTGCGCATGATCGCCGGGCTGGAAGGCATTTCCGGCGGCGAAATTCGCATCGGCGCGCGCGTCGTCAACGACATCCCGCCGAAACAGCGCGATGTCGCGATGGTCTTCCAGAACTACGCGCTCTATCCGCACATGACCGTCGCGAAGAACATGGGCTTCTCGCTGAAGCTCGCCGGCAAGCCGAAGGAGGAGATCGACAGGCGCGTTGCGGCCGCCGCCGAAATCCTTGACCTCTCCGCCCTGCTCGACCGCCTGCCGCGCCAGCTTTCGGGCGGGCAACGCCAGCGTGTGGCGATGGGCCGCGCCATCGTGCGCGATCCGCGCGTCTTCCTGTTCGACGAGCCGCTGTCCAATCTCGACGCCAAGCTGCGCGTGCAGATGCGCGCGGAGATCAAGGCGCTGCACCAGCGCCTCGGCACCACGACGGTCTATGTCACCCATGACCAGGTCGAGGCGATGACCATGGCGGACAAGATCGTCGTCATGCGGGCCGGCGTGGTGGAGCAGGTGGGCTCGCCGCTCGATCTCTACGACCATCCCGCCAACATGTTCGTCGCCGGCTTCATCGGCTCACCGGCGATGAATTTCATCGAGGGTCGCGTCGAGAAGGGGCGGTTCATCGCCGGCTGCGGCCTGTCGGTCGCGACGGGGACGATCGCCGACACCGCCCGGACCGTGCTCGGCATCCGACCGGAGCACCTGACGCTCGATCCCGCGGGCACGGCCGCGACCGTCGTGGTCGTCGAGCAGACCGGGTCTGAAACCCTGCTGCTGCTCGATATGGCCGGGCAGAAGCTCACCTATCTCGGTCGCGACCGCCTGCACATCCGGCCCGGCGAAACCGTCCATATCCTGCCCGACGCCGCGCGCCTCCACCTCTTCGACCCGCAAAGCGGCCGCCGGATGGGTGACGGGCCGGGCACCGCCGCACGGATCTGAGCTTTCAGTCATCCGACCTGCACGGGCTTCGACCGTGCACGCCAGCCCGGTTCGCCATTCCGCATACAACCGCCAGAACGGCGCGCCAAAAGCCTACACCTCCCATATCCCGGGAGGCGTTGCCTTTTGGCGCGGCTCGCTTCGACGTCGGGACGGCTTGGCGGGGAGACCGGATTCAACCGGCCTGCCCGTCACCCCGGCCCATGGCCTATTCCGGCACGGCGGGTAGCCGATTGTTTACCTTTCGCGGAGTCGAATGGTGCATACAATCAAAAGTAGGTAGGCCCCTGCGAATGGCTGGGTAAACGTGAGCCCGCTCCATGACGGAGCCGATTCGAGGTGCCTTTCATGCCCATGCAGACCCTTCACCGTCTGACCAACGACCCCACACCCGCCCAGCGTCTTGCCCGTGCCATCAAGGACATCGACAGGCGGCTGGACTGGGTCCACCGACACAACCAGCCCGTCCCCCTGAACGCCTACCGTGCCCGGCGCATCCTGCACGAGGCGCTTGCCCGTTGCCGCGAGCGCAACACCATTCTCCCGCCGGTTCGCTGACGGGAGACACTGCGCCGGCGGATGCGATGCCCAAGCCGCGCCGCTCGCGCAGGGACCCGGTCGAGCGATACGAGGCGCTCCCGGGTCTTCCTTCTTCAAACGGACCCGACATCCGAAGCGGGGCAGGCAGGAAGCGGGTGGCGCCACCTAATCGCTATGTGCAATATTGACGCCGGTGCTCGATCCGAACTGCGAGAACGAGACCTCCATCGCCCCCTTCTTCCAATAGGCTGTTGCACCGGAACCGGATTTATCAAGGGTGTCGGGAGTCCCCAGGTGCTCGGTCAGGGCGTCCAGGAGCGCGGAGGGGCCGGCAAGGGAATAGGAGCATGCCCTGTGGCTGTTCGCCCCCTTCGCTATCCAGAAAGACAATAGGCCGGCACCCTCGTTTTCTCCCCGCCGCCAGCCTATCACGTCCACCGATCCGCCATTGTAAGCCAGGAAACTCGTGCGCCACGCCGCGGTTTCCTGATCTCTCATCCGGCCCCATCCGAGCGCGCTTCCCTTCGCCGCTGCTTCCGAAACCGTGGACGACAGGCAGATGTCCAGAAGCTGCGCTACAGTCGGGGTCGGTGGCATGGCGACAGCCGCTTCAGAAATCGGAAGGACCATGAGCACTGTCGCCATTGCTATCCGGATCATGCGAAAATCCTTGCTGCCGCCGGAAAAGTCCCGGCACGATTCCAGACAATAGCCGGCGGCGGTATCATTTTCCATGGCACGGCCTGCGGGAACAAGATCGCTGAAAATCGACGTGATATGCGGCCGAAAACCAGCTAATACGGCTTGTGCGGCACCCGTCGGGCAGGTGAACGAAACATCCTCATACCCGGCAACGCCGCCCGCAAAGCCGGAACCGGTCTAAAATCCATCATCTGCGGGGACTTGGACGCTCCGCTGTGACGTACAGGGAAGCGCAGAAGGAGAGACGGATGGCGAACCCACCCGACATGATGAAACATCGCGGCTTCCCGTCCGGCATGCCGGGCACAGGCGTCCAGTTCACCATCAGGCGCGCCAACCCACGAGGCGTGACGCCGATCAAGGCCCTGCCGCGCCGGGCCCGCCCGGGCACGGCCGAACACCGTATCGACGCCGCCTTCCTCCACGCCCTCTGGCATCATTTCGGTGCGGAACCATTCGAACGCGGCAACCTCGACGCCGCGCGCCTCAACCTTCTCTTCGGCCGCGAGGTCCTGCCCGCCGGGAAGGACTTCGATCCGCTCTCCTACGAGGCGCTCCTCATCATCAATGAAAAAACCGCCCGCCAGACGTTTCCCGAATCCTTCGACGAGGTCTTCGAAGTCTGACGGCGCTGCGTCAGGTGAGACATAACTCTTGCGGGAGAGCATCGATGAGGATTGTCGAAGCGTCGATTGGTGAACTGCGCGAAGCGCTTCGAACCGGTCGGGCAACCAGCGTCGGCCTGGTCGCGGCCTATCTGAACCGCATTGCGCGTTACGACCGGCACGGCATTGCCCTCAACGCCGTGCCGGTGCTCAATCCCGATATGTTCGCCGAAGCGCACGCTTCGGACCTCAGGCGCGCGCGCGGCGAAAGCCTCGGCCCGCTCGACGGCATTCCCTACACCGCCAAGGACAGCTACAAGGTGAAGGGGCTGAGCGTCGCCTCCGGTTCGCCCGCCTTCGCCGATCTGATCGCGACCGAGGATGCCTTTGCGATTTCCCGCCTGCGGGCCGCGGGCGCCGTACTGATCGGGCTGACCAACATGCCACCGATGGCCAATGGCGGAATGCAGCGCGGCGTCTATGGGCGCGCGGAATCCCCCTACAATGCCGACTGGCTGACGGCCGCCTTCGGCTCGGGCTCCTCGAACGGATCGGGGACCGCGACCGCCGCGAGTTTCGCGGCCTTCGGGCTTGGCGAGGAAACCTGGTCGAGCGGGCGCGCGCCGGCCGCCAACAACGGACTCTGCGCCTATACGCCGAGCCGGGGCGTCATCTCCGTGCGCGGCAACTGGCCGCTCGTGCCGACCATGGACGTCGTGGTGCCGCACAGCCGTTCGATGGCGGACATGCTGGAGCTGCTCGACGTCATCGTCGCCGACGATCCCGAAAACCGCGGCGATTTCTGGCGTCGCCAGACCTGGGTCGCGATCCCGAAAGCCTCCGATATCCGGCCCCGGTCCTATGTCGGGATCGCCCGAACGGCGAGCCTTTCGGGCAAACGGTTCGGGCTACCGGCAATGTATATCAATGCCGATCCGGCGGCGGGAACCGGCGAGAAGGTGGGGATCGGCGGCCCGACCGGCCAGCGCATCGAGACGCGCGCCTCGATGATCGCGCTCTGCCTTGCCGCGCGGGCGGCGCTCGAAGCGGCCGGGGCCGAGGTCGTGGTGACGGATTTCCCCGTCGTCAGCAATTACGAGGGAGACCGCCCCGGCGCGCCGACCATCGCGACACGCGGCCTCGTCAGCCCGGATTACCTACGCCGCGAAATCATGGACCTGTCCGCCTGGGCCTGGGATGATTTTCTGGCGGCCAATGCCGACCCCGCCCTGCAGCGGCTTGCCGATGTCGACGGCAGGCGCATCTTCCCCGCGCCGGAAGGCAGCCTGCCCGACCGTTACCACGGCTTCGACGATCGCATCGCCGACTATCCCGTCCATCTGCGCGAGCATCCCATCGCCGTATTCGACGATATCCCGGGCCTTGCCGAAGGGCTCCGGGGGCTCGAGGAGACCCGGCGCATCGACCTTGAAGCCTGGATGGACCGGCTGGAACTCGACGCGGTGATCTTCCCGGCCGTTGCCGATATCGGCCCGGCGGATGCCGACGTGAACCCCGCCTCGGCCGATCTTGCCTGGCGGAACGGCACCTGGGTGGCCAACGGCAACCTGGCGATCCGCCATCTGGGCATTCCGACGGTGACCGTTCCGATGGGAATGCTTGCCGACATCGGCATGCCGGCGGGGCTGACCTTCGCCGGCCGGGCTTTCGACGACACGGCGCTGCTCGCCTATGCCTGCGCCTTCGAAAGGACCGGCGCCTATCGCCAAGCGCCGCCGCGGACGCCCGAGCTTCCGGAGCTGCCCGGCGTCGCGGAAACGGAACCGCCGGACATGGCCGGACTGCGACTGACCGCCTCGATTGCGCCCGACGGTTCGGGACGCCAGCGTCTGTCGATACAGGCGCAAAGCCCGACACCACTGCTCTGGCTGACGGTGAACGGCGAGCCGGTCTCGTTCCAGCAGGACGGCATGCAAATCAGCGCAAGCCTCGTCGTGGACAAGAACACCCATGTCCATAGCGAATGGCGCAATCCCTACGGCCATGTCGTGATCGCCTGCGCGCAGGGTACGGCCGCCTATGCCGTCGTCGGCGGCACCGTCTGAGCCGACAGATCGACCGCATCGGGAACAGACCAGGCCGCATCTGCGACCCGGTGCATGTACTGCTCGTGGCTTCCCGCCGGACAAGGGTCGCGGCTTGAAATCCTCCCATGGATGCCACCGGCCCGGCGGCAGGCCCTTTCCCGAGAAGGAACGCGGGCATTTATTTCAAGCCACGGCCGAAGAAAGCCGGACCTTGAAACGTAACCCCGGAGCAATATGTTGCCCTTGGCCGCTCTTCCAGGCGGCCAAGGAATTTGATCCCGTTTCGACGCAACCCGCCAGAACAGGACCGTCCCGCCGCATGCCCCACCCGACCGCCGCCGTTCAGCGCCCCCCTGCCGAAATCGCCTATCGAGAAGAACTGGAAGCCCTGCGCCGCAGCGACAGGGACCCCCGGCCGCCTGGCTGGGCACTGTCCCTGAGGGCGGTCAAGGCCTTTGTTCTCGGCGGTGACGGAGCGAGCGCAAAGCTCGTTGTGTCCCCCTCCCTCATCGAGCGCGCCATGGTCACGCTCGCGACGTCCCGTGCGCTGATCCTCATCGGCGAGCCGGGCACGGCCAAGAGCCTGCTTTCCGAATTGCTCGCAGCCGCCATAAGCGGGGATTCGACGCTCACCATCCAGGGCGGTGCGTCGCTGAACGAGGATCAGATCAAGTACGGCTGGAACTATGCGCTGCTCGTCGCGGAAGGGCCGACCCGGCGCGCGCTCGTCCCCGCGCCTCTCTACCACGGCATGTCGGACGGCAAGATCGTGCGTTTCGAGGAAATCACGCGCTGCCCGCTGGAAGTGCAGGATTGCCTGCTGTCGATCCTGTCCGACAGGGTCATGGCCGTGCCGGAACTGCCCGGCGAGGACGGCATGGTCTTCGCCCGCGACGGCTTCAACGTCATTGCCACCGCCAACACCCGCGACCGCGGCGTCAACGAAATGTCGGCGGCGCTCAAGCGGCGCTTCAATTTCGAGACGGTCTTTCCCATCCGCGATGCCGACGAGGAGCTGGCGCTGGTCAGGCGCGAGGCGGCGAAGCTGCTAGCCCGTTCCGGCGTGCCGGCCGCACCCGACGACGACGTGCTGGAGGTGCTTGTCACCTGCTTTCGCGACCTGCGCGACGGCCTTTCGGCGGAAGGCGGCGTGGAACGGCTGAGTTCGGTGATGAGCACCGCCGAAGCGGTCAGCGTCGCCCATGCGGTCGGCGTGCGCGGCCACTACATGCGCGGCGACCGGGGGCGGCCGGAAGACATCGTCGAATGCCTTGCCGGCACCGCTGCCAAGGACAATGCGGACGATCTGGCAAAGCTCCGGCGCTATCTGGAGCAGAAGGCGGCGAAGCGGTCCGGCGAAGCCTGGAAGGCATTCTATGCGGCTCGGCATCTTCTCACGCCCTGAGCGCCAGCCGGCGGCTGCGGACGAAAGGCTCGTCGTCATCGGCGTACGCCACCATTCGCCGGCCTGCGCCCATCTGGTGCGTCGCGCCGTCAAGCGGCACCGTCCGGCTTTCGTGCTGATCGAGGGACCGGCGGATTTCAACCCGCATCTTGGCGACCTGAGGCTCGACCATCAGCTTCCGCTCGCCATCTTCAGCTATCATGCGACGCGGCACCGCAGCTTCGCCTCCTATTCGCCCTTCTGCGCCTATTCGCCGGAATGGCAGGCCCTGCAGGCGGCGTGGGAGGCGGGCGCGACGCCGCTCTTCTGCGACCTTCCGGCATGGCACCCCGATTTTGGCGCGCGGACAAACCGCTATGCCGATCCGCACGGTCGGCACGCCGCTGCCGCCGAGGCGGCCATCGCCCGTGCGCTCGGCGAGGATGGCCGCGATGCGGTCTGGGATACGCTGGCCGAACAGGCGCCGCCGGACGAACTGGACCATCGCCTCGAGCGCTATTTCGACCTGCTGCGGCCAGGCGGGGACGAGGATCCGCTCGAAAACGCGCGCGAGCAGTTCATGGCGCGCCATGCCGCCTGGGCCCTGCGGGAGGCCGGAAGCCGCAAGGTCGTCCTGGTTTGCGGCGGCTGGCATGCCGAAGCGATCCGGCGGCTGGCGCGGGCGGCGGACGGGGCGCGGCCCGACGTGCCCGCTCCCGCCGACGACGAGCACGCCGGCAGCTACCTCGTGCCCTACGACTATCGCCGGCTCGACCGCTTCACCGGCTATGCCTCCGGCATGCCCTCCCCTGCCTATTACGAACAGGTTCATGCACGCGGGCTGGAAGCGGCGGCAAACTGGGCTGAAAATGCAATCGCACAGGCGATGCGCGCAGCCGGGCAGGTCGTCTCCACGGCCGACCGTGTTGCATGGCACGCCCATGGACAGGCGCTCGCGCTTACGCGCGGCCACCGCACGGTATTGCGCACGGATCTGCTCGACGCCGCCCTCGCGACGCTGGTGAAGGACGGGCTCGACCAGCCCGCCGCCTGGACCCGCGAGGGTGCCGTCCGGGCCGGCACCCATCCCGCGCTCGTCGCCATGCTGAAGGCGCTGACGGGCGAACGGCAGGGGCGGCTGGCGCCTGGCGCGCGCCGGCCACCGCTGGTCATCGATATCGAGGAGAGGCTTGAGCATGCCGGGCTCACGCCCGGGCACAGCGCGCGGCGGATCGAGCTGGAATGGCGCGTGCCGGCCGACAGGGAGCAGGCCCATATCCTCAACGCCTTGCGCGTCCTCGGCATGCCCGGCCTTGAGCGGCTCGAAGGACCATCGGCGCCCCGCCCCGCCGCACCGCAGGAAAGCTTCCGGTTGATACGGCACCGTGATGCGGAGGGCATGCTGATCGAGGCCTCCCGCTGGGGCGGCACGCTGCCGATGGCCGCGACCGCCCTGCTGGCGGACCGGGCGGCGGAGGCGCGAAGCGACCTCAAGGCACTTTCGGCCTGCCTTGCCGATGCGCTGTTCGCCGGCCTGCTGGCCCTTGAAAACGACCTGACGGCGCAGCTCGCACACGGCATCGGGCTTTCGCACGACATGGGCGCCGTCGGCGCAGCGGGCCGCATGGCCATGGGCCTCTACCGCTTCGGCGAGATTTTCGGTGCGGCGGCGCACCGGGCGCTGGGCGAACTCTGCGAAACGGCCTTTAGCCGCGTCCTGCAGGCCGCCGAAGCAATCCGGAACGACGAGGAAGGCCTGCGCGCCATCCCGGCATTCGTTGCCTGCCGCGACATGCTGCGCGACGGTCCCGACCTAGCCATCGAACGCGGCGCCTTTCTGGCCATGCTCGGCCGCTGCCTCGCGAATGCGCAGACCGCCCCGGCCGTGGCTGGCGCGGCGCTCGGCACGCTCGTCGCCTGCGGTGAAAGCAGCGGCCACGACATTGCCGGGCACATGCGCCGCTTCAGCCGGCCCGATCAGCTCGGCGACTTCCTCTCCGGGCTTTTCGCGCTGGCGCGGGAAGAGATCGCAGCCGACAACGCGTTGATCGATGCCGTGCGCACGCTCGTCGACGACTGGCCGGACGACGCGTTCCTGATCGCGCTCCCGGCGCTGCGGCAAGCCTTTGCCTTCTTCCCGCCGCGCGAGCGGGAACGGTTGTCGCGCGTCATCCTGCGCGCGGCGGGGATAGGCGAGGCGCAGGCCGAAATCCGGGCGCTCGAATGGATGCGCCAGCCGGCGGATGTCGCCGATCAGGCGGCAGCGCTGGCGCTCGAAGCAATCGTCGCCCGGCGCCTTGCCGATGCCGGGCTGGTTTGATGGAAGATGAGGAAGGACCGCATGGAACGCTATGAACTCGTCGAAGGAAAATCGTCCAAGTTCTGGGAAGCCGCCGTCGAAGGAAACCGGCTGACGGTGCGGTTCGGGCGGATCGGCACGCAGGGCCAGACGAAGGAGAAGGATTTCGACAGCGCCGAGGACGCCGAGAAGGAAAAGAAGAAGCTCGTCAAGGAAAAGACCGGCAAGGGCTATGTGCCGGCGATGAATGGCGCGGCCGCTCCTGCCGCATCCGCGCCGCCAAAGCCGCAGGAGGCCGGGGTACGGCCGGAAATGGCGCGGGAACCCGCGCCAGCCGCAGCAGAGGACGAAGCATCGGCCGCCACGGTGTCCGGCGATGACGTGCCGCAGGACGCATCCCCCGAATTCCGTCCGGACGAGGCACAGCTCGATGCCCTGATCGGCAAACCCCTCGCCACCCGCTCGCGCCCGCACGGCTCTCTCGACGCGGCGAGCGCCTGGGCGCATCTCCTTGCGGACCTGCGCAGCATCAAGCCGGCCGTAAAGAAGGAAGGCAGCGACGCCTTCGCCTGGCTGGAGGAGAATATCGGCGAGACCGGCCCGAAGGGGTCCGTCTCCGGCTGGTTGAAAACCACGCTCACCGGCAAGGCACCGGCCGCCCCGGACGCCGCCGAGGCACAGAAGTGGATCGCACGCATCCTGCTTGCGAGTGGCGGCCTGGTCATGCACAAGGACGGCGAAGAGGGGCGGCCGGCAGGCATTTACTGCCTGCGCGCCTTCCTGTTCTGGCTGTCCGCGACCGGCGGCGTGGAGCGGGTGATCGAGGCGGCAGCGCCCTTCATCGGCGTCAACCATGACAAGCACCGCGCTTATGATTCCTCGTCCTGGAGCAAACCGTTCGACCTTGCCTTGCGCGATGTGCTGACGAGCCTGCCGCAGGAGGACTACGAGCGGGCGATCGGCCTCCTGACGCCGGCCTACCATGCCGAACAGGACTGGCCACGCAAAGCCGCCTATTCCTTCATCCTGGCCGATGACCGGCCGGTCGAGCACGACCTCAAGCCGCTTGCCGTCATCCACGAGGCGGCCGCCGCCGGCCAGGATATCGGAGCCTCGCTCCCGATGGTGCCGCTGCTCGTCGATGCGCCGGCCGCCACCACGGGAAAGTGGCGCACGCGACGATCCTACTTCATGTATTACGGCTATTTCGACGTCCCGCTCGCCGATATCGCGGCCAGCGTCATCGCCAATGCGCGCCATCATGGCGAGCCCGCCGTTCCCCTCCTCGACTGGCTGCTCCACTACGGCTACGACGCCCAGCGAACGCAGCTCGCCCGCGTCATCCTGGCAACCGGCGAAGACAACGCGCTGGCGCAGCTCCTGCCGTACCTGCATGAAAAATGGATCCGCGCCGCCCTCGACGAGGCCATGGCCGCCAATCCGGCGCTCGGCTTGCGCCAGCATCTGGCAGTCCTCGCCGGCGGGCGGAACGAGCCGGTGGTGCGCGCCCGCGTCATGGACCTCGTCAAGCAATATCCCGCCGGAACCCTGCGGGCATGGGCCGGCGGGGGGCGCCCGCTCGCACAGCTCGAAAAGCTGCTCGAAGCCGGCAACGTTCCCCTCGCCCCACCCGAGAAGGTGCCGATGGTCCTGCGCGACCCGCCCTGGCGCAAGAAGGCCGTCAAGAGCGAGGACAGGGTGCTCGACCTCGCGCCGATCGCCACGCCATTCCGCTATCATCGCGAAGGTCCGCTGCCCGAGGACAACAGGTGGCGCCTGTCCCGCGTCCATACCGTCAAGACGACCGAAAAGTTGATCGAGGCGATCCGCGAATTCGAATCGAAAGCGCTTCCCGCCTGGTACAACGTCCCGCGCGCGACGAACCTGCCCCAGCGGGGCGACGACGAGGAAAAGGTCCTCGGCTTCGTCTCGCAGCGCGTGAACGAAATCATCCATGCCCGCTCCTACGGGCTCAACGCGAGCGGCTGGAATACGCTTCTCGACGGCCTCGAATGCCAGCCCGACGGGCTTGCGCTGACGCTTTGGGGCTGCCCCGGCGCTGTGGCCAGCTATTTCATGGGCGATATCTATCCGCGCATGATGGAGCGCTTCGGGGAAAGGGCCCTGCCGGGCCTCCTCAGGCAGGTCGAAAACGACCCGGTCGGCATGCTCGACAAGGTGCGGGACACCGATGCGGCGGAGATCGCCCCGCTGGCCGCCCGCGCCCTCCTCAAGCTCAAGAAGGCGCGGCTTCCCGCGATGCAGTGGCTGCGGAACCATCGCCCGACCGCCATCACCCGGCTCATCCCCGATGCGGTCGGCAGGAAGGGTGCGGCGCGCGATGCCGCCGAGCACACGCTGCGCTGGCTGGCCGCCGATGGCACGGAGGCGCGCACCGAGATTGAGACGATCGCCCGGGCCTATGAGGCGCAGTCTCCCGATGTGCACGAGGCGCTCGCGGAAGTGCTCGACCGCGATCCGCTCGGCCGGTATCCGGCACGGATCGGCAAACTGCCTGCGTGGTTCAAGCCCGCCAGCCTGACGCGGCCCGTCCTGAAGGACGGTGGCGCGCTGGCGGACGAGGCGATGACGGCACTTGCCGAGATGATCTCCTTTTCGACGCCCGAGGCCATCTATGCCGGCATCGACGTCACGAAGGAGGCGGCAACGGCCGACAGCCTTGCCCGCTTCTCGTGGGACCTGTTCTCCGCCTGGCTGGCCGAGGGCGCACCGGGCAAGGACGGCTGGGCGCTCCGCGCCATCGGGTGGCTGGGTGATGACGAATGTGCCCGCCAGCTGACGCGGCTGATCCGGAAATGGCCGGGCGAATCCGCCCACCAGCGCGCGGTGACCGGGCTCGACGTGCTTGCCGATATCGGCACGGACGTCGCGTTGATGAACCTCAACGGCATCGCCGAGAAGCTGAAGTTCAAGGGCCTTCAGGAGCGGGCGCGCGAGAAGATCGCCGCCCTTGCCGAGGCGCGCGACCTGACGCCGGAAGAGCTGGCCGACCGGCTCGCACCCGACCTCGACCTCGATGAGCGCGGCGGCCTGGAGCTCGATTTCGGGCCACGCCGTTTCCGCGTCGGCTTCGACGAATTCCTGAAGCCCTGGGTGAAGGACGAGACCGGCAAGCGGCTCAAGGACCTGCCGAAACCGCTGAGGTCGGACGATGCCGAACGTTCTGCCGCCGCGGTGAAGAAATGGTCTGCGCTGAAGAAGGATGCGCGCGCCGTGGCCAGCCTGCAGATCGCGCGGCTGGAAAACATGCTCTCCACGTCGAGGCGCGTGGCGCCCGCGGTGTTCTGGACCTTCTTCGCCAGCCATCCGCTGATCCGCCACCTTGCCCAGCGCCTCGTCTGGGGCGTTTATGACGACCGTGATCCGCGCACCACGCCGACGACGATCTTCCGTGTCTCGGACGACCTGTCCGTGACGGATGCGGCGGACGACACGCTCGACCTCGATTTTTCCGTCGACGCGCCGGGAGCCATCGGGCTTGTCCACCCGCTGCACCTGCCGGAAGGCGGGCTCGACGCCTGGGGCGCGCTCTTCGGCGACTATGAGATCTCGCAGCCCTTTCCGCAGCTCGGCCGCGAAATCCATATGCTGGACGAGGCCGAGAAGTCCGCCCACGAGATCGGCCGCTTCGAAAACCTCAAGGTGGAATCCGCCCGCATCCGCGGCATGGCGGCCCGCGGCTGGCAGCTCGGCGCACCGCAGGACAGCGGCTGCATCTGGTGGCTGGAGCGGCCCGTGCGCTTTGCCGACGGCACGACGAAGGACGCCATTTTCTATTTCGGCGACGGCCTTTTCGCCGGCGCGGCGGACCTGGAGGACAAGCACCAGACTCTCGGAAAACTTTCGCTGGAATCGCTCTATGGCAAGAAAGGCGCCACGCGCACGTTCGGCGACCTCGATCCTGTAACGGCGAGCGAGATGCTGCGCGGGCTCGCGCTTCTGGCGGAAACGGCGGTGAAATGACACGCCCTGCCCTCGACGCCTTGACGCGCTGGCGCCTCGTCCTCGGCGAGGCGGCGGATGGAGCGTGCCGTTCTGCCGGCTGCAGCCTTTCGGGCGAGGCGATCACCATGGATGCCGCGCTCGACTGGCTTTACGGCCGTGAGGAGGAAGACGGCACCCGCAACATCGCGCGCCAGGGCGGCCGGGGACCGTCCGCGCTCACCACGCCGCAATGGATCAACGACATTCACCGGCTTTTCCCGAAGGAAACCATCGAGCGGCTGGAACGCGACGCCATCGAGCGTTACGCCATCGACGACGTCGTGACGAATCCCGAGGTTCTGGCACGCGCCGAGCCGAACGAGACGCTGCTGAAGGCGGTGCTGCGCACCAAGCACCTGATGTCGCCCGATATCCTCGTGCTCGCCCGCAAGCTGGTGCAGGAGGTCGTGCGCCAGCTGATGGAAAAGCTCAGCCGCGAATTGGCGCTCGCCTTTTCCGGCGTGATCGACCGGCGGCGCCACAGCCGCTTCCGCATCGCCAGCGACCTCGATTTCCGGCGCGTGCTGAAGGACAACCTCAAGCACTACGATCCGAAGACGCGCCGGCTGACCGTCGAGAAGCTGCATTTCTTCGCGCGCAACCAGCGGCACATGAAGACATGGCAGATCATTCTGCTTGTCGACCAGAGCGGCTCGATGCTGGATTCCGTCATTCACTCGGCGGTGACGGCCGCCTGCCTCTGGGGCCTGCCGGGCGTGCGCACGCACCTCGTCGCCTTCGACACCAATGTCATCGACCTGACGCGGGACGTTGACGATCCATGCGAGCTTCTGATGAAGGTGCAGCTCGGCGGCGGCACCGACATCCAGGGCGCCGTCGCCTATGCGGCAAGCCTCATCGAACAGCCCGAACGGGCGATCGTCGTGCTCATCTCGGATTTCTTCGAGGGGGCAAGCGAGGCCATGCTGGAGCAGCGCGTGGCCGCGCTCACCGCCCAGCGCACGCTGGTGCTGGGCCTTGCCGCGCTCGATTCGGACGCGGCGCCCGCCTATGACCGGGACATGGCGCGCCGACTCCTCGCCGCCGGCGCGGACATCGGAGCCATGACGCCGGGCGAGCTTGCCGGCTGGCTCGCCGAAAAGATCGGGCGCTAGGCGATGGCGCGGCCTGATCTCATCGCGCTGACCGACGAAGGATTGATTCAGCTTTCCAATGCGGGGCTTGTCAAGCGGGCAGTCCGCGAACTGGCGGCCGGCACCGGCCCGGCGATCGCGGAAACGGCAGCGGGGGTGATCGAAGCCCGTTTTGCCGACGGCACGCTGACCCGCCTTGCCCCGAGCCAGGGCCTTGCCGATGCAAGCTGCACCTGCCCCTCCTCCGGTGTCTGCCGCCACCGCATCATGCTGGCGGTCGCCTATCGGGCGGAAAGGGCAGAGGCGTCAGGCGACACCACGCCGGACAGGGAGGCCTGGAGCCCGGCGTCGCTCGATCCAGAGGTCTTCGAGGCGACGCTCGCACCATCGACACGGGCGGAACTCATCCGTCTTCTGGCATCGCGCCATACGATCCGTCTCGACTACGGGCAGACCCCCACGGCGCATCTCCCGATGGCAAGCGTGCGCTTCCTCGTGCCCGGCGACCTGTCCTATGCCCGCTGCGACTGCGCCCAGGGACAGCATTGCGCGCATGTCGCCCTGGCCATCCGCGGCTTTCACGCAGCGGCTGGCGGCAGGGAAACGACCCTGGGCGGCGGCGATGCTGCCGCAGACGGCGGGGATCGGGAGAGGCTGCGCGCGGCGTGCGATGCCGTCATCACCCGTCTCGTCGAGGCCGGTATCGTCGCAGGACCCGCCGCCTACGAGCAGCCGCTGGCAGCGGCCCTCCGGCATGCGAGTGACTGCGGCGCGGCGCAGATCCTTCTCGTCCTCGGCGCGCTTTCCGAACAGGTCGAGGCCTACGAGGCCCGCAGCGCCCGCTACGACGAGCGGGCCGTGCTCAGGATCGCGGCCGAGCTTTTCGCCCGTACGCGGGCCGGGGACGCGGCCACCGCCCTCGGCATTGGCGAGCCTTTCGAAACCGCCATGGGCAAATCGCGCCTGGTCTCGCTCGGCGCCCGGCTCCGGCAGGAGGGTGCCGATATCCGCGCGTCCGTGCTGCTCGCCGATAGCGACATGGGCGCAACCATGCTCATCGAGAAGCTGTTCTCGCCGCTCCCGGCAGAGAAGCACGCCTTCCATGCCACCGTGCGCCGCCGGCAGATGGCGCCGGGACTGCCGGTCGCCGGTGTCGGCCGCGGGCAGATCCTCACCAGCGTCGCACGGCGCCGGGCCGATGGGCTGCTCAGCCTCGGCAGCGGTTCTGGCGGACGCACGCAGGTCATGCCGCGCGACGCCGCCTTTTCCTTTCCGGCGCCGCTTGCGGCCGCCAGCCTTACGCCGATCGCCACGGCCCTGCGCAGCCGGCCGATCTCGCTGCTGCGCCCGCGCAGGCTGTGCGATACCGTGCATGTCTTCGATATCGACGCGGTTCTCGGCCAATCCTGGGCACCCGGTCGCCAGATATGGGAAGGAGCGGTGCGCCTGTGCAACGATGGCGGCACCCTTCATCTCGAACGCGAATTCGATGCCGCCGCACCCAGTGCGACCAGGATTCTTGCCGCCGCGCTATCGGGAAGCTGGGGGCCGGTACGCCATGTCGCAGGACCGGTGAGAATGGAAGGCGGCGCGCTCGTCTGCACGCCGTGGTCGCTTTCTGCCGACCGCTTCATCGTGCCCGACCTCGACGCCGACGACGACAGCACGCATGCGGTCACTCCCGCGCTCCGGGATATGCCGAACGACCTGCTCGAGGAAACGGAAATCCTCCTCGGCGGCGTGCTGCACGGCGGAATGCGCGCGCGGAACGCCGCAGGTGCGACGGGCACCGCGCTGGCAACGCGCCTCGACAATGCCGGCTACCGCACAATGGCCGAAAGGCTCGCAGGCTGGATCAGCGCTCCCGCCCCGGACATCATCACCCCGTTCTGCAACGCCGCGATCTGGCTGCTGACCCTGCACGAAAGCCGAGAGGCCGCCGCACCTCTTGCCATGGATACCGACCGGGGCCCTCCTGCCTGACCCAGATCGCCGCCGCAAAGCCCGCCGGCCCGGACGATCGCGACATCAAACTCCACGCTGTCGCGATCGTCGATCCCTCGCAGCCGGGCCGCGGAAAATCGGACCGAATGCGAATACCGGTCAGGCGCCCATGAGAACCTCGACCAGCCGTTCCCGCGTCAGCGGCAGGTCGCGCAGCCTCAGGCCAAGCGCCCGGGACGCGGCGTTTCCGATGGCCGCGGCCACCGGCCCCTGCGCGGCCTCGCCCGCACCGAGGGGCGCGCGCGCCGGATCGACGATGAACCGCGTCTCGATCTCGGGAATTTCCGAGAACGTCAGGATCGGATAGGCACTCCAGTCGAAGGCCGGCACCCGGTCGTCCTTGACCTTCACCTCTTCCTTGAGGGTCCAGCTCGCCGCCTGGATGGCGCCTCCCTCGATCTGGCTTCGCGCGCCTTGCGGGTTGACGACAAGGCCCACATCGGCGCAAAGCCACAGCCGCTCCAGCCTGATCTCCTCGTCCACCGAGACTTCCGCGACGGCGGCAAGCCAGGCACCCTTGTTCTTGTAGCGGGCAGCAGCGATCCCGAGCGCCCGCCCTTCGCCCGCCCGGTGGCTGCCGGGCCAGCCGCTCATCTCCGCCGCCCCTTCGAGAACGGCGCGGCAGCGCTCGTCGCCGAGATGACGCAGCCGGAAGTCGAGCGGATCGGCGCCGGCGAGATCCGCCAGCTCGTCCATCGCGGACTCGATGGCAAAGACATTGAGATGGGCGCCCAGGGAGCGCAACGAGGAGGTGCGGATGCGGCTGCGCGTATCGAGCCGGACGGTCATTTGCTGGCCCGGGAAATCGTAGATCGCCACGGCATTTCGCGCGGCACCGCCGCCGGCGGCAGCAGGAAGGTCCTCGACCTTTCCCGGCAGACGTGCGCTGTCGAGCGCTTCGGCCGAGCTGAGATTGACATGTCCCCCGAAGCCCGGGCGCTGGGCATGCGGCTCGCTCACGACCGACAGGCGCCACGATGCCACCCCGCCGGCAGCGTCGATCTCCGCCTCGACCCCGGCCGACATGGCGGCCCCTAGCGGGCCACGGCTCAGCTCGTCTTCGCGCGACCACAGTACGCGCACCGGCTGGCCCGGCAGTTCCAGCGCGATAATGGCCGCGTCGAGCGCGGCATCGTCAGCGCCGTTGTGGCCGTAGCAGCCGGAACCATGCGCATGGATGACCCGTACCGCCGACAACTCCAACCCGAGGCATCCGGCAATCTGCGCGCGAAGCGGGAAAATACCCTGCGAATGGCTCCACACCGTCAACCGGCCGGCATCGAGCCAGGCCAGTGCGCAGGACGGTCCGATCGATGCGTGCGCCACACGCGCCCGCGAATATCGCACGTCTATGCCTGCCGCCCCCGGAGAAGACGGAACCGTTCCGGGCCGGATGACCGTCTCGCCGGCCGTCTCCGCCGGGCGCCAGCGGCCGGGCGCCTCTTCCCATGCGGTGAATCTGTCCGCTTCGGCATGTGCGGCATGGACACCGTATTCATCGGGGCCGACGAGGGCGAGGAAATCGTTCTTCCGCAGGACCGTGATACCGGGATGGCGACGCTGGAGCCACGCGTCATTGACATCGGCCAGACGCGCCAGCCGGAACGGTTGCCGGACGACCCTGGCATGCAGCAGCCCCGGCAGGGAAAGATCGTGGATAAAACCGCTGCCGCCGCGCTTCGGCGCCATGTCGATGCGCGGATGGCTCTCCCCCACGGCGCGATAGGCCCCGACGGGCTGCACGGGCACGTCGCCGCTGACATGCTGCCGCCAATCGACCTCGGGCGCGAGAGACCAGAAATCGAGCCCCGTCGGTGCGCCATCGAGAAGAATGTCCCCGTCCCGACAGGACAGGCCGGCACGATCGGCGCCGAGGCGGGCCGCGGCAACATCGATCAAGGCCGCACGCGCCTGCGCCATGGCGATGCGGATGGATGCCCCCGAGACCTCGACGGACTGGCTGCCGGCGGTGATGCCCTCATCCGGCGACCAATCCGTGTCGCAGGGAACGAGCGCGACCAGCCCCGGATCGAGGAACAGTTCGTCGGCGGCGATCTGGGCAAGGGCCGTGAGGATGCCTTGGCCGAGTTCGACCTTGCCCGATCGGATGCCGACAATGCCCGGCTCGTCGAAGGAAACCCAGCGGCCCAGCTCGGGATTGTCCTGGAGGCTTTTGGGGAGCGCATTGTCCATCATCATGCTCCCCCGCCGAGACGGGCCGCGGCGCGCTCGACGGCCCGAAGGATGCTGCCATGCGCGCCGCACCGGAACAGATGCTTGTCGAGCGCGGCAACCACCGCCTCGCGGCTCGGCCGGCATTGCGCCTTGAGCAGCGCGTGGACACGCATCAGGATGCCGGAGATGCAATAGCCGCACTGGCCGGCCTGCTCTGCCTCGAACGCTTCGAGCAGCGCCATCCCGACGGGATCGCCACCCAACCCCTCGGGGGTCGTCACATCGGCCCCGGCCAACGCAGACACCGGCAGCGTGCAGGAGTAGCGCGCCTGCCCGTCGATGCTGACCACGCATGCGCCGCACTGCTCCAGGCCACAGCCGAAATGGGCCGCCTTGAGGTCGAGCCGGTTCCGCAACACGAAGAGAAGGGGCTCGTCGCCAGCATCATCCACCCGCACCATTGATCCGTTGAGCTGGAATGAGATGGAAGAGCTCATGGTTTGCGCCTCGCGGCACTGTCGAGAGAGGTCGGAACCGAACGCCGGGTACCCGCCTGCGGCGAGAAGGGTCGCTCGGGCAAGGAGGCGGCGAGGTTTTCCTTGGCCCGTTTCAGCCGGTAGGCGCTCGGCGTCATCCCCGCCGAACTCTTGAACGCCCGGAGGAAATACTTCTCGTCGTTGTAGCCGACGCGGTAGGCGATCTGGCCGATCGTATCGTCGGTCAGAACCAGGCGCTCCCGCGCGTCCTCGATCCTCATTTCGCGGATCAGCACCTGAAAGCTGGTGCCGGTATACTGGCGGATCAGGGCACATAGCCGGCTCTTGGAAAGGCGCGCCGCCGCAGCCGCTTCATCGAGGCTCGGGCCGCGCGTATAGTTTTCACCAATGAACTCGGCGATGCGGCGCATGTGCCCGCTGTCGCGGCCGACCACCGGCAGGGTCCTCGACAGTTCCGCGAATTCGGCCTCGTAGTCCTGGCACAGGGTGGCCAGCATCAGCGTCAGCTCGGCGCGAACGATCTCCATCGCGCCGATACGCTCGGATCGGTGCTGCTCGATCATCGAAGCGATCGCGCGCTCCGTTCGTTCGCTCTGCGCGGCGTCGAGATCGAAACTCACATGGTTCTGCCAGGCGAAGGGCGTCAGTTCCGACGCCAGCCGCACCAGCTCCGCCATGGGGTAGGACCGCGTGATATTGGGGCGAAGGAAGTCGAGATCGAAATAGGCGACGATGCAGCGCGTCGCATAGTCGAACCGGATCTGGTGCGGCACCATCGGTGCAATGAAGTAGATGGAGCCGGCCTTGGGCTTGTGCGAGGTCAGGCCGATCCGCATCGCCGGGGCGTCCGAGAGGAAATAGAGGATCTGGAAATAATCATGCTTGTGGGCCAGGTAGAGCCGCTGGGTGTTCTCCACCAGCCGGATGTGGAAACGCGGGCTGTCGGACCTGTCGAGCGCGTAGGAGCGAAAGGGGACGGCATCGGTCCGATCTTCCGGATTCTCGTCCGGATCCGAATGCGGCGGCACCGTCTTCCTGCCCCTTCCCTTGGCCATGTTCGCTCCTGTCTGCGGTCGTTTGGCGAGACGTGGTTCCCGATCACCTAGGCTTTTGCGCCTTCGGCAACCGCTGCATGAAATTCCGGCACGGCTTCGAACAGATCGGCAACCAGACCATAGTCGGCGACCTGGAAGATCGGTGCATCGGGATCCTTGTTAATCGCGACGATCACCCTGGAATCCTTCATGCCCGCGAGATGCTGGATCGCACCGGAAATGCCGCAGGCGATGTAGAGGTCGGGCGCAATGATCTTGCCCGTCTGGCCGACCTGGAGATCGTTCGAGACATAACCGGCATCGACGGCCGCGCGGCTCGCGCCGATCGCAGCGCCCAGCGTATCGGCCAGCGGTGCCAGCACAGTCTCGAAGTTTTCGGCGGAGGCCAGCGCCCGCCCGCCCGACACGACGATCCGCGCCCCCGCCAGTTCCGGACGCTCGGACCGCGAAAATTCGCTCCGCACGAACGTCGACCGGCCGGGGTTTTCCGGGATGGCGACAGCTTCGACCGGCACTGCCGCCGCCGCGACGGACGCGGCGGGGAAGGAGGATGCGCGAATGGTCAGCACCTTTTTCGCGTCCGTGGACCGCACGGTCTGGATCACGTTGCCCGCATAGATCGGGCGCTGGAACAGGTCCGGCCCGTCGATCGCGACGACGTCGGATATCTGCATCACATCGAGCAGCGCGGCGACGCGCGGCAGGATGTTCCTGCCGCTGGTGGTCGAGGGTGCGAGGACGGCGTCGTAGCCGCCCGCAAGGTTGACGACCAGGGCCGCCACCGGCTCCGCGAGCCGGTTCGACAGGGAGGGGTCGTCCGCGAGGAGGACCCGGGCGACGCCCGCAAGGCCCGCCGCCGCTTCGGCCGCCGCCTGGCAGCCGGACCCCGCGACAAGGACGTGGACCTCGCCGCCGATCCGCCCTGCGGCGGAGACCGCCTTGGCGGTGACGTCGTCAAGCTGCGTATCCTGATGCTCTGCCAGAACGAGAATGGTCATCAGAGAACTCCTGCTTCCATACGCAACCGCTCGACAAGTTCGCCCACCGAGCCGACCTTGATGCCGGCCTTGCGGGTTGCCGGCTCGTGCACCCGCACGACCGTCAGGCGCGGCTCGACGGCCACGCCGTAGTCGGCGGGCGTCCGTTCATCGATCGGCTTCTTCTTTGCTTTCATGATGTTGGGCAGCGAGGCGTATCGCGGCTCGTTCAGCCTGAGATCGGCGGTGACCAGCGCCGGAAGCGGCAGGCCGACCGTCTGCAGGCCGCCGTCGACCTCGCGGGTGACCTCGATCGCCTTGTCGCCGACGACGAGCTTCGAGGCAAACGTCCCCTGCCCCCACCCCAGCAACGCCGACAACATCTGGCCGGTCTGGTTGGCGTCGTCGTCGATCGCCTGCTTGCCGGTGATGATGATGTCGGGCCTTTCGGCCTCGGCGACGGCCTTCAGGATCTTGGCGACGGCGAGCGGCTCGACAACCGCATCCGTGCGGACCAGCAGGCCACGATCCGCCCCCATCGCGAGGGCCGTGCGCAGGGTCTCGGCGGATTTTTCGGAACCGATCGACACGGCGACGACGTCGCTCGCCAGCCCTGCCTCCTTCAGGCGGACCGCCTCCTCGACGGCGATCTCGTCGAACGGGTTCATCGTCATCTTGATGTTCGCAAGGTCGACACCCGAACCGTCCGCCAGGGCACGCACCTTGACATTGGGATCGGCAACCCGCTTCACCGCAACCAGTATCTTCATCTGTGTTCCTCCCTTGGCCGGGACAGGCGGCAGGGTCCTCCGGCCCTGCCGCCCGCCCGCCCGCTTCGCTTCAGGTTTCCGGGCCGGCATATTTGCCGGCGGTGGCGGGGAACATGTTCTTGATGATCTTCATGCGGCTGACATCGACCGTCGCATCCATGTGCAGGAAGATCGCCGCATCGCGGAACAGCTTCTCGATGCCGAATTCGAGCATCGCACCGTTGCCGCCGTGAAGCTCCAGCGCGTGGGTGGCGACCTTCATGATCTCCTCCGACGCGTAGACCTTCGCCATGTTGCACAGGACGTCTGCGTCGGGATGCGCTTCGTCCACCGCCTTCGACGCTCGCTCGACCAGCGAGCGCACGGCCTCGATGCGCGTCGCCATGTCGGCGAGCCGCAGCGCCACGGCCTGGTGTTTGATCAGGATGCGCCCGCCCTGGACATAGTTCTGGACATAGTCGGCCGTGCGCTCGAAACAGGCAACGCCGACACCGAGGTTCTTGGCCGCCTGGATGATCTTGCCGGCGCGGAAATACTGGCCGGCGGAGGCCAGCGCCGTGCTCTTGACGAGCAGGTAGTCGGCCGGGATGCGGCAATCCTCGAAGACCAGCTCGCCGTTGTTCATGAAGCGGCAGCCCATCGTCTCGTTGCACTTGGTGATGGTCAGGCCCGGCGTTTCGCGGGGAACCAGGAAGCTCGACGTGCCCTGCAGCATGCCGACGGAAGGATCGGTATTGGCATAGACGACATAGAGGCTGGCGTCGAAACCATTCGAGATGAACTGCTTGCGGCCGTTGATGACCCAGTGGTCGCCGTCCGGCACCGCCCTGGTGTGCATGGAGGCTTCCGGGACGTTGTAGGGCAGCCAGCGGTCGGAGGCGCCCCTCGGCTCGGTGAGGCAGTGCGCCAGGAGGAACTTCGGGTCCTCCAGCAGGCGCGGGAACCATTTTTCCTGCAGGTGTTTCGCCGCGAACTGGCGGATGACGATCGAGACCTTCCAGTTCTGCACCAGCTTGTCGGCAAGGCCCGAATCGCCGCGGGCGATCTCCTCGGCGATCAGGGCGAAGGTGCGCACCTCGGTCTCCCGCTCGAGATCGATCCCGCCGAATTCCTCCGGCACGCCGAGGGTGCGGATGCCGATCGCTTCCGCGCCTTCGAGGATCGCGCCCGGCAACCGTTCGCCCGGGCTCATGTCCCATTCGCGCTGCCAGTTCGACCGGATGAACGGCGTCACCACATCGTCGACAAACGATCGGCAGCTGTCACGCATCAGGCGTTGTTCCTGGGACAATATCCCGTCATCGGCGTGAATCATCTTCGCTCCCCTTGAGTGCAAAGCGGTCGGCTGCTGGCCTTCCGCTGTGCCGCAATTGGTATCAGCACCCGGGATATCGGATCAGGCGCCGGCGTCCGCTTGTGGTGGACAATCGTCCAGTTTCGAGTGGACTTTTCCTGTTTCACACCAGCCCGAACGAGCTGCCATCCGGCTCCATTGCCCCGCTGCGCTACGCCTTCAACCGTTCCGCCAGCCAGTCGGCGACGAGCGGCCGGTACATCCAGGGGATGTTGTTGCAGACGTGGTTTCCGGTGGGAAAGACATGCAGTTCCGCACCGGCCCTGCACGTATCGGCGCATTTCTGCGCTTCCGACGGCGGAAAGATCCTGTCGCGGCCGCCATGCAGAACGAGCGCCGGCACCGCCGGCCCCTCGATATCCGCCAGGGTGAAACGACGGGCGCTTTCGACGACGTCGTCACCACCCAGCGCGAAGGTCATGTTGTCCTGGTAGACCTTCGGCAATGTCGGCCAGAGCGCCCCGAGATCATAAAAGCCATTGATGGAAACGACGGCGGCGAGCCCTTCCAGCGCCGCCGCCCGGAGCGCCAGAAAGCCGCCAAAGGCCATGCCGACCAGGCCGACGGCGCCCGTAAGGCCGGGCCGGCCCTCGACCGCCTTTATCGCCGCGGCGACGGCCGGCGCGACGTCGGCCCGCAGGTGGCCGTGCGACCGGCCCTCGCCCTGTCCCGGACCGTCGAGCGACAGCGTCGCCATGCCGCGCAGGAGAAAATGCCGTTCGAACGCCGGAAACTCCTCCTTGGTGGAATCCGAGCCGGGGATGATGAGCGCCAGCGGATGCGGCTCCTGCCCCGCCGGCCGGCGGAGATAGCCGCGCAGCACGCCGCCTTCGAACGGCACCTCGACCGGTTCGCCGGGCTGCTCCAGCAGCGGCGCGGCCTTGCGGAACGCTGCCACCTTCAGCGCCGCGACGCGCTCCTTCGCGTCAAGGTCGTCGAAAGCCATGAACTGGCCGAAGTGGTAGAACAGGCTGGCGCGGGCAAATGCCTCGCCGGCGGTGACCCTGCGGCCCCGCGCAAGGGCCGCCTCGCCCATCCCGGCATGGCGGTCGCCTTCGGCGCTCCAGGCTGCAAGCCAGTTCTCCCAGACACCGGCACTGTCGATCACGGCCTTTGCCGTCGCCGAAGGGATGCCGGCAACCTCCATGCGCGGCAGCCAGTGTTCCACCACGCTCAGCAACCTGTTTTCCGTCTCGCTCATTCTCTTGTCCTTCCAGCGGTGCCGGATATATCCCATCGTCAGGGATCAAACGCCTGGGTTCACGCGGACAGGATTCCGCCTTCGACCGGTGTCTTTCCGCTCCGCACGACATGTTTTGCCGTTCGTTCGGTTTCAGGTCGGCATCGCAAGCAGGATCGATGCCGGCGCGTTGGTACGGTTGACCAGCACGCGCGCCTCGCCCGGCGCCAGCCGGCAACTGTCGAGCACACCGAGCGTGACGACGGCATCGACGGTTTCAACTGTGACTTCGCCGGCAACGACGATGTAGATCTTCTCCACCGCCGCCCCCTTGAGCGAGGTGCGCCCGCCCGGCAGGAGATGCGACAGGCCGATCCAGATCGTATCCGTCGCCGTCGCCTCCTTGCCCTGCAGGCGCAGACAGCGCATGTCGTAATGTTCGGGAGCCTCGTAAGGCTTCGCCTCGCTGTAGCGGGTGACCTGCATGATCTCTCCTTACGGCTTGAGCAGCACCCGCTCGGGCGTTCCGCGCAGCACCGAGGCATAGGCCTTCGCAGCATCCTTGAGGTCGTAGCAGCAGTCGGGGTTGATCGGGAACGGCTTGAGCAGGCCCTCCTCGAACTTCAGCTTCAGCCTGTCGAAGATTCGCGCGCCATCGACGGAGGACAGCGCCAGCGTGTCGATGCCAATATATTTGTGGCGGCCGCGGAAGAAGTTGAAGATGTCGAAGGGCACGGCGCGGTCGAAGGTCGAGATGAAGATCTGCCGCGCCTGCTTGGCCATCGCCTTGTTGGCAATCTCGAAATAGGGGCTGCCCACGGTGTTGAAGACGATATCGGCGCCATGGCCGCCGGTCATGTCGCGAACGATGGCAGCGACATCGTCGACGGCGCTGTTCAGCATCGTGACCGGGCCGTTGGCGTGGCCCATCAAGGGCTGCGCATTGTATTCGACGGCAAAGACCTTCGCCCCGGCCATCGTGGCAAGCTGGATCGCCGCCTGCCCGACCTTGCCGTTTCCGCCACAGACGAGAACGACGTCGGTCGGCTTGGCGCCGCCCGCCTCGCGCAGGCCCTCATAGGCGGTGATGAACGGCACGCCGACCGAGCCGGCCTCCTCCATCGAGAAATTCTCCGGCTTGGCGCGCACCGCCTTCTGGTCGAGCACCATCCATTTGCCGTGGCTGCCGTCCTGGCTGATGCCGAGTTCGCCGCCGCCGCCCCAGACCTCCATGCCGATCATCTGCGACGGTCCCTCGCGCACGATGCCGCCGAAGTCGCGGCCCGGTATGCGCGGCCAGACGGCATGCGGCATGTGGCCGAGCGAGGCCTTGACGTCGCTGGGATTGACCCCCGCCGCCACGACCTCGACCAACACCTGGCCGGGGCCGGGGCGCGGTACGGCCACCTCGACGACATCGATCAGAAGGTTGTCGAGATCCGGCGACTTCTGGGAAACCCTGAGGGCATTGCCGGCTTTGGCGCTTGCTTGAATGTTCATGTCTTCGTCTCCTTTGCTCCAGCTGCGCCGCTCAGGCCGCAAGCCCCAAGATTTCCCTGGCCTCCGACGGACCGGCAATCTGCCCGCCGAGTTTCTCGATGAGGTCGCGGGCGCGCTCCACCAGTTCGCCGTTTCCCTTCGCCAGCACGCCCTTGGCGATGTAGGAATTGTCCTCAAGGCCGACGCGGACATGCCCGCCGAGCAGATAGGCCTGCATCGCCATCGGGAACGACATCCGGCCGACGCCGAAGCCCGTCCACGCGGCATCACGCGGCAGCATGCGCGCGGCGGTGGCCATGACGTCGGTGGTGGAGGGAAAGCCGTATTTGACACCGGTGACGATAGTGAACATCGCCGGTGATTTCAGCACACCCGCCTTCATCAGGTCCTGCGCGAGCACGATATGGCCGGTATCGAAGACCTCGAGCTCCGGCTTGGAGCCGGCCTCGTTGATGAGGTCGGCCATGATCTTCACATTGCCGGGGGTGTTGATCACCACCTCGTTGCCGAAGGTCATGGTGTTGAGGTCGAGCGTGGCGATGTCGGGCTTCAGCGCGGTGATATGCTCGACGCGCTTTTCCGGCCGCATCAGCGTCGTGCGCGGGCCGGCCACCGCCGGATTCTCGTCGCTCGGGTGATAGCGTCCTCCCGGTCCCGTGGTCACGTTGAGGATCAGGGCACTGTTCTTCGCCCTGATCCTTTCGACCACCTCGCGATAGTGCTTCAGCTCCATGGACGGTTTCGCCGTTTCGGGATCGCGCACGTGGATGTGGGCGATCGCGGCCCCGGCATCCGCCGCCTCGAGGCAGGCATCGGCGATCTCTTCCGGCGTCACCGGCAGGCCGGGATGGTTCTCCCGTGTCGTCAGGTTGCCGGTCACGGCGCAGGTGATGATGACTTTCGGCTGCATTACAGGTGCCTTCCTCCATCGACGACGATCCGGCTGCCGGTCGAGAACTTCAGGTGCGTGGCGCAGGAAACGATCGCCTCGGCGACGTCCAGCGGGCTGGTAATCCGCTTGAGCGGGGTGGTCGCGGCGACCTTGTCGGCAAATTCCTTGCCTCTGCCGGGCACGAATTGCGTGTCGACGGCCCCGGGCGAGACCACCATGACGCGGATCTCGGGGGCGAGCGCCCGGCCGAGCGAATTCGCCATGATGTCGAGGCCCGCCTTGGCGCCGCAATAGGCGACATTCGAGCCGATGCCGGTGAAGGCGGCGATCGACGAGACGTTGACGATCAGGCCGTCGCCACTTGCTTTCAGCGCCGGCGCGAAGGCGCGGATCGTGGCGAAGACACCGCGCCAGTTGTTGATGAAGATGCGGTCGATCATCGCGTCGGTCAGGGCATCGAGGTCGCCATGCGCCACCGGCTCCGTGACGCCTGCCGTATTGACCAGGATGTCCACGCGGCCGAACGTTTCCAGCACTCCATCCCGGAACGCCTCGATCGTCGCGGTCTCCTCGATGGAGACCGGCAGCGCGACATGGCCTTCGCCGGCAAGCTCGCCGACGATCTCCGCCGCCTTCTGCCTGCCCGAACGGTAGCCGACGACGACGGTGGCACCGGCGGCGGCAAGCATCCGGCAGGTCTCGCGACCGATACCGCCGGAGCCTCCGACAACGACGGCCACCTTGCCCTCAAGAGGACGATGGGAGTCTTGCGCAGCCATGGCTCAGCTCTTCTTTCCCGAAATCGGCGGGACGGGCAGCGTCGACTTGCCAGGCACCAGCTTGAAATCGTATTCGCAGGTGTAGAAGGGCAGGCTCGCATCCGGATAATCGGGATGCGGCGCGGTATGCATGACGAAGTTGCCGACGATCTGCTGCTTGGCGCCGAACACGACATCCGCCGCCAGCGCCTCGGGCGTGTCGGAGAAAATCTGCGTGATCAGGGTCTTGTGCCCCGGCGCGGACACGATGAAATGGACGTGCGCCGGCCGCATCGGTTCACGGTTCTGGGCCCGCAGCAGCACGCCGACAGGCCCGTCGGTCGGCACCGGATAGCCGGCGGGCTTGACCGAGCGGAAATGATACCGGCCATCGGCCTCGCTGATGAACTTGCCGCGAAGGTTGCAATCCTCCTGGGTTTCATCCTGGTTCTCGTACAGGCCAACCGGCGATGCCTGCCACACATCGAGCATGGCCCCGGCGATCGGCGCGCCGTCGGTTCCGATGACCCTGCCGGAGAAGAAAAGCGTGGCACCGGGCGTTTGCGAGCGGGCGATACAGTCGCCGTTCGCGCAGACCGGCGCATCGCCGCGGTAGAACGGCCCGAGCAGCGCCGACATCGTCTCGCCCTGCATGCCGTCATTGTTGATGAGGTCGATCAGCGTGGATGCGCCGAGCACGTCGGCGGCGAGCACCACCTCGTTGTGGAATTCGTTCGTCCGCTGGCCGATCTCGACGATCCAGCGCAGCGCATATTCGAACTCCTCCTCCGTCGGGCGCGTCTTGAGGATGAACTGGTGGAGGTGTTCCACCAGCACGGTCATGATTTCCTTCAGCCGGGGATTGTCGGTGTCCGCCATCGCCGCAAGAACGGTGGGCGTCACGTCGGCTTCCCTGGTGATGAGCTTGGGCGGGGTGCTGACATAGTCCATTTCATCCTCCACTGCGTTCATGCGTCCATGGGTTCGCGCCGCTTGGCGGCGGCCGCGAGATGCGGGTACTTCTCGGTCAGCAGCGACCCGTGATAGTAGGTCGCGGAGAAGGCGGGCGTTTGCCGGACCCTCTCGAGCCAGCGGCCGATGGCGGGCGCTTTGCACCACATTCCGGCAAGCCGGATGTCGTCCATCCGCACGATGACGGGCATGATCGCGATATCGGCAAGGCTGAGCTCCGCGCCCATCAGCCAGGGCCCGCCGCTGGCGGCAAGCCATGTCGCCATGCGGTCGATGCCGCGCTGCAGGCGCGCCAGGGCCTCGTCCATCTCGGCTTTCGGGAACCCGGTGCGCCCCATCTTCATGAGGAATTCGCGGCGCAGGGGCTTGCTGTCGCACAGCGCCTGGAACTCTTCATCGCCCATCGCCTGGAAGTGCGGCAGGAAGGCGAGGTTGTACGACGGCACGCGGATTGCCGGCGTCGGCACCTCGTCGATGAAGCGCAGCATCGCGCGCATCTCGGCCACCTTGAGCGGATCGCCGGGCCTCAGCGGCGTAACGCTACCGAGGATGTCCTCCAGATACTCCATGATGACGGCGGAATCGGTCACCGGGGCGCCGTCATGCAGCAGGGTCGGGACCACGCCATTGGGATTGATCGCGAGGTATTCGGGCGTGAGCTGATCCCCCTTGAAGAGATCGAGCCTGTGCTCCTCGAAGACCCTGCCCTTCGCATGAAGCACATAACGGACCCGCTGGCTGCATGTGGACTGCGGCGCGTTGTAGAGAACGAATTCCGGCATGTCGTTTTCCTCTCGTTGACCGTACGAGCCGTATCCTCGATGTCGGGGCCTGGCGGCGCCCTGCTAGTCCCAGTTGAGGATGCGGGGGAGCCTTCCGCTTCTGGCAAGGGTTCCGACCAGTCCCAGCGGGAAGAAGATCAGGCCGATCGCCATCACCAGGCCGGTGCCGAGAATGTTGATTTCGGAGGCCCCCATGGTGGCGACGAAGAGCTCGTTGAGCGCGACGATCAGGATCGCGCCGATCACCGGCCCGGCGATCGTGCCCTTGCCGCCGAGGATGCACATCAGCACCATGTTGGCCGAGACCAGGATGAGCAGGAAGATGTTCGGCCGCAGATAGGTGAGATACTCCCCCCACACCGCGCCCACCATTCCGACGAAGAAAGCCGAGAGCGCGAAGGCCGCGACCTTGTAGAAGCGCGTGTCGATACCGGCGCTTTCCGCCTTGATCTCGTCCTTCGAAAGAGCACGCAGGCCGAGGCCGAACTTCGAGTGCTTGATCTTGTAGGCCGACCATATGGTGAAGGCCGCGATCGCCAGCATCGCATAGTAGTAGGGCAGCTTGGCCCACTGCACCGACAGATCGTTCGGCGGCAGGGTCAGGCCGTTGGCACCGCCGATGAAATGCCAGTTGTCGAACAGGATGCGGGCGATCATCAGAAGGGCGATCGACGAGATGATGAAGCTCGGGCCGCGCACCTTGAGCGTGACCAAGCCCACGGCATAGCCGATGGCCGCCGCGACGAGGCCGGCGAGCGGCGCGGTGATCAGCGTGGAAATGCCGTAGCGCGCCAGAAGCATGCCGGAGAAATATCCCCCGACGCCGAAGAACACGGCGTGGCCGAGCGAGACATAGCCGGCGAAACCGCCGAGGATGTTCCAGCCCGAGGCCATGGCGACATAGGACGCGGTGAACAGCACCAGGTGCAGGACGTAATTGTAGTTGCCGACGAATTGCAGCAGCGGCATCGCGGCAAGCAGCGCAAGCAGCGTGAGCGGAAACCAGGTCGCCCGGGTCTGGTCCGCCTTGCGCGACAGTTTCTCGTTGTGGGCGCGGCGTGCCTCGATGACGGCGCTGGCGCTGGAATCCTGAAGGGTAACGGCCATCATGCCATCTCCGGTTTTTCGCCGAACAGACCCTGGGGCCGAACCAGCAGAATGATGAAAAGGGCGAGGAAGAAGGTCAGCGTCGACCAGGTCGCCCCGATCCAGGTGCCGACAAAGGCGGCGACAACGGACAGGATCAGCGCACCCACCACCGTGCCGAGGATGCTGCCCATGCCGCCGAGCACCACCACCGACATCAGCATGGCGATCCATTCCCAGTGCTTGGCCGGGAAGAAGCTGAACACGAAGCTGACCAGCGATCCGGCGGCGCCCGCAAGGCCGATGCCGATGGCGAAGGCGAGCACGCTGATGAACTGCACGTTGACCCCGAGGAGCTCCGCCGCCTCACGGTTCTGCGTCGTGGCGCGGATGGCATAGCCGAGCCGCGAATATTTGAGGAACAGGGACAGCGCCGCGATGATCGCCAGCGAGACGAGGCCGGCATAGAGCTGCCCCTTGGGGATGAAGACATCACCGATGAAGAAGGCGGCGGTGGCGTAGTCGGGCGACGTCACCCGCTGCGTGTTGGTGAAGAGACCGCCGAGCAGCCCTTCCACCATCATTGCCAGCGCGAAGGTGAGAAGCACCGTCATCTCGGAATATTTGGCGCTCTTGGCCTCCCGCTGGAACAGCAGCCGGTAGAGCACCACGCCGACGGCGGCCATGGCGACGGCTGCGACGGGCAGCATGGCGATCGGATCGATGTCGAACGTCTTGAACGCCAGGTAGGTGATATAGGCACCGCCGATGATCAGCGCGGGATGGGCGAGATTGACGATGCGCATCACGCCGAAGACCAGCGACAGGCCGGAGCCCATGAGGGCGATGACGCCGCCAAGCGCCAGGCCCAGGATCAGAATCTGCAATATCTCTGCCATGTCTGTTCCTCGTCAGGCGGCCTTCTTGCCGCCGAGGTAAAGTTCCTGGATGCGCGGATCGGCCAGCACCGTGGCGGCCGGGCCTTCGAACAGCGTCCGGCCGAGATCGAGCACCACGCCCCAGTCGGCGTTCTTGAGGCCCATCAGCGCATTCTGCTCGACGAGGAGCACGGTGACGCCTTCCGCCGACATCATCTTCATGATGTCGAACATCTCCTGGACGACCTTCGGCGCCAGGCCGAGGGACGGTTCGTCGAGCATGACGATGTCGGGCTTGATGATGAGCGTGCGGGCCATGGCGAGCGTCTGCTGCTGGCCGCCGGACATGGTGCCGGCATGCTGGTCGGCACGCTCGCGAAGGATCGGGAAGCGTTCCAGGATGCCGTCGATGCGGCGCTCCAGCTCCCGCTTGTCGTCGAGGATGAAGCCGCCCATGCGCAGGTTCTCGCGCACGGTCATCTTCGCGAACAGTGCGCGCTCCTGCGGCACGAAACAGATGCCCTTGCGCAGGATCTGGTCGGGGCGCAGCCCGTTCAGCCGCTCGCCCTTGAACACGACGTCGCCCTTGCGGATCGACAGCATGCCGCAGATCGCCTTGAGCAGCGTCGATTTTCCGGCGCCGTTCGGGCCGATGATGCAATGGACCTTGCCGGGCTCGATGGTCAGCTGGGCACCATCGATGATGGCGGGGCCGTCGCCGTAGCCGGCGGTGATGTTGGTGACCTCCAGAAGCTTCGTCATCAGGCTGCCTCGTCTTCCAGGACGCCGCCGAGATAGGCATCGAGCACATGGGGATCCTTGCGCACCACATCGGGCGTGCCGGCGCAGATGACCTTGCCGTGCGCCATGACCACGACCTTGTGCGAGAGCCGCATGATCAGGTCCATGTTGTGCTCGACGATCAGCACCGTCAGGCCCTTGTCGTTGAGCGCGCGGATATGGCCGACGATCTCCTCCATCAGCGACGGGTTGACCCCGCCGGCCGGCTCGTCGAGCAGGATGATCTTGGGATCGGACATCAGGAGCGCGGCAAGGTCCATGAGCTTCTTCTGGCCGTAGGAAAGGTTGTGGCCATCCTCGTGGGCGATGCGGGTGATGCCGAGGAAATCGAGGATCGACATCGCCTTGTCCTTTTCCTCCCGCGACATGGCCGGGCGGAACAGGCCGCGCAGGCCATCGACCCTGGACTGGACGATGACATTCTCGATCACGGTCATGTCGCCGAGATTGCGCGAGATCTGGAAGGTCCGGCTGAGGCCCTTCGCCGTGATCTTGTGGGGGCGGAGGTGGTCGATCCGCTCGCCGTCGAGCCAGACCTCGCCCGATGTCGGCGCCGCCGTCCGGCTGATGCAATTGAACGCGGTCGTCTTCCCGGCGCCGTTCGGTCCGATCAGGGCGGTAATCGCGCCTTTCTCGACCGTGAACGTGACACCGTCGACGGCCTTGATGCCGCCGAAATGCTTACAGAGGTTCTTCACTTCAAGCATGCGCCATCTCCTCTTCCGAGTTGCGCCGACAATGGCCGCAGTGGGAAAGATGCCCACGCCGGGCACCTTTCCGCTGCCGTCTTCTCAGAACCCGTTCTTGGGGTAGCGGAACGGCGACACGCCTTCGAATTCGCCGGTCGGGTAGACGAAGGTCAGGCTGCCGTCCTGCCACTGCGTCATGATGTGGGACTTCTCCACCGGCAGGCCGACTTCGTCCCAGGAGAAGCGGCCAAGCACGGTGCGCACGGGATCGTCCTTGGTGCGCGCATGCAGCCATTCACCCATCTTGGCATTGTCGGTCGTGCCCGCCCCGAGGATCGCCTGCTCGATGCCCTGGCAAACGGCGAACGGAATGGCGCTGTCCTCATCCGGCTCGACATCGTATTCGGCGGTGAAAGCCTTGACGAAGTCGGCATTGTTGAACGGCTTGCCGGCCAGCGTGCTCTCGAACGGCACGTCCTTGTGCCAGGTGGTGTGGTTCAGCACGCCATCGGCCGCTTCCTTGCCGACGCCCTCGACGAACTCCGTCTGCGCGCCCTGGCTGAGATAGACCAGCTTGGGCGTGGCGCCGACGGTCTTGAGGCTGCGTGTCAGCTGCACGGCCTCCTCCGCCGAGGCCGTCAGGCCGATGACCATTTCTGCGCCGGAGCGCTTGATCGAGTTGGCGAGGTTCAGCCAGTCGTTGAAGCCTTCCTCCGGCCACTTTTCCTGCATCAGCACCTCGATGCCCGCGTCGGAGAGATAGCCTGGTGCCAGGTCGGCGATCTCCTTGTCGGTCGCCGGGTCCTTCACCTTCTGCCCGAGCAGGCCCGCCTCGATGGCATTGGCGAAGAAGTCGTCGGCCGAGACCACGGCGACAGACTTCGGCGCCTCGCCCGCCGGAATGAGCTGCTTGATCACCGCGGCCACGTCCTTGCCGGTATATTCGGCAGCGTTGACCTGGAAGTAGAACAGGTTCTTGTAACCCTGCTCGTAGATGCGCAAGGCGCCGCCCGAGGGAATGGCGTGCACCATGTTGTATTTCGAAAGGATGCTGGCGACGGGAAAGGTCAGGCGGCTCGAAAACGTGCCGTATACGACCTCGACCTTGTCGACATTGATGAAGCGCTCATACTGGTTGATCGCGGTTGCGGTGTCCGACCGGTTGTCGCTGACGACCAGCTCGACCTGCCGGCCGAGAATGCCGCCGGCGTCATTGATCAGCTTGGTGCAGAGTTCATAGCCGCGCCTGTGCTTCTCGCCGCTGACCGACAGGCCGCCGGTAATCGGCAGCGAAGCGCCTATCTTCAGGTTTTCGGCATGCGCCGCGCCTGCCATTATCGCCGCCGCGGCCGTTGCCGCGAGCAATGTGTTCAATCTCATACGCCTTCCTCCCGTTAGCGCTCGATTGCATCGATGACCAGGCGTCCGCTATTAAGACACCCGGCTGCGTTCCATGCCCGGCAAAGTTCGTCCTGCGGCCTTGCCCGCTTTTCCGTCCGGGTCCATTGGGGATGTTTGCTCGCCCGCCCTCCTTGACGACCAAGCAGTTGCTCGATGCACGAACACTCCTCCAAGCCTTTCCGTGCAATCGATTGCGAAGATGAGGTATCATGGGACTTGCGTTTGGTCAAGGATTTTTGCAAACGATTGCGTACGCCGTCCGCGATCTGCTAATATGTGCAAATCAAAGGGGGCCAGATGCGGCAGAAACGGATTACGCTGAAGGACATCGCCCGTGAGACGGGCGTGCACGTATCCACCGTCTCCCGGGCCCTGGATCCGGTCGAGCGCAAGTCGATCACGGAGGAGGTCGCCAGCCGCATCCAGGCTGCGGCGGACGCGCTGGGATATCGGCCGAACCGCATCGCCGCGGGCCTGCGGACCAATCGCACGATGACCGTGGGCGTGATGATCCCCGACATTACCAACGTCATCTTCCCGCCGATCCTGCGCGGCATCGAAAGCGTTCTGGAGCCGCTTGGCTATGCGTCGATCATCGTCAACACCGACAGCGAGCGGGACAGGGAAACCCGCCTCGTCGACGTGCTGCGCGACCGCGGCGTCGACGGCATCATCCACGCGGCGGTGCTGAGGAGCGACCCTTCCATCGCGAGGGCGGCAGCCGAAGGCTTGCCGGTGGTGACGCTGAACCGCATGGTCGAGAACTCGCAGATCCCCTACATCATCAATGACGAGGATGCCGGCATCTGCGAGATGTTGCGCCATCTGCGCGACCTCGGGCATCGCGACATCGCCCATGTGGCCGGCCCGCAGGATCTGTCGACCGGCCAGCTTCGCCTGGCCGCCTTCCGCAATGCCGCCGCGACACTCTCGCTCGACTTCGATCCGGCCCTCGTGGCGACAGCCCGGCGCTTCGACGAGAAGGAGGGCGCGCGCTGCATCCGGGAACTGCTGGCATCGGGCAGGAGATTCACCGCCGCCTTGTGCGCCAACGACCGTCTCGCGCTGGGCGCGATCGACGAACTGCGCGAGCACGGCATCGATTGCCCCCGCGAGATCTCCGTCACCGGCTTCAACGACATGCCGTTCCTCGAACTGATCCGTCCCCGGCTGACGACCGTGCGGATTCTCCAGCACAGCGCCGGCCAAACCGCCGCCACCGTGCTGCTGAAGCTCATGAATGGCGACAAGGCCGAAGACATTCCGATGGAGACGATCCTCCCCGTCGAAATCGTCGTTCGCGAGAGCACCGCCCGGGTCAGGCAGGACGATGAGGACCGGCCGGCATGAGGCAAGTCAGCCGGCGTAGTCCGTCGGCGCAGCAGGCAGGCCGCAACGTTCCCTTGCTGGAATTACCCATGGCAGCCCGCCGGCATCAATAGGTCGCCCGGCCGCCCGAAAGGTCGAACACGGAGGCGGTGGTGAAGCTGTTTTCGCGGGAGACGAGCCAGGCGACCATGCTGGCGGCCTCGTCGACCTCCAGGAACCGGCCGCGCGGGATCTTCGACAGCATGTAGTCGATATGCTCCTGCTTCATCTGGTCGAAGATGCGGGTGCGCGCGGCGGCCGGCGTGATGGCGTTGACGGCGATGTCCTGGCCGGCCAGCTCCTTGCCGAGCGACTTGGTCATGCCGATCACCCCCGCCTTCGAGGCTGAATAGGCCGATGCGTTGGGGTTGCCTTCCTTGCCGGCGATCGAGGCGATGTTGACGATGCGGCCGTAGCCGCGCGCCTTCATGCCCGGCACCACCGCGCGGTTCACGTAGAAGGCGCCGTTGAGGTTGATGTCGATGACGCGCTTCCAATCGTCGAGCGGATAGTCGTCGAGCGCATGGTTCGGCCCGGCGATGCCGGCCGAATTGACGAGGATGGAAATCGGCCCGCGTTCCGCCTCGGTCCGCGCCACCGCATCGACCACCGCCTGCGGATCGGTGATGTCGACGGGGACGGCGCATGCCGCTTCGCCGAGTTCGGCAACGGCCCTTTGCAGTTCGGCAGCGTCCACGTCCCAAAGCGCGACCCTTGCGCCCGACGCGGCGATGCGCCTAGCGATGGCGAAGCCGAGGCCCTGCGCGCCGCCGGTGATGACGGCCGTCTGGCCGGTGAGGTCGATCTGGTTCATCCTGTTGATCCTGTCCTATTCGAAAAGCGTCAGCATCGCCCGGTCGGCGATCTCCATGCCGAAGCCGGGGGCATTCCCGACGGTGAGCTTGCCGTTCCGCGGCATCGGCTCGTCCCTGAACAACCGGCCGAAGACCGGCAGCACGGAGCGCCCGTCCGGGCTCGCGGCGACGTATTCGCAGTAGGGCGAGTGCGGCTGGGAGGCGATGAAATGGTAGGAATAGGGGCCGCTGCCATGCGGGATGACAGGGATGTCATAGGCCGAGGCATGCGCGGAGATGCGCAGCAGCTCGGTGAGGCCGCCCACCCACATGACATCCGGCTGCAGGACGTCGATCAGCCGTTCCTCGATCAGCCGCCGGAAGCCGTAGCGCGAATATTCGTGCTCGCCGGTGGTCCAGCGGACGGTCGGCTGCGCCTGCTTGATCAGCCGGAAGCCCTCCACGTCGTCCGGATGCAGCGCCTCCTCCCACCAGTAGATATCGAGCGGCTTGCAGGCTTCCGCCAGCCTGATGGCATAGGGCACGTCGAGCGACATGTAGCAATCCACCATCAGGGGATAGCCGGGGCCGACCTTTTCCCGGTGTCGGGCGAGGAAGGCGACATTGGCGCGCAACCCCTCCTCGCCATCCGCGGGGCCATGCGGCAAAGGCACTTTGCCGCCCCAGAAGCCGAGCGCCTTGACCGCGTCCGGCGCCGGCCCCGTGCAGTAGAAGCTGATCTCCTCGCGGCTCAGCCCGCCGATGAGATTGTAGACCGGCTCTCCCCGTACCTTGCCGACGAGATCCCACAGCGCAAGATCGACCACGCTGATCGCGGCGATCGGCAGGCCCTTGCGGCCGTAGAACATCGAGGCCCGGAAGAGCTGGTCCCAGATGCGGTTGATGTTTCGGGCATCCTGGCCGACGAGGAAGCGGGAAAAATGGTTGCGGATCAGCCAGAGAGCGGGCGGCCCGCCGAAGCCGGTGGCAACGCCTGTCGCCCCCGTCTCCGTCTCGATCTCGACGACGATGGAGCCGAGCACGCCGATGCCCCAGCTCGTGCGGCTGGCCTTGTAGTCCGGATAGGCGGACATCGGGTTGCTGATCAGCGTGTCGATCAGCCAGTGCCCCTCCTTCTGCCGGTGGTAATCGCCGCCATCCCCTTGGCTTTCCACGAGATAGGTGCGCACGGCGGCGATACGGAAGGGTGAACTCATGGCCTTGCTCCGGCGGTCAGGTGGATTGTCATTGAAGATTGACGAACATGCCGCCGTCGACGAGCAGCGAGGCGCCGGTGACATAGGCCGCCATGTCGGACGCGAGGAAGGCGACGCAGGTCGCGACGTCCCCGGGCTGGCCGATGCGGCCGAGCGGGATGCGCTTGCTGAAATAGGCAAGCTTCTCCTCATCCTCGAGGTCCTCGCGGTTGAGGTCCGTCAGGATCGCGCCCGGCATCACCGAGTTGCAGCGGATGCCATGGGGGCCGAGCGCGATGGCGGTGGACTGCATCAGCGAATGCAGGCCGGCCTTGGTCGGCGTATAATGCGTCTGCATGCCGCCGCCGACGAGCGCCGAGATCGAGCTCGTGGCGACGATGGCGCCGCCCGTGCCCTGCGCCTTCATCCGGTTGGCCGCCGCCTGGCAGATGTAGAAAGCCCCCTCGAGATTGACCGCGACGGTGCGCTGCAGGATCTCCGGCGGCATGTCGAGGAAACCGTGGAACGGGCAGATGCCGGCATTGGAGGACAGAACATCGACGCCACCGAACGCCGTCACCGCCGCATCGACCAGTTTCGCGGCCGTGGCCGGCTCGCCGATATTGCCTTCGACGGGCACGCATCTGCGGCCGAGCGCCTCGACCTCGGCAACGACGCCGTCGACCGCCGAAGCCCTGCCGTAGCCGCTGTCGTTCTCGCCGAAATAGCCGAGAACCACATCCGCACCCTGCCGGGCGAACTCCACGACGATGGCGCTGCCGATGCCGCGCGATCCGCCGGTGACGATGGCTCTTTTGCCTTCGAGAAGCATGGTCGGCTCTCCCTAGATGGCACGCGGCGCAAAGCCGGCTTCCAGCACCGGCATCAGCAGGTCTTCGATATCGGCGACATCGACCCGCGCCGGTTTCGGCTCGCGCCCCGGAAAGCCGACGGCCGCGCGCACGTCCGGCGACAGGAAGTAGATGGCCGCGATGGTCTCGCAGAAGGTGTCGTAGGTCGCCGGATCCGCCGCCTTCAGCGTAAGCAGCGCCGGGCGCGGCGGCGCATCGCCGACGGCGGCGATGACCTTGCGCAGCACGGTGACCAAGCCGGGGGCATAGGCCAGCGCCTGCTCCAGAAGCGCGCCGGCAATGCCCGCCTCGCTGGCGGACAGATGACCGGGAGCCGGCGGGATGAGGGTATCGGAAAGCCCTTCGAGACGGCTGCGTTCGGCCTGGGTCAACGGTTCGGTGCTCATGACGCCATCCTCTGGCTTGCCCGGTTCGCAACGACATGGGCGGCGCTCCACGAAGCGAAGGCGGCGATGGTGGCGGTCGGGTTGACGCCGGCCGAGGTCGGCCAAACGCTGCCGTCGACGATGAAGAGATTGGCAACGTCATGGGCCCGGCCGTAACGGTCGACCACGCTGTCTTTCGGGTCGTCGCCCATCTTCGCCGTGCCGAGGATGTGCCAGCCGGATTCGCGGCTTTGCGGCGCGGTCACGGTACGGTAGGCACCCGCCTCGATCAGCGATTCCCGCGCCCGCTCGACCATGAACTTCAGCATGCGCCGGGAGTTCTCGCCCGTCTTGTAGTGGATTTTCACGCCCGGCATGCCGGTGTCGTCCGGCGCCGCCTCGTCGAGCTCCACGCGGTTCTCCGTGTCCGGCAGGTCCTCGCAGATGATGCCCCACGAGACCGACCGGCCGAAGCGGCGGGCGAACTCCTCGTGGAAGGTCTCGCCCCAGAGCTGGTTCTCGTCCCCCCAGGGCCAGCGGCGGGCGATCTGGGCCGGGCTGCCGGTCGGTTGCAGGCTCCATTTCGAGCCGCGCACGAAGTCGCGGTCCTTCGATGTCTCGTAGAACTGCAGCGTGTAGGCGACCTGCCCCCAGGCGCCGCGATAGCTTTCGAGCGGCTGGTCGAACAGGCCGACGACCGCGGCGGTGGGATGCAGCATCAGCCGCTTGCCGACGAGGCCGGAACTGTTGGCGATGCCATCTTCCTTGCCGGGCACGCGGCTGGAAAGCAGCAGGCGCGGCGTGCCGATGCCGTTGGCCGCGATGACGACGATGGCGGCCTTGGCGAGATGCTCCCTGCCCGTCGTACGGTCGATATAGACGGCACCCCGCGCCAGCCCCTTCCGGTCGAGCTCGATGCGGATGACGCGGGCATTCGTCACGAGGCGCACGCCCTGGCTGATGAGGGCCGGCCAGTGCGTGCGGTCGGTCGAGGCCTTCGCCTTCTCCACGCAGCCCCACATGCAGGCGGTGCGCTGCTGGCACGGCTCCATGCCGTTGCGGGGCACGGTGGCGATGGCGTTGGTGCCGGGCCACCAGTGCCAGCCGAGCCTGTTCTGCGCGGCGGCGACGAGGCGGCCCGCCCTGGTCAGGTCCACCGGCGGCAGCAGCTCGTCCTGTCCGGGATACATCGGATCGCCTGCGACGCCCGACACCACGAATTCACGCTCGGTGCGCGCGTAGTGCGGCATCAGGTCCTCGTAGGAGATCGGCCAGTCATCGGCGACGCCGTCGAGCGTGCGCACGCGGAAATCGCTCGGCAGGTTGCGCATCCAGTTCGCCGCCCAGGAGATGGACGATCCGCCGACACCGTTCCAGTAGAGCGGGATGATATCGGAATCCTCGACGGCGATGGGGTAGTCGCCGGATTTTTCGCGCTTGGTCGGCACATATTGCCAGTCGCGCGAGGCGGTCAGTTCGAAGCCGGGCTTGTCCGAGATCGCCTTGGAGTAGTCGACCCAGTCGCCCTGCTCGAGACAGACGACGCGCATGCCTGCCTCCGCGGCACGCTTGGCGAAGACCGCGCCCGAGGGGCCGGAGCCGACCACCAGCACGTCGCAATCGATGGGTTTCAGCGTCTCGGCCATGTCTTACGCACCCTTGCGGTTGCGCCGCGCGCCGTAGCGGGAGGCGAGGATGTTCAGCAGCACGGCCGCCACGATGATGACGCCGCTGACGACGGGCTGCAGGTAGGAGTTGACGCCCATCAACACGAGGCCGTTGCCGATCAGCGAGATGACGAAGATGCCGAGCAGCGTGCCGAGGATGGAGCCGCGCCCGCCGGAAAGCGCCGTGCCGCCGACCACGACGGCCGAGATGACGCTGAATTCGAGCCCGCTGCGCGAGACACTGGCATCGCCGACGCCGTTCCGCGCGGTGAGCAGGATCGCGGTGACCGCGGCGAGCACGCCGGCGATGACGAACAGCGCCACGCGGATGTTCCGGACCTTGATGCCCGCCAGATGCGCGGCGCTGGCATTGCCGCCGATGGCGAAGATGGAGCGGCCGAATGCCGTCTTGCGGCTGATGAAGACGAAGACGCCGAAGAGGACGAACATGACAAGCGCCGAGATCGGCAGGCCGAACAGCTCGCCGCCCAGCCAGTCGAGAAAATCGTTCGCCGGAATGGTGACGGGGACGGAGTCGGTGAAATAGAGCGCCAGCCCGCCCAGCGCGCTCCAGAGGCCGAGGGTGCCGATGAAGGACGGCACGTCGAACACGGCCCGCAGGATGCCGGGTATCGCGCCGAGCGCCCCGCCGATGACCAGCGTCGAGAGGAAGGCCATGACCATGGGCATGTCGTCGGACTTCAGCAGGAAGGCGAAACAGACCGACAGGAAGGCCACCATGGGCCCGACGCTGATGTCGATCTCGCCCGCCACGATGATCAGCGTCGCACCCCAGGCGGCGATACCGAAGGTCGCCGCATCGCGCAGGATCGACACCTGGTTGCGGAAGGTCAGGAAGTTGTTGGCGTAGAGATAGAAGGCGAGATAGAGCAGCGCGATCACGACCAATAGGCCGATCTCGTTCATGCGCTGGAAATCGAGGCGGCGCTGCGGCCTTGCGGCCGCCCGTGCGGCAGTGGCGTCAGTCATGGTCCGTTCCATTTCGATGGTCCCGACCGGCAGGGTCGGGCACTTGGCCAGCGATGCTGGCGGTCATCAGGTCGTCGGTGCTGATACCGGGCGCGGTGAAGGTCTTCACGATGCGGCCCTCGCGCAGCACCAGCACCCGGTCGCAGACCCGGGGCAGTTCCTCGATCTCGCTGGAGACGAAGACGATGCTCCGGCCTTCGGCCGCGAGCTTGCGGATGATGGCGTAGATCTGGCTCTTGGCCTCGACGTCGACGCCGCGCGTCGGCTCGTCGAGCAGGAGCAGGCGCGAGCCGGCATAGACCCAGCGGCCGATCACGATCTTCTGCTGGTTACCGCCCGACAGCGTGCCGATCGGCGTCGTCGTCTCCGGCGCCTTCACGCTCATGCGCTCGACGATCCCGCGTGTCGCGGCCGCAACCCGCCGGGCCGACAGGACCCCATAGGATGTCACGGCACTGGCGTCGGTCATCACCGTGTTCTCGTCGATGCCGAGCAGCGGCACGATGCCGTCGTCCTTGCGGCTTTCCGGCGTCATGCCGAGCCCGCGCTTCAGCATGCCGGCCCAGCTCTCGCCGGTGACGTCGACACCATCGAGGCTCACGCTGCCGGCATCGGCCCGCTCCAGGCCGGCGATGATGCGCAGAAGCTCCGTCCGGCCCGAACCGAGCAGGCCGGCAATGCCGAGCACCTCGCCCTGCCTCAGATCGAAGCTGATATCCTGGAGCTTCGGCCGATAGCTGACATTGCGGACGGACAGCAGTGTCTTTCCGGCCGCACGGGGCGTCACGAGGTCGTCCTTCTTCTCGTCATGGCCGAGCATCATGCGCACGATGTCCCGCGTGTCGGCCGCGCCGATATCGAGCGTCGAGACGATGTGGCCGTCGCGCATCACGCTTGCCGTGTCGGCGATCTCGCGGATCTCCTTCATGCGGTGGCTGACATAGATCAGCGCGACCCCGCGCTCGCGCATGCGGCGGACCGCCGCGAACACCTGCTCCACCTCCGCCGCCGCCAGCGAACTCGTCGGTTCGTCGAGGATCACCAGCTTCGGCGCGCCCATCGTGGCGCGGGCGATTTCGACGAGCTGGCGCTCGGCGGGGCTGAGCGCGGCGATCACGGTCGCCGGATCGAGGAAGAGACCAAGATTTTCCAGCGCCTCGGCGGTGCGCCGGCGCATCTCGCGATGGTCGAGCACACCCCACCGGCGCGGCCAGGCACCGAGGAACATGTTCTCCGCGATGCTGATATCGCGCACCAGGCTGAGTTCCTGGTAGACGGACCGCACGCCAAGCGCCGAGGCCTGACGCGTCCGGTTCTCGCCGGACTGGTCGAGGGCCTCGCTGGCCAGCGTCACGGTTCCCTCGTCAGGCGTCTCGGCGCCGGTGAGCAGCCGGATCAGCGTCGACTTGCCGGCGCCGTTCTTGCCGAGCAGGGCGCGCACCTCGCCCGGCCGCACGGCGAAATCGACACGGTCCAGCGCAACGACGCCGGCATAGCGCTTCACGGCGCCCGAAATGCCGGCAATGGGCTGAACCGGTTGCTGCAATGGAGCTGGTGCTGCCATAGGGTCATTCGTTTCGAGAAAGGGAGCGTCGGCGTGTCGCCGACAGGAAGGAACGTGCCGGCCGGAACGCGACCGGCACGCTCGAACGGAAAGGCTACCGCCTCACGGCAGGCCGTCCGGATGGGCCGCAAGCCAGGCTTTCGCCTCGTCGGCGCTGGTGTAGAGGTCGATCGGGTTCGGCACGATCAACGCGCCCTGCGGCTCCTTCTCGATCGCCTTCACCGCCTGCTGCAAGGCGAGCTTGCCGAGCGCCTGGCCCGAGACGTCCACGGTGCCGCGCATCACGTCGCCGGCGATGATCTCCTGCGCGATCTCGGTTGTCATGTCGGAGCCGTAGGCCATGATCTTTCCGGCATTGCCGGTATTGCGGATCGCCTTGGCCGCGCCGAGCGCCGCACCGCCGGATTCGCCCCACAGGGCATCGAGGTCCGGATTGGCGGTGATGATCTTCTCGCCCGTCGAGATGGCCTTGTCGAGGATCGTCGCCTCCTGGTTGGAGACAATCTTGAAGCCCGGCACCTTCTCGCCGAGTGCCTTCTCGAACCCGAGCCGGCGCTGCACGCAGACATCGACGAATTCGCAGTTGAGAATGCCGATCTTCGGCTCGGTCTTGCCTGCCTTGACGAAATCGTCCGCCGCGACCTGACCGATCTTGTAGCCGAACTGGAAGGGATCGCCGACCGCGTAGGCGTAGACGTATTCCTTCATGTCCTTTTCGTTGAGACAGGTGTTGTAGCACACGATCGGTATGCCGGCCTCATGCGCCCGCCTGATCGCGCGTACCGACCCGTCCGGCGACACCGCCGAAAGGATGATCGCCTCCACGCCGGCCGAGACCAACCGGTCGATGAAGGACGCTTCCTTGCCCACGTCGCCGCCGGCATTCGTTTCGATGATCTGGACATTCTTGCCGAGCTCGGCGCCGCCGACCTGAACGCCCTTGCGGACGCCGGCGTAGAAACCCTGCGCGTCCAGATAGATCGCGCCGACGGTCAGTTCATTGTCCTGCGCGAAGGCAGAACCGTTCTGCATGACGGCCGCCAGCGCAAGCGCTGCGACGGTCGTGGTGAGTCTCCTCAACAAATCGAATTCCTCCCTGATGACGCTCCTCCATCGGCGCAGCAGCATCATCGGCAGAAACGCGAAAGTTGTCAACCGGTAATCTTGTAAGCTAAGTTTACAAAACGACTAAAAGGCGGCCGGCGCCCCGTTCCGCCTGCGGGTCTTCTCGGTGCCGACACGGTGCATGGCGTCGTAGGTCGTGCGGTTGATGGAACTCAGATGGGCCTGCATGGCGGCAGCGGCGGCTTCCGGATCGCGCGTAGCGAGCGCCTCGACGATCGCCTCGTGCTCGGCCGCGCTGCGGTCCAGCACGCCCGGCGTTTCGGAGGCGACACGGCGGTATTCCATGCCGAGCTGGTAAAGGCTGCGCGCCACCACCTCCATGAAAGGATTGCCGGCGATCGTCATGATCTGCTCGTGGAACTCGAGATCGAGCACCCGGAAGCCGACGGGATCCTTCGTCAGGCCGTAGCCGGCGGTCACCATTTCCCGCAATCGGGCAAGCGTCGCGTCATCGACGAGCGCGGCACCGAGCCGGATCAGCCCCACCTCGATGATCAGCCGCGCCTCATAGAGCGCGTTCACATTGCTCTCATCGAGCGCGATGACGAACTGGAGCGGCGCAAGAAGCCGGGAGACTTCGAGGCTGGTCACGTAGCAGCGCCCGCCCTGGCGGCTTTCCACGACACCCATGATCGAGAGCCCGCGCAGCGCCTCGCGCACGACGGGACGGCTGACCTGCAGCGCGCGCGCCAGGTCGTTTTCGGACGGCAGCACGTCGCCGGCCTTCAGGTTGCCGGACCGTATCAGTTCGAGCAGTTGGTTGGCGACCCGCTCGGCCGCCGCCGGCGCACGCTCCAGCGGCGTGATCTGTCCCAGCTCTTGCATTGAATTCTCCACGTTTGCAGGCACGGCCGAACGGCCGATACGAAGGTGGAGACTACAACGCGGCTCCAAAACCTGCAAACTTGTCTGGCAAGACGTCAGCAACCATTCGGTTTTCACGCTTGCCGGTCACATCAGGCGCAACGTCGCCCGGCGCTGCGCCGCGCCCTTTTCCCTGGTCACGGCGTCGAACGCCCCGAAGCCCTCGTCAAGGCGCTTCACGAGCTCCGGTGGCGACAGTACGGGCGAAAGCGCACGGCCCTCGCCCAACACAATGTTCATTTGGCGAAGACGCTTCAGGTCGTCGGTGCTGTCGATGCCCTGCGCGACGATGGCGGCCGACATCTGGCGCGCCAGAACCGCAAGGCCCGCAACGACGCCGCGGCTGCGTTCCGACCGGCTGACCTCCTCGACGAGCGCGCGGTCCAGCTTGAGCGTGCCGAAATCCAGATTGGCGAGCCTGTTGCGCCGATCGATGGCCCTGCCGATATCCTTCGTGGCGAAGGCGACGCCCGCATCCCGCAGGTGCCGGATGCTCGCGAGATAGGTCTCGCCATAGTCCGGTTTCGCGGCGCGCCGCAGCTCCAGCTGAAGGCGGCCGCGCTCGATGGAGAATTCATCGAGGAGGCGGCACAGATGGCCCGCGAAGGTCGGCTGCGACAACAGGTTTTCCGGGATATCGAGGTAGAGTGTGGGAATCCGCTGCAGAACACGAGGGCCAAGTGCGCGGAATGCCTTGCCGAGGATGCCTGCGGAGAGTTCGAGGGCGAGATTGCCGTCCTCCGCGATCGCCCTGATCTCCGCCGGCGCGATCACGCCATAGGTTTTGTCGGTCCAGGCGGGCCGGACCTCCACTGCTCGCAACGCGAACGTCCTGAGGTCCAGGATCGGCCGGAAGACGACATCGACCGCACCGCGGCGCACCGCCTCCGACAGCGCCTTCTCCAGCCGGACCTTTCGCTCGTGGTCGACCAGCATGGGCGGGGCAAACGGCCGGACGCAGTTCCGGCCGGCGGACTTGGCAGCGTAGAGGGCAAGGTCCGCATTGCGCATGAGGGCGTCGGTCGCCTCGCCCGCGCTGAGATCCCGCATATGGGAGAAGCCCGCGCTTGCCGAGACCTGGACGATGTTCTTCGCAAGGACCGCAGGCCTGGCGATCCGGTTGACGGCCCTCTCCGCATAGGACGAGGCCTCTTCGGGGCCGCCGACGAGGAGCACGGCGAACTCGTCCCCGCCAAAGCGGAACGAGGCCGCGGCCTGGTCCTTGTGGGTCGCGACGAGGATGGACGCGACATGCTTCAGCAGCGTGTCGCCCATGGCATGGCCGAGTGTGTCGTTGACCTGCTTGAAGCCGTCGAGATCGAAATAGATGACGGAGAAATCCGCCTGCGGAACGGCATCCAGCTCCTTCAGCAGATTCTCGAAACAGGCGCGGTTGCCGATCCCGGTCAGATGATCCGTGAAGAGCAGCTGGCGGTTTTCGGCAATGCTGCGGCCGAGGCGCTGGTTGAGGCGGCGGGTGAGATACAGCTCCGTCAGCACGTAGATCACGGCGCCGACGCCGAGGACGACATAGGCGATCTGGATTCGCTTCAACGTCGTCACGCTCTTGAGGTGGGTTTCGACCGCCTTGTTCATGCGCTTGCGGCGCGCCTTGTTGGCATCGTCGCTGAAGGCGATGATCCGTTCGCGGTATCGTCGCGCGAAAGCCCCGACGTCCCGATAGCTTTCGGGCTTTCCCTGCCGGAGCGTCGCGGCCGCCTGCTCCAGCGCCGGCATCGCCGACAGCAGCTCCGTGATCAAGGCCTCATCGAGCGCTTCGTCCTCCTGGATCCGCCGGTAGGACTTGGTCGAAAGGACATCCACCCGCGACCAGAAGAGATCGAGCGCCAGCCCGACCTCCTTTTGCGTCCGCCGCGCTTCGCCCTCGGCAAAGGCCTCCGCCTTGCTGAAGAAGGTCGTGGCTTCGAGCTCGAGCCGGCTCGCCTCCTCCAGTCTGGCGGAGAAATAGAGCCGGTTGTTGATCCCGTCGGCGATGCCCGCCAGGCCGAGATAGCAGACCGGCAGCATGATGACGAAGAGCGCCAGGATGATGGGGAAGCGTACCAGCGGCAGCTTGCCGAGAAGGGTTCGCAATGCCGTCATTGTGCCACGAGTTCTTTCAACTGCCAGACGCTGCGGGATTCGTAGAGCGGGTCGGCAAGGGCGGGATTGTCCGTTGCCGGATAGACGATCCACGCCGGGCCCTTGTCGCGCACGGTGAGAGCCTTGCCGTCGACCTCGACCGCGGCGATGGCCCCGTGGGCCTTAAAGTCTTCCGCCGGCACTTCGATCTCGTAGTTGTCGAGCGCGACGGCCATGTAGTTCGCCGCGTCAATGCCCGCCTCGTCGAGCAGCTTTTGGATCAACGGCCCCTTCACCTCGTGGACAGCCCCGTCCGTGCCCGGCAGGATGGTCCGGTAGGTGACGCTTCCCACCCTGGCCATCATGTCCGCGGTCACGTCCAGGGTCCTGGCGCTGTCGGCGGTGCGGATCGTGAAGAGCGGATCGGCAAGGGCCGGTACGGCGCCGAGCGCGACGGTGATGGCGAGGCCTGCTGCGATTTTGGAAAGAATGGACATTTCGATCTCCGTTGGTGGGGTGAAGGTCAGGCAGGGCGGCGCGCGGCTTGGCGGCGGCCTGCAAAGTTGCGTCGGCGAGGTTTTGGAAACTCGGCGGGTTCATTTTGCGATCGGCGGGAAACGGCCGTTCCGGCAAAGGTCGCGTCGATGTAGCCCGGCACGGCATCGGCGGGCAGCGGACGCGAATAGTAGTAGCCCTGGACAAGGCCGCAATCGAGCTCGCGCAGCGTGTCCAGCTCCTCGACGGTCTCCACGCCCTCGATCACGCAGTTGATCTTCATGTAGCGGCAAAGGGCGATCACCGATTTGACGATCTTGTAGCCGGTGGCGCTCTCGTTGATGTTGGTGACGAAGCTTCGATCGACCTTGATCTTGTCGAGCGGGAGCCGGTTGACTTGCCAGAGCGTGGAATAGCCCGTGCCGAAGTCGTCGAGCGAGATACCGGCCCCCATGGCTCTCAGGACGGTGACGGCCTCCACAAGCTGATCGAAGTCGCCGACGACGGCCGTTTCCGTGATCTCGAAATCGATGCGCCCGGGATCGACGCCGCTTCGGTTGAGGATCGCGACCAGTCGCAGCACACTGTCCGAGGAACAGATGTCCTGCATGGAGAGATTGAAGGAGAGCCTGAGCCAGGCCGGCCAGGTCGCCGCGACGGCGAGCGCCTTGGCGAGCAGCACGCAGGTGAGCCGATTGGCGAGACCCGCGCGCTCGGCGACAACGATGAACTCGTCCGGCCGGACCGGCCCCAGGTCCTGGCTGTCCCAGCGGGCCAGCGCCTCGAAGCCGATCGGCAGGCCGGAGCGGACGTCCACGATCGGCTGGAAGGCAAGCGTCAGCTCCGCATCGAGGTCGGTCGTCTGCATCGCCTGCTCCAGGATCGAGTGCCGCCGGATTGCATCCTGGTGGTCCATCGTGAAGAGCGTCACGCGCCCGCGCCGGTGGTTTCGCTTCGCGTGGACCAGCGCATATTGCGCGGCCTCGTGGATCGAGCGGGCGCAGCCCGCAACGGTCCCCGACGAGGACAGCCCCATCGTGGCCGAGATGCGGGCCTCGACGCCGCCGATCGGATAGGGAACGGCGAGCGAGGCGCAAATTTCCTCGCACTCGGCCAGAACGGCGGCGACGCCATTGCGCGGCCGCTGCCAGACGAGCCCGAATTCATCGCCCCCCAGCCGGAAGACCATGAAGTCGATATCGTCTTTGCTCCCGAGACGTCGGGCAGCCTCCATCAGGACGTGATCGCCGCCCTGGTTGCCGAAGGCATCGTTGACGGCGCGGAACCCGTCGAGGTTGACGACCGCGATGAAGAGTTCCGCATGCCTTGCGTTCACGCTGGAAAGGGCGGCATCGATCGCGGCGAGGAAATTGTGCCGGTTGGGAAGCCCGGTCAGCGCGTCGTGATTGGCGAGCCACCTGTTTTCGGCGGCCAGGTCCTCGATTTCCGCCTGCTTCAGGCGCTGGCGCCGGCGCTCGCGAATGAGGCTCGCAAAATCGTTGTAGTGCGTGCCGAGGATCGCCAGCATCGCCATCGATACCAGGAAGATGTTGACGGCAACCGCGATGGAGGCCTGCGTGCCGGTCGAGACGAGGAAGACGACGAAGGGGATGTTGACGATGACGGCCGCGCACAGGGCGGCCAGAGGCAGGTGGATCAGGCAGAAGACGCAGCCGACCACCGTAATGCCGATGAAGAATGCCACCTGCCCCTGGGTGAACGCCGTCCCGTAGCTGTAGAGCGCCAGTCCCCATGCAAGGAAAGCGGCGGCGAGGAGGCCCGCCAGAACGGTCGTCGCCCTGAGCGAGCGGCTGGCCTCGGAAAACGATGGCTCGGCCTGCGAACGGCGCCACCACCGCAGCAGGCGCGCAACGCAAAGCCCCGTGAGGATGACGGGTATGTGCAGGGTCAGCGGCACGGGTGCACTTCCATGGTGGGAAAGCGCCACCATCCAGGCATTCGACAGCAGGATGACGTAGAGAAGCGGGATCTGCTTCGTCAGCGACTTGTATTGCGCGACGACCAGTTCCTCGCGATCGCGCGGATCCTGCTCTGATGCGAATACACGGAATAGCGGGCCTATCATTCTCGTGAACCTCCGCGGTGCAGCCGGCTCGGCGCGCCGCAAGAAAAATATCTGTCCCCTCCGGCACAGGGGGTTGCCGGAGGGGTGCAGCTCTCAGAACTCTTCCCAGGTGCCCGGATGGACGGCGAGAGCATTCGCGCCGTGCATGCGCGGGAGCGAGCGAGGCTGGGGGCGTGGGGCAGGCATGTCCTTGACGGCGGCCGACGCTCCCGCGCGGCGCTGGCCGCGAAGCGCGAAGTGCGAGATGAGGTCCCGCAGTTTCAGCGCTTCCTCGGCGAGCGTCGCACCGGCGGCGTTGGTCTCCTCGACCATGGCCGCATTTTTCTGGGTCACCTGGTCCATCTGGTTGACGGCGGTGTTGACCTCGGCGAGGCCGACCGACTGTTCCTTCGCGGCGGTGGCGATGGCGTCCATGTGCTGGTTGATCGAGCCGACATATTCCTCGATCGTCCGGAGCGCCTGGCCGGCTTCACGGACCAGTTCGACGCCGCTCTTGACCTCGGCCGTCGAGTTCCCGATCAGGCCCTTGATCTCCTTGGCGGCATTCGCCGAGCGCTGCGCGAGTTCGCGCACTTCCTGCGCCACGACGGCAAAGCCCTTACCCGCCTCTCCGGCGCGCGCAGCCTCCACGCCGGCATTGAGCGCCAGAAGGTTTGTCTGGAAAGCGATGTCGTCGATCACGCCGATGATGTTTGAGATCTGGCCCGACGAGTGCTCGATGCGCCGCATCGCGTCCTCGGCATTGGCGACGACCGTGCCGGATTTCGCGGCGCTGACATTGGCCTGGGTCGCGACCTGCCGCGCCTCTTCCGTGCGCCTGGCCGAACTCGTCACATTGGCGGTGATCTGCTCCAGCGCAGCGGCGGTCTGTTCGAGGGAGGCGGCCTGCTGCTCGGTCCGCTTGGAAAGATCGTCGGCGCTGGTGCTGATCTCGCCGGTGCCCAGCGAGATCGTCTCGGCACTGCGCGCGACGGCGCCGAGTGCGTTCGCCAGCTGGCCGATCGTCGCATTCAGATCGTGCCGCAGCGGCTCGAAGTCCTGGTGGAAGGGTTCGGCCAGTTCGAAGGAGAGGTCACCCTTCGCCAGACGGCGAAGCGCGTTGGCAAGGCCACTGGTCGCCTGGTCGAGGCGCTCCTGCGCAGCCGCATCGGCCTCCACCTGGATGCGAAGCCGTTCCGCCTCCGCACCATCGCGCTGGCGCTCGGCCTCCTGCTCGAGCATAACCTTGGCAAGGGCAGCCTGGCGGAAGCCTTCAAGCGAGGTCGCCATGTCGCCGATCTCGTCGCGGCGATCCTGCCCCGCCACGGTCTCGCTCAATTGCTGGCCGGAAATCCGGTCCATGGCGCTCCGCAGGAACAGGATCCCGCCGATGACCCGCACGAAGACGGTAACGCCGAAGACGCCGAGGATCGCCCCGAGAAGCGCGGTGGAGACGATGACGGCGGTCCAGTAGAACGCGGCCGTCGATTCCGCCGCATGGATCGCCGCCTTCAGCCGCGTTTCGAGGGCGACGTAGAATTCGTCGGCCGGCTGCATGATGTTGGCCTTCAGCTTGTGATAGTCCTGCGAATTGAGCATCGCGATGGCGCGCGCCCGGGACGCGGCACTGGTGCGTTCGTTGATGTCGTCGACCAGCGCCATGGCCTCGACCTCCAGCTTGACCAGCCCGTCCGAGCGCTTCTTTGCCTCGTCCAGCAGCGCGAACTCTTCCTTGGTAAAACCGGCCTGCTTCATCAGGTCGCCGATCGAAACCGCTTCACCGGACGGCTGCGGCTCGGCGATGCCGCCAGCGACGAAATCCCAATAGATACGGTGATAGTCGGCCGGACGCGGCGCCTTGCCGTCCCGGATCGCGAGCACGCGGTTGTACTGATCCTTGAAATCGGGGTTACCCGTCGCGGCATAGGTGCGGACAAGCCGCGTCAGATCGTCCGAGGACTGCCGGACCTCATCGGCCAACAGATAGGAGCGATACTGCGAGACATGGGCGGCCTTCACCTGCGTCTCGGCTTTCCCATAGAGCCAGAGCGAGAGGATGAGGCCGGCCGCCACGACGATCGTGGCGGCTGAGGAGATGATGAAGAACTGCTTGATGCGCATCGGGATGGCTCCGGAAATGAGCGACATGCCCGCAATCGTTCGATCGACAGCGACCGACCTTGCGAGGCCAACCGAGCCTCGTCATGAGACAAGTTGTCATTGGAGCGGGAGCTCATTCCCGCCGGATTCCATACGCGCCGGGCATCGGAGCAAGCTGCTCTGGACGCTTGCCATGCACGCCGACTGGGCGTGGTTGCTCGTTGCGCAGAGCCGGACTATGAGTATTCCAAATTAATGGTTAGTAAAAAATCAGCAACTTGACCGCAATATTGCGCCTTTATCGTAAATTATCTTAGATACACGGGGAGTATCTTAAGATACACCTCAAGTATCACTTGTTCGAACATTCAATTTTAACTCATTATTAATCAAGAGAAGCGACAACATATCTTGAATAAATACAAATAAACGCAAGATTCGAGGTTAAAGATGTCGAACGTTATTGTATTTCCTGAAAAGACCAATGCCGACCTCGCAAAGGATTCGGGCAAAGACATTCTCAAGTTGATGGGAACCCTGGCGCAGGAACTGGAGGCCGTTCGCGACAATCTGCGTCGGCAGGTCATCACGGCGGGAAGCAAATGCAATTCCGCCGACGCGGCCAAGCGGTAGACGTCGGCCTCTATTGGATCTCTAGGCCGGCCTTCCGCAGGCCGTCGGCCAAACGCTCGGTCAGTTGCGGGCTGGCGCGCCGGTTTGCGGCATCCTTCGGGAAATCCCTGGCGTAGTTGGGCCGGATCTTCAGCAGCTCGTCGCGGGCCGTCCGCGCGTTCTCCGCATCGCCCAGCTGGCCATAGGCGGCGGTCTTCAGGACCTCGTAGAGATAGTCGCTTCCCTGGCGGCCTTTTTCCAGAAGCTCGATGACCTCCCGGTCTCGACCTTCCGTATAGGCACTGAAGGCAAGGGACATGTACGCCGCCGAGCTCGACGCAGCGCCGGCGGCGATGCCTTCCTTGACGAGGTTGCGCCCCTCCTCTTCCTCACCGACCGTCGCCAGGCGAAGGCCGAAACGGACCTTGATGTCGGGATCGCCCGGATAGCGTTGCAGCAGGGTCGATGCTATCGATTTGAACGTGGCGACGTCGCCGGTGCTGAATGCGATATAGGCAAGGGCCTCCTGCGTGAGGAAATTCTGGGGCGCCAGTTCCCGCGCCCGCGCGGCGGCGACCGTCGCCTTTGCAATATAGGGAGCCGGGTCCTCGCCCTTCGAGACGGCATAGGTGCTCAGGCGATAGTTGCTGTAGGCGAGCATGGCCCAGCCGTCTGCGAAATTCGGCGACGAACTGAGCGTTCTATCGAGACAATCCACCGTCTGTTGCTGCGTTTCCTCGCCGTAGACGAACAGGATGCGGCGGGCATTGGAGAAGCACCTTGTCAGTTCGTTCGAATTCACCACACGCGACTGCAGGATGGGCACTGCGCCATCGAGCCCGAGCACCTTCGAGGCAACGAGGCTTGCGACCTGCTGCGGCGTTCCCGCCCCATTCTTCGCCGCCGTCTGGCTTGCGGCCCACAGGACGATACCCGTTTCAGGATCGACCAGCCGCCAGGACACGGTGAGGTCGCCCGCCCCTTCGCGCAGCGTGGTCTGCAACTCGTAGTCCGATGACATCACCCCTTCGCCGGGAGACGGCCGGTTCCGATCGGAATCGACAATGGCCGCGCCGCCGACATTCGACAGCGTTGCCACCAGGACGTCGCCCGCCTCCGCCGCGAGCGCCTGGGCGTCTCCCGCGGCGGCCAGAACCTTGATCGGCTGAACGAAGATACGAGGCATGTAACCCGCCTCATCGCGCGTGCGCCCCATCGTCAGCCAGGCGCCGAGAGCAAGAAGCGCCAGGACGCCGCCGATTGCACCGAGGCCGATCAGCGCAGAGGCGCGCGAGAATACGGGGCGGTGTTCGTCTTTCGCCGGCCCGCCGGGCTCGCGCGCATATTCCGACCGCTTCCCACCGCGATGAACGAATTCAGGCGTATAGCTGCCCTTCGCGATGCGGATCTCGACGTCGTCCGTTCGCGTGTCATCGGCAAAATAGGCCAAAAGCGCCGCCCGCAGGCGGCTGACGGTCGTTCGTACGATGGGATCGTCGACGGCATTGAAATCGTCCGTCCGGTTGAACAGCGCCGCGGCGATGGCCTCCGCCGTGATCCTCGTATCGGGCTGCTCGATGACCTGTGTAACGAGATACGTCAGAAGACCGGTCATGCGGTCCGACTTGCGGAAGGGATCCGTCGCCGTTATCGCCGCGACTGTTCGCCAGATCTGCTCTGCCGATGGCTTCTGCATGTTTGCCATATGATACTTGCGCTGCCTCCCCCAAGGCGCGACGCAAGAGCGCCGCTTATTAGGCCCTTCGTATATCCCGAATCGACCCGTTTTGCACGCAAGCGGGACGCGATCCCGCCCCACCGCGCCGGCGAGGACGCGGAAGGAGCCGCCCATAGCCCGGACACACGCCATGGCTGCAGACGACGAAGCGAACGAACGCGAGGAGCCAGAGCAGGCTTTGGAAATCGAGCGTGCGCCGCCTTTTCGCCACCGCCCGGCGGACATCCACGGGTTGTCTCCTGCAAAACATGCCCTGAGTGCCGGAAGCCGCCGATCCGATAAATGCGGTGCGTATCATTGATACGACGCTTCGTATCGTTACGCCAACACAAGTATCATTCAGGAACTTCCATAATTCCAGCGTAGCATAAATAGTCAATCTCATTCCGCCAGACACTCGATGAACGCTTAATTTACCCTCAAATCAAGAAAATCCTCCCACATTTACATTCGGGGGATTCCCATGTCCATCAAGTTCAAGCTCCTCGGAGCCATTGCCATACTCAGCGCCATCGCGATCGGCCTTGCGCTCCATGTCCGGGGCATTCTCCAGGAAACCTCCGTCACGCTCGACAGCGTCTATACGGATCGCATCCTGCCGCTGAAGGACCTCAAGGTGATCTCGGATGCCTATGCCGTGGCCATCGTCGACGCCGCGCACAAGGCGAACCATGGCGCCATCACCACGGAGGACGGCCTCGCGTCGCTGAACAACGCCACGGCCTCGATCAACACGCACTGGCGGGCCTACACGGGTACGGAGCTCACGATAGAGGAGGCCAGCCTCGTCTCGAGCGCACAGCAAAAGCTGGCAGCCGCCGATGCATCGGTGGGCCGCCTCAAAGACATTCTCCAGTCCGCAAACCGTGTTGCCCTCGATGACTTCATTCAGAAGGAGCTTTACCGGAGCATCGATCCGGTAACCGCCACGATCTCGATCCTTTCGGACCTGCAGGTCAAGCAGGCGGAAACCATTCTCCTCGACAAGAAAGCCTCCTTCGAGCGATTGGAGACCATCGGCTCCATCGTCATCGGCTCCGTCCTGGTCATCGCGCTGGCCTTCTTCATTTTTACCTCACGCCACATCGTTCGCCCGCTCTCAGGGCAGATTGCCGCCATGCGCCGGCTCATCGATGGAGACCTGACGGATGACGGGAGCCCCCATGACCGGAAGGACGAAATTGGCGAGATGGCGCGCGCCATCGCGACGTTCCGGCAGGCGGCGCGCCGCAATCACCAGCTTGAACAGGAAGCTGGCGAAGCGCGCCAGCGCGCCGAGGCGGAGCGGATGGCGATGCAGGAGGAGGCCGAGCACCGCGCGAAGGACATGATCCGGCAGGCCAATTCGGAGCTTGCAAGCGGCCTGAAGAGGCTCGCGGAGGGCGACCTCGCCTTCAGCCTGGAAACCCCTTTCTCCGCGGAATTCGAAGCCCTGCGCCACGATCTCAACAGCGCCGTCGGGCAGCTCGGGCGGACGCTCGCCTCCGTTTCCGAGGCGATCGTATCGATCGGCAGCGGCACGCAGGAGATCAGCCGCGGGGCCGACGATCTCTCGCGCCGGACCGAGCGCCAGGCCGCGGCCCTCGAACAGACGGCGGCCGCGCTCGATGAAATCACGGCGAATGTCACGAGCGCGTCGCGCAGGGCCGACGAGGCGCGTGCCGTTGCCGCACAGGCGAACGAAAACGCCCAGAAGTCCCATGCCGTGGTCGTCGATGCCGTCGATGCGATGCGGCGGATCGAGGAGTCCTCCAACCGCATCTCCAGCATCATCGGCGTCATCGACGAGATCGCCTTCCAGACCAATCTCCTGGCGCTCAACGCGGGCGTCGAGGCCGCGCGGGCGGGCGAGGCCGGCAAGGGCTTCGCCGTCGTCGCCCAGGAAGTCCGGGAACTGGCGCAGCGTTCGGCCGGCGCCGCCAAGGAGATCAAGGGATTGATCCAGACCTCCAGCGGCGAGGTCGAAGGCGGCGTGAAACTCGTGAGCGCGACCGGCGGGGCCCTGAAGGACATCAGCGAATATGTCGCGACGATCAACCATCATGTCGATGCCATCGCCATGTCCGCCAGGGAGCAGTCGATCGGCCTGCAGGAGGTCAATTCGGCGGTCAACCAGATGGACCAGGTCACGCAGGAGAACGCCGCGATGGTCGAGGAGACCAATGCGGCATCGGCGACGCTTGCAGATGATGCGGCCCGGTTGAGGGAGATGGTCGGGCAGTTCCGCCTGTCCAGGACCTGCGATGCCGGACGCGAGGTCCATGGCCTTCGCTCTATTGCCTCGGCAATGGCGGCGCCGGCGGTCACGGCGCAAGGCGCCAGGCTGGCGGCAAACGGCTGGCAGGAATTCTGATCCCCTGCCGCTCTCTCAGCCCGACACCATTCCAACTTTGTCACCCCGGGAGCAGACCTTGGTTAAGCGATCCAGCCTGATGACGCGCATTCTGACCGACATCTCCTATGCGGCCGTCACGGCATTTGCATGTTTCTCGTTCTACATCGACGGGCTCCAGAGCCGCGCGATCGACGACGCCGTTCGCTCGAGCATCCGGCAGACCGGGCGACAGGCAGCTGACGGCGTCGCCGGCTGGCTCGAAAGCCGGATGCTGCTCACGCAGGCGGCCCAGGAGATCAAGAGCCTGATCAACAGCTCGACATCCGAAGTCGACAATGGCGTGCGGCCGGTCGAGCAGACCGGCGACGCGCTGCGGGCGATCGGAACCGAGATCGGCCAGATCAACGCGCACATGGAAGCAATCGCCGTCTCTGCCCGCGAGCAGACCGTCGGCCTTGCCGAGGTCAACACGGCGGTCAGCCAGATGGAGCAGGTCACCCGGCAGAACACCGAGATGGTGAAGGACACGAACGCGGCAACCTCGACGCTTGCGCAGGAAGCGTCGCGCCTGCGACAGCTTCTGAGCCACTTCCGCCTCGCGAACAGCACCACATTGCGCGCGGTCGCCGCCGGCACGTAGACAATAGGGGCCAAGGCCGGAGGGGAATCCCTCCTCCAGTCTTCGGGGGCATTCGATGCCCTTGATTCCTTTTCGATAACGCCGCCGGCCGGTTGGCTTGCCGGCAACTGCTTCGGCCCTTGCCCTTCAGTCCGCGCTCCTCACCGGAGCCATTGCCCCGGCGAACCGACACACGCGGAAACGCTGCCAACATTCACGCCTATCAAGCGGCCTGCCAAACGATCATCGAGGCCTTTCGGCCGCCCCGGAACCGGGCGACGCTCGTCCTTTACGCTGCCTCCCGAGGAAAAGGAGGTACCGGCATGAGCCCGGTTAAATCTCTTGCGCCTTGCTTGCCCCCTCGCCATGCCGGCGGATTGGTGTTGCAAACGCGCTGACGGCGGAGGCCTACTGGCCCCCGTGAGCTTTTTTGTCGGCGGCCAAGCAAAGAGAACGCCGCCGACGTCCTGCTCAACCAGTCAACGACGATTCCCCGGCTCGATTCGGGCGGACGCGCCGGATTGAAGGGACAGAAACGAGCGGCCGCATGACGACGGAACGCGGCGACGAGCACTATCGAACGTGTCCGGACAAATGCAGCCCCAAGGCAAAGGGACTGCGCCCGGATCACCCGGAAAATACCGTTGCGTTGATGAACCGCGGACGGATGAATTTCCGATTGTGGAAATGCACGGTTTCGATGCCGAAGATCGATGACAGCATGGTGTAGATGGTGCCCGTCTCGATGAGGATCACGCTGTCCTGATCGGAAAGCGCGGGAATTTCGTCGAGATAGAGGCCCGCCGGCGCAAGCAGGTCTGCCCGCCCCATCTGAACCGACCAATCCGCCGTATATCGCCCTTCCCTGTTGGCAATGCTGGTCAGCCTCAGGGCGTTCGGCACATTCGCCGTCTCCGACAATTCGCCAAAGACGGCATAGAGCCGCTTCGCGTAGCCCCCATCCAGAGCGGTTTCGCGCGAGACCATGTCCGCCACGATCAGGCTCGCCTGCTCCAGTCGCGCATTGGACCGGTACATGTCGAACACGGCCAGGCATCCGAGCAGCAGGAGCAGAATGACGGGAGCGACGATGGCAAACTCGACGGCCGCGGCGCCGGTCTTGTCATGCAGGATACGCATTGCATCTCATCCGGGTTCGTTGACGAAGGCAAACAGCGAGGTCAGCCGGACCTCGCCGGTCTCGCTGTGTGGCATGGCAAATCCGAATTTCAGGCCGGGCGACCACGGCGCCAGCATGTAGCAGGCGCGGACATAGACCATCTGCGCACGCCGCCCGGGATTGAACGCGGTCGCCGGCGCGATCGGCACCTTTCGATCGACGCAAGGAGCATCCGCGGCAGGAAAGTCGCTCTCCCGGTCTATCGGCGTGAATTCGAGCCGAAGGGCCGTCTCGCAATCCGCAAGGATGATCGCCTCGCGACAGACACGCGCGCGCACCTCTTCGTATGTCGGATCTGCAAGGCTGCCGATCTGCAGCGACCGGGACGCGACCGCCAGCCCCCGGTCCAGCATGATCGACTGCGTGATGATCCAGCCGGCCTCCAGGGTGGCGAAGATCAGCAGCAATGTGACGGGCGCGAGAATGGCGAACTCGATTGCGGCGGCGCCATCACGGCTTTGCAGCAGGCTTTTGGTCATCCGACCATGTTTGATGTTCGTCCGGCTCATTGGGTGAGCCTCAGCTTGCGTATGCTGCCCGATATGGACTTGAACGCCTCGGCGATCTGCAGGCCTTTAACCGAGAAGTAGTGCGCGCGGCTTGTCGCGCAACGCGCCATCTGCTCGTGGGCGATGCCCTCGACCTCGAAGCCGATCGTGAAGACGACGACGCCCTTCTCCTTTGCAAGGTCGCAGACGCGGTAAAGCTGCTCGACGGCGGTGGCTTTGTTGGTGATGTACTTGTTGTCCGGCGGAAGGTCGGGAGAGCGATAGGGATCCTTGGGACGGTATTGCCCCATGACCTCGCCGTCGGTCATCAGCACGATGACCTTCAGGGTCGATTCGTCTTCGAACTTTGCCGGCCGGTTTGCGAATGCCTTCGGCATGAGGCCGCCGGCAATGGCCGCATTGGTGATCGCGATCCCTGTCGGATCGAGCAGCATGAGTCCCCATTGCATTCCGAACTGCGTTCCCGTTCCCCCGTGCCGCTCGAGCTTGTCGATGCGCGCCTTCAGATACGACGCGTCATTGGAATGGTAGGTGATCGTGGTCTCGCCGACGGGACACCACCATGGCTGCAGGTCCGTCCGCCCGAAGTACTCGTCCGTGAAGTGCGCGATCTGCTGCCGGTTCTTGAAGCTGGGCGTCAGGTTCCCGAAGCGCTCGGCGGAAAACTCGAAGCATGAGGAATAGTCGTGGAAGCGCCCGCCGGGGTTGAGCTTGTCGAAGACGGCAGCGCCGGCGCTCACCTGGCCCGCGAAGGGAACGATGCTGAGCGAGGTGTAGGCCCTGGTCTCCTTAGTCAGCAGCGCTTCCACGAACTGTCTGGCGGCCACCTTCAGGTTCCCCAGGCGGTTGTTCTCGCCCATCGAGCCCGAGACATCCAGGATCAGGGAAAGTTCGAGATTTTGCCGCGCCTCGGTGGCCGATGCCACGACCTCGATGCGCATCGTGTCTATGCCCGCGAGCGGAAGGAAGGCGGTCTTCATCACGTAGCTCGCAGACGCTGCGATCTCGCGCGCTGTCGACTTGACGATCGAGGAGCCGATCGTGATGGTCACGTCATCGGCGTAGGGCAGGGTCTTGAAGTAGTCGCGGAGCGTCTTTTCCGTTTCCTGTCTCTGCGAGAGCGAGGCGGCTGCGAGCACCCCGCGGTCAAGGCTGCCCTGCAACTCGCGCCGAATAAGCTCGCGGTGCGCGAGGTCGATACCGGCTCCTGCCATAAGAGCCATAACGGAAAGACAGATCGCGAACATGATCGCGACGTTGCCCGTGGCATCATTCAGAATACTGCGTTTCATTCCGTCGTCCTTGCACCCGCACCCGTGACAGCACGACGCCCATGGCACGATCGGTCGACCGTCCGGCCGGAAGTGGCCGTCGCCATGGATCGCTCACCGGATCGCCAACCGGGATCCGTTCCGCGCATGTCAGATGCAACGTTCTGATTGTGAGATCCGCGCCGCCGGCGCTAATCCGCCGCTGGCATCAGGACCGTCTATCCGCCAAGTTTTCCCTCAAACGGCCGTCGGGCCGATCGGAGCGAGACATCATGCTCGCAAAGGGGATGATCAGTGATCGCCCCCAGCATTGGCCTGGAATCTTATCAGGAAGTTAAAAATTGATATTTGCAAAAGATACGCAACGATACACGGAGTGTATCTTGAAATTTCGCCATAACAAGCATCATAGATCAATATATTACTTCATGTATTCTATAAATTCCTAAATATCATAGCTGGAATCAAAAAATACAGCATTAATTACAATTGCCAATCATGCGGGCAGATTTCATATCCATGGAAATATCATTCTCTTGAATAAAGGTATATTTTATCTTTGACTATGCAACGTGAACGACCGCACGCCTGGGCAGCCGTCCGATGCCCCGCCGTAACCGCGAGACCGGAGCCACACCTTCCTGATACGTATGCTAAGCGCCGTCGAAGGCGATGATCACCTTGCCCGACTTGCCGCCGGCCATCAGCCGGTAGGCCGCCGCTGCCTCGTCCAGTGCAAAGGCATCGGTGATGATGTCGTGCGGGTGCAGGCCCCAGGCGTCGAGGTCCTCGCAGCACTGATCCATGTTGTGTACGCTGGTCACCCAGGAGCCGTAGATCGTGCGCTGGCGGTGCAGGAGATCGTCGCTGACGTCGAACTGGACCGGCCCCGTCTCGCCGATATAGACGCAGCGTCCCCAGGTCCGTGTCGCCTGCAGCGCCAGCAGCCGGCCGCGCGGATTGCCCGAGCAGTCGATTGTGACGCCCGCCCCGCCCCGGGTCAGCAACTCGATCTCGCCGAGCGTTTCGGCACCGGCCACCAGTCCATGGTCGACGAGACCCAGCCCTCGTGCCGTCTCGACCCGATCGGCCTGCGTATCGACGCCGATGGCAAGGCGCGCGCCACGTCCCTTCGCCAGCATCAAGGCCGCCATGCCGACCGGCCCGAGGCCGACCACGACGATCGCATCGCCGCCCGACACATTGCCGCGCAGCACCGCCTCATAGGCCGTGCCGACACCGCAGGAGACGAAGCAGCCGTCCCGGTAGCTTAGCGAATCCGGCAGGTGCACGAGGTCGCGCTCGTCGGCGACAAGGTATTCGGCATGGCCGCCATCCCGCTGCCAGCCATAGGCGGCGCGCGCGGGATCGGTGCAGGAGATCTGAAACCCCTTGCGGCAGTTGCGGCAGAAACCGCAGCCGGAGATATGGTAGACCGCCACGCGGTCGCCGGGCTTGAAATGGCGGCAGCCGGCGCCGAGTTCCACGACCTCCCCCGCCGGCTCGTGCCCGGCGACGACGCCCTGGTAGGCGGTACGCGGATCGTCGCCCAGATGCTTGTGGTAGATATAGTGGATATCGCTGCCGCAGATGCCCGACGCCTTCATCTTCAGCAGCACCTGGCCGATACCGGGTGCCGGCCTCTCGATCTCGCGCAGCTCCACCGTCGAATTCCCCGGCAGGTAGGCGGCCAGCATCCTGGGCATCGTACTTCCCCCTCTTATCCGTTGACCTTCGCCATGAAGTCCGTGTCGCGCACATCCACCATGGCCCCGGCATAATCGTCGCCCGCCCCGGAGGCGAGCCAGGCGATCGCTTTTGCCGCGACCTTGGGATCGGAGAGCTTCTCCTGCGGAATGCTGGAGACCTCGTTGATACCGGCAGCACGGATGCTCGCCTGCATCGCCGTGTCGACCAGGCCGGGAGCGATGCCGAAGCAGCGGATGCCCTCGGCCTTGCCTTCGGCGTCGATGGCACGCGTCAGCATCAAGAGCGCCGCCTTGCCGGAACAATAGGCCGCCCAGCCATGCAGCGGCCGCACCGCGGCACCGGACAGGAGATTGACGATCCGCCCATGCCCGGCAAGGCGCGGCCAGGCGGCCGTCACGACGGCGGCGGCACCCGACACGTTCACCCGCATCGCCAGATCGAATTTTTCCGCGTCGAGCGCCGCGACCGGCGACATCGGCTCGATCGTCGCGGCATTGTTGACGACGACATCGAGACCGCCGAGCCGGTCGGCAATCTCCGCCACCCGGCTTTTGACATTGGCGAGATCGGCGACATCGAGCGCCGCATCCAGCGCCCGTCCGCCGGCCTCCTCGATCGCCTGCACGACCGCGACGCAATCGCCGGCGCGCCGGCCGCAGACCGCGACGTGCGCACCGGCCCCGGCCAGGGCGATCGCCGTCGCAGCGCCGAGACCGTGGCGCGCGCCGGTGACGATCGCCGTTCTGCCTGCAAGATCAATGGTCATGATGCAGCCTCGATGGCGTTGAGCACGGTCTGGCGATCCGGCGAAATGCCATAAGCCTGGAAGCCGCCGGTAATGGAAATCACCTCGCCGGTGACGAAGTCCGCATCAGGGCCGAGCAGCCACGAAACCGCGCCGGCCACGTCCTCCGGCTTGCACCAGCGCCCGAGCGGAATGGAGCCGATCACCTGCTTTTCGAAAGAATCCCAGTCCTTGCCGAGCTTTTCCGCCTTCTTGCGGAACGCCGCCTCCATGCCCGTGCCGACGCCGACATGGCCGGGGGCGACGGCGTTCACCCGCACGCCGGTCGCGGCCATCTCGACCGCCAAGCACTGCGTCAGCGCCGCCACCGCATTCTTCGAGGACATGTAGACCGAGGAGAACGGATTGCCGTAGCCGAGCCGGGTGACGATGTTGACGATCTGGCCTTCGCCCTGCGGCCCCATCACGCGCGCCGCCTCGCGGCACATCAGGAAGGTGCCGCGGGCATTGACCGTGTGGATGCGGTCCCAGTCCTCGACCTTCGTCTCGACCACCAGGCTCTGCATGTGCACGCCGGCATTGTTGATGACGGCGGCCAGCCCGCCATGGGCCTGCGCCACCTCGCCGACCGTGGCGACGACCGAGCCTTCCTCCGCGATATCGAGCACGCGCCAGTCCGCGCCGATGCCGGCTGCCGCTTGGCGTGCCGCATCCGCATCGCGGTCGGCGATGACGACGGCAAAACCGTCGGCCTTCAGCCGGGTGGCGACGGCAAGCCCGATGCCGCCGGCGCCGCCCGTGACGATGACTGCCTTGCCGCTCATGCTTTTCTCCAGGCAAAGAAGAGGTCGCGCATCTTGATCGTCTCGGACATCACGTCGTCGTGCACCGTGTCGAAATAGTCCTGATGGACATATTCGCTGGCGACGTAGCCGGCAAAGCCGCTTTGCCTGAACGTGGCGAACATGGCCGGGAAATTCAGCGTTCCCTGCTCCATCTTGGCCTGCAGCGCGCCCGGCCGGGCCTGGCGCAGATGGGCGTGGCCGAGCCAGGGGATCAGCACGTCGATCTCCTCCTGCCGGTAGCCGGAGACGGCAAAGTGCGCGTAATCGAGCGCCAGCTTGACGCCCGGCACGCGCGTGCACATCTCGGCGGTCAGGCTCGGGGTCTCCAGATAGGAATGCACATGCGGCTCGACGCAGACGTCGATGCCCGCCTCCTGCCCCGCCTCGATCAGGGGTTTCAGCGATTCCACCGTTTCGTTCAGCGCCTGCGCCCGCGTCTGCGCGCCGTTGATGATGCCCGGCAGGATGAAGACGGTCGGCGCCCCCGCCGCCTTGCAGAAGGCGAGCACCTTGCGGAAATCGGCAAGGTTCTCCGCACGGTGATCCGGCAGGGCGAGATTGCGCTCGGCCGGCGAGGAGCCGAACAGATGATAGAGGTTGGACACCGGCAAGGGCAGCCTTGCAGCGATCTCGCGGCCATAGGCCTCCGGCTCCGCCAGCAGGCGCGCCTTGTCGAGGGCCGAGCGGTAGAAATAGCCGATATCGAGGCCTTCCATGCCGATCGCGCGCGCAACGGCGCCCACCTCGTCCAGTGTCAGCAGCGGGAAGGACCAGCTCGTGATGCTCAGTTTCATCGTCATACCTCCTCCATCCGCCCGGATTTCGCGGAGCGGTACATTGCGTCGAGCACGGCCGTCGCGCGCGCGCCGATCACCCCATCGGCCGGATTGACGACATCCCGGCCCCGGCACAGGTCGACCAGCCGGGTGATCGGCTCGACCTGTTCATAAGCACCGGCATCGGCCTCCAGCGTCTCGACATGGGTCCTGCCATCATGGCGCACGGCCTCGACGCGCGCCCGTTCGATATCGAACAACAGCATGCCCTCAGTGCCGAACACGCGGATATCGAGCTGGAAACTCCGCGCCTTCGGCACGGTGGCCGAGCCCGACAGCACCATGGTCGCGCCGTTGGCGAGCTCCACCACCGCGGCGTCGTAGAAATCGACGCCGGCGGGCGACAGCCCCGTCTTCGCGAAGACCCGGGCCGGTGCGAGGTCGACCAGGCGGAACACCGCGCCCAGCCCGTGCGTCAGCTGGCCCCAGCCATAGCCGCCGGAGCGTTTGGGATCGGCCCAGGTCGAAGCCGGCGGGCGGAACAGGTGATCCTTCGTCTCGACCATCGGTTCGCCGCCGAAGAGATCGGCGAGCGCGGAAGCCATCTGCGCGACGACATGGCGAACCTCGCCGACCCAGCCCTCGCGGATCAGCCGGTGCGCAGCGTCGGTCATCGCCTTGTAGTTCCAGCCATAGGGCATGATGATCTCGCCGCCCCGGGCCTCTGCCAGCGCGACGAGGGCGCGCGCATCGGCGGCGGTCGTGGCCATCGGCTTTTCGATCAGCACCTTCAGCCCGCGCTCCAGCGCAAGCGTCGCATGTTCGGCATGCAGCACATGCGGCGAGGCGACGACGACGCCGTGCAGCGTTTCTTTCTCGAGCATGTCGCGCGCGTCGAGATAGGCGTGCGGCAGGCCGAAGGTTTTCGAAACCGTCTCGAGCCCGTCCGCATCGGGGCGATTGATGGCGACGATATCGACATGCGGATTGGCGATCAGCGCCGGGATATGGCTGAGGGTGGCCCACCAGCCGGCCCCGATGACGCCGATATTGACCGTGTCGGGCATTTTCTCCTCCTCGCTCACGTCTTTGAGCCGGGCACCGGCCGGCGCAGCGGCCGGCCGGCGAGATGGGCGCGGATATCGTCGGCGACGAGCCCCTGCAGCGCCTCGATTGCCGCCGCGGAATACCAGGCCGCATGCGGCGTCAGGATCAGGTTCGGCGCATCCCGCAGGGGCGATTCCGGCGGCAGCGGCTCGATCTCGAAGACATCGAGCGCCGCCCCGGCGATCCTGCCGGCCTTCAGCGCCTCGGCGAGCGCCGCCTCGTCGACCAGCACGCCGCGCGCCGTGTTGACGATGAAGGCATTGGGCTTCATGCGGGCCAGCCGCCCGGCATTGACGAACTTCGTCGTCTGCGGCGTGCCGGGCGCATGCAGGCTCAGGACGTCGGCGCGTTCCACGAGGGTTTCCGGATCGACCAGCTCGACGCCGAGGTCCTTCGCGGTTGCTGCATCCAGCACGGGATCGGCCGCCAGGAACCGGAAACCGGAGGGGCGCAGCCGGTCGGCGACGGCCCGCGCGATCTGGCCGAAGCCAAGGAAGCCGACCGTCGTCTCGCGATAGGCGGCAAGGGGCCTGGCCACGGCCACCGCCGCCCATTCGCCGGCGCGGATGCTGGCGTCCAGCCGCACGACCTTGCGCAATTGCGTGAGGATCAGCGCCACGGTGTGATCGGCCACCTCGTCGATGCAATAGTCCGGCACGTAGCCGGCCGGCACGCCGCGCGCATTGGCGGCGGGTATATCGAGATTGTCGAAGCCGATGCCGTAGCGAATGACCGCCGCCCCCTTGGCCAATCCCTCGATCGCCCGCGCGGTCAGCGGCGCGAACTGCACCACGGCGACATCCGCCCCGCGCACCGCCTCGGCCACCTCGTCCGCCGTACGGCATTGACAGGCGAAAAACTCCGCGCCGGAGGCGATCGCCGCCGCCTCTTCCTGCGCGAGCGCCGGGAACGTGTAATCGGTGACGACGACTTTGCGCTTGTTCATGGTCATGCCTTGGTGAGGTAATCGTGGATGACCTCGCCGCTCACCAGCGTGAAGTCGGCCTTCCAGAAGAACGCCTCGATCGGCTCGACCACCGGCAGGCGGTAGACCGGCGCCTGCGCGTTGGGCCGAAGCTCGACGGTCGCCGGTCCGACCCAGCATTCGCGCACGGCAACGTCCGTCAGCTTGCGCGAGGTGATCTGCCGGATCGCCGGCCGGCCGTCGATATGGTCGATCGCCTTGAGGTTGAGGTTGGTGCCGAAATCGAAATGCCGGCGCATCTCGGCCGGATCGACCTGGCGCTGCTTGTAGGGCGTCGTCACGGTGACGACATCGATGCCGTTGCGCTCGACCGTACCGACAATGAGATCGCCGCGGAACTCCAGCGAGGGATTGGCATATTTCTTCGGCTGGCCGTGGATTTCACGCCCGTGCGACACGCCGCCGTCCGAATGCAGGAAGAGATAGGGCGAATAGGCCCCGGCCCGGCCGGCGACCTCCGCACCGAACATCACGTTGCATTCATGGTAGGGGCCGATCCAGTCCGTATCGTTCATCTTGTAGAGATGGATCGCCACGACATCGCCGGCCGCGCGGACCGGCGGCGGGGCGAGGAAGGCGGCCGCAGCGGGATCCGTGCGGTAGAAGACGGTCAGGATCTCGCAATCGCGGAACCGGAAGGGGAACGGCGGAATGAAGGGCGCATCCCACGGCGTGGAGAACCCGCCTCTCGCGATATCGGCTTCGGTGGGCTTCGTCAGCCCCCAGCGACGTTCGGTCATACCCGGCCTCCGGCTTTCATCGATTCCCGCGTCGAGCGCAGGACATTGCGCATATGGGCGGCCATCGCGGCGCGCGCGGCCTCCGCGTTCTTTTCCCGGAGCGCCTGCACGATCGCCCGGTGATCCGCGATCGACCCGCTGATGACCCCGGCCGTCTCGGATGCGACCTTGCGGAACTCGAGGCCGAGGATGTTCAGGCTCTCGGCGGTGCGGGCGAGGAATTCGTTGTCGGCAAGCTCCGCAAGCCGCCGGTGGAACGCCGTATCGACCTCGCGGTACTGCACGGGCGTCTCCGTCGCAGCCTCCTGCGCCGCGATCAACCTTTCGAGAAAGGCGACATCTTCGGCGCTCGCATTGACCGCTGCACGGGCCGCGATGTCGCCCTCGATCAGTTCGCGCGCCTCGTAGAGCTTGTCCACCTCGGTGTTCTGCAGGGTCAGGAAGAAGGTCAGCGGCTTCAGGAGATCGGCCGCGCTCAACTGCGAAACGACGATGCCGCCGCCGTGCCGGATTTCCAGTACCCCGAGGACGGCGAGCGCCCGCACCGCCTCGCGCACCGTCGGGCGGCTGACCTGAAAGGATTCCGCCAGGCTGCGCTCGGACGGCAGGTGATCGCCCGCCTTGAGATTGCCCGCCGTCACCAGGCCGAGAATCCGCGACACGAGGATTTCCGTGAGCCCGGCCTTCTTGACCGGTTCGACGCCCGAAAGGCTCCGTTCCTGCACGCTGCTTCCTCCCGATGCTTCCCGGAGACCATCTGCGCATCTTGTCCCCAATCTTGTCAAGTGGCCAAGTGGCCTTACCACTTATTGACGTAATGGCAGAGATAGTGTTAGTCAATCGCCAGCGTCGGCGGGTGAGGAGCAGAACCGCACGGCGCGTGAGGAACCATCATGCGCATCCGCCATGTACGACCCTATGTGATCGCCTATTCCGATCCGAACGACTTCGCCAACCGGCGCATGACGACGCTGGTTCGCGTCGAGACGGTGGATGGCGTCGTCGGCTGGGGCGAAGGCATCGCCATGTGGCCGGAGGCCTGCAAGGCGACGGCGACGATCATCGCAGCGCTCGGCGATCTGCTCGTCGAGGCCGGCGAGATCGACGTGCGCGGGGCCTGGGAACGCATGCGGGCGCATTGCTGGTGGTATGGCGAGGGTGGTATCGCCTGCTTCGCCTACAGCGCGCTCGACATGGCACTCTGGGATATCGACGGCAAGCGCCAGGGCAAGTCGCTCCATGCGCTGCTTGCGGACAATGCCCGGACGTCCCTGCCCGCCTATGCCTCCAGCCATGTCAACAAGGCGACCATCGAGGACTGCGTGGCCGAGATCGCCGGCTTCCAGCAGCAGGGATTCAAGGGCGTCAAGCTCGGCTTCGCCAAGAAGGGCCTGTCGAACATCGGCCGCGATCCGGATAACGACGTCGCCTTCATCAGCGCCCTGCGCAGGGCCGTCGGCAAGGATTTCGAGATCATCGTGGACGCCGGCAACGGCGTGAAATGGGACGTGGCGACCGCCGTCGCCACCGTCAGGCGCATGGCCGAGTGTGACATCGGCTGGATCGAGGAACCCTTCTATCCCACCTTCATCGAGGACTATCGCGCGCTGAAGGCCGCGGTCGACGTGCCGATCGGCACGGGCGAGCGGGAATGGACGGTGAGCGGCTACAGACGGCTGATCGAGACGGGCACGGTCGATGTTCTCGGCGTCGACCCGGCGCGCGCCGAGGGCGTGACGGGCTTTCGCATGATCGACGCACTCTGCGCGGCAAACGGCATTACCATCAACGCCCATGCCTGGAGCACCGCCATTCTCACGGCCGCCAGCCTTCACTTGTCGCTGGCCTCGCGCACGGCGCGCCTGTTCGAGCTGAAACCCTTTCCGGTCGTCGTCCAGAACGAGCTCGTGGAGGAGCCCATCTGGCATGCCGGCGGCGAGATGTCCGCGCCCGCCGGCCCGGGGCTCGGCGTCACCATCAACGAAGCGGTGCTGAACCGGCTTGCCATATGATCCAGACAAGTAAACTTGCTTGACAAGTTTACCAATGCAATTGACCATCGGCATTTTCAGGGAGGAGAACATGATGAAATGGAATTTGGCGGCTCTGGCCTCGGCCACCGCGCTCGCACTGACGATTGCAGGCACCGCCGCGGCGGAGGACTTCCACGGATTTGACCCTGTGAGCTTCGATGGCGCGATGCTCTCCGCAGAGCAGCTGCAGGCTATGGTGAAGGACGCGACCGCCGTCACCCCGCCGCGCAACGGCTCCAAATATGTCATCGGCTTTGCCAACCTGCAGCGCGACATGACCTTCGGTGTCGTGGTCGAAAAAGGCATCCAGGCCAATGCCGATGCGGCCGGCGTCGAACTGACCATCGCCGACAACCGGCTCGACGGCCCGACCGCGCTCGCCAATGCGCAGTCCTTCGTCCAGCGCAATGTGGACTATGTCATCGAGTTCCAGACGGACGTGAATTTCGGCCCGACGGTGATGAACGTCTTCAACCAGGACAATGTGAAGGTCGCGGCCATCGACATTCCGATGGAAGGCGCGACCTTCTTCGGCGCCAACAACCCGAAGTCCGGCTTCATGGGTGGCTCCTATCTCGGACAGGCGGCCATCGCGAAATTCGGCGCCGACAAGGTCAAGCAGGGCTATTACGTCATCGGCGAGCTGCCGCAGTCGGGCGCGATCCCGGCGATGCGCACCGAAGGCCAGCAGGCCGGCTTCCTGTCGGCAGTGCCGGATTTCCCCAAGGAACAGATGCTGCGCATCGACACCAAGAACACGCTGCAGGAATCCTTCACCCAGATGACCAACCTGCTCGGCCGCATTCCGGATGGCGTGCCGATCATGATCAACGCCATCAATGACCAGTCCGCGATCGGCATGCTGCGCGCCGTCAAGCAGGCCGGCCGCGAGGCCGACGTCATCGCCGTCGGCAACGGCGCGGACGAGACCCAGGCGCTGGCCGAGGAGCCGGAACTGGTCGCTGCCACCGGCTACTTCCCCGAGCGCTACGGCAACTATCTCATCCCGATCGCGCTGGCGGCCCTCGCCGGCAAGGAACTGCCGCCGGCCGTGCTGGTCAATCATGTCATGATCACCAAGGCCAATGTCTGCGAGTACTACAAGGACTACAAGTGCGGCGAGAAGCCGGGCTTCGACTATGCCTTCCCGCAGGCGGAATTCGAAGCCCATCTCGCTTCGCTGAAGGGGCAGGAATCGCTCAAGGGTTACGAGACGCTGATCCCGAGCAAGTGACGATGCAGCCGGGCGCGCGGTTTTCGCGCGCCCTTTCGCGCATGGGAGGAATGGATGGCAGGCCTTGTTGAGATGACCGGCATTGGCAAGTCGTTCGGCCGTGTCGCCGTGCTGTCCGATGTCTCCCTTCGGGTCGACGAGGGCAAGGTCGTTGCCCTGCTCGGGGCCAACGGCGCCGGCAAGTCGACGCTGATGAAGATTCTGTCGGGCAATTACACGCGCGATGCCGGCGAGATCCGCATCGACGGCCGGCCGGCCGATTTTCGCGCACCGGCAGACGCCATCGCCGGCGGCATCCGCCTGCTGCCGCAGGAGTTGTCGATCTTTCCGGACCTGACGGTGGCGGAGAACATCATGCTCGGTGCGTTGCCGACAAAGGGCTCCGGCCCGCTGCGCACGGTGGACAAGGCTGCCGTGGAAGCCCGCGCCGCCGAGCTTCTGGTGCGCATGGGCCTCGACTGGCTTTCGCCGAAGACCCGCATGGGCACGGTCTCGCACCATGTCCAGCGCATCGTCGAGATCGCCCGCGCCATGGCCGGCAACGCCCGGATGCTGATCATGGACGAGCCCACCGCCTCGCTCGCCGACGCCGAGGTGAAGATGCTCTTCCAATGTGTCCGCCGCCTCCAGGCAGAGGGGATCTCGGTCGTCTACATCTCCCATTACCTCAAGGAGGTCTTCGAGATCTCCGATGAGATCGTCGTCCTGCGCGACGGGCGCAATGCCGGCCGGTTCGAGACGAAGAAGACCGATGTCGATGCTGTGCTGGAAGCGATCGTCGGCAACCGGGTTGGAAACCTCTATCCGGATTTTGCCCGTTCGACCGGCGTCGCATCCGACGTCGTCACCGTCGAAGGCCTGACGGTGGACGGTTGGCTGCACGGTGTCGACTTCACCATCCGCAAGGGACAGATCACCGGCATGCACGGGCTGATCGGCTCCGGCGTCGAGATGGCCGGCCGTGCCCTGTTCGGCGCCGTACCCAAGGCAAGAGCCGCCCGCACGACCGTCGACGGCCGGCCCTATGCGATCCGCAATGCCGAGGCGGGCGTTGCCGCCGGCCTCGGGCTGGTCGCCGCCGAGCGCAAGCAGGAAGGCATCATCTCCATGCTGAGCCTGCGCGAGAACATGTCGGTCTGCAACCTGCCGCTTTTCACTAAGGGGCTCGTCGTCCAGCGCAAGACGGAAACGGCCACCGCCGACGACTGGATCCGGCGTTTCGCCATCCGCGCGCGCGGCGCCGAACAGGCGATCGGCAGTCTCTCCGGCGGCAACCAGCAGAAGGTGTGCCTCGCGCGCTGGCTGATCGGCGACCTCAAGGCGCTGATCCTGGAAGAGCCGACCCGCGGCGTCGATGTCGGCGCGCGGGCGGAAATCTACCGGCAGATCCGCCAGATGGCCGATAACGGCCTCGGCATCCTGCTGATCTCCTCGGATGCGGAGGAGGTCGCGGGCCTCGCCGACCGGTCGGTCGTGCTGGACGGCGGCCGCGTCGCCGCGACCTATGAGGCGCCGGTCTCGGCCGCGATGCTGATGAACGCCGCCTCCAAACCGGCCGCCGCTGAAGCCATCTAGGGCAATTCCATCATGAGGCCGCGAGAGTTTGCGGTCGGGATTGTGTGAAAACAAAGAGATAGAGCATTTTCGGGCGATCCGCCTCGCCGGAAATGCTCCAAGTCAGGAAAGAGGATTCCATGTCCGAGGAAACGGCCAAGACCGTGGGTAGCCAGAGCGAAGCACCGAAGCCCGAGGCCGGGCGCAGCCTGCTCGGCAAGTCCTGGGCGGGCACGGCGATGCTGCTCGTCATCTACCTCCTGCTGCTGGTGGTCTTCACCATCCTCTCGCCCTTCTTCCTGACCTTCAAGAACCTCCTGTCCATCGGTTCGAACATGGCCTTCGTCGGCCTGATGGCGGCGGCCGGCACGCCGCTGATCATCGCCGGGGGACTGGACCTTTCCGTCGCCGCGGTGGCCGGGATTTCAGGCGTCATCGTCTCGCTGTGTTATGCCGCCGGCATCGACATCTGGCTTGCCTGCGCCATCGCCATCCTCGCCGGCGGCGCGATCGGCGGGGGCAACGGCATGCTGACCAACGGTCTCAGGCTCAATCCCTTCATCGTGACGCTCGGCTCGATGAGCATCATCACCGGCCTGTCGCTGGTGCTGACCGGCGGCCTCACCCAGCCGCTGGCCATCCCCGGCTTCAACTGGATCGGCTCCGGCCGCATCCTCAGCGTGCCGGTGCCGCTGATCCTGATGCTGGTCTTCTTCGCGGCCATCTGGTGGGTCATGGCCTTCACGCCCTTCGGGCGCTACATCTACGCCTCCGGCGGCAATCCCGACGCCAGCCGCATGCTGGGCATCCCGGTCGATCGAACGCAGATCAAGCTTTACATCCTTTCCGGCGTCTCCGGCGCGCTCGCCGGCATCGTCGTCGCCGCAATGCTCGGCGCCGCCGCCCCGGATGCCGTCGGCAAGCACCTGCTCACCGTCATCGCGGCCATCATCCTCGGCGGCACCAGCCTCTTCGGCGGCCGCGGCTCGGTCTGGGGCACGCTGCTCGCCGTGCTCATCCTCGGCACGCTGAACAACGGCCTCACCCTGCTCAACGTCTCGAGCTTCTGGCAGGACGTCACCAAGGGCGCCGTCCTGCTGCTCGCCGTCGGCCTCGACCAGCTCCGCATCCGCTCGCAGATTTGAAAGGAACCGTCATGCCCGAACGCATCGCCTTCCGAATGATCCTCAACCCCGGCCAGGCGGCCGAATACAAGAAGCGCCACGACGAGATCTGGCCGGAGCTGAGCCAGGCCCTACGCGACGCCGGCGTGTCCGACTACTCGATCTGGCTGGACGAGGAGACAAACCACCTCTTCGCAACGCTGGTGCGGGCGGACGACCATAGCATGGACGCGCTGCCGCAAACGGACGTGAACCGCCGCTGGTGGGATTTCATGGCCGATATCATGCAGTACAACGACCGCGGCGAGCCGCATGTCGTGCCACTCAAACCGGTCTTCCATATGGCGTAGAACCCGCCGAGACGCCGGCGGATACGGATTTGGAAGGAAGCCGGGCCGCGGGCAAACGACGAAGCACTTTCAACAGAACGGTCGCCGCGCCGCCCGTCTCATCCGCGCCGACACGGCCTCGCATGCACGGGACAATCAATCGCCGATGAGGGCCGGCAGGCCAAACGCGTCCCCATCAATTTTTCCGCGACGATGGCCGATGCCTCGCCTTCGCTAGACCGTGAGATGTTGCAAGAGACATTCAGCTCAAGCCCTGTAACCTGAGGCCTGCCCGCTCGCGCAAACCTGGAGTTGAGAACGCAACAAGGCCACGCCTGCCTTCCCGTTGCAATGTTTTGGGATGTTCGGGGTGGGAGGAAGCGCTGTCGGGTTAGCGGTTGACGGGAGAGGGCCGGAACGCAAAAAAGCCCCGTCGTGTTACGGCGGGGCTTTGTTTGGTTGCGGGGGCCTGAATGCACAGAGGCTTGTAGAGTCTTATTAGCGTTGAAGGAATACGAACCGATATCCTGTCAGGAATTGTATGAATCAAACTTCTTTGCTGATCATTATCAAGCGGCGCACCTCTATCGGCTTTGCGACCAGCCGCTCAGCCTGCTCGAGCAACGGCTTGAGATGCAGCATTGCCATGTGAGCACCCAAGTCCGCCTCACTTCTCCAATTCTCGTAGAACACGAAGATGCAGGGATCGGTTGCGTCCACGTGGAAGTCGTAGTTGAGGCAACCCACCTCGGCACGCGTCGGCGCCACCTGTGCGGCGAGCAGATGATACAACTCTTCGCGCATCTCGGGGCGGGCTACAATCGTGGCGACGACGGTGACGGTCATCCTCAGCTCCTCTTCTGGCTGAGCGCGACGGCGAGGATGATGATGCCGCCACGGGCGATCAGTTGCTGGCTGAATTCGAGGCCCATCAGGATGAGGCCGTTGTTGATGAGGCCAATCATCAATGCGCCGACGATTGTGCCGATGACGGTTCCTTTGCCGCCGAACAGGCTGGTACCGCCAAGCACCGCGGCGGCGATGACCGAGAGCTCGTCGCCCTCGCCGAGCTGGAAGCGGCCGGATTGCAGGCGCCCGGCATAAAGCATGCCGGCGAGTGCTGCTGCCGAGGACGAGATGACCAGCACCTTGAACTTTATGGCCTTGGTATCGATGCCGGAATAGCGCGCCGCCGTCTCGCCGCCGCCGGTCGCAAGCACCCGTCGGCCAAAGCCCGAACGACGCAATACTATGTGTCCGATGCCGCCGAGCACCGCCATCCAGACAAGCAGCACCGGCACCGGCCCTAGGTCACCGCCGCCGAACAGCCAGGAATAGCCGGGCGACAGGATCGGCACGGCCGCGGTCGCCGATATCCACATGGCGACACCCTTGGCGATGCCCATCATGGCGAGCGTGGTGAGAAAGGACGGGATACCGATGCGGGTGGTGAGCCAGCCATTGAACATGCCGACCGCAAGTCCCGTGGCGATGCCGGCACCGACGCCGACGAGCGGGCCGCCTGCGGCGATCGCCATCGCGACGGTGACGGTCGAAAGGCCTGCGACCGCGCCGACCGAAAGGTCGATCTCGCCGGCCGAAAGCACGAAGGTCATGGCAATCGCCATGACGGCGATCATCGCCGTCTGCCGCACGATGTTGAGCAGGTTGTTCGGGTTGAGAAACCCCTTGTCAGCAAGCGTCACCGCGAAGACGAGGAAAATGACGACGAAGCCGATATAGATGATGTTCTGGCGCCAGTTGGCGAAGAAGGCGTTAGCCATGGGAAACCTCCTGAACCGAAAGGGCCTTCTGGATTTCGATCTGCAAGCGCTGTTCGGCGGCCTGGAGACGGTGGGCAAGGTCGTCGGCGGGCACGGACGGATCCTCCAGCGCCTCGCGCGGCAGATCCTGGTGCACGCGCCCATCGGACATGACGAGAATGCGATCGCAGGCGGTCAGCAATTCGGAAAGCTCCGACGAGATCATGACGATGCCCTTGCCCGCGGCAGCGAGTTCACGCACCAGGCGGATGATCTCGGATTTCGAACCGATATCGATGCCCGCCGTCGGCTCGTCGAGGATGAGGATGTCCGCATCGGTGGCGAGCCACTTGCCGATGACCACCTTCTGCTGGTTGCCGCCCGAAAGCGTCGAGACGGCATGGTCGCGGCTCGCCGTCTTCACGCGCAGGCGCTCGATTTGCGTGTCGGTCAGGGCGTTTGCCGCCTTCGTGTCGACGAGACCGACCTTGGACAGCCGATCGATGACGGCGAGGATCATGTTGGAGGCCACCGAATGGGCGGGAATGATGCCCTGCGTTGCGCGTGCCTCAGGCACCAGCGCGACACCCGCGGCGATCGCATCACCCGGCTTGTGGATCGTGACGGGGCGGCCCTTGATACGGATCTCACCCTTGGCCGCCGGGTCGATGCCGGCGATCACCCGCGCCAGAGACGAGCGGCCCGAGCCGAGCAGACCGGCAAGCCCCACCACTTCGCCGCGATGCAGCGTCAGGGAAATGTCTTCCGGCTTGTGAACGCCGCTGACATGGTCGAGCTCCAGCAGCACCTCGCCCCTGATGGAATGGCCGCGCTCGACATCGGAGAGCCCTTTCGAGCGCCTGCCGACGATGTGCTCGATCATCGTATCGATCGATAGCTCGCCAAGAGGCGCGGTGATGACATGCCGGCCGTCGCGCAGAATCGTGGCGCGGTCGGCGATGCGGGCGATCTCGTCCATGCGGTGACTGACATAGATGATTGCCACGCCCTTGGCCTTCAGCTTGCGCAGGAAGACGAAGAGCCGCTCGACATCGGAAACGGCGAGCGCCGTGGATGGCTCGTCCAGAACCAGAATCTTGGCGTCCTGCGAGATCGCCTTGGCGATTTCGGTGAGCTGCTTCTGGCCGGCCCCCAGATCCCCGACCACGGCTTTCGGATCGACGAAGACTTCGAGCAGCGCGAAAATGTCCGCCGCGCGCCGCTCGGCTTCCCGGTCGTCAATGAGCCCCATGCCGTCACGGCATTCCCGCGTCAGGAAGATGTTCTGGGCGACCGTCAAAGTCGGAACCAGGCTCATTTCCTGGTAGTTCATCGCGATGCCGGCGGCACGCGACGCCTCCGGCGTATGTGTGGTCAGGGGCACGCCGCCGACTTCGATTGCGCCCTGATCGGGGCGATGCACCCCGTTCAAGACCTTTAGGATCGTCGACTTGCCGGCGCCGTTGCCGCCGAGCAACGCATGAACCTCGCCGGGCAAGACCTCGAAGGAAACGTCGTCCAACGCGCGCACCCCACCGAAGGCCTTGCTTATGCCGGTCATGCGGACGGCAGCGGCGCTCGCAGTCATCCCACCTTCTCCCACTGTCCCGTCTCACCCGAGCGGATAAGGGCGTCGGCGACGAGTTCCGTCAACAGGCCATCCTCGAAGTTCGGGCTCGGCAGCCGGTTCTTCGCGATGGCCGAGAAGAAATCGTAGCATTCGACGATCTTCGTCTCCGAATAACCGATGCCGAGGCCGGGGATCGGCCAGAGACCATTGCCATAGGGATGTGCCGGACCCGTATAGACGGTGCGGAAGCCGCGGGCATCGGCCGGGTCGTCGGCGAACATCACCTGCAGTTCGTCGCGGCGCTCGTAGTTGAAGTGGATCGAGCCTTTGGTACCGTGGACCTCCAGCGTGATGAAGTTGTTGCGGCCATAGGCGTTGCGGGTCGCTTCCAGGCTTCCGATCGCGCCGCCCTCGAATTTCAGCATGGAGACGACCTCGTCGTCGACATCCACCTCGCCGCGTTCCGCATCCTTGGCTTTTTCCGCCGCGCCAAGCTTGTCGACGCCGCCCTGCTGGAGGGGGCGTGTCTTGTTGTAGGTGGTGGTGAGCGCGCTCACCTCGGCGATCGGTCCGACAAGATAGTGGGCGAGATCGACCACATGGGTGGCTATGTCGCCGACCGAGCCGGAGCCGGCGATCTTCTTCTGGAAGCGCCAGGAGAGCGGTGAATCCGGATCGGCCGACCAGTCCTGCAAATAGGTGCCGCGGAAGTTCAGGATACGGCCGATGCGGCCTTCCTCGATATATTTCCTTGCGAGTGCGACGGCCGGCGTGCGGCGATAATTGAAGGCGACCATGTGGATGACGCCGGCAGCCTTCACCGCGTCATGCATCGCCCTCGCCTCTTCGACCGTGCGGGCGAGCGGCTTCTCGCAGATGATGTGCTTGCCGGCCTTCGCCGCCTCGATGGCGATTTCGGCATGCACATTGTTGGGCGTGCAGATGTCGACGACATCAATATCCGGACGGTTGACGACAGCGCGCCAGTCCGAGGATGCCTCTTCGAAACCATAGCGGCGGCGTGCTTCCTCCGCCATGCCGTCCGTCACGTCGACGACGACCTTGCGATGGGGGATGGCCGGTGCGGGCCAGAAGAACATCGGCATGGAGGCATAGGCCATGGCATGCGCCTTGCCCATGAAGCCGCCGCCGATCATGGCGACGTTCATCACTTTGGTCATCGGGTTTCTCCTGAACGATAGCGGCTAAGGCAAGCCGCGTTCCATCTGCCGGCCTGAGCCGGCTCACTCCATGCGGCACGGAGCATGATCATGCCCCGTGCCTGCCATCATCACTGGCCGAGGCTCGTCTTGATGTTGTCGGTCGCTTCGCTGGAATAGACCGCTTTCCAGCCGTCGAGCAAAGTCTCCCGCGTCACCGGAAGAGCGGGAAGTGCGACGAAATCGGGGGCTTCCTTGCCGAGCAGCGCATAGCCGGCGAGCTTGGCCTCGACCACGCCGGCATCATAGGGCCGCTGCGCACCGAGCCCCTTGACGAAACCACCCTGGGCCATCGAGATCGCCACGTTCTCGCCGAGGTCGATGGTGGTGATGACGAGGTCGTCGCGACCGGCGACACGCGCGGCCGAGATCACACCTTCTGCCGGCACGTCCCAGACGGCCCAGATGCCCTTGATGTTCGGGTTGGACGTGAGGATCGCAGACGCCGCCTTATCGGCGTCGCCTGAGAAATCCGGTCCACCGATGCCCTGCTCGGCGACGATCTTGATGTTGGGGTAGTCGGCGGCGATCGTTGCCTTGAAGGCTTCGTAACGCTGCTTGGTGACGAAGAAGTCGGCGGCGTGGAACACCAGGCCGATATCGCCCTCGCCGTTCAGCGCCTTCGCCATTAGATGAGCCGAGGCGACGCCATTGCCGTAATTGTCTGCCGAGACGACCGACACATAGTCCTTCCCGGCCACAAAGCCGGTCGGCACGTTGTCCATGAAGACGAGCTTGGTGCCGGCCTCCGCCGCCGCCTTGTAGGCTGCGGCCGTCGCCGTCGGATCGGTCGGGATGGAGACGATGACGCTCGGCTTCTGCGCCATGATCGTCTCGATATCGGCGACCTGCTTTTCCGGCTTGAAGCCCGCATCGGTCACCGCAAGAACCTTGATGCCCATCGCGGCGAACTGGGTTTGCAGACCGTTGACCTGGGCGCGCGACCAGTCGTTGCCGCCATAATGCATGACGATCGCCGCCGTCGCGTTCATGCCCTTGATCTTGGCGAGTTCCTCGTCGTTCAGCGTGACATCGGACGCCGGCGACGGGTCTTCGCCAGAAGGCCCCTTGGAGAGGACCGTCTTCTGGAGCTCCGCGAGCGCGGTGTCCGGATCGGCCGAGGCCGGTGCAGAATAGGCAAGAGCAAGCGCCAGCACGGCGGCCGTACCCAACAGGAATCGTCTCGTCATCATCACTTTCTCCTCCCGAAAGTGGGGCTCCCGCCCCGGTCGCGGCCGTCAGGCCGATTTAAGATAGGCCATACTCGCTTTCGCTCCCTCAAGCGGATCAGGCCAGGAATCGAGTTCGGTACAAACCCAGCCGGCAAAGCCGGTCTCCCGAAGGACTGCGATGATCCCGTCCGTCGGGACGTCGCCACGGTCGATGGGCGTGAAGGTGAAGGGCTCCTTCTGGAAACCCTTGAGATGGACATAGGAGATGCGCGCCGCATGCTCGCGAATGAGGGCGGCCGGATCACCGCCAGCGGCCGCGAGATGGGCCGTGTCCGGGCAGAAATGGATGCCGGTTAGCCCGAAGATCTTGCGCACATCCGCCGGCCCCTCGACGATTGTCGAAAGATGGGGGTGATAATGGGCGGTGAGACCGCGCGCCTCGGCGATCTCCTTCACCCGGTCGAGCGCGGCCGCGAGCTTGTGATAGTCCGCCTCGCGGATACCGTCGAAGCGCTTGGCGCCGCCGCCGACAACGAGATGGGGTGCTCCGAGTTCGGCGGCGCGATCCGCGGCGCGCACCACGCGGGCCAGTTCCTCCGGCAGGATATCGTCGAAGACGAAATTGCCGCCGGCATAGGTCGCCACCAGCGCGAGCCCATTATCGGCGAGCAGGGAGCGCATGTCGTCAGTGCTGAAATCGAGAAGGTTGCCGTCGAAGAGCTCGACGCCCTCGTAGCCTGCCGCGGCAATGTCGGCGAAGGCACGACGCATGTCACCGAAGGTGCGGTAAGCGAGATTGGTGATCGAGGTTACGCCGACTGCATCCCCGCCGAGATTGCCCCAGCAGTTCGCATGATAGGCGAGCTTGAAGTTCGACATCGGCGCCTCCTCCCAGTGATCGTCGCGACTGCAGACCGTCTTACGGCGTGAAAAACCTGATGTCAATTATTTATGCGCATATCTATCAATACTTTTGCTGATTTAATGCAAAAGTTCGATGTTGCCAGTCGAAACAAGCGGCATTATCAAGGGAAAGAAGGCGAAGCCGCCAGAAAGGAAAACCCATGCCGACGACGGCGACCGCGCAAACTGATGGATATCCCCGCCGCAAAGGCCGTCCGCGCGTCTCCGAAACCGCTGCCCCCAGCCTCGTCGACATCCTCAACCTCGTTCGCACCGAACAGGCCACCACCCGCCAGGAAATCGAACGCCACAGCGAGCTTGGGCGCGCCGTCGTCGCGGATCGGCTCGGAACGCTCGGCGAACTGGGCCTCATCGATGAAAGCGAGCTCGGCACCCCCACCGGCGGCCGCGCGCCGCGCCTCGTGCGGTTTGCGGCAGATCGCGGCCGCATTCTCGTTGCGACGCTCGACCAGACCGCCATCGGCGTCGGCGTCGCCGATCTCGCCGGATCCCTGCTCATGGAGCATCATGAGGCAGCCGAGCTGGCCCAGCCGGTTTCCGCCCTGGCAGAGCGACTGATCACGCTTTTCCGCTGGATTCTCGAGCGGCAGGCGGATCCGCAGCTCTATGGCATTTCCATTTCCGTACCCGGTGCGGTGCCGGATGGCGGTGAAGCGCTTTTCCAGCGCAGCACGCCCGGGGTCCTGCCCGGCTGGGAGAGCTTCCCGCTGGTCGAGACGCTCATCGCGGCCTTCGACGCTCCGGTTTGGTTGCGCTCCAGTGTCGAGACGATGACGATGGGCGAACTCCATGCCGGCGCTGGCGGCGGCCGCAACACCATGCTGTTCGTCAAGGTGGGCAAACGCATCGGCGCCGGTCTTGCAAACGACGGCGCGCTGTTTCGCGGCGCGCAGGGCGCCGTTGGCCTTATCGGTTCCGTTCCCGTGACGGTGGGCGACAGGACCGGCACGCTGGAAGCCATGGCCGGTTCCGACCACATCGCCCAGGACGGCAAGGTGGCGGCCGAGCATGGCGCGAGCCCTATCCTTGCCGAGCATATGCGGCGCGGTAGCGACATCACAGCCCTCGAAGTCGCGCAGGCTGCTCAAATGGGCGACGCCGCGGCGATCGATATTCTCGCGCAGAGCGGCCGGCTGATCGGTCAGGTGGTCGCGACGCTGGCCAACATGCTGAACCCGGCACTCATCGTGCTGTCGGGTTCGATCGCCCAGACGAACGACATCCTTCTTGCCGCCGCGCGCGAGGCGATCTACGGCGCCTGCCATCCGCTGGTGAGCCGGGACCTGCAGATCATCCGCTCGCAGATGGGCAGTTCGTCAGGGCTTGTCGGGGCCGCGATCGTCGCGACGGAAGGCCTGTTCGCCCCTGCCATGCTGAGGGACTGGATCATGGCCGGCCGGCCCCAGGCGCATCCGCTCTTCCAGCAGGTGAAGGACGAGATTGCCCGGAGGAAGACCATGGAGGGAAACAGCCTGCGGCCGCCGGATGTTTGAGGAGGAAGCAATGGCGATTACTGGTCTCGGCCCTCACGGCGAGCGGGCATCGGCACCCGAGCGGGTGCTGCTGCTGCCGGAAGACATGGCGCGCGCACGGGCAAGCGGCTTCCGTGTCGCGATCGTGCTCCACACGCTTGCCAGCGACTGGGCCAAACAGCAGCTCTCCGGCATTGTCGGCATGCTCGGCAATTGCGGGGTCGCGGTCATCGACGTGGTCGATTGCGCCTTCACGCCGGAGGTGCAGATCGAGGCGCTGGAGCGGCTGATCGGCGAGGCGCCGAACGCCATCATCTCGCTGCCCGTCGCGAATTCCAAAGTGGCAGCAGCGCATGCGCGCGTCGCGGCGGCCGGCATAAAGCTCGTCCTGCTCGACAACGTGCCGACCGGCCTTCTTCCGGGCAAGGATTATATCTCGCTCGTCTCGGCGGACAATTTCGGGCTCGGCAAGATTGCGGCGGAAGGATTGTCGCCTCATCTGCCTGATGGTGCGGAGGTTGGCGTACTCGGTTATGACGCCGACTTCTTTGCAACGAACGAGCGCGAAATCGCCTTCGTCAAATGGATGCAGATCAACCGTCCGGATGTGACGCTGCGTATGCGGCGGTTCCCTGCCCTTTCAGAAGTCGCCAAGACCACGCGAAACCTTGCCGAAGCCCATCCCGGGCTTGCCGGCCTCTTCGTCGTCTGGGACACGCCGGCAATGACCGCCGCCCAGGTTCTCGAAGCGATGGGCCGCAGGATTTCGATGGCGACGGTGGACCTTGGCCAGGAGGCTGCAATCGGCCTCGCCGCCAGTGAACCGCTCGTTGCGATCGCCGCCCAGCAACCCTTCCGGCAGGGCGAAACCGCCGCTTCCATAGTCGTGACCGCTCTCCTCGGCCGGCTAGCCCCCGCCTGGGTCGCGCTGCCCGGCCTTGCCGTCACGGCGCGCAATGTCGTGGAATGTTTCCAGACCGTCTGGCGCATGCCGGCGCCGCGCGAAGTGCTGCGCAAGCTCAGCCTCGTCGGCCCGGAAAAATAGCCCCGTTCTTGAAAGGATTCGAACCAAGGGCCTCGCCTATTCAGCTGCTGGTAGTTCCGTTTTCAGCGACTAAATCAGGCTAGCTTCATCCCTTTCTGAGCAAGGAAGGACTGCCCTAACCGGCCGCCTGAGTCAGGTGGAAACCCCGATAACGACCATTCTTTCTGGCCATGAGCTCGGCATGGCTGCCGCTTTCGACGATGCGGCCGTCGTCGACGACGAGGATGCGGTCGGCGTTCGCGATGGTCGCGAGGCGATGGGCGATGACCAGCGTGGTGCGGCCGGCCGAGAGCTCGGCGAGCGACTGCTGGATCGCCCGCTCCGTCTGCGTGTCGAGCGCCGAGGTCGCCTCGTCGAGGATCAGGATCGGCGGGTTCTTCAGGAAGATGCGGGCGATGGCGAGGCGCTGCTTCTGGCCGCCCGAGAGCTTGACGCCGCGCTCGCCGACGACCGTGTCGAGACCGTCGGCGAGGTTGGCGATCACGTCGTCGAGGCGCGCCCGGCGCGCCGCATCGAGGATCTCCGCCTCGCTGGCCTCCAGCCTTCCATAGGCGATGTTCTCGCGGATCGTGCCGGCGAACAGGAACACGTCCTGCTGCACGATGCCGATGTTCGAGCGCAGCGACCGCAGCGTCATGTCGCGGATGTCGATGCCGTCTATGGTGATCGCGCCCGATGCGACCTCGTAGAAGCGCGGCAGCAGCGAGCAGATCGTCGTCTTGCCGGCGCCGGACGGGCCGACGAAGGCGATCGTCTCACCCGCCCCGATCGAAACGTTCAGCCCGCCGAAGACCGGCCGGTCGGCACCGTAGCCGAAGCTGACGGCGCGATATTCGATATCGCCGGCAAGGCGCCCGACATCCCTGGCATCCTCGCGGTCCCGGATGTCCGGCTCCGTGTCGAGGAACTGCGTGTAGCGCGTGAAGCCGGCGATGCCCTTGGGATAGGTCTCGATGATCGCGTTGATCTTGTCGATCGGCCGGAAGAACACGCCGACCAGGAGCAGGAAGCCGACGAAGCCGCCGGCCGAAAGCTCGCCGCGCGTGACGAACCAGGCGCCGGCCAGCATCACCACCACCTGCACGAAGCGCATGGAAAGGTAGGAGAGCGACATGGAGGCCGCCATCACCCTGTAGGCCTGGAGCTTGGTGACGAGGTAGTTCCGGTTGCTCTCGGCAAACAGCTTACGCTCGTGGTCCTCGTTGGCGAAGGCCTGCACGACGCGGATGCCGCCGACATTCTCCTCGATGCGGGCGTTGAAATCGGCGACGCGGCCGTAGAGCGCATGCCAGGTCGTGGTCATGCGCGCGCCGTAATGGGTGGTGACGAAGGCCGTCAGCGGCACGATGACGGCGGTGATCAAGGCGAGCGGCACATGCACCCACAGCATCAGCACGAAGGCGCCGACGAGCGTCATGACGGCGATGAAGAGGTCTTCCGGCCCGTGATGGGCGACCTCGCCGATCTCCTCGAGATCCTTGGTCAGCCGGGCCACGAGATGGCCGGTCTTCTGGTTGTCGAAGAAGCCGAAGGAGAGCTTCTGCAGGTGGTCGAAGGCCTTGCGGCGCATCTCCGCCTCGATGCGCACCCCGAGCATGTGGCCCCAGTAGGTGACGATGACCTGCAGGCCGGCATTGACGAGGTAGATGAGGAAGAGGCCGAGGGCCGCGAGCGCGACGAGGTCGAGGCGGCCGGTCGGCAGCAGGCGGTCGATGAACAGCGTCACGGCGACGGGAAAGGCGAGCTCCAGGAGGCCGGCGACGACCGCCGAGGAGAAGTCCAGCGCAAACAGGCCGCGGTGCGGACGATAGTAGGACGCAAAACGCTTCAGAAGGGCTGACATCGGCAGGCGCGCTTTCGGTATTTGACTTAGTGGCGATGATTATCTCGACCCGCCGACGCGCGTCACAGGCTTTTGCTCCGTGGCGCGATTTTGTCTATCCCGCCCCCTGGGCACGATCATGGGAGTTCCGGAGACGGGATCGTCGACAACGAGGCAGGAAAGGCCGAAGACGTCCTCGACGAGGCCTTCGGTGACGATCTCTTCCGGCCCGCCCTCGGCGAGAATGCACCCGTCCTTCATGGCGATGAGGTGGGAGGCATAGCGACAGGCGTGGTTGAGATCGTGCAGGATGGCGACGACAGTGCGGCCTTCGGCGTTGAGGTCGGCGAGGAGATCGAGCATCTCGATCTGGTGGGCGATGTCGAGAAAGGTGGTGGGCTCGTCGAGCAGCAGGAGCGGCGTCTCCTGGGCGAGCACCATGGCGATCCACACGCGCTGCCGCTGGCCGCCGGAGAGTTCGTCCACAAGGCGGCTGGAAAGATCGGCGACATGCGTCGCCTCCATCGCCGCGACGATGGCGGCCTCGTCCGCCCGCGACCATTGCCGCAGGAACGTCTGGTGCGGATAGCGTCCGCGCGCCACCAGATCGGCAACCGTTATGCCCTCGGGCGCGACGGCGCTCTGCGGCAGGAGGCCGAGCCGGCGGGCGACCTCCCTGGACGACAGCGCGACGATGGATTGGCCGTCGAGGATGACGCTTCCGCTTACGGGAACGAGCAGCCGCGACAGGGCGCGCAGCAGAGTGGACTTGCCGCAGGCATTCGGCCCAACGATGACGGTGAAGGATCCGTCGGGAATGGTGACGGAAAGATCCCGCGAGATCGTCCGTTCCTCATAGGCAAGCGTGAGGTTGCGGGCGTGAAGGCGGTCGGTCGTCATTTGCGGCCCTCCCGGATGATGAGCCAGAGGAAGTAGAGACCGCCGATGCTGACGGTCATCACGCCGACGGGAAGCTGCGCGGTGAAGGCGTGCTGGGCGGCCCAGTCGGCAGCGGACAACAGGAAGCCGCCCGTCAGAGCCGAGGGCAGGAGCGCCACGCCGGCCGAGCGGGTCAGCCGCCGTGCGATCTGCGGGGCGGCAAGGGCGATGAAGGCGATGGGCCCGGCGGCGGCCGTGATAGTGGCCGTGAGCGCGACACCAAGCACCATCAGGCACAGACGGACCCGGTTGGCATTGACGCCGGAGGCCATGGCCACGTCGTCGCCCATCTCGAGTTGGCGCATCGGCCGTGCAAGGAACAGCGTCGGCGGCACGATGAGGCACAGGACGAGGAGGACAGGCACGAGCTGCTCGACGCCGAGGCCGTTCAGCGAGCCCGCGCCCCAGACGGCGGCGCCGAGCGCCACCTTCAGGTCCGCCTGCCGGATCATCCAGGCATTGAACGCCCCGAGCATCGCCGAGACGCCGATGCCGACGATGATCAGCCGGAACCCTTTCACGCCGCGGCGCCAGGCCAGCAGATAGACGGCGAGCGCCGTGGCGATACCGCCGATCAGCGCGCCCGCCGCCGTCTCGTAGTAACCGCCCGACAGGAGGAGGATCACCACCAGCGCGCCGGTATAGGAACCGGCGGCGAAGCCGATGACGTCCGGGCTGCCGAGCGGATTGCGTGTCAGCGACTGGAAGATCGCCCCGCTCAAACCCAGCGCCCCGCCGAAGAGCAGCGCAAGCATTGCGCGCGGCAGGCGCCATTCGGTGACGATCATGCGGGCCATCTCCTCGCCCTCGCCGAGAAGCGCGCGGCCCACATCGGCGAGGGCGACGGCATAGGCGCCGCTCGCAAGCGAGATCGCGGCGGCGGCGAGCGCCAGCAGGAGAAGCGCAAGACCGATGGAGAGCGCACGCAGATCGAGAAGGAACGACAGCCGGCCGCCGAAAGCCCTGACGGCAAGCACGGGGCGGCCGAAGCCGATGGAGGACGACCGGCTCCGCCTCACAGGCCGCGCGCCTCGCCGCGCCGTGCCAGCAGGATGAGCACCGGCGCACCGAGAAAGGCGGTGACGATGCCCGCCTCGATCTCGCCGGGATGGAGCACGAGGCGGCCGACAATATCGGCGACGAGAAGCAAGACCGGTCCGAAGACCATGGTGAGCGGAATGATACGGTGCTGGTCCGGCCCCGTGAGCCAGCGCACGACATGGGGCACCATCAGTCCGATAAAGCCGATCGGACCGGCCGCGGCCGTGCCGGCGCCGGAAAGGAGCGTGACGGCGATCACCACGATGATGCGCGCGCGCAGCACATCGGCCCCGAGCGCGCGGGCGAGGCTGTCACCGAGCACCACGGCATTGAGCGGACGCGCGGCGGCAAGCGCGATCACGAGTCCCGCCACGATGAAGGGCGCAACGGCGGCGACGATATGCATGTCACGCCCGGCGACCGAGCCGATGGACCACATGCGCAACGCATCGAAAGCCTGCGGATCGAGCAGCGTCACCGCCGAGCCGATGCCGCCGAGCACCGCCGACAGCGCCACGCCGGAAAGCACCATCCGCACCGGCGTCGCGCCGACGCGCCCGGCCGCGCCCAGCGCATAGACGGCGAGCGTCACGACGATCGCCCCGAGGAACGCCGCCCACAGATAGGCATCGATCGTTTGCCAGCCGAGCAGGCCGACGGCGACCGTCACGAAGAAGGCCGCGCCCGCGTTGACGCCGAGAATGCCCGGATCGGCCAAGGGATTGCGCGTCGCCGCCTGGATCAGCGCCCCGGACACGCCGAAGGCCGCGCCACAGAGCAGCGCGAGCAGCGTGCGCGGAAGGCGGTAGTCCCTGACGATGATGTGGGCCGGGGAAGACGCATCGTAGGAGAAGAGCGCATCCAGCGCGATGGAAGGAGCGATCGGACGCGCGCCCACCAGCAGGCTCGCCAGAGCAAGCACGGCAACGAGCAGGAGGGCGAGCACCAGCCATGGGCCGAAAGACGCCGCGACGATGCGTTCCTGGGATGGCTTTTCCCCTGCCGGCACACGCAAGGCCCTCATATCCGGGCCTGCCCCTCGATCCAGTAGCCGATGGCGTCGATGCGGCCCTTGTCGAAGCCGAGGCCGTCGCGGAAATGCGCCCGGCAGGCAGAGGCGGCCTTCGCCTCGCCGGCGATATAGATATAGCCCGGCCCCTCCGGGAGGCTCCGGATGCCGGCGGCGATGCGCGGCAGGTCCGTGTAGCCGGGACGGTCGGGGCGCGGCCCGTGGGTGGCGTGCCAGACGATCGTCGCATCCGCTTGCGTGCTGATCTCCTGCCTGTCCGCCTCCGACGGCACTTCGACATGCGCGATGGCCCGGAAGCCGGCCGGCAACTCCTCCAGCACGCGGCCGGCGGCCGGAAGCCCGGTAATGTCGGTCAGCATCATCAGCCAGCGGCTGCCCTTCGGCAGCCAGAAGCGGCCTTCCGGATTGCAAAGGCCGACGACATCGCCGGCCTTCGCCGCCATCGCCCATCCGGCGGCGACGCCGCCCTCATGCACGACGATGTCGATGACCATCTCGTGGGTCGCGGCATCCCAGCGGCGGATCGTGTAGGGCCGGTTCGGGCAGTGCTTCGAGCCGTCCGGCCGGCCCCACCTGCCGTTCTCCATCAGGACCGGCAGCGTCACCGGGGTCTCCGCGTCCGGCGGCAGCGCCAGCCGCAGCCATTCGTCCGGGTGGCCGCTCGGCACCAGCCGCTCGCCGCCCTCGACATCGAGCACCACGCGGATCATCGATGGCGTGAGGCGTTCCACCGACGTCGCCGTTGCGAGGAAGTAATCCTCGACATAGTGGTCGTGATCGTGATGATCCGCGCCCGAGAGGGCCTTGGCGTTCGCCGTCATGTCACTCCTCCCCTGCCCGCCCGGCCGCTTCCGCCAAGCGCGGCACGAAGCGGGGAAAGCCATAGGGCACCGACAGCACGCTCAGCGCCGAGGTCGACCAGACGTCAACCGGGTCCTCAAGCGCGACATAGGCGCCGCGCTTGACCGCGCCGAGCGTGTTGAAGAGCGGCTGTGCCTCCGCCGCCGCGCGCGCGCCGGGGCCGTACCACATGACCAGGACGTCCGCGTCGATCGTGGATATCTCCTCAAGGCTCACGGAGACGGAAAAATCCCCCGGCGCCGACTTGCCCAGCGCCTCGATGCCGGGCGGCACCTTGAGCCCCAGCTCCACCAGCGCCTCCACCCGCGGATCATCCGGCAGATAGACGACGATGCCGCTGCTGCCGGCGAAATAGGTGCCGAAGGCGAAGGTCTTGCCCTGCAGGGCGGGATACTGCGAACCGAGATCGCGCAGGAACGTGTTGGTGGCGTCGATCAGCCGGCGCGCCTCCCCCGGCCGACCCAGCGCCGCCCCCGTCATCTCCGTCTGCTCGCGCCAGTTCGCCAGCCACGGGCCGGACCGGTACACCACGGTCGGCGCAATCGCCGAGAGACGCTTCCACGCAACGTCGTCGATACCGGAATAGACGCCGAGGATCAGGTCCGGCTTGAGGGCCGCGATCTGTTCGAAATCCACCTCGCCCTGCGCCAGAAGCACCGGCGTCTCACCGCCGAGCTTCGGCTCGTTCCACGGAAAAACGCCACGCTCGAAGAGGCTGTACTGCGTCATCGCGACCGGCACCTTGCCGAAGGCGAGGACCGCATCCTCACCGCTCCAGCCGAGCGTCACGATGCGTTGTGGATCCGCAGGCACAACCGTCGTTCCCAAGGCGTGCCCGATCGTCGCCGGGAACGTGCCACCGCCCTCCGCCACGGCCGGGGCGGTGAAGGACAGGGCGAGCACCGCGAGGCCGCGGATGAAGGTTTTCAGACGCCGCATCATGATCAGAAGCGCTTCGTCAGCGTGAACGTCGCGTTGAGCGGCTTTCCATAGGGCGCGTTGTCGCCGCCGCGCAGGATGTAGTATTTTTCGTTGAAGACATTGTTGACGTTCAGCTGACCGACGAGCGTATCCGTGAAATCATATTTCGCCATCAGGTCAACGGTCACGAACGCATCCTGCTTGAAACGCACCGTGCCGCTCGCCGTGGTGACGCCGTCGATATCGATGTAGGACGAGCTGTTCCACTTGAAGCCGCCGCCGATGGTGAGCTTTTCCCACTCGCCAGGAAGCTGGTAGGTGGTGAAGACCTTCACGCTGTTGCGCGGCAGGAAGCTGTTGTGGTCGCTCCCGTCCGGCTGCTTGCTCCGGAAGGTGGATGCGCCGAAAAACAGTTGCCAATCCGGAGCGATCTCGCCGGACAGTTCAAACTCTACGCCTTCCGTCTTTACGCCCTTGATAGGTCGGTAGGCCATGTCGCCATCCGGCGTGAAAACACCGGGAATTTCTTCGGCAACATTGTCCTTCTGTGTACGGTAAAGGGAAAGCGAAGCATTCAAGCGGTCATCGAAGAATGAACCCTTGATTCCGACCTCGTAGCCAGCGCCCACCTCAGGATCGAGATAGGTGCCGGACGGATCCTTGTAATCCTGCGGATTGAAGATTTCCGTATAGCTGGCATAGGCGGAGAAAGTATCGGTGAAATCATAGACGGCACCGGCATAGGGTGTAAAGTTGTTGAATCCCCGCGGTTCCTGCTCCCATCGGTTGAAGCGCATGCCTAGGATGAGATTGAGTTGGTCCGTAACGGAAAGCCGAGATGCCGTGTAGGCGGAATACTGGCGCAAAGGCTCGCTCTCGACGATGTTCGCAGCGCCCCATGTCGGCTCCGGATAGGAACCGTCCCAATTGAAGATATCAATCGGCCCAAGCCCGGTTGCGAAGGCATTGGTGCCGTTAAAGTGCGAGCGGCTTGCCGAAACACCAAGACTCAACTCATGGGTTCGGCCCAGGGCCTCGATCTCGCCTGATACATCCACATTCCCGGCGGTGGCGACGCGGGTACGGTCGAATTTTCCGGCGTAGGGCTGGACACCAAGCCCGGTGACCGGATCCGGCAGATTATAGGTATAGAAGAGCTGTGAATCGTAGTGCTGGATCGTATGCGACAGGGTTGCCTGCGCCTTCCAGCCATTCTCGAATTCATGTTCGACCCGGCCGAAAAACGTAGTGCTATCGGAATTCCAGTAGGTCCAGTCCAGCCCCGTCGAGAAGCCGCGGCGGAAATCGGTCGGCGTGCCATCGCTGAAGACGAGCGGCCAGCTCCCCCACGTCGAGCCCTCCGGAGCGTGCCGGCTGTGTTCGATGCCCCCGATGACGGTCGTCATATCGGAAATGTCCGCCTCGAGCGTGCCGTAATAGGTCTGGTTGAGATTGCTGTAGCGATCGAGGAACGAATTGCCGCCGCTCACGTCTGTGACGAAGCGCCCCCTCAGCGTTCCCGCCTCGTTGAGCGCCCCCTGGACGTCCGCCTCAACGCCAAGGTTTTCCCAGGAGCCGACCCGGCCGCTGAGATATCCAGTCAAATCGGTGCTGATGGCACGCTTGCGCACCAGGTTGACGGATGCGGAGGGGTCGCCGCTCGCCTTCATCAGGCCGGTCGCCCCGCGCACGATCTCGACGCGGTCGTAGATGGCGGACGACTCGTAGGTGCCGCCGAACTCGTTGTTGTCCGGCCGAGTGACGCCGTCGACGGTGTATTCGCCGATCGTGAAGCCGCGCGCATAAACGGACGTCCGGTCGGTTTCGCCCGGATCGAACATCACGCCCGTCGCATTGTCGAGAACGTCGGGAATCCGGTCCAGTTTCTGGTCGCTGATGATCTGACGGGTAACGACTGTCGTCGACTGCGGCGTTTGCCGCAGCGTCAGCGGCAAGCGCGTCGCCGCGCTCGTCTCGCCCGTCGTATAGGAGCCGGTGCCTTCCGTGGTGGCGGATCGGTCGTCGACGGTGATGGTCTCCAGCACTGTACCGTCTCCCGCGATTCCGGAAGAAACACCCGCCGCCGGATCGACGATCGTCACCGTGCTGGCGTTGGTGAAACGCCAGGAAAGGCGGCTGCCTGAGAGGGCGCGGCTGATCGCCTCCGACGTCGTCATCGATCCCCTGACTGCCTTTCCAGCCCCGGAAGCGGCCGCAGTCTCGTCGAACATCACGGAAATGCCGGCGACGCGCGCGATATCGTGCAGGGCCTGGCGGATCGGCTTTGCCGGAATGTTGAAGTCGTGAACGGTATCGGAAGCCGCTTGCGCATAGGCCGGCGCGGTGACCAGCGCGCCGCCGCCCGGAGCGACCAGTACCGTCGTCGCCAGGAGAAGCGCCAGCTTGCGCATCTTGTTGCCGTTCATGGGGAACCCTTTCCAAGTCACCGATCGCCCGATGCGCATCGCGCATCCTCTCAATGAGCTAACGATCCCCGCGGAGGGGCACCCTCACAAAAAGTGGAATTTTCTTATCATCTTCTTCAACGCCACCCCGGGCTTACTGCCGGATGACTACGAGCCGGCCGCCGAGCTTCTGCATCCGGAAGCCGGCAATGGACTGCACGGCTTCAAGCGCCGCATCGGTATCGGCGAGCACCAAGCTGCCGCTGACCCGCCTGTCGGCAAGCGCGTTGCCGATCAGGACGATGCGACCGTCCCGGTTCCGCTCGATCTGCGCGAGAACATCTGCCAAACGCATATTGTTGAAGACGAAGCGCCCCTCGCGCCATGCCATCGCCTCGGAAATCTCGACCGCACCCGGCGTGCCGAGACCCTCGCCGCCATAGGCGACGCTTTCTCCCGGCTTCAGCACGACGCTTTCCGGTCCATCGACCAGCGAGACCTGAAGGCTGCCGCGTGCCAGCGTCACATGGGCCCCCTCCTCAGTGACGGACACGTCGAATGCGGTTCCGAGCACCCGCGAACGGCCGTTCGCCGCATCGACGATGAAAGGCACCGAAGACGGCTGCACCTCGAAATAGGCCGTGCCGCGCAGGAGGTCGATGCGCCGCTCCTTGTCTGTCACGTCGACGGCGACGGCGCTGTCGGCGTCGAGAAGCATGGTCGAACCATCGGACAATGTGATCGAGCGCCGCTCCCCGCGCGCGGCGACATAATCGGCGCGCATGTCCTGAAGGAGATGCGGTTTTTCCAGCCAGAGCCACCCGGAAGCGCCGAGCGCCAGAAGCACCGTGAGCACCGCCGCCCCCGTCTTCGCGCTTTTCCGACGCCGGCGGAGTTCCTCGATGCGGCTCAGGTGCGCCGCGATTGCGCTCCTGTCCTCGCGCCCAAGGGAGGTGCCGATGCCGCCCGCCGATGACCAGACCGACGAAACACGGTCATAGGCCGCCGCATGGGCAGGTATCTTCCGCCAGTCCTCGAAATGCTGCCGGTCGGCGCGCGACGGCTTGCCGTTCATCCGCGTGAACCAGGCAATCGCCTCTCTTTCCGTCTGCAGGCCGGGCTGGTTTTCCTGTACCATTCTCATATCTTTCGCAGGCGCCGTGACGGCTTGAAGAGATTGCCGCCCCATTCCCATAACGACCGGAAGCGCACTCCACCCTCAATCCGGCGCTACGTCTTCGATCGCCAACCGGCACGCCATCAGGGCCTTGGCGATTTCCCGCTCGACCGTGCTATAGGAGATGCCGAGCGTGACTGCGATCTCGTCATAGGTGCAACCGTGCAGGCGGTTCAGAACGAAGATGTGCCGCGTACGCTCCGGCAGCTCATTGATGACCCGATCGACATGCCGCAACCCATCGACCGCCACGACGATCTGCTGTGGCGTCGGCACGGGGGCCGCATATTGTTCCTCGGTCATAAGTTCCGGAAGGCGCGCCACTCTCCTGTCGCTGCGCAACTGGTCGATCGCGGCATTGCGCACGCATCTGCTGAGATAGGCCGGCGTCAGGACGATCTGCTCGAGCGCCTTGCCCCAGAGCCGGGCGAATGTGTCCTGGACAACGTCTGCTCCGGTCCCATGCCCGACTTTTCGGACAGCAATACGCTCGAGCCGAGAGCACTCGGAGCGATAGAGATCTTCCAGTTGTTCAGCCTTCGTATCGCTCATGTCGTGTCCGGGAGGCTTGCATGGCCTTCACCACTACCTTTCATGCGAGCGGACTAATAAAATGTTGATGGAGTTTGTCAAGTTAAAGGCTGGCTCCAATTCGCGTGTCACAACACAACACGGCTGCGCAGGCCTAATCACATTTCGCGTGGCGTGCAGCCTGCAAAGAAATTGCTCGTGAAAGCGTTACATCACCCTCTTTGCGAAAGGCCCTCGAAACACCATGTCGTATGGCTGAGACGTAGGATCGAGGATCGTTGCCGCCGCCCCGTTACAACGCACTAAGGGAAGCTCCATGAATAGCGTCTTGAATTCAGCAAAGCGATTGCTGCCAGGGGATGCCGCCCCGCCGCTGATGCTCTCCAGAAATCTTGTGACAGGAGAGCTTTCTCCACGTGTCGAGTTTAATGGAACGAGCATGGTGGTCCTTTGGAATTCCGGATGCAGCGGTTGCTTGCCGGCGCTCGTAGAATACTCCAAGAAAGCAAAAGCCCTGGGTGTTCCAACATATGGCGTTGCCATCATGGAGCGAGACCTTGGTAGAACGATTGAGACCGCTCGGCAGGTACGGTTGGACGCCTTCCTTGCACACGAACAAATCGATCCAGAACAAGCTGGCCTGCCACGCGGTCAGGTGACGCGCGAATGGCTGGAGGCCAGCGGCCAAAGAGGCGTGCCCACGGCATTTCTGGTCGATTGGCAGAGCAAGATCGTGTGGTTGGGTCCACTTGATGACGCCATTCTTGAACCGTTGCACGCTATTCTTGATGATGTCTGGGACGTCGATGCCGCGCGCCGACGCTGGGAGACTGAAATTTCCGACAACGATATCACGCATCTAGCCATTAATCGGGACATCGTTGATGCAATGCTGACGAAGGACATGAAGCGTGCGCAAGGCTTGATTGATGAAGCCGAACGCAACCGTCCTGAAATTGCCGACAACAAGGAGTTCGCAGTAGAGAAGTTGATTGTACTTTCTGCCATGCCCGAGACGGCGATCGATGCAGGAAGGTACTACAATCGTTGCGTTCGAAGGTTTGCGGATGACCCGCTTCAAATTCTCTCTCTCACCGACTACGTTTTGGTCGGAAAAGCGCCGCTGGACGTATTTTTGGATGCGGCAAGCGAGGCACTTAGCCAAGTGGAACGCCAGTTGGACGGAATGCCCGATGATCTCGTTCCTTCCATTCGCTTCAACCTCACATCAGCACAGCTTCGCCGCCGTCTTGGTGATCAGGACGGATACCAGCAACGCCTCGATGCCCTTCGTGATCTCGCTACAAGTCAAACGACTCCATCAGAACTCAAAAAGCTGATTAAAGCAGACATTGAGCGCCTTGCGAGAGATCGTTGATGCCGACTAGGACGAATCCACATTCATCGCAGCAATCTGCCTATGGCTGCAATGAATGTGGATTCGTCCTAGTGCGTCGTGATCTACATTGCTCATTCGTCACGCCGAGAGAGTCCGGTAGGACGACCATAGGCCGGTTCTGAAGCGAGCGGGCGTAGCAATATGGCAACACTTGCACACAGTTTTACATTCAAGCATCCGATGACGGTGGCGTGATTCATTGGGCCATCACTCAGATTAATATGAGTTTTTGAAGAAAGTTTTATACTTTCAGCAATCTCTCACGCCATGACGCTTTGCACATGTCTAATACATTGAACTTGCGCAATAATCGCCGGTCAGCAATGCTTGCCTCGCAAACGATACCGCACCTTCGCAATCGCATCGGTTCTCGCTATTACGACTGGCTATGTGCCCGAAAGGGTTGAAACACATCATCATGACCTGGGATATCTCGAACCTCTTCCGTCATCATGCCAAGGATATCGCACGCACGCTGCGCAGGCGGGGCCTGACGGCCGAGACGGCGGCCGATCTGACGCAGGACACGTTCGTGCGCGTGCTCGCCTGCCCGCCGAAGGAGACGGCAGGGGTGCACAACCCTGTCGCCTATCTCTTCCGCATCGCCCGGAACCTGCGCATCGATCACCAGAGGCGCGAGCGGGTGCTGATACGGGTCAATCTCAGCGACAACGACTTTGCCGCCATCGCCGATCACGCGCCAGGTCCCGAGACGATCGTCTACGACCGCCAGCGGCTGGAACGCACCAGGGCCGCGCTTGCCGAATTGCCCGAGAAAACCCGCCGGGCCTTCGAATTGCACCGGCTGGGCGAACTGACCATCGCGGAAACGGCAGCCGCGATCGGCCTTTCCACCACCCGGACATGGACGCTGCTGCGCGACGCCTACGAACATATCGATGCGCGCCTCAACGGCCTGTGATAGACCTCGCGCGGAAAAATCCGGGGCTTCGTTCGTAGACCCTCTATGAACGGCTTGCCGGAACGGCGAGATCGGCGGGAAGGACGATGATGAACGAATTCCCCGAGGATCGGCGCCTCTTCCGCGAGGCCGCCGATCTTGCCATCCGCCTGCAAGGCGATCCCGACAACCGGGTCTCGATCGACACGGTGCGCACCTGGATCGCGCGCAGCCCGGCCCATCAGCGGGCCTGGACGCGGGTTTGCGAAATCCACGGCATGACCGGCCAGATCCTGACGGAACGCTACGAACCCGCGGACCACGCACCGGGCGGTCTCGGCCGCCGCACGTTCCTGATCGCGGCGCTGGCCGGCACGGGGACGCTCGCGGCCGGCTGGCTGGCGCTTCCCGACCTCCTCGTCAGGCTGCAGGCCGACCATGTCACCGCGACGGGAGAAATCCGCCGGATCGATCTTGACGACGGCAGCGTCGTGACGCTCGGCCCGGCGAGCGCCATCGATGTCGACTACGCAGCCTCGCACCGCACCGTCCGGCTTCTCGCCGGCATGGCCTATTTCGATGTGGCGCGCGATCCCTCCCGGCCCTTTTCCGTGCTCTCCGACGGTGTCGCCGCGACGGCGCTCGGCACGGCCTACGATGTCTCCAACGATGCCGGCATCGTCTCCGTCTCGGTCGATCACGGGCGGGTGGCAGCACACATGGAAGGCGGCCCCGCCGGTGAGGAACTGGGAGCGGGCGACTGGATCGTCTTCGACCCGCAAACGCACGGCATCGCCGGTCGCGGCACGCGGGAGGCCTCGCAGGTCGCCGCCTGGCGCAGCGGGATGATCGTCGCCGAACGCGAAACCGTCTCGGCCCTCGTTGCCCGCATCGCGCGCTGGCAGCCGGGCAAGGTGGTCGTCGCCGATCCCTTCCTCGGCTCCCGCCTCGTCAGCGGCGTCTTCGATCTCAGCGACCCGATACGGGCCCTCGAAGCCGTCGTTCGCCCCTTCGGCGCGCGGGTGCGCCAGGCCGGCTCCCTCATGACCGTCATCTCGCCGGTCTAAGGCGCATCAAAAAAAGAGAAAAATTCCGACGCCCGTTCGTAGGGACCCTGTAGGGGCGCATGGCGAGACGCCATGCCGATGACAGATCAGGACGGAGTAGAGTGCATGGCATGGGGATCGATGGGGGATCTGGCGGGCGCGGGCCGCAAGGCGCTGGTTGCGACGATGCTGGCGACGGCGGCGTTTTCCGCCGACATGTTCATGGGGGTGCCGGCATTCGCCCAGGCGCAGTCCTATGCCATCCCGGCAGGCCCGCTTGCCGGCGCGCTCGCGGCCTTCGGCCGCCAGTCGGGCACGCAGATTGCCTATGAGGCATCGATCGCGCGCGGCAAGACTTCGCCCGGCCTTTCCGGAACGGCCAGCCGCGAGGAGGCGATTGCCCGCCTGCTCGCCGGCACCGGCCTTCGCTATTCCTTCACCGATCCCTCCTCCATCCTCATCACGTTGGCGGCGGGCGACGTCGGCGGCCTACCGGCCGATGGCGCGACGCCGCTCGAGAGGATCACGGTGGACGGCGACGGCGAAACCGCCTGGGGTCCCGTGGACGGGTTCGTGGCGACCCGCAGCGCTTCCGGCACGAAGACGGATACCCCTCTTGTCGAAATACCCCAATCGATCTCCGTCGTGACGCGCGACCAGATCGAAAAGCAGGGTGCAAAACGCCTCGAAGACGCGCTCACCTACACGCCGGGCGTCAGCGTCGGCAGCTACGGGTTCAATCCCGAGCAGGATTATGTCTTCATGCGCGGCTTCCAGGTCCCCTTCTTCCTGGATGGCACCCGCCAGTACCGGGACTACATCGTCGGCGCCCAGCTCGGCGTGGAACCGTACGGGCTCGAGCGCATCGAGACCGTGAGAGGGCCGGCCTCGGTTCTCTACGGCCAGATCGCGCCGGGCGGCATCGTCAACCAGGTGATCAAGCGGCCGACCGCCGACCCGTTCAACGAGGTCCAGCTCACCCTGGGCGATCCCCGCCGGCTGCAGGCCGCCTTCGACGTCGGCGGACCGATCGATGACGAGGGGACATTCCTCTATCGGCTGACCGGCCTTGGCCGCTCCGCCGACGGACAGATGGACTTCCAGGGCGACGACCGACTGTTCATCGCCCCGGCCCTGACCTGGTCACCCGACGCGGAGACGACACTCACCGTTTTCGGCCAGTTGCAACGCGACAAGGATGCCCTGCGCCCGGTTCCGCTGCCGGCCTTCGGAACGATCTTCGACAGCGTTCACGGCACGATCCCGCGGGACCGCTTTCTCGGCGAGCCGGGCTTCGACAGTTTCGATCGGACGCAATATTCGCTCGGCTACGAATTCGAGCATCACTTCAACGACACCTGGAGCATCCGCCAGAATCTGCGGTATTCCCATGTCGACCAGACCGAAAACTACACGCTGACGGCTTTCGATTACGGCTCGTTCGTCACGGACGGGCGCACCGTCGACCGGACCGGCTGGAACGACGTCAATGAAATCGGCACGCTCGGGATCGACAACCAGCTGATCGGCGAATTCGATACCGGCGGCCTCGCGCACAAGCTGATCCTCGGCCTCGACTATTCCCGATCGCGGAGCGACTGGAAATTCGCTTCGGCGACGCTCGCGCCGATCGACGCCTTCGACCCGGTCTACGGCACGCCGATCGGAACGCTGGTCCCGGCAATCTCGGAGCTCAAGACAGCGACCCAGATCGGCCTCTACGCGCAGGACCAGATCGCGTGGGACAACTGGCGGCTGACCCTCGGCGGGCGCTACGACTGGGCCAAGGGTACGACGACGGATCGTTTCGCCGCCGTCAGCACGACCCAGCGGGATCACGCCTTCACCGGCCGCGTCGGCCTGACCTATCTGTTCGACAACGGCCTTGCACCCTATGTCAGCTATTCGACCTCCTTCGAGCCGGAAATCGGGCTCGACGGCAATGGCGATCCGTTCCGGCCGACGACCGCGCAGCAATACGAAGTCGGCATCAAATATCAGCCGGAGGGCAGCAACAGCTTCTTCACGCTCTCTGTTTTCGACCTGACACGCCAGAATATCCTGACCCGTGACCTCAATCCGCCGCCGACCAATCCCTGGGCACAGATCCAGACCGGCGAGGCGCGGGTCCGCGGCCTGGAGGCCGAGGCCAGGATCAGCGTCACCGACCGTTTCGATCTCGTGGGCGCCTACACTTATCTCGATTCCGAAATCACGGAGAGCAACAATGCCGACCTCGGCATGCCGCTCTTCCTGACGCCGAAGCATCAGTTTTCGCTTTGGGCGAACTACACGATCGAGGACGGCGCGGCAGCAGGTCTCGGCGCCGGCCTCGGCATGCGCTACCGCGGCAAGGTCTGGGGCTCGAGCCATGAGATCGAGGTGCCGTCCTACACGCTGTTCGACGCGAGCCTCACCTACGACTTCGGCATCAAGAACCCGGACCTCGCCGGCCTCGACCTCACCGTCAGCGCGCGCAACCTCTTCGACAAGAAGTACATCGCGACCTGCTCGTTCTGGGAAGGCTGCTTCTATGGCGAAGGCCGAAACGTCACGGCAACGCTGAAGTACCGCTGGTAGAGCAGCCCGTCCAGTCCGCAAATGCCATGAATTCCTGCCCTGCCACGTCCTTACGCGGCAGGGCATCTGCTTCCGGCTCTGCCGGGACGAAGCCGTCTACCAGCGATAGGACAGCGTACCGAACGCCGTCAGGCGCTTGCCCCATTGGCAGCCCCAGGGACCGTCGCAATAATAGCTCTTGCGGTCGGCGGCATTGAGCACGGAGACATCCAGGCGGAGCCCTTCCAGATCCGGGTTGCGCACGCCGAAATCATATCCGGCGGAGAGGTCGAGATAGGTCGCCGAGCCGTTGAGGACGGTGTTCTCGTTGTCGCCGTAGGACGAGCCGACATAGCGCACGCCCGCACCGAGGTTCAGCCCCTCCAGCACGCCGTCGAAGCGATAGTTGAGCCAGGCGGATGCAGCATGCTCGGGCACATAGCCGACGCGATTGCCCCGGTTGCCGTCATTGTCCTTCGTGATCTGCGAATCCAGATAGGTGTAGGACGCAGTCAGATCGAAATTGTCGATCGTGGCCTTGCCCTCGATTTCCAGGCCCCTGACCCGGATTTCGCCCACCTGCTTCTGGAAGAAGTCGTTCGGATAGGCAAGATCGGCCGTCAGCCGGTTCTGCTGGGTGAGTTGGAAGGCGGAGACCGTCAGCAGCGCATCGAAGTCGGAAGGCTGGTACTTGACGCCGATCTCGTATTGCTCGCCGGTCGTCGGCACGAAGGGCTTCTTGTCTGCCCCCGCGCCGGTCTGCGGCTGGAAGGACTGGGCGAAGCTGACATAGGGCGCAAGGCCGTTGTCGAAGAGATAGAGCAGGCCGACATTGCCGGTGAAAGCCGTGTCGGATGTTGCGGTATCGTAGTCCGTGCCGCTGAGATCCGTGACGCTTTTCGCCCAGTCGTAGCGGCCGCCGAAGGACAGGACCAACGACCCCCATTTCACCTGGTCCTGCGCATAGAGGCCGACCTGGCGGAGGCTCTCCTTCGCCTCGCTGTCGAAGCCGAGATCCGGCACGGGCTTTCCGTAGACGGGATCGTGGAGATCGAGCGTCGGGCCCATGCCGTACCAGTAGCCGCTGCGGTTGTCGGAGCGCTGGTTGCGGTAGTCGAGACCGAAGACGAGCTTGTGGGTCAGCGACCCGGTCTCGAAATCGGCCTGGAGGCGCGTATCCGAGGTCCATGCCTGCAGGGTCTCGTCCAGGAAGTAGATCGACCGGGAGATCTCGCCGGGCAGAAGCGGGTTGCCCGTCAGGTCGACGCTGTAGAGCGCCTGATAATCGACTTGGGTGCGCAGATAGCGGCCGGTCTGCGTGACCTGCCAGACATCGTTGAAACGATGGTTGAAGTCGTAGCCGATCGAGACCTGCTCGGTGTCGTTGCGGTCGAAGCCGGGCTCGCCGATATAGCGGTCGGTCGGAATATCCGCGACGACCGCGTTCGGCAGCAAGGCGTCGACGTCGCCGCCCTTGTTCTTGCGGTAGCTGCCGAGCAGGGTCAGCGTCGTGTCCTCGTCGGGCTTGAAGGTCAAAGCCGGCGCGATGTAGATTCGGTCGTCGTCGACGAAATCCATCTGCGTGCCGCTGTCCTGGAGCAGCCCGGTGAACCGATAGGCGAGCGTCTTGTCAGCGTCGAGCGCATCGGAAAAATCGAAGGCCACCTGATGGCGATCATGGCTGCCGAACTGGTATTGCACCTCGCGCAGCGGCTCGAAGAGCGGCCGCTTGCTTACCATGTTGACTAGGCCGCCCGGCGAGGTCTGGCCGTAGAGCACCGAGGCCGGCCCCTTCAGCACTTCGATGCGTTCCACGCCGTAGGGCTCGACCTGCGGGTTGGCCCGGTCGATACCGGTCGGCAGCGCCATGCCGTCGAGATAGAGGCTGTCGAAGATGCTGAAGCCGCGCAGATAGGCGCTGCTGTTGGAGCGCGTATTGGCCGGCGTGATCGTCATGAACCCCGGCGTATAGGTGAGTGCGTCGATATAATTCTGCGCGCCGCCCCGCGCCTGTACCTCCTCCTTGGTGATGACGTTGATCGCACGTGGCGTTTCGAGAAGCGGCGTGTCGCTCTTGGTCCCGGTCGCGCTTTTCTGCGCCACCAGCCCGCCGACCGGCCCCCAGGCCGATTCCTCGCTCCCTTCGACGCTGATCGTCTCGAGCGTCGTGGACCCGTCTGCAAGACCGGCGGCATCGCCCGCGGCGACACCCGAGACCGTGACCGTGTTGCTGTTGGTGAAACGATAGACGAGGCCGCTGCCCGCAAGCAGGCGCGCCAGGGCTTCCCGAGCCGTCAGGGAGCCGGAGACCGCCTTTCCGGTTGCCGAAGCGGCCCCCGTCTCGGAAAACACGACCGTCAGTCCCGTGATGCGGCCGATATCGTTCAAGCCCTGCCGCACCGGCTTTGCCGCTATGGCGAACCTATAGGTCTGCTGTGCCGTCTGCGCCGCCGCGGCTCCAAAACCTTCCGCGCCGCCGATCACACCCGCCGACAAGGCGACAAGCAGCGCCGCGCGCCGCCCAACCGAAGTCTTTCTCATCATGCTCCCCTGCACGCACCATGGAAGGGGCCGCCAGAATGTCCCGCCGCGGCCCCTCTCAATCCCTTCACGTTCGGCATGGGAGGGGTACACACATGGAAACGAAACTTTCTACAAGCCGATAAGGACGAGCCTTCCGCCGAGCCCGATCATCCGGAAGCCGACGATGGACTGGATGGAGACGAGCGCGCGGTCAGGATCGGCGAGCGGGAAGCTGCCGCTGATGCGGTGGTTGGCGAGGGAGGGACTGACGACGACGAGGCGGCCTGGCCGATAGCGCTCTATCTGCGCCACGACGTCGCCAAGTCGGGCATTGTTGAAGACATAGCGTCCGCCATGCCAGGCCATGGCGTCGTCGATGACGACTTCCGTCACCGCACCGACACCGTTCCCGTCGTAGTGCACGCGCTGGCCGGGCTGCAACCTCGCGCGGCCATCCGCGCTCGCCACCGAGACGCTGCCTTCGGCAAGGGTGACCGCGACATCGTCATCGGCAATTGCGACATCGAATTCGGTGCCGTGGACGACGGTCTCTCCGTCCCGCGCTGCAACGACGAAAGGCACGGCCGAGGACCGCACGGCAAAGAAGGCGTTCCCGCGCAGCAGCGTCACCCGCCGCTCGCCGGCGGCAAGGTCAACGTCGAGCGCGCTGTCGGCATCGAGCAGCACCGTCGAGCCGTCGCCAAGTTCGACGGTGCGGCGCTCGCCGCGCGCCGTGGCATAGTCTGCGCGGAGATTCTGCAGGGCGTTCGGATATTCGAGCCAGGCGGCCGCCCCCAGCACCATGACCACGAGCGCGCCCGCGACGGCGACCCGACGGTTGCCCTTGCGGCGCCGCGCCTGTGCCTCTTCCATCGCGTCCAGATAGACGGCCAGCTTGTCCCGTTCTTCCTCGGCGACAGCCGAACCTGGCTGTTCCACTGCCCGCCACATCGCCTCGACCTGTCGATAGGCGGCGTCATGCGCGGGGCTGGCCCTGCGCCAGCGTTCGAAATCCCTGCGATCGGCCGGCGACGGCTCGCCCTCGAGGCGGGTAAACCATGCAATCGCTTCCCGTTCGATCCGGCTGGCCGGAGGGGAGGAAGGCTCCTTGCTGACGGACATCGAAGGACTCTCGCCTGAGGTGCCGCGGGCGACGGCCCGGACATGCTGCTTCTACAGGATTGACGTCTCATCCCCGCCGATCCTCATCGGATGAAGAGGATTATTCGCTGGCCGCCTTGCAGGCAAGCATGGCGCGGGCCATGTGCTTTTCGACCGCGCTGCGGGAAATGCCCATGGCCCCGGCGATCTCGCCATAAGAGCGGCCGTGGACCTTGTGCAGCAGGAAGATATGCCGCGTGCGCTCCGGCAGGCCGCGGATCACCGCGTCGAGGCGCTGCATGTCCTGCCGGGCCTCAAGAACCTGTTGGGGCGAGGGAACCGCCGCCGCGAGCTGTTCGGGAAGGATGGCATTGCCGAAATCGCGGCGCACGCGCTGCGCCCGCAGGTGATCGACGACCGCATTGCTGAGCGAGCGGTTCACATAGGCGCCGGCATCCTCCGGCCGGCCCGCCGCGCGCTCGTGAAGGCGCAGGAAGACATCCTGGATGAGATCGGAGGCGGTGGCGTGGCAGCCGAGCTTGCGGCCGATGCGGCGCAGGAGGCCCGGCCGTGCCTCGGCATAAAACGCCTCAAGCCAATTGCCTTGAACATCCGCCACGGCGTACCGCCCCATCCCGTCTAAGGCCCGCCCATTCGCCATGAGCGGCCGAGCAGCGGTCATCCGGCAAAGGTCGCCTCAGATCCGCTAAACATGTCTCTTTAAGTCATGTTTATAGGCGAACGCGGCCCCGATCAACAGCAAGCGTGGTTTCGCATGCTCTATCGCGGCTTGAAGGCGCGTTCCAGCCCGTCGAGATTGCCCGCCACGACCTTGACGATATCCGGCGCCTCCCCTTCAACACTGGAGAGAAGCGCAACCCTCGCGCCGGCCTTTTCCAGCACCGCGGCAAGGGTGGGCGGGGGTTGGGTATCGAGGAGCACGACGGAAACGCCGTTGGCCTTCATCCACAGGAGGAGCTTTTCGGCGCGCTGGGCTGTCCACTCGTTCGGCGCCGCGGTGATCGAAGCGAGGAGGTCGATGCCGAGATCGGCGGAAAGATAGGCGAAGTGCGGCGACAGGGCGATGGCAGTGAGGTCGTCGGCTTCGGCAAGGGCCATGTCCGCGCCGGCCTTGAGGGCGAGGATCTCCTGCTTCAGCGCGGCGAGGTTTACGGCGATTATGTCGGCCGACGCGGGGTCGAGGCGGGAGAGATCGGCGGCGAGCACGTCGGCCATGCGGCCGAGGCTGCTCGGCGCCAGCCACGGCGCGGCGCCCTCGCCCGTCGCCGGCATCGGCGCGAGGTCGAGCGCGGCATAGACGGCGCCGTCGTCGGACGGTTCGGCGATGGCGATGCCGGGGAGCGCGCCGTCGAGCGGCCGTCCGGTATCGATCTCGACGATGCGGATATTGCCGCGGCGGGCATGCGGATAGAGCGGATCCTCCGGCCAGAAGGAGCGGAAGGTGATGACCGCATCGGCTTCGACCGCCGCCTTTTCGAGCGCAGCCCTGCCGCGACCGGCGAGATAGGAGGCGAGCCGCGTCGCCGGCAGTTTTGCCGGCTGGATTGCTTCGACGGTGATGGCGCTGTCGCGAGCGAGCAGCGACGTCAGTGCGAAGGCGGCGGGATGCGCCGTCAAAACCTTTGCTGCGCGCCTTTCCTGCGATGCCGAGGCCGGAACACCCAGCGCGGGCGCTGCGATCATGGTGGAGAGCATCGTCCGGCGCGAGAGGAAACGGCTCATGCGGTGTCTCCTTTGAGGGCGGGAAGCAGCGCGCGGGCCGCCGCGCAGCCGAGGAAGAGGAGGCCGGCGGCAAGGATGATCGCCGCGCCCGAGGGAATCGGCAGGTCGAGTTCCATCGGGACCAGGATGCCGGCCATCGTTGCGACGAGCGCGAAGAGGACGGAGAGGGCGACGAAGCCCTTGAGCGAGCCGGAGACGGTCCGCGCCGCGGCGGCCGGGATGACGAGCAGCGCGCCGACGAGGATGGCGCCGATGATCTTGACGCTCGCCACCGTCACCACCGTCACCAGCATGACGAAGAGATAGTCGAGCGCCTTGACCGGCACGCCGCGCACCGAGGCGAGCGTCGGATGGAAGCTCGCCGCCATGAAGCGGTTGAAGAACAGGACCGTCAGCGTGAGGACGACGAGGCCGACGGCGGCGAGGATAGCGATGTCCGTGCCCGAGACTGTCAGGATCGAGCCGAACAGTACGTTCTCCAGGATATGGATGTTGATGCGGCCAGCGAGCACCAGGAGGATGCTCGCGCCGAGCGCCAGCGACATGGAAAGGAAGACGCCGATCAGCGTATCGGCCGAAAGGCCCGTCCGGTTGCGCAGGTAATTGAGCGCGATGCCGAAGATAAGGCAATAGCCGAACAGCGAGCCATAGGGGCCGGTATAGGGTTCGCCGAGGAGGATGCCGATCGCCACGCCCGTCAGCGCTGCATGGCCGACGGCTTCGGAGAAGAAAGCGTGGCGCTTGACCACGACCAGCGTGCCAAGCCCGCCAAGCACCGGCCCGGCGATCAGGCCCGCCAGCAGCGCATTGACCGCAAAACCATAGGCCAGCGAGGGCGGCAGATATCCTTCCGCCGCCAGCGTCATCACAGCCTGGCGGAAAGTTTCGAACCAGACGCTCATGCCGCACCTCCTGCCCGGTACGAGAACAGTGCCATCACCCGTTCCGGCGTCAACTCTGCCTCCGGCACGCCATCGAAGAGCACGGCGCGGCTGAGGCCGGTAACACGGTCGGCAAGGCGCCGGACGGCGGCAAGGTCATGCTCGACCCAGAGGATCGTGGTACCGCGCGCCCTGAGCGTGCCGATCAGCCGTTCGAAGATCCGCGCCCCCGCCTCGTCGAGGGCGGCCATCGGCTCATCGAGCACGAGGAGGTCGGGGGAGGGCATCAGGCCCTGTGCCATCATCACGCGCTGGCGCTCGCCACCGGACAGTGCGCCCATGCGCCGCCTCGCCCTGCCCTCCATGCCAACCTCGGCCAGCGCAGCAAGGATTTTCGCCCTGACCGATGCCTTGGGTGACAGGAAGGCAGGCCGGTTCGCCACGAGGGCAGCCAGAAAATCCATCACCGTCATCGGCAGACCGCGGTCGAACTCCAGCGCCTGCGGAACATAGCCTATCCGGCCCTGCTCGCCCGGCCAGTCGATGGCGATCGCGCCCGTATGCAGCGCCTGGCCGAGCAGGCAGCGGATCAGCGAGGACTTGCCACCGCCATTCGGGCCGACAATCGCATGCACCGTACCCGGTTCGGCTCGAAGTGAGACCTGGGAGAGAACCTCGGTGCGCCCAAGCACCAGCGAGACCCGGTCGAACACGATGGCAGGACCTGATCGAGTTGTCGTCTCGGCTGGCACAGGCAGTGGGATGAATGCATTCACGGATTTGCCTCCGCTCCGCCTTGCTCGCGGATCGCCGTCACCACCGTTGAAAAGTTCTCGGCCATCTCGACCTCGAACTTTTCCGGCCGGTACGCGCCATAGATGATGTGGGAGAGCGGATAAAGCCTGATGCCGGTCTCCCGCTCGATGGTCTCGACATAGGTCGATGGAAAATTCAGCTCGGAGAAGATGACCCTCACGTCGAGCGCCTTGATGGCGTCAATGGTCTTTGCAAGCTGGGCCGGGCTGGGCTCGATGCCATGCGCCGGCTCGACCACCGCCGTCACCTCAAGGCCGAACTCGCGCAGCAAGTAGTCGTAGGCACCATGGATCGTCGCGACGCGGAAGCTGGCGCCGGGCATTGCGGTGAGTTCGGAGAGCGCCGCAGCCCGGATTTTCCGCAAGCGCTTCGCATAAGCGCGGGCATTGTTCGTATAGTCGGCGGCATTGTCCGGATCGAGCTTGCCAAGCTCGCGCGCGATCGTCTGCACCTGCTGGATGGCGCCGGCAATCGACAGGAAGGTGTGCGAATTCACCACCTGGCCGGAAATCGTGCGACTGTTGCCCATGCGGCTCGAAACGCCGCCGACGGCCGCCAGCAGCGGCACGTCGCGATTGGCTTCGATGATGGGGATGGACGGTTTCTCAGAAGCCGCGATCATGCGCTCGGCGAAGTCGTCATGGCCGATGCCGTTCAGCACCACCACGTCTAGCGTGCCGATCCGGCGGATATCCTCTGCACGCGGCTCATAGGCATGCGGATTGAAACCGACCGGGATGAGCGGCACCACCTCGGCTTTGTCGCCGACGATATTGGCGACATAGGAATAGTAGGGATGCAGCGTCACGCCGACCCTGAGTTTCTTTCCCGTTGCCGAACTTGTTGCCTGGGCAGCGGAAAAGGAGAGAGCCATCGCACCGGCTACCAACGCTCGCCGCGAGAGGAGAAACGTCATTGGCCGGCTCCTCGTGTCACCGATGCATCATAGCGGCTGACGATTTCCTTCCAGCCGGAAGCGATCAGCGCCTCGTTGGACAGACCGGAAACCGCGGTGTCCGCCGAACGGCTCAGCCAGACGGAGGAAGCGCCCTCCTCAGTGTGTCCATGCCCATCTGCGGTCGTCGCGATGCGCAAAAGCAACGAGCCTGCGATCTCGACCGATGCCGTCTCACCAAGCCAGCCGGCAAATGCGCCGTCGGATGGCACCAGGCTCCAGAGATGATCGCCGCGCCCCTTGCTCGTCGCGTCCTTGGCAAAGGGCGGCAGCGCTTCCTCGGCAAGCTCTTCCGGCGTCGGCACGCTGCCGGCAGCAAGTACGGAGGCGATCTCGGCCGCCGCGACCTTCATATCCGCATTGAGGCCCTGTTCGGCCGCCGTCAGCCCATCGCGGGCGTCGACCTGCCATTCGGCGACCGACACCACGTCCGGCGCGCGTGTGCGCAGGCCAACCACTGTCCCCGCGACAAGCACGATGACGGCACAGAGCAGCACGACGAAAAGTGTCTCCCGCTCGGCGCCGGCAGGGCGAATGAGGACACGCGTACCATTTTCCAAGGTCATGGGGCGAGCCCGTCTATATCCCGCCAGTCCACTTCCACGACATGGCCGGGACCGGCATCGAAGAGCACGTAGAATTCACCGGATGGCCTGTCGAAGCGCACGACGGAATCGGATCCGAACTTGCCGGGAACCAGGATCTGCTCGTCATAGGAGATGACATCGAGTGTCACGCCCTCAGCGCCCGTTCCATCGGAGAAACCGCCCTTGCAGGCCACCTTGCCGTCCTCGAGCGCACAGGTGCAGTAAGGGTAGTGAGCAAAGGCCGGCGAAGCGGTCGCCACAGCCAGCAAGGCAGCGAGCCAAAGAATTCGGTTTCTCATCGCGTCTCTCCGCGCTGCTTCAGCCACGCGATCGTGGCGGGGGATGCTTCATCGAGGGGAATAGCGGCCTGATGCACCGTGCCGTCCCACCCTTCCACGGTAAGCCACAGGGCATCGGCAGGCTTCGCGCGCTCGGGGATCGGCACATCCGCCATTTGGCGATAGGGTCCACCTGACAGGACGACGCCGGCAGCACGCAGCGAGCGCGGCTTGCCGATCCGGAAATAGCTCGCCTTGATATGATCCGCGTCCTCAGCGTTCCAGCGGATCGCGAAGGTCTTCATATGACCGGCAAGGCCCTGATCGGTCGGCGCATTGGCCATGTATTCCGCAACATGAACATGCCAAGGGCCGATCGCCTTCTCGCCGAGCTCCCGCTGGCCGAGACCGGAATCGCCGAAGAACAGCGCCTCCTCCCGGAAGAATTTCGGGCCGAGTAAGATGGGGATGACAAGCAGCAGCGCGCTCAGATGAAAGCGCCAGCGATGCCGCCCGCCGGGAAGGCCGGCATGCGGGTTGGTCTTGACCTTCGCGACCGTCATTCCGCGGCCTCCCGCGCACCCTCTGCCGATGGCAGGGTCCGCTCCGCGCGGACGTCGCGCACCAGCTTGGCCGTCGCAAGCGCCGTGCGCTTCAGCCAGATCATCATGCCGGAGAACACCATCATGGTAAGCAGCAGCCCGAAGAGGAAATAGACGAGCTTCAGCCAGAGGCCCGCGAAATCACCGGTGTGGAGCGGACGCATGCTCTCGGTGACGAGTTCGAGTGCCGAGCGGTCGGAGACGCGGCGCGTCCATTCGACCTTGCCGTTGTAGGGGTTGACGTTGGCCGTCTCGAAGATCAGCGGGTAGGCCCCTCGCCCACCCACGACAATATGGCCGAAGGCATTGCTCGGCAGCGAGACGAAATCCGGGCTCAGATCCGGGAATTTCTCCCGCACCAGTTCCCCGGCCTGGTCGAGCGAAATCCAGGGCGCCTTCGCGCCGCCCTCGACCGGAACGTCTTCGCGCGCCACAACGGGCGGGACGCCCGCAGTCGACACGGTGATGTTGTTGTCCGCAAGGATCTGCTGGATCAGGAACCATCCCGCCGTTACCGCCATGATGGCAATGAACGGCACCGACCAGATGCCGGCGAGGCGATGGAAATCGCCCCAGAAGATGCGCGGGCCATTGCGCAGGCGCAAGCGCGGATTGAGATAGCCGCGCCAGAACTTCTTGTAGACCACGAGCCCTGTTATGAGCGATCCCAGCATCGGGATGGACAGAGCGGAGACGAGATACCAGCCCCAACTCGTCGCGCCGACGAAGGGCACGAGCAGCCAGCCGTGCAACGCACGCATGAAATAGCGGAAATCGAACACGCCGCCGACGCCCTGGATCGCCCCCGTATAGGGATTGACGAAGAGTGAACGTGTGCGCCCATCCGGATAGCTTACGAAGACATCGAGCGCGAAGATCGATTTGACCGGCCGGGAGATGAAGCTCACCGCCACGCCGGGCTCGGCCTTCTCGACGGCTGCCAGGATGGCGTCGTAACCCAAGGGCACGGCATCGGATGTCGGCCGGTTCGCCCGCACCTCCGGCTTGGCCAGCCAGACGATTTCCTGGCTTACCGTGGCAATGGTTCCCGTCAGACAGACGAAGAAGATCAACACCCAGAGCGGCAAGGCCAGCCAGCTATGGACGATCAACCACAGGCGCGTCGCCTTCTTTTTTTCCTTCGCCGGCCGTGTCGTTTCCATCAATTCCAGACTTTCAAGATCATAAGTGGACAGTGCCTCTCCTGTATTAGACGAACAGAGGCCCGCCGTGTCCCACCTCCAAAAGTGAAATAATTTTCCAATATGACGGCGGCTGATACCACGACCGCCGTCCCGGCTCTTGTCAGAAGGTGCTACGCAGCGTCAGGAGGAAGTTTCGCGGCTCGCCATAGACGTTGTTCTTCGCCAGAGAACCCAGTTGCGAAAAGTACTTCTCGTTGAACAGGTTGTTGACGTTGAGGGTCACGGACGTGGTTGCATTGACGTCATAGCGGAGGCTGACATCCGCAACCGCGTAGGCCCCTTGGGACAAGGTGTAGGGGATACCGATCGAGCCACCGGCACCGTCGGAAACATACTCGGTACCCTTCACGGTCGTCCTGCTCTGGGCACGCACACCGGCGCCCAGCGTCCAGGCGGAATATTCGCCCGGCAGATTGTAGGCGGCCCACAGTTTCACGAGGTGCTTTGGAGTGATAGCGCCGTAGAACGTGTCCGCTCCTTTGTTTTCATTGACGTTCAGCGTGTAACCGGCAAACAGCTGAAGACCGTCGACAACCTCGCCGCTCACCTCAAGATCGATACCCCGGCTGACGACGTCGCCCGATGCCGTGTAGCAGCAACTGCTGCCATTGTCGGGATTGTAGGCGCCGGTGAACGTTGGATCGTAAACCGCCTCACCATTCCTCGTCGTGTGATAGAGCGCGATGCCGGTGTTGAGGCCACTATTCAGAAGTTCGCCCTTCAGGCCCACTTCGTAAGTTCGGCCGGTCACCGGCTCCAATGGCGTGCCGGGTTCAGGTCCCCTGAGATAGCGCGCCTGCGACTTGTAGATATCAGCATAGCTTGCATAGGCCGTCCACTGGTCGGTGATGTCGTACGTCACCGCGCCAAACGGCGTCAGCACGCCGTTGTCATTGTAGTCGAGCGCCTCCGTCCAGTTCACCGAGCCATCGCGATTGTAGCTCGCCCGATGGAACGTCATGCCATAGTTGCCATATCGCGCGCCGACGATGACGTGCAGCGGGTCGGCGATCTCGAACCGGCCGCGCGCATAGGCGCCATAACGCTCTTCTCCGTAGGGGTAGAAATTGAAGTAATAGTCGGAGGGGAACGCGGGGGTATCGCTGTCCGACCAATAGGACGATTTGAGATCGTCGAGATTGACGGCAGGTCCGGCGAATTCGCCGCGTCTTACATTGGAGCTGTGCTTCGAGTAATCCAGCCCGACGACGATTTCGTGCTCTCGACCGAAGGCTTCGAACGCGCCGTCCACATGCGTGTCGAGCTGAACCTGATAGCCGTCGCCCCAATTGTAGGAACCGTTGTAGGACAAGCCATCCTTCGTGACCGGGTCGACCACCCCTGTCACGAAACCATATTTGGCATCGTATTTGTGGCCGGCATAGGATCCGGTCGTGGTCCATGTCCAACCGTTATCAAATACGTGTTTGACTTCACCGAACACCTCCCAGTTCTCATGGTGCAGATAGCTCCAATCCGTCCCGAGGCTGGTGGATACCGGAAAATCAATCGCCGAGCCGTCGGCATAGCGCGGCAAGCCCACCGTCCAGGGCGTGCTGTCTTTCTTGTCGTAGCTCCCACCGAGCATGACGCTCGTATTGTCGGTCACGTCGGCTTCGAGCACGCCATAGAGCGCAAGGTTCCGGCTGTCGCTTATATCGTAGAAAGCATCGGTACGATCGAAAGCGCCTACGAAGCGTCCGCGCAGGCCGTCGCCCTGCGTCAATGGCCCGGTTACGTCGAAGACGGACTTGACCGTGTTCCAGCTTCCGGCCGACAGTTCGCCCGATGCCTGGAATGTATCGAGCGGGCGCTTGCGGGCGAGGCTAATCACCCCTCCGGCTTCGCCATTGCCGGAATAAAGACCATCGGCGCCGCGCAGAACTTCGACCCGGTCATATTTCACAAGATCGACTGCCGAGATCGTGTCGAAAGCGCTCGTCACGCCCACGGCCCCGCCATCGACCCGGATGTTATTGATTTCGAACCCGCGCGAGAAAAAGCGCCCGCTGCCATAATACTGGTCAGGCGTCACGGTCACGCCTGTTGCCGTATCAAGCGCCTCGGCAAGGGTGGTAATGCCACGATCCTGAATCTGCCTTGACGTAATGACGGTCACCGATTGCGGCGTCTCGCGCAGACTCTCCGATGTCTTGCCTATCGTGCTCTCGCTGGTCGTATAGGAATTGCTGCCTTCGGTGGTTGCGCTGCCGCCGACCGTGATGGTTTCGAGCGCAGTCGAGCCGTCAACCGCGCTACCGACGGCCCCGGCGGCGACCGGATCGACAATCGTCACCGTATTGCCGTTGATGCGGGTCACGAGGCCTGTGCCCGCCAATATCCTGTTCAGCGCATCCGAGCGGCTCAGCGCCCCCTGCGCCCCGCCCGAGCTTTTACCGCGAACCAGATTGGCGTCGTAGAAAAGCTGAATGCCGGTTGCATTGGCGAACTGCACCAGAGCGCTCGACAAGGGCTGAGCGGGGATGGCGAATGCGGCCGCCCGCGCGGTACGACCGGATGTCGGCGTCTGCGCATGGGCCGGCATGTAGAGCGACGCCGCTATGGCCAGTCCGCTCGTCATCATCACGAGAGCAACACGTCCCGATCTGCGTTGCTTGCGCTCACCGCAAGCGCCCGCGCCTGCCGTTCCCCATCCAGCCCCCATGGCATCACCTCTCGTCAATGGGCCTGCCACAGCAGGCGTATTTGTCATGCGGAGGCGCCCATCGAGCGCCCTCGTGAAGAAAGACACCCGGCGAGGGCTGGCTAATGATCGATAGCGCAAATTATTTTCGGACTAGCGACGATAGACAACGGCTAGGAGACCGCCAGGGTTCAGCACGCGGATCGGCAAGGTTTCGGCGATCGTCTGTAGGGCCTGCTCAGCCTGCCGCGTCTCGAAGATCGCGGTGACGGGCATGTCGCCGATGCTGTCATCCATGAGAAGAATACGACCGCGCCGATAGCGTTCCAGCTCTCGCAATACGCGCCGCAACGGAACGTCCTCGAAGATGATCCTGTCCTTGCGCCACGCGGTGACTTGCTCCCGGTCGACCACCTGCGGCTCGTCAATCCCGTTTGCGCTGTAGCGCACCTGCCAGCCTTCATCGACTGTAGCGGTCCTGACGGCATCAAGTGCCACCGTCACCGCATGCTCGGTTACCGATACGACAACCGCGTCGTCCACAAGCTTGATGTCGAAGGCCGTTCCGAGCGCCTGCGTGGTTCCCGGCCCGGCGTTTACGGTGAAGGGACGTCCCGGATCCGGCGCGACCTGGAAGAACGCCTCGCCGCGATGAAGCGCAACGCGCCGCTGCCGGTCATCGAACTGCACCGAGAGGGCGGAATAACTTCCAAGCTCGACGACGCTGCCATCTGCAAGCTGCAGTGTTCGCCGTTCCGCGATATCGGTCGTGTGATCGGCGAAGAAGCCGGGCCGCGTCAGGACGTAGCCGCCGGATCCCAATGCCAGGACGGCAAAGCCGCCGAGCATCAAGGTGCGACGGCTGAGCCCGTCCGACGCGCGCATGCGGTCATATTCCGGCTTGACGATATCGAAGCGGTCCCAGAGCCGCGACGCGCGTTCGAACGCCGCGGCATGGGCCGGGCTCGCGGCGAGCCAGACAGTGAAAGCATGCCGATCCTCCGCATTCGCCTTGTCGTCCTTCATGCGGACGAGCCATTCGAGTGCTTCGTGATAGATCGGGTCTGTATCGGGGTCCGTCATGGTGTTTCCGCGGGGCGCCTGCCTTCACTCCTAAAACACTTCGCGCACCGGAACCAATGACCGGCGGCGGGTATTTTTCAGAGCCGGCGGTCGAGTTCGGCGAGCGCCGCGACGATCTGGGTGATCACCGTATTGCGCGATATGCCCATGCGGCTTGCCACCTCGTCATAGGAAAGCCCCTCGATGCGGTTCATCACGAAGGCTTCCCGACGCCGCGGCGGCAAGGCGGCCACCGCCTCCAGCAGCCGCCTGAGTTCGCTGCGATAGAGCGCGACGGTTTCCGGGGACGGCCTCACATCCGCGATCAATTCCAGATCGAGCCCCGCCTGCTCGATATCGCCCCGCCGGCGCGCGTCGCGCAGATGATTGAGCGCAAGGTTTCGCACCGCCTGGGTGACGTATGCTGCGCTAGGGGAGCCTGGCTGCTCAGACTTACCGAGAATATTGGCAAAGACCTGCTGGACGACATCTTCCGCCGCCGCGGGATTGCCGACGATCCGGCGCACGAAAGCGCGCAGACGCCCATGCTCCTTCTCGTACAGTCTGGCGATCTCCAAAGCGCGCGACGTCATCCAAAGTGGTTCCCGGTCGTTCCTCCCCCCGGTTAAAGAACCGGGTTTTCGAATGCAAACACATTGATTTAGAGGAATTCCAGGGCGAAGTGAATAAACTTGAATTAAAAAATCATATTTCTATTGAAAAACATCGACTTCCATTCCGGAGACCGCCTGCGAAGCAGTCGATCATGCAAGCAGTTCAGCACGTGACGTAGCAAAAATGCCACATGCGACACACGCGGCTGACAAGCGGCCGCGTGTGTCCGGAAGACATCAGAACGTCGCCTTGGCGGTGAGCAGGAAGTTCCGGGGCGCGCCGAAAGAGTTCGGGCCTTCGAAGCCGCCAATGCTCTCGTAGTATTTCTTGTCGAGCACGTTGTTAACGTTCAGCTGAAGATCGAACGTGTCATTCACCTGATAACCGATCACGAAATCCAGCACGGCATAGGGTTTCTGAACGACCGGGGTCACGCCGAGCGCGGGCCACGTGTCCTTGAGCGAAACGGACGTCATCTTGCTCTGCCAGCGCAAGGCGCCGCCGATCCGCCACTTATCCATCTCGTCGGGAAGATGATACATGGTGGAAAGCTTGAACTGATGCTGCGGAAGGAAGGTGTTGTAGAGGTCCCCGACAGCACCAGTATTGGAATCCTTCGTGACCTGCGCATGCGTGTAGGTGTAGCCAGCCATCAGATTCCAGCGCGGCAGGATTTCACCGGACACCTCGAAATCGATGCCCTTGCTCTCGACCTCGCCGACACCGCGATAGCATTCCCAGCCGATCGCGCATTGTGTGCTCGGCAAGGACTCGGGAAGGTTCTCCTGGAGGGTGTAGAAGAGAGACGCCCCGATGTTCAGGCGCTCGTCGAGGAAGGTCGCCTTGGCGCCCACCTCGTAGTTCGTGCCCGTGACGGGATCCAGTCCGCCACCCGACGCGCTGGTATAGCCGGATTGCGGCTTGAAGACGCTCGTGTAGCTGGCATAGACCGAATAGGTATCGTCGATATCGTAGATGAGCCCCGCATAGGGCGTGAACTGGGCATTCTGACTGAAGGTCTTGTCGACGATCCAGCCGGCATCGTCCGTCGTGGAATGGTACCGGTACCAATCGAGACGGGCGCCGGTGATGAGCTTGAGATCATCCATCAGGGAGAAACGCCCCATCCCGTAGACCGAAGTCTCCTTGACTTCCTGCGTTCTCGACCACTTGCCCCAGTAGCCGAGAATATCCGGAATGGGGAACGATTTTGGGTCCCATGTGTGGGGATCGATCGTCGTCAGGTCGAAACCGCCCGTCGCGGTGTTGTACGCGGCCCCGACATCGTAGATTTCGCTGGTCCGATGGCTTGCTCCGAACGCCAACTCGTGCTCCTGATCGAAAAGCTCGACCGGACCGGACGCATAGGCGTCAAAACTCCGCTGGTCGCGCTCGTATTCATAGGCACCGCCACGCATGGCGTAGACGGTATTGCCGGCAGCATCGTAGGTCGGCACCTGAAGGAACGTGCCCTTCATGTCCATCGTCGTATCCAGCGCGCGCGCCGCAATCTTGGCCGTCCAGCCATTGTCGAATTCATGCTGGATTTCGACAAAGCCGCTTGCACCAGCCTTGTCCCAATAGGCCCAGGACGGAGACAGCCGGATGGAGCGGTCGATGTCGAGGAAGGTGCCATCCGGGTTCGTGCCGAGACCGTTCCAGTCGGCACCGGGATTGTCTTCGCGATTGTAGTAGCCGCCCACGCTGAGCGTCGTGCTTTCCCCAAGGTCGAATTCCAGCGTGCCGTAGTAGAGCTGCCGCTTGTTCTCGTAATCCCGGATGAAGCTGTTCTTGTCCTGCAAGCCCGTGACGAAGCGGCCGCGGATCGTGCCCTCCTCGTTCAGCGGGCCACCGGTGTCGAGTTCTCCACGATAGTTGGCCCAGCTGCCAATGCTGGTCGTTACCGATGTCCGCGCCTCGTCGCCCGGCCGTTTGCGAACGAAATTCATGGTGCCGGACGGATCGCCCGTGCCGGTGACAAGCCCCGTCGCACCGCGCACCACCTCCACATGGTCATACATCGACAGCGTCCCGTCGGTGAACGTATCCGGTTCATAGTTCACCGGCAGTCCGTCCAGCATGAAATTGTTGATCGTGAAGCTGCGGGAATAGTATCGCTGGCGCTCGCCACCCCATTTGCGCAGGCTGAGACCGGTCGAGTTGCGGACCACATCCTCCACCGTCGTCATGGCCTGATCGTCCATCTTCTGCCGCGTGACGACCGCAACGGCCTGCGGCGTATCGTGGACGGCGAGCGGCAGCTTGGTTGCCGCGCCCATCGCTCCCGTCGTGTAGGATCCCGTGCCTTCGGTGACTGAATTGCCCGCGCCGACAACGGTGATGGTTTCAAGCTCCGTCGAGCCGTCATCTACACTCTCGGTGGCCCCGGTCGCTGCCGGGTCGATGATCGTCACCGTTCTCGCATCGGGAAAGCGGTAGGTGAGACCGGTGCCGCTGAGAAGGCGATCGAGTGCCTGCTCACGGGTCAGTGCACCCGAGATGGCACTGCTTCTCTTGCCCCCAACCACGCTCGAGGGCAGTAGAAGACGCAGCCCGGCGCGATCGGAAAAGAGCGTCAGTGCAGCGCCGAGATCCTGCGCGGGAATGTCGAAAGCAGCGGTTACCGACCGCGCCGTCTTGGCCTGTGCCCCGGCAATGTCAGGCGCTCCCGCCACCGCGAAGCAACACGCGGCCGTGGCAAGCCATCCCTTTTTCCGCCACGACGCTCGCGCGTCGACCGTTGCTGTCATCTTGCCCATGAAACTGCGTCCCCTGCTCTCATCGATGCCAGGGACCTTTATGCCCGCCGATCGGCTGGCCTCGTGTCCCCTCATAGCCAAGGACGACACGGCATCAGCGATCTTGCAGTGCAAACTTCAAGAAAGATGATTTTTTCAGTCAACAACACTTACCGCAGGATCGTGACAAGTGGCAGATAGGAGATGCGGACCGGCAGAGTCGCCTCGATGGTGCGCAGGATCGCATCCGGATCGTTGAGATCGAACACGCCTGTCACCTTCAGCGCACGCAGTCTGTCGCTCAAGATGACAATCTCGCCGCCGCGATAGCGCCGGATTTCCGCGACGACCTCACCGAGAGGCTTGCCGTTGAAGATGAGTTTGCCGCGGCGCCAAGCTGTTTCGCTCTCCGCATCCACGGCCTCGGCGTGCAGCGCATGGCCGGCAGCATAACGGACCTGATGATCAGCGCTCGCTATAACGCGTTCGTCGCCGGCCTCGTCCGTCGAGACAGCAACGGTTCCTTCGACCACCGTGACGACCACTTCGGCGGGGCGCATGTCCACATCGAAGACGGTGCCGATGGCCTGCGTCCAGCCATTCGCCGCCGCGACCACGAAGGGCCGGCTGGCATCGTGCGCCACGGAGAACGTCGCCTGACCGTAGTAAAGGATGAGCGCACGCCGGCCGGTGGTGAAATCAAAGGACAGGGCAGTCCGCGCATTCAACCGCACCGTCGAACCGTCCGGCAGGGTCTCCGTCCGCTGTTCACCCGTCCCGGTCGTGTAATCGGCAAAGATGGCGGGGCCAAGCAGACCTGACCGATAAGCCCCTATACCCAGAAACGCGACGCCGGCGGAGCCAAGAAGCGCCCGGCGGGTCGTAACGCGGCGCTCCCTGCCCCGCGCCTCGTTTCCGACGACGCCCAAGCCGTGCCAGATGGCTTCGGCCTCCTCGGCCGCAAGGCAGTGTTCCGGGGATTGTTCGCGCCATGCGGCAAAGGCCGCGCGGTCGGTATCATTGGCCTTGCCGGAATGGAGCAGCACGAGCCATTCGATCGCCTGGTCGCTTAGCGCAATATCTGCCTGTTTCCGTTTTTTCCCGGACACGTTTCGCCCTCTTCCAAGCTCCATCAGCCTATAACAAGGACGATGCGGCCTGTCCCGATTTGCAGCGGAAGAACGAAACGATCATGAAGACGCGCGAAAATGATCGCGGCAATGGCGCAGCGCCTGCGCCAGATACTTCGCCACCATGCTTTCCGAAACACGCAGCTTTCCGGCGATCTCGCGATGAGAGAGGCCGTCGCACCGGCTGAGCAGCAAGGCCTTGCGGGCTTTCGTCGGCAACTCCGCCAGTGCCAGCGCAAGAAACCGCAACTGGTCCCGGTCGATCGCGAAGACCTCCGGCGAGGGATAGGTATCGGCGATCGCCTCGTAGAGCGTGTCATCGCTCACGCAGCGGGCGCGATGCCGGTTTTCCCGGCGGGCAAGATCGATGGCGATATTACCGGCGATGCGCAGCAGCAGCGCCTGATGATCGTGAATGATGGCAGGTTCGTCCTTCATGCGCGACAGGCGAATCCAGGTCTCCTGCATCGCCTCCTCCGCCAGTTCATGCGAGCCGGTGCGGCGCTTCAAGGCGCTGCGCAACATCTTCCAATGCCGCAGATAGACCGACATGAGGTCATCTTGAAGGTCGGTTGCGGAGGTGGTCATTGCGTCGGGCTCGTGCAGGAAATCGGTGCCCAAGCCGCCGACCCGATAGTGCACGTCCGGACGGTTGGAGCCCCAAACCTATAAAGTTGCATAAAAATGTCAAGTTTATGGTTCGGGATTCTTTCCTCATTCCCAAACAGGCGGTCCGGCGAACCGCCTCGGGAGCTAGAACTTGTAGATGCCGGTCAGCATGAAGCTGCGCGGCGCGCCGAGGATGTTCGCATTGTCCGTATACCCGACACTCTTGTAGTAGGACTTGTCGAAGAGATTGTAGACGTTGAGCTTGAACTCGGTGTGTTCATTCGGCTTGTAGGCAGCCATGAGGTCGACAAGACCATAACCGCCCTGCCTGGCGTTCATGTAGCCGCGCACATTGCCCTCGATTGCGCTCTGGATGCGTGCAGAGGCGCCGACACGCCAGTTTTCCAGCTCACCTGGAAGCATGTAGACCGTCGACAAAGTCAGCATATGCTGCGGCTTGTCGCGACCATAGCGGTCGCCCGCGAGGCCCGTCGTGGAATCCTTCGCGAAGCGCGCATTGACATAGGTGTAGCCTGCAAAGACCTGCCAATCGTCGGTGATCAGACCGGAAACTTCAGCCTCGAAGCCACGGCTTCGAACCGCCCCGGCGGTCGAATAGCACTCCGGCGCGCCACCACACGCACTTGTAGGAAGCTGCACGGGCAGGTTCGTCTGATCGATCCAAAACAGCGCGAGGCTCGCGTTGAACCGACCGTCCAGCGTCTCCGCCTTCACACCGACCTCATAGTTGGTGCCCTCGACTGGAGCCAGCAACCCGCCCCCTGCAGCCGTATAGTTCTGCGGCTTGAAAATCGACGTCACGCTGCCGTAGACGGTGAACATGTCAGTGACGTCATAGGTCGCGGCAACATAGGGCGTGAACCTGGCATCCGCCGAGAAGGCCGCGCCTTCCGTATAGGTCGCGCTGCGGAAGAACGAATCGCTAGCGGATCAGCGATATTGAACTTCGCCGTGGCGTAGGCGCCGTAGTTGACGGCATTTGCCTGCCGTTCCCAGAGATAGTTGAAGGCCGGCATCGGCACGTCGATCGACGTCTGCCAGCTGAACGGATCGAATTGATAGGGGAAGGAGGACGGCCAGCCGCCCGGTCCGTCGTCGTGATTGTCGCGGCGATAATTCGCGCCGATCGACAGTTCGTGCGTGCGGCCCAGGAAATCGAACGAGCCCTGCAGGTTCGCATCCAATGCGGTCTGCTTGTGATGGTAGTGATACTAGCCGACATTGTACTCCAGCACGTCCTTCGTCAGATCGAGCCGATAGAGCGAGGCACCAAGCATATCCATCTCAGCATCGACATAGCTACCCTTGAGATTCAGCAACCAGTCGTTCTCGAATTCGTGCCTCACCTCACCGAAGACGTTGACATTCTCCTTGTTCCAGTAGGTCCAGGATGGGCTGGAGCGGACGGAACGGTCGAAATCGTAGAACGAGCCATCCGGCCGGGTCGGCAGGCCGTTCCAGTCCGCACCGAGGTTCTTCTCCTTGTTGTAGAAACCGCCGAGAGTGAGCATCGTCACGTCGGTCACGTCGGCTTCGAGAACACCGTAATAGAGTTGACGCTTGTGCTCGTACTCCTGGGTGAACGTATTGGCATCCTGCAGAGACGTGACCATGCGGCCGCGCAGTGTGCCCGCCTCGTTGAGCGGGCCGCTGGCATCGAGCATGCCGAGATAATCCGCCCAGCTGCCGACAGAACCCGAAACGGAGATCTGCTGTATATCCGTCGGGCGCTTGCGCACCAGGTTGATCGATGCCGAGGGGCTTCCGGCGCCTTCCAGCAACCCAGTCGCCCCGCGCACCACTTCGATATGGTCGTACATGGTAAGCGTCGCCGAGCCGACCGTATCGGAATCATGGCTGATCGGCAGGCCATCGACCATGAGGTTCTCGACCTGGAAACCGCGCGCATAATAATTGCTGCGCTCACCGCCCGTGGCGGAGACCGTGATACCCGTGGTGCGGCTCAACGCATCCTCGACGGTCGTCATGCCGCTGTCCTTGATGCGCGCGCTCGTCACAACGCTGACGGACTGCGGCGTCTCCTTGATCGAGTGTCAATCGGCGTCCAATATTGGCTCTGACGCAATCTCGATGACATCACGGCACTCCGACGATACGTGCCTCAAGCAGATCAAGTTTCCCGCGGCCGTACATCTGGCGCTTGATGAGCTTGAGCTTTGTGATCTGGCCTTCCGTCTGGCCATTGGACCACTGGGAGGTTATCGCATTCTGGATTGCGGCTCGGTCTCGGATAACGCCATTCGCGAATGATGCGACCAGGCTTTTCGCCGCGCGTTCGATCCAGCCCTCCAGATCACCGGAGGACTTGCGGCGCAACATGCCATGGAAGCTCTCGACGATATCCCTGGCCTCCACAAGGTCCGGCAGCCTCTCTTCGATGGCGGCCACCGTCATGGTTTGAGCCTTGGTCAGGTTGTTGCGCTCGAGGGTCATCAGGCGAACAACGGTACGCGCGGCGGGAGCATGACCGAGTCCACTTTCAGCCTTTTTCGGCCCGTCTTCGTCTCGTTGCCCATTCGGTGACAACACGCAGGCCTCCGCCAAAACCAGCCAGGCGAAGCTGCCGCCACAGTTCGGCGCCATTACGCAATCCAGCATCCCATTG